>NZ_LR733292.1:0-14499 GCF_902506025.1 Arthrobacter sp. 8AJ | reverse complement strand
AAGGACGCGCTCGATAATGATCCGCCTACCGTTCGGAGTCAGGCGGGCATTACGGTGGGACATGAAGACCTCTTAGTCGTTGGCTGTGTGTGGTAACCACCAACCTAAGAGGTCTTCACCTATTCACAATGTAACCAACGTCCTGACTCAGTACACCTAGGGGGCTGCCCGACGACTAGGATTCAGCAGGACCAAGGCGGCCTGTGTGGGCGGCCTGCTCATCCACGCCTGGGTTCTCCCGACGGGGTTCCTTCAGTTCGATAAAGAGGCAGTGGGTCGGGGAAGAGCCGGTGTTCGTGCCGGAATGTTCCTGCGCGTCCAGCCAGCGTGCCTGCCCCGCCTGCAGCTCGACGTCCGCTTCACGGTCCCCTGACCGGAGGCGGCGGGCGAAGGAACTGAGTGTGACCATCACGCTGTCCGGGTGGGAATGGGTGCCGGTGGTGTCTCCAGGACCGTCGCTGTACTCGAGGACGCGGACCCGGTCGTTTTCGAAGACGAGTCGGTAGTGCTGCGGATTCACTGCAATGGGATCGGCCACGGGAACCCCTAGGTGAGTTATTTGTGGGACATCCGTACCATAACGGTACGTCTGTATCATAAGTCCTGTGTCCGTACGCCACAATGAAAAATATCTGGAGACCGGCAGGACCCGGCAGAAGTCGCGCACCCGGGAAGAACTGGTGTCCTCGCTCCGGGACCTCTTGAAGGACGGGCAGGATCCGTCGGTTGCCGAAGTCGCCGCCATCGCCGGGATTTCGCGGACGACTGCCTACCGGTACTTCCCGGACAAGGAAGCCCTCCTGCACGCGGCCCTCCCAGAGACTGGGTTGGCGTCGCTGCTTGGCGAGGAGTCGCCGTCGGACGTCCGTGCCCGCCTGGTGCGCACCCTGGACGCGCACTTCGAGTTCATCCGGGCCTGGGAACCGCAGTTGCGGGCATCGCTGCGGCTGTCCCTTACCCCGGGGACCGCCCGCCCCACTCTTCGCGGAGGCCGCGCTGTGGGCTGGTACCGCGACGCCCTGTCTCCGCTGGAAGCCGCCGGATCCGGGATCGACATCGCCGCCCTTGCCGTGCGGCTCCGTGCGGTTGCCGGGATTGAACCCTACGTCTGGCTGCGGGATGTGGCGGGTCTCCCGCCGGACCAGGCGTTCAGTGCCATGCGTGCCAACGCCCTGGACATTCTTGACGCCGAGATGGGCCGGCAACAGTAGCTGCCGCGGTGCCCCGGCAGGCGAGGCCCCAAGATGGCCATTTGCGATAGAAGCGCAGGTCAGACGCCGGTTGAACTTTCAAATAACTTGAGCTTTTGTTGATGTTTTTCCTCCCCGCTTCCTGAGGTTGGCCCGGCAAAGTGGTCCTCAGTTAGACCACCGCACGCCAACCAAGTCTGAGGGGACACATCATGAAGAACAGCACTCTGATCAAGGGCACCGCTGCCATCGCCGTGGGCGCTGCACTGCTGCTGGGCGGCGGCGGAACCCTGGCCGCATGGAACGACCAGGCAACCGCGGCTCCCGGGAACATCGTCTCAGGCGACCTGAAGGTTGGGTTGAACAGCGCTCCGGGCGTCTGGACCGACCGGGCCGGCGTGGACATCACCGCCAAGATTAAGGACGGCTCGTACTTGGTAGTTCCCGGCGACCTGCTCACGTTCAAGCAGGATCTGGACGTCACGCTCACGGGAGCCAAAATGGCCGCGAACATCACCGCAAGCGGCGCGAATGCCACTAACGGATTCGTCGGGGACAGCGTCAATGTCTCTGCGCCGGTCCTCACTGTTGGCACTGATGCTGTGGCGAATCCTCTCACCACTTCGAAGAAGGTCACTGCGACTATCACGTTCGAATTCAAGTCGGGCACGAAGGACCGGGTTGACGTCAACAAGACCTACAACTTCAATAACGTCGAGTTCACCCTCTCCCAGGTGCTCCCTGCAGGCGCGTAGTCCATGGATGCGGGTGGCTCTACCGCCACCCGCATAAATGAGCAGGCGACAGGACCATAACCAGGAGGGACCATGCGCACCAAGCGCAGGCTGCAGGCGGCGGCACTGACCGCCCTGGCAGTGGTCCTGGGCCTGTTCACGGTGCAGGGAACCTATGCATTGTGGAGTGCGGCGGCGTCGGCCTCCCCGGGGATCATCACGTCCGCATCGTTCGATATGGCCCTCCAGGCGGTCAACACAGGTGCGACGACCAATATGACGCTTGCGGACGGGAAGACCTCGGCAAACCTGACCTTGTCTCCCGCGGGAACCTTGGGGCCGGGCACATCGGTTTACGGCGGCGTGGTGGTCACCAACAACACCAATGCCGGCGGCCAATTCAACGCCGCCATCACCGCAAGCCAACCGAGCGTGGCGAACCTCAACGGGGGAGCCCTTGCCACCTACATCATCGTCAACGCAAAGGTGGCAGCGTCACCCACCGAATGCAGCACCGCCACCGGCTACACGGCTATTGGTGCGGCCGGTCTCGTCTCGCCCACAGTCGCCAAGGCAGGGTCAACCGTCTTCTGTTTCCAGGTCAGCCTCGTGTCCGGCACTCCATCAACAGTGAAAGGACAAGCAGTGACAATCCAAACCACGCTCACCGCACGTCAGCTCTGCGGGGTACCCAGTGGCTGCTGACCTGACCGAACGCCTGCTTGGCGGCGCAGCCGAACCCTCAAAGCAGTGGACCGGGACTGCGGCAACCACGCCAGCAAGAGTAAGCAAACGCAAAGCCGCCTGGGCCGCCGTCGGACGCTTCTTGAGCATGGCCGCCATGCTGGTGGCGCTGTTCGCCGCCCTGGTCCTGGTTGTGGTGCCGGTGGCGACGGGTTCGCAGACCTACACGATCCTGACCAAGTCCATGGCGCAGAAGTATCCGCCCGGCACCTTCATGGTGATGAAGCCCGCGCCGTTCGATGAACTCAAATACGGCGACGTCATCACGTTCCAGCTGTACTCCGGCCGGCCGGAGGTGGAAACACACCGGATTGTGGGCTTCGGTTCCACCCAACAGGGCGAGAAGACGCTGATTACCAGGGGTGACAACAACGGCGCCAACGATCCCAATCCGGTGCGTGCCATCCAAATCAAAGGCAAGCTGTTCTATGCCGTCCCGTATGTGGGTTTCGTGGCCAACTTCCTGGGGAACTCCGACCGGGGAACGTGGACCGTTATCGCCGCCGTCGCCCTCATCGGCTACGGGGCCATCACGGTCTACAAGTCCGTCCGCAAGACCCGCAAGCGCGGTACCCCGGCTGCCGAGGCTGGGTAGATGGCACGGTTCCGGGACCTCCCAGGCGCGGCGCCCGCCGTCGGGGCCTTCGTGCTCACGGTGCTGCTGGGTGTTGGCGGCGCCTCGGCGTCGGCACTCTGGCAACAGGGCGCGACGGCGACGATGACGGTTACTGCCTCCGGAACCTGGCCGCCACCCGTGTTCAACACCCCCGTCTGCAGCAACGTTGACAACGCGAACAAGTACGTATCCCTGGCCTACTCGGGATTCTCCGAGGCTCCAACGAAACTCACCTTCTCGGCAGCCGGAACCAACGGGGTCTACGGGGCAACTTCGGACCTGGCTGGCCCGTTCGGTACTTCCGGGAGCGTATCGCTCTTTGGAGACTCCGCGATCTTCACCCAAATCACCACCACCCCGGCGACTGTCAGGATCGTGGCCACGTTCGCAGGCGGTGCCCAGGCCACCGCATACGTGAAGGTGAGCCTGGAGATCGGCACGGGAAACAAGAAGATCTACTGTGCCTGAGCTTTCCACCCGCCAGTTCGGCGGAAGAAGGTGCCGCTGCATCCCCCCATGCAGTGGCACCGTCTCCTGCCGAGCTGGCTATTTGAGTGTTTGGGGAGGGTCGCGGATGCATCTCCGCGTCGAGGGGACCGGGTGCGCCGGGGACGGAGATCGGGACGGGGGCCCGCGGAAGGTGTTGTGCCGCCGTCGTGCCATCCCCGTGTCCGTACGGCCGGTGGCGTGGGGCGATCCGTACACTGGCACCATGTCATGCCGAATCAGTGAACTGGTCCTGAACTGCGACGACCCGGAACTGCTTGCGCGGTTCTGGGGTGACGTCCTTGGTTATGTCGAGCTGGACAGGGAGGACGGGATGATTGAGATCGGTCCGGCTGACGCCGGGTTCGGCGGCCTGCAGCCCACCATCATCCTGAGCGCCAGCAGCAACCCGCGGGTGGGGCGGCTTCCCCTGCACATCGACGTCAACCCGGTGGACCGGGACCAGGACGCCGAACTGGAACGGCTGCTGGCCCTTGGTGCCCGGCCGGCCGACGTGGGGCAGACCGGGGACGAACAGTGGCACGTCCTGCAGGACCCCGAAGGCAACGAATTCTGCCTCCTGCGCAAGCGCCTCAGTTCCTGAAACGGGGTCGCCGCGCGCCTCAACGGAAAGGGCGGGGAGGGGAGTGCCGGGTGGCGCCCACTTCAAAACGCCGCCCTGGCACCTGCAACTATTCACCGCGCCGATCAAGTTGCGGCACTCCAATGCATCAAGGTTGCCGCAAGACTTCCCGGCAGGACGCTGGATCGTGCTAGCGCGGGGCGCCATCCTGAAGGCGTTCCTCGATAAAGAGCGATTTGCGTGAGCGCGGGACGAGGGCCGGGCATTGCCCGCCCAAACGGAGTCCCAGGCCCACCAATAACTTAGGGCCCATGACCCTTACGGGCCGGGCGCGGAACCGCTACATTGTTGCCACGCATGCGGGCGCTTCCCATCCGAGCCTGTTTGCCACTAGGGGGCGACGTGGAACTTTTCAGCGATAAACCCGCGCTTGCCGCGGCTGCCCTCACCCGGCTCGTCGCCGCAGATGCCCGGAGCCAGGGCATTCCTGCGGGCCGTCTCCAGGCCTACCTCAGCGACCTCGTGGTGCGCAACGGACCCAGCATCGTTGAGCAGCTGGCCATTGAACTGGCACGCCAGCACCTTGCCACGCTGGACCGGCTGGCCCGGGCCACCGGCAAACCCGCCGCACGCTACCTGGACGAACTGGAACTCGCCGCCGCCATGCAGGAAAGCATCGGCCGTGACAGTGCGCAGCTGGACACCACCGATCCCGGGGAGGGCACCTGAGAAGTGGACCGGTGGGGGAGGAAGCGCCCGGGTGAGGGGTTTACCGCCTGCGCGCCCCCTGCCGCCGTGCGGCGTACGCGAACAGCGACGTGGTGGCCACCGTGGCCAGGTATCCCGCGATGACGATCAGCGAGATGCCGGCCCAGAAGTAGTTGGTGGTGCTGGTTTCCTGCCACGGGCTGGGCGCAATCCGGATGAGTGAATACACGGCAACCCCGGCCGAACTCAGCCCGATCAGCACCGGCAGCATGAGCCAGATCCGGGCCGAGCCGAGGTGGTCGCCGAACCCGTCCCACTCGTTCCAGGACCCGCGCCGGAGGATCAGCCAGCCCGCCGGAATCATGAAGGCCCCCACCAGCAGGAACGCCGCCACCACGTCCGCGGGCCGGTGCCACTGGTTGATCAGGGTGGACACCCCGGACGCTATGGCGAAGGAGCCGCCAACGAAGCCGGCCATGGGTCGCCAGCGCGGCGACGCCATGAGGAACACCGCGGCGGCAGCGGACGCCGCCAGCGTGGTGTGGCCGGAAGGCAACGAGTTCAGTTCCAGGGTCAGCACGCCTTTGTCCGGGCGCGGCGGCAGCAGGTCCTTGAGCACCTGCGTCGCCACGTTCGCGCCAATGCACGCGGCCACGGCAATCCCGGCCTCCGCCCAGTGCCGCCGGATCACGGTGACAAACAGGACCACGACGGCGGCCATCACCAGGGAGATGGTGGGCAGCCAGTCAAGGAACTGGGTGGCGGCCTTGCCCGCGGGCCCGTGGATCTCCACCGCTTCCACCAGCGCGGACTCATCGATGAACTGGCCCGTGGTGGTCTGGACGAAGAAGTAATAGGTGGCAACCAGCCCGGCAATGCACGCCACCGTGGACAGCACAAACAGGAACGCCGAGCCCGGGGCAGGCCGTGCCGGAGTCCTGATGGAGAGTTGCCGTGAGGAAGTCATCGCGATTAAGGGTGACACAAAAAGCTGGAAGGCCGCTCAGGCGGTGGGCTTGACAGGGTCCACCCGCGGGACGGCGGCGGCGGCCACCAGCAGTGCCAACGCGCCCAGCCCGAACGGCAGGGCGGTGGCTGTGGCAATGGCGCCCACCAGCAGTGGTCCGCCGGCGTCGCCCAGTTCGCGCCCCAGCTCTGCCGAGCCCATGGTCCGGCCCATCCGCTCCGGCGGCGTGGTGTCCGCCAGGTGCGCGAACCCCAGCGGGGTGGCCACGCCGATGCCCGAGCCAATCAGTGCAGCCGCAAGGAAGATGGTGACCACGCCCGGGGCGGCCGCCACCAAAGCGATGCCCGCGGCAATCAGCAGCAGGCCCGTCGTCGTGCCCTTGTTGTCGCTGACGGCGTGCCGGTCCCGCAGCCTGCCGATCCACGGCTGGGTGAGCACCGAGCCCAGTGCCACCACGCTCACGGCCGCCGTGCCGGCGAAGGCGTCCAGGCCGTGGCGGGTGGCCAGCGCGGGGAGGAAGCCGACGGCGGCACCCAGGGCACCCGTCGAGGCGGCAAGCACCAGCGTGGGGACCAGGAAACGGCGCTCGCCCACCTGCCGGGCCAGGTCCATCACGGTGTACCGCTTGCGCGGCAGCGGCGCCAGATGCGGCACCGACACCAGCACCCAGACGGCCGTGGCCGCCGCCAGCGCTGACAGCGTGCCGAACAGCAGGGGAAACCCGCTGGCCAGGATCAGGCCGGCGCCCAGCGGCGGGCCAATGATGTAGCCAAGGCTCTTCCAGGACCCGTACCGGCCAAAGTAGGTCCCGGCCTTTCCGCCGCGGGCCATCCTTGCCACCATGGCGGATGACGACGGCGAGAAGGCCGACGCCGCGGCCCCCTGTCCCAGCCGGGCCAGGGCCAGGATGAACGGGTCGGCGGCGCCGAGGCCAATCAGCGACAGTGCCGCGAAGGCGAACAGGCCGCCGACGATGACAGGTTTGGCGCCGATGCGGTCGCTGAGGGCGCCGAAGACCGGCTTGAGGAACACCTCCGCCACGTCGTAAAGGGCCAGCAGGATGCCGAGGTTCAGCAGGGTCAGGCCGATGTTTTCGCTCTGCGCGCCCAGCCCCGCCGCGATGCTGTGGGCGCCGAAAGCCGTGACGAAGCCCGCCGCATACAGCGGTGCCGTCGACGAGCGGGTGGCCTGCGCGCCTGGCACGGATCTGTCGGGGGTCATAGCTGGGACTTTAGTACCTTCACAAAGTTGTGAAAACTTCTAAGACTTGGACCATGAACACCGTTGTCCAAACAGTGGGGTTGCACAAACACTTCGGCCACGTCAGGGCCCTCGACGGGCTGGACCTGGAAGTCCAGCGCGGGGAGATCCACGGATTCCTTGGCCCGAACGGCGCGGGAAAGTCCACCACACTGCGCGTCCTCCTGGGCCTGGCCCGGGCAACCTCCGGCTCTGCCACCGTCCTGGGATACGAGCCCTGGACCCAGGCCGTGGAACTGCACCGCGGCCTGGCCTACGTGCCCGGCGACGTCCGGCTCTGGCCCAACCTCTCCGGCGGTGAAACCATCGACCTGCTCTCGCGGCTGCGCGGCGGCGCGGCGGACGGTGCCGCGTACCGACGGCGGAAGGACCACCTGTGCCAGGTGTTCGACTTTGATCCGGCGAAGAAGGGCCGCGCCTACTCCAAGGGCAACCGGCAGAAGGTTGCGCTGATCGCCGCCCTCGCCACCGAAGCCGAGCTCTACCTGCTGGACGAGCCCACCAGCGGCCTTGACCCGCTCATGGAGGAAGTGTTCCGCCGGGAGCTGCTCGCCGCCGTCGACCGCGGGGCCACCGTGCTGCTGTCCAGCCACATCCTCTCCGAGGTGGAGGTGCTGTGCCAGCGCGTGAGCATCATCCGGGCAGGCAGGATTGTCGACGGCGGCACGCTGGACTCGCTGCGGCACCTCACCAGGTCGGAAGTTTCCTTCGCCGCGGACGGGCTGGACCCGGAGGCCCTGGCCCGGCTGGGTGCGGTGCATGACCTGGCGCTCGACGCCGGGCGGGTCCGGTTCAGCGCGGACTCGGACCGGATCGCAGAGGTGCTTCCCGCCCTGGGCGCCCTGGGCGTGCAAGGTTTGACGATCGTCCCGCCGTCCCTGGAAGAGCTCTTCCTGCGGCACTACGGGGATACCTCGCTGGGCGCTGAAACCGGGGCCGAAACGCCTTCCGAATCCACCCACGGCTCCCGGCGGCACCTGCTGGGCGCGAGGGGGCGGAGCTGACATGGGCGTCCTCCTGGTCCTCTGGGGCCAGCGGATCCGCCGGGACCGCTGGCAGCTGCTGAGCTGGGTGGTGGCCATCGGTGCGTTTGCCATGTTCGCGGCCGCCGCCGTCACCCAGACCTACGGCAACGTGGCGAGCCGGACCGAGATCCTGCAGGTGGCCATTGCCACGCCCGCCATCCTGATGCTGCGCGGCCTGCCCCGGGGCGCAGACCAGGGCGCCTTCACGTTCTTCCTGATCTACGCGTTCATCGCCCTGCTGGCAGGCCTGATGAGCACCTTCCTGGCGGTACGCCACTCCCGGGCCGACGAGGAAAGCGGCGGCGCGGAAATGGTGGCCGCCACACCTGCCGGACGGCTGCTGCCCAACACCGCCACCCTGCTGCACGGCATCACGGCCAACATCCTGGTGGCGCTCGCAGTCTTTGCCGGGTTCATGTCGCAGGGCCTGGAGCCCCAGGGTTCCCTGCTCGCCGGCGCCGCGACGGGCGCCGTCGGCCTCGCTTTCCTGGGCGTGGGGCTGCTGGTGGCCCAGTTCATGGGGACCTCACGCGGAGCGAACGGCGTCTCCGCCGCGCTGGTGGTCCTGGCCTACGTCCTGCGCGGGATCGGGGACGCCACGGGGACGCCCGGCGCCGGCGGGACCACGATGACCGAAGGGGCGGCCAGCTGGTTCTCACCCATCGGCTGGGGCCAGCAGACCTTTGCGTACTCGGGCAACCGTGGCTGGCCGTTGCTGCTGCCGGTGGGGCTGGGCGCAGGCTGCCTCGCGGGGGCGTGGCTCCTCTTGGGCACGCGCGACAGCGGGGCCAGCGTCTGGGAAGCGCTGCCGGGACGGGCAGCCGCCCGGCGGGGCCTGAGCGGTCCCGTGGCCCTTGCCCTGCGGCTGCAGGCGGGATCCATCATCGGTTGGGGCTTCAGCGGCCTGGCCCTGGGCCTGCTGGCGGGGTCGCTCGGAAAGGCGATTGCCGCCGTCGACACCCCGGACACCAACATCACGGCGATGCTGCGCGCGATGCTCCAGTCGCAGGGAACCTCACTCACCCAGCTCATGGTGTCGGTGCTGTTCTCCATGGCCGGGGTCCTGGCTGCCGCGTGCGCCCTGCAGGCGGTGATCAGGCTGCGGCAGGAGGAAGCGGCAGGGACCGCTGAACTCCTGCTGTCCGCCCCGGTGGGACGGGTCCGGTGGCTGGCCGGCTACCTGCTGCTCGGCGGGGCTGCCGTGGTGCTGGTGGTGGGCCTGGCCGGAGTGGGCGCGTGGGCCACTCTCACCGGCACCGGCGATGAATCCATGCCTGCCGACGCCCTCTGGCAGACCGCCGCCGCCCAGCTGCCGGCGGCACTGATCTACCTGTCGGTTCCGGCACTGGTGTTTGTCCTGTGGCCCGCCGCCACCATCGCCGCCAGCTGGGCCTTGCTGGCCCTTGGGGTGATGCTGGGAATCTTCGGGGCCATGCTGGGCATTGACCAAAGCCTGCGCGACCTCTCGCCGTTCGCCCACACACCAGTGCCCCGCGGCGACGCGACGGACTGGAGCGGAGCATGGTGGATGCTGTTGATTTCCGCCATTGCCGCCGCGCTGGCCGTTGCGGTGATGCGGCGGCGGGAGGTGGGTTCGGCATGAGCGCCGGCCCTGAGGTGGCGGCTGCCAGGGACACGCTGGCCACCGCGGCGTCCACCGCCGCCGCGGCCGAACGGACTGCGGCCGCGTTCGCCGCAGCAGGGTTCCCCAAGATGCCCGCCAGGACGCTGCTGGCGCTGGTGTCCTCCGAACAGGGGAGCCTCACGGCCGCCGAACTCGCGGACCGGCTGGGCGCCAGCGCCGCCGCGGTGTCCGGCGCCGTCCGGTACCTGCAGACCGTGGGCTTTGTGCACCGGATCTCGCAGCCCGGCAGCCGCCGCGACCTCTATGCCCTGCACGAGGACGAGTGGTACGTGGTGTCCATGCGCAACAGTCCCGTCTACGAGAAGCTGGCGGCACTGACCGATGCGACGGCGGAAACACTCCCGGAGGGCTCCCCGGCACGCACCAGGGTGGCGGAGATGGCCAGGTTCTACCGCTTCCTGAAAGCGCGGATGCCGGCACTTTTGGACGAATGGGAGCGCGAGCGGGAGGGGGAGCGGTGACCATCATCGACAACGCCGTCTACGTGAACGGGCTGCGCACCGAGGACCCGGAAGACCTTGACGAGACGTACTTCCTGCTCCGCCAGCGCGAGGGGATGGCGTGGATCGGCCTCTACCGGCCGGACGCGGAAGAACTGCAGTCCGTGGGCGAGGAATTCGACCTCAACGCCCTGGCCATCGAGGACGCGCTCGCCGGCCACCAGCGGGCCAAGCTGGAGCATTACGGGGAGTGCTTGTTCCTGGTCCTCCGGCCGGCCCGGTACCGGGATGACGTCGAGAAGGTGGACTTCGGCGAGATCCACGTCTTTGTCGGCGATGAGTATGTGGTCACCGTCCGGCATGCCGAGTCGCCGGACCTGGCCAAGGTCCGCCGGCGCATGGAGGCCATGCCGGAGTTCCTGGCTCTGGGACCCGATGCCGTGCTGTACGGCATCCTGGACCAGGTGGTGGACGAATACGAGCCCGTGGTGGCCGGTCTGGAAAACGACATTGACGAAATCGAGGACGACCTCTTCGGCGCAGACCCCGATGTGTCCCGCAGGATCTACGAGTTGTCCCGCCAGGTCATCACCTTCCAGCGGGCCACGAGTCCCCTCGCGGGAATCCTGCAGGCTCTCATGGCCGGAACCCCGGACCGCGACCAGGCCACAGAACTCAGGGACCATTACCGGGACGTCCTGGACCACGTCATCCGGCTCAACGAACGGGTGGCTTCGTTCCGCGCCTTGCTCCAGAACGCGCTCGCCGTCAACGCCGCCCTGGTGGCGCAGCGGCAAAATGACGAGATGCAGCGCATGACCGAGTCCAGCTTTGAACAGAACGAACAGGTCAAGCGCATCTCCTCCTGGGCCGCCATCCTGTTCGCCCCCACCCTGGTGGCATCCATCTACGGCATGAATTTTGCCAACATGCCCGAGCTGGCCTGGACCTACGGCTACCCGTATGCGCTGGGCCTGATGGTGGCCATGGGCCTGGTCCTCTACCTGGCGTTCAAGCACAACAAATGGATCTGAGCCGCCTTTCCTGGAACGGTCTTCCCAGATTCATGCCCTACCATGGGCTACGAATCCTAAGCTTGCTTAGTAGTGGGGGGCTTGGCAGCCGATCGCGAGCGGAGAAGACCGGATGAGCAAGGCCGAAACCACCGTGCCACCCCACGTTGAGGGCACGGCCCCTGGCGCACCACACAGGTCCCTCCTGCGCCGTTTCAGTTCACTCCTCGGCCCCGGCCTGGTGACCGGTGCCGCGGACGATGACCCATCGGGCATTGCCACCTATGCAAAGGCCAGCGCCACCTTCTCCAACGGCATGCTGTGGACCGCGCCGGTGGTCCTGCCCATGATGATGGCGGTCCAGGAGATCTGCGACCGGACCGCGCTGGCTACCGGCGAAAGCCTGGGCAGGCTGGCCCGGCGCAAGTTCACCCGCCGCCCGCGGGTGGTGATCGCCGTGCTCATCATCGCCCTGCTGGTGGGCAACATCCTCAATGCCGCAGCGGACCTCATGGCAATCGGACAGGGCATGCAAATGCTTGGTGCCGGCCCTGACCACCTCTGGAGTGCTGTGGCGGGAATCGGGATTGCCGTGGCGCTCATCAGCGGTTCGTTTGCTTTCATTGCGAGGGTCTTCAAATGGCTTTGCCTCACCCTGCTGGCGTACGTCGCGGTGCTGTTCGTGGCCAACGTGGATTGGCCCGACGTCCTTGAAGGCATGCTGGGCATGAAGTTCAGTTTCGCCCCTGAATACCTTGGCCTGGTGGTCGCCGTGCTGGGCACCACCATCTCGCCGTACCTGTTCTTCTGGCAGAGCGCCCACCGGGTCCAGGAACTGCGGGCCGAGGACCACGGCGGTGACGAGGCCGTGGGCCTGAAGGACCGGCCCGATGCTGCCGCCGCCGCCCACACCCTCCGGAAGGCCCGGGCCGACGTCTTCATCGGCATGGTCTTCTCGGTCCTGGTGATGTTCTCCATCATGGCGGCCACGGCAGCAACCCTGGGCAGGGACGGCACCGAGGTCAATACGGCAGCCGACGTGGCCAAGGCGCTGGACCCTGTTGTGGGGCCGGCCGCCACCGTCCTGTTCGCCGCCGGTTTCATCGGCACCGGCATCCTCGGCGTTCCGGTACTCGCAGCCTCCGGGGCAGCGGGGCTGGCCGGCCTGCTCGGCAGGGATTGGGGCCTGGACCTCAGCCCGCGGCGCGCCCCCTTGTTCTACACGCTGCTGGGGGTGGGCATTGTGGCCGGCGTCCTCATCAGCTTCTTCTCCTCCGACCCCATCGGACTCCTGGTCTTCAGCGCCACCGTCAACGGCATTGCCGCCGCCCCGTTCCTGGTGGTCACCATGCTGATCTCACGGGACAAAGCCATCATGGGCGAGTACCGCAACGGCAGGCTCGCAGCCACGCTGGGCTGGTTCACCGCCGCAGTCATGGTGGTGGCAGGCGCCGTGGGCGTCTGGACGACCCTCACCGGAGCGTAGCCCGGCCGCCGCACGGTACTGCCGCCGTCGTACGCGCCCCTTTGAAACCCGTACCGCGACCCTACTGACCGATCCAACGGAAGGAACAACAGCATGGACCACAACGAAGCGCCGTTGCTGGACGCACTGGACAGCTATCACAAGTTGGACCGCTACGGCTTCACCCCGCCCGGCCACCGGCAGGGCCGCGGCGCGGATCCCCGCGTCCGGGACATCCTCGGGGCCGACACCTTCCGCGCGGACGTCCTCGCCTCGGCAGGGCTGGACGACCGCTCCTCTTCCGGCGGATACCTGAAGAAGGCAGAGCAGCTGATGGCTGATGCCGTGGGCGCCGACCAGGCCTTCTTCTCCACCTGCGGCAGCTCGTTGTCCGTAAAGGCAGCCGTCATTGCCGTGGCCGCCGGCAAAGGTGATTTGCTGGTCAGCCGCGATGCCCACAAATCCATCACGGCCGGACTGGTGTTCTCCGGCATCCAGCCGCGCTGGATCCGGCCGCGCTGGGACCCCAACCTGCATATCGCCCACCCGCCGTCACCCGCGGATGTGGAGGAGATGTGGGAACGCTACCCGGATGCGGCCGGCGCCCTGATCGTCAGCCCCACACCCTACGGCACCTGCGCGGACATCGCCGCCATCGCGAAGATCTGCCACGACCGCGGGAAGCCCCTGATCGTTGATGAGGCCTGGGGTGCACACCTGCCGTTCCACGCGGACCTGCCCACCTGGGCAATGAGCGCCGGAGCCGACGTCTGCGTGGTGTCGGTGCACAAGATGGGCGCCGGTTTTGAGCAGGGTTCCGTCTACCACGTCCAGGGGGACCTGGTGGACGCCGCGCACCTGTCCCAGTGCGCGGACCTGCTGATGACCACCAGCCCCAACGCCATCCTGTACTCGGCCATCGACGGCTGGCGCCGCCAGATGGTCCAGCACGGAACCGAACTCCTTGGCAACGCCCTGGGCCTGGCCAGGAGGCTGCGCAGCGACATCGACGCGCTCCCCGGGATCCATGTGCTCGAGGACGAGCTCCTCGCCGAGGAATCCTCGCACGACCTGGACCGGCTGCAGATCCTCATGGACCTTTCGGGACTGGGGATCAGCGGCTACCAGGCGGCGGACTGGCTGCGGGAAAACTGCCGGATCGACATGGGGCTCAGCGACCACCGCCGCATCATGGCCACCATGTCCATGGCCGACGACGACGCCTCGGCGGAGCGGCTGCTGGGGGCGTTGCGGGCCCTTATCGACGCCGCCCCGTCACTTCCGGCCCCGCCGGAGGTTTCCGTGCCCTCGCCGTCGGACCTGGAACTGGAAACGGTTGCCCTTCCCCGGGACGCCTTCTTCGGTCCCCGCGAGGATGTGCCCGCCCGGGAAGCTGTGGGACGGGTCGCTGCCGAGCAGATCACGCCCTACCCGCCCGGCATCCCGGTGGTTGTTCCGGGCGAAAGGATCAACGAAGCCGTCATTGAGTACCTGGAATCGGGGCTAAAGGCCGGGATGGTCCTGCCCGATCCCGCCGACCCGTCGCTGGGCACCATCCGGGTGGTGCGGGAGTGACCAGGCCGTACCCGGCCTGCGGCGTACAGTAAACGGCATGCCCAACCC
>NZ_LR733290.1:0-86786 GCF_902506025.1 Arthrobacter sp. 8AJ | reverse complement strand
GTCGTTCATGGTGTTGCTCCTTTTTTGCCGAAAGGGTTGGTGGGTGGGGCGGCTCAGGTGACCGGCCAGCTCCCCTCTCCCCCCGTTGTTTTTGGCTGCTGGCGAAGCTTGCGGAGCTGTGCCCGTGCAGGCCCGTCTACCCGTGAGGGCAAGACCCGGAAAATCTTCGGAGGAAATAAGCGACGAAGGAGCGCCGGAGAAGACTTTTTCGGGGCGCAGGCCCCGACGAAGGAGGGGCTAGAGGGGCCGGAACGGGCACGTACAATCCGTCAGGACAGCAGCCAAAAAGCGTCGCAGACAACACAGGGCCAGGGGCGGCGGAGCCCTGCGGAGCCGGCACGGGACCCACAGCCGGCCGCGCCAGCGGACGCCCTTATCGGTGTGAGCCCTGGCGAACACCCACTCCCCCGGTCCACAGCTACATGCATGCGCGCATGAAGGAAGGCCGGCACTGTCCGTGCCGGCCTTCCTGAATTTCCCTCGGCAAAAGGGAAATCTGTGGTGCAGCGTCAGCGCTGCAGTGCGTTTATAGCTCGTAGTGTCGGTGGTCTTTCCTTGGCCGATCTACCGGGCCGGTGGCTGGGCCTGCGGTGAGCAGGCTCAGTTCCAGGATGTCTTCAAGGGGGCTCGCGTCCGGGGCAACGGTATCGTCCTCGGTCATGCGGAATTGATCTGCCACGCTCGGGACTCCTTGGCTGTGCGGGACGGCGGTGTCCTTTCACAGTATCGGCAGTTCCTGCGCGCTGGCTGGAAGTCGCGGCGCCCGCGCAGCGTTTACGCGGCCGGCGGAGCGAAGCGGGGGAGGCCGCCGCGCACCTGGCGAAGACCCGCGGGGAGGCCGGACCCCTCAGTGGTGGAGTCCGGCCCTGTCGAAGCTAGCGCTTCAGGCGGCGGTCATAGGCCTTTTTCGGATCGCGGCTGCAGTCTGCCAGCAGGCCGCGGTTGACCAGTTCGCCCAGCAGTTCCGCCAGCCGGTACCCGGCGGTGTCCTCCAGCGCGAGCTTGAAGTACCGGGCGGCGAAGCTGGACTGTCCTTTGAGCCATTCCAGCCAGCCGATCAGGCACAACATGGGGGCGCGCTGCCCTTCCGGGGTGGCTTTCATCAGCTCGAACGCGACTTCCTGCGCTGTGTCCACGCGCGCCCAGTCCGGGCGGGTGAGGAACACACCAAGCATGACGGAGGTGAACTGCTCGGGGGCGTGCGGGACGATGTCGCCCATCATGTAGTCCCTGATGGTGGGGTGCTGCAACGCTCCTGCCAGCTGATGCGCGGTCTGGGTCGTCAGGCTCTTGGGGTCATCGAGCACCTTGGCCCAGGCAGCGCGGCTGGCTTCGAGGTCTTCGGGCCAGCCGTCGGGCTTGTGCGCAGTGATAGCCTCGCGGGCCGTCTCGTCTCCGGTGAAGGGTGTCGGTGCGATGAAGCCGGTCACGGCGCTGCCCCGGTAGATCAGGGCGGCGTTGCCGTTGCTGGTGGTGATCGCATCCAGCGGCTGGTCGGGGCAGCAGCTGGTGTCCGTGCAGTGGTAGTTCCGCCACAGCTTCGAGGTCACCAGCCATGCGTCCTGCAGGGGCATTCCGGCGGTTTCCAGTTCGGTGCGCAGTGCCTGCACGTGCCCGGCGTAGGGGCTGCTGCCGTCGATCGTGCTCTCATCGGTGTAGATGACCAGCAGGCTGCCGGTGGCGGCCTCGGCAGCGGTGAGGTAGCTGACGATGGTTTGGGCGTAACCGACCGGGTCCTGCCCGAACGGGGCATCCACGCGCAGGGTCGCGCCGATCTTGTTGCCCTGCATGGTCAGGGCGACAAAGGACTCCGTGGGGGTCTGTCCCAGCGTGTGCGGAATGAAGGCCAGGACGTCGGCCGGGCCGGTGAATTTGATGAAGTCGTTCATGGTGTTGCTCCTTTTTTGCCGAAAGGGTTGGTGGGTGGGGCGGCTCAGGTGACCGGCCAGCTCCCCTCTCCCCCCGTTGTTTTTGGCTGCTGGCGAAGCTTGCGGAGCTGTGCCCGTGCAGGCCCGTCTACCCGTGAGGGCAAGACCCGGAAAATCTTCGGAGGAAATAAGCGACGAAGGAGCGCCGGAGAAGACTTTTTCGGGGCGCAGGCCCCGACGAAGGAGGGGCTAGAGGGGCCGGAACGGGCACGTACAATCCGTCAGGACAGCAGCCAAAAAGCGTCGCAGACAACACAGGGCCAGGGGCGGCGGAGCCCTGCGGAGCCGGCACGGGACCCACAGCCGGCCGCGCCAGCGGACGCCCTTCAACTGGTTGCAGCGCAGCGGAAACCAGGGCGAGCCCGGCGAGCCTGCCCTTCCACCCCGGGCCAGAAACAACCCAACGACACCGTCAACCTTTGGCTTGCCGCCGGCGGCCGCCGCCCGGCACCTGGCTGCTGCGGGATGGGCGGTCCGCCGCGGCCAACCACCAGGACAAGCCGGCCACGACGGCGGACCGCCCGCGGTGACCGGCCCCGAAAGACCGGCCACCCTCGGTCCTATTCGCGGCGGTCGTGCAGCGGGACGGCGCCGTAGTGTCCGGCTGCGCGGCGGAACCTGGCGTCACTGCTGAAGATGAACGTGCCGCCGAACATGTACCACGGTGCAGGTTCACCTTCCGGGGTGACCGGCTCGGCGTGAATCACGGTCTCGCGGTGGAAGTGCTCGTTTTTGACGAGCCGGACGGCGGGCCGTTCCTCGGTGGGCTCGAAAACCGGGTCGATGCCCTCGCCAATGACGGTTACTTCCATGACGCGGGCGGAGATGCCCCGGTTCGAGAAGTCCGTGCTCAGGGCGTCGCGGTAGATCAGGGCGGTGATTCCCTTGGGGGCTGTGGTGTCGTTGCTCATGTGCTGGCTCATTTGAAGTCGTTGGGCCGCTGTACTGCCCGGCTCCGACCGGGCAGTACAGCGGTTGTCAGTGCTGGTTAGGCCGCGTCCGCGAGGATGCAGGGCATCCGGTACCGGCTGGGCAGTTCGGCGGCGGCCTCCGGCAGGTCATCCGGGCCGTGGGCCTGCCCGTTCTTCCAGTGGAAGAAGGCCTGCTCACTGATTGCGGTCCAAAACCTCGCCTTGGTCCGATAGAAGGTCGTTCGTACATCGCCTTCGCAGTAGGTGGCCATGCCGAACAGGTTCCCGATCTCGTCGGCGGTACGGATTCCGGCGACCATGACGTACGGCCACTGGCCCAGGTCCCAGCCGTCACACCCCCAGCTGGGGATCACGGCCCAGCCGTGTTCACTGATGACGTCCATCCAGTCGTAACCGTCGTTCATGTGGTAATCGACGAGCACGGGCACATCGTGAACCGTTTCGCCGGTGTCGACGGTGGTCACGGTCCTCTTAGTGACTGCATTCATGTGGTGTTGCTCCTTTTTTGCCGAAAGGTTGGCGGGCGGGGCGGCTCAGGTGACCGGCCAGCTCCCCTCTCCCCCCGTTGATTTTTGGCTGCTGGCGAAGCTTGCGGAGCTGTGGCCGACGGAGGCCTGTCTACCCACAGGGCAAGGGCCGCGGAATCTGCGGAGGAAATCAGCGACGAAGGAGCGCCGGAGCCGATTCTGGGGCCTGCAGGCCCCGACGAAGGAGGGGCTAGACCGACCGGAGCGGACACGTACAATCCGTCAGGACAGCAGCCAAAAGGCGTCGCAGACAACACAGGGCCAGGGACGGCGGAGCCCTGCGGAGCCGGCACTGGACCCCACAGCCGGCCGCGCCAGCGGACGCCCAAACGGGTGCGAGCCCTGCGAGCATGCACCATCACTACCGGTATGGCATGCTCGAAGGCGTAAGCAGCAGGATGTTTACACCCAGGGCAGAGGGCCCGTTCCCACCGGTTGCGGTCCTCTGCTTTGCCCTGGACGGTCATTGGAGTATTGATACGAAGGGAAAGCCGATGGGTCTGTGGAGCTGGTTCGCCCGTCGGCGCAAGCCGGCGACGGCTGCTGGTCGCCCCGCCTTCGCAGCGGCCATTGAGCCGAAGGAACAGGAGCCGTTGACTCCTGAGCAGGTGGCAGATCTGAAAGCGGCGTGGGCCGAACTCGCCGAGGCGGCGAAAGAGTCAGCTGTCACCGGGTTTCATGCCTGCTCACGGGGCGGGAAGCCCTGGCAGGAAGATCCGGCAGCTGTGCGGAGCGTGGTGGCATTACTGCGCCGCGTCGATGCGGAGGACGCTGCTACGGAAGGTCCTACGGCCAAGTAAAAGCCTGCACGGACGTTCGTGCTGGTTTCTCGCTTAGGCTGGGCCCATGGCCGAGTCACTTCCGCCAGCGCTGCACCCACCGGTCGGGGTTGCCCTGGCGAAACTCGTCAAGGCCTTCCCCGGCCCCAACGCACTGCCCGGCGGCCTGACCGCCGAACCCAAATTCGACGGTTTCCGCACTACCGCCTTTAATGACGGCGGCACGGTGACGCTGTGGTCCAGACAGGGCAAGGAACTTACCCGAATCCTGCCGGACGCAGCTGCCGCTCTTGCGGAGCAGTTGCCTCCCGGAGTGGTCCTGGATGGTGAAACAGTCATTTGGAACCGGGACCGGCTGGATTTCGAGGCGCTACAGCAGCGCATGGTCACCTCCAGGGCCGCGCTTCCAGCCCTGGCCAATGAGCTGCCCGCTACGTTCGTGGCCTTCGATGTGCTGGCCGTTGCAGGGCAGGACACCCGGGGTGTGCCCTTCACAGGGCGCCGGCAGTTGCTCGAGGAGCTCGCCCGGGACTGGTCCGCACCATTGCACCTCTCCCCCATCACCAGGGACATGGACCTGGCGAAGACCTGGCTGCGGGATCTTCCCGCGACAGGAATCGAAGGACTCGTGTTCAAGGGCGGTTCCCAGCCCTACGAGGCCGCCAGGATCTGGTCGAAGCTCAAGCACAAAGATGTTTGGGACGTGGTGTGCGCGGCCGTGATCGGGTCCGTGGCCCAACCACAGGCCCTCATCGCCGGCCTGCCCATCGGCGGCGAACTGAAGATTGTCGGCCGCTCGACCGTCCTGTCCACGAAGGCCGGGCGTGAACTGAGCCGGCACCTCCACCCCGCCGGGCCGGGGCATCCCTGGCCTGAAGAGATCAGCGAGTCCTCCCTGAACAGATTCAGCAAGGAAAAAGGCCCCGTGCGGCTGACATTGGTCGAACCAGTCGTGGTCGAGGTCTCTGCCGACGTCGCCTGGTCCGGCACGTCCTTTCGGCACCCCGTCACGTGGAAGCGTGTCAGGCCGGAGCTGGACCCTGCAGAGGTCAGGGTTCCCCCTGAACTGAACAACAGGCACCGCTGACGACGGCGCTGGGGCAGGTTATACCCAGTGTGGACAGCTTTGAGATTCATCCTCCGGTCTCCACCTGCCCACAATGGGCATAACCCGCTCCGGGTTCCGGCTGCGATTGGCAAAGAACGTGCTTTGTCGTACCCCTCCTCCACAATGAAATCTGGCGGCTGCACAGCCGCTTTTTAGTGGCGTGTCTATTCGAATATATGTTCTAAGGTTGTGTTATGGGACCGGAGCAAGCTGCCGGGCTGCAAGCGCAGTACGCGCGATGGGCCGGCCCGATCGGGCTGACCGTGGAAGAACTCGATTTTGAGCACTTCCCGGCAAAGAACGGGTATCCGGGGATCCCGGTGAAGGCTTGGATCCGGTTCCCGAACTGCGCAGAGCTCGTGAACGGGGAAGTGTTCGCGTGGACAGCAAAGGCCGCCGAAGTGACGTGGAAGGACGGGCCGGTCACGTACCGGACCTGGGTGTGGAGCTCGGCGGTCACCCGCCGGGAAGAAATGATGAACAGGAATTTGGGAGAGCGGACCAACCGTGACAGCAACAGTAAGTGAAAAGACCCTCGACGCCCCCGTGGACATCCGGTTCACCGCGGCCGGCAGTCCCCTCGCGGTCCGCTACGACGGGCGCGTATGGGCAGTCGCGGCAGAGCCGCTGCACTGGTTCACTAGGGACTCCTGGTGGAAGACACAGCGGACCGTTCCGGTCGGCGTAGGGAACGTCGTGGACATCGAATACTGGCGCGTGCAGGTCCGCCTAGGGTCAAACTCGCCGCTACGGACCTTCGAACTGCGGCGCGATCCCCTATCTAAACAGTGGCTGCTGGAGGCCATCATTGACAACTAGACCTTGGGCTTCCACCGAGCAGCTGGGCAGATCACATGTGTCGTTCACGACCATGCAGCGGGCGCCATGTTTAAATGTCTGTCAAGACCAATACACTTGCGGGGAAGCGATGTTGCAGAATCAGCACTGAATTGCGTTGGTGGCGTTGCTAGTGGAGGCTGTGGCGTTGTCAACCGGGCTAATAACGGTTGATGGTCGCGCTCCCCTCCAATCCGACCCCAAGGAACAACGCAGATGATCAGCCAGACCTACCGCATGGGTGAGTTATTCAGCGGCCCCGGCGGCATGGCACTCGGTGCGCGGCTTGCTGCACAGGCCGTCGAAGGTGTCGCGCTCCAGCACGCCTGGGCGAACGACTATGACCTCGACACCTGCAAAACTTATAAGCGGAATATCTTGGTACCTGAGTATGGCGATGACGCCAAGCTAGTTGAATCCGCGACTGACCTTCCGGCGGCGGGCGGGGGTGTCGTCCATCAAAACGTACACACTCTCGACATTGAGGCCCTCGGAGAGATCGACGGATTTGCGTTCGGCTTCCCTTGTAACGACTACAGCCTTGTCGGGGAATGGAAGGGACTACGCGGCGACTACGGCCCGCTGTACAGCTACGGGGTAAAGGTCCTTGCCTCGAAGAAGCCGAAATGGTTCGTCGCCGAGAACGTGTCAGGACTTCGCGGAGCGAACGAGGGCAAGGCTTTCAAACAGATTCTGGAGCACCTTCAGGCGCCCGACGATGGCCCTGGCTATCGGATCGTCCCGCACCTTTACTCGTTTGACGAGTACGGCGTTCCACAACGACGCCAACGGATAGTCATCGTTGGAATCCGCGAGGATCTTCAGACCGATTTCCGCGTTCCGTCGCCGGAAATTTATAACGACATCGACGTAAGTGCGAAATCTGCTCTGACGGTTCCACCGATCCCTCTGAGCGCCCCCAATCACCAGTTTGTCCGTCCGTCTGCAAACGTCGCCGAGCGGCTAAGTTACCTGCTACCGGGTGAGCACGCCTTCTCTCCGCGTGCTCTTCAGGAGATGCCCGAGCGACTCCACATCAAGACGCGCACGACGATCAGCACAACCTACAAACGACTGGATCCGGACAAGCCTGCGTACACAGTGACGGGGGCCGGGGGTGGTGGTTCCTACATCTATCACTGGGTGCTGGATCGCGCATTGACGAATCGTGAGAGGGCTCGTCTTCAGTCCTTCCCGGATGACTTCGCCTTCGAGGGACTTAAGGAAAGCGTCAGGAAACAGGTCGGAATGGCCGTTCCGGTGAAGGCTGCAGAGGCCATCTTTACTGCGCTGTTCAAGTCATTCGCGGGAATCCCATACCCCTCAATAGAACCGAACATCGAATTCACCAAGGTTCTTGAATCAGAACAGACGAAGACGAGGTAACCGGAGCATCGGTTGCCTGACTACTACGAGTAGCCGATGAACCAAGGGGGGGAAATGGATCCGGAGATCCTAGAGCCGGGCGTCAACTTGCTCGAATCCATGCGCTCTGTTGGCTACTCACTCGAAGCAGCTGTCGCGGACCTCATCGACAACAGCGTCACGGCAACAGCACACCACATTGTCATTGACGCAGATGTTGTCGACGGCAAATACCTCGCGATCCTGGACGACGGACGCGGAATGACCGCAACGGAAGCTCGCGAGGCATTGCGGCTGGCGGGCGACGTCGGAGACCGGAAAGAGTCAGATCTCGGTCGTTTTGGACTTGGCCTGAAGACAGCATCGCTGTCACAGGCACGCTGCCTAACCGTAATCACTAAGCGTGCCGGCGTGGTCACGGCGCTACGTTGGGACATTGATTTCGTCCGCAAATCGCGTAAGTGGCTCCTCATCGTCCTTGATAAGTCTGACCTCAACGACCTGCCCCTGTGGGCCGAGTTTGATGCTCAGCCCAGCGGGACACTCGTACTTTGGAACCAACTGGACCTCCTACTCGGCGACACAACCTCGCCAGGCGCCTTTCTCGCCGAACGGCTCGGCGGAGTCCGTTCCAATCTCGCACTCGTCTTCCATCGGTTTCTCGCTGATCGACGCGACCGTATCAGCATCACGGTCAACGGGATCACCCTGCGGCCGATTGACCCTTTCCTATCCGACAATCCGAAGACTCAGCGCACCGCACCGGAGACCCTCCTAATAGGCGGCGACGAGGTGCGTGTAGAAGGGTTCACCCTCCCGCACCCCTCTGGCCTTACTCCCGGGGAACGACAACGGCCAGACCTCGCTGACGGAATGCGCGAGGCACAAGGGTTCTACGTGTACAGGAACCGTCGGCTTATCTCGCACGGTCACTGGTACGGCCTGGCACGCATGAACGAATTGTCGAAGCAGACCCGCGTCCAGGTCGATGTGCCGAGTACCTTGGACGCGCTCTGGCAACTAGATATCAAGAAGTCCCGCGCGGAGCCACCCCAGTCTTTCAAGTTGCGACTCCGACAACTCATTGACCCGATCCTCAACCGGGGGCGCAGGGTCCACACCTTTCGAGGGAGGCGGGAGAACACGGAAGTCGCTCACGTCTGGACGAAATTGAAGACCCGTGATGGCTTTGGCTACGAGGTGAATCTCAAAAGTCCCCTCGTCGAGTCAGTCCTGTCCCGTCTCGACACCGATGACGCCGAACGAGTAGTCGGCCTGTTGCAGACCATCGCAAGTACCTTTCCACTCATGGACGCCTACGTCGAGGTCGCCGCCAACGCCCCTTCGATCACCCCGAGACCTGAGCAGGAGGCAATCATCACGAGCCTCCGGGACATTCGACGGTCAGGGCTGCTTAGCGAAGACCCCAAAATCGCCGTGCCTCAGCTGGCTGGCGTCGAGCCTTTCAACAGCCTTGCCGATCTAAATACGCTTGTCGATCATGTCTGGAAGGACGCCGATGCCGCTGAATGACCGTCAAACCGATTTCAAGAGGTACCTCAAGGATCAGTTGTTCAACACAGTTCGTCCGCTGACTTTCGACGAACTGGAGACGAAGGCCGCAGGGCTTGCCTCCTTGCTTTTCGAGGACCTCACCCCGATCGAGATCGGCGAAGTCCTCCAGGAGTTGACCGAGGAGAACGCGGTGGAGATGGCGCTGGGCGACTCAATCGTCGACCCCGCAACATTCCGGCCTTGGATAGCGCAGCGCCGGCAAGAGGTCGAGACAAAGCGTTGGAACGCGTACGAGAAGTTGCTCGTCACCCGGGACTGGGAAGCGAACGTCATCAGAACGCTCGACTCGCAGACCGACGATATTGTCGAGCTGCTAGGCAATCCGATGCAGGTCGACGGGACCTGGCCCCGACGCGGTCTTCTCATGGGTGAGGTTCAGTCCGGAAAGACAGCCACCTACCTCGGCGTCCTCAACAAGGCACTCGACTATGGCTACCAGGTGATCATCGTGATCGGCGGCCACACCGAGGACTTACGGCAGCAAACACAAACGAGATTCGACACCGACCTGCTCGGGATTGATTCGGAAACATGGGAAGACGGCATCAGCAATGCCGCCATCCGGAACGTAGGTGTCGGTGAGATTCACCGCCTCCGCGCCCACTTGATGACCACCGTCCGACACGACTTCTCAAAGTCAAAGCGCGGTTCAAGTATCACCTGGGTTGAGGGCGGACTCCCGACAGTATTCATCACCAAAAAGACCCCCTCACTCCTGGATAACATCCGGACGTACATCAAGAGCCAGGCGCCAGGCGGTCGGTTGGACATCCCCCTTATCGTGGTGGACGACGAGTCAGACTGGGGAAGCCCGAACACACGCGATAAAGCAGACCCGACAAGCGTCAACAAGGCGATCCGCGCACTCCTCGATATCTCGACTCGCAGTTCATACTTGGCGATTACGGCCACTCCTTTTGCCAACATCTTCATCGACGACCAGGCATCATTCGAGTTCGTCGAGAAGCCGAAGCGTGGGGAGCCAGTAGCGGACGGCCCAGGGACCGTGCTACACGACCTGTTCCCCAGCGACTACATCAGAGTCATGTCCCCGCCGACCACATACCGCGGAATCGGAACGTATTTCCCCGAGGTCGGCCACGCGGCGATCACCACCGAAGTCGATGACTGTCTAGAAATCATCCCGATCAAACACAAGAATCACCACCCTGTCAGCGCGCTCCCGGAGTCGATGGAGACCGCCATAATCGAGTTCCTTCTCGGGACAGCCGTGCGCCGCCTCCGCGACCAGAGGGTCAAGGCCGCGTCGATGCTCATCAACGTTTCTCGATTCAAAAGCGTGGAACGCCAGGTCTCGGAGCTGGTAGACGATTTCCTCCGGCGGACAGCCGCCATCATCCTTGGCGAGTTCGCCCGGCAGGCTGCAACCAGAAGCGTCGCAGCCCAGAGGGTTCAGGACATTTGGGACGTGCACTTCGCCAACGTGAGCGACGTCGAATGGAATCAGGTATCGGAGAAGCTCGTCGAGATCGCCCCAGAGTTCCGGGTCGACCTCATCAACGGCGACACTGCGAAGGAGCGCGCGAAGCGCCGGAAGCTGATGACTGTCGCCGAGCGGCAAGCCGACGACCTCGTCCCGAAGGTCGTCGTTGGCGGCGACATCCTCTCCCGCGGCCTCACCCTTGACGGCCTCCAAGTGAGTTACTTCGTCCGCGAACCTCGTACGATGGACACCCTCATGCAGATGGGGCGCTGGTTCGGTTACCGCCCCCGCTTCGATGACCTTGTGCGCATCTGGATGCCAGAAACGACCCGCGCGGACTTCATCCACTCCGCAGAAGTTACCGATGAACTGCGGGAGACACTCATCGATATGAAAGCCCGCGGCCTCACGCCGAAAGACTTCGGACTGCGGGTCCGCGTCCATCCCGACAGCGTCGATATCGTGGCCAAGAACAAGGGGCGCGACACCGAGTTCGTCGAGATCGGGCCAATTGTCTGGGAGAACCGGCTCGCGGAATCCTATGACCTTACCGGCGACGATGATGTTGACCGGGCAAATCAGGCAGCCGTCGCGTCACTAATAGACCAGCTCGGGGCTGACGAGGCGGTGAAGACGAGCGGCGGTTTCGCCGCATGGCAGAACGTACCCCTCGACACCGTGCTGGGCTTTTTTCAGACCTTTCAGGGCGCGCCAGGCCCAGCCACCCAGCCCTTCAGCAGGGGTTCCGACGGGACTCTGCCCATCACAGATGCCTTCACGGTTGCGCCCGGAAGTGATCGCTGGAGCGTCGTGTTGGTGAGTAGTGGCGAAGGGAAACCTTACAAATTCGCTAAAGACTTTGAAGTCACCATGAGCGTCCGAAACAAGATGGGGCGTAGCCGATTGGATCGGCATATCCGCCTCGACCGCCGCCGCGTATCCACCGCGGGCGACGTGGTCGGATCGCTCCTACCCTCGGAGCGCGAGGCGATGCAGGCAGAGCCTCGCTTCACAAGGGGCGGGAAGCCGATGTCATCGCAAGCGCGCACGCTCGCTTGGATCAATCACCCGATCCTCATGATCTACGCCGTGACTGCTGAAAAACCGGCGGCCCCGCAGGACTCCTCAGATCTCTCGCAGGTTGAAGCAGGTCTGACGCGGGTCGCGGTGGCGATTGCGTTCCCGAAGATGAGTCAGGAACAGATCGAGGAAGCAACTCGCGACTCCAAGACCTACCAAGTCAACCAGGTCTACTGGCGGGCCTACAACGGCTTCGTTGAAGACGAGGGTGACGACGAAGTCGACGAGAATGACGTCTGATGGATGCAACTCTCCTTAGATCCCGGTTTGAGCAGGTGCTCGCGGGCGAGAGCGGGCGGATGATAATGATTGCCCAAACGCCCTTCATGTTCGCTGCCGTCAATGACAATGGCCGGGCCGCCTTATTGGTCCGTGTGTCGCTTACCCCCTCGCAGGTTGTCAGCGATGGCCAAGGCTTCTTGGTAAAGACAACGCGAAGCGGGAACAACGACTACGTCCAGATCACTTCCACTGACCGAGAACTTCCTCCCCTGTTCCTGAAGCTGGTCGAGTACGTTCTAGATCGAGTGTCCGCGTCGGCGTCAACCGATGAGGGTGCCGAGTTACTGATCCGATCGATCGAAGAATACCGGCGGTTCGTCGGTCAGCGGCGCGGTCGTCTTCCTGAGGCCCTGGTGCGCGGCACGTTTGCGGAACTCCTGTTCCTGCGCACAATCATCGCCGGTGGCATGGGTGCGGAGGAAGCCGTGACAGCCTGGCGGGGGCCATGGGCGAAAGCGGGACTGGGCGTGCATGACTTCACCTTCGCCAATGGGCGCGGGATCGAGGTGAAGTCCACTCACCAGCCGCCCGACACTATTCGCGTATCGTCCCCGGGCCAACTCGTGCCGTCAGATCAACCGCTCGATCTCCTCGTCCTACCACTCGAAAATGCGCCGGATGGCTCTACTGCGGCCATTCCGTTCCGTGCGTACGTGCAAGAAACTAGCAAAGTGGTCGCAGCGGCCGGCCCGGGAGCTGCGGACAAGTGGGATGCAGCATTGGAAGCCCTTACTTTGGACCTCTCCGACGAGTGGTACGACAAGTACCGTTTCCTGCCCGGTGAGTGGCGACGGTTTACAGTGAAACCTGGGTTCCCGCACCTCGACGTGGCTTCCCTTCCTGCTGGGATAGTCGACGTCCACTATTCCCTCGAATTACTGAGGCTGTCCCCCTTCGCGGCCCCATTCAACGAACTCCTAAGTGATATGGAAATGCCGTGAGCATCGAAGCAGATGACCTTCGCAACGAGATCAAGGTTGAGGCTGTAGCTGGCGATGGCGCCTTCGAGATTGAGGCATTCGCCGCAGTGTTCGCCCGAAGACTCGAAGATGCGGAAGCCGTAGCCGATCTCAACGTCGAGCCACTTCGCTGCAACGGCCCGCGAAGGAAGCGTCTCGAGCTGCTTGGGTACGCAGAAAATTCCATAGAACAGTCCCTCGTGATACTTGCCGGACGCTACTTCGGTAGGGATGCGACGCTCACGATGACTGATGCTCAGGACGCCATCGGACGGGCGACCGGATTCATTGAAGCGGCTGTTAACGGCTGGCTGACGACGCACCTGGAGATGTCGTCGCGCGAATGGGAGTACGCCGATTACTTCTCGAAGCAGATCGCTGGTGACAAGATCACCAGAATCCGGGTCATCCTCATTACCGATGGGCTGATGAGCGGCCGCATCCGCACAATTGAGAGTGGCACCGTTGCCGGTTTGAAGACTACCTACGAAATCTGGGATCAGCGGCGAATCCTGGACGCTTCGCTTCCCGAGCGGGGCAGTGAAGATATCCGCGTCGACTTCACGAAGTGGCTGTCCGATGGTCTTCCGTGTCTTGCTGCCCCCAGTAGCGACGAGACCACCCGGACTTACCTTGCTGTCATCCCAGCCCGGGTCCTCGCGGACGTGTTCGACGAATACGGCAGCCTGCTCCTGGAATCGAATGTCCGGACATTCCTAAGCGCAAGGGGCCAGGTGAACCGCGGCATTCAGAGCACCCTGAGTCAGGAGCCGGCACGATTCCTGGCTTATAACAACGGGCTGACGACCACAGCGACTGAAGTCGTACTCGGTCGCTCACCTGAAGGGATGACGATCCATAGCCTTGACCGCTGGCAAATCGTGAACGGCGGCCAAACGACCGCCTCCATTGCACATTTCCTGCGCAACAATAAGGGCGACGCCGTCATCGACGAGGTTTCCGTCCAAATGAAACTCGTAACGGTGAGTGAGTCTGACTCGGCAACTGTGGTGCAGGCCGTCGCCAAGTACGCCAACAGCCAGAACAGGATAAGCGCAGCGGACCTATTCTCCACGCACGAGTTCCATGTCCGCATGGAACAGATCAGCCGACGCCTTAAAGCGCCGGCGAAGGAGGGCGAGCAGTACCAGACCGCTTGGTTTTACGAACGCGCGCGAGGGCAGTGGGAGAACGACCGTAATGCGCGCGGATCCGCCGGTGAACAGGCGAAGTTCGAGCTGGAGTACCCGAAGTCCCAACGCATCACAAAGACGGACTGGGCCAAGTACGACTACTGCTGGAACCAACACCCTGACCTTGTCAGCAAGGGTGCCCAGTCCGTCTTCGCCGACTATGCCACGAAGGTG
This sequence comes from Arthrobacter sp. 8AJ, assembly GCF_902506025.1. NCBI lineage: Bacteria > Bacillati > Actinomycetota > Actinomycetes > Micrococcales > Micrococcaceae > Arthrobacter > Arthrobacter sp. 8AJ. Next base: position 72,603 of record NZ_LR733290.1, on the reverse strand, counting down.
GATGCGCAGTGGACCAAGGATGATGGCAAGGGGGCGGACGCCTACGGAGACGGCTACTTCCGGGCAGGCATCGGCAAAGCGATTATGTACGAGACGTTGCGCTCCCAGGTGCTCAAACAGGATTGGTACAAGACGGCTCCTGGCTATCTCGCGAACATAGTTGCGTATGCGATCTCCCGCTTCGCCCTTGAGGTTGGGGTCCGGTTCGGCAGAGCTCACTTTGACTTCAATCAAGTTTGGCAGCGCCAGATAATAAGTGATGTGACACTCAAGGCGCTCATCGAGATCGGGTACGCGGCACAGCAGCACCTAACCGATCCGAATCGCCCCCAGGCAAACGTAACCCAGTGGGCGAAGCAGCAGGCGTGCTGGGAGGGATTCAAGAAGGTAAGCGTCCGACTCGAAGGTGGCCTTAGTAACGACCTAGTCACCGCCGACGAGGCGCGGGGGCAAGCCGCTGACGACCGCAAGCAACGCGCCATCGACACTGGTTTCGAAGCAGTCAAGCGGGTCCTTGCCGTCAAGCCGCACCTGTGGGAAACGGTCTATCGCGCGCAAGTCCCGATGTCCCCCACCGAGAAGGATCTCGTGCAGATGTTTGGTCTTCGGCAGGGGAAGGTCCCCTCGGACCGGCAAGGAGCCGTTCTCTTGAGACTACTGGAGCGAATGGCCGAAACCGGAATCATCGGGCCCGACAACTATTAGCGTGGAGTAGATTCATTCTCATCTGCTGAGCCTTTGCACTCACACGCAAAGTTCTCAAAACCCACGAACGACCCCTGGCAGACTCGTACTTCACGAGGGCAGAGCGCCCTGTCCTGTAGCCAAGCACCAAACGAGCAAGTAGGGCCAACGGAGCCTCTGCTGCGAATTAGGGATGGAAGAAGCCGAATCAAGATGACAAATCAGCCAAAACCGCGAGCATCCATTGTCCGTCGCCAAACTGAATCTCAAACAGTGGTTGCCCATCTGCGGTAACGCCACGGGAATTAGCTGCGAAGTAAGGCCACCCGTCCCGCGTTCGGGCCACGGCATCCCTGGTCTCAACACAATGAAAGGTACCCAAAGGGACACCTGAGCTCATTTGAATCTCCTCTAGCTAGAGCTTCTTTGTACACGACTGTGTCGGCCTTACCCAGGGTAGACGGCCTTAAGTTTCACGGACGTCGCGGCCACTAGCCCGTTTGTCGTGCGTCGAGCGGCCCTCAAGCGGACACCAGGAAAGCCCGCCCTTGCGAGGGCGGGCTTTCCTGTTTACTAGTTTCGCCCGTTACCAATTGACTCAGAAGCCTGACCGTTCGGATATCCCCGTCGGGGGTGGCTAAAGGATCCATTGGCGAAGAACGTCAAACAGAAATGACGGCAATTCTCTGGCGATGTAGGCAGCAAAGATCAATGCCAGAGAACGGACTGGGAAGGACGGGCCGCCTGAATTCTGAGGCCTTCGTGACAATTTGTCTTTGCGGTTCTTCCGATTATTACGCGCCATCGACCTCTACCTTTCCTGCACAAGCCGGAGTTTCCTTTGGAGATATCTCAAGCCTGCGGCACAAAAGGCGACTGAACGATACTTTGTCCCGATGGTGTACGGGACAGAATAGTATCGAGGCAGTCCGGGACCATGAGGGAGAGAGGGGCCACCAGATGCTTTCAGCCGAGCAACTCGCACAAGCGCTCAAGGGTATGCGCGCAGGCAGTGGGATTACGGTTGCAAAGGTTGGACTCCGCCCAGAGCTCAGGCGAACGTTCGACCTCGACACGGACGATGAGTTCATATCGTTTATCAAGGAGAGGGCCGATGAATTACGAGGTCACCCTGATTGCGAGGCAGCTTTGGTAGCCCTAGGCATCGGTTGCAAACCTACGAATACCTTGAAAGAGAGGCGCCGGGCACATGTGGGGGCGTCAAGGCAAAGTAGTGAGGATTTCGAGAAGACATGCGGGCGCAGGGAAGACAGGGGATTCCAGGAGATTGCTGTTCGGCTCATTCAGGAGCGACGGGCATCCACTGGCCCGGATGAGGCTACCCTTTGGGAAATGATTCAAAGGTGCAATACGCGCATCGACACCTTATCTGATCAAGTTGCAGAACTTACTCGCATCCACAATTTGTCCCTTGAGGAGCTTTCCGACTTCGCTGACAAGCAGAAGAACTTAAATGCAGAAGCTCTTTTTATTCAGCAAATGACACTTGATCGATTTTTTGATCTATTTCAGATATTCCTCAAATATGTAAACTTAAAAAACGATCAAAACCAAGCGAAAAGCTTGCTGGACCGCGCTTTTTCGTTGTACAGAAATGCGTCGCATTATGCTGATACTGCTCAAAGAGAGCGCCATATAGTCACTGCCCGCAAGCACCTAGGCCAAGAGCCAGATCCTCAGAGCTCGAGCCCCTGATGGCGCACCGTCACACGTACGGCATTCGCTAGCGGAAGAGGCCGATGAACCAGGAACCAGCGCGACTGGTCATCCCGTTTCTGAAGGCCAGAAGATACCTAGTATCTTGTGGGTCTCGGTCATCGCTGTAGCCAAGGGCGTCACGAAAGAAGCTACCCGCTGAAGAACATGAGCGACTTCCTCCTTGTCCGGTTCCGCCGCCGCCGCCTTTTCATCAACTCGCGTAGCTAGGCTCCTGGCAAAGGCCCTGTCGTCGTCGGACTCGAGTGCCGCAGCATCTTTCCTGAGCGCCGCAGCAAGTGCCGCCAGGTTTTCTGTTTCATTTGAACCGTTGAGCCAGCGGACGGACACTGTGGATCCGCCGCTGATGCCTGAACCTATATTGTCCCTACCGGCACGTGTTTTGTGCCTGCTCTTATCAACATGCCGGCTGTGGTCTACCTGATTACCGTTGCCGAAGGTATTACCGTCCCCGAATACGTTGATCACGTTGCGCATCTCCAAGAGTTGACGGGCCGAATAATGTTGTCTCTTCAGTACTTCCCAATCCATATCACTGAGAAAAACTATTTCAGGAGCCATGGGTGTCAACCAAGCAAAAAACCTGTCGCCTTGCCCATTGAGCCAACGTTTGAAGTCATCGGCTAGGTCTTGCCCCTCCGACGCTGGCTTATCCTTTTCAACGGTGTGAAGGATGCCCTCTTCCAAAAGAGGCTTCACAACCTCATATCTGGCGGTTCGAGGAATTCGCCTACCCTTCCAGAAGATCTTTAGCGGTACAGGTTGCCGACGGTTTTTACTCTTGGACGACACATGTTCCACGAGTTCTTCACGGAGGCGATCCATGTCCAAATCACTGAACCTCCTTCGCGCGCGGGCGAACCCTACCCACCGGAAAAGCAACGCAAGGACTAGGAAAGCGACAAATACTGCTGCCAGCAACATGGCAGTAGTGATCAGCGCATCGGGCAGGCGCTCCATGATGCTCCTTCCCCTCCGGTGGAATCTTGAAGTTACACCGGGGGAATGCGCGCTGACAAGGAAGGTGACGGGTGAATACAGCCGGTGATGCTGTGTCTTGAAAATCAAAAGCTTTTCAAGACACTGTTCCAGGCATCCGCAGCGGCTCACGGCGGGCTGGGAAAACCGGGCTCACGTACGTCTCGGAAACACGTCTCACCACAAGTTGTCTCAACGTCCGCGTGTGCCGGGCTTTATGAGTCAAAATGGCCTGATGAGGCAATTGGGCTATACGCGAGTTAGTACTTCGAGCCAGGATGCCCAACTGCAGCTCGACGCGCTCGTCTCCGTCGGCGTGCAGAAGCGCGACGTCTTCGCCGACGTAACCTCGGGAAGTAAGACGGCGATCGAACGGCCCGGGATGAAGAGGCTCCTCGAGTACGCCGAGGAGGGCGACACCGTGGTTGTGTGGCGGGTCGATCGGCTGGGCCGGTCATTGATCGACGTGCTGAACACCGTGAACCTGCTGCGCGAACGCGGCGTCCAGGTCCGATCCATCTCAGACGGTATCGACCCGGCGACTTCGACGGGTCGGTTGATGTTGAACATGCTCGCCACCTTGGCCGAATATGAGCGCGAGCTGATCGTCGAGCGTGTCAATGCCGGCATCGCCGCCGCCAGGCAGAACGGAACGCGCTTTGGCCGCCCGCTGACTGATCCGATCGTCGTAGCGGACAAGCTGGCGATCGCGCAGGACGCCCGGGCGAAGGGACGCACCGCAGAAGACGCGGCCCGTCTCGTCGGCTGGAGCCGTGCCACTCTTTACCGCCACCAGCAAGCCCTCGCCGCGCACAAAAGCACCACAATGTAGGTGCCCGGGGATGGCGGAGAGACCCATGACTGTAGATGTGGAGCGCTAACGAAACGGGGGACAGAATCAATGGAAACGAGGCGGACCGCACCTGATCCGGAGTGGGTACAGATGTACCGGCAGGGAATTCCGACATCAAAGATTGCCGCTGCGGCTGGCGTCGCAGCAACCACTGTCCGCTATCACCTGCAGATCGCTGCACGGGCAGAACCCGGCATTCGGGAAGAACACAGAGCAGCTCTGCCCGCCGTGGCCCCGCAGCCGAACGAGGTAGGTCTACGGAACCTCGCCGACCTTGTAGCCTTCCATCAGGTTCATGGCCGGCTACCCTCCAGCCATGGGAAATCGGCCCGGGAGCGTGCACTTGAATCCTGGTTGGCAAACCGCCGTCGGCAAGCGGCAGAAGGAACCCTCTCCCCCGCCTACCGTGAAGGCCTGGCCGTCATCCCAGGCTGGGACAAAACATCCAGGAGCAAGGCCGATGACGAAGCCCGGTGGCAGCAGCGGCTGGATGAGCTGCGGAGGATCAGGGCTGCCGGCGGTGACTGGCCCCGGCACCAGAAAACGGACGACCTGGACGAACGCATGTTGGGCGTTTGGTTGCATGGACAGCGGATCGAATACCGCGCCGGCAGACTGGATCCTGCCAGGGAGAAGAAGCTGAACGAGATCCTGCCCGGGTGGCGGGAGGGTCGCGGCCACAGGGGTGGTCGCCGCGCCAGTCGATAACGCACGGCTGTCACCGGGGGTGCCTGCGGACTTCTAGTAATTGTCAGGAGTTCCTGACACACTGCTGTCAGGAACTCCTGACGGGAAGGCATTGCAATGGGCTGGGTATCAACCGACAATCACCACGAGGGGTGGGCGGCTTGCGTAGCGCCTGACGGAAGGCTTTCTTCCTCGTCCTCAGGAGAAGGAATGCTCGTTCAAGGGGTAACTGGCGGGTACAAGCGGGACAAGATGATGCCTGACTACGAGATAATCCCCGATGAAAAGATGATCGGCTGGCGTGGAGCTTGCACCTGTGGCTGGCAAGGCGCAATGTGGAAAAGAGTCACCTCTGCAGCCGAAGCTGACTTCAGCCGGCACCGTGACTACGTCTCATTTGACGGCTTCGCCGACGCTTCCCGAAAAGTCGAAGACGCCATTCACGAGGAGTGGAAGGATCACATAGCCCCGACAGACGCCATTCTTGGTGTCGAAGCAGCTGCGCGTGAATATACCCAAGCCGGCCAGAGGCTGGATAAGACTGTAGCGGCTGCGAAGGCAGCCGGCGCTTCCTGGGCAGACATTGGCCGGGCGGTCGGCATTAGCCGACAGTCTGCCCACGAACGCTGGGCGGATAAATAGTAAGCCCGGCCAGCCCCCTCCCCCGAGCCTCCTCCTATCCTCGGCATGCCCCGCCAAAACCTTGTTGACCAAGGTTTTGACCAAGATTCTTTTCGAGAACCAGTTCTGACCAACAGGCGGTAGCTCTAGGCACACCCAGTTCGGCGACTTGCCCGGATGAGTCAGAAACGGTCGTTATTGACTACCCTCGGACACGGCAGTTAGTGGCCAATAATTACGTCAAGACGTAATTATTTTTTGAGGCGGTCCCTGACCGCCTCATCCAGGAAGTCGATGATGGAAAGTCCGTGCTCGGCCACATAGTCATCCATCTCGTCTCTGAGTTCGATTTCGATCTTTGAGGAGAAGGGTTCCATCCGACGTTTGCTTCGGGGACGGCCCGGTCCCGGCCGCCTGTTTGTCGATGCTCGAGGAGCAACCTCTAGCGGGTCAGGTGACTGCGCACGCGAAGGTTCCGTAGACAGCTCTTGCCTACTGTCGCTTCGGGAGGTCAGAACGTCGACTACGTCCGCAGCGGGTGCCTTGCGGATCGCTGATTTTCTCTCTACTGGCATCAGTTGACTCCATCGATAAAGCGAGCATGCTCGATGAACTTTTCGGTCATGATTACAGCTCCCCTGCTGTTGAGCTTTGTAAGAGGGGCTCTCGAACTGACAGAGTCCTGCATGGCGGTCCTGAGCGGAAGGTGAGGACTCCTTACGTCTTGCCCATAGGCAGCCTCCAGTTCGCCGATTTGGAAGGCATGCTCCCCTGTCAGGGGCGAACTGGTCTTGTTGATGATGATTCCTAGGAACTCAAGTGCCGGATTCAGGTGCGGTAACGACTGCACTTTCTTCACTGTCTCCAGGAATTCGGTGACGCCTTTCACCGAGAAGGCCGCAGGCTCCGTTATAGCAAGGACTCGATCAGCCCAAATAAGGCCATTGAGCGTAAGACGACCCAACGCGGGAGGAAGATCCAGAAGAATGTGATCGTATGCCATCAATTCCTCAGCGCCCCAGGCGGCGGTCTTCAACCGCAACTCTGGTGTCATGATGCTTTCCGATTCCAGCCGCGCAAGCGATTCGGAGCTCGGGATGAGATCAATGCCAGGCCAAGAGGTCTTGGTGATGGCCTGACCTAAAGTGCCGGCATCTCCCCCATACAACACGTCGAAAACGTCGAACTCACCGGAACCTTCAAGTGCTTCGGTGACGTTTGCCTGAGGATCCAGGTCGATCACCAGCACTTTTTTGCCAATCAATTTCAGACCGGTGGCAAGACCCAATGTCACAGAGGTCTTACCGACTCCGCCCTTTCGATTCCCTATCGCAGTTACTTTCACATGTCACCTCAATTGCAATTAATAAATCTGGCTGTCTGCCCATCTATCAATCCGTCATTCAATCTATCAATCTATCTTTATGTCATGACGTATTTATTTGTGCCGAGGCGTTACACGTCCGCCCCAACCTCAAACTGGACATCTGGCTATCAATCTATCCGTCTATCTTTACGTCATGACGTATTTATCTCGGCGCGTCGCTACATATAAGCAAAGCTATAGAGGAAGAGGGGCGGTTCCCAAGATCCAACGCCTGGCTCCGGGAGGCGTTGGAGAACTATCCCTAGCGTCACATGGACACCAGCTGCTCACCAGAGAAGAGCCCGGAGAGTGCCCTCAAGGACTTCCACCGGCACTGCATGGTCGCGCCTCTAGCGCCCACCGCATGAGAACGCGATAAATACGTCTGGATTTATTTCATATGTCGCTAATCCCAAGAGGGCTGAGGGCATACGCCCGTACTCCGGGGCGCAAGACGCAAGGGCTATTGCGTGACGATGACGTCTTCATAGCGCCAACATTGGGGCCAACTCGTTTGAGCCGGGGACACTCGGGAGTTGCCAGCCCTTCTAACCGAAAACACTTCCAGGGCCCAAAGTCTGAGGGTGCACAGAGTTCGCAGAAGAGCCCCCCACCAGCAACACTAGGACGCCACAATAATAAATACGTCAAGATTGATTCTCTCTCGGCATGCTCTCCCTTGTCCGACCGCGGGGTTCACGACAGGCGGCAAGAACTAAGAGAGTCTTAGGCCGCTTTCCATAAGGCAGAGACAATGGGGGTGCCAGCCGATGAGATTCACGCTCGAGATCGTGAAGATCCTCCTCGACTTGCTTGCAGGCCTTCACCGTGATGCAGTCCTAAATCTTTCCTGTCATTCCGGCCTCAAGCTGCATGCCAAATTGCCGCATCGTCGGGTGGTATCCAGTACTCGTCCCGTTCTAGATCAAACAGGTCAGTCTCTTCGACCTTGGGGGTACGAAACCGGTCTAGATAGGCGTGCCAAGCAGCGCGTTCATTCCGGTTACGGCTGATCTGATCAAGGTAGTCATCCATCACACCGAGTCGTGCCGCGAGCATGCGTAAGTTGACTGTGGTGGTCTTCCACGCGTGTCCCTGGCGTTGGACCATACCCAAGGCTTCCATCTCGGCCAACGCGGCCGAGCATGCATTCCGGCTGACACCGCTGGCCCGCACGAGATCCGCAGTTGTGGGGGAGTGGCGGCCGCGTTCGATGGCTTCGTACACCAGCGCTGTAGCATCCCCGAGCGCCCGAAAAACAGGCCGAATGGCATGAATTTTTCCTTTTCGCCAAGCTAGTTCGCGGGCTAGTTGTTGGTACTGCTCGGGGAGCTGGATGAGGTACACGTCGGCGGCTTTGTGACGTGCGTCCATGACTTTAGTCAGGATTCCATCGGAGGCAGCAACCAGGACGGGCAGAAGCCGCGCAATGGTGACGTGGTGTTTTCCCATCGCCACAGCAAGAGTTCGACATCCAACGTCAAGAACATCAGTTTCCTTGGCTCTCATGTAGCCCAGTAGCCCACGAATGAGCAGGCGGAGGCTGAGACCTTGCCGGCCTCTGGCTTGCAGTCTGTGATCGAGGACTGCGTAAAGGACATTTTCCAGATCGTTCACGAGCTGCTGCACACCAGCGCTGCTAAGTTTCCCTGCCCCCCCGGTGGTTAAAGTTGGGCTTGTGTTGTTAATAGGGGCACTCTTTTTCCTGTGTTTACGGGGGAGTCGTTTCTGAAGGGTTTGGTTGGAAGTGAGGGACTGGGCTTTGGTCCACTCGTAGGGCAGGAGTCGCGCCTGGCGTTGGGGGGTTCCGTATAGGGCGGCCAGCCCCGGGAACTGACCGGTGAGTTCGTTCTCGATGTCTTGCAGGGACCAGCCGCAGGCACTGAAGTGGTTCAGCACAGCCATGCGAGCCTCGGATGGACCCTTGTACCTGGCCGTGTCGTACAGGCCGGTTCGGGCGACTTTGCGCAGCGGCGCTTCACTACCAGCGTTTAACGGTAGTGCCGGCAGAATCCCGGTTCGCTGTTCGGCAACAGTCTTGGCTGCGCGGGCTTTGAGTGCGCGCTTCCGGGTTAGCTCCGGAGCCAGCGCGGACCGAAGCTCCAACAGCGCAGAGGCTGGGTTGCGGCGCCGCAGGATGTCGTATGCCTGGGACAGAGGAGTGATGAGAGTTTGGTGGCCACCGGACTTGTGGGCCGTTCCTGGGACACGGATGCACCCGTCGGTGATGTTCTGGTGGGGGCTCGGGTCGAGACTGGTGGCCATCAGAGCTAGCGCTTCGACTAGTTCCCGGGCCTCGGCTGCGTCCATCCGGTCGTGCAGCGGCACGTACAGGTGGCGTCCACCGCTGGGGGAGAAATCCTCCACGAACCTCACGCCGCACTCCGACAACAATCGGCCCACCCGGACCGCGTCTGAGTCCACCACGCCTTTCAGTGCCTTCGAGGTGTCAAAGTCCAAGCACAGCGTGGAGACTCGGCCGTCCGTGCCGTGCACCATTACAGCAGCAGGATGTCTCGGCAAAGAACGAGTGATCTTCGGCGCATTCTTTGGCCGAGGATATTGAAACCTCTGCCCAATCCAGCGTCCCAATCGGTACGAAGGCGCGCCAGCTATCAGCGGAGCAAGACCCCATGCATCTTCTGGTCTGGGACGTGGAGCGACACTCACAAGGGCATGCGTTGACGTTAATACCGGTTCCGGTACCATGGATTGCAGTAGCCTTCCTCTCGGGGATGGATATGACAAGATCCACCCACTGGGTGGGTGTTGGATAAAAGTTCAGATCGCGACCCGCCAAGATCATTGATCTGAACTACATATGTTTACGGAGGCCCGCCTAGTGCGGGCCTTCAGTGATTTAAGACGCCCTGGGGATCAGCGCCTCCTGCGGTTGGTCTAACTTGTTGGGAAGCCCGCTGTCGCGGTCGATGAGCGCGCCAAGGTACTCGCTCAGCGATAGTCCGTGGCGTGCCGCTTGCGTACTCGCGCGAGCATGCTGGTCGGGCAATACGCGGCCGCGCAAAGCGACGCGCTGGCCGTCGAGCTTCGGGGTTGCATAAGGCTGACTCATGGTCTCATCCTTGCCCATCCATGGGCCTCGGTACCGGTACCGCAATCTCTCGGCGTGTCGCACTCTCTTAGAAACCCTTTGCCACAGCTGCGGCTGCGGCGAGCCACGCGCGCTGGGTAGCTGGTTGGAGGGCGTCGTAGCGGATGGGTCCGTTGACCAGGGCGGGGTCGTAGGGGATGCGGACCACGGCTCTTACATGCGGGGCGAAGCCGTCAGCGATTCGCCTGGCCTCGTCCTTGGCGCGCTTAAGCGCATCGCCGCTCATGCTGCGCTTGGCGTCGGTGGACTCGGACACGATGACGACGGCGTTGCGGGCCAGCTCGGCATCGTGGCCGCCACGGGATTCCAGCGTTTGGAGAGTCAGGCGCGCGGCCTCGGCGCGGTCTTCAATGGCTGTCACGGGGACCACGAGCTGGTTGGTGTGGTGGATCATTCGCCGCCAATTCGCGGCTCGGGCCGTGTTTCCGGAGTCCATGACGATGAGCCGGTAGTAGCGGGTGAGTACCTGGTGGGCGATGTCCACCTCCTCTGCGGTCACTTCGTGGTCGCCCTCCTCGTTCTCGTCTGAGCGCAGGACGTCGAACTTGTCCGAGGTCTGGTGGTGGACGAACTGGGCGATCTCTGCTGCTTGGGCGCTGGGGGAGAGCAGCGCCTTTGATGAGTCGATGAGATCCAGGACGCTGTTGTTGTGGCCGCCCTGTTCGGTGCGCCAGCCGAGCGTGCCCTGTGATTCGTTGTTGTCCCAGGCTACGGTCGCTGCGCCGCTGTACCGGGCCAGGATCGCGCTGAGCATGACGACGGTGGGGGTCTTGTTCGCTCCGCCCTTGCGGTTGACGACGGCGACGGTGCGGGGGCCGGGCCAGTGTTGGCTCACTGTGCGGATGTCTTCGCGTTCGGCCAGCTCTTCAGGCGAGGGGTCCATGCGGAAGCCGAGGCGGCTGAGAATGCCGCGCCAGCCGCGCGTGGCCGGCTGGAGCACGGGCGCGCTGATGAGGAATGAGGTGTCTTTGAGGCTGCGCCGGGTGGCACGCTCCGCTGCGGCAGGTGTGGCAGCCGGTGCGGGCCCCTCTGCGGGCGCGGCCGTAGCGGCTGCGCCGAAGGTCACCGGCGCAGCATCGGCAGCTTGTGCCGGCACTTCTTCGGCCGCAGCGTCGTCGGGAACCCAAACAGGCGTAGGTGTATGCACGGTCGTGGTCGTGGCCTTGGCCGTTTCGGGCGAAGGGGTGGCCGTAACGGGCAAGGTTTCCTGCTCCCGCTTAGGGGTGGGCTTGATCGGTGCGGCCTCGCTGACGACGCCTTCGGGGGAGACGATGATGAGGCCCTGTCCGTCCGGGTCGGTGGTGCTGACGCGGACGGGTCGGCCGAGCTGAGCCGCGGTTTCGGTGATGAGCCGTAGTGCATCGCTAAGGACGGCGGCTTCGTCGGCGGCCTCGATCGCGTGGGAGGTCCCGTTGATGGTGACTTCACCGGTTCCGTTGGTCCGCAGAACGGCGTTGATCTTGGGGAAGTCGAGCGCTTGAGTTTCCATCATCTGTCCTTACTTTGTGCCGTTCGGGGGCGTGAACCGGTTGACCTGCCAAGGCTTGTCGGCTGCGCTGCGGAGCAGCTGCACGTCGTAGTCGCCGGCATCGGTGGAAAACACGACATGGCAGCCGAAACCGTTGTTCTCATCGATCCTGAGCTGGCCCGTTCCAGTGATCCTGCTGACCGGGATGTTCGCCGGGTCAACGTATTGGTAATCAGCGGTTGCTTGGGCGGTCAGGAGCTGCCCGAGCTCCTGGATCCATTCCTTGTCCGTGACCGTGGGACGGGCATACAGCGCCATGGCCTTGGTCGCGGTTTCCAGCGCGGCTGTTTTGCTCGCCTCGTCCCAGGTAATGCCCAGGGTGGCCGGTGCTGTGCCGCCCGGAGCTTGGGGCTTACCCCCCGCGCTGAGCGTAGCTGGGGTGGCGGCGGAAGCACTGGGCGACTGTTCCGGGGGTGTTGAGCTGGATACCGGCGCGCAGGCCGTGCATACGAGCAGGGCCGCGAGGGCTGTCAGGGCGCGTTTCATGGTTCCTCCGGTGAGTCGCTGCCGGGCAGGTAGAGAAAGGCGCTGGGAGTGCCGTTCTCTACGGTGCGGGTGTAGTAGGTGTGGTCGTTCGGGGCGGGGTTGCCGTTGTAGCCCTCTTCCAGGAAGCTGCCGTCTCCGTTGACGGCTTTGACGACGGCGACGTGACCGTAGGTGCCATCGGCGCCCCCGGTGCCGGGGGAGTACCAGACGACAGCGCCGACACGGGGTGTTCCACCGGTGGGCCAGCCCTTGGCGTCCCAGCCGTCTTTCCAGGTAAGGGCCGAGCCTAGTACGGCACCGTCAGGCCGGAAGGTGCCGTTCAGGACCTTGTAGGGGGCGGTGGTGCTGCTGAGCTGCTGGTTGACGCGCCAGAGGGCGAAGTCGACGCATTCGCGGTTGTACATGCCCAGCGGGGATGGCTCGTAGATCTTGGCTGTGCGCCACGGCAGGTCATCTTCTTTGCCGGATTGGCCGGGGATCCCGCAGGAGCTTTCCCCGCCGGCATCGGTGATCTGAACGTCGGCCAGGGCGGCGACGACCTCGACGGCGGCCGCCCAGTAGGACTGGTAGTGGAACGGGTCGGCGTTGCGCTGGACCCGGTGCGCGGCCGTGGTGGGTTCGATCTGTTCCCATCCGCTGATCTTCTGCAGGGCGGTGAAGAAGTTCGTGGCTGAAGTCGTTGGGTTCATGCGGTCCGGATAGGTTCCCCATGCGCCGTTGTCGCGCTGCTGGAACAGTCCCCGGGAGTCAGGGCCCGGGCCGTCGCCGTAGTCCAGGACACGGAGCCCGGATTCGCCCATGGCCGTCATGACACCGATCGTCTGCCCGCGGGCGGACAGGCCAAGGGCTTTGCCTGCGTTGATGATCAGGGCCGCGTTCTTCAGCTGCTCGCCCTCGTAGCCGGCGACAGCGACCTTGGGCAGCTGGCTTGCGTCAACGCTGACGCTCGACCCGGTCGGTGAGCAGACATCGGCCGCGGCCTGGGAGCCCCCGCCGAACAGGATGATGGACAGCACCAAGCCGACGGGCGCAAGGACGGTGCCGGCGACCAGCGCAGGCGCGCTCGTTCGTGATTGCATGTGTCCCCCTCACAAATGCTCGTCAGCTGTTTCGCCCTAGGGCTGGTCCTCGTCGTTCACTTCCGGTGTCTGGCCCTTCCTCAGTGTGTTCCGGTTCTCCCAGACCCAGTCCTTGACTTGATCTCTGGCGATTAACCATGTCTTCTCAACTTGGTAAGCAGGAATCACTCCGGTTTGGAGCCAGCGGTAGACGGTGTTTCGGGACAACCCGAAGATCTCTTCGAGGTCCTGAGGCGTAAGACGCTCCGGGTACTTGGCAAAGAGTGCCTCCAGGTACTTGGGGTCCACGCTCAGTCCGTCCCACCGCATAGAGCCATCGTAGACCACAAATTGGTACTGTGATGTACTAGACGTGACTGAAAGGTACTAAAGCTGTTGTTTGCGGTCACTTTTGGCCTTTCGTGTCGGATGGTACCGATACGATCTTTGCGGACATTAGTAGGGGAAGTGAAATGCCGGTCTCAAAGAATCGCTGGGTGACGCTCGGCGCAGAAACTATCGACGAACCCGTTCCTGCCGTCCCGGAAGAGCCGCCTTTCATCCCTACGGGGGCGACCAGGCCGCAGCTGAGTGTTCCGCAGCCGGACCAGGCGGACCGGCTTCCCCGAAGGAACGTTGCGGGGAGGGAACCGAGCTTTTGGTGGCTTGGCGTCCACGGCGGGGCGGGCGAAACGTCGCTTGCACGCCTGGACAAGAGAACCAAAGCCGCCGAGCATCACTGGCCTTTGACGGCAGCCGGATCCGTGATCGTCCTGGTTGCCCGGTCCAATATCCCAGGCCTTCGCGCAGCACGGCTGGCTGCAACTGAATGGGCATCAAGGTCACTTCCCGGGATCCAGGTCGCCGGCCTGGTGGTCATGGCTGACGCTCCCGGGCGGCTCCCCAAAGAGATCCGCGACTTCGCCCGCGTCGTCGGCGGGGGAGTGCCCCACATGTGGCATTTCCCCTGGGTGGACGCATGGCGCTACGGCCATGACATCGGGACCGAGGAACTTCCCAAAGAAGCCCGCACCACCCTTGAACAGGTGCATATCGCAGTAACTGCCACCGCCGGACTCGCGGCCAAATAGAAAGTAGAAACTCATGTTGTTCTCCAAGGCCTTGGAATGGTCAAGCTTTGCCATCACAGAGATACCGAACCCGGGCACAGGTGAAGCGCCTCCCGGCTCTGAAGGCGTACTGACGATGCTCAAGTGGCTCGCATGGATCGTCTTCGGCCTGGCCGTGGCGGGCATCCTGATCACCGCCGGAACGATGATGGTCAACAACCGACGCGGAGAGGGCGGCGAGCATGCCGGCCGTCTGGCATGGGTCCTCGGCGGGTGCATCCTGGCAGCCTCCGCCGGCGGCGTCGTAGGCGCCCTGGTCTAAGGAACCGAGCCATGACTGAACCGACAGTGAACGAAGACCAGAATCCGCTGACCAAACCTAAGTTCATCATCTCGGCCGTTGTCGTGGCGATCATTGTCGCGCTCGGGGTAATCCTGGCCCTGGTTCCCAGAGGCGGCGGAACGGCGTCCCCTGAACCGAGCACCAGCACGAGCAGCAGCAGCAGCAGCCAACCTACTGCGACGGCGGCGGCCAGCGTGTGCGGCCTGCCATCGGGTGACCAGGCCAAGCCGGCCACTACACCCGCCGACACCAAATGGGAATTGGTCGGCAAGATCGCTGCACCAACATCGCCCACGCAGTTCGGCCCCGGGAAGACCGAAGCCAATGGCCTTCGTTCCTGTTTCGCACACTCACCGACCGGTGCGTTGTATGCAGCGGCAAACATGACTGCGTTGTCCGCATCTGGAAAAGCGGACCTCGTTTATCAGCAGTTGGCTGTACCAGGCCCGGAGCGAGATGCGGTGCTGAAGTCTTCCCCAACAGCCGCCCCAAACTCCGTGACCGCCCAATTGGCCGGCTTCACATTCCGTTCTTACGAGGCTGACCGAGCCGTCATTGATCTCGCATTCAAGGGTGCCAACGGAACTTTCGTCTCCATTCCGGTTCCGCTTCAGTGGTACGAGGGCGACTGGAAGTTCGTTGTGCCGGCTACAGGGGACACTGGGGCGCGACAGCTCAGTGACCTCAGTGGTTACGTTGAGTGGGCCGGTGTCTAATGGCTGACTGCTCCGGCTTGAATGCAATAAATCCTTTTTGCCAGGCAGGTGCGGCCATCGAAGATGTCGCCAATGATGCCGTCAAGAACATGGCGAAAGCTATTGCCGATGCCGTTGGACAAACAGTCCAAACACTCGGGACATTTTGGGTGAACGTGGGAACTCCCGCTCTAACCGCAACCCCTGCTGGGTCTACCGCGAGTGATCCGGTGTTGTTCCTGCAGAACAGTCTCTACTTCTGGACGGCTTCCCTGGCTGTGATGTCTGTCCTCGTGGGTGCAGCCAAGATGACGATTGAGCGCAGGGGTGCACCCTTGCGGGATCTGGTGCGTTCGCTGGCGACCCTAATCGTCGTCTCCGGCGCCGGTGTGGCGGCAGTGGGACTGCTGGTAGTCGCGGCGGATCAGTTCTCAGCCTGGATCATCACTAATTCCACGAACGGGACCTCGTTCAACGAAAACATCACGGCCCTATTGGCGCTTTCGGCCACCAGCCCGATCGGGTCGATCATGATCATCCTCCTGGGACTCATCGCGATTCTGGCCTCCGTAATGCAGATCGTGCTCATGATCATCCGCGGTGGCCTGCTCGTCATCCTGACAGGGATCTTCCCTACGGCTGCAGCTTTCAGCAACACCGAGGCCGGCAGGGGTTGGTTCCAGAAGTGCACAGCCTGGCTGATCGCCTTCATTCTCTACAAGCCCGCGGCCGCCATTATCTACGCGACGGCCTTCCAGCTCAGCGGCAGCAAGATCTTCGGAAACGTTGGTGACGGCAAGGACTTCGGCTCAGCGCTCCTGGCAACGGTCACCGGGCTGGCTCTGATGATCATTGCCTTGTTCGCCATGCCAGCCCTCATGCGGTTCGTCACCCCGATGGTTGGTGCTGTCGCTGGCGGCGGTGGCGCTCTGGCAGCAGGGACAGTCGGCGCACTGGCTTCCGGCGCAATCAGCATGGGCAGCGCCGGACGCGGCGGCGGATCATCCACCAGCTCGACGACAACCAGCAGCACCTCGAGCCAAAGTCCTGGATCGCAGGGCCCCTCGGGCACTGGCAGCCAGGGAACGGCAGGAACGTCCGGCACAGCGGGGAAGACAGGTACCCGGAGCGCCGGAGCCACTGGCGCGGCACCATCCACCGGTGCCGGCAGTGCTGCTGCAGGCAGCGGAGCAGCCGCCAGCAGTGGCGCTGTGGCCGCGGGCGCGGGCGGTGTCGCCGTACTGGCAGCACAGAAGGGCGCAGAAGCAGGCCAGGCCGCTTCCGGGGCCATCAAAGACATGAGCGAAGAATCCACGGGGGGTGCCTGAAATGGCCGCTATCGAGAACACATACAGGGAACCGACCTACGGCAACTGGCGGCGTCCGCGTAAAGCGGGCATCGGCACCCTCGGCGGGCTGGCAACAGCGGGTTTGTTTGTTGGCCTCATCATCACGGTGATTTGTCTCTTTGTCGGCGGCTGGTTCGCCGGGCTCATTGCCCTGCTCGTCCTTGGGGTGGCGCTGGCCGTCGTCTCGGTGACCGACAAGCACAACAAGTCCGTAGGGGAGCGGGTCTTCGCCCGGCTGGCGTTCCGCTCGGCACGGCGCAAGAAGGCCAACATCTACCGCTCCGGCCCGCTGGGACTGACGCCCTGGGGCGAGTTCCAGCTGCCCGGGATCTCCGCCGGCTCCAAGCTTTACGAGTTCACCGACTCCTATGGCCGCCCGTTCGCGCTGATCCACCTTCCCGCCACCGCGCACTACACCGTTGTCTTCGGCACCCAGCCCGACGGTGCGTCCCTGGTTGATCCCGAGCAGATTGATGCCTGGGTGGCTAACTGGGGCGGCTGGCTCGCTTCGTTGTCGAATGAACCTGCCGTCGTGGCTGCATCCGTCACGGTCGAAACCGCACCCGATTCCGGGGCACGGCTGCGCCGGGAAGTTGAATCGAACATCCACGACGACGCCCCTGACATTGCCAAGGCCATGCTCCGGGAGGCCTTGAACACCTACCCGCAGGGATCGGCCACGATCCGCGCCTGGGTCGCGCTGACGTTCAACGCCGCTGCCCGGGCAGGCGGCAAACGACGCACCCCAGAAGAAATCGCAAGGGATCTCGCCTCACGGCTTCCCAGCCTGACCGAGCGTCTGGAATCCACCGGCGCCGGGGCGTGCGCACCGTTAAACGCCCAGGAACTGTGTGAGGTCGTTCGGGTCGCTTACGACCCTGCAGCGGCCCGGCTCATCGACGAAGCCCACTACCAGGGCACACCCGTTGACCTGGACTGGGGCGACGTCGGACCGTCCGCCCACCAATCCAACTGGGACGGCTACCGCCACGATTCCGGGCACTCGGTGTCCTGGACGATGACCGGTGCCCCGCGCGGGCACATCCTGGCATCAGCGCTGGGCCGCCTCGTCGCACCGCATGGGGAGATCGACCGCAAGCGCGTCACCTTGCTGTACCGGCCGATCGAAGCTGGCCGCGCGGCCGCCATTGTGGAGTCAGACCAAACCAGCGCCCTGACCCGGGCCTCCTCGACCAACCGGCCCACTGCCCGCGCCCTGGTCGATGCGCGCGCGGCGCAGGCCACCGCAGCGGAGGAAGCCAAGGGGGCCGGGCTGGTCAACTTCGGCATGGTGGTCACGGCCACAGTGCTGTCCGCCCGTGACCTTGAGGACGCCGTGGCCGTGGTGGAGGGCAACCTCGGCCCGTCGGCACGTCTGCTGTTGCGGCGCGCTTACGGCTCGCAGGATTCTGCGTTTGCCGCGTCCCTGCCACTGGGTCTGGTCCTGCCCAAGCACTTGAAGGTTCCCGAAGAGATCCGCGAGGCCATGTGATGTTCGGCAGCAAGACCAAGCACCAGCGCACACAGGCCCCTGCCACGAAGCTCGCCGCCGCGGTCGCCCGGCGCCCGGGCCTGCGGGGCTGGCGCGGCCGCGGACAGGGCGAAGCTGTCTACGTCACCGCAGCGGACGAATGGCGCGGAACCTCGGTCCAGGTCTGTGGTCTCTGGCCGTTCGTGGGCGGGTCCGGCACCCCAATCCTGGGTGTCCCGATTGGCGTTCACACCGACACCGGAGCGCCCTTCGGGGCCGATCCGATCAGCTGGTTCATGCACGGCATGATCAACAACCCCTCTATGTTTGTCCTCGGCCTGCCGCACTACGGCAAGTCCACCCTGGTCCGGCACATCGTCCTGGGCCTGGCGGGCCGGAGCATCAACCCGTTGATCCTTGGTGACCTGAAGCCGGACTACGTTGACCTGATCGAAGCCCTCGGCGGGCAGGTCATCAGCCTGGGTCCCGGACGTGGCCACTTGAACGTCCTGGACCCCGGTGAAGCCACGGGAGCCGCCGTGAGGCTGCTCGCCTCGGCCGAGGAACACCGGGCCAAGGCGAAACGGACCGTGAACGATCCAGATGGCGACCAGGCTGCGGCCGCGCAGCTGCTCGCTGCCGCGGTGAAGGCGGAGAAGCTGGCCGAACAGCTGATGGCAGACTCGCACAACCGGCGCCTGAACATGATTACGGCGCTGATCACCATCGTGCGGAACGCCAAGCCAAGCGCCCACGAGGAATCCCTGATTGACCGGGCCCTGCACATCCTGGACGAGCGCCTGGACCGCGTTCCCCTGATCGGGGATCTGATCGAGGTCATCAAAGACGCACCCGACGAGCTGCGGGCCATTGCCTTGGACCGTGGCGATATGAGCCGCTACCTCGACGCGACCGACCAACTGCGCCAGTCGCTGTACTCCCTCGACGGCTCGGGCCGGTTCTCGGACATGTTCTCCCAGCCCACGGACCAGCCGATGGACCTGACCAAACCCGTGGTCTTCGACCTGTCAGGGATCTCAGACACGCAGAGGGACATCCAAGCGGCCTGCCTGCTGGCCTGCTGGTCAACCGGGTTCGCCACCGTCCAGGTGGCCCACACCCTGGCCGACGCCGGCCTCGAACCGCGCCGGAACTACTTCGTCGTCATGGACGAACTGTGGCGGGCCCTGCGCTCCGGTGAAGGCATGGTCGACCGGGTCGACTCGCTCACCCGCCTGAACCGTACCGAGGGCGTCGGGCAGGCCATGATCACGCACACCATGAGTGACCTCGAAGCCCTCCCCACCGAATCCGAACGGATGAAAGCACGCGGATTCGTTGAACGCTCCGGCATGGTCGTCTGCGGCGCGCTCCCCGGCGCGGAAATGGAAAAACTCAACAAAGCCGTCACCCTCTCCCGCGCCGAGCAGGCCCGCCTCATCTCCTGGGCCGATCCGGGGTCATGGACCGACGTCGGCGGCTCCCGCAAACGGGTCCGCCCGGGCCTGGGCAAATTCCTCTTCAAAGTCGGCGGCCGCCCCGGGATCCCGGTCGCGCTCAAACTCACCAGCGTCGAAGAAAAACTGCACGATACGAACAAGCGCTGGACGATCAACAACAACGGTGAAGGGGAGAACTGATGGGTGCACCAAGCAGCGGCAAACGCGCACAGCTCGACACCGAAACAGTCCTACTCTGGGTCTTCATCACCGCCGTGGTGCTCGGCGTCGGCTCGGTCGCCGGCGCCGTGCACCTGGGCTCGATCCTGTCCGGTGATGGCCAGGAACTGCCCGCGAACCCGTTTGAACTGGTCTTCGGACTGATCTCGCAGAAAGTCACGTGGCCCGCGGCCGCCACATGGGTACTGATCGGCTTCGGCGTCCTCATCACCCTTGTGGCCGTTCTGGTGGTCCGTGCCGTGCTCCGCAAGCGATCCAAGCGGTCCCGTGTGGACGCCGCGGCCCAGCACATGGCCAAAGGCCGGGACCTGCGCGCCCTGAGCCTGCGCGGCGCCACGGCAACGGCGGAACGTCTCGGAGTGAAAGGATCACCCGGCGTCCCGGTAGGCAAGACCGTCCTCGGCGGGCAGATGGTCTACGGCTCCTGGGAAGACATGCACATCGACATCTGGGGACCCCGCACCGGCAAGACGACATCTAGGGCCATCCCGGCGATCCTCGCCGCCCCGGGAGCTGCGTTGGTGACCTCGAACAAGCGGGACATCGTTGACGGAACACGAGACGTCCGGGCAGCCGAGGGCCCGGTCTGGGTCTTCGACCCGCAGTCGGTCGCACTCGAGGAACCTTCCTGGTGGTGGAACCCCCTGTCCTACGTCACGGACGAAGTGAAGGCGGCTCGCCTGGCCGACCACTTCGCAGCAGGTTCGCGCGGACCGGATGCCAAAACGGACGCCTACTTCGATCCAGCCGGTCAGGATCTCCTCGCCGGGCTCCTGCTCGCCGCAGCCCTCGACGACCGGCCGATCACGCAGGTCCACACCTGGCTGACCCGGCCCGCTGACGACGAAGCGGTGGACATCCTCAAGGCCCACGGCTTCACCCAGACCTCCAACGCAGTGGGCGGCGTCATCAACGCACCCGAGAAACAGCGAGGCGGCGTGTACGGCACGGCACTGCAAATGGCATCCTGCCTCACCAACCGCCAAGTCGCCCGCTGGGTCACACCCCAAGACGAAAACGACGAGCGGCCGCAGTTCGATCCGGCAGCGTTCGTCCGCTCCAAGGGCACCCTGTACAGCCTGTCCAAGGAAGGCAAAGGCACCGCCGGCCCGCTGGTGACGGCACTGACCGTGGCCACCGTCGAGGCAGCCGAAGAACTCGCCGTTCACTCACCCGGGGGCCGGCTCGCCACACCCATGGTCGGTGTCTTGGACGAGGCAGCCAACGTGTGCCGCTGGCGGGAACTGCCGAACCTCTACAGCCACTACGGCTCCCGCGGGATCGTCCTAATGACTATCCTCCAGTCCTGGTCCCAAGGCGTTGAAGTGTGGGGCCGCGACGGCATGCGCAAACTCTGGAGCGCCTCCAACATCAAGGTCTACGGCGGCGGCGTCGCCGAAGCCGAATTCCTCAACGAACTTGCACAGCTCGTGGGCGAATACCGCTACTCCAACATGACCAGAAGCCGCTCCAAACAAGGCACCTCCTACAGCCACGACGACGACCGCAAAGAACGCACCCTGGACGTCTCGGACCTGGCCGCGTTCCCCCGGGGCCGAGCCATCATGTTCGCCTCCGGCGCCCCCGCCGCGCTGCTGGAAACGGTGCCCTGGATGAGCGGCCCGCAGGCTGACGCGGTACGGGCCTCCATCGCCGCACATGACCCCGCGAACAAGCCCGCAGCACAACCGTCGGCCGCGGCCGGGAACCGGTGGATAGCGGCAGGTGCCCCTCATGAGTGATGGCTTGGGGGAGTGGGACGACGAGCTGGAGGACACGTCAACCCCCGCCGAGCCGGCCCAAGAGGAGCCGGAAGCTCCTGAACTGTTCTACCCAAACGTCGCGGAGTTCGTCAGCAACAAGCTGGCTACCAGCTACCGCCGGCAGCTCAACGTCCAGGGCGGCGTGACCTGGTGCCCGCAATGGTGGAAACACGCCGAAGCGATCAGCCGCCTCGAAGCGCTCTGGCGTGCCTGGGAGTTCCTGCGCCTGGACGGCACCACAGGGATGAGCGTGTGGTGGCGCGACCACGCAGACCACCACATGTCCGTTCTGCTCTCAACAGATGGGCCATTCAAGGGCTGCACCCCGGACGACGGCCACCGCTCCAAACTCGCCCCTTTACCCTGCGAGGAACCACCCCCAGGGCTGTTCTAAACCTTGTTAGCCGACGCTCAAGGTGACCGACGCGGGCTGTCCATAGTTGGGGTCAATCCAGGTTATCCACGGCTGGAAATCGGGAGCCATCGGGAAAGCTCCCTCAGCAGCAGTAGCGGTGGATAACCCACCAGGATTGTCCCCGGCTGTGGGCAGCCATCGGGCTGTCAGCGCCGCCTATGATGTGCAAAAGTGAGCATTCAAAGAGTAGGAGCACCAACTTGAGCGGACGTACCAGCCGAGCAAAGAGAAAAACTCAATCAGGAAACAGCCGTATTTCCGATCACAAGCAAAAAGGTAAGGTACTGGTTCCCCCAATTTTAGCGAGAGGGGACATTACTCAGTTACCTTGGCTGCGAGACACTTTTCCGGACATGATTTGGATCTGTGCGCTCATCTCCTCGCTCGGAGCTAAACGTGGAATGCAGCTAGTCGCCAACGTTGTCGATCCTCTCCATGACGTTACAGAGACCGAAAGTTTGGAAGGGGAAGGCGCTTCTCCTTCCCCTGTCTTTACTGGGACTCTAACGTCCTTCGACCGCCTTTCGCCTAAGTTTCGACCATCATTCCTCGAAGAGCTTGACCGGGCCGGGTTGTACGAAAGAGCCTTTCCGACGGAACTACGGAAGGCTCTTCTATCCTATGAGGATCTCCCTGCTCGATGGCTCTTTGAGCACCCGGCATATCCAATCGATCCGACTGAAGAAGATACGTGCGAAAACACTCTTCGACCGGTTGTCTTCGACAGTATCCACGGTCAGAGCGACGTCACAACTAAAGCGAAAACGATGATCGTACGTGCTTACCTGTATGCAGGTAAGTTGCAGCTTACTCCCTCCATCGCGCAAGATTGGTTTCCCATTTTGGAGAGATACCCCGATGGTGTTACGGAGGAAGAGAGATCTCGGATTGAGCCTTCCATGCGCTCAACCTTCCTGACCTTGTCCCAAATGGGAAATGAGGAAAATGAACGAAGTATTGATTGGGCGCGCTCATTTTGGCGGCAGAACTGGTGCAAGTTCGATTGCGTGCGGGAGGAGACTACCAAGAGACTCCAACAGGGGGGCGAAGGCGAGGGCGTCGTACTAGCCGCGCATAAGCATTGGGTGGATCAATTAAACGAGCTCTACGCGGATGCAATCTCCATCAGCCAGGATGCCGACCCAGACTTGTATGACCCGGATAAGCATGAAGTCCTCACAGGTTTAGTGTTTCGTCAGATTGAATTTGTGCGAGCCATGATCGACTCGCCCGCTCTTTGGCACATCGATTCCGCAGCTGGAACGACAAGGGGATTGATCGAGACGCGGATCGTTTTCAAGTGGATGATAAGGCAAGATCGCGATATCTTTTCGCGTTTCAAGGACTATGGTCGAGGAAAGCTGAAGCTTTACAAACTCCATGCGGAGGAGCTTCGCGATTCACTTGATGAGCCATCCGAGGCGCTAAATGCACAGATAGATCGACTCCAAGAGTTGGTTAACGGCGACGTTTGGGAGGAGTTCCAGCACATCAGTATCGCCGGCAACTTCGCATCGGTCGACACTAGAAGGATGGCCGATCAGGTCGGTTTACTTGAGGACTACCGACTCATATTCAGCCCTGCAAGTGCAGCTGTGCACGGGGAATGGGGGCCAATCTCGCAGCACACACTTACACGCTGCCTTAACCCCCTGCACCGGGGGCATCGAATTCCGCAAGCGCCCGGCGGCAGGGAAATGGATGCCTTTAACGTGAACTTTGCCTTGAAGCTTCTGACCAACCTTGTCGATGACTATCGCACCGCCCTGAGCGTGGCTTGACTGCCGGTTTGTGGAAGTCAAGCCACGTGCGGCCGACCGCAGGGGCCTCCCGGACAAACCGGGTGTCAGGCTGAATTCTAGAGCCCCTCGAGCCGCTGTCAGAATAGGAAGAATCAAGCCCTACTCTGACAGCGCTTACACCCCAACCTGACGTCAGGTTGGGGTGTAGCTCATACAGAGAAGGCAACCTCATACATATGGGGGTAAGTGGTGTTAAGGAATCTATTCAGACGGCAGCCGCATTCAGGACGGCAATTTGCCCTCAAGGCTTGTAAATGGCGCAGTCAAGTCGTCGTGTCCTCTGGTTCACCTTCGCACGATCCAGTCGCGGAACTCCCGAGTTGTGCCGCATGGCACTTCGTGGTCGACACGAACGGTATATTTGCCGTAATCGCGTTGTATGACCAGGATTCCCTGCCTGCGTTCGAGAGCGGCGGGTATGAGTCTGTTGATAGCACGGTTTAGCTTCTCGTCTCTGCTCTGGGGCTCATCTAAAGTGATGACTTCAAGGGAAAGAGGAAGCGCCGGGTTTGGGAACAGACCGCCGCTCGTTAGCGAGAAGGCAACGCTGACTTCCGGTTCATGCAACTGGTAGGACACACGTCCTCCTTTACTAGGTCGACCGGCGTGTACGGTCGGAATTGCCGTTTAAGTCGTTTCTGCCGGATCGTACGACCTGCTTACAGTCGTCTAGTTTGGTAGAGCGGACGCTTCCACCCGACTGCATATGAGGTTTATTCCTGGCGCTCGTCTTGCAAGGAATTCAAGGGCCGGCCGAGCGGTGTGAGATTGGGGTGTACGGCAACCTGATAGTGGTTGAAGTGCTATCCATTCGAGCTTCGAGACGGGTACTGCTAGATCCACTGCTTCAAGTGAGGTGTGGCCGCTCCGGAAGCCCTCCGAGCTACCCCAGCACCTCCAACTCCTGAAGCTTTCCAAGCGCCACACCCGCCATGAATTGTGCCTGATCAACGAGGATACTGTCGTCAAACACTGCCCTGGGCGAATGCATGGGAGCCCACTCCATGGGGTCGATATCTGGAGACCCAGCTCCGAGGTGCCCGTACGCTCCGGGGACCTCCACGAGGACCCGGGAGAAATCGTCAGAGCCGGTCCTGGGGGACGGGCTGGGCACGAACCGGTGCTCTCCGAAGAATGTCCGTGCTGTCCTGCCCCAGAGTTCGGCGTCACTGTCGTGATTGACGGTGGCCGGCATAACTGGAGTGAACGTTGCGTCGGCTGTCAGTTGATGAGCGGACGCCAGTTGCCGGATAAGATCCGGCAACTCCTGTGCGAGCCGTGCTTCGACACCGGGGCTGAAAGATCTGACGCTGGCCCTGAATTCCGCCGAATCAGGTATGACATTAGAGGCGGAACCGCCATGGAACTGGCCCACGGAAAGAACCACGGGATCAAAAACGTTGAATCGCCGGGTGATGTACGTCTGTAGCGCTCCAAGCATTTCAGCAGCTACCTGTATGGGATCCAAAGCCTGGAAGGGGCGGGAACCGTGCCCACCACGCCCGATAACCTTGACGGACAGATCTCCGAAGGCTGCCATGTAGGAGCCGGCCCGGGTCGTGAACACGCCTGACGGCATGTCTGAAACGACATGCAGGGCGTAGGCAGCATCCGGTCGCCTGCCGGCTGCATTAAGAACGCCTTCCTCCAGCATGATGCGGGCCCCGTCATGTCCTTCCTCCCCCGGTTGGAACATGAAGATGACGTCGCCGGTCAGGCTGTGACGTACGGACGAGAGCAAGCGGGCGGCACCAATCAGGCCCGCTGTATGCAGGTCATGACCGCAGGCATGCATTGCGCCATTGGTCGAGGCAAAGGGTATACCCGTTTTTTCTGCCACAGGAAGGGCGTCCATGTCCCCTCTAAGCAGTACAGTAGGACGGCTCCCAACGGGGGACTGGGTGGCCCCGCCCCGGAGTACCGCAACCACGGACGAGGCCGCTTTTCCCAGGCTTATTTCGAGGTCGAGTCCCTTGAGTGCCTCAAGGACCCGGGCCTGGCTGCGGGGCAGATACAGGCCGACTTCAGGATCGGCGTGCATTTCCCTACGGAAATCGACCAGGTCGCTTCCAAAGGCCGGGATCGCCGCCGTGGCGCCCTCAAGGAAACTCAGCGGTGAAAACCGCACCGTATCTGTCGTTGAAGTATCTGTCATTGAAGGGCTTTCTCGTCTCATGTTGCCAGGCCCTGGCCTGCTGCTTGCCCGAGAGGACGCGGAGCCTCCGCCTTAGCCAGGCGTCACGTTTCTGGAATGTCTGTCGCAGGCCTCGCAGGGCCTCGCTTACGCTTTGGTGGGGTCGGATACGGCGCCTAGAGCGGCAAATCCGTCCTGTCCACGCCAACCACGCGGTCGCCGGTAAAGAAGCGAACGCCGTACTGGGGACCGTGGCCTCCAATACCGCTGGTACCCCAGAAACTCTGCCGCGAATTGCCGGCCAGGTCGCTCATGAACGTGCCGTTGATGCGGACCTCCCCGGCACGAATACGGGATGCCACGTCGATGGCCCGTGTTTCGTCACCGCCGAATACGTAGGCATCAAGACCGGTTGCCGGTCCGTTTGCATGGCTAAGGGCCTCTTCAACGGAATGCACGGGATGTACCGTGACCAGTGGCCCGAAGAGTTCTTCCGCGGCGGCTCCGGCCGGACATCCGACGATCATCCCCGGTGCCAGGAACCAGCCGTTAAGATCTGGTAGATCGCCGGCAGTGACCAGCGTTCCCCCCAGTTCGACGAGTCGATTCACTGCGGCTACCAAACCATCACGCTGCCGCTCAAACGCAAGGGGACCCACTTCCGTTGTCTCATCCAAGGCATTTCCGACCCGAAGCTTACTGAGTTCGAACTTCATAGCTTCAACGAAACGGTCGTGAACCGACCCGTCAACCAGTACCTTGCCGGGCGCCTCGCACCACTGGCCATTGAGACGGGTCATGCCCTGCACAATGGATTGTGCCGCTGAGCTGACATCGGCATCATCCAGAATGATCACGGGATTGTTGGATCCGAGCTCCATCTGCATGACAGCCAGATTGGACGCCGCAGCCTTCGCGACCGTTCGGCCTGCCGAATCGCCCCCTGTAAACGAAAGAGCCTCGATGCGGGGATCCGAGGTCAGCAGTGATCCTGTCTCCGAATTCCCATGAACCAGTTGAAACGCAGCGCTCGGGTAATCGAGTTCGGTCATGGCGGCGACGATCGATTCGGCGAAGAGCTGGCAACCGCCGGGGGCGTTCTCGGAGGGTTTGAGGATGACCGGGCAACCAGCCGCCATTGCTGCTGCCACCTTGCCTACCACGGTGAAGGTTGGAGCATTCCAGGGGCCAATGATGAGGGCCGGGCCGAGGGGCTTGCGCAGGATGACCACAGACCGGTCACCGCCGTCAAGGGTCTCCGAGTCGCCAAGCTGCTCCGCTTCAGCGATAGTTCCCCGGACTCTGTCCCCGAGTGCACCGGCAATCAGGCGAGTGGTCCGGATAGGGACTCCCGTGTTGATGCTGTCCTGCAGCGCGATTTCTTCGCTCTGGGCATCGAGAGATGCGCCTACCTTTCTCAGGAGCTCAAGACGGTCCTGGAGTTTGATGTCTTCAAGTTTCCCGGACTCGTGCAGTGTCGCCGCTGCGGCGAGTGCGCACTCGACGTCAGCCTTTCCGGTCTTTCGCATCGGCTGCCGGGGTTCGCCCGTATTTGGGTTGGTAAGGTAGCGGCCGTTTTCGTCGAGCTGCAGCCATGCGCCATGGACAAAGGAGCGTTGCTCGACAAGGTCGGGGGTGTTAGCGGTCAGTTGTGCTAGTCCTTCAGCAGTCATTCAAGGTGCTCCTCTGGTTTTCGTTGTTGTCTTTGTCGTCCAGGACCAGCGACGGCAGGGGCTGGGCATTGACGTTTGACCGTTTATGTTCGGGAGGATTTGCAGCGCCACAGTGCGCAGCTTTCGTTCCGGCGCTGGCCGTGGCGCAAAATCAGATCGTGATCGGCCTGACAGTCAGCTGCCAAACGGTCTTCAAAGTTGTCCGGATCACAGTTGCCTGTCGGTCATGTTCAGCACAACTCGGATCGTCGAGGCTTCCGCCATCGCTTCGAATCCCTCGTTGATACGTTCGAAGGGCAGTTCTTTGGTGACCATTGCATCGAGATCCAGTCGGTTGTTCAGGTAGTGGTCCGTGAACATGTCGACGTCGCTGAGGAACCTGTTCGCGCCCATGTAGGCGCCTTGCAGGTGTCGGTCGCCGTATACGAGTGCATCTGCGGGGATACGCAGTTCGGACCCTGTGGGCATGAGACCGAGGATGGTGGCGGTTCCGTTCGGGCGCAGGAGCGAAAAGGCGAGTTCCGCTGTCTGGCTGCGGCCCACCGCCTCGATTGCATGGCTGACACCTTGGGGAAGAAGTGATCGGACCTGGATGAGTGTTTCTGTTGGGTCGGATGATGAGACAACAGTGTCCGTGGCACCGAAGTTACGGGCGAGCTCCAGCTTCGCCGGCACAGCGTCAATGGCAATGATTCGTCGTGCCCCAGCCAACCTGGCACCTTGAATGGCCGCTATTCCGACACCGCCGCAACCGATTACGGCAACAGTATCCTCTGGTCCTACCTTTGCGCCGTGAATAACCGCGCCGACTCCTGTACTAATGCAGCAACCGAGAAGACACGCCACCTGGGGAGGCAGATCCGAGCCGACCACTGCAACGGATGCCTCCTTCACGAGGAAGGCCTCTGCAAACGCGCCGATACCGCCGAGCGACTCAACGCTTGATCCATCAGGTGAGAGCAGCCTGGGTCGCTGCCGCTCACGCATCGAGTCGACTCGTTCGCACTGGGTCGGGCGCCCGCTTATGCAGTTGCGGCATGCCCCGCAGGAGGGGGTGACCGTTGCCACGACCCTTTCACCAGTCTTAATTCTTGTGACTGCAGAACCGACGCGCTCGACAATGCCTGCGACTTCATGCCCGAGGACCACCGGCAGGGAGATATCCAGCGACCCCTTCAGATAGTGCAGATCGCTATGGCAAAGGCCCACTCGCTCGGTCCGGATGAGAACCTCATTGTCCTCCGGATCATCAAGCAGCAGTTCGCGGATCTGAAGAGGGGCTCCGGGCTTTTCCAGCACGGCGGCAAGAATCGGTGTAGTCACTTGGCTTCCTTGGTGGTTGAGGAGCTGGCAGATGGGTCGCTTCGACCATCTTCAGCCCTGGTCGAGTTTCAAAAGTGTGTGGACGGAACAGCCTTTACGAGCACTATGTGCAACCTGACCAGCGCGGACGTTGGAACGGCCGGGATCAGTGTCAGCTTCCGGTTCCAACTCGGGATCCATGCCGGTTCTCACCTACAGCGGCCCAGCGCTTAACGTGACGTTCCATGGCGCGGAGGGCTTTTTCCAGCTTCGCCAGCAGTTCCCGTGTCTCCTCTTCGGTGATCACCAAGGGCGGGGACAGAATCACGGCATTGTTCAGCGGGGCGATCCCGGCCGGGTAGACAAGGAGCCCTTGGTCCAGGCATTCATCGACGAATAGGCCAGCCGCTCCCAGCGCAGGATCGGGTGCCTGCTTGCTTTCCTGGTCCATAACGAACTCGAAGCCCCAGAGCAGGCCCCGCCCACGGACGTCGGCGATGCAGCGGTACCTTGTTGCCAGGGAGAGCAGACCCTCTTCAAGCTGCTTCCCCCGTTGCCGGACGTTCGCGAGGATATCCTCGCGTTCCATGAAGTCCAGGACCGCCAGGCAGGTCGCTGCCCCCAGTGGGTTCCCCGAGAAGGTGTGCCCGAACGGAGCGACGCCGCTGCCCTCTCTGAGCGCCTCGACGATGTGGCTCCGCAGCAGGACGCCAGCAACAGGGGAGTATCCGGCACTCATTCCTTTGCCGATAAGAAGAAGGTCCGGCACGACGTCCTCGTAGGAACTCGCGAACCAGTCGCCCGTGCGCCCCATTCCCGTGATGACCTCATCGATGATCAGCAGCACGTCCAGCCGATCACAAATGTCGCGAAGGCGGGCGAAGTAGCCGGCCGGCGGCGTCAGGACCCCGCCGGCGGCTCCTACGATTGGTTCGACGATGACTGCCGCGACTGTGCCGGGGTCCTCGTTCTGAATGGCATCTTCGAAGGCCTTCGTAGCCCGCGCAGCGTACGCTTCCTCGCTCTCGCTTGGAAGCGCGAAGCGGTAGGCGTAGGCCGGCGGGGCGAAGGAGAACGCATGGAGCAAGGATCCGTAGTCGGGGCGGCGTGCTGCATGCCCGGACATCGACAGGGCGCCCATTGTCATGCCGTGATAGCTGATGGTCCTGCCAAGGATTTTGACTTTGCCTGGGAGCCCCCTTTCGCGCCAGTAGCTCACTGCGGTGCGGATGGCGTATTCGGATGCTTCGGACCCGCTATTGACGAAAAACGCCATATCGAGGTCCCCGGGAGCGATGTCGGTGAGCCGGCGGGCGAGTTCTTCAGCGGGCAGGTTGGTGAACTGGGTTCTATACGTAAAAGCTACGCGGCGGCACTGTTCTTTCACCGCCTCCGCAATTTCGTCCACGCCGTGACCAATGCTGGCGGTCATGGCGCCGCTTGAACCATCCAGGTACTGGCGCCCTTCCGTGTCATACAGGAAGATGCCTTCGCCGTAGGCAACTGTCGGGTACTTCTTGTCGATGATTTGCTTCAACAGTGCGCTGTCGGAAATGGGAAGCTCCTAAATATCGGCAGCTGCTCTCGCAGCTCACTATCTGCAGTGACGGGTGGGGAAATCTCTGGAAGATCTTTTGTCCATGGGCGCGAGTGGCCGGCCGCGCCTTGCGCAGCCGGCCACCATTACCGTCGTTCCCAAGAAGGCTCGTGCGACGGCGGCTACGGAGATGAGTCTTTGTTCCTAAATCCCTGCGGAACTTTCTTCGCTGCCGGAACCTGCCGGGATCAGTGCGGCATACGTCGCCGGCCGCTTGGATCGCATAACCAGCGCGGTAGTCACGCCGCCCAGGAAGAGTGCAGCCATGAGCGTCAACAGTATTCCCGCCGCCAAGTCGCCGCCGACGAGGAGCCCGAAGTTCTGAAGGACCAGAAAGACAATTCCCCCGAGTCCGAGAAGGGCAAGCGCGGGGGCCAGCAACGTGCCCCAGACCTTCTTGTTGTGTGCATTCCTCCGGAAGAACACGATCACCGCGAGTGACGTGAGAGCCATCAGAACAACGATGCCCAATGTGGCCGAGCCTGAGAACCAGGTGTAGGCCTGCGTTACCGGGTCGAGCCCGATGATCGCCTCGACACCAAGCAGTGCTATCGCAACTACCGAGACGATCAAGGCTGCCCTGGATGGAGCGTGGTGACGTGGGTGGATTGCACCAAGTCCAGACGGAAGAACACCTTGCGTACCAAGGGTAAAGAGGTACCGGGTCAGTACGTTCTGGAAGGTGAGGATGCAGGCGAAAAGGCTGGTGATGAGGAAAACCTGGAGCAGAGTGGCAAGGAGCGGGGACACGTACTGTCCCGCGAGCCCTACAACAATGCTGGTGGGGTCGTTCGTCGCGACTTCGACTATCTGGCTGCTTCCGACTCCCGCCTGGAGTGCCCAGGCAGTGAAAGTGTAGAAGATGCCGACGCCGATAACGGCGATATAGGTTGCCCGCGGGATAGTGCGGTCGGGGTCACGTGCTTCGTTCCGGAAGACGGCGGTGGCCTCAAAGCCGATGAATGAGAAGAAGGCAAACATGACGCCCAGAGGCGGGACACCTTCACCCAAACGCGCGGGGGACAGCGAGTCAGCACTCAACCCTTCCGCGCCGCCGTGGACAATCACCCCGATGTTTACTGCCAGCAGAACGACTGTTTCGATGACCAGGACCACGCCCAGCACCTTGGCGGAGAGCTCGACGTCCCGGTATGCAAGAGCACCGCAGGTTGCCATCAGCACCAGACTGCACAGCCACCAGGGAAGTTCCGGACCGCCCAGATCGTGAACCGTGGTCTGGGCCGCTGACCCCAGGTATGAACACAGCGCAAGAAACAGCAGCAAGTATGTTCCGAGCGCAAAAGTGGCAGCCCCCATGCCAACACCTCGGCCCAGCCCCGTTTGGATGTAGGAATAGAACGCTCCAGCATTTTTTACAAAGGGCGTCATCCTCGTAAAACCAACGGCAAACAGAAACAGAATAGCGGTCGCGATAAGGAAGAACAGCGGACCGCCCGTGCTTCCCGATGCAGAAACGACAACAGGCCAGCCAGCCACGACAGCTGTCATGGGCGCAGCTCCCGCCACAACCATGAACACAATCGACCGGACTCCCAGGCCCCTGCTGAGCAAGCGGTCTGGGCTCAAGATTCCGTTGGGTCCCGCATCCACCGGCTCAAATTTAACATCTTTAGTTGCCATTCGTCCCTCCTGGACGTAGAAGCTGAGTGTCATCGCGATGCCTTCGACAAGGCGGAATTGAGCGGCATCGCGGAACCCACAATCGGGCCGGCCCCCTTGCCGAACGTCACTGTGAGTTGGATTACAGCGTAGGAGTTGCCCCAGAGTTTGCGGTGTTGAGCCTGCACATACATCCGTCTTGGGCATGGTCTTGATGCACAGCTATTCGCTGGCAAAAGAATGGACGCGGTCCTATGAACGAGGAGTTTATGGAATGTGCACCGCGCACATACAGCTACTTATCGTGGTGCTCCCAGCACTCGCTGGCCGCAGTTTCCTCAGGCATTGTCGGAACTAACGGAGCTTCCCAGAGTCCATACGGGACTAGGAAATTTTCGACAAACCCCACTTCTCCTGAAGGAGCACCCGATTATGAGCAGCGTTATTTCGGTCTACAACCCCGCTACAGAAGAACAGATAGGCGAGGTGCCCGCCTACGACCTGCCGGACGTAAATGCAGCGGTCGAACGCGCAGGGGCCGCCCAGCGCGCCTGGGTCCGCAAGCCACTGGCTGAACGCCGTGATGCCCTCTGGGCTATTGCCGATGCTGTCATCGCTCACAGCGACGAACTGGCCTTGCTCGAATCCACCGACGTTGGTAAGCCATTGGCGGCGGCCCGACAGGAAGTTCTTGGTGTCGCCGAGTGCTTCAAGTACTACGCCGGAACGGTGGACAAGATCCTCGGGGACACCATTCCGGTCGATGGCGGCGTCAGCATGACTTTCCGCGAGCCGTTGGGTGTTGTGGCCGTAATTGCCCCGTGGAACTTCCCTCTGCCTATCGCGTCCTGGAGTATCGCCCCGGCTCTGGCCAGCGGTAATTCGGTAATTGTGAAACCCGCGGCCCTTACCCCCCTGTCAACTGTCCGATTTGGTGAGATCGTGAAGGAACTGGGCGTCGTCGGGGACGCGCTTCAGGTTCTCACTGGTTCGGGCGCCCGGATCGGCAATGCCCTCGCTGAACACCCGGATGTTAGCAAGATAAGTTTTACTGGTTCCACCGAGGTCGGCCGGTCCATCGTCCAGGCGGCTTCAACGACGATGAAAAGGGTTTCTCTTGAGCTCGGCGGGAAGTCCGCCAGTATCGTCTACAACGACGTTGACCTCGCCAAGTGTCTGCAGGCAGCCCCGATGTCGGTCTTCGACAACACGGGCCAGGACTGCTGTGCACGTAGCCGCTTTCTCGTGCAGCGGGGAATCTTCGACGAGTTCGTTGAGGGATTCATCGAGACTACGCGTGCACTGAAAATCGGTAACCCTCTGGACGACAAGACCAACCTGGGACCTCTGGTATCGGCTGCCCACCGCGACACCGTTTCCAGCTTCCTCGAAAACGGTCTCAACGTCGTCACCGCCGGTGAAGCACCGGATGGCCCCGGCTTCTGGATGGCGCCCAGAATCGTCATCGCCCCGGACCCCAAGAGCCGGGTGGCAACCGATGAAATTTTCGGCCCCATCGCCTCGGTGATTCCCTTCGACACCGAAGAGGAAGCCATCGCGCTGGCCAACAGCTCAATTTACGGCCTGAGCGGCTCCATCTGGACCAACGATGTCGGGCAGGCCCTGCGGACGGCGCGGGCACTTGAGTCCGGGACTCTGTCGGTCAACTCAAACTCATCCATTCGAATTCAGACACCTTATGGCGGCTTCAAACAGTCAGGCATCGGCCGCGGACTGGGCCAGGCTGCCATCGAGGCATACACCGAACTCAAGACCGTATTTGTAAGGACAGAACCGTGACAACTGACACAGGGGAGCTGGTTCGGACCAACCAAGGCACCTCATCCGAAGTATCCAGTGAGACAGGTACCGCCGTGCAGACCCTCAGCGTCCTCTACGGCAGCCAGACCGGGAACGCTGAGTTCCTTGCGTCCAAGATCGTGGACAAGGCAAACGGCCAGGGTTACGCAGCCGAGCTTATGAGCCTGGACATGCTGACCCCGCAAGATGCGGCACGCAAGGACCGCCTGTTGATCGTTACCGCCACACACGACAACGGCCACATGCCGGACAATGCGCAACCGTTTTGGGACCAGCTTCAAAGCGCCGGTTCAGACCTCTTCAAGGACGTTCCCTTCGCAGTCCTTGCCATTGGCGACTCCATGTACGAAGACTTCTGCAAAGCCGGCAGCGATCTTGACGAGCGCCTTGGCGAACTCGGCGGCAAGAGAATCCTTGACCGCCTCGACTGCGATGTCGACTATGACCTGACGTCAGGCAAGTGGATCAAGGGCATGCTTGAGACCTTCAAGACAGTTGTTCCCAAGAAGCGAGACAACAACCCGCAAGACTCCACTGTTCCAGGAGCAAACCCCGGGGAGCAGCCCAAAGGCACACGCCGGGAACCTGACACTGCCACTGTCGTCAAGGCCCGCCTCCTCAGCGCTCCAGAGTCCGAAAAAGAGGTCTGGCACTACGAGCTTGAGGTCAGCGGTGACAGCCGCAACTACCGGCCAGGTGACTCACTTGCCGTAATCCCCACCAACTCCATCGAACTCGTGGAAGACCTCCTCGGATTCCTTGGCCTCGCAGGCAGCGAGGTATTCGGTGAAGACGGCAAGACCGTACGCGAGACGCTTCAAAACGACTATGAGCTACGGCTGCCCCACCTAGGCATCGTGGCCTGGCTCGTCGAAAATCTCGCCCCGGATCATCCCGTGCGGAACCTGGTCGAGTCCGGTGACCGCAATGCGCTGGAGGACTGGCTGTGGGGACGGGACATGCTGGACGTGCTGCAGGAAACCTGGACAACAGATGTCGACCCCGGCGAGTTCCTCTCAATGCTGAGGCCCCTGCAGCACCGGTCGTACTCCATTGCATCCAGTCCCCTCGCTGACGGCGACCGCGTCCACTTGACGGTCTCCACTGTGCAATACGAGACCGCCGGCCGCCGGCACTCGGGTGCATGCAGCGGTTTCCTCCAGTCCGCCGCGCAGACCAAGACAACCATAAAAGTCTTCCCGCTGCCGGCGCACGAGTTCCACCTGCCCCACGACAACTCAGCTGACGTGATCATGGTCGGTCCAGGCGTCGGAGTTGCCCCGTTCCGTGGCTTCCTCCGTGACCGCGAAGTCTCACAAGCCCGGGGACGAAACTGGCTGTTCTTCGGGGACCGCCATGAAAAGCCTTCCTGGCTTTATCAGGAGGAAATGGAAGAACTGCAAAGCAACGGCGTGCTGAACCGCCTCAGCGTGGCTTTCTCCCGCGATCAACAGGGCAAGGTCTATGTCCAGGACCGGATCCGCGAAGAAGGAGAAGACATCTTTGCCTGGCTATCGGGTGGAGCCTCGGTCTATGTGTGCGGCGGCAAACAAATAGCACCTGACATCGACGAAGCCCTGCTGGCGGTGCTCAGCAGCCACGGCGCAATGACCCCCGAAAAGGCGCACGATTACCTGCAGTCCCTGAAGAGCGAAGGACGTTACGTCAAGGACGTCTACTAGGCCCCGCTCGACCTGCGCAGCACCCGGGCTTTCGTGTCCTGGGTACTGGGCAGAACACGAAAAAGTCTTGGCCTGCCTACCGCACAGGAAAGTGACCTGGCTTACCGAATGCATGTAGCCGGCAATCATGATGTGCACCTTGCACATACGCCAAAAGGACCCCGCTCTTAGTGTTTTTAGTAACCAATATCAATGAGGATAAGAGGTACATAGTGAATCCCATCACACAGGTCCCGGAGGACCTCCACGAACTCGAGGCTATCGACATGCAGGATCAATCCTCAGCCGCGTCAGCGCATGACGAACTGCAAAAGTTCGTCTCCGACAACGACATCAAAACGTTCAAAGTGGGCGTCGTGGACCTGGACGGCGTATGGCGCGGCAAGCGCATCCCTGCCAGGTACTTCCTGGAAAGCGTCGCTGAGCGCGGAACGAATATCTGCAACATCATCTTCGGCTGGGACATTCAGGACGAAATCATTTCTGATCTCAGCTACACGGGGTGGGACACGGGTTACCCTGACGTGACGCTCCTCCCCGATCTCAGTACCCTGAAGGTCGTTCCGGGGGAACCCGGCGTGGCTTCCGTCATTTGCGACGCCTACGAGATGTCGGGCGAGCCTGCGGCAATCTGTCCCCGGAGCATTCTCAAGCGAGTCGTGCAGAAAGCCGAAGACCTTGGATACTCGCCAGTCTGCGCCTACGAGTTCGAGTTCTACCTGTTCAAAGGCACCCCGACGGACCTTGCCGCCAAGGACTGGCGCGACCTGACCCCCATCACGGCGGGCAGTCACACCTACAGCCTCGTCAGGGACACAGGCACCGAGTTCCTCATCGGTGAGATCCGACGCCGCCTGTCTGAGCAGGGCATTTTCATCGAGGCCAGCAACAGTGAAAACGGTCCGGGCCAGTTCGAGATGAACATCCACTATTCGGATGCTCTCGCAGCCGCGGACAACGCCCTCCGGCTAAAGGCAACCGTCAAGGAGGTTGCAGCTGAGGCCGGCTACACGGCATCATTCATGGCCAAGATCAACCCGGAGTGGGCCGGCTCCTCCGGGCACATGCACCAGAGCCTTTGGGATCCGCAGTCGGGCAAGTCCGCCTTCGCCAATGCCGAGGAGCCCGGCGAACTGAGCGCCATCGGATACAACTACCTGGCCGGCGTCGTCGAGACGGCACCGGAGCTCACGGCCCTCTACCTGCCCACCATCAACTCTTACAAGCGGACCGAAGGCGGGCAGTGGGCCGGATCCAGCGCCACCTGGGGCCTGGACAACCGAACGGTCGCCATCAGGTCCATCCCGTCAAAGAGCAGCGCCGCACGCATTGAAAACCGGGTACCGGGCGCTGACGCCAATCCTTACCTGGTCATCGCCGCTAACATCGCTGCCGGCCTGCACGGCGTGGAGCAGGAACTGACCGCCCCGAAGCGGGTGGAAGGAAACGCCTACGCCCTGGAGGAAGGACACCAGGTAAAGCAGCTGCCCGGAACACTCGACCAGGCCATCGAACAGTTCGAAAAAAGCGAGGTCGCCAAGGCGTACTTCGGCGAAACCTTCGTGACCCACTACGTCCAGACGAGGCGCTGGGAGCTCCGCAAGCTTCAGACCAGCGTCACCGACTTCGAGATCGCACGTTACCTGGAACGCATCTAGCGCAGAGTGCAGCGCTAAGAGCTCCATTTCCATTTTTTAAATACTCAGAAAGAAGCACCCAATGACCACTCACCCCGGAAAGATCGCTGCAGTCACCGGAGCCGCGTCCGGAAACGGCCTTGCCATCGCAGAAAAGCTCCTCAAGGAGGGCGCCACCGTCGTAGCCCTGGACCGTGACGAGGCCGCGCTCGAACGTCTGATCGGCCAGCACCCGGAAATGGTGCCTGTTGTTATGGACGTCGCCGACGAAGCCTCGGTCCGCAGCGGCATGGCCGAGATCGACGCAAAATTCGGCCGGCTCGACACCCTCGTCAACAACGCAGGAATCGTCAAGGGCAGCAACTTCGACGACGTGAGCGTAGCGGAATGGGACCAGGTCTTCGCCGTGAACTCCACCGGACCGTTCCTGGTCAGCCAGGCCGCACGGCCGCTGCTGGAGAAGGGCGCTGCCGCCCGGGGCGACGATTCAACCAGTGCCATCGTCAACATCACCTCTGTCGAGGCCCACATCGTCATCGCCAGCAGCGGACACCCCCAGGTCCACTACAACGCATCCAAGGGTGCACTTCTTATGTTCACGAAGGCTTTGGCCATCGAAACCGCAGCTTCCAAAATCCGCGTCAACGCTGTCGCCCCCGGCTTCATCGAGACGCCATTCACCAAGTCCGTGCTGGAGAACCAGGAGGCCGTGAAGTTCCTGCTCGACCGCACGCCGCTCGGACGAATCGGACGGCCCTCCGACGTTGCCAACGCAGTCGCGTTCCTGGCCAGCGACGAGGCCAGCTGGGTGACCGGTACCACCATCCACGTCGACGGCGGTTGGCTGGTTTACTGACATGCGGGCGCCCCTTATTGCCATTTCCGCGGCCCGGCAGACCGTCGATACCGCCTTTGGCCCGATGCCTTCAACGGTCCAGAACATGGCCTACGCCAACGGCGTGCTTGCCGCAGGCGGCCGTCCCGCCATTCTTCCGTCCACGGCAACGATCCCCGATGCGGCGCTTGAAGGATTCGACGGGCTGATCCTCACCGGCGGCGGTGACATCAGCCCCCGGCTGTATGGGGAGGACCCGGCCGACACGGTCTATGACGTGTGCGACATCAGGGACGACTTCGAAATCGAGCTTTACAACGAGGCCATGCTCCGCGGCCTGCCCATCCTGGCCACTTGCCGGGGGATGCAGCTAGTCAACGTTATTCGAGGCGGAAACCTCGTCCAGGAAGTGAGCCCGGACAGGGGGCACTGGCAGGACCATCCCTCTCATGAACCATGGCACCAGGTACAACTGGAGCCCGGTTCCGAACTTGCCCGGATCGCCAAAGACCTGACCATTCCCGTGAACAGCTACCACCACCAGGGCTTGGGAAAGCTCGGAACAGGCCTTCGTGTCGTGGGACGGGAAGGCGACGTTATCGAAGCAATTGAAGCCGACGATGCCCGCCTCATCGGAGTCCAATGGCATCCCGAGCACATGGTCGACTACCACGAAGCCCAGAAGGCCCTCTTCGTCGATCTCGTGGAGAAGGCCGCAGCGTACGCACAGTCACAGAAACCACTTCAGGAGCAATTCTCATGAGCACAGAAACTGAGCGGGGACTCAGCCACAACAAGTCAGACTTTGACTTCCACGGACGGTCGCTCGACAACATTTTCGACGAATACCAGGACATCCTAGCCAACGGACCTGTCGGGCACAGTAACAAGTATGGAGGCTTTTGGTACATCACCAAGAGCGAAGATATCTTCAACGCCGAGCAGGACCCCGACACCTTCGCTGTCGGACCCTCAATGCTCCTCCCGGCGTTCGGCACTGACGTCCCCCTCATTCCGATCGACATCGATCCCCCGACCCACGCTGACTTCCGCAAAATCCTGCTGCCGATGTTCACCCCCATGAACATCTCAAAGCTGACACCCGGAATGCGGGAGACCGCCCAGCAGCTGTGCCAGGAAGTCCTCACAGCCGGAGACGTCGTTGATGTCTCGGCAAAGCTTGCCCGCCCGATGCCGACCATTATCTTCAGCCGCCTGGCCGGATATCCGGAACAGGACTGGCCAATCTTCGACCGGTGGATCGACGAAATCATCTATGAGCGGACCGCGCATCCGGAAACCGCATACGCGGCCGGACGCGAACTCAACGACTACTTCGACCGCCTTCTCGACGAACGGGAAAAGGCCGGACCGGAAGCGGACGCCAGCAATGACCTGATCACCCAGCTCCTGAAAGCGGAAGTGAAAGGCCGGAAGCTCACGCGGGAAGAGCTGCTGTCGTACTGCTACCTCCTCTTCCTGGCCGGGCTCGACACGACCGCCTGGGCGATCCGTTCCGCCCTCTGGTACCTGGCCGGCAACCCGCAGGCCCAGCAGCAGTTGCGGGAAGACCCGGACCTGATCCCCACCGCAGCCGAAGAATTCCTGCGGACCCTCTCCCCGGTCCAGGCCATGGCCCGCACCGCGAAGAAGGACACAGTTGTCCGGGGCCAGGAAATCAAGGCTGGCGAACGCGTTGTGCTCGTCTTCGGCGCGGGCAACCGTGACCCGGAGGTCTACGAAGAACCCAACGACATCAAGATCGACCGTGAAGACAACCGCCACCTGGCCTTCGGCGGAGGGATCCACCGGTGCCTCGGCTCGAACCTTGGCCGCGCCGAAATGGTTATCGCCATGGAGGAATTCCTGAAGGCTGTCCCTCACTTCGAACGGGCAAACGACGACGAACCGTGGCACGGCGTCGGCCCGCTTACCCTCAAGATTGGAGCTTGATCACCATGGGAGAACTTTGGGTCGACGGAGGGCGTTGCCAAGGCCACGCCCGGTGCTGGGCTCTGGCACCCGAAACCTTTGAGATCGACGAGGAAGGCTACGCGCACGTTATTCCTGGCCGCGAAAACAGCGGCGATGAACCCAACGTCCGCAAGGCCATCCGGAACTGCCCCGAACGGGCGATCCTGGAACGGGAAACGGCCGAGGCCGGCGAGAAAGCATCAGAGGTTTCGGCATCGTGACACATCTGCCAGACCGGGTTGCGGTCATTGGCGCTTCGGTTGCGTCGGCGATGCTGATTGAACGCAGCCGCGAGCTGGGCTTTGCAGGCGAATTTATCGTCATTGATTCAGACCCGAACGCGCCCTACGACCGGCCCCCGCTGTCCAAGCAATTCCTTCTTGGCACCGGTCCCGTCGAACCGGCCGAGTGGTGGCCGGAGGCTACGCCGATCCTCAAGGCAAAGGCCATCGGGCTGCTCACCGACAAGCGGACTGTCCTGACGGACAAGCTCGGAGAAGTAGCCGCTGACGCCGTCGTCATCTCCACAGGAGCCGGCTCAATCCGGCTGCCGAACGAGCCAGCGGGCGTTCTCAGCCTAAGAACCGCGCAGGACGCCCTTGCCCTGCGCAGCGCCGTGGATGCAGGAGCTTCCAGTGCGATCATCATCGGCGCCGGAACCATTGGTGCGGAACTGGCATCTACACTCGCCCAGCGTGGGCTTGCCGTCACGGTAGTGGATTTGGCTCCGCAACCAATGCAGCGCTTCTTTTCAGGACATCTGGGTGAGGAAGCGAAGGCATGGATGCATCAGGCCGGTGTCGTAACTCATTTTGGGGTTGCTGTGGAATCCATTCAGAAAACGGATGCGCAGTGGACGGTCCGGGTCAGCGGCCTGGACCTGCACGCGGACCTGGTTATCAGCGCTGTCGGCGCACGCCCCCACACCGAATGGCTGACCTACAGCGAGCTCGACATTTCCAACGGAGTCCGTTGCACTGCGGGCGGGAAAGCCCTGCTGACCAGTGGTGAAATCGCCGACGGGATCTTCGCTATCGGAGACGTTTCGGCCCGGCGGGCTGAGGACGGAACCTTTCGGCGGTTCGAGAGTTGGACCCAGGCCCAACGTCATGGCGCAGCCTTGGCTGAATACTTTGCAGGCTTCGACTCCAGCGAACTGGAACAGGCTCCGTACGGGTGGACGGAGCAGTTCGGCCGAAAGGTACAGGTGCACGGAATGCTTCCGCCGGCAGGTGAACTTGTACAGGTATACGCTGCGGAGGAACGCAACGCCGCCTTGTACCGGATTGGATCTGCGGCGGAGGACGTGGCTTGGATCGGCGTCAACGCGCCAAGGCAGTTCAGCCGGGCCTCCATGGGCATGAGCCTTCTAAGCTGAAACGATGAAACCCCCTGCTGAGCCTGCGGCCCCGCAACCGAATGAGGTCCTGCCCGCTGGCTATCGCCACAAACTCCAAATAGCAGAGCTTCGCGCAGACACCCTGTCCGAGCTCACGCAGCTCATGATGGAAGGACCCGATCCACTCGCGCTTGCTCAAAGAGCAGTGGACTTGGTAGCCAGGGCAACAAACTCAGCAGGGGTTTTCGTCTACCTGTGGGATGAACAGGAACAAGTCCTTGTCATGCGCGCAGGCACCCCTGGAGTGCAAAGCCAGCAAATGGGACGAATCACCCTTCGCCTCGGCGAAGGTGTAACTGGCTGGGCAGGGCTCACCAAACAGTCGGTTGTCCTAAACAAGAACATTCAGCAGGACCCGAGGTTCGCCAGCATCAGCGAACTGCAGGAAGAAGATTTCAATTCGATGCTGGTTGTCCCGATCGTGGCACCGACCGGGACCCTCCTTGGCGTGTTCAGCCTCTGGTCATATGAGGAGGAAACCTTCACCTGGGAGTCAAAGCTGATTGCTGACGAGGTGGGAGTGCTGCTTGCCAGCGGCCTGCTGCAGGCTGAGACAGTTGATGACTTGCGGCGCCAATCCGCAGCAGCGCACTTCCTTGTCGATTTCCCGATCAACTCCGCCACTTCCGTCCTGCAATGCGCCCAAGTGGCCACCCAGGCGATTCTTAAGCACATGAGCTCCGACGGCTGCGTTATTGAATATTTCGGCCGGGGGGCAGCCACATCGCCGCCCACCGCCATCGCAATGGACAAGGGCGAGCGAAGCGGAATCGTAGTTAGAACCACTCACTCACGAACAGCAACGTCCGAATTCATTGAATCCAACTTCGCCGGACACGAGCGGATATCTGTCTCCTTTGGCCTGACGAGCACCCGGGGCATCGTCACGTGCTATCGTCCACGCCGCTATTCCACCAGAGAGCTCGATCGGCTCAGCGCCATTTGCTCTCAGCTGGCCGCCCTCTTTGAAGCAGTAGAACTGGAGTCCGTCGGCTCATCCCATGCTTCACGCCTGCTCCGAAGCGTCGGCACGAGCACATTCGCCCGCATTCTCGAGGAATCAGGCTGGTCAAAGGGCCGCACTCTGCCGGTCCTGGTGCGAGTGAAACGGCTGAAATTCGACTCTGACGCGGTGTCCAGACGCATCGCCCCCTACCTTCAGGAACTGGCCGGCCCCCGATCCCTGGTCTTCACGGAAGGCCCCCTCAGCCTGCTCTTTATCGATACCCCTTCCGGCTCCGGAGAAGAGATCAAGGCGAAGCTGGAGACGACTCTTTCTGACCTCGACGAACACCGTGGCGTCTCAGCTTTCGCCGGCGTAGGTCCACTGGCGCGGGACGTCGCCTCTCTGCAGCCAGCGCTCTCAGACGCCGAAACCGCACTGGCCTGGACAGAACTGGTAGGCAGGACATCCGGGAGACGGGTCACCTCTTTCAGCGACATAGAACACCTGCAGGAACTGCCCCTTGTTGGGGAGGGGATGTCTGCAGAGATCAGGGACGTGCTCGCCGAACTCAGGTCCCTCATGCGCTACGACGCGGAAAATGGAACCCAGCTGGCCGAAACCGTCGCCATGCTCCTGTCCAATAAAGGATCCATTGCCGACACGGTCTCCAAACTGCACATCCACCGCAACACACTCCGGCAACGGCTCCAGCGCGTAGAGCAGCTCATCGGTCATTCATTCGAAGAAGCCGGCGACTGGCTGCCCACGGGCATCGCTGCGCGACTGGCTATGCGCGAAGGCCACCGCACTGTTCTTCAATGACGGCAACAGCGGCCGGGGTCCGCTGAGGAAATATTCGGATGATCCCAAGATCACCAGGCTGTGGCACACACATTCGGATCTTAATGTGCAACCGGCACTGCGACCCCGGCCATGCTGTTCGCTACGTTGAAGTTGTCCGCCTGGGTCCGGGGACTAAAGGCCATGGGGCTTCGGTGTCCGGCTTAACCACACAGGATGCCACCGTCCCTTCACAACCCAGGTTTCGCATGCTGAAACCCTGACCGCCCGATAAGGAATTCGAGAATGACCAATCAGCCAAACCTGCCCCGAGGTACCGGTACCCTGCAGGCACTCGTCATACAGCCAGATCTCCACTGCCCACTGGACCGGCTCGGTGTTTGGCTGCACGATGAGGGAATAACCACCAGAATTATCCAGCCTTTCAGTGGTGACGTGATCCCGGACGTGATTCAGGAGGACGCCCTGGTGGTTCTTGGCGGAGACATGAGCTCATTGGACGACCATGCCTATCACTGGCTTACCGACATCCGGCGCCTCATGGCGGCCGCCGCCACCCAGAGGAAACCGACACTAGGGATCTGCCTTGGAGCTCAGTTGATGGCACAGACGTTCGGCGGGACCGTGGCCAGAGGAGACCAAGGCCTCGAAGCGGGGGTCGCCGAGGTGGCATTACGGCCCGATGCTGCCGAGGATCCCTTGATGGCCGGATTGCCGGATCCCTTCTTCGCAGGCGCCATGCATGGGGACATGATCGACCAACTCCCGCCGTCAGCAGTATGGCTCGGGATGACGGCCCAGTATCCGCATCAGGCTTTTCGAGTAGGCGAGATGTCATGGGGAGTTCAGTTTCACCCGGAGATCTCGCCGGTGGTCTACCGCCAGTGGTTGTCCCTAGTCAATGAGAATGACACGGTTGCCGTGGAGCGGGCCGGCCGCGGAATGAAAGCATTCGAGAAACAAGACCAGATCGTGAGGGAGCATACCGAGGCGATGGCGCGACGCTTCGCCCACCTGGTCCGAACCACGGCAACGGTGGCTACTCAGTAACCAACAGTGCGTGGTGGCGCTACGGCCGCGGGGTGGACGTTGGACACTAGCCAATGCAGCGATTCCTGCCCCTGGACTCATTGAGTCTGCGGGCAGGAACAGGTCCTTGCCAGTACCTCGTGCCCGGATCCACCAGCACGGAGCGGGGCAAAGCACGGCGTCTTCATGTCTAGGCCCAGGACCTTGTCCCAGCTGGTACCGCCAGTTCACCCCAGAACGGGTTCAGGATACCTCCACAAAGGATGGTGCCCTCATGGTCAGCGGAGCCAGTGTTTCTCCGGCTGAATAGCTATCTGCGAAAACAGCCGCTCCTGCGCTGGTCAGAGCTACCGGGACATTTGCCCACATATTGATGCCGTCTTCCACGGACACCGCCGGCAAGTCGAGATGGGCGAGGTGCACAATCTCGTTTCCTTGTTCGATGGACAAGCATGCCCCGTCGGGCCCGACTATTATTTTTGGGTTGCAAATCGAGACCGACATAAGCCCGTGATGGGCGAGGAAGCGGGCCTCTCCACCGAACTGGAGCACAAAGTTGTGCCCGTCAGAATGATCCAGGCTTCTGAACGGGAAATAGAACTGCCGGGTATTTGTCACGGCAGCACCCTCGCGCAGGAGTATGCGTCCATCGCGCATAGACTGCACGTACTGTACAAAGCTCTCTTTCACCGCCCAGGCCATGCCGAGATCTGCTCTTTCCACAGTAGGTTCGGACATCATGGGTTCCTTCGCGTT
Organism: Arthrobacter sp. 8AJ; assembly: GCF_902506025.1. Classification (NCBI taxonomy): domain Bacteria; kingdom Bacillati; phylum Actinomycetota; class Actinomycetes; order Micrococcales; family Micrococcaceae; genus Arthrobacter; species Arthrobacter sp. 8AJ. The sequence goes on along the minus strand of NZ_LR733290.1, from coordinate 27,700 downwards.
GCCAGGTTGCACACGGCCGGCGGGGTCCCGCTCCCGACACACCAGGAATGGGAGCGGCTTACCGCCTCTTCCACCATTTTCGCGCCGGCACAGATGATCGACATGTACCGCGGGCACAGCGTTCGCGCCGGCTGTGTGCCTGGCGCCCATCCGTGAGGGGACGATGGACACCGCGGTCGGCTCATCATTGAGGTTGACAGCCTGCTGGAGGCGCCGCCGGCGCGCCAACGCCGGGGGAGGGGCGCTGATGGGCTCGATCAGTCAGACGAGTCCTGAATCAGTCTGAGAAGTTCAGTTGTTCAGGGGCGACGCACTCGTAGACGAGTCCAGGAGGAATCTGGTGGCTGAGCTCAAGGGTGTAGGACCAGGGGCCGTGCCAGGTGACAAGAACGCCTGACGCTTCATCCTGGACTGTTTCAGAGCGCAGCCGAGTAATCGCTCTTGCTAAGTCATTATCGTCATGCAGCTGTTCCGGAAGCTGTACGCGTCCAGGCGCAGCGGAGTATTCGCACCTCATGGTGCAGCAGCATGCTGGAAGCCAGGGCAGAGGCTGGCCCTGTCGGTTTCCCATCTATAGTCGACCCACACCCTGAAACCGTCTGCCCGGTGAAAGAGACGGCGGGGCTCGGCGCCGTCACTGTCGAGCCACAGGATTTGATCATCGTCGGTTACTGCATCGACAACTCCGCGGCGGATCTCCTTATCCAGAAGTTTCACGATGACCAGTTGGCCAACCAGCGGCTGCCATTTGGGTTGCAGGTGAAATGCCATTTGATGCTGTCCCCTTCCTATGGAGCGGAGCGGGCTGTGCCTGCCTTCTCTCGGGCAGGCACAGCCGTTGTTTTAAACCGTTACGAGGTCCTGCCAGTCGGCGAGGTCATGTCCATGGGCATCGCTGACAGACTTGTGGGTGACCTTTCCCGCCGCCACGTTCAGACCGCCCGCCAGAGCGGGGAGCCGGTCGAAAGCACCCTTGACGCCGTAGTTGGCCAAAGCAACCGCGTAGCGGAGCGTGACGTTGGTCAGCGCGTAGGTGGAGGTGTTCGGGACAGCGCCGGGCATGTTGGCCACGCAGTAGAAGATCGTCTCGTGAACCTTGTACGTGGGTTCCTGATGCGTGGTGGGGTGCGTGTCCTCGAAGCAGCCGCCCTGGTCCACCGCGATGTCCACCAGGACCGAGCCGGGCTTCATCCGGGCCACGAGGTCGTTGGTGACGAGCTTGGGAGCCTTCGCTCCCGGAATCAGAACGGAGCCGATGACGAGATCAGCATCGATCACTGACTTTTCGATCTCGTACGAGTTCGACGCCACGGTTTTGAGCCGGCCCTGGTACTGGGCGTCGAGTTCGCGCAGGCGGTTGATGTTGATGTCCAGGATGGTGACGTCGGCACCAAGGCCCAGCGCCATGGCGGCGGCGTTGGTGCCGGCAACACCTGCACCGAGGACCACCACTTTCGCGGGGCGGACGCCGGGTACCCCGCCGAGCAGCACGCCTTTGCCGCCGGCGGGCGCCATAAGGGAGGTCGCGCCGACCTGAACGGAGAGCCGGCCGGCCACTTCGGACATGGGTGCGAGCAGCGGCAGCGCCCGGCCTTCCTGGACCGTCTCATAAGCGATGGCCGTGACGCCGGAGTCGACAAGCGCCTGAGTGAGTGCCGGCTCCGCGGCAAGGTGAAGGTAGGTGAAAAGGAGCAGTCCCTCGCGGAAGTGGCGGTATTCGGACGCCACGGGTTCCTTAACCTTCATCACCATGTCGGCTCGGGCCCAGACCTCGTCTGCAGTCTGAACGATCTCAGCTCCGGCGAGTGCGTACTCCTGATCGCTAATGCCGGAACCGGCGCCGGCACCGGTTTCCACGAGCACGTCGTGGCCGTTTGCTTTGAATTCATGCACGCCGGCAGCCGTGATGGCCACGCGGAACTCGTTGTTCTTGATTTCCTTGGGGACGGAGATGATCATGCTCACGCTTTCTGAGGGGATTGACGTTTGTGAGCAAAAGAATGACAGAAACTGCGAAATATCCAACTTTGCCTGCAGAATCTGCGGCAAAATAGGAGTTATTGGCCACTTCCTGCGTTGTGAGGAGCGTTACATGGTGTTCGACCCGCAGAAACTGCAGCAGGTGACTCTGGACGAAGTCGACCAGAGGCTTCTGGGTCTGTTGTCCAAGAATTCGAGGCGTACCAATCAGTCGTTGTCGGAAGCCCTGGGGCTTGCGCCGTCAACCTGTCTTGCGCGCCTTAAGGCGCTCAAGGAGTCGGGGGTGATCAAGCGGTTCACCGTCGAAGTCGCACCCGAAGCCATGGGTTTGCCTCTCCAGGCCCTGGTGAGCGTGCGGCTTAGGCCTGGTGCCCGTCACCTCATGAACGCCTTCGGTAACGAGTTGCGGGACCTTCCCGAAATTAAGCAGTTCTTCGTACTGGGCGGTGCCGACGATTTCTTGATCCACATCACGGCCAAAAACACTGAGCACATCCGTCAATTCGTGCTGGACCACTTGTCTTCGAATCCTGCCGTCGCAGGCACCCAGACCAACCTCGTGTTCGAACACGGTCACGGAACCGCCTTCGGCCTCTAGTTGGCCTGGGACACCTCGCCGTAGATGGCCCAGGCTGACGGTCACCCGCGGCTTCGTGGTCGAGGCAACTGGACGTTCCGGTCCATGTCTTGCACTAGTTAGGGGCGCGGCCAGCTGCTCCAATGGCATTACGAGACGCGAAAACGTCGCTTATCAGGAAAGGAACCGAAAGTGTCATCCTCAGATGCACGTAACCCCGACTTCCAGAGAATCTTCGAAAGTCTGCCGAACCAATACATCATCGTCGCCCCTGACAGGACGATTGTCGCCGCCACTGACTCGTTCCTTGCATCTACGGGAAAGAGCCGTGAGGGAATCGTCGGCATGGATATCCTTGACGCTTTTCCGGACAACCCGGACAACCCTGATGCGAAGGGAACAGAGATTCTGCGAAGCTCCATCGAGCGTGTTGTCGAGACCGGAGAAATCGACATTCTTCCGCCTGTTCGCTATGACATTGAGAACTCGGACGGAATTTTCGAGCCCCGCTGGTTCCAGCCCCTGAACGCCCCGGCGTTCGACGATGAGGGCAAGCTCGTCTACGTCCTGCACGGGGCGGAAGACATCACGGCTCAGATGATGAGCAAAAGCTGAACTTCTCGTAATCAGGCGCACCAACCGATAGGACTGAAATTATGGACGACGTCAAAGTAACCCTCGTTGGAGGACCGACCCTGCTCCTCGAGATCGCCGGCTACCGGATGATCACTGACCCGACCTTTGATTCTCCCCAGGTCTACCACCACCCAATTGCCGGGCCCGTTACCAAGAAGCTCGGCCCGAGCGCCACCCCCGAGGAGCTTGGTCAAGTTGACCTGGCTCTCGCTTCCCACGAGCACATCGACAATCTGGACGTGGCCGGTCGGGGTTTTCTCACGATGGTGCCGCTTGCCCTCACAACGACAGAGGCCGCGGAGAGCTTTGGCCCCAACGTCCTGGGGATCAGCGACTACGACGTTCATACCGTGGCGCTTCCCGATGGCAGGCAGATGAAGATCACGGCTGTGCCGGCGCATCATGGCCCGGAGGGCGTGTGGGACGCGCTTGGTCCGGTCATCGGCTTTGTTCTCGAAGCGGAGGGCATGCCGACGGTGTACATCAGCGGTGACAACTCCGAGCTCGATATCGTGCGCGAAATCGCGGACCGTTTTCCAACCATTGATATCGCTGTGCTCTTCGTCGGCGGCGCTAAATTCGATGTGATTGCTGACGGGGCGTATATCACTCTCAGCAATGACCGTGCCCTCGAAGCGGCCAAGATCATGGGAGCCAAAAAGGTCGTTCCAGTGCACGAGGATTCGTGGGCACATTTCAGCCAAAATGCGGACCAGATCAGCAAACTCTTTGCAGACGCTGGGCTGAGCGATCTGCTCATCGCCCTGAAACCGGGGGAGTCTGCCGACATCCGGCTCTAACAGGAGGAATGGAATCGAAGGTTGGGCGTTTGGCAGCCCAACCTTCGATTCTTCTTTCAAAGACAGAACGTGAGAAGGTCCACCACGACAGCACGGCGTCAACTTATGTGCGCGGCGCACATACAGCCGCCTGAGGGGTCCGGAAGAATGGCGGCAGCACTACTCACAGACCGCTTGGAGCTCAGGGACGATGACGACCATTGCAGAGCAACTCACCCGAGATCACGACGACCTGGCGGATGCTGCCGGGCGCCTGAGTGCCGACTATTGGTCCATATCGCAAGGGCTGCGGCTGCTGGGCGACCGCTGGTCCCTGTTGATCGTGCGTGAACTGCTCGGCGGTGAGATGGGGTTCAATGATATGTCCCGCGCGCTGCCCGATCTCTCACGGACGCTGCTCTCCCAGCGGCTTAAGCGCCTGGTCCAGCTGGAGCTTGTCGTTCGCAACGATGAAACCGGCCCCCGCGGCTCGCGCCGCTACAGACTGACGCCGATCGGCTACGGGTTACGCCAGACCTTGGAGTCGCTCGGTCTCTGGGCAAGTCGATGGCAAGAGCCCTTTGAGAATGATCTGCGGGCAGGTCTTGGCACACTCCTCGAACATATGGGCCGCAGCCTCGTGACAGATTCCCTGCCTCGGAAGTCGCTTGTCCTGGCATTCGAGTTCGACAACGTCAGGGGAGCACCCTTCCAGGGTTGGATCTGCAGGGAAAACAGCAAGACAACCGCCAGCATCGGCCGCTCAGAACGTACCCCGGATCTTCAGATCCATGTCGCCCCGCGGGTCCTCTACGATCTGTGGTGGGGTCTTCGCCGTTGTGAGGATGCACGGCAGCTGGGCTCTATCGGATTTGTTGGTCCGCACGAATGGGCAGCGGAGTTCTCCGGTTGGTTCACTCCCCGAGCAGCAGCCTTCTAGCGTTTAGCGCACCGATTCCAGATGCCTCTGAGGATTGTAGGCTCGCCACCTTTCCTGCCTTTTTTCGCCGTTTGATCTGCTGGTCCAGTTCCTTGTCTGGATGCAACGCAGGATATGGAACAAGGTCTACACCCCTTTGCCGGGGGAGAGTAGGGTCAAGTAAACAAGCCGTCGCCCAAGCCTGTCTAAGACCACATGGTGCCGGCGCTGCTTTCTTGGAGGAACCAGGATGGCTGGATGGAATGCTGACACGGCGGCCGGGCCAGTAGGGGCTGGGACGGTCACCCTGGTCGAAGAAACCTCGTTCTGCATTTCCTTGCCCAATGGCGACATTCATCCTGAGCACCCGCATGGCCTGTTCGTCCAGGACACCCGCTTCCTGTCCCGCTGGAACCTGACAGTCAACAGTCAACCGCTTGAGTCCCTGGCTGCCGAGACACGTGAGCCTTTCCGTGCCCTGTTTGCAGGTCGGGTTCCCCGCTCCGACGGATATGCGGACAGCCCGCTGATCGTAGAGCGACTGCGGGAAGTCGGGGCCGGTCTCCAAGAACAACTTACGGTTCGCAATTTCTCAACAAAGCCCGTCCAGTGCGTGATGTCCCTGGAGGTTGAAGCGGATTTCGCAGACCTTTTCGAAGTGAAGGAAGCCCGGATTCAGCGAACGTGGGACGCAAGCCGCCATGTCGACCGGGACCAGTTGACCATTGACGGGGCTTGGCAAGGCATGCGAAAGCGGGTAGTCATTCAGGCGCCAGGAGCCGACGTGAAGCCGGAAGCGGTCACCTATCTGGTATCGGTCCCGCCACACGGTCACTGGAGCGCGATTGTCAGTGCTACGGCTGAGGTCGAAGGCTCCGCGCGGAGCGCTGCACTTGTCCACCCTGATGGGGAAGTATTGTCCCCAAGTGACCGGCGCCGCAAGGAATGGGTTGCCAAGATTCCGGTCGTACACATGAGTAATCGATCCATCGAGCGGACCTTACGGCGGAGCTACGACGACTTGGGCGCCCTCCGGATTGAGGACCCGAACCATCCAGAGCGTGTTGTGGTGGCTGCAGGTGCCCCGTGGTTCATGACGCTCTTTGGCCGTGATTCCTTGTGGGCCTCAGAAATGGCGTTACCGGTGGATCCATCGCTGGCCCTAGGGACGCTGCAAACGCTGGCGGACCGGCAAGGAAGCGTCGTGGACCCGCTGACGGAGGAAGAACCCGGCAAGATCCTGCACGAAGTAAGGTTTAGCGTCAACGCCAGTTTGGCCCTTGGAGGCAAATCGGCCTACTACGGGAGCGTCGACGCGACGCCACTGTTTGTCGATGTGCTTGGAGCCGTCAGCCGGTGGGGATTTGGCGCTGATATTATCGCTGATTTACTGCCTCACGCGGACCGCGCCTTGGATTGGATACGGCATTACGGGGACAAAGATGGCGACGGTTTCGTCGAATATGAACGTCTCAACGACCAAGGGCTGATCAACCAGGGCTGGAAGGACTCCTGGGACGGGATCAATTTCGCCGATGGAACACTTGCCGAGCCCCCGATCGCGCTCTGTGAAGTTCAGGCCTACGTCTATGCCGCGTACACTGCCCGCGCCTGGATGGCATACGACTCTGGGGACACCGCAAGAGGAGATGAACTCACCGATCGGGCAGCAGAGCTCAAACGAAGGTTTAACGAGCAGTTCTGGATACCGGATCGCGGGTACTATGCAATAGCCCTCGACGGCAGGAAACGCCAAGTGGACGCGTGTGCCTCCAACATGGGCCACTGCCTCGTCTACGGCCTCGTTGACGAGGACAAGGCTTCCCAGGTTGTCGAGCGGCTTATGTCTCCCGAGATGTTCAGCGGGTGGGGTATACGGACCCTGGGCAGCGACATGGGTGCATACAACCCGGCCAGTTATCACAACGGTTCGATATGGCCCCACGACAATGCCATCATCGCTGCCGGCCTGTTGCGATACGGCTTCGTGGAGGAAGCTCAGCGTATTTCTACTGCAATGCTGGAAGCGGCGGAATGGTCAGGTGGGCGCTTGCCCGAGCTCTTCTGCGGCTTCAGCCGCGACCAGTTTGCCGAACCCGTTCCTTATCCAACCGCTTGTTCGCCCCAGGCTTGGGCAGCAACCGCGCCGATACTGCTGGTGACAAACCTGATGCGGTACGACGTTCATGTCTCCCGTCGGGGACTCTGGATGGATCCTGTACTGCCCGAAACCTACGGGGATCTGCACATCACCAACGCACCGGTTGGTGGCGGCCGGATCACTATCGACATCGACAAGTCTGGCCCGTCCGTTCAGGGCCTCCCTGAGTGGATGGAATTTCGACGCGGACATCGGCCATGGATTACAGAACTGGTACAACAGGCAGACCGCCGACGAAAGAAGTAGGCAGCTTGGTTGCCATCAAAACCGGCGGCGTCATAGCTGTGCTGCCTATGAATATGAGGCGGGATAGGGATAGCCCGCTACGTAGTTCCGGCCCCGTAAAGGCAAGCGTCCCGGCCATACGGATGCAGTTGCCTCCCGCCTTAGAGGCCTCCCGCTGAGCAGTCTGACCTGCTCTCGAAGGAGGTCGAAATTCCGTCAACTTGCCTCAGTCGGGGCAAACCCGCGCCTGGATCACGCAACTGGAACTGGTGGTGGCCATTGACGCACATCACACTTTCCCATAGGCTGTCGGTTGTCCGACAGGTACCATCTGAAAGGAGGAATGGATTGCGGATTACAAGCGTAAAGATAATGCGACTGCAGTCGCCTAACCCTGGGGACTATGGCATCCCTTGGAACCCCACGGTGCTGCGTATCGAAACCGACGAAGGGATCTTTGGCCTCGGCGAAATCGGATTACCTATGGGTAACGCGGCTGAAGGCCAGATGGGACTCGCACGGGACTTCGCTCCACTGATCCTGGGTATGGATCCGTTCCAGACGACCGCGATTTGGGAGAAGCTTTACCGGACAACGTTCTGGGGCATGGGCGGAGGTACCCTCATTTTCGCGATCATGAGTGCGATCGACATCGCGCTGTGGGATATCAAGGGTAAGGCTCTTGGGGTGCCCGTGCATCAGCTTTTGGGAGGCAAGACCAACGACCGCCTGCGCAGCTACGCGTCACAGATTCAGTTCGACTGGGCGCCCCGGATGGGGGCGATGGTTAAGCCCGATGAGTATGCAGAAGCTACGCGGAAGGCCATGGACGACGGTTTCGACTGCGTGAAAGTCAACCCCATCGGCTTTGATCTGAACGGCCGGTGGATGGGTTGGAATACCCGCGGCCTGCTCAGTAGTGAGCAAGTGCGGACGGCAGTTGATCGTGTAAGTGCCGTCCGAGCGGCCGGTGGCGACGAACTGGACATCATCGTCGAGTTGCACTGCCACACCGACGCCAACACGGCAGTGCAACTGGGGCGCGAGCTCGAGCAGTTTCGGATCCTGTATTACGAAGAAGCGACCGCGCCGCTGAACTGGAAAGCGATGCGGAAAATCAAACGGGAAATAACAATCCCGATAGCCACAGGCGAGCGGCTCTACACTGCCTTCGGCTTCCGGCCATACATTGAACACCAAGTAGTCGACATCATTCAGCCCGATCTCGGGACCAGCGGCGGCTACACAGAGACTAAGAAGATCGCGGAGTTGGCGTCGACGTATGACATAGGAGTACAGCTGCACCTTATCGGCAGCCCGCTCTCGACGGCCGCTGCGCTCCAGCTGGAAGCTGTGCTCCCGAATTTCGTGATCCACGAGCACAACAACACGAGTCTGCTGCCGGCCAACATCGACCTCTGCCTCCATGACTACCAGCCGAGGCTTGGCGTCTACGAGATCCCCGACTTACCTGGAATCGGACAAGACCTCACCCCCCAGGCGTACCGAAACGCCGAAACCGTCGTCGTCAGCTGACACGACACCACATCGCTGATCAAAGGAGATAAGCGCACATGAAATATCTGATTGTCGGAGGCGGAGCCATCGGCTCCGTGCTCTCCGCTTACATGACCAAGGCAGGCAAGGACGTCACACTCATCACTCGGGGAGCCCACCTCGCGGCGATCCACAAACAGGGCGGCCTCGAGCTCCATTACGCGCCAGACGACGAGCGCTTCCTCGTGCCAGTAAATGCGGTCACCGGAGACGACTATCACGAGCAGCCCGACGTTGTGATCCTCGCGGTGAAGGCTTATTCAATTGACTCGATCTATCCGTTGCTCGACCGGATCTGCACAGAGTCCACAGTTGTGCTGCCGATCATTAACGCGCTTGATATCGGCGCGCATATTGAGGCCGGATTGAAGGCGAAGCCGATCGTAGCTCAAGGCGAAGCGTATGTCGCGTGCGAACTAGTCGCACCCGGCAAGTGCAAGCATAAACTCGACTTTTTCCGCATCGTACTCGGTCCACGCGGAGGCCAGCCCGTATTTGAACTCGCCGAGATGATCAAGAAAGACCTCATTGAATGCGGCTGCACCGCGGACATCAGTGAAGACATGCTTCAAGCCGCTCTCATGAAGTTCTGCCGCGTCTCTGCTATCTCAGGTGCCATGGTCTTTTTCAACGCAACGCTTGGTGAAATCAAGAAGGATCCGGCGAAGACTGAGTTCATGATCGCGCTATGCAAGGAGCTCATTGCTCTTGGCGAAGCCTCCGGGCACCCGTTCCCACCCGAGTTCGACGCCGTGGCGGACATGCTGCAGGTGCTCCCAACTGTGCCGGACGACTACCGCACATCGCTCATGTACGACTATCTCGCCGGCCACCAGGTTGAATGGCGCACGATGTTTCAGGACCCATACCTCATGGGGCGTAAGTTAGGGCTGGAAATGCCTGCCTACGGCGAAGTTTGCGGCGTCTTCGATCGTGAAGGTTCGGTCCTCGCATGAAAACAACGGAACTCCAGGCCTCGGCCGGGCCGCGTATTGAGAGGTTGCCGTCAGGTAAAGTCCTCGCCGGCATCACCGCCGTCTTGGGTTTCGCGTTCTTTTTCGAGGCAGTCGACAGCGGTACGATCAATTACTTCTTGCCCGTTTTCGCAGGGGAATTTAACCTCCGCTTCGAGGCACTCGGCGCCCTCGGGACCATGAGCAACGTCGGGGTACTACTTGGCACGTTGCTGTCAGGCATCATTGCCGATCGCTTCGGCCGCAAAAGCGTCATCATTGGCGCGGTGATCATCTGGGGTGTGGCGGGAGTATGGCAGGCCCTAGTGGGTTCGCTCGAGTGGCTCATAGTCGTGCGAATCGCAATCGGGCTTGGGATCGGACTGCAATTACCGGCCACAATCACACTCCTTGCCGAGTTAGTCCCGTCACGCCTCCGCGCACGCTATCTTATTTCGATGCTGGCGCTGTTCCCGCTAGGTATGTCGGCGGCTGGATTGATCTGCTACCTGCTGATTCCAGTGATCGGTTGGCGGGGAGTGTCAGTCCTTGAGTCCGTGCCAGCGCTAACCGCGATCCTGATCTGGAAGTTCGTACCTGAGTCCCCGGTCTGGCTCGAGGCGAAGGGACGTCATAAGGACGCTGACATCGTCATGACAATGCTGGAGCGGAAAATCGAAACTTCTACTGGTCTTTCACTCCCTCAGGTCGACCGTTTGCCGGTCTTTGAACCGGGACTCCCCGAGGCATTTGCGTCGACAACGAGAACGGAGAAGGTGCCCCTTCAGCGGATGTTCAGCAAGGAACATTGGCGGACGACCCTCATGCTCACACTCCAATGGCCGGCAATGCTCTTGGCGATGTACGGTCTGCAAACGTGGTTCAGTATGGTCTTCGTTCAACAGGGCATCTCGATCCAAAACTCGATCGGCTACTCCACCATCATGACGCTCGGCGGCGTCTTCGGCGCATTCCTTGTGCCATGGCTCCTGAAAAAATACGGTCGCAAGCCCGTTGCGATCCTCACCGCCCTTTTAACCTTCGTTGTCGCATTGGCCTACGGCAGTCTCCTGGGATCTGTCGTGTTCATGGTCATTTTCGGCATGCTGTTCAACTTGTTCGCCTACGCCCTCGGACAGGTGAGCAATACCTATACCTCGGAACTGTGGCCCACAAGCCTCCGCAGTACTGGCGTTGGATATGCAAACTCCATCGGCAGATTGGGCGCTATTGCAGGTCCGATCCTGCTCGGGTTCCTGATGAGCGGTTTTGGTGTACAGGCCGCCGTATTCTTCGCTGGCTCCATGTACGCCATCACGGCAATCACCATCTGGGTGCTTGGTCGAGAAACCCAAGGGACCGTCTTCACGGCCGACTAGTGACGATCCCCGTGGCGGCGTTGCCACATGGAGTGGCGGGACGCCCTACACACGTGAATGGCGGCATGACTCAACCGCAACAACGCCAATCGGACAAACCCCAACCCAAATAAGTTTGCGCTTGCAATTGGAGAAATGAATGACAAAGGTTAACCAGACGGCTCCTATAAATGTCACACTCGTGGGTGGCCCTACTGCCATTATCGATTACGGAGGACTCAGAATCCTGGTGGATCCTACTTTCGATCCGCCAGCGTCATACGGACCCGAAGTTGTTGGCGCGCCGGTCACGATAGTGCGAAACGTACCACCTGCATTCACACCGGACGAGCTCGGGGACGTCGACGTGGTCTTGGTGACGCACGATCATCATGATCATCTGGATTCCTCGGGCCGCGAACTAGCGTCCTCGGTCTCCGCCACCTTCACAACTGAGCACGTCGCCCGGAGCATCCCTGGAGCTCAGGGACTATCTGAGTGGGAGACACGCACTGTGAAGTCGCCCGACGGCCGCGATGTAAGCATCACGGCCGTGCCCGCTATTCACGGACCCGAACATCTTAGGGACGCGCTTGGACCGGTTATCGGATTCGTGATCAGTTCTCCTGGCGATCGAATCATCTACATTTCGGGAGACAATGCGTCTATTGAACCCGTTCATGAGGTGGCCGCAAAATTCCCCGACATTGCTGTCGCCCTGCTCTTTGCTGGTGGACCGTCGTTCGAGGTCTTCGACGGTGTCTACCTCGCCTTCAGTGACGAAATGGCTGTCGCTGCTGCTGAGATTCTCGAAAATGCGACGATCCTCCCTATCCACGCGGATTCGTGGGAACATTTCAGTCAAACCGCCGAGAGCATGAAAAAACTTGCGACCGATAAAGGCATCGGCGAACGAGTCATTGCTCTTACCCCGGGGCAAATGGCGACCGTCTGATCTCAATCACTTTCCGGGATTGTCTGCACAGATGAGGCGATCGCTCTAGACGATCCTAGAGGGCGCAGCGTGGCGGATGCCACCGCAAGTGCTGGGAAAACCGCAAGGAAAAACCTAAAGGAACAGCCTCCTCAGTCTGAAAGACGAGGGGGCTGTTCCTCATTCACACGCAAATCCACAATGTCCTCGATGAGTCGCATGGCCTTTTCAACATCACGCGACGCCAAGGCCACCGCAAGAGCAATATGTCGCTCTGCACCCGCGACGAACGGGCTGGGATGCAGCGTCCTCGACTTCTCCAGATTCCTTACGATATCGAGCCGGAACAGGTCACGGATACTGGCATAAACAAGCTCGAAGAGACGGTTTTGGCTTAGCGAGCAGAGCGTGAGGTGGAACCGATAGTCCGCTTCGATATACTCTTCCCCATTATCGAGACGAGCGGTTTCGCCCAACTCTCGGGCCTGTTTGACAAAGCCTGAGAGCTCTTCGTCGCTCGCACGGTTCAACGCTAAGCGCGTCGCAGCAATTTCGATCGTCTGTCGCAGCTCACGCACGTACGGGATCATCGCGTCCTCGGCGACCAGCGCACTCACCTCGCTCATTAGGTTGTTGAAGGTGCGCTCCTGCACGAACGACCCCTCTCCAACCCGAATCTCCACAAGGCCCAGCATTTGCAGTCGCTGCAATGCCGCACGGACGGACGACCGGCTCACCCCAAAGTTACGCGCTAGGGTACCTTCGGACGGTAGGCGTTGATCTACGTCAAACTCGCCGGCAACTATGCGCATCTTAAGGTCGTCGTAGACCAGCTGGCTCACTCGGTCTCTGGTAATTGGTTCGATGGGACTGGCCAATACTGTTCTCCTCTGTCAAACCGAGTCTAAGCCAACTGCATCGGGGCCAAGGGTCGTGTTAGTTATTGTGGCGGCAGGTGGGACGGGCTATTGCCCTGCCGTACTTCCGGTGGCCAGATCCCCGGCACCCCGGGGCCCGGATGCCGCCAGGGTCCGTCAGCGTGAGGTGATGCCAGCGAACTTCTGTGCTTGCCGGCGCACGCCGCCGCTGTGTGCCGGCCACCTATCAGCGCCACTACGCCAAGGTCAGACGGATTCCCGTTCTATGAGCTGGAGCATCTCAGCCACGTCCGGTATCTGGGCGGAGGCATCGTTTCGCAGGCCAGGACGATTTCCACTATGCGATCTGCCTAAACTTTGTGATCGACGGCGATCGTCGTCAACGGTGGGTTCGTCAGACAGGCCGCTACTTCGCCGTCGATCTGGCACTGTTGCCGATGTACTTCCTGGTCCAAGCACCGCCGCCAAAGATCTCGGAGTCTTAACCATCGCCAGTGGACTCCCGCAATCGATCGTCCCTGCCATCGCCCCCCTCATCCTGGCCTCGGGGGGGGAGGCGACTACTCTGTGCTCTTCATCGTCGCCGGCGCATCAACTCTCCTCGGCGTGGCCGCCATCCTCCGCGTCAAGGGCGTCCGGTAGGGAAAGGGCCGGCCCCCTGCAAGGGCCGCCTACTTACCCACCGTCTCAAGAAGTTACCTCGGACCATAGGTCTGCTGCAGTTGACCACGGTACCCCCTAGGGGTATAAAGTTAAGCGAAAATATACCCCCTAGGGGTATCTTGCGGTTTTGGCAACTGGAGTAAGTCCCGTCTGGGACGTAGGAGACGAAGTGACACCCAAAACAGGACGGCAGAGCGGTTTGATACCCCTGCTGGTCATAGCAACTACCCAGATGATGCTGGTGCTGGATGACTCGATTGTGAACATTGCGCTGCCTAGCATCCAGCGGGAGCTGGGCGTGGAAGCCCTTCACCTGCCGTGGGTTGTAAACGCCTATATCCTGGCGTTCGGCGCACTCCTCCTGCTGGGCGGGCGTCTCGGCGACTTGTGGGGCCGGCGGCGCACCTTGCAGCTGGGCATCGCAATCTTCGTATTGGCTTCCTTGGCCGGAGGGCTCGGGCAAACCACAGAAATGCTCATCATCGCCAGGGCTGCGCAGGGATTGGGTGCAGCTATGGCAGCCCCCAACGCCTTGGCGCTGATCTCAACGACATTCCCTGACCGTAAGATGCGCGACACAGCGCTGTCCCTTTATGGGGCGATGTCCGCCCTCGGCCTCGTCATTGGCCTGCTCCTTGGAGGCGTCCTGACGAACACCCTCGGCTGGCGCTGGGTGTTCTTCATCAACATCCCCATCGGTCTGCTCGTTTTTCTGGGCAGCCGGACCCTCCCGGCCACCCGCGGTCACCACGGACAGCCCGGCATCCTCGGCGCGGTACTGGCCACCGGCGGAATGGTCGCACTCGTGTACGCCATCACACGTTTCGGTGAGGCCGGATTCACTGATCTGGCAGCACTGGCACTCTTCGGCGCTTCCGCCGTCCTGCTCCTGGCGTTCACACTCACTCAGGCTCGCAGCAAAAACCCCCTGGTGCCCCTAAGCCTCTTCAGGGACCGCAACCGTGCCGGCGCCTACGCCACCATGCTGCTGCTCGCCATCGGCCCGATGGGCACTTTCTACGTCGTCACCCTCTACCTCCAGCAGGTCCAGCAATTCAGCCCGCTCCAGACCGGTGCCGCCTGGCTGCCATTCGCTGCCGGACTCATACTGGGCGCCGGTAGCGCCCCGAAGCTTCTGCTGAAGATAGCGCCGCGCCTCGTCGCTGCAACCGGGGCACTCCTCAGCGCCGTCGCGGCGCTCTGGTTTTCCGCCATCGCCGAGAACGCCAGCTACTGGCTCCACTTGGCTCCAGCCATGTTCGTGCTCGCCCTCGGATTCGGCCTGGGCGTCATTGCGCTCACACAGGCCGCCGTTTACCTCGTTGACCAGGACAAGGCAGGCATCGCCTCGGCACTGCTCAACTCAGCCCAGCAGATCGGCGTCGCTCTCGGCCTAGCCGTACTGGCCGCTGTCGCGGCCACCATCTCAGTGCCGCAGGAACACGCCGGCGTCAGCCCCGGGGCAGCCCTCACAGCGGGATACAGTACAGCGTTGCTAGGCGCCGCCGCTATTCTCGTCATCGCTGGAGTACTGGCCCTAACAACGCTCAATGGACACCCAACACCCGAAACCCAAAACTCCGACACAAGCACTGACGAACTAACAGTCTGAGAGCCACTTTCTCTACATAACAACCTTTGGTAGGCGCTGGCGTTGTCAAACGCCAGCGCCTACTGGGCTAATGCGCGCCGTCTCCCACAGATCGTTCAAACGCCGATAATATAAGGATTTCGTCAACTGCCATCGAAGCCAGAGTGAATTACTGCCTTATGGTCGGAGCCACGCCTCGGGTTTAGGTACTCGCCGCTATAAGCCAGGGGGAGTACCCTCGGGTGGGCGTCATCCGGTGCCCGGGCCTTCCCGCTGACACGGCGGAAATGGCGCGTACCCGCTCCTGTTCGGGGCAAACAAAAGGACGCGCCCCGTTCGCTGGGCGCGTCCTTCTCTGTGGTCTCGTCAGTCCTTCTTGAAGGCGTCCTTGACCTTCTCGCCGGCCTGCTTCAGATCGCCTTTGGCCTGGTCGGCCTGGCCCTCGGTCCGCAGGCTCTCATCGCCTGTGGCAGCGCCTGCCGCTTCCTTGCCCTTACCGCCGGCCTTCTCGGCGGCGTTCTCAATCTTGTCGCCCAATCCCATGGTGTTTCCTCCTCTGGTTGGCAGCCGTTCGCACGCGGCTACAAGCATCATAAGCATGCTTAGGATCTTGTTTTCAAGTCCACGCCTGGTTCTAGTGCGTGGGATCATGCGTCAGCTGACTGCAGCGCCTCAGCATTACCAGGAAGTATCGCGCACGGTAGGCACAGATTCCGTCTGAAGAACCCTGGCTTTCCCCGTGGAATCGGGAGCTTCCATAGCCCCTTCTGCTATCGGATTAAAGAGCCGATAGCTTATATTCCGTAAAGCTGCCTAGGGCTCAAGCAGGCCGTCTTTGACAGCCTGAGGGGTTCAAGCTGAAGTGAAATTCCAGGGAGAAGTCGTATTGCCGTCAGCGGTTACATTGATGCCGCATTCACGCCGGGCAAGATGCCCGGCCAACCAAGGTGTGGTGCTGTTGATTTCGTTCAACGGCAGCCCTTAGATGACCGAAATCAAATTGGCCCTGAACAACGCCTTTGCGGCTCCGACACTGCTACAACCGAGCGGGATGCGTACTCGTAAAATCTCGCCAGGAGTACGGCATCAACGAGATGGACATCCTGGACTGCATCCCCGGCAGCGCGAATGACCCCAGGTCAAAGACAACACCTTTAGCATCATAGTTGCAGGCTGCCTGACTGACCTCAAGGCAAAATAGACAATAAAAGAAGCCCCATTCGGGTGATCCGGATGGGGGCTTCTTTGCTCGGGATTTAGCGGATCGAACTAGTTCGGGACCCGGGTTTTACCGACAGAGCGATGCGGACGAACCATCGGTGGCAGCTTCATGCCAGCCAGACGTTTGACTGTGGGGGATGTCGGACGCTTCAGCTGCTCGTCCAAGGTGACCTTGAGCCGAGCGGCGAGGATCTCGCGACGCAGGGTGTCGAACACTTCTTCCTTGCGATTCTTGCGAATGACTCTGAACTCACCTGTTGCCATCGTGCACCTCCTTCGTGTCCTCTACATTATCGCCCGGGGTCAGTGAATCGTCTACGGACGCAGGCTTCGCTGAGTTTCCGACCCTTTTGAAAAATGTGCGGAAACGCGCAAACTTACCGCTGGGAATATCCGCATGATCTACGGGTTTCGGCGGCTCTGTCGAGCCTGATGCGCCTGGTGCATCGGCAGCACGGGCGGCGGCACGGGCGTCTTTAGCGTCCATAGCCGCCATCGCCTCATGGCCGGCTATCACGCCATATATCAAGGCAGCCTTCGCAGAATCCTCGGGCGGAAGTTTGTCTGCCTGCTCCCTGAGTTGTTCAAGAACATCGAAATCCTCGGAAGCGAAACTTATCAGCGACAGCAGGTCCTCCGCCGAGAGATCGTCCTGCTCGCTGGCCTCCTTGATGAGCTGTGCGATGTCCTCGTCCTTCATCCCGGTGTCACCGGTCTCCCAGACAGCGTCGAGCAGCTCCTTGTCCTTGGGCCCGGCAAGCTCACTCTGGGCCAGCAAGTCGAGCATCCCTGTGCCATAGGCATACATCTTCGGGTCTTTCGAGGCAGAGGCTTCGAGGGCCCATTGAGTCCGCTTCCACCACTCGCTCCGGGCATCGGCTTCACGCTTCTGTTTCACAGTCGCCAGGCCAATGAGAAGTGCTACGACAGCGGCTATGAGGACCGCAATGGGACTGGCGTCAGCGAGCCTGAATCCGGGGTCGGATGGCGCCAGCTGTTCCAGCGCAGCAATAACCCTGTTGGCAATATCCTGTATCTGCTCTTCCGTCATGATGTAGGCATCTTCCCCCGAAACACCGACAAAACAGCGCTGCGCCTCGTCGAGGATCTTGGCTATCGCGTTCAACGTCTCTGGATCTACCGGGCCCAAAGCCCTGGCTGTGAAGTTCCAAACCTCGGCCGGCGCAGGCTGCGCAACAGCTCCAGCTCGGCTTCAACCTGTTTGGGAAGCTTGCCATCCTCCTGGAGCAGGTACTAGGACCTGCCTCATACGGGGCTCTGCTAGGAGTTTTGCTTCGTGCATCTCCTGGGGGCTGGCCGAGCACTTCCGACTTAGGGAGACCGGAGAAGAAGCCAGGAATGACGAAAGGAAACAGCCTCTTTGCATGCACTCCCCCGTTCTTCTTCAAACGCCGATAATTATGATTATGTCAACTAGAGTTGCTATAGCTACAGCGCTTGTCAACAAGAGTTGTCATCGACCATACTGTCACTGTAGCAACTGGCGGCCGATGAAGGGAAGCACGATGGGCTGGTTCACCGAAGGCAGCGAGCACGAAGGCTATGTGGTCTGCGTCTTCGCGGACGGCATGTACGGGTCCGGTGGCAGGGATATGGAGATCAACCTGATGACGCCCGACGGCCGGCCGGTCGCGCAGGAGAATGAGCTGGGCAGGGACGCATGGCGGCCGCCGTCGCAGGTGGTCGGCTGGCGGGTCGCCTGCAGCTGTGTTCCGTTCCGGGAACACGTCATCCTGGACCCGTTGTGGACACGGGTCTGGGACCCTGCTGATGAAGACCCTGCCGCCCACAGGCTCTACGCTGGGGATCCCTCCAGCGCCGACGCCGCTGATATAGGGGACCGGGAAGACTTGGAGCCGCTGTTCCTGGATGTGTGGCACCGGCATATCGCCCCGGACCTGTCGCTGCACACCATCCGCACTCTGGGCCAGAGCTTGAAAGATCTCGAGGCCCAGCTCGACGAGGCCGTGGCCGCCGCCAGGGCGTCGGGCGTCTCTTGGGACAAGATCGGTAAAGCGTTTGGCATCAGCAGGCAGGGAGCCCAGAAACGCTGGGAAGTTCCACCAGTGAACATGGAGAGTAACTAGGAACAAGGGCGACGACCTCACACTCGGGCGATCGACCTCGTCTAGGGTTCCTCCACACCCCAAGTCTTGCCGAGGCCCCACACTCTTCCCATCCGAGAGAGATCCGGTGGTCCCACCCACCGGGCCGCCACGACGGTCGGTCGACCAAACCAACCCTTTGTGTGCATGATCGTGAGCTTTGGCGCGTCCTGGTCTAAGAGCTTCAAGATGCTAAGTACGTTCTTGTCGCTCAGGGGCAGGGCCCCTAGGCGCAGCTCCACATGCTCAACCCTTGCCCCACGAGCCCGTATTTTCAGGCGAAATTGTCGCGCCGGAAAGGCTTCCTGCAGATGAGCCAGTAACTCCGGAAGGAGAATGGCAATGGTCCGAGCCGAATCATAAGCTGCCACTTCCCCGCGCCGAACGGGATCCATATGGTCGGCCAGGATAGTGATGCTGACTTGTGGAAGCTGCTCGCGCCGCCGTTGATACGCCTTGTTAGCCATCCACCCCATAGAAAATTTAGCGATAGAAATCGTTGGGCCAACGAGTTTCGGAAGCAAAGCCACAAGCATGGCAGCCGTCGTACTCCCAACAGGTTTACCTTGAGCCTTCAGAGCTCGCAGGCCCGCTGCCCGAAAGAAACCTGCCAATGCTTCCTCTACGGGCTGAGTATCAGCACTAATGAACGGATTCGCTTGATCCGTTCTGACAAAGTAGCCGATGTGATCCCCGGGTAGATCCTCGAAGTCGAACCAAAAATTCTTCTTCACAGTTCCACTAGCAGTGGCTCTAGTTGCGCACATAGGGACTTCCCAATCATGAACTAAACAGATGGTGATGACTGCACCTAAACTCCAGGCCCAGAACCGAACAAGCTGGAGCGCCTCCGATTAGCCCGCACAGACTCAAGTCGGGAAAGGCTCCTGTGTAAGGTGCCCAGCTACAGGCACAGCAGGACAGTGGCCCTGGATCTACCGGCTCATGCCCTTTTGCAGGAGCTTGGTCTGGCCGCTGGCTCCGCGTGTCTTGCGGGCCTTCGGATTCCGCCCTGCTCCCTTGGCCACGGAGGCGCTGGGTGGCGTGCCTTGGTCTTGATCGGCACTGAGCCGTGCCTGTACGGCTTCGCGATCAGCGACACCTTCCAAACTGGCGGCTAAGTCCGCACGACGTTCGGCTGAGTCGTACTTGATCCCCGCATCTTCACGCAGCGCTTCAGGGCGCTGGTTCTCTTCAATGACGTCTCGTTCACGGTCCCCGTCTTCCCGGTCGGCTTCGGCCAGCAGTTGCACAGCCTGGGCGTTTTCACCACGGCCGGCACGGCGTTCCTGTTCTGCCTGTTCACGGTCCCGCTCGGCTTTAGTTAGGGCCTCCGCCACCATCGCTTCATTGGCACCGAGATTGTCCACGTCCAAACCGTAGCGGCGCTGCACCTGGTCACGGATCACCTCCGCCGCGTCGCGCGCCGCCGGGTCGTGGTCCTTCCACGCTGTGGCCGCCTCATGTGCCCTTTCGATGTCCCGGCCGTTGGCTGTTTCCCACCACCGGTTGTCCATGACGGGAGCGAGCTGTGCACGGGCAACTGCCCGCTCCGCGTCGAACCGAGCCTGCAGTTCGCGGGCCTGTTGTTCCTCGGCCGCTTGGGCGCGGCGCAGCTCTTGCTCGCGTGCCCTGGCCAGCTGCTCACCGAGCCGGCCGGCGACGGTCAGCGCAACGCGCGACATTCCCTCAAGAGCCTCATCAATGCCGTCAGATTCGCTCATGGTTCCCCTCCTTGGTGTTATCTCTCAATGTCTGGGCGGGTACTCCCGCTTCGGGTGCTCGCTTGAGTGCGTGCCTGCACGTATTTCGGCGGCAGCACGGAGCCAGCGGACCGACCGGCAACCTGGCCGGCTGTACTCGCGTGTACCGCGGCGGCAGCTTCGCTATCCGCTGTGAGCGTGGTCGCTGGAACGCTGGGTAGTGCGGCCGCGACCTTGCTTAGGTGCTGCTTCACCATGTGGCTGATCTGGTGTGCTCTGCGCAGATCATTTGAGGCCTTGTGCATGTCGTGGACGGCCTTAGCGACGTTGAGCAGCTGGCGCAGCATGATTGCCTGCGCGGCGGTTCCGGTGCCGCCCATCGAAGCTGCCATGAGCATGAGTGAGGCTCCACGGGCAGATGGTCCTGGGCTGCGGATGGGGCGGACCGGGTAGCGCCGCAGTTGTGCTGTCTTGGACAGCTCGTCGGCTGCTGCTGCGAGTGGTCCGGGCGTTGCCTCGGTTGCCGTGGACCAGGCTGCGAAGGCGCCAGATGTCTCGCGTGCAACGTGCGCCCAGGTCGCGTGATCGTCCAGGGGGGCGGAGCGCAGCGTTTCGCGGAGCCGGGCAACTTCGTCGCTGTATTGTTCCCACAATTGCGGGTCCGGTTCGTGGGCTTCGCGGCCGATGGTGACCGGGCGGCGTCCACGTGCAGCTGCCTGCCATTCCGCGACGGCCTCGGCGGCACCTTGCGGGGTGTCAGGCCACTCGGCACGGAGCTTGGGCAGGGCAAGGTCTTTGGCGAGGTGACCGCCTCCGAACCAGACCGGCCGGCCACCTTTGGGGGGACGTTCTGCCACGCTGTAGCCGACCACGACGTCGTCACGTCCGGACGCGTACCGAGGCCTGACCAGGGCACCGGTGCGGCGCAGGCGTCGAATGAATTCGGCCTCATCCTGGGCGGAAGTCGCGCAGGCGCGGACCTTGCGTTCCAGGGACCGGCGTTCCGGTTCCGGGGCTCCCCGCCGTTCGGAGGCTTCACGCTCACCGGGCCGGAGGCCACGGGTGGAATGCGTGGGTGAAAGTTCTTCCAGGCCGTACTTTTTCTCAAGCTCACGGGCGGCTTGTTGTGCCCGGGGGAAGTCCCGCCAGCTGCTCCACTTCGTGCCGTCCTCGCGGACCATGGAGGCCGCGATGTGGATGTGGTCGTTTCCGGCTTTGCTGTGGCCGTGACGGATCGCCACCCACTGGGCCGGGGCCCGTCCGCTGGCTTCGGTGAACCCCATCTCGTCCATGACGTCCTGCGCAATCTCAGCCCACTTCTGGTCGGTCAGGTCGCCTTCCTCGGCGCGCAGCGAAAGGGAGCAGTGCCAGACGTGGCCGCCGGTAATCTCGACACCCAGGACGCTTCGGGCCCGGTCCAGTTCCTTTGCGATGGCCTGCGCTGCGTCGGCGTTCAGTTCGTCGTCGTTGTGCCAGGCCATGATCGACGGTGACCCCGCGACAAGGTGCGGGTCGGTGTGTTCGTTCGCCCGGCCGGGACCGGCAAGGTATGCGATGAGCCCGTGCATGCGGGTGCCCTTGGTGATGTTGGGAATCATCAGCGCACCATCGAATCCAGCATTAAATTGATCCGGTCAGCGACGGCACGGACCCGGGTCAACACCGTGCGGGCTGCTTCCGGGAATTCGTCCGTGGCGTTCGCGTGCCGGGCGAGCTGGTTGACGTTGTTCGACAGGGCAGCAAGGTAGCGGCGGGCCGCGATGAATTCCACGGCCATCGCCCGCCGCTCAGCCAGCGACTCCGAGTTCTCCGCGTACAGGGCAGCGCTGACAAGGATCTCCGACGGGCTGCGCCCGGTCCGTTCTTCCAGCACCTTCAACTGAGCGCGTTCGAACT
Source organism: Arthrobacter sp. 8AJ (assembly GCF_902506025.1). Classification (NCBI taxonomy): domain Bacteria; kingdom Bacillati; phylum Actinomycetota; class Actinomycetes; order Micrococcales; family Micrococcaceae; genus Arthrobacter; species Arthrobacter sp. 8AJ. The sequence continues at coordinate 5,543 of NZ_LR733290.1, read as the reverse complement.
CCGACATCGACACCCGCACGTACTGGGTGTCGCCGTCAATGTTGGCGCGGCGGCGGCGGGAGATCCGGCGTGGCGACTTCGGCTCTTCAGTCATCCCGGCCCCCTCCCCCAATGCCCAGCGCAGCGCCCCGGAATCTCCGGGCCACACTGACGAGTGTGCCGCATCCAGGGCCGCAGGCCGTGGCTCGACACGCGGGTTATGGCACATAACTCTCTAGCTTGCTCCGGGAAATCACCTGCGCCCGCATTTAGCGCTTGGCGTGGTTCCTTGGCACTGCCCTGCAGGACGCTGCGCGTCTGACTTGTTCAAAACGACTGCGTCGTTCCGTTTCGGCTGGTTGAGGCTACTGCCCGGTCCTTCCTTGGCAAGTCTCCGCAGCCGGCTTTCGCGGCATATCCTCGCTCCGCTCCGGTATTCCACGGTCCGGCCGCTCCAACTGGCCAATTCCTTCACCGGCCAAGTTTCGGCAAGCGTGCCGAAAGGAACGCGGCATAGGGCAAGCGAAAGGTACAGTTTTGGCTCTCATCTCACCTACCAAAGTGGCCAGGCAATACGGGGTTTCCCCGATGCAGCTGCGGCAGTGGCGGCGGCGCGGCATCGGGCCCGAATACTTCCAGTTCACAGCACGAACCGTCAGCTACTCCGACGACTATCTGCGGGACTGGTTCAACGATCCCCGGAACGCCCATCTCCTGGCGCAAGATCCTCCGGTTACCTCGGACATGTCATGCCAGGATGGGCGCGTCCGGCGGAGCCGGCGTCGGGATGATCGTTAGGCTGGATCCATGGCTACCCTCGACATTGAACAGACACGAAACCAAGCCCGCGCGCTGCTGGACTCCCGCATTGAATCCGTCACTGCCCTGGTGAAGAGCCGCCAGCGAATTACCGAGTTGCGGGACCAGCTTGTGGCGGCCGAACGCGATGACAAGCGCGCCTACGTGCAGGCCACCCGGGATGGATGGAGCGCGGAGGAACTGAAGAAACTTGGCCTTGAACCATCTGCGGTAAAGCGCCGGCGGACGGCAAAGCGCTCCGCCGGATCCGAACAGGATGCCGCCCAGGAATCCGGCACATCCTTCAGCGAAGAGTGAGCTTAAAACCCACGCTGTTGTGAAACCCAAGCCGCCGCGCTGACACCCCTGAAAGCCGCTGCACACAAAAAAGGACCGGAACATTCCGGTCCTTTTTTGTCCTTCGGCAAAAGGAAATTTTTCATTGACTCTAGCGCAGCCATGAGGTGTGCATTGGTTAGGCACCCCGTGTGTGCCGGCGGCTTTTAATGCCGCGACCCGGACGACGCCGCGTACCCGTCACGTTGGTGTGCGCGGCACTCCTGGTGAGCTTCTGCCCATGCCGCGCCTAACGGCGGTCCGCCGCTGGTGAGTGGCTGCCGTGGTTCGCCCCGGGCGGCGGACCGCCCGACGTTTGCGAGGTTCCCGGCCCTGCCGTGGTGAATGGCGGGGAAACCTTGCCGGGCGGTGGTGTTCCGCCCGGCAAGGTTTGGAGTTTGGCCGCTTGGGTTTCTTCCTCGGCTGGCTTGCCGCTGTCGATGATCAGCTGTTCAACAGTTGATGCCTTGTATCCCCAAAGAACCAGTTGGTTCAGGTAGTCCCTGTGAGTCTGGGAGGGGGACCGCCACGAGTCCTTCGCGATCGTTTTCTCATAGCCCGCGCAGATCAGTGCGATCAGGGAGAATTCGGGCCGCGCGGTGGATTTCGCCACGTGCGTGCGGAGCGGGTTCCACGCCCAGGTCTTCGGCTCGTCAACCTTCGCCCCGACCATTCCCGCGGCCACCTCGCCGTCGTAACCGCTGGCCGTTTCGGGGTGGTGGGTGATCGCGTGGACGGTGAAGTACTGCCAGCCCTTGGGTGGCTGCTTCTTCGACAGCAGGCCGGTCACGAATTCACGGCGTACCACCTGCGCGGACAGCATCGCTTTATTGTTCTCAATCAGGGTTTTGCGCTCGGCCTTTTGCTCCTCGGTCATGGGGCCTTTCTGCGCTGGGCGGCCGCCGTCGTAGCGTTCGTACTTCGGTGCGAAGCCCGTGTCCTTCCACCCCGCGATCACGGAGTGGGTCCGGTGCTGGCCCCGGTAGTCCGTGGTGATCAGAACGGCGTTGGCGTCGTCCTCGGTGGCCGGTTCCCCGTCCTCCCGTTTGGCGGCAGTGACGTAGAGGTTGTCGTCGTCGGCGTAGTGTCCGGCATCCTCCACGATGGTCTTGCCCTGGGCTTCCAGGTCGGCGATCAGCGCGGCGAGGGCGGCGGCGCTTTCGCGCCGGTCTCGCAGATGCTGCGCGACGTGCAGAAGCTGGTCAGGTTTGTCCATGATGACCGACTCGAGCTCGGCCGAGGCCTCTTCATCTGACTCAAACTCAGCCATGAGCAGCGCCTCCTCGATGGTCCATCCTTTGCCCAGGGCGGCGGCTCCCGCGTCGGAGGATCTGGCCTTCAATGCGGACTCCACCGTTGTCTTGGTGCGCCCGGTCTTCTTCGCGATCGCGGCCGCCGAGACACCAATCAGGGACAGTTGGTGGTAGGCGCCGGCCTCGTCCGCTTCGGTCAGTTCAGCGCGCTGAATGTTCTCCACCACCTGCGTCACGATACGTTCGGCCTCCTCCGGGGACTCGATGATCATCACCGGGATCAGCGGCCGCTGCGCTTCCACGGCGGCGCGGGTGCGGCGCTGGCCCATCAGCACGTGCACGGTCCCGTCCTCTTTGCGGTGGGCGATCACCGGTTCCATCACGCCATGTTCTTTGATGCTGGCGATGAAATCAGCGGTCAGGGCAGCGTCCTTACGGACATTGATATCGACCGTCAGCGTGGCCGGGTCCAGCATTTCAAGCGTGGGTGCTGCGTTCATGTGGTGTTGCTCCTTTTTTGCCGAAAGGTTGGCGGGCGGGGCGGCTCAGGTGACCGGCCAGCTCCCCTCTCCCCCCGTTGATTTTTGGCTGCTGGCGAAGCTTGCGGAGCTGTGGCCGACGGAGGCCTGTCTACCCACAGGGCAAGGGCCGTGGAATCTGCGGAGGAAATCAGCGACGAAGGAGCGCCGGAGCCGATTCTGGGGCCTGCAGGCCCCGACGAAGGAGGGGCTAGACCGACCGGAGCGGACACGTAGAATCCGTCAGGACAGCAGCCAAAAAGCGTCGCAGACAACACAGGGCCAGGGACGGCGGAGCCCTGCGGAGCCGGCACTGGACCCCACAGCCGGCCGCGCCAGCGGACGCCCAAACGGGTGCGAGCCCTGCGAGCATGCACCTCGCATGAATTGCCGGCTCAGAACCTGCCAGCGGGCGAAAGCCGGTCCATGGCGGTCTGGAGGCGTACGGAGAGGTTGCTCATGTCATGGTTGAGGCATGGATGAAGTGAAGCGGGAAGAACTGGCTGGGCTGCATCGGGCAACGGTGGAGGCATTCGTATTGCGTGCAAGGCGAGTTGCCCAGCATTCCCTGGCTGCCGACCAAAAGGCTCTGCTTGCGTTGGCTCAAGGGAGTATGACTCTGGAGTTCGACCATTCCACGGGCAAGCAATTTCTGACACGCCCCGTACCCGATGAGGAAACGACTGAATCGGCCGCTGCACGGGTACGCCCCATTCTGCTCAATTCCGAGCCTGTGTATTGGGGTAAGACGCTTAAGGCACTGTCATACCTAGGCCATGGGAAACCGGATTTCAGGGATGAGGCCATCCGAGACCTGCGGGAAATTTGGAAAAAAGTCCAGCCTCCAGCGGGAAAGGCTCGTGCATACTACGTCCAGGTACAGAAGGAAGACGCCCCTAAACCTACCGCGGCAACGGACAACGCGCTGGGGTTGGCGTGGTTTTACGGGGACGTTGTGCACGCCGACCTCCTCCGGCGAGCCGAGGGCGATGCTTTCGGCATCAATGAGAGATACAGAGCTGCAGCAATGTTGGTCGCAATAGCGATGGTCAGCACAATAATGACGCTGAACCTCATCATCAAATTGCGGGCTGAGGGGATCCTTAAGCTATCCGAAGATGTCTTCACAGAGGACGTAGTCGTGAGCAATTTGCAGGAGCGGCAGGAAACAGAAGTCTTTATGGGAGACGTTGGCACTCCCCTGCCGGATGGCCCCCTCGGAGGGATACCCGAGGGGTTTGAGGCCTTTCACCCGGACAAAATCTAGGCTGCCGCGTTCAGCGGCGCCCTCCGGGATTTGACGACTATAGGAGCATCGTCGCAGACATAGCAGGTGATGACGGGCAGGAGCTCTGCGACGGACCGCCAGCACCCAGCAGCCGGCCGCGCCAGCGGACGCCCTTCAACTGGTTGCAGCGCAGCGGAAACCAGGGCGAGCCCTGCGAGCCTGCCTCTCCCGGGCCAGGAACAACCCAACGACACCACCAGCCCAGGCTTGCCGCCGGCGGGCGCCGCCCCGGCACTTGGTTGCTGCGGGATGGGCGGTCCGCCGCCGCCAACCATCAGCGAAAGCCGGCCACGACGGCGGACCGCCCGCGGTGACCGGCCCCGAAAGACCGGCCACCCGTGGGCTTAGCTGGCGAGCAGTTCGGTCAGCTCGGCCGCGTCGGTCACCAGTTCCGCGCCTCCTTCTTTCAGGAGCCGGTGACACCCTGCGGAGTTGGCGCTGTGGACGCTGCCAGGGACGGCGGCCACGTGCCGGGCGATGGTTTCGGCGTGGTGGGCGGTATTCAGGGCACCGGAGCGCCAGCGGGCCTCCACGACACACGTCACCCCGGCAAGGGCTGCAATGATGCGGTTCCTCTGCAAGAAGCGGTACCGGGTGGGCGCCGTTCCTGGGGGCAGCTCGGAGAGGGTGAGTCCGTTGGCGCGGATCGCGGCCGCGAGGTCGGCGTTGCCCGAAGGGTAGTCCCGGTCCAGTCCTCCGGCGAGGACGGCGATGGTGGCCGGGCCTTCTCCGCTGCTTCCGGCCAGTGCGGCGCGGTGGGCGTGGGCGTCGATGCCGTAGGCGAGGCCGGCGATGACGCAGATTCCGCGCTGGGCCAGGCTGTAGGCGAGGTCACCGGTGACGGCCGCGCCGTAGCTCGTGCAGTCACGTGATCCGGCCAGTGCGGCGCAGCTGGATGGGTCGGGGATGCCGTTTCCGATGTTGCCGCGGTACCAGAGGCCCAGGGGCGCGTCTGGGAGGTCGTCCAGGCCTGTGGGCCAGTGCTCATCGCCGGGGATGAGGAAACCGCCGCCGAGGCGTTCGATGGTGGCCAGGTCCTTTTCCGGGTCCAGCTCCGGCACGCGGGGTGCCCAGCGCTTCAGCGCGTCGGCCAGTTCCTCGGCTGTCACGTCCGGGAGGGTGTGGGCGGGTTGGGCGCCGGTGGCGAGCCGCAGCGCGGCGTACGCGCCTAGCCTGCCCACGAGGGTCCGCCCAACGGTGTCGTTTGGTTCGAACAGGCGGGTCAGGGCTGCGCGTGCAATGCGGTCGTTCATGGTGTTGCTCCTTTTTTGCCGAAAGGGTTGGTGGGTGGGGCGGCTCAGGTGACCGGCCAGCTCCCCTCTCCCCCCGTTGTTTTTGGCTGCTGGCGAAGCTTGCGGAGCTGTGCCCGTG
>NZ_LR733291.1:0-4657 GCF_902506025.1 Arthrobacter sp. 8AJ | reverse complement strand
GGACCGGTCCATGGACCGCGGACGATGAGTACGCCATCAACACGTGGGACTCCATGCTCGCCAGTTCGGTGCGCACCGGCGGCCGCTGGGTCCCTGCGATGGGCAACAGCGACGCACACAGCGAGCCGCAGGTCATCGGCCTGCCGCATAACGTCGTTGACGCCGCAGCGCTTTCCCACGACGCCATCCTGGACGGCATCCGCAACGGCCGCAGCTGGATTGCCGAGTCCGCCGGCATCTCCCTGGACTTCACCGTGTCCGCAGCCGGCCGGAAGGCAGGAGTGGGGGAGCGGCTCGACGTCAAAGCCGATGCCCCGGTGACAGTCAGCATCGACGTCAGTGGTGTTCCCAACGGTGTCATCCGGATCATCACTGATGAAGGGCAGACCCAGCAGGTGACGCTCCCGGCCTCCGGCCAGGGCACCCACACCTGGATCACCACCGCCCAGCTCTCCGCCTACGTGCGGGCCGAGGTGCGCCATCCCATGGCCGACGGCACGGCGAGCAACGGGACCAATATGGGGACGACGCTGCTGCTGGGTCCAATGGCTGCCTTGACCAACCCGATCTTCCTCGGCGCCAAATAGGGGTCGATTGACGGAAAAAGGCCCAGGGGCCGGCTCCTGCGAGGGACCGGCCCCGGGACCTTCTTCAGCTGTTGGGCTCCGTCACTGCTGCGCCGGGACCGACGTCCTGAGGCTGTCGGTATTGGACGTAAGGTAATTGTGCACCTCATGGAAAGTCAGTTTCGGGGGTGCCGCAAAGCCCAATTCCATGCTGAGAGGTCCGATCTTTTCCTGAGCGAAGGTGTCGAACTGCTCACGGCTTTCCCAGACGTCCGTGACTTGGAATCCTTTATCCGTAGCCGTGGCCCAGTGGGATATCGAACCTGCGGGACCGGGACCGCCTGGGGTCAAGCCCGTTTTCTTGTTGATCTCGTCATATTGTTCAAGCGTCGACCCGTCGAACTCCATGATGATTGCGACTGCCATGATCTTCTCCTTCTTGGGTCGGGTCCGTTTCTTGCAGACGCGCGGGTGGATGGCCTGCCACGTCCGGCAAGGTGAATATAGAACCCCTTGCATGCGGCTTACATACGCAATTCTGCGCATAGCGGGTGCGGACCAAATGGGGTAGCCCCTACAACTGGCAAACCCTTGAATCTGCTGAATTCCGGCCCCTAGCCTTGGAAAACGAACCATTCGTTTTTGGTGGGCAGAACAATGGATGCTGTTGGTGACCTTGCCGGCGAGCTCGTCCGGCTGCCGGACCCCGGGACCTATCTGAAAGCGGCCAGCGAGCTCCTGTCGAAGCTTTTCCCCTGCGATGGGCTGGCATGGAATGAGCTGGATATGCAGCAGGTCCGGGCGGAGGTCTACGCCCGCCCCGGAAACCACCCGTTCGGTGATCTTGCCCGAAAACTGCTTGAATTCCGAAACGACCATCCGCTCGTCACAAGCGCCTTAGGCGACTCCATGGCCGGCGTGTGGCGCCCGCGGCGCCTCAGCGACATTGTTTCCGACCGGGAGTTCCACGAATCGAGGCTTTATCGTGAAGGCTTCCGGGAGATGCGGATTAACCGTCAATTGTCGCTACGGACGGCACAGGCAGGCTCCGGAATATTGCACAGTTGGGTCATGAACCGCTGGAATCATGATTTCAGCGACAGGGAAATGGTCCTTGCCAGGGAAATCCAGCCAATGCTGTGCCTCCTCGACACGGCCTATTCACAGCCGCCGCCTACTGCAACGAACAATCCGTGTCCTGCCGACGGGTTCGGTCTGACAGACCGCGAGGCAGAAATCTTGGCGCTTGTGGCGCAAGGCCTCAAAAGCACAGCTGTCGGCCACCTTCTGGGAATCAGCCCGCGGACGGTATCCAAACACCTGGAACACTCCTACTCGAAGCTCAGGTGCACCAACCGCGTGGACGCCGTCAGGCTGTTTACAGCGGCCCCCAGCCGTGCCCCGGGTACCGGTAACTTCAGCGTCCCGGCGTGAGCCGCGCATCCCCCGTTGCACCGGTCAACCCACATGGATGCCGGGCCTGGCCGCCTTGTCAGGTTCCGTCTCGCGGAGGATTTCCCGCACCAGCGGAGGCGTATCGCCCTGGCCAAGGAACAGGTAGCGCATGAGGTGGTTGACCGGGCTGCCCTCAGACCATTCGAAGTAGCACTGCGGCATGACCCCGGTCGAGTCCCGGAGGGCCAGCAGGACTGCTGCGATGGCGTTCGGCACGGCGGGGGACTTCACGCGGAGGACCCGGTAGCCGTCAACCTCGATGCCCTCGACCCGAAGCGTGTGGCTGAATTCCGAGGGGTCGGATATCTCAACTTCCAGGAAGATGACGTCGGCGGGGCCGGGGACGGGGTTCAGCCCGCGCTGCTCGAACTCCTTCTCCGCGTACTCCGTCCCGTCCCCGGTCTGGCGTTTGTTCGCGATGATGTGGAGTTCCCGGTCGTACGCGATGGAATCGGTAATGAACTGGCGGGCGGGTTGGTCGAATTCGATGGTGTCGACCCGCAGTTCGGTGGTCCGGGTAACGCGGGACACGAGGGAGACGGCGATGATGCCGCCGATGAAGAACGCGGAGATAAGGAGGCCGTCCGGCTTTTCGATGACGTTGTCGGCCAAGGCGTACAGCAGGATCAGGGTCAGTAGAGTGAAGCCCACGGCGCTGGCCCGGCTGCGGCGCCGGATGGCCGAGACGGTGACGGCGACCGCCCCCGAGACCATCATGGCCAGGATCCCTGTGGCGTAGGCGCCGGCCTGGGCGTTCACGTCCGCCTTGAAAGCTATCGTGATGCCGATGCTCACCACGGTGTAGACCAGCACAACAGGCCTGACAGCGCGGCCCCACTCGGGCGCCATGCCATAGGCGGGCAGGTAGCGGGGGACGATGTTGATGAGCCCGGCCATTGCAGACGCGCCGGCGAACCAGAGGATCAAGGCGCTGGAGATGTCATAGACGGTGCCGAATCCGGCGCCGAAGAGTTCGTGGGCCAGGAACGCCAGGGCCCGTCCATTGGCTTGGCCGCCGTCCTGGAACTCGCTGGGCGGGATCATGACGGTGGTCAGGAAGCTGGTGGACATGAGGTAGACGCTCATGATCAGTGCAGCGGTGGTGAGCAGCTTGCGGGTATTCCTGACCCGGGAAGCCATGACGTCGTCCGGCGTGCTTCCGGAGGCCTTGATCAGCGGCATCATGGACACCCCGGTTTCGAACCCTGACAGGCCCAGGACCAGCAACGGGAAGGCGATGATGGCCGGGCTGACCAGCCCCATCGGTCCGCCGCCACTGGAGAGCAGCCGGTCGGTCCAGCCCGCCACCAGGGACGGGTCGGCCGCGAGGTGGATGAATCCGGCCACCACGACGGCGGCGTTGAGCAGCAGGTAGATGGCAACCAGCGGGATGGCGACCCCGACGGCTTCATTGAATCCCAGCAGGAACACTCCACCCAAAATCAGCAGCAGGACCACCGTGATGATCACTGCTCCGCCCTTGAGGGCTTCGGGCATCAACGGGTTTTCCAGCAGGTGGACTGAGGCGTCGGCGCCCGAGAGCGTAATGGTGATGATCCACGAGGTTGCCACAAAGCCCAGGAGCAGCAGGACGAAGAACTTGCCGCGCCAGAATGGCAACAGCTTCTCCAGCATGGCCACGGATCCTTGACCGTGCGGGCTTTCCTGGGCGACCCTGCGGTACATGGGCAGCATACCCAGCAGTGTCAGGGCCACGATCAGCAGGGTGGCCAGCGGCGACAGCGCCCCGGCGGCCAGGGCCGCGATGCCTGGCAGATAGGACAGTGTGGAGAAATAGTCGACGCCGGTCAGGCACATGACCTTCCACCAGGCGTTGGGCTTGTGGTCCTCCTCGGCCTCCGGGCCGGTGGGAGCCACCTGGTTGGCGAGCAGCCAGCGCACCAGGGGACTGCGGTCCGGGCCAGGTTCCTGCTTGAGGTCAACATGCGCGGGGACGACGTGGTCAGAAGGGGTTGTCATCGGGTTCTTCCGTTGGGGTCTGGAACCACGGGCCCGAAGCGGAGCCCATGAAACCGGGCAGTACTGGTCCGGATCGCCGGACCTAAGCTGCTCTTACCCGGGGGTCAGGAGTTCCAGACAATAAAGAGAGGCATGTTGTCTTGGGGCTGGCGGAGGGCAGGGCCGGAACCAGGCTCGGCTCCACGGGCAAGCTGTTTGGTTGGCAGAAGAGTCCTCTGTGCGGTGCACCTAGCGATGGCGTTCCAAGAGCCACGCCGAATCCACCTGGGCTTCCGGGCGGTGCCGCAGTCTCCTGACCAGGATGGCGAACGGCAACAACAGCAGCTGGAACATCCCGCTTGCGAGCAGCAGGGCAACGAGCAGGAGGATGTCCGGAAGGTAAAGGAGGAAGACGCCGGCGATTGCGGCGAAATATCCGGCGATGAACCCGAAGATCGTCCCGGTATCCATGATTGCTCCCAAGAACTGGTCACCCAAACTGGGTGATAGACAGTGTTCTGTTGGCGGCCCGGCTCTGTGCAGTACGGAACCGCACTCGCTGGGCGATGCTGCCCGTGGTGGATGACATCACCGGCGGACTTTTCTGAGCCTCGACCTGCGTCTCGGTCCAGGGCTTTGGCCTGTGACGGAACGGACCCGGCGCCACGGCCTGTGGT
>NZ_LR733289.1:4091171-4226835 GCF_902506025.1 Arthrobacter sp. 8AJ | reverse complement strand
TGTCTTTGGCGTCGGTTGCGCGGTCTTTGACGTCGGTGGCTGCGTATTGGCCTTCGGTTTTGACGTTTTGGGCGGCGTCGGTGGCGGTGGCCTTGACGTTTTCCATGGCTTCCTGGGCGGGTTCCTTGAGGTCCTGGGCCATGGTTTTGGCGGCGTCGGTGACCTGGGTTGCCAGGGGCTGGGCTGCGGTTTTGAGTTGGTCGGCGGCTTCGCGTTCTTTGTCGCTGGCCGGGATCAGGGAGGAGATCAGCATGCCGGCGCCGAAGGCGATGAGGCCGGCGGCCAGGGGGTTGCCGGCGGTTTTGGCTTTGACCTGGTCCGGGGCGTGGGAGACGGCCTGGCCGGCGTCGGAGAGTTTGGCGGAGACGGTGTCTGTGGCCTGGTGCAGGTTGTCTCCTGCGGTGTGCATGGCGTTGGTGGTGTGCCCGGCTCCGGTGGCGGTGGTGTCGTGGACTTTGGTGCCGGCGGTGTCTGCTGCTCCCATGATTTTCTCCTTCACCCCGGTCACGGCGTCGCGGACCTTGTCGGTTTGGCGGTGGACGATGTTGGACGGGGTGACTTTGTCGGCCACGGCGTCCACGTTGGTGCCCAGGCGTGCCCGGGTGGCTTCTATGTCTGCGCGGATGACGTCAGGGTTGTCGCTCATCGGTTTACCTCACCTGGTTTTAGGGTTGGGGGAATTTCTGAGAGGGTTTCGCCGGTTTGGGGCAGGCCCTTGATCTGTTTGAGTTCCTTGCGGCCGGTGGAGGCCAGGACGGCGGCGATGATGGCCCAGATCACGGCGACGATCAGCGCGGCCCAGCCCAGGGCCATGATGGCGCCCAGGGCCCACATCAGGGCCAGGGAGAGGAAGAGCAGGACGAAGTGTCCGCCGATCCCGGCGCCGGCGAGCATGCCGGCGCCTTTGCCTGCGCGGGAGGTGGATTGTTTGAGTTCGGCTGATGGCGCCCAGGGCCCACATCAGGGCCAGGGAGAGGAAGAGCAGGACGAAGTGTCCGCCGATCCCGGCGCCGGCGAGCATGCCGGCGCCTTTGCCTGCGCGGGAGGTGGATTGTTTGAGTTCGGCCTTGGCCAGTTCCACTTCCTGGCGCATCAGGGTGGACAAGTCACGGGTGACGTCCCCGAGGAGGTCGCCGAGTGAGGCGTTGTCCGCTTTCACATGCGCCGCGCTGGGCGGCGGCTCCGGAATCTGGCTACTCATCACAGACCACCCGTGCCGTGCCGGCCGGTGCCCGGGGTACCTTCAGTGCCGAACGTCCCGTCGCCGGAGTACACGCCGTTTTCGGCGCGGTAGGGGTCGTCCTCGAAGCGGAGCGGAGTCTCTTCGGGTGTTCCCGAAGGCAGGGTGCTGGTGGACACCGGGGTGGCACTGCCCACTACCGGCTCAGCAAAGAGGTCGTCGGTGCCTGCGGCATAAACGGTCTCCTGGCGAAGCGGCGCTGCCGGGGCTGGCTGCGCGGCGCGGTGCTGGCCTGAACCCTGGGCCGCATTGGAACCTGCAGCCTGTCCCGATGTTTCGGGTGCACCTGCGGTGAGGCCGCGGGTGAGGCGTCCGGCGAGGACGCCGGCGCCGGCTGCGAGGAGCAGGAAGGTTCCGGGGCGGTTGCGGGCGAACCGCTGGACCTCGTTCAGGAGGTCGCCCGGCTCCCGGTTTTCCAGCCAGGTGGCCATGGAGGAAGTGCGCTCTGCCGCCTGGCGGACCAGGTCGCCGGCCATGCCCTGCTGGTCCGGGGCATTGGCCATGCTGTGCAGCTGGGTGGAGATGTTGCGGATGCCTTCCGCGGCCTTCTGCTGCTGGGTGCCCGCCTGGCTGGTGAGGCCGGACTTTGCCTGGTGCAGCAGGTCCTGTGCATTGGCCTTCGCCTCATGCGCCACGTTCGCGGCTTCTTCCTTCGCCGTCTGGGCCACTCCCTGTGCGGCGGATGCGGCCTCGCCGGCAACGTTGGATGCCTGCTCCCTGGCTGCCTGGGTCTTGGAGGTGTCACCCGGAGTGGTGGGGTAGGAGGCCTGCCGGGGAGCTGCCTCCGTTGCGCCGTACGGATCGGCGATGACCGGATCGTTGGCGGTGTGCGGGGTCTGGGGCCATTGGTTCTCTGTCATCTTCGCTCTCTTTCAGAAAGGGTTAGCTGGCGATCAAGAACCAGCAATGCTGGCGAGTTAGTAAGCAAGGTTACTAATTAGATACTAAGCACACTTCCCATTTGGATTGCAAGGGGCAGTGCTGCAGTTTCGAAGTCCCGGGGCGCCCGGCGAGGGGGTTGAGTGGCCGCCGGATAGTAAGCCTACTTGCGAATATGTTGCTAAGCATGCTTATTGTAGTGGTGTAGCGACGCAGGGTGACCAGCACTTCGCCACCTACAGGAAGGCCGCGGCCGATGACCAGCAATCTCGATCCCGACGCCCGGAGCAGCTACCGCCTGATCACTTTGGCGGCCCGGCTCATCCAGCGGCGCCAGGACGATGCACTGGCCCCCCTTGGCCTCACCCGTGCCGCAGTTATTGCACTGGAAGGCCTGACGGGGGGCCCACTGAACCAGGAACAGCTTGCCGATGCGATCAGGGTCCAGAGCCAAACACTGGGCCGCGTCCTGACCCGGCTTGAGGGCACAGGACTCATCACCAGGACCCGGCACGCCTCGGACCGCCGCCAGCTGAAAGTGGAGCTGACGGACGCCGGCGTTGCCGCCGTCGAAGCGGCGCGCCAAGCGGAGGTCAACGCCTATCCGGACGATCCGGACATCGGGTGGAAGGAACTCCGGGAGGAACTCACCAAGTTTGTCCGTGCCGTCCCACTCAACCGCGATAGCGGCGTGGTTCCGTTTGCCCCGCCGGAACACCGGGCCGGACACCGTCCCCAGACCGGGCGGGCAGCCGGAATCCGTGGCTGGGAACAGCCACACCAGAACTGACAGGGCCACGGGCGTCTTGCCATGCCCCGTGCGTGGGGTTGGGCAGCACCGGACAGGCACGCCGGACAGGCAGCAGGGCTTACGACGACGGGACGTCCGGTCCCGAGGACCAGCGCAGCAGTGCCGCGATATGCACGCCCTTGGGCAGGACCGGTCCGGGAACCAGGAGAACGCGGGCGTCGGTGAGGGCGGCTGCGCGAAGCAGCGCCGCCGGGGCCGGCACTTCTCCCAGGATGCGGGCAGCCAGGGCTTCTTCCCGGGCTGTGGCAACCCACGGTTCGGCGTCCAGGGCCAGCAGGGTCCGTCCGGACAGGGCGGCATCATCAAAGATCAGGACGTCCGCTTGTGCCTGCTGGAGTGCATGCACCACCGCTCCGATGCCATGGGCTGCCTCGGGATTGGCCTGGCCCTCCTGGACGGCCAGCCTGTCCATGACAGCCTGCTGCTCCTCCGCCCACAACTCAGCAACGTGCTGGTTGACGTGGTCCTCCAGGTTCGCGCTGCCAGCCCCGGCGGTATGGGTGTGGGACTCCACCTCCGACACCAAAGCCCTGCCGGCTTCGGAGAGGTTGTCCTTGACCAGGCCCCGGGCACGGATGTCGCCGGCGAGCACGATGAGCCGGGCGCCGCTGGCACTGGCCACCCTGTCGATTTCGCCTGCCACTTCGTCCGCGTTACGGCGCCAGACGTCTTCGGTGTGGTGCTGGAACCGCAGTTCAGACCAACCCCCGCCATGGAATTTGTGCACGTGTTCGGATTCGCCCTCCACGTCCTGTACGAGGGCGGGAATCCTGGCTCCGGCCCGGTACAGCCGGATTTCACCGTGCTCCCGGCTTACTTCCGCCACAACGTAGGCAAGGTCTTCGGGCCGGTGCTTGACCAGCGGCAGCAGGTCCGGGACGGGCTCCACTGCGAGCCGCTCCGGCATGACGGGATCGCCGGGAAGCACCTCATTGACTAGGGCCTTCCCTGCGTGGACCAGGACGAAGCGTGCCACGGGGGAGGGGATCCCGGCGGCCGGCTGGAGGGCCTGCTCCATTGCCTCGACATCGGCGGAGGTTGCCCCCTGTGCTTCAAGCCGGGCGCGGGTATTTCCGGCCCTGACATCACCGGCTTCAAGGGTGTCCACTGTTCCGGTTCCCGCGTCCACGTAGGCCGTGCACCACGGGCCGGGAGTGCGGTAGAGATCGGCATATTTCTGCAGGTTCGTGGTCATTTTTCCTCCCCCCTGATGCGTGGGGCCGAGGTGGTTTTGCCGCGTTCTGCCATGACGATCTCCTTCGCGCGTGGCGTACTGCCACAGGCTTACCGGTTCGTCATATCACCGTAGCAGCGGTGATCCGGGCGCTGAAGGGCCTTCCGGCCCCTTGCCGGTCAGCCGCGGCAGGCGTCCTGCAGGGCCCGGACTGAGTCTGCCGGCACCTGGTCCCCGGCCTCCGCAATCCGGCCCAGCGGCGTCGTGATCTCTGCAGGAACCCCTGCCGTCCGCGCGGCCGACACCAAGCCCGCCAAAGCCTGGCGGTCTTCGGCACTGACCAGGCCGTCCTGGACCACTGCGCAGATTTGCCGGTTGACTTCCTGCGCGGCGGCCGAGGCCGCCCTGGAGGCGGCGTCGCTTGCCGCGGTGCCTGCGGCTTCCCCCACGGCGCCGCACCCCGTCAGCAGCAGGGCGGCGGCAAGGGCAGTGGCGGCGGCGGGGCGAAGAGTCATGCCTCCAGCGTACCGGCGGCCTCTACCGGCGTGCCGGTACCCCGAGGATGCTGTCCAGCAGGGCGTTGCGGAACTTGGCCTCCGGGTCATGCCCGGCCGCAAAGGCACGGAAATCGGCGAACCGCGGGTACAGCGCCTCCCAGTCATAGCCCTCCGGCGTGAACAGCTTGCCCCAGTGGGGGCGGGCACCAAAGGGCCGCAGGGCTTCCTCAAGGACGGGGAGGAAGCCCTCCACCTCAGGCTGCAGCGGTTTCCACGTGAAGTGCAGCGCCGCGCTTTGCTGCCGGTAGAACGGGCTGAGCCAGAATTCGTCGGCGGCGCCGGTGCGGATTTCCGAGACGAACAGCAGCGGAGCCAGATCTTCGGCCAGCGCGCGGACTGCCTGGAGGGCGGCGGGGGCGTGCTCCAGGGGAAGGATGAACTCGCTCTGGAGTTCGTCTCCGTTGCTTGGGGTGAACTCGTGCCGGAAGTGCGGGAGCCGGTCCAGCCACAGCCCGGGTTCGTCCAACTGCGCCGTGCAGTTCTCCGCTGACATGTCCGGCAGGGGGTGCCTGGGATGCAGCGCGGCGGTTGCCCCGAAGAGGTTTGGAAGCGGCTCCTCCCCGTCGAGCGCTTTGAGCCATACCTGGTTGATGCTGCTGCCCGCGTAGTCCGTAAAGAGGCTCACGCTGTAGGCGCTGGACACGATGCCGGCGAAATCTCCCAGGGCGTTGTCCCACGGCAGGTCCTCCAGAACCCGCTGGCGCATCCTGAAGCTGGGCCGCACCGCCAGTTCCAGCCCGGTGACAATGCCCAGGGCCCCGATGCCCACCACGCTTGCCAGGAACTCGTCACCGTCCTCCCGGGTCAGCGTGACCTGCTCTCCGGAGGCCCGGACCAGGTCGATGGATTCCACGGCACCGGCGAGGGCCGGGTTGTTCACACCGGACCCGTGCGTGCCGGTCTGCACCGCGCCTGCCACCGAGATGTGCGGCAGCGAGGCAAGGTTGTGGATGGCGACGCCGGCATCCTCAAGCGTCCGGCAGAGCGCCCCGTAACTCACGCCGCCGCTGACGCGCACTGTTCCACGGCCGGAATCCAGCTCCACCTGCTGCGGCAGCGCATCGAGCAGCACGTGCACACCGTCGGTGTCTCCCACCCGGTTGAACGAGTGCCGGGACCCCAGGGCCTTGATCCGCGGCGAAGCGGCCACGATGGATGCCAGTTCCGCTACTGATTCCGGCCGACTGACATCCGCGGAGGAGTATTCGAGGTTTCCTGCCCAGTTCTTCATCGAGTGGCTTTCGCTTGGCGTCGGTTTCCTCCCACTGTCAGCGCTAACAATCGAGCCTGTCAAGGCGCTTCCGCTGTGTGGGCGGGGATGTCCCGTGGCCGTGATCCGCCTGCCCGCGGGCCGCCCGGGGGCAGTACCGCAGGCAGGCGGACACCAACGCCGTCCAGTCAGGAGCTTCTTTCGTTGCGGGGTGTGGTGGTGCGGGGCGGGGCCATGCGGCGGCTCCCGGTTGCTTCGATGGCTGCGGCCAGCCGGAGCAGCCCGGTATCGCTGTAGGCTTTGCCGGCGATGGTAAGGCCCACCGGCATGGCGATGTCCGCCGCGGTGCCCATGGGAACTGTGACCGTGGGGATGCCAAGGTGCCGGGGGACCAGGTTCCCGTTGGCCACCCATACGCCGTTGCGCCAGGCGGCGTCCGCCGAGGCCGGGTTGGTGTCCGCGTCCGCCGGGGCAACATCGGCCGCCGCCGGGAACACCACGGCGTCCAGGCCCAGCCGGTCCATCCATTCCTCCAGGTCCACCCGCCGGGTTTCCTCCAGCCCTGCCAGGCCCGCGGGCAGGTGCGGAATGTCGGCCAGGACGGGCACGCCGTGCCCGCGGATCCAGCCGGGATAGTCGCTGATGTCGTCATCGAAGCCGTCGTAGCGGTCCGGAAGCGCCCCGTCCGGGGCCGGGAAGATGGCGGAACCGTCGACGTCGGCAAGGCGGTTCAGTTGCGGGTCCCCGTTGGCCTCCAGGAAGTCATTCCACGCCCAGGCCGGCAGGTCCACGATTTCCCGCCGCAGGTATTGCGGGGAGACCAGCCCCCGGGTGGCGATGGTGGGCGCGCCGGCCCGGTCCCCTTCGTAGTTGGAGACCACGGGGAAGTCCACCTCCAGCACGTCGGCGCCTGCGGCTTCGAGGTCGCGGCGGGCCGCGTTCCACAGATCCATGATGGATGCGCGGGTTTCGATCCGCTGCCCTGTCGGCCCGCCGATGCCTGGCGCTTCGGCAGTGCCGGCTTCCGGGTCCGCGTTGATGTACATCCGGGGCACGCCCAGCCGCTTCCCGGCGAGTACCCCTGCCGCCGCGGTAGCGTCCGGAACGGCGAGGTCAAGGTACGACACCGGCCGGACGGTGGATGCCTTGGGCACCGGGATCCAGGGCTGGACACGCCAGAAGTCGCCGCGTGGCTCGGCGTCGTCCGCCACCACCACGTCCAGGACCTCCAGCAGGTCCGTCATAGTGCGGGTATGCGGAACCACGACATCCATGGTGGGCACCAGGGGCCAGTTCCCACGCACGGAGATGACGCCGCGGGAGGGTGTATAGGCGCACAGGGCATTGTTCGACGCCGGCGCCCGGCCTGAGGACCACGTCTCCTCCGCCAGTCCGAAGGCTGCGAAGCTGGCCGCAGTGGCCGTGCCGGAACCGTTGGATGACCCGGAGGCAAAGGCGGCCGGGAGGAAATCGGCGTTGTAAGGGCTCTCCGCCCGCCCATATACTCCGCGTTGCATACCTCCGTTGGCCATGGGCGGCATGTTGGTCAGTCCGATCAGGACGGCGCCCCCGGCCCGCAGCCGTTCGATGGTGAAGGCGTCGCGCTGTGCCACCAGGTCCTTGAACGCGGGTGAACCGGCAGCCACGGTAAGGCCTTTGACCTGATAGCTGTCCTTTGCGGTGTAGGGGATGCCGTCCAGGGGGCCGAGCGTGAACCCGGCGGCACGGCGGCGGTCCGACTCCTGCGCCTCGGCGATGGCCTTCGGGTTCATCACGACGAGCGAGTTCAAACATATTCCTGATGAGTCATACTTCTCAACGCGCGCCAGATAGAGGCGGACCAGGTCTTCGGAAGTGACCACACCCGCATCAAGGGCTGCCCGGAGCTGGCCGATGCCGGCCTCCACCACGTCGAAAGTCCCCGCAGCGGCCAACTGTTGAGTGGCCTGTGCCTGCTTCATGCTGCATCGCCTTCGCGCCGGGCCGGCTGCTGCTGGGTGATGCAGTGGATGCCGCCGCCGAAGGCGAAGATGTCCCGGGCATCCACCAGTTCCACCGTGCGTCCGGGGTAGGCGCGCTCCAGGATGCCGGCGGCGATGGTGTCGTTGGGATCGTCGAAGCCGCAGAGCACCACCACCTTGTTGGCTACGTAGTGGTTGATGTAGGACCAGTCCACCCAGCCCTCTTCATCCCTGAGTGTGGTGGGGGCTGGAACGTCGATGATGCGCAGCGGCCGGCCCTGGGCGTCCAGCTGCCCGGCAAGGACTGCCTTCAGCTGCAGATAGACGGCGTGGTCCGGGTGGGCGGGATCATCCTGGCGGTGGAGCAGGATGGTTCCCGGGCCGGCAAAGGCGGCCACGATGTCCACATGGCCGCGGGTGCCGAACTCGTCATAGTCCCGGGTGAGCCCGCGGGGAAGCCAGATGGCCTTGGTGGTGCCCAGGGCTGCATGGATTTCTGCCTCGACGGACTCTTTGGTGGCGCCGGGGTTTCGGCCGGGATCGAGCTGCACCGTTTCGGTCAGCAGCACCGTGCCCTCACCGTCCACATGGAATCCGCCGCCTTCGTTCACCAGGGAGCTTCGCCTGACTGGCACATTGGTGCCGGCTGCCACGCTCCGGGCTACGTCCTGGTCCTTGGCCCAGGCAGCCCAGTCCTGTGCGCCCCAGCCATTGAAGATCCAGTCAACCGCGGCGAGTGAACCGTCTGCCGCATGAACGAACGTGGGGCCGCTGTCCCGCAGCCAGGCGTCGTCCAGCGGAACGGCCAGAACGTCGATGCCCTGGCCGAGCCATTCCCGCGCGGCGGTGGCATCGCGCGGATCGGCGACGACCGTAACGGGCTCGTACCTTGCGATGGTCCGGGCCACCTTGGTCCAGGCGGCCCGCGCACGGTCCAGGGTGGAGCTTCCCACCGGCCCGAAGGTCTCGTTTGGCGGCGGAAAGGCCATCCAGGTCCGCTGGTGGGCGTCCCACTCGGCGGGCATGCGGGACGCGGTACTGACGGCCGCGTGGCCAGGGGCGGCGCTGCCACCGACTGCTGTCGAATAAATGAATGCCATTCATTTATTATGGGGACGGTGCCGTCCGCACGCAAGGGTTTTTCAAACCTGGCGAGTAGTGTTCCGGTCGACGGCCGCCAGGATGGCGCGTGCCAATTGCTCCGGTTTGGTGAACTGCGGCCAGTGCCCGGTGGGCAGGTCGATGTACTCGACGTCCCGGACCTTGGCCAGTTCCGCGACGAACGGGTGCCCGGCCGCGATCCATTCCCGGATCATGGCGGACGGGAACTCGCAGGCGATCACGGTGGCGGGGACCTCGTAGCGGCGTTCGTCATGCAGTTGCTGCTTGCCGTACGCCACGCCCCGGGGCTCCGGAATGGCGCGGTCACGGAAGGCCTGGCGAAGGCCGGCATCGAGATCCACCAGGTCGGCATCGTCAAAGTCCTCCCAGAGAGGCAGGGGGACGTCATCCCCAACGGCCGGCAACTCGTCATTGATGACACCGCCTTCACCGAGCGGTCCGCTGTCCACGTACACGGCACGCGCCACCTTGTCCGGCCGCGCATCCACCGCGCCGTGGATGATGGCACCGCCACCGGAATGGCCCACCAGGACCACCTTGCCGGGGAGGCCGTCCAGGACCTCCACCACCGCGTCGATGTGGTCCTGCAGATTGATGCCCGACCTGGCGGCGTCCACGGATTCCTTCCCCGGGAGGGTGAGGGGGTGGGTCCGGTGCCCTGCTGCCTCCAGGGCAGGGGTCACCTCCTCCCAGGATGAGGCGTCCAACCAGAAACCGGGAACCAGGATGATGTCCATGACCGAACCCTACTCCCCGCCCCCACGCCGGAATACGGTCCTACCGCTTCGGCTTACGGTCCTTCCCCGCGGTCCGGCCTTGGCGTTCCATGGCCTCGCGTTCCGCCCAGCGCTGCGATTTTCCGGCGGACACCACCTTCTGGTGCCACTCCCGGTGGTAGGCGCGCTGGGCGGCGACGTCGGAGCGGCGGGCCAGCGCGGCCAGTTCGCGCTGCATCTTCAGGTACGAGTTCCAGCGCCGTTCCTCCAGGACGCCGCCGTCAATCGCTTCCCGCACCGCGCAGCCGGGCTCACCGCCGTGGCCGCAGTCCGCGAAGCGGCAGCCGGCGGCCAGTTCCTCCACATCGCCGAACATCCCGCCCAGGCCTTCGCCGGCGTCGAACAACCCGAAACCCCGTACACCGGGCGTGTCCATCAGCACCGTGCCGTTGGACAGGGGTACCAGCTCCCGGGCGGTGGTGGTGTGCTTGCCCTTGAAATCCCCGGACCGCACCTCCCCGGTCTGCTGGACCTCGCGGCCCACCAGCGCATTGATCAAGGTGGATTTTCCCGCGCCGGACGGACCCAGGAGCACGATGGTGCCGCCGGGCTGGATGCGGGACATCAGTTCGTCGACCCCGTCGCCGTTTTCGGCGGATGTGGTGACCACCTCCACGCCCGCTGCCTGCAGGATGACTTTCCCGACGACGTCGTCAGCCACATCAGCCAGGTCCGCCTTGGTGATGATCACCAGCGGGGTGGCGCCGGAGTCCCACGCGGCAACGAGGGTGCGTTCCAGCCGGTTGTGCGTGAGCGGCCGGTCAACGGGCACCACCACCCCCACGGTGTCCATGTTCGCGGCCAGGACCTGTTCCCCGGAGGAATCCTCGAACGCGCGTTTGCGGCTGAGCTCCGAGCGGCGGGGAAGGACTGCCAGGATCTGGCGGTTACCGGCCCGGTTGGGGCCGATCCAGACCCAGTCGCCGGTGACGGCGGGCTCTCCGGCCAACGGATACGGCAGGTGGAGCAGGCCGTCCCCGGCGGCGACCAGCAGCAGGGTGCGGTCGACGCGGACCACCCGTCCGCGTTCCGTGGCGCCGGGGCAGGGGTTCTGGTGGAAGTGGCGGGCGACGGCGGGGGTGTAGCCGTAAGCGCCGGGGCCGTCGGTTGGTTGGTTGGTACTTGGGGTGTTGTCCAGGGGGTTGCCTGAAGAATTGTGCACTGTGGTTTCCTTGCGGGGTCCCCGGTGCAACAGCGCTGCTGCGGACAGCTGCCGACAGGTCAGGCGGGTGCAGCCGGGAGGATGGATGATGTGGTGGGTGCGGAGCGCGCTGGGCGCGCGGCAACTGCAGTCATCAAAACCACCTCCATTCCCTCGCGGGTTCACCGTCTTCCTGCCGGGGACGGCAGGGTGCGAACGGTCCCACTCTAGCGCCCGTCGCCGTCGGGGGCCATGGTTGAATGCTGCCTGCTAAGGGCGGCCAGCGTAGTGCCCTCGCTCCCGGTAGCGCATCACCGCCTCGGCGTTGCCGCACCGCGCCGAGCAATAGGCGCGCCGTCCGCCGCGGCTGGTGTCGGCAAAAACCTTCGGGCAGCCGTCCCTGGCACAGGTACCCAGCCGTCCACCCGCAGCCTCCGTGATGAAGATGGCCAGGCCGCCGGCCGTGAGGGCACGCACGCGTTCCACCAGGCTGTCGCTGGTTTCAGCAAAGTGAAGGTGCGGGCCCAGTCCGTCGTGGACCGTCAGGAAGACCCGCTTGACCCCCTGTTCCAGCAATGCGTTCACCGTGGCGCAGCGGTCCTTCTCGCTGTCCGACTCAAAGACAGCGCGCAGGCGTGTTGTCCAGTCCCGCAGGAGCGCTTCCTCGGGCGCGCCCACCTGCGGATTGTCGAAAAGGTGGGCCGCCAAAAGGTCTGCCAGCGCACCTTCGTCCCAGGCTCCGCCGCCCAGCATGTTGACGAGTTCCTCCGCGACCCGGACGCCGGACATGTTGTCATGGTTGAACTGCATAAACCCATGACACCACACTGGGCATGACGGCGGGCTGCCCCAGGGGGTCCTGCCACACCCCACGTTTTCCTGACCAGGAGCCACACCTTTGACCGCCACCGCCGAAACCGCCCGCTCCCTGCAGTCCCGGATGCGCAGTACGCTGGTGTCCGCCCAGATCTTTTCCGGGCTGGGCAATGGCTCCACGCTCGCCTTGGGTTCGATCCTGGCCGTGCAATTGTCAGGCTCCGAGGCCTGGGCAGGCTCAGTCAACACGTCCCTGACGCTGGGGACGGCAGTGACGGCCATACCGCTGGCGCAACTGGCGCTCTCCCGCGGCCGCCGTTTTGCCCTTGCCTCGGGGCTTGCCGCTGCGATTGCCGGTACCGCCCTGATGGTGGGCGCCGTGATCACGGGGCTCTTCCTCCTGCTGCTCGGGGGTGCCTTCCTGGTGGGCGTGGCTTCGGCAGTGAACCTCCAGGCCCGCTTTGCGGTGACGGACCTGGCCGAACCCGCGCACCGGGGGCGGGACCTTTCCCTGGTGGTGTGGGCCATCACCATCGGGGCAGTAGCCGGCCCCAACATGGTGGGTCCCGGCGCGCTGGTGGCCGGTTGGCTGGGGATTCCTGCCGCAGCAGGGCCGTTCCTCATCTCGGCAGCCGGCATGGTCATCGGTGCTTCGATTGTGTGGGTCTTCCTCCGGCCCGACCCGCTGCTGACCCGCCGCACCATGGATGGTCCTGATTCCGGTGACGGTGTTCGGCGCCGGGGCGCCCTGCAGGCCGGATGGCAGATCGTACGGGAGAACCGCACCACCCGCGGGGCAGTGGTGGCGGTGGTGGCTGCCCATGCGGTGATGGTGGCGGTGATGTCGATGACCCCGCTGCACATGCAGCACCAGGCAGGCGCGGCCGCGGGCCACCCGGACACCATCGCGCTGATCGGGCTGACCATCTCCCTGCACATTGCCGGAATGTACGCCCTGTCACCGCTGGTGGGGTGGCTTACGGACAGGATGGGCCCCGCGCGGATGGTGTTGGCGGGCCTGGCAACCCTTATGGCTGCGGTGGCGGTGACGGGATTGGCGCCGGAGTATCCGGCGGCCGTGACCACCGGGCTGGTCCTGCTGGGTTTGGGCTGGTCCGCCACCACCGTGGCCGGATCCACGCTGCTCGTCGCTGCCTTGGCACCCTCCCAGCGGATCCCCGCCCAGGGTTTTTCGGATGCCGCCATGTCCCTCGCGGCAGCGCTGGGCAGCGCGGCCGCAGGGCCGGTCATGGGCATGACCGGGTATTCGGGAATCAGCGCCGCCGCCGCGGTCCTGGTGGCCGCGGCGGCGGTAGCCCTGCTGCGGCTTCCGGAACTGGGCCGCTGAGCGAGGGAAACCCGATCCCTGGATCCGCCCCCATCACCACCGCATCAATACCGGTTATGCGCTGGTGGCGTCCTGCACCTCGCCCACCAATTCCTCGATGATGTCCTCCAGGAAGAGCATCCCGGTGGTCCTGCCGTCGGCGTCGAACACCCTTGCCACGTGGGCGCCCGTCCGCCGCATCGCTGCCAAGGCGTCCTCGAGGTCCGCCCCGGCAAACGCCGAGGCAAGGCGGCGCACCCTCTTGGCCGGGACCGGTCGGTGGAATTTCTCCGCCGAGGTGAGGTCCATGACGTCCTTGAGGTGCAGGTAGCCATCCGGCTCGCCGGCCGCGTTAACCAGGATGTACCGCGAGTAGCCGTGTCCTGCCACGGCCTGCTGGATGTCCGCCGGCGTGGCGGAGTCGTGCAGCAGCACCATCTCCGCCATGGGCACCTGGACGTCGGCCACCGTCTTGGCCGTGAACTCGAAGGCGTTGGTCAGGGCGCCGGTGGTGTCCTTCAGCATGCCGTCCCGGGTGGACTGCTCCACGATGGTGGCCACCTCATCCAGGGTGTACGCGCTGGTGGCCTCGTCCTTGGGCTCAACCCGGAAGAGCCGGAGGACGGAATTGGCAATCCCGTTCAGCGTCCAGATCACCGGCTTGAACACCTTGGCCACGAACACCAGCGGCGGGGCGAGCAGGAGGGCTGCCCGGGTAGGCACCGAGAAGGAGATGTTCTTGGGCACCATCTCGCCCACCACCACGTGCAGGAACGTCACCAGCAGCAGCGCCACCACGAACGCGATGATGCTTATTGCCTCGTAGGACAATGCGGTCAGGCCCAGCGGGATTTCCAGCAGGTGGTGGATGGCGGGTTCGGACACGTTCAGGATGACCAGGGAGCAGACGGTGATGCCCAGTTGGCTGGTGGCCAGCATGAGGGTGGCGTGTTCCATGGCCCAGAGGGTGGTTTTCGCAGCCTTGCTCCCGGCTTCGGCGCGGGGTTCGATCTGGGAGCGGCGGGCCGAAATGACGGCGAACTCGGCACCCACGAAGAAGCCGTTGACCAAAAGGAGAACCACCAGCCAGATGATGCCGGGAAGATACTCACTCATGGGTCAGCTCCTGGGTCAGGTTGTCGATGATCCGGTCGTGCGGGCTGCGCGGCGGTTCACCGGACGCGGCAGGGGTGAAACGCAGCCGTTCCACGTGCATGCCCGCCACGCGCTCCACGCGGAGGGTGCCGCCGTCGACCGCCACCTCGTCACCCAGCTCGGGAAGCCGGTCCAGCCGGTCCGTGACGTACCCGGCCACGGTGTCGTACTCGTCCCCGTCGGGGACCTCGATGCCGGTGCGGTCCAGCAGCTCGTCCGGCCGCAGTGCGGCGTCGAACGTGACGGAACGGCCCACGCGGACCACCCCGGCCCGCGCCCGGTCGTGCTCGTCCTCCAGCTCTCCCACGATCTCCTCCACCAGGTCCTCCAGCGTGACGATCCCGGCCGTGCCGCCGTGCTCGTCGGAGACGATGGCCACTTGGAGACCCTGGCGCCGAAGCAGGCCCAGGAGCGTGTCAACGCCCATGGATTCCGGAACCCGCAGCGGCTCGATCATGAGCTCCGCCGCGGTGGTGTCCGCACGCCGGCCAAGGGGCACGGCGAAGGCCTGCTTGACGTGCAGGAGGCCCAGGACATCATCCTTGTCACGTCCGGTGACCGGGAAGCGGGAGTAACCGGTGGAGGTGGCAAGGGCCACGATGTCCTCCGCGGTGTCCGCAGCGCCCACCGCCGCCATCCGGACGCGCGGGGTCATCACGTCCGCCGCGCTGTACTCGGAGAAGCGGAGGGTGCGGTGCAGCAGGGTGGCGTGGTCCAGGTCCAGGACGCCCTCGACGGCGGACCGGCGCACCAGGGAGCTCAGCTCCTCCGCGCTCCGGGCACCCGAGAGTTCCTCCTTGGGCTCGATGCCGAAGCCGCGGATGATGCTGTTGGCCGTGTTGTTGAACAGCAGGATTACCGGCTTGAACACGGCGGTGAAGAGGGCCTGGAACGGCACCACCACCTTGGCGGTGGCCAGCGGCAGGGCCAGCGCGAAGTTCTTGGGGACAAGCTCGCCCACCACCATCGAGAAGACCGTGGCCAGAAAGATGCCGGCAACAGACCCGACGGCCGGCACCAGGGCTTCGGCCAGCCCCGCAGACTGCAGCGGGCCGCTGAGCATCCGGCTGATGGCGGGCTCAAAGGTGTAGCCCGTCAGCAGGGTGGTCAGCGTGATGCCCAGCTGCGCGCCGGAGAGGTGCGTGGAGGTGATGCGAAGGGCCTTGATGGTGGGCCCAAGCCTCTTTTCGCCGCGGGCCTGGCGGACTTCCAGGTCATGCCGGTCCAGGTTCACCAGTGCGAACTCCGAGGCGACGAAGAAGCCGGTGCCGACGGTCAGGACCAGGCCGATGCCCAGCATGATCCATTCAAACATTGGGGCGCCCCTCTCCTGGTGTGGCCGGTGATCCGGTCAGGTGGCAGAGGGGCCAGGGCATGTGTGAAGGAGGGTCGTCCATAACCCTTTCAACTCAGCCGGGGACGCGAAGGTTCCCGGCGCCCTACCGCCGCAGTTCCAGCGCACGCTTCCGGCGGGCGCTGATGGAGGATTCATGGCCGCAGTTGGTGCAGGTGATCCGGTATTTCCGGGACACGGTAAGCACCGGGATGAAGAACAGCGTGAACCTGGTGGCCTGCTCCTCAAGGAGGTGGTGGATGAAGGCGCCGCAGTGCGGGCAGGTAGCGGTCCGTCCCGGCAGGGCCTTGTGCACGGTCTTGAACCCAAAGAGAAGAAGCATGGCGGCCTTTCGTGGTCCGGTTGCTAACCACCACCCTAGGCGGGTTTCGAAGGTGTCCGTCAGGGGTACGGGAGCTTCTGCAGTGTCTGTGTTAAATGCAATACTTGCGTGAGCAGCAATCGCCGCATTTGGGGGGACGTCTGGCACATGGTTCTGGATACGGCAACCCTGCGCATCGCTTTTGGCCTGATGGCCCTGGTGCTGGTGGTTCTGTTCTACTTTTCCGCCTACCGGGTGACGCGATCGCCGTACAGCGCCTGGTGGTGCGGCGCCCTGCTGTTCTTCCTGTCGGGATCGGCCTGTTTCCTCCTCGATGGCACGCCCAACCAGTGGTGGGCCAACCCGGCCGGGAACACCCTGCTGGTCCACGGCGGCGTCGCGGTGTGGGCAGGGGCGCGTTCGCTGCGGACAGTGCGGCCGCCCAAGTGGGCCTTCACGGGCATTCCGCTGGCCACGCTCGTTGCCTCCCTGCTCGACCATCCCGCCACCAACACCTGGTCCGGCGGTCCCGTGTTCCTCGCCGCGATGAGCTTGACTGTTGGGCTTGCGTCCCGTGAACTGTGGCGCCTTGAGCCGGGTTATTCGCGGGTCCGCATCCCCATGGCGGTGGCTGCGGGCGGACTTTCCGTTTTTTACTTCTTCCGCTGGCTGGCGTTCCTCGTGGAGGGCCCGGATGGCCCGGTGTTCGTTAATGTCTTTGGCTCGGCCATCACCACGCTGGTCACCATGGTGTTGCTGGTGGTGGTTTCCTTCAGCATGGCGGCGTTGAGCAGTGAACAGCAGACGCGTGCCCTGCGCGTGGTCGCCACCCGGGACGACCTCACGGGGCTATTGAACCGCAAGGCCTTCATGGACCTTGCTGCGGAACAGCTTGCCGACCGCAGCATCACGGGCGGCTCGGGAGCCTTGATCCTTGCCGACCTGGACCACTTCAAAGCGGTCAACGACACCTACGGCCATGCCGCCGGGGACCTGGCGCTTCAGGCCTTCGCCGACGCCTGCGTGGCAACTGTCCGATCCACCGACCTGATCGGGCGGTATGGCGGGGAAGAGTTCGTCATCCTGGTTCCGGGGGCAAGCGCGGAACGGGCAGAGACGATCGCGGAGGAAATCAGCAGGCGCCTGGCCGGCGCCAAAGCACCGGATGGCATGGAGATGCCCACCGCGAGTTACGGGATTTCCACGTACGACGCCGGAACTTTCGATGCCGATG
This sequence comes from Arthrobacter sp. 8AJ, assembly GCF_902506025.1. Lineage (NCBI taxonomy): Bacteria > Bacillati > Actinomycetota > Actinomycetes > Micrococcales > Micrococcaceae > Arthrobacter > Arthrobacter sp. 8AJ. The sequence goes on along the minus strand of NZ_LR733289.1, from coordinate 4,209,777 downwards.
ACCTGGTCGCCTCGGCGGACGCGGCTTTGTACAGGGCCAAGTCCCTGGGCAGGAACCGCGCCGCCCGCAGCGATCGGCTGCACTAGCCCCCCTGCTTCTGCGGCGCGGTTCCGGACACCTGCCTACTTGGACTGGAGCGCGTCTGCCTGCTCAGCCAGGACCGTCAGCTCCACGCTGCCAGGCCGCTCAACGGTGCTCTCGATGGCCACCGCCGTGCCCTTGTGTGCGGACTCCAGGACGGATTCCATGACCTCCAGGGCGTGGTAGGCCAAGGCTCCGCCGGCCCTGGGCTCCATTCCCTGCGGGGTGGCGGCCAGGTCCGCGATGCCGAACCCGCGGCCGGAATCCACGTAGCCGGCGGACACGGGAAGGGTTTCCCAGTCCTCGGCGCCCAGGGAAAACAGCTGGACGTCGCCGTCGAAGTGGTTGGGGTCCGGTACCACCAGGGAGCCGCGCTCGCCGTGGATCTCGATGTTGGGGGATTTGGACTTCACGGCATCAAAGCTCATGAAGAGCGTCGAGAGCGCGCCGGATGCGTGGACCAGGACGCCGGTGACGTGGGAATCGATGTTCACGGGGACCTTCCCGCCCTGGCGCGGCCCCGAGCCGATGGTCCGCTCATTCCGCGTGTGGCTGGCCGCACCGATCACCGACACCACAGGGCCCAGCAGCGTCACGAGTGCCGTGACGTAGTAGGGGCCCATGTCCAGGAGGGGGCCGCCGCCGGGCTGGTAGTAGAAGTCAGGGTTGGGGTGCCAGCGCTCGTGGCCCGGCGTCACCATGGTGGCGGACGCCGCGATGGGTGCGCCGATCAGTCCGTCATCGATGGCTTTCCGGGCGGTCTGGATCCCGGTGCCCAGCACGGTGTCCGGTGCACAGCCGACGACGACACCTGCCTCCCGCGCCGCGTCCAGCACCCGGCGTGCTTCTTCGGTGGTGGCAGCCAGGGGTTTTTCGCCGTAAACGCTTTTTCCTGCGGCGATCGCCTTCAGTGCCACCTCTGCGTGGGCGGCGGGGATGGTCAGGTTCAGGACCAGGTCCACGTCTTCTGCGGAGAGCAGTTCGTCCACGGAGACGGCGCGGACGCCGTCGTAGTCATCCGCCACGGCCTGCGCACGTGCCGGATCCAGGTCCGCCACGGCCACCAGCTGGATCTGGTCCAGCCGGCGGAAGTTGGCGAGGTATTGCGCGATGATGGCTCCGCAGCCAACGATTCCGACTTTCAACGGCTTGCCCACAGCAGGCCCCTTTCGATGATGGTGCGTACGTTCCGGTCCTGGAGGATTTCCACGCGGTGCCCGGGGGTGGACACGAAGATCCGGCCTTTGCCCCACTGGCGGGTCCAGATGGCGGGGGATGTCACTTCGCGGTTCCAGGGGTCCCACTCGCGGACTTTCTGGGTGGTGGTGGCCAGGACGTCGATGTAGTCGTCCGACAGCACCCAGTACTGTTCGGTGACCAGGTCGAAGTCCTTGATGCCCTTGGTGATGGGGTGGTCGGCGGCGGCCGGCAGCATGTTGACGGTGTAGGGCACGTAGTTGTCCGACTGCTCACCGATGCACTCATCCGGGTGCTTGCCGGGGTGGCAGGCGAACTGGCCGCCGATCAGGTGCAGGTAGTCGGAGGTGTTCCGGTAGGAATCGGCAATGCCGCCGTGCCAGCCGGCCAGGCCGGTGCCGTTCTCCACGGCTGCCCGCAGTCCGGCGAATTCGTCCTTTTCGATGGTGGTCATGGTCATGCACTGCATGATGAGGTCCACCCCTGCCATGTAGGCGGCATCGGCGTAGACCTTGGGGGATTCCTCCACCCGGACGTCGTAGCCGTTGTCCTTGAGGTAGGGGATGAAGAGCTCTGTGGCCTCGTAGGGCTGGTGGCCGTCCCAGCCGCCGCGGACCACCAGGGCGTTCTTGCGTTCTGTCATTGGGGTTTCCTTTGGTTGGCTGCCGGCTTTTGCCGGCAAGGCGTGGGGTCAGCGGCTGGCGAAAGCGGCGTCGAAGGCCGCTGCCGGCGGGGCGATCCGGGCCAGGTCCTGGACCATGGCCAGCGCCTGCGGGGCCCCGATGAGCCGGTCCATGCCGGCGTCCTCCCACTCGATGCTGGTGGGGCCCTCGTAGCCGATGGCGTTCAGGGTCCGGAAGATCCGGTTCCACTGCACGTCCCCGTGCCCTGCCGTGACGAAATCCCAGCCGCGCCGGGGATCGGCCCAGGCCAGGTGCGAGCCCAGGCGGCCGTTGCGGCCGTCGAGCTGGCGGATGGACTCCTTGACGTGGACGTGGAAAATCCTGTCCGCGAAGTCCTGCAGGAACATGACGGGGTCCAGGTCCTGCCAGATGAAGTGGGAGGGGTCGAAGTTCAGGCCGAAGTTCTCCCGGTGTCCGATCGCCTCAAGGGTGCGCTTGGCGGTCCAGTAGTCATAGGCGATTTCGGACGGGTGGACTTCCAGGGCGAACCGGACACCCACTTCGTCGAAGACGTCGAGGATGGGGTTCCAGCGGTCCGCGAAGTCCTGGTAGCCGGCGTCGATCATTTCCTGGGAGGCGGGCGGGAACATGGCCACCGCCTTCCAGATGGAGGAGCCCGTGAAGCCGGTGACAGTCTTCACCCCCAGGCGGGCAGCAGCCCTGGCGGTGTCCTTCATGGCGTCCGCTGCCCGGCGCCGTACGCCTTCGGGCTCGCCGTCACCCCAGATGTCCGCTGGCAGGATGCCCTGGTGGCGCTCGTCGATGGGGTCGTCGCACACCGCCTGTCCGGTCAGGTGGTTGGCGATGGCGAACACCTTCAGGTTGTTCTTTTCGAGGATGTCCAGCCGGCCCTGGAGGTAGTTGTCATCCTCGGCCGCGCGGCGCGGGTCCAGATGGTCGCCCCAGCAGGCGATCTCCAGCCCGTCGAAGCCCCACTCGCCCGCGAGCCGTGCCACTTCCTCGAAGGGCAGGTCGGCCCACTGGCCGGTAAACAGCGTGATTGGTCGTGTCATGTCTATTCCTTGGATCGCTTGAAGCTGGTCGTTGCCGTGCCGAACCGCTGCTCAGACTTTTTGCCACTGGCTGGAATTTGCGGCACTGGACTCCACAGCGGCCAGGACCCGCTGCACCTGCAGGGCGTCCGCGAAGGACGGTTCCGGTTGGCGGGCTTCGCCGATGGCCGTGACGAGGTCCACCACCTGGTGGGTGAAGCCGTGTTCGTACCCCAGGCCGTGGCCGGTGGGCCACCAGTTGCCGACGTAGGGGTGCTCGGGCTCGGTGACGAAGATCTTCCGGAACCCGGCGTCGGGGGATTCGGCGGCGTCGTAGAAGGACAGGACGTTCATGTCCTCGAAGTCGAAGGCAACGGAACCCTTGGTGCCGTTGACCTCCAGCCGCATGGCGTTCTTCCTGCCCAGGGCGTAACGCGTGGCTTCAAAGACGCCGATCGCACCCGAAGCCGTGCCGCCGTCGAACTTTGCGCTGAAGATTGCCGCGTCATCAACCGTGACTTTTCCCCGCGGAGCATCGCTGCTGAGGTCGCCGTGCCCGCCGAGTCCCACCAGGTCGCCGGCCAGCGGGCGTTCCTGCACAAAGGTCTCCATCAGTGCCGAGACCCCGCTGATGTTCAGGCCCGTAACCCACTGCGCGGCGTCGATGCTGTGTGCTCCGATGTCACCCAGCGAGCCGGATCCGGACTTGCTCTTGTCCAGCCGCCAGGTCATGGGGGCGTTGGCATCGCTGAGCCAGTCCTGCAGGTATTGGGCCCTGACATGGCGGATGCCGCCCAGCCTGCCCTGTTCCACGAACCGCTTGGCCAGCGCCAGCGCCGGAGTGCGGCGGTAGCTGAAGCCGCACATGGAGAGGACGCCGTTCTTGGCCGCGGTCTCCGCGGCGAGCGTCATCCGTTCGGCTTCCTCGACGGAGTTGGCCAGCGGCTTCTCGCACAGCACGTGCTTGCCTGCTTCCAAGGCGGCGATGGCAATGTCGGCGTGCGTGTCGCCGGGCGTGCAGATATCGATGAGGTCGATGTCGTCGCGCTCGATCAGGCGGCGCCAGTCCGTTTCAACCGATTCCCAGCCGAGCTTGTCTGCCGCGGCGCGGACGCCGTCGGCATTCCTGCCCGCGACCGCTGTCAGCCGGGGCTGCAGGGGCAGGTCGAAAAACCGGGGTGCGGTGCGCCAGGCGTGGGAGTGGGCTGCACCCATGAAGGCGTAGCCCACCATGCCGACCCGCAGGGGTTGTGCGGTGGTCATGGAGATGTCCTTTCTACTTACTGAAGCCTGCGGTCAGGCCTGCGAGCAACTGGCGCCGGCCGATGACGTACAGCACCAGGATGGGCAGGGTGCTGAGCACCACGGAAGCGAGCACGGCGGGAATGTTGACGCTGAATTCGCCCTGGAAGGTCCACAGGCCCAGGGGCAGCACCCGCAGGCCGGGGCTCTGGGTGAGGACCAGCGGCAGCAGGAACCCGTTCCAGACGTGCAGGCCGTTGTAGATGGCCACGGTCACGATGGCGGGCCGGGTGAGGGGCAGCGCGAGCCGCCACATGGTCTGCCATTCACTGCAGCCGTCCAGCCGCATGGACTCGAACAGTTCGTTCGGGACGTCGCGGATGAAGTTGGAGAGGATCAGCACCGTCAGCGGGATGGCGAAGGCGATGGACGGCAGCATCAGCGCCAGCAGGCTGTCATACAGGTTGAGCCGGATGATCATCAGGTAGATGGGAATGATCGTTGCCTGCAGGGGAATGGCAAGCCCCATGAGGAACACGCCGTTGACCAGCTTGAGGAACCTGCCGCTGCCACGGACGATGGCGAAGGAAGCCATGAAGGAAACCAGCACCGTGGGGATCACGGAACCGAGCGTGACGATGGCGCTGTTCATGAAGTACGTTGCGAAATCCGCCTCGAGGACCATCTGGTAGTTCTCCAGCGTGGGCGAGGTGGGCAGGGCCAGGGGATTCTGGCCAAAGTAGCCTGCCTGCGTCTTCAGGCTGGTGATCACCACGTAATAGACCGGCAGGATGATGATGGCGAGCCAGATCCAGCCGCCAAGGCCGCCGGGAATGTTCAGCCGCTTCAGCCGTGAACCGAGTCCCCTTGTGGAGGCCGGTGGGCCGCCAATGGATCCGGTCCGGTCCTCCCGCGTATTGCTCTTCAGGACGGTACTCACCCTACAAACCTTCCAATTGGCTGCCCTGCTTGTCCTTGCCTCCAAGGCGCTGGAGGAACAAGGCAAGTGCAAGGCCGATGATGACGAGAATGACGGCGATGACGCTGGCAGGGCCCATGAGGTTGGCCCGGAAGCCCCTGAGGTACATGTCCAGGGCCAGGATCCGGGTGGAGTTTCCGGGTCCGCCGCCGGTGAGGACGAAGATCAGGTCGAAGTACGTCAGCGAGCCCACCACCATCAGCGTGGAGGAGGTGATGATGGTGTACTTCAACTGGGGCAGGGTGATGTGGAAGAACTGCTTGATGGTTCCGGCGCCGTCGATCTGGGCCGCTTCATACAGCGACTTGGGGATCTGCCGCACGCCGCCCTGGTAGATGAGCGTGTGGAACGGCACGAACTGCCAGGCGATGACGAAGATGACCAGGCCCAGGGCAAGGTGCGGAACCCCCAGCCAGTCCTGCGCCAGGAAGGGCAGGCCCAGGCCGGTTGCCAGGCCGAAGTTCGGGTCCAGCAGGGCCTTGAAGGCGATGGCGACGGCGGCCGAGGACAGCAGCAGGGGCAGGAAGTACAGCACTGCCAGGGCGGCACGGTACCGCTGGCTTCCTGCCGTGAAGACCCCCAGCAGGAGGCTGATGGGGGTCTGGACCAGCCACGAGACGATCATGATCAGGAAGGTCAAGCCCAGGGCGTTGTACAGCCCCGGGTCTGCCAGCACGGAGAACCAGTTGTCCAGCCCCGCCGCCCCGATGGCACCGATCCCGTCCCAGCTGGTGAAGCTGAGGATGAGCACACCGGCCAACGGGATGACGGCGAACACCAGGAAGAAGAACAGGGCAGGCAGTGTCAGCCAGGCCAAGGCGGCCTTGCGCTGTTCGGTCTGCCTGGATTCCTTGATCCTGGCAGTGGCCCGCGGGGCGGTGGAGACGGCGTTACTCATTTCCCGAGGGTGCCGTTCATGTTCTCGGCGAACTGCTGCGGCGTAATCGACTTCAGGAAGAGCTGGTCGATGTTGTTCAGCAGGGCTTCGGCGGCGGTGGGGCTCAGCGCCTGGTCCCAGGACTGCTGGAAGTTCGGGGCGTTCTTAGCCATGTCGTAGACAAAGTTAAGGAACTCTTTGTCCTCGGACGTATTCAGCTTGTCTTCGATGCCGTTGACGATGGGCACCGAGCCGGAGTTGATGTAGGCGTCGATCACGGTCTCGGTCAGGATGCCGTCCTTGAAGAACTTCTTGGCGGATTCCTTTTCCTTGTCGCTGGCCTTGGAGGAGATGGACATGTAGGCCGCGGGGTTTCCCACGCCGTTCTTTGGATCGCCCTTCCCGCCGGCAATGGTGGGGAAGGGGACGAAGCCCAGTTTGCCGTTCTGGACGAAGTTCTGGCCGGCCTTCTTCATGGCACCGTAGGTCCAGGAACCGTGCAGCATCATGGCGGCCTTGCCGGAAAACAGCAGTGCCTGGTCTGCCTGCGAGTCTGCGGTAATGGAGGAGAAGCCCTTGATGAAGCCGTCGGCGGAGACCAGCTCCTGCACCTTGGTGCCGGTCTCGATCACCGCCGGGTCCATCCAGGCATTGGGCTTGCCTTCGAAGATCGCCTTGAAGACTTCCGGGCCGCCAATGCGGTCCAGCAGGTACTCAAGCCACATCATCGAGGTCCAGCGGGACTGGCCGCCCAGGGAGAAGGGAGCCACGCCCATGTCGTTGAAAGTCTTGACCAGGGACATGATGTCTTCCCACGTCTTGGGCGGCTGGACGCCTGCCTTCTGGAACAGGTCCTTGTTGTAGAACAGGACAATCGGGGCCACGTACTGGTTGGGCAGTGCGTAGATCTTGCCGTTGATCGTGGCGGCGCCGAAGGAGGACGGGAAGAACTTGTTCTTCACGTCCGGGTTCTGCTCGAACCAGCTGGTCAGGTCCTCGACCTGGTTGGCCTCGGCGTACGTCTTCAGGCCACCGCCGCCCCAGCCGTAAATGATGGTTGGCGCCTGGTTGGCGCCGATGGCGGTCTTGATCTTGGTCTTGTAGGCGTCGTTCTGGAAGTAGGTGACGTTGATCTTGTCAGCGGAGTTGGCCGAATTGAATGCATCCACCGCCTTCTGCATGGTGGTCTGGTTCGGTTCACCGGACAGGTACCACATGCTGGCGCCTCCACCGCCGCTGGAGGCGCCCGGACCTGACGTTCCGCAGGCAGTCGTTGCGGCAACGGCAAAGGGAGTAAGGGCAGCGAGGGCGAGGAAAGAGCGCCGGGACGTCTGGGGTTGCTTCATTGCTTCTCCATTGTGAATTTGCTGTCGAGGTACGGGGCATCAGCTCCGACGTTCATTCGAAACATTTCGAATGGTGATATAAGTCACGGTGTAAACTAAAGCCCGAAATATCCGCGTGGTCAAGGGATCGTAGAGGATCTTTTTCCCTGGATCCCGGAAACCGGGCCGTGCTTGACGTTCGAAGCCCGCTTCCTCAAAATGAATGCACTCTCCATCTTCGAAAGATTGCGAACCAATGACGACCAAATTGCCTGAGCGGACAAAGCCAACGCTCGCCACCGTTGCCAGGCAGGCAGGGGTCTCGGCTCCAACTGTTTCCAAGGTGGTGAATGGCCGGGACGACGTAGCTCCCGAAACCAGGGCGCGGATCCTCGCGGTACTGGAGCAGGCGGGGTACCAATCGCCCGTGCAGCGCCGCGCAGCCGCGGAAAGTTCCACCGTGGTGGAAGTGGTCATCGACGTCCTTGATTCCGCCTACACCATCCAGGTCCTGAACGGCATCCTGCAGTTCGCGGCCGGCGCCGACGTCGAAATCCTCGTGAGTGTGACCGGCCAGTCCACCGTTGGGCCGCACAGCCCCGAACGCCGCGCCCAGCGCATCCTGGAAGAGGGCAGGGCGGGAATGATCGTGGTCACCTCAGCCTTCAGCGAGGCCCAGCTGAATGCGTTCCGGCGCCGCCAGATTCCGGTGGTGGTCATCGACCCGCTCAATCCGCCCTCCGCTGACGTGGTCAGCGTCGGCGCGACGAACTGGGCCGGCGGCAAGGCGGCCACCGAGCATCTGTTGGGGCTGGGGCACCGCCGCATCGCCTACATCGGCGGGATCGAGAGAGCTGAATGCAACCAGGCGCGGCTTCACGGTTACATGGCCGCCCTGATGGCTGCCGGCGTGCCGGTGGACCCCCGGTACATTGTCTCCGGGGGCCGGTTCCGGACCGAGAGCGGGGTCAGGGGACTCAAAGCACTGCTGCAGCTTGATGAACTTCCCACCGCCATTTTTGCCGGAAGCGACGCGATCGCCCTGGGCGTCCTGAGTGAGGCGCGGCACCACGGGATCAGGGTTCCCGAGGACATCAGCCTCATCGGTTTCGACGGCACCAACCAGGGCGAGCAGTCCGTCCCTTCCTTGAGCTCGGTGGCCCAGCCCCTTGAGGAGATGGGACGGGCTGCCCTGAGGTCGCTGCTGCGCCAGGCGCGCGGTGAGGTCCTCGATTCGCACCGGGTGGAGCTGGCCACCCACGTGATTGTCCGCGAGTCCACCGCCCCTCCCGCCGCCTGAGTGAGTGCGGGGGCGGGGCGCCCGGGGCGTCAGGCGGGCTTCCCCGCCAGCTGTTCGCGCCCGGGTTTCCCGGTAGTGGCCGGGCGCGGCCCCACTGACCCACGCCGCACCAGGGTTGCCGTGAACTGTGCGGGAGCGGCGGGCGGGAGCCCCTCCATTTGCCGGATCAGCGCCTTCGCTGCCGCCACTCCCATGTTGTAGACGGGCTGGGCGATGACTGTGAGGGGCGGGGTTGTCAGCCTGGTCCACGCAAAGTCGTCGTACATCAGGAATGAAACATCCGCTGGAATGGACAGGCCCAGTTCCTGGATCGCTTCCACAACGCTGAGGGCGATGAGGCCGTCGGACGCCACCGCGGCCGTGGCCCGGTCCGGACCCCTGAGCACTTCCCGGGTAATGCTGCGGATGGAGTCTTCATCGCCCGCGTTCAACCGGACCAGGTCCTCCGGAAAAGCCAGCCCGGATTCCAGGAAGGCCTCCCGCATGCCTTCGATACGGTCGGCAATCTGTGAGGACTCCAGCGTCATTCCGGGGGTGTACGGGGCATTAGTCCTCAACGTGGAAATGAAGGCGATCCGGCGGTGGCCCGCATCCAGCAGGTACCGCGTAGCCTCGCGCGAAATCCGTGCCATGTCCACGGCCATGGTCTCAACCGGCATGTCCCCGGCAGTGCGGTCGATGAAGACCATGGGCCGGCCTGACCGGTGCACCTCCTGGAGGTGTCCGGTGTCCACCGAGGACGCAGGAGCGACGATCAGCCCGTCCACGCGCTTGTCCAGCAGCACCCGCACTGCGTCCACTTCCGCCTCGCGGTCCTCGTCCGTATTGACCAGGATGACGTTGTAGCCGGCCTTCTTTGCCGTGTCCGTGATGCCCCGGGTCGCCAGTCCGAAGTGGGGGTTTTCGATGTCACCCACCACCACGCCGATGGTGTGCGATTTGCCCGTGTTCATGCTGCGCGCAAGCTCATTGGGCCGGTAGGAAAGGGCCTCCGCCGCGGCCTGGACGCGCTCGCGGACGTCGTCGCTGACGGCGCCGTAATTGCCCAACGCGCGGGCTGCCTGGGCCTTGGAGACCTGGGCTGCCTTTGCGACGTCTGCTACGGTGACGTCCCGCCGCCGTGCTCCTTCAGCGCTCATCTTCACCTTTCGAAGAGGCTGTTGACGCCCCCTGTGACTTCCGCTACATTTCTATCCATCGATGTGAGTCCGGTCTCAATCCTAAGGTGTGAGACCGGACTCAACAAGAGCATCGGCGACTTTCTTCGGCGGCCCTGACAGCACCGCCTCCCTCCCAACGATTGGACAATGCTGTGAAGAAAAAGAACCTCCGCCCGGCCGGAATCGCCGCCGCAGCACTGGCTGCGGTCCTGGCGCTCTCCGGCTGCAACTCCACCTCCGCCGCTTCCACCACTGAGAACAACCCTTACGGCCTGATCCAGCCGGGCACCATCCGCGTGGCCAGCCTGGGCGACTCCAAGCCGTACACCTTCGCCGACGCGTCCGGTAATTTCACCGGCTTCGACGTCGAACTGTTCAAGGATGTGGCCCACCGGGCCGGTGTGGACAACGTGGTCTTCACCGGACAGGACTTTTCCGGCCTCCTGGCCGCAGTGGCCAATGGGCAGTTCGACGCCGGTGTGGCCGCGATCGGCATCACGGACAAGCGGAAGGAAACCGTGGACTTCTCGGACGGCTACCTGGCCGGCTACCTGACGGTGATCACCACCAAGACGTCGGGCATCACAAGCGCTGAGGGCCTGGCCGGCAAGCGCCTGGGCGTGGTCCAGGGAACCCTGCAGGAAGCGTACGCCGTCAAGAACTTCACCTCGGCCAGCCTGGTCCGCTTCCCGGACAACAACACCGCCATCGCGGCCGTGAACAGCGGCAGCGTGGACGCCCACTTCCTGGATTACGAGGCAGCGAAGGCCTACGAGGACCAGCACGGCCTGGTCAGCGCCGCGGACATCCCGTCCTTCGACGCTCCGGCCGGGTTCGCCGTCGCCAAGGGCAAGACCGCCTTCAAGGAAGCCCTGAACAAGGGCTTGGCCGCAGCCATGGAGGACGGCACCTGGAAGAAGCTCTACCAGAAATGGTTCCCGGGCTCCCCGATGCCCAAGCAGTACCTGCCCAAGGCCGAACAGGCCGCCTCCGCCTCACCCGCGCCCAGCAAGTAGCCCGCGCGCACCAGCCCTCCGGCTTCACTGCCGGGGCGGGCCCCGCTGGCCGCGGCCCGCCCCGGCACCTCCACCCAATCTACGTCTGAGAGCAACCATGGACTGGTTCAACACCATCATCCGTACTTTCTTCGACTTCGGCGCTATGGCCGAGGTCCTGCCCCAACTGTTGGCGGTCGGCCTGCTGAACACGCTGATCATCTCCATCGCCGCCACCGTCCTTGGCACGGTGCTGGGGATGGTGGTGGCCGTAATGGGCATCTCACCCTCGAAATGGCTGCGGGTTCCGGCCCGGATCTACACGGACCTTTTCCGGGGCCTGCCGGCCATCCTGACCATCCTGCTGATCGGCCAGGGCTTCGCCCGGCTCAGCCAGTCGATCTTCGGGCCGTCCCCTTACCCGCTGGGCATCATCGCGCTGAGCCTGATCGCCAGCGCCTACATCGGGGAGATCTTCCGCGCCGGCATCCTCAGCGTGGACAAGGGCCAGGGCGAGGCCTGCCGCGCCCTGGGGATGAGCTACGCCAAGTCCATGGCCCTGGTGGTGGTGCCCCAGGGCGTACGCCGGGTGCTTCCGGCCCTGGTGAACCAGTTCATCGCGATCGTCAAGGACTCCTCCCTGGTGTACTTCCTGGGCCTGCTGGTCACTGAACGCGAACTCTTCCGCGTGGGCCAGGACGCCGCCGTGCTCTCCGGCAACCTCTCACCCCTGGTCGCGGCAGGCCTGTTCTACCTGGTCATCACCGTCCCGCTGACGCACCTGGTAAACCACTTCGACAACAAGTTCCGCACCGGACGCCGCCGGGCCGCGCCACCCACCAGCGGGCTGAAGGAAGTCAAGGAACTCGACGCGGCCTCGCCGCTCACCACCGGGAGCAATACATGAACACCCCCACCACCACCAAAAACACCACCGGGCAGGAAGTCCCGACATTCCACGGTTCCAGCCTGGAACTGCGCAACCTGACCATGGCCTACGGCGAGATCGAGGTCCTGCGCAACGTCAGCCTCGCCGTTGCACCGGGCACCACTACCTGCATAATCGGCCCCTCCGGCTCCGGCAAATCAACCCTTTTGCGCGGCATCAACCGGCTGCATGAACCCAAAAGCGGTGACGTGCTCCTGGCCGGGGACAGCATCCTCGGCACCAACCCGGACACCCTGCGCACCCGCATCGGCATGGTCTTCCAGCACTTCAACCTCTTCCCGGACCACACAGCCGAAGAGAACGTTGCCCTGGCACTCTGGGCCGTGAAGGGCATGCCCAAGGCCCAGGCCGCGGCCAAAGCCCGCCAGCGCCTTGCCGAAGTAGGCCTCGCTGAACGCGCCGACCACCGCCCCCGCGACCTCTCCGGCGGCCAGCAACAACGCGTCGCCATCGCCCGCGCCCTGGCCATGGAACCCGAAGTCATGCTCTTCGACGAAGCTACCAGCGCCCTGGACCCCGAACTGGTCAAGGGCGTCCTGAACCTCATGGCGGGCCTGGGCCGCCGCGGCATGACCATGCTGGTGGTCACCCACGAAATGGGCTTCGCCCGCAAAGTCGCCGACCAGGTGGTCTTCATGGACGAAGGTGAAGTGGTCGAAGCAGGAACCCCCACCCAACTCTTCGACAACCCCCGCAGCGAACGCCTCCAGCGCTTCCTCTCCGAGGTGCTCTAATGGGTACGGTTCCCGCTGCACCCATCCGGACCGCCGTCGTCGGCTTCGGCATCTCGGGCAAGGTGTTCCATGCCCCGCTGGTCACGGCCAACCCGGATTTCTCGCTCGACGTGATCGTCACGGCCCAGCCCGGGCGCGCGGCCGAGGCGACGCGCCTCTACCCACGGGCACGGATCGTTGGAACTCCAGAAGAGCTTTTCGCCCTGTCCGCGGACCTGGACCTGGTCATCCTGGGCACCCCGCCGCACACCCACTTCGGACTGGCCGCGACGGCCATCGCTCATGGCCTGCACGTGGTGGTGGACAAGCCGTTCGTGCCCACGTCCGCCCTGGGTGGGGAACTGCTCAGCAGGGCGGACGACGGCGGGGTGCGGCTTACGGTGTTCCAGAACCGCCGGTGGGATGCAGACTTCCTTACCCTCCGGAAGATCCTGGCCTCGGGAGCGCTGGGGCAGGTCAGCAGCTTCGAATCACGGTTCGAGTGGTGGCGGCCGGAAGGGTTTGGGAACTGGCGGGACACCGTGTCCCTTGCCGAGGGCGGCGGCATCCTGCACGACCTGGGAGCCCACCTGATCGACCAGGCCATCCAGTTGTTTGGCCCGGTGGAACGGAGCTACGGCGAGACGGCCAACCGCGGGAAACATCCGGACGCTGCCGACACTGAGGCCTTCGTGTCACTGCTGCATGCCTCCGGAGTACGCTCCCGGCTGTGGATGAACGGCATGGCCGCCCAGGCGGGCGCCCGCTTCCACGTCCTCGGCTCCGCGGCCGGATACACCAAGTGGGGTCTTGACGGCCAGGAACCTGCGCTCGTAGCGGGTATGCCGCCGTCGGATCCGGCATATGGCCTCGATCCCCAGGAGTCTTGGGGGCTCCTGGGCATCGATGGTGCAACGTCCCCCGTTCCTGCCGAACGCGGCGCCTACCCGCAGTTTTACGTGCAACTGGCCGCAGCCCTGCACGGGGAGGGGTCGCTGCCCGTCGACCCCGCCGGCCCCCTCGAAGTACTGAAAGTCATCGAGGGGATCCACGCCCTGGCCTGAGGCTCCCCCCAACTCTTCTCCATGACGCACCGTTCGCGTCCAACCCAGAACCACGAATTCCACAGAAAGGGACACCAATGTCCTCTGCCACAGCCACCAAGCGCGTCGCCATTATCGGCGGCGGAATCCTGGGCGTTTCCACCGCCGTGCACCTGCTCCGCGAAGGCGCCTCCGTGATCCTGCTGACCGAGCGCGGCCTGGCCAGCGAAGCCAGCGGCCGTTCCCTGTCCTGGCTCAACTCAGCGGGCGAACGGTCCACCCCGTACCACCAGCTGCGGGTTGCCGGCGTGGACCGCTACCGCACGCTCTTCGCCTCGGACCCCAAGCGGGAGTGGCTCCAGTTCGGAGGCGGACTCATGTGGAACGCGGACGGGCAGGCTGAAACGACCGAGGCGCGGCACGCTTACGAGAAGTCCATCGGTTACGACTCCAAACTGCTGGCTCCGGAAGAGATTGCAACAGCCACCCCCGGTATCGATTCCAGTGCCGTACCGGACAACGCCATCTTCAACCCCGGCGAAGGCTGGGTCAGCCTTCCGGACCTGATCGACTTCCTGATGGAGGAGTTCCACTCCCGTGGCGGCGAACTGGTCCTCAATGCCGGCAAGGCCTCCGTCATGGTGAAGGGCGGCCGCACCACCGGCGTGGAGACTTCGTCCGGTGGGACCTACCCGGCCGACGCCGTCCTGGTGGCGTGCGGGGCAGCGACGCCCGCCGTCGTCCAGCCCCTGGGCGTGCACATCCCCAATGGTTCGCCGGTGTCCATGCTGGTGGTGACCAAACAGGTGCAGCACGACGTCACCGCCGTGATGAATACCCCGCGCGCCGCGCTCCGGCCCAACCCCGGCGGCACGTTCGCGCTGGACCACGACTGGTACGAGGAACACATCACCGAGCACGCGGACGGTTCCTTCACCGTCCCGGAAGAAGTGGTGCAGGAACTGGCTGATGAAGCCTCCAGGCTGGTTGCCGGCAATCCGGAACTCAAGCCGGCCTCCTGGAAGATGGGCTACAAGCCGATCCCCGGTGACGGCGAACCCGTCCTGGGCGAACTCGGCCAGGTGCCGGGCTGCTTCGTTGCCTTCACGCACTCCGGTGCCACCCTGGGCCTTATCGCCGGCGAACTTCTTGCCGGTGAAATCCTGACGGGCCGGAAGCATCCGATGCTGGCGACGTTCCGGCCGGGGCGGTTCTCCTAGGTCATGCGCGGAGGAGCGGGACCGCAGACGTGCGGCCCCGCTCCTGGACGCGCGCCGAAAGTCAGGCGCCCAAATGGCCGGTGAGGCGCCGGTGGAAGCCGGTGCTGCGCTCATCCAGGCCCTCAATGGCCACCGCGGCGCCGTGGTGCCCGTACTTGGTTTCGATGGAGTCCAGGGCCGCCACTGTTGACGCGTCCCAGATCTGGGCGCGGCTAAGGTCGATGGTCACCGAGGCGGGATCGTCGGCGTACGCGAAATGCTCCACGAGGTCATTGCTGCTGCCGAAGAACAGCGGCCCCACCACCTCGTAACGCACGCTTCCGCCGTCGTCCGCCAGGTTCCGCTCGACGGTGATGACGTGGGCCACCCGGCGGGCGAACAGCACCATCGCCAGGATGACGCCCACCAGCACTCCGTAGGCCAGGTTGCCGGTGAACACCACCACGGCGACTGTGACGCCCATGACGATCGTCTCCGGCAGCGGCATCCGCTTGAGGGTGGACGGCTTGACGCTGTGCCAGTCCACCGTGGTGACCGCCACGACCATCATCACCGCGGCCAGGGCCACCATGGGGATCTGCCCCATGATCGGGCTCAGCCCCGTCACCAAGGCCAGCAGGAACACCCCGGCCACAACAGTTGAGATGCGGGTCCGGGCCTGGCCGGTCTTCACATTGAGGACGGTCTGGCCGATCATGGCGCAGCCGGCGATGCCGCCGTAGAACCCGGCAAGGATGTTCGAGACGCCCAGGCCCCAAGACTCGCGGCCCTTGTGCGAGGGCGTCTCAGTGATGTCATCGACCAGTTTCGCCGTGAGGAGGGTTTCCATGAGGCCGACGAACGCCACGCTCAGCGCCGTGGGCAGGACCAGCTTGAAGGTCTCAACATCAAACGGAACCAGGAACGGGGTGAATCCCGGCATCTGGCCGGTCAGGGGCCCCTCGTCGGCGACGTTGGGAACAGCAAGGCCCGCAAGGATGGCGATCGCCGTGACGACGACGATGGCCACCAGCGGTGACGGGACCACCTTGGTGAAGCGGGGGAGGACGAAAATAATGGCCAGCGTCAGGGCAAACAGGACGTAGGCGAGCCAGGGGACATTGAGGACATGGGGCACCTGCGCCATGAAAATCAGCACACCCAGGGCGTTGACGAACCCGATCATCACGGATCGCGGGATGAACCGCATCAGGCGGGCAAGCCCGGCCAGGCCAAAGACCACCTGGATCACCCCTGCAAGCAGCACCGTGGGCAGGACGTACTGGACACCGTGCTCGTGCACCAGCGGTGCGATGACCAGGGCCACGGAGCCCGCAGCCGCCGTCACGACGCCGGGCCGTCCGCCAAGGATGGACATCGCCAGGGCAAGCACGATGGAGGCGACAAGGCTGACCATCGGATCCACCCCGGCCACGATCGAGAACGAAATGACCTCCGGGACGAGCGCGAGGGTGGTGACCATGCCGGCGAGGACTTCGCGGGTCAGCTGCCGCGGAGAGCGCAGGGCGGCCATGACGGTGTTCGGCTGCCGGGTGGGGCGGGGGCGGTCGGCGACGGCCAAGGAGCGGCTCCAGGGACTTGGCTCTCAGGAAAGAGCGGGTGGGCAACGTTGTGCGCGCCACGGTGCGCAAGGGTCCAGCCCTGCCATGGAAGACAATTGGGGTGGAGAGAAAAGGCGCCGGTGACTGCCGGCTGCGCATGCAACACTACCCTAACGTGAGGGTTGAGCCGGATGGGTGACGTGATGGTGAAAGAGATGACCGCCGAAGAAGTGGTGGCCACAATGCATATCGGCGAACTCGCGGACCGTTCGCAGATGTCCCTGCGCACCATCCGCCACTACGACGAGGTGGGCCTGCTCAAACCGTCCGGCCGCACCGACGGCGGATTCCGCCTCTACACCGAGCGCGATTTCGCGCGCCTGCTGCTGATCCGCAGGATGAAACCGCTGGGGTTCACGCTCGAAGCCATGGCCGGGCTCCTGAAGGTCATTGACGCCCTGGAGGCGGCCGCGCCGGGCGAGGATGTTACGGCCATCAGGACTGAGTTGAACGGTTTCATTGAAGAAGCAGCGCGGCGCCGTGCGAAGTTGGAGGAACAACTCGGCATGGCAGACGAGTTCCTGGCGCTGCTGCGCGCTCGGTAGGGGACCCGCCGCTGTTGCCAAACTGTGCCTTGCCGCGCGGCCATGGCCCCGGGGCAGCAGTAAGCACGGCTGATAAAATGACCGGGTTGCAGGGCGGCCCAGAGAGCCGGTGCAACCAGTGCCGTAACAAAGTAGGGGACCACACAATCATGACGGCAGGCGGGTCACACCTTGAGACGTCGGAGAGCCGGCCGGGCAAACCGGTCGACGCCTCCGCGCCCGCCAGGGGCCGCGCCTACCTCGCCACCATCGAAGGTTTCATCGGCGCCCTCATGATGTTTGTCGGCTCCATCGGCACGGGCTGGATCGCCAACGGCTCGCCCATGATCCGCCAGCCGGTGGTCATCGCGCTCCGCACCGAGGGGTGGGGTGTTGCCGTATCCACCGTGCTGCTGACAGCCGGCGCCATGCTCCTGATGCGCTCCTGGCTGAGGCTGGGCCAGCGCCTGGGGGACTGGGGGCAGTCCTCGCTGCGGTCCGTGGTGGTGGCCATCTCCGCCTGGTCCCTGCCGCTGCTGTTCTGCGTCCCGGTCTTTTCCCGCGACGTCTACGCCTATACCGGCCAGGGCCGCCTGGTCCAGGAGGGCCAGAACCCGTATGAGGTGGGCATTTCCACCCTCAACAACTGGTTTTCGCTGGGCGCCGACCCCGCCTGGGCCGAGAACCGGACCCCCTACGGGCCGTACTTCCTGTGGCTGGCGCGCGCCGTCGTGGGGCTGACCGGCGCCCAGCCCGACGCGTCAGTCCTGCTCTTCAGGCTCCTGGCCGGCGTCGGCGTCCTGCTCTGCGTCATCTACGTCCCCAAGCTGGCCGAACTGCACGGCATCAACGGTGCTCGGGCCCTCTGGATCTCCGTGGCCAACCCGTTGTTCCTCATCAGCTTCATCGCCAGTGCCCACAACGACGCACTCATGGTGGGGCTCGCCGTCGCCGGTGTCTACCTGGCCGCCACCCGCCGCTACCTGCCGGGCATCCTCCTGGTCACCGCCTCCATCGGCATCAAGCCCATCACCGTGCTGCTGCTGCCGTTCATCGGGGTCATGTGGGCGGGCCCCTCTGCTTCGTGGCCGCGCAAGTTCCTGATGTGGGGCGCGACGGCGGGCATCAGCTTTGGCGTGCTGGCCCTCAGCGGCATCCCCTACAACCTGGGCATCGGCTGGACCTGGGCCATCATGGACCCCACCCCCGGCTACACGGGGTACTCGCCGTCGGGCTTCCTGGGCCAGCAGGTGGAGATGCTCGCCAACGCCCTGGGCCTGCCCGGGGGAACGCTGGCCACCTGGCTGAGGACGGCCATGAAGTGGGCCGCCATCGCCCTGGTCCTGCTGCTGATGTTCCGCGGCGACTACTCCCGTGCGGTGCGCCGGATGGCCCTGGCGTTCACCGCCGTGGTGATGCTCTCACCCATCATCCAGCCCTGGTACATCCTGTGGTTCCTGCCGTTCCTGGCCGTCACCGGCATCCGGGACGACTGGCAGATCCGCTCGCTGTACGTGGGCGTGACGTTCTTCGTGGTGTTCGGCGCGCAGGACCAGCTCTCGGTCTGGTCCTTCGTGGAACTGCCCATCGACGCGTCTTCCCTGGCGTTCTTCACCGCCCTGGCCTTCACGTTCTACCTGCTGGTGCTGGACGTCCACACCCGGAAACTGCTCATCGAGGGAAAGCCCCTGGACCTGGCCCGGCGCGGGTGGCAGTGGGCTTTGGAACGGCGGGCGGTACGCCGCACCCGCGCACCCCAGGCCCCAGCCGCCGTCGACCGGTCCGAAAGCCGCTAGCCGGGCGGCCGGCCACATAAAAAGCTAGGCTTCCGCCGGCACCCGCGTGGAGGTCTTGCGGCCCAGTTCCGCCGTGCGCTTCACCGACCACCACAGCAGCACCACCAGGAGCACGTTACGGGTGGTGAGGATGGCCGCCATGACCGGGTGGGCGTGGATCAGGGGCGTGTAGAACAGCGGGTAGATCACGAACGTTGTCATGGCAATGCCCATCAGCAGGGCCGCGGGCACCTTCCAGCGCTCCCAGTCGTGGGCCAGGCCGGCGATGATCACCGGGGCCAGCCAGATGATGAACTGCGGCGAGCCCACCTTGTTGAAGACGATGAACGCGGTGACCATCATGAGGGAGCCCTCAAGGAACAGTTCCTCGCGCTCGGCGCCCCGCCGCATGGCACGCACCAGCAGGATGGCGGCGGTCACGGCGGCGAGGACCAGCAGCGGCTGCATCAGGAACGCTGCGGTACTGGCTCCGGGGCCGTAGACCTCGGTGGAGTTGATGGCCGTGTTGTCCGCCATTTTGGAGCCGGCGATGTGGAAGACGCTCAGCCAGACCCACGGTGTGGAGAAGGTGGCCTCGAGCTGCATGCCGCGCTCGCCCTGGTTGAGCAGGAAGTCCATGATGTGCGGCAGCCCGCCGGTCAGCCAGGTCCCCAGTCCAACGACGGCGGTCACGGCGGCACCGGCGAGCACCACCTGGACCCGCTTGTGGCTCGCGATGACGATGGGTACCAGCACGGCTGCAGGCCACACCTTGATCCAGGTGGCCACGCTGAGCAGGACGCCCGCCACCACGGGCCGGTCAGCCGCGTAGAGCAGCGCGATCAGCACGATCGGTGCGGTGATGCCTTCCACCCGGGCGAAGCTCAGGTAGCCCATGAAGACGGTGAAAAACAGCCACCACCAGGCCGGCGCAACGCCCGTCACCTTCCGCGGGCCGCGGGTGAGGTAGAGCAGGCCGACGGCGTTGAGCGCCGTGATGATCAGGAACCACACCAGGAGGTAGAGGCTTGGCCCGGCGATGTTCGCCAGGAAGATGGGGATCTGCGCCAGCACGGGGTAGACCCAGGGGCTGATCTTCCCGGTCAGGTCCGCCGGGTTGTACCCGGCCATGGCCCACTGCCGGTACTGCTCGGTGTCGCTGAACGTATCGCCGTTCAGGAAGAAGGACGCCATCCAGCCCAGGAAGTACAAGTGGACGACGGCGAAGCCCCACCACACGCTGGACGGACGGGCGAACCAGTCCACCACCTTGGCTGGCAGGACTTTGCTGCGGACCGTCACCAAACGGTCAAAGAACCTTGTGGAAATCTCAGGTCTCCTTGAGCGCGGGGGCGGGTGCGGCGGTCTTCTTGCCCAGTGAGTACAGGCGCCGGACGCTCCACAGGAACAGGACCACCAGCAGGATGTTGCGGATGGTCAGCACCAGTGCCATCCACGGGTTGTTGTGGCTGAGGGCGTCGTAGAAGAGGGGGTAGATGAAGTAGGTGGCCACGGCGATGGCGATCAGCATCAGTGCCGGGACGCGCCATTCGCGCCAGCTGTGCGCCAGGCCGACGGCGACGGCGGGGCCCAGCCACACCATGAACTGGGGCGAGCCCACCTTGTTGAACACCACGAAGGCGGCGGCCAGGGCGAGGGCGCCGGCCAGAAGCAGCTCGGTCCGGTCCACGCCGCCGGCCACCTTGTGCTGCTTGCCGTTGTGGAGCGCCCAGAAGGCCAGGCCTGCCACCAGCAGGGCGGCCAGGACCAGGAGCGGCTGCATCAGCACGGACATGGTGGCGGTGCCGGGGCCGTCCACCTGCATGGAGTTGATGTCCGTGTTCATGTACATCCGGGAGCCGCCCACGTTCAGGACGGAAAGCCAGAGCCACGGGGTGGTGAAGGTGGCCTCGAGCTGCATGCCGCGGTCGCCCTGCTGGGTGAGGAAGTTCAGGAGCTTGGGGACGCTGCCCAGGGCTGCCGCCAGCGCAACGACGCCCGCCGTCGTCGCGATTCCTGCCAGCACCACCAGCAGGCGGTTCTTCACGACGGCGAACAGGGCCAGCATGATGGCCGCCGGCCAGACCTTCACCCAGGTGCCGATGGCCAGCAGGACCGAGGCGATGAACGGGCGCTGGACGCCGTATGCCAGGGCCACGAGGACCAGCGGGGCGGTGAGGCCGTCAACGCGGGCGAAGCCGAGCCAGCCCATGAGGAACGTGAAGGCCAGCCACCACCAGCCCGCGGGGATGGCGTTGGCGTTGCGGCCGCGCCCGGTGAGTTTCAGCAGCGCCCAGCCATTGAGGACGGTTGTCATGAGGACCCAGAGGAAGAAGAACGGTCCAGGGCCTGCGAGGCCCGCAATAGCCATGGGGATCAGGGCCAGGATGGGATAAACCCAGGGGCTGGGGCCGCCCCGGAGGTTGGCGTCGTTGAAGCCGGCCATGGCCCAGTCGCGGTAGATGAAGGTGTCGCTGAACGCCTCGCCGCGCAGGGAGAGCGAAGCTGCGAAGACCAGGAAGACCAAATGGACCACGATGAAGCCGCCCAGCAGTCCGCGCCCGGAGTTCAGGCCGCTCCGCACGGGCGCGGGGAGGATGACATTGCGGATCCTGGTCAGATTGCCGAAGAGAGCGTCGGTGGAAATGGCGGAATCCTTGTCAGGTCGTTGCACAGTCAGCGGTCGCGCAATAATGGCTCGGGTGGGCCGCGAGGCGGGTTTCGGAGGCAGATGGAAGCCCCGGAAAACGGCTCCCACTCCCTTTCAACTCTAATTGACAGCGCCCTGCGGCCAGTAATTGTCAGGACAAAGGGTGGCGCCCAAGGCGCTGACCTGCGTCATTTATCTAAAGTTGCTGGCACATTTTTGCTCAGGCACCATGGGTCGAGGCGCGAAAGCGCCAACCGCCTATGCAGCCAGGGGGAGCGCTGGGCGGGGTATGCCCACCCATCCCCTGAAAGACACAGGCAACATCCATGAACTTCCCCCTGACCCTCACCGTCTCCGACCGCCACAGCATGGACACCGAGCTGGACGCCGCGGTCGCAGCTGCTAAGGCCCATGCACTGATCGGCCGCCGCCACGGCATCCTGGTGACCCGCCATGGCGCCGACAAGTTCACGGTGGACCTCAGCGACGCCGTCCCCTTCGGCCTCACCCGCGAACACCAGGCCTGGTAGGCCCCTTCAGCCGGCGGCTGACACAGCCGGCCCCCTGGCACAAAGCCGGTCGTCGAACTTACCCTGCCCCTGACGGCGGCGCCCGCTTGCCGCGTCTAGCTGCCGGCGCTGCCGTCAGTGCCGGCGTCGCCCGCTTGCCGCGTCTAGCTGCCGGCGCTGCTGTCCCCGCCGCCGCCCACGCGGTTGCTGCGCTGCTGCAGCCGGTCGATGTGCTTTGACGCCTCCGCCTTGCTCAGGTCAGCGGGAAGTTCCTCCCCCGCCTCGCGTGCAAGGGTATCGAGGTAGCTGCGCTGGGCTGCCGTCATGGGCTCGTCCCCGGTCACCCAGTCTTCCGGGTCCCTGTTGAGCCCTGCGTTAGGTTCGGGTTCCGGGCTGCCGATCGTTTCCTGGTTGCTGTCGCTCATGGGTACGAGTCTAGGCCGGGGCGCAGACATTCCACTGGAGCGTGCGCTCTGGAGTGCCTCCGCTTGAATAAGTCGGGGAATCATGGAGACGTTGAGTAGGTAGACGCCGGACATCAACGCAGCCAGGAGAATGACTCGATGGATACCAAGCTCAAAGTCGCAGTGCTCGGGACGGGAATCATGGGAGCGGCCATGGCCCGGAACCTCGTGCGGGCCGGTCACGAGGTTTCCGTGTGGAACCGGGATGCGGCCAAAACGGAACCCCTGGCTGCTGACGGCGCCCGGCGTGCCGCCAGTCCCGCCGACGCCGTGGAAGCGGCCGACGTGGTCCTGACCATGCTCTATGACGCCGCCGCGGTGGAAGAAGTGGTCCGGGCTGCAGCCCCGGGCTTCCGGCCAGGCACGGCCTGGATCCAGTCCACCACCGTGGGTGTGCAGGACGCGCCCGCTGTGGCCAAACTGGCCGCGGAGCTCGGCCTGGACCTGGTGGAGGCGCCCGTGTCAGGCACCCGCGCGCCCGCGGAAGCCGGCCAGCTCCTGGTGCTGGCCGCCGGGCCTGACGCTGTGCGCCGGCGGGTGGCACCGGTGCTGGATGCTATTGGCGCCCGAACCGTCTGGACGGGGCAGGACCCCGCTGAAGGGTCCGCCGCGCGGCTCAAACTTGTGGTGAACAGCTGGGTCATTGCCGCCTCCAACGCCGCCGGCGAGGTGGTTGCCCTTGCCCAGGCGCTCGGGGTCGATCCGCAGCAGTTCCTCAACGTAATCGACGGCGGCGGACTGGACCTTCCTTACCTGCGGACCAAGATGGGGCTCATCCTGGATGAGGGACTCGAGCCTGCGTCCTTCGCCGTGGACACCGCCTGCAAGGATGCACACCTGATCGTCGATGCCGCCGCTGAGCAGGGCCTCAAGCTCGACGGCGCCGAAGCGTTCGCCGCCCGGCTGGACCGGGTGGCAGAACAGGGCCGCGCCAAGCAGGACATGGCTGCGGCGTACTACGCCAGCAGGTAGCAGCCGGGGCTCCCAGAGCAGGCTGGATAGCGCTTGCCCGTTGACGTAATGCACGTCACCTTCTATATTGGATGAATCGATTCAAGAGCTGCCGCCCAAGCCCGTCCCCCGTGGGTTTCTGCGCAGACACCGCCCCAACTGTTTCCAGGGGTTTCGGTTCCTTGCCAATGAAGACGAAGGACAAGCACATGAGCACCACCCCAACCCGCGTGGCCCCTTCCAGTCCAGCTGCTGGGGCGGGTCTGCGGGATCCCAAGAAGGCGGCAATGAGCGGCTGGATCGGAAGTGCCCTTGAGTACTACGACTTCGCGCTGTACTCGCTGGCTGCCACGCTGATCTTCCCGACCATCTTCTTTCCCGCGGAAAACCCGACCGTTGGGATCATTGCCTCCCTTGCAACCTATGCGGTGGGATACGTCTCCCGCCCGGTAGGCGCCGTCGTCCTCGGTGCTTACGGGGACCGGCGCGGACGCAAGAAGGTGCTCGTCTTCGCCATGCTGCTCATGGGCTTTGCCACCTTCGCCGTCGGGCTCCTGCCCACGTACGGGCAGGTGGGCCTCC
The DNA here is from genome assembly GCF_902506025.1 of Arthrobacter sp. 8AJ. Lineage (NCBI taxonomy): Bacteria > Bacillati > Actinomycetota > Actinomycetes > Micrococcales > Micrococcaceae > Arthrobacter > Arthrobacter sp. 8AJ. The sequence goes on along the minus strand of NZ_LR733289.1, from coordinate 4,185,965 downwards.
TCGCCCCCGCCCTCCTGGTGATCCTCCGCCTGATCCAGGGCTTCGCGGTGGCCGGCGAACTGGGCGGCGCCAGCGCGATGATCGTCGAACACTCGCCGGATGCCCGGCGCGGCTTCTTCGCCAGCTTCAGCCTCCAGGGCACCCAGGTGGGGTCGATCCTGGCCGCCGCCGTCCTGCTGCCGCTCGCCGCCCTCCTTCCGGCTGACCAGTTCGGCTCCTGGGGCTGGCGCATCCCGTTCCTGCTCAGTGCCGTCGTCATCTTTGCCGGCTACCTCATCCGCCGCCGCGTGACCGAGCCTCCCGCCTACGCCGCGCAGCCCGGGACCGCCGGGGCCGCGCAGCGCTTTCCACTCGCCGAGCTCCTGCGCACCCGGCCGGGCGCACTGCTCCGCTGCATCCTCATGACCTTCACCAATGTCATCGGCATGGCCACCCTGATCTTCGGCGTCTCCTTTGCCACCCAGAAGGGCTACGGCAACGGGTTCTCCAGCAGCGAGTTCCTGTGGGTGACGCTGGTGGCCAATATCGCGGCCGTGGCCACCATTCCGGTGTTCGGCGCGCTCTCGGACAGGATCGGCCGGCGGATGCTGATGGCGGCCGGCGGCGTCACCGGCGGCGTCCTGGTGACCGGATACCTCTGGGCGATCGAGCAGGGGAGCCTGCCACTGGTCTTCGTCTGCGTGGTGATCGTGCAGGGCATCTTCTTCCAGATGTGGAACGCCACATTCGCCACGTTCTTCCAGGAGCAGTTCCCCATGCGGATCCGGGTGACCGGCTTCGCTGTTTCGCAGAACATCGGGCTCATGATCGTGTCGTTCTTCCCGAGCATTTTCACCGCGATCGCCCCTCCCGGTTCCGCGAACATCCCGCTGACCATCGGACTGACTACGCTCGGCATCTGCCTGGTCTCGGCCGTGGCCACCCTGATGTGCTCCGACACCAGGGGTACGTCCCTGGAGGACCTGGAAACGCAAAAGACCGGACGAGCCGCAGACCGCGCTTAGGTCCGCCGTCAACCAGTCAGAAGGAGGGGCAGCGCGTGCTGCCCCTCCTTCTTCGTGGGCCGGCCTGTGCCCCGGGCAGGGCGGCATGCACGCAATGACGATTTGTATAGATGTATACAAGTATGATGACTGGCGGAGGTACAAACGATGCCAGAATCACCCGCCCGGAACACCGGCGCTCACTTTGTCTACCAGGAACTCAAGCGCCGCATCCTCAGCCTTGAGCTGAAACCGGGGGAGCGCATCTTCGAACCGGCGATGGCATCGGCGCTGCAGGTGAGCCGCACGCCGCTGCGTGAGGCCATCCGGCGCCTCATCTCGGAAAGCCTGCTGGAACAGCAGCCCACAGGCGGGGTGCTGGTGCCGGCCCTTGACGAAGCTGCCATTTCGGAGCTCTACGAGGTCCGCGCGGCAATGGAATCCCTGATGGCCCGCAACGCCTGCCTGAAAGCGACGCCTGCTGACATCGAAGCCCTGCACGGCATCCTTGAACGCAACGCCGCCATGGTGACGTTCGCCGACGACGCCATGCAGCAGGGCATGGCGCTGCACTCAAAAATCGCCGCGATCGCCGGAAACTCCTGGGCCCGCCGCTTCCACGGCCAGATCTCGAGCCATATGGAGCGGTACCGGCACTTCACCAACAGCACCCAGGAGCGCCGGGACCAGGCCCTGGCCCAGCACCGGACCTTGGTGGATGCGGTGGCCGGGGGCGATCCGGACAAGGCTGCCGCCATCGCTTTCGAGCACGTGATGGGCGCCCGGGACGCCGCGGTGAGGGCCATCTCCGGCGCCACAACCAGCGCATGATCGGTGAACTCGGACGGCTCACGTCCACGGCCCTGCTGGTCCATTCCGCACTCATCCAGGCCGTCACCTTCCTGGTCCGCCCCGCCGCCACCTACCGTGCGCTCGAGCTCGATGTCCCCGGCTTCGCCCTGGGCCTGCTCGCCGCCAGCTACGCCGTCTTTCCGCTGCTGCTTGCCGTGCCCACGGGTGGCCTGGTGGACCGCCTGGGTGAGCGCCGGCTCATGGCGATCGGGTCCGCCGTCGTCCTCTCCTGCTCTGCCTTCCTGCTGCTGTGGGGATCCTCGATCGTGGCCCTGGTCATCGGAACCGCGCTGCTGGGGGCCGGGCAACTGGCGTGCGTCGTGGGGCAGCAGGCGGTGGTGGCCAACAATGCCGCTTCGTCCCGGATGGACTCCGCGTTCGGATACCTGACCTTTGCCGCGTCCCTGGGGCAGGCCCTGGGGCCGTTGGCGATTTCCCTGGTGGGCGGCGCATCCATCCGTCCCGACACCCAGGCGATCTTCCTTCTTTCGGTCGTCATGAGCCTGGTGCTGTTCGCCACCACCTTTGTTGTCCCGGCCCACGTCAGCGCCGGGAAAAGGCAGGCCGTTTCCGCCGGGACGGGCAGTGCGGTATCGCTGCTGAAGTCACCCGGCGTGGCCCGGGCCCTCGCCACCAGCGCCACCGTCCTGGCCGTGGTGGACCTGACCATGGTCTACCTGCCGGCCCTCGGCGCCGACCGTGGACTCACCGCGGCAACCGTGGGCGCCATGCTGACCGTCCGCGCCGTCTTCTCCATGGTGTCGCGGCTCCTGCTGGGCCGGGTGTCCCGGAGGATTGGCCGGATGCGGCTGCTGGTGGTGAGTCTGGCCCTGTCCACCGCGGCGCTGGCAGCCGCAGCCATTCCCATGCCGGCGTGGCTGCTCTTTGGTGTTATGGCCGTGCTGGGGCTGGGGCTGGGCATCGGCCAGCCACTGACCATGTCCTGGCTTTCGGCGCAGGCGCCGGCCGGGCAGCGGGGGCGGGCGCTGGCCCTGCGGCTCGCCGGCAACCGGGTGGGACAGGTGGTCCTCCCCAGCGCCATCGGCGTCGTTGCCGCCGGGCTGGGTGCGGGCGGCGTGTTCCTGGCGTCAGCCGTCGTGGTGGGAGGGACGCTCCTGCTGCTTCGCGGGGTGCAGCTGGACTGACAGCTGCTGCCCAGCGTCACGCCGGGCAGGCTTTCAGGCAGCGCACGACGGCGGGTCCCCGGGTTTCCGGGGATTCCCCGTCCCAGGTGGGCCGAAAGCGTGCCATGCGTGACGCCGTCGTCCGCCTTTTTGTCGCGGTAGGCGGTTGCGGCGAGGGTCAGTAGACGGAGCCCTCCAGCAGCTCGGAGAGCCGGCCGGCCGCACGGCGCAGTTCCGGAACCCCGGCTTTCAGGGTAGCCTCGCTGGCTGCTTCCACCGGGCTGGTGAGCGAGATCGATTCGGTGGGCCGGCCCGTCCGGTTGGGCACGGCCATGGCCACCGACAGGACGCCGGTGGCACGCTCATCGGCGGAGAACGCATAGTCGGTTCCAGGTTCCGGGAGCCGCGCACGCAGTTCCTTCGCTGTCAGCTCCGCGTCTTCCTGGCCGGCCGCAACGGCCGCCGCCACCGCCTGCTGAAGTTCGTCATCGGACGCCGATGCGAGCAGGATCTTTCCTGCGGCGCCGAGCGTCAGCGGCAGTCGCTTACCCAGCGGCAGGTCGTAGCGCAGCGGTGCCTCGCCGTCCACGCGCGCCACCAGGATTCGCTCGAACCCAAGCCGCGAATACAGCGACGCCGTCAGCCCGGTCTGCGATGCCACCTGCTGCAGGACGGGGCGGGCAGCGACCACCAGGGGATCGTTCTCCAGGAAGCTCCGTGCGGCGGGCAGGACGGCCGGGCCGATCCGGTAGGACTTGTCCGTCTGGCTCACCATCCCGAAATCCTGCAGCACCCGGAGGATCCTCAGCGTGGTGGGCAGGCTCATGCCGCAGTTCCGCGCCAGGTCACTGAGCCGCTGCGGCCGTTCGGCCCGCTGCAGTTCGGCGAAGACCTCCATGGCCCTCGAGAGGGAGCGCATGTTCGAGGACTTGGGGCCCTCTTCTGCCGCGCCGGCCGTGGTGGAAGTCGTCGTTGCCATTCTTTCATTCTATGTAAGTTTCTTGCGCTTGACAGTACCTGTGTCTCCTGTCACTATTTCTCAGTACGCAATATAGTTTCATTCTATGAAATGCAATGACGCGCTGTGAAAAGGAAACTCATGACAACGGAGTCAGTCACGACAAAAGCAGGGAGCACCGTCCGGGTCGCGTCCGGTGTGCTGGCGGGGATCGGCGCCTTCGCCGCCGTCGGCATCTATGTCCTGGTCAGCTCGGCCAGCCTGGGGTTGTGGACGTCGCTGGGCCCTGGCGCCGGAATGTTCCCCTTCGCGATGGGGGCTCTCCTGGTGGCAATGTCGGCCGTCTGGCTCCTCCAGGAACTCCGCCGGCCCAGCGCCAGGGGCGAGGGTGTGGACAAAGAGGTGGTCATCTCCGTCGTGGCCAGCCTGGTCATCCTGGCGTCCGTGATGGACCTGCTGGGCTTCCAGCTGAGCATGTTCGCGTTCCTGCTCTACCACCTGAAAATCCGGGGACGCCGGGCCTGGGTGCCCTCACTGATCATCGCCCTGGCGGGAAGCGTCGGCGCTTTCTACGCCTTCAACTACGGCCTGAACGTGGCCCTTCCCGTATCGGCATTTACTCCGCTGAACCTGATCGGACTCTAGGCATGGAAACCCTCAACGAACTGGTCGGCGGCTTTGCCACCGCCATGACCTGGCAAAACCTGCTGTTTGCCTTCCTCGGCTGCCTGCTCGGCACCATCATCGGCGTCCTGCCCGGCGTCGGACCCGTCGCGGGCGTGGCCCTGCTGATCCCGCTGACGCTCAACCTCGACCCGGCCGGGTCCATCATCATGCTGTGTGCCATCTTCTACGGCACCCAGTACGGCGGAACCATCACCAGCGTCCTGCTGAACACTCCCGGCGAAGCCTCCTCGGCCATCACCACCATCGACGGCTATGCCATGACAAAAATGGGAAGGGCCGGTGCGGCGCTGACGCTGGCCGCCGTCGGCTCCTTCATCGGCGGCACCATCGCCACCGTCGGCCTGGTCGCCGCCGCGAAACCGCTCGGCGAGATGGGCCTGCTGGTGGGGCCGCCCGAGTTCTTCGCGCTCATGGTGGTGGGCATCTCGCTGCTGGTCGCCCTGGCCGGAAAGTCCATGGTCAAGGCCCTGATCTCCGGCGCCCTGGGCCTGCTGATCTCCATGGTGGGCATCGATCCCGTGGCCGGAGCACCGCGCTTCACCTTTGGCATTGACAACCTGATGGACGGGGTCAGCTTCGTTGCCGTCATCGTCGGCGTCTTCGGGCTCTCCGAAATCCTCTCCTTCCGCCGGAACGAGCCCACCCCGGTGGTGCATGCGCCAGGTTTCCGGCAGCTGTTCCCGTCCAGGACGGAATGGCGCCGCAGTGCACCCGCCATGGCCCGCGGGACCGGCGTCGGTTTCGGACTGGGCCTCATTCCCGGCATGACCGGCTCCGTGTCCTCGCTCCTTTCCTACGCCACGGAAAAGAGGTTCTCGCGGTTTCGCCACCAACTCGGCAAGGGCGCCGTCGAAGGCGTGGCCGGTCCGGAGACCGCCAACAATGCCCACGCCAACGCTGCCCTCATCCCGCTGTTCACCCTGGGCATCCCCGCCTCGCCCACCATCGCCGTGCTGATGGGCGCATTCCTGCAGCAGGGCCTCACCCCGGGACCCAGCCTGTTCACCGAACACTCGGAGATCGCCTGGGCCATCATCGCCAGCCTCTTCATCGGAAACGTCCTCCTGCTGCTCCTGAACGTCCCGCTCGTGGGGCTGTGGACCTCCATCCTGCGCGTGCCCACCCCCATCCTGACCGCAGTGATCCTCGTGTTCATGGTCATCGGGGCGTACACCATCAACTTCAGCGTCTTCGACGTCTACGTCATGATCGGCTTCGGCCTCCTGGGCCTGGCACTGCGGAACCTCGACATTCCGCTGGCCCCGATGGTGCTCACCCTGGTCCTCGGGCCGCTGATGGAACGCTCGCTGCGCGAATCGCTGGAAATATCCCAAGGCGACTTCACCGTCTTCACCAGCCGTCCCATCTCCGCCGTGCTGATCGGCCTTGGCCTGCTCATCATCTGCAGCCCCCTGCTCAAGCTCCGCAAACCCAAGGCCCTCATGGAGGACCCGGAAGCCTGATTCCCCACCACTACGCGCATTTCCCGCACCACTTCAAAGGAGAAGAACCATGTCACGCAAGAAGATCATTGCTGCCGTCGCAGCTGCGTCCCTGCTCGCCCTCACCGGCTGCGGCGCCAACGCCGGAGCCGGCAACTCCGCCGCAGCCGCCGGCGACTTCCCCAAGAAGGGCAAGTCAATCGACCTGATTGTCGCCTTCTCGTCGGGCGGCGCCGTGGACACCGCCGCCAGGCTCATCCAGCCGGTCCTCGAAAAGGAGCTCGGCACCAACGTCGAGGTCATCAACAAGCCCGGTGCCGGCGGCCAGATCGGTTACACGGCCCTGACCGGCGCCAAGCCGGACGGCTACACCATCGGCGCCACCGGATCCCCCTCGGTGGTGGTCTCACCCCTGGACCCGGCCCGCGGCGCGAAGTACACCAGGGACAGCTTCCAGCCGCTGGGCCGGCAGGTCATCGACCCCACCGTCATCGCCGTCCAGCCGGACAGCCCGTACCAGACCCTGAAAGAGCTGCTGGAAGCGGTCAAGGCCAAGCCGAAGTCACTCACCGCCAGCACCACCGGGATCCAGACCGGCGAACACTTCGCCCTGGCCCAGATCCAGGAAAGCACCGGCTCGGAGTTCGCGCCGGTCCACTTCTCCGAGGGCGCCTCCCAGGCCACCACCGCATTCCTGGGCAAGCACGTGGACGTCCTGGTGGCCAACGTCAGCGACGTGAACGACCTCAGCAAGCAGGGCAAGGCACGGGTGCTGGGCGTCATGTCCGGGGACCGCGCCCCCTCGCTGCCGGAGATCCCCACGTTCAAGGAATCCGGCTACGACCTGACCGCCGGCACCGCCCGCGGATACTCCGCGCCCGCCGGGCTCCCGGCTGACGTGGCCAAGAAGCTCGAAGCCGCCATCGAGAAGGCCATCGAGGACCCGGCCGTGGTGCAGAAGATGAAGGACCTGGGCCTGCAGACCAGCTACCTCAACGGCACCGACTACCAGAAGTTCTGGGCAGGCCAGGAAGACGACTTCAAGAAGGTCCTCCCGCTGGTCCAGAAAAAAGACTGACCCCTCCACCCCTAAAGGAACCGACCATGACAACTCCAGCCCTTGATACCAGCGCCGACTTTGCCCGCCCCGACCAGGGAACCGTGGACCGGCTCGCCAAGCTGCCCGCCGCCAATATCGGTGACGCCATGGACCGGCTCGGCGTCGCGGACTCCGCCATCCAGGCCGTGTGGCCCGGTGCGAAGCTCGCCGGACCGGCGTTCACCGTGTGGACCCGTCCCGGCGACAACAAGGGAATCCATGCCGCCCTGCAGCTGGCCCGTCCGGGAGACGTCATTGTGGTCGCCGGCGGCGCCGATGAATCCCGCGCCCTCCTGGGTGAACTGATCGGGGAGCGCGCCATCAACCTCGGCGTCGCGGGCTTCGCGCTGGACGGAGCAGCGCGCGACGCCGAGGCGCTGGGTGAGATCGGCATGCCCGTCTTCGCCCGGGCTACTTCGCCCGCCGGCCCCTACAAGGACGGCCCGTTCAGGCTGGGAACCGCCGTAGCCTTCGGCGGCGTCCCCGTCCTGCCCGGCGATGTCATTGTCGGTGACTCCGACGGCGTGGTGGTTGTCCCCCGGGAGCAGGCCGCCGCCGTCGCCGAAGCCGCCGAAGCGGTGTTCGCGGATGAAACCGGCCGCCGCCAGGCCATCGTCGCCGCCCGCAACTGAACCGCACCACCACCAGAACGTCACCAGAAGGAACAGAGCAAAACCATGACAGCTTGCACCGTCATTGGCCTCGGCGAAGCCGGAGCCACCTATGCCGCAGCGCTCGCAGCTGCGGGCCACCAGGTCACCGGGTTCGACCCCGTGGCCCCCACCACCCCGGAAGGCGTCACTCGGATGGCCACGGCGGCCGAAGCGTGTGCCGGGGCAGACATCGTCCTGGTGATGACCGGTGCGGCAGCTGCCCGTAAGGTGGCGCAGGAATGCCTGCCGGTCCTGGGTGACGGCAGCGTCTACGCCGACTTCACATCCTCCTCCCCGGGCGTCATGCAGGAACTCGGACAGCTGCCCAGCAAGGCCGGCTTTGCCGACGTCGCCATCCTTGGCCCCGTCTCCGCGCTGGGGGAAAAGACGCCGCTGATGGTGAGCGGCCCCGGCGCCCAGGCTGTTGCCGGCCTGCTGCGTCCCCTCGGCGTGCAGGTGGAAATCGCCGACGGCGAGCCTGGGGCTGCGATGGCCCACAAACTGCTGCGCAGCGTCCTCATGAAGGGCCTGGCGTCCGTGGTGGTGGAAGCGGTCACGGCCGGCAAGGCAGCCGGCCTGGAGGACTGGATCCGCGGCCAGATCGCGAACCAACTGGCAGGGGACGGCCAGGCTGTCATCGACAGGTTCCTCACCGGAAGCGCCAAGCACGCCGTCCGCCGCTCCAAGGAAATGCAGGACACCGCCAGCTACCTCTCGGACCTCGGTGTCCCGGCCGAGATGACCACCGCCTCCGCCGCAGCCCTCGCCCGGATGGCCCAGAACGCGGAACCGGCCTTGCGCTGACCGCGCAGCAGGGCACAATCAGGAACGGGAAATACGTGATTTCAACAGCAACCGGCATTCCGCCGTTAGGAGCAGCAGCATGATCGGCATCTGGGCACTGGGCGCCTACCTTGCCGTGATCCTGCTTTGGACGACTGCAATCAAGCGCAGCGTGGGGGAGGCCATGATCCGGGGCTTCCTGGTGGTCCTGCCGTTTACCGGGGCCGCCGCGGCACAGGTGGGTTGGTCAGCGTTCTACTCGGCAGCGACCGACGAGATTGTCTACGCCACCATGGCATTCGTCTTCATGGGCTACCTGTTGGATAAGGGCGGCGTGCTGGACCGGTTGATCGACCTGCTGAACTCGCTGATCGGCGGGGTGAAGGGCGGTCCGGCGTGGGTCTCCACCGTGGCCTCGGCAGGCCTGGGCGGAGTGGTCCACAACCAGGCGGCCATCGCCGCGACGGTGGGCTCGGTGACCATTCCCTGGATGGAAAAGTCCAGGCTCGACAAGCCTGCTGCCGCAACCCTCGTGGCCGGGAACGCCGGCATGGGCATCACCTTTCCGTTCAGTGCCTCCATGTTCGTCCTGGTCGGTTCCGCCACGGTGGGGCCTCTGCTGGACATCAACGCCCTGGTCCTTCCCCTGCTGTTCGGCGGCCTGTGGTGTTTCCTGCACCGGCTCATCGTCACCTGGCTGCTCATCAGGAAGAGCGGGATGGCGCCGCTCGACGCCGCCCACCGCCTGCCTTTACGGGCTGCGTTCCGCCAGGGGTGGGCCACGCTCCTGCTGTTCGTCGTCGTCGCCATTCCCTTGGTCATCACCTCAGGCTTCCTGACCTCGGCGCTCTCCGACTGGACCGGTGGGGATGTCAGCAAGTCCGTCAGCGTGATCGTGTGGATCCCGGTGGTCCTCCTCATGACGGGTGCCCTGCTGGGCCGGAAGAAACTGCCCCGCACCGGCCGCGACTGGGGAAACCTGCTGCACGGTTCGGCCCCGCGGTTCGGCATCGTGGGCGTTACAGTTCTCTTCGCCTTCGCCGGAGCCAATGCCCTCGCCGCCACGGGCCTTCCCAAGCAGATGACCGCCCTGCTGAACGGCATGAACCTTCCCCTCTGGCTGCTCGCCATCCTGATCGGGCTGATCGTCATCGCGGTCGCGGCCCCGCTGTCCGCCACGGCCACCATGGCCGCCGTCGGTACGGTCGGCGTCGCAGCCCTCGTTGCGGCCGGTGTGCCGGCCACCACCGCTGCCGTGGCTGTCCTGGTGTTTTCCTCCTGCGAGGCGGCGGTCCCACCCGGCGGGGCACCGCTCTATGTTGCCTGCGGCATTGCGGACGTCAACCCCATCAAGACTTTCGCCCGCCTGCTCACCCACTATGCGCTGCCCCTGCTGGTCATCGGCGTGCTGATCATCCTCGGCGTCCTGCCGATCTAAGGAACCACCATGAACACAACCCGCAGGATCACCGGAACCGTCTTCACCTTCACCCTAGGAGCCCTCCTCATCGGCGGCGTCCTGTTCGTTGCCGGGCAGGCCGCGGGCCTCGTGGCCGGGCAAAACGGCTGGCTCGAGTTCTTCAACAACGTCATCAAACCGCCCCTCTGCATTGCCGCATCGGTGTGCGCGGTGGCCGGCTTCCTGCTCAGCTACAGGCGGCCCGGGAAAGAGGCCGGGCAGAAACAGGAAGCCACCACCCGATGACTGCCCACGGAACGTTTCCCACTTACGCGGAACTCCTGGCGAGGGAGGGCGACCTGGCGGGAACATCCTGGGGCCTCTTTCCGGAGCCCGACAGGGGTACACCGTCCTTCATCACCCCCGCGGCCGTCCTGGAAGCCAGGAACAGCATCCGGACCGGCACCGTGTTCGGCCTGGACTATCCCGCCGACGCCTTTGATCCGGGGATGTCGCTCAAGCGCGGAGCACCCCGGCACACCATCTACTCCTCCCATCCCGCCCACCGCGATGACTACCTTGACGGCTATTACCTCCAGGGGTCGACGCAGATTGACGGGCTCCGGCACCGCCGGGCCGATGACGTGGGGTTCTACAACGGCGTCCCGGACCACCGGGTCACCGAAGGCACCCCGGACCTGGGGGTCCAGGAATGGGCCGAACACCCCATCGCCGGCCGGGGCGTCCTGGTGGACCTCGACGGCTTCCGGAACGGCATGGGCCAGCCCATCGACCACGCAGCCGGGGAACCGCTGGGCTTCGACCTGATCCACGCGGCCATGGAGTCCCAGTCCCTGGCCACCCGTCCCGGCGACACTCTCATGCTCCACACCGGGTGGTGCGAATGGTTCCTCGCCCTGGACCCGGAGGCGAAACAACGGCTCCGTGAGAGCCGGAAGGCAACAGGCGTGGCGCAGTCGCAGGAGTTCGTGGCGTGGGCGTGGGACAGTCAGTTTGCCGTGATCGCCGCCGACAACTTTGCCTTCGAATGCCTCCCCGCGGTCCCGGGAAGCCCCTACCGGGAGTCCGCGGTCAACGACCACGGCATGATGCACCAGCAGCTCCTGGCCAAGCTCGGCATGCCCCTGGGTGAGCTCTGGCGGCTCGGCCCGCTGGCTCGGCACATGCGCAGCACGGGCAGGTGGGACGCGTTCATCAGCATCAAGCCGCTGAACATCACCGGGGGCACCGGCTCCCCGGCCAACGCCACCGCCATCATGTGAGCTGAAGGCACGCCCGCGTCACGCCGGGCAGGCTTTCAGGCAGCGCACGACGGCGGGATCCCGGGTTTCCGGGGCTTCCCTGTCCCAGGTGGGCCGAAAGCGTGCCATGCGTGACGCCGTCGTCCGCCCACCGTCCGGTTCCACTGGGCAGAAGCCGCCCGTTGCCCGCGGGCCCGTTGCCAGGCAGGCTGTAGGAATGACGAAGCTGCAGCCCGCCGCCAACCACTCAGGCCTCGACGCCGCCGCTGTTGCCTCCGGGATCGAGCCGCGCCCGGCCGGGGTCATCGGGCTGGACCCGGTGCTGGCAGGGATCTGGGACCTCGCCGCACCGTACCTTCAGGTCCGGGACAACGACGCCCACACCCTCTATGCCTTCGGCCTGGCCCGCGCCCTGCTGGACGCCCACCCGGAAGCGGACGCCGCGGTGGTGCTTCCAGCCATCCTGCTGCACGACACCGGCTGGTCACAGGTCGCGCCCGGTGACGTCCTCGCCGCCATTGCACCGGGCGGCGGCAGGCCAGACCTGGTGCTGCTGCACGAAAAGGAGGGGGCGCGCCTGGCCGCGGACATCCTCGCCGAGTGCCGTTACGACCACACCAGGATCCCCGCCATCCTGGACATCATCGACGGCCACGATTCCCGGCGGGAGGCCCTCTCCATCGAGGACGCGATCGTCAAGGACGCGGACAAGACCTGGCGCCTCAGCCCGCACGGCCTCGACACCGTCATGGACTGGTTCGGGCTGGACCGCGGGCAGGCCCTGCGGCTGTGCTCCCAGCGCGTGCACGGCCATCTGTTCACCGCGGAGGCGCAGGCCGTGGCGCGGTCACTGTCGGCACTGGAATCGGTCACCCTCTGGCCGCAGCGGCAACGCCTGCTTGGCTGACCTGGAAACCGGCGCGGCCCGGAGGCGTTCCCGCGCTTAGACTCTTTCCGGACGCTGCCGGCACCCTGGGCCCAGCGCCAGGAGCGAGGAGGCCCCATGGCCGGCGGCAGCCGCGACCCCGGACGGACAGTGACGTCCAAAGTGCTGTCCATCCTGGAAGCCTTCGAGACGTCCCGGGGCGCCCTGAGCCTGACCGATATCGCGGACAAATCCGGGCTCCCCCTCAGCACCGCGCACCGCCTGGTGAACGAACTGACCGACTGGGGATTCCTGTCGCGGGAACCGAACGGCCGCTACCAGCTGGGCATCCGGCTGTGGGAGCTGGCGCAGAACACCGGCCGCCAGCTGCGCGATGCCGCCCACCCCTACATCCAGGACCTGTTCTCACTGACCGGCGAGACCGCACACCTGGCCATCCGTGCCGGCAATGAGGTCCTCTACATCGACCGGGTCTACGGCTCCAAGCGTGTGCCCCGCGCATCCCGGGTGGGCGGCCGCCTTCCCATGCACGCCACCGCCGTCGGGAAAGTCATCCTGGCGTTCGAAGACGACTGGGTGCGCGACGCCTACCTTCACCGGGACCTGGAACGCGCCACCGCCCACACCCACATCGATCCGCAGAAATTCACCGCCGAGCTGGCGGACATCCACGCGCAGGGCTACGCCACCACCCTCGAGGAAGTGCGGCTTGGCTCGTGCTCCATTGCTGTCCCGGTGTTCCATACCGGCCGGATCGGCGCCGCGATCGGCCTGGTGCTGCCCACCGCCCAGGCATCCACCATGACCAGGTACCTTCCCGTCCTCAAGGGCATCTCAGCCCAAATCGAAAAGGCCACCGCGCGGATCCCCCTGGAGACATTGATCGGCGTCCACAAAGCCCCGCGCTTCTGACGTTCGCTTCCGTCCAGTGGAAGCCGGCGCTGTCCCCGCCCGGTGATGTGGACCACACTGGTCACTAAGAAACCCCCGCCGCCCCGAGGCGCCGGGCGGAGCCAAGTCACCAGGAGTCAACATGTCATCGTCGACAGAAACGGCTGGCCGTTGTCCTTTCGGGTACGGCGCCGAAGCCCCCGCCGGGCACCACGGCTACGAACCCTTCCAGATGAAGGATCCCTTCACCGCCTACGCAGAGCTCCGGGCCGAGCAGCCCGTGATGTTCGATGAGCGCACAGGCCTGTACGTCGTCTCCCGGTACGACGACATCAAAGCCGTCTTCGAGGACTGGGAAACGTTCTCCAGCGAAAACGCCCAGGCCCCGGTCCGGGAACGCGGACCCGCTGCGAAAAAGATCATGGAAGAGGGCGGCTTCACCGCCTACTCCGGCCTGTCCGCGCGCCGTCCGCCGGAGCACACCCGCATCCGCGCCGTAGTGCAGAAAGCCTTCACGCCCCGCCGCTACAAGGCGCTGGAACCGTTCATCCGGCAGAACGTGGTGGACCTGCTCGAAAAGATGCTGTCCCGCGGAGAGCGCCGCGGGGATCTGGTCAAGGACCTGGCCTACGACGTTCCCACCATCACCATCCTCACCCTGATCGGGGCGGACGTTTCCCAGGTGGACACGTTCAAGCGCTGGTCCGACTCCCGCGCGGCCATGACCTGGGGCGACCTCAGCGACGAACAGCAGATCCCGCACGCCCACAACCTGGTGGAGTACTGGCAGGAATGCCTGCGACTGGTCCGCCTGGCCCACGAACAGGGCGGCGACAACCTCACCGCAGACTTGGTCAAGGCCCAGCAGGACGGCGCCGAAATCTCGGACCACGAGATCGCCTCGGTCCTCTACAGCCTGCTCTTCGCCGGGCACGAGACCACCACCACCCTCATCTCCAACGCCCTGCGCGAGCTCCTGGCCCGTCCGGAGCAGTGGCAGCAGCTGGTGGCGGATCCCAAGAAGATCCCCGCCGCCATCGACGAGGTCCTCCGCTACGCCGGCTCCATCGTCGGGTGGCGCCGCAAGGCCCTCAAGGACACCGAGGTGGGCGGCGTGCCGATCGAAAAGGGCTCGCAGCTGCTGCTCCTGATGGGATCCGCCAACCGCGACGAAACCAAGTTCACCGACGGCGAGGACTTCGACATCACCCGGCCGAACGCCCGCGAGCACCTCTCCTTCGGGTTCGGCATCCACTACTGCCTGGGCAACATGCTCGCCAAGCTGCAGGCGAAAATCGCGCTCGAGGAGGTGGCCCGGCTCGCCCCCGGGCTGCAGCTCGACGCCCCCGGGGACATCGCCTTCCGCGAAAACCTCTCCTTCCGTGTTCCCGAGACCGTTCCTGTCACCTGGAAGGCCTAAGCACCATGCACAGCAACGATTACGTCCAGTTCTTCGACGGCGGCATCGAGCCGAAGCTTGAAAACCTCGGCGGCAAGGGAGCGTCCCTGGTCACCATGACCTCCGCCGGCATGCCCGTTCCGCCCGGCTTCGTCGTCACCACCGCGCAGTTCGATGCCTTCATGGACGAAGCCGGCATCACGGCAAAGATCCACGAACTGCTGGCCGGGCTGGACCCTGAGGACACCCGGCAGGTGGACCAGGTGTCCGCGTCCATCCGCGAGGACATCTGCTCCCGCCCCGTCCCTGAAGAACTGCGCAGCATGACCATCGCCGCCTACGAATCCCTGATGGGACGCTTCGACGCCCCCGTCCCCGTGGCAGTGCGCTCCAGCGCCACCGCCGAGGACCTGCCGGACGCCTCCTTCGCCGGGCAGCAGGACACCTACCTCTGGCTGGACGGCGTCAAGGCAGTCACCGACCACATCCGCCAGTGCTGGGCTTCGCTCTACACCTCCCGCGCCATCATCTACCGGCTCAAGAACAGCATCCCCAACGAAGGCCTGTCCATGGCCGTGGTGGTGCAGAAGATGGTCAATTCCAAGGTTTCCGGCGTGGCCATCACCATGGACCCCACCAACGGCGACCGGTCCAAGATCACCATCGATTCCTCCTACGGCGTGGGCGAGATGGTGGTCTCCGGCCAGGTCACCCCGGACAACATCGTGCTGGACAAGGTGACCCTCGCCGTCGTCACCGAACACCTGGGCGACAAGCACGCCGAGCTGGTCCCGGACGCCGGCGCCAAGGGCCTGGTGGAACGCGAGGTCGACGACGAACGCCGGGGCCGCCGCAGCCTCACCGACGCCGAGCTCACCGCCGTCGCCCAGATGGCCAAGCGGGCCGAGAAGCACTACAAGTGCCCGCAGGACATTGAGTGGGCCCTCGACGCGGACCTCCCCGACGGCGAAAACCTGCTCCTCCTGCAGTCCCGGCCGGAAACGGTCCACTCCTCGAAGCCTGCCGCGGTGACCGCGCCCCAGCCGGTCGTCACCGGCGGCTACTTCAGCGGCTTGAGCACCCCCGCGCTCAAGCCGACTGCCTGACCCCCGTCCGAGGCTTCACCCCCACCAAGGCTCACCGCCGAGCCCTCCTGAAAGGACCGCCATGTCCATGAAGTCGTTCCCCAAGCCCTCCGAACTGCCGGTTCCCGCCGGGGCCGAAGGCTGGGAAAAGATCTACCCCTACTACCTGGTGTTCCAGGACAAGCTCAAGGAGCAGGAGGACGCCAAGTTCTG
Organism: Arthrobacter sp. 8AJ; assembly: GCF_902506025.1. Taxonomy (NCBI): domain Bacteria; kingdom Bacillati; phylum Actinomycetota; class Actinomycetes; order Micrococcales; family Micrococcaceae; genus Arthrobacter; species Arthrobacter sp. 8AJ. The sequence continues at coordinate 4,170,249 of NZ_LR733289.1, read as the reverse complement.
GTTCTGCGACAGCCAGCACTGGCCCACTGTGTTCAAGCCCTTCGAGACCATCGGCGGCGAATTCGCGGTCAAGTGCCTGGGCCAGTACAACGCCAGGCACCTCATGATCCCCAACGCCAACGGCATCGAGTTCCGCATCCACCTGGGCTACCTCTACATGTCCCCCATTCCCGTCCCGGAGGACCAGATCGCCGCCCGCGTGCCGCTGTTCGAGCAGCGCGTCGGCCACTACTTCCAGAACTGGGAGCAGCTGCTCAAGGACTGGCACGTCAAGGTCAAGGGCACCATCGCCGAGATGGAAGCCATCTCTTTCGCCAAGCTGCCGGACATGGTCCCGCTCGAGGACATCACCTCCGGCAAGGGCAAGGACGGTTCCGAGAAGCTTCTGGAAAGCTACGACCGGCTCATCCAGCTGGCCTACCAGAACTGGCAGTACCACTTCGAGTTCCTCAACCTGGGCTACATCGCCTACCTGGACTTCTTCAACTTCTGCAAGCAGGTCTTCCCCAACATCCCGGACCAGTCGATCGCCAGCATGGTCCAGGGCGTGGACATGGAACTGTTCCGGCCCGATGACGAGCTCAAGCAGCTCGCCAAGCTCGCCGTCGAGCTGGGCCTGCAGCCCCACTTCGGAAACACGGACGACGTCGAGGCTACTTTGGGTGCCGTCGCCGCCGCACCGGGCGGGGACCGCTGGCTGGCCCAGTATGAAGGTGCCAAGGACCCGTGGTTCAACTTCACCGTGGGCAACGGCTTCTACGGCCACGACAAGTACTGGAACGTGAACCAGGAAATCCCGCTGGGCTACATCGCCGACTACATCCGGCGCGTGGACGAGGGCCAGGAGATCATGCGCCCCGTTGAGGCGCTCATCGCCGAACGCGACCGCATCATCGAGGAATACCGGGACCTCCTCGAAGGCGACAACCAGGCCGTCTTCGACGCCAAGCGCGGCCTCGCAGCCACCGCCTACCCCTACGTGGAGAACCACAACTTCTACATCGAGCACTGGACCATGGGCGTCTTCTGGCGCAAGATCCGCGAACTCTCCCGCATGATGCATGCCGAGGGTTTCTGGACCCAGCCGGACGACCTGCTCTACCTGGGCCGCAACGAGGTTCGCGACGCCCTCTTCGACCTCGTCACCGGCTGGGGCGTGGGTGCCAAGCCCATCGGCCCCGACTACTGGCCCGAGGAAATCGAACGCCGCCGCGGCATCGTGGACGCCCTCAAGACCGCCCGCCCCGCGCCTGCACTGAACACCCCGCCGGCGTCCATCACCGAACCCTTCACCCGGATGCTCTGGGGCATCACCACCGAACAGGTCCAGCAGTGGCTGGGAGCCGGTGAAGAAGTGGAAGGCGGCGGACTGCGCGGCATGGCTGCCTCGCCCGGCGTGGTGGAAGGCCTGGCCCGCGTGGTCACCGACGCCGACCAGCTCTCCGAGGTGCAGCAGGGCGAAATCCTGGTGGCCACCGTGACGGCGCCGTCCTGGGGCCCCATCTTCGGCAAGATCAGCGCCACGGTCACGGACATCGGCGGCATGATGAGCCACGCCGCGATCGTGTGCCGGGAGTACGGCCTGCCCGCGGTTACCGGAACGGGCTCCGGGTCCACCACCATCAAGACCGGCCAGCGGCTGCGTGTGGACGGCACCAAGGGCACGGTCCAGATCCTGGACGCCGAGGACGACCTTGTGGTTGCCGGACCCGGCGCCCACAGCCATAGCCATGTCTGATCTGGACATGCCCTCAGGAGAATATTCCACTGAGGGCATGAATGATAGAACGGTCCTCATCACGGGAGCCGCCGGCGGGCTGGGAAGGGCGTTCGCGCTTGGCTTCGCCGGCCGCGGCTACCGGGTGGCGGTGGCCGACATCAACCTTGAAGGTGCTGAGCAGACCGCCAAGCTGGTCCGGGAAGCCGGTGCCCGCGCCGCTGCCTTCGCCGCCGACGTGACCGACCTGGACTCCACGGAGCAGCTCGCCGCGAGCTGCGCGGAGTTCGGAAACGGGCGCATCGACGTCGTCCTCAACAATGCGGCGGTCTACGCGGGGGTGACCCGCAGCCGCTTCGAGGACATCGATCCGGCCGAGTGGGACCTGGTGATGAACGTCAACCTTAAGGGGCCCTGGCTGGTGACCCGAGCCGCGAGCCCCTACCTGGCCGAGGGCGGGCGCGTCATCAACCTCTCCAGCGCCACGATCTTCAGCGGCTCCGAGCAATGGGCGCACTACGTCGCCTCCAAGGGCGGGGTGGTGGCACTCACCCGGGTCATGGCCAAGGAACTGGGCCGGCGGGGGATCACGGTGAACGCCATCGCCCCGGGCTTCACGCTCACGGAAGCCAGCTACGGACTCATGGAGAACGCCGAGAACTACGGGGTGGACCGCGGGGCCATCAAACGCGCCAGCCAGCCCGAGGACATCGTGGGCGCCGCCCTGTTCCTCGCCGGGCCCGACAGCTCCTATTACACCGGCCAGACCATGGTGGTGGACGGCGGCCGGCAGTTCATCTGACCGGCCACCCCCGCCACCACCCAACCAACTTCAACCAAGGAGGACCACAATGCCAACGGTTCACTTCACCGACGCAGAAGGCACCGTCCGGGACGTCGAAGGCAATGCAGGCGATTCGGTCATGGAAACCGCGGTGCGCAACGGCGTCCCCGGCATCGTGGCCGAATGCGGCGGCTCGCTGTCCTGCGCCACCTGCCACGTCTTCGTCCGCGAGGACTGCGCCTCGCAGCTGCCCGCCATGGAGGATATGGAGGACGAGATGCTCTACGGCACCGCCGTGGACCGTGAGGACAACTCCCGGCTGTCCTGCCAGCTCCGCCTGACGGAGGAGCTCGAACTGTTCGTCACCACCCCCGAAACCCAGGTGTAGCCATGGGAACGCAGGCAGTGGAGCAGGAAGCCGGAACGGCCACGGTCCCCACCAGGACCGGGCTCCTGATCATCGGCGCCAGCCAGTCCGGCGTGCAGCTGGCCGTATCGCTCCGGGCGCTCGGCTTCGACGAACACATCACCCTGCTGGGAGACGAGGACCACCGGCCCTACCAGCGGCCGGCGCTGTCCAAGGAGTTCCTGCAGGGCACCGTGGAAAGCGAATCCCTCATCTTCCGGTCCAACGACTACTGGGCCGAGCACAACGTGGACCTGGTCAAAGGCGAATACATCGTCCGGATCGACAAGGAAGCGGACGGCTCCGGAGTGGCGCATGCGTCCTCGGGCCGGGAGTTTCCGTTCAAGCGGCTGGCCCTGACCGTGGGCGCCCGCGCCCGGAAACTGGAGATCGAGGGCAGCGGCCTGGACGGGGTGCTTTACCTCCGCAACGCCGACGACGCCCTGGCCCTGAAGGCAAAAGTGGGCGACGCCACGGATGTGGTGGTGATCGGCGGCGGGTTCATCGGCCTCGAGGCCGCGTCCAGCCTGCAGAAGATGGGGAAAAATGTCACCGTGCTCGAGTTCGGGCCGCGGCTGGTGGGCAGGGCCGTGGGGGAGGAGACCGCCGAGTACTTCCTGCAGGCCCACCGGTCACGCGGCCTGGATATCCGCCTCAACACCAGTGCGGCGCGCTTCACCGCTGACGACGGCGGCACCCGGGTTGCCGCCGTCGAACTCCAGGACGGGACGGTAGTGCCGGCACAGATCGTCCTGGTCGGCATCGGCGTCATCCCCAACACCCAGCTGGCGGAACAGCTGGGCCTGACCGTGGACAACGGCGTGGTGGTGGACCGGTTCGCGCTGGCGTCCGACGGCACCACGGTGGCCGTGGGGGACGTCGCCAACATGCCCAACCCCGTTCCCGGCTCCGAGCCCGGGGAACGGATCCGGCTGGAAAGTGTCAACAACGCCATCGAGCACGCCAAGGTGGCCGCGTATTCGCTGACCGGGCGCCGCGAGGAGTACGCCGGCATCCCGTGGTTCTGGTCCAACCAGGCGGACCTCAAGCTGCAGATCGCCGGCCTGTGCAACGGCTACGACCGGACCGTAGTCCGGAACGACCGGGAACGCGGAAAATTCAGCGTCCTCTACTACCGCCAGGGCCGCATCATCGCCGCGGACTGCGTCAACGCGCCGCTGGACTTCATGGCCGTCAAGAACGCACTCGCCAAGGGCCTCAACATTCCGGCCGAGGCCGCCGCGGACCCCGGCACCCAACTCAAGACCATCACCACGGACAGCTAGCCGCCAGGCCAGCCAACCCGAAGGAGCATTATGAGCACCCCCAAGACGCCGTTTGCCCCGGCGGAGCCCGGCATTGCCGCCGGCAGCGCCCCCGGTGCCCCCGGCACCGCACCGGACACGGGCGACGCCCTGGCCGATGCCTTCGCCGCCGAATACAGCGTCCGCCCCATCCCCGCCGCAGGACCCGTGGACACCACCCCCATTGCCGGCACCCCCGCGGCCCTGGACTCGCTCGACGCGCTCTGGAAGGCCGTGGTCCACGAGACCCGGACCCGCGGCAACGACATCCACCTGCCCATCTCCCTTGCGTTCGCCGAACGGCTGTGCCGCGCCTACCCGGACGCGGATGCAGACCTGGTGCGGGTGGCCACGCTGCTGCATGACACCGGCTGGGCCCACGTGGATGAATCCCGGATCCTCTCGGAAGGGTTCACGGGGGACTGGCGCAAGGCAACCATCCGCTATGAGCACGAAAAGCAGGGCTGCGACGTGGCCCGCCGGGTCCTTCCCGGCCTGGGCTATGCCCCCGGGTTCGTGGAGCAGGTCTGCGCAATCATTGACGGCCACGACACCCGGCCCGTGGCCCGCTCCCTCGAGGACGCGCTGATGCGTGACGCCGACAGGCTGTGGCGGTTCGACCACGCCGGCATCGCCCTCGCCTCCTCCTGGTTCGGGATGGATCCCGCCACCTACACGGACCGGCTGGCCGCCGAAATCATCCCCGAGCTCATCACCGGGGCCGCCCTCGAGATGGCCACCGCGGACCTTGCCCGGTCCAACGCGCTGCTGAAGACGGCGGTGATCCGATGACCTCCGCCACGCATGACGCACCGGCCGGCGCACCGGCCCTGGCCACGCGGTCCGGCCTGGCCCTGCCGCACACCCACGTGGACACCATCTACGTCGACGGCGCCTGGCAGCGGTCCCGGGGCACCGGCCGGAACCCGGTCACCGACCCCACCACCGGCAAAGTCTGGGGCTCGGTGCCGGACGGCACGCCGGAGGACGTGGACGCCGCCGTCGGCTCCGCCCAGAAGGCTTTTGACGGCGAATGGCCCCGGCTGGCGCCGTCCGAGCGGGCCGCCTACCTGCTCCGGATCGCCGATGAAGTGGAGAAGCGCGCCGAGGACCTCTCCCTGATCAACTCGCGGGAGAACGGATCCCCGGTGGCCGAATCCGCAGGCGCCGCCGCCAACGCCGCCGGGATCCTGCGCTACTTCGCCACCCTGGCCGGATATCTGGAACAGGAGGACATCCGTCCCTTCCCCCGCGGCGGCGGCGAATCCGTGGTGCGTCGCGATCCCCTGGGCGTCTGCGCCCTGATCGCCCCGTGGAACTTCCCCATCAACCTGGTAATGATCAAGCTGGCACCGGCGCTGCTGGCCGGCTGCACCGTGGTGATCAAACCGGCATCGCCTACCCCGCTGTCCATCCGGGTGATTATCGACGCCATCGCCGCAGCAGGCGTCCCCGCCGGCGTCGTCAACCTGGTCACCGGCTCCGGCCGGCTGGGCGACGTCCTGGTCAAGCACCCCGGGGTGGCGAAGGTGGCATTCACGGGCTCGACGCCGGTGGGCCGGAAAATCGCCGCCGCCTGCGGTGAGCTGCTGCGTCCGGTAACCCTGGAGCTGGGTGGCAAGTCCAGCGCCATCGTGCTGCCGGACGCGGACCTGGACGCCATGTCCCGGGTGCTGATCAAGTCCTCCATGCGGAACACCGGGCAGACCTGCTACATCTCCACCCGCATCCTGGCCCCGGCCAGCCGGTACGACGAGGTGGTGGACATGGTCACGGCCACCATCGCCGCCGGGAAGCAGGGCGACCCCCTGGATCCGGACACGGTGTTTGGCCCCTGCGCCACCGAGGCGCAGTACCGGACGGTCATGGAATACGTCGAGTCCGGGCTGGCTGAAGGCGCCCGCGCCACCACCGGAGGACGCGCTGCGTCGCTGGCCGGAGGGCTGGAGGACGGCTACTTCATTGAGCCCACGGTGTTCGCCGACGTCACCCCGGACATGCGGATAGCCCGCGAGGAGATCTTCGGTCCGGTGATTACCATCCTCAAATACAACGACGCCGGCGGCAGCGTCGAGGAGGCAGTGGCACTGGCGAACAACACCGAATTCGGCCTGGGCGGCCTGGTGTTCGGCCGGGACGAGGACGCCGCGCTCGCCGTGGCGGACCGCATGGACACGGGATCGGTGGGACTGAACTTCTTCGCCTCCAACCACTCCGCCCCGTTCGGCGGCCGGCACGACTCCGGGCTGGGCACCGAGTACGGGATCGAGGGCCTCAACGCCTACCTGAGCTACAAGTCGATCCACCGGAAAAGGTAGGCCGCGGCAGGCGTCACGCGAGGCAGGCTTTCAGGCAGCGCACGACGGCGGAGGCCCGGGTTTCCGGGGCTTCCCCGCCCAAAGTGGGCCGAAAGCGTGCCGTGCGTGACGCCGTCGTCCGTCTTGCCAGCGCGTCTTGCAGGGCAGGGCCTGCTAGGGCAGCCGCGACGGCCGCAGGACGCTGGCCTCGCCTGCCTTGGCAGGGTCCAGCGGCACCGGGCTGACCAGCACGGCAGGACCCCGGTGCAGGAAGCCGCTGGAGACGGCGCGGCAGCGGATGCCGCCGCGGCCGCGCATGGCCGGGTGGGCGCCGGGGGCGAGCATTTCATTCATCCACGCGCAGGGCTGGGCGTGCCGGCCGCCGTGCAGGGTCACCGCGGAGCCGCCGGATTCCAGCACGAAGTCCTGTGCCAGCAGCGGCGGCAGCTGGGCTCCGCGCAGGATCACGTTCCGGCGGGTCAGCAGCGGATCCAGTGGCGCCGCGCGCAGTTCGGCGGCGATGGCCTCAAGGGATTCGACGGCGAACAGGGTCACCGCAGCATCCATGTGCGCGGCCTTCCCGAAGAAGCGGTCGCCCACGATGCCCTTGCCGGCCACCACCTCAGCATGCGGAGCATCAGCGGTAGGGACATCGGCGGCGCCGTCACGGGCGCGGCCAAAGTACGCGTGCGCGGGGGAGACCAGCAGGTGCAGGATCTCGACGTCGTACCGGAACATTTCGGGCATACGGCCAGCGTAGGCCAGCCGGCATTGAAATCCTGCCGCCGGATGGAAGGATCAGGAACCATGAAGACCTCACCTGCCGGCCAGGCCAGCGCGCCGCCCAGGAAACGTTCGGCCCTGTTCTGGGCATCAGTGGCTTGCGCTGCCGCGCTGATGGGGGTCGCCCTGTGGATGCTGGCAGGCAACCCCGCCGTCCTGGGCGGCCATCCGCTGCTGCCGGGCATCCTGCTGGCCGCAGCTGCCACTGGTGCCGGCTGGGCAGTCCTGCTCTGGCGCCGCCGCGATGTCCCGCGGCCCCGCGCGCGTGTGCGCGCCATCGGCGCGTGGGCCGGCAGGCTGGCCGTCCTGGCGGTTGCCGCCGGGCTCGCCTGGCTCAACCCCTTCGCCTACCAGCCGGGGCCGACGGCGGAGGCCGGGCCGGCGTCGGACCTCACCGTCAGCGAAACCAGCACCGCCATCACCATGTCACCCGAGGGAGCCAGGACCCCCAGGGGGCTGGTCTTCTACCCGGGCGCGCGCGTGGACGCCCGGGCCTACCAGGACGTCCTGGCTCCCGTGGTCGGTGCCGGGTACCGGGTGGTCATCCTGAAGGAACCGCTCGGGCTCAGCCTGCTGGACGGCAACCAGGCCCGCAGCGCCATCGAGGACAACCCGGACATCACCACGTGGACGGTGGGCGGCCACTCCCTGGGCGGGGTGTCCGCATCGTCATTCGCCCTGGCGAACACCGACATCACCGGCCTGGTGCTGTACGCCTCCTACCCGGTGGAATCGCTGCGGGGACGGACCGGCCTTTCCGTCCTGTCCGTCTCCGGGACCAAGGACGGGCTCAGCACGCCGGACAAGATCCAGGCCTCCCGGGAACTCCTGCCCCCGGATACTGAGTTCGCCGCCGTCCAGGGCGGAGTGCACGCGTTCTTCGGCGACTACGGTGATCAACCCGGCGACGGCAAGCCCGGCACCAGCCGGAGCACCGCCCAGCAGCAGATTGGCACCGCCACCGTCAGCTTCCTGGGCCAGCTGCCGGGCGGACGCTAAGCACGGTCCAGCGGCTTCAGGCCCCGACGTACGCCGCCAGATGCTGGCCGGTGAGCGTGGCCCGGCCGGCCACCAGGTCAGCCGGGGTGCCCTCGAAGACGATCCTGCCGCCGTCGTGCCCTGCTCCCGGACCGATGTCGATGATCCAGTCACCGTGCGCCATCACCGCCTGGTGGTGCTCAATGACGATCACGGATTTTCCGGAATCAACCAGCCGGTCCAGCAGCCCCAGCAGCTGTTCGACGTCCGCCAGGTGCAGCCCCACCGTGGGCTCATCCAGGATGTAGACGTCCCCGGACTCCGCCATCTGGGTGGCCAGCTTGAGCCGCTGGCGCTCGCCGCCGGACAGCGTGGTCAGCGGCTGGCCCAGGGAAATGTAGCCCAGGCCCACGTCCGCCAGGCGTTCCAGGACCTTGTGCGCGGCGGGCGTTTTGGCCTCGCCCTCGGCAAAATACGCCAGTGCCGCATCCACCGACATGTCCAGGACATCCGCAATGTTCTGGCCGCCCAGGGTGTATTCGAGGACGGCGGGCTGGAAGCGGCGTCCCTCGCAGTCCTCGCAGGTGGACTCCACGGTGGCCATGACGCCCAGCTCGGTAAAGATGACGCCGGCCCCGTTGCAGGTGGGGCAGGCGCCCTCGGAGTTGGAGCTGAAGAGCGCCGGCTTCACGCCGTTGGCCTTGGCGAACGCCTTCCGGATGGGCTCCAGCAGGCCCGTGTAGGTGGCCGGATTGCTCCGCCGGGACCCTTTGATGGCACCCTGGTCGATGACGACCACCCCTTCGCGCTTTGCCAGCGAGCCGTGGATCAGGGAGCTCTTGCCGGACCCGGCCACGCCCGTCACCACGCAGAGCACACCGAGCGGCACATCGACGTCGACGTCCTGCAGGTTGTTCGTTGAGGCGCCGCGGACCTCGAGTGCGCCGGCGGCCTTCCGGAAGGAGTCCTTCAGGCGGGCGCGGTCGTCCAGGTGCCGGCCGGTGATGGTGCCGCTGGAACGCAGCCCGTCCACATCGCCTTCGTAGACAATCTCGCCGCCGGCGGTCCCTGCCTTGGGGCCGAGGTCGACGACGTGGTCGGCGATGGCGATCATCTCCGGTTTGTGCTCTACCACCAGGACGGTGTTGCCTTTGTCCCGCAGCTGCAGCAGGAGCGTGTTCATCCGCTCGATGTCATGCGGGTGCAGGCCGATGCTGGGTTCATCGAAAACATAGGTGACATCCGTGAGGGAGGAGCCCAGGTGGCGGATCATCTTGGTCCGCTGCGCCTCACCTCCGGAGAGGGTGCCCGCCGGGCGGTCCAGGGAGAGGTAGCCGAGGCCGATCTCGGCGAACGAATCCAGCAGGTCGCGCAGCCCGGCGAGCAGCGGCCGCACGGAGGGCTCGTCCAGCCCGCGGATCCACTGTGCCAGGTCGCTGATCTGCATGGTGCACAGCTCGGCGATGTTCTTGCCGTTGATTTTCGACCCCAGCACTTCCGGGGTCAGGCGTGTCCCGCCGCAGTCCGGGCAGGTGGCGAAGGTGACGGCGCGCTCCACGAACCGCTTCACGTGCGGCTGCATGGCCTCCACGTCCTTGGAGAGCATGGACTTCTGGATCTTGGGGATGACCCCTTCGAACGTGAGGTTGACGCCTTCCACCTTGATCTTGGTGGGCTCGGCGTACAGCATCGTGTCCAGCTGCTTCGCCGTGAACGTGGCGATCGGTTTGTCCATGGGCAGGCCCATGCCCTCGAACAGGCGGCCGTACCAGCCATCCATGGAGTAGCCGGGAACGGTCAGCGCGCCTTCGGACAGGGACTTCGACTCGTCATAAAGGGCGGTCCGGTCGATGTCGCTGACGTTCCCCATGCCCTCGCAGCGCGGGCACATGCCGCCCAGATAGGTCACCTGGCGCACCACGTTCTTCTCCACCCGGCCGCCTTTCTCGGTGCTCATGATGCCGCTGGCCTTGCGGGTGGGCACGTTGAAGGAGAAGGCCGTGGGCGGGCCGACGTAGGGCTTGCCCAGCCTGCTGAACAGGATCCGCAGCATGGCGTTGGCGTCGGTGGCCGTGCCTACGGTGGAGCGCGGGTTGGCGCCCATCCGCTCCTGGTCCACGATGATCGCCGTGGTCAGGCCCTCCAACCGGTCCACGTCGGGCCGGGCCAGGCTGGGCATGAACCCCTGAACGAAGGCGCTGTAGGTTTCGTTGATCATCCGCTGCGACTCGGCGGCGATGGTGGCGAACACCAGCGAGCTCTTGCCGGAGCCGGAAACACCCGTAAACGCGGTCAGCCGGCGCTTGGGCAGCTCCAGGCTCACGTCCTTCAGGTTGTTCTCCCGGGCGCCTTGGACCCGGATCAGGTCGTGGCTGTCGGCAACGTGCGCCGCCTGCCTGGTTTCCATGTCTGCTTCCGTGCTCAAGGTGTCCCCCTCTTCCTGGAGCGGCGCCCAAGCGGAGCTGCGCTGGCAGCCCCGTTCCGGCGTCGTCCGTTATATACGTGCTTGTTTATATGCCTAGGGCTGCTGGTTGATGCGGACCGTGTTGCCGGCCGGGTCGCGGAAGGCGCAGTCGCGGATGCCGTACGGCTGGTCGATGGGTTCCTGGACCACGTCGGCCCCGGTTGCCTCCACCTTGGCGAACGCGGCGTCCACGTCGGGGGAGGAGAGGACGATGGTGGCGTAGGTGCCTTTGGCCATCATCTCGGTGATGGTGCGGCGCTCGTCCTCGGTGATGCCCGGGTCCACTGCCGGCGGGTGCAGGACGATGGAGACGTCCTTCTGGCCGGCGGGGCCCACGGTGATCCACCGCATGGTGCCTCGGCCCACGTCGTTGCGGATTTCGAAGCCGAGCGCGTCCCGGTAAAAGGCGAGGGACGCGTCCGGATCGGTGGCGGGAAGGAAGGTGGAAGAAATGTTGATGTCCATGGCAGTCATGCTAGTGACGGCTCACGGGCCGGCGCTTCTCGATTCCTGACCGGTCTGGTGACCTGTTTCGCTACGCAGGCCGGGATCCCCGCCGTCGACTCCGCTGCCTCCTGCTTGTAGACGCTCGGCGGCATGCCCACCAGTTCGCTGAAGCGGGTGCTGAAGGTGCCCAGCGAGGAACAGCCGACGGCGAAGCACACCTCGGTGACGGTGAGGTCGCCTTTGCGGAGCAGCGCCATGGCCCGTTCGATCCTGCGGGTCATGAGGTAGCTGTACGGGGATTCGCCGTAGGCCAGCTTGAAGCGGCGGCTGAAATGGCCGGCCGACATATGGACATCCCTGGCAAGGGATTCGACGTCCAGCGGCTGGGCATATTCGCGGTCCATCCGGTCTTTGACGCGCCTCAGCTGGGTGAGTTCACGGAGGTAGGGATCGGGTGCAGGACTGCTGGTCACAGCTTCGATCGTGCTACGCCGCGCGGGCCTTGTCCAGACGTGGGGAGTATCACGTATCGGCAGTAATTTGGGCGTCCGCGCGCGGGATATGATTATGCCGCCGGCCAGCGTAAGAGGTCCTCGCCCGAACAGGGCTCGAGTCAACGCAGAGCTGGATGATGCAGGTTCCCACGGAACGGCATCCGGCGAAACCCAACCTTGAACCACCTCTTGAGCCCTGCCCTGATACTGCGCAGGCACCACCTTGGAAGGACGCCATGGAACTGCTGTGGGAAATTGCCAGCTGGGCAGGCGCGGTTGCGATTCTCAGTGCATACCTGTCTGTTTCCATGGGGTGGCTGAAGGCCGGCAAGGGCTTCCAGACCGCCAACCTCTTTGGCTCTGTCGCCTTCATCATCAATGGAACCCTGCACGGCGCCTGGCCGTCAGTGGTCACCAATGTTGCCTGGTTCCTGATCTCTGCGGTGGCGCTGGTCCGCATGCGTCCGGAGGAAGCGGCCGCCGAGCCGGTTGAAGCCGCGCATGTCCAGTACCCGGGCGTTCCGGACTCCACCGGCCAGCTGGCCGTCGTTGAGGCGTTCACCGATGCCCTGCCCGTCGTCGGTTCCGCACCCGTCCTGGCGGATGGTCCGCGGCTGGCCGTCTAGGCCAACGACGGCGGTCCGCGCCGCAGGCGCCTTAGGGCTCCCGCCCAAAAGACCTATTGACAGGACAAACTGTCTCTCATACCTTGTTAGAGCGCTCCATTATCAGGAGTGGCCTTTCAAAGGAGAGAACCCCATGAGGCTTGGTGTCTACAACGCGATCCTGCATGACCGTCCACTGCCCGAGGCGCTGACGGTCATCGCCAACCTGGGCCTGACGGGAATCGAGATCAATACCGGCGGCTTCCTTCCCCCGGTGCACGTTCCCACCTTTGACCAGATCCTGGAAAGTGACGCGGCGCGTGATGACTACCTGGCGCTATTTGAAGGGACCGGCGTTTCCATTGCGGGCCTGAACTGCAACGGCAACCCGTTGCACCCCAATCCGGAGATCGGGGAGAAGCATGCCGGGGACATCCGCCGCTCCATCAGGCTGGCGCACCGGCTGGGCCAGACCCGCGTGGTCACCATGTCCGGTCTGCCCGGCGGCGAGCCCGGGGCGACCGTTCCCAACTGGATCGTCAACGCCTGGAACTCGGCCGCACTGGACGTCCTGGACTACCAGTGGGAGATTGCGGCGGAGTTCTGGAAAGAGATCGACCAGCTGGCGCGCGAGCTCGAGGTCAAGGTGGCCCTTGAACTGCACCCGCAGAACCTGGTGTTCAACACCGCCGACGTCCGGAAGCTGATCGGGCTCACGGGCGCCACGCATGTGGGTGTGGAACTGGACGCCAGCCACCTCTTCTGGCAGCAGATGGACCCGGTGGCAGTGGTCCGCGAACTGGGCCCCCTGGTATTCCAGGCTGCCGCGAAGGACGTCCGCATCAACAAAGAAAATGCCGAACTGTACGGGGTACTGGACAACAGCTTCCGCCGGCTGTCCCCGGACGAGAACCGTACCAACCTGGGCGGTGACGAATGGGCCAACGAATGGCCACGGAACTCCGCCTGGGACTTCGTGGCCCTGGGCCGCGGCCATGACACCGCCTACTGGACGGAGTTCCTGCGCGCCCTGCACGAAGTGGACCCGGAGATGCTGGTCAACATCGAGCACGAGGACGTTTCACTCGGCCGGATCGAGGGCCTTCAGGTAGCTGCGAAAGTCCTGCGTGACGCGGACGCGGCACTGCGGGAGTCGCTGGCCTCCACTTCAGCGTAGAAGGCCTGTTCTTCCCTGCGGTTACAGCAGGGGATGGCTTTGCGCGTCCGGATCGCCGGCGCGGACGGTGGCACGGTCCACGATGTCCTGGGCAACAGCGTAGACCTTGCGGTTTGTGTCCTGGCTCAGCTGGCTGATGAGCTCGTAGGCCTGGTCGGCGGTGACACCGGTGCGGCCCATCAGGACGCCCTTGGCCTGTTCAATGACCGCCCGGTTGAGCGCCGACGCCGCCACCGCCTCGGTGGCGAGCTGGTGCCGGTCCGTGTGGATTGACGTCGTGAGGTCCACCACCACGCCCCAGACTCCGATCGGGGTGTCTCCGTCCATGATGTAGTCGGCGGAGTAGAGCAGCTTGTGCTGGTGGTCCTTGCGGTCCCGGATGGACAGGTACATGGATGACGGTCCGCCCTGGGTGGACACATGGTCCCAGTAGGCCTGCACCCTTGGCCGGTCTTCGGGCTCGACGTGGGGAAGCACCATCTCCATGGTCGGGACCACCTCGCCCCGTTCGTACCCGTAGATGCGGTACAGCCCGTCCGACCAGCGGAAGACCCCGTCCGCGAAGTAGTACTCAACGAATCCGGTGGGGCAGTTGAGGAAATCCGTGTGCTGGACGTTACCCTGCGCGGAATCTGGGTGCCTGCTGCTTGGTTTCAATAAAGGGCCGTTCGACGTGCTGTAGCCCGGCTCCCCTGCGCCCGGGCCTGAAAACACCAGAATATAGCAGGGTTTAAACGGCCGTCCCGCTTTCGAACCCGTGGACCGGTGCCGGAATGGCCCACTTTGGGGCCACTAACGACGGCGGGACCCCGGCATTCCGGGGTCCCGCAGCTCAATGCCGGCCCAGGGTGGCGATCGCCTGCCGCACCACGGCCAGGTCCAGATCGCCAAGGCCCTGCGCCACCAGTTCCGCGTACAGGTCGACGCCGGCGGAAGCCATGGGTGTGGCGGTGCGGGCAGTTGCGGCGCTTTCCAGCACGAAGGACAGGTCCTTGTGCATGAACTTCGCCGGCCCTGTCGGCGTGTAATCCTTTGCCGCGAGCCGGGGGCCCACCACCTCCAGCACCCTGCTGGCGGCGAGGCCGCCGGACAGGACCTCAAAGAGGGCTTCCACATCCAGCCCGGAGCGTTCCGCAAGCTCGGCAGCCTCGGCGAGTGCCGCCGTCGTGGTTCCCACGATCAGTTGGTTGCACGCCTTGGCCAGCGAGCCGGCACCCAGGTCACCCAGCCGGCGGACGGAGGTCCCCATTGCCTCCAAAGCCGGGAGGGCCCGGCTGAAGTCTTCCGGGGAACCGCCGGCCATGATGGCGAGGGTTCCCCGCTGCGCGCCGACCGTGCCGCCGCTGACCGGGGCATCAAGCACCGAGGCGCTTCCGCCGCTGGCATCCGCAACGGCGAGCCCGAAGGCCCGCACCGCAACCGGCGACACGCTGCTCATCACCACAACGAGTGTTCCCGGTGCGGGCGGCGCCGCCCGCCACGCCTCCAGGAGCCCCGCCGCAGCCTCTTCAATGAAGGGGAGATCGGGGAGCATGAAGATGATGACGGGCTCGTCCCGAAGGTCCGCAACGTGGCTGGCGGCGTTCCCGCCCAGCGCCTCGAGATCGCGGACGGCGCCGGGGGAGCGGTTCCAGCCCGTGACGTTCCACCCTGCCGTGAGCAGGTTGGCGGCCATCGGCGCTCCCATCAGCCCCAGCCCGACGAACCCCGCACTTTTGGGCGCAGGGTCCGTGGGGGCGGCGTTGCCGATGGTCACTTGGCATCCTCCACGAGCACCAGGTCGCGGCCGTTGGTTTCCGGGGTGAAGAAGGTGGTGGCGAACGAGATAGCCGCCAGGACCAGCGAGTAGAGCGCGGGTACCAGCCAGGAGTGGTTGGTGGCCGCCAGCAGCGCGACGCCGATCATCGGGGCGAAGCCGCCGGCGAGCACGGCCGAAAGTTCACGGCTCAGGGCCACGCCGGTGAAGCGGTGCTGCGAGCCGAAGAGTTCCGGGAGCAGGGCGCACTGCGGGCCAAGCATGGACTGCACGCCCAGGGCGATGCCCACCACCATGACCACCCAGACCAGGGCCACGTTGCCGAGCGTCACCAGGTAGAACGCCGGCAGGGCGATGACGGCCTGGAAGAGCGCGCCGTAGCGGTACACGGGAACCCGGCCAAAGCGGTCGGACAGGGCGCCGAAGGCAACAACCAGCACCGCTGCGAAGCCCGCGGCGATCAGCAGGCCGGTGGGGCCGATGAACTTGTCGCCGGGGAAGACGCCGGCCGGCATGCTGATGAAGGACACCAGCAGCGCGGAGTAGATGGACGAGTTGCCGTTTTCCCCCATGCGGAGGCCAATGCCCACCAGCACGTTCTTCTTGGAGTGCTTCCAGATCTGGCCCACCGGGTTCTTGACCACGGCCTTGTGCTTCTCCAGTTCCTGGAAGACCGGGGTCTCCTTGAGTCGGAGGCGGATGAAGACGGCAATCGCGATCAGGATGATGCTGGCCAGGAACGGAACGCGCCAGAGCCAGCCCTGCAGGACCTGCTTGTCCGCCAGGGCCATCAGGGCAAAGGTGCCGGCGCCCAGGAGGGTGCCCAGCTGGATGCCCACGAACGGCAGCGAAGCGAAGAAACCACGACGGCGGCGCGGGGCCACCTCGGAGATGAGGGTGGTGGCACCTGCCTGCTCGGCGCCGGCGCCCAGGCCCTGGAGGATGCGCAGCGTCACCAGGAGCACCGCCCCCAGCATTCCCGCCTGGTCGAAGGTGGGCAGGAGGCCGATGGCGCAGCTGGAGAGGCCCATCAGGCCGATGGTCAGGATGAGCACCATCTTGCGGCCGAAGCGGTCGCCGATGTGGCCGAAGACCACGCCGCCGAAGGGCCGTGCCGCGAATCCGACGCCGTACGTGGCGAAGGAGGCGATAACGGCTCCGCTCTCGCCCAGCGGGGCGAAGAACAGTGGTCCGAAGATCAGGGCCGAGGCCAGGCCGTAGATGTAGAAGTCGTAGTACTCCAGGGCGGACCCTACGGAGCTGGCAAGTGTTGCCCTTCGCAGCTGGTCCGGATCGACGACGGCGCCGTCCGTGGTGGCCTGCGGTGAGTTAGTACGAGTTGTCACGAAAACTCCCTCTAATGCACTCCAGGCCCCCGTTGGCCTGGTGGGATAGCGGCAACACCTGTTGTGTCGATCACTATGCTGAACACAATACAGCAAGCTGAACAGCTGGCAACAGTTTTTGGTTTTGAGTTACGGAAAGCCGCTGGGCCGGCCCGGGCCTAGCCCATCGGGTTGCCCAAGGAGTGGGCCAGTTCCTGCAGTTCCTTGACCATTTGGGAGCCCTGCTCCGGCGTGTAAGTGGCCTTGAGGGCTGTCACGGACAGGCCCAGGCTGGGACCGTGGGCGCCGCGGGTGGGGACAGAGACGGCGAGGCACACCACGCCGGTGGTGGATTCCTCGTCCTCGAAGGCAAAGCCCTGCTCGCGGATCTCCTTCAGCTGCGCCTTCAGTTCCGCGCCGGTGCGCAGGGATTTGGGGGTGAGCACCGGCAGTTCGGCGTCATCCGGGAACATTTCCTCCAGGTCATGGTCACGCAGCCGCGCGATCAGGGCCTTGCCCACGGCGCACAGGGACACCGGCATCTTGTCGCCGATGTTGGACGTGAGCCGCACGGCGGGGTGGCCCTCATACCGGGCCAGGTAAATGACGTTGGTGCCATCCAGCATGGCGATCCGCACCGTTTCGCGGGACAGGACGGAGGCCTGCTCGCAGTAGCGGTAGAACTCCTGCACCTCATCCATCCGGCCGAGATACGCGGCGCCCAGTTCCACCAGCTTGCGGCCCAGCGTGAACTCCGAGCCCTGCCGGCTGATCAGGCGGGCCTCCTCCAGCGCCAGCAGGAGGTTGGAGGTGGAGGACTTGGGGATTCCCACTTCGCGCGAGAGGTCACTCAGGGTGAGGCGGCCGGTGGCCGAGGCGGCAAGGGCATCCAGGACGGCTGCTGCCCGGGTGACGGCCGGCGCCGGCGAGGTGGCTCCCGCTTTGTCGGATGAAGCGGGGATGTGGGAATCGGCCATGATTCTCCTTAGGTCGCCAGGGCAGACTGCGGTTCCGTTCAGTCAACTGAACGCAATCCATCATAAGGGCCGCGTCGGCACCCTCCTCCCGTCAGGCCACGAGGCTGCTCAGGGTGCCGATGCCCTCCACGACGATGTCCACCCGGTCCCCGGGCTCGACGGGCACCACTGTGGCGGGTGCACCGGTCATCACCACATCCCCGGGTTCCAGGGTGAGCCAGGAAGTGACGTACACAAGGCAGTCCACCACTGTGGAGGGGAGGTTGAAGGTCCCGGAGGCGGCCTTCGCTGCTCCGTTAACGTAAACGTCGATGGACACCTTTTCGGGATCCGGGAGTTGGGTTTCTATCCACGGGCCCAGGGGCGTGTAGTTGACGCCTGACTTGCCTTGGAAATTCCGCTCGTCCACCGCGTTCTGGTCCACGTTGGTGACGTCGTTGACGCACGTGTAGCCCAGGACGTGCTCCAGGGCGTTCTCCACGGTCAGGCTGGCGGCTGTCCTGCCGATCACGACGGCGAGTTCACCCTCGGCATTGACCGTGCCTTTGCCGCGGACCGCGGTGATGGTGTCGCCGGGTCCGGCGACGGTGTGGACGGACTTGTGCCACGCCTGGATGGGCAGTGGGTGGTCGTTCAGGGTCCTGTTGTGGCCAATGCCCAGGACGACGGCGGGCGTCACCGGGGCGAGGAATGTTGCCTCGCTGTGGGTGGTGGCGCCGCCGGTGTAACGGAGGGTTTCCTCAAAGGGGTCGATGATGTGATGCCAGGTGCCGTCGCTTTCAACGGCGTGCTGCGGGCCTGCTGCTGTTTGGATTCTGGCGATGCGCACTTCTCTGCCCGTCCTAGTAGAAGTGGACCGTGTCCACGAGGTGGGGGAGGTCCCCGCCGTCGAGGAACGTCCGGAGGTTGCTGCAGAACCGTTCGGTGATGAGGCGGTTCTCGGCGGCGCTGAGGGCTGAGGTGTGCGGCGAGACCATGACCTTGGGATGGTTCCACAGGGGGCTGTCCTGCGGCAGTGGTTCCACGGCGAAGACGTCAAGGCAGGCGTAGCCCACCTGGCCGTTGTCCAGGGCCTCCAGCAGCGCCTCCTCGTCCACCACGGTTCCGCGGCCCACGTTGACGAAGGTGGTCCCGGGCTTCATGGCGGCGAACAGGTCCCGGTTGAACAGCTTTTCCGTGTAGGCGGTGCCGGGCAGGGTGTTGACGACGGCGTCTGCCGTGGCCAGGAGGGCGGGAAGCCCGGCGTTGTCCACCACCTGGTCGATTCCGTCGATGGGCTCCACGGTCCGCTTGGTGCCGCTGACCTTCATCCCCAGTGCCCGTGCGATCCGGGCGGTTTCCAGTCCGATTTCGCCGAGGCCGCTGATGACCAGGTTGGATCCATTGACCAGCCGGGTGGGGACCCGGAGGCTGGGCCAGGCCTTTGCAGCCTGGTCCTGGGCAAGTTCGGCGCTGCGCTTGAAGCCGTTGAGGATTCCCATCGCTGCGAACTCCGCGAGGGGCAGGGCGTGGACTCCGGCGGAGGTGGTGATCTTGAACTTCTGCAGGACGTCCTGGCTCAGGCCCGATGCCTTGACCGCTCCGCCCGCCCCGGCCGCCATCGCGTGGACCCACTCCAGCCGTGGGTTTTCCCGGGCGATGCGCGCCAGGCCGTCAGGACTCTCGTTCGGAAAGCCGTACAGCACGTCGGCACTGTTGAGCATTGCCCAGTAGCGCTCTTCCTGTTCAGCCGTCCGTTTGAAGGCCGGATCCCCTGCGTGGTCGGCCGGGAAGCGCTCCGGGGGCAGGAGGCCGGGCTCGTAAAGGACAGTGACGGTGGGGTCAACGGCGCGGATCTGGTCCACAAGCTCTGCTTCGAGCGGGACAGCGATGGCCACGGTCTTGGTGGAAGTCATGCGTACAGCATACTGGGTGATGTTCGACATATTGAACAGCGGGCGACACATGGTTCTTTTACTGCGATTAGTTTTTCAACGAATGACATTAGCCTGCTCCCCCCGACGCTTCCTGGCTGATTCTTGGAAGTCATCGGGTTTGCCTGCAGTCAGGTGGGTCCGCGACGTCACTGTCACAACGTCTTAGGGAGCACGTTTTGGATTCAAAGGACCATGAAGACAGGCTTGTCATGCTGGGGGTCAACGGCGGACCTGTCATCGCGCCCGGCGAGGCCCAGCCGGCACTCGCGCTTGTAGTCAACAATGCTGTCTACCTGGTGGATTGTGGGCTGGACAGTTCACGGCAGTTGGTCCACTCGGGGCTCGGCTTCGGCCCGGTTCGGAGCGTCTTTATTACCCACCATCACTTCGATCACACTTCGGGGCTGCCGGGGCTGCTGCTCCACGGGTGGACGGCCCGCCCGCCGCTGTCGTTCCTTGACCTGTGGGGACCGCCCGGGACCAAAGCCAAGGCAAGGAACCTCCTGGCCGGCTTCGAGGACGATATCTCCCTGTACCAGGCGGGTGGCGGTTTTGGCCCGTTTCCGGCGGTCGAAGGCCACGACGTCGAACTGCCTGCTGATGGCACCATCACTCCCGTCATGGAGGATGAGAACGTGGTGGTGGCCGCAACCAGGGTGTTCCACGGCCCGGAAGTGGCGGACTCCTATGCGTACCGGTTCACCATTAAATGCACGGGCAAGGTGGTGGTCTTTTCCGGCGACACTGCCGCCCATGATGCAAACCTGATTGCCCTCGCCAAGGACTGCGACGTTCTGGTCCATGAGACACAGGACAACTCCGCGGTTGAGAGAATCGCTGCCGGTCTTCCCGGGCCGCAGGCCGCCGAATTGACCAAGCACTTGTTCGAAGCGCATTCCAGCGTCCTTGAACTGCCGGCCATAGCCGCAGCTGCAGGGGCGGGGAAGCTCGTCCTGAGCCATTACACCCCCACCGTTCAGCCTCCGGAGGTGTGGCTGGCCATGGTGCTGCCTGCGGCCGAAAAAGCGGGATACACGGGAGAGATTGTCGCCCCCGCGGCTTTGGACGTAATTCCCCTGTGACCTGCTGGTTTACCGGAACCCGGAGGTATTTGACCCGGACAGGTTGAGTACGTCCTTCAGCATCGCCAGTGCCGCCCCCTTCGGGCTGGAGCGGCCGCCCTGGACGGTGATGTCCCCGGCGTCCGGGCACCTGAAGACCATGGCCTTCTCCGGTCCAGCAATGGCGAAAAGCGGGTCCCCCGGTGCCACGGCTTCCAAGCGGACCGTGACCATCATGGGCCGCTCCAGGGAGGCGGACGCCACGGCGCGTAAACGCAAGCCTTGCCCGGAGGCCTCCAGTGCCCTGGCGGCCGTGGAGGAGTCGATGGGCTCCGCCTCCACCGCAATGGTGGACACGTCCCAGTTCCAGAGAAGCCCGGCGATAAGCCGCACCTTCGTGGCCGCATCCTTCCCGGACAGGTCCGCGGAAGGGTCTGCCTCCGCGATGCCGCGGCGCTGCGCCTCCCGGACCGCGGACTCCAGCCCGGCACCGCCGGCAAGCTCATCCAAAATGAACGTGGATGTGCCGTTGGGGCAGGCCCGGAAAACGTTGCAGCCCATGCCCCGAAGGGCGACGCGGGCCATGTCCGCGGTGGGAAGCGCGGCGCCGGTGGCCCCCGAGATACGGATGCGGCTCCCGCCCTCGCTGGCGGCACGTTCGAGGTCCCGCCAGTGGCTGAGGATGTGGCTTTTGGTTGCTGTCACTACATCCACCCCACTCCGGAGCGCAGCAACCGCCTCCTCCAGGGCGCGCGCGTGGGCCTCCGGCGACGATGGCAGGGCCTGGACCAGGACAGTGGCGGCGGTCCGGGACAGCGTTTCCTCAATGGGCCCGGTTTGGTCCCATGACGAACGGGCGGGCACAGCGGAACCCGGCGCAAGGAAGGCTTCGGTCCCGTGACCGCGGATGGCAGCAAGCTGCAACAGGGGACCCTGCTCCAGAAAAGCATCGACAAAGGCGCGGCCCACGGCACCGAAGCCGGACAGGACCAGCCGCACAGGTTCTACCAACCGCCCCTACTTCTTCGTCATCCTGTACCGCTCAATCTGCCGCAGCCGCCGCAGGAGGCTGTCGCGCCGCGGGTGCGGGACGGCGTCGGGATCTTCTGCGGTGAGGTCGATGTGCTTGGTGCCGTACTGCCAGAGGAGGAGGTCATCCAGGAGCCGGTCCGGGCCGGGGGAGTAGCGGTGGTCCAGGGCCTTGCGGACTTCCGTGATCTGGTTGGCGCTGAGCAGTCCGGCCAGTTGCATGGTCTGGTTGAGCCCATGCGCGGCGAGAAGCTCGGCAGCCCAGCCCCAGTCATCGTCCACCTTGCGGTCCACGTGCGGGAGCAGGGTCCGCCAGACGTCCCGGATCCGGTTGGGCGTCAGCGGGGCCGCACCCTCGCCGTCCATGTCCCAGTAGCCGCGGACTTCCTCGTAGCTTTCGTGAAGGTCCGAGAAAGCAGTTTCCACGGTTTCCAGCATGGCCGCCGTGGCCGTGAACTGCCGGTCGAAGTGCGGCGTCCAGGCGCGGGGGTCCTCGGCCTTGAACCGGATATCGTGCTCAATCTCGCTCCACGCGTGCGCGAAAATGGTGCGGATCTGGCACTCGAAAAAGTAGCTGCCGTTGGGCTGCAGGTCCGGGTTGAAGACCTGCTGGTACTCCTTGACGGCTTCATTCTGGATGGTGCGCAGGATCAGGTGCCGGCTGGAATACCCGTAGGTGCCGGACTCGATGGAGCCGATGTCCTTTTCCCGGTCGCCGCGGCAGTCGAAAAGCTGCCGCTGGCGCTTGATGACATTGGCCACCGCGGCATTCTCCGCCGGCAGCTTGGTGATCACCCGGATGCCCACCATGTCATTGAGCGTGCGGAACGGGTCCGGAAACTTCAGGAGCCTCCGCCCGCCCGGTTCCAGCGGCTCCTCGGTGCGCGAGATCTTTTCCTTGAAGGATTCCACAGTCTTGGTGCGGCCGGTAACGAACAGCGGGTTAACCTCGCTGTCCTTCAGCATGTCCCGCAAAACAAGCAGGACATCACGGGTAACCAGCTTCAGGGCAGGCCGGACGCGCTCATAGATCTCCACGTTGTGCTGCACCGACTCACGCAGCGGTGCGTCCAGACTTTCCCAGTTACTCGGCATGGTCCCAGCTTACGGCCGGGGTCCGACAGGAAGCCTACGTTGCGGCGGCCGACGTGGAGCCGCGCACCACCAGCGAGGTCTCCAGGGTGACGCCGCCGGACCCCGGCGACTTCCCCTCCATGAGTCCGCGCAGCTGCTCCCCGGCCTTCTGGCCCAGGGCAGTGGCAGGCAGGTGCACACTGGTCAGGCCCGGATTGCTGGTGGCCGAATAGGGCAGGTCGTCGAACCCGGCCACGGCCAGCTCCTCCGGGATCCGGATCCCTGCCACGCGCGCTTCCTGCAGCACCCCGTACGCGTGGGTGTCGGTGGCGCAGGCGACGGCGGTTACTCCCGCGCGCTGCCAGTCCGGCCACGCTTCGGCGAACGCGCCCGCCGCGGCACCGACGTCGATGGTGGTGCTGATAATGCGCTCCGGGCTCACGGTGATGCCGCGCGAGGCGGCCTCCTCCAGGAACGCCGCGCGCCGGACCGCGAACGTCTCGGTGCCGGTCACGCTGTCCACGTAGGCAGCTTCCCTGTGCCCGGCGTCGGCCAGGTGCGCCGCCAGCTGGCGTGCCCCGCTGGCCACATCCAGGTTCACGGAGGGCGCGTAGGACTCGAGTCCCGGCGCATCAAGCAGGACAAGGGGCGACGGCGACGCGAGGTCTTCGAGGAACCCGGCGTTGGGTGCGTCCACCAGCAGCCCTGCCGGCCGCAGGGACATCAGGCGCCGGACGTCGTCGGCCTCCGGAAATTCGCCGGCCTCCGTGACGGACAGCAGCAGCTGGTACTGCGGGCCCAGCGACTCCCGCACCCCGGCGATCACCTTGGCGAAGAACGGGTTGGAGATGTCCGGCGCCACCAGGATCACAATCGAGCTGACGCCCTTGGCCAGGGAACTGCCGATCCCGTCCACCACGTACCCCAGCTCCGCAATGGCCTCCCGCACCCGGGAAATGTTGTCCTCGGCCACGCGCCCGGCGGTCTTGCCATTGGCCACCAGCGACACCGTGGCCACCGAAACGCCGGCCCGCGCAGCGACCATCGCCGCCGTCACCCGCCGCGGCCGTGGCCGTTGCTGCTGCACCTGTTCCCCGGAATCCATACTTTGATCGTAGTAGTCCCCGGCGCGGACGGATTGCGGGCTCTGCAGGCCTCCACGACCAGGCGGGCTGGCTTCCTTGTCCCACATGGCATCAAGCGTTTGACGTTCGGCAATGCACCCCATCACGTTAAGCGCTTGACGCAGCCCACAAAACCCTGCCATGATCACTCGCGGAATACTCAAGACCCCTGCCCGCAAGGCAGGCCCCAATGACGTGGAGCACTATCGTGGAACCAAATCCCCAAGCGAGCCAGCACCGGACGGGTTCAACAGAACCCCGGAAGATCATCCTGGACTGCGACCCCGGCCACGATGACGCCGTGGCCCTGCTGCTGGCACACGGCAACCCCAACATCGAACTGCTGGCCGTCACCACGGTGGTGGGCAACCAGACCCTCGAAAAAGTCACCCGCAACGCCCTGGCCGTCGGCACCATCGCCGGCATTACCGGCGTCCCCTTCGCCGCCGGCTGCCCCCGCCCGCTGGTCCGCAGCATCGAAACCGCACCGGACATCCACGGCGAGTCCGGCATGGACGGCCCCGCGCTCCCTGAGTCCACCATCGGGCTCGACCCGCGCCACGCCGTCGACCTCATCATCGACACCGTCATGGCGCACGAGCCCGGTACCGTCACCCTGGTCCCCACCGCCGGCCTGACCAACATCGCCCTGGCTGCCCGCAAGGAACCGCGCATCGTGGAACGCGTCAAGGAAGTGGTCCTCATGGGCGGCGGCTACCACGTGGGCAACTGGAGCGCCGTGGCCGAGTTCAACATCATCATCGACCCCGAGGCCGCCCACATCGTCTTCAACGAAAAGTGGCCCGTGGTGATGGTGGGCCTGGACCTCACCCACCAGGCGCTGGCCACCCCGGAGGTCGTGGAAAAGATCGCCGCCATCGGTACCGGGCCCGCCAAGTTCGTCACCGAACTGATGGACTTCTTCGCCCACACCTACAAGGACGCGCAGGGCTTCGACCACCCGCCGGTCCACGACCCCTGCGCCGTCGCGTACGTCATCGACCCCAGCATCGTCAGCACCCGCAAGGTTCCCGTGAACATTGAACTCCAGGGCACGCTGACCTTGGGCATGACCGTGGCGGACTTCCGCGCCCCGGCCCCCGCCGACTGCCACACCAGCGTGGCCGTGGACCTGGACCACGCACGGTTCTGGGACCTCGTCACCGACGCGCTGGTCCGCATCGGCGAGCCGGGCGCCAATGCCAAAGCGGACGACGGCGGCAGGCACCAAGGTGCAGACTGCACCCAAGGCAGCACGGCCGACGTCGTACGCCCGGAAAGTGCCCAGCTCACCGCCGGAGGCGTCAAGTAGATGGCCACCGCAACCATGACTGAAACAAAGACCGGCCGCGGCAACATCGCCGCCCTCATGACCGCCCTGCTGGCCGCCTGCGTTGCGTTCCAGCTCAACGCCTCCATGCTCAGCCCCGCCCTGGTGACCATGGGCCAGGAACTCAAGGCGGACCAGGCCCTGATCGGCCTCTCCCAGACCTGGTTCTTCACCGCCGCCGCGCTGTTCTCCCTGTTCCTGCCGCGCCTGAGCGACATCATCGGCCGCAAGAAGGTCCTGGTGGGCATGATGCTGCTCATGGCCGTGGGCTCCGTCATCGCAGCGCTGGCCCCGGACATCACGTGGCTCTTCGTGGGCCGCATCATCCAGGGCGTCAGCGGCCCCACCGTCCCGCTCTGCCTGATCATGCTGCGCTCCGCCGTCAGCAACCCCCGCAAGTACGGCACGCTCATGGGCCTCATCACCGCAGTCAACGGCGGCGTGGCCGGCGTGGACTCCTTCGTGGGCGGCTACTTCGCCGAGCACTTCGGCTTCCGCAGCATCTTCTGGCTGATGGTGGTCCTGGCCCTCGCGGCCACCGCCCTCATCATGTTCCTCGCCACCGAGAGCAAGCCCGGCGCCGGCACCCGGATGGACTGGCGCGGCGTGTTCTTCATCGTGGTGGCCGTGGGCGCCCTGCTCACCGCGCTCAACGAAGCAGCCAAGCTCGTGGCCGGCTTCGACTCCGGCACCCTGCTGCTGAGCCTTGCGCTTGTGCTAGTGTCCGCCGCCGCGTTCTTCGCGTTCTGGCGCACCGAACAGCGCGCCGCCCAGCCCATGGTGGAAACGGTGCACCTGCGCCAGCGCGCCACCTGGGCACCCCTGCTCACCACCACCCTGACCATGACGGGCATCTTCGCGGTGATCAACGGCATCGTGCCCGCCTACGTCCAGGCCGCGGACCCCGGTTTCGGCGTGGGCCCCACCGAGATGTCGCTGATCATCCTCACCCCGTACGCCCTGCTCGGCTGGCTGGTGGGCCCGCTCAGCGGACGCCTCGCCCCGGTGCTCGGGTACACCAGGGTGCTGCGGATCGGACTGCTGGGCAGCATCGCCGCGCTCGCCGTCATCGCCTTCCTGGGCCTGCATAGCCTGCCGATGATGATTGCCGGCACGGTCTTGCTGGGCATCATGTACGCCGGTACGGTCAACATCATGCTCAATGGACTCGGCGTTGTCCTTTCACCCGCCGGCAACCCCGGCTTCCTTCCCGGCATGAACGCCGGCGCCTTCAACCTGGGCGCGGGCCTGAGCTTCCTCATCCTGCCCGCCGTCCTGGTGGCGGCCTCCGCACTTGGCGATGCGACGGCGTCGTACCTGACCGTCGTGGTGGTCGGCCTGGCGCTGACCGTGGCAGCGTTCGCGGCGTCGCTGCTGATCCCCAAGCCGGTTGAGGCCGAGGTAGCCCCATGAGTGCCGCCGCTGCCGCTCCAGGCCGGATCGTCGTCGTCGGCTCCCTGAACGCCGACCTCACCATCTACTGCGAGCGGCTTCCGCAGCCCGGCGAAACGGTCCAGGGCAACGGGTTCGCCGTGAACCCCGGCGGCAAGAGCGCCAACCAGGCCGTGGCCGCGGCCCGGCTGGGCGGGCACGTCAGCCTGGTGGGCGCCGTGGGGGAGGATGCCAACGGCAACATGCTCGAGGCCTCGGTGGCCGGCGCAGGCGTGGACGTCAGCCATGTGCGCACATCAAGCGAACCCACCGGTGTCGCCGTGATCGCCGTGGACGCCCGCGGCGAGAACAACATCATCATCTCGGCCGGCGCCAACGGAACGCTGTCCCCGGCGGACGTGGCCGGCGCCGCGGAGGTCCTGGAGGGGGCCGCCGTGGTAAGCCTCTGCCTGGAAGTCGGCATGGAGACCGTGCTGGCCGCCGCACAGGCAGGGCACGACGCCGGCGCAACAGTTTTGCTGAACCTGTCGCCGTATGCAGAGATCCCGCCAGCCCTGGCTGGGTTGGCAGATGTCCTCCTGGTCAACGCGCACGAGGCCGCGCTGTTCCTGGCTTCTGAAGTTCCGGGGGCGGACGCTGCTGCTGAGGAGTGGGACGCGGTGCGGGAACGGTTTGCCGGCCACGGGATCCATCAGGCCCTGGTGACCCTGGGCTCGCAGGGGTCCGTGGTGCTGGATTCACTCGCAGCGCCCGGCGCCCGGGTGACCCGGATCCGGCCCACCACGGTGGCCGCCGTGGACACCACCGGGGCCGGGGACGCCTTCACCGGTGCCGTGGCGGTGCGGCTGGCCGCGGGCGATGCACTCGCCGATGCCGCCGCATTCGCCTCCGTTGCCGCGGCGCTGGCCACCACCCGCAAAGGGACGCAGGCGGCGTATCCGGAAGCGGCCGACGTCGAACGCCGCCTCAGTACCGCCTAACCCCCGTCGATTGCTCCGTACTTGTCGTTTTCGCGCCCCAAAACGGCGTTTACGGAGCAATCGATTCCGGAAGGGTGAGGCCGGTGTGCTCCGCGAGCCGGGACAGCAGGGCGTCCTGGAACCGCGGATCAATGGCGGCCGGGTGCGGGGCCTGCCGGCGCTGGTGGTACCAGTAGCCGCCGCTGCCCAGCGCTGCCGGATCGTCAGTGGTGGCCAGCCACTCCTGGGTGCGGTGGCCCAGTTCCAGGCTGTCCGGGGCAGACCGCCCGCCCATCCGGGTGGGCACCCAGCCGGGATCCACCGCGTTGCTGGCGACGCCCGGCACCAGCCTGGCCACGGCTGCCGACAGCGCAGTGACGTGCAGCTTGGTGGTGGAGTAGGATGCCGTCGTCGTGCGTCCTGCCCAGTCCAGGCCGTCCAGGCCGTCGTCGCCGCCGCGGTGCATCCCGCTGCTCAGGTAGATGAGCCGGCGGGGGCCGGGAATGAGGGCGGTGAGCACGTACGGGGCCACCACGTTCACCGGAAGCAGCGCCGCGCCGCTGAGGACGCCGGCATTGTGGATGACGGCGTCGATGCCGCCGATTCCGTTGACGTCCTCCGCGATTTTCCGGACGTCCGCCAGGATGGCCAGGTCCCCGACAACACTCTGCGCCCCGCGGTCCAGCAGGTGCTGGACTGCGGGGATCCGCTTCAGGGACCGCGCGTGCACGATCACCTCGTGGCCGTCCCGCAACAGCGTGTCCGCCGCCGCGAGGCCAAGTCCGTCGGTGGATCCGGTGATGAAGATGCGTGCCATGTCCGGCCCTTCTTTCGCTCGTCGTCGCCCTGCCGCTACCGCCTGGTGCTGCCGGATGCCACGCGGACCGCCTCTTCGGAGAAGACCTGGTCTACGGCGCCCGGAGCAAAGATCTTCCGCATGACCAGGGTAGCGAGCCCCGAACAGGCAGCCTGGTCCTCCGGATGCCCTGTTTCCACCACCAGGCCCTCGCCGATGCGGTCCACCACATCGGCGAGAACGCGCTCTCCCACCTGCTCTGCGAAAAAGTCCAGGGAACCCAGGTCACCGCCCAGGACCAGCCGGTCCGGGTTGAGCGTTGTGACGGTGGCGGCCAGGGCGCTGCCCAGCACCTCCGCTGCCGACTCAACGGCGCCGAGCACGGCCGGGTCGCCGGCCCAGGCGGCGGCGCGGATGTCAGCCATATTCCTGAAGCCCCGGCCGCTGAGCTTTTCGCTGAGTGCCCTGCCGGAACTGTAGGCGGCGAGGCAGCCGCGGCGGCCGCACCGGCAGAGCGGGCCGTCCGGGGTCATGCGGATGTGCCCGATGTCCCCCGCCGCACCGTGGGCGCCCCGCAGGATGGAGCCTTCCACCACAATGCCGCAGCCAATGCCGGTGCCCACTTTCACGTACACCACGGTTTCGGCATCGCTCCTGCGCTCGCCCAGGCCGGCCGCCCTGGCATCATTTTCGACGACGAGGGGCAGGTCCCAGGATGCGGTGACCGCTTGCACCACGGAGTCGTCTGCCCAGCCGGGGAGGGTGGTGGGGTGCCGGACGTGCCCGGTGTCAGCCTCCACGGGGGCCGGAAGGCTGACACCGATGCCGAGCAGGGTCTCGTTCTTTCCCTGGGCCAGCAGCTCCTGCCCTTCCCGGATCAACGGACCCAGCACGGACTCGGCGGGAGCGCTGACATCGAGGGTCTTCGTAAAGGAGCGCAGCTGCCGGCCGGTGGTGTCGGCGATGCTCACCGTTCCGTGGGTCTGGCCCAAGGTGATGGCGAGGACCACCCTGCCCCGGTCTTCGAACCGGATCTTCCGCGACGGGCGGCCCCCGGTGGACCCCAGCGGTTCGGCTTCGTAAATGTAGCCCCGCCGCGTCAGGGTATCCAGCCGTTCATACAGGGTGGCACGCGACATCCCGGTGGTGGAAAGGAGCTGCTGCCGCGACAGCCCATCCCCGGCGCGGATCAGCTCCAGCAGGTGTCCGTGCGACGTCGCCCCAACCAGTCCCGCAGGCACTCTTTCAACCGTCACTCCGGCCCCCTTTCCCGGTTTCCCAGCCTACTTCCCCGGACGGTTCTCCTGGGCCGGCCCCACCCACTCAAGCGCCGCAGCCGCTGTCCAGGCCTGGGCGAGGCTTCCCAGGGGCTCCCCGGTGAACGGCTCGTAGTACTCGCCGAACTGCAGGTCGGAAAGCTGTTCAAGGGACGCCGACCTGAGCGCGTCGACCAGGGCGGTCTCGCCGTCGCGGGCACAGGCCCAGCCAAGCAGCAGGTTGAGGAAAGGCCACACCGGTCCGCGCCAGTACGTCCGCGGCCGGAAGGCCTCACTGGCTGGAGAGGTGGAGGGCGGCAGGGCGAACCGAAGGCCCGGGAACCCCATCCACCGCGGTCCCAGCAGGAGCTCCCGCTGGGCTGCGAGAAGGGCGGGGTCGCCGCCGGCGACGAGGGGAGCGAAGCCCGAGACAGTTTCGGTGCCGATCCACTCCCGGGCCAGCACATCGTAATCGCGTGCCAGCCCTGTGGCCGGGTCCACGGTTGAGGCAACGCCCTCCCGGAAGCGGGTGGCCATGCTTCTGAGTTCTTCGGCGTCCTGGTCCCGGCCGATTTCCGCAGCAAGTCCTGCCAGTACCTCACTGGAGGCCGCCATGATGGCGGAAAAGAAGACGTCGCGGACACGGAAATCCACGGTGTCCTGCACGGCGGCGTCATCGAACCTGACCTCCGCCATTTGCTGCACCAGCCACAGGTACTTGGTGTATTCGGCGTCGTCCGGCCGTTCGCTGGCGTCCGCGACGTGCAGGACGTCGCGGCGGGTGAAGGGCGGCACGGTTCCCGGCACGATCCGCGAGTAGGGGCCGTCCCAGCGGGGGGAGTTGTCGAAGCCCGACTCCCAGCCGTGGTGGATTTCAACAAGTCCCACGCCGTCGGGGTCCCGGACGGTGGCCAGCCACCGGTGCCACGCCAGCCAGCCGTCAAAAGATTCGGCCAGGAACGCCTCGGCCACCTCCTGGTCCGCGCCGCCGTTTTCCCGTCCGCGGTCCACGATGTGGCGCAGGGCGATGGCGTGCACCGGCGGTTGGCAGATGCCGCTGCTTTTGATGCCTTCCGGCAGCGCCGCGGCGTCCGCCGTTCCCCACCGGTCGAAGCCCGGGAAGTAGCCGGTGTGGTTGTCACTGAAGACGATGTGCGGAATCATCCCCGTGGACCACTGCGCCTTGAGGAGGCTGCGCAGCTCCGTCACGGCACGCGGAACGCTGGTCCGGGCCAGGCCGATGGCAACGAACGCCGCGTCCCAGCTCCACATATGGGGGTACAGGTTGGGGGCGGCACTGGTCATGGTGCCCAGGTCATTGATCTTCAACACTTCAATGGCGGCTGAGCGCAGTTCTTCCATGGACAGGGAATGGGTCGGGTTCATGAGGCCTCCAGTGCCATTGACGTTTCGCGGTCATAGACGCGCATGGTGTTCGGGGCGAAGCCCAGCCAGATGGTCTGGTGGGGTGCCGTCTTGAAGGTGGGGGGTGCCTGCACCTTGAGGGTGTGTCCGTCGACCTCAACGGTGAGCAGGATGGTGGATCCCATCGGCTCCACCACCAGGACCGTAGCGGCCACATCGCCGGAAGACCGGGTGCTGCTAACCGTCACGTTTTCGGCGCGGACCCCAAGGAGGACGTCCTTGCCCGCGAAGGAACGCAGGATGGACGGGGCCATGAGCCGCTGTTCACCCAGGACCAGCGTGCCGCCGTCGTGGCTGACTGCTGCGTCCAGGAAGTTCATCGGCGGCGAACCGATGAAGCCGCCCACGAACCGGTCGGCGGGTGCGTCGTAGACGTCCAGCGGGTCACCCAGCTGCGCGATCCGGCCCTTCCGCATCACCGCAACCTGGTCTCCGAGGGAAAGTGCCTCGCTTTGGTCGTGCGTGACGTAAACCGTGGTGGTCCCGAGGTCCTGGACGATCTTCTTGAGCTCGGACCGGAAGGTCAGGCGCAGCAGGGCATCGAGGTTGGACAGCGGTTCATCCATCAGCAGGACGTCGGCGTCCATGACGATTGCACGCGCAACGGCGACCCGCTGCCGCTGGCCACCCGAGAGGTTCGCCGGCAGGCGGTCCAGGTAGGGGCCCAGTTGGAGGAGATCTGCTGCCCACTGGACCTTGCGTTCGATCTCGTCGGCAGGAACCTTCGCCATCCGCAGCCCAAATCCGATGTTGTACCGGACCTTCCGGTGCGGGAACACGGCATACGACTGGAACACCATGGACAGGTTGCGTTTGTTGGGCGGCAGGTAGGTGACGTCGCGGCCGCCGATGGAGATGGAGCCGGAGTCCGGCAGTTCAAGTCCGGCGATCATCCGGAGCAGGGTGGTCTTTCCGCAGCCGGAAGGGCCAAGGAGGACGGTGAATTCACCGTCCGGGATGGACAGGGACACGTCATCGGTCGCGCGTTCGGATCCGCCCGGATAGGTCTTGACGAGGTTGGAGATTTGGATGTCAGCCACGATCGGCTCCTTCAAAAGAATGGTGGTGAGCGGGGGAGGGGCCTAGCGGATGGTTGAGCCCCACATGTTGGTGAGGTACCGGCGCATCAGGGCGATGAAGATGATGGACGGGATGACCAGGGCAAAGCCCCCGGCGAACCTGTAGGCCAGCGGTGAGTCTGACAGCGAGCTGAGGACCTGCGCGGGCAGGGTGCGGTGGTCGAGGGTGAGGATTGACGCGCCCAGCACTTCATTCCAGGACATGACGAACGTGAAGATCGACGCCGCGGCGAGGCCCGGCAGTGCCATGGGCAGCACCACCCTGCCGAACGCCCCCAGCGGTGAGCAACCAAACAGGCGGGCAGCTTCCTCAACATCAACGGGGACGCTGAGGAACACGCTGGCCGAGATCAGGATGGTGGTGGGCAGCGCCAACGCCGTGTGGAGCAGGATGACGGCGTAGGTCGTGTCGTAGATGTCCACGGTGAGGAAGAGCCGGGCCAGGGGGACGGACAGCACCACGATGGGCAGGGCGCGGGTGAACAGCAGGAACAGCTGGTAGGGGTCCTTGCCGGGGAAAGTGAACCTGGCCAGCGCGTACCCTGCAGGGACTCCGATCAGTGCCGACAGCAGGAGTGTGCCGGCGCCAACAATCAGTGAGTTGCCCAGGGCTCCGAAGATTCCCGTGGAGCCGAGGAAAGCGTTGAGCGTGTCCACGGAAAGGTTTGTGGGAAGGAGCGACAACGGAAACTCGTTGAACGATTCCCGGGTGGAAAGCGCCGCAAGCGAGATCAGGTAGATGGGAATCAGCATGAAAAGCGAGACGGCGATGCATGCGGTCTGCAGCAGGATCCGGTTCCGCCTTCTCCGGGCGATGGGGGTGGTGTCCACAGTGGTGCTCATCGGAGCCCTCCCTGGTTCTTGTCGCGGAGGGCCCGCAGGTAGAAGATCGATGTCAGCATGGACACGACGAGGATGACGAGTGCCAGCGCCGCAGCGACGTTGGGGTTCTGCAGCCCGGTGTACCAGCGGTAGGTTTCACCCACCACCAGGGGAAAGTTCTGGCCCGTGAGCGCCTGCGCCACCGCGAAGGTCTGGAACGCAAGGATGGTCCGCAGGATCAGTGCCACCTGGAGGCTCGGCTTCAGCAGCGGCAATGTGACGTGCCGCAGGCGCTGCCAGAATGTGGCGCCGAAGACCTGCGCGGCCTCGTCGTAGTCCTTGGGGATGCCCTGCAGCCCCGCCACCACGATGATGAGCACCAGGGAGGTTGCGCGCCAAAGTTCGGCGATCAGGACGCAGATGAACATGCTGGTCTGGTTGTCGTACGCCAGCCAGGAGGTGCCCTGCAGTCCGAACCAGGAAAGGACCGAGTTCAGGTACCCGCGGTCGTTGAAGATTGCGAGCCAGACCAGGCCGGCCGCCAGGTCGCTGAGCGCCAGCGGTATGGCCCAGACAAAGAAGTGGACTTTGTGAAGCCGGGGGTTGCTCCGCAGCATCAGGGCCATGGCGATGGCGAGGGCGAACTGCAGCGGGATCATGACCACGATCAGCAACAGCGTGTTGCGTACCGCCGGCCAGAAGTATGGGTCCTGCACCATGCGGTTGACGAACTCAAAGGTGAAACCCTGGTCATTCCTGAAGGCCTGCAGGACGCCCTGGATGACGGGCCATCCCAGCAGCAGCGCCATGAATATCACCGAGGGGGCTATCAGCAGGACGGCCGGCGGTATCCTGCGCCGGCGTGGCGGCGCAACAGTTGCCGCGGGGGTGGGGGGTGCCTCTACGGCCATTACGCTACCTCGCACTTCGTGGAAACCGGATCGGGCGCCCAGCAGGGAACATTCAAGCCCTTCAGGATGGTGTTCAACTGCGTCGCCTGCGTATCGAGGACCTGCTGGATGGGCCGGGTTTCCAGGCAGATCTGCTGGAAACAGTTCTTGAAAATCTGCGACACTTCGCCCTCTTTGGCGCCGAGGCCCACCGGGGGAAGGGCCAGGAGGGCGCCGGCAGACCGCTGCTGCCGGCGGACTGCGGCAGCTTCGAGCGCAATAGCGCCGGTCAAGTCGGAGGGAAGCTCCGTTTGGACCACCGGGAAGAAGGCGTTGCTGCGCAGGGTCTCGATCTGGGACGCGGGTTCGGTCAGGGCGCGAATGGCCTTTTCGGCGAGGTCGCGGTCCTTGCCATTTTTTGGCAGGGCCATCCCGGCGATGATCAGCATGTAGCCGCGGCCCTTGGGCCCTCGTGGTGCGGGGACCATGAGCCAGTCGTCGGGCTTGTCAGCAGGGGCATGGACCAGGCGGGCCACGTGGTCCCAGGCGACCAGGACCTCGCCCCGCGCCAGGGGTTCCTGCATGTAGTCATAGTTGGTGGATGCCGGTGCCATCGCGGACCACAGCTCCTGCATGTAGTCCCAGCCGGCTGCGGCATCCTGGTTCCGGAACGTGGTGATCTGCCCGCCGGTGAAGCTGGGCAGCAGGAAACCCTGGTAGAAGCGGTGGTGCAGGCCTTTTGGTCCGGCGGGCATCCCGAAGACGGGCCGGCCAGCTCCTTGTTTAGCCGCCTTGGCCCATGCGAGGTAGCCCTCGTAGGTAAGGTCGTTGACGTCCACCCCCGGGGGCAGCCACTCCAGGGCCTTCTTGTTCACTGCCACCACGTAGGTTGCCTGCATCCAGGGGACATACCGCGAGGTGGAACCGCCCACCTTGGTCAGCTCGAGCATCTCCTTCGTGAAGCCGCGCCCTGACAGGTCCCTGAGGAGGCCATCGACATCCTCCAGGGAGTCGGCCAGCGGAGCGAGCTCACCGTGAAGTCCGCCCAGGAGCGAGGTCTTCACGTTGCCCGCGCTCGCCTGGGAGGTCACCGTGGAGGCGAAGACGCCGGGGTCCACGGAGTTGTAGGCGGTGGGGACTTTCGCGAATTTCTTGAGGACTGCCTCGTACCGCTGCTTTTCCTCCACGGGCGTGAACTGGGTGGAGAGGAAGCCCACGGTTCCCTGGCCGGCTGCTGCGCCGCTGGTATCAAAACCTGCACAGGATGCGAGGAAAGGGGCCGACATGGCCGTTCCCAGTCCGGCCAAAAGGAGGCTCCTGCGGGAAACGGGCCCTCGCTGGGGATGAAATTTCGGGTCGTTCATTGAATGCTCCGATCGAGTGTGCGCCACTGCACAAACTTTCGTTTAAGCATTAGACATAAGTCGGAGGGTGTCAACCCTTCGGTTCGAACGCCAATTGACAGAAAGGGTTCACCACGACAGCGGAAAGCGGCCCGGCGTACGCCGGGCCGCCTTCTGTGCGGACTCATCCAAGCCGGCCCCGTACCGGAGCCAAGTGGAGGTCAAAGGAGGGTTCGGCTCAGCCGCGCTTCCGGCCCAGGATCAGCGCCAGCAGGCCCCCGAAGACCAGAAAGAGCAAACCCACCACCAGCAGCCCGGTGTTGATGCCGGTGTCGGCCGGGGGCGTGGACCCGGAGGCGCTGGCCCCTGCCGGCGCGGCGTCCCCGGCGCCCCCGGCGGCTGCGGCCGTGTGGGCGGTGTGGGCGGTGCGGCCGGAGGGATGGACCACGGAAGAAACCGTGCCGCCCAGGAAGGGGGCCGCGGTGTGGGTGGCGGGAATCGTGACCGGCGTTGCCGGCGTGGTGCCGGCGGCATGGGCGGCTACGCCGTTCGAGGCCAGAAGGCCGCCTGCGATCACGGCGCTGAGCAGGCATCCACGGATAGTGCGGTGCATCATTTGGAAGTTCTCCTGAAAGTTGGATCGGGCCTACTGCTTAGCCCGGGACTGGCTTATTCCGCGTTGGGGCGCAGAGGGGCCTCAACTAGTCAGGAAAGGATCCGGGGTAGAAGGACACACCGTCCGGGGCAGTGGGCAGACTGCCCTGGACGGCGGCTGAGCCGGCCGCCGGGATCTGCAGGTTATGGGTGTTCAGCCAGGCGGGCATGGCGGTGCCATTGCCGGACAGGCTGCTTCCGCCGGTGGCACCGGGGACGCCGGGCAGCGGATCAGCCGGCCTGCGGGACGGCGGGCTGTGCGGATCCGTCGCCGTCAGCAGCGGCCTCCCGGCGGACGGCTCCATCCGCGGGTCGCACGGCAGGCTGTTGCTGTGAAACTTCCCATGGGACAGCGGGATCTCGAGGAGGGGCCGGGCGGAAGCCGGCGCTGTGCCGCCTGCCCCAACTTCCAGTTCGGCCGGCCGGGCAGGCGCAGCATCACCCGCCTGCGGAATGTCGGCACCCGCAGGGAGGGGTGCCATGGCCGTGGGCGGGGGTGCAGTGGGTGCCGCCAAAGGAACGGCGCCGATGACCGGCTCAAGGACCGGCGCAAGCGGCTCCAGGGCCGCGCTGGCCACGGGAACAACGGCTCCTACCGTTTCGCCGGCCACGCCGTCCACAGTGCCAACGGCCGGATCCACCACTGCTGCCACGGCCCCTGCCGGTACCACGGTGCTGACCACGGGAACAGCCTGCACCACGTCATCGGCCACGGCGGTGACCTCCTCCATGGCCGGGCGGAGGGGTGGAATTGCGTTAGGTGACGGGGTGTCCGGGGCGCTTGCCGGTCCGGATTCCACTGGTTCCAGGACGTCCCCGGCCCGGTGACTGAGGGTGGCGGCAGCCGATGCCAGCGCGGACGGGCCGGCTCCAGGAAGCGGGTCCCCGGGAGCGGAGGTATCAGCGGATGCCCCCGCGGCGGATAAAGCGATCCACGATGCGGCTGCCGCCACCGCGAGCAGAAGGGGGCGCAGGAACGTCCAGGCAGCCAGTCTTGACTTCACCTAGTACGCCTCCCCCCAGAGTTACCTGCAAACAATGCTGCCCACCATAAGCACAGCCGTGCAGCAGAGTCCAACCACCTGGGGAACGCCACGAACACCAGGCGGTCACATGTTTGCCCTGCTCAGGCCGCGTCGGTCGGGGCGGCCCGGTGGTCAATGTCCGCGGTCAGGGTGTCAATGCGGTCCATGGCTTCACTGAGTTTCTCGACGGCGGCCCACAGGTCCGGCTGCTGCTGGCGGACCTGTTCCAGGGTGGCCCCGGCGGAGCGGAGGGATCCGAGGTCGAAACTGACATTGGTGCGGGCGCCGGCCACCGCCGCACGGAGGGCGCCGAACGCGACCACGACATCTGCGACCAGTGCCCGGTTGCCGTTGGTGGCCAGCCAGGCGAGGTCGTCGATCGCCTGGATGGCCCGTTCGCCAAGGACAGCAGAGGATGCTGCGGCTTCCAGCGACGCGCGGCGGATTGCCTCGTCCCGTTCCGCGCCCGGTTCCAGCCGGAAGGCGGCGCCGAAGGCTTTGGAGGCGGACGCGTCGTCATCAGCCAGCTCCAGGGCTTCCCGGCGCAGCGCCCGGGCCCGCGCCCGTATCCCGGCCGGCTCCCCGCCGTCGTCCTCCCCATTGCCGCTGTAGCCGGCGACCATCGACGTCAGCGATGCCGCCACCGCCAGCATCAGGCCGGTCCCCGCGCCCCCGCCCGGCGAACCCGTGGACTCCGCCAGCGCGCGTGTCCACTCCTCAACAGTCGAATCCTGGGTGGTTACTTCAGCCTCTTCCATGCCAGGAACCGTGCCCACAAGGGCCACCGGCTAAACGGAAACAGCCGCAATGCCTGCGCTGGCCCAGTTATGGCGGCGGGACCCTGGAAAGTCCACGGTCCCGCCGTCGTTAACCACCCCAAAAGTGGGCCAGTGTGACACTCACCCGCCGGCGGGCGCCTGTAGTGTCGGCAAAGTGCAGCGGCATAGATACCAGTACGGCCAGGACCCCAGCCAGTGGGGCGAGCTTTTCCTGCCGGATCTTCCGGCCGCCAGCAAGCACCGGGGCGTGGTGGTGGTGATCCACGGCGGCTACTGGCGCTCCGCCTACGGCGCCGAACTGGGGGAGCCGCTGGCGATGGACCTGGCGGAGCACGGCATGGCCGCCTGGAACCTGGAGTACCGCCGGGCGGGCAACGGCGGGGGCTGGCCGGGCACCTTCCAGGACATCCTTGCGGGCATCGACAAGCTTGCCGCGCTCGCAGGGCCCCACTCGTTGGACCTGGGCAAAGTGGTGGCGCTGGGGCATTCGGCCGGCGGCCACTTGGCGGTGTGGGCGGCGGGCAGGGACCGGCTGGATGGGCTTGGGACGGCGGAGGCCCGCCAGGTAAATAACACGAACGACGGCGTCCGCCTCACCGGGGTGGTCAGCCAGTCCGGGGTGCTGAACCTGGCCGACGCCGAAAGGCTGGGCCTCAGCAACGGCGCCGTGGACAACCTGCTGGGCGGACCGTCGTCGGACTTCCCCGGACGCCACCGCGTGGCCGACCCGATGGCCGTGCTGCCGCTGGACGTTCCGGTCTACGCCGTCCACGCGACGGAAGACAACGACGTTCCTCTGCGCATGTCCACAACGTACGTGGACGCCAGCCGTTCCGCAGCCGTTCCGGCACGGCTGGTCACGGTGCCGGGGGACCACTTCGCGCTCATCGATCCGGCCGCGGAGGCCTATGTGACGTGCCGGGAACTGGTTGGAAAGCTGCTCGGCTGACACGAACTGCTGACGCCGGCCGGTTTCTGGCAGAGTATGACCATGCTCACAGTGATCGGCGAAGGCCTTGTTGACGTTGTCCAGCGCGCTTCCGGAATCGAGGCC
This sequence comes from Arthrobacter sp. 8AJ, assembly GCF_902506025.1. Taxonomy (NCBI): domain Bacteria; kingdom Bacillati; phylum Actinomycetota; class Actinomycetes; order Micrococcales; family Micrococcaceae; genus Arthrobacter; species Arthrobacter sp. 8AJ. The sequence continues at coordinate 4,131,727 of NZ_LR733289.1, read as the reverse complement.
CACGTGGGCGGAAGCCCCCTGAATGTCGCCGTGGGCCTGGCCCGGCTGGACCACCCGGTGCAGTTCATTGGCCGTTACGGCCGGGACGCGTACGGCGACTCGGTGGCTGCGCACCTGCGCGCCAGCTCCGTCATGCTGCCGATGCCCCCGGACGAGTTGCCCACCAGCGTGGCCACCGCACTGATTGACGACGACGGCGCCGCGACCTACACCTTCGACCTCGCCTGGGAGCTGCCGCACCTGGCAGACCGGCTTGGCTTCATGCTGCAGGGAACCACCCTGCTGCACACCGGCTCCATTGCCACCATGCTGGCGCCCGGGGCCACAGAAGTGCTGGCCGCCGTCGAATACGCCCACCCGTCCGCCACCATCAGTTTCGATCCCAACTGCCGGCCCAGCATCATCACGGACGTGGACTTTGCCCGGCGCCAGGCCGAAAAGTTCGTCACGTTGTCCGACGTGGTGAAAGCGTCCGACGAGGACCTTGCGTGGCTTTATCCGGGACAGGATGTGCTGGATTCGGCCCGCAAGTGGCTGGCGCTCGGCGGGGAGGAAGGCCCTGCGATGGTGGTGGTTACCCGCGGTGCGGACGGGCCGTGGGGTGTGTGCCGTGCCGGTGAAGCCGCTATTCCTGCGCCCAGGGTGGAAGTGGCGGATACCGTGGGGGCTGGGGATTCCTTCATGGCGGCGCTGCTGTCCGGCCTGGTGGACCGGGAGCTGGACGGCGCCCAGAACCGGCAGGACCTGCGCGACCTTCCCGTCGAGGGACTCTCCGAACTCCTGGCACACGCCGCCCGCGCCGCAGCCGTCACCGTGTCGCGCCCGGGTGCCAACCCGCCGACCCGGGAGGAGCTCCACGGGGCTGAGGCCACGGAGGGTTAGAAGGGCCTAGAGCTGCGGGACGCAGGGACCGCTGCCCAGCAGGGCCAGCCCGGCGAGGTCACCCGCAGCGAAGTTCCTGACGCCCATGTTTTCCGCATACATCAGTTGCGTCGGATCATTCACGTGGTCCAGGCCCAGCACGTGTGCCAGTTCGTGCATGATGATGGCGCGCACCTCCGCCGCGCCGTCCGGGCGGCTGGCGATGATGCCGGCAAGGTCAGGGGCATCAAGGCGCACCTGGCCGGCTTCGAGGACCAGCGGCTGCCCGGCGGCCTCCACGTAACCGCTCCCGCCAAGGCCCGCAACATTTCCGGCAAGGCCCGGCGTTTCCATGGGCGTTGACCAGGCGATGAGTACCGGTACCCACCGCTTTCCGTAGCGGTCCGGCTGGAAAGCAGACCGGTCATCCGACGGCGCTTCCGTGGTGGGTCCGTCATAGACAAACTGCAGCCCGGAGGCCTGGGAGACTGCTGCCACTGCCTCCCGGACCAGGACATTGCCACCCGGCAGCGCGTTATCCGGCCGGACAACGTAATGGACCGGGCGGCACGGATCGTACGCGACCAGCCGCTGGCCCTCTTTCGGCGACTCCTGCAGCACAAAGGCAGCGGAGCCCGTGCTTGCGGGTGGCGTGCCCAGGGGTGCGGAGGCTGCCTCATGCCCCGGCGGCGGCATTTTCGCCCCCGGCAGGTAGGGGGCTGCGGCGGGAAGAACCACGCGGTCGAAGAGCGTCGGCGTGAAGTACAGGCAGACCACCAGGGCGATCCCAAGGACTGTCCGCAACCGGACCGTCCGCGACGGAGCGGTCCGCTTCGACCGGAACCCTTCTCTTCCCGCCCTGCTGCGGAACTTCTTCCGGCGCCGTTGAGGGGCTTCAGCACTGCGCCAGGGCGAAGGAGCCTCCGCCCTTCCGTACGCTTCATCGATGGCCCATTGCGGGATACGTCCACTGGGGGAGCGCCGGACGTTTGGCGGCGCGAACCCGCCGGGCATGTCCTGATGAGACTTATCGTCATTCCCGAAGCCGTGCACCGGCACCCCCTGATTCCTGCCGCCCGCCGGCCAACCCTTCCAGCCTAGGGGCGGGCTGCCCGGCCTTGCCGCGGGAAAGGCGCAGGATTTGAGCAAGAAAGGCGGCCCCGGATGCAGGCCGCTCCGGGGCCGAAGTGGAGGCCCGAGGCCACATCGATTGCTCCGTAGATGCCGTTATGAGGGGTCAAAAGGGCGTTTACGGAGCAATCGATGAGGCTTTACTCCTTGCCGAGCCCTGCGGCCGGGGTCTTTCCGTTCGAGACGCTGTTGAGGGCGCGCAGGTCGAAGATGCCGTTGATGTCGGCCTGCTTGGTGGTGCCTGCGGTCACGCCGTCGGCCAGGAGCTTCTGGTAGGTTCCGGCCAGCGGGTCAACGGTGAAAACGATGTTCTTCAGGGAGCGGTCAATGACATCCGCCTTCAGTTCGGCGCCGGCTGCTTCCTTGAGGGCTGCATTGATGACGGTGGCCTTGTCGCCGGCAGAAGCGCTGTTGAGCCATTCGACCGACTTCGCGTGGCCCTTCAGGAGTGCCTTGACGGTGTCCGGGTGGTCTGCCGCGAACTTCTGGTTCACGATCAGGATGGTGGTGGGGAACTCGCCCGGCTTGCCGGACAGCGAACCGTCCCACAGGTCCTTTTCGTCCACCAGCACCTTCGCGCCGGCATTCAGCACCAGGCGTGACGCCCACGGCTCAGGCAACCACGCACCGTCGAGCTTTCCGTCCTGGAACAGCTTGAGGGTCTGGGCGTTCTCCGTGGGGTTGATGGCCACGTCACCGCTGCCGTCCACCCCGGTCTTGTACCCCTGGGAGGAGAGCCAGGCGCGCAGGGCCACGTCCTGGGTGCCGCCCAGCTGCGGGGAGGCGAGGGTCTTGCCTTTGAGGTCCGCGGCGGAGGTGATGTCCGGCTTGACCACCAGCTGCGCCCCGCCGGCTGCGGCGCCGGCGATGATGTTGATCGACTGGCCCTGGCTCTTCACGAAGGAGTTGATGGCCGGGTTCGGGCCGATGTAGGTGGCGTCGATGGCCCCTGCGTTCAGGGCTTCGATGGCTGCCGGGCCGGCGTTGAACACCTGGGTGCTGAGCCTGGTGCTGCCGAGTTCGTCCTTGATGAAGCCTTTGCTGACGCCCACGAGGGCCGGGGCATGCGTGACGTTTCCAAAGTAGCCGAGCTTCAGTTCGGCCGCGGGGTTGCCTGACGGGGCAGCCTCCTGCGAGGCTGCCGGTGTCCCGCTGTTCACGGCGGACGCGACGGCGGCGCCCCCACCGATGAGGGCCAGGACGGCTGCCGCGATTCCGATCTTCAGGCCGAGCGGGCGTGTGGGCTTGGCGGGCTGCCCGGCGACGATGCGGGTGGAGCCGTGCTGGTCTTCCGGACTCTTGTCCTGCTGGTTTGCCATGGGGAAATCCTTTGCTGGGGTGGGTGGTGAGACGAGATTACGGAGCGCCCAGCGGCCCCACAATCAACCCCGTAGCGGGCGTTCATGCAGCGACGCGAACGCTCAACGCGGCGTAGTGCGGCGTCAAAAATCGTCGTGCGGGGACGCTGTTCGGAGGTCCGGCGGAGGGGGCCTGTCCGCAGTCGGGACGCAACGGCGGCCTTCGATGCCATCAGCAGGTGCGGGCCGTGATTCGCGTGCCGCATTGTGGGTACGTGCACGGCATGGGGATTTTGTAAAACTAATCAAGGAGACTCTCATGTTGCTTTGGATTGCCATCATCATCGCCGTTCTCTGGCTTCTCGGATTGCTCGCGAACATTGGCGGCGGCCTGATCCACATTCTGTTGGTTGTCGCAGTGGTGGTCCTGATCTTCCACTTCGTCCGTGGCAGGTCCCGCGTCTAGCAACCCCGCGTCCCCGCCGCCGGCCCAGCGTCCGGCGGCGGGAACCGTCGGCCCCAGGCCGCCTTGCAGCCCCAGGCCGCCTGACCCCTCACGCCGCCTTGACCAAGGGCAGCTCGTCCCAGTGCGTTGTATAGCGGGGCGAGCGCATGTCACGTTTCATGGTCCAGTCCAGCCCGGACCTGATGCCCGCGTGCCCCAGCCCGATGGTGCCCCGCCCGAAGCGGCGGCTCACATCCTCAAGCAGCGGCCCGATGCCGCGTTCCTCATGCCGGTTCTCGAATGGCTCCAGGGGCGGCTGGTTTCCCGTGGGCCGCAGGTCGGTGAGCATCAGCCCCGCCTTGGCGTATTTGAGCCCGTCCCGGATACTGGGCAGCAGCGCATGCGCCGCCCTGGTGAGCAGCAGCGGATCCGCCGTAGGCATGGGCAGCGGGACGCATACAGACGGGTACGCCTGCTCGTGGTCCCGGAAGGGGGACGTGGCAGCAAACGCCGTCAGGACCTTTGCCTGCAGCCCGTGCTTTGAGAGCCTGGCGCTCGCCTGCTGCCCGTAGATGCTGAGCACCTCCCGAAGCCCGGCGGCGGTGGTCACAGGGGTGGCGAAAGAGCGGGAAAAGATCAGCTGGTCGCGGCCGATGCGCTCTTCTTCCATCGGGATGCAGGGGGTGCCCCGCAGTTCCAGGACCGTGCGCATCAGCACCACCGAGAACTTATTCCTGATCATTACCGGATCCGCCCTGACAAGGTCCTGGACAGTGAAGATGCCCAGCACATTGAGGCGCTTTGTGAGCCGCCCGGCAATGCCCCAGATCTCATTGACAGGAAGCCGGGACATCAAACCCTCCCGCACGTCAGCCGGAACGCATTCCCACAGGCAGACTCCGCCAAAGGCGGGATTGTTCTTGGCCCATTTATTGCAGAGTTTCGCCAGGGTTTTAGTGGGGGCGATGCCAACGCACACGGGAACCCCCACGTGCCGCCGGACTGCCTCTTTCATCCTCCGGCCAAGGGACAGCAGCTCGTCCGGGGTGCCCTTGACGCCCAGGAATGCCTCGTCGATGCTGTAGACCTCCAGCCAGGCCGAGTACCTGCCCAGCAGTTCCATTACGCGGGAGCTGATGTCGCCGTACAGCTCATAGTTGCTGGATTTTGCCACCAGGCCCCACTCCTTGGCCCGCGGCGCGAGTTTGAACCACGGTTCGCCGGTGGCGATGCCCAGTGCCTTCGCTTCCGGGGAACGGGTCACGGCGCAGCCGTCATTGTTGGAGAGCACCACCAGCGGCCGCCCTTCCAGGGAGGGGTCGAAGGCGCGCTCGGCGGAGGCGTAGAAGCAGTTGACGTCCACGTGCGCGATCTGCGGCATCTGCCGCATGTGGACGGGCTTAGCCATGCTGGTCCCCAAGCGCGGGCAGCTCAGACATGGTGCAGGCACCTGGTGGCAACGCCCCAGATGGTCAGCTCGGACAGTGCGGGCACGTGGATGTCCGGGTACTTGGGGTTCTCCGCCTGCAGCACCACGCCAGTGCGGGTGATGCGCAAGCGCTTGACCGTCAGTTCCCCGTCCAGGACGGCGATCACCACGGCCCCGTCCCTGGGCTCGAGGGCACGGTTGACGATCAGTTCGTCCCCGTCGCTGATGCCGGCACCCTCCATGGAATCCCCCGTCACCCGGACCACGAAGGTGCTGGTGATGTCCTTGATCAGGTGCGCGTTCAGGTCGATCCGGCCGTCGAAGTAGTCCTGTGCCGGCGACGGAAAGCCCGCCGCCACCGCGACCGGGGAAATCAGCACCGAGAACAACGAGGCGCCCGCGTCTATCACGCGGGGACCGACAATAACGCCCACAACACACCTTTATTCGAAAATATGTTCGATAGTTTCAGTGTAGCCCCGGGGGCTGACAACGGGCAGTCCCGCTCGGGGGGACTAGACTCAGGCCACTGTCTGCTCTGGGGGAAACGATGCGGTTGGTACGGCTTTGGTGGATTGCGGCGGCGATGACGCCGGGACTGGCGGGGTGCGCGTACAGCGAGGTACCCGAGGGGCAGGCTCCAGTGCCGCCGCCCCCGGCCACCGCTGCCGCCCAGCCCGGCGCCGATCCGCGTGCTTCCGGGGTGGAAGACATGCGCCAGTGGTCCCAAGAGCAACTGCAGCCCAGGTTGCCCGGCGAGTTCGCCGGTTCCACCAGCTCGAACACCACGGTCAGCTTCGGATTCACTGGCGCGGAACCGGGTGGCTATGAGGTGCATTTCACCTGCGAGGGTCCGGTGACGGCAGAGGTTTCGCTTGCCAGCCAGGCCGGCGCCGAAGTCCTTCCCCCGCTGCAGGTCCCCTGTGACGGGAACATCTTCAAAACGCAGGTGGCGCTCGCCGTCCGGGGAGTGGACTTCGTCATGACTCCGGAAGGCGGAGCAGAGGGCCGTTACGCCTTCCGGCTGGTGCCGGCCTCCGCGAAGCCTCCCACCACGGTGCTGCCGGGAACGGATGGGCTGAAGGCCGTGGTCCGCTCCAGCCAGACGCCCGCAACGGGACCCGAGGTGGAGCTCAAGGGCCACATGGACAGGGACGGGGCCGGATGCGTCATCCTGCAGGCTGCCGACGGGAACGATTACACCCTGATCTTCCCCGAAGGAACCAGTTTCGACGCTGAAACGCTGGTAATGCCCGGCGGCCAGCGTCTTGCCGCCGGCGCCCCGGTAGTCCTCAAGGGCACCCGCGCCCCGGCCGATGAAAGCCTAAGCATGTGCGTGAACTACGCCCGGCTCCTGTCCGTGGAATCGGCGCACGGGAGCCAACCGCCCACGTAGACTTGCAGGATGCGGTTGGTAGCAAGCGATATTGACGGAACGATCCTCGGACACGACGGAAAAATCAGTGACCGCACCATCCGTGCCTTCCACGCCTGCCGGGATGCGGGCGTCGAACTGGTGTTTGTGACCGGCCGCCCGCCCCGCTGGCTGCACCCCCTGGAGGAACAGCTGGGCCACACCGGCCGCGTGATCTGCTCCAATGGTGCCGTCGTCTGGGACCTTGAAGCGGACCGCCTGGTCTCCGCCCGCACACTGGCCATCGAGACCGTCCTGGAAGCCCGCCGCATCATCAAGGGGCTCCGCCCGGCTGCGCTGTTCGCCGCGGAAACGCTCACCGGATTCCACCTGGAACAGGGCTTCATCGAAAACGAGTCCAGCGAACTGCTCGCCGAATTCACTCCGGCGCCGCTGAAGCAAACCCTGACGGACGATGATTCCGTGGTGAAGTTCCTCGCCATCGTCCGTGATGGCACTCCGGACGATTTTCTCGCCGAGGTGGCGCCCGCCGTCGAACACCTGGCCGCCACCACCCACTCCTCCCCGGGCGTTGCGATGCTGGAACTGTCGCTGCCCGGCGTGAACAAGGCCGTCACGCTTGCAGAATACGCACGCGCACTGGGCATCGACGCCGCAGACGTGGTGGCCTTCGGCGACATGCCCAACGACATCGAGATGCTCCGCTGGGCCGGTCATGGGTACGCGATGGCCAGCGGCCATCCGGAAGCCATCCGCGCGGCCGGGCAGCAGGCGCCGCATTTTGACGACGACGGCGTGGCCCAGGTTTTGGAGGCCCGGCTCGCTGCCCTGGGCGTCCAGTTTTCCTGACGCCCGGGCTGTCCTGGACCCGGCACCCCCATTTTCACAGCTTGCGCTCACCTGGCGTTTACCTTCCCTGCGTAGCGTGAAGCGTGGAGAGCAGGCACCCTCCCGCCGGCTCGAAGGGGGCAACGATGGCACGAAACGTCAGGCAGCACGCGGCCGATGCGCCGCAGCGCAAAGCAACGCCCGCTCCGCACTGGAAACAGTTGCGCCAGGGTGACCGGGTCCGGGTCCTGTTCGCGCCCGGATTCGAGGCAGGCGGCGTGGTGGACACCGTCACGGCGGACCACACCGCGGTATGGGTCCACCTGGACGCCGGCCGTGGGCGGACCCTGCTGCACTGCGGCGACGGCGTGGACATCCTTCCCTGCGGAGAGACCGCCTGCCTGGACTGACGGTCGGTTTCCACTCATGGTGGGGGCGGTAGGCTCGCAGTGTGAGCCTGCCTTTCTTCAAGCACCCTGACGACGCCGGGCGGCAGCTTCCCATCGCCATGGCGCACCGCGGATTCTCGGCTGAGGGCCTGGAAAACTCCATGGCCGCGTTCCGCGCCGGCGTCGACCTCGGCTTCCGCTACCTCGAAACGGATGTGCACACGACGGCGGACGGCGTGCTGCTGCTCTTCCATGACGAAACCCTGGACCGGGTCACGGACGGCAGGGGCCGGGTGGCGGAACTTCCGGCCGCGGACGTGGCCAGGGCGCGGATCAACGGCCGCGAGCCCATCCCCACGTTCGACGAACTGGTCACCCAGCTGCCCGAAGCGCGGCTGAACCTCGACGTCAAGGACTGGGGCTCGGTCCGCAGCACCGCTGCCGCGATCGAGCGGCACCAGGTGCACCACCGCGTTCTGGTGACCAGCTTTTCGGACCGCCGGCGGCGCGCGGTGCTGAAACTGCTCAGCCAGCCTGTGGCTTCGTCCGCTGGAGTGGCCTCGAGCGCCCTCTTCACCTTGCTGGGGCCTGCGCTTCCACGTCCGGCGTTCCGGTGGCTCATGCGCCGGGTGCTCCGGGACGTGCATGCTCTGCAAGTGCCCGTCCGCTATGGGCGGGTGCCTGTAGTCACCACCGGTTTCATCCGGCGGGCGCATGACCTGGACCTGGTGGTTCATGTGTGGACCATCAACGATGCCGGCGAGATGCACCGGCTCCTCCAGTTGGGGGTGGACGGCATCGTCACCGACCGGGCGGACCTGCTCCGCGACGTGCTGCGCGCCCGAGGCCAGTGGCCGGAGAAGCCCGGGCAGGCTAACCGGGCGCCCGGCCCAGCTGCCTAGCCTCTGGCCTGCTCCCGGCTGCCTAGCCCCCGGCCTGTTCCCGGGCGCCTAGCCCTGGTCTGTTGCGGTGGGCGCCGTGGCGTCCCCGGCCAGGCCGGCGTCGTCCGCTGTGCCGTCCTGCTCCCGCTCGCCGTGCGCCCTGCCGTTGTGCGCCTTGTCGTTGTCGGCGTCGCCGCCCAGCGGGCTGTTGGAGACCGGCCCAGGGGCGGCCCCGGTCTTGAGGCCGGGCGCCTTCTGCTTCTCCGCCTCCATCGCGTTTGAGCCTTCGCTCAGGGACGAGTGGACCTCCACGTCGTCGTTGGGATCTGCCGGGTCCGGCACGTCCGTTTTCTCCGTCGGCTTGGATGTCCCGGCCAGGTCCTCCATGGCGTTTTCTGCTGCCTTGCCAATGCTGTCGCCGATACCCATGTGACTGCTCCTTCCGGCGTTGCGTGCCGGCCGCCCCAGCGGCGTGCCGGCCCTACTCCTCCAGAATTATCAGCATGCTTACAATTAGTCCAGTGCTGGGGAACCGAACCGCAGCCGGAGAGGAAAGGAAAGGCTATGAGCACTTACCATCCGGAAAATGACCCCGCGAACCCCGACCGCCCGGGTAAGGAAGAGGTAGGCGCCGCCCAACCCCATCCGGCGGAGCAGCGCAGCCGGGAGGCGGCCGGCTCGCCGAACCCGGATCCGCTGGAAGGCAATGTCACCGGCCTGGAACCGGGCGGGGGAGTCCCGCCGGGAGAGACGCCGCCGGCGGAGGGCCAGATGAGCAGGGACCAGGGCCACTCCGAATAGGGCCCGGACGTGCAGCGGGGCGGCGCATGCTGCCCGCCGCCCCGCTGACTGCGTCAGGTTCTCAGGACGACTCTGTTCCCCGGGTGGTGGCGCGAGGTTCCCCCGGCCCGGCCAGGTGGCGCTCCAGGCCGTCCATGTCGAGGCGCGTGTTCCAGCTGGCCCAGTCCTTGGGCCGCACCGACGGCCGGCCCAGCAGGTAGCCCTGGCCGGCGCTGATGCCCAGTTCCGTGAGGACCTTGAGTTCGCCCACCGTTTCGATGCCCTCGGCCACCAGGGTGATGCCAACCTGGTCGGTGAAGTCCACCAGGCATGCAGCCAGCGCACGCTGGAGGCCGTCCTTGTCGACGTCGCCGATCACGTTGCGGCCCACCTTGAGGAAGTCGGGCCCCAGGTGGACCATGCGGCTCAGCGCGCCGGCGCCGGTGTGGGTGTCGTCGACGGCAATGCGCAGGCCCTTTTCCCGCAGCGGATTGATCGCCGAAAGGAATTGAAGGTATTCCTCTTCGGGAATGTCCTGGGTCAATTCGAGCACCACCCGGTGGATGGGCAATTCAATGTGGTCGAAGAGCTCCGGCAGCCGCGGGTCCAGGCAGGACGTGGGGGAAATGTTGAGGGACACGTACAGGTCCTCGGGCAGGTCCTTCGCGGCCGCTGCCGCCGATCCCAGCGCGGAGAACTCGAGGTTGGCGCCCAGGCCCACCGCGGCGGCCTCGGCAAACCACAGCTCCGCGGCTGCGCCGTCGTCGCTGACGAACCGGGACAGCGCCTCTGCGCCCACCACGGTTCTTCCTTCCAGCCCGTAGATGGGCTGGAACGCGGTCATCAGCATCTGGTTCTCAAGCAGGGTGCTGATCCGGGACGCGCTGCGGATGGCATCCAGCTGCTCCGCAAACTGCGGCGGGAGCGCGGGCGGCGTGAGCCGCATATCCTTCGCGGCTTCCAATGTGTCCGTCATGGTGGCGTCGCTGCGCCGGGTCTCGAGGAGATACTCCAGCAGGGCCCGTTCCGGCACGCCGGGATTCTCATCGAGGCTGTTGCTCAGCCGCTGCCGCACAGCGGTTCCCGCAGGATCCGTATCCGCCAGCACGGCGGCGATAATTCCCCATGCCTGTACCCGAACCGACATTAGCAACGCCCCCAGTTGACGAAGTAATGACCCGATGGCCCCATAATGTTCAAATTTCCAAACGCCTTATAAAAGAACGGTGCTGCCAACCTGATTTCCGAGGCGGCGAAAAACCAGACACCGCACGCTGATCGTATAACGGCGGCCACGAAAGTGCAGTAGTTTTTGCGTTACTGGTTAGCGCTTTCCTGCTGGTCAGCCAGCAGTTCCGGAATCTGGTCGGGGGGAACAGGCCGGCTGAAGTAGTAGCCCTGGGCGCTGCGGCAACCCAGGCCGCGGAGGATTTCTGCCTGCTCCGCCGTTTCGACGCCCTCCCACACCGCTTCCAGCCCGCACGCCCGCACCAGCTGCAGGACTGCCGCCACCAGCGCGGGCTGGCTGGGGTCGCTCTCCAGCCCGGTGATCAGTGACCGGTCCACTTTGACCCGGTCCACCGGTAGCCGGCGAAGGTAGCTGATGGACGAGTAGCCGGTCCCGAAGTCGTCGATTTCGATGCCCACGCCCAGGCCGCGGAGCCCGCCCAGCGAATACCGGTCCAGCTCATTGCCTTTGACGATCGCCACTTCCGTCAACTCCAGCACAACCTGTTCAGGCCTGACGCCGGTCTCCTTCAGGGTGTTGCGCACGTCCTCGATGAACTGCAGGCTCTGCAGGTCCGTGGCGGAGATATTGATGCGCACGGAGAACCGGCTGTCCACCAGGGCAGCATCAATCCAGGCCCGCAGCTGCTTCACGGCGGTCCTGAGGACCCACAGTCCAAGTTCGGAGATCAGGCCCGCCTCTTCGGCAAGGGGAATGAACTCGTCAGGCATGATGAAGCCGCGGGTGGGGTGGTTCCACCGGACCAGTGCCTCCACGCCTTCGATCCGACCGGTGCCAAGCTCCACCACCGGCTGGTAGTACAGGGTCAGCGCGTCGTCCTTGATGGCGGCCCGCAGGTCATCCACCAGCTGGCTGCGGAGGCGGCGCACCAGCAGCAGGGCGGGCTCGAACCGGTGCAGCTTGTTCTGCCCTTCGGCCTTGGAGGCGTACATGGCGACGTCGGCCTCCATCAGCATGTCCTCAGGGCTTTGGCCCCCGCTGCCCACGCTGAGCCCGATGCTGGCACCACAGCGCACGCTGCGGCCGGGAAGCTCGATGGGTTCGTTGAGGGAGGCCAGGATGCGGTGCGCCACGATCGCCGCCTGGTCCGCCGATGCGGACGGCATGACGATGGCGAATTCATCGCCGCCCAGGCGGGCTACGACGTCGGAGGCGCGCACCGCGGTCCGGAGCCTTTCACCCACGGTTACCAGGACCTGGTCCCCGGCCGTGTGCCCCAGGCTGTCGTTGATGGATTTGAACGCGTCCAGGTCCATCAACAGGATGGCCGGCCCCTCTTCGGATCCCCCGCCGTCCAACGCGGCACGGGCTTCCAGCGCGGAGCGAAGGGCTTCGAGCAGCGCCGACCGGTTGGCCAGCCCGGTCAGCGGGTCCTGCATGGCCATCTTCTGCATCTCAAGGTGGGCCTCGTGAAGGAGCTGGGTCCGGACCTGCACCCGCTGCTCGAGTTCCTCGTAGATGACCTGCAGGTCTTCGGCCAGCAGATTGGTGCCCATGATGATCGCATCGAGCTCGTCCCGGGCCGGGGAGACCTCTATCCGGGAGGTGAGGTCGCCGGAGGCAAGCCGGACAATGCCTTCCAGGAGCTGGGAGAGCCGGGGATCGTCGTTGGCAAACATGGCCAGTCCTCCTTCGGCGCCTAGTTGGCCTGGACGCGGTCAGTGCCGAGGGGAAGGCTGACGGTGACGGTGGTCCCGGTGCCCAGGGTGGAAGCGACATCGATCCGCCCGCCGTGGCGGTCCACAATGTCCTTGGAGATGGCAAGGCCCAGCCCTGTTCCCGGGATGGCGCCGTTCATCGCGTTCGAGGCCCGGTAGAACCTGGTGAACACGTGGTTGATTTCGTCGTCCGAGATGCCGATGCCGGTGTCGGCGATGCGCACGGTGGCCCACTTGGACCCGTCCTCCGCGGCGTGGGATTCGCTGCCCACCTCGATCCGGCCGCCGCTGGGGGTGAACTTGATGGCATTGGACACGAGGTTGGTGAAGACCTGCTGGAGCTGCACCTCATCGGCCAGGATCTCCGGATCCTCCGGCACCGGGTCCACATCGATGGTGACGTTCTGCAGCGTGGCCAGCGGCCGGAGTGCCGCGGCAACCAAATCCAGGGTCCGTCCCAGGCGCACCGGCGCGAGCTGCATGTCCGCGTTGTCCAGCCCGCCGCGGGAGACGCTGAGCATGTCCTCGATGAGGGTCCGGAGCCGTTCGGTGTTGCGGACCACGATGTCCAGCATCTGGTGGACCTCCTTGGACACCGGGTGCTCGGTGCTCTCCTGGATCATGTCCAGGTACGCCATGATCGAGGTCAGCGGCGTGCGCAGCTCGTGGTTCACCGTGGCCAGGAAGTCCGTCTTTGCCTTGTCGAGTTCGCGCAGCTGCTTGACCACCTGCTGCTGGCTGCTGATCAGGTGGCTCTGGATGAGTCCGTAGGCGGCGTTTCCGGCCACGTGCTGGATCAGTCCCAGTTCGGCGCTGGACCACGTCCGTGGCCGGTCCATCATGGCGATCCAGATGATCCCCAGGGAGGAGTTGCCTTCGCCGATGGGCACCGCCAGTGTGGAGGCCGCTCCGGCAACGGCCCTGGCAGGCTTTTCGTCGGCCCTGGGCTCGGATTCGTTTCCGTCCGACGAGAGCGTCTCTGTCCCGGCCCAAAGCGCATCGGCCGCGGCGCGGGCCTCGTCCTCGCCGGGGAGGGCGTCCTTGGGCAGTTCCACCAGGCCCTGCCGGTGCCAGGCCGCCATGATCACCGGGACGCGGTGGTCCTCGAAGGTGGCCAGCACCACGTGGTCGGCCCTGAAGGTCCGGCCGAAACCGGAGACCACGTGGTTGGCGATCTCCTGGGGATCGTTGGTGGCGCGTACCGCGGCTGAGACCTCGCGCAGCTGTTCACGGAGCCCCTCGGCTTCCTGCCGGGCGGCGCGGCGCCGGGACACCTGCTCGATGAGGACGGATGCGCGGTGGACCAGCTCTTTGGGCTCCGGCGGCTTGGTGATGCAGTCGTGGACGCCGGCCGGGTTGGCTGCGGCTACCTCCTGCGGATTGTCCAGGTCCACCATCAGCAGGACGGGGGCTGCGGACTGGGCAGGGGACAGAAGCGCGTCGGCGACGACGACGGAGGGCTGGCCTGCGTCCAGCAACGCGGCGAGGCCGGCGGCGTCCGCCGCTTCCTGGACGCCGTACCCGGCGTCCCGCAGTGCCTGGGCGTTGCGGGCCAGGCGGCCGGCGTCGGGATCGGCGACGACGGCGGTGCGGGTCAGGGGCACGCCACTCGGCACAGCCGTCACAGTGTTCCCTTCCTCCCAGTTGAGTACATTCTAGGGGGACGGGGGCCGCACGGGTCCAGAGCGCCCGCGCCCACCCCGACATTCGTGCCCCGCGGGCAGGGCACGCCGTAATGTGGCCGAAGCTGCGCCGGTTGGCAGGGATGGAACATATATTTGAGCCGTGTCCTCCCCAACGAAGTCGCCGCGGTCCGTCCTGCAGAAGTACCTGATGCTTCCCAAGCTCGTCAGGTTGTCGCGGGGTGCGCCGAAAGACCGGCACCAGGCATGGGATGCCTACTGGGCAGGAATCACGGCCACGGGCCCCGGGGGAGAGGTCCTGTGGGATTCGGGCAGCGACCATGAGTTCCTGGGCTACAAGGACAGCCTCCTGCGCTACCTGGACCCTGCGCTTCCTGTGGTGGATACCGGGTGCGGCCATGGCAGTTTCACCCGGGCGCTCGCAGGCGTCTTCCCCCGGGTGGTTGGCGTTGATGTCTCCCCGCACGCCGTTGACAGGGCCCGGGCGGAGTGCGGGGGAAGCGGCAACGTGACTTTCGAAGCGCGGGACATGACGGCGGAGGGTGCCGGGGCAGCCCTGGCAGAGTCCCTCAACGCAGGCAAGGAAGGGGCCAACGTCTTCATCCGCGGCGTCCTGCACGTCCTTGCCCCGGCGCACCAGATGGCACTGGTCGAAAACCTCCGGCTCCTGGCCGGGCACCGCGGCACCGTCTTCATGGCGGAAACCAACTTCCAGGGCAATCCGGTGGAGTATGTGTCCCACCTCGGGGCAACCACGCGGGGCATTCCGGCGCCGTTGGAGCTGGCCATCCGCGGGCTCCCCATGCCGGGACACTTCGGGCCCGAAGAGCGCGAACGGACGTTCCCGGCGCCGGCCTGGGAACTCCTTGAAGATGGCCATACGGCCATCGAAACCAACCCCGTGACCGGCGTGCCCGGCCAGGACCGGGTGCCCGGGTACTACGCGATCGTCCGCCCCCGCCGTTAGGCCCCGGGACTGGCCATTTGACCGTCCCCGCAGACTTGCCCGGATTCCCGCAGCCAGTCCGCAGGCCGCCGTACTTCCCCTTGACACGGGCCGGATCCCGAGGCTCCATGATAAGTAGACTTACTAGTTAGCCCGAGGTGAAAGGAAGGCCACGCCAGCCGGGGGGATGGTTCTGCACCTTCGACTCCCGGACACACTGAATGTCCTCTACCAGCAACAGCAGCGACGGCATCCACCGAATGTCTTCCGGTTGGAAAATCCCAGCCCGGAAGGCGCCCAAGCCGCACCCGCGCCCCTGCCCGGCTGGTTCCGGATTACCCTCCGGTACCGCCACCGGCAGCAGGCGCAAGACCTACAGGAACCGCCATGAACAACCTCATTCCGTCCGGCGAACTCCGCCGGATGCTGCTGCCCCCCACCTATGGACGGCACGTCACGCCAGCCACCGAATTCACCATTCTGTCCGTGGAGGTGTGGGCCTCCGGGTTGGTGGTGAACATCCACCTTCCCTCGGATGACGCCCCCGAGCCCCGGCTCGTGCTCCAGGACCACTTCGGGACCGAATACACACTGCAGGAATCCGCCACCGTGGGGGCCCGAAACCTGCAGGTCTTCACCCCGTCCGTGCCGCCGGGCACCAGGAGCCTGACCATCAGATCGGCTGACGACGCCGGCAGCAGGCCCGTGGTGACCTTCGCCGTGCCCCTCATGGCCGTGCCCGAAGGCCGGCCAAACCTGGAGGCGGCAGGCCACGGGGCCTCTACTGCCGTCAGTGACGAGTCCTACGAGTCCGAGCTCCGCCGCCCTGCCTGACCTACAGAAAGGCCCGCCATGCCCGACACCAGCAACTTCGCGCCCACTGCCGCCATCGTCACCGCCTCCGACTCGGGAATCGGCAAGGCCACCGCTGTTGCGCTGGCCCGCGCCGGGATGGACGTGGGCGTCACCTGGCACTCGGACAAGGCGGGCGCGGAGGGGACGGCCGACGAGATCCGCAGCCTGGGGCGCAAGGCCGTGGTCCGCCAGCTTGACACCACCGAACTCCGCTCCGCTGCGGGCGTGATCGATGACCTCGCCGAGGAGCTGGGCGGCCTGGACGTCTTCGTCAACAACGCGGGGACGGGAACCAGCACCAAGTTCCTCGATCTGGGCATCGACGACTGGATGAAGATCCTCGACACGAACCTCAACGGCGCCTTTGTCTGCCTGCAGGCGGCGGCGCGGCGCATGGTCAAGGCCGGCAAGGGCGGCCGGCTGGTGGCGGTGTCCAGCGTGCACGAGTTCCAGCCGCGCGTGGGTTCATCCGCCTACGATGCCTCCAAGCATGGCCTGGGCGGCCTCATGAAAACGCTCGCACTGGAGCTGGGCCAGTACGGCATCACGGCCAACACGGTGGCCCCCGGCGAGATTGCCACGCCCATGACGGGGCAGGAGGACCAGGATCCGACGACGACGGCACGGCCCGGGGTGCCGCTCGGACGGCCCGGCCACGCGCGGGAGATCGCCGACGTCATCGCCTTCCTTGCCTCGCCGGCCTCCAGCTATGTGACGGGTGCGGCCTGGGTGGTGGACGGCGGCATGCTCCAGATGGGCCCGCAGGCGGGATCGCACCTCACCGGCAATGAATGGCGCGAGGGCTAGGCTGATCCGTCCGGCTGGGAAGTCACGCAGTCCGCATCGCGGAGATGGCAAGCGCTTTCCGGCGGCGTGCTGGCATGATGGAGCGCATGCGCATTCTTATCGCTCCGGACAAGTTCAAGGGGTCCCTGACGGCAGCTGAGGCCGCCGCCTCCATCGCTGAGGGGGCACTCCGGGTGTACCCGGACGCCGTCGCCACCCAGTTTCCCATCGCCGACGGCGGCGAGGGCACCCTGGAAGCGGCCGTGGCGGCAGGCTACGAGGAGCGGTTGAACGCCGTGGTGGGCCCCATCCTCGCCCCCCTTGGCGCCGCCTGGGCCATCCACAAGGCAGGCGACGGCAAGGTCACGGCGGTGATTGAGACGGCCCAGGCGTCCGGCCTGGCCGACATGGAGCCAATCCCGGCCAACGCCTTGCGCGCCCACAGCTATGGGTGCGGCCAGCTGATCGCCGCAGCCCTCGACGCCGGCGCCACCGAGATCGTCCTGGGGCTGGGCGGGTCCGCCATGACGGACGGAGGCAGCGGCGCCCTGCGCGCCCTCGGCCTGAAACCTTTGGACTCAGCAGGGAACGTGGTGCCCCTGGGGGGAGGTTCGCTGGCCGACGTCACGGCGCTGGACACAAGCGGGCTGGACCCGAGGCTCTCCGCCACCACGTTCCGCATCGCCGTCGACGTCCGCAACCCGCTGTACGGGCCGTCCGGCGCTGCCCACGTCTTCGCCCCGCAGAAAGGTGCGGACCCGGACGCCGTGGAAATGCTCGACGCCGGGCTCCGCAACTGGGCGTCGGTGCTGCGGGAAGCAACGGGCCGGGACGTGAACGTCCCCGGCGCCGGCGCCGCCGGTGGCTTCCCGGCGTCGTTCCTTGCGTTCACCAACGCCACGCTGGAAGGCGGCTTTGCGCTGGTGGCGGGGCTGACCGGACTGGCCACCCAGCTGGACCAGGCGGACCTGGTGATCACCGGCGAAGGATCCATGGACTCCCAGTCGCTCACCGGCAAGGCGCCGATCGCACTCGCGAACGCGGCCCGGGACCGCGGCATACCCGTCATTGTGGTGGCCGGCAGGATCCTGGTGACTTTCGAGGACCTCGCCGGACACGGCGTGGTGGCCGCGGCCCAGCTGCTGGACGTGGCGTCGAGTCCGGAAGATGCCGTGGCAAACGCCGGCAAGTACTTGGCCTGGGCAACAAGCCAGGTACTCGAAGGGGCCTGACCGGCGCGGAACGTCAGGCACCGGTCTCGTAGTGGGGTTCGGCAACAGGCTTCGATTCCGGGGATCCCTTCTCCCGCAGGTATACCGACGCCCCCACCAGGACACCGACGGCCAGGAACTCGCTCTGCCAGTTCTGGAAGGACTCGAACCAGAAGCGGCTGGTGCCCAGGTACTGCAGGAACGTGATGACGGGCTGGCCGTGGCTTTGCTGGTCCTGGTTGTACTCGTCCACCCCGCCGGCGGCATGGAGGAGGAACGAGGCAAGGAACAACACGAAAAACAGGATCGACAGGGAGTGCTCGTAGACCTTGAGTGCCATGCCGCCACGCCGGATCGGCCATGGGGTGGCGCTGCTGATACGCGCTTCCCGGGGGTCCTGGTCCTGAGGGGCCTTCCTGCCCATCGGCTTGGACTCGGATGAGCCCTTCTGGAACAGGAACACCGTGAGGACCACGTACATGGCCATCTGCAGGAACTCCGATTCCCAGTTCTCGAACGTGGCCTCAACGAACGCGCCGGTTCCCAGGAACTGAAGTACGGACACCGCCGGCTCCCCATGGGCCTGCTGGTCTTCGCTGTACGACGCTGCACCGGAGAGGACCATTCCCACGAAAAACGCGAGGAACAGGCCCAGGTTGGCCACCAGCAGCCCATGCTCTTTGGCCCACTTACGCATCCTCACTCCTTATCTTTGGCCGGGAGGATCCTCCCGGTGGCCCGTTTGTTCAGGCGAAGCGGAACGAACACCAGCATCACCACCATGACGCCCAGCAGCGCGCCACCCGCCATGACCCCGGCGGACCGGCCGGCCGCAACATCAAAGACCAGGGCGGCTGTTCCCGCGCTCAACAGGGCGATGCCGCCGAGGGCAATCTTGGTGATGGTGTCCGCGCTGGACACCAGCATTTCCTTCAGCCGTTTCCGGAAGAGCCGCCGGTGCACGCTGACCGGAAGGAGGATGAAGGCGGTGGTCAGGGCGGCAATCACCACATTGGTGAGGTAGAGGCCAACTTCCCAGTCGTCCAGCTTTTCAAAGCGCTGCTGGAACGGCAGGGTCAGCAGGAAGCCGGCCAGGATCTGCACCCCGGTCTGGAGCACCCGCAACTCCTGCAGGAGTTCGGCCCAGTTGCGGTCCAGCTGCTCTTCGCGGGTCTCGTTCCGGCCCGTGCGGCCCGTGTAGTCCTCAACTTCGGACATCGGCGCTCCTTCCTTCCCGGCGGCGGTCCAAGTCTTCTTTCTACTCCTCCCGTACCCAGAAACAAGGCTGGCCGTTGCGCCCGCTACAACATTTGATAAGTTTACTGATTATTACCCGCGGTGGTGGACTTGGTCCGCTGCCCGGGATAGCTTCAAAGGGCCGGAGCACGGCGGAGCCCTTCTCTATCGACACAGGTCAACCGACAGCAGGCAGGCGGACATGAGCGACACGGACAAGCAGACAGACCAGCCGCAGGATCCGCGCGGCGGCTACCACTCGGGCCCCTTTCCCGAGCAGGAACAGAAGCAGCCCGGGCTCACGGCACCCATGGACCCCAAGCCGGACCACGGGGAGCTCAGCTACGAAGGACACGGCAAGCTCGAAGGCAAGGCCGCCCTCATCACCGGCGGCGACTCCGGCATCGGAAAGGCCGCAGCCATCGCGTTCGCCCGCGAAGGGGCCGACGTCGCCATCTCCTACCTGCCCGAAGAGGAAGACGACGCGCAGGACACCGCGGAGTGGATCCGCAAAACCGGGCGCCGGGTCCTCCTTCTTCCGGGCGACGGCCGTGAAGAGGAGTTCAGCACCCGCATCGTGGAGGAAACCGTTTCCGAATTCGGGCGGCTCGACGTCCTGGTGCTGAACGCGGCCTACCAGAAGAACCGGGAGAGCCTGGAGACGCTTCCCACCGAAGAGTTCGACCGGGTCTTCCGCACCAACCTCTATTCACTGCTGTGGTCGGCGCGGGCAGCCGTGCCGCACTTGAAGGCCGGGGCTTCGATCATCACCACGGCCTCCATCCAGGCCTTCAACCCGTCGCCGGAGCTCATCGACTACGCCATGACCAAAGCGGCGCAGGTGGCCTTCACCAAGGCCTTGGCCCAGGAGCTCGGCCCGAAGGGGATCCGGGTCAACGCGGTGGCCCCCGGCCCCATCTGGACACCCTTGATTCCCGCCACCGAGTGGCCGGACAAGCTCCCGTCCTTCGGCCAGGACACGCCGCTGGAGCGCGCGGGCCAACCCGCCGAACTCGCCGCAGCCTACGTACTGCTTGCGTCCGGGGACGGCTCCTACATCTCCGGCGCAGTCCTGCCCGTCACCGGCGGCAAGGGGCTCTAGGGAGCGCCGCGCTCCAGGCAGTACCGGGGTTGTATCGCCCGGGCAGTATCAACAGACCAGCAACATCGGCAACGCACAACAGGAGGAAGCATGACGCAGGAAAACCAGCAGGCTGAACCCGAGTCCGCCCCGGGCGGCTACGGCACCCCCACCGCCGAGCAGGAGGCTGCCGGCACCCAGGGCGGCCAGCAGTCCGGCGGCGCTTCGTCGGCCGGCGCTGACACCAACGAACCGCAGTCCGGGACGGGCCAGAACCCGGTCCCGCACGACATGGACCTCCCCTCCAGCGCGGCGGAGATCGACGAGTCGAATGATGACTCCAAGGGGTCGGCGCCGGTCTCCTCGGAGTCCGGGCAGGAAGCCACGGGCATTCCGGACGGCAGCGGAAACGACCTTCCGCAGGAGAAGTCGCCGAACGACGACGACGAAAGCTTCGACGCCGGATAAGTCACCCTGGCCCGTGGCCCCCGTTTCCCCTGCCCGCAGCGGCAGCGGAAACGGGGGCCTTTGCCGTGCCCGCTGCTCCTCCTGACGGCCCCATTCCGGCGGTCCCCCGCAGTGGCATACATCCCGTCCGGCTGGGTACGGAACACGCGAAACCACATCAGCCGGCAGGCAGCAGAAGGCGTCCCCTCCTGCCCGCCGGCGTCAATTTCGACGCCAGGAAAGTGGACCTGTGGGCAGGAGATCTTCGGAGCAGTGGGCGCGGCAGCCGGACCGGCCGGACAAAGTGGCGGTGGATGTCCTGGTGCCCACGTGCAACCGGCCGGCGGAGCTGGCCGTCACCCTTGCGGGACTGGCAGCGCAGCAGGAACCCGCGTTCGCCGTCGTCATCAGCGACCAGTCAGCGGGGCAGCCCGCGTGGGAACATCCGGCACCCGCAGCGATGGTGCGGGTGCTGGAGGCGCAGGGCCGGACCGTGACGCTGCTGCGCCACCTTCCACGGCGGGGACTGGCCGAACACCGGCAGTTCCTGCTGGACCAGTCCACCGCGGAGCAGTGCCTGTTCCTGGACGACGACGTTTGGCTGGAACCCGGCGCCCTGGAACGGCTGAGCCAGGCCCTCGCCGAGCTGCAATGCGGGTTTGTGGGCATGGCCCCGCAGGGGTTGTCCTTCCTGGACGATCCCCGGCCTGAACAAACAGCGGCCTTCTCAGCCTGGGAGGGCCCGGTGGCGCCGGAGCGCATCCGCCCGGGCAGCCCGGAATTCGAGCGCTGGCCGCTGCACAACGCCGCGAACCTCAGCCATCTCAGTGCCGAACTGGCCCTGCAGCCTGGCGACTGGGTGCCCTACCGCGTGGCGTGGCTGGGCGGCTGCGTGCTGTACCGCAGGGAGGCGTTGAACGACGCCGGCGGGTTCCGTTTTTGGACCAGCCTTCCGGCAGACCATGCCGGCGAGGACGTCGTGGCCCAGTGGCAGGTGATGGAACGGTACGGCGGGGCCGGAATCCTGCCGTCCGGCGCGGTCCACCTTGAAGCGCCCACCACCGTGACGGACCGGCGGGTGGAGGCGCACGACGTCGTCCTCAGGCAGGACTCCGCCGGGGCGCCCTAGTAGGCGTAAGGGCCTCAGGCTCCGCTCCCGGCTGCTCCCCACAGGGGGTACGCCACATACGCGAAACGGTCTGAAGCCGGCGACCAGCTGTTGACGTTCAGGGTGCCTTGGCCGCCGAAGACCGGCCAGGTGTGGAGCGGGGTGGTCCAGTCCGTGGTGGAGACGAGGACGACGTCGACCGGCAGGTCTGCCGGGTGGCCTTGCGTTCCGGCGGGGAAGCGGATGTAGCCGGCCAGGCGGCCGTCCGGGGAGAGGTGCGGGAACCAGTCCACGGAGGCGCTGTCCACCAGCCGCTCGAACTGGCTTCCGTCGGTCCGGACGCGGGCGAGTTGGGCATGGCCGGGGAGGGTGGTGAAGGATTCCGTATTGAGGTACAGCCAGTCGCCGCCGGGCGAGTACTCGGGCCCGTCGCAGTGCCCGGGCCCGACGTCGACCCTGGCGGCAGCACCGCCGTCGGACTTTATGGTCATCAGGCGCCCCGGCCGTGTGAAGTCGCCGCCCTCAATCCCTACATATGCGAGCTCCGTGCCGTCGGGACTGACGCCATGCAGGAAATGGAAGGACCCGTCGTCGTCCGTGATCCTGGTGGCCTGTCCGCCCGCCAGGGGCGCCCGGTAGATGTGTCCGTCCTCCCCGGACAGGAAGATGGTGTCGCCGTCCGGGGCCAGGACATGGTCGTTATTGAGCGCCGGGAGGCCCGTCAGCCGGATCCCGGCAAGGGATCCGTCCGCCAGGTCCAGTTTCCACAGGAGGCCGTCGCCGTTCAGGATCAGTGCGCGGCCATCGAGCGTCCAGTTAGGTGCCTCCAGGAGCATATTCCCGGTGGCGTATGCCAGTTCGAGCCCGCCGCCGGCCGAGGCAATCCAGACCTCGCACTGCTGGCCCGGCTGCAGGGCACGCATGGCGTGGATCAGTCCTTGCTGCTGAAGGCGGCGTCGAAGCTGGTTTGGGAGGCTGGGAAATCGTACTTCTTGAGCGCTGCCAGTGCTTCGGGGGCCCCGTGGAGGCGGTCCATGCCGGCGTCTTCCCATTCGATGCTGATGGGGCCGGTGTAGCCAATGGCGGCGAGGGCGCGGAACGAGGCTTCCCAGGGGACGTCGCCGCGGCCGGCGGAGACGAAGTCCCAGCCACGGCGGGGGTCGCCCCAGGGCAGGTGGGAACCCAGGACGGTGTTGCGGCCGGTTTGGCGGATCTTGGTGTCCTTGCAGTCCACGTGGTAGACCCGGTCCTTGAAATCCCAGATGAAGGAGACGGGGTCAATGCCCTGCCACATCATGTGGGAGGGGTCCCAGTTCAGGCCGAACGCTTCGCGGTGGCCGATGGCTTCAAGGGTGCGGACGGTGGTCCAGTAGTCGTAGGCGATTTCGGAGGGGTGGACTTCGTGGGCGAACCGGACCCCGCATTCGTCAAAGACGTCCAGGATGGGGTTCCAGCGGTCGGCGAAGTCCTGGTAGCCGGCGTCGATGACTTTTTCCGGGACGGGCGGGAACATGGCGACGTACTGCCAGATGGAGGAGCCGGTGAACCCGACGACGGTGTCCACGCCGAGGGCTTTGGCGAGCCGGGCGGTGTGCTTCATTTCCTCGGCGGCGCGCTGGCGGACGCCTTCGGGGTCGCCGTCGCCCCAGACCTTGGACCCGACGATGGCCTGGTGGCGGAAGTCGATGGGGTCATCGCAGACGGCCTGGCCCTTGAGGTGGTTGGAGATGGCCCAGACCTTGAGGTTGTACTTGTCCAGGATTGCCAGTTTGGACTCGACGTAGCCCGGTTCATCCCAGCGCCAGGCGTCCAGGTGGTCTCCGGAGACGGCGATTTCCAGGCCGTCGTAGCCCCAGCCGGAAGCAAGCTTCGCGACTTCTTCGAAGGGCAGGTCGGCCCACTGGCCGGTGAACAGGGTGAACGGGCGGGGCATTCGGGGCTCCTTGGCTTAAAGCTGGACTGGCGGGCGCTGCCGGGTCAGGCGTTAGTGGCGGACGACGGTGAGGGTGCTTTTGTTGGCGGCGGATTCCTCCACAGCGTTCAGGATGTGCTGGACGTTCAGTCCTTCTTCGAACGACGGCGAGGGCTGGGTTCCGTCCTTGATGGCGGTGAGGAAGTCGCGGATTTGGTGGGTGAAGGTGTGTTCCCAGCCGATGATGTGGCCCTGCGGCCACCAGGCTTCCAGGTAGGGGTGGCTGGGTTCGTTGACCAGGATTCGGCGGAAGCCCTGTTCCCGAACCGGGGCGGTGGCGTCCAGGAAGCCGAGTTCGTTGAGGTTTTCCAGGTCGAACAGGAGGCTGCCCTTGTCCCCATAGATCTCGATCTGGAGGCTGTTTTTCCGTCCCGTGGCCACCCGGGAGACCTCCACTGAGGCGATGGCCCCGGAGGTGAGGGACAGCGTGGCCCAGGCGGCGTCGTCGACCGTGACGTCCTCGGTGCCGTTCTTGCCGGGGCGCTGGTCCACGAAAGTGTTGAGCCGCCCGGACACCTCGGTGACCTGGTCGCCGAGGAGGAACAGGACCTGGTCGATTGCGTGGGAGGCGATGTCGCCCAGGGCACCGGACCCGGCGGTTTCCTTCCGCAGCCGCCAGGTCATGGGTGCCTGGGCGTCCGCGAGCCAGTCCTGCAGGTACGCGGCCCGGACGTGCCGGACGGTGCCCAGCCGGCCTTCGGCGATCAGTTCCTTCGCGAGGGCCAGGGCCGGGACGCGGCGGTAGTTGAACCCGATCATCGACTGCACGCCCCGGGCCCTGGCTTTGGCTGCGGCGGCGGTCATGAGTTCGGCTTCGGCCAGGGTGTTGGCCAGGGGTTTTTCCACCAGGACGTGCTTGCCTGCCTCCAGCGCGGCGATGGCGATCTCCGCGTGCATCCAGCCCGGGGCGCAGATGTCCACGACGTCGATGTCATCCCGGGTGATCACCGTCCGCCAGTCCGTTGCCGATTCGGCCCAGCCATACCTTTCCGCGGCCTCCGCGACCGCGGTAGCGTCCCGGCCCACGAGGACTTTCTGCTCGAAGGCCGGGACGTCGAAGAAGCTGGCCACATTCCGCCACGCATTCGAGTGGGCCTTGCCCATGAAGGCATAACCGATGGCTGCCACGCCCAGCGGGCGCGAAGCCGGTCGGGAGGCCGGGGGTTCGGAGGGGTGTGCGGGTGCGGTCATGGTGCGTTCCTGCGTGCTTCCTGCTGGCTGGACTACGTGCTGGATTACTTGCTGGATCAGAGCGTGGCGGTTTCCGGCGCCCAGTCCTCGGGGAGGGCGGGGGATGCCGGGGCTGAACTTTCAACGTTCACGAACGTGCCGGAATCGACGGACTCCGAGATCGAGACCATCGTGTCCAGGACGTGGTACGCCAGTTCACCCGTGG
This sequence comes from Arthrobacter sp. 8AJ, assembly GCF_902506025.1. Lineage (NCBI taxonomy): Bacteria > Bacillati > Actinomycetota > Actinomycetes > Micrococcales > Micrococcaceae > Arthrobacter > Arthrobacter sp. 8AJ. The sequence goes on along the minus strand of NZ_LR733289.1, from coordinate 4,106,722 downwards.
CACGGTGCTTCACACCGGCGCGGAGAGAGCGGGCCATGTCCAGGACGCCCATGCCGCGGCCGTTGGCGGGCCCGGTGGCGGGAACCGTGGTCCAGTCCTCGTCGCCGGCACGCCAGAGCTTGATGTCTCCGGTGAAGTAGTTGGGGTCCGGCAGCGAAATGGTGGCTTCCGTTCCGGTGATCTCCACGAAACCCATCCGGGTCCGGGGGGATTCGAAGGAGAAGACGCTGTGCGAGGAGGCGCCGGATTCGAACTGCGCCATGGCGGAGACGTGGGTGGGCACCTCGACGGTGAACTCCTCGCCCGCCTTGGGTCCCGAACCGATCACGCGCACGTCCTTGGCCTTGGAACCGACGGCGGCCACCTTGCGGATGGAGCCGAAGGCCTGGACCAGGGCGGTCAGATAGTAGGGGCCCATGTCGAACAGCGGGCCGGCGCCGTGCTGGAAGAGGAAGGCCGGGTTCGGATGCCACGACTCCGGGCCGGGGGTCTGGAACGTGGTCATTGCGGTCAGCGGCGTGCCGATGTCGCCGCGCTGGATCAGGCGCAGCGCCGTTTGGATACCGGCGCCGAGGAAGGTGTCCGGCGCGCAGCCCAGCCTGATGCCGGCGGAGTCGGCGGTCTTGAGCAGGCCAAGGCCGGATTCGCGGTCCAGGGAGAACGGCTTCTCCGTCCAGACGTGCTTGCCCGCGTTGACGGCTGCGGTGGCCACCTCCACGTGGGCTGCGGGGATGGTGAGGTTGACGATGATTTCGACGTCGGGGTGGTTCAGGGCCTTGTCCACGCCTCCCCACTCAGGGATGCCGTACTCCTTGGCGCGGGCTTCGGCGGCGTCCTCGAAGAGGTCGGCGATGACATGGACCTTGAGGTCCGGGAACGCCGTGAGGTTGTCCAGGTATTGCTTGCTGATCACACCGGCGCCGATGACGCCGACTCCCACCGGGCCGCTGCGGGCCGGCGTGCCTGCGGGGGTGCTCATGCGTTGGCTCCTTCGGCTGCGGTGTTGCTCTCCAGGAAGGCAAGGCTCTGGGCGATGCCCTCGAAGATGTCGCCGTCGTAGTCGTCAAACTCCACCACGCCTACCTCGAGGGACTGCGCGGCGGCGATGACGTCCATGACCGGGACCTTGCCCTGGCCGGCCGGACGCTGGGCCTTGTTGTCCTTGTTCAGCGGGCCATCCTTGATGTGGATGAACTTCACGCGGCCACCGAGCTTGGTGAGGATGTCGATCGGGTCCTGGCCGCCGACGGCCACCCAGTAGGTGTCCACTTCGAGGACCAGTTCCGGGTCCAGCAGGGACTCGAAGTACTCCAGGGCGGTGCGGCCCTCGATGGTGGACTCCAGCTCCCAGGCGTGGTTGTGGTAGCCAACCCGGATGCCGTACCCGGCGCCCTTCTTCGCCGCGGCGTTGAGCTTGGCGGCGGTCGCCTGGATGTCCTCCGCCTTCTGCCAGTGCTCGGCGGGCAGGAACGGATCGATGACCGTGGTGATGCCCAGTTCCTTCGCGGCGGCGAAGATTTCGTCCTGGTCCTGGCTCATCAGGGGCGCGTGGCCGGACGGCGCGGTGAGGCCGTTTTCCTTCAGGGCGGCGCCGAGTTCCTTGGCAGTGGCCACGAAGTTGTAGGGCTCAACCTGGGTGTAGCCGATTTCGGCGACTTTCCGGATAGTGCCCGGGAGGTCCTCCGCGATCGCGTTGCGCAGGGTGTAGAGCTGAAGTGAGTAGGACATGGGTTTCCTTAGCGTTCTGTTGTGAATCGAAGTGGACTGGGGTCAGCGGCCGGCGAGCGAGCCGCCGATGCCGCCGACGCTGAAGTATTTGTTCAGCGTGGCGAAGACGATGACGGGCGGGAGCATCATGACCACGGCCAGGGCCATGACGGATGTCCAGTCCGTGGCGTTCTGCTGGAAGAAGGACTGCACGCCCATGGGAAGGGTGAAGATTTCGTTCGAGCGCAGGAACACAATGGCTACGAGGTAGTCGTTCCAGGCCAGGAGGAAGGCGAAGATCGCGGTGGAGAGAACGCCGGGAAGGGAGTTCCGGAGGACCACCTTGGTGAACGAGCCGAACACGGAGCACCCGTCGATCCAGGATGCTTCCTCGAGGCTGATGGGGATGGAGTCGAAGTAGGCGGCCATCATCCAGGTGGCCACGGTCATGGTGGAACCGACGTAGATGATGGTCAGGCCCAGGAGGTTGTCCACCAGGCCCATGCCGGCGAACAGGATGAACAGCGGCACCACGGAAGTGATGATGGGCAGCGACTGCATGACGAACAGCAGCAGCGAGTACCCGGACACCGCCTTGCTGCGGCCGCGGGAGAGGACGTAGCCGGCAGGGGCGGCAACAGCCACGGAGACCACCACGGTGGACAGGGTGGTGACCAGGCTGTTCTTCAGCCAGGTGGCGGCCAGGGTCTTGGAGAAGACGTTGCCGAGGTTCTCGAACGTCAGGCCGGTCGCAGTGCTGTTGGGTCCGGGTGTGAAGGCCAGCAGCACGGTGACCATGATGGGCACCAGCACGATCCCCGTGATGATGAGGATTGCGGCGAAGCGCCACCAGCGGCCGCGCTGGCCCGCTTCGGAGAGGACCCTGCGCCGCTTGCCGGCGTCGATGCCGAGCGCGGGGCCGGATTCGGGATGGGCGTGGAGGACTGCGCTCATTATTCGACGCTCGACTTTCGGATCTGGCGGTACAGGATGACCGAGATGACCACCAGGGTCATCGTCATGAGGAAGGCGATGGCCACGCCGGGGCCGGTGGCGAAGTCCTGGAACACGGTCCGGTAGGCCAGGACCACCAGGGAGGTGGTGGCGTTGACCGGTCCGCCGCCGGTGAGCAGGTAGATGGTGGGAAAGTCGTTGACGCAGAAGATGGTCATCAGGATCCAGCTGATGTACGTGGAGCGGGCGATCAACGGCAGGGTGATCTGGGTGAACTGCTGCCAGCGGCTGGCGCCATCCATGCTGGCTGCCTCATAAACGGTGGTGTCCACCGAAGCCAGGGCGGCCGAGATCATCATCATCATGAACGGGAAGCTGACCCAGACCTTGAACACCATCACGGTGATGGAGGCCAGGGTGGGATCGGCCAGAAAGAGTGGCGTGCCCATGCCCAGGTTCCGGAACAGCGACGGGATCAGGCTGTCCGGGGTGGCCACCAGCCAGTTCCAGGCAGTGGAGGACACCACGATGGGCACCACCCAGGGCAGGAGCAGCAGGACCTTGAAAGTGCCGCCGCCGGGGATCTTGGTGCGCAGGAGCAGGGCCAGGCCCAGCCCCACCAGCCAGGACCCGAAGACGCCCACGATGGTGAACCACAGCGTGAACTGGGCAGCTTTCCAGAACGCCGGCGAGGTCAGGACGGTGGCGAAGTTCTGGCCCGCCACGAAGTTGCCGGTCTGGAGCAGGTCTCCGTCGTGCGTCGCCTGGATGGCGGCGTAGATCAGCGGGTAGCCGTGGATCAGGACAAGGAGGACCACGGAGGGGAGCAGGAGCCAGAAGAACGTCCTGGTGGCCTGCGCGGAGAGCTTGCTCTTGCGTTTTCCGGGGACGGCCCCGGACCCGCCGGGGGCAAGCCCGCGGCGGGCCCGGCTTAGGCCGGACTGGGTGGTGGTGCTGGACATGGGCGCTCGGTCCTACTTCTTCAGGACCGACTCGAGGCCGGACTGGAAGGTCTGCAGGGCAGTCTTGGCGTCGGCCTTGCCGGTGATGATGGTCTGGCTGAACTGGTTCAGTGCCTGGCCGCCGTCAAGGGCCGCCAGGTTCGCATTGAGCCGGCTGCCCTGGGCGGCGAAGGTCTTGGCAATAGGCTGCCAGTCCTTGACGATCTTGACGTTGTTGGGGTCGTTGGCGAACTCGGGGATCTCCGTGATCGACTTGAAGACCGGCAGGGCGGACATCAGCTTCTTCTGCCACAGCTGCTTGAGCTGGCCCAGATAGTACACCAGGAACTCCTCCGAGGCTTCCTGCGACGGGGTGTTGGTGTACATCATGATGTTGTTCGGGAAGACGATGGTGGCCTTGTCCCCGTGCGGGCCCTTGATGGGGTCAGCCACCAGCAGGTCGCCGGAGGTGTCGCCCACGCGCTGCGGGACGTTCACCTGGAACAGGCCGTAGCCGGCCTTGCCGTCTTTCCACTGGGCGGACATATTGTCCGTGGTGTAGCTGACCGCGGCCGGGTCGACGATGCCGTTGGAGACGAGCTCCAGGACGAATTCCATGGCCTCGACGTTGCGGTCATTCATCAGGTCCAGCTCGCCGTCCTTGTTCCAGACGCCGCCGCCGTTGTTGACCATCATCATGATCATGGAGTGGTTGGCGTAGTTGTTCCCTGCGCCTGCGCCGGTGGTGAAGCCGAACGCGCCCACCTTCTTCAGTGCCTTGCCTGCTTCCAGCAGAGACGGCCAGTCCGTGGGCAGCGCAACGTTGGCTTTCTCGAACAGGGACTTGCGGTACCAGAAGACGCGCATGTCCAGCTGCCACGGGACCGCCACGTAGCCCTTGTCCGACTTGAAGGGGTCCAGCACGCCGGGCAGGAAGTCATCGAACTGGCCGTTGGCCTTCAGCTTCTCGATCACCTTGTCCGCGTAGGCGATCTGGCCCTGCTGCTCGAACTGGAACGCCTGGAAGCCGCCGCCCGTGGACACAGCCGGGCCCGTCTTGGAGGCAATCGCGGAGGAGAAGGTCTGGTAGAAGTTGTTCCACTGGATGATCTGGTAGCTCGCCTTGGCGCCATTGGCACCGGAGAAACCTTCCGCGATGCCCTTGGCGGCATCGTTGTAGGCCGGTGTTGCCCAGGGCATGTCCCAGAACTTCACGGTGCCGCCGGCCCCGCCCCCGCCGCCTCCCTGCGATGCCGAGCCGCCGCCGCAGGCGGCGAGCAGGGGTACGGAGGCTGCGGCAGCCGTCAGGCCCAGGAAGCCGCGCCGGGAAAAGGAACGGCGCTGTTCGGGAGTTGCGTTCATGATGTGTCCTTTCGGGACCGTCTTGCGCTGTGCGCCGTTGGTGCGGTCCTGCTCATCGTTGAGAGTGGAGGTGGGACTGGACTGCTGGTTCGGTTGCGTATCGGTGGGCTGGTTACGTGGCAGCGAGGGTTGCGTAGAGGTCGGTCAGCCGGGCAAACCCGGCCAGGTCGTCCGGCAGCGTGCCGGCGCTGAGATGGGTCTTCAGCCGCCGCCACGCCGCCCGGTGGGCGGATTCGTACAGGGTGGGAAGCAAAAGTTGGCCGTGGGCCCCGGTGACCCTGACTTCGGCGGGCCACGCGGCGTCCGGATCCGGGACCTGGACGTCCACGCCGCCGTCGGCCGTGTAGAGGTGGATCCCGACGCCGGCCGGGCGGGCTGCGGTGAGTACGCCCTGGGCGGTGAACGGTGCGCCGTTGGCCAGCAGGCCGGTGGCGGTGTACCCGGTGGTGCCGCTGCGGAGGACCCTGACGCCGTGGAGCTGTCCGCTGACGGCGAGCACGGCGGCGAGGTGCCGGGCCAGGAGCCGCTGCACGTCCGTGCCCGGGGCTGCCGTGGCAATACTGTCCAGCAACGATGCCGTGCCCGCGGCGCTGCGAACAGCGTCGCGGGCGTCAGGGTCGCCGCTTCCGCTAACCAACGCGGGGTTGGAAGCCCAGTGGAGATCGAGGACGACGGCGGCACCGGCTGCCCGGGCAGCGTCCGCCAACTGCGTGGTTTCCTCGGGGACGGGATCCACCACCAGGATGCCGCGCGGCCCGGCGTCGATGGCCCGGGCGGCTTCCGTGGTCCAGCCCGCTTCGCCGGCGATCACCGCAACGTCAGCCGCCCGGTCCTCCGTCGCGGGGCCGAAGGTCGCCGGCAGGGAGGCAACTGCGAGGGCTACCGCGCCTGCTTCTTCGGCCTGCGGCGTTGCTGTCACTGTGTATGCGCTCATGCGGTGGCTCCTGCCGTTTCCGTGGCGGCCGCGTGTCCTGTTGCAACGTCCTGCACCGTGGCCGCGGAGATGGCCAGGGCGAAGGTGAGGTCGTCGATCAGGGCCTGGGCGGAGGGGGCCGGGCGCGTGCCGCGGGCCAGTTCAGCCAGTTCACGCCACTCGCCTTCGTAGCCGTTGTGGCCGTACGGACCGAAGGTGCTGGTTTCGCTGACCCGGGAGAACGTGGCGACGGCGGAGCCGGCCTGGACGTAGGACGGCGTGAAGTCGATCCGCAGCGCGGAGTCGTCACCGATGGCCTCGAAGGTCCACTCGGGCTTCCAGGTGCTGTTCATGACGGCACGCAGTTCGATGACGCGGGTGGGGGTCCTGAGTGAGACGGCGTAACCGAACGGCCGGACGTGCCGCGCCTGGAGCACCTCGATCTCATCGAAGTCCGGGGTGAAGCGCCGCACCAGGGGCAGGTCGTGGATGGCCAGGCCCATGATGCCGCCCTGCATCATGGCCTTGATGACCTCGACGTCCGAATAATCGGGCGTGCCGGTGGTGGGGCGGGTAATGATCTCGGTGGCGAAGTCTTCGAATCGGGCGTTCGGCGGGAGGACGATGGATGAACGGATGGTGTGCGCCTGTGCGGGAAGATCGCCCCAGTTCTGTTCCGCCGCGAGCCAGCCGGGGTCGAATGTATGCATGGCCCCCACCACGATCGGGACCCCCGTCGCGGCGCTGACTTCGGCGATCCTGGCTGCCTCGTCACCGTTCATGGCGAAGGGCTTCTCGCAGAGCACGGCTTTCTTGCCGGCCCGGCACGCGGCAATGACCTGGTCCGCGTGGAACTGGTGGGGGCTGCAGATCGCCACGATCTCCACGCCTGGATCACCCAGCAGGGCCTCCAGGCTGGTGCTGGATGCAGCCCCGACCCGGGCCGCCACCGAAGAGGCCACGGCCGGGTCCACGTCCATGATGTGCCGTACTTCCAGGGTGTCCCGGAGCCGTGCCAGTGCCGGGAGGTGGATGGCCTGGGTGACGGGCCCGGCGCCGAGGATGCCGACGCCCAGGGGCCGGTCTGCTGGCGCTGCGATGTGGGACAAGTTCAACTACCTCTTTGTAAGCGGACTCTGGAGTACCGGAGGGATCAGTGCGGCGGATGGTTGCCATCGGAACCGCAAATGTGCCTTGAGTCACAACGTAGAACTACTTTTGACGCGCGTCAAGCAAAAGTTGTTTGTTGCGCGTCATTCTTCTGGCGTGGTGACAGCAGTAAGTAACAGTGTTATGACTTAGACATGACTTCACCGACGGGCAGGCAGGCCGGAAAAGACTCCGATGTCGGCAGCCTGTCGCGTGCCGGGGACCTGTTCCAGCTGCTCCGCGACGGCAGGGCCCGCACCCGCGCCGAACTTGCCCTGAGCACGGGGCTGGCCCGCTCCACGGTGGCCTCCCGGATCGATGCGCTCATGCTGTCCGGCCTGGTGGGCCCGGCAGGGGAAGCCCTCTCCAGCGGCGGCAGGCCGCCGTCGCGCTTTGCCTTTAACCCCGCAGCGCGCCTGGTGCTGGCCGTGGACGTGGGGGCCACTCACGTCATCGTCGCGGTCACCGACCTCGGCGGGAAGATCCTAGCCGAACACCGGCTCGAGCAGCAGGTGGCCGACGGTCCGGAGGCCGTGCTGGACCAGGTGGTGGCCCAGGGCAAGGAGCTCCTCGCTTCGGCGGGACGCAGCGTCGCAGAACTTGCTGGAATCGGCATCGGACTGCCCGGCCCCGTGGAACATGACACCGGCAAACCGGTGAAGCCGCCCATCATGCCGGGCTGGGACGGGTTCGACGTGGTCAGCTACGTCCAGCGGTCCCTGCCCGTCCACGTGCTGGTGGACAACGACGTGAACATCATGGCCTTGGGGGAGCAGTCCGCACACTGGCCGGAGCACAACAACTTTTTCTTCGTCAAGGTGGCCACCGGCATCGGCTCCGGCATCATCAGCAACGGCGAGCTGCAACGCGGTGCCAACGGCACGGCGGGCGACCTGGGGCACGTGCAGGTGGCCCGGGGCGCGGATGTCCTCTGCGCCTGTGGAAACTACGGGTGCCTGGAGGCACTCGCGTCAGGTCCCGCCGTCGCGCGTTCCTTGCGGGAGCACGGACTGGACGTCGGGAGGGGCGCGGACGTGATCCGGCTCGCCGCAGACGGCAACCTGCAGGCCATCCAGGCGCTGCGCCAGGCAGGCCGGGACATCGGTGAGGTCCTGGCCACCGTGGTCAACCTGCTCAATCCGTCCGTGATTGTGGTGGGCGGCAGCTTTGGTGAGACGGGGGAGCACGTGGTGGCCGGCATCCGCGAAGTGGTGTACCGGCGCTCGCCCCCGCTGGCCACCTCACACCTGCGCATCAGCGTCTCCCGCGCCGGAAGCCAGGCTGGCGTGCTGGGGGCAAGCCAGCTGGTCACCCAGTACGTGCTCTCGCCCGCCATCATCGAAGCCACCCTGGCCGGCGCCGTCGCCGGGTGACGCCGGAGGATCCCCGGCGCCACCTGGCGGTCAGCCTTACGCCTCCGCTTCGGGCTCCGGGGCCTCAGTCAGGAGCAGCGCGGTTCCGCCATAGGCGGGCAGCTCCAGGAAGAAGCTGTGCAGGTCATCCACCTGCCCCACGGTTTCGCCGCTGAACAGGTCCTGGACATTGGCGCCGGACGGCAGTTCGTTGGACTGGATGCTGCCGGCGATGTCCTGCCCGGAGAAGTTCAGCGCGGTGACCTGCAGGGCCCCGTCCTTCAGCCGGTTGACCAGCACCAGCGCGGCGCGGTTGGAGACCTCGGGGACGTCCAGCAGGGTGCCCGTGGCGATGCCGTTTTCTTCCCGGACGGCGAGGATCCGCTGGAGGCGGCGGGCGAAGGAGTCCTGGTCCTGCAACTGGTCCGGCAGGGATCCGTACAGGCTGCGGGCCCGCGGCATCCCGGCCGAGGAGTTGGTGGCGTCCGGGCTGGTCCCCATGAGGTCGTGCGCGCCCCGGTTGATCCAGCGCGTATCGCCCTGCGACGTGAGTTCGCGGACGCTGCTGCGGTCCAGGGCCATGATGCCGGTCAGGTCCCAGCCGGAAAGGGCAAAGACGCCGGGCTGGAGCGCGTTGTACATGGCCAGCAGCAGGTGGACGTCCCGGATCTGCGCCTCCTGCTCCGCGGTTACTGTGGCCGGGTCCTTGATTCCCAGGGCCGCCATGATGAAGCTGACGGTAGTGCAGGCAATGCCGTTGGTGGTGAACACGGCGTTGTACGGCGCATTCTCCCCGGTGAGCTGGTCCCGCAGGGTCTGCTGCACATTCTCGGCCAGCTGGGCGCCGGTGAGTTCCTCACCGTTGAGCTCGAACATCTCGTCCCGGTGTCCGGCAGCGAAGTGCAGCAGCTCGTAGGTGAGTTCGTCATGGTTCTGGAGTGCGTGCACCAGTGAGGCCTGGTCCACCCCGATTTCCATGGACAGCCGGAGGGTCAGCCGCAGGAACTCGGTATCGGCCGTGACCAGGGCGTAGTGGTACGCCGGCCGGGTGATGAAGTCGTAGGAAAGGTCCGGGCCGGACTCCGACGTTGCCTTGATGTCGTCAATGGTCAGGTTCAGCTCCTGGAAGGAGAACCCGCCCACCTTGCGGATCATGGAGCCGATGAGCTGGTTGGCGGCCTCGGACAGCGGATGCCCCTCGGACCAGCCGGGCTGCTCCTCGGCGCTCTTCTCGACGCCCAGGAAGCCGTTGGCATCAAGGCGGAGCGCCCCCGTGCCCAGGTCCACCAGCGAGTGCAGGGCATCGCCCACCACCAGGCGCATGCCGGCGAACGTGGGGTCAAGCCAGTTGATGGAGGGCTGGCCGGCCTTGAAGTAGTGCAGGTAGACCCAGCGGCGGGTCTTTCCGGTGGTGTCCACGATGGGCCGCGTAGCGCTCCAGTTGGTCTCCTTGACTCCGGGCTCGTAGAAGATGACCCGCTGCAGGCGGCCGATGATGTAGCCGGCTTTCTGCAGGGCCTGCTCGGAGTCGGGGCTGAGGTTGACCGAGTCCGCCCCCTCCGGGACGTCCGGGAGCAGGTTCCAGTCCTCTTCCGGGATGTCCACCATGTGGTAGATCCCCGGGTAGTCCCGGAAGTTCATCTCGGCCAGGCGGAAGTCCGCGCCCTTGCCGGTGTGGCCGGGGACGATGTCATCGATCACCGTGCCCTCGTGCTCAGCCGCGACCTCGCACATGCTGCGGAACTCTTCTTCGGTGCCGAAGACCGGATCGATCGCCATGCTGATGCGGTCAAAGTGGCCGTCAACGCTGGGCGTGTGGGACCAGCCGCTGATGCCGCCGGCGAGCTTCACCGGTCCGGTGTGGATCCCGCGGATTCCGATTTCGCGGAAAGCCTTCCACATTTCGGGGTCGCCCAGGGCGGAGAGGAAGGACTGCCCGGTCCGGGTGATGAAGGACAGCGGGTAGGCGGTGAACCATACGGAGGCGCGTTCGACGGCGGCCCGCGGGTTGGGATGGGCATACGAGTTCTGCCACATGCTGGCCTGGCCGGACAGCTGCCGTGCCAGCGTATTCGCATCCCCGAGCATGGCCTGGTTGCGCAGCCACTCCACATACGCGGCGTTCCGTCCGTCGAATTCGAAGGACGGCCTGCTGCCCACGAACTGCCGCCGGCGCGCGATGGGCCGCAGCGCCTTGGGCCGGGCAGCGAAGAACTGCTCGTCGAAAGTAACCTCCAGGTCCGGTGACGGCTCCGCAGCGCCCTCTTCCACTTCCGCATTGCCCGCGGCGGCTGCATCCGCTTCTGAAGTACGCTCGCTGGTGCCCGGCTCCCGCATAAGCTCCTCTTTCCGTTGCTCGTTTCAGTGCTGGCATGGATGCCCCAAGACCCCTTGCCCAAGGTCAGGTACCCAAGCGAGCAGGGAGTATTCGGTGTTCCCCCTCCCGATGCTACTGCGCAGCCGAGCCTGCGGAAGGGACACCGGCGCGCCGCTCCTCCCTAAACCCGCGAAACCCCCTGTTTTACCCGTTTCCCCCACCAACGCCTCAAAGGGGTCGTATTCTTAGAGCAAAGGTTTTGCAGTGGGCCGAAGCGCTGATAGCAGGGCTGGAGCATGGCCGCTGATCCCACGGGGCAGGTTGGCTGGGGACCGCTTCCAGTTACCCCGGAGCCGGTATTCGACAGCAAAGACGTCGAAGACTACCTCTGGGAAGTCACCCGCGACTTCATGACGGGTATCAAAGGTGAGCGCCGCGGCCTCGGCTGGGCGGCCACCCTCTTTCGCCTGGGCAAAGCACGTACCCTCGCGGCCAGCACGGAGCAGGCGCGCGAGGCCGACCGCGAACAATGCTCGTTTGCCGACGGGCCGGTCATGGAAGCCGTGCGCACCGGGGAATTCGTCCTGCTGTCCGACCTGGGCCGGGACCGGCGCTGGCCCGGTTATTCCAGCGCCGCCGCCGGCCATGGCGTGCAGTCCCTGCTTTCCGTCCCCATCCTTACCGAAGGCGCCACGAGCGCTGCCATCACCCTGTACGCAGCGGCCCCGCATTCCTTCACCAGCGATGACCTGGTGCAGAGCCAAAGCTATGCACACCAGGTTTCGCGGGCCCTGCGCGTCGTCGTCCGCACGGCGGAGCGGGCGGAGGCAACGGCCGGTCTCGCCGTCGTCCAAAGCTCCCTGATCCTGGTGGACCTGGCGGTGCGCAGCCTCATGAACGAATACGGACTCACCCGCGAGGGTGCACTGCGGTTCCTGCAGACGCAGGCGGTGCACCACGAAGTGGACTTGCGGGACGCGGCACTGAACGTTGTGGCCCCCGGCGGCGTGGACCGCGGGGGCGGGCAGGTTCCAGCGCGGCGGCAGGAAACGTACGACGGCGTGGCGGAGCTTCCGCGCCCGTCGGCGGCGGGGCGGGACTTTCCAACCGGAAAGTCGCCCCGGAAGGAAGCTGCGGCGGGGAAGGAACCCCCGCCGGCGGCGGAAGGGAGGACGGCATGACCATCGAGAAGCAGGAGCTGCGCTCCGTCGCCGAAGGACCGGACAGACATCCCTGGCACCGGTTCGTTGCCCTGGGGGACTCCTACACCGAAGGAATTGGCGATCCCGAGCCGAACAGCCTGGGCGGCCTCCGTGGTTGGGCTGACCGGGTGGCCGAGGAACTCGCCGACAGCCAGCCGGACTTCGCCTACGCCAACCTGGCGATCCGGGGCTTCCTTCTGCAGCAGATCCTCGACGTGCAGCTGGAGCCGGCCCTGGCACTGAAACCCGACCTGATCGCCATGTCCGGCGGCGGTAACGACATCGTGTTCCGCCACGGCGATCCGGACAAGCTGGCGGAAAAGATCGACGAAGCTGTCGGTATCCTGTCAGGCACCGATGCCACGGTGCTGCTCTACGCAGGTCCGGACTGGGGCGACACTCCTGTCTTCGGCAAGATCCGCGGACGCGTGGCGATATATAACGAGCACCTGCACAGGATCGGCGCGCGGCACCACGCCATCATGGTGGACCTGTGGTGCCTGCCGGAGCTTCAGCACGCACTGATGTGGGACCCGGACCGGCTGCACCTGTCCCCGCTGGGCCATCACTCCGTGGCCGTGGCCACCCTCAATGCCCTGGGGGTAGCGCACGCCCTCAAGCCGCTCCAGCCGCGGCCGCTTCCGGCCCATGGGTGGACACAGGCCCGGGCCGAGGACCTGGTGTGGGCGCGGCAGTACTTTGTGCCGTGGGTGCTCAAACGGCTGCTTCCCCACCACGACGGCGACGACCTGGCGGCGAAGCGGCCCCAGCCGGCGCCCGTCTTTGGCCTGGGCCGCCCGGGACCATTCCCGCCCGGGCACCCGGTGGCAGGCCGGAATCCTGGAATGGCGGGCGGCCCCGCACCGGAGGGGCAGGCAGCGTAGCCCTCTGTCCGGCGCGCCGTGTGGAACTCCTGCCCGGCGCCGGCAGGCAGTGCCGGCGTCAGGTCCTGCTGGCGTCCCTGGCCAACGCGATGAGTGCGGGGACCCCTGCCACGATGGCTGGGGCAGCCAGCAGCAACCCGTACGCGGGCTGGGTTGCTGACATTACTGCGGCAATGACAGACGCAGCGAGGGTGCCGATGAGCGCCACGGACCACGGCCTCCGGCGGTCCCTGGCGTTGAAGAACAGGAAACCCCCGAGGCCGGCTGTGGCCACGCCAAGGGCGATGACGATGCCGGAAACAATGGCCGGCCCGGGGCCCGCAGCGTCCTTGAGCTGGTCAATGAGCGCCACGGGTACTGCAAGCATCCAGCTGCCCAAAAGGAATGCGATGACGCAGGCCGCCAGGCGGCCTTTGGGCACCGGGTCCAGGGTGTGGATCTGCTCCGGCGGCAGGTCGGACTGCTGGACGTGGCGGTGGTTTGCCGCTGTATTCAGCCTCAACGCTTCCGCGGGCCCCGCTTCGCTGCCGCGTTCAGCGCCGACTTCACGGCGGGAGGCAGGACGCCCTGTTCCGTTTCGGGCTCCGCCACCGTTCCACGCGCCTTCGCGATGGCCTTCATGCCGTGGTAGATCACCAGTGCGGCAGCGGATCCCAGGGCAATGCCGGTGAACTTCAGGTCCCCGATGGTCCAGGTGTAGTCGGCGATGCCGATGATCAGGGCGACGGCGGCGGTGGTCAGGTTGACGGGGTTGGAGAAGTTCACCTTGCTCTGCACCCAGATCTTTACGCCGAGGATGCCGATCATGCCGTACAGCATGGTGGCCGCGCCGCCCAGCACGCCGGCCGGAACGGTGGCAATCAGTTCGCCGAACTTCGGCGAGAAGCTGAGGAGGATGGCGAACATGCCCGCAACCCAGTAGGCCGCCGTCGAATACACCTTGGTGGCAGCCATGACACCGATGTTCTCCGCGTAGGTGGTGGTGCCCGAGCCGCCGCCGAAGCCGGCCAGGACGGTGGCGGCGCCGTCCGCCATCAGTGCCCGTCCGGAGACGCCGTCGAGGTTCTGGCCCGTCATGGCGGCGACCGACTTCACGTGGCCGATGTTCTCCGCCACCAGCACCAAAACCACGGGGACGAACAGGCCCAGCACGCCGATATGGAACTCGGGGGTCTGGAAGTGCGGCAGGCCGATCCAGGCTGCGGCGTCCATCTTGTCGTACTTCACTTCGCCGCGGAGCATGGCCACCAGGTAGCCCACCACCACGCCTACCAGGATGCTGAGCCGGCCCAGGATTCCGCGGAACAGGACGCTGACCAGGATGATGGTGACGAGCGTGACCAGGGCGGTGATGGGGGCGGCGTCGAAGTTTTGCTTCGCGGCGGGGGCCAGGTTCAGCCCGATCAGCGCCACAATGGCGCCGGTGACGATGGGCGGCATTAGCCGGTTGATCCAGCCGGCGCCGAACTTCTGCACCACCGCACCCACCAGGGCCAGCGTGGCGCCGGCGAGGACCACGCCGCCCAGGGCTCCGGGGATCCCGAACTGCGCCTGCGAGGCGGTAATGGGAGCGATGAACGCAAAGCTTGAGCCCAGGTAGCTGGGCACCCGGCCCTTGGTGATCACCAGGAACAGCAGCGTCCCGATGCCGGAGAAGAACAGGGTGGTGGCAGGCGGCATCCCGGTGATGATGGGGACCAGGAAGGTGGCGCCGAACATGGCCACCACGTGCTGCATGCCCACGCCGATGGTCAGGGGCCACGCCAGCCGCTCATCCGGGGCCACCACCTGGCCGGGCTTGATGGTTTTGCCGGTGCCGTGCAGCTTCCATTTGATTCCGAGCATGCTCATGGGAAGGAATGCCTTTCAAGGGGGTGCCGCGAAGGGGCGAAGATCAACTCGGTCCAGAATACCGCCAAGTATTTCCCGGGGCCTGCTGTGGCCAAGGTCACCAGGCGTCACGGGAAGAGGAGGAAAGCACTTGAAGTTGCAACTATGGACAGCAACAGAGGCCACCCCGGCAGGCGGGCGGCGCAGCGAAAGGTAAGCCAATGACCATTGCCCACGAAGAAGCGGTTATCGATTCGGCAGCCGTCGACGCCATCTTTGCCCAGGCCCGCACCGCCAACTCGTTCACCGGTGAGGTGACCGAGGAGCAGGCCCAGGCCATCTACGAGCTCACCAAGTTCGGCCCCACCGCGTTCAACTCCCAGCCGCTGCGCGTCACCTACGTCCGCTCGGCCGAGGCCCGCGCCACCCTGGTGGATGCCCTGTCCCGCGGCAACCAGGCCAAGACGGCCTCCGCCCCGCTCGTGGCCATCCTCAGCTACGACACCGACTGGGCAGGAAAGTGGGACAACTTCCTCCCCGGCTACAACGCCCCCAAGGCCATGTACGACGCCGATCCGGCCCTGGCCGCCGCCACGGGCAACAACAACGCCCACCTGCAGGCCGGTTACTTCATCCTGGCCGTCCGCTCGCTCGGCTTCGCCGCCGGCCCCATGACGGGCGCAGACTTCGCCGCGATCGACGCCGCCTTTTTCCCGGCCGGCGACCAGAAGAGCTTCCTGGTGGTCAACATCGGCCAGCCCGGTGAGGAAGCCTGGGGCGAGGCAAAGCCCAAGTTCTCCTACGGCGAGGCCGTCCGCACCGTCTAACCCTCCCCGACGCGCCATCACGTCCTGCCCCCCTTTTCCCCAACGCCCCATCACCTACTGATGGGGCGTTGGGGGTTTAAGGGCGGGAGATGATGGGGCGTTTGGGTTTTAAG
>NZ_LR733289.1:3852329-4091071 GCF_902506025.1 Arthrobacter sp. 8AJ | reverse complement strand
GGGCAGGGGGAGGGGGCGTGGAAGCCACGAGCGATGAACCTCTCCTGCGGCGGCGCAACTTCAGGAGGGCGAAGACAGTCCTGCCAACCCACATGAAGGCGGCGCCGAGAATCAGAAAGACGGCCTCAACTGTGTTCACGGCTGTTACTTCGGGGAACTTCGGATTGCACCAGCGCCAGCGTGAGCGGGGGCTGAAGATCAATGCTGGTACTCATGGGGGCCTGGCTCTTGATGGCGGCCGATCAGCTGACTGCATAGCCCGGTACCTCAAGTTTCCGCTGATCAGGCAGGTGAGGCAAGGGCTCCTGGGAGGGTGCATACTTTGGAGATGAAATTCAGCACTACCCTCCGGGGGAGCGGCAACAAGGTGGGCATCGAGGTTCCCGAGGACATTGTTCGGGCGCTTGATGCAGGAAAGCGGCCGCCCGTGGTCGTGACTGTAAACGGAAAGAGTTACCGCAGTACTGTCGCCGTGATGGGCGGGCTCAACATGATCGGGCTCAGCGCGGCCAACCGGGAGCTTACCGGTACCTCTGCCGGGGACGTCGTGGAGGTGGACCTGGAGCTGGACACCCAGCCGCGGAGCGTCGACATTCCGCCAGACCTTGCTGCCGCCTTGGATGCCGACCCCGAGGCGAAAGCTTTCTACCAGACCCTGAGCTACAGCAGCCAGCGCCGCTACGTGGAACCGATTGCCGCGTCCAAGACCGCAGACACGCGGTCACGCCGGATCGTGAAGGTTTTAAGCGACCTAAAGGCCGGCAGAAAGTAGGACCATAAGGTTCGACGCCGCTAAATGCAGCGAGACGAACTTCCAGCGCCGGCGGGTCTTACTGGGAATGTTGCGGGTGCCGGAGGCCGCAGGACAGCCGCGCAGTGGCGGAGTGCCCCGGACCCCCCGGCATCCCTCGTCTCCTCCTACGCCTTCACATAGCCGTTGGGGTTCAGCACGAACTTTGTTGCGGCTCCAGCGTCAAATTCGGCGTAGCCGCGCGGAGCATCTTCGAGCGGGATGGCCTTGGCGTTGACGGCCTTTGCGATCTGGACCTTGTCATGCAGGATGGCCATCATCAGTTGACGGTTGTACTTCATCACCGGGCATTGGCCTGTCGTGAAGGACAAGGACTTCGCCCAACCGGTGCCCAGGGAGAGCGAGAGGGAGCCGTGCTTGGCTGCTTCATCAATTCCACCGGGATCTCCGGTGACGTAGAGGCCGGGAATGCCAAGGGCACCGCCGGCGGCCGTGATGTCCATAAGGGAATTCAGGACCGTGGCAGGCGCCTCGTGGGAGGCATCCTTTCCGTGGCCGCGGGCTTCGAAGCCGACGGCGTCCACGCCACAGTCCACCTCGGGAACTCCCAGGATCTGTTCAATCTGGTCCTTCGGGTCGCCCTTCGTCACGTTGACGGTTTCGCAGCCGAACGACCTAGCCTGCGCCAGGCGGTCTTCATTCATGTCGCCCACAATCACGACGGCGGCGCCAAGCAACTGCGCGCCTACGGCCGCAGCAAGGCCCACCGGTCCGGCGCCTGCCACGTAAACGGTGGAGCCAACACCGACGCCGGCGGTCACGGCCCCGTGAAAGCCCGTGGGGAAGATGTCCGAGAGCATGGTCAGGTCCAGGATCTTTTCCAGGGCCTGGTCCCGGTCCGGGAAGCGCAGCAGGTTCCAGTCGGCGTAGGGGACCAGCACATACTCGGCCTGTCCGCCCACCCAGCCTCCCATGTCGACGTAGCCGTAGGCGCTGCCCGGGCGGTCCGGGTTGACGTTCAGGCAGATGCCGGTCTTTCGCTCCTTGCAGTTTCGGCAGCGGCCGCAGGAGATATTGAACGGCACGGAGACAATGTCGCCCACTTTGATGAATTCGACGTCGGGCCCCACCTCCACCACCTCGCCGGTGATTTCGTGGCCAAGGACCAGGTTCTGCGGAGCGGTGGTGCGCCCCCGGACCATGTGCTGGTCCGAGCCGCAAATGTTGGTGGTCACCGTGCGGAGAATCGCGCCATGGGGTACCTTGCGGCCAACGTTAGCCGGGTTGACGCCCGGGCCGTCCTTGAGTTCGAACGTCGGATAGTCCGTGTCGATGATTTCGACGACGCCGGGTTCCTTGTAGGCAACTGCTCTGTTTCCTGACATGGCCACTTCCTTATCGGTAGGTGTTGCGGAGCGTGTGGAGAAGCCCGGGATATCCGGTCATGGACGGCGAACTCCATGTTGCGCGGGTCTGCGATGGAGAAAAGTGCTTTCCCGGGGATAGCCGCGGATCGCGGGGGAAGGCGGAGCAGGGTGCTCGCAATCACCAACCCCTTTAGAGATATATTCCGACTTCGTTGACTGATATACCAGGGCTGGGTTCAGCGTATAGGGGGTATTACAGCAGGTCAACAGGGTTTTAATACCTTTGCTGCACCATCCTGCACCAGCCGGCGTCGAGTCTTTCCGTGCAATGCGGCGTCACAGGTCGTCTTCCGGGCGGGCGGCGAGGATCCGCTTGGCGTTGGTTTGCAGGATGCTGAGTGACTCCTGGATCAGGGGGGATCCGATGCTTCCCCGGCGAGCGACAGCTACAATCCGCCGGACGGGCCGCCCTTTGCCGGTTATGCGCAGCCGCACGACGTTTTCTGCGCTATGGAGAGGCGCCAGTCGTGGCAGCAGGCCCACGCCCAGCCCCGCACCGACGAAGGCGATCTGGGTCTCCCACTCCACAGCCTCGTGTGCAATCCGCGGGGTTACCCCCACTGCGGTGAACGCGGCGGTGAAAAGGGCGTGGTACGTGGAACCGGCGGCTTCGGTGATCCAGGGTTCCGAGGCCAGCTCTTCAAGCGTCACCGTTTCCCGCGATGCCAACGGATGGTCGGACGGAATGATCACGTCAAGGGGGTCATCGAGCAAAACAGTCTGCTCGAAGCGCAAATCATCGTCACTATAGGTGTTGGACTGCATCGCGACGATGACCGCAAGATCGATCCGCTCGGCCACCAGCAAATCGAAGCAGCGGGCCGGATTGGCC
This sequence comes from Arthrobacter sp. 8AJ, assembly GCF_902506025.1. Lineage (NCBI taxonomy): Bacteria > Bacillati > Actinomycetota > Actinomycetes > Micrococcales > Micrococcaceae > Arthrobacter > Arthrobacter sp. 8AJ. The sequence continues at coordinate 4,088,061 of NZ_LR733289.1, read as the reverse complement.
TCGAGTACCTGCACCTCCAGCTGGGGGCGCGTGGAGCGGAGGGTGGCGGCCAAAGGGGCCAGCAACTGGGCGGCAGCCGTAGAAAATCCACCGAGGCCGAAACGCGACTGCACTTGGTCGCCGGCCTCCATTGCCGCCGCGCGCAGGCTCTCCCAATCCGCGATGAGGGTGTCCGAACCCGCCACGATGAAGCGGCCTGTGGCGGTCAGCCGGACACCCCGACCGTCCTTCGTCAGCAGCTGCAGACCGAGCACGCGCTGGAGCTCACGCAGTTGCGCTGAGACTGCGGAAGGAGAGTACCCCGTAAGCTCCGCGGTTCCGCTGACGGTGCCGCATCTGGCGAATACGCGAAGCGTTATGAGCCTTGGATCGATCATGCATATATTGTGCACGGTTATCCGCTGATTCTTGCGCTTTTGTTGCAGACCCGGCAGCCCTAATGTGACTACAACGACTTTTGGCAACGGGCTGCGGAAACGCAACCCTCGTCTTCGCAAACCAGCACACTGACCCACGCTTCTCGGGAGAAAAACCATGACTGCTCCAGTGCACCAGCCCCTCAACGCACGCGGAAAACTCGCTTCATCCTTGCCTGCAGAGCAGCTGGCGGAGATCACCGAGTTGTTTGCGTTCCGCCGCACGGGATATTCACTCGACGCCCCTTTCTACACAGACCCCACGATTTTCAAAATCGACATGGAAGCCATCTTTGGCCAGCACTGGATCTTTGCCGGCAGCGTTGCCGAGCTGCCCGAGCCAGGCGATTACATCACGGTCGACTACGGCCCCTACTCCCTGATCGTGCTGCGAAACGACGACGGCGGCGTCAACGTCCTGCACAACGTGTGCCGGCACCGCGGGGCCCGCGTCCTTACCGAAGCCACCGGGTCCACCGGCAACCTGGTCTGCGGCTACCACTCCTGGACCTACTCCCCTGAGGGCAACCTGATCCACGCCTCCGCTCCCGGCGAGGCCAAGTTTGACAAGAACTGCTTCGCCCTCAAGCGGGCCCACAGCCGCGAGGTGGCCGGACTCATTTTCGTCTGCATCGCTGACGAGCCGCCCACAGACTTCGATGAAACCTCAAAAATCTTTGAGCCTTACCTCGCACCCCACGACCTGTCGAAGACGAAAATTGCCTACCAGCAGAACATCATCGAAGAGGGCAACTGGAAGCTCGTCATGGAGAACAACCGTGAGTGCTACCACTGCGACGGACACCCGGAACTGGCCTGCTCGCTCTTTCCCACGTGGGGCCTGACCGAGGGCCTGATCCCGGCCCACCTCGAAGAGGTCTGGGACCGCAACAAGGAAGCCCAGTCCTCCCTCGAGGAGCGGTGCCGCCGCTACGGCCTGCCCTACGAGGTGGTTGAGGAACTCGATACCCGCATTGCCGGTATCCGCATATCCCGCGAATCCCTGGATGGGGAAGGCGAATCGTTCTCGGCCGACGGCCGCCGGCTCTCCAAGAAGCTCCTCGGCGACCTGCCGGACTTCCGCCTGGGCCGCTGCTCCATGCACCTGCAGCCCAACAGCTGGTTCCACTTCCTGGGCGACCACGTCATCACGTTCGGCGTCTTCCCCATCAACGAGCACCAATCACTGGTACGCACCACCTGGCTGGTAGCGGACGACGCCGAAGAAGGCGTCGATTACGACCTGGACAAGCTCACCTACACCTGGAAGCAAACAAACCTGCAGGACAAGGCGTTCGTTGAGCTCTGCCAGCAGGGTGCCGGCAGCCCCGCCTACCAGCCCGGCCCCTACATGAAGAGCGAATACCAGGTAGAGGCATTCATCAACTGGTACGTACAGCGTGTGCAGGAGCACCTGGCATGACGGAACTCCTCACCGAGACGGTAATCCAGGAGCCACAGCGCATCCGCGGCCTGGAAATGCCGTGGAACAGGGTCATGGGCAGCGCAGAGGCCCCGGCCCGCGCTGCCCGGGCCCTGGATCCCTGGCATCCGCAGGAGTTCATGGCGGAGTGCGTCGAGACCATCCCCGAGGCCGGCGGCATGATGACGTTCGTGTTCCGCCGCTGCGACGGTGCGCCCCTGGCGTTCCGCGCGGGCCAGTACGTCAACATTGCCTTCCCGGTGAACGGTGAGGAGCACGAGCCCGTGGACCGCAGCTACTCGCTGTCCAGTTCGCCCACGGAACCGTGGACCTTCAGCGTCACCGTCAAGCGCGACCCGGGCGGACTGGTGTCGCCGTGGGTGCACGACAATGTCAGGCCCGGCACCGTCCTGGACATGCTGGGACCCGTGGGGGCCTTCCACCTGCCCGATGCCGACCGGCGCGCACGCTACCTTTTCCTGGCCGCGGGCGCGGGCATTACCCCCATCATGTCGATGCTGCGGACCATCCACTCGCTGCCCGGGACCGCCAACGTGGTGGTGCTCTACCACGGTGCGGAAGCCGGCGGCTTCGCATTCGACCGGGAGCTGGCCTACATCGCTTCCGTTGACTCGCGCGTCAAGGTCTTTTACGCCCTGGGCGACCGCGGCAGGCCTGAGGAGTGGGAGGGCTTCAGCGGACGGCTGAGCTCGGCAATGATCGAGGAGGTGGCCCCCGACGCCAACGGCCGGCAGGTCTACGCCTGCGGCCCCGAGGGTTACCTGAACACCGCTACTGAACTGCTCAAGAAGGTCGGCGTCGACGACACCTCGATCTACATGGAGTTCTTCTCCGGAGATCGCAAAACCCTCCTTGAATACCAGGCAGAGATCGCGCTGGCATCGGACATCGCGGAGGAAATTGCCGAGGAAATCGCAGACTCGGCAGAGGACTACTACGAAAGCCAGCCCGCCGCGTTCGGGCTATACGAACCCGGCTATGACGCTGACGGTACCTTGAAGGCATCAGGGCTGCCGCTGGAAATTGTCGAACCGGAGGCACCCTCGACCGAAGCCGCCAAGGGTGGTTCGGAGGCGGATCCCGCAGCCCCGTCCCCTGATGCGTCAACCTTTGACACCGTGGGAACGGGAAGCCTCACCCTCTCCTTCATGCGCACCGGCATCAATGTGCGGATCGACCCCGAAGAACACATCCTCGGTGCCGCCCAACGCGCGGGCGTGCGGATCGGTGCCAACTGCAAGGAAGGAATGTGCGGCTCCTGCAAGGTAGTCAAGCTTTCGGGTGAGGTCGAAATGAACCACCAGGGCGGAATACGGAAGCGGGAAATCGATGCAGGCAAGTTCTTGCCCTGCTGTTCCACCGCCCAGACGGATCTGGTGATCGATGCCTAGCTGAACTGGCCGGTCCGGGCTTCATTAGCAGCCATAGGGGTCCAGACTGCGCCATATCTGCAAGGCGGCCCGGGTGGGTCATCCCGAGGTGACTGCGGGATGCCCCACCAGGGCGGCTGGGGACGTGGAGCTGGAGCTGGACACCCGGCCCCGGAGCATGGATGTTCCAACGGATGTTGATGAAGACCCTGGTCTTCGCAGTGAACGGCTTCCGCTGCCCGCTGCCCCTTCATCGTCCTCGCGGTGGCCCTGCACCGAAGAAATTTCAGGAATCAGCGCGCAGGGCAGCCCAGGCCTGGAAGCCACCGATGAGGTCAGTCGCACGGCTCAACCCCAGGCGCTGCAGTGTATGTGCAGCGAGGCTGGAGCTGTAGCCCTCATTGCAGACCACCACTATCCGCCGGGCCGGGTCGCCGGCGGTGGGGATCCGGTGGGGGCTGGAAGGGTCAAGCCGCCACTCCAGAACATTTCGGTCGATAACCACTGCGCCCGGAAGATCGCCGTCGCGGTTCCGCTGGTCGACGGGCCGGGTGTCAATGACCAGTGCGCCCGCTGCCATCTCCCGCTCAAGATCCGACGGGTGCACCCGCTCAAGCCCGGCGCGGCTCTCGAGCAGCAGTTGGTCCACTGTAAGTGGTGCCTGCGAACTGCCCGGGTCTGAACTGCATGGGAATGCCGCGGTGCCGTCCTTGACTATGTGAGGCTGTTCCACCGTGTTCCTCGCTTTGACTGCTGATCGTTCGGGCGTTCCGCGGTGCAGCGGAGCGACGCTCAATTCCTACGGTATGGGCAGAGCCAGGGTCAACACGCTTCCGCCACGCGACCGCGGCGGGCAAGGCCCTCCGTGACGTCCGCCTCCTTCAGGCCCGGATGGGAATACCACGGCCAGCTTTTGCCTTGTTACCGGTGAGGCCCCCACCGCCGGCTGCCTCGCTCGAAAGGACCCCCTTGCCCGTAGCTTTCATTCCGTTCACCATGCACGCCTCCGCGCAGCATGACCACCGACGCACCTTCCGCACCGACATCGAACGCTTGACCGACGGTCATCTCCGGTCAACGCCCCTGGACGTACTCAGGTCGACGAATACCCAAGCTGTCTTCCGCGGCGCCGTCCCGAAGGGCGCGCACACCGCAACCGATGCGAGCCTCGCCCGGTACCTCCAGGACCGTCTCGCCCGTGAGGACATCCACCTGGATCTCAGCGTCAGCATCGAGCGGTAAGCAGGTCTGCGACGCCCGGCCGCCGGTGTCCCACCCCGGGCCCGCGCAAGGGCTCCTGCAGCCACCCGGCCCGGGCCGGACGTTGCCGTGGGACACGCCCAACCTTTTCCTGTTGCTCCCGCCGCCGTCTGGGATATGCTCCAGAAATGGCACCGCGAAGTTTTCTTCAATGGCCGGTCGTCCGTCAGCTAAGCACGGGCGACCTCTTGGGCCGTGGGCCGGCAGTGACGTCGGCCAAGACAAAAGCAATAGCCCCCCGGACTGCCACCGCCGACCGCGTCGTGCAGAGCGTGTGTCCTTACTGTGCCGTCGGTTGTGGGCAGCGTGTCTACGTCAAGGACGAGAAAGTGGTCCAGATCGAGGGCGATCCGGACTCACCCATTTCACGCGGCCGCCTGTGCCCAAAGGGCTCTGCGAGCGAGCAGCTTGTCAACTCACCGGGCCGCCAGACCAAAGTGCTTTACCGTGCGCCGCGTTCCACGGAGTGGCAGCACATGGACCTGGCCACGGCCGTTGAGATGGTGGCGGACCGCTTCATCGAAACCCGCCGCAGGACCTGGCAGCAGGAAGACGACCAAGGCCGGCTGCTGCGCCGCACCATGGGCATCGCCTCCCTGGGCGGCGCAACCCTGGACAACGAAGAAAACTACCTGATCAAAAAGCTCTTTACAGCTGCCGGGGCGGTGCAGACCGAGAACCAGGCGCGTATTTGACACTCCGCAACGGTTCCCAGTTTGGGAGCCTCGTTTGGACGCGGTGGTGCTACGCAATCACTGCAGGACATGGCCAACGCCGACTGCATCGTCATCCAGGGTTCCAACATGGCCGAATGCCATCCCGTGGGGTACCAGTGGGTGGCGGAGGCTAAGGCCCGCGGAGCGAAGGTCATCCATATCGACCCCCGGTTCACGCGGACCTCGGCAGTGTCGGATAAGCACATCCCCATCAGGGCGGGTTCTGACGTCGTGCTGCTGGGCGCGCTCATCAACTACGTCATCGCCAATGACCTGTGGTTCAAGGAGTACGTGACCGCGTACACCAACGCGGCCACCCTGGTCCACGAGGACTACCGGGACGCCGAGGACCTGGGCGGCCTCTTCTCCGGATTCGACCCGGAAAAGGGTGCCTACGACAACTCGTCGTGGGCCTACGACGAAGGCGAGGACGGCTCCATCGACGAACCGGCCGGTCCCGAGCACGGCGCCGAAGCCGGCGCCCGGGCCTCCGGCGATGCCTACGGCAGCGGTGGTCCGCCCCTCGAACACGCGGAGGTGCTGCGGGATGACACGCTCCAGAACCCCAGGACCGTCTTCCAGATCGTGAAGCGGCACTACGCCCGCTACACCCCGGAAATGGTGCGCGACATGTGCGGCATCAGCGAAGCCGACTTCGCCTACCTGGCGAAGACCATCACGGAGAACTCCGGCCGCGACCGGACCACCTGCTTCGCGTACGCCGTGGGCTGGACCCAGCACTCTCTGGGTGCCCAGTTCATCCGGGCCGCCGCCATCCTGCAGCTGCTGCTGGGGAACGTGGGGCGCCCTGGCGGCGGGATCATGGCCCTCCGGGGCCATGCGAGCATCCAGGGCTCCACCGACATTCCCACGCTGTTCAACCTGCTCCCCGGCTACCTGCCCATGCCCAGTGCCGGCCGCCACGACACCCTGGAGGAGTACCTGGCGGCCAACGCCTCGAAGAACCAAAAGGGATTCTGGGCCGACGCCGACGCGTACACCATCAGCTTGCTGAAGGCGTGGTGGGGTGACGCTGCGACGGCGGACAACGACTGGGCCTACGACTACCTGCCGCGGCTGACCGGTGCGCACGGGACCTATGAGACCGTGATGAGTATGCTCCGCGACGAGGTGGAAGGCTACTTCCTGCTCGGCCAGAACCCGGCGGTCGGCTCGGCCCACGGGCGGATGCAGCGGCTCGGAATGTCCCACCTGAAGTGGCTCGTGGTCCGGGACCTGAACATGATCGAGTCCGCGACGTGGTGGAAGGACGGCCCGGAAATCGAGTCCGGGGAACTCCGCACCGAGGATATCGAGACCGAAGTCTTCTTCCTGCCGGCGGCGACCCACGTGGAGAAGGCCGGATCCTTCACCCAGACCCAGCGGCTGCTGCAGTGGCGCCACCAGGCGGTGGCCCCGCCGGGGGAGTGCCAGAGCGAACTCCAGTTCTTCTATGAACTGGGGCACCGGATCCGGGAGAAGCTCGCCGATTCCCAGGACGAAAGGGACCGGCCGCTGCTGGACCTGACGTGGGATTACCCCACGGACGACCACGGCGATCCGGACCCCGAGTCGGTGCTTGCCGAGATCAACGGCCGCCACCTGACCGGTCCGGATGCCGGCAAGCCGCTCTCCGCCTACACCGAACTCCGCGCCGACGGCTCTACGACGGCGGGCTGCTGGATCTACACCGGCGTCTACGCTGAGGGGATCAACCACGCTGCCAACCGGAAACCCGGCCAGGAGCAAGGCCCGGCAGCGCCGGAATGGGGCTGGGCGTGGCCGGCCAACCGACGGATCCTGTACAACCTGGCCTCCGCCGATCCGGCCGGTAAGCCGTGGAGCGAACGCAAGAAATACGTTTGGTGGGACGCGGAGCAGGGGAAGTGGGTGGGTGACGACGTCCCCGACTTCCCGCCGACCCTCGCACCCGGCAGCAAACCCGACCCCTCGGTGGGCGGCCCGGCCGCGCTCAGCGGGGACGATCCGTTCATCATGCAGTCCGACGGCAAGGGCTGGCTGTTCGCGCCCAAGGGGCTCGTGGACGGCCCGCTGCCGACTCACTACGAGGCCCAGGAATCACCGGTGGCCAACGGGCTGTATCCGCAGCAGCAGAGTCCGGCACGACTGAGGTATGCCCGGTTGGACAACCTGAGCGCACCGAGTGCCGGTACCCCGGGGGCGGATGTCTATCCGTTCGTGTTCACCACGTACCGGCTCACGGAGCACCACACTGCGGGCGGGATGAGCCGCTGGCTGCCGTACCTCTCCGAACTGCAGCCGGAGATGTTCTGCGAAGTGTCGCCCGAACTGGCCGCTGAGCGCGGACTGGAACCCTACGGGTGGGCCACCATCATCTCGCCCCGCTCTGCCATTGAGGCAAAGGTGCTGGTGACCGACCGGATGAGGCCGCTGGCCGTCGGCGGCCACACCGTGCACCAGATCGGGCTGCCCTACCACTGGGGCGTCGGCAGCAACGCTGTGGTCAGCGGTGACGCGGCTAACGACCTGCTGGGCGTGACCCTGGATCCCAACGTCCAGATCCAGGAATCCAAGGTGGCCTCCTGCGACATCCGTCCAGGCCGCCGGCCGCGCGGGGAGGACCTCCTTGCCCTCGTTGCCGAATACCAGGCGAGGGCCGGGCTGACCATCGAGACCGGCAACCGCGCCGTCACCAACCCCGCGGCGGAAGGCATTGATCGCACGGGGCCCGACAGCCACGCCAAGGGCGGCGGGGAATGACCGTCGTCATACCCGGCGGGGCCCGCACCTACTTTGCCCGGCCCGGAACGCTGCCCAGCGGCAGCGTTCCGGGCACCGATCCCACCTTGGAGAACTAGATGGGCCAGCTGTCCGGACCAACCGACCCCACCGCCGATGCCCACTGGGAACACAACCATCCGCGCAAGGGCTTCTTCACTGACACTTCGATCTGTATCGGCTGCAAGGCCTGCGAAGTCGCCTGCAAGGAATGGAACCACAACCCGCAGGACGGCAACCTCGAACTGCTCGGATCCTCCTACGACAACACCGGATCCCTTGGCGCCAGCACCTGGCGGCATGTCGCCTTCATCGAGCAGGGCCAGGACCGGATTGTCGAGGCACGGGAATCAGGCCGGGCCCTGGTCAGCCTGGGCATGCCCCGCATCGGTCCCCCCACCCCCGCAGCGTCCGCCCCGGCGGATCTGGCTGAGGCGGACACCACGCCGCCTGACACAGCAGACTTCCGCTGGCTGATGTCCTCCGACGTCTGCAAGCATTGCACCCACGCCGGCTGCCTTGACGTCTGCCCCACCGGAGCGCTGTTCCGCACCGAGTTCGGCACCGTGGTGGTCCAGGACGACGTCTGCAACGGCTGCGGAACGTGCGTGGCCGGGTGCCCCTTCGGCGTGATCGAGCGCCGCAGCAACGGCACGGTCAAGGTGGCCACCAGCAGGGAAGACCAGCACGCCGGGCATCCCGCCGTCCCCAACGAAGGCATCGCCCAAAAGTGCACACTGTGCTACGACCGGCTGGTGGCAGACGAGACTCCCGCCTGCGCGAAGGCGTGCCCGACGACGTCCATCAAGTTCGGCGACCACGACGACATGGTGGAGACGGCCAGGGAACGGGTGGCGAACCTGCACGCCCAGGGCATGACAGAGGCGAGGCTTTACGGCGCAAACGAAAACGACGGCGTCGGCGGAACCGGATCCGTCTTCCTGCTGCTGGACGAACCGGAGGTCTACGGACTTCCGCCGGACCCGCGCGTACCCACAGCTGATCTGCCAAAGATGTACCGGCGGGCCGGCATGGCGGTAGCAGGCATGGCCGCCGCCGCTGCGCTGGCTTTCCTGGGAGGACGCGCGTGACACTTTCCGAGTTCGACAGTTTCCGGCCAACAGAGCCCGCACGCCGCCGCCGGGAGGGCGGCAAGCGGGGGACGGGCCGCCGCCGGGACAACGGTGACGGCTCCCGGGAAATGCCGATGGTGCCGGAGCCGGAATTCACCTCGTACTACGGCCGTTCCGTCGTGAAACCCGCCCCCTGGGGCGATGACGTGGCGATCTACCTCTTCCTGGGTGGCGTGGCAGCCGGTTCGGCCCTCCTGGGCGCCGGCGGCCAACTGACCGGACGCCCGGTGCTGCGCCGGAACGCCCGGCTGGGTGCCCTGGCAGCGGTGAGCGCGGGTGCGGTTGCCCTGGTGAAGGACCTTGGCCGGCCGGAGCGTTTCCTGCACATGCTGCGGACTTTCAAGGTCACCTCCCCGATGAGTGTGGGCTCGTGGATCCTCAGCGCCTTCAGCGCCGGCGCCGGCGTCTCCGCCGTGGCGGAAATCGACCGGATGAGCGGAGACCGGCTGCCGCTGGGTCCGTTGCGCAAGGTCCTGCGCGCTGTCGAAGGACCGGCAGGCATCGAAGCTGCGGTGTTCGCCGGGCCGCTGGCGGCGTACACGGCCGTCCTGCTGGGTGACACTGCCACACCGACGTGGAACGCAGCCCACGAGGAACTGCCTTTCGTTTTCGTGAGTTCGGCCTGCCTCGCGTCTGCCGGGCTCGCGATGGTCACCACGCCGGTGCACGAGACGGGTCCTGCCCGCAACCTCGCCGTGCTCGGCGTCCTGGGGGATGTGGTGGCCATGAAGGTGATGGAGCACCGGATGGACCCGGTGGCCGCGGAACCACTGCACGAGGGCAAAGCCGGCGCCATGCTGAAGTGGAGCGAGCGGCTGGCGGTCGCCGGAGGCCTGGGCGCACTGCTGGGCGGACGAAACCGGATGGTCGCCGCCGCGTCGGGTCTGGCACTGCTGGCCGCCTCGGCCCTGACCCGGTTTGGTGTGTTCGAGGCAGGCCTCGCCTCTGCCAGGGATCCGCGGTACACCATCGAACCGCAGAAGAACCGGCTCGCAGCGCGCCGCGCCGCCGGCGTTACCGGCGACGCAATCACCACCGGCAGCTGAGGCAGCTGCCCGGTTTCAGCGGATCTGGATACCCTGTCCCACAGTGGTGTGACCGATGACAGGGTGGCCCGGCAACTCGCCGACCACCAGCAGGCCGCCGGACGTCTGCGCATCGGCCAGCAGCAGCAGATCGTCCTCGGTGATGCCCGGTGCGGCCTCCAGGTGCGGACGCACCCAGTCGAGGTTGCGCCGGGTCCCGCCGGAAACGAAGCCGTCCCGGAGCGCCTCGCGGGCTCCGCCAAGAAGGGGAACGGCATCTATGTCGATCACCGCGCCTACTTCCGAGGCACGGACCATCTTGTGGAGGTGTCCAAGCAGGCCGAAACCGGTCACGTCCGTCGCCGCACGGACGCCGGCGGCCACCGCCGCCTTGGAGGCTTCGCGGTTTAGCGCCGCCATCGTCTCCACGGCTTCGGCAAACACTTCACCGGTCTGCTTGTGCCGGTTGTTCAGGAGACCGACGCCGAGTGGCTTGGTCAGCGTAATGGGCAGCCCCGGCTGGGCGGCGTCGTTGCGCAGCAAGCGGTCAGGATGGGCGACGCCGGTGACGGCCATGCCGTACTTGGGCTCCGGGTCATCAATGGAGTGCCCGCCGAGCACGGGGCACCCCGCCTGGGATGCCACGCTCAAGCCACCACGCAGGACCTCAGTCATCAATTCCATCGGCAGGACGCCGCGGGGCCAGCCGACCAGGTTGATCGCAGTGACCGGCCGGCCGCCCATGGCATAGATGTCCGAGAGCGCATTGGCGGCGGCAATGCGGCCCCAGTCATATGCATCGTTGACAACGGGGGTGAAGAAGTCAGCGGTGGTCAGGACCGCAAGATCATCGCGCACCAGGACCGCCGCAGCGTCGTCGCCGCTGTCAAGGCCCACCAGTACCTCCGCACCGGGTTGGCCGATGAGGCCACGGACGGCATCTTCGAGTTCGCCGGGGGGAATTTTGCAAGCACAGCCGCCGCCGTGGGCATAGCCGGTGAGCCGGAATGCGCCGGTGGCACCATCATCGAGCTGCTGGACTGACATCTGAGCCTCATTCACCCGCCCAGCGTACCCTCCAAGGCAACCCTGCTATATTGAGGCGCGGTGGCGTCCGGGTCCTGGTGGGCCCCCCGGTCTTCAAAACCGGTGAGGCTGAGCATCTCGGCCTGGCGGGTTCGATTCCCGTCCGCCACCGCCAACTTTCGGCAGTGCATGCCGCGATATGAGGAGGGCTGTGGACCACGTCGATCCCCGGCGCCTGATTCCCCGCACAAATGACCTGCTGGCCTTGCCTGCCGTCCGCGAAGCCCGCACCCGGCTGAACGAGCGCGTCATCCGCGAACTTGTCCGGGACGTCCAGGAGCAGGCACGGAGCGGCGGGCTGCCCCCCGGCCAGGTGGAACCGGCCCTGCTGGCCGCCGTCGCTGCGCGTACGGCAACCTCCCTGCGCCCGGTGCTGAACGCCACCGGCGTCATCGTCCACACCAACCTTGGGCGCGCCCCCCTTTCTGAAGGTGCAGTGGAGGCTCTTGTCGCGGCCAGCGGCTACGTCGATGTGGAGCTGGACCTGGCAGACGGCAGCCGCTCCCGCCGCGGCGCCGGGGCCCGGGCGGCACTGCTCGCTGCCTGCCCCGCCGCTGAGGACGCGCTGGTGGTCAACAACGGGGCCGCGGCGCTGGTGCTGGCTACAACAGCCTTCGCCGCTGGCCGGGAGGTCGTGGTGAGCCGCGGCGAACTCGTTGAAATTGGTGCCGGATTCAGGCTGACCGACCTGATGGAATCGACCGGTGCCAGGCTTCGCGAGGTGGGCACCACCAACCGCACGCACCTGCATGACTATGCAGGAGCCCTCGGTCCTGACACAGGGTGCGTCCTCAAGGTCCATCCAAGCAACTTCCGGGTTGACGGTTTTACCTCAGCTGTTTCCCTGGACGAGCTGGGCCGCCTGACCGCGGCCAACGGCGTCCCTCTCGTCGCCGACCTGGGCAGCGGACTGCTGGCCCCGGATCCGTTCCTGCCGGATGAACCCGACGCTGCCTCCGCCCTGGCGAGCGGGGCCGACGTCGTCATCGCCAGCGGCGACAAACTGCTGGGCGGCCCCCAGGCGGGGCTGCTGCTGGGCCGCAAGGAGGTCATCACCCGGCTGGCCCGCCATCCGCTCGCCCGCGCCGTCAGGGCAGACAAACTTGCCCTGGCCGCCCTGGAAGCAACGGTTGCGGGCGGTACGCCGCCCGTCGTGCAGGCGCTGCACACCGACGTCGGGCAATTACGCGGCCGTACGGACCGGCTCGCCCGGGAACTCGGCGTCCCCGTGGTCCCGCATGACGGCAGGGTAGGGGGCGGCGGCGCCCCCGGCGTGCCCCTGCCTGGGTGGGCACTCCGGCTCCCCGAGGGACTTGCGCGTCCCTTGCGGACCGGCGACCCGGCCGTGCTGCCGCGCGTCCATGACGGCTCCTGCCTGATCGATCTGCGCTGCGTGCCCGCAAAGGACGACGGCCGGATTGTCGAGGCGGTGCGGCGTGCCCTGGCAACCCTTGAGGTTGCGGATGCAGGCAGGGCGGGCTGAACCGTGCACGTCATTGCCACAGCCGGGCACGTCGATTCCGGTAAAAGCACCCTGGTCCGCGCCCTCACCGGGATGGAGCCGGACCGCTGGGAGGAAGAACGGCGCCGCGGGCTGACCATTGACCTGGGCTATGCCTGGACCACGCTGCCGTCCGGACAGGACGTGGCGTTCGTCGACGTACCGGGCCACGAACGCTTCCTGGGCAACATGCTCGCCGGCATCGGACCCGCGCCGGTGGTGTGCTTTGTGGTGGCCGCCGACGAAGGCTGGCAGGCACAGTCGAGCGACCACCGGGACGCTGTCGCTGCGCTGGGGATCGAACACGGCGTCGTGGTGCTGAGCCGCGCGGACCGGGCATCCGGGCAGCGGGTTGCGGAGGTGCTCGCGCGGACCCGAACGGAACTGGCCGGGACCGGCCTGCAGGACGCGCCCGCAGTAGCTGTGTCCGCCATCGACGGCACGGGCCTGGCTGACCTGCGTGCAGCGCTCGACGGCGTGCTGGCCAACGTGCCTCATCCCACCACGGATGGGCGGGTCCGGTTGTGGGTGGACCGTTCGTTCACCATCACCGGTTCCGGGACGGTGGTGACCGGGACACTGGCAGCAGGAACGCTTGCCCAGGGTGACCGGCTGGAACTGATCGGCCACGTTAATACCCGGCCGGTGGTGGTCCGTGGCCTGCAAAGCCGGGATACCTCGTACGCCTCGGTGAAACCGGTCAGCCGGGTGGCGTTGAACCTGCGCGACGTTGCCGCAACGGATATCCGCCGCGGTGACGCGCTGGTTACCCCGGACGCATGGCCCACCACAGCAGTGGTGGGAATCCAGCGCACCACCGGGGTGGCCTATAGCGAGGTCCCGGAACAGCTCATGGTGCACGTTGGCACGGCGTCCGTGCCGGCCCGGCTGCGCCCCTTCGGCGCCGACCATGCCCGGCTGGTCCTCGACAGGCACCTGCCCCTCGTCCTGGGGGACCGGCTGGTGCTGCGCGATCCCGGAAGCCGCTCGGTGCTGGGCGGCGCACGTATCCTCGATGCCGACCCGCCGGCCTTGCGGCGGCGCGGCGACGGCGCCCACTGGGCGGAGCGCCTTGCAGGAATGGACCCCGCCGGAGACGTACTGGGAGAGGTGGCAGCCCGCAGGGCTGTGCAGGCGGAACATCTGCGCCGGCTCGGGCTGCTGTCCGGGCATGACGCGGAGGCGCCCGCCGGTGTACGGGTCATCGACGACTGGTGGGTGCACACTCCCGTCCTGGAGGCCTGGCAGCATCAGCTGCGCGGCGCGGTCCAGGCGCTGCAGGAGCGGGATGCCCTGGCCCCGGGCCTGTCCATGGGTGCGGCGCGGGACCTGCTCACGTTGCCCGACGAGAAACTGCTTTCCCACGTCATCCGCGGGGCCGGCCTGGAACAGGACGGCGGACACGTCCGGCTCCCTGGCAGCCAGGGCAACCTTGGTCCCATCGAGCCGGCAATCGCCACGCTGGAGGGCAGGCTCAGGGCGGATGCCTTCCGGGCCCCCGAAGCCGATGAGCTGGCGGCCCTCGGCCTGGGTGCCCGCGAGCTCGCAGCCGCTGAACGCACCGGGCGCCTGCTGCGACTGCGCGACGGGGTGGTGCTGCTGCCCACCGCCCCGGCGCTTGCCATGCGCACCCTCGCCGGTTTGGACCAGCCCTTCACCACGAGCCAGGCCCGCCAGGCGCTGGGCACAACACGCCGGATCGCGGTTCCGCTGCTGGAACACCTGGATTCGCGCGGCTGGACCAAAAGGCTGGATGCCGGACACCGCACGGTGGTGCGCTGACCCGCTGTCGGTCAGGAAGAGCAGTGCCCTGCCTTCGGACGGCTAGGCAGGGTGGGCTGCCTGCACGTGGTGCAGGATGTTGTCCACGACCCGGGACAGCGGCGCGGTGGCGTCAATCGCGATGCCGCCCGGCGGGATCTCTTCCCGTGTTTCGTGCAGGTGCTCGATCAGCTGCCGCTCCGCCGGTTGCCCTCCCCATTCGTCTGCCGGGCGCTGGTCGAGGCGCCGCTTCAGCGTGCCCAGGTCCACCTCGAGGACGAAGACGCCGTCGAACAGATCGATGAATTTGGCGAGGTTCCTCGACCCGCCGCAGAAGAACGTCACCGCGTCCCGCTGGTCTGCTGCCTGGGCCCGGACATCGGCGACTCTCCAGATGTGGTGCCTGTGCACAGCCACGCCGGTGGCGTCCCCTGCTGGTTCACCGGTTTCCGGGTCACCCTGGTAGGCAAGTTCACGGTCGCCGTTGATGGCGTGGTAGCCGCGCCGCCGCAATTCGTTGCAGACCGCGGTCTTGCCCGTGCCCGAGCCGCCCTCGATAAGGTAATTCTTCCTGCCCATGCCTGATGGTACCGATGGGGGAGAGGCCGGGGTGGTTTGATTGGTCAGTGCTCCGTGTAAAACGCTTTGTGGCCCTTAGCCTGTTCGTGGTCTGCGCCAGCGCAGTTTTCTCGTTCTGGCTGCTGGGCCAGCCCGGGGCCGGGGCCCGTACGGCCGCCCTCCTGCCCCCGCGAGCGGGAGTCAAGCTTCAGCCAGGGCCCGATGGGCTCGCCACCGCCGTAAACGTCACACGAAGCCCCGACGCAGAGTGGCTTGGCACGGCTGCCGCCCACACCGGAATCCCCGCACGGGCCCTGCGCGCCTACGTCAATGCGGCCGTTGCCGCCAACGAATCAGCTCCGACGTGCGGCATCGGCTGGAACACGCTCGCCGCCGTCGGCTTCGTCGAATCAGCCCACGGCACGTACGGCGGCGGCAGCCTGAGCTCCGCCGGCCAGGCCAGCGGCCCGATCGTGGGCCCCAGCCTCAACGGCGCGGGATTCGCCGCCATAGCCGACACCGACGGCGGCGCCTTGGATGGCGACGCCGGCTGGGACCACGCGGTGGGGCCCATGCAGTTCATTCCCTCCACGTGGCGGATCGCAGGCATGGACGGAAATGGGGACGGGGCGGCGGACCCGTTCAACATCGATGACGCCGCCCTCAGCGCGGCCACGTATCTTTGCGGCCACGGCCGTGACCTCACCACAGCGGAGGGGTGGACAGCTGCCATCTACGCCTACAACCAGTCCGACGCCTACATCCGCCAGGTGAGCTCCCAGGCCACCGCGTACACTGCGAAAGCGGGCACCGCCGGGTGAATGCATCCCGCGGCTTTCCTCCCGGGATCATTCGTCCGGGCCGGTCAGGCAGGTTGCCAGGTGACGGGAAGTTCCTTCAGCCCGTAAACGATGCTGCTGTCCATTCGTTCCAGTTGCGCTCCGGAAGCCACGGAAAGTCCCGGGAGACGGGACAGCAGTGCTTCCAGTGCGATCCTTGCTTCGAGCCGGGCGAGCGGTGCCCCAAGGCAAAAATGGATGCCATGGCCAAACGCCAGGTGCCGGTTGGGGTTGCGGTCCACATCGAACTCGGCGGCCCGCTGGAACTGCTGCCCGTCACGGTTGGCCGAGCCGATCCAGGCGACGATTGGAGCGCCGGCGGGAATCAGGTGGTCACCCACGACGGTGTCCGCCACCGCCACCCGGTACATCGACTGGACCGGCGACCGGAAGCGGAGCACCTCCTCGAGCGCCTGGGGAACCAGGGCCGGCTCGCTGAGGAGCCGCTCCAGGGTGCCGGGCGACTCCGCCAGGCACAAAACGGCGTTGCCGATCAGATTGGTGGTGGTCTCATTGCCGGCAACCAGCAGCAGGGCACAAAAACCGAGCAGCTCGGGCACCGTCAGTTTTTGGCCGTCGATCTCCGCGGCCAGCAGGCTGCTGATGAGGTCCGTGCCGGGACGGCTCCTGCGCTGGTCGATCAGGGCAAGGAAGTACTCCACCATCTCCGACGTGGTGGAGTCCTGCGTTTCGCTGGCGGGGAGGGTCCGCGTCTGGCTGACGATCACGTCGGACCAGTGCTTGAAGCGCTCGCGGTCCTCGCTGGGGATGCCCATCAGCTCGGAGATGACGATGACCGGCAACGGGTAGGCCAGGTCCCTGATCAGGTCTGCGCTTCCCTTGCCGGCGATCTCCGCCATGAGCTCGTCCGTGAGTCCGGCGATGCGGGGAGCCAGCGCGTCAACAGCCTTGGGCGTGAACGCCTGTGTAACCAGCGAGCGTAACTGCCGGTGCCTCGGGGGATCGGTGGTGATCAGGCTGGACGCGAACAATTGGCCGGTGCCGGAGGGATTGTCACCACCCATGCGGGACGAGAAGGTGGCGTGTTCGGACAACACCCGCTGGACGTCGTCGTACCGGAACACATGCCAGCTCCCTGACTGGTCATCCTGGAAGACGGGGGCCGTTGCCCGCATGCGTTCATACTGCGGAAAGGGATCAAGCGGGTATTGCGCGGACTGGGTGACATCCATGGTGGCCTCCCTGCTCACCTGGCGCCATGCCGTCCACGGCGGGCGCCAGGCCGTCAAATGACTGACCGTAGAACCTTGATCCTAGCCAAAGCATGTCCCTGCGTCACCACGCCGGAACGGAAACCGCAGTGCCTGCCTTATGCACGGCACCGGGGCGGATCCGCGTCCCGGACTGCAGCTGCCGGACACCACCGCCGGGTTTTTGTGCTAGCCACAAGGGGTCCCCTAAGGTTATTGCTCGATGAAAGCCCCTGAAGAGACATCCGGTCAGTCGCCCGCCATCTCCCCGCGTGGACCCGTGTTCGTCGACGCGTCAGGCCGCCGGCTCCAGCGGGTCAAGATGATCGGCCTCGGGGTCGTCGGGCTTGTGGCGGCATACGTCATCCTCGTAGTGGCCGCCTTTATCGGCGGGTCCGGATCCTCGGCACCATTCCTTCCCCTGCCGGCCGCCGCCGGACCCCGCGAAACGCCAACAACCCCACCCTCTGCCGATCCGCGGGCCGGCCTGACCGGGCCCGCCGTTCCCGTTGTTGAGGTGATGGGGCGTCTGAGGGGGAGTGGGAGACTGGGGGCATGCCGATGCGGAACCTGATCTTCGTGGCGTTCGTCGAGCCCGTGGCCGACGGCCAGGTTTTCCCGCGGACGGACTGGCCGCTGCACATCACGCTGGTGCGGTTTGACGTGAGGCTCGACGCCGGCGCTGCCGCCACCACAAACGCCCAGGACCCCGCGGACGTCGCGGAAAGCATCGCCGGGCTTGCTGATGCGCCGATCGCCGCTGCGCTGGGTGCCGCGCTCACGGTGGGGGAGGACGCGGCGTTCGGCCGCAACGGTTCGGTACCGGTCAACCTCATCAAGCGCCAGCCGGATCTGCAGGCCCTGCACGTGCAGTTGGTTTCTGTCGTCGACGGCGTGCGCGGCAGGATCCTGACGCCCGCCCACACCCTTGCCGGGTACCGACCCCACGTCTCACACCACGGTGGCAAACGCCTCCACCCGGGCGACGCCGTCGTGCTTGACCGCGTCGCCCTGGTGGACATGGCTCCCGACGGCGACCACACCATCAGGCGCGTCCTCCGGCTGTGGTGCCGCGAAAGTGAAAGCTAGGCGATAACGCTGTCCACCAGCGCCTTGGCCTCCGCCTGCACCTGCTTCAGGTGCTCCTCGCCCTTGAAGGACTCGGCGTAGATCTTGTACACGTCCTCGGTGCCGGACGGGCGGGCCGCGAACCAGGCGTTCTCGGTGACCACCTTCAGGCCGCCGATGGGTGCGCCGTTGCCGGGGGCCTCGGTGAGCTTGGCGGTGATCTCTTCGCCGGCCAGTGAGGTGGCAGTGACGTCCGCGGCGGAAAGCTTGCCCAGCTTTGCCTTCTGCTCACGTGTTGCGGCGGCGTCGATCCGGGCGTAGACGGGGGCGCCGAACTGGTCGGTCAGGCCCTTGTACAGCTGCGACGGGGATTTGCCCGTGACCGCGGTGATCTCGGACGCCAGCAGGGCCAGCAGGATGCCGTCCTTGTCCGTGGTCCACACGCTGCCGTCCAGCTTGTTGAAGGAGGCGCCGGCGGATTCCTCGCCGCCGAACGCGCCTTCACCGGACAGCAGGCCGGGGACGAACCACTTAAAGCCCACCGGGACCTCCACGAGCTTGCGGCCCAGGCTTTGCGCCACGCGGTCGATGATGGAGGAGGACACCAGGGTCTTACCCACCACCGAGGCCGGGTTCCAGCCGCTGCGGTTGCGGTAAAGGTAGTCGATGGCGACGGCGAGGTAGTGGTTGGGGTTCATCAGTCCGCCGTCAGGGGTGACGATGCCGTGGCGGTCGGCGTCCGCGTCATTGCCGGTGGCGACATCGAAGGTGGATCCGCCGGCAGCCATCCGCTGGATCAGCGATGCCATGGCCGACGGCGATGAGCAGTCCATCCGGATCTTCTCGTCCCAGTCCAGGGTCATGAACGCCCACTGCGGATCCACCGTGGGGTTCACCACGGTGAGGTCCAGGTGGTGGCGCTCGGCGATCTCGCCCCAGTAGTCCACGGAGGCCCCGCCCATGGGGTCGGCGCCGATCCGGACGCCGGCCTCGCGGATGGCGTCCAGGTTCAGGACGGACGGAAGATCGTCCACGTAGCTGGAGAGGAAATCAAACTTTCCGGTGGTGTCCGCGGACTGTGCGTCGCCCAGCGGAATCCGCTTCACGCCGCGCAGGCCGTTTTCCAGCAGCTCATTGGCCCGGTTGGCGATCCAGCCCGTGGCGTCCGAGTCGGCCGGGCCGCCGTGCGGGGGGTTGTACTTGAAGCCGCCGTCGGCCGGCGGGTTGTGGCTGGGCGTCACCACGATGCCGTCAGCCTGCGGGGCCCCGGGCGCCGCCTTCCGGTTGTAGGTGAGGATGGCGTGGCTCAGTGCCGGCGTGGGGGTGTAGCCGTGCCGGGCATCGACCAGCACCTGGACGCCGTTGGCGGCGAGGACCTCGAGGGCCGAGTTCTGTGCCGGCTCGCTCAGTGCGTGGGTGTCCTTGGCCAGGAACAGCGGACCGGTGACGCCCTGCGCCGCCCGGTACTCCACGATGGCCTGGGTGATGGCCACGATGTGCTGCTCGTTGAAGGAGGCCTTAAGGCTGGATCCCCGGTGCCCGGATGTCCCGAACACCACGCGCTGGCCGGGATCACTGAGGTCCGGCGCGATGTCGTAATACGCGTCAAGGAGCGCAGTGATGTCAACAAGGTCCTGGGGTTGGGCAACTGTACCCGCGCGGCTAGCCATGGCACCAGCATGCCAGAAGCTGGCAGGAGTCAAAACGATCCGCCCAGAATCCGGACGCTGTGACCTGCTGTGACGGACGCAAACCAAGTAGTCAACCTGAGTACACGGCCGCAAAAGTACCTATATACCGGGCCTTCCGTGCCCTGCTAATTTCAAGAAAATTCCACGAAAACACGCGTAAGGAACGGACGACGGCGGGCCCGCCGGCGTCGTCCTGTCCGGCAAGGAAACGGGGACGTCCAATGGGGGCAGGAGACGGGGCAGCGGAACAGTCCAGGCTTGCTGCCGAGCGCGTTGCACGGCTGAAGCGGCGGCTGGAGCAGGCCGAACATTCCACCAAGGCATGGGACGCCGGTGCGGTGGGGGAGCGGATGGTGGCCGACAAGCTCAGCGAGCTGGTTCCCCGCGGGTGGTACGTACTCCACGATGTCCATTGGCCGGGCAGGCCAAAGGCAAACCTGGACCATGTCCTGGTGGGTCCGGGCGGCGTGGTGGTGGTGGATTCGAAGAACTGGACCGGTGAGGTGCGGGTGGCTTCCGGGGTGCTGTGGCAGGGCCGTTACGCGCGGACCCAGGCCGTGGAGGGCGCCCTGGCCCAGTGCGCCGCTGTCGCCTCGGTGCTGGCTCCGCCGCACCGCAGGCTGGTGCGTCCGCTCATTTGCATGGCTGCGCAGCCGGACCTTTTCGGGGTGACGGCCTCGGACGTCGCCGTGGCCGGATCCCAGCGGGTTGTCGGGGCCATCGAGGCGTTGCCTGCCGTCCTCGACCAGCAGGCAGTCGTGGGCCTCTATGAGGAGCTGGGCCGGCAGCTTACGCATGAGCAGGAACCGGGCATCACGGCCCTGCGCAACGTGCGCCCGGGAACGGTGGTGCGCCCGGCGGGTGCGCTGCCCCCAGCCGGCCCCGCGGTGCCCCCGGCACGTAAAACCGGCTCCGGCGACGAGGCCGCCAGGGCCCGCAGTGCAGCGCGGCACCCCGCCGGCCGGGCCCTTCCGCCACGGGAAACACCGGCAGGCCAGGGGACCAGTGGGGCGGCTGGGGTGCCGGCAAAAAAGCGGTCAGCGCAGCCGGCCGGTCCGGGGCGCCACGGCCGGAACTCCAAAGCGCAGCAGCACGGCAGTACCAGCGGAGGAAAGCTGGCGCTGCTGGCTGCATTCGTCATTTTCGCCGTCTATATCCTGCCCTACTTGGCCCGTTAGCCTCCCGGCCGCCGCCCCCGGGCTGCAGCAGGGTTCCGGCGGCCGCCCGGACAGCCGCGCCCAGCCGCGAGAGCCGGTCTGAATCCAGGGCCCAGGCCTGCCAGTAGAGGGCCACATCCTGGTGGGCGTCCTCCTCCAGCCGGACCAGGACGCCGTCGGCCAGTTCGCCGGTGAGTTGAAGCTCCGGGATCATTCCCCAGCCCAGGCCGGCCGTGACGGCTGCCAGGAACCCCTGGGAAGAAGGCACGGTGTGCGTGGGGGGAAGTCCAGGCACGCTCTTTCCGGTGAGCAGCTGCTGCTGAAGCGTGTCCTTCGTGTTGAATTTCAGCACCGGCATTGCCGCCCAGTCCACCCTGCCGGAGGCGGAAAAGCGGCGGCGCAGCGCGGGGGTGGCCACCGGGATGTAACGCATGGATCCCAGCAGCTCAACGCGGCACCCGCTGACCGGGACGGGGTCGGACGTCACCGCGCCCATCACCGCACCGTCGCGGAGCAGTTGGCTGCTGTAGCCCTGGTCCTCCACGTGGAGGTCCAGTGCAGAGTCCTCCCAGCCCGCGGCCTGGTGCAGGACCGGAATGAACCACGTGGCCAGCGAGTCGGCGTTCACGGCCACCGGCAGGTGGGCCCGGGCCGGCGACCCTGCCCCCAGCGCTGCCGACGTTTCCGCCTCGAGTACCTGCACCTGCCGGGCCATCCGCAGCATCAGCGCACCGGCGTCCGTGGCGGTACAGGGCACCCGGCGGCGTACCAGGACCTGGCCCACGGATGCTTCCAGCGCCTTGATCCGCTGGCTCACCGCGGACGGCGTGATCCGGAGCAGGTCTGCCGCGGCCTCAAATGTTCCTTCGTCCATGACCGCGACGAGGGCTTTCAAGTGCTCGAGATTCATGAAGACATTCTAATGACAACCAAGAATCCGTTATTTGTCTTCACGGAGCGGGAATCTTACGGTCATTGGTATGTGGGCTGCAGGAATGACGGGAATGCTGACCGGGCTGGCGCTGATCGTGGCGATCGGCGCCCAGAATGCCTTTGTGCTGCGCCAAGGTATCCGCCGGGAGCACATTGGCCCAGTGGTGGCCGTCTGCATGGCTGGTGACGCCCTGCTGATCGTGGCCGGTACGGCGGGTATCGGGGCACTGGTTACCCGATTCCCCGGAGTGCTGGAAGTCCTGCGCTGGGCGGGAGCCGCCTACCTGCTGTGGTTCGCGGTGCGGTCCTTTATGGCTGCGGCCAAACCTGCCGCGCTGGCGGAACAGGCGCCAAGGTCCAGGAATTCGGTCATCGCAACCACGGCGGCCCTGACATTCCTCAACCCGCATGTCTACCTGGACACCGTGGTGCTGCTGGGCAGCCTTGCCAACCAGCAGGGTCCTGACCTGCGCTGGACTTTCGCCGGCGGCGCCGTGGCCGGAAGCGTCCTGTGGTTTTCCGTCCTGGGGTACGGGGCGCGGGCGCTCGCTGGAGTGCTGGCAAGCCCCCGCACCTGGCGGTGGATCGACGCGGCCATCGGCGTCCTGATGGTGGTCCTGGCCGTCCGTCTGATCCTGCACTGAAGTAGGCTGTAGCCAGATTCGCAGGGGAGGAATCATGACCAACCAGCCGTCCCAGGGGCCCGATTACCAGCGTCCCGAAAACCAGCCCAACGGTTCGCCATGGCCCGGGTACCAGCCACCGGCCCAGTACGGGCAGGCCCAGTACAACCAGCCGCAGTACGGACAGGCACCATATAGCCAGGCCCAGTATGGCCAGCCCCAGTATTTCGGCCAGCCGTCCTACTACGGCGGAACTGTGGAACCGAAGACCCTGAGCATCGCCAGCATGGTCTGCGGCATCGCCTCGGTCATCATGGGCTGGCTGTTGCTTCCCCAGTTCGCCGCCATCATCACCGGCCACTTGGCACTGCGCCGCGAACCCTCGGGCAAGGGGATGTCCATTACCGGCCTGGTGCTGGGCTACCTCTGCCTGCTGGGGTACGGGGCGCTCTGGCTGCTGTTCATCATTGGCGTGGCCGTCGCCGGCACCGCCGGGTCAAACACCGGCACGTTCTAGCCCTGCCGGCCTGGTCCGGCCAGCGGCGGCGGCCCTGCACCTGCTGGAACGCGGCACCCGCGCCAGGACCGCCGTCGTGCCTGCCGGCACGGCGTGCCTATGCCTTCACCGCCGCGGCAGCCGGCACCTCGAGTGGCCGGTCCGGGTAGATGGACGCCGCCGGGGCGCGGTTGGTTGCCTTGGCCCAGGGGTAGTAGATGGCCAGGGTGGCAACGATCCCCACGAGCCAGGAGATGTCCGCGCCGCCCAGCAGCTTGGTGACCGGGCCGGTATACAGCGACTGCGCCAGGAACGGGACCTGGATGACGACGCCGATTCCATAGGAGACCAGGGCGGCGGCGTTCCAGCGGCCGTAACGTCCGTCCGGGTTGTAGAGGGCCGGGATGTCCAGCCGGTCGCGGGAGATCTTGTAGTAGTCCACGAGGTTGATCACGGACCAGGGGGTGAACACCATGAGCAGCAGGAGCACGAAGTTCTTGAACAGGTTCAGGAAGTCCTTGCTGGCGAACAGCGCGATGAGGACGCTGGCGCCGATGACGGCCACGATGAACGCGATCCGGACGGCTTTGGAGACGGTGTCCCGGCGGTTAACGGCGGTGCTGATGGTGACGCCGCACATGAAGGCGCCGTAGGCGTTGAGGCAGTTCACGGTCAGCTTGCCCGTGACGATCATCAGGTAGATGAAGATGGCGATCAGGCCGCCGCCGGCAAGGTCTCCCATGTACCCCACCTGGTTCTTCAGGAAGTCCCCGCCGAGTTTGGCGGCGGACAGGCCGCCGGCCAGGGCACCCAGGGTCATGGCCCACTGCGCGCCGCCCACCGAGCCCGCGAAGGTGTACCAGAACGTCTTGCGCTCCGAGGTGTCGGCCGGGAGGTAGCGGGAGTAGTCGGCCACGTACGGGCCGAAGGTCAGCTGCCAGCCCGCACCAAGGGCAATGGCGGTCAGGAAGGTGGGCCATTCGAAGCCCTTGACCATCATCACCTGGGTGACATCGAACTTGGTGACGACGGCGACTGTCAGGTACAGGAACCCGGCCAGGCCCAGCACGGTGGCGATGCGGCCCAGCGCATGGATGTACTTGTAGCCCAGGATGGCCAGCAGGGCGGTGGCGGCACCGAAGATGAGGATCCCGACGGCGGGAGTGTCCACTCCCAGCATGAGGTTGATGGCCTGCCCCGAGAGGACGGTGCCCGTGGAAGCGAACCCCACGTACATCAGGATGACCAGCGCCAGCGGGATCACGGCTCCGTAGACGCCGAACTGGGCGCGGCTGGAGATCATCTGGGGCAGCCCCAGTTTGGGGCCCTGGGCAGAGTGGAGGGCCATGACGGCGCCGCCCAGCACGTTGCCCACCAGCAGGCCCACGATGGCCCAGAACGCATCCGCCCCGAATACCACCGCGAGGGCGCCATCCACGATGGCGGTGATCTGCGCGTTGGCGCCGAACCACAGGGTGAACTGGCCCCGCGGGTGGCCGTGGCGCTCACCCGGCGGGATCATGTCGATCGAACGTGCCTCTACGGCGGTACTGCCTCCGGCCATGGCCAAACTCCTCAGTGATGAAAACGTAAGGTCCATCACATCGGTTTTCGCGCCGCGGAAACACCGCCATTCAGGCGCAGCTGTCCGGGGAGCCAGACAGCCCGGCGTGTCGCCGCGGGGTGCCCGGTGCGTGCGGCTGCTAGCGGAGCAGCTCCACGTCGGAGACGAGCTCGATGTGCGCCAGCATGGCGTCGGCCGCTGCCGCAGCGTCCTGCGCACGCACGGCATCCGCGATCTTCCGGTGCGACGCCAGCGACTGTTCCGGCCTGCCGGGCTGGCCCAGGGATTCCATCCTCGTTTCCAGGATCATCTCCGCGATAAAAGCCATCAGCTGCGCCAGCACCGACGAATGCGCTGCGCCGGTGATCGCCCGGTGGAACAGCTCGTCACCGTGGGTGCCGCGGTCGCCGTCACTGATTTCCTGTGCCATCACGTCCAGGGCCTTGTCGATCGCGGCGAGGTCGTGGTCTGTCCGGCGTTCCGCGGCAAGGGCGGCAAGCTTCACTTCCAGGGTGCTGCGGGCTTCCACGATTTCCGGCAGCCGGCTCTGGTGTTCACGCAGGCCCTTGACCACCGAGGCGACGCTGGGCCTCCGGGCCAGGACCGCTCCGGTGCCGTGTTGCACGTCAATGACGCCCAGGACCTCAAGGGCCACAAGTGCCTGGGCGAGAGTGGCGCGGGAGACGCCCAGCCGCTCGGCAAGGTCGCGCTCGGCCGGCAGCAGGTCGCCGGGCTTCAGCTGGGCGGACTCGATATAGGCAAGGATCTGTTCCACCAGCTGCTCGTACAGCCGTGGCCGCGTCACGCGTTCCAGGCCCAGCCGTGCTGTCTTCTCCACAAAGCCCTCCCTTGGGTCTACCGGTCCAGAATACCGCCTTCATCTATTGACAGATAGACTCACTGTCTAAGAGGCTAGTCCAGTGAGCCAGTAACTCACGTCACATTCTTCCCCTCAATGGAGGACCAACGATGTCCGCTCCTGTCCTATCCATCATCATCCTCGCAGCGATGTTCCTGCTCGCCACCGTGCTGCCCCTCAACATGGGCGCCCTCGCCTTCGTGGGCGCCTTCCTGCTCGGCGCCGTGGTGCTGGGCATGTCCACCAACGAAATCCTGGCCAACTTCCCCGGCGGCCTCTTCCTCACCATCGTCGGCGTCACCTACCTGTTCGCCATCGCCCAGAACAACGGCACCATCGATCTCCTGGTCCGCGGAGCCGTCAAGCTCGTGGGCAGCCGCGTTGCCCTCATCCCCTGGGTCATGTTCGCCATCACCGCCGTGATCACGGCCGTGGGCGCCCTGTCTCCCGCCGCCGTCGCCATCATTGCTCCCATCGCCCTGAGCTTTGCCGGCAAGTACAAGATCAGCCCGCTCCTTATGGGCATGATGGTGATCCACGGCGCGCAGGCGGGCGGCTTCTCACCGATCGCGGTGTACGGGGTCACCGTCAACGGCATCCTGGCCAAGACCGACCTTGCCTTCAGCCCCACCGCGCTGTTCCTGTCCAGCTTCATCTTCAACCTGGTCATCGCCGTGGTGCTCTTCGTGGTCCTGGGCGGCAGGAACCTCCTGTCCTCCAAGGTGGGGCACTTCGTGGAGCAGGCGGCAGAAGCCCGCATGTCCGTCAGCGTCGGCGCCAAGGCAGCCGGCGGCGACGTCCCCTTCAAGGGCTTCGGTTCGGGCATGTACGGCCCCCGGGACCCTGCGGGTGACGGCATCGCCGCCACCAAGGAACGCAAGGACCGGATCCCGCAGCTGGTCACCATCGCCGGCCTGATCGTGCTGGCCGTCGTGGCCCTCGGCTTCAAGATGGACGTCGGCTTCGTGTCCATCACCATCGCCATCGTGCTGGCCCTCGTCTCACCCGCCGCGCAGAAGGGCGCCATCAACAAGATCAGCTGGTCCACCGTGCTGCTCATCTGCGGCATGCTGACCTTCGTCGGCGTACTCGAGGAAGCCGGCACCATCAAATTCGTCTCCAGCGGCGTGGCCGGGATGGGAATGCCGCTCCTCGCAGCCCTGATCATCTGCTTCATCGGCGCCGTGGTGTCCGCCTTCGCCTCCTCCACCGCCATCCTGGCGGCCCTTATCCCGCTCGCCGTCCCCTTCCTCTCCACCGGCGAAATCGGCGCCGTCGGCGTCATCTGCGCCCTGGCAGTGTCCGCCACGATCGTTGACGTCTCACCCTTCTCCACCAACGGCGCCCTGGTGCTGGCCAACGCGCCGGAGGGCGTGGACAAGGACAAGTTCTACAAGCGCATCCTCGGGTACAGCGGGGTGGTCATCGTGGCAGGCCCCATCCTGGCCTGGCTGACGCTGGTGGTTCCCGGCTGGCTCTAGCCGGCAACGCAACCGCCTCCGCCCTACTTACGAAAGGAAACCCAGCACATGAGCACCGCCGAAACTTCCCAAGGCCCCCTGGCCGGGCACATCGTCGTCGACCTCAGCCGGGCGCTGGCCGGACCGCACGCCGGCATGATGCTGGCAGACCTCGGTGCCCGCGTCATCAAGGTGGAGAACCCCGGTACGGGCGATGACACCCGGGGTTGGGGCCCGCCCTTCGTGGGGCCCGAAGACGACCTGCAGTCCACCTACTTCATGTCCTGCAACCGCAACAAGGAATCGATCAGCCTGGACCTGAAGAGCGAAGACGGCCAGGCGGTGCTCCGCGGGCTCCTGGAGCGGGCGGATGTGGTGATCGAAAACTTCCGGCCCGGGGTCATGGACCGGCTGGGCTTCTCCACCGCGGCGATGCACGCCATCAACCCGCGCCTGGTGATCCTGTCCATCACCGGCTTCGGCCACGACGGTCCCGAGTCCCAGCGCAGCGGCTACGACCAGATCCTCCAGGGTGAGGCCGGTCTGATGTCCCTGACCGGATCAGGCCCGGATGATCCACAGCGCGTGGGCGTGCCCATTGCCGACCTGCTCTCCGGCATGAACGGGGCGTTCGGCGTCCTGGCGGCCCTCGTTGAGCGGAACCGGACCGGGCAGGGCAAGGTGGTGCGCACCTCGCTGCTGGCATCCCTGATCGGCGTCCACGCCTTCCAGGGCACCAGGACCACCGTTGCGGGTGAGGTTCCGCAGGCCCAGGGCAACCACCACCCCTCCATTGCCCCCTACGGCCTGTTCAACTGCAAGGACGGGAGCGTGCAGATCAGCGTCGGCAGCGAGAAGCTCTGGCAGTCCTTTGCCGCGGCCTTTGGCCTGGACCCGGCTGCCCCGGGCTTCGCCAGCAACGCCGAAAGGGTGCGGAGCCGGGCGGAGGTGATTGCCGCCGTCGAACGCGCCTTCTCGGAGTACGGTGCGGTGGAGCTGCTGCAAAAGCTGAACGACGCCGGGATCCCCGCAGGCAAGGTGCGCTCGCTGGACGAGGTGTACGCCTGGGAGCAGGTGGCGTCCCAGGGGCTCGTGGTGGATGTACAGCATCCGCTGCTTGGAAAGGTGAGCCTGCCCGGGCCGCCGCTGCGGTTCTTCGCGCCGGGCGACGCCGCGGAAACCACCCTGACCGAACACGACGCGCCGCCGCTGCTCGATGAGGACGGGCAGTCGATCCGGGAGTGGCTCGGGCTCACGACGGCCGGCGCCGCTGCGGCTTCCGGGGCAAAGTAGCATGGCGACGGCGGAAAAGGTGCGGCACATGAACGCCACCGAGCTCCTGGAAACCGTGGTGGACCCGGGCTCCTTTGTCTCCTGGGACACCGAACCCCAACAACCCGCGCTGTCCGCGGAGTACGCCGGCGATTTGGCCAGGGCGCGCGAACGCAGCGGCGCCGACGAGTCCGTCATCACCGGCGCCGGACTGATCCGCGGCCACAGGGTGGCGCTGATCGTCAGTGAATTCTCCTTCCTTGCCGGCTCGATCGGCCACGCGGCGGCGCAAAGGATCGTTGCCGCCGTCGAACGCGCCACTGCTGAAGGGCTCCCGCTCCTGGCCGGTCCCGCGTCCGGCGGGACCCGGATGCAGGAAGGGACGCTCGCGTTCCTGTCCATGGTGAAAATCACCGGCGCAGTCCGCGCACACCGGCAGGCCGGCCTTCCCTACCTTGTCTACCTGCGGCACCCCACCACCGGCGGCGTGATGGCATCCTGGGGGTCTTTGGGCCACATCAACGTCGCCGAGCCGGGCGCCCTCCTGGGCTTCCTGGGCCCGCGCGTCTACGAGGCCCTGTACGGCGAAGCGTTCCCGGAGAACGTGCAGGTGGCGGAGAACCTCTTCAGCAAGGGACTGATCGACGGCGTGGTGGAACCCGGCGACCTGGCCGACCTGGTGGGCCGCGCGCTGGACATCCTGGCGGCGAACGGGGGCGCCGGCGGCGGAACCGTGCCGGCGACGGTGCCCGCCCCGCCCGAAACCCTGGACATCAGGCCGTCAACCGCTGATGCCTGGACCTCGATTGGGATTTCACGGCGGCAGCGGCGGCCGGACCTGCGCCAGCTGCTGAAGATCGGCGCCATGGACGCGTTGCCCCTCAACGGAACCGGGCAGGGGGAAAAGGACCCGGGACTGCTGCTGGCACTGGCCCGCTTTGGCACCCAGCCGTGCATCGTGCTGGGGCATGCGCGGCCGCTGCGGAAGGACGCCGCCGGCATGGGCCCGGGATCGCTGCGCGAGGCCCGACGCGGCATGAAACTGGCGGAGGAGCTGCGGCTGCCACTGCTCACCGTCATTGATACTGCCGGTGCAGCCCTCTCGCAGGAAGCGGAGGAGGGCGGACTTGCCGGGGAAATTGCGCGGTCGCTGTACGAACTGATCGGGCTCGAATCGCCGTCGGTCTCCGTGCTGCTCGGCCAGGGCGCCGGGGGAGGGGCGCTGGCGTTGCTGCCCGCTGACCGGACCATCGCCGCCCAGCACAGCTGGCTTTCGCCACTGCCTCCGGAAGGCGCCAGCGCCATTGTGCACCGCACCACCGCGTTCGCGCCCGCCATGGCCCAGGCGCAGGGTGTTGACGTCGCTGCCCTGTATGCCAGCGGCCTGGTGGACCACATCGTGGATGAGCGGGGTGATGCTTCACTGGAGCCGCGCGATTTCTGCACCCGGATGGCGCGGGCCATCGAGTACGAACTGGGTTCGGTGGCCAATGTTCCGGTACCTGACCTCGTCGCCGCCCGCGCCCGGAAGTTCGCGAACCTGGGCGCCTTCTGAGGTCGACGGCGGCTACCTGCGTTGCCGGACCCTGTCCCGGTGGGCGTTTGAACGTAGCTGCAGGATGCGCGCGCCGCCCGCCACGGCTACCAGCACGCCGCCGGTCACGGCGGCAATGAACAGCGCCATGCCCAGCGGGACGGACCCCTCAAAGCCCAGGAACTTCACCAGGACCAGCTCCTGGTTCTGCAGGATGAAGACGATCAGCAGGATCAGGAGCACCAGGGCGGCCACAACTGCGGCCCAGATGACGCCAGCGCGGGTGACTTTTCGTTCGGGGCCGGCCCCTGCCGTGGTGGCTGGACCCCTGGCGCCCGTCGTTTCCGGTACATCCGCCCGGTAAGAGGGTGCGTTGCCGTGCCCCACAGGACGTTCCGCCGGAGTTTCCGGGGGGAGGGGCTGTGCCGTGGCGTGTTCTGACTCCGGCTGCCTGTCAGGTGTAGGCGTGCTCTGTCCTGCGCTCATAGTGTCCTCTTCCCAGAATGCTAAGCATGCTTACGGTTCAACCATAGACGCCAGGGTCACCGCAGCACAACGGCCTGAACGACGAGGCGCCGCAGCGGCTGCATTTCGGCGGAGAGTTGCAGGGGGCCGTGGTGCTGGAGGGGTCCCAGCGCGGGGACCCCTCCAGTGACTCCCGTCCGGGGCATTCCTGCCCGGGCGTCAGACCCTCTCCTTGCTCTTTTCATCGGAGGGGGTGCGTGGCGCAGGCGTCCTGCGCCAGTTGGGGAAGGCCCAGAACGTGAATTCCTGTGCCCTAACCGGCTTCCCGGGATTTTCCGCAGGGGTTTCCGGTTCCGCTTCAGGCCGGCGCTTGGTTTCTTTCTTTGCGCCCCACCCGAAGTCCTTGCTCGATGCATAGCACATCACAGACCTCCTCATTGGTGACTGCCCCTTAATCGTCCTCCTGCCTGGCGCCGGAGTCGAGGGCGCGGCAGCGGGGCACCCTGCAGCGGGGCACGCGGCAGCGGGTATCAGCGGGTTCGGGCTGTGGGGCAGGAGCGCCGGGGCATCGGGGCAGGGTGCCGGCGCAGAGTGGCGCCGGGGACTGTCAGGTGCCGTTGGCCACGACGTCCTGCGCCTCCTGCGGGCGGTGGAACTCGCAGGGCCCCTGATGGCGGATGGGCAGGAGGCAGGTCCGGCCCGTCGGCAGGTGGACCAGGGCGCAGCGGCCAGCCATGGCAAGGTCCTCCCTGACGTTGGAGTTGCTGAGGTCCGGCCGTTCCTCGTCTGGCGTCACGGTGGTTCCGGGGCTGGCGGCAGGGTATTCAGCGTTCATTGTGGGCAACTCCTCGTCAGGCGGAGGGCGGGTGGAGGGTGCTGAAACGTGCTTTTCCAGTCTGCGGCCGCGGGGGTTACGGGCGGGTTAACCCGGCGTTATGTTCAGGTCAACAACGTCAACCACGCCGGTGCCTCCCACAGGCTCCAGCTGGCCTGGAAGCCAAGATCGCCCGGTGCAACTGGCCCCTAATACCCCAGTTGCCGCGCCACCTGCAGGAGGAGGGCTTCCGATCCCACGGGACCCACCAGCTGGATTCCCATGGGAAGTCCGCTCCCGGCGGCACCGCCGGTCCAGTGCACAGGGAGGGTGATGGCCGGCAGTCCGCACACATTCACCATCGAGGACCATGGCGCGTATTCGCACTGCTTCCGGTAGTCGCCGTCGGCATCCCCCGGCCACTGGGCCGACGGCCAGCGGTCACCGCCGTGGGCGGTGCCGGTGAACCAGCCCACCGGCCGGGGCGTCTGTGCCAGCGCCGGCATCAGCATCAGGTCCCACTGCCCGTACTGTGCCAGGGTGTCGTGCTGGAACTGCCGCAGGAATGCCAAGGCCTCTGCAAGCTTCGCCGGGCTGCGCTGCTGGGCGCGCCGGCGGAAGGTCCGGGTCAGGGGCGCCAGCAGCGCTTCCCGGGACGGGCTGATGCGGGCAGCACCCACTCCGGCGGTCCACGCGGTGGTGAAGGCGTCCGGGTAGCGGTTGTCGTAGCGGATGCCGGCGTCGCCAAGGGTATGGCCGGCCTGTTCCAGGAGGGTTTCGCCGGCCTGGAGCGCGTCCAGGGCCTCCCGGTCCGGCGTGAACGGAAACGTGCTGGACCACGGGCTGTCCAGCGTGACGCCGATCCGCAGCCGCGGTGGCTCCTGCGTGATCGCCGAAAGGTATTGGTTCCCTGGTGCCAGGACGTCCATCATCAGTGCTGCGTCCTCCGCGCTCCGCGCGAGGGGGCCTGGCGCCACCAGCCGTGCAGGGTCGCCGGCACTTTCCCCGGCGGCCACCACCCCACGGCCGGGCTTGAGCCCCACCAGGCCACAGGCGGCGGCGGGGATGCGGACTGATCCACCGCCGTCGGTTCCGGGGGCCAAAGGCAGCAGCCCTGCGGCCACAGCGGCTGCGCTGCCGCCGGAGGACCCTCCCGAACTCCTGCTGGGTGCATGGGGATTGCGCGACGGCGGTGCGATGCGGTTCTCGCTGTAGGCCGTCAGTCCGAATTCGGGCACCTGGGTCTTGCCCAGCGAAATGGCGCCGGCACCCTTGAACAGGGCCACGAGGGGAGCATCGGCGGGGGCCGGTTTGCGGTCCAGGGCGGCACTGCCGTGCGTGGTCACCACCCCCGCTACATCAGTGAGGTCCTTGAACGCAACCGGCATGCCATGCAGCAGGGGCAGCTCATCGGCCTCCGAGCGGGAGCGCAGGGCATCCGCCGCCCGGGCCTGCGCCATGGCCTGGTCCGCCGTCACTGTAATAAAGGCGCCCAGAAGGGGGTTTTGGCTACCGATCCGGTCCAGGAAGTGGGAAGTGACGTCCGTGGAAGACACCGCTCCGCTGCGAAGGAGGTCCCGCAGGGCCAGCGCCGGGAGTTCGTGAAGTTCAGTCACGGTGGCATCCCCTGTGGTGTCCCGGCTGCGGCCCGGCGCTCCGACCTGGACATGCCGGTTGCGCGGGAAGGGCTGTCAGCTGCTGGGACATGGAAACCTCCTGGGCCTTCACCAGCCTAACCCGCGGCCTTTTCCGCTGTGATCCGGGCGGAGCGGGGTGGAAGGGCTAGGCTTAAACCTGACTTTGATCCGCCAGCTCCGCCAAGACAGGACTCCGATGAGCGATTTCGACACCGTCCCCGTCCATGACGTCCCCGCTGACGCCGTGATCCTGGACGTCCGGGAGGATTACGAGTGGGTTGCCGGCCACGCTGAAGGCGCTGTCCATATTCCCATGGACCAGATTCCGGGCCGCCTCGGCGAAATCGACCCGGACGAGGACGTCTACGTCATTTGCCGCACGGGCGGCCGCTCCTTCCGCGTTGCCCGATGGCTTACGGGCCAGGGGTATACAGCCATTAACGTGTCCGGCGGAATGGACCAGTGGCTCGAATCCGGCAAGCCCCTCGTCTCGGACAACGGTCTCAAGCCCCTGGTCCTTTAGTGGCCGGCACGTCCCGCACCTACGCCTTCCTGGGCCCCGAAGGCACCTTCACCGAGGCTGCCCTGCTGCAGGTGCCTGACGCCGCCCAGGCTGTCCGGGTGCCGGCGTCGAACGTCAACGCTGCCCTGGACAAGGTCCGCGACGGTTCGGCAGACGCCGCCATGGTCCCTATCGAAAACTCGGTGGAGGGCGGCGTCACCGCCACGCTGGACGCCATCGCCACCGGCCAGGAACTGCGGATCATCCGCGAAGTCCTGGTTCCCATCAGCTTTGTCCTGGTAGCCCGGCCCGGCGTGCGGTTGGAGGATGTGCGGCGGGTATCCACCCACGGTCATGCGTGGGCGCAGTGCAGGCTGTGGATGGACCGGAATATACCGGATGCGGAATACGTCCCCGGCTCCTCGACTGCCGCCTCGGCTTTGGGATTGCTGGATGGGAACTGTCACTACGACGCGGCGATCTGCGCACCGCTGGTGGCCAGGGAGCATCCAGGGCTGTCGGTCCTGGCGGAGAATATCGGGGACAACCCCGGTGCGGTGACGCGCTTCATCCTGGTCAGCCGGCCTGGGCCGCTGCCGGAGCGCACCGGCGCGGACAAAACCACCGTCGTGGTCCCGCTTCCGGAGGACCGGCCGGGCGCCCTGATGGAGATCCTGGACCAGTTCGCCAGCCGCGGCGTCAACCTCAGCAGGATTGAATCCCGCCCCACAGGCCAGTACCTGGGCCACTACTTTTTCAGCATCGACGCCGATGGCCACGCCGGCGAAGCGAGGGTCGCTGACGCGCTGGCGGGTCTGCACCGCATCAGTCCAAGCACCCGTTTCCTGGGCTCGTATGCCAGGGCTGACCGGCAGGCCACGCTGGTCCCCGCACATACCTCCGATGAAGCTTTCGCAGCGGCCCGGACGTGGGTGCAATCCATACTCGCTGCGGAATCCACCGCAGGTGAAAGCGGTTCCGGGGCTTCGCCCAAAGCGTAGGTAAATGCCTTCCGAAGTACTTCCGTGGGGTGTTGACAATGCGTATGCTTGCCTGATCCACACGGGGTATGGCCCCTGACGAAGGGAGCGGGTCATGACCAGCAGCACTGACAACGACGGCCAGGGGATGATCGTCAATCCCAAGCCCACGGGAGATAACCAGGACTGGGACGGGGACGACGCCGACCGTGCTGACCGCCTGCGCTTCGAAGAGGAGCAGGCGATGATCCGCGAGCAGTCCGAAGCCCATGCTGCTGCCAAACAAGCCCATGCGGACGCGAAAGCTGCTGCCGAGGCAGAGAAGAAGTCCGGGGCCTGACGGCGCCAACTACTGAGTC
Source organism: Arthrobacter sp. 8AJ (assembly GCF_902506025.1). Taxonomy (NCBI): domain Bacteria; kingdom Bacillati; phylum Actinomycetota; class Actinomycetes; order Micrococcales; family Micrococcaceae; genus Arthrobacter; species Arthrobacter sp. 8AJ. Next base: position 4,053,567 of record NZ_LR733289.1, on the reverse strand, counting down.
CGGGCCCCATCGCGGCACCGCTTCAGCCGTCCGCTACCGTGCGGCGTGTGCGCTTCCATGCACGGGACCGCTGTCCTGTACCTGTCCTTTGACCCTGACCAGGAGTGACCGTGGCTCCACCCGGACCGTGAGCTGCGTGGCTTCCCCCGACGTGTCGCCGTCGAGCTGTGTGGGCATGGGTTCAGGGCATTTGATGACCACCTTGACTGACCGGTAGACGGTCATGATGGGCAGCTTTCCGCTGTGCTTGAACATGATCTTCACGTACATCAGCAGCCAGCCCAGGGCGCTGCGGGGGCTCATGACCACGACGTCGAGCATGCCGTCGTCGATCATGGCCTGCGGGATGAAATCAATGCCGCCGGGGACCAGCCCACAGTTGGCGAAAAGCACGCTCCGGATGTTCCGGACCTGCTCCGGGTTGTCATCCAGGGCGATGGAAACCTTCTTGCGCCGGCCCGGAAGGTGGCGCACGCCGGCCTCGGTGTAGGCGAGCCAGCCCACGGCCTTCTTCAGCCCCGCGTTCGTGTCGGCCAGGACTTCGGCGTCCATGCCGATACCGGCGATCACCAGGAAGACGTGCTCCGAGTAATGGCCTGTGCGGGAGTTCTCGATGGCCATCCGGGCGGTGTCGATGTACCGTTGGCGGCCGAAAAGGGCTGTCTGGACGTTGCTGTGGAGGTCGTTCACATCCAGGTCCACGTTCCGGGCCAGCAGGTTTCCCGTGCCCAGCGGAATCAGGCCCATGGCAACATCGGTGTGCGCGAGGGCCTCAGCCACCACGCGGACGGTGCCGTCGCCACCGCCCACCAGGACGACGTCGGGCTTTCCCGCCAACGCAGCCTGCATCTGCGAAAAGCCCGGGTCCTCCGCCGTCGTCTCGAAAAAGACCGGTTCCTCCCAGCCGGCGGCCAGGCAGGCCCTGTGGATCATCCCCTTGGCTTCGTCGGCCCGCGCCTTGATGGGATTCAGGACCACGGCCACGCGCTGTCGCGCCAGCCCTGGGTCGTAGGCTTCGCCGGCCACGGCGCTGCGCACATGCAGGGCTTTGAGGCGGCGCACCCCCCACCAGCTGGACGTGGCGAAGGCAAGCGCCACCGCAATCAGCAGGTAGAGAATCCAGTCGCTCATGGTGCTTCAACAGTAGCCCGGCGCACGGCGGGGGAGCGCACGGGGCCGCGCGCCCGCCGTCGTGCACTGAATTGGATACCCTTGTCTGGTGATCGACGTAAAAGACCTCAGCGAAAACCCGGACAAGTTCCGTGCCAGCCAGCGCGCCCGCGGCGCGGACGAATCAGTGGTGGACGCGATCATCTCCGCGAATTCCGCCCGCCGCGAGGCCCTGCTCCGCTTCGAGAACCTCCGCGCGGAGCAGAACGTCTTCGGCAAGAAGGTAGCGAAGGCCAAGGGCGAGGAGAAGCAGGCCCTGCTGGCCGAGGTCAAGGAGCTGGCTAATTCGGTTAAGGCCGCCTCCGCAGAGGCCGATGCCGCCCAGACCAAGCAGGAAGAACTGCTGCGCACCATCCCCAACCTGGTGGAGGACGGCGTTCCCGAGGGCGGCGAGGACGACTACGTGGTGGTCAAGACCGTTGGCACCCCGCGCGAATTCCCCGACTTCGAGCCCAAGGACCACCTGGAGATCGGCGAGCTGATTGGCGCCATCGACATGGAACGGGGCGCCAAGGTCTCCGGCGCGCGCTTCTACTTCCTGCGCGGTGTGGGTGCCCGGTTGGAGATGGCACTGCTGCAGATGGCCATGGACCAGGCCATCCAAGCCGGCTTCATCCCCATGATCACCCCCACCCTGGTGCGCCCCGAGACGATGCAGGGCACCGGCTTCGATGTGAAGCACGACGCCGAGATCTACCGTCTCGCCGAAGACGACCTTTACCTGGTTGGCACCTCAGAGGTGGCCCTGGCCGGGTACCACGCCGACGAGATCCTGGACTTCTCCGCCGGTCCCATCCGCTACGCGGGCCAGAGCTCCTGCTACCGCCGCGAAGCCGGATCCCACGGCAAGGACACCCGCGGCATCATCCGCGTGCACCAGTTCAACAAGGTGGAGATGTTCATTTACACCACCGTTGAAGAAGCTGCCGCCGAGCACCAGCGCCTCCTGGCCTGGGAAGAGGAAATGCTGGCCAAGTGCGAGCTGCCGTACCGGGTCATCGACACCGCCGCCGGCGACCTGGGCACCTCCGCGGCACGCAAGTACGACTGCGAAGCCTGGGTCCCCACGCAGAACGCCTACCGCGAGCTGACGTCCACCTCCAACTGCACCACGTTCCAGGCCCGCCGCCTGAACATCCGTGAACGGGTGGTCAACGCGGAAGGCGTCTCCAAGGGCACCCGCGCCGTGGCCACGCTGAACGGCACCCTGGCCACCACCCGCTGGATCGTGGCGCTGCTTGAGCACCACCAGAACGCGGACGGCTCCGTCAACGTCCCCAAGGCGCTGCAGAAGTACCTGGGCGGCCTCGAGGTCCTCCCGGTCCTCTAGGCTTCCACTCATAAGCTTGTTCGCGGATCCGACCCTACGTGGTTCTGATCCGCGGACGAGCTTAGGTCCGCCTCGTGGTTGTCCACATGCAGGCGCCGGCCCCGTATCCCTGCTTCCACTGTCGCGCATCATGATGGCATGAATGTACCGCCGGGACTGATTGATACTGCCGCCATTCTCCGCACAGGCACCGGCACTGATGCCGTGCACCGTGCCTTCAAAGCGGGGCAACTGGTGCGGATTCGCCGGGGTTTCTACGTTCCCACCGAAGACTGGCTTCGTGCACTGCCCTCCCGGCGCTTCGAATGGACGACGACGGCAGTTGCCAGGTCAGTCAAAGGTGCAGTTCTGTGCGGGCTTACGGCAGCGGTGGCCAGTGGGTTGCCAACACTTGGAACGCCACCCTGCGTGGAACTTGCCACAACGCTTCCCGGCCGCAGCGGCGTCAGAAATTCGCCGCTGCTGGTACTGGGTGGGGACGCTTCCGCCGGGAACGTCCGCCGCACGCGTTCCTATCCGCTTCGGTACCGCCTTATGACCGGGTTCAATGCCGTGCCCTTTGGCGAGTTCCTCTGTTCAGGGCTCACCAAGACCACCGTGGACGTACTGGCCTCAGCGGAGCTTAGCCAGGCCCTGGTGCTCGCGGACGGGGCCGCCCGCAGGCTACTGGCAGACGGCGTGCTGGAGGAGGGTGTCAGCCTCCTGTCCGTGCCGGAAATTGCCGCTGGCATAGCGGCCCTTCCTTCCGCTGCTGCCCGCTGCCGCGCGGAGCGTGCGGCCGGCCTTGCCAGCCCGCAGCCGGAGTCGGTTGGTGAGTCCTACAGCCGTGCCGTCTTTGAATTCCTCGGCTTTGAGCAACCGGTCCTTCAGCAGGTCTTCAGGGATGGCGCCGGCTTCATCGGCAGGAGTGACTTCTGGTGGCCCCGGCAAAGCGTGGTGGGTGAATTCGACGGCAAAGGGAAGTACGTGGAGTTTGCCCGGCGGAACGGGATCAGCGCAGAGGAGGCTGTCTACCGGGAGAAGCTCCGCGAAGACCGGATCCGTGCCCTCGGCCATGGTTTCGTCCGGTGGGGGTGGGCAGACCTGACGGACCCAAACAAGCTGCGTTACAAGCTCCTCGCCGCAGGCCTCCGCCCGCGCCCGTAGCCTGCCGCCGCCTGAATCAGAGCCTTGTTCGCCGATCGGAACGCTGAAGGCGCGGATGCGCGAACAAGGTCGGGATTCGAGGAATCAAGTGCCCTCCTAACGGACAGGACCGCTCAGGGCCGGGGTGAAGGCACGCGCCGGCAAGCGCATCCATGTGGAAACCCGCCGTGTTAACCAACAGTTCAATAAACCTGTGGTCCGCGTCCTAGCGCGTGTCAGTTAGGTCTGCTTCACTATGTGGATGACAACGCTGACTGAAACCTCAGTCGCCGGCAACGATGACCGGCGAGACAACAATCGAGACTACAACCAGAACAACATCAGCCTCGCCGCGGTGGACCGGAAATTCATGGTCGCCCTGGACGTGGACGGCACCCTGGTCAACCACGACGGGCATATGTCCCCTGGCGTACGGGAAGCCGCGCAGGCCGTCGTGGCCGCCGGGCACGAGGTGATGATCGCCACCGGCCGCTCCCTGAACGCCACGCTTCCCATCATCGAGAAGATCGGCATCGAGCGCGGGTACGCCGTCTGCTGCAACGGCGGCGTGACCCTCCGGCTCCACTCGGAACTGGACAACGGCTACGAGGTCATCCACAAAGCCACGTTTGATCCCGCCCCGGCGCTGCGTGCCCTCCGCGAACGGCTTCCGTCCGCCAAGTATGCGCTTGAGGACGCTGACGGCAACTTCCTCTCCACCGAACGGTTCCAGGATGCCAGCTTCGGGGTGGAGGCGGTAGGCGTCGACTTCCACACCATGCTGGAGGCAACAGCCGTCCGCGTGGTGGTGTTCAGCACCGAAAACACGCCCGAGGAGTTCAATGAGGCCATCAACCACGTGGGCCTCGCGGGGGTGACCTACTCGGTGGGTTGGACTGCGTGGCTGGACATCGCCGCTGCGGGTGTGACCAAGGCCAGCGCCCTGGAAAACCTGCGGCTCCGCCTTGGCTTCGAAGAACACCTGACGGTTGCAGTGGGGGACGGCCGGAACGACATCGAAATGCTCACCTGGGCCGGCCGCGGCGTCGCCATGGGGCAGGCCCCGGCGGAAGTGGTCGCCGCAGCGGACGAAGTCACCCACTCGGTGCACGACGACCGCCGCCCACGTGCTGCGCAGCCTCCTCTAAGGCGCTGAGGGCACCGTCCGCTGCCGCGATTCCGGTGCGGGCCTGGAGCCAAGGCAGAATAGAGGCATGACCCTTACGACGTTCGCCCTCGTCCGCCATGGCCAGACCGACTGGAATGCCGAGCGCCGGCTGCAGGGATCAACCGACATCCCCCTGAACGACGTCGGACGCGGCCAGGCGCGGGACGCCGTCGGCATCCTGGCTCCGTACGAATGGGACGCCATCGTCTCCTCCCCGCTCAGCCGCGCTGCCGAGACCGCGGACCTGATCGCCGAAGGGCTCGGGCTCACCGTGGCCCGGCGCGTCCCGGAACTCACCGAACGCAGCTTCGGCCCGGCCGAAGGGATGCAGGCCGGCCCCGAGCTGGAGGCGCTGCGCGTGCCCGGCGGGTTCAAGGGCGCCGAAAGTGAAGACGAAGCCGCCGACCGCGGCCTCGCAGCGCTGGAAGCCCTGGCCGAGGAGTTCCGCGGCCAGCGGCTCCTGGTGGTCACGCATGGCACGCTGCTGCGCGTCAGCCTCAGCCGCGCCATCGGCCAGACCCTGGCGAGCGTGGACAATGCGGCCCTCAACCTGGCGCACCACCACGCGATCGATGGCTGGAAGCTGGAGTACTTCAACGGTGAGCCGGTCCTGGCCGCCACCGGGAGCTAAAGCCCGGAAAAGCCCCTGCGGCAATTGACGACGGCGGGACCCGGCTCAGGCGGCCAGCCCACCAGCGCTCAACCCAGCAGCAGCCAACCCACCAGCAGTCAGCGCACCTCAAGGAGCAGCGCCAGCAGTCTCGCGGCAGCGGGCCGGGCGGCGTGTTCCTCATTCCACTGTGCCCGGGCCACCGCTTTGCTGACGGCCTGGGTGGTGATGCCCAGCTCCTGCGCCACCGCTTTCTGCTGGCCGCGGACCCCGGGGGTCAGCAGGTCCAGCACGCGCCATTCCGCGCCTGACCGGTCGCGCACGATATGGCCCAGCAGCCGCAGGATTGCTTCGGCGTCGTGGGCAACGTCGGCCAGTGGCCCCTCCACCGCAACCGGCACCCGCTCCTTGCTGGTGCGGAGCCGGTCCACGGCCCGGCGCGCATAGACCAGGCCGTGCCCGGACGCGTCCTTGACCTGGTTGGGCAGCGGCTCGTTCACGGGCCCCGCTCCGATACCCACGTACCAGTGCCCGCTCCGCAGCGCGATCAGCGCGGCGTCCACGGCCTGGTGCGGGCAGTCGACGATCCCCTGGACTTCGTCCTCGACCGACCTGTCAAAATCCAGGCGCGCGGGAATGTGCCGCAGCGCCTTGAGCAGCTGCGGCACTTGGTCGCCGTCGCGGCGGCTGTCCGTCTGGTTGATGGTCAGGGTGAACATTCTGGGTCCACACTACCCGGAAGTAGGAATTGCGAAACGGCCGGTTTCGCCTTGGGCGGCCCGCCGGTCCCCACCCCGGCAAACGGCTGGGAGTCCGCATCGCATGGACGCGGACCCCCAGCCACAGACCGGCAGGCCAACAGGCCCGGGTCAGTTTCCCTGTTCCGCAGCGGCGCCCGCTGCCGGGAAACGGTCCCAGGCGCGGTGGGCGGCGATGAGCCCCGAAAGTTCGGTGGTTACCGAGGCAGCATCGTTCCCGCCAACCACCCCTGCGGCCCCCTTCGGGATGCCGGCTGCCTCCAGCACCGCAGACCCGGAGCCCCAGGCCCCAACGGCCTTGGCGTGGCGGTAAGCCTCGGACAGCATCAGCGCGACGCGCGGATCCAGCCCGTCAGCAGGCTCCCCGGCCTTGGCGTCGCGCCCCGCGGAAGCATCGGCCGCGGGTTGCTTGCCCCCGGCGACCATCAGTGCGTCGAACTCGGTGGACCGTGCCGTGAGGAAGGTCCGCTGCACCGTCACCGAAAGCCCGTCGGAGGACAGCGTGCCCCCGGCCGGTGCGATGACCAGCGGGACCATGCCCTCGCCGTCGAGCGCCTTGCGGGCCGCCTCCACCTGGGACAGCTCGCTGGAGGGATCGGCGATGATGCCCACAATGCGCCCGGCAACCGGCCACGTTCCGCCCACCTGGGACACGGAAGGGCTGGGATCGCGGTCCGGGACCTGCTCCGTGGCCTTCGGCGCGGGCATGCCCAGGCCGGCGGCCACCGCGGCGCAGAGCACGGAGTCAATGTTGGCCAGGGCCTGCAGTTGGCGTTCGCGGACGGCGCTCTCGTAGCACTTGCCGAGCTCGAACGTGTAGGCCTGGATCACGTGGTCCTGCTCCACAGCGCTCAAACTGCGGAAGAACAGCCGGGCCTGGCTGTAATGGTCATCGAAGGATGCCGGGTTGCGCCGCTCCTTGATGGATTCCGCCACCGCTTCCGGTACGTCCACGAACGCCCCCATGTCCTGGCCGGCCAGGAACGGGCAGCCGCCATCCAGCGAATTGGGCCGGTAGGGGGCAACCCCGGAGTGGACCGCCGTCTGGTGCATGCCGTCGCGGAGCATGTCGTTGACCGGGGCGTGCGGCCTGTTGATGGGAATTTGCGCGAAGTTGGGCCCGCCCAGGCGTGAAATCTGGGTGTCCAGATAGGAGAACAGGCGCACCTGCAGCAGGGGGTCGTTGGTGACGTCGATGCCCGGAACGAGGTGCCCCGGGTGGAAGGCCACCTGCTCGGTTTCCGCGAAGTAGTTGGTTGGGTTCGCGTTAAGGGTCATGAGCCCGATGGGCTGCACTGGCGCCAGTTCCTCGGGGACGAACTTGGTCGGGTCCAGAAGGTCGATTCCCTGGAACATCTGGTCTTCCGTGTCCGGGAACGCCTGGAAACCAAGTTCCCATTCCGGATAGGCGCCGGCCTCGATGGCATCAGCCAGATCGCGCCGGTGGAAGTCCGGGTCCATGCCGTTGATGATCTGGGCTTCTTCCCAGACCAGCGAGTGCACGCCCTGCTTGGGCTTCCAGTGGAACTTCACCAGGGTGGTGTCGCCGGCGGCGTTGACGACCCGGAAGGTGTGGACGCCGAAGCCCTCCATGGTCCGGTATGACCGGGGGATGCCGCGGTCCGACATGTTCCACAGGGTGTGGGCCTGCGCCTCGGTGTGGAGCGATACGAAGTCCCAGAACGTGTCGTGCGCGCTCTGGGCCTGCGGAATCTCGCGGTCCGGGTGGGGCTTGGCCGCGTGCACCACATCCGGGAACTTCATGCCGTCCTGGATGAAGAAGACGGGAATGTTGTTCCCCACGAGGTCGTAGGTGCCCTCATCGGTGTAGAACTTCGTGGAGAACCCCCGGGTGTCCCGCACGGCGTCGGCTGACCCACGGGAGCCAAGCACCGTGGAGAACCGAACAAACACGGGCGTTTCGACGTCCGCGGCAAGGAAACCGGCGCGCGTTACCTTCGACGCCGTGCCGTAGGACCGGAACACCCCGTGCGCTCCCGCGCCGCGTGCGTGGACAACGCGCTCCGGGATCCGTTCGTGGTCAAAGTGGGTGATCTTCTCGCGCAGGTGGTGGTCCTGCAGCAGGATGGGGCCGCGCGCGCCGGCCTTTAGGGAATGGTCCGTATCCTGCAGCCGCAGGCCCTGGGCCGTGGTCAGGTACTGGCCGGACTGGGCGCGGGCGGTGGCCGGCGCGCCGGTAGGGCTGCCCGTGGGGGACACGGCCTCGGGGCCGCGCTGGTCCGGTTTGGGCGGCAACGGCTCCCGCGGGCTGGTGGGCTCCTCGAACGCCGGCGGCTCGCTGGACGGAACCCCGGGAATTACAACGTCGTCTTCGGCTGGCATGTCTCGATCTCCCCACAATTGATGGTCTTAGCTTCCGCCTCAGCGAAAGCTAAGCTTGCTTAGTACCCTACAGGTGCCGAAGGCGGTAAAGGGAAGGTCCGACGGCGGGGGTTGCCTCCCTGCCCCTCCATCTGTTGCGATGGGGAAACGGCCGCCTGCAGCGGCACACCCGAGGTGAGGATGGTTATGGCCGGCAGCACTGGGCACGATGGAATGCAGGACACAATGCAGCAGGACGACGTGCGGCAGGAAGGCATCGGGCAGGGGGAACTGGAACTCGTCGACCGCTGGTGGCGCGCCGCCAACTATCTCTCGGTGGGCCAGATCTACCTGCGGTCCAACCCGCTGCTGCGCGAGCCACTGCAGGCTGAGGACACCAAGTCCCGCCTGCTGGGCCACTGGGGCACCACGCCCGGGCTCAACTTCGTGTACGCCCACCTGAACCGCGTCATCCGCCGCGACTCACTGGAGATGCTCTTCGTGGCAGGTCCCGGCCATGGCGGCCCCGCCGTCGTCGCCAATGCCTGGCTGGAGGGAACCTACTCCGAAATCTATGCCCACGTGGGCAATGACGAGGCCGGCCTGGCGGAACTGTTCCGGCAGTTCTCCTACCCGGGCGGCATCCCCAGCCACGCCGCACCGGAAAGCCCGGGCTCCATCAGCGAGGGCGGCGAACTGGGATACTGCCTGGCCCACGCCTACGGATCGGTCTTCGACAACCCGCAGCTGGTGACCGCCGTCGTGATCGGTGACGGCGAGGCGGAGACCGGACCGCTGGCCGCCAGCTGGCACTCCCACAACTTCCTGGACCCGGCCACTGACGGTGCCGTGCTGCCCATCCTGCACCTGAACGGCTACAAGATCGCCAACCCCACGGTCCTGGCCCGGATGCCGCAGGACCAGCTGGAGCAGCTGCTGCGCGGCTACGGCCATGAGCCGTATTTCGTGACGGTGGCGGATCCGGACAACACGGAGCAGGCGCACCGGGATTTCGCGGCCGTGCTGGACCGCTGCCTGGCCGATATCAAGGCCATCCAGGACGCCCACCGGCAGGATCCGGATGCAGAAGAGGCGGGGGAGGGCGGCCACCGCTGGCCCATGATCGTCCTGCGCTCGCCCAAGGGCTGGACCGGGCCGCGCACCGTGGACGGGCTGCAGGTGGAAGGCACGTGGCGGGCGCACCAGGTGCCGCTGTCCGAGGTCCGCACCAACGGGGAGCACCTGAAGCAGTTGGAGGAGTGGCTGCAGTCCTACCGCCCGGACGAACTGTTCGACGGCGACGGCAGGCTCCGGCCCGACGTCGCACGGGGTGCGCCCGCCGGTGACTTCCGCATGAGTGCCACACCGCACGCCAACGGCGGGCTGCTCCGGCGCGCGCTGAAACTGCCCGCGTACCAGGACCACGCCGTCGAGGTTCCACATCCGGGGACGGACCGCGTGAGCCCCATGATCACGCTCGGGTCCTGGATGCGGGACGTCATCGCACAGAACATGGACAACTTCCGGCTGTTCGGCCCGGACGAGACGGCGTCCAACAGGCTGCAGAACGTCTACCAGGTCACCGACAAGGTGTGGCAGTACCGGATTGACGACGTCGACGAGCACCTGGCACGGTCCGGACGGGTGATGGAGGTACTGAGCGAGCACCTGTGCCAGGGCTGGCTGGAAGGCTACCTCCTCACCGGCCGCCACGGCGTGTTTAACTGCTACGAAGCTTTCGTCCACATCGTCGATTCGATGTTCAACCAGCACGCAAAGTGGCTGAAGGTATCCCGCAAACTTCACTGGCGCCAGCCGGTCCCCTCGCTGAACTACCTGCTGTCCTCCCACGTGTGGCAGCAGGACCACAACGGTTTCTCGCACCAGGACCCGGGCTTCATCGACCACGCGGTCAACAAAAAGGCCGAGGTCATCCGGGTGTACCTGCCGCCGGACGCCAACACCCTGCTGTCCGTCATGGAGCACTGCCTGGCGTCGACGGACTACGTGAACATCGTGGTCAGCGGCAAGCAGCCCTCTCCCACCTGGCTGGGCCCGGCCGATGCCGCCAACCACTGCCACCGCGGCCTGGGCATCTGGACGTTCGCCGGCTCCGAGGTGCCCGGCGAGGAGCCCGACGTCGTACTGGCGTGCGCGGGCGACGTCCCCACCGTGGAGACCGTGGCCGCCGCGGAACTGCTCCGCAACGGCGCCCCCGGCCTCAAGGTGCGGGTGGTCAACGTAGTGGACCTGATGCGGCTGCAGGACGAAAGCGAGCACCCGCACGGCCTCCCCGCCCATGACTTCGACGGCATCTTCACCGCTGACAAACCCGTCATCTTCGCGTACCACGGCTACCCGGCGCTGATCCACCGGCTGGCGTACCGGCGCACCAACCAGCAGGGGCTTCACGTGCACGGCTACAAGGAAGAGGGGACCACCACCACCCCGTTCGATATGGCCATGCTCAACGGCATCGACCGCTTCACCCTGGCCATCGACGCGATCGATCGCGTACCGGGCCTTGCCGAGAAGCACTCACTCCTGCGCCAGGACCTGCAGGACCGGCGCAACCGGGCGCGCGAACACACCCGCACGCACGGCGAGGACCCGGAAGAGATCCGGAACTGGAAACTGGGCGGCTGACGCCCTAAAGCGGGAGGTCGTCCAGCGTGCAGGAGGGCAGGTGGATCCAGCCTTCGCTGCGGGCGGCTTCCACGTGGGCGGCATCGGGCAGGAGCGTCCGACGGCGGGCCACGGCCCGGGCGGTCAGCGAGGCGATGACGGCGTCGAACAGGTCGTCCGAAGCGGTTAGCCTGTCCCGGTGCCCGGCCAGGTCCAGCCAGGGCGCCTGCTCCTCGAGGGCCGCCAGCAGGAGGCCCAGGCGTTTGGCTTCGGGGATGCCGCGGCCTTTGTAGCCGCGCCCGTTGAGGCCCCAGATCTTCAGCGACGCCGCCGGGTACACCTCGGCAAAGCGCCCCGAGCCGTCCCGGAGCTGCGGGCCGTGCAGTGCCGCGATCTTCGCCTGGATCACCGCGCAGCGCATGGCAGGGTGGGCCAGCCGGTCGGCGGAAACGCTCAGGGGGATCAGGCCGGTCCGGGCGGTGCAGAACCGGTCCGTGTCCCGGTACGCAAGCAGCCGCCGGCCCGCGATGCCGTCATGTTCCAGGACGGGTGCTGCGTTGAAGGCCAGGTGGCCGGTGAGGAACGGAATCAGCGCGTCAGGCCAGCCCACGGGGCAGTCGACGCCGGTCATGCCGCAGGTGCCGAACAGGTCCACGATCTCCTGGTCGTCAACGTCCAGGGCCAGGTGGGCCAGCCGGGCCCGGTCATCGCTCCACTCGATGACCGCCACGGCAGTCTTCTTGGCCGCCGCCGCCAGATCCACGCCGAGGGTCCTCATGGGCTGCCCATCAACACTGCTGTCAGACGGCATTGCGTCAGACCGCGCGGTAGCGCAGGACGCCGGGGATGCTCCCGGATCCGCCAAGGTCAGTGCCCCGCGCGAAGCCGGCCCACAGGGCGCGCATCCTGCGGCCCGCGGCGTCCACGTCCGCCCAGTCCGCGCCGGCAATGAGCCCAACGCCGTCCCAGGTCGTCCGGTTGCCGAGCAGCAGGGGCAAATCCACCGTGTGGGCGGCGCCGAAGATGTTGCCGGGCGCGTGCCAGTCCAGGATGTAGCGGTGCGCCCGCCCGCCCGCCTTGGCATGCCGGCGCGCGAACCTGCGGGTTGCCCGGCCGTACACGGTTTCGGTGACCACCCAGTCGATGGCCCGCACGGCGGCAGGACCCACCAGGGGGATGCCTGCCAGGCGCATCAGGCGGGGGCTGCGGGGGAGGAACAGGCGGGCCTCCTCGGAGGTATGGCCGATCAGCACCTCGATCGACGGCGCTGTCCGGTTCCAGGCAGCCTCGATCACGGACTCCTCCGGAAGCGGATCATGGCCGTACTGGGTGCCAAACGGCATGGCCGCCAGCATGCCGAACTTCCGGGCCACCTGCGTGACCTGGGCTTCGAGAGCCACCACGTCCATGGCGGGCGTCTGCTCGGAGACCCCTTCCGCAGCAATGCCCATGGCATGGTTCATTTTCGCCCGGCCGCGGGTAATGCCCAGCGGGGCGCTTTGGATGATGGCGCGCTGGAAAAGGGATGGTGCCTCGGGCGTGGCCATCAGGTGGGCGATCGCGTCGCCCCCGGCGGACTGGCCGAAGGCGGTGACCCTGCCGGGATCGCCCCCGAACGCGGCAATGTTCCGCTGCACCCACCGGAAAGCCTCGAGCTGGTCCAGGAGTCCCAGGTTGCCGGGCCGGCCTGCCGGTGTGGCGAGGAACCCGAACAATCCGAGCCGGTACGTCACGGAGACCACGATCACCCGGTTTTCGGCCACCAGCCGTGCGGGGTCGAAGATGGCCAGGTCCCCGGAGCCGGTGGTGTAGGAGCCGCCGTGGATCCAGACCATGACGGGCAGCTTCTCGTCCGGCTTCAGGTCGCCGGGCAGTGTGATGGAAAGGTTCTGGCAGTCCTCGCTGCCCGGCAGCTCGCCGTATTTGGTGCCCAGGACGTCGTCCAGGAACGGCACCGGAGCCTGGGGGCAGGCGGGTGCGGGAGAGGTGGCGGCATATTCGGCGGTCCAGTCCGGAACCGGGGCCGGCACCTGGAACCGGTGGGCGGTGGCGTAGGGAATGCCGGTGGCACGAATGACGCCGCCGTCGCGCCGGCCGCTGACGGGCCCGCACGGGGGATGGAACAGAAGCTGGGACGTCACGGCTGGCTCGGAACTCACAGCCCCACCATGCCATAACTTCCTGAAACAACGACGGCGGGTGCCCGGCTTCGAAAAGCCGGGCACCCGCCGTCGGACCCTAAAGCAGTTGTTGGGGCAAGCCCAACCTGGAAATCAGTGTCCGGTGGGCACGTAGCGCTTGATGGAAGCTTCCAGCTCGGCTTCGGCGGCGGCGCGGTCGCCCCAGCCCTCGGCCTTGACCCACTTGCCCGGCTCCAGGTCCTTGTAGCGGGTGAAGAAGTGCTCGATTTCCTTGATCAGGTACTCGTTGACGTCGCTGACTTCCTGGATGTGGTCAAAGCGGGCGTCCACCGGCACGCACAGGATCTTGGCGTCTCCGCCGCCGTCGTCGGTCATGTTGAAGACGCCGATGGGGCGGGACTCGACGATGACGCCGGGGTGCAGGTCGAAGTCCTGCAGGAGCACCAGTGCGTCCAGCGGGTCGCCGTCCTCGCCGAGGGTGTTCTCGAAGTACCCGTAGTGCGTGGGGTACTGCATGGAGGTGAAGAGGACGCGGTCCAGGCGGACGCGGCCGGTCTCGTGGTCAACTTCGTACTTGACGCGTGATCCCTTGGGGATCTCGATGGTCACGTCGTGCTTCATGGGAATGCTCCTCGGCAATTGCAGGGGGTGCGCGGCACACTTGACGGGCCCACAAAAAAGCGTGTCGGTGCCGCCGACTACAATTGAGGATATAGCGAGAGGCCCTGGAATCAGGAACTTGTGGGGAAATTTCAGGACTTGAGGACCGGCACCAGCATGACCAAACCAACCGGCGGGGAACCGTTGCGCGCCCGGCGTTCCCGGCGTTCCGGCGGCATCACCCAGGAGGCAGGGAAGTCCTGGCACCTGGTCCTGGCCACCCTGGTCCTGCTCGCGCTGGCCATCCCGGCGGCCCTGCTCGTGGCTCCCGGCATCGTCGGACCCGGATTCTTTGGTTCCAGCGCCCCAGCGCCGGCCCCCGCTGCGCCCGCCTGGCAACAGGCCCCCGCCACACTTTCCGCCCCGCAGGTGCTGGCACCCCTTCAGCCTGCCGCCCCCGTACCCGCGCCGTCGGCCGTGGCGGCGCAGGTGGAACCGTTATTGATGGCCGACGGCGGCGGTACTTTCACGGGCATGGTGCAGGACGCGCTCACGGGCCAGGTCCTCTTTGACCGGGGTGGCGCGGAAGGCCGGGTGCCGGCGTCGAACCTCAAGCTGCTGACCGCCGTGGCCGCGCTGCGCACCCTGGGGCCGGAGCACCGTTTCACCACGAAGGTGGTGCAGGGCCCTGCTCCCGGGCAGGTGGTCCTGGTGGGCGGCGGCGACGTCCTCCTGGGCGCGGTGGAGTCGCGGCCCGGACAGGCCATGGGCCATGCCGGCCTGGCCACGCTCGCAGCCCTCACCGTGCAGGCCCTGCAGGGCGCCGGTACCGCCGGTGACATCAAGGTCCTGCTGGACGACTCCCTCTTCACCGGCCCTGCACTGAATCCCAACTGGCAGTCCGGCGACGTGGAAGCCGGCGAAATCGCTCCGCTGTACCCGCTGGCGCTCAACTCCGCACGCTTTGATCCCGCCGTAACCACCGGTCCCCGCCCCCAGGACGCGGCCATGGCTGCGGCGGAAGCGTTCGCGGCCCAGCTCCGTGCGGCAGGCGCCGGGGCGGGACTGACGGTGGCGGCCGGCGTCGACCGTTCACCCGGCGCTGCCAAGGCCGGCGCTGCAGCCCTGGCCGGTGTTGACTCGGCCACCGTGGCGGAGCAGGTGGACCTGATGCTGCAGGTCTCGGACAACTACCTTGCCGAAACCATGGGCCGGATGGCCGCGTTGGGCACGGGACGGCCCGGAAGCAATGACGGCGCCACTGCCGCGGTCGCCGCCGAGCTTGCGGCCGCCGGGATCACAGTGGACGCCGTGAAGCTGGTGGATGTGTGCGGCCTGGCCATGGGCAACCAGGTCACGGCCCGCCAGTTCACGGACGTGGTGCGGGCCATGACCACGGGAACGGACGCCAGGCTTCGCGCCGCACTGGACGGATTCCCGGTTGGCGGATTGTCGGGCACGTTGGACACCCGTTACGGGGATGCCACCACCTCGGGCGGCGCGGGGCTGGTCCGCGCCAAGACCGGGACCCTGAATACCGTGCTGGCGCTGAGCGGCTATGTGGTTGACGCCGACGGCCGGCTCCTGGTGTTCTCCTTCATCGGCAACGGCCTGGCGCCCGGAGCCGCCGGCAACAAGGTGGCGCTGGACCGGGCAGCTACCGCGCTGGCGGGCTGCGGCTGCCGCTAGCGCGGGCTTGCGGTAGTCCCCAGCAGCGCGGCCATCACGACGGCGGCCAGCACCGACTTCCAGCCCGTGCGCGGGCCGATGGTCAGGGGAGCGATGGGACGGTAGGGGATCATGGTGTCCTCCTTCGGTGGTTATGGCCGTGGACCCATGGGCGGCCCTGCCCCGCATAAACGGTGCGGGGCAGCAACGGTTGTGCGGGGGCGGGCCGCTCCTGGACAGGCAGGCTGCCCTGCGGTTTCCAGCCTGCCCGGCGGGTCTGGGACAGCGCTTTCGCCTCCCTGTGCAGGGGCTGTGGAAGTTTCGCCGGTCAGCGAACTTAAGGACGATCCCTGGCCTGCTGTGTTCTGATGGGAACCATGGAGTCCACTGCGCGCGAGTCCGCACCGACGTTGTCCCCGGAAGCCCAGTCCAACCAGGCGCAGGCCCTGATCAACTGGGACCTCGCTGCCTCTGCCGCGGCGAGGCTGGCTCCGGCCGGACCCGTGCTCGACGGAAAAGCCATCGGGGAGGCGGTGGACAGCCTGCGCCGGCTCGCGGACGCATCCGTGCCGCACGTCCACGAAATCACCGGGCTGGAAGCGGCGCGAGACCTTCGGGACTCCTCCGTGCTGGTGGTGGACCGGGCGTCCTGGGCCAAGGCCAACACCCAAAGCTTCGCGGTGATGCTCAAGCCCGCCATGCAGAAGATGCTGGACACCCGGCGCGGAAACCTCAGCCCCGCGGCCGCCCAGGTCAGCGGCGCCATTACCGGCAGCCAGCTGGGCGCCGTCCTGGCCTTCCTGTCCAGCAAGGTCCTGGGCCAGTACGATCCCTTTGCGGCGCTGGCGGAGAACTCCACGGCCCCTGCTGCCGGCCGGCTCCTGCTGGTGGCACCGAACATCGTCTCCGTGGAGCGCGAACTGAACGTCGCCCCGGAGGACTTCCGGCTCTGGGTGTGCCTGCACGAGCAGACGCACCGGGTGCAGTTCGCGGCGGCACCATGGCTGCGCCACCACATGCTGGAGCAAATCGACGAACTCAGCGGGCACCTGCTGGGCAACGTCGATTCCCTGATGGAGCGTGCCTCAGCTGCCGCGCGTTCACTGAAGGACCGCTCTGCCAGCGGAGACACGCCGGGCCGCGGCGCCATCCTGGACCTGCTGCAGGATCCGGAGGAAAAGGCCGCCATCTCGCACCTCACCGCCGTGATGAGCCTGCTCGAAGGGCACGCCAACGTGGTGATGGACGCCGTCGACGCCAGCATTGTCCCGTCCGTGAAGACCATCCGGCAGCGGTTCAACGACCGCGGCAAGGACCGGGGCGTCATCGAGAAGTTCATCCGCAGCCTCCTGGGCCTGGACGCCAAAATGCGCCAGTACTCCGACGGTGCCCGCTTTGTCCGCGCCGTTGTGGACGTGGCCGGCATGGAGGGCTTCAACAAGGTATGGGACTCGGTGGACCACCTTCCCACCGAGCCCGAGATCCACGACGCCAAGCTGTGGCTCGACCGGATGGGCCTCTAGTTGCCTTCAGAGGTACCGGTGGGCGCCCCGGCGGCTGAAGGACAGGGCGCGCGGAGCGGCCGACGCCGGCCGGGCAGGTTGGCGCCCGTCGTCGGCACTGCGCGCAAACTGCTGCAAAACGCCCTGGCCGGGGCCGGCTATCCCCGCCACGTCCTCGTAGCTTGCAGCGGCGGCCCGGACTCCCTGGCGCTCGCCGCCGTCGCCGCGTACTTTGGCCGCCGCGGCCACGTGGACGGCCGCCCGCTGACCGTCGGCGCCGTGGTGGTGGACCACCAGCTGCAGGAGGGGTCGGCCGATATTGCCGCCCGCACCGTGGAAGCACTGCAGGACCTGGGCCTGCACCCGGTGGAAATCCGGACCGTTACGGTGGCCGGTGCCGGCATGGGCCCCGAAGCCGCCGCCCGTGAAGCCCGGCATGCCGCGCTTGAGGCCGCAGCCGCAGATCAGGACGCGGAGGCAATCCTGCTGGGTCACACCCTGGACGACCAGGCCGAACAAGTACTGCTGGGCCTGGCCCGCGGCTCCGGCACGCGGTCCCTCGCAGGGATGCGGCCGGCCCGTCCTGGAACCGGAAATGCCGTCCTCCTGCGCCCCTTCCTGGAACTCCGCCGGGCGGACACCGAGGAAATCTGTGCCGTGGAGGAGCTGGATCCCTGGCACGATCCCACCAACTCCGATCCCGCCTTCGCCCGGTCGCGGACCCGGGTGGAAGTCCTCCCGCACCTTGAGGAAAAACTTGGTCCCGGCGTCGCCGAATCCCTGGCCCGGACAGCCGCCATCCTGCAGCTGGACGCCGACTACCTGGAGGATGTGGCGGAAAGCACCTACGCCTCCTTGGTGGAACGGGACGGCAGCGGACTGGGCCTGCCGGAGGAGGCGCTGCGGGCGCTTGCACCGGCCATCAGGTTCCGTGTCATCGCCAAGGCAGCGGCCGACGCCGGCGGGCAGCAGCCCAGCTACCGGCGCCTTTTGGCGGCAGAAGCGCTGCTCCGGCGGCATGGCTCGGCCGGACCGGTTGAGCTTCCCGGCGGCGTGAGTGTGTACCGGTTGTCACTGGCGCAGCTGGAGGAATCGAAGGACGCGGCGGCTGCAGGGGCCCCGGGCGGCGCCCGTTCCGTTCCCCGCGAACCCGCGCGCTGTGGGAAGCTAGTATTCCGGCCTCAAAAACCGCCCGCAAAATAGTCGCACCCCGCATCTAAACAGGAGCCATTGGTGGATTCAAACGACGTCCAGGCAGATCTCAAGCACGTTCTCTACACCAAGGAACAGATCCAGCAGCGGATCACCGAACTCGCCGCGCAGATCGACAAAGACTACGAAGGACGCGAAATCCTCATCGTTGGCGTCCTCAAGGGCGCCGTCATGGTCATGGCTGACCTGGCCCGGGCACTGCACAGCCACATCTCCATGGACTGGATGGCCGTGTCCTCCTACGGCTCGGGTACGCAGTCCTCCGGCGTGGTGCGGATCCTCAAGGACCTGGACACCGACCTGATGGGCAAGGACGTGCTGATCGTCGAGGACATCATCGACTCCGGCCTGACCCTGTCCTGGCTCAAGACCAACCTGGAATCCCGTGGCACCGCGTCCGTGGAAATCTGCACCGCGTTCCGCAAGCCCACTGCAGCCAAGGTGGAAATCGACGTCAAGTACGTGGGCTACGACATCCCCAACGAATTCGTGGTGGGCTACGGCCTGGACTACGCGGAAAAGTACCGCAACCTGGACTTCGTGGGCACCCTGGCGCCGCACGTCTACGAGTAACCCCTTCCCTCGGCATGGCGGTTCACGGCAATGGTGCCGCCGCCCGGGACTGCCGTGACTGCCGTGACATCCCATCCCGCAGTGGCCTTGCTGAGGTGCGGGAAGCGTGAGTAGCGGCAGCGTGGGCATCCGGGACGTGGCGCGGGAAGCCGGCGTCTCGGTCACCACGGTCTCGCACGTCCTCAACGACGTGCCTTTCGCCCGGGTCAGCCCGGAAACCCGCGAGAAAGTACGGACGACGGCGGCGCGGCTGGGCTACGGCCCCAACCGCCTGGCGCGCGCCCTCCGCAGCCGCAGGTCCGGTGTGCTGGGCCTGGCAATTGAGGATGTAGCCACCACTCCGCACGCCGGCCGCATCATCCTGGGCGCGGAACAGGCGGCCCGCGCCCGCGGCTACGCCCTGATGGTCGTCAACATCCCGGCGCAGGCAGAAGCGGATGCCGGCCCGCAGCCCGCCTTGAAGTCCAGCCCGGAACCCGGCCAGCACGCAACCGACCCCATACAAGCTGGCGTGGAGTCCCTCCTGGCACGGCAGGTGGACGGAATCCTCTACGCGGCCGGCCACCGGCGCGTCCTGCAGCCCTCCGCCACCCCCGGCAAGGTCCCCGCGGTCCTGCTGGATGCCGTCGCCCCCGACCGGAGCCTTCCCGCCGTCGTGGCCGACGAATATGGTGGGGCTGCAGCCGCGGTGGAAGCACTGCTCGCTGCCGGCCACACCCGGATCGGACTCCTCACCACCGCTGAAGAGAACCACTCCACCCGCCAGCGCATCCGGGGCTTCCGGGACGCACTTCAGCGTGCGGGACTGGACGGTGCCTCCGCCACTGGCGAGGCGGCGTCGCCCGATGCATCCGGCGGGTACGCGGCTGCCCGCAGAATCCTGGCAGCCGCCAACCCGCCGTCGGCCCTCTTTTGCTGCAGTGACTCCCTGGCCATGGGCGCCTACCGCGCCGCCGCGGAACTGGGCCTGTCCATCCCCGGCAACCTGTCCGTCGTCGGGTTCGGCGATGAGGAACTGCTGGCCGCCAACCTCCATCCGGGGCTGACGACGGTCGCCGTGCCGCAATCCGAAATGGGGGCCTGGGCCGCCAACCGGCTGATCGATGAACTCGAAAGCGCCGCAGCGGAGGCCGGCCCCACCCCACCCACGGGCGGACCGGACCCAGTGCTGCTCGGGTGCCGGCTGGTCACGCGTGGGTCCGTGGGGCTGCCGGATACCGGGAAGCGGCAGCCCTGACGCGGTATTCTGCGGACTGCCGCACCATCTACGCCCACAGGGAACTTTTGCTTTTCGCTATGCGTGATTTACTCCGGACGGTGTATAGCTAGAAGCTGACGCAGCACCATCACGCGCGCAGACTACTCGCCGTGAAGCACTACCGGAAGGGACGGGGCCAGCCCCGAACAGATGAAAGCTAAGAACTTCTTCAAAGGCCCGGGCATCTGGATCGTCGTTGTGGTCGGTCTGCTCCTTGTGGCTTTTGCAACGCTCGCCCCCGGCGGTGCGGCCCGGATCGACACGGACAAGGGCCTGGAACTGCTCTCCAGCAACAAGGTGGAGCAGGCCAAGATCTTCGACGGCGAGAACCGCGTTGACCTCACGCTGAAGGACAACCTGCAGGTGGACGGGCAGGACAAAGGCAAGAGCGTCCAGTTCTTCTTCGTGGATGCCCGCGCACAGGACGTGGTGAAGGCTGTCACCGACGCCAAGCCGGCCCAGGGTTTCACCGACCAGCCGATTGAAAGCAACTGGTTCTCCGGCCTGCTTTCCCTCCTGATCCCCGTGATCCTGCTGGGCGCACTCTTCTGGTTCCTTATGACCCGCATGCAGGGCGGCGGCTCCAAGATCATGCAGTTCGGCAAGTCCAAGGCCAAGATGGTCAGCAAGGACATGCCGCAGGTCACCTTCGCTGACGTTGCAGGTGCCGATGAGGCCGTGGAGGAACTCCAGGAGATCAAGGAATTCCTGCAGGAACCAGCCAAGTTCCAGGCCGTCGGCGCCAAGATCCCCAAGGGCGTGCTGCTCTACGGCCCGCCAGGTACCGGTAAGACCCTGCTGGCCCGCGCGGTTGCCGGTGAGGCCGGCGTACCCTTCTTCTCCATTTCCGGCTCTGACTTCGTGGAAATGTTCGTCGGCGTCGGTGCATCCCGTGTCCGCGACCTCTTCGAACAGGCCAAGGCCAACTCGCCCGCCATCATCTTCGTGGATGAGATCGACGCCGTCGGCCGGCACCGCGGCGCCGGCATCGGGGGCGGCAACGACGAACGCGAGCAGACCCTCAACCAGCTGCTGGTGGAGATGGACGGCTTCGACGTCAAGACCAACGTGATCCTCATTGCGGCCACCAACCGGCCAGACGTCCTGGACCCGGCCCTGCTGCGCCCCGGCCGCTTCGACCGCCAGGTGTCCGTGGAAGCGCCGGACCTGATCGGCCGCGACCAGATCCTGCAGGTGCACGCCAAGGGCAAGCCGATGGCTCCCGGGGTGGACCTGAAGGGTGTGGCGAAGAAGACGCCCGGGTACACCGGTGCCGACCTCGCCAACGTCCTCAACGAGGCCGCTCTGCTCACCGCGCGTTCCAACGCCAACCTGATTGACGACCGCGCCCTGGATGAGGCCATTGACCGCGTCATGGCCGGCCCGCAGAAGCGCAGCCGCGTCATGAAGGAACACGAGCGCAAGATCACCGCCTACCACGAAGGCGGCCACGCCCTGGTGGCGGCGGCCCTTCGGAACTCCGCCCCGGTCACCAAGATCACCATCCTTCCCCGCGGCCGCGCCCTTGGTTACACCATGGTGGTCCCGGAAAACGACAAGTACTCCGTGACCCGCAACGAACTCCTGGACCAGATGGCCTACGCCATGGGTGGACGCGTCGCCGAGGAGATCGTGTTCCATGATCCCTCCACCGGTGCTTCCAATGACATCGAAAAGGCCACCGGCACCGCACGCAAGATGGTCACTGAATACGGCATGAGCGAACGCGTCGGTGCTGTCCGCCTGGGCCAGGGCGGCGGTGAACCGTTCCTGGGCCGCGACGCAGGGCACGAGCGGAACTACTCTGACCAGATCGCCTACGTCGTGGACGAGGAAGTGCGCCGCCTGATCGAGCAGGCACATGACGAGGCCTACGAAATCCTCACCGAGAACCGGGACATCCTGGACTACCTCGCCCTGGAGCTGCTGGAGCGGGAGACCCTCAACCAGGCCGAGATTGCCGACATCTTCCGTGACGTCCGCAAGCGGGACTTCCGCGAGGTGTGGCTGTCCAAGGAAACCCGTCCCGTCCAGTTGACCGGACCGGTGGAGAGCCGCCAGGAGCGGGCTGAACGGGAAGCGCAGGAGGAAGCGAAGAAGGCGCGCCTTGACGAGCCGCTGGACGCCCAGCCCCCGCACCCGCAGGGCGTGTCGGAGGATGCTCCGTTTCACGGAGGCACCCCCGACTCGGGGCCTGACACCCTTCGCGGCTAAGCTTTCCTTGTGACTTCCTTCGACGACGACGACGTTTCCGCCTCCGCCGCCTACCCGGCGGAGGACGGTTCCCACCACTCCAAGAGCGAAAAGGTGGACCGGCCACGGATTGAGGCGGCCGTCCGCGAGATCCTCCTTGCCATCGGCGAGGACCCGGACCGCGGCGGCCTCGTGGACACCCCGAAAAGGGTTGCGAAGGCGTACGCCGAGGTGTTCGCCGGACTGCACCATGATCCTGCGGACGTCCTGTCCACCACCTTCGACCTGGACCACGAGGAACTGGTCCTGGTCAAGGACATCCCCTTCTACTCCACGTGCGAGCACCACCTGGTGCCGTTCCACGGGGTGGCCCACGTTGGCTACATCCCCTCGCACGACGGCAAGGTGACCGGGCTGAGCAAGCTGGCCCGGCTGGTGGACATCTACGCCCGCCGCCCCCAGGTACAGGAGCGGCTGACTACCGAAATTGTCGAAGCGATGGTGCAGCACCTCAAACCCCGCGGTGCGATCGTCGTCGTTGAATGCGAGCACATGTGCATGTCCATGCGCGGCATCCGCAAGCCCGGAGCGAAGACCGTCACCAGTGCGGTCCGCGGGCAGCTTCATGACCCGGCCACCCGTGCCGAAGCCATGAGCCTCATCCTCGGAAGGTAACCACACACCATGGATTCACTCGCTGCAGCCCCTGGAACGGGGCCCGCTACGTCCCCGCTGCCCATCCTGCGCAAGCCCCGCCCGGCTGCCCGCTTTGAGGACCTCCCCACCGGCCGCACCCTGGTCATGGGCATCCTGAACGTCACCCCGGATTCATTCAGCGACGGCGGCAAGCACGCGACGGCGGACACCGCCATCGCGGCAGGCCTGCGGATGTTCTACGCGGGTGCGGACATCATCGACGTCGGGGGCGAGTCCACCCGGCCCGGCGCCGACGACGTCACCCCCGACGAAGAGCAGCGCCGCGTCCTGCCCGTGATCGAAGCGCTGGTGAAGGCCGGCGCGCTGGTCAGCATCGACACCACGCACGCCTCCACCGCAGCCGCTGCCCTGAAGGCGGGCGCGGCCATCATCAATGACGTCTCCGGGCTGACCATCGAACCGGAGATGGTGGAGCTTGTGGCGGCCTCCAAGGCACCCTATGTCCTCACGCACCGCCGGGGCGACGCCCGGACCATGAACTCGCTCGCCGAATACACGGATGTGGCCGGGGAAGTGGTGGCGGAACTGGCAGGAGTACGGGACAAGCTCTACGCAGCCGGTGTCAGCCGGGAGCAGATCATTATCGATCCGGGCCTGGGGTTCGCGAAGAACGACGCCCAGAACTGGGAACTGCTGCAGAACCTGGACCAGCTGGACAGCCTGGGCCACAAGGTCCTGGTGGCTGCCTCCCGCAAGCGTTTCCTCGGCACCCTGCTCACCGTGGCCGGGAAGTCCGCCGCTCCTGACGAGCGGGACAGTGCCACGGCCGCAATCACAGCGATCAGCGCCTACCGAGGGGCCTGGGCCGTCCGCGTACACGACGTCGGTTCCAGCCTTGACGCGGTCAAGGTGGCTGCGCGCATGGCGGCACCCACAACACAAGCCGTACCCAAAACGCAATAGGGCCGGGGGACCCATGGACAGGATTACGCTGACCGGAGTGACCGCCGTCGGCCACCACGGTGTCTTCGATTTTGAACGCCGGGAGGGCCAGCCCTTTGTTGTGGACGCCGTGCTCTACCTGGACTTCACCGAAGCGGCGCAGTCCGACGACGTCCGGGACACCGCCCACTACGGTGAGGTGGCGCAGCGTATTACCGAGTGGATCACCGGGGAGCCCCTGAACCTCATTGAGGCACTCGCCGTGCGGATCGCCGACAGTCTCCTGGCCGAATTCGCGCTCCAGGCCGTGGACATCACCGTCCATAAGCCGCAGGCCCCCATCGAGGTCCCCTTCGGAGACGTGGCCGTCACGGTCCACCGCGAGCGTGTTCCCGCCGCCCCTGCGCTGTCCGGTGCGCAGGCATGAACGGGATCTACACCAAGGCCGTGCTGGCCCTGGGCAGCAACCTTGGTGAACGCAACGAGACCCTGACCGAGGCTGTGGCGGACCTGGTGGATCCGCCCGAAGTACGGCTGCTCGCCGTCTCGCCCATAGTCCAGACCAAGGCCGTGGGCGGCCCTGCCGGCCAGCCGGACTTCCTGAACATGGTCATCACCGTGGAAACCAGCCTCACCCCTGCCGAACTGCTGGAACATTGCCAGGCCGTGGAAAACAAGCACCTCCGCGTCCGTGAGGTCCGCTGGGGGCCGCGGACGCTCGACGTCGACATCATCACCTACGGCGAGCTCCGCAGTGACGACCCCGCCCTGACCATCCCCCACCCCCGGGCGGCCTCACGCGCTTTCGTCCTCTACCCGTGGTCGCTCATCGAACCCGCCGCCACGCTGAACGGCGAACGGATCAGCACCCTGGCAGTCCAGGCGGACGATTTCAAGGATCTTGCCCCGTTCGACGGGTTCGGGGACTTTGACGGGATGCCGACGGCGGGAGCGGTGGAGGAGAGATGAAGCCCATCAACCCGCTGCGCCTGCTGCTGATCTGCGTCATCCTTGCCATCGCGGGCTGGTCGGCCACGGTTGTCACCAGCCGGTACAGCATGGCCACGCCTGTCCTGCCTGCCACCGCGCTGGCCACGATGGGCGTCATCGTCATCATCACGCTGATCCTGGGTATCCGGATCCTGAGGTGGCGGAACAGCCGCCAGCCCAACAGCAAGGCGAAGAAGACGCAGCTGGATCCCCTCCTGGCCGCCCGGACCCTGATCCTGGCGCAGGCGTGCGCCTACGCCGGAACGGTGCTCCTGGGATGGCATGTGGGCATCTTCCTGGACCAGCTGCGGATCTGGAGCCTGCGCAGCGACCAGGGCATCACCTGGCTTGCCCTGGCCATGGCGGGCGGCGGCCTGGTGATGATCGTGGTGGGGCTCGTCGTGGAGCGGTTCTGCAGGATCCCGCCGGAAGACGGCGACACCAACAGCGTTGACGGGAAGAAGGGCCGGCCTGCCCGCGGGGAAGCCGCAGGGGAAGGCGAGTATGCGTTCCGAGGCGATTGACCCGCCGGGGATCGACTGGCAGCGGGTGTCACCGAAATACGTCACCGTCCGCCTGGTGGAATGGGCCCTGGCCAACATCGCCGCCGTACTGGTCCTGTCCGCGCCGCTGGTGTTCGTCCTCCTGGGATGGTGGCGGTGGCCGCCGCTGTGGCTGGCCATCACCGTTCCGGCCGCCACCCTCCTGCTTGCCTTATGGCGGCTGGTCCTCATCCCGCGGCAGGTCCGGGCCATCGGCTACGCCGAGCGCGACGAGGACCTCCTGGTCAGGAGCGGCATCTTCTTCCAGCGCACCATGGCCGTCCCGTACGGACGCATGCAGTATGTGGACATCGCCGTGGGGCCTGTGGAGCGGGGCATGGGCCTGTGTACCGTCAAGCTCCACACAGCGTCCCCCGGCACCAATGCGCGCATCCCCGGCCTCCCGGCGGCTGAAGGCGCCCGGCTCCGTGAACAGCTGGCCGCCCGCGGCGAAGCCAGGCTGGCAGGACTGTGACCACTGACGGCCAGCTGCCCGGTCCGGCGCTGCCGCCTGCCGGCACCGGCCCGAAAGCCACGGGAACGCCCGACGGCGAATGGCTGCGTGTGCATCCCGCCTCACCTTTTGTCCGTGGCTGGGTTGCACTGGCCGCCATCACGTTCTTCTTCGGCCGCGACCTGTTTGAGCGGACACTCCAGGGCCAGCCCGTGTTCGAGGACGGGTTCGCCCGCCGTGCACCGTGGCTCCTGGGCGGCGGTGCCGCGGTGCTGGCCGTGGCAGTCTTGGGGTTCGTCCTGACCTGGTATTTCACCAAGTACCAGGTCTCCGGCGGCTATGTCCGGGTCAACACCGGCCTCCTCTTCCGCCAGCACCGGCAGGCACGCCTGGACCGGGTGCAGGCCATTGACATCGTGCAGCCACTGCTGGCCCGCATCTTTGGCCTGGCCGAACTCAAGTTCGAAGTTGCCGACGCCGGCGAATCCGCCGTGCGCCTGGCGTACCTCAGGATCGACGACGCCCGCCAACTGCGCGCCACCATCCTGGCCCGGGCCTCCGGGGCTGAGACAGGTTTCGGTGCGGGCCCGGCGGCCGGCGCCGCGGCGCTTCCAGGTCCCGGCAGCCCGTCGGCGGCGTCCTTTGCCCCGCCCGCACCTGAGGCGCCCGAAATCCAGGTACTCACCGTGCCGCCGTCGCGCCTTGTCGGATCGCTCCTGTTGAGCGAGCAAAGTTTCTTCATTGTGGTGGGCGGTTTCGCTTCCGTGGTCCTGTCCGCGCTGACGGACAACCGCGCTTTCTACTTCTACCTGGTTCCCGCAGCGCTGGGCCTTGCCGCCAGCTACTGGAACTTCTTTAACAAGGGCTACAACTTCACCGCCGCCGTCTCACCGGACGGCATCCGGCTGCGGTACGGGCTGCTGGACACCCAGGCGCAGACACTTCCGCCGGGCCGGATCCAGGCCGTGAAAATTGCACAACCTCCGCTGTGGCGTCCGTTCGGCTGGTACCGGATGCAGGTGAACGTTGCCGGCTACGGGACGTCCGGCAACGCCGTCGAAGGCAACACCAGGACCATCCTCCTGCCGGTGGGAAAGTTCGCCGACGTCCTCGCCATGCTCTCGCTGGTCCTGCCGGACCCGGGAACGGATCGCCCTGCGGAGGTGTTCGCCGCGGGGCTTACCGGCAGGGATTCCGACGGCGGCTTCACCACCACGCCGCGGCGGGCCCGGCTGCTGGCGCCCCTGGCCTGGCGGCGGAACGGGTTTGCCGCCACGGACACGGCACTGCTGATCCGCTCCGGGCGCTGGTGGCGGGACCTTGTGCTGGTGCCCCATCAACGCACGCAGTCACTGGCGATCCATCAGGGGCCCGTGGCGCGCCGGTTCCGGGTGGCCGACCTGGTCCTGCATACGACGGCCGGTCCCGTTGCCCCGCGGCTGACCCAGGCGGGCCTGGACGAGGCCAGGCAACTCTTCGACGAGCAGTCGGCGCGGGCCCGGCTGGCCAGGAAGCGGCAAACCACCGAACAATGGTTGCGGCAGGTTGTTCCGGCAGTGGGACCTGCGCCCGTGCCGGGCACACCGGTTCCCGGAGCGCCGTACCCTGGGACACCAGCCAGTGAAGCCCGCACCCATTACCAACAGGAAGGCCAGACGCATGGCTAAGCCCGGACGCCTCGGCGTCGGAATCATCGGCGCCGGCAAGGTGGGCGCCGTGCTCGGCGCGGCCCTGCGCGCAGCGGAGCACGCCGTCGTGGGAGTGTCAGCCGTCTCCGACGCCAGCCGGGACCGGGCCGAGGCGCTGCTTCCCGGGGTGCCCATCCTTGAGGTGCAGGACATCGTGGAGCGTGCGGAACTGGTGCTGTTGGCGGTGCCCGACGACGCGCTGCCGGATTTGGTGGAGGGGCTGGCGAAGCTCGGCGCCTGGCAGCCGGGGCAGCTCGTGGCACACACCTCGGGCCGGTTCGGCGTGGGCGTGCTGCATCCGGTCCGTGCCGCCGGCGCCGTGCCGCTGGCGCTGCACCCGGCCATGACGTTCACGGGCATGAGCCTGGACCTCACCCGGCTGCTGGACTGCACCTTCGGCGTGACGGCCGATGCCGCCATGCTCCCCATCGCGCAGGCGCTGGTGGTGGAGATGGGGGCGGAGCCTGTGGCCATTGCCGAGGCGGACCGGACGCTTTACCACGCGGCCCTGGCCCATGGTTCCAACCACCTGGTCACCTTGGTGGCACAGGCGTCGCAGCTCCTGCGCGAGGTGGGAGTGGAATCGCCCGAACGCATGCTGGGGCCGCTGCTGCGCGCCACCCTGGAAAACGCGCTGGCCTCGGGAGAGTCTGCGCTGACCGGGCCGGTGGCCCGCGGTGACGTGGGCACCGTGCGTGCGCACGCCGAGGCGTTGCGGGAGTTCGACGGCGGCGGGCATGGGGACGTGCTTGAGGCCTACCTTGCGATGGCCCGCGCCACTGCCCTGCGCGCTGAAGGGCGCGGCCTGCTGAAACCCGACCAGCTGAAGGGGCTGCGCGAGGCCCTCGATCCGAAGGAAGACTGAATGCCCATCCAACTCGTCACCACCGTGGCTGGCCTGAAAGCCGAAAGCGCCCGATTGCTCGGCGCGAAACAGGGTGTCTCCCAGGGGCTTGTGCCCACCATGGGCGCACTCCACGAAGGCCACGCAACGCTGG
This sequence comes from Arthrobacter sp. 8AJ, assembly GCF_902506025.1. NCBI lineage: Bacteria > Bacillati > Actinomycetota > Actinomycetes > Micrococcales > Micrococcaceae > Arthrobacter > Arthrobacter sp. 8AJ. The sequence goes on along the minus strand of NZ_LR733289.1, from coordinate 4,025,041 downwards.
CGCGCACCGCCGTCGAGCAGAACGATGTGGTGGTGGCCAGCATCTTCGTCAACCCCCTGCAGTTCGGCGATGCCGTTGACCTGGACCGCTACCCGCGGACACTCGACGCGGACCTCGCCCTGCTCGAGGAGCAGGGCGTTGACCTCGCGTTCGCGCCCTCCGTGGAGGAGGTCTACCCCGGCGGCGAACCCCTGGTGCGGATTACTTCGGGCCGCCTGGGGGATAAGTGGGAGGGCGCCTCGCGGCCGGGCCACTTTGACGGCGCACTCACTGTGGTGGCCAAACTGCTGCACTACGGCATGCCGGCGGCCGGCCTTCCCGCCGGCCCCGCGGGTTCTGCCGGCGGCAGCCTGCCGGCGTACCGGGCCTACTTCGGGCAAAAGGACGCCCAGCAGCTGGCCCTGGTCCGGCGGATGGTTTCCGACCTGAACTTCCCGGTGGAGATCGTGGGCGTGCCTACGGTGCGCGCAATGGACGGGCTGGCGCTGTCCAGCCGGAACCGCTTCCTGTCCGATGCCGAGCGGGACGCCGCGCTGGTCCTGTCCAGGGCCCTGCGGCTGCTGGAGGAAAGGGCGAACGCCCATGAGCCGCTGGACCTCGACTCCGCGCTGGCGATGGTGGAATCCCAGCCCCTGGTCTCGCTGGACTACTTTGACGTGGTGGACCCGGGCACCCTTGAGCCGCTGGCCGAGAACTGCCGGGAAACACCCTTCCGCGGCGAGGCCCTGGCGCTCATCGCGGCCAAGGTGGGCCCGGTGCGCCTGATCGACAACATTCCGCTGAGTTCGTAGCTGCCGTTCACAGCTGCCACGCCGGCCCGGCGCATACCGTGCCCGTTACAGCCCTGAGTGGTCCCGGTTGATCATGAGCTGTTCGAGCAGCGCGCGTTCAGGCCGGCCCGGGTTCCTGGCGACGCAGCGGCGAAGGCGGGCCCGGACGAGTTCTTCACTGGGATCCTGGCCACCAAGCAGTTCATCGATGATTTCCTGCGCCTGCCACCGGAGCGACTCGATGGCGAACTGCCTGACCTCTTCGGGCGTATCACTGGACATCCAGGGATCGGGATCCGACGGGACACTTTGGAACATCCGCTCTGCTGACATTGGGGCCTCCTTGCTCCAAACCGGCGGACCCTTGGGGGCGCCTTGCGGTGTTCTAAAGAACTGCGTAGGAGAAACACTACAGCGGGAAAGACCAGTCTGTCTCCCCTGCAGTAGACTCCAAGTCTCATGAGCACAGAGGCGAAGGTCCCGATATCCGATGCGTCTTCCCCGGCCCCGGCGGCGGAGGGCACCACCAATTCCGTGGAGCGGATCCTCACGGTGGCATACGAGCTGTTTTCGCGCAGGGGAATCCGGGACGTGGGTGTCAATGAGCTCATCGAGCGGTCAGGGGTGGCCAAGGCCACCTTCTACCGGCATTTCCCGTCAAAGGATTCGTTGGTCCTGGCCTTCCTGGAGCAGCGGGACAAACTGTGGACTGTTGAAGCAATAGTGGCCCAGGCCCGCGGCCGGGGACAGACACCGGAGGAGCGTCTGCTGGCGATCTTCGACGTCCTGGGGGAATGGTTCCGGCGCGATGACTTCGAAGGGAGCACCTTCACCCAGGTCCTGCTGGAGATGGGACCGTCCCACCCCCTGGGGCAGGCCAGCATCAACTACCTGGCAAAACTTCGGAGCCACGTGCAGGCCCTGGCCGAAGAAGCCGGGCTTGTGGACCCTGACGGGTTCGCGCGTTCCTGGCAGATCCTGATGAAGGGCTCCATCATCTCGGCCACCGGCGGTGACCTGGACGCCGGGAAGCGCGCCCAGCAGATGGCTGCCTGGCTGATCGAGCACCACAGGGCATAGCGGCGGGCGCTGCGGGATGGGCTTCAGAAGTGGCCTCGGAACTGTCCATGGCCGCCTACGGCCGGGCACCAATGGCCTCCGGGAAAAGGGCGAACGGCGTGGCGAGGAATTCGGCCCAGAGGGGATCGTCGGCCGGCAGGTCGTTGAGGTCCACGTATCTGTCGTCGTCGGGTTCCCACTGCGGAAGGTTATCGAGGCTGGCCTCCAGGCATTGGCAGAGGGCGGGCGCGGCCCGCTGGAGCCACTGCGGCCATTGCGACCCCTGCGGCCAGCTTTCTGGTGGCCAGTGGGTTGGTTCTGGGTCGGGGTGTTCTGGGTTGTAGTGCCTGCCTGTTGGTGAGGTCCAGCCGGGTGGTTCATTCTTGGTGGCCGGGTCCGGTGTCCATTGGCTGTGGTGTTTGAGCCGGTGGTGTTTGGGGCAGAGTTGGGCCAAGTTACTGGTTCCCGTGGTGCCGCCGTGTTGCCACGCGGTGAGGTGGTCGGTTTCGTTGTCGGGGGTGCGGTTGGCGCACCCGGGGAAGGTGCACTTGGTGTCGCGCATCCTGATCCAGCGTTTAATGGCCTCGGTGAGCCGGTAGTTTTTCCGGCCGATTTCCAGTGGTGCGCCGTCCCGTGGGTCGATCAGGACCCGGTAGAACGATTCCGCCCCGTCGGCGACAAGGTTGCGGGCCATGGACGCCGGGATCGGGCCGAAACCATCCAGCATGGCGGGTTCGTCGGTGGCTCCGAGGAGGGCGAACACGGGCACGGTGACCAGGACATCGGCCCGCGGCGCAGGGACCTTCCCGATCGCGGTACCGCCCGCCGGGGTGCTGGTCCCTGCGGTGGTGCCAGTGGAACGTTCACCCGTAGCCTGCCCGGCTCCGAGAAGCAGAGATGCGGCGATGTCGGGGCGGAGTTGGGTAAGGGTGCGGGGTTCGTCGGGGCCCTGGAAGCCACGGGCGGTGGCGGTGGTCCGGTTCCAGATGGCGCAGGCGGTGTCCCCGGGGAGGTAGAGGGAGACCCAGGCCATACCCTCCTTGTCCGGGGTGTATTCCATCCGCCGGTCAGCCACTCCCTTTGCGTGGCGCTTCTCGATCGAGTCGGGGCGGTGGCGTTCCCGCCAACTACGCACCTTCGCTCGGAACCGTGACGGAACAAGCTCGCCGGGGGCCGCGCCGCGGGCGGGCTGGGGTGCATCCGGGTCGAAGAAGTGCGCCACCAACGCCAGGGCGCCCTCGGTGGTGACGCCCTCAGTCTCATCGGCGACAATCCGGGCGTGCTGCCACGACATGCCCCCGGCGGACAGTGCCTCGAACAGCAGCGGCAGGGAACAGATCCGCCGTGACTGCTCCACAAGGGCGCCCGCGGCCGCGGAGCTGATGGTCAGCACCCCGGCGATTTCCTCCACCACCGACATGTCAGCGTAAGTGCGGTCCTCGACGGAGGCGTCCGGCGGCGTCATCGCCTGCTGGAACTCCACTGCCTCAGCAGCATCCCGTGCTTTCACCGCAGCGAGCTGCGCCTCCAGCCGGGCCGCAACCTCGAGCCTTTCCAGCCGGAGCTCATACCGACGCTGCAACACATCCACACCGGCACCCGCGGCGGCCATTGCAGCATCGTCAAGCTTCTGGTCCTCAAGAGTGAGCGCATCCAGGGCAGCAACAGAGGCACGAACACCCTCCAACGCCGCCCCAGCACCGCCCCTGATTCCCATACCGACATCATCCATCGAGGCACTGACATTTGAAGCCGGGTACAGGCGGCTGAATCAGATAGTCAGCTTGCTTATTACTTTTGTCTTTCCTAGGCTGGAATGCGTCAGGCAATCAACTCTTGAGCGGGACCCGGCGCGCCCAAAGGCCGGCCGGCCCACTCCAGCGAGGAGGAACAATGTCAGAGCACAGCATCGCAGGCAAGAAGGTCGCATTCCTGCTGACTGACGGAGTGGAGCAGGTAGAGCTCACCAGTCCCTGGCAGGCAGTGAAGGACGCCGGCGGCGAGCCCACCCTGGTGGCGCCGAAGAGCGGCAAGCTGCAGGGCTACAACGGCACGGAAAAGGGCGATACCTTCGACGTCGACCTGACGGTCGCGGAAGCGAATGCCTCGGACTTCGACGCGCTGGTTCTCCCGGGTGGCGTGGTGAACGCAGACCACCTCCGCGTCGACAAGGACGCCCAGAGCTTCACGCGGAACTTCTTCGAACAGCACAAGCCCGTGGCATCGATCTGCCATGGACCGTGGCTGCTCATCGAGGCCGGAGTCATCCGGGGCCGGAATGTCACGTCCTACTTCACGCTGGAAACCGACCTGAAGAACGCGGGCGCCAACTGGACGGACCAGGAAGTGGTGGTTGACCAGGGCCTGGTGACCAGCCGGAACCCTGATGACCTCCCGGCGTTCAACAACAAGTTGGTGGAAGAAATCTCCGAAGGCCAGCACGCAGGGCAGACCGCCTAAAGCAAAGCCCTAATGTTCCCTCAGGGGTAAAAAGTACCCATGCGGAGGAATTACTCCAGCGGGTAGAGTGTTGGAATCTGCAGCGGCGCCGACCGCGCATCACTCTTAAAACACCCCTGAGGGAACACCCATGTCTACCGAAGTCTCTCCGAACGCCAGCGGACAGCCCGCCCCTGACCAAGGACCCGGCGAAGGAATCCGCCAAGGAACCCTGCCCGCTGCCCAGGAGAAGATGTCCCGGGAGTCCGTGACCATCATCAGCACGCTGCTGGTGGCGACGTTCGTGGTGATCCTCAACGAGACCATCATGAATGTTGCCCTGCAGCGGCTCATGGTGGACCTCCGGGTGGACGCACCCACCGTTCAATGGCTGTCCACCGGATTCATGCTCACCATGGCCGTGGTCATCCCCACCACCGGCTTCATCCTCCAGCGCCTCTCCACGCGTGCCGTCTTCATGCTGGCCATGGGCCTGTTCGCGGGCGGAACCGCACTGGCCGCGGTGGCCCCGGGGTTCGAGGTCCTGCTCCTGGCACGGATCGTCCAGGCCGGCGGCACCGCCATCATGCTGCCGCTGCTGATGACCACCATCCTCACCCTGGTCCCGCTGGCAAAGCGTGGCGCCGTCATGGGCAACGTGAGCATTGCCATCTCGGTGGCACCGGCCATGGGCCCCACCGTCTCCGGGCTGATCCTTGAGCATTTCACCTGGCGCTTCATGTTCGTCTTCGTCCTGCCCGTGGCCCTCGCAGCGCTGGCCATCGGCGCCAAATACCTCACCAACGTGGGCGAGGTGGAGAAGGGCAAGCTCGACGTCCTGTCCGTTGTCCTCACCGTTCCCGCTTTCGGCGGCCTGGTCTACGGGCTCAGCCAGATCGGCGGCGGCCAGGCTGGCCCGGGTGCCGGTGCCATCGCGGCCCTTGTCATCGGCGTCGCAGCGCTCACGGTATTCGTCCTGCGCCAGGTCCGGCTCCAGAAGGCCGCCGCGCCGCTGCTGGATCTTCGCGCGTTCAACTTCCGGATGTTCACCGTCTCGGTCCTGCTGATGGTGGTGGCCATGATGGCGCTGTTCGGCGGCGTCATCCTGCTCCCGCTCTACCTGCAGGAAGTCCGCGGCCTGGGGTCGCTCGAGACCGGCCTGGCGCTGCTTCCCGGCGGCCTGGCCATGGGGCTGCTGGGCCCTGTCATCGGCCGCGCATTCGACAAGGTAGGCCCGCTGCCGCTTACCGTCACCGGCTCCATCCTGATGGTGGCGGCCCTTTGGCAGTTTTCAATGCTCGACGCCGGCACAGCGGTTTGGTGGATCATCACCCTGCACGTGGCGCTGAGCTTCGGCCTGGCGCTGCTGTTCACCCCAGCCTTCACCACGGGCCTGAACCCGCTGCCGCCGCACCTCTACTCCCACGGCTCCGCGATCATGAGCACCACGCAGCAGGTGGCCGGTGCGGCGGGCACGGCCCTGCTGGTGTCCATCTTCGCTGTGGTGAGTGCGGCGTCGGGACTCGTAGCAGGGATGAGTGCCGCCTTCATGACGGCAACCGTCATAGCCTTTGCCGCCGTCGTACTGTCCGCGATGATGCGCAAGACCGAAGGTGCCGGCCCGGGCCACGGCGCAGGACACTAGCCGGCGAAGAAGTCGCTCAGTTCCTTGATCAGCTTGTCCGGGGCCTTGATGGCGCCGTCGTGGCCGAAGCCGGGCAGGATGGTGTAGCTGGAACCGGAGAGGACGTCGTGGATCTGGCCGCAGGCGATGCCGAAGTAGGCCGGGCTCTTTTCGCCGACCACAATCAGCGTCTCCAGGGGGAGTGCCTGGAACGGTTCGGCCGGCATGTCGGCGGCGATGATGGCTTTGATTTCCCGGACGCCGGTGCGCATCAGTTCGCGTTGCTGCTTGCCTTCGGTGGTGCCCGCGGTCAGCTTGTTGGCGAGGGTCAGCATGGACAGCGGCATGCGCGAAGAAAATGCACCGCCGGCTTCCAGGCCGCGCTGGATCACGGCGAGGGCGCGGTCGTCATCCTTGGCGGCGATGGCACGCTCATATTCCACGATCCAGTCGGCAGTGACGCTGCCGTTCACGGAGACTGCGGGATCGTAGACGGCGAGCCGTTCCACGGGCAGGGTCCGCGCGGCGTGCAGGGCAACTGCTCCGCCGAAGCTGTGTCCAAAGACGTCCGTGCTGGAGGTGTGCTTCATGACCGTGTCCAGGTCCCGGATGTCCACGTCCAGCGTGTAGTCCTCGGGCTGTGGCGACGACGAACCCCGGCCACGCCGGTTGAACGTGTGGACCGGCCGGCCCAGGGCGGCGCTCAGCTTTTGGGCGAACTTGGTGTAGTCCGCGGCCGTCACCATGGAGGGCGGCACCACCACCACGCCGGACCCGGCCGATGCCAGTTCCGCGCCGGTGGAGAAGAGCTCAATCGTTCCGCCGTCGGGGGTCCTGATGTTCTCTCGCGTCATGCTCTGAGCCTAGCCGAGCAAGTGGTTGCAGGCATCCCGGAGAGCGTCGGCTCAGGCCAGCCGGTCAATGAGGGACCGGCTCGCCGCACGGATGGCAGGCAGCTCCCGGCCCAGCCCGCAGAGGATCAGGCCGGCGTCGGCCGCCTGCAGGGGCGAGTCCGGCCCCACTGCCCCGTCCGCCCGGAGGTAGATCAGGGATTCCACCAGGCGGAAGGTGAAGTCGCCGCCGTCGGGTCCCGCCGCGGTGGCTGACAGGCCACCGCCCAGCTCTCCGTACAGGTGCCGGAGTTCCTGCCGGTCGTTCAGGAACCGGGCAAAGCGCGTGCTCCGCACCTCCGGCAGGTGGTAGAGGACGCCAAGGTTCCACCGGGCATTGCACAGCTGGGTGCCGTCATAAAGTGCGACGGCGTGCAGCCGGCTCCCGGCCGGGCCTTCGGTTTCCGGGGTCCCGGCAGGGAGCGCCGCCACTGCGCGCGCGAACGTCAGGCCGCCGGACACCGTCCCCTCCAGCAGGTCCTCAAGGATGTCGTCCTTGGTTTTGAAGTGGTGGTAGAGGGACGACTGCCGGATTCCCACGGCGTCCGCAATGGACCGGGTGGAGGTGCTGGCGAAGCCTTGCGTGGTGAAGAGCTCTGCCGCGGCGTCGAGTATTTCCTCACGGGCGGTGGCACCTGGCCGGGAGGGTTGCTGGTGGCGGGGGCGTCCCGGTCCGGCTGAAGTCACTGCTTCATTCTTGCACCACCGGGCGCTGCACCGGCCAGGGCTGAGATGCCGAATGGAGCCGGTGAGGGGACGGAAATCTGGTCGAAACAAGATGTCTATCCGCCTTTTACAGAGGCGAAACTGTTTGGGGACATCCCGCTGGAAAACTATCAATTGACCGGTAATCAGCAGCCTTCGGCCGAGCGCTGCGGTGCCGGGAGGCTTTGCCCCCCCAGATTCCTTTCCAGCCCCGGAGATTCCCGATGACATCAACCGTCCTCCCCACCGTCCACCAGGACGATGCAGACCTGACGTCCCTTGGCTACCAGCCCACCCTCCACCGAAAGCTCGGCCGCTACGCTTCCTTTGCCGCCGGCTTTTCCTTCGTCTCCATCCTCACCACCATCTTCCAGCTCTTCGCCTTCGGCTACTCCTTTGCCGGCCCGGCGTTCTTCTGGACCTGGCCGGTCGTCCTGGTGGGCCAGCTGCTGGTGGCGCTGAATTTCGCCGAACTTGCCGCCCGCTACCCACTGTCCGGCGCCGTCTACCAGTGGGCGCGGCGCGTCGGGGGAGAAGGCGTTGGCTGGTTCGCCGGCTGGTTCATGGCCATCGCGCAGGTGGTCACCGCCGCCGCGGCCGCGATCGCCCTGCAGGTAGTGCTGCCCCAGCTGTGGGACGGCTTCCAGGTGGTGGGCGGGGACCCGGCACTCAACACCGTGACCGGGGCTTCGAACGCCGTGGTCCTGGGCGCGGTCCTCCTGGTGGCCACCACCATCATCAACTCCCTGGGCGTGAAGCTCATGGCCCATGTGAACTCCGTTGGCGTCACCTGCGAGATCGTCGGCGTCGCGGCCGTAATCCTGGCCCTCATCAGTGCCGCCCAGCGCGGACCGGACGTGGTTGCGGACACCAGCGTGCTGCAGGGATCCGACCTGGGCGCGGTGGGAGCCTTCCTGGTTTCAGGACTCATGGCCGCCTACGTCATGGTGGGCTTCAACTCCGCCGGCGAGCTCTCAGAAGAAACCAAGGACCCGCGCCGCACCGCCCCACGGACCATCCTCTCCGCCCTTCTCATCTCCGGCGTCGGGGGTGCACTGATGATCATCACCGCACTGATGGCAGCCCCCAGCCTGGACGATGGCCGCCTCGCCACCGAAGGCCTGCCCTACGTGCTCACCGCCGTCCTGGGCACCTTCTGGGGCAAGGTCCTGCTGGTGGATGTGGCCATCGCCATCTTCGTCTGCACCCTGGCGATCCAGACTGCGGGTTCCCGCCTGGTGTTCTCCATGGCCCGCGACGGCAAGCTCCCGGCGTCGCGACTCCTTTCCTCCGTGCACCCCACCCGCGGCACCCCCATGTGGCCCTCGATCGTGATCGGTGCCCTGGCCGTCGCGGTGCTGGCCATCAACGTAGGCAACGCGGCGCTGTTCACCACCCTCTGCAGCGTCTGCATCGTGATGGTCTACCTCGCTTACCTCCTGGTCACCGTCCCGCAGCTGGCCAACCGCCTCCGCGGCGACTGGGACCGGGTGGGACAGGCCATGCCCGCGGGCCTCTTCTCACTGGGCCGCTGGGGCCTGCCGGTCAACATCCTCGCAGTGCTCTACGGCGCAGTCATGGTGGTCAACCTCGCCTGGCCGCGGCCCGAGGTGTACGACCCCTCCGGCGAAAACGGGATCCTCCTCTGGTCCGCGCCGCTGATGGTCACGGCCGTCCTGCTCCTGGGCCTCTGGGTCCGGCGCCGGAATGCGGCAATCAAGGCCTGACGGGCCACCCCGCCCTTCCCAAAAACTTCCACGACATCAAGGACTGACATGACACAGACCATTGAAACGCCAACAACCGGTACCGCCACCACCGCCGGCGTCCGCACCCACGCCAGGGAACAGCACGGCAAGACCGTGGACACCATGCGCTTCGTCCCGGCAGCCTCCGCGCCGCAGCACCTGCTGGCAGGAATGCCCGACGGCGAGTCCCCCACGTGGGCAGAGTCCCTCGCCTTTGGCCGCTACACCACCATGGCGCTGGCCAGGGGTACCCGGATCCGGATCACGGACACCGCCGGCGACGCGTGCGTCCACACCCTGCTCTACCGGACCGGCGCCCTGCACGAACGCCTCAACCTTGCCGACACCGTCAAGGTCCCGTGGCAGGCCTACCCCGCCACCGGCCACCCGCTGCTGTCCGACGCAGGCCGCTTGATGGCCACCATCGTGGCGGACACCTCCAGCCGGCACGACGCATTGACCGGCGCCACCACCCTGGCAGGCAACACTGCCAGGTACGGTGCCGGGACTGTCCACAGCGCCTCACCGGCCGCCCGCGAACTGCTCACCCTGGGCGCCCTCAAGAACGGCCTGGGCACCCGCGACGTGGCGCCGTCGCTCTCGCTCTTCAAGGGCATCACCGTTGACCCGGCCGGAAGCATCACCTTCACCGGGAGCGCCGGCCCGGGCGCCGCCGTCGAGCTTCTCCTCCAGATGGACGCCGTGCTGGTCCTCGCCAACACCGCGCACCCGCTGGATCCCCGCAATGACTTCACCGGAACCGCCGTGGACATCACCGCCTGGCACGCCCCGCAGGACCTCGCGGAACTCGAAGCGGGACGCCTCGCCGGACCGCTCAGCCCGGAACACCTGCAGGCCCTCCGCAACACCGAACACGACCTCACCGCAAGGGACGCCCGATGAACACCGTTACAAGCACCCGCCCCGACGCCGCGGAAACCGCGCTCGCTGCCGGCACCGTGATCCTGGATGAATTCGTCGAAGCCCGCGGACCCTGGTCCGCCGTGGTGGCCGCCGGTGACGTCCTCACCATCGTGGACCTGGAAGGCAACCAGGCCGTGGACTGCCTCCTGTACGCCGCCGCCGACACCACCGTCCGCTACTCGGCTCCGGCAACCATCGCCGCGCAGCAGTCGATCGTCCTCACCACCGGTTCCGTCCTGAGGGCGGACACCGGTGCGCCCCTGATGACCGTCGTGGCGGACGAAGTGGGCGTGCACGACACCATCGGCGGTGCCTGCTCGCAGGAATCCAACACCCTCCGGTACGGCCAGCACACCCGCGAACAGCACGCCTGCGTGGAGAACTTCCTGATCGAGGGTTCCCGCTGGAGCCTCGGCAAACGCGACCTCGTCTCCAACATCAACTGGTTCATGAACGTCCCGGTGGACCCGGACGGCGCCCTGGGCATTGTGGACGGCCTGTCCGCCCCCGGCAAGCGCGTGGCGCTGCGGGCGGAAGTGGACACCCTGGTGCTGGTCTCCAACTGCCCGCAGGTCAACAACCCCTGCAACGGCTTCAACCCCACCCCCGTCCGCATGATCGTCACCCGGCCGGAGGCTGCACTGTGAACAACCACCTGAACACCTTCGACACCCTGCTGGTTGCCAACCGCGGCGAAATCGCCTGCCGCATCATCGAATCCGCGAAGAAGCTGGGACTGCGCACCGTGGCCGTCTTCTCCGAGGCGGACCGCGGCGCCAAGCACGTCCGGCTCGCCGACGAAGCCGTGCTCCTGGGGCCCGCCCCGGCCAAGGAGTCCTACCTCCGGGTCGATGCCATCCTGGACGCCGCCAAGGCCACCGGTGCCGGCGCCATCCACCCCGGCTACGGCTTCCTGTCTGAGGACGCAGCCTTCGCCGAAGCGGTGGAAGCCGCGGGCCTGGTCTTTGTTGGCCCCACCCCGGAGCAGCTGCGCATCTTCGGCACCAAGCACACCGCGCGCGACGCCGCCCGGGCGGCCGGGGTGCCGATGATCGCCGGTTCCGGGCTGCTGGAGGACGTGGATGCCGCCGTCGAAGCCGGCAGGACGATCGGGTTCCCGCTGATGCTCAAGGCCACCGGCGGTGGCGGCGGCATCGGCATGACGGTGTGCCGCTCCGAGGCGGAACTCGCCGAAAGCTTTCCCCGCGTGGCCCGCCTGGCCGGCGCCAGCTTCGGAACCGCCGGGGTCTTCGCCGAGCGGTACGTGGAGAACGCACGGCACATCGAGGTCCAGGTCTTTGGCGACGGCGAAGGCCGGGTGGTGAGCCTGGGCGACCGTGACTGCTCGCTGCAGCGCCGCCACCAGAAGGTCCTTGAGGAAGCTCCGGCCCCGGACCTGCCCGAAGACCTCCGCGCGGAACTGCACCGCACCTCACGGGCGCTCTGCGCCTCCCTTAAGTACCGCTCCGCGGGCACAGTCGAGTTCGTCTACGACTCCGCCCGCCGGGAAGCCTCCTTCCTGGAAGTCAACGCCCGCCTCCAGGTGGAGCACCCCGTGACCGAGGCCGTCACCGGCGTTGACCTGGTGGAGTGGATGCTCCGCCTGGCGCAGGGCGGGAGCGCAGGGCACGCGGTGCTGGAGAACGTGCCGGAGGCACTGCCCGTCACCGGCCACGCCGTGGAAGCCCGCCTCTACGCCGAGGACCCGGCCCGTGGGTTCCAGCCCAGCGCCGGAACCGTTACCAACGCCGCCTACCCCGCGGCGGGGGAAGCCCGGGTGGACGCCTGGGTGGAAACCGGCACGGAAGTCTCCACCAACTACGATCCCCTCCTGGGCAAGATCATCACCTCCGGTGCCAGCCGCACGGAGGCCTTTGACCGCCTGGCCGCAGCCCTGGAAAACACCCGGATCGACGGCATCGAGACCAATCTGGGCATGCTCCGTGCCGTGGGCGGCCTGGATGTGGTCCGCAGCGTGCAGCACTCCACCAGCACCCTGGACTCCGTGGGGGATCCGGAACCGCGCATCACCGTGAACCGCCCCGGCCTGCAGACCAGCGTGCAGGACTGGCCCGGCCGCACCGGCCTTTGGCAGATCGGTGTCCCGCCCAGCGGCCCCATGGATGACCTGTCCTTCCGCCTGGGCAACACCGCCCTGGGCAACCCGGAGGGCGCGCCGGGCCTGGAGTTCACCATGACCGGTCCCAGCCTGACCTTCACGCACTCCACCACCGTCTGCGTTACCGGGGCGGACGTCACGGTGACGGTTGACGGCGCGGAGGTGGCCGCCTGGACGCCCGTCGTCGTTCCGGCAGGTGGAACGCTCGACGCCGGCACGGCCACCGGGAACGGCCTGCGGGGCTACATCCTGTTCCAGGGCGGCCTGGATATCCCGCAGTACCTGGGCAGCGCCTCCACCTTTACGCTCGGGCAGTTCGGCGGCCACGCCGGGCGGGTCCTGCGCGCCGGCGACGTCCTCCGCGCGGTGAAGTCCGCCGTCGAACAAGCCCCCGGCAGTGCGGTGCCCCTGGACAGCCGCCCTGCCCTTACCTCCACCTGGGAACTGGCCGTGGCCGAAGGCCCGCACGGCGCCCCCGAGTTCTTCCAGCGCGAAGATATCGAAGAACTGTACGCCGCGGAGTACGAGGTGCACTTCAACTCCGCCCGCACCGGCGTGCGGCTCATTGGCCCCAAGCCCCGCTGGGCCCGGACCGATGGCGGCGAGGCAGGCCTGCACCCGTCCAACATCCACGACACCGCCTACTCCGTGGGGGCCCTGGACTTCACCGGCGACACCCCGATCCTGCTCGGCCCGGACGGCCCGAGCCTTGGCGGTTTCGTCTGCCCCGTGACCGTGGTGACGGCCGAACGCTGGAAGCTCGGCCAGCTCCGGCCCGGAGACAAGGTCCGGTTCGTGCCCATCACAGCCGGCCAGGCGCCGTCGGCCAAGGACCTGGGTCCGGGCCGCCAGCTGGTCCTCCCGGGGGATGCTGACTGGTCAGCGAACCCGTCCCCGGCAGCTCAGGCGGCTGGCCGCCCCGGCCGCCCCGTCCGCGGGGATGGCGACGACGGCGTGCTGGGCAGGGTGCCGGAAGGTTCCGGCCGGCCCGCGGTCACCTACCGCCGGTCAGGAGACGACAACCTGCTGGTCGAATACGGCGAGATGGTGCTGGACCTTGGCCTGCGCGCCCGGGTCCACGCCCTGCACCAGCACATTGAGGCGCTCCGCGTACCCGGCATCGTGGACCTAACCCCGGGCATCCGCTCCCTGCAGATCAAGGTGGACCCATCCGTCCTGTCCACCACGCGGCTGCTGGACCTGGTCCAGGACATCGAGGCCGCCCTGCCGGCGAGCTCCGAACTGGTGGTTCCCAGCCGTACGGTCCGGCTGCCGCTGTCCTGGGATGATCCCGCTACCCGCGAGGCTATAGAGCGGTATATGGCAGGCGTCCGGGACGACGCCCCGTGGTGCCCGTGGAACATCGAGTTCATTCGCCGCATCAACGGCCTGGATTCGGTCAACGACGTTTTCGACACCGTCTTCAACGCCGAGTACCTGGTCCTCGGCCTCGGAGACGTGTACCTGGGCGCGCCGGTGGCCACCCCGCTGGACCCGCGGCACCGCCTGGTCACCACCAAGTACAACCCGGCCCGGACCTGGACGCCGGAAAACGCCGTGGGCATCGGCGGGGCGTACATGTGCATTTACGGCATGGAAGGCCCCGGCGGTTACCAGTTCGTGGGGCGCACCACCCAGGTGTGGTCGCGCTACGCGGATTCCGCCCCGTTCGAGCCGGGATCCCCGTGGCTGCTCCGCTTCTTCGACCGGATCTCCTGGTACCCCGTCAGCCCGGAGGAACTCCTGGACCTGCGCGCCGACATGGCAGCCGGACGCGGCCGTGGCGTGGAGATCGAGGAGGGAACCTTCTCCCTGGCCGAGCATGAGGCGTTCCTGGCCGAAAACCGTGACTCGATCGAGCTGTTCCGGGAAAAGCAGGGTGCCGCCTTCGCGGTGGAACGCCAGGCGTGGGCCGACGCCGGCGAGTTCGACCGCGCGGAGGCTCTGGCCGCCGTCGTGGCCCCTTCAACGGATGACGTGGTGGTTCCCGACGACGGCGCACTGGTCTCCGCACCCTTCGCCGCCAGCGTCTGGAAGGTGGACGTTGCGGCCGGGGACCACGTGGTCAAAGGCCAGCCGCTGGTGTCCCTGGAGGCCATGAAGATGGAAACCGTCCTGGCGGCGCCCTGCGACGGTGTGGTGCTCCGCGTCCTGCCCACCGCAGGTTCGCAGGTGGTGGCCGGCGAGGCAGTGGTGGTCCTGGGCGCCCCCGCTGAGCCTGCAGCGCTGGAAACTCTGGAACTGGAAGAGGCAGCAGTATGAGCACCACAGCCACCGGCAACACCACCCGGCGCGTCAAGGCAGCGCTCGCCGCCATCGAAGCAGCGGACCGGCCCGAAATCTGGATCACGCTCCGCGGCGGGGACGATCTCCTGGCCGAGGCAGCATCCATCGACGCCGCAGTGGCCGGCGGCGCAGACCTCCCGCTGGCCGGGCTCCTGCTCGGCGTGAAGAACAACGTGGACGTGGCAGGCATCCCCACCACGGCAGCGTGCCCCGGCTTTGCGTACATCCCGGACAAGGACGCCGAAGCCGTGGCCCGCCTCCGCTCCGCGGGGGCGCTGGTCCTGGGGGCCACCAACCTGGACCAGTTCGCCACCGGGCTGGTCGGCACGCGGAGCCCTCACGGCGCCGTGCGCGATTCCCGCCGCACGGACCACATCTCCGGCGGGTCCAGTTCCGGGTCCGCGGTGGCCGTGGCACTGGGACTGGTGGACATCGCCATCGGTACTGACACCGCCGGCTCCGGCCGCGTCCCTGCCGGGCTGCAGGGCATTGTGGGGATCAAAGCCACCCTGGACGTCGTTTCCACGGCCGGCGTGGTTCCCGCCTGCCGGTCCTGGGACGCCGTCACCATCTTCGCCCGGGACCTGTCCACCGCTGAACTCGCCATGGGCGTCATGGCCGGCAACTCCCGCGCCTGGCCCACGGACGTCCGGCTGGCCGCGCCGTCACGGCCCCGCGTCGCGTATCCGGCCACCCTGCCGGCCCTTCCGCCGGCCTGGGCAGCCGAGTTTGGGCGGCACATCGACCGGCTCACGGCCTCCGGTGTGGAAACAGCACCCATCGAATTCGACGACTTCCTCCAGGCGGCACGGCTGCTGTACGACGGCGGCCTGGTTGCCGAACGCCACGCCGCCGTGGGCAGCTTCCTTGAGGAGCACGACGCCGGCGCGGAAAGCCATGCGGGGATCGATCCCACGGTGGGGCGCATCATCCGGGCGGCCGGCACAGTGCCCGCCCACCAGTACGTGGCCGACACCGCCCGGCTGCAGGAACTGAAATCCAGGGCCATGGCGCGGCTGAAGGGCTTCGACGCCCTGCTCATCCCGACGGCGCCGTTCCACCCGACGCTTGCCGAAGTGGCAGCGGATCCGGTGGGCGTGAACTCCCTGATGGGCACCTATACCAACTTCTGCAACCTGTTTGACCTGTGTGCAGTGGCAGTTCCTGCCGGAGAGGTGGACGGCGCCCAGTTCGGGCTCACCGTGGTGGGCCGGACCTTCGATGACGCCGTGGCCGCGGACATCGCCCGCCGCATCGAAGCCACCCCCGCCCCGCCTGCGCTCTTCGCCGCCGCGGCGGTGCCGGGCGGTGCACGACCGGAGGCAACCGCAGGAGCCAGCCAGCCGTCGTCGTCCGTTCCCTGGCCGGTGGCCGCGGGGGCACCGGCGCTGCCGCTGGTGGTGGTCGGCGCGCACCGCAAGGGGCAGCCGCTGGCGCAGCAGCTGGAGGAGCGCGGCGCATTCTGGGACGGCCCGGTCCGGACGGCTGCACGATACCGGATGGTGGCGCTGGATACAGTGCCGCCCAAGCCGGGCGTCTACCGGTCCGACGACGGCGCCGAACTGGTGGGGGAGCGGTGGCTGCTGTCACAGGCCGCCCTGGGGACGTTCCTGACGGACCTCCCCGAACCCATGCTGCTCGGTTCCATTCAGCTCGCCGACGGGTCCACCGCCGTCGGGTTCGCCTGCGACGCCGTTGCCGCCGAACGCGGGGAGGACATCACCGCCTGGGGCGACTGGCTGGCCGACCGCAGCGTGGCGCCGGCGCCGCGGACGGTATGGCGGGACCTCGGCGAGGCTGCGCTCGCCGGGTTCAGCCGCGGCGAACGGGGATAGCGTCAGGAGTGTCCGGGCGGGGCTTCCCGTCTGGACCTTCGTCCTTGAAGTATGCCGAGATGTCCGTCACCAGTTCCTTCACGGCCGCTGGTATGGAGCCGTGGAAGCACTTGGGGGACAGCTGGTAGGTGCTCCCCGGCACAGCGGCGTGGAGCCGTTCCGCCGTCACCCTGTAATAGCTGGGACTCTTTCCGCCTGCCATGAAGTGGGTTCCGGCGGGCAGCACGCTGAAGTCCCTGGCGTGGTCCTTTTCGTCGTACGCGGCCCTGAGCTCTCCCACACCGCTGGGCATGACCTGCTGGAACATCCTGTTGACCTTGGTCCGCGACAACACCGCCATCAGGCCGGCCAGGACCGGTTCCGGAATCCTGGCCATGGCTGAACCCGGGCTGGTGGCCTTCTTCATGTGCGCCAGCGCGTGACCCACCCTGCCGTTGTTCACGGCGTCCTCGAATCCGTCCAGCCATGCGGTGTCGATGCTGCCGTCGATGTTCACCGCCGCGTCGTACACGGCGAGCTTGTCCGGGACGAACCCGGTCCCGGTGAACTCCTGGACGGCGTTCAGTGCCACCGAGCCACCCAGGCTGTGGCCCAGGATATTCCGGGCGCCGGTGGCTGTGAGCACAGTGCGGACATCCTCGATTTCGGTGGCCATGGAGTAGTCCGCGGGCTGTCCGGACGAGTTGCCCCGGCCCCGCCGGTCATACACGTCAACAGCCCAGCCGTCGCCCAGGCCCTTGGCCAGCTCAATCGAGAACGGGCGGTAGATCAGCGCCGTGAGGAACGCGCCGCCGATCACCAGCACCCGCTTTTCGCCCGGGGCATCATCGGTGCCGTAGCTGTACAAAGCCAGCCTGCCGCCGTCGTGCGTTGGAAGTACCCGTTCTTTCACCCGCCCATCCTAGGGCGCAAGCCTGCGGGGAAGCTGAAAGTCCGGGCAGCCAATGCCCGGTAAACTTGATGATTGTGACTTCCCAAAACACCCCCGCGCCCAAGAATGCCCAAGAGCCCATCGACGCCAGCGAGCAGATGCGGATCCGCATGGAAAAGCGCGCCAAACTTCTTGAGCGCGGCACGGAGGCGTACCCCGTGGGAGTGGAACGCACGCACTCCCTGGCCGAGATCCGGGAAAAATACGCCCACCTCGAGGCGGACGACACCACCGGCGACATCGTAGGCGTCACCGGCCGCGTGGTCTTTGTCCGCAACACCGGAAAGCTTTGCTTCGCCACCCTGCAGGAAGGCGGCACCGACGGTAAGGGAACGCGCCTGCAGGCCATGCTGAGCCTGGCCAACGTGGGCGAGGAAGCCCTCGCCGACTGGAAGGCCCTGGTTGACCTGGGCGACCACGTCTTCATCAAGGGCGAGGTCATCTCCTCCCGCCGCGGCGAACTGTCCATCATGGCCGAGTCCTGGTCCATGGCCTCCAAGGCACTGCGCCCGCTGCCCGTCCTGCACGCGGAACTCAACGAGGAAACCCGCGTCCGCCAGCGCTACGTTGACCTGATGGTCCGGGACGAGGCCCGCGAGATGGTCTACACCCGCGCGGCCATCACCCGGTCCATCCGCGAAACGCTGTTCCGGCACCGCTACGTGGAAGTGGAAACGCCCATCCTGAACCTGGTCCACGGCGGCGCCCTGGCGCGTCCGTTCGAGACCCACATGAACGCCTTCGACCAGAAGATGACCCTCCGCATCGCCACCGAGCTGTACCTCAAGCGCGCCGTGGTGGGCGGAATCGACCGCGTCTACGACATGGGCCGCGTGTTCCGCAACGAAGGCGTGGACTCCACCCACAGCCCCGAATTCACCACACTTGAGTGCTACGAGGCCTGGGCGGACCAGTTCGTCATGGCCGAGCGGATCAAGGAAATCATCCTCGACGCCGCGGACGCCGTGGGTGCCGGACGCGTCCTGCAGACCGAGGCGGGGGAGATCAACCTCGACGGCGAGTGGACCTGGCTGGCCGTCTACCCCGGACTGTCCGACGCCGTTGGGCAGGAAATCACCCCGGACACCTCCGCTGAGGTGCTTCGGGAAATCGCGGCTAAGCACGAGGTCAAGGTTGATCCCAAGTGGGACGCCGAGAAGCTGGCTGTGGAGCTCTTCGGTGAGATCGTGGAGCCCACCCTGCTGAACCCCACCTTCGTCTACGACTACCCGCCCTCCGCGCAGCCGCTGGCCCGCCCGCACCGCGAGGACGGCCGCCTCATCGAAGCCTGGGACCTCATCATCGGCGGCATGGAGCGCGGCACCGCCTTCTCCGAACTGATCGACCCCGTCATCCAGCGCGAACGGCTCACCGAACAGTCCCTGCACGCCGCTGCCGGCGACGTCGAGGCCATGCAGCTTGACGAGGACTTCCTGCGCGCCCTCGAATACGGCGCTCCTCCCATGGGCGGCATCGGCCTGGGCATCGACCGGCTGGTGATGCTCTTCACCGGAGCCGGCATCCGCGAAACCATCCTGTTCCCCCTGCTGAAGCCCGAAGGGCACTGACCATGGAATACGTAGCAGTCATTCTTCCCTCCCTCGTGGTGGGCCTGCTTTTCTGGTTCGCCATGAAAGCAATCTTCAACGCGGACAAGGCAGAGCGGCAGGCGGAAGCCCGCGCCCAGGCCGAAGCGGATTCCCTCGCGGTGCAGCCCACGGAGCAACCGGGTTCGGAATCCAAATAGATAAACCCCCTGCTTTCCGGTTTTATCCCCAAGGAACCATTAGGCGCTTTGACGCGTTGCCAAGATAAGAGTCATACTTTTTTATGGGAAACATCCTGCTTTTCTGAAAACCGAACTTTCCAGCAAGAGGAAGACCTAAATGGCACAGAAAGTAAACATCATCCTCGTTGATGATCTGGATGGGGGATCCGCAGACGAGAATGTTAAGTTTGGCCTCGACGGGGTCAACTATGAGATTGACCTGTCGGCAGCCAATGCCGCTGAACTCCGGTCTTCATTGGAGAGGTTCACCACTGCCGCGCGCAAGGCATCCGGAGGCCGCGTCCAGCGGGCCAAGGCAGCCACGGGAGGCCGCAGCCACGACTCGGCGCAAATCCGGCAATGGGCGCGGGATAACGGCTACACCGTTAACAGCCGCGGCCGAATTCAGGCCGAAATCCAGGAAGCCTACCAAAAGGCAAATTCCTAGGACTGCCTTTAGCTCCGCCGAAACCCCGCTACCGCCGCCAGGCGGGGCGGGGTTTTTCATTTTGAGTAATTACTGCTACGGAAGGCCTTCGCACAGGGTCCTTTGGCCCAATTGTGCCGTTGCGCATGAACGGGTGCTGCCGGCCATTATTCGCTTGGCCGTGAGCGCTCCGGCCAGCGCCTTGCCCGGGGCTGCCCCGTCTTTGCTGGCCCGGTCCACAGTGCCGCAGCTGGCCGCCGCCGTTATTCCCGCAAGGGGCGCGGTTTCCCCTGTGGCGAACACGCTCCACAACTCAGGGGCGGCCACGTAGCATCAAAGTACGTCGTAGCTAGGAGTGTGGCGAAATGTTTGAGCGATTTACGGACCGTGCCCGTCGCGTAGTTGTGCTTGCCCAAGAAGAGGCACGCATGCTGAACCACAATTACATCGGTACCGAACACATCCTCTTGGGTCTGATCCATGAGGGTGAGGGCGTTGCCGCCAAAGCTCTTGAGTCTTTGAGCATTTCGCTCGACGGCGTTCGCGAGCAGGTGCAGGAGATCATCGGACAGGGCCAGCAGGCTCCCTCCGGCCACATCCCCTTCACCCCCCGTGCCAAGAAGGTACTGGAGCTCTCGCTGCGCGAAGCCCTCCAGCTGGGCCACAACTACATCGGCACGGAGCACATCCTGCTCGGCCTCATCCGCGAGGGTGAAGGCGTTGCCGCACAGGTTCTGGTCAAGCTCGGCGCCGACCTCAACCGGGTCCGCCAGCAGGTCATCCAGCTCCTCTCCGGCTACCAGGGTAAGGAAACCACCGGCGCAGGCGTCGGCGGCGGACAGCCTGAAGGTGCCCCTGCCGGTTCCGTGGTCCTGGACCAGTTCGGCCGCAACCTGACCCAGGCTGCGCGCGAGAACAAGCTGGACCCGGTCATCGGCCGTGAGCAGGAAATGGAACGCGTCATGCAGGTCCTTTCCCGCCGCACCAAGAACAACCCGGTCCTCATTGGTGAGCCCGGCGTCGGCAAGACCGCCGTCGTCGAGGGCCTGGCCCAGGCGATCGTGCGCGGCGACGTCCCGGAGACCATCCGCGACAAGCAGCTGTACACCCTGGACCTCGGTTCCCTGGTGGCAGGCTCCCGCTACCGCGGTGACTTCGAAGAGCGCCTGAAGAAGGTCCTCAAGGAGATCCGCACCCGCGGCGACATCATCCTGTTCATCGATGAGATCCACACCCTGGTGGGTGCTGGTGCCGCCGAAGGCGCCATTGACGCAGCCTCGATCCTGAAGCCCATGCTGGCCCGCGGCGAGCTGCAGACCATTGGCGCCACCACCCTGGATGAGTACCGCAAGCACATCGAGAAGGACGCCGCGCTGGAGCGCCGCTTCCAGCCGATCCAGGTCAAGGAACCCTCCGTGGCCCACGCCATCGAGATCCTTAAGGGCCTGCGCGACCGGTACGAGGCACACCACCGCGTCACCATCACCGACGGCGCCCTGGCGTCCGCCGCCAGCCTGGCCGAGCGCTACATCTCTGACCGCTTCCTGCCGGACAAGGCCATCGACCTGATCGATGAAGCCGGTGCCCGACTGCGCATCCGCCGCATGACCGCTCCGCCGGAGCTCAAGGCCATGGACGAGCGCATCGCCAAGCTGAAGATGGAGAAGGAATCCGCCATCGACGCCCAGGACTTCGAAGGGGCAGCTTCGCTCCGCGACAAGGAGCAGAAGATGATCTCCGAGCGGGCGGAGAAGGAGCGCCACTGGAAGTCCGGCGGCATGGATGACATCTCCGAGGTGGATGAGGATCTCATCGCCGAGGTGCTGGCCAACTCCACCGGCATCCCCGTCTTCAAGCTGACCGAGGAAGAGTCCTCGCGCCTGCTCAAGATGGAAGAGGAACTGCACAAGCGCGTGGTGGGCCAGGATGAGGCCATCAAGGCACTGTCCCAGGCCATCCGCCGCACCCGTGCAGGGCTGAAGGACCCCAAGCGCCCCGGCGGCTCGTTCATCTTCGCCGGCCCCACCGGCGTCGGCAAGACCGAGCTCGCCAAGGCACTCGCGGAGTTCCTGTTCGGTGAAGAGGACGCCCTCATCACGCTGGACATGTCCGAGTACTCCGAGAAGCACACCGTTTCGCGGCTCTTCGGTGCCCCTCCGGGCTACGTGGGCTACGAAGAGGGTGGCCAGCTGACCGAGAAGGTCCGCCGCCGTCCGTTCTCCGTGGTGCTGTTCGACGAAGTGGAGAAGGCCCACGCGGACCTCTTCAACTCGCTGCTGCAGATCCTGGAAGACGGCCGCCTGACCGACTCCCAGGGCCGCGTGGTGGACTTCAAGAACACCGTGATCATCATGACCACCAACCTGGGTACCCGGGACATCTCCAAGAGCGTTGCCACCGGCTTCCAGTCCGGCACCGACACGCAGACCGGCTACAACCGCATGCGTGCCCGTGTCACGGAGGAACTGAAGCAGCACTTCCGCCCCGAGTTCCTGAACCGTGTTGACGACGTCGTGGTGTTCCCGCAGCTCACGCAGGACGAGATCATCGAGATCGTGGACCTGTTCGTGACCCGCCTGGAGAAGCGCCTCAAGGACAAGGACATGGGCATCGAGCTCACCAAGGCCGCCAAGGTGCTCCTCGCGACCCGCGGCTACGACCCCGCCATGGGTGCCCGGCCGCTGCGCCGCACCATCCAGCGCGAGATCGAGGACCAGCTCTCCGAGAAGATCCTCTTCGGCGAGATCCACACCGGCGACATCGTCGTGGTGGATGTCGAAGGCGAAGGCGACGACGCGAAGTTCACCTTCGCCGGCAACGCCAAGCCGCGCATCCCGGAAATCGCCCCGAGCGTCTAAGCGCCACAGCCAAAGCCCCGCCACTCCCACAAGGAGCGGCGGGGCTTTCGCTTTGCCGCCTCTCGCCCGGCACAGGCGGCCCGTACCCGCATAACCGGTGGTGTCCGGCAACGGTTATGCGGGCCAGGGCCGTCCATAGCGTTGGGCTGTCCGTGGAACTGAGAGTGGCGGCTGTGCTCCAGGCCACAAAGCGTGTTGAATCGGGGCATGGCTAACCAGAATCCGGCGATCCCGGACGAGCAACCACTGACCCCTTTCCACGACCTCGACCACTACCTGTCCATCCCGCGGGTAAGCGGCCTCGCCCTGAGCCCGGACGGCTCCCGCCTGGTGACCACCGTCGCCACCCTGAACGGAAAGGGCACCGAGTTTGCCACCGCCCTGTGGGAGCTGGACCCGGCCGGCCAGAAGCACGCCCGGCGCATCACCCGCAGCGCCAAGGGCGAAGCAGGCGCGGCTTTCGCCGCGAACGGCGACGTCTACTTCACGTCCGCGCGCCCCGACCCGGACAGCCCCGATGAAGAGGCGGTCAATGCACTGTGGCTCCTTCCAGCAGACGGTGGGGAAGCCCGCGTGGTCCTCAGCCGGCCCGGCGGCGTCAGCAAGGTGATGACCGCCAGGAACGCTGATGCGGCATTCGTGGCAGCCGAGGTACTGGCAGGGTCGGCCGATGAGGAGGACGACGCCGAACGGCGCAAATCCCGCAAGGACAGGAAGGTCTCCGCCATCCTGCACAGCGAATACCCGGTCCGCTACTGGGACGCCGACCTTGGCCCCGGCCAGCCGCGGATCTTCGCCGTGGAAGCCGGGGCAGACAAGGGGCCCGGCAAGCCCACAACCGTTGACGCCACAGCTCCCCTGGTCCTGCGCAACCTCACGCCCGACGCCGGCCCGCGGCTGAGGGAGGCCGAGACAGTGGTCAGCCCCGACGGGAAGACCGTCTACAGCAGCTTCACCAAACCCCTCGCCAAGGCGGACAGCCGCTCCGTCCTGGTGGCGGTGGATGTGGCATCGGGCAGCCTCAAAGTGCTCCTGGACCAGGAGGGCATGAGCTATTTCCCGGGTCCGGTCAGCCCGGACGGCAAGACCCTGGTGGTGATCAGTGAAAGCGACTCCACCCCGCAGCAGGCTCCAGAGGTCAGGATGCACCTCCTGGACGTCTCCGGGGGAGCAGGGGAGCCCGGCGGCCTCCAGCCACTGGCCCATGACTGGGACCGCTGGCCCAGGCCGGCAGCGTGGCTTCCGGACGGTTCCGCCCTCCTGGTCACGGCGGACGACGACGGCGCGTCGCCGGTCTTCCGGGTCAGCGTTCCGGCGGCTGCCGCCGAGGTGGGTGTTGCCCGGGTGACGCAGGACGCGGCGGCCTACTCCGACGTCGTTGTTTCGCCGGAGGGGCGCTATGCCTACGCGCTGCGCAGCTCCTACGAATTCCCGCCCGAAGCTGTGCGGATCGATGTGGCCACCGGGGAAACCACCCGGCTTCCAGCCCCTGCCGACCGGCCGTCCCGCCCGGGCCGGCTGGTACGGATCGCCGCCACGGCTCCGGACGGCTCCCGGGTTCCGGCCTACCTTGCCCTGCCCGAGGGCGCATCAGCAGGGGAACCCGCGCCGATGCTGCTCTGGATCCACGGCGGCCCCCTGGGATCCTGGAACGCCTGGACCTGGCGGTGGAATCCCTGGCTCCTGACGGCGAAGGGCTACGCGGTGCTGCTCCCGGACCCGGCATTGTCCACGGGCTACGGCCAGGCCTTCATCCAGCGCGGCTGGGGTGCCTGGGGCAAGGCGCCGTTCACCGACCTCATGGCCGTCACGGACGCGGCGGTGGAGCGGTCGGACATTGATGAGGCCCGGACTGCTGCGATGGGCGGCTCCTTCGGCGGGTACATGGCCAACTGGGTGGCGGGCAACACGGACCGGTTCAAGGCCGTGGTCACCCACGCCAGCCTTTGGGCGCTGGACCAGTTCGGACCCACCACGGATGCCTCGCAGTACTGGCTGAAGGAAATGACCGAAGAGATGGCGCTGGAGAATTCACCGCACCTGCACGCCGGGAAGATCAGTTCGCCCATGCTGGTGATCCATGGCGACAAGGACTACAGGGTGCCCATCGGGGAGGGCCTGCGGCTCTGGTACGAGCTGCTGTCCAAGTCGCGGCTGGCGGCAGACCAGGACGGGCAGACCCCTCACAGGTTCCTCTACTTCCCGGACGAGAACCACTGGGTCCTCCAGCCGCAGCACGCCAAGGTCTGGTACCAGGTGGTGGAGTGGTTCCTGGCGAAGAACGTCCTGGGCAAGGAGACCGAGCTGCCGGCCGAGCTGGGGCTGTAATTTCCCGCCAACAGGCGCAAGGCGTCGATCGCCGGGGAAGATTGCGAGGCGAAGGGGGCTGGGGCATTTACGTAGCGTGCGTCTAAGCGAGGAACGAGCGAGCACGCGGTAAATGCCGCAGTCCCCGAGCCGGAAGCCTTCGCCTCGTAGGATTGCCTTGTGACCGACTCCTTCCGCATCCGCCCAGCACGCACCAGCGACGTCCCCGCCATCAAGAAGCTGGTGGCGCCCCTGGCCGAGGAACGCATCCTCATGGCGAAGGAGACGGTGGCCTACTACGAGAGCCTGCAGGAGTTCCGCATCGCCGAGTCGAGCGACGGAGAAATGATCGGCTGCGGGGCGCTGCACGTCATGTGGGAGGACCTGGCTGAAATCCGCACCCTCGCGGCCTCCGGGCAATGGCGTGGCAAGGGCGTGGGCCACGTCCTGGTGGAGAGCTTGCTGGAGGAGGCCCGCGCCCTCGGCGTGTCCCGGGTCTTCTGCCTTACCTTCGAGGTGGACTTCTTCAAACGCCACGGGTTCGAGGTGATGGCGGACCAGTCCGCAGTGGACCCGGAGGTGTATTCGGAGCTTCTGCGTTCGCACGACGAAGGTGTGGCTGAATTCCTGGACCTGGCGCGGGTCAAGCCGAACACCTTGGGCAACACCCGGATGATCCGCACCCTTTAGGCAGCCCTGGGGCCGCCCGAGGCATACCCCTCTTGGTTTTACTCGAATTGATGGATAAACTATTGGAGGCCGATATGTGGGGCCTCAGGGAAGGGACAGTCATTGGGGGCTGTCCCTTTGCTGCGTCCGGGACCCGCCGCCGGCGGACGCGGCCGGAAAACCCGGGCCGGAGGAACCTACCGCCACCTGCGATCCCGGTAGTAGGGTCAAAAAACACATCCTTCAGGAGCACAGCCAGGAGCACCGCCATGAAGAAACTCATCAACGATCCAAAAGCCGTTGTCCAGGAAGCTGTCCAGGGCTTTGGCCTGGCACACGCCGGACTTGTCACCGTCAGCGAAGACCCCATCTACATCACGCGCAAGGACGCGCCAGTGGCAGGCAAGGTGGGGCTGGTTTCAGGCGGCGGCAGCGGGCATGAGCCGCTGCATGCCGGCTATGTAGGGCGGGGAATGCTCGACGCCGCGGTGCCCGGGGCGGTGTTCACCTCACCTACCCCGGACCAGATCCTTCCCGCCACCCTCGCAGTCAACTCCGGTGCCGGCGTCGTGCATATCGTCAAGAACTACACCGGGGACGTCCTGAACTTCGAGACCGCCGGCGAACTGGCCGAGGCTGAGGGCGTAAGCGTCCGGACCGTACTGGTCAACGACGACGTCGCGGTGGAGGACTCGCTGTACACCGCCGGCCGCCGGGGAGTGGGCGGCACCGTGCTCGTGGAGAAGATCGCCGGCGCCGCTGCCGAGCGTGGTGATGGCCTGGACGCCGTGGCCGCCATCGGCGAACGGGTCAACGCCAACGTCCGGACCATGGGCGTTGCGCTGTCAGCCTGCACTGTGCCGCATGCCGGCACGCCAAGCTTCGACCTCGCCGAGGATGAGATCGAGATCGGGATCGGCATCCACGGCGAACCCGGCAGGCACCGGATCCCCATGGAAAATGCGGACAGCATCACCAACCGCCTGCTGGAACCCGTCCTGGCCGACCTCAAGATCAGTTCCGGCGACAAAGTACTGCTGTTCGTCAACGGCATGGGCGGCACCCCGCTGAGCGAGCTCTACATCGTGTACCGGCGGGCGGTGCAGGTGTTGGCGGATGCCGGGGCCACGGTGGAACGTTCGCTGGTGGGCAACTACATCACGGCGCTGGAAATGCAGGGATGTTCCATCTCCGTCCTCCGGCTCGACGACGAGCTCACCGAACTCTGGGACGCCCCCGTGCACACCCCCGCCCTGCGCTGGGGCGTGTAGCCGTGGTGCTGGATGCCAACTGGGCCGTCAAGTGGCTGACCTTGTGCGCGCAGGCCATGGCTGAACACCGCGTTGAACTCATCGAACTGGACCGTGCCATCGGGGATTCGGACCACGGCGAGAACATGGACCGCGGCTTCCAGGCGGTCCTTGCCAAGCTCGGTGAATCCGCGCCCGAAACGCCGGGGGCGGCGCTGAAGATGACAGCCATGACGCTGATGTCCAAGGTAGGCGGCGCGGCCGGCCCGCTCTACGGGACAGCGTTCCTTCGCGCCGCCACCGCTCTGGGTGATTCCGCCGAGATTGACCCCGCTGCCTGGGCCGGCGCCCTGGAGGCCGCCAGGGACGGCATCGTGGCGCGCGGCAAGGCGGAATCCGGGGACAAGACCATGGTGGATGCGTGGACGCCGGCAGTTGATGCCGCCCGCGCCGCAGCCGACGGCGGCAGCAACGATGTGCTGGGCGTCCTGGTGGCAGCCGCTGAGGCAGCGGAGGCTGGGGCGGTGGCCACCGACCCGATGGTGGCACGGAAAGGCCGCGCGAGCTATCTTGGCGAACGCAGTGCGGGCCACCGTGACCCGGGAGCAGTGTCCAGCGCGTTGATCCTGCGTGCTGCCGTTGGGGCGGCTGCGTGACTGTCAGCATCGTGGTGGTGTCGCACAGCGAAAAAATTGCCGACGGCGCCGTGGAGCTTGCCGCCCAAATGGCGCCGGATGTAGTCATCCTGCCAGCCGGAGGCACCGACGATGGCAGGATCGGCACCAGCCTGGAGAAGGTCCTCGCCGCCCTGGAAAAGGCCGGGGGACAGGCTGGCGGTGGAACGTCCGGGCAGGCCGGCGGGGATGGCGCCGGGGCAACTGGCACCGTGGTCCTGACAGACCTGGGATCAGCCGTGATGACCGCGGAATCGGCGCTCGAGTTTTTGGAGAATCCCGCCGGTGTCCTGCTTGCCGACGCGCCGCTGGTGGAAGGCCTGGTGGCCGCGGCCGTCGCCGCGCAAGGTGGTGCGGACGTCCATGCGGTCCTCAAAGCGGCCGAAGGCGTGCGCGGTCCGGCGCGCGAACCGGAGCGGGGCGGGGCGGGAGCCGAACACGAGCCTGTCAGCAGCGCCCCGGCGGACTTCACGGGCGACTTTGAGCTGGTGAACCAGGCCGGCATGCATGCCAGGCCTGCTGCGAAAGTGGCAGGGGGCCTGGCTTCGCTCGACGCCGAGGTCACCATCAACGGCGTGGACGGTGCGTCCATGACCGGATTGATGACCCTGGGCGCGGGCAAGGGCACCGTGCTGCACGTGGAAGCGTGGGGCGCGGATGCTGAACGGGCTGTGGAGTATGTCGGCGGCCTGGTGGAGGCCGGCTTCGGCGAGCCCTGAGCTCCCTGGCCGTTCCTGGGAATAAGCTCGATGGCATGGAACGGCCGCTTGCAGACAACACCCCGGAAATCGAAGTGCTGGACGGCCAAATCTCCGTGGAGGAACTGCTCGCCGAACTGGGCTTCAACTGGAGCGCTGAACCGGTGGGCAGCGGCGCCGCGGCCGGAGCTTCCGACGACGGGACCTTCACCCAGCCGGCGCTTTTCTAGCCCCGCGGCTTTTGGGATGCCGGCTGCTGATGCAGCCCGTCGCCGTCCAGCGTAAGCGATGCCGACAGGAACTTCCCGCACTGCTCACCGAACGGGTACAGCGCCTGAGGGCGGAACTCCAAGGTGCGGACGGCCAGCGCTGTCCCGTCAGGAGCTGTGCCGGAAGCGGTCACCGTCATGGGTGATTCCGTCAGGGTCTCCAGCATCAGCGTGGCCACCTTGGTGCCGTCGGGAGAAGCCGTGGCCGAGCAGGCGCCCTCTTTCGTGCACCCCTGGTCCACGGAGGAGCTGCCGGGGCGGAGTTCGACGCCGGACTCTTTGCAGGTGCCGTCCTGGCACGCCCGCAGATGCAGCGTCTGCACCTGGGAGGAGTAGCCGGCGGTGACTGTCACGGCCACGGAGGTGGCCTGCGCAATCGCCGGGCAGGCGCTGCCGCCGGGCCCGCAGGCGGAAAGGCACACCGCAGCCATCCCCAATGCCACCAGCATTCCGGGCTTGTGCATGCCTTCAGGCTACCGCGCCGGCGGCACACTCAGCCCATTGGAAAAACGCCGATGAACCAGAACGAGGCGACGGCGAAGACCGCGAAAAATGCGATCAGGCAGCCCATGGCCGTGCGCGGCTCCGAGGACACCTGAAGTGATTCGTTGGGGTTCGCCGGGTTGTAGGCCACCTCGATCAGCGAACCGGGAACTGGCTGCTCCACCCCGGAGATTTCGGACTTGCCCATGAAGAGGGTGCCCTGAGGATCCGTGAACTGGTACGTGGGGAAGTAGCGGAGGTTCCGGTTGGAGCCGCCCACGCCGCTGGTCCACCCGGTTGCGCTGCCGGTGACGGTTGCCTGCGCCTTGGGCCAGGATGCCATCTGTTGTTCCTGCCGCTTGGTCCGGCGCGACGCATGGAGCAGCGAAAATATCGCCGCGGCAACAAACAGTGCCCAGACGATGTACAGAATGGTCTTCATGGCTTCCCCCGGTTCCGGTCACCAAGAAGTATGCCATCCCGGCCCCGCGCCGCCGGTGGGTCAGGCAGGAAGCCGGTAGCCGCCGTCGTGCATCTCTGCCAGCCCGTCCGCCAGCAGCCCCGCCAGCGCCCGCTCCAGCTGTTCAGGGGCGGAGTTGAGCCGGTGCAGCGCGGCCAGCGGCACGCCGATTCCTTCCGGGGCGAAACCAAGGTCGGCAGGTTCACGCTCGAACATGTCCGGCGGCACGGGCGAGTCCGCCAGCCGGAGCACGGCCAGCACGGCGCCGCGGACCTGACGGTCGGTGCCGTGCCATGCCTGCCCCTTGGGAACGTACGACGGCGGGGGCTCACCCGCCGCCAGCCACGCGCAGGAGTCTTTGACCGGGCAGGCAGCGCACTTCGGCGCCCTGGCCGTGCACACCAAAGCCCCAAGCTCCATGACCGCAGCGTTCCAGCGCACGGAAGTTTCGTCGTCGTCCGGCAGCAGGGCGGCGGCCAGGCGCATCTCCGCCGCGGTCAGCGCCGGGGCGGGCAGCGCGACGCCGGAGACCAGCCGGGCGTGCACCCTGCGGATGTTGGTGTCCACCACCGTTTCCCGGCGGCCGTACGCGAACGCTGCCACTGCGGCGGCGGTGTAGCTGCCCACCCCGGGAAGGGCCAGCAACTCGGCGTGGGTGTCCGGGACCCTGCCGCCATGCTCCTGCACGATCGCCGTGGCTGCGGCGTGCAGCCGAAGCGCTCGGCGGGGGTAGCCCAGCCGGCCCCACGAGCGGACGGCTTCCCCTGCCGGTTCGCCCGCCAGCCCGGCCGGGGTGGGCCAGCGCTTAAGCCACTCATGCCAGACCGGAAGCACCCGGACCACGGGGGTTTGCTGCAGCATGATCTCGCTGACCAGGACGCCCCACGCGGAGCAGTCCGGTTCGCGCCAGGGCAGGTCGCGGGCAATGCCGGCGAACCAGCCGTTGATCCGGTGGTGGAGCAGCTCCAGGTTTGCGGGGTCCGCCGGAGCGTGCTTTGCGGGGGAGGTTTGAGTGTCGATGCCAACACTGTAATGGAAGGGGTCCGGCGGCCCGAAAACCGGTTGTGACCAGCGCGATGGGCCTGCGGCGGCGTGGTGGCAGTGCAGATCCGGCGGGTTTCCCTAGCCTAGGAGGATGGGCAGGCAAGGCAATTCATCAGCGCGCGGCACGGCATCGGGTTCCAGCAGCGTCCGGAAGCCCAGCGCCGCTGTGTACCGCCGCCGACGGATGGTTGTCGGTGGTGCGCTCCTGCTGGTGATCGCGCTGGTGGCGGGCGGGTTCGCGCTCGCCGCAGCCTTCGCGGGCGGGTCCCAAAAGGCATCCTCCACCCAGCCTTCGTCCACCGAAACCGCTTCGAACCCGGCCGCATCCCCGTCTGCTGCCGCCACGCCCTCCGCGGCTCCGTCCGCCACGCCGTCGCCCACTGCCCCGGCGACCCCCACCTGCAACCAGAACCTGGTGACTGTCTCGGCCGCCACGGACAAACCCGCCTACGGACCGGGGGAAAACCCGCTGCTCACCCTGAAGGTGACCAATGGCGGCACCGTGCCCTGTGAAGTCAACATCGGAACCTCCCAGATGGAGTTCCTGGTGACCAGTGGCTCTGACCGGATTTTTTCCTCGAAGGACTGCCAGGCCTCCAGCGAGGACCTGGTGAAGGTGATTGCGCCCGGTGCCAGCGAAACCGCCAACTTCCCGTGGAGCCGTAACCGCAGCGCCGATGGCTGCAAGGCCGTTGCTGCGGCCCCCGGCGGCGGCGGGGCGTACTACATCTTCACCGCCAAGCTGGGTTCCCGGGCCAGCCCCAAGGCCGTCTTCCAGCTGAACTGAGCTGCCTCTTCATCGATTGCTGCCTAATTGTCGTTTTCAGGCTTCATAACGACAACTACGGAGCACTCGATGAGCGGGTGTCCCACGGATGGGAATTTAGAGGAAGCGGTCCAGGAGGCTGGCCTCTGCCATCCGGCTGAGGCCTTCGCGAACGGTGCGGGCGCGCTGGTCGCCGATGCCGTCAACGGTCATGAGGTCATCAATGGTGGCGGCCATGAGGTATTGCAGGCCGCCGAAATGGTCCACCAGGCGGTCCGCCACGGCCTTGGGGACTGCCTTGAGGCCGGACAGCAGCCGGTAGCCGCGGGGCTGGACCACCGCGTCGAGATTGGCTTCGCCGCCCGCAAACCCCACAATCGCGGAGATCTTGCCAAGGTCGATCAGTTCCGTGGGGCCCAGGCTGACAAGTTCGTGGACGGCCTTGTCGATGTCGTCCGCGGAGGCATTGGGGCTGGCGTAGTCACGGATAATCACGTCGCTGCCGGGGCCCCTGCCCACGGTGAGTTCGTCGAGCTGCAGGGAGAGGAGCCTGCCGTCCTCGCCCAGTTCCAGCACGTACTGCGAGATTTCCTCGGAGATGCGGCGGACCATTTCCTGCCGCTGGAGGGTCACGGCCACGTCCCGCACCGTCACCATCGCCTCGATTTCCAGCGCAGACAGCGAACTGGTGACCTGGTCCAGCCGGGCGCGGTAGCGCTCCAGGGTGGCCAGGGCCTGGTTGGCGCGGGCAAGAACGTTCTCCGAGCCCTCCAGGACGTGGCGGAGACCGTTGACGTAAAGGGCAATGATTTGCATGGACTGGCTGACGGAGATCACCGGGACTCCGGTCTGCTTGGCCACCCGTTCCGCGGTGCGGTGGCGGGTGCCTGACTCCTGGGTTTCGATGCTTGAGTCCGGGACCAGCTGGACCGCCGCGCGCAGGATGTTACCCGCGTCCTTGTCGCAGATGATGGCGCCGTCCATCTTGGCCAGTTCCCGCAGCCGGGTGGGCGAGAACTCGATGCCGATATCGAATCCGCCGGAACAGATGGAATCGATGGTGCGGTCGGAGCCAAGGACGATCAGCGCGCCGGTCCGCCCGCGGAGGATCCGTTCCAGGCCGTCCCGAAGCGGTGTTCCGGGTGCAACCCTGCCCAGAGTGGCCTTCAGCGACTCTTCGGGGCTCCGCGCCATAGGTGTTTCCCTTCAAAGGTGCGGACCGCCGCCCGCAGGAATGCCGGCATCTGCAGGTGGCCGGCAGGATCAAAAAAGTGCTCTGATTCCCGCAAGCTCAATGATAGGGGTAAGAAGCCCAAGTTCCGCACGGGCAAGCCCCAAAGTGCCCCATTAGGGGGTAACCGGACAGGCCGTAAAAGTGCCCCCTGGATGTCATGCGGGGCAGGCACTTTCGCTCCGTTCAGCCGCGGTTTCTGCCGCCCGGCTCAGGCAGCCCCTGCCAGGAGCGTGACCGTTTTGGTGCTGCTGTCCCACAGCCGGGCTGCCGTGCAGCGGCCCTCCACGCGAAGGTCCAGCAGGTCCATGGCCGTCCCGAGTTGATGGCCGGGAATGCGGCGGGAGATGGTGACGTGCGGTGTCCATGCCCCCGGCAGGGTGAGCGGCAATGCCCCTGCAAGCCCTTGGTGGAGGTGGCGGTGCAGATCCAGCAGGGGAGCGGTCAGCAGGACAGACCGGGCCAGCACGTACCTGCCGGCTCCGGCGGGAAAGATGATGGCGCCGGAAAGGATCATGTCCAGGGGCAGCGCCTGCCAGGGCCCTTCCTGGCCGGCCTGCAGGTCCGCTCCTGCGGCAAGCGTGATGTGTGGACTGTTGCTGGGTGAGGTGTGCGCTGCCAGGCTGGGCAGGCCGGCGGCTTCGAGCCGCGCCCAGTCGGCCCTGATAAGGGCGTCCGTGCGGTCATCAAAGACCAGTTCGATGCTGCGCATAAGCACATCATGCCGTTACCCACTGCCCCTTTCCGCGACGTGATGTGCGCGCCGGGAAAGCCGGGCCGCGGCCGCGGGGTGTTTCAGCGCCTGCGCTCCCTGAGCATCCGCTCCAGATCCCTGCTGACTTTCGAGAGGGACGCGGCTCGGAGCGCCTTGTGTTCCGCCGCCGTCTGGACGCCCCGTTGCCGCAGCGGGGCGGAGGGAATGGCTCCGCCGGGCCCCTGCGCCCCCGCACCAGCCGGGCCGGCGGCCAGGTTGGTGGCCAGCGGATCAAAGAAAAGGTTCCCGGAGAACGTGGCGCCATGCATCATGCGCCCACGCTAACCGTCCGGCATTTCGCGGCTTTGAACGGCCGGTTTCGCCTGCGTTAAGCGCAGCCCATGCCGGTTTGCCGCCCTGCGATAAACTTGTACTTTGGCCGTTTGCCAATCCTGATTCCCCGCCCTCGAGTCGCAGCGCAGAACCCGAATGGCCCCTGGGCAGCCACAACCGCAGCGAAAGTAGCACCGTGTCCCAAGATGTCCTGACCCCCGCCCGGATCTCCGAGATTCACAAGCAGGCGGGCCGCCGCAGGACCTTCGCCGTCATCTCCCACCCGGACGCCGGTAAGTCCACGCTCACCGAGGCGCTGGCCCTGCACGCAAAGGTGATCGGCACCGCGGGTGCCTCCAGCGGCAAGGCCAACCGGAAGGAAACGGTCTCGGACTGGATGCAGATGGAGAAGGACCGCGGCATCTCCATCAGCTCCGCAGCCCTGCAGTTCTCCTACCGGGACACTGTCATCAACCTCCTGGACACCCCCGGCCACGCCGACTTCTCCGAGGACACCTACCGCGTGCTCGCCGCCGTGGACTGTGCCGTCATGCTGGTGGACGCCGCCAAGGGCCTGGAAACCCAGACCATGAAGCTCTTCGAGGTCTGCAAGCAGCGCAACCTGCCCATCATCACGGTCATCAACAAGTGGGACCGGCCGGGCCTGGACGCCCTGGCGCTTATGGACGAGATCACCGAACGCACCGGACTGCAGCCCATGCCGCTGACCTGGGCCGTGGGTATTTCCGGCGACTTCCGGGGCGTGTGGGACCTGCGGAATGACCGCTTCGCCCGGTTCCAGCGCAACAACGCCGGCGCGCAGATCGCCATCACCGAATACTTCACGCCGGAGGAAGCCGCCGAGAGCCAGGGCAGCAACTGGTCCGACGCCGTGGACGAGGCAGGCCTGGTGATCGAATCCAACCTCGAGTTCGACGTCGAAGCCTTCCACGCGGGAAAGGCCACCCCCATCCTGTTCAGCTCCGCCGCACTGAACTTCGGCGTCAAGGAGCTGCTGGACGCCCTGGTGGACTTCGCTCCGCCGGCGTCCCCGCGCCCCGACGTGGACGGTACGGCCCGCCCGGTTGAGTCGCCGTTTTCCGGCTTCGTCTTCAAGGTGCAGGCCGGCATGAACAAGGCGCACCGCGACCACGTGGCCTTCATCCGGGTCTGCTCCGGCGTCTTCGAGCGCGGCATGGTGGTCACCCAGACCCGCACCGGCAAGTCCTTCGCCACCAAGTACGCGCAGCAGGTGTTCGGCCGGGAACGCGAAGTGATCGACGAGGCGTATCCCGGCGACGTGGTGGGGCTGGTCAACGCGTCATCACTGCGTGTAGGCGACAG
This sequence comes from Arthrobacter sp. 8AJ, assembly GCF_902506025.1. Lineage (NCBI taxonomy): Bacteria > Bacillati > Actinomycetota > Actinomycetes > Micrococcales > Micrococcaceae > Arthrobacter > Arthrobacter sp. 8AJ. Next base: position 3,990,436 of record NZ_LR733289.1, on the reverse strand, counting down.
CCTGTTCCTTGAGGAACCGGTGGAATACCCGGCCATCCCGCTGTTCGCCCCCGAGCACTTCCAGGTGGCCCGGTCCAAGGACCCCAGCAAGTTCAAGCAGTTCCGCCGCGGCATCGAGCAGCTCGAGCACGAGGGCGTCATCCAGGTGCTCCGCTCCGACGTCCGCGGCGACCAGGCGCCGGTGCTTGCCGCCGTCGGGCCCATGCAGTTCGAAGTGGTGGAGGACCGCATGGCCCACGACTTCAGCGCCCCCATGCGCCTGGAACGCCTGCCCTACTCGCTGGCCAGGATTTCGACGGCGGACGCCATGCCCGCGCTGGCCAACGTACCGGGCGCGGAGGTGCTTTTGCGGTCCGACGGCGAATACCTCGCCTTGTTCAACGACGTCTGGGCGCTCCGGCGGATCGAGAAGAACCATCCGGACCTGACACTCGTGCCCATCGGCACGCACAACCCGGCGAAATAAGGCATCCGTGAACACTTCTGCACCCCGCGCCGTCGTCACCGGTGCCGGCACCATCAACCCGCTCGGCACCACGGTCAAGGAGACCTGGGAGGCCCTGCTTGAGGGGCGCTCCGGGATCACCGCCCTGCACCAGGACTGGGCGGAGCAGCTGCCGGTCAAAATTGCCGGGCAAATTACTGCCGACCTTTCGGAGTACCTCAGCACCCGCGAAATGAAGCGGATGGACCGTTGCGGCCAGCTCGCCCTGGTCGCAGCCCGTGAGGCGTGGACGCAGGCCGGGAGCCCCGAGGTTGACCCCGAGCGGTTCGCGGTGGTGATCGGTTCCGCATACGGCGGCCTGGGTTCCACCATCGAGCAGGACCGCACGCTGAACCAGTCCGGGCCGCGGAAGGTTTCCCCGCACACCCTTACCCGGCTGATGGCCAACGGTCCCGCCGCCTGGGTCTCAATCGACCTTGGCGCCCGCGGCGGCGCACGGACGCCGGTCAGCGCCTGCGCCTCCGGGGCTGAGGCGATTGTCCAGGCAGCCGAACTGATCCGCTCTGGTGCCGCCGACGTCGTCATTGCCGGCGGCGTCGATGCCTCCGTCAACGACCTGGTGATCAGCGGCTTCGCGCAGATCCGTGCACTGTCCACCCGTTCGGATGACCCGCAGCGGGCCGCGCGCCCGTTCGACGGCGGCCGGGACGGGTTTGTGCTCGCCGAGGGAGCCGCGGTGGTGGTGCTGGAGAGCGAAGAGCACGCCCGTGCCCGCGGCGCCGTCATCCTTGGTGCCGTCGCCGGGGGAGCGGTGACCTCCGATGCCAACGACATCGTGGCGGCAGATCCTGCGATGCAGCGCCGCGTCATGCAGAAGGCGCTGGACTCGGCCGGGATGGAACCGGCGGAGATTGGGTTTGTCCACGCCCACGCCACGTCCACCCCCGTGGGTGACCGGCTGGAAGGCCAGGCGATCAATGCCGTCTTCGGCGCCTCCGTACCGGTGACGTCCACGAAGGGGCACACCGGACACCTGCTGGGCGGTGCCGGCGCGCTGGCCGCCGTCGTGGTCCTCGAAGCCCTCCGCACCGGCCACCTTCCCGGGACGCTGAACGTGGAGGCACTGGACCCGGAAGTGGACCTTAACGTCGTCACCGAAAACGCACACCAGCTTCCGCCCGGGTATGCCCAGGCGGGACTGGTGAATGCGTTCGGCTTCGGCGGCCACAGCGTGGCTCTGGTGCTCACCGGCGCATAGCCAAAAGGCGAAAACGCCGGAACGGTGCGGGGATCCCGACGCAGCAGCGCGCTGAACGGGGGCCTAGCCGGCTGCCATGTCCTCAACCAGCGCATCGAGGATGGGCAGCTGGCCCTTGACGAGTTTGAGCCGGGCCTCCTGCTCGGGGAACCAGCGGGCGTCGTCGATCTCGGGGTAGTGCTGGATTTTGCCGGACCCCTTGGGCCATTCCAACGGAAAAGTGTTGCTGTTGATCGCCTCCGGGGCGAACTCAGCCTGTGCCGCGTAGGCGGTGATGAGCTTTCCCGAGGACTGCCGGAACTCGCCGAGCACCCGGTATTCAGCCGCCGGGGCCGCAGTCCCCATCTCCTCTGCGAACTCCCGCAGTGCAGCAGCCAGCGGGTCCTCGCCGTCGGCGTACTCACCTTTGGGAATGGACCAGGCGTGAGTGTCCTTGCGTGCCCAAAAGGGACCGCCCATGTGGGCTATCCATACCTGCAGCCCGTCCGGGGCGCCGCCGGGGGTGGCCGGGGCCTGCCGGTACAGCAGGATGCCTGCGCTTCGAATGGGCATTGGGTCTCCGGATCGTCAGGAAGTGCAGTTGCCGTCCGCCGTTAACGTGGAGTTCACGGCGCTGCTCTAGGTTATTCCTTCAGGCACCCTGCCAGGCACTCCGCTCGAAAGGAGCACTCATGGCCAACATTGCTGAGGTTTTGGGACGGCTCACCCCGGAAGAAGTGGAAGAACTCCGCAGCCTTGGTCCCCAGGGCCACCTGCCGCGGCATCTGGTGGATGCCCTGGACCGCGCGGCCGGGGGAACGGGGTCGGGCCGCGGGTATTACGTTGCCAACGGCAATGTGAGCGCCACCGGCGGCCCGCTGCTGGTGCTGCGCAGCGACGTTTCCAGCTGGCTGGCCGGCGCCGCTACCTGACTGCCCGGAGCTGTCAGCGTAACGGCAGGATGAAGGTCGCAGTGGTGCCCACGCCGGGCTCACTGTCCAGGCTGATGGATCCACCGTGGCCTTCAACGATGGTCTTGCTGACGGGCAACCCCAGGCCCGCGCCCGGGATGGCCGTCTCCCGCGCCCGGGCCGAGCGGAAGAACTTGGTGAATGCCTGTTCCTGCTCTTCCTCCGTCATTCCCACGCCCGTATCGGTGACGGAACAGACCAGGCCCGCATCGGTCCTGACGGCCCCGGCAATGATGAGGCCGCCGCTGGGGGAGTACTTGATGGCGTTCGAGAGCAGGTTCCTGACCACCTGGCCGATTCGCTCCGGATCCACCCTTGCCGGCAGCGGCTGCTCCACGTCAAGGACCAGCTGCAGCCCGTTGCCGGCGGCCTTGGGGAGTGCGGCATCCACCTCCAGCGCCAGCAGCCGGGCCAGGTCCGTTTCCTCCAGCGACAGGTCCATCCGCTCGGATGCCACAGCGATCAGGTCATTGACCAGGCTCAGCAGGTGTTCCGAGTTCCGGCGCACCACCAAAAGCTCCTCCCGGATGTCCTCATGCCCGGGTTCGTCCAGGACCAGTTCCAGGTAGCCCAGGATGGACGTGAGCGGTGTCCGCAGCTCGTGCGAGACCGTGGCAACGAAGTCGTCCTTGGCCGCCAGAGCACTGACCAGGGTGGTGACGTCCACAAAGGTGATAACGGCACCACCTTCCTGGCCGCCGGCGGGAGGGAAACCGTGCGAGCTCACGGAGTAGGCACGCTGGCGGTCTGCGGGGCCGGCCCAATACAACTCGTCCGTGAAGGCATCGCCGGCTGCGGCCCGGGCTGCGGGAAGCAGGCCTGACGGCACCGGTGTACAGCGGTCCGCCAGCATCAGCGTGCCCGGCCCTTCGGCAGGGCCCATCACCCCGCCGAGGGCGGGGTCCGTGCGCATCGCCCTGTTGGCCAGCACGGTGTGGCCCCGGGTGTCCACCACCCAGACGCCCACCCCAACGGCCTTCAGCACTGCATCAAGCAGGGCCTGCCGGCGGACGCTTTCCGCCAGCGTGCGGGCCAGATCCTGTTCGTTTTCAACAAGCCTGACGCGATGGCGGCGGATGGTGGTGGCCATCACGTGGGCGGTCACCGCGATGACAGACATGACCAGGGGAAGGATGAGGGTGCGGATCATGGATCCCCCGGCCGGGGACGAGCCCTGCACGGCAGCGGGAACAATGATGCTGAGGACCGTCCCAGCAATGGCCAGGGCCGGCATGTACTGCCGGACCTGCGCAGAGAGCCAGATGACGGGAAATACCAGCATTACGCTCAGCACGCTGAAGGTAGGTCCACCCGCCTGCCGGGTGAGCCCGATGGCGATGCAATCCATAAGCGGGATCACGGCAAACGTCGCCGCCGGGATCCGGGCCCAGGGCGTGGCCACACACAAGGCGGCGATTGCAAGATGGAACAGCAGGGCTGCCATAAAGAGCTTGCTGTTGAATGTCTCTGGGCTGAAGACGGCCGTGGCAACCACCACGAGGACCATGGCCAACGTGACCGGCGATTGACTGGCGACCACCCGCATGCGGGGACTAAGGCCCGCTAACAGGCCATCTAGTCGGTCGGACACCACCGGCTGTCCCTGCGCCCTGCGTTCATGGTTCACCGCACTGGCGGTCCCCTGCTTTTCCCCGATTACCACGCTGCCCCCAGCACAGAAATGTAAGCCTCCGTCTGCGAGAAGGTTCTGGACTTAGAGTACCCGCCGGGAACCAGTGCTCTGCCCGTTGCCCCCGCACCCGGCCCCCGGAAGCAGGCTGCTAGCCAATCAGGAGGCTGAGCGCCTCGGTGAGGTGCTCCACTTCACGCACCGAGAATCCCGCCGGCACGGGACCGGGCCCGGTGTGGCTGGCCGGAACAACGGCGTGGGTAAATCCCAGCCGGTGGGCTTCCTGGATGCGCTGGTTGATGCCCGGTACGGGCCGGACCTCGCCTGCCAGCCCCACCTCGCCGAAGGCAATAAGCCGGATGGGCAAAGGCTTGCGGGCCTTGGCCGACGCCACGGCAAGGGCCACCGCTAGGTCCGTGGCCGGTTCACTGAGCTTCACCCCGCCCACGGTGGCAACGTAGGAATCATCCTTGTGCAGCATGGTCCCTGCGCGCTGCTGCAGTACGGCCAACAGCATGGACACGCGTGAACTGTCCAAGCCGCTGGTGGCGCGGCGGGGCTGCGAGTTGGGGCTTTCGGCGAGCAGCGACTGCACTTCCGCCAGCAGCGGGCGGCGCCCCTCCATGGTGACGGTGATGCAGGTCCCGGAAACCGGGTCCTTGGTGCGGCTGACGAACAGCCCGCTGGGATCCGCCAGTCCCTCGATGCCGTTTTCATTGAGGTCGAAGCAGCCAACGTCGTCGGTGGGCCCGTACCGGTTCTTCACGGCGCGCAGCAACCGCAGCCGGGAGTGCCGCTCGCCCTCGAACTGGCACACCACATCCACCAGGTGCTCCAGCAGGCGGGGCCCGGCAATGGAACCGTCCTTGGTAACGTGCCCCACCAGCAGGGTGGTCATGTTCCGCCGCTTGGCGGCCGCGATGATGGAGGCGGCCACCTCGCGGACCTGCGACACGCCGCCCGCGCTGCCGTCAACATCGGCGCTGCTGAGCGTCTGCACCGAGTCCACGATCAGCAGCCGCGGCTCGATCTTCTCCACCTGGCCCAGGGCCTGGCCGAGGTCCGTCTCCGCGGACAGGTACAGGGATTCGGCGACGGCGTCGATCCGTTCGGCCCGCAGTTTGACCTGGGCGGCCGATTCCTCGCCAGTGACGTAGAGGACGTCCTGGGCGGTGCGGGCGAACTTGGCAGCGACGTCCAGCAGCAGCGTGGATTTGCCGACACCGGGTTCGCCGGCCAGCAGGATGACGGCGCCCGGAACCAGGCCGCCGCCCAGCACCCGGTCCAGTTCATCCACGCCGGTGGGCAGGAAAGCCGCCGTAGTGGCATCGACGTCGGCAATCCGGCGCGCGGGCTCCGCGACTGTCGTGGCCGCCGTCGTCCGTGCCACGGCAGTGCCCGTTTCCTCCACCGTGCCCCACGCCTGGCACTCGCCGCAGCGGCCCACCCACTTGGCCGTGGTCCAGCCGCACTCGGCGCATTTGTACGCGGGCGCCTTGGACGCCCGGGAAGTCTTTGTTGCCATGCGTCCAACCCTACTGGCGGGCACTGACACTACAGCGCGGGCAGCACGTCCCTGGCCTCGGCCGCATCCATGCCGGTGGCTTCCAGCAGGTCCACCATCAGCGGCCGGAACAGCATGACAACGGTTTCGCCCTCCAGCCGTGTCACCTCCAGCAGCTTGGGATGCAGGCGAAGGGCGATCTCGCTCAGGTCCCGCCGGGCAGTGCGCAAGTGGGCGCGGCGGACGCCTTCGTGCGTCTCCGCAAGGCCCAGGGAAAGCTCGTCAATGGCGGCAGCTGTCTCCTGCAGCACCCCCGCGATGCTGTCCGTCGCCTCGTCCGAGAGCGCCGTGTGGTTGATGGCGCTGGTCAACCGCCGCGCAAACACGCGGCTGTTCCTCAGGGCGAGGTCGATAAAATCCAGCGACTGCTTCAGCCGGTCCAGTTCATCGCGGTGCCGCCGGTAGGCGGGCGCCAGCGTGGCCACCTCGCCGGACGCCCGGAGGGACTGGCGCATGGCATCCACCAGCGGCTGGCAGTTCCGGCCGCGGATCAGCGCATGCCAGGCCTGGGTGGAATCACTGTTGGCCAGCGCCCCGGCACATTCCCGCAGCACCTCCGCCAGTTCATGCAGCAGTTTCTGCACATCCCGGCGCGGCTCCTGGCGCGGGTCCTTGGGTACCAGGATGGTCACCAGCAGGGCGCACATTCCGCCCACCACGGCATCGATGCTCCGGGTGAACGGGCCCCCGGACGGTGCCGGCAGCAAGACCACCAGCAGCGATTGAAGCGCCAGCTGCGTGGTGAAGATATTCCCGCTGTCCAGGAAACGGGCCAGCAGGATCGAGAAGAGGAGCACGACGGTGGCCACCCAGATATCGCCGCCCAGCCAGTGCAGGAGCAGGTCACCGACAGCAATGCCGATGGTGCAGCCCAGGCCCACTTCCATCACGCGCCGCAGCCGCGGCTCCCGGGAAAACCCGAGGGCGATCAGCGACGAGGTGGCAGCGAACAGGGGGCCGGAGTGGCCCAGGACGTACTCGGCGAACGCATAGGCGCCCACCGCGCACACGGTCATCTGGATGGCGGGCACAAAGGAGTTGCGGCTTCGGATCAACCCGGTCCGGATCCGGCTGCGCAGGAACCGCCTGGTCGCTGAGAGTCCTGCTGGGATGGCCATGGGTCCAAGTCTATTCAGTGCCGATCCACTGCCCGGCGCAGGTGCACTACGACTGCGCATGTGATCTGCGCAATGGTGACCCGGCATTTGTCAGCCAATATCCCGCCGTCGTTAATCCTCCGTTCACTTTGGACAGCCCATCCCGTTACCTGCGGCCCTTAACTTTCTTGAAGGTACAAAACGTACGCATCGCGCAGCAGGGTTCTCCGTCCCTGTCCCGCACCTGAATAACCCTGGAAGGGGTACATCTAGTGAAGGCACTCCGCTTCGGCCGCCACGCGGCTATCGCTGTTATCGCAGCCGGCGCACTCGCGCTCTCCGCCTGCGGTTCAGACAACGCCACGGGCACCGCCCCTGCCGGCTCCCAGTCCGCCGGCGGCACCAAGGTGACCGGTACGCTGACTGGCATCGGTTCCTCCGCCCAGGGCGCCGCCATGGACGCCTGGAAGACGAACTTCGCCTCCGCCAACTCCGGCGCCAGCGTGCAGTACTCCCCGGACGGCTCCGGCGCAGGCCGCAAGGCCATCCTGGACGGCTCGGCACAGTTCGCCGGCTCGGACGCCTACCTGAAGGATGAGGAATACGCCTCGTCCAAGTCCGTCTGCGGCCCCGAGGGCGCCATCAACGTCCCCGTCTACATCTCCCCGATCGCCGTGGCCTTCAACGTTCCCGGCGTCACCGACCTGAAGCTGGACGCCACCACCGTGGCCAAGATCTTCCGTGGCCAGATCGCCAAGTGGAACGACCCCGCCATCGCCGCCCTGAACGCCGGCGTCTCGCTGCCCGACCTGAAGGTCACCCCGGTGAACCGCTCCGACGACTCGGGCACCACGCAGAACTTCACTGACTACCTGGCCGCCGCCGCCTCCGACGTCTGGACCGACAAGGCCGCCGGTGTGTGGCCCGCCAGCCTCCAGGGCGAAAACGCCAAGGGCACCTCCGGCGTGGTCAAGACCGTCACGGACACCCCCGGTGCCGTGACCTACGCCGACGACTCCGCCGTCAGCGGCAAGCTGGGCGTTGCCCAGATCAAGGTGGGCGACTCCTTCACCAAGATCTCCGCCGATGCTGCTGCCAAGGCAGTGGACGCCGGCAAGCCCGTTGAAGGCCGCGCCGCCAACGATCTCTCCATCAAGCTGGACCGCAAGACCACCATCGCGGGCGCCTACCCGATCGTCCTGGTGTCCTTCCACGTCCTGTGCACCACCTACGACAAGCAGGAGACCGTTGACCTGGTCAAGGCCTTCGAGCACTACGTAGTTTCCGCAGAGGGCCAGAAGGCCGCAGCAGAGTCGGCCAAGTCCGCCCCGCTGTCCTCGGACCTCGCAGCCAAGGCCGCCAAGGCCATCGACTCGATCAAGGTCAAGTCCTAGCCAACGCTGTAAAACCGGGTTCCCCGCCTGCCGGACGGCAGTGCGGGGAACTTGGCTTTGCACCGCATCCTTCATCCAGCTACGAATCGAAGGGCCGTCGAATGACCGCCACCTCCCTGACCAGTACCCAGGGCGCCGGGCGCGCCGGGGACAAAGTCTTCTCCGGCGCCACGCTGGCAGCCGGGTGCCTGATCCTCGCCGTCCTTTTCGGCGTCGCGCTTTTCCTGGTAGTCCAGGCAATCCCCGCGCTGACCGCGCCCGCAGACAAGATCCAGGGCGGCCAGGGCTTCTTCGCCTACATCTGGCCCATCGTGATCGGCACGCTCATCGCCGCCGCCATTGCGCTGGTGATCGCCACACCTGTCGCCATCGGCGTGGCGCTGTTCATCTCCCACTTCGCACCCCGCCGCCTGGCCTCCGGCCTCGGCTACGTGGTGGACCTGCTCGCCGCCATCCCCTCCGTGGTCTACGGCGCCTGGGGTGCCGCTTTCCTTGCCAAGGAGATCGCGCCGGCATACGGCTGGCTCGCGGCCAACATGGGCTGGCTCCCCATTTTCCAGGGCCCGGCCTCCACCACCGGCAAGACCATCCTCACCGCCGGGATCGTCCTGGCGGTCATGGTCCTGCCCATCATCACCTCGCTGTCCCGCGAGATCTTCCTGCAGACCCCCAAGCTGCATGAGGAAGCTGCGCTGGCACTCGGTGCCACCCGCTGGGAAATGATTAAGATGGCCGTGCTGCCCTTCGCCCGCCCCGGCATCATCAGCGCCATCATGCTGGGCCTGGGCCGCGCCCTGGGTGAGACCATGGCCGTTGCCCTGGTGCTCTCCTCCGGTGCCCTGACCGCCAGCCTGATCCAGTCCGGCAACCAGACCATCGCCGCCGAGATCGCCCTGAACTTCCCCGAAGCCAGCGGCCTCAAGGTCAGCACGCTGATCGCCGCCGGCCTGGTGCTGTTCGTCATCACCCTGGCCGTGAACATGATCGCGCGCTGGGTTATCACCCGGCACAAAGAATTCTCGGGAGCCAACTAAATGACCTCCACGCTTACCCCCGTCCGCAGCAAGCGGTCGGCGCTCACCAAGGGCCAGCTGCCCAAGTACGCACCCTACGCGGTGCTCGGTGGAGCCCTGATCGTCGGCGCTGCCATCCTTGCCCTGATCGGCTTCAACCCGTTCGGCTGGGGCCTGGTCTCCGCGATCCTGTTCGCCGTGGGCCTGGTGTCCTGGAGCGCCGCGGTGGAAGGCTCCCGCAAGGCCAAGGACAAGCTGGCCACTTGCCTGGTGGTCGGCTCGTTCCTGGTGGCGCTGCTGCCCCTGGTTTCGGTGATCTGGACCGTGCTGATCAACGGCATCCCCGGCCTCATCGACCCCGGGTTCCTCACCACCTCCATGAACGGCGTTACGGGCGCGTTCGACAACAAGGCCGTGGAAAGCGGCGGCCCGGTGATGGGCGGCATCTACCACGCCCTCCTGGGCACCGTGCAGATCACGCTGCTGGCCACCGTAATCTCCGTCCCCGTGGGGCTGCTCACGGCCATCTACCTGGTGGAGTATGGCAACGACGGCCGCCTGGCCAAGGCCATCACGTTCTTTGTGGACGTCATGACCGGCATCCCCTCCATCGTGGCCGGCCTGTTCGCTGCCGCGTTCTTCTTCGTGGTGGTGGGCCCGGGCACCAAGACCGGTGCGGTGGCCGCCGTCGCGCTTTCCGTGTTGATGATCCCCGTGGTGGTTCGCTCCAGCGAGGAAATGCTCAAGATCGTCCCCAACGAGCTCCGCGAGGCCGCCTACGCCCTGGGCGTCCGCAAGTGGCGGACCATCCTCAAGGTGGTTATCCCGACGGCGATCTCCGGCATCGCGTCCGGCGTCACCCTGGCGATCGCCAGGGTCATCGGCGAGACGGCGCCCATTTTGGTCACCGCCGGCTTTGCCACCAGCATCAACTCCAACGTGTTCGGCGGCTGGATGGCCTCGCTGCCCACGTTCATCTACACCCAGATCCTCAATCCCACCTCGCCGTCCAACCCGGACCCGTCCTCCCAGCGGGCCTGGGGTGCGGCCCTGGTCCTGATCATCCTGGTGATGGTCCTGAACCTGGTGGCACGCCTGATCGCCAGGATCTTCGCCCCCAAAACCGGTCGGTAACCAGGCCCTCCTTCCGCCATACCGCGGCGGATCCTAGACTTCAATCCATACCCAGTAAGTGAAGGAACACCATGTCTAAGCGCATCGACGTCAAGGACCTGAACGTGTACTACGGCGACTTCCTCGCCGTTGAGGACGTCAGCATCAACATCGAGGCCAAGTCCGTCACCGCGTTCATCGGCCCCTCCGGCTGCGGAAAGTCCACCTTCCTCCGCACCCTGAACCGCATGCACGAGGTCATCCCCGGCGCGCGCGTCGAGGGCGAGGTCCTGCTGGACGGCGACAACCTTTACGGCCCCGGCGTGGACCCCGTAACCGTGCGCTCGCAGATCGGCATGGTCTTCCAGCGGCCCAACCCGTTCCCCACGATGTCCATCAGGGACAACGTTCTGGCGGGCGTGAAGCTGAACAACAAGAAGATCTCCAAGGGCGAGGCAGATGTCCTGGTGGAACGCTCCCTCAAGGGCGCCAACCTCTGGAACGAGGTCAAGGACCGGCTGGAGAAGCCCGGTTCCGGCCTTTCGGGCGGCCAGCAGCAGCGCCTCTGCATCGCCCGCGCCATTGCCGTGGAGCCGCAGGTGATCCTCATGGATGAGCCCTGTTCCGCCCTGGACCCGATTTCCACCCTGGCTATTGAGGACCTCATCAACGAGCTCAAGGACCAGTACACCGTGGTGATCGTTACCCACAACATGCAGCAGGCCGCGCGCGTGTCCGATAAGACCGCCTTCTTCAACATTGCGGGCACCGGCAAGCCGGGCAAGCTGATCGAATACGGCGACACCCACACCATCTTCAGCAACCCCGTACAGAAGGCCACGGAAGACTACGTCTCCGGACGCTTCGGGTAAGCCGCTGTTCCCGTTGGCGATCTACTGACGCGTTTAGTACGCTAATCGAGATACTTTCGGAACTAGTAGTAAGCCCGCTTAAGGAGTTTTGCCATGACGCAGACGGCCAGTGAACCCCTGGGCCCCCAGCTTACTGTTTCCGTACCCGGGGTGGACGCAGTCCAGGACGCTGTCGAACCGGCGCAGGCTTTCGCCGCTGCGGCGGGGCTGGCGGGACCCCTGGCTGCCGGTCCGCTGGCGCCGGAGCTCGAACCGCACCTCGCCCTGGCCGCGGCCGGCGTTGAGGAAGCCATCGAGGAAGAGGACGTCCTGGCCGAGGTGTGGCGCACCAGCTCACGCCTCGAAAGCATGCAGTGGGAACTGGACACGGCCCAGGAGTCCCTGCGGCAGGCTGTCCGCAAGGCCTCCGCTGCCGGAGTGGCGGACGGCGAACTGTGCACCGCCGGCAACCTCACCCCGGAGGAGCTCTCCACCGTCCTGATGGCCGCCGCCGTCGTCAGCCCTGTGGCCCTGGAGCTCTAGCAAGACCGCAAAAGCACACTGTGCCCAACGATGGCCCGGTTCGATGCGCAGGGACGGCTCCTGCACATCGAGCCGGGCCATCACTGCGCCTGCCCGCCACTGCGCGGTGCCTATTCCGGGACCTCCAGCTGGAACCCGCAGTGGCAGCGCAGGACCCGGGTGGGCAGGGATACGGCGTTGAGCCCGCTGCCTGATCTGTTGCTGCGGTAGCAGAGCCGCTCAACTTCGAACTCCGCCTCCTCCATGGGGAAGCCGCAGTGGATGTAGTCGTCCCCGAAGAGGACCACCTGGGCCATCCAGCGGACCTGGTTCAGTGCGGCCGCGACGTCGGTGGCGTAAGGCCGTGTGTTCCTGGAACAGGTCGCAGTCGTTGCAGGTGTAGGACACTGTGACCAGGTCCCCGCCGGCAGCGCCGATGGCAGTGATGGCGTGGATGGTCAGCTGGTGCTCGGTTCCGCAGGCCTCGCACTGGGGTTGCCGGGGCTGTGGAAGGTGGCGCCGGGAATAGGAGTGGGACATGGCGCCTGCTCTTTTCCGCGTTGTGCATCCAAGCCGCCGGGTGGCTGCAGCGGCACCTGGTCCGCAGCCCTGCACACGGCGCGGACGCCGGTCCCCGGCACCGTTGACCGGGGGCGCACTTTCGAATCTACGTCACGGCGGATTCCCTGTACAGGGCAGCGCCGCCCCCGGGTGGGCCTGCCTAGGCGGAAATGGGGGAGAGGGCCAGCGCAAGCACGAAGCCCAGGGCGCACGTCGCCAGCGGGGTCAGCCCCCAGAGCCACAGGATCCGGATGACCAGTTTCCGGTTGGTGACCGAAAAGTGCTGGTTTTCCCCGGCGCCGAGGGCTCCTGCGGTGACGGTGTGGGTGGTGGAAAGCGGCCAGTGCAGCCCGATGGCCCCCACGAAGAGCATCAGCGCGCTGAAGGTCTGGGCCACGGAACCACGAAGAGGATCGATCCTGGTGATCTTGTATCCAATGGTGTGGGAGATCCGCCATCCCCCGAAGAGCGTCCCGGCGGTCATCATCACTGCGGACAGCGCCGCAACCCAGGTGGGGATCCCGCCGTCGGAATAGCCTGCTGCCAGCAGGGCCAGCAGCAGTACCGCGCTGGCGCGCTGCCCGTCCTGCAGGCCGTGGCCAAAGGCCACGGCGCCGGCGGCAACAGCCTGGCCCCGGCGGAAGCGCTGGTTCACCACGTTGGGCTGGGTGTAGCGGGCCACCCATGTGGCCGGATACACCAGGAGGAAGGAGCCGCTGTAGGCCACGAGCGGGGACAGCACCAGCGGCAGGACCACCTGGAACAGGAGCGACTGGTCCACGCCTGCCACTCCCGGGCCTCCGATCGCCAGGCTGGCGAGGCCTGCGCCGGCGAGGCCACCCACCAGGGCGTGGGTGGAGGAGGCGGGGATGCCGCGCCACCACATCAGCACGCCCCAGGCGCAGGCGCTGGCCAGGCCCGCCACCAGGATGGCCAGGCCGTCGGTGCCGGACGGGAGGTTGATCCAGGTCCGGCTGACGGCGACGGCGAGCAGGGCGCTCAGGAGGGCGCCGACAAAGTTGAAGAACGCGGCGAGGAGGATGCCGACGCTGGGGGTGAGGGCCCGGTTGCGCACGGCCAGGGCCACCGAGGTGGATGCGTCGCGGAAACCGTTCAGGAAGGCAAACGCCGCGGCCAGCAGGACCACCGCGCCGAAGATGACTGCGGTCACGTCAGGATTCCTTGACGATGATGCTGCCTACCTGGGTGGCCACCCGCCGCATGTCCTTGGTGACCTCCACCAGCTGGTTGGCGATGTCCCGGTTGCGGGAGTACTGGGCCCACTTCATGTCCGCGATCATGTCCGCCACCCAGACGCGGTGGGTCCGTTCTGCCCGTTTGGCGAGGCGCAGGATCTCGATCCAGTAGTCCTCGAGGTCGTCCAGGTCATTGAGCCTGCGCATGGCGTCAACGGTCAGTTCGGCCTGCCTGCTGATGATCTCCAGCTGGTCTGCGGCGCGCTTCGGGAGGCGGTCCAGCCGGTAGAGGGCCACCAGCTCTGCCGCGGCGTCCATCTTTTCCATGGCTTCGTTGAGGTACCGGGAGAGGGCGTACATGTCCTCGCGGGGCAGGGGATTCACAAAGCTGGTGCGCATGTGCGTCAGCAGCGCGAAATGCAGTTCGGCGGACTTGGCCTCGATGTTGTGCATGTCCTCAACGAGCTTGCCGTGCTCGTCCGCGGGTACGCCAAGGATCTCGGCCAGGGTGGCGGTGGCCAGCACGATCTGTTGTGCCATCTGTGAGAGCAGGTTCAGCCCTGCGGGCTCCTGTGGAAAAAGGCGCAGCTTCACGTGTTTACCGGTCTCCAGGACGTATCAAGGCGGGGGTTGCTGCCGCGTGACTTGACGGCGGCGCGCAACTGACGCTTACTCTACCGGCCCGTAACTGCACCCTCTGAATCGGCCACCTGGAAGAGGGCAGAAAAATGGTGCCGAACCGGATACGCCTCTCGGCGGTAGGCCGCTCTAGGCGGCTAATTGTTGAAGCCCGGGGGTTTCGCGGCTCGGCACCGGTTTCAGTCTTCTACTTCACCCGGCCCAAGTCAATCTTGACAGCGGGGGCTTGGTTCGTCCCGGAAATCCGGTCCGCCGGGGGAAAAGACGCCTCAGTCCAGTTCGCCCAGGCGCCACGCGTTGGCCGCGTGTTCAAGGTCCTCGGCGGTCTTGACCAGCTGGTGGGAGTTGCGGGTCAGTTTGCTGGCGTGGGCCTCGTTGGCATGCTCGGCGCCGTCGGCGAGGGTGGCCTGGCCGAGCGCCACCACGCGGCAGAAGGCGGCGGAACGTTCCAGCGCGACGTCGAAATCGCCGTCGAACGCGCCGGAAAGGATGGCGTCCGCCATGGTGCGCATTTCGTCGGCGCCGGGCGGCTCAGCGGCGCCGGCCACCACGTTGGATACCTGGGCGGTGTCCCTGCCCGCGCGGAAGTAGACGCTGATGCGTTCGGGGTCCTGGACGGTGGCGGCACGCAGTGCGTAGAGCCGCCAGAGGGCGCCGGGAAGGGAGCGGGCAGGGCTCTCCGCCCACATCTCGGCGATGGCGTCCAGGCCTTGTTCGTCCGCGAGCTTCACCAGGCGTTCGGTGATCACCGGATCGTCGCTGTCGCGGCCATGGCGGACCAGGGCCTGCGCGGCAAGGTGGGCAGCCTCTGATACCCGGGCGGGATCGGCACCGCCTGCGAAGGGCTCGAAATCCATCGGAGCGAAGGGCTTGGGCTTATGGTGCCGGTTGCTGCCGCCGTACGGAGTTGTTCCTGCTTGCTCGCTCATGTCCCCCACGCTACTCCTGTGCCACAGCGGAAATCGAGCGTCCGCGGGGCTTGTCCGGTGACGGCGGCAGGGGCCCGGACCGCGGGGTGAAAACGTACGACGGCGGCGCCCGGGCCGCGGGGTGAAAACGTACGACGGCGGCGCCCGGGGCGTGTGCGAAGTGTCCGGAACCATGGGTTAGAGTATTAACGTCCAGAAATGGATTGGGCCGTACGGGCAAAACACAGCGTGTTTGACCGGCCGGCAGGGGCCTTTAGCTCAGTTGGTAGAGCATCGGACTTTTAATCCGTGGGTCGTGGGTTCGAGCCCCACAGGGCCCACCCATCAAGACCACGAGGGTCCGCCGCGAACGTGCAGGCGGACCCCATTTCTTTTGAGCAGCCTCGGTCAGGCAGCCACAACAGTCCCGTTCCGCGGCAGTCCGCCCGCGAACGAGACGGGAACCGCGGAAGCCTGTCCAGGGTCTGCCGAGTCCATGGCCTGCACGTGCACGTGCGGTTCCGTGCTGTTGCCCGAGTTGCCGCACAGTCCCACCGGCTCCCCGCACCCCACCATCTGGCCCGGCTGGACGCAGACGCTCCCGCGCTTGAGATGGCACAGCGCGATGAACACCCCGCCGGACTCGATGATCACGTGGTTGCCGGCCAAGCCCAGCCACCCCTCCCGCACGCGCCGGGCCTGGGTTGCGGCATAACCGATCGAAGGAAAGCCGCGGAAAGCTGCGTGGTCTGGTTCCCCGTCATGGGCGGCGCAGACCACGCCGGACGCCGGCGCCGTCACAGCCCTGCCGAATCCTGTGAAGCGTTCCGGCGGCTCGGGCCGGAACAGCGAGGCCAGGGTGAGCGGCGCCGACTGCCCGCTGGCATCCACTGGTGTGAAATCGATGGCGAAGCTCGTGGCAAAGAGCCGCGTCCCGTGGCTGGGGACCCGGTCTGCCGGTGAGTTCTGCACCAGCCAGGTGCCCGTGAAGGGATAGGCCAGGTCAACCGGGCCTGCCGGATTCACGGTTCAGCCGGCGGGATCGTACTGGAAGGCGCGCAGCTCCTGCGGGCAGCGGCAGGCCACCGCGATCTTCGCAGCCCACTGCACCGCGGCGTCGTATGCGGGCAGTTCCAGCACCGTGTAGCCGCCCTCGATCTGCGCGGTCTGGGGGTAGGTGCCCGCACGTACCGTTCCGTCACCGCTGACGGTGACGGGCGGGACACTCTCGTCAATGCCGCCCCCGAAAACCCAGACTCCGGCGTCTTTGGCCTCCTGGACCACGGCGTGGGCGGCGTCTGCTACTTCCTGCAGGCCGCCGTCGGGGATGTCCATGGCGCCGCTGGGAAACGAGATCAGGTACTTGGTCATTCCGCCGGCTCCTTCTTCGCAAACGGTGGATCACCCTCATCCTTCCCATTGGTCAGCTGCCGCGCAAGGATTCAGCCGCACTCTTCACGGGCGCCCAAGCCGGCGGCCCCAGCGGGCGCAACACGGGGAGCGGCGGGGGCGGCAGCAGGCACAATAGGCACATGGTAAAAACCAGCAAGGGCCGGATGCCGCGCCTGGAAGACGTGGCCAAGGTGGCCGGCGTCTCCCACCAGACCGTCTCCCGGGTGGTGAACAACCACCCCAACGTGAGCAAGGCGACCCGGGAAAAGGTGGAGGCAGCCATTGCCGAGCTGGGGTACCGCCGCAACACCGCGGCCCGGAGCCTGGTCACGCGGCGCTCGCAGACCATCGGCGTGCTGGCCAGTGAACTCTCCCAGTACGGGCCCGCCAACACCCTGCTGGGGGTGGAACATGCGGCCCGCAACGCCGGCTACTTTGTCAGCATCGCGGCGTTGCGGGAAGTGAGCAGGGACGCCATCGCCGACGCGGTGGGCCACTTCATGGACCAGGCCGTGGACGGGATTGCGGTACTGGTCCCGCACGCGGACACCCTGGCCGTGCTGGAGCAGCTGAACCTTCCGGTGCCCGTGGTGGCCGTGGGCTCCGCCGGCAGCGCCTCCGTCAGCGGGGCCATGGTGGACCAGCGCGCGGGCGCCAGGCTCGCCGTCGAACATCTGGTCAAGGAGGGCCACCTGCGGATCGGGCATATCGCCGGCCCTCCCGACTGGACGGACGGTGCCGAGCGCGCGGAGGGCTGGCGCGCGGTGCTTCGGGAGGCAGGGCTGGACGAATCACTCCTGGTGGAAGGGGACTGGAGTGCGGGGAGCGGCTATGCAATCGGCCGCCGGCTGGCGTCCGGACTCACGGCCACGGCCATCTTTGTGGGGAACGACCAGATGGCCCTGGGCCTCCTGCGCGCGTTCACCGAGGCGGGCGTCAGGGTGCCCGACGACGTCTCCGTGGTGGGCTTCGACGACCAGCCCGAAGCGGGCTACTTCACGCCGCCGCTGACAACCGTACGCCAGGACTTCGAGGAACTGGGGCGCCGCTGCATGGACATCATGCTCGCTGAAATTGAGTCAGGTGCCGCGGTGAGCTCCACGGTGGTGCCGCCGCAGCTTGTCCTCCGCGCCAGCACGGCCGCCCCGGCGTCCGGTTAGAGGCTCACGGGGTGCCTGGAGGGGCGGCCTAAACCCCGACGGAAGAAAAGTTAAAAAATCTCCATGAATCTGCATCCAAATCCGGGCCTGCGCCGGTAGTAGGGGTGTCAGCAAAAACGCCCGGCAGCCGGGCCGTTCAAGGAGATGGACATGCGCAACACAATCTTTACCGCAGGTGCCGGGGCGGCAGTCATTGCAGCCGCAATCGCCCTGGCCGGCCCCGCCAACGCAGCAGAGGGAGACGCCCAGCTCTCAGTGCTGCACGGCGTTCCCGGACTCACCGTGGACGTCTGGGTCAACGGCGACCGGACGCTGGACGATTTCACCCCGGGAACCCTCGCCGGTCCGCTGGCCCTTCCCGCGGGCACCTACGAAATTGCCATCACGGCAGCCGACGCACCCGACGCGTCCGCCCCCGCCATCGGTCCCGTCAGCGTCACCCTGGCCGCCAACGGAAACTACACAGCAGCCGCCCACCTCGGCGCAGACGGCAAGCCCACGGCAAGCCTGTTCACCAATGACGTCTCCCGGATCGAGGCCGGCAAGGGCAAACTGACCGTCCGGCATGCCGCCGCCGCACCCGCCGTCGATGTCCTGGCCGGCGGCACCGCCGTCGTCACCAACCTGGCCAACCCGAATGAACAAACCCTGACCCTGGATCCCGGCACGGTCCCGGCCGCAGTTGCCGCCGCCGGCACCACCACCCCCGTGATCGGCCCGGCGGATGTCACGGTGGCCGAAGGGACGCACACCATTGTCTACGCCTGGGGCAGCCTGGCGGACCAGAACCTGAAGCTGGCCGTTCAGACCATCGAGGGCCTGCACACCGCTCCGGCCTCGGTGCCCGGCGCCCTTGACGGTTCCGCAAAGACCGGCGGGGCGGGTCCCGCAGTTGCCACCGCCGGGTTCGGCCTGGCAGCGCTGGCCCTGCTGGCCGGGGCGGTGGGCGTAGGCCGCGCCGTCCGCGCCCGGCGGGCCGAACTGTAGCCGCCCGGCTGTAGGACCATCAGTGCAGGGGCCCGGCCGCACACCCGCGGTCGGGCCCCTGCGCGGGCCCCCTTTGTTCCCCAACCGATGTCTTCTTTGGAAGGAGGCCAGTCATGAACGCACGTACGACGCCGGAAGGCTGGTGCCGCCGTCGGCCTGCCTCAAGGGGTGCGGCAGCAGCGCTGGTGGCTGGAGTGCTGGTTCTCTCCGGCTGCGGTTCGGCCGGCCCGTCCAATTCCGGGCAGGCACCGCCGGCTTCCCTGCTGCCGCAGGCGGCCGCCCCGTCCAGCGCCGCCGCCTCCACCCCAAACCCTTCCAGTCCTGGCAGCACGCGGCCGGGGGACATCCCGCTCCGGCCAGCCACTCTGCCGGTGAACGCTCCAGCCCCGGTACCCACGTCGCTCACCGTGGCCGGCACGGCCATTGATATGCCGGTGGTGCCCGGGGGAGTGTCCACCGCAGGAGCGATGGAGATCCCGGACGTGTTCGACCGTGCCGCCTGGTACAGGTTCGGCCCCGCCCCCGGGGCGGCCGAAGGCGCCGCCGTCATCGCCGGACATATCGACACCACCTCGGACCGCGCGCCCTTCTCCGCCCTGAAGTCGCTCCCGGCGGGAACCATTATCCGCGTGGGAAGGGACGGGGCCCCCGCGCTCAGTTACCGGGTGGTGGGCGTGGAGCTGATGGCCAAGGACAGGTTCGACGGCGCGTCCCTTTTCAGGCGGTCAGGGCCCCATGAACTCAAGCTGGTCACCTGCGGCGGCAAATGGCTGGACGAGCGGATGGACTACAGCGACAATGTGATTGTCACCGCAGTCCCTGCCTGAACCGGTCCCCGCATGAACCAGTTCCTGCACAGCCGGTGGCCAGCCATGTTTCTCGTCGCCGAAGCCGGGAGGGAGCCGCCCGTGACCCTCCCCGGCCGCGCGTCCCCTGGGTGGGATGACGGGCTCACCGCTTCTTTCCTGTCCGGCGATGAGCACGCACTGGCGGCGGCCTACCGCGAGTTCGCGCCGCTGGTGCATACGTTGGCCCTCCGCTCCCTCGCGGACCGCGCGGCGGCGGACGACGTGACCCAGGAGGTCTTCATCCGGGTGTGGCGCTCCCGGAGCACCTTCAACCCGCAGGTGGCCCGGCTCCCGGCGTGGATTGTTGGCATTACGCGCAATGCCATCGCGGATGCCCAGCAGTCGTCGGCCCGCGAAGCGCGCAAAGCCTACGCTGCCGCGGGCGCCGGCCTGGCCGGGGATGCGGGGGCGGGAACGGAGGCCGCGGAAACGCTGGCGGACCGGCTGCTCCTGGACGGTGAATTGGAAAGGCTGGGTGAGCCCCAGGGGTCCATCATGAAGCTTGCCTTCTACGAGGACCTGACGCACGAACAGATTTCGCGGAAACTGGACCTTCCCCTTGGTACCGTCAAGAGCCACATCCGCCGCAGCCTGACGCACCTGAGAAGCAGATTGGAGGTAGACCATGCCGCATCTTGATCCGGAACAGTTGAGCCTCCTGGCGCTGTACGACGACTGGGACGACCCGGGCGGCCGGGAGCACCTCCTGGCCTGCCCGCAGTGCGCCGCCGACTACGCCGCCCTGCGGCGGGCGGTGGACGCGGTGAAGACGACGCCGGACACCAGCCTGCTCTCCGTGCCCGGGCCCCAGGTCTGGGCCGGAATCCACCGCGAACTTGGCTTGGGCGATTACGTCCGGGAGGACCCGCTTGCGGCGGGGGTGCCGGCGGAACCCGGGCCTGTGGAAGACGTTTCAGGGGAACGCGGGGCTGAGCGTCGCGGGGCTGGCGGAGGTGCCGCACCACCTGCCGGCACGCCCGCACCCGGGGACGTGCCGACGTCGAACGTTGTCCCTCTCGGTGACAAAACAAGCGGCAGCCGGACAAGGCGAACCCGGGCAGGGGGTGCCGGAACGGACCGTGCCCGGACGAGGGGCGCGTGGCAGCGCCCCGGAACGTGGCTGGCAACGGCGGCAGCTGCTGTCCTGGTGGTTTTCGGCGCCGTCTGGGCCTTCAACCGCCCGCCCCAGCCCCAGGAGCTGGCGGCAACCCAGCTGACCCCGCTGCCGCAGCACTCCGCGGCGGGATCGGCCAAAGTGGTGGAGGCCAAGGATGGTTCCCGCAGCCTGGAGGTCAGCCTGGACAAGGATGAAGCCAAGGGTTACCAGGAGGTGTGGCTGATCGCGCCGGACCTTTCCAAGCTGGTCAGCCTGGGCGTCATGAACTCCACATCAGGAACGTTCCCGGTGCCTGCCGGACTTGACCTGTCCCAGTACCCGGTGGTGGATGTATCGGACGAGCCCATGGACGGCAACCCGGCCCACTCCACCATAAGTATTGCCCGGGGCACCCTCACATCCTGATTCGGGCCCGCGGGCGCACCCGCCAACCAGGCTGGACCGGCAGCGGGTCAGCGGCCGAAGTGTGAGTGCGGAGCACCTTCCGGAAGCCGCTCCAGGATGTCCTCGGCCACCTTGCGCACCTTGATGTTCCGGTGGCTTGACGCCTTGGCGAGGATGGCGAACGCCTCCTGGTAGGAGCACCTGTTCTGGGCCATGATCACGCCGCAGGCCACATTGATGGACGTGCGGCTGTCCAGGGCCGAGCGGAGGTCCGTGGCCAGCGACCGCGCAGTGTGCAGGTTGATAGCCATCTGCAGGCTTTTGGTTGCCAGCATCGCGAAGGTACGTGCCTCCGCGATGACCTGGAGCGGGAAGGCCTTCGAGTCCTGGGCGAAGAAGGCGAGGGCGGCCCTTGACTGGCCGAGTTCGCTGTTGCCGGGGATCCCGTCGTCGGTGGGAAGTTCTGCGTCCAGGCGGAGCCTGACCGCGAGGGCGCTGCCGAAGCCGGCCGCCTGCAGTTGGCTGGAATAGTGGCGCCAGCGGAAGTCCCCGTTCCTTTGGAGGACGGCCACGGGGTGGCCGCCTGCCATGACGTCGGTCACCGGTCCTTCGGCCGTTTCCCGTTCCCACTCCAGCAGGGTGACTACCTCGTCGGTGGTGCCGGTGACGGCGGGACCGCGTTTGGGCTGGTGAAGCACCAGGCCGCAGCCGACGTCGATGCCGGCGGTCCTGACCACGTGCGCGGCCGATGCCGCCACCAGCAGGTCCAGGGAGTCTGCCAGGGTCCGGGCGCCATTGACCAGGTCCAGCAGGAGAGCCGTGTTCTGTGGGTTTGCGTGCTCATGGCTGCCCTCCCCGGGCAGCGGTGCGTGGCCCCTCCGGGAGAGCGGAGGGGTAAGAGGGCCGGCGACGGCTGGGGGAGAGTCCTTGGTCTCGAAGGACTCCTCGTCGCCGGCCCCGCCTATCACCCGGGTCCGATGGACCGGGAAGCCTGCGCGGCCTATGTGTGGTGAACGATGCATTGCCGGTCTCACACCCCCCTAGTGAGCCAAGTACCGAGAGCCTGAAGGTCTTGTCTCTGTGAAAAAACCTAATGGGCCTCCAGTCCCCGGTGAATGCGTAGCTGGTACCTGTTTTTTCGATTAGGTAGTACTTGGAGGTTCCGGGTCCTGCGCTGGTTGGAGCGTCGCCGCAGGTGGGCGCGCCGCGGGGTCCTCCGGCCCCGGCTGGAACCTTTCGGCGGCGCCGCAGGCCAAACCCTTGACTCCCGGAGGGGGGCAACAAACAATGTCTTCTATAACGTTGTAAAAAATACCCGAGGATATCCCTGTGACCCAGCCACAACCCGCCGCAGCCAAAATCACCATCGATCCGTCGTTCACCGTGGGCCCCGTCCGCCGTCGAACGTTTGGCGCGTTCGTTGAGCACCTGGGCCGGTGCGTCTACACCGGGATCTTCGAACCCGGACACCCGGACGCCGATGAGGACGGCTTCCGCAAGGACGTCCTGGAACTGACCCGTGAACTTGGCGTTTCCACCGTGCGCTACCCGGGCGGCAACTTCGTCTCCGGCTACCGCTGGGAGGACGGCGTGGGCCCGGTGGACCAGCGTCCGGCCCGCCTGGACCTGGCCTGGCACTCAACCGACCCCAATACCGTGGGCGTGGACGAGTTCGCCAGGTGGTCGGCCAAGGCGGGCGTGGAACCCATGATGGCCGTCAACCTGGGCACCCGCGGCGTGCAGGAGGCACTGGACCTCGTGGAGTACTGCAACATCGACGGCGGGACCGCCCTCTCCGAGCAACGCCGCAGCAACGGGGCAGGCAACGGCTACGGCATCAAGATGTGGTGCCTGGGCAACGAAATGGACGGCCCCTGGCAGATTGGCCACAAGAACGCCCTGGAGTACGGCCGGCTCGCGGCGGACACAGCCCGCGGGATGCGCATGATCGACCCGGACCTGGAACTCGTGGCCTGCGGCAGCTCCGGGCCCAGCATGCCCACCTTTGGGGAGTGGGAGCGGGTGGTCCTGGCGGAAACCTACGACCTGGTGGACCTGATCTCGGCGCACCAGTACTTCGAGGACTTCGGCGACCTGCAGGAGCACCTGGCTGCCGGGCACAAGATGGAAGCCTTTATCCGCGACATCGTGAGCCACATCGACCACGTGAAGTCAGTCAAGAAGTCCAGCAGGCAGGTGGACATCTCCTTCGACGAGTGGAACGTCTGGCACATGAGCCGTGACGAGTCCAAGGTGCCCACAGGCAAGGACTGGCCGGTGGCCCCCGTCCTGCTGGAGGACACCTACACAGTGGCGGACGCCGTAGTGGTGGGGGACCTCCTGGTCACGCTGCTCCGGAACACCGACCGCGTCCACTCGGCAAGCCTGGCGCAGCTGGTGAACGTCATCGCACCCATCATGACCGAACCCGGAGGCCGGTCCTGGAAGCAGACCACCTTCCACCCCTTCGCCCTGACCTCCCGGCACGCCTCCGGCACGGTGCTGCAGCTCGCCGTCGAATCCCCCTTGGTCAACGGCGGCACCACGACCGGCTTCGCGGCACTGTCCGCCGTCGCCACCTACGACCCGGACAAGGGTGAGGCCACAGTGTTCGCAGTGAACCGATCGGCCGCCGATGCCCTCGCACTGGATGCTGCCGTGGCAGGCCTGGGCGATGTCCGGGTGGTGGAGGCCGTCACCTACGCCAACAAGGACCCCTACTGGCAGGCCAGCGCCGACGATTCTACCTCCGTCCTGCCCTCGGAAAACGGCACGGTGAAGGTGGAAGGCGGCCGGCTCACCGCTGAGCTTCCGGCCGTGTCCTGGTCCATGATCCGGCTGGCCGTGGAGTCCTGACCCGGCGAAATTTCCCTGGGGGTGTGCTTATGACGACGGCGGTCCGCAGGTGGGAGGATGGACGGCATGGAACTGCACATCACGGGTGATCCCGCCGCGGACAAGTTGTTGAGTGAGGACGACTTCGCCCTCCTGACCGGCATGCTGCTGGACCAGCAGGTAACGATGGAATCCGCGTTCGCCGGGCCGGAAAAGATCCGGACCCGGATCGGGTCGCTCAAGCCCGGGGCCATTGCGGCGCATGATCCTGCGGCGTTCGTGGAGATGTTCAAGGAACGGCCCGCCGTCCACCGTTTTCCGGGCTCCATGGCTGCGCGCGTGCAGGCGCTCGCCGAGGCGGTTCGGAACGAGTGGGACGGTGACGCCGCCGCCATCTGGACCAAGGGGTCGCCGGACGGTGCCGAGGTGCTGCGGCGGCTCAAGGCGCTGCCCGGTTTCGGGGAGCAAAAGGCGAAGATCTTCCTTGCCTTGCTGGGCAAGCAGCGGGGCCTGGAGGCTCCGGGCTGGCGCGAAGCGGCAGGCCACTACGGTGAGGATGGCGCCTTCCTGTCGGTGGCCGATATCGTGGACCCGGAGTCCCTGGTCAAGGTGCGGGCCAGCAAGCAGGCTGCCAAGGCGGCGGCAAAGGCAGGAAAAGAACGTTAATGGCAGTCACCATGAACGACGTCGCGAGGGCGGCAGGCGTCTCCCTCAAAACCGTTTCGAACGTCCTGAACGACTATGAATTCATCCGTCCCGCCACCAAGCAACGGGTGCAGGATGCCATCGCGGAGCTGGGCTACGAGGCCAACCTCACCGCCCGCAGCCTGCGGTCCGGCAAGACGTCCATGCTGGGCCTGGTCCTGTCCGACCTTTCTGCCCCCTACTATGCCGAGCTGGCGTCCAGGCTGATGAAGGCTGCCGCCCGGCACGGGTACCGGGTGATGGTGGAGCAGTCCGACGCCGAAGCCTCCGCTGAACTTGGCGCCCTCCAGGGGACCTTCCGGCAGCTCACCGACGGCCTCCTGTTCACGCCGCTGGTGGTGGACGCGGATGCTATTGCCGCGCGGGCGGGCAAAAAACCGGTGGTGATGCTCGGCGAGCACATCGTGGATCCCCGGTTCGATCTGGTGACCATGAAGAATGAGGAAGCCGCGGCTGCGCTGACCAGGCATCTGCTGGCCGGCGGCCGCCGTCGTATCGCCGTGGTGGGAGCGAACGCGGGGGAGTCCGCCGGGACTGCGGGCCTGCGCCTGAACGGGTACCGGAGTGCGCTGGCGGAAGCAGGCATCGCCTTCGACGCCGCGCTCGTGGCACCGGCTGAATGGCGGCGCGATACGGGTGCTGCCGCCGTCGCCGGCCTGCTGGATAAGGGCGTGGAGTTCGACGCCGTCTTCGGGCTGAATGACGTACTGGCGCTGGGGGCCATGCACGAGCTGCTGATCCGCGGCGTCAAGGTGCCGCAGGACGTGGCGGTGGCCGGTTTTGACGACATCGACGAGGCGCGGTTCGCGTCCCCCTCCCTGACCACCGTCTCGCCGGGCATGGATGAGATCGCGGAGCGGTCCATCCATCTGCTGCTGGAGCGGATCGCCGGCAGGGAGCCCTCGGAACAGGGCGTGCACGTGGAAGCCGGGTTCGAACTGAAGGTCAGGGAATCCGCACCCTAGGGTTTCGCCGCGCTCCACGCGGGTAACTTTTCCTCACCACCCGGCCCACCGGTTCAACGAGGAAAGGTGCCCACATGATTGCCCTCCTGGTCATCGACATGCAGAACGCATTCTTCGAAACGCCCGAACTGGCGGCCCAGCAGGACCGGGTGGTGAGTGAGTGCAACCGGCTGCTGGAAGGGTTCAAGGCCGCCGGGCACGCCGCGCTCCTGGTCGGCACCGAACACGAGCGGGACAAGTCCACCTGGACCCTGAGCATGCTGGACGATGACCAGGGCTTCATCTTCCGCGGGAGCGGGCAGGCCCAGTCGGTGCCCGGCCTCATCAGGAAGGACCTGCCCCAGTTGAACAAGACCAGGGACAGCGCCTTCGTGGGAACCAACCTGCTGGCGCGGCTGCGGAACTGGGACGCCGGCGAGGTGGTGCTCGCCGGCGTCTCCACGCACAACTGCATCGCCCAGACCGCAGCCGACGCATTCGCGCACAACATCCGGGTCACCTACGCCAAGGACGCGATGGCCTCCGAAGCCGACCAGGACGCTGCCGACATGCTCCGCATCCTCTCCGCCACTTACCGGCAGCCCATCCAGTCCAGCGACGAGATCCTTGCCCGGCTCAGCGGGGCAAACTAGCCTTCCCACCGTTGGGGCATATCCCCAGCTTTTGTTGATACTCCTGAAACCTGGCGGAAACGTGACCCGCTTACGCTGGCAGCACGCCGCAGGCCGTCGAAGGGAACCCCATGCATCTTATGCCGCGTGAGCAGGAGAAACTCCTGATCGTGGTGGCCGCCGACCTGGCCCGCCGAAGGCAGTCCCGCGGCCTCAAGCTCAACTACCCCGAGGCCGTGGCCATCATCAGCTATGAACTGATCGAAGGCGCCCGCGACGGCAGGAGCGTGGCCGACCTCATGAGTTACGGCACCACCCTGCTCACCCGGGAGGACGTGATGGAAGGCGTGCCGGAGATGATCCACGACGTCCAGATCGAGGCCACCTTCCCGGACGGCACCAAGCTGGTCACCGTCCATAACCCCATCCGTTAAGGAGCGCGGCAATGATTCCAGGCGAGTACGTCCTCCGGCCGGAGCCCGTGACCGCGAATGCGGGCCGTAAGGCCATCGAGGTGGCCGTGACCAACACGGGCGACCGGCCCGTCCAGGTGGGGTCGCATTTCCATTTTGCCGAGGCCAACGCGGCCCTGGCCTTCGACCGCGAAGCAGCTTACGGCCGGCGCCTGGACATCCCAGCGGGAACGGCGGCCAGGTTCGAGCCGGGGGATTCGCGGAACGTAAGGCTTATCGAACTGGCGGGGACACGGGAGGTTTACGGGCTCAGCAACGCGGTCAATGGAAGGCTCGACGGCGGGACGCGCCAAAGCGGGCCTGTTACGGAAGGGGACGGCGAGTGAGCTTCGACATTCCGCGCCGGCAGTACGCGGACCTCTACGGCCCCACCACCGGGGACAGGATCCGCCTGGCGGACACCGGACTCTTCCTCGAAATCGAAGAGGACCTCACCGTGTACGGCGAGGAAGTGGTGTTCGGCGGCGGCAAGGTGATCCGGGACGGCATGGGGCAGAACGGCCAGGCAACCCGTGATGAGGACATTCCGGACACCGTCATCACCAACGCCGTGATCCTGGACCACACGGGCATCTACAAGGCGGACGTGGCGCTGAAGGACGGCCACATCTGCCGGATCGGCAAGGCCGGCAACCCGCAGATCACCGACGGCGTGGACATCGTGATCGGCTCGAGCACCGAAATCATCGCGGGCGAGCGGAAAATCCTCACCGCCGGCGGCATCGACACCCACATCCACTTCATCTCCCCGGACCAGATCCCCACCGCCCTGGCAAGCGGCGTGACCACGATGATCGGCGGCGGCACCGGCCCTGCCGAAGGCACCAAAGCCACCACCGTGACGCCCGGAAAGTGGCACATCCAGCGGATGCTGCAGGCCGCCGAGGCATTCCCCATGAACATCGGCCTGTTCGGCAAAGGCCACGCGTCCGCCGTCGAACCCCTCGCCGAGCAGATCCGTGCCGGTGCCATCGGGCTCAAAGTCCATGAAGACTGGGGAGCCACCACCTCCTCCATCGACACATCGCTCCAGGTCGCGGACGAGT
This sequence comes from Arthrobacter sp. 8AJ, assembly GCF_902506025.1. Lineage (NCBI taxonomy): Bacteria > Bacillati > Actinomycetota > Actinomycetes > Micrococcales > Micrococcaceae > Arthrobacter > Arthrobacter sp. 8AJ. Next base: position 3,962,772 of record NZ_LR733289.1, on the reverse strand, counting down.
ACGACGTCCAGGTGGCCATCCACACCGACACCCTGAACGAGTGCGGGTTCGTGGAGGACACCATCCGCGCCATCGCCGGCCGGGTCATCCACACTTTCCACACCGAAGGCGCAGGCGGCGGCCACGCTCCGGACATCATCAAGATTGCAGGCATGCCCAACGTCCTGCCGGCCTCCACCAACCCCACACTGCCGTACACGCGCAACACCATCGAAGAGCACCTGGACATGCTGATGGTCTGCCACCACCTCAACCCGGACATCCCCGAGGACGTGGCCTTCGCCGATTCCCGCATCCGCGCCGAAACCATCGCCGCGGAGGACGTCCTGCAGGACCTGGGCATCTTCTCCATCACCTCCTCCGACTCCCAGGCCATGGGCCGGGTAGGCGAGGTAATAACGCGCACCTGGCAGGTGGCGGACAAGATGAAGAAGCAGCGCGGGATGTTGGAAGATGCCGACGGCGGGGCGCACGGCAGTGCGGACAGCGACAACTTCCGGCTCAAGCGCTACGTGGCCAAGTACACCGTCAACCCCGCCATCGCACAGGGCATCGCTGATTCCGTAGGGTCAGTGGAAGTGGGCAAGTTCGCGGACCTGGTGCTGTGGGACCCGGCATTCTTCGGCGTCAAACCGGAATTGGTGCTCAAGGGCGGCCAGATCGCCTACGCACTCATGGGCGACTCCAACGGGTCCATCCCCACCCCGCAGCCGCGCACCATGCGTCCCATGTTCGCCACCTTCGGCAAGGCCGTTCAGCAGTCCTCCATCACCTTCCTGTCCAAAGCAGCTATCGACGCCGGTGTGCCCCAGGAGCTGGGGCTGGAAAAGGTCATCCGGCCCGTCTCCGGCATCCGGACCCTCACCAAAGCCGACCTCAAATACAACGACGCCACGCCCGACATCCAGGTGGACCCGGAAACCTACCGGGTCACGGTGGACGGCGAGGACGTCACCTGCGAACCGTCCGACGTGCTGCCCATGGCCCAGCGGTACTTCCTCTTCTAGAACCGCGAAATTCCAAACCCCCGAAAGCAACCACATGATCATCGACAAAGTCCTGGGCAACCTGCACGACCTGCCGGACTCCGACCTCGCAGCCTACGCCGGCCTGCACCGCGAAAAAGTCGTCCTGCCCAGCGCCCAGCTGGTCAAACGCATCCAGCGCGCCACCACCGACCACGGCAAGGAAATCGGCATCCGCCTCCCCGCCGGCTCCGGCGACCTCCGCGACGGCGACATCCTCCACGTCGAAGAAGCCAACATGATCGTGGTGTCCGTGCTGCCCACCGACGTCCTGGTCATCGCGCCCCGCACCATCCACGAAATGGGCGTCACTGCGCACTCCCTCGGCAACCGCCACCTCCAGGCACAATTCTTCGACGCGGACAGCGAGTACGGGGCGGCCGTCATGGTGTGCGCCTACGACCACACCGTCGAGGACTACCTCACTCATGCCGGTGTGCCCTACTCCCGCCAGGAACGCGTCATGCCCGTGCCTTTTCGCCATGCTGAACACTCGCACTAGTAACCCTGTCGCAGCGCTGCGCGCTCCACGGGTGGTGTCACTTGGGTGCGCCGGCCCGGATTGGGGGCCGTGCCCGTCCCCAGGCGCTCCCAACCCTCGCAAGCTCGGGTCGGGGCCCTCGCGCCAGTGGGCCCCCCACGAGGCCCGCCACGCCGCGGCCCCATATCCCTCGCGTCGCTTGGGTTCGTCGCCTTGGGTGCGCCTTTCGTGAGCGGGTATCAGCTTGCTCTTCAGCAGCTCACTGACTCTGCGCTTCCTACTGGGGCTTTTGCTCACTCTTTTGGGTTTGAGACGTACATCGATCGGGAGCTCGTTTTTGATGAAGGGTCTTTCGGGCTCTGGCTCGGTGCCTTCGTCGGCCAGCAGCTGACTTACTCCGATGGGCTTGCTGTTCGGCTTTTGTATGAGGGGGCTGAACTTGGGGCGCTGGATGCTCTCCTCTCTGCCTCTTTGTTGCCGCGGCAGGTCCGGGAGGCGAGCGTGAAGATGGGCGGCCGGCTGCTCGAGATTGGGGCTGAGGTGTTTCCCTCGCCTGCGCTGGAACTGTACCGGGACCTGGTGGCCACAGGACGGGCCGCCGGGCACCAGCCGCTGGCGTTCGCCGTCGTCGCCCGCTCCCTGGGCGTACCGCTGCAGGAGGCGCTCGCCGCCTACCTCTTCGCCACCGTCACGTCCCTCACCCAGAACGCCGTCCGCGCCATCCCGCTCGGCCAGAACGCCGGCCAGCGCGTGCTGCGGAAAGCGCACGACGACGTCGCTGCCGCCATCGACGCGGTCGCGCACCTCACGGCGGACGACCTCGGCGCCGTCAGCCCCGGACTGGAAATTTCGCAAATGCGGCACGAACGCCAGCGTGCCCGGATGTTCATGAGCTGACAGGGCTCGTGACCTAGGAGGAAACCATGACTGAACCCATCAAAATCGGCATCGGCGGGCCCGTCGGCGCCGGCAAAACCCAGCTCGTGGAACGGCTCACCCGACATATGAGCGGCGACATCTCCATGGCCGCCATCACCAACGACATCTACACCATCGAGGACGCCAAAATCCTCGCCGCCAACGGCATCCTGCCCGTGGATCGCATCATCGGCGTCGAAACCGGCGGCTGCCCGCACACCGCCATCCGCGAAGACACCTCCATGAACACCGCCGCCATCGAGGAACTCAAAGCCCGGCACCCGGACCTGCAGGTCATCTTCGTCGAATCCGGCGGCGACAACCTCTCCGCCACCTTCAGCCCCGAACTGGTGGACTTCTCCATCTACATCATCGACGTGGCCCAAGGCGAAAAGATCCCCCGCAAAGCCGGCCAGGGCATGATCAAATCCGACCTCTTCATCATCAACAAAACCGACCTCGCACCTCACGTCGGCGCCGACCTCGCCGTCATGGAACGGGACTCCAAGGAATTCCGTGGCAACAAGCCGTTCTGCTTCACCAACCTCAAAACCGACGAAGGCCTCGAGAAGGTCATCGAATGGATAAGGCACGACGTCCTGATGCTCGACCTGGCATGAGCACGACGGCGGCAGCAAGTTCCGCGCGTCCGTCACCGGGGCTTCCACCCGCGTCCGCTGATCGGCCCCCGATGGGCGAGCTTGAGCTTCGGGTCGCCGTTCGTGGTCGGCGATCCTTTGCCGAGCATCAGTACCATCGGGGTGCCTTGAGGGTTATGCGGCCGCATTACCTCGATGACTCCGGGCAGGTTTGTTATGTGGTCGTGAATCCTGGCGGGGCTTATCTTGGGGCGGACCTGTTCCTGCTCGATATTGAAGTCCAGGACGGGGCTGACCTGCTGCTGACCACCCAGTCCGCCACCAAGATTTACCGGACTCCGGGCTCTTTTGCCGAGCAGCGGATGGTTTTGCGGCTCGGGGAGGAGGCGCGGCTGGAACTCATGCCGGACCAGCTCATCGCCTACCGGGAAGCCAGCTACCGGCAGCGGACGTCCGTGACCCTGCGGCCCTCGTCGTCGCTGGTCATGGCCGAGGTTGTGACGCCCGGATGGTCGCCCGACGGCGCCGCCTTCCGGTATGAGGAAGTGCGCCTGAGGAACCACATCTGTGTGGAAACCGGGGCGGGGACCGAACTGCTGGCGCTGGACAACCTGCTGATCCGGCCGCCGCTCCACGACGTCACCGGGCTGGGATTCATGGAAGGCTACAGCCACCTCGGATCGCTGGTGGTGGTGGATCCCCGGGCGGACCAGGCGCTTGCCGACGAACTGCACCTGCTGACCACCGACCACCGGGCCCTGACCGGCATCTCGCTGACCCGCACTGTGTCGGGGACCACCGGGCTGGTGCTGCGGAGCCTCTCCAACAGCACCGACGAACTGAACCGCCTGCTTCGATCCTGCACGGACCTGCTGCGCGGACGCTGGTACGGCCAGGGACCGCTGGACCTGAGGAAGCACTGATGGCCGGCATCGCCGCACTCTACCGGGACCGGGACTCGCTGCCGCTCCGGACCCGGGCGCTCTTCACCTTTGGTGCCGTGGCCGCGCTGCACGCTGCCGCCGTCGTCCTTTTGCTTGCCGGAACCCGGACCGGGGGCGGCGGGGCGCTCTCCTGGGGACTTGTCCTCACCGCCTACCTGGCCGGGGTGAAGCACAGCTACGACTGGGACCACCTGGCCGCCATCGACAACTCCACCCGGAAGTTCGTGGCACAGCGGCAGCATCCGGTGAGCGTGGGCTTCGCGTTCAGCCTGGGCCACAGCTCGGTGGTGACCCTGGCGGGGGTGCTGGTAATCGCCGGTGCGTCCATGGTTGGCGGCCTGATGGAGGACGGTACGGCCGGGAACCTGGTGCTGGGGCTGATCGGCAGCGGTGTATCCGGGCTGTTCCTGCTGGCCATGGGGCTGTTCAACGGCTCGGCCTTCACCCGCTCGGCCGCTGCCTTCCGGCGTTCCCGGGCCGGAGCAGCCATTGATCCCGGCGACCTGGAACCGCAGGGCCTGGTGGCGCGGCTGCTGGCCAAACCCCTCGCCAGGGTGCGCCGGCCGCGGAACATCTACGTGATTGGCTTCCTCTTTGGGCTGGGTTTCGATACCGCCACCACCATCGGGCTGCTGATGATGACGACGGCGGCGTCCCTGGCCGGGGTGCCCCCGTTTGCCCTGCTCGCCCTGCCGCTCGCCTTCGCGGCCGCGATGACGCTGTGTGATTCGGTGAACGGGATGGCGATGATGCGGATGTACCGCTCGGCACTGGCTGACCCGCGGCGGAAGCTTGGCTTCAATGCTGCGGTGACGGGCATCTCGGCGGTCTCGGCCCTGTTCATTGCCGTGATCACTTTGGCCGGCTTCTTTCACGCCGCATTCGGCTTGCATGATCCGGTGACGGCGTGGCTTTCATCGATCGACCTGGGCGACGCCGGCCTGTTGCTGGTGGCGCTGCTGCTGGCCGTCTGGGGCGGGGCCGCGCTGGCGTGGAGGCAGGCCCGCAACGGATAGGGGCGCGGAGCCGGCAATCCACTGCCGGTGCCGCGCCCCCCCCGTTGTGGTAGGCGGCTCCTAGCCGAAATCGGCCACGTAGCTGGGAACTCCGACGGCGTCCGTGGACACCGGCGCTCCGGTGTCATTGACCACGTGGTCCAGTGTCCCGGCGCCAAGATTCACGGTCAGCAGGCTGTGCAGCTTCACGTTCGGTGTCACCGGGACCTCGAAGCCACGGCTGGCGTGGATGGTGGGGTCCACGTTGTTGTACACGTAGCTGCCGCCGCCCCACAGTTCGTGGGTTTTGACGGAGTCGGCCACCTTGTACCCGGCCCAGCCCAGGACCCCGTCATGCTGCCACGCTGCCTGGTTGGGGGCGTCGTAGGGCAGTTCATTCTGGAAGAAGACCGTTTTGCCGTTTTCGCCGTTCCAGATGACGTTGTACTCCTGGTAGTGCTCCACGAACAAGCCGGTGGCGGTGACGTTGTTGCCGTTGACGATCACGCCGTTCCTGCCGGGGTTGGTGGTCCAACCGACACCGTTCCCGTGGTCTGCGCGCCAGGCCCAGATGTGGTCCAGGAGGACGTTGTCGCTGTTGACTTCCAGGCTGACCGAGGCCTTGCCCACGTGGGGCCCGCCGATGCGGAAGAACACATCGTGGAGGGTGGTGGGATTGGCTGGATCGCTGCGGACGGCAGAGTTGGCCGGTCCGCCCCCTGCGCCCGGGATTGCCTTGCCGATGCGCATCAGGGCGGGTGAGCTGACCTCACCGGCATCCACGGTAACGGCAGCAATGTCCACGCCGGGGACATCCGCGACTGTCAGGGGAACCGATCCGTTGACGGCGGAAAGTGTTGCCATTCCGAGTCCAAGCACCACCGTGCCTGCCCGCTTGACCTCGATGCTGCGGTCAATGTCGTAGACCCCGGGGGTAAGGAGCAGGTTCTTTCCGCGGGCCAGTTGCGTGTTGATGGTCTGCACTGAATCGCCGGGCGATGCGACGTAGAAGTCGGCCAGCGGGATGCTGCGGCCTTCCGTAGGTCCGTTTTCCCAGGTGGTCCCCGCTGAGTCCTGGCGCACGGAGGGCACGAACACGCTGTACTGCCCGGCGGGGTCCACCGTCAGGTAGGGCTTCTCGCGGCTGATGGGAGTCGTGTCCAGGGTGGTGTACGGCGGGTCCGGGAAGGAATCTGCCGGTGCCCCGTTGACGCCCGAGAACACCTGGTTCCAGACTCCGTTGGACCAGCTTCCAATGCTGCTGTTGCGCACCAGGTACTGCTGCTGGGAGCCGTTGATGACGGCGCCCGCCTTGGAATCAGCGATGAAGCCGCCGCTGGCGTACTGCGGGCCGGCGGTGCAGTAGTCCATCAGGGAAAGGTTGCCGCCGGTGATGTTGACCCGGCGCATCGGCGAAGCCTGGGAGGCGGCCCAGAAGTTTGCCGAGCTGCGGCAGCCTTCGAGGCCGGTGACATTGATGGTGAGGTTGGACAGGGAGCGCCAGAAGTTGTTGAGGGCGATGCAGTTGTCCGCGGTGAGGCAGCGGTTGTAGACGTCGACGTGTCCATTGATGGTGACGTCGGTGGGTGCAGCGCCCAGTCCGGCGACTTCCGTGGAATAGCCCACCTGGACAATCAGGGGCTCCTCGGGGGTGCCGTAGGTACCGGGCTTGAACAGCAGGGAGTAGCGCTTGGTCCCCATTTCGTCATCCACCTGCTGCGCCGCAATGGCGTCCACCGTGGCCTGGATCTGCGCCACGGGCATGCTGGGATCGAAGACGTAGGTGTTGGACCCGAACGGGTTTTGCGGCGCCGGCGGTGGCGACGCCGGAGCCTGGACTGCGGGCTGCGCGGCTGAGGGTGCGGCCTGTGCCGGAACGGTCGCGCCGCCGGCGAAAAGCCCGATGAGGAGGGCGGTGCTTGCGGCAACGATGCCATGGTGGTGCCGGCGCTGCGGCGGAAGGGGTCTGGGTGCATCAGGGCGTGAGGATAGCGGCATTGCTGGTCCTGTCAGTGGTGGGGCTGGACGACCATAACGGCTGCGACAGGCAGCCGGGGTCGAGTGGTGGGAGCGCTCCCGTCGGGGAAGCGTAGCATCGGGTTTTTGCCGGGGCAAGGGTTTCGCGGGAGCGCTCCCATGGAGCGGCGGTGTCGTATTGTCGGTGTAATGAACGAAAAGACCAGCCGGGCCGCTCCGGCCGGCCCCGCGCGGCCCAGCCCCACGCTGGAGGACCTGGCATCGGCCGCTGGGGTGTCCCGCTCCACGGCATCCCGCGCCATCAACGGCGGCTCCAAGGTGAGTGCGCAGGCCCAGGCTGCGGTTGATGCCGCGATCGTGGCACTCGGCTACACCCCAAACCGTGCCGCGCGAAGCTTGGTCACCCGGCGCACGGGTTCGGTGGCGCTGGTCATCCCCGAACCCGACGCCCGGGTCATGATGGACCCGTACTTCGCCGCAGTCATTACGGGAGTCAATGAAGCACTGCGTGAGACGGACCTGCAGCTGGTACTGCTGATGTCCCGAACCGGCGACGACTCGGCGCGGACCATCCGCTACCTGCGCGGGGGCCACGTTGACGGTGCGATCGTGGTATCCCACCACCGTGCTGACGACTGGGTGGAGACCCTGGGCGTTACCGGGTTGCCCACCGTCTTCATCGGAAGGCCGTGGGACACGGAATCCGGAATTCCCTACGTGGACCTGGACAACGTCGAGGGCGGGCGGCTGGCGGCACGGCACCTGGCGGGAACCGGCCGCACCCGACTCGCCACTGTCGCCGGCCCCACTGACATGACGGCCGCCGTCGACCGCCTGGAAGGATGGCTACAGGGGCTCAGGGAAGCCGGCCTTGAGCCCGGACCGGTGATGCACGGGGACTTCACGACGGCGGGAGGTGCCGCCGCTGCCAAGAGCCTGCTGGCCGGGACGCCCGGCGTGGACGGGATATTCGCCGCATCAGACCTCATGGCGCTCGGCGTGGTGGACACTCTTCGCGGAAGCGGGCGGCGGGTGCCGGACGACGTGGCGGTGGTGGGCTTCGACAACCACCCCATCCAGGCGGCAAACGGCCTGGGGCTCACCACCGTGGCCCATCCCGTGGCGGACATCGCGGCTGCGGCCGGAAAGCTGCTGGTAAGCGCCATCGGCAACCCCGGAGAGGCCTGGGAACCCGTCATTTATCCGGCGGAGCTCGTGGTACGCGGAAGCACTGTTTTGTAGCCGGCGGCGCCGGTCTTCCGCCCGGGACTTAGGCGGCCAGCCCGCCCTTCGCCTTGCGGTGCGTCCGGTGCCTGGCCGGTGCCAGGCGTGAATGGGCGCCCCCCAGGACCTCGCTGCCGTCCGGAACGGTGCTGTCCGAATCCAGGTGTACGCCGTGCTCGATCAGGGCGCTGGAGCCGATGCGCGAGTGGCTGCCAATGTGGACGCGGTTGCCGATCACGGTGCCCCGGCCGATGCGCACGCCGTCGCCGATGACCGTCCGGTCACCGATGGTCGCGCCGCGGTCGATCCAGCTGCCGTGTCCAATCCGGCAGCCTGAACCCACCTGCGCGCCGTGCTCAACGTAGGTCATGGGGCCGATCCGGGCGCTCTCCGCCACGCTGGCTCCCGGAGCGATGAGGCCGCCGCCGTTGTCATGGCGGCTGTACCGGGTGACCTTTCCGGCGTCGTCCTCGACTGACACAAACTTTGCGGTCATACCATCCCTCGTTACCACCGCGGTTATTTACCGCGCAGTAGGTTAACGGCCGGGAGGCCGCGAGGATTCCCTGGACTGGGCCGCGGAGGGGCTACGCCACCAGGTTGGCGGCGGCGGTATCCATGTGTTCCAGGATGGTCTTCCGGGCCAGGGTGGCATCCCCGGTGTCGATGGCGCCCACGATGTCCTTGTGGCGGTCAACGCTCATGTTGCTGACGCCCTTTTCCAGGCCCGCGAACATGATGGACATCCGGATGGACCCTTCCAATGACTCCCAGGAGTGGAGCAGGGTTTCATTGCCCGTGAGCCGGCAGAGGGTTCGGTGGAATTCGAGGTCGGATTCGATCCGCTCCTCCAGGCTTCCGTTCGTGGCCTCCGTCATGGCGTCGATGGCTTTGTGGAGGGATTCGGTGACGTGCTGCCGGTCCGGGAGCTCGCAGAGTGTCCGGGCGGCGAGGGATTCCAGGGCGGCGCGGACGGCGTAGATGTCCCGGATTTCCTTTTCGTCCAGGTGGCGGACGGAGAGGCGGCCACGGGGTCCGGCGGACAGCAGGCCCTCCTGTTCCAGCTGGCGGAGGGCTTCGCGGAGCGTGCCGCGGCTGATCTGCAGCATCTCGGACAGTTCGGTTTCCACCAGGTGCCGGCCCGGTTCCAGCTCGCCGCTGGTGATGGCGGTCCTCAGTGCCGAGAGCGCCTGCTCGCGCAGGCTTTTCTTTTCCAGTCCCAGCAGCGGGGCGGTCAGTCCGGCCATGGCTTCTGTCCTCAATGTCATAAGTCGACTGTTTACAGTCGGTAGTGGTTTCGATATTACGGCAGAAAGCACGGCACCGGAGGGGACCGGTGCCGTGCTTTCTGCATTGGTTTCGTGCCCTAGCCGAGCTCGGCGAGGACTTTGGCCACGATGCGGTCCACGGCAAGGCCGTACCGGTCGTGCAGGGTGGGCAGGGCGCCGGCGTCCAGGAACTGGTCCGGCAGCGCCACGGGCACCACGCGCTTGCCCACACCGGCGGTGACGACGGCGGAGGCCACGGTTTCGAACAGCCCACCCACCACGGAGTGGTTCTCCAGGGTGACGGCGAGGCGGTCCGTGTTGATTTCCTTGAGGACGGTTTCGGCGTCGAACGGCTTGATCGTGGGGGTATGCACGACGGCGACGTCCACGTTGTGTGCCGCCAGGGCCTTGGCTGCCTGCAGGGCGCGCATGGTCATCAGGCCGGAGGAAATGAACACCACGTCGTTGCCGCCGCGCAGCACCTTGGCCTTGCCGAGCTCGAACGTGTAGTCGTACTCATCCAGGACGGTGGGCACGTTGCCGCGCAGCAGGCGCAGGTAGGTGGGGCCCTCCGAGACGGCGAGCTGCGGCACGGCCTGTTCGATGTCGATCGAGTCGCAGGGGTCAACGATGGTCAGGTTGGGCATGCCGCGGAAGATCGCCATGTCCTCCGTGGCCTGGTGGCTGGGGCCGTACCCGGTGGTCAGGCCGGGCAGGCCGCCCACGATGTTGACGTTCAGGTTCGGTTCGGCCGCGTCCAGGCAGAGGAAGTCGTAGGCGCGGCGCGCGGCGAACACCGAGTAGGTGGACGCGAAGGGCACCAGCCCCGTCTCGGCGAGCCCGGCGGCTGCGCCGAAGAGCAGCTGCTCGGCCATGCCCATCTGGAAGAACCGCTCCGGGAAGGCCTGGGCGAAGATGTGCATGTCCGTGTACTTGCCTAGGTCCGCGGTCAGGCCCACGATCTTGTCGTTCTCCTGTGCGGCCTTGACCAGGGCGTGCCCGAACGGTGCGTTGGAGGTCTTCTGGCCCGGGTCGGCGAACGATGCGATCATCGCCGAGGTCTTCAGCTTCGGCTTGGCCGCTGCTGCGGTGTCGGGGGCCTCGGTGGTGGTGCTCATGCGGAAGCCTTTCCTTCGTAGCCGGCAGTGAGCTGCTCGCGGCAGATCTGCCATTCGTTCTCTTCGATGCGCATGAAGTGCGCCTTTTCGCGGTTCTCCAGCAGCGGAACACCCCGGCCCACCTTCGTGTCGCACAGGATCACAGAAGGACGTCCGACGGTGGCGGCCTGGGCAGCTGCGTTGTCGAACGCCGCCAGCAGCGCCCCGACGTCGTTCCCGTCCACCCGCTGGGTGTACCAGCCGAAGGATTCCCACTTTTCGGTGACCGGTTCGGTGCGCAGCACCGTGTCCGTCTTGCCGTCGGCCTGCAGGGCGTTGATGTCCACCATGGCGGTGAGGTTGCCCAGCTGGTGGTGGTGCGCGCCCATCGCGGCCTCCCAGGTGGAGCCCTCGTCCAGTTCCCCGTCGGAGAGGAAGTTGAACACCCGGGCGGACGAGCCCTGGTAGCGCAGGCCCAGGGCCATGCCGACGGCGATGGTCAGGCCGTGGCCCAAGGAGCCCCCCGAGATTTCCATCCCGGGCGTATAGGTGGACATCCCGGACATCGGCAGGCGGGAATCGTCCGAGCCGTAGGTTTCCAGTTCCTCCACCGGAACGATCCCGGCTTCGGCGAGAGCGGCATAGTGGCCGATGGCGTAGTGGCCGGTGGAGAGCAGGAACCGGTCGCGGGCTTCCCAGTGCGGGTCCTCGGCGCGGTACCGGAGCTGGTCACCGTAGACGGTGGCGAGCATGTCCGCGGCACCCAGGGCCTGGCCCACGTACCCCTGGCCCTGGACCTCGCCCATGTTCAGGGCGTGGTGCCGGATCCGGTAGGCGGCGGCGCTGATCTTATCCAGCCGTTCCGGAGTCACCGCAGTCTGCAGTGTTTGTCCCTGCAGTGTTTCTCCCTGCGGGGCGTCCTGGACGGTATCTGTAGGCATTACTGGCTCCGTGGTCGTTTGGTGCGTGGTGGTCATTCAGGCGTTGACGGTGTTCGGGGTGCTTTTGGTGGCCTCGTCAGCCAGCTCGCGTTCCCGCTTGCCCCAGGTTTCCCGGGTGGCGACGGCGGCCCAGAGGCCGATCAGGGCGTACGCGCCGAAGAGCAGTGCGGGGCCCATCCAGCCGAAGCTGACGAACAGCAGCGTGGTGATGAACGGGGTGAAGCCGGACACCATGGCCGAGATCTGGTAGGCCAGGCTGGCGCCGGAGGCGCGGGTCTTGGCCTGGAAAAGCTCCGGGAACCAGGCGCCCTGGGCGCCGGCCAGGGAGTTCTGGCATACCGCGTAGGAAATCACGATGGTCAGGATGATGGCGATGAACAGGCCGGTGTTGACCAGCAGGAACATCGGGATGGCGAACAGTGCGGCGAAAGCGGTGGACCAGATGTAGAGCGGGCGGCGGCCGATGCGGTCCGTCATTGCTGCCCAGGCCTGGGTGGCAAAGATGCCGATGGCCGAAGCGATGCAGAGGGCGATCAGGGTCTGGCTCTTGTCCGCCAGGTGCTGGCTGTTGATGTAGGAAATCATGTAGGTGATGGAGACGGCGTAGCCGGCGGTCTCGGCGATGCGGAGGCCGATGCCCTTGACGATGTTGCGCCAGTCCGTCTTGATGACCTCCACGATGGGGGCCTTCACGATGGCGCCGCTGTCCTTGACCTCATCGAACACCGGGGACTCGGGGACCTTGGAACGGATGACCAGGCCCACGATGACCAGCAGGATGCTGGCAAGGAACGGGATGCGCCAGGCGAGCTCGCCACCCAGTTGGACGCTGAACAGGAAGGTCAGGTTGGCCAGCAGCAGGCCCACGGGGAAGCCGGCCTGGACAATGCCGGTGTACTTGCCTTTGGCCTTCCAGGGTGCGTGCTCGTAGCTCATCAGGATCGCGCCGCCCCACTCAGCGCCGAAGGCCAGGCCCTGGACGATGCGGACGAAGACCAGCAGTGCCGGGGCCAGCAGTCCGACTGCCGCGTATGTGGGGAGCAGGCCGATGGCGAAGGTGGCCAGGCCCATCAGGATGAGGGAGGCGACCAGGACCGGCTTGCGGCCCACCTTGTCGCCGAGGTGGCCGCCGATGATGCCGCCAAGGGGGCGGGCTGCGAATCCGACGCCGAGGGTGGCGAAGGAGGCCAGGGTGCCGGTCACGGGATCGCTTCCGGGGAAGAATGCAGTGCCGAAGTACAGTGCGGCAGCGGTGCCGAAGCCGATGAAGTCATACGTCTCAATCACGGCCCCCACGCCGGATCCGATGGCAACTCGCCGGGCGTCCTTGGTGCCGTGGACCGGGCCGCGCATGGTCAGAGCATCTTTGCTCATGGTGGTTCCCTTTCGAAAAGCGGCTGAAGGAGGTCGGCCGCTGTCGACTGTTAACAATTGATGGGATCCAGTGTGACCCAGATCATTCTTACTGTCAACAGTCGACTTTTAGAGTTGACTGTTGACAGTTAACGTCCGTATTGTGGTCCCCATCACTACAGCCCGGCACGAACCAAAGGATCAATGATGTTCCATTCCAGACTTGGGTGCTCGTCCATCAGCTTCCGGCACCAGGACCTGGGCACCGCCCTGCGCACCATGAAGGGGCTGGGCTTCGAGGAAATCGACCTGGGCGCGCTGCCCGGCGTTTGCGACCACGTGCCCTACGAGCTGAACGCGGCCGCGGTGGACACTGTCTCCGCCGAGGTCAACGCTTCGGGCCTGCGCGTCCGTTCCGTGAACGGCGACATCGGGGACCTGAACAAAGTGCTCGACGACGAGGGCCGGGCCGGGCGGGAGCGCCACCTTGACGCCCTGCTGACCCTGACGTCCAACATCGGTGCGAAGGCACTGGTCCTGCCGTGCGGCGCCCTCGTCAACGCCCCGGTCCGGAGCGTTGACGAGGACCTGGACCTCGTTGCCGCCCAGCTCATAGGTGCCGGGCGGCGGGCGGCGGAGTTCGGCGTCGAACTCTGGACCGAATCCCTGCACTTCCTGCGGTTCTGCTGGAACCTGGAGCGCGCGGGACTCCTGGCCGACCGCCTAGCCGGTTCCGGCGTCGGAATCGTCATGGACTTCAGCCACATTGTGGCCTCCGGCGAGGACATCCAGGCTTACCTGGACCGGCACCAGGGCCGCATCAGCCACGTCCACCTGCGCGACGCCGTGCCGGGGAACATCAACCTCAGCATCGGCAACGGGGACGCCGACTTCGCCGGCGGCCTGAAGCGGCTCGCCGCCGACGGCTACACCGGCCACTTCTCGCTCGAACTGGAAACCCGGGACGTCACCAATGACGAACGCCCGGCCGCCGCCGCCAAGGCAGCAAGCTTCATCACCGACCTCATCTGAACCCACTCCCTCCATCGACTGCTGAGTAAGTGTCGTTTTGAACGTCCAAAACGACACTTACGGAGCAATCGATCCATCAAAACAATTCAAGGAGCACCACCATGACCACCATCCAGCGCACCGCCGTCCTCACCGGAGCAACCTCGGACCGCGGCATCGGCATCACCACCGCCCGCCGCTACGCCCGTGACGGCTGGGGCATCGTCATCCTGGACCTCGACGGCGAGAAATCCGCCAAGGTCGCCGCCGAAATCGGCAACGAATTCAACGTCCCCGCCTTCGGCCACGAGATCGACGTCGCCAACGAAGCATCCGTGATTGCCGCCCAGGCCGCCGTCGCCGCCGAAGTGGCCGCCGGCAACCTCCCGCCCGTCGGCGCCTTGGCCAACATCGCCGGCATCACCTCGCCCATCCCGTTCCTGGAGACCACCCTTGAGCTGTGGCACAAGGTCATGGACGTCAACGCCACCGGCACCTACCTGGTGACCAAGGCCTTCCTGCCGGACATGATCAACAACGGCTGGGGCCGGATCGTCAACATGTCCTCCGTGTCAGCCCAGCGCGGCGGCGGCGTCTTCGGCAAGGTCCCCTACTCCGCCGCCAAGGCAGCCATCCTGGGCTTCACCAAGGCCCTGGCCCGCGAACTCGGCACCACCGGCGTCACCGTCAACGCCATCACCCCCGGCGCCGTGGACACCAACATCCGCGTGGGCAGCACCGAGGAGCAGGAAGCGGCCATCAACGCCGGCATCCCGCTGGGCCGCAACGCCACCACCGAGGAAGTGGCCGCCGTGATCGCCTTCCTCTCCTCCGAGGACTCGGCCTACCTCACCGGCACCACCGTCGACATCAACGGCGGCAGCCACATCCACTAGCAGCCCCTGACAGCCCCCAGCACTGACAGCCCCCGGACGCCGGAGAACCCACCATGACCAAAATCTTCAACGACCCCTCAGAGTTCGCCGAGGAGGCCCTGGCAGGCTTCTGCGACGTCCACTCGGACCTGGTCCGCCAGGTCCCCGGCGGCGCCGTCCGCCGCTACCGGCCCGCGCAGCCCAAGGTTGCCGTCCTGGCCGGCGGTGGATCCGGGCACTACCCGGCGTTCGCCGGCGTGATCGGTACCGGCTTCGCCGACGGCGCCGTGGTGGGCAACATCTTCACCTCGCCGTCCGCCCAGCAGGCCTACTCGGTGGCCAAGGCCGCAGAGTCCGGCGCCGGCGTCGTCTTCACCTACGGCAACTACGCCGGCGACGTGATGAACTTCGGCATGGCCAGCGAGCGCCTGGCCGCCGAGGGCATCGCCGTGGAGAACGTCCTGGTGACGGACGACATCGCCAGCGCCCCGCCGTCGGAATCCGGAAAGCGCCGGGGGATCGCCGGTGACTTCACCGTCTTCAAGGTGATGGGGGCCGCCGCCGAGAACGGCGCGGACCTGGCCGAGGTGGTCCGCCTGGGCCGCAAGGCCAATGACCTGACCCGCACCATCGGCAGCGCGTTCGCCGGCTGCACGTTCCCCGGCGCCGACGCCCCGCTGTTCACCCTTCCGGAGGGGCAGATGGGCCTGGGCCTTGGCATTCACGGTGAGCCGGGACTGCATGATACCGACCTGCCGTCGGCGAAGGAACTGGGCCGGGAACTGGTGGCCCGGGTACTCTCCGAAACCCCTCCGGATGCCGGCAGCAGGATCGCCGTCATCCTCAACGGGCTCGGCTCCACCAAGCACGAGGAGCTGTTCGTCCTCTGGGGAACCATTGCGCCGCTGCTGCGCGACGCCGGCTACACGCTGGTGATGCCTGAGGTCGGCGAGCTGGTCACCAGCCTGGACATGGCCGGCGTCTCGCTGACCATCACCTGGCTGGATGGGGAGCTGGAACCGCTGTGGGTTGCCCCTGCCGAGACTCCGGCCTACCGCCGGGGTGCCGTGGTCACCCCGGCGGGAGCTTCCGCCGGGGAAGAAGCGGCCGACGCCGGCGCCTCCGCGGAGGCGTTCGTCGCCACTGACGCCTCCCGTGGGTATGCCGCGGCCTGCGTCGAGGCCATTGGTGCCGCGCGCACCCTGCTGCACGGGGCCGAGGAACGGCTGGGCCGGATGGACGCCATCGCCGGCGACGGCGACCACGGCCGCGGCATGGTCCGCGGGGTGGACGCCGCCGCTGCCGCAGCATCCGCCGCCCTCACCGCCGGTGCAGGTGCCGGCGACGTGCTGGCTGCCGCTGGCGACGCCTGGGCGGACAAGGCCGGCGGAACCTCCGGTGTGCTCTGGGGAGCGGGCCTGCGCGCCTTCGGTGAGACGGTGGGAAACTCCTCCCCACCCGGGGCTCCCGTCCTCGCGGCCGGCGTGACCGCATTCGCGGACCGCATCGTCCAGCTGGGCAAGGCCGAAATCGGCGACAAGACCATGGTGGACGCCCTGCTGCCGTTCGCTTCAACATTCAGCCGCGCGGTGGCTGACGGTGCCGAGCCAGGCCTGGCCTGGCAGGACGCCGCCCGCGAAGCGGCAGCCGCGGCGGCGGCAACCGCCGATTTGCTGCCGCTCAAGGGCCGCGCCCGCCCGCTGGCCGAGAAAAGCCTGGGCACCGCCGACCCCGGCGCCACGTCCCTTGCCATGGTCTTCGCCGTGATGGGGCCTCATTTCACCACCACTACAGCTGGCGCTGCGCCGGCGGGAGCCAAGTAATGACGACGGAAGGACACACCATGGGGCTGCGGCTCATTGTCGGCGCGGACGAAGCCGGCGTTGATTACAAGGACAAGGTCCTGGCGGATCTCCGCAACGACCCCCGTGTCAGCGAGGTGATCGACATCGGCGTCAACAGGACCGACGCCGCGGACGACTTCACCAGGCCCTACCCCTACGTGGGCATCGCGGCCGGCGAGATGATCCGCGACGGCCGGGCCGACCGGGCCATCCTCTTCTGCGGCACGGGCATCGGGGTGGCCATCGCCGCGAACAAGGTGGAAGGCATCCGCGCCACCGCGGCGCACGACTCGTTCTCGGTTGAGCGTTCCATCCTGTCCAACGACTGCCAGGTCCTCACCATGGGCCAGCGCGTGGTGGGCGTCGAACTCGCCCGCCGCCTCGCAAAGGAATGGATCGGGTACACGTTCGATCCGTCGTCGGCCTCGGCGGGCAAGGTCAAGGTCCTCACCGACTTCGAGGGCTGCTAGCCGGACACATCGGGGGAACGTCATGAAGCCCTACCCCTGCCACGACTGGGGGCGCCTGATCGGGGTTCCGGTGGAGATCCGGAGGGACTCCGAGGTGGTGCGGGCCGGTGTGGTGGATGACGCCATGCCGCGCCCGGCCGCGCTGTGGCTCGCAGCCGACGCCGGTGGCGGCAGGGAACTGTTCACCGCCGCCGAAGGGTACGAGGCATGGATCCGGCCCCGGGAGCTGGGCGGAAAACTCTGCTACAAGATGGCTGCCGCCCCGTTGCGCGGTGCTCCTAGACTGGGGTGATGATCACAGTCACCGGAAGTGTGGAAACCAACCTGTCCGCGGAGAAGGCCTTTGCCTTCATGCGTGAGTTCGAAAACACCACCAAGTGGGACCCCAACACCCCTGTCATGGACAAAATCACGCCGGGACCCGTAGCTGTGGGGCACAAGTACCACGCCGAGTCCGAGTTCCGCGGGAAACGCCAGACCCTGGTCTACGAGGTCATCGAACTGACGGACAACCACATCAAGCTGCGCGGCGAGAACAAGACCGTCACCTCGTTCGATTCCATCGATGTCATCCCCAACGGGACAGGCTCGGTGGTGAAGTACACGGCCGAGTTCAGCATCCACGGGCCGGCCAAGATCATCCAGCCGCTCCTGAAGCCTGCCTTCAATTCCCTGCGCGATCCCGCACTGAACGGGATCCGGGACACGCTTAACGCGCTGGCAGCGGCCTGACGGCTTCGAAGAACTCCCGGAGCTCCCGGCGCGGATCGTCCTCCAGCCGGATTTCGTCGCCCAGCACCAGGGTGCTGCGAGCCTCCCCATACTCGGGCCACTCCAGCCCCGCAGTTGCCGGGTTTCCGGTGCCGGCGAAGGCCGCCCAGGCCCCGCTCATGGCGTAGCCGAGGGCTTCCGGTGCCTTGCCCCTGGTGAGGAACGCAGCCTCCGGTGCGTCCAGGTGCCGGAAGACGAAGGGGATGTCCAGTGCGTGGCAGGCACCAAGTTTTCCGCCCATCGCCGGGCTGCGCCACGTGAACAGGTAGGCAAAGGTCTTCCCGGCGCCGCCTTGTGCTGTTGAACCGTCCTCTGCAGCCAGTTGGCGCGCTGCCAGGAGCCGGTTGCTGGGTTGGCGGTAGACGGTATCGGCGATGGCGGCCTCCAACAGTTCCTTGCCGGCAGGCTCGCGGAACAGCACCCGGGCGAGCGCCTGCGGGTAGCCCGAGGCCTGCGCCGACGGCACCCCCGCACCCGCCAGGACGGCGGCGGCGCGGCCAGGGTAGTCCGGATCGCCGGCGGCAGGCGGGCGCATCTCGACCGCAAAGGAGCCCTCGTTGAGGTTGGTCCCGATCAGCAGGTCCACACCGCTGTTGAGCCCGGCCCGGACGCTGTCCAGCGGCGGCACGGGCAGGGACGGCGTCCCCACCGTGGGCTGGAAGGGCAGCGGCACGGCGAAGGTTTCGGCTGCGAGCCGCCGTTCCAGGGCGGCCTGGGCCTCCAGCAGCCGCTCCACAGGGAGGGTGAGCAGCTCCTTCGCGGTCGATTCGTCCAGGCCGCACAGCCCCAGGAACCCGGCGCTGATGCGGGCCGAGTCCTCCGGCCGGCGGTACCGTTCCGCCGTGCCGCTCTGCATGATGGCCCGGCGGAAGAGCCCGTCCGACGCCGGCATGCCCAGCAGGGTGCCGATCGCTGCCGCGCCTGCGGACTCGCCGAACACGGTGACGTTGTCCGGGTCGCCGCCGAACGCGCCGATGTTCCGGCGCACCCAGCGGAGGGCCTCCAGCTGGTCCAGCAGGGCGAGGTTTCCGGAGTCCTCATAGCCGGCACCCAAAAGATCAGCCAGGTGCAGGAAGCCCAGCGCGCCCAGGCGGTAGTTGATGGACACCAGCACCACGCCCGCCGCGGCGGCGAGCCGGGCGCCGTCGTACATGCCGTCACTGTTGGCGCCCAGAAGGTACGCGCCGCCATGGACCCAAACCATGACCGGCCTGGCGGGACCGTCCGTCCCCGGTGTCCAGATGTTCAGGTTGAGGCAGCCTTCCTCGCTCCAGGTGCGCGGCCTGGCGCCCGGGGGCGCGGGGGATTCGGGGTTCTGCGGCGCAGCGGATCCCGGTGCCGTGCAGTCCAGCGCTTCGGTCCACGGCGGCACCGGGACCGGGGGCCGGAAGCGGTGGGCGCCCGACGGCGGCGCGGCGTAGGGGATGCCAAGGAACCGGTGGACGGTGGTCCCGTCAGCTTCCAGGGAGCTGCCATGGACGGGTCCGCTGGGCGTGGAGAGGCGCGTCATGGTTGACAGGTTACGGGGTCCGCACAGGTAGGCTGTCATCACCGTTCGGCAGTGGGCGGCCACGATGCTGTGGCGTTTAACCATTGTCCGGAGGTAAGACCCGTGCTGAACGCCGGCGTCCCTGAATACAGGGACTTCGCAGACGTTGCCCTGCATCTCCAGGAGTCGTTCCTGCAGAACCAGGAGGTGGAGGCATTCCTCCGTGACCTGGCGGAGTATGCTGCCGCGCGGCTCGGCTCTCCGGATCATGAGTGTTCGTGTGAAATTACGGTGCTGCGTCCCAAGAAGCCCGCGGCGACCGCCAGCAGCCAGCCGGGTGGAGCGCTCATAACCCCGCTGGAGTCCAAGTATGGCGACGGTCCGGGACTGACTGCCATGGGCAGCGGAGGCACGGTCCTGGTGGGAGACCTGCGGCGGGAGCAACGGTGGCCGGAGTACGTCAAGGCGCTCCGGCGGCAGGGCATCCTTTCGGTCCTGAGCATCCCGGCCGCGCTGGAAGGGGACACCCGGGGTGTCCTGACGTTCTACTGCTCACAGCCCGTTGCATCCGGCAGCGACGGCGTCCGCGCCGCCGAGGCGTTCGTGAGGCAGGCGTCCAAGGGCCTTAAGCTTGCCCTGCGGATGCTGAAGCTGGAGGAGACGCGGGAGGGCATGAGCGCCGCCATGCAGACCCGCACGGTGATCGACCTGGCCACCGGGGCCATCATGGCGCAGAACCGCTGCAGCCAGGCCGCCGCCTTCAAGTTGCTGCGGGACGCGTCCAACAGCAGGAACATGAAGCTTCGCGACGTCGCCGCCGCCGTGGTCGCATCCGTGGCCGGCGCCGCGGACACCTTCAGCTACTTCGACGAGTAGGGGTCTTTCCGCTCCGGGTCATGCCACTCCGGCCGGAAGAGGAACAAATCGGAGTTGCTGAGGGGAGCCCGCAGCAGCAGGCCTTCGGCGGCACAGTGTTCATTGACGGCCTGGGCCAACGCGTCCCGCTCCTTGGGCGGGAGGGTCCCCTGGCCATCGCAGTAGTCACGGATGAGCTGTTCGGAGGCATCGCCACCCAGCCCAACGAACTCCAGCCACAACTGGGCCAGGTCCAGCCGGTGTTCCTTGATGACAGCCCCGGTCAGGGCCTGCTGGTCCACGGCATCCATCATCCCGTCCTCGCGATTGGCTACACTCCTACACTTTGTCTTCGGAACCGCTGGCCCGGTGGATGGGAAAGATTTTTAAGATTCTTTTGCCTGCAAGAATGGGTCCATGCCTCTGCGCACTTACCCCGTCCGGCGGCTGGCAGAGGATCCGGGGAACGTTCTGGACCGGGCACTCTGGCCGGCGGTGCTGCCACCGGTGTCCCAGGTCCTTGACCAGGGACTCGACCTGGGGCCCGCCACCATCCTGGTCGGCGAGAACGGGTCGGGGAAATCAACCCTGGTTGAAGCCCTCGCGCTCGCCTACGGGCTGTCTCCAGAGGGCGGCTCCACAGGCGCACGGCATGCCACCCGCCGCACCGAATCAGTCCTGGGAGACCACCTGCAGCTCATCCGGAACGCCGGTGCCACCCGGCGGGGGTACTTCCTGAGGGCTGAGACGATGCACGGGTTCTACACGTACCTGGAGCAGAACCCCAGCACAGCCCTCCCGGACATTCCGTTCCACGACATGTCTCACGGAGAGTCCTTCCTGCAGCTGGCAGCCGACCGCTTCAACGGTCCTGGGCTGTGGGTCCTTGACGAACCGGAATCCGCCCTGTCCTTCTCGGGCTGCCTGAGCCTGCTGTCCGTCCTGAAGGAACTGCTGGCCGGCGGAGGATCCCAAGTGGTGATGTCCACGCATTCCCCGTTGCTGGCGGCCCTTCCCGGAGCCTCGATCCTCGAAGTGGGGCCCTGGGGATTACGGCCCCGCGCCTGGGAGGAACTGGAACTCGTCGCGAACTGGCGGCGGTTCATGGACTCGCCGGAACGCTACCTCCGCCACATCTAGACCGCTAGCCCCGGGGGACCTTCGCCCCTAGGCAGCGGACCCGCCCCGGCAGTCAACTTGAGTGTCTGGAGCAGGCAAGCACAACAGGAGGCAAGGACCATGGGCGCATGTGACGTCTGCGGCAGCAGCGAGGGCCGCATGTTCACCGTCAGTATGGGGAACCAGACCGGAACATTCGACAGCTTCGAATGCGCCATCCACATGATGGCGCCGGCCTGCGAGCACTGCGGCTGCCGGATCCTGGGCCATGCCGTTGAAAGCGAGGCCGGCATCTACTGCTGCCTGCACTGCGCAAAGGAAGCGGGGAATCCGCACCAGGCCGCCAAAGCGGAGCACTCGACGGTGGCCGTGCCGGCACAGGGGACCGCAGCGGGCCAGGCCTAGCCCCGCCGGAAGAACTTCACAACAGGAAGAGGGGAACTGTGGCCGGCAGCGGAAGTTTCAGGATCGTGGTGGGCGCGGACGGGTCAGACCAGTCCAAGGCGGCAATGGACTGGGCCATCGAGGAGTCCAGGCTGGGCGGCGGCGAGGTGCAGGCCCTGACAGCCTGGAACTTCCCCTACGTCAGCGATGCCCTCGGCACAGCCTGGGACTACGACATCTTCCAGAAGGACGCCCAGGCCATCCTCGAGGCAGAACTCGAACGCGTCAAGGACCGGGGCGTGCCCATCACGGGGCGCATCGTGGAAGGGAATCCGGCGTCGGCACTTATCGACGCCTCCAGGGACGCGGACCTGGTGGCGGTCGGTTCGCGCGGCCACGGCGGATTCACCGGGATGCTGCTCGGCTCCGTGTCCCACCAGACCATCCACCACGCGCACTGCCCGGTGCTGCTGATCCGCGAACCCGGTTCCGCCTAGGGCGTGCGGGGGGCTCCAGGGAACGTGGGGACCCAGCAGCGCACCGCCTCGCGGTAGTGCTGGAACCCGGCGCCGAACCGCTCCGCGAGGTCTGCTTCTTCCAAAGGCCGGACGGCATAGTTCCACACCAGCGAGCCCAGGACTGCGTAGGCCACCGCGAGCCACGACTGCAGCAGCAGGCCCACCGCGGCTCCCTGCACTATGCCTGCCACCGCCATCGGGTTCCGGATCCACCGGTAGGGCCCGGCGATCACCAGGCGGTTGGGCATGGCCGACGGCAATGGCGTTCCATCCCCCAAGGTGGACATCACCACGGCCGACCAAATCCCCAAGGCGCTCGCCAGGACCAGGAAGGCGGCACCGGCCGGAACTGCCAACGGGGGAAAGGGCAGGGAGAGGCCCCAGCGCTGTTCAAGGAAACCCAGGATGGGCGGAACAAGGCCCAGGAAGAAACCCCAGAACACCACGATCTGCGCAAGCGTTCCGGCCATGTGGAGTCCCGGTCGTGGCCGGCTGCGGGCCTGCCGGAAAGCGAAGGGGCCGCGCACAATCCACTCGGTAGGTATCCGCCCCAGCATGACAAGGCAGAGCGCAGCGGCTGAACCTGAGGTGGCAGCCCCCATAGCCAGCACACCCAGGCCCGCCTGGGCCGTGGCGGTGGCATAGACGGCCAGGGCGGCGGTGACGAGGACGGTCCACGAGGTACTGACGACGGCGGCTGTCCTTACTCCGGCAGCCGCGGCAGCGGAGGCAACAACAAACAGGGGAACGTCCAGGGTGGCGGTGAGGACGGGGTCGAGTCCACCGAGGGTGGCCCGGCGGATCCCGGGCGAGAGGAAAACAGCGACCCACCAGAGGCCACCAGCCACTGCCTGCAGGGCAAAGTACGCCCGGCCCCACCAAGCCAAATCCCCTTGGGCCAAGCGTGGCACGGATCCCCCCGAATCGTTCCACTGAATGAAAGCTGCCGCCCCACCGACGTATCGGGCAGCAAGACTTGTTCCTGAGACTACCTGTTGAGCCGGGACTGCCTGCCGGTCCGGGCGCGGGATCACTCCCGGCCGGCCGCCCCCGGACCTGTGAAAGGACCAGCATGGACATGATTCGGGTCGAGCCCCGGTGCCGCGTGATAATCGACAACGACTGGGCAGGGGACCCGGACGGGCTGGTGGCCCTGGCCCACCATGCGTTGTCGCCCGCCAACAGGATCGTCGGCGTCACCAGTTCACTGACCAACCCGATGTTTGGACCGCCCGGCGGCATGGCGCAAAGGGGCGCAGACCTCGCGGCCGGTTTGCTGCGGGTCCTGAAGCGGCCGGAAGTGTCCGACGTGCAGGCCGGCTCCGATGCCCCCTTCACCGGACAAGCCCGGGACAATGCGGCTGCCCGTGCCATTGTGGACGCCGCGGCGGCCGGAGGAGAGCTGCCCCTGATCCTTGTCTGTGCCGGCCCGCTCACCAACGTGGCCGATGCGCTCCTGCTGGATCCCGCCGTCGCCCATTCCCTCACCCTGGCGTGGGTGGGCGGGGCGGCGGCGAATGAGGAGGAATACAACTACTTCACGGATCCCGCCGCCGCGGATTCTGTGCTGGAAAACCAACAGTTGGCCGTCTGGCAGTTCCCGGCAGAGACGTACCGGCAGGTGGTTGCCCCGGTGGCAGAACTCGATCATGCCTTCAGGAACTCAGGGCCGGCCGGCGCATGGCTGTGGGAGCTCTACAACAGCCTGGAGGTGCCGGATTTCGTGAAGTTCGGGCCGTTGTGGTGCCTGGGCGACAGCGCACCCCTGGTGGTCACCGGGCTCGACGACGTCACGTCCACCTTCACGGAAACGGGCACCCAGCCCTCCCGCCGGACCTACACCTCGGTGGATACGCGGTTGATCATGGCGGACTTCCTCGCGAAGCTGCGCCTGCATCAGTAGCAGGCTAAAACAATGGCCCGGACCGCCAAAGGCGGTCCGGGCCATTGTTTGCCACTATGCCGGCTGCGTGACCGTGGATGCAGTGTGCTGCCGGGCGAAGGTGCCCAGCCAGCGTGCACTGTCCTTCGGGGTCCGTTCCTGGGTGGAGCGGTCGACGGCGATCAGGCCGAACATGGGCCGATAGCCGAAAATCCACTCGAAGTTATCGAACGCGGTCCAGGCGATGTAGCCCCGCACGTCGATGCCGTCGGCAAGGCAGGAGGCAACGCCGTCGACCGCCGCCTCCAGGAAGGCCACGCGCTGCGAGTCATCCTCCGTGGCCAGCCCGTTCTCGGTGACCATCACCGGGATGCCGGCAACGCGCCAGGCCTCCCGGATGGTTGCTTCCAGGCCCTGGGGGTAGATCTCCTCGCCCATCTGGTTCACCGCCGCTCCCTCCGGAGCGGGAGCGTGGCCGTCCGGGCCGTACACGGTGCGGCCGTAGGTCTGGATGCCCACGAAGTCGTCGCCGCGGGATGCTTCCAGGAACCGCTCGTTGACGTCCCGGCGCACCAGGTCCGCGGTTTCCTCGCCGCCGGGGATGGACTGGATGTCCGAGTTGGCCAGGGTCCAGCCCACCTGCAGCTCCGGTCGGTGCGCCTTGATCGCTGCGGTGGCCGCCTTGTGCGCCGCAAGTTTGACGTTGAAGCCGGCCTCCGTGGAGCAGAACTGGAACGGGGCCACCGTGCTGGCGTCCACGCCAAGGCGTTCCGCCGCGGCTGCCCACATGGGAACCCTCCCGCGGTTCTCCGGTGCTTCCCCGCCGATGCCGAACGATTCCAGCAGCCACGGAAGATTGGGTTCGTTCAGGGTGCAGGCGACGCCGATCAGGTCGCCCAGGTGCGCCATCACACGGTCGCAGTAGCGCGCGAAGAGCTCCGGCGTACGCCCGCCCTCCCAGCCGCCGGACCGCAACAGCCAGAGCGGCGACGCGAAGTGGTGGAACGTGACCACCGGGGTGAGCCCGTGCTCGTGGCAGGCCTCCAGCACCCGCTTGTAGTGCTCCAGCTCGGCCACCGAGAAGTGGCCCTCTTCCGGTTCGATCCGGGCCCACTCCAGGGAAAAGCGGTAGCTGGTGAAGCCCAGGCCGGCGATCAGCGCGATGTCCTCCCGGTACCGGTTGTAGTGGTCCACGGCGTCCCCCGAGGGCTCGGCGAAGATGGTGCCCGGAAGGTGTTCCAGGAACCAGACATCGCTGTTGACGTTGTTGCCTTCAACCTGGTGGCCGGCGGTAGCCACGCCCCAAAGGAAGTCATGCGGAAACGGGTTGGTCATAGGGGATTCCTCTCATCATGGACGCGCGGAGGCGTCCCAGGCCTCACTGCCTGCATCCATCCTGTCCAGCGGCGTGACCGCCGCCACAATACTTTTTCAATCAATGACATTCTCATGTTTGGTCCCGCAGGCCCCAACGGATTCTTGAAGGGAGCCGGACAGCTCCGGCCCCTCGAATTTCCTCCGTTTGTCACCGTCATAGAAGAATGCGAAGGCGCACCAGATGAAACTTATGACCTCCACCGCACGCGGCAGCGCTGCCGTCCTGACCGGTGCCCTGCTGATGGGTTCCCTGGCCGCCTGCGGCGGCGGCAATTCCCAAGCGTCCGCGAAGGCTGATGCGAGCAGCCTGACCCTGGCCATCGACAGCGATTCGGCCTCCTTCGGCTACGACCCCCTGCGCGTTGCTGCAGCCCAACGCCAGTTCTTCGAGGGCCTCTACGACAGCCTGATGACCCTCCAGCCGGACGGCTCCACGGGCCCCGGCCTGGCCAAGGACTTCAGCTACAACGCGGACAGCACCGTCCTGACGCTCAACCTCAAGGACGACATCACCTTCACGGACGGCTCCAAGCTTGACGCGGCACTGGTCAAGGCCAACCTGGACCGCCGGTCCGACCCCGCCCTGACCGCCTACTCCGCCGTGGCCAAGGGCGGCGCCCAGGAAATCACGTCCGTGGACGTAGTCAGCCCCACCCAGGTGACCCTGACCTTCGCCAAGCCGCAGCCCGGGTTCGAGAAAAACCTGGCCTCCACCACCGGAATGATCGTGGGCAAGAACGGTGTCACGGACACCGCCAGCCTGGCTGCCACGCCGGACGGTTCCGGTCCCTACACCCTTGACCCGTCCACCGTGAAGGGCAACAAGTACATCCTGGTCAAGAACGACAAAAGCGCTGACGCAGCCAGGTTCGCCTACAAGAAGGTTGTCTTCAGCGTCGTCCTGGACCCCCAGGCCCGCGCCAACGCCCTGGTCTCGGGGCAGGCCGACGTCGCGATGCTGACGTCCTCCACGGTGGACTTCGCCAAGTCCAAGGGAGTGGGCGTTTCCCAGGCGGGCGGCACCGTCAACACCATGATCTCGTTCGACAAGATCGGCAAGACCGCGCCCGCGTTCGCACAGGAAAAGGTGCGCCAGGCCATCCAGTACGCCATCAACCGCCAGGCCCTGGTGGATGCCCTGCACAAGGGTGACATCCCCGCCTGGAATGCCCTCCCCAAGGACTCCGCGGGCTTCACCAAGGACCTCGAAACCAAATTCGCCTACAACCCGGACAAGGCCAAGAGCCTGCTGGCCGAGGCCGGTTACCCCAACGGCTTCGAATTCACCATCATCGCCGGCGCCCAGACCCAGACAGACCTCCAGGCCGTCCAAAAGGACCTCGCCGCCGTCGGCATCACCATGAATGTGAAGATGGCCGCTTCCACCGACGAAGCCTTCGCCGCGGTGGCCACCACGCCCCTGGGGTACGCGCCGCTGAACTGGGACAACCCGGTGGGCGTCATGTACGGCGTCGTCCTCAACGGTTTCACCAACGTCCAGAAGGCCACCGATGACCAGCTCAGCGCCGCCACCGGCGAGCTGGCCGCGGCCAAGGATGACGCTGCTGTGAAGGCCGCCGCCACCAAGCTGAACACGCGGCTGGTGGAGTCCGGCTGGATGATCCCGCTGTACGAGGCGCTGACCAACCAGGGTTACAACACCAAGAAGGTAGCCCCGGTGAAGTTCGCCGGCACCAACGCCTACCCGCTCCTCTCGTCCTACACGCCGGCAAGCTGATACCCGCACCTTCCCGGGCGGCCGCAGGACCAGGGCCGCCCGGGAGGGGCCTGACCGATGGAGGTCACCATGGCACTATTCATCACCAAGCGCCTGCTGATGGCGCTGGCCACCGTGCTGGTGGTTGCGGTGCTGGCATTCCTGCTGGTGCACGCGATGCCGGGCAGCCCGGGGGCCGTGTCCCTTGGCGCCGGTGCGTCCCAGGAAGCCATTGACGAGGTCAACCAGCGGCTGGGCTGGAACGATCCGCTGCCGGCGCAGTTCATTACCTGGCTGGGTTCCGCAGTACAGGGCGACCTGGGCGTCTCGCTCATTGATGGCCGCTCCGTCAGCACAGACCTCGCCAGCCGCCTGCCCGTCACGGCCTCCCTCGCCGCCGGTGCCACCATCCTCAGCGCCATCCTGGGCATCGCCCTTGGCGTCACGGCCGCGGTCCGCGGGGGAGTGCTCGACCAGGCAATCGGCGGCTTCGTGGGCCTCCTGGTTGCCCTGCCCGCCTTCTGGGTGGGCGTCATCTTCGTGTACCTGTTCGCCGTCCAGTCCTCAATCTTTCCGGCCACAGGTTATGTGCCGTTCGACGTTTCGCCGCAGGACTGGGGTTTATCCCTGGCGCTGCCGGTGATCACACTGGCGGTGGGCGGCGCCGCCTTCATTGCCCGCCAGACCAGGGCGTCCATGCTCGAAGCCCTGCAGCAGGAACACATCCGCACGCTGCGCGCCACCGCCACGCCCACGTGGAAGATCCTCTACGTCCACGCCCTGCGCTACGCCAGCCTGCCCATCGTGGCCGGCATCGCCCTGCAGTTCATCGGCCTGTTCGGCGGTTCCGTCATCGCGGAGCAGCTGTTCGCCATGCCCGGACTGGGGCAGGCCGTCCAGACCTCCGTCAGCACCCACGATGCCCCTGCCGTCCAGGGCGTGGTGGTGATCGCCACCGTGGTGGTGGTCGCCGTCAACCTGGTGCTGGAACTCGCCACCAAGTTCCTCGACCCGAAGTTGCGTGCCTCATGATCCCCACAGTTTCCCCGGCCCCCGCGGACGCGGACCAGGCAGGAAGTACGACGGCGGCAGGCGCCTCCGTGCCCGGCGCAGGCAAGGCTGCACCCACCAGATTGTCCAGGCACCGGCTCCTCAGTTCGCCCGGTGCCGTGGCCGGACTGCTCTGGCTGGCCGTGGTGGTCACCGCGTCCCTGACGGCTCCACTCTGGCTGCCGTTCAAGACCGAGGACCAGGATTTCACCGCCGTCCTGTCCGGCCCCACCGCCGCCCACTGGCTGGGGACCGACGAACTGGGCCGCGACATCCTCAGCCGCATCTTCGCTGCCGCGGCAGGCACCCTGGGAACGTCGATGATCACGGTGATTGTCGGCGTCGGACTCGGCACCGTCCTCGCCATGGCCGCTGCCGGTGCCGGCGAGCGGACCGAAGCCGTGATCAACCGCATCACCGAAATCATGATGTCCCTGCCGGGCACCGTGATCATCCTGGCCGTCATCGGCGCCGTGGGCACCAACATCCCCATGGTCATGGCCATCCTGGGCATCCTGATGTCCGCCGGCATCTACCGGGTGATCCTGGGCCAGGCCAAATCACTGCAGTCCCAGCTCTACGTGGACGCGGCCAAGGTGGACGGCGTGGGGCCGCTGGGCATCAGTGTCCGGCACGTCCTGCCCGGCCTTGCCAACACCATCGTGGTCCAGGCGGCTCTCATCTTCGCCGTGGGCATGCTCATCCAGGCAGGCCTGGCGTTCATCGGGTTCGGGCCGCCCATCCCGCAGCCCAGCTGGGGCGGCATGATCCAGGGCGCCTCCCAGCACGTCTATGACGCCCCCTGGATGATGGTGCCCACCGGCGCCGTGCTGGCACTGACGGTCCTGTCCGCCAACGCCATCGGCAATGCGCTCGGCAAGGCGCCCAACGCCGCGGCCCCGCACCTGCCCTCCGCGGCAGCCCGCCGCCAGCGGGCCAGGGCCGTCGCCGCCATCGCCGCGGCTGCCCCGGCGCCCGGGGACGGCGCCCCCGGGGACGCGCCAAAGGGCACCCTGTCCGTGCGCAGCCTGTCCGTCGGCGTCGGCAATGCGGGGACAGGCAACGGCGTCCGGCTGGTCACCGACGTCTCCTTCGACGTCGAACAGGGCACCGTCCTGGGACTGGTGGGCGAATCCGGCTGCGGCAAGACCATGACGGCGCTGTCCCTCCTGGGCTTGCTCCCGTCCGGCGTCTCGGTAACCGGGGGCCAGATCCTCTGGAACGGGAAGAACCTTGCGGCCGCCACGGACAAGGAGATGGAAGGCATCCGGGGCCGTGACATCGCCCTGATCAGCCAGGAGCCCATGCGGGCCCTGGACCCGATGTTCACGGTGGGCTACCAGCTCACGGCAACCATCCGGCGGCTCCGCGGCCTGGGCAAGGCCGAAGCCCGGAAGGAGGCCCTGGCCCTGCTGGAGAAGGTGGGCATCGTGGATGCCCCCCGGATCCTGAAGACCTATCCGCACCAGATCAGCGGTGGCATGGCCCAGCGCGTGGCCATCGCCCTGGCCCTTTCCGGCCAGCCCAAACTGCTGGTGGCGGACGAGCCCACCACAGCCCTGGATGTCACGGTCCAGGCCGAGATCCTGTCCCTGCTGCGGGCCCTGGTGAAGGACACCGGCATGTCCGTGGTGATGGTCACCCACGACCTCGGCGTGGTGGCGGACATCTGCGACCAGGTGGCCGTCATGTACGCCGGGCAGGTGGTGGAGAACGGAAAGACCCAGGCCATCCTGGACAACCCGCGCCACCCCTACACCCTGGCCCTGCTCGCCGCCGACCCGCACGCCAACCACGGGGACGCCATGCCGGAGCGGCTTGCCACGATTCAAGGCCAGGTGCCGCAGCCCAAGGACTGGCCCTCCGGCTGCCGCTTCGCCGCACGCTGCCAGTTCGCCGGCTCCGCGTGCACGGAACCGGTCCCGCTGCTGGCGTCCGGCACCGGCGACGGCCTGGTCCGGTGCGTCAAGGCGGACCAGTTGGCTGTTGAGGGCATGGACTGGCTGGCCACGGACGTCGCCGCTGCCCGGCTCCTCCCGGTCACCCCGGTCAGCCCAACGAACACCACCATCGTCGAAAAGGACCTGGCATGAGCACCGCAGTCACGGAACGCCGCGATTCACCAGCACCTGCGGCCGGCACCCCCGTCCTGGAGGTCAAGGACCTGGTGGTCCGCTACGGCCGCGGGCGCAAGGCAGCTGCCGCAGCCGCCGCCGTCGACCACGTCAGCTTTTCGATTGCGCCCGGCGAGACCGTGGGCCTGGTGGGGGAGTCCGGCTCCGGGAAGTCGACCATCGGCAAGGCCATCCTGGGCCTGCAGAAGGTCTCCGGCGGCTCCATCAGCTACCAGGGCAGGGACATCACGTCCGCCAATGCCGCGCAGCGGCGGGCGCTGGGCGGGGAACTGCGCGCCGTCTTCCAGGACCCCAACTCCTCGCTGAACCCCCGCAACACCATCGGCACCTCCCTTGCCGAACCGCTCCGGCTGCGCGGCGTTTCACCCACTGAAGCCAGGGTCAAAGCGGAGGACATGCTGGAACGCGTGGGGTTGCCGCGGGAGGCCGTGGACCGGTACCCCAGCCAGTTTTCCGGCGGCCAGCGGCAGCGGATCTCCGTGGCCCGCGCCCTGATCTGCGACCCCCAGCTGGTGGTCTGCGATGAGGCCGTCAGCGCCCTGGATCTATCCACCCAGGCGCAGGTCCTCAACCTCCTGGCCGATCTCCGCGACGAACGCGGCCTGAGCTACCTGTTCATTGCGCACGACATCGCCGTGGTCCAGTTCCTGGCCGAACGGGTGGTGGTGCTCTACCGCGGCCAGGTGATGGAAACCGGGCCGGCCGCCGCCGTCACGGAAAACCCGAAACACCCCTTCACCCAGGCCCTGGTGGCCGCATCCCCGGTGCCCCGGCCTGCCGAGCAGGCCGCCCGGCGGGAAGCCCGCGAATCGCTGGGTGTCCGCACCGGCGCCGCCGCCGTTCCCGGACCCGGCGGCTGCCCGTTCCGGCTCCGCTGCCCGCTCGCCACCGAGCTGTGCGCCACGGAACGGCCGGCCCTGCGCCGCGTGGGTGCCGCCGACGTCGCCTGCCACTACGCCTGAATTTGCTGCCCTACTTCAGAACGGACCATCCCGCATGACATCCACCTGGCACGCCGCCATGATCACCCCCGAGCAGGATTTCGACGGCGCCCCGCGCCTCCGCAAGGCGTTCCGGCTCGACGAGGGCCACGGCGGCGTGGTGAAGGCAACGCTGCGGGCCACCGCCCTGGGCGTCTATGAGGCGTTCATCAACGGCACCCCGGTGGGTGACGACGTGCTGAGCCCGGGCTGGAGCTCCTATGAGTGGCGGGTGCGCTACCGCACCTATGACGTCACCGCGCTGGTTGGCCCGTCCACCGTGATCGGCATCGAGCTGGGCAACGGCTGGTACCGTGGCCGGCTGGCCTGGCACGGCCTGTCCAACCTGTATGGCAGCGAGCTGGGCTTCGTTGGGCAGCTGGACATCGAGTTCGCGGACGGCCAAGTGCAGTCGGTCGCTTCGGACACTTCCTGGCAGGCCGGACCGTCCGCCACCACCTTCAACGACCTCTACGATGGCCAGACCATTGACGCCCGACGCGCCCAGCCGGGCTGGGCGGAGCCCGGCTTCGCGCCCGGGACTGAATGGGCGGGCGTGCGGGAGCTGGAGTTCGACGCCGGCCGGCTGGCTGAGCCGGTGGGCCCGCCCGTGGTGCGTGCCGGCGTCGTCCGTCCCGTGGCAATCCTCACCTCACCCGCAGGGAAGACGTTGGTGGACTTCGGCCAGAACCTGGTGGGATGGCTGCGTTTCAGCGTGCAGGGCGAGGCCGGACACGTGATCAGCGTCCGGCACGCGGAGGTGCTGGAAAACGGGGAACTGGGCGTCCGTCCGCTGCGCTCTGCAAAGGCCGAGGATATGTTCATCCTCTCCGGCGGCACGGACCTTTTCGAACCCACCAAGACCTTCCACGGCTTCCGGTATGCCGAGGTCACCGGCTGGCCCGGAACCCTGACAGCAGATGATCTCGAGGCCGTGGTGGTCCACTCCGACCTGGAGCGGACCGGCACCTTCGAGTGCTCCAACGACCTCGTCAACCAGCTGCACCGCAACATCGTCTGGGGCCTGCGCGGCAACTTCCTGGACCTGCCCACCGACTGCCCGCAGCGCGACGAGCGGCTCGGCTGGACCGGCGACATCGCCGTCTTCGCCCCCACCGCCGCCTACCTGTACGACGTCAAGGGCTTCCTGCAGGACTGGCTGCTGGACCTCGCCGTGGAGCAGCAGGCACAGGACGGGCTGGTGCCCATCGTGGTCCCGGATGTCCTGAAGTACTGCCCGCAGCCGCCGGAATTCCCGTCGCCCGAGTCCTCCGCGCTGTGGAGCGAAGCCTCGGTGTGGGTGCCTTGGGCGCTGTGGGAGGCGTACGGTGACCTCGGCGTGCTGCGGAACCAGTACGAATCCATGGCTGCGCACACCCGCCGCGTGGAGGGCCTGCTCTCGCCGTCCGGGCTGTGGGATTCCGGCTTCCAGTTCGGCGACTGGCTGGACCCTGATGCCGCGCCGGACCAGCCGTGGGCAGCCAAGGCGGACACCGCCGTCGTGGCCACCGCCTGCATGTACCGCACCGCCCGGCTCACCGCCCAGGCCGCCGGGCTGCTGGGAAAGCACGACGACGAGGCCCACTTCAACGCGCTCGCGGACCGGGTGCGGAACGCCTTCGCCGAGCACTACGTGGCGCCCGGCGGCACCATCCGCAGCGACTGCACCACGGTCTACGCGCTGGCCATCGCCTTCGACATCCTGGCCACCCCCGAGCTGCGGGAGTTTGCCGGGAACCGCCTGGCCGAGCTGGTCCGGGACAATGGCTACCGGGTGTCCACCGGGTTCGCGGGAACGCCGTTCATCACCCACGCCCTCACGGACACCGGCCACGTGGATGAGGCCTACCGGCTCCTGCTGGAAGAAGGCTGCCCGTCCTGGCTGTACCCGGTCACCATGGGTGCCACCACCGTCTGGGAACGCTGGGACTCCATGCTCCCGGACGGCACCATCAACCCCGGGCAGATGACCAGCTTCAACCACTACGCCCTGGGCGCCGTGGCGGACTGGATGCACAAGGCCATCGGCGGCATCCGGCCGCTGGAGCCCGGCTATGCGCGCGTCCTCATCCAGCCGCGGCCGGGGGAGGGGATCAGCTGGGCCAGGACGTCCCTGAAGACCCCGCACGGTGAGGTCCGCGTGGCATGGACGTCCGGCGACGGGGAGTTCCGCCTCGAGGCGACCGTTCCGGCCGGGGTGGCGGCCGACGTCGTGCTTCCGGACGGCGCGCGGCACACGGTCGAGGGCGGGGAGCACTCCTTCGCGGCAGGGCTGGGCCTGGCGGTGCGGTAGCCGGGGGAAAAGCCGGGGAGTAGTGCAGGCACGGCGCTGATCTGCAACGATGTGCCACAGGACCAAACCCAGGAGGACTCATGCCGTACACCGTGGATTTCAAGAACGTCTCCACCGCCGGCCTGGAATCGTCACCGGTGGCGGAGGCGCTGGCCGGGCTGCGCGCGAACGAGGCGCGCTATTACAAGAACAAATACGACCACGACTTCACCGTCACTCCGGCCGAAGACGATCAGGAGACGCTGCAGTACATCACCAACATCCTGTCCACGGAGCGGAACCTGGTGATCGCGTCCAAGCCCCTTGAAGTGTCCTCCTTCGAGGTGGACGGGCTGCGAATGGCCTACGTCTTCTACGAGTCCGGGCTGTCCATCAACGTCATGTACTCCGTCGAAGAGGGCGGAAAACGGGCCGTGGGCTTCAAGCTGTCCGACGGCATGGAGGTCCCGGAGGAACTGGCGTCCAGCTTCAAGTTCGCCAGGCAAAAATCCAAGCTCGCCGGCACCATCCGCGGCTCCTACTTTGTGATCAAGGGCCAGTACTAGGGTCAGCACAAGGCCGCAGGGCCGAAGAACGCCTTCCAACGATTGGAACCGGGCCCTGCCTGGGGCGCCGCTGGGCGGCACGATAGCGGGATGACCTCCAATCCCATCCTTGCCGGCTTCAACCCCGACCCGAGCATCGTCCGCGCCCCGGACGGTTTCTACCTGGTCACGTCGTCCTTCGAATACCTGCCGGGCCTGCCGGTCTACCACAGCGAGGACCTGGAACGCTGGGAACTGGTGGGCCATGTGGCTACAAGGGAGGAGCAGGTCCAGGTTGCCCAGGTCCCCACGCCGGGCGGCGTCTGGGCGCCCACCCTGCGCTACCGGGACGGTGTGTTCTACCTGATCGTGTCCGTGTTCCTCGGTGGGCGCGGTTGCGTCCTGTTCACGGCCGCCGATCCCGCGGGCCCATGGAGCGACGGGACGGTCATCGGGGCGGTGGACGGCATCGACCCGGACCTCGCTTGGGACGACGACGGAACTGCGTTCGTGACGTTCGCCCGCCACCCCGACGCCCTCCAGCAGGTGCGGGTGGACCTCGCAACCGGGGAAGCCCTCGAGAAGCCGCGACCGCTGTGGTCCGGCAGCGGGCTGTATTCGCCGGAAGGCCCGCACCTTTACCGGCGCGGTGACTGGTGGTACCTGCTGGCGGCCGAGGGCGGCACGGACAGGGGCCATGCTGTGACCGTGGCACGGTCGCGGCGGCCGGACGGGCCGTTCGAATCCGCTCCGCACAATCCCCTCCTCACCGCCGCGGGAACCGGCTCGCCCATCCAGAACACCGGGCACGCAGACCTCGTTGAGCTTCCCGACGGCGGAACAGCCATGGTCCTTCTGGGTGTCCGCCCGGTGGGGCTGGCGAAGTCGTTCGCACCGCTGGGCCGTGAGACGTTCCTGACCACCGTGGACTGGATTGACGGCTGGCCGCACGCCCGGATGCCCCAGCCCGGCGTGACGCCGCCGGAGCAACTTGAGTACGACTTCAGCAACGGTGCCGGGCTGGAGGATCCGCGATGGATCGGTGTCCGCAGGACGCCCGCTGAGTTCTCGGCACCCACGTCCAAAGGGCTCCTGCTCAGGGGCGAAGGCAGCACCATGGGGTCGCCCAGGCCTTGTTTCGTCGCCCAACGCCAGCGCCACCTCGCGATGGAATTCAGGGCCGTGCTGGACGTCGGCTCCGGCGCGGGCGGCATCGCCGTGCGGAACGCCGAGGACAACTGGTTCGGCATCGAGGCCCGCCAGGACGGCGACGCCGTCAGGATCACGGCGCGTGCCGTTGTCGCGGGCTTTGACCGCACCTGGGAAGCAACTGTTCCGCCCGGGGATGTTGAGCTGGCAATCGAGGCCAGCCCGCCGCCGTCGGACTTCCGCGCCGGCGCCGTGGGCGGCGACAGGATCCGCCTGCTGGTCCGTGACGCCGGGGCGGGCGGCAGCGCTGAAGGCGAGCTGCTCACCGAACTGGACGGACGGCACTGGGCCTTCGAAACTGCCAAGGCCTTCACCGGCAGGGCTTTTGGCGTCTTCGCGGTGGACGGCGAGGTCCTGGTCCGCCGGCTGTCCTACCGCGGCAGGGACTGACCCGCTACGCGGCCACGGCGCCGGGCTGCGCGGCGTGTCCGGCCGGCGCCGTGCATGCGGCCCTCGCCGGATCTACGACGGCAAGCTGGCCGGTGGTGTCCGGGACGCCGGGAAGGTGTATGGCAGGGGCCTCGGCGCCGGCCTCCGTACCCCGGGCGCCGCGCAGGCGGAGGAGCGAAACGGCGGAAATGAGGAGCCACGCGGCATTGGTGGCCACTGAGGGCCACGCCTCGTGGAAGGCGCCGTTGAGGATAAAGGCAGCGGCGCCGAGGAGGTTGGCGCCCTGGAACGCCCGGCCGGCCTTCACCCACCCCATGGAGACCGACAGAAACGCGGTCAGAATCATGGCGGCGCCGGCCCAACCGGAAATTTCCCAAACGAGTTCCATTGGTGTCCTTTCGTAAATCGTTACCTAATGGCAATTCTGCGGGCCCGTAGACGTGTAGTTCAATTGCATTCTTCTGCACTCCTGGTTTAGAAATGCTTAACATGGACATGGATCCCCGCCGGCTGCTCGTGCTGCTGGCTGTCGCCCGGACCGGCGGCGTGCTCGCAGCCGCCGATGAACTGCACCTCACGCCCTCCGCGGTGTCCCAGCAAATCACCAAGCTGGAGCGGGAAACCGGGCATGCGCTGATGGTCCGCACCCCGAAGGGGTCTGTGCTGACTCCTGCGGGCCTTGCCATGGCCGAAGCCGGCGAGGAGATTGAACGCGCCCTCAGTGTTGCCCGGACCCGGATGGAGAGCGGGGCCAACATTTCAGGTGTGGTGCGGCTGGGCGGCTTCACCAGTTTCATCCGCACCGTGGTGATCCCCCGGTTGCCTGAGTGGCGGAGCAAATATCCGCAGCTCCAGATCCGCATCGTGGAGGACGATTTTCCCGCCCTGATGCGGCTTCTCCGGCAACGCCAGCTCGACGCCGTGGTGGTGGAACACGACTCCACCACCGCCGGCCAGCTTTCACTCGGGGCAGGAATGATCGAGGAACCTCTGCTGGATGAACCGTGGAGGCTGGCGGTGCCCACCGGAGCGCTGCTTAGCACTGAAAGCGTGGACCTTGCCCGGCTGCCGCTTCCCTGGCTCGGGGTGGATTCCGCAGCCGCGAACTCCGCGGTGCTGGGGCGGCTGCGCCATTCAACGGGCGCCAGCATGGAGACTGCTCACCAGTACCAGGAGACGCTGACGGCGCTGGCACTGGTCGCTGCCGGCGAAGGCGTTGCCATCGTGCCCACGCTGGCCCTGGCTGGCGTGGCCCATGAAGGGGTGGACATCCTTGACGTTCCCGGGCTGGGGACACGGCGCATCGTCCTGCGGCGGTTCGACGGGCGCCGGCGTTCCAGCACCCCGGTGGACACCGTGGCGCGGCTCCTGCGCGAATCAGCGGCGGCGTTCGATACGCGGTCGGCGTCCTGACCGGCCCTGATGTGCAGTCCGCGGTGCCGTTGACCCCCTGCAGGGGCATGGGTACTGTGGGCGCACAATCCGTCCGCGGCGCCGGCAGGCTGCGGATGCCTGCGGCGGGTAACGGTCCGGGCGCGCCGGCAAAAGGAGGCAGGTGTCGTTCTTCCAGCTTTCGCTGATCGCCGCCGTCGCGCTCCTCGGACCCTTGCTGGCATTTCCCCGGACATGGCACCTTCCCATGGTGCTCGGGCAACTGCTGGCCGGAATCGCCATCGGACGCACCGGACTGGGGCTCGTGGATTCCACAGATCCGACGTTCACGTTCGTTGCCGATGTGGGATTCGCCCTCATCATGTTCGTCGCCGGAACGCACGTGCCGGTACGGGACCAGGCCATCCGTCCCGCCCTGGGCGGCGGCGCGCTGCGGGCTGCCATCGCTGCGGCCCTCGCGGCTGCCGTAGGAACCGTCATTGCGTTCGCCTTCGGCACCGGACATGCGCCGCTCTACATCGTGCTGCTCGCTTCCTCGTCAGCCGCCCTTGTGCTGCCCATTGTCGATTCCCTGCGGCTGGCGGGACCGAAGGTCCTGACGACGACGGCGCAGGTGGCGGTGGCGGATATCGCCTGCATTGTGGCGCTTCCGCTGGCCGTCGATCCGCCCAACGCGCCGAGGGCAGCCATCGGGGCGACCGCCGTCGCGGCGTGTTCGGTGGTGTTGTTCTTCGTGCTTCGCTGGCTGGAGCTCAGCGGCACCCGCGGGCGGGTGCATGACGTGTCCGAGGAACGGAAGTTCGCCCTGGAACTGCGGATCCAGCTTGCCTTGCTCTTCGCGCTGTCCGGGCTTGCCGTGGCGGGCCACGTGTCCGTCATGCTCGCCGGATTCTCCTTCGGACTGGTGGTGGCGGCAGTGGGTGAACCCCGCCGGCTGGCGCACCAGCTCTTCGCAGTCAGCGACGGCTTCCTGGGGCCGGTGTTCTTCGTCTGGCTGGGCGCGTCGCTGGACCTGCGCGCGCTCGCCGGCACCCCGGCCATGGTTCTCCTCGGGGTCTGCCTTGGAGCGGGGACCCTCCTGGTGCACGGCAGCCTGCGCCTGCTGGGCCAGCCGCTGCCGCTCGCCGTCCTGTCGGCATCCCAGCTGGGCGTGCCGGTTGCCGCGGCCACCATCGGCTCCCAGCTGTCCCTGCTGGAACCGGGGGAAGCCTCGGCGTTGATCCTGGGCGCCCTCATCACCATCGGGGCCAGCGCCGCGGCGGGTTCACGGGCTGCCCGCACCTTCGCACGGAATGCCGAGGCGCCGGCGTAGCCGGCGCTACCCCCGGGAGTGGGTCCACACCCCGGTGCTCGCCTGCGCCTGGAAGCCCAGGTTGCGGGACACGGCGCGGGCGGCGGCGCGGACCGCCGGGGCAAGGACGTTGGGCGGCGTGGCACCGTCCGGAACCACGATGGACAGCGACGCCACCACGGCGCCCTGCGCATCGAAGATGGGGGAGGCCACGGATACGGTGCGGGACGGGACGGTCCGCCGGATCATCGCGATACCGGTCCGCCGCACGTCGGACAGGGTCCTGCGCAGCTGGCCTTCGGGCATTTCGGGCACGCCGGGTTCGTTTTCCGGCGGGCGCTTCAGGATGGTCTCCTGGAACTGCTGGTCCGCCCCGGCCAGCAGCACCAGGCCGATGGCGGTGGACCTCAGCGGCGCACGGCCGCCCACCCGGTAGGCCACCTCTGTGGCGTCCTTCCCGGACAGGCGTTCGATCAGCACCGCCTCCTCGTTGTCCCGGACCGCCAGCAGCACATGGTGCCGGGTGACCTCAAACAGGTCCTCAAGGTAGGGGAGTGCGATTTCCCGCACGCCGTGCCCGCGCGGAGAGAGGGATGCCACTTCCCACAGCCGGACCCCCACCACGTACCGGCCGTCGTCGAGCCTCTCCAGGGCACCCCACGCCACCAGCCGGGCGATCAGCCGCAGCGCCGTGGGGGCAGGCATATCCGCGTGGCGGGCCAGTTCGGACAGTGTCAGCGCGCGGCGCCGGTCGGAGAAGACGGCGAGCAGGCTCAGTGCCCGGTCGATGACGGGTTCGCCCTGTTTGGGCCGCTTTCCGCGCGCAGGCGGGGTGTCCGTTTCCGGAGTGGCAGTCATGGCAGTGGTTCCTAGCGCCGTTGGCAGTTCCTGTGGCCCACGGGGAAGGCAGTGAGCTGAACCACAATACTATTCCAACCATTGAAAGCTCCCTGTGGAGGGGAAGTCACGAAACGCAAAGCTGGAACTCCCAGCAACCGCACTTCAGGAGTCCCGCCGCATGACCGCCCCCACCCGGCTTCGGGCCGAACACCTGCCTGCGGCGCTGGGCCTGACCGTCACCACGCCCCGGCTGGGCTGGACGCCGCCCGCCGGCACCAGCAGCCAGACGGCGTACCGGATCACCGCCAGCAACGGCTGGGACACGGGCCGGCAGGAATCAGCCGCGTGCAGCGGCATCCCGTACACCGGCCCCGCGCTGGACTCCCGCAGCCGGTTCGAGTGGCGCGTCCGCACCTGGAACTCCGGCGAAGACGGCACCGAAACACCAACCGGCTGGTCCCAGCCGATGACGGTGGAACTGGGCCTCCTGCACGCCACCGACTGGACAGCGCAGTGGATCGGCGCCGACGAGCCGGAGATCCCGGCGGCGGGGGAACGCCCCGGCTACGCCTTCACCAAAACCTTCACGCTCGACGCAGCCCCGCACAAAGCCCGCGCGTACGCCACCGCCCACGGCATCTACGAACTCTTCATCAACGGCCGCCGCGTGGGCGACCAGCAGCTCACACCCGGCTCCACCAGCTACAACACCACGCTCCAGGTCCAGGCCTACGACGTCATGGACCTGCTCGTCGAAGGTTCCAACACAGTCCGCGCCGTCCTCACCGACGGCTGGTACCGCGGCACCTTCGGGTACACGCGCGACGCCGGCATGTACGGCACGCGAACAGCTTTCCTTGCGCAGCTCGAGGTGGAGTCCTCGGCCGGCCGGCAGACCATCGGCACCGACGGCTCCTGGCTGGTGTCCGCAACGGAGATCACCAGCGCCGACCTCATGGCGGGCCAGCGGGTTGACTTCCGGATGCACGACGGCGGGAGCACACCGTCCGCAGGCGCCGCACCCGGGGCACGTCCCGCCGTCGTCCGTCCCGGCGGCTTTACGGCACTCACCGGACCCCTCGCCCCTCCCACCCGCGTGACCCGGGAACTGGCGCCGGTGTCCATCACCCGCCTTCCCAACGGCCACCAGGTGGTGGACTTCGGCCAGAACATCCACGGCTGGGTCCGGCTGTCCCAGCTGGGTGCCCCGGGAGAAACCCTCACGCTGGAACACGGCGAGGCGCTTGGGCCGGACGGTGACGTCACCCGGGACCACCTGCGGCCGCACAATTTCCGCGCACCGGGGGCCTTCCTTGATGCCGGCCAGGTGGACACCGTCACCGCCTCCGGCGCCCCGGGCGAGGTCTTCGAGCCCCGGCACACCACGCACGGGTTCCAATACGTCTCGGTCCAAGGCCTCGCCACGGACCTGCAGCCGGCGGACATCTCCGCCTGCCTGGTCCGGACAGACCTGGAACGGATCGGCACCTTCAGCTGCAGCGACGCCCGGCTGGACAAGCTCCATGACATCGTCGAATGGAGCTTCCTGGACAACTCCTGCGAGGTCCCCACCGACTGTCCGCAGCGCGAGAAGGCCGGCTGGACCGGGGACTGGCAGCTGTTCATCCCCACCGCCGCGTACCTGTTCGACGTCACCGGATTCTCCCGGAAATGGCTCCGCGACGTCCGGGCCGACCAGTGGGAGAACGGCGTCATCGCCAACATTTCGCCCTCGCCCGGACCCGCTGCCACCTCCGCGGAGTTCATGGCATTCACCAATGGGTCCGCCGGCTGGGGCGACGCGATCGTCATGGTGCCGTGGGAGGGCTACCGGGCCACCGGGGACGCATCAATCCTGGCCGAAAACTGGGACGCGATGCAGCGCTGGCTGGGCTTCGTCCGGACCACCGCCGAAACCCAGCGGCACGCAGCCCGCGCAGCTCAGGCGCCCCTCCCGGCCGCCCACGAGCAGTACCTGTGGGACACCGGCTTCCACTTCGGCGAATGGATGGAGCCGGGCGGCCCCGAACCTGACCTGTTTGCCGCCCGCGCGGCGGACAACGGCATCGTGGCCACGGCCTACTACCGGCACACCACGGACCTGATGGCCCGCATCGCCGGGGT
This sequence comes from Arthrobacter sp. 8AJ, assembly GCF_902506025.1. Lineage (NCBI taxonomy): Bacteria > Bacillati > Actinomycetota > Actinomycetes > Micrococcales > Micrococcaceae > Arthrobacter > Arthrobacter sp. 8AJ. The sequence goes on along the minus strand of NZ_LR733289.1, from coordinate 3,921,410 downwards.
GCTGGGGTTCGCCGGGGAAGCCGCCGCACTGGCGGAACTCTCGGCGAACATCCGGAACGCCTGGGAAACGGAATACCTGGACGCCGCCGGGCAGGTGACCCGAGCCAGCCAGGCCAACTGCGTCCGCGCCCTGGCGTTTGACCTGGTCAGCCCGGAACGCCGCGCCACCGTCACCGCGCAGCTCGCAGGACTGATCCGGGACGCCGGCACGCACCTGGGCACGGGCTTTCTGTCCACGCCCTACCTGCTGCCCGTCCTGGCGGACAACGGCGAACTGGACCTCGCCTACGAACTCCTCATGCAGGACTCCGAACCGTCCTGGCTCGCCATGGTGGACCGCGGCGCCACCACTGTGTGGGAACTGTGGAACGGCATCGACGCCCGCGGCACCGCCCGCCAGTCGCTCAACCACTACAGCAAGGGCGCGGTGGTGTCCTTCCTGCACCGGTATACCGCCGGGCTGCGGCAGGCCGACGGCAGTGCGGGCTGGGAACGGCTCGTCATCGAGCCCCGGCCCGGGGCCGGCATCACCTCCGCCACCACTTCCCACCAGGGGCCGCGCGGCCTGATCGAGGTGGCGTGGACCATTTCGGCGGGGACTGCACCGGAGGCGGCAGCGTCTGAAGGCGCACCGGACGACGGCGTGCTGACGCTCACGGCCACAATCCCCGCCGGCACCACTGCCGAGGTGCTGCTGCCCGGCCTGCCGGCCGCCGTCGTCGGCCCCGGACACCATACTTTCCTTGCCGCACCCGGCGGGGAAAGCACCCAACCTGAGCTGATGAGGAGCACACTATGACAGTGGACCGCGCTACCGACGTACTTGACGCTTCCCGCGATGCTTCCCGACCCGGAGGCCGCACCATTCCGCCGTTCCCGGTCTACGACGCCCCCGGCACACCGGAGCAGGCAGGCGGGGTTTCGGTGGTGCACCGCGAAGTGACGTACGCCCGGGCCATCGGTTTCCGGCCGTTGAAAATGGACATCTGGCTGCCCCGCGAGGCCGCCGGACCCACGCCGCTGGTGCTGTGGGTGCACGGCGGTGCGTTCCAGCTGGGCGACCGCCGGGAGCTGCCGCCCACCTTCGCGCCGGACTCCGTGTTCCGGCTGCTCAACCAGGCAGGCATCGCCTGCGCCACGGCGGACTACCGGCACGCCCTGGAAGCCCCCTTCCCGGCGCAACTCCACGATCTCAAAGCCGCCGTCCGGTACCTCCGCGAATTCGCCGCGGAGCTGAACATCGATCCGGAACGGTTCGGCGCCTGGGGCGAATCCGCCGGCGGGCACCTCGTCGCGCTCCTGGGACTCACCGGAAACCGCCAGGACCTGGAGGGCGGCCTCGGCGCGCAGGGGCACCCAAGCAGCGTCAGCGCCGTCGTCGACTTTTACGGTGTCTCCTCCCTGGCGGACATCCCGCCCATGCAGCGGCCGGCCGGGCTGTTCCCCGCCGCACTGACCGCTGCCGTGCCGCCAGGCATGTCCCTGCAGCCGGAATACATGCTGGTGGGCGGCTCGGATGACCGCGACCTGCTCGCCGCGGCCAGCCCCGTCAGCTACGTGACCCCCGGCGCCGCGCCGTTCCTGCTGGTCCATGGCGACAGCGACGGCCTGGTCCCGCACTCGCAGACCGAGCTCCTGGCCGCCGCCCTCGCCGAAGCCGGCGTCGAGCACGACGTGGTGACCATCGAGGGCGGGGACCACTGTTTCTTCGGCGCGGAGGACCGGATGGAGGCCATCCTGGCAGCCGCCGTCGGCTACTTCTCACGGAAGCTGGGCGCAGAATGACACCCACCAAACCTGCCGCGTCAGCGCCGGCGGCCGGCCCCGGGAACGACGCCCAGGCGCCCGACGCGGGGTTCGCGGAGTACCTGGCCAGGCCGGAAGGCCCGCAGTTCCTCAACCCGGACGCCGTGCGGTCGCCCGGGCCCGACGTCCCCATCCGAACCGTGACGGAGGACGGCCGGCACGGGCCGGTGGCCATCCGGATCTACGGTGAGGCGGCCGCTGCCGGCAGCCCCGCCCTGGTGTGGCTGCACGGCGGCGGCTTCGTCAGCGGGAGCGTTGACATCCCCGAATCGGACTACCTGGCACGGGTGCTCGCGGCCCAGGGGACGCCGGTGCTGTCCGTGGACTACCGCCTGGCGCGCAACGGCGTGTCCTTTCCCGTCCCGCATGACGACGCCCTGGCCGGATGGTTCTGGGCGCGGAAGAACGCCGCATCCCTGGGCCTGGATCCGGACCTGCTCTGCCTGGGCGGGGCCGGTGCCGGCGGCAACCTCGCCGTGGGCGCCGCGCTCTACCTGATCGACGCCGGCAAGCCACTGCCCGCAAAACTGCTGCTGGCCTATCCCTTCCTGGACGCCGAACTCCCGCCGCCGGCCGGAGGCCTGGACGATTCGGTCATGGCCGGACTGCCGCGGCACCTGCGGTTCACACTGGAGGACTGCATCCGGACGGCGGAGAACTACGTGGGGGGTCCGGTCAGCATGGCACCGTCCTACGCCATGCCCGGCTACGCGGACCCTGCCGGACTTCCGCCCACCGCTTTGCTTGCCTGCGAGTACGACGACGCCCGCGGCTCAACCGAGCAGTTTGCCTCCGCATTGGCGCGGGCGGGGGTTCCGGTGTCCTACTTCCTGGCCGAGGGCGCAGTGCACGGCCACCTCAACCACACCGCAGGGCTGCCGGAGGGGCAGGCGGCCCTGGACTTCCTGGCAGGCCAGCTGGCGGCGGCGCGGAGGCCTTAAGCGCGGAGGCGGGTCAGGGCTGCCCTGGCGTCTCTTCGGCCGCGTGGCTGCTGGACCAGATGTCCCCCATTTCCTCGGTGGACTGCTCCACGATCCTGCTCATGGCGGCGTGCGCGGCAGCGGCTTCCCCGCGCTGGATCGCGCTGGCCACATCAACATGCAGCTGCAGCGCCTCGTGGTCCGGGAGATGCGGCATCAGGCCGTGCTGGGTGCGCCCGGCCAGCACCTCCGCCACCAGGTTATGCAGCTGGGAAAACATCAGGTTGCCGGAGGCGTTGAGGACTGCGGCGTGGAAGTCGATATCGAGCCGCAGGAATTCCCCCTGGTCCCCGCGCTGCCCCGCAGCCCACAGCCGGGCTGCCATCGAGACAAGGTCGCTGGCCTCATCCAGGGACGCGCGTTCAGCGGCCAGGCGCGCGGCCTGCGGCTCAATGGCGCCACGCAGTTCGTTCAAGGCCCGCAGCTGCTCCAGCCGCTTGGCCGATGCCAGCCGCCACCGGATCACCTGCGGATCGTAGAGGTTCCAGCTCGCCTCGGGCTGGACCACCGTGCCCAGGCGGCGGCGGGACTCGAGCATCCCCATGGACGACAGGACGCGGGTGGCCTCCCGGATCACGGACCGGGACACCTTGTGCTGCGCCTCCAGCTCATCCAGCCGCAGGATGGAGTTTGGTGCCAGCGTTCCCTCGGCAATGGCGAGCCCCAGGTTCTCGACCAGCGATGAATGCAGGTCAGGGGACAACGCCGCCTTTGGAATGGTCATGAATAAATCATATGGGGGCATAGCAAGGTCTTGTATATGTCTGCCTTATTTGTCTATGCTCGCTGAACAGAGCAGACGTAACGAGGCGTTTGTAACCAGCCCGCGCTGATGCGGGCCCAAAGGCAAAGGGAGTCGTAATGAAGCGGCGTTCAATTGTGAAGTACGCGGCCGTGGCCGCGGCGATGTCGCTGGGGCTCACCGCCTGCAGCGGCGGCGGAGGCGGCAGCGACCAGGCGAAGGAGTCCGGCACTGTCCGCGTCACCCTCGCCAACCACGTGTGGACCGAGGGCATCAAGGCCGCCATTCCGGAGTTCGAGAAGTCCAGCGGCCTGAAGGTCGAACTCACCCAGCTGGGCGAAGACCAGCTCTCGGACCAGTACAACGTCAAGCTCAACGCTGGCAGCGACGAAATCGACGTCATGATGTACCGCCCGCTGCAGGAGGGCAAGGCCTTCGCCAAGAACGGCTACCTGGCGGACCTGACCAAGAACGTCTCCTCCGACTCCAACTGGGACTGGAAGGACTACCAGGAGGGCCCGGTCAAGGCCACCACCGTTGACGGCAAGGTGGTCGGCGTGCCGATCATCACCGAGCGCGAGGTCCTGTACTACCGCAAGGACCTGCTGCAGGCCGCGGGACTCCAGGTGCCCAAGACCATGGATGAACTGGAAGCGGCCGCCAAGGCCATCAAGGCTTCCTCCCCGGAGACCGCAGGGTTCGTGGCCCGCACCGGCAAGTCCGCCGCCGTCACCCAGTTCTCCAGCTTCCTGTACAGCTTCGGCGGCGACTTCATGGACTCCAGCGGCAAGGCCTCGGTCAACACCGATGCAGCCAAGAAGGCCTACGCCTACTACGGCGGCCTGATCAAGAACTACGGCCCCGCCAATGTCAGCACGGACATGAGCTGGCCCGAGGCCATGGCCATCTTCACCCAGGGCGGCGCCGCCTTCTACACCGAGGCTGACTCGCTCTACAAGAACGCCACGGACCCCGCCAAGTCCAAGGTGGCGGACAAGGTCGGGTTCGCACCGCTGCCCGCCGGCCCCGCCGGTTCCAAGCCGTACAACATCCCCTCCTGGGCCCTGGGCGTGAACCAGAACTCCAGCAACCAGGAAAACGCCTGGAAGTTCATCCAGTGGGCCACCAGCAAGGAGCGCACCCTGGCAGCCCAGAAGGCCGGCGTCCCGGGCCCGCGTACCTCCGTCTGGTCCAACCCCGACGGGACCTCCACCTACCCCAAGGACCTGGCTGAGGCGATCTCCGCCAGCGCCAAGAACGGCGTGGGCCACGACCGGCCCGAGGTTGTCACGGTAGGCAAGGCCCGCGAAATCGTGGGCGCCCCGATCGTTGCCACCATCACCGGCGCGGATTCCGCGGCCGCGGCAAACGACGCCCAGACTGCTTTCCAGACCTTCCTGGACAGCGAAAAGAAGTAAAACGCCTGGCGCGGATGCGCCGCACCAGCCCGCCGGGACGGCCCCCAACGCCGTCCCGGCGCGGCCCACTTCACCCCCAAAACTCCTTAGGTGAACCATGTCTGTAATGAACCCACCCCGCAGCGCCCGCACCCGCCGGGCCGGTGGCCCCGCCCGTGCCGGGGGGAGCTTGTCCGCCTGGGCCAACCGGCACCGGAAGTGGCTTTTCGCGGCGCCCGCCATGATCTTCGTCGGCGTCCTGATCATCTTCCCCCTGGCCTGGACCCTGTACCTCAGCCTCACCGACTCCCAGGGCTCCGTCCGGGCCGCCACGGAATTCATCGGGCTGCAGAACTACCTCACGGTCCTCAGTGATTTCGAGCGTTTCTGGCCTGCCGTGGGACGCACGCTTGCTTTCACCGGCGTCGCGCTGGCCTTCGAAGTGGTCCTCGGAATGGGCGTGGCCCTGCTCCTGTGGCGGCCCTTCCGCGGGGAAAAGTGGGTCCGCGTGGCCATCCTGCTGCCGCTGGTGGCCACCCCCGTGGCCGTCGGCATGATGTGGCGGCTGATCTTCGATCCCAACATCGGCTTCGTCAACCAGCTCCTGGGCATGGTGGGCATCCCGCCGCAGCCGTGGCTGTCCGGACAGGACACCGCACTGGGCACCACCATCTTCATGGACGTCTGGCAGTGGACCCCCATGGTGGTCCTGATCCTGCTGGCCGGCCTGACCTCCCTGTCCGATGAACCGGACGAGGCCGCCCGCGTGGACGGCGCCAACGCCTTCCAGCGGTTCTTCTACATCACCCTGCCCCTCATGATGCCCACCGTGATCGTGGCCATCCTGCTGCGCGGCATCGATGCCCTGAAGACCTTCGACATCCTCTACGCCACCAAGGGCAAAGGCGGCGGCTCGTTCCACGAAGTGGAGACGCTGAACGTCTACGCCTACGGGCTGAGCTTCGACTACAACCAGTACGGGCTCTCCTCGGCGGTGCTGATCCTGTTCTTCATGATCATCATCGGCTCCATGTGGCTGCTCACCATGCGCAAGAAAGCGGTAAGCAAATGACCGTCATGACAGATTCCGCCGCCACCGCCACCAGCAGGGCCCCGCGCCGGCGCAAGCCGCTGGGCACCCGCGCCTACAAGGTGTTCAGGGTGGTGGCCCTGATTGTGGTGGTGCTGTTCCTGCTGGCACCGCTGTTCTGGATGCTCCTGGCGTCGCTGAAGACCAACGTGGACATCTACGACACCGGCAAGGCGTTCCTGTTCTCGCCCACGTTCGAGAACTACGCCAACGTGCTGCAGCGCAACAACTACTTCGTGTTCATCGTCAACAGCTTCTGGGTGGCCTTCGTCTCCACCGCGCTCTCGATCGTCCTGGGCGTCCCCGCTGCCTACGCCATGAGCCGGTTCAGCATGCACCGTTCCGCACTGGTGGTCCTGATGGCCCGCGTCATCCCGGGCGTTTCCCTGCTGGTGCCCTGGTACTACGTCTTCTCCAACCTGCGCATGGTGGGCAAGTTCGAGGTGCTGATCCTCAGCCACATGTTCGTCGCGCTCCCGCTGATCGTCTACATCATGATGAGCTACTTCGATTCGCTGCCCCTCGAACTGGAGGAATCGGCCGAGGTGGACGGGCTCACGCCGATCGGAGCGTTCCGGCTTATCACGCTTCCGCTGGCGGTGTCCGGTATTGCCACCGCCGGCATCCTGTCCTTCATCTTCTCGTGGAACAACTTCATGTTCGCCCTGGTGCTCTCCGGCGCCAAGACCAAGACCCTGCCGGTGGCGATCTTCGACTTCGTCTCCTACGCCAGCATCGACTGGGGCGGGCTGATGGCCGCGGCCACCGTTGTGACCATCCCCATCATGATCATTGCGCTCTTCACGCAGAAGTACATCGTCTCCGGCCTGACCGCCGGCGCCACCAAGGGTTAGGAACCGCCGCGTGACCGTCATCAGCCGGATCGAAACATTCCTCGTTGCCCCCCGCTGGCTCTTTGTCCGGATCGAAACCGACAGCGGCATCGTGGGCTGGGGCGAGGCCACCTGCGAGGGCCGCAGCGAAACGGTGCGTGCCGCCGTCGGGCAACTCTCGGAGCTGCTCATCGGCAGGGACGCCCTCCGGATCGAAGACCACTGGCAGGTCATGACCAAAGGGTCCTTCTACCGCGGCGGCCCCATCCTGGCCAGCGCCGTGTCCGGCCTGGACCAGGCGCTGTGGGACATCGCCGGCAAGCACTTCAACACCCCCGTGCACCAGCTGCTGGGCGGCCACGTCCGCGACCGGATCCGGATGTACGGCTGGGTGGGCGGCGACGAGCCCAACGAGGTGGCCGACCAGATCAGCGCCCAGCTGGAGGTAGGCCTCACCGCCGTCAAGATGAACGCCAGCGGCCGGATGAGCCCGGTGGCGTCAGTCGCCGAGATCGACGGCGTCATCCGCCGTGTCGCGGCGGCCCGCCAGGTGCTGGGCGACCACCGGGACGTCGCCGTCGATTTCCACGGCCGCTTCAGCCTGGCCAACGCCAGGCGGGTGGCACCCCTGCTGGAGCCGTTCCGGCCATTCTTCCTCGAGGAGCCGGTGGTCCCGGAAAACACCCACCTGCTGCGCGAATTCACCTCCTCCACCACCACCCCGGTGTCCACGGGGGAGCGGCTCTACAGCCGGCAGGAATTCCTGCCCGCGCTGCAGGCAGGCATCGCCGTGGCGCAGCCGGACCTGTCGCACGCCGGCGGGATCACGGAGGTCCGCAAGATCGCCGCGCTGGCCGAGGTGTACGAGGTCCAGCTGGCGCCGCACTGCCCGCTGGGCCCCCTGGCGCTCGCGGCCTGCCTGCAGGTGGGCTTCGCCACGCCCAACTTCCTCATCCAGGAACAGAGCATCGGGATCCACTACAACCAGGGCGCCGAAGTCCTGGACTACGTGGTGGACAAGACGCCGTTCAAGTTCGTCGATGGCCACATCGAGCGGCTCACCGGGCCCGGACTCGGCGTCGAAATTGATGAGGCCGTGGTGCGGGCAGCGGACAAGCGCGGCCACGCCTGGCGCGGACCGGTGTGGCGCCACCCCGACGGATCCTTCGCAGAATGGTGAACCCCATGACATCGCAAAATGCAGCTGTTACTCCAGCCGAATTGTTGGCCGGCATCCGGCAGGCGCGCCTCGTCGGCATCGTCCGCGGGAACGACGGCGGTGCTGCCGCCAAGGCTGCGCTGGCCGCCATGGAGGAGGGCTTCCAGTACGTGGAGATCGCCCTCACCACGCCCAACGCGCTGGAGGCCATCCGGGAAGTCCGCGCGGCTGCCCCGGCCGGCTGCCTGGTGGGCGCCGGCACCGTCCTCAGCCAGGCCGACGTCGAACACGTCACCGCAGCGGGCGGCCAGTTCATCGTCACCCCCTCCCTGGCCCCCTCGATCAGCGAGGCCGCCAACGCCGGCATCCCCGTCCTTGCCGGGGCGCTGACGCCCAGCGAGGCCTATGAGGCGATGGAACGCGGCGCCACCGCCATCAAACTGTTCCCCGCCTCGATCGGGGGCCCCGGCTACCTGAAGGCCGTCCGCGATCCCTTCCCGGACATCCCCTTCATCGCCGTCGGCGGCGTGGGCCTTGACGAAGCCGCCGGGTACTGGGAAGCCGGGGCCATCGCCGTCGGGCTGGGGGGACCGCTCTTCGGCACGGCGGCCTCGGGCGGTGACCTTTCGGACATGCGGGACCGCGCCCGCCGTTTCCTGGGCCTCGCTGCCGAATTCGCGGCCCGTACCGGGACCCCTTCGTGACGGTGGACCTGCTGACCTTCGGCGAGTCCATGGTCTCGCTCCGGTCCACCGGCCCGCTGGCCTCCGGCGGGACCCTGAACATGCAGGTGGCCGGGGCGGAATCGAACGTTGCCATCGGCGTGGCCCGCCTTGGCCACACGGCGGCCTGGGCCGGGTCCGTGGGCGCGGACCCGCACGGCGAGTTCATCGTCAAGCAGCTCCGGGGCGAGGGTGTCCAGCTGCACCACAGCGTCCACCCGGAGCGGAGCACCGGCGTGATGTTCCTGGAGCAGCGCACCGCAGACCTCAGCCGGGTCTTCTACTACCGCGCGGGGTCCGCAGGGGCCACCATCTCGCGTGCGCACGTGTCGGCCGCGCTGGATTGCGGTGCCCGGATCCTGCACCTGACCGGCATCACCGCAGCGCTCAGCCCGGAAGCCCGCGACGCCGTGGAATACGCCGCGGAACGGGCGGCCGCTGACGGTGTGGTGGTCAGCCTCGATGTGAACTACCGCAGCAAGCTCTGGTCCCCGGACCAGGCGCGCGCGGTGCTCGGCCCCCTGGCGAGGCACGCCACCGTCGTCATTGCGTCCGACGACGAGCTCGACCTGATTGCCCCGGCGAACGAGGGGAGCGGGGCGGCTATGGACGAAGCTTCCGCCGCGGCCCGGCTGCTCGACGCCGGAGTCAGGGAAGTGGTGGTGAAGCGCGGCGCAGCGGGCGCGGCGGTTTATACCGCGGAAGGGCGCCTGGAAGCACCGGCCCTCGCCGTGACCTGCGTGGACACCGTGGGAGCCGGGGATGCCTTCACCGCCGGCTACCTCTCGGCGCTGCTCGACGGCGTCGGTACCGCCGACCGCCTGCGGCAGGGCATCCTGGCAGGCGCCTTCGCTGTCAGCACGCGCGGCGACTGGGAGGGGCTGCCGCGTCGCGAGGAGCTTGCCCTGCTTGGTGCCGCCCGGGGCAGCACCGTGCGCTGACTCCTGCCCTTCACACTCCAGACCTTTAGAGATTCCAACCCGAAAGCCAGCCATGAAAATCGTTGCCGCCGATGTGTTTGTTACCAGTCCGTCCCGGAACTTTGTGACCCTCCGGATCACGACGGAGGATGGTGTGACCGGTATTGGTGATGCCACGTTGAATGGCCGGGAGTTGGCTGTTGCTGCGTATTTGAAGGAGCATGTGGCGCAGCTGTTGATCGGGAAGGATCCGCACCGGATCGAGGATACGTGGCAGTTCCTGTACCGGTCCTCGTACTGGCGGCGGGGCCCGGTGACGATGGCGGCGATCGCCGCGGTGGATATGGCGCTGTGGGATATCAAGGGCAAGCTCGCCGGGATGCCGGTGTACCAGCTGCTCGGTGGTGCGTCGCGGAACGGGTTGCGGGCGTACGGGCACGCTTCGGGGTCGGATATTGAGTCGCTGTTCGATTCCGTGCGTGAGCACCTGGAGCTCGGATACAAGTCGATCCGGATCCAGACCGCCGTGCCGGGCATCAAGGCTGTTTATGGTGTGGCCGCGCAGGCCCAGGCCTCGGGGGAGCGGTACGACTACGAGCCCGCCGGCCGCGGCGCTTTCCCCGTGGAGGAGGATTGGGATACCCGCGCGTACCTGCGGCACCTGCCGACGGTGTTTGAGGCGGTGCGGAACGAGTTCGGCCCGGAGCTGCCGCTGCTGCATGACGGGCATCACCGGATGACGCCGATCCAGGCCGCCAAGCTCGGCAAGGCCCTGGAACCGTACGACCTGTTTTGGCTCGAGGACTGCACCCCGGCGGAGAACCAGGAGGGCCTGCGCCTGGTCCGGCAGCACACCACCACGCCGTTGGCGATTGGGGAGATCTTCAATACCGTGTGGGATTACCAGACGCTGATCAAGGAACAGTTGATCGATTACGTCCGGGCCGCGTCCACCCACTTTGGCGGGATCAGCCCCCTGAAGAAGGTGATGGATTTCGCCGCGCAGTACCAGATCAAGTCCGGGTTCCACGGACCGACGGACATTTCCCCGGTGGGGTTCGCGGCGCAGCTGCACGTGGGGTTGGCGATCCATAACTACGGGATCCAGGAGTACATGCAGCACTCGGATAAGACCAACGAGGTCTTCGAGCAGTCCATGACGTTCGTGGACGGGTACCTGCACCCGGGCGACAAGCCCGGGATCGGCGTCGAATTCAACGAAGAAGCCGCCGCAGCCTACCCGTACCAGCAGGCCTACCTGCCCTACAACCGCCTCGTCGACGGCACGGTGCATGACTGGTAATCGCGCTTCCCGTTGACCCTGCAGCCGCCCGGTGTGAGGATGGCGCAATGAACCAGGTTTCGGCGTTCTACACCGGCCCCGGCGGACTTGTGGGGGCCATCGGTTCTGCCTTGGACGCGGCCGGCGTGGACCGTACGAGGCTGCGGCCGGCCGACCTCGCGCCTGTTGACGAGTTCCACATCCGTGGCCGCAGGGCAACCCTGGAAATCATCGAAGCACTCGCCCTCACCGCCGATTCCCATGTGCTCGACCTCGGCAGCGGACTGGGCGGCCCCGCACGGACCCTCGCCGAGTTGACCGGGTGCACTGTCACAGGGGTCGACCTCACTCCGGAGTTCTGCCAGGTAGCGACGGCACTCTCGGAGTGGACTGGCCTGTCCGGCCGTACCCGCTTCCGCGTTGGGGACGCCACAGCCACCGGTCTTCCCGATAAGTCAGCGGACGCGGCACTGACCATGCATGTGGCCATGAACATCCCGGACAAGCACGCGCTGTATGCGGAAGCTTTCCGTGTCCTCCGGCCGGGCGGCAGGTTCGTGGTTTACGACGTCCTGCAGGGGGAAGGCGGCGAGGTGCACTACCCGGTGCCGTGGGCCGCCGACTCCTCGACGAGCTTTCCCGCGACCCTGGAAGAGATGCGCGAACTCCTCCCGTCCGCAGGTTTTAATGTCGTTTCGGAAGTCGACTCATCGGACGAAAGCCTTGTCTGGTTCCAGCAGATGCTCGCCAAAATCCAGAGGGAGGGGCCACCGCCGGTGACCTTCGCGACCTTCCTGGGGGACGATTTCGCGCAGATGACAGCCAACCAGGTGGCCAACCTCGCCGAGCGGCGCATCCGGACCATCATGTTCGTGTGCTCCCGGCCGTCCTGATCTTTTAACTGCAGGGGATCATGGATGGCGGGCCACACCGGGTCAATACCTCCGATGAGATTGAGGACTCCATTGTTCCCGTCCCAGTCCAGGGTGTACGAGCCGCGGGCGACCGGTTCATACCCGTCGTCGGTGGTCCACGAGCTCGCGCGCAATCCGATCCCGCCGAACCTGACCGCGTACAGGTCACCGCTGCCGGCGAAGAGAAATGAAAACTCGCGCACGACGGCACGGCAACCGGTGGCCGCAGGAGGACTCAGTGAGCTCTTTACTTTCCCCCGGGTCCCCACAGGCTGAGAGTCTAATCTCGACAAGAGTTCAATCAGTGGTGCGGGACAATTGGTACGTCAATAGCAATAGTTTCTAGGGTTATCGTGAATAGGTGCCCCGTACCGTGCGCGCGTCTTTCCTGCCGCTTCTACTCATGGCGGCTTCTTCTCTGACTGCCTGCTACACGCCGTCGTGTGCCACGTTGCTGGAACCGAACCTCCTCACAATCGATTTCTCGGCGACAGGGCGGCCCGCTGTCGACCTGGAATTCGAAGTTGACTGTCCGGGTAAGAGCGAGTGCTTCGAGAAGCCTGCGGGGGCTCGATTCGACGCTGCCACCCAAAATGCAGTCGAGGTGTGGCCTGGAATCAGCAATGTCCACGTGGTTGTGTATGAAAAGGGCGGGCAGTCCGTAATTTTTGAGAAGGCCCTTGATCCAGTCCCGTGGGATCCACCCACCAAGCCCAACAGTTGTCCGGTACCAGGCAAAGCGGTGCTGAAGCTCTAAGACCGCCGGCTCATATCGCACGGCAAAGTATGGATGAGCGAGCTGCGGGGATAGGCGCGTTCTTCCAGTTTTACGTGGCCGCCCGGAAGAGAATCCTTCCCCGGGACGCCGCACGTTCTTGGCGGCATCAGGCGGTCGGTGGCAATCCTGTCCTTTTGACCCTGGGGCCGGGCTTGGCGCAACACTACGCTGATGCCATGAGCGACGTGCTGATGCTGAGTCCTCCGGTTCAACGCAACGTGGGCGCCAACCGGGCGCTGCATCCGGACCGTCTGTGGATCCGTCTAGTACGCGGCGGCGCCGGATTCGCCATGCTCGCTGCCCTTGGGCAGGAGCTCTATGACGCGACCCAGCCCGGCAATTCCGTCGATATCCCCCAGCTCATCTCCCAGTTCACGTTCCAGTCAAACCTCGTCCTCGGGCTCGTGTTCCTTGTGTCCGCCACGCGGCCGCGTGCGCGGCTGCCGCAGTGGTGGGATCACCTCTTCGGCGCCCTCGCGTTCTACCTGGTGATGACGGGCATTATTTATGTGGTGCTCGTGGCTCCGCCTGGCGAACCGTGGTGGACGCTGGACATGTATTGGCCGTGGATGGTCACCCATCGCATCGCGCCGCTGGTCGCGGGGCTCGACTGGCTCCTGGTCACGCGCACCGTCCGAGGCCGGTGGCGGCGGCCCCTCGTCTGGCTTTGCTACCCGGGGGTGTTCCTGATTTTCTCCTGGGTGCGCGGTGCCCTCGATGGCTGGTACCCCTACGACTTCCTCAACCCGGGGCTCGACGGCGGCTGGCCGGCGGTCATTGCCACCAGCGCCCTGGTACTCGCCGCGTTTCTCGTGGTCGGCATACTCGTGCACCTCGCCGGCAATGCCCGGGTGGGTCTCGCCCGCGGACCCGGAAAGGAAATCCTTGCCCAGCCGGCAGTCCCGGCCGGCTAGATGCTTCGTCACGCTCGGGAGATGGACTGGTCCAACCTTGTTGCAAACTGCTGTCTGAAGATCCCCTATCCCAGTAGCAACAAACGACCATCGACCACGATGGTCCCATTTTGGTTCGGTTCGTTGGTTGGAGTGGCCCCATGGGTCGCGATGGGCCTCAATATCCCCACTCTGCTGACGTGGCAGGTCTTCCTGGTCTCGCTCATCGAATGAATAAGTGCACTAACGAAGAACTCGGGCTGAGAGAGACTCGGCCGCTGCGACTACGTGGTCAAGGTGGTCGTCGGAAATCAGCCAGGGGTTGGGTTCTATTGGTTGGGCGTGCCGATTGAATAGTGCCCCCGATCTGTCTTCCAAGGCGGGATGGACCACGAGGGGCACAACTTTTTCGGCGTAAGCCTCCGCGCTCTGGAAGAGCACACCTATGAGGGTTTGCTGTGCTCGTAGTTTCAAGGTCGCTTGTCCGAGGGCACCGGCCATGATGTTGGTCTTGATGATGCCGGGATTCATACCGAACACGTTGATGTCCGGAAAACGAGCGGCAGCATGGTGGACCAGAGCTTCGTTGAACACGACGGTGTTGCCGTGGGCTGTCTGCCAGCGGTAGTTTCGGCTCGATTGAATATCTGTCAGATCCAGCGCGCGTTCGCCCCCGGGAAACCCCCAGACAAAAAGGCGCGGCTTTTGCCGAAGCGAAGGCCTTCCCCCGCCCAGCCGTGGCGCCAGTTCCTGGGCAACCACCCACCGGCTCATAGCGCTCGTGGCCAGATCTTTCTCTACTCCTTCCGGTGTCACTTCGCGGGTCCGTCCCGCAAAGATCCCGTGGGTGAGCAGGACTGCGTCGAAGGTTTCGGCCGGCAGATTGCGGGCCACCTGGCGGGAGCTGTTCAAGGACGACAGGTCTGCCGGGATAAATGACCTCCTGGGGTGAGGAGGGTCCTTGAGCGTCCTTCCCACGACGGTGACCTCGGCCCCTTTGCGCAGCAGGGACTGGGTGATGGCCCGGCCGAGACCGCCGGTACCGCCAAAAATCACCACGCGAAGACCCTCGTAATCGGTCTGGGCAGAAGACAGCGTTCCGGGTTTCCAGTCCTGTCGCACCGTTCCGAAGGAGGACATCTGTAACTCCATTCTTGGCCGAAAGACTCGGCCTACGCCATCACTTCGAGGCCAGCGGGCCACAGCCATGCGGGCGGTAGCGGATTGGTTGGGCTGCCTTAGGAGCCGACGTTACAGCGGCTTGAGCCAGTGTGGACAGACGGGGAGGACCGCGTGCTCCAGAATCATTTGCTCAGTTTCTCACGAACGTGCGGTTGAGGATCCCTTAGCGGACATTCGAGACCTGAAGCTCAGTCTCGGTCCTGTTTACAGGTTCCCTCGTTTGGTTCATAGTCGAGGCATGAGAGCGGCAGGCATTCTTCCTGAAGACGCCCCGGATCCCCGTGCCGAATGGGCCGAGAACCTGAAACTCATGCCCATTCCGGTGATGGGGCTTACGCCCCAACCTTCGCTGGAGGACACGGACTCCGTGGGTGTGACCAACGGCTGGGATGATCACGGGTCCAGAGAAATGACTGCAAGCATCACTTACACGCTTTGGCGAAATCCGGATAATCACGAAGATCCGGTAAACCTCGCAGACCTCGACGAGAAGACTCGAAGATCGATTGAGGAAGTTCCGCCTTGGCCGCGCCCCCCTTGGCTGATTGAGCAGGTGGAGCGACTGCGCTACCCGCAACTATGGGACGCCGTCCGAACCACCTGGCACCGCGCTCCATCCGAGCACTCATCGGTTCAACGCCTTCTGGCTGATCACATCAACCACATCCTCATGAACCAGTTCCGACAAGAGCTCTGGCCGGGAAGCAACCCCTGGGACCAGCACGCGCCCCCAATAACCGCCCGGATGGTCAATAGTCAGGCCGGGACCCTCGTCAACGGGATCAGTGTGCCCGGTGTGGAGGTTGATAGGGACCCGTTCGTGTACGGCGTCGGAGCCCAGCTGGCAACCGGCGGCGTCGTGACGGCAGTGCTTCCACGCGCCGAGCTCAAGCGCATCCAGGTACAGTTCGCGACCCGTTCGAACACTCCCCAGCGCCCGTAGGCCGATCGTCTACCGAACACTGCTTTCCGTTGGCTGGGGCCAAATTTTGCGGTACCTGCGCCAGCGAACCCACATGATTGCGGCCGGATAGGCCAGACAAAGGTCTGCGAGTAGGAACCAGACAAAACCCCGGCCGGGACTGACAAAGATGCTGACGGTGAACAGGACCACGCAAACGGTGAGAACGACAGCGCGGATAAGGAGCTCCATAGGAGTTGATTTCGCGAGGATTTTGGCGTGGGTACGAGGGCTGTCGGTAAAACCCAAGAAGTCGGTAATTCTTCTTCCCACCGGAACTGCACTGTCCCCTCTCATGCCCACAGCATAACGATCCTGCCAGCACCAGTCACTGAGAACCAATGACCGGCCAGTGTCTGTAAGCCGGTGACCCAACGGACGGCCAAAGCGCCCGGTTGAGGATCCTTCACCGGTGCACGGAGCTACCAGCTCTCCAGGATAGCGCGGGCATCGTTTCGTAGCTCGCGCTGAAGCATGTCGCGACGTTCGGGGAGTTCTTCCCAGTCATCTCGGCCGGCAACTAGGGGGTTGAGTACCGCAGGCCGGCCCAAGGCAAACCAGGCGAGGCCGAGGATGAGGTCGGCCCCGGTATATGGGTCGAGGATCCCGTCAACGATTTGCTGTAACCAGCGTCGGACTAACATGCGGCGGGCAAGGCCGTCATCCTCAAAAGGTTTGTCCAACTCATCTCGCACCTGAGACCACAAGTCGTGCGTTCCCTGTGGATCGTTCCGTGGGTATCCAGCCAATTCTCGAAGCGCGGGAGAATCGTAACCGTCCACAAGTAGATCTGCCGCGATCTCGGAATACTGCTCAGGTGGGATCAAACCAACTTGGTCGCGGAGAAACAGTAGACGCACACTCTCGATTTCCTCGGCACTCATGGATTGACCATAGTCGCCTTGCCGCCCACAGCTTCGGCAGATGAAGGCGTCCCGGTGACCGATCCACTGCCGGACGACGTGAGGAAATCTCGACCAGCCCTGCTATTGTGGCTCGCTTTCTCCCGGCATAGTCTTTGAGCCTGATCGTGGATTGGGGTGCGGTCGTATTGGCCGGAAAAATCAGACTCTCGCTACTAGCCGGTGCGCTATCGGCCGTCCTGGTTGCGTGCGCAGGTCCCGCTACGCCCATGACTGAAGCCTCCCCGGAATCGCCGGCCCCTACGGCTTCCGGCATGCCAACCATGCTCTACACGCACTGCGGAATCAAGGAATTGCGCGTCGCCGACACGTTCTTCCTCGCCGAAACACCACTGGACGACGGCCAAGGCAACCCACCTCCGGGATGGGGAAACCCCTATCAGGCCGGCACTGTGACCGTGTCTGGCTCAAAGGCTGTATTCCGGGATGACAATGGCCACATCGTCACCTTCCTTGCTCGTCCGGGTGCAACAGGCTTTCTCAATATTTGTTCCTAACAGCCGATGTTCCGCCCGGTAAAGGATCCTTCATCGGGCGCATCCGAAGCGCTGCATCTTGAGCCGGATTCGTCTCCTCATCTCTTGACGTCTTCGCTACGCTCAGGTCATGAGCACCAGGAACTGGAAGCAGCCAACCAAAGGTGGCGCCATAATTATGGGCTTGGTGGCGGTGATGTGGTTGGCGAATAACCTATACGCTGTTCTGGCGGAGGGGTTCCGAGCGACCGTTTGGTACTGGATTATCCAGGTAATGAATATGGTTCTATTGGGCTTCAGCTTCTGGTGGTACCGCCAAGCCGTAAAGAAGGCACCCAAACAAAGCGAATCGTAAAACGAAGTCCGAAAGTCGATCCTTTACCGAGTAGTCCAAATGGCCCTGTTAGGCCCTATTCGATGGCCTCGAGTCGAGTGCGGACTTCAAGCGGCTGAACGTCATAACCCGTTGCGCGAACGCCCGACCAGTTGAGGCCCACCAGAATGCCATCTCGGTCGAGCCCATCAATCCACCGCGTGCGCCAGACGCTAAGGGGGATCTCCTCTACTTCGAAGGCGCGATACGCCGGAATGCTACTGATCACTTTCTCGGCTCTGCTTCGCAGCGACCAGAATGGCATGCTGCGTTCGCCATCTCCATTGCGGGGTGCAGGGAAACCACCTGAATCACGGATTCCCCACACTTGCTGGTGCAGGATGACCTCTTGGTAGAAGCGGCTCGCCTGGGCCGCGCTGATACTCACATGGCAAGCCTAAATCACGGCCCTTAACCGGCTCCGAAGAGATGTCCCGTACCCGACAGCTGGATTTGGACGATGGGCGCCCGGTGGAGGATTCCTTTCCGGACTCGGTGGTCACTTCGCAGCAGTGAGCAGCCTAATGGCGGCGAGCTCCAACTTCACCAAGTCTGACTTGATCGCATTTATCTCTTGGTAGGCGGAAACCCGATCGTCCTGACTGTCCCTGCCTTTGGAATGAAGGACAGCGAACGCCTTGCCGCCCCGGATCCTTCGCTGCGCCTCCAACGCGGGCAGGACAAGCGAGTCTTCGCCGGTGTGGAGCCGAAGCTTCCGAATATTGCGATCTACCGACTGAGCATTCTGAGTCATCTCTCTGCCGCTGTCGGTGTCCACCCATTCGATCCAATCCCGCTGCTTCCATTCGTGACCCGTGCTCGACATGACCAGGATCTGCATCGTATCTGCCCAGCGATTCCCTGCTTGCACGAGGTCTGTGACAATTTCTCGCAGCTCGCTCTTCCTTGTGGCCTCACGCAATGCGGCGCCCTCTGCTTCGGAGCCGCTGAGCAACCGATCCTGCAGCATCTCCAATTCGGCACGTGAAGCACGCTCTGTGGCTCCGGGGCGCCGCACGAAGATCGTCCCTTCTGGAACCATGGGCCCCTTCGCCGCCTGATACGACTTCTGCAACAAGGCGATACGGTCACCATCGCGCGGGGCCTCCACTGTTACTACGAGCACTGTCGCATCGTTGAATGTCAGAGTTCGAGCGTCCCAATAAGGCCATCCGTGCCCCGTGTAACGATGAATGGCGTTTAGGAGCTCTGCACTGTCGGGGACGCGTTGGCCTTCCAGCGAACCTGGTTCGACTCCGACTACGACGTAACCCACGCCCTCGAATGAGGCGGCCGCGACGGTGACGGGACGATTTGCCAACCCAAGAATTGCGCGACTGATGGCGAACGAGGCTTCTGTGCTGGTGAGGTCGCTGTATGCCGACTTCCATTCGATAGATCGACTCTCATCCTCGGGCTCTGCCTCGAAGACAGCTTGAATGAGCGACCGTACTTGGTCTGGGGTGCGGAGCGCACGAGAGCTGTCAATTGAAAGAACCACATCCCGATGCTGCCAGTCATTCTGTGAAATCGGTAGCCGAGCTGATCGCCCGTTAGCCGGTCCATCAGCGCGCCGCCGAAGACCGCCATCGAGCCCCGCGCTGCTGCTGGTCGAAGCCATGTACGTAAGACCCGAACGGCGACATGCACGCTGGCGGAGGGATTACTGCAACCATATTCCTTATGACCGGAATGAAGATCGGCTACGCCCGCGTCTCGACGATTGATCAGGACCTGACCGCCCAACGAAACGCTCTCCTCGCCTTGGGTGTTGACGAGAAGCAGATCTTTGTTGACCAGGGACTGACGGGAGCGAACCGGGTGCGGCCGGGGCTCCGTGAAGCGATGGCGGCCTGCCGCGCCGGCGACACTCTCGTGGTGACCAAACTTGACCGATTGGCACGCTCCCTTTCCGATGCCAGAGATATAGCCGACGAACTGACAGCCAAAGGGGTAGTGCTCAGTCTCGGCGGCAGCACCCACGATCCGAATGATCCGGTTGGCCGGTTGCTGTTTAACGTCCTGGGCATGGTGGCTGAGTTCGAGGCGGACCTGATCCGGATGCGCACCCGTGAGGGAATGGCGGTCGCTAAGGCGAAAGGGCGGCTGAAAGGCAAGCAGCCAAAGTTGTCCAAGACGCAGCGAAAGCACCTTTTCACACTGCACGACGCCGGGGAGCACACGCAGGCTGAACTGGCGGAGCTATTCGGGGTGTCCCGGACCACGGTGTACCGCGAGATTCAAAGGCGCTCATCCGGAGCCATCGCACCTTGAGCGAGGACAGGGTGCTGACTCATGGGCTGGTAAACCGACGCCAGCCCTAGGCCTATCCGGCCTCCCAGCCTGCACCAAGAACCACGCGACCACGTCTATGGCGACCAGGCGCCTCCTGATCCGGTTCCGACCCATGCGTTGCCCGTCTTAAGAACGCCGTCAAAGCACCAAAGGCCCTTCCCAGGCTCTTCCGGTGGGCCTAGCCTGTCCCCACCACCATCCACAGGAGGCATCAATGCGGACAGCAAAACCACTGACGGAATCCGAGCAGGTTCATCGTCTTTCCGAGAACCTCATGACGCAGCTGGCCAAGGGCAGGGAATGGGCCACCCCTGGCGTTCAAGCAGCCCTCCAGAGAGCGGTGGCCGGACTCGATACCGGCATCGAAACTGCCTCCCCGCGGCTCCAGGCGCTGTTGCGGCGGTTGGCGGATGAACTCGCCGGCAGCGTGGAGACCATCACTCCCAGGGTCCATGAACAACTGATGTGGGTCGGGCCAAAAGCTGCTGCTCCAGCCCCGATCCAGGCCAAGAAGTCCCCGTCCCGGATCTGGTGGTTGATCACAGGAATCGCCGCCCTGACAGCGGGAGCAGCCGTTTGGCGGTCCATGCAGGCATCCAGGCCCAAACCCTCACCATGGGAAAACCCCCAGGAACAGGAAGCCAAGAGCACTGACCCCAACGTCGACGCAGACCTGGCCTCGGGCCGGATGTAAATCCAGGCGCCGGACGTCAGCATCACCGACGGCACTGCGGAACCAAGCGGCCTACTCCGCCGCGCCCCACAGTGCCTTGCGGAGCAGCCGCTTCAATTCCTGCGACTCCTCCCCGGACAGTACGGCCAGCTGGGTCAGTTCGGCGGCGTCCATGGCGGTGCGGGCCTTCGCGTGCATCTTCCGCCCCTCGGCGGTGGAGACGATGATCTTGGCGCGCCGGTCCTGCTTGCCCTGCGCCCGTTCCACCAGGCCGCGGCGTTCCAGATCGTCCACGAGGGTGACCACCTGGCTGGGGTCCAGGCTGAGGAAGTCCGCCAGTTCCCGCTGCGTGGGCTCGAGCCCGCTGCACGCCAGCGTCAGGATGGAGAAGGACCGCTCGCGCAGCCCGAAGTCAGCCAGGGCCTTGTTGTTCAGCACCGAGCCGGCGGCGTGCAGCTTGGCGAGCAGCAGGCCCACATCACTGCCGATCCTGGCTGCCGCAAGGCGGGGTGTCTGAACTTCTGTGCCCAAGGTGGCCATCACAACTCCGGTGTAAAAAACAATCGTTGACTTTTTCAATGATCCGTAATTTCATTGATTCCAACAAGGATCTCACACCGCAGTGGGACCACCACAACGGCTTCGGCCGGCGCATGCGAAGGAGCAGGCCATGAGCTTGAACGGCAAGGTTGCAATCGTCACCGGCAGCGGGCAGGGCCTCGGCCTCGCCTACGCCAGGGAACTGGCCCGCCAGGGTGCCGCCGTCGTCATCAATGACGTCAACGCCGACACCGCCGCGCAGGCCGTCGCCCAGATCGAGGCCGACGGCGGCCGCGCCACCGCTGTGGTGGTTCCGGTGGGCACCACCGACGCCGCCAAGGCCCTGGTGGCCGGAGCCGTGGACACCTTCGGCGGCCTGGACATCCTGGTCACCAACGCCGGCATCCTCCGCGACAAGTCCCTGCTGAAAATGACGGACGAGGACTTCGACCTGGTGATCAACGTCCACCTCAAGGGCACCTTCACCTGCGTCCGCGAGGCCTACGCCTACTTCAAGGAACACAACGTCCGGGGCCGCATCATCACCATCGGTTCGCCCACCGGCCAGCGCGGCAACTTCGGCCAGACCAACTACGCCGCCGCCAAGGCCGGCATCGTGGGCATGGCCCGCACCTGGGCGCTGGAAATGAAGAAGGCCGGCGTTACGGTCAACAGCGTCATCCCCGTGGCCGCCACCGCCATGACCAAGACCGTGCCCTACTTCCAGAAAGCCGTGGAAGCGGACGAGCGAGGCGAGGCCATGCCGTCCTTCTTCCGCCACGACCTGGGCTTTGGAACGGCCGACGACGTCTCCGGACTGGTTGCCTTCCTCGCCTCCGACGAGGCAGCCAACATCACCGGCCAGGCCATTGGCGCCGGCGGGGACCGGCTTCAGGTCTGGACCCACCCGGAAGCGGCCACCACCGAGTACCGTGAGGGCGGCTGGAGCTATGAGGCGCTGGAGGAAAACGCCGCCCAGCTGTTCACCACCGACACACTCCAAAGCTACGGCGAGGAATTCCTCCCGCTGCCGGATGATCTGAAGCCCGCTCAGCCCGCCGAGGCCCGCTGACCATGGCCGACCGCTACGAACTGGGCATCGACCCGGCAAAGCTCGACGCCATCGACATGCACGTCCACCTCGAGGTGGACAGCTGCGGCCACGGCTCCCTGCCGGAGGAACTGACCGAAGCCTCGGCCAAGTACTTCAAGGCCGAGGACCGCACCCCGTCCCTGGACCGCATCGCCGAGGTGTACCGCGAACTGAACATGGCCGCCGTCGTCTTCACCGTGGACGCCCGCACCCAGCTCAAGCACGAGCCCAACAGCATCCCCGAACTCATCGCCGGCGCCGCCCGGAACAATGACGTCCTGATCCCGTTCGGCAGCGTGGACCCGCGAACCGGCGAGGACGCCATCGCCGGGGCCAAGCACCAGGCCATCGAACTCGGCGCCCGCGGCTTCAAGTTCCACCCCTCCCTTCAGGGCTTCGACCCCTCCAGCGAGCGCTTCTACCCGCTGTGGGAAACCCTCCAGGAACTGGGCCTGCCCGCCATCTTCCACACCGGACAAAACGGCATGGGCGCGGGCCTTCCCGGCGGCTACGGCATCAAGCTGGCCTACTCCAACCCCCTGCTGCTGGACGCCGTGGCCGCCGACTTCCCGGGCCTGCAGATCATCATGGCCCACCCGTCCGTGCCCTGGCAGGACGAGGCCAACTCCATCGCCACCCACAAGGCCAACGTGTTCATCGACCTCTCCGGCTGGTCGCCCAAGTACTTCCCGGAATCGCTGGTCAAGGCCTCCAACTCCTACCTCCAGGACAAGGTGCTGTTCGGCACCGACTTCCCGCTGATCACCCCGCAGAAGTGGCTCGGCGCCTTCGCGGACCTCCCGCTGAAGGACGAGGTCCGGCCCAAGATCCTCAAG
This sequence comes from Arthrobacter sp. 8AJ, assembly GCF_902506025.1. Classification (NCBI taxonomy): domain Bacteria; kingdom Bacillati; phylum Actinomycetota; class Actinomycetes; order Micrococcales; family Micrococcaceae; genus Arthrobacter; species Arthrobacter sp. 8AJ. The sequence goes on along the minus strand of NZ_LR733289.1, from coordinate 3,898,542 downwards.
GACAACGCGGTCCGCCTGCTCGGGCTGGGGGCCTGAAATGGACACGCTGACGACGGCGGATGCCGCCTTGGGTGCCCGGCTTTATGAAACAGCGGATTGGTACGACGCCGAGTCCCTCCTCACACCCGAAGAGCGCCAGGTCCTGTCCCTGCTGCGGTCATTCCTGGACGCGGAAGCCAAACCGCTCCTCGCCGAGTACTGGGAACGCGGCGAGTTTCCGGAGCAGCTCGCCCGGCCGCTGATCGACCTTGACCTCATGGAACCAGCCGAACTCACTGGCGCCGCGGGTGCAGAACACAGCCCGGCCCGCGGCATCTACCAGGGCTTCCGGATCTTCGAACTTGCCCGCATGGACGCGTCCCTGGCTACCTGGTACACCGCCCAGGCCGGCCTGTTCCGGACAGCCATCCGCGTGGGTGCCTCGCCGGAACAGCAGGCCGAATGGATGCCCAAGGTTATCGACTTCTCGCTCAAAGGCGTCTTCTCGCTGACCGAACCAGAGTCCGGATCGGACATCGCCGGCGGACTCTCCACCACCGCCCGGCGGCAGCCCGACGGCAGCTGGATCCTCGACGGCGCCAAGCGCTGGATCGGCGGCGCAGCCACCGCGGACGTCCTCGCAGTATTCGCCCGGGACACCGCGGACGGGCAGGTCAAGGCCTTCCTCGTGGACCGCACAGCCGGCGGCGTCACCCTGGAGAAAATCCAGGGCAAGACCTCGCTGCGGATGATGCAGAACGCCCACATCACCCTCACCGGTGTCAGCGTCCCCGAGGCCATGCGCCTGCACAACGTGAACTCCTTCCGGGATGTGGCGGCAATGCTCCGGGCCATGCGCTCGGACGTGGCCTGGATCGCGACCGGCATCGCCGCCGGCGCCTTCGAGGCCGCCCTCACCTACGTCAATGAACGCCGGCAGTTCGGACGGACACTCGGTTCCTTCCAGCTGGTCCAGGAGAAACTGGCCCGAATGCTCGGCAACGTCACGGCCAGCCTTTCCCTGGTGGTCAGGCTCACCGAACAGCAGGCCAAAGGCATCTACCGCGACCAGGACTCCGCCCTGGCCAAGATGCAAACGTCCCTGTTCATGCGCGACACCGTAGCCCTGGCCCGCGAAGTGGTGGGCGGCAACGGCATCACCCTGGCAACCGACGTCGCGCGATTCCATGCCGACGCCGAGGCCGTCTACTCCTACGAGGGCACCCACGACATCAACGCCCTCATCATCGGCCGCGCCCTCACCGGCGAGAGCGCCTTCACCCGCTAAGCCCTGCAACACCTGCACAGCACCACAACCACACACCAGCCCAGGAGGCAACGATGCCCAATCTCGTCGTCGATTTCGACACCCTGCTCACCCTGTCCGGCAAGGACCTCGGCACCACCGACTACCGCCAGATCACCCAGGACCAGATCAACCAGTTCGCGGACGCCACCGACGACCAGCAGTGGATCCACACGGACCCCGAGCGCGCCAAGGACGGCCCGTTCGGCGCCCCGATCGCCCACGGCTTCCTCACGCTGTCCCTGATCATCCCGTTCTGGGGCGAGCTGTTCGACGTCGAAGGCGTCACCACCAAGGTGAACTACGGCCTGGACAAGGTCCGCTTCACCTCTCCCGTGAAGGTGGGCTCCAAGGTCCGCATGCAGGCCACCATCGCCGACGTGACCGAGGTCAAGGGCGGCGCCCAGATCAAGGTCAACGCCACCATCGAGATCGAAGGCCAGGAACGCCCGGCCGTCGTCGCCGAATTCCTGGCCCGCTTCTACAAGTAGCCCGCTTCCACCAGGAACAGCCGTTTCCCACCCCCCAGGCGGCGCGCCCCGGCGCCGCCGCCTCAGGCAACCCCAAAAACCCCCACATTCCTCCGTCTTTAGGAACAGCCATGTCCGGACACACCACGCTCGCACCTGCGGGCACGGCCGCCAAGCGCAAGGAAGCGCGCACGGTCATCCTGTCCAGCTATCTGGGCAGCACTATCGAGTTCTACGACTTCCTGCTGTACGCCACCGCCGCAGCTGTGGCCTTCCCCAAGGTCTTCTTCGCCGGCACGGACGAATGGGTGGGTGTCGTCGCCGCCTACGCCACCTTCGCCGCCGGATACGTGGCCAGGCCGCTGGGCGGCATCATCTTCGGCCACTTCGGTGACAAGGTGGGCCGCAAGGGGATGCTCATCATCTCCATGGCCATGATGGGCATCGCCTCCACCCTCATCGGCCTGATTCCGGGCGCCGGCGTGATCGGTCCGTGGGGTGCCGTCATCCTGGTGCTGCTGCGGGTCTGCCAGGGAATCGCCGTCGGCGGTGAATGGGGCGGGGCCGCGCTCATGGCGCTGGAGCACTCGGACCCCAAGCGGCGCGGCTTCGCGGCATCGTTCGTCAACGCCGGTGCCCCCACCGGCGCCGTGCTGGGCACCCTGGTGATGGGCGCTTTCTCGGCCCTGCCGCAGGACGCCTTCCTGGCCTGGGGCTGGCGCGTTCCGTTCCTGCTGTCCTTCGTGCTCCTCATCGTGGGCATGTTCGTCCGCCTGCGGGTTTCTGAAAGCCCCATCTTCGCCGAGGCCGTGGCCAAGGAAGAGGCGCAGGGCGCCAAGCGCAAGATCCCGCTGCTGGATGTACTCCGCCGGCCCAAGGCTCTGATCATGATCATGTTCGCCGGCGCCGCCGGATTCGGCCTGCAGGTGGTGCTGCCCACCTTCTCGGTGACCTACGCCGTGTCCAAGGGCGCCCCCCAGCAGGGCGTGCTCTACGCTTTCGCCGGCGCCTCGGCCATCTCCATCGTCTTCGTCCTCCTTGGCGGACGCCTGTCGGACCGGTTCGGCCGCCGCCCCGTAATGATCGCCGGCCTGGCCCTGTTCATCGCCTACCTCTTCCCGATGTTCGGGATGCTCGGCTCGGGCAATGTGGGCCTGGTGTTCGTGGCCTTCACGGTGGCGCTGATCCTCCACTCCTCCCTCTACGGGCCGCTGGCGGCATTCGTGTCCGAACAGTTCGGCACCACGTCCCGCTACACCGGCGCCGCGGTGGGCTACCAGCTGGCCACGCTCATCGGCGCCGGCTTCACTCCGGGCATCATCGCCGGACTCTACAAGGACTCCGGCCAGAACATCCTCCCGGTAGTGGTGTTCCTGTCCGTCATGGCGCTGGTCTCGATTGTCTTCATCGCCCTGACGCGGGAATCTAAGAACAACGACCTCACCACGGTCCGTTAGGAGAACCATGGACAACAACGGAGTTGGCTCCTGGCTGCAGCGCCGCCGCCGCAAGTCGGGCACCAAGACGGCCCTGCTGTCAGCAGCGGGCACCCTGAGCTACGAGGAGCTCGCCGCCCGGGCGGACCGTTTGGCCAACGCGCTCCGGGACAGGGGAGTGGCCAAGGGGGACCGGGTGGCCTACCTGGGGGAGAACCACCCCTCCTTCGTGGAGACCTTCTTCGCCTGCGGCCTCCTCGGTGCCATCTTCGTGCCGCTCAACACCCGGCTCGCACCGCCCGAGCTGCAGTTCCAGCTGCAGGATTCCGGAGCCCGGCTCCTGGTCAACGCCGGCGTCCTGGAGGCGCCTGCATCGGCCGCGGTGGAAGGGACGGCGGTGACGCACCGCCTGGTCGTCGCGGCCGACGGCGGGACGGAACCTTCCGGTATCACGTCACCCGCCGCCGTCGGACACTCCGTCACGGTGGAACGGTACGGGGAGGCGCTGCAGGCAGCAGCGCCGGAGCACCCCGACGTGCCCGTGGGCCATGACGACGGCGCCATGATCCTGTACACCTCCGGGACCACGGGCAAGCCCAAGGGTGCCCTGCTGACGCACGGGAACATCACCTGGAACTGCATCAACACCATTGTGGACATGGACCTGAACCGCAACGACGTGGCGCTGATGATCTCGCCGCTGTTCCACGTGGCGTCCCTGGACATGGGCCTGCTGCCGATGCTGCTGAAGGGCGCCACCGTGGTGCTCGAGGCCAAGTTCGATCCCGCCAGGGTCCTGGACCTGGTCCGGAAGCACAAGGTGACCACCCTCAATGGGGTGCCCACGACGTTCCAGCTGCTCTGCGAAGATCCCGGATGGGCAACTGCGGACCTCAGCTCGCTGGACAAGCTGACCTGCGGCGGCTCCGCGATTCCACGCCGGGTCCTGGACGCGTACGAGGACCGCGGCATCGGCTTCACCAGCTGCTACGGCATGACCGAAACCGCCCCCGGCGTCACCATGCTTCCCGTGGACCGGTCCAGGGAGAAAGCCGGTTCGTCGGGCCTGCCGCACTTCTTCACCGACCTGCGGATCGCCGATCCCATGGGTGGCGCGGTGGCACCGGGCGAGGTGGGGGAAATCCAGATCTCCGGCCCCAACGTGATCAAGGAGTACTGGAACCGGCCGGAGGCCACGGCCGCCAGCTACGCGGACGGGGCCTGGTTCCGCTCGGGGGACATGGGCTACCGGGACCAGGAAGGCTTCCTGTTCGTCTCGGACCGGCTCAAGGACATGATCATCTCCGGCGGGGAGAACATCTACCCGGCGGAGGTGGAGGCGGTCATTTCCGAGCACGGTGCCGTGGGCAGCGTGGCCGTCATCGGCGTCCCGGATGACAAATGGGGCGAGGTCCCGCAGGCGATCGTGACCCTGCGCGAAGGGGAATCGCTGACCGCAGAGCAGCTGCGCAGCTTCCTCGACGGCAGGCTCGCCCGCTACAAGATCCCCAAGTCATTGGTGGTGGTGGAGGACATGCCGCGCACCGCCAGCGGCAAGATCCGCAAGATGGAGCTCCGCAAGCAGCTCTGACGTCAGGGACATACAGCTGCCCGCCCCGGTTTCCGGGGCGGGCGATTGTCTTAAGGGGCGATGAGCCCTGTCAGGCGGCACGTCCACGGGCGCCCGTTTGGACAGTGACACCGAGACTGCGGTGGAAGGAAGCGCGCCACCTCGATTTCGACAACAGCGGAGCTTCCGTGGATGTCAACGACTTCGCAGCCCAGGTAACCGCCGGGGCCGCGTAGGGCCGACAGCACCCCAGCTGACGACGGCGGGAGGAACCGCCATCGTCAGCTGGGGTGCTGTTTCACGTACCGGTGCGCTGGGGCGCTCCGCTGGATTGGCGTGGGATGAGAGTGGGCATGGACCGGCGGATGAGTGGTTCGATGCCTGGGTTGACGATGAGGTCGATGGCGGTGGCTGCTATCTGGTCCAGGGGAACGTGCACCGAGCTTAGGGGCGTCGGCAGCCGGGCGGACAGTGGCGTGTCGTTGTATCCGACCAATGCCAGATGGTCGGGGATGCTGATCCCGTTACGGTGTGCTGCCGCCATCACACCCATGGCGATGTTGTCATTGGCGGCGAAGATGGCTGTCGGGCGGGATTGCGGTGTTCCTGCGAGGAGCGTTTCGCCGGCCGTGTAGCCATTCTCGATGCCGTACCCGGCAGCGATAAGCCATTCTTCGCGCGGCTGGATGCCTGCCTCATTCAATGCTCTGCGTGCTCCCGCCAAGCGTGCGGTTCCGGTGGAGGTGAAAGCGGGGCCGGTAACGACAGCAATGTTGCGATGGCCCAGGTCGATAAGGTGACGTGTGGCGAGGTAGCCGCCGACCTCGTCGTCTCCGAGCGCAGAGGGACTGATGCCGTCAGTTCGGAGCACCAGCGCATGCGCTACACGGCGCTCACGCAGCAGTCGGGGGAGCTCGTCATCGAGCCGCGCCGTGGCGAGAATCAACCCATCGACGTTTCTATCGAGGAGTGTTTCGGCCGCGCTGCGTTCATCCACGGGGTCATCTCCGCTGGTGGCGACCATCGCAAAGTAGCCCCGGGATGACGCTGCCTTTTCGAGTTCTTCGAACATCAGTGCCATAACCGTGTCGCTCAAACGCGGGACAAGGACACCAAGGGTGCGGGTCTCACCACGCCGCAAACTTGAAGCAAAAGAGTTCCGGCGGTACCCGAGTTCTTCCGCGATCTTCCGGACATGGGCTGCCGCCGCGGATCTGGAGGTGGTGCGTTCATCCAGTGCGCGGCTGGCGGTCGAGATGCTCACGCCACTGGCAGCCGCGACATCCTTGAGCGTGACAATCCCTGCGGGGGCGGGACGTTCCATCGCGGTTCTCCTCTTCAGCAAGGGTGTTACAGCCACTCTATTCCTCCTTCTTGCAAACGTTCTCTTGACAGTGAGCTGCGACACGTGCAAACTTGAAAACGTTCCCGCAAACGTTTTCACCATAGCGGGACTACCGACCATCAAAGAAGACAAGAAGGTAGCTGCAATGGCACTCGATCTCCGCGGACTCAACCCCGCACCTGTCACCCCGTTCACCGAAGATGGCGCCGTCGACTTCGCTGCAATCCAGCGCCTGGGTTCGTGGCTCGGATCGATTGAGGGCGTGAAGAGCCTCGTCGTTCTGGGGCACGCCGGCGAAGGGACGTTCCTCACCGAAGAGGAGCAGCTGGACGTGATCCGCGCGTTCGTAGCATCGACCGACGGCCGGGTACCGGTTGTAGCGGGCATCACGAAGGAGGGCAATAAGACAGCGGCCCTCGAAGCCAGAAAGGCCGTCGATGCCGGCGCGTCAGCTGGTCTCGTCTACCCCTCGCACGGGTGGCTGCGCTTCGGCTACCAGAAGGGCGCACCCCAGTCGCGCTATCAGGAGATTTACGACGAATCCGGTCTGCCGCTGATCCTGTTTCAGTACCCGGACAACACCAAGGCAAGCTACGACCTCGAAACCCAGCTGGAGATTGCCGGCCAGGAGGGAGTCTTTGCGACGAAGAACGGTGTCCGGAACATGCGCCGGTGGTACACCGAGATCCCCGCGCTGCGCGCCGCGTACCCCGAACTGCAGATCCTGTCCTGCCACGACGAATACCTGCTGCCGACCATGTTCGATGTCGACGGCCTGCTCGTGGGCTACGGCAACATCGCCCCCGAACTGCTCGTCGAACTGATCGAAGCCGGCAAGGCGCAGGACTACCCGCGAGCCCACGCAATCCATGAGCGGTTGCTCCCGGTAACGAAGAACGTTTACCACCGCGGCTCCCACATGGAAGGCACGGTCGCCCTGAAGTGGGGCCTCGTGAACCGCGGCATCCTGGACCACGCGACAGTGCGCACCCCGCTCCTGCCCCTCCCCCAGGGCGCCGAAACCGAAATCGCGGAAGCCTTCGCTGCCGCGAACATCGGCAAGGTCACCGTCAACGCCTGATCCACGGATCCTGAGGATGGCGGGAGCAACTCCCGCCATCCTCCCCTAGGCTTTAGCCATCTCCACTTTGGTCAATGAGGACCCCAGCATCGCTGCTGGAGAAGGAGGACTCGCCATGCGCGAGCCGAACAACACTAAAACTATGGCCGGCGGCGCCAATGCCGCCAGGATCAATGCAGAGCTGGTAGCCCGCCTCGAACGGCTCCCGCTCACGCGACGGCTGACCGTGATCCGCGTGGTCATCGGGTCAGCCACGTTCTTCGACGCCTACACCGTCCTGGCAATCGCCTTCGCGATGCCCCAACTGTCCTCGGAATGGCACCTGAATGCCGGGGAAATCGGCATGATCCTCTCCGCAGGGTACGTCGGCCAGATCTTCGGGTCCCTCTTCTTTGGACACCTCGCCGAAAGAATCGGCCGACTGCCCGTCCTGCTCTTTACGATCCTGCTCTTCGTCTCCATGGACATCGCCTGCCTCTTCGCGTGGGGCGCCACGTCCATGATCATCTTCCGCTTTATCCAGGGCATCGGCACTGGCGGCGAAGTGCCGGTCGCCAGTGCCTACATCAACGAATTCGTCGGTGCCAGGAAGCGTGGCAGGTTCTTCCTCCTATACGAGGTAATCTTCCCGGTCGGCCTGATGTTTGCCGGCATCGCCGGATACTTCCTGGTCCCTGTCGTGGGCTGGAAAGCCATGTTCATCGTCGGCATCGTGCCTGCCCTGCTCACAATCCCCATGCGCTGGCTTATGCCTGAATCACCGCGCTGGCTGGCATCCAGGGGTCACGTCCACAAGGCCGAGACTGTCGTCTCAATGCTCGAAAAGGAAGCGGTCAAGGCAGGACATACACTCTCCGAACCCGTGGTTCGGCCCGTTGACCCCAAGGCCACGGCCCGTACCGACTGGCGTGAACTGTTCTCCGGGATATACAAAAAGCGCACCTTCATGATCTGGATGCTCTGGATCTGCGTATACATGGTCAACAACGGCCTGGTCACCTGGCTGCCGACGCTCTACAAGCAAACCTTCAACCTTCCCCTGCAAACCAGCCTCGCCTACGGCTGGGTCACGTCCGCTGTAGGTGTTGTGGCCTCCGTCCTCTGCGCGCTGCTCATCGACCGCGTAGGCCGTAAACGTTGGTACACATTCGCCTTCCTGGCCGCGACCGTCCCTCTTGTCATCCTCACAGCCCTCGGCGCCGTGTCGGCGACACAGGTCGTAGTATTCGCCAGCATCGCCTACGCCATCCTGCAGACCATCTCCTTCTCGCTCTACCTCTACTCCGCCGAGCTGTACCCGACCCGGCTCCGCGCCATCGGCACGGGCTTCGGCAGCGCCTGGCTCCGGGCAGGCTCCGCCATCGGCCCCATCCTGGTCGGCTGGATCGTGGACAACTACGGAATCAGCCTGGTGTTCACCGTCTTCGCAGCCGTTGCCCTGATAGGCGGCCTGGTGACGATCTTCTTCGCCATCGAAACCAAAGGCCGGGTCCTCGAGGAACTCTCGCCCTAACTCCCCAGCACCCGCCTCAATGGCAGCGCCACGAACCAGCTCCGGTCCGTGGCGCTGCCGTTGCCAGTCAAGGACAACCCTCGGACCATCGCTTCCCGTTCCGCCCAGATCCCAGGTGTGCCGTCCTGAGGACAGTCGCTGCGCTTCGGCGGGCAAGGCGTCGACCTCAAAGGCGCATTGCCGTGGGGGCCCCGGCCTTGTTACCGCTCACGGTCATCAATTGGCGGAATCCTATAGGACAGTGCCACCATTATTGGATGCTTGAGGCAACTAAACCCCAGAAGTCCCCGGACGGGACGCCCGTCAACCCCGCGCTCGAAGCGGAAAGCAAAATCGCCCGCATCGCGGTGACGGTGTTCCCCATCCTGGTGGTCGTTGCCGGCATCCTCGGTTTCCTGCTCCCCGGGGTCTTCAAGCCCATGGCCCCCAGCGTGCCCTACCTGCTGGGCATCATCATGTTCTGCATGGGCCTGACCCTCACCCCGCCGGACTTCGCCGCGGTGGCCAAGCGGCCGTGGGCTGTGGCCCTGGGGATCCTGGCGCACTACATCATCATGCCCGGCGCCGGCTGGCTGATCGCGGGCGCCCTGAACCTCCCGCCCGAACTGGCCGTCGGCGTAATCCTGGTGGGCTGCGCACCCTCCGGCACGGCCTCGAACGTCATGGCCTTCCTGGCCAAGGGCGATGTTGCCCTCTCCGTGGCGGTGGCCTCCGTCTCCACCCTGATCGCACCGATCGTCACCCCGCTGCTGGTCCTGTTCCTGGCCGGCTCGTACCTGCAGATCGATGCCGCCGGCATGGTCCTGGACATCGTCAAGACCGTGCTGCTGCCGGTGGTGGCCGGCCTCCTCGCCCGGGTCTTCCTCAAGAAGGTCGTCGCCAAGGTGCTGCCCGCGCTGCCGTGGGCGTCCGCCGTCGTGATCTCCCTGATCGTGGCCATCGTGGTGGCCGGCAGCGCCAACAAGATCATTGAGGCCGGGGCCATCGTGTTCCTCGCCGTGGTGCTGCACAACGGGTTCGGGCTGGGCCTTGGCTACCTGGCCGGCAAGCTGGGCCGCCTGGACGACAAAGCCCGCCGCGCCCTTGCGTTCGAAGTGGGCATGCAGAACTCCGGCCTGGCGGCGACGCTGGCCACCGCCCACTTCACCCCGCTGGCTGCACTGCCGTCCGCGGTCTTCTCGCTGTGGCACAACATCTCCGGCGCCATCGTGGCCGCCTGGCTCGCCCGGCGCCCGCTGCGGGACAAACAAGCCTAAGGGGCCCGTTAACAGCCAGCCATTCCGGGTACAGGCTCCGGTAAGGACAGCGCCGTTTCGACGCTGTCCGCCAGTTCCTGTAAGGAGATGGACAGATGGCTCGGATTGACCGGATAGCTGAACCATGGGGGACACGGACGCCGTACGGCACCGGCGGTGACTGGCCCGTCCGGGTGGACACCCACCTGGCCGAAGGAGTGGCTCCGGAGGACGTGGACCGGTGGGTCCAGACGGCCTCGCTCCTGCACTCCAACGGCGACGCCATGGACATCGCCGTCAAGGACAACAGAATCGTCGGCGTGCGGGGACGGGCCGTGGACCGGGTCAACCACGGCCGCCTGGGCCCGAAGGACCTCTACGCCTGGCAGGCGAACGCCTCCCCGGACCGGCTCACCAAGCCCCTCATCCGCGAGAGCGGAAAGCTGGTGGAAACGGACTGGGACACCGCCATGCAGCGCATCGTGGACAAGTCCAAGGCGCTGCTCGCGGAACAGGGCCCCAGCGCCCTTGGCTTCTACACCACCGGCCAGCTCTTCTCCGAGGAGTACTACACCCTGGGCACGCTGGCCCACGGCGGCATCGGCACCAACCATGTGGACGGCAACACCCGGCTGTGCACGGCGACGGCGGGGGAGGCCCTGAAGGAATCCTTTGGCTGTGATGGGCAGCCCGGCTCCTACACGGACGTGGACCACGCCGATGTGATCGCCCTGTACGGGCACAACGTGGCCGAAACCCAGACCGTCCTCTGGACCCGGATGCTGGACCGGCTGGCCGGCCCCAACCCGCCCAAGATCATCTGCGTAGACCCGCGCATGACGCCCGTGGCCAGGGCAGCCACCGTGCACCTGGCGCCGCGGCCCGGCACCAATGTGGCCCTGATGAACGGCATCCTGCACGAGATCATCACCAACGGCTGGGTGGACCGGGAGTACATCCAGGCGCACACCGTGGGGTACCCGGAGCTCGAAAAAGAGGTCAAGAACTACCCGCCGGCCCTCGTGGCGGAAATCTGCGGTGTCCCGGCGGAGCAGATCACCGAGGCGGCCAGCATCATCGGCCACGCGGAGCGGCTGCTGTCCACGGTGCTGCAGGGCTTCTACCAGTCCAACCAGGCCACTGCGGCTGCCGTCCAGGTGAACAACGTCAACATCATCCGCGGCATGCTGGGCAAGCCCGGCTGCGGCATCCTGCAGATGAACGGCCAGCCCACCGCCGAGAACACCCGCGAATGCGGGGCCGACGGCGACCTTGCCGCCTTCCGGAACTGGTCCAACGATGCGCACATCCAGGACCTGGCCCGGGTCTGGAACATCGATCCCATGTCCATCCCGCACTACTCCCCGCCCACGCACGTCATGCAGATGATGCGGTACGCGGAGGACGGTTCCATCCGGATGCTGTGGGTCAGCGGCACCAACCCTGCCGTCTCGCTGCCCGAGCTGGCACGCATCCGCAGCATCCTGGAACAGGACCGCCTGTTCCTGGTGGTGCAGGACATCTTCCTGTCCGAGACCGCCCAGCTGGCCGACGTGGTGCTTCCCGCCGCCACCTGGGGCGAAAAGACCGGCACCTTCACCAACGCGGACCGTACCGTGCACCTCGCCGAGAGGGCCGTGGACCCGCCGGGCGAGGCCAGGCCGGACCTGGAGATCTTCATCGACTACGCGCACCGCATGGGACTGCAGGACAAGGACGGCCGGCCGCTGATCAAGTGGCACGATCCCGAGTCGGCCTTCGAAGCCTGGAAGGAATGCACCCGCGGCCGGCCCTGCGACTACACCGGCATCACTTACGACAAACTCCGCGGCGGCTCAGGCATCCAATGGCCCTGCAACGAAGAGAACCCGGACGGCACAGAACGGATCTATGCTGACGGGAAGTTCTGGGCGCACCCGGAGTACTGCGAGACCTACGGCCGCGACCTTATCACCGGCGCGCCCGTGGACCCCACGGAGTACAAGGCGCTCAACCCGGAGGGCAAGGCCATCATCAAGGCCGCCGAATACATGCCGCCGCACGAACTGCCCAGCCAGGACTTCCCGTTCCAGCTCATCACCGGCCGCACGCTCTACCAGTTCCACACCCGCACCAAGACGGGGCGGACCCCGGAGCTGCAGGCCGCCGCGCCTGACGTGTGGGTGGAGTTGTCAGCGGACGACGCCGGCGCGTACGGGATTGCCGAAGGCGACCTTGCGGAGGTGGAGACGCCCCGCGGGGCCGTCCGTGCCAGGGTGCGGATCAGCGGCATCCGCAACGGGGTCCTGTTCCTGCCCTTCCATTACGGCTATTGGGACGCGAAGGGCGGACACCAGCCGGACGGGCCCGGCAGGGCTGCGAATGAACTGACCATCACCGACTGGGATGCGGCGTCCAAGCAGCCCATCTTCAAGACCGCGGCAGCCCGCATTACCCGTATTTCCGGCGGTGAGGGGCCCTCTCCGGCGCCCACCACCACGGCGTCGGCCCCCGCCGGGGAATTCGCCGAAGGGGCCAGGACCAAGGGAATTTTGAGCGCGCTGGCGGATGAATCCATGGACGCGGCAGGAGGGGCACGATGAAATTCGGGCTGGTACTGGAGGAAATGCACCGCTCCGAAAACGACCTGGCGCACCACCTGCTGGTCATCTCCGAGCGGCACAAGGTGGACCACGAGATCTACCACCTGGCCCGGGACCTGGCGCGCTGGTCGCAGCAGCACGTCCGGGACATCGCGGACATCGCCAAGAACTACGGCCAGGACCTGGACCCGGAGCCCCGCGGCGAGGCAGGGCTGATGGAAACCATCCGGGAGAAGGGCAGCGAGATGATGGGCCGGCGCCCCGAAACCGGGATGCTGCTGCTGCGCGACCTCCGCGAGCTCTACCTGAAGGCATGCGGCGTCTCCGCCGACTGGGAGCTGCTGGCCCAGGCCGCCCAGGGGATGAAGGACAAGAACCTCCTGGCCCTGGCGGAGAAGTGCCACCCGCAGACCATCCGCCAGATGAAGTGGGCCAACGGCAAGCTCAAGGAATCCGCCACCCAGATCCTGGTCAGCTAAGCGCAGGCGAGCAGGGAACCCTCAGCGCGCCTCCCGGGCCGCCTGGAGGTGCGCCACCAGGGCCTGCAGCTGCTCCGCGGTCCACCTGCCGCAGGCCCTCCTCCACCAGCCCCGCCCACTCAGTCCGCTTGGTCCAGCACTGGTGCGATCTCGGCGAGCGGCACGCCCAGGCTGCGTAGGGTCCGGATGCTGTACAGCCGCCGCAGGTCAGGTTCCGTGTAGCGGCGGTGGCCGGCGGCGGTCCGGCCGCTGGCGTGGAGCAGCCCGATGCTGTCGTAGTGGTGCAGCGCCCTGACGGTGACCCCTGTGGCCGAGGCCAGTTCGCCGATGCTCCAGCGGGGTTCTTCCGGTTGCTCCATACCGCCCACCGTAGGACCTGACGCCGCGTCAGGTTCAACCCCGGCGCACGCGACGCCGGCCAGGATACTGCGTGCAGGGAACCAGTTTCATTCAGTGAAACTGGCGGCGCGTGCGGGGCGGCCCATGGCACAGAGTTGAGTCCATGAACGAGGGGCCCGTTGCGGGCCCCGCCCAGCCCATTGAGCAGTTCACCAACGCTTCAACACACAGCACAGAAACGGCGCGCTACACATGGAGTCAACGATGACGGGACGGCGGATCCTCAAGGGGATCGAGTTCGCCCGGCCACAGAACGCGGAGCCGCTGCTGCTGGACCTCTACCTGCCCGCGGGAGCAACGCGCCAGGGCGGCCGGCCGGCGGTGGTCCACTTCCACGGCGGCGGCTGGCGGACGGGGGAGCGGTCTTCGCTGGGCCCCGCTGTTGACGGTTTCGGACTCAGCCCCATCGAGCAGCTGGCCGATGCCGGGTTCGTCGTGGCCTCGGCGGACTACCGGCTCAGCACGGTCGCCACGTTCCCGGCCCAGCTGCTGGACGCCAAGGCAGCTGTCCGCTGGCTCCGCGCCCACGCGGCCGAATACGGCGTGGACCCGCACCGCATCTACGCCTGGGGCGACTCGGCCGGCGGCCACCTGGCCAGCCTCCTGGGCCTGACCGCGGATTTCCCGGTCCATGCCGGCATCGACGCGCCGGACGACGACCGGGTTGCCGGCGTCGTGGCCTGGTACCCGCCCACGGACTTGCTCAGGATGGGTGGACAGGCACGTCCGGATGCCGTGGCCCGGGCGGATGATCCCGGATCCCGCGAAGCGCTGCTGATCGGCGCGCAGCCGGCCGGCGCCCCGGACAAGGCCAGGGCCGCAAGCCCCCTCAGCTACGTCCACGCAGGCGCCCCGCCTTTCCTCCTCATCCATGGAACGGCGGACCGCTTCGTCCCGGTGGCGCAGTCCACCTCGCTGGCCGGGGTGCTGGAAGACTCGGGCAACGCCGTCGAACTCCTCCTGCTGGAGGGCGCGGACCACATGTGGGCCAGCCCGGACGGCAACAGCGGTGCCGCGGAACAGGCCATTGCCGCCACCATCGATTTCCTCCGCCGCCAGTCGGAACAGCACTGATTTCCCACCACCATGCCGGGGCAATACCCGCACCCCGGACCAGACCGAAAGGCCTCCCATGCAGTTCATCGGCATCACTCACCACGGCGGACCCTGGGCAGCGGCGCTCGCCGGCTCCCGTGTCCTCCCGCTCACGCCGGCCGACGATTTCTGGGCCGACGCCGAGGGCTGGCAGGACAAGGCGGCAGCCCTGGTTGCCGGCGCGGCACACGCTGAAGCGTCCGACGGCGAGGGCTGGCTGGAACGCGGCAGCGTCACCGAGGTGCCGCTGGTCCCCGCCTCCGCGCGGGTGATCTGCGTGGGGCTGAACTACAAGGCGCACGTTGCCGAGGGCAGCTTCAAGGACCAGGAACTCCCGCCGTACCCCACGCTGTTCGCCCGGTGGACAGCTTCCCTGTCCGTGGGCAACGTGCCCGTCCCCGTCCCGACGGGTGAGGCAGGGCTGGACTGGGAAGGCGAAGTTGCCGCTTACATCGGCCGCCGGGTGGAGTCCGCCGACGAGGACACCGCCGCGGATGCCGTCTTTGGCTACTCCACATTCAACGACATCACCTCCCGCAGGGCCCAGAAGCTCACTTCGCAGTGGACCCTGGGCAAGAACGGCGATTTCAGCGGCCCCCTGGGTCCCGTCGTCAGCCGCGACGAGGTGGGCGACCTGCGCGACGGGCTCCAGGTCCGCACCCGCGTCAACGGGATCGAAGCCCAGAACGGCAACACCCGCGACATGATCTTCTCCGTCCCAGCCATCATTTCGCTCATCAGCGAAACCTTCACCCTGCACCCGGGGGACGTCATCGCCACCGGCACCCCCGAAGGCGTGGGCTACGCCCGCACCCCGCAGTGGCTGCTGCAGCCCGGCGATACCGTGGAAGTGGAGATAGAGAAGCTGGGCATCCTGACCACGCCGGTGGGCGACATTTCCCTTCGGAGCCGTGCCTGATGAACGCCTTTCATACCGCGGCGGACCTGCCGCCGGAGGCACAGGTCCTGATTGCCGGGGGTGGCCCCAGCGGACTCTTCCTGGCCCTGGATCTCGCCTCCCGCGGCGTGCCCAGCACCGTCATCGAACCGCGGACAGCGCTGGACCACACCCGGCCGCGTGCCAAGACCACCAATGCCCGCACCATGACGCACCTGCGCCGGCTGGGCCTCGCCGAGGTCCTCCGGGACGCCGCGCCGCTGCCGGTGGAATACGCCCAGGACGTCATCTTCTGCACCGGCCTCACCGGGCTTTCCGCGTACGAGCTGCGCCGGTTCCGCAACGCCTTCCAGCTGGTTCCCGGCCGCTACGGGCCGCAGCCGGAGTGCGGCCAGCAGGTACCGCAGCCCGTCCTCGAGGAGGTGCTCCGGGCCGCCGTCGAAAGCCATCCGCTGGTGACGTTCCTGGCCGGGTGCACCGTCACTGGCGTGAGTGCCCCTGAAGGCGGGGCCGCCACGGCACCCTGCGCCGTCGTCGTTGGGGATCCCGAAGGTGCGTCCCGCACCATCGCCGCGGAGTACGTCATCGGGGCCGACGGCGGGTCCTCCGCCGTGCGCCGCAGCCTGGGGCTGCGGCTTGAGGGCGGCTCCGCCGAGCTGTCCAACATCAGCATCCTCTTCCGCTCGAAATCGCTGGCGTCCGCTGTCTCTTTGGATCCTGCGGTGCAGTACTGGGTGGTGGGCTCGGAGACCTCCGGCATGGTGGGACCCATGGACCGTGACGGCACGTGGTGGGCCATCGTCCAGGGCGTGGATCCGTCCGTGACGGTCACTGCCGGGGAGGCGGCCGCGATGGTCCGCTCCCTGGTGGGCTCGGACGTGGACATCGACGTGGTGGCCACGGACCCGTGGACGGCCCGGATGCTGCTGGCTCCCGAATACAGCCGCGGCAACGTCTTCCTGGTGGGGGACGCCGCCCACCTCAACCCGCCCTGGGGAGGCCACGGTTTCAACACCTGCATCGGCGACGCCGCCAACCTGGCCTGGAAGCTCGCCGCCACGATCAACGGCTGGGCCGGGCCCGGACTCCTCGCCAGCTACGGGGCGGAACGCCGGCCGGTGGCTGCGCGCACCATCCGCGACGCCGCCACCAACGGCAAGGCCCTGGCCTACCACTTCGCAGACCCGGACCTGGTTGCGGCCGGCCCTGCGGGGGATGCCGCCCGCGGGGCTGCGCACCTGGCCCTCGCCGTGAAGCAGAGCGAGTTCGATTCCCTGGGCCTGGTGCTGGGCTACGCGTACGGTCGCTCGCCCGTGGTGCTGCCGGACGGTTCTGCCCTCCCCGACGAGGACCCCATCCGGTACATTCCGTCCGCTGCTCCGGGGGCCCTGCTGCCGCACGCCTGGCTGGCGGATTCCCGGTCCCTGTACAGCGCCCTTGGTGCGGGCTTCACACTGCTGGCCGACGCCGGATCGCTGGGCGGGGTGGACGCCGCCGAAGTTTTCGAGCCGGTCCTGGCAGCCGGTGGCCGGCAGGGCATCCCGGTGACCGTGGCCGCCGTCGGGCCTTCCGACGACGGAACGCACCTTGCGGACCTGTGGGGCGCTGCTGCCGTGCTGGTCCGTCCGGACCAGCACGTGGCCTGGCGCGGCAACTCCCCGGTGGAGGCCGCCGCCGCGCTGTCCGCCGCCGCGGGCTGGGCGACCGCTTTCCCTCCCGCACGTCCTGAAGAACCTGCACCTTCCATCGAGACCAGGAGCGCCCGTGTCGACGCCGTCATTCCGTGATTTCCTCTTCGCCCCGGACCACCCCCGCGTGGCGGGCATCCGCGGACTGGATGCCCGCGAATACGCCGAGGCCGCCACGTCCGATGCGTTCGCCGGGCCCATGATCGAGGGCTGGCGGAAGCTCTATCCGCAGCTGTTTACGGGCATCACCAGCGACGGCGTCCGCCGGGAATACCTCTACCCGCTGGCACCTGCCCGGCCCGGGGAGGAAGCGCCCACCGCGGACATGGTGGCTGCGGCGCGGAAGCTGCTTGGCGCTGTCACCGCGGACCAGGCCGGGAAGCTCTGCTACGCCGTGGACGCGCCGGAGTGGCAGAGCTGGGCCAACCCCGAGTTCATGCAGCACGACACCGGGCTGCGGCTGGACGAGGTTGCCGCTCCCGTGCGGGATGCGGTGCTTGGCGTGGTGGAGGCTTCGCTGAGCCCGGCCGGGTTTGAACTGGTGCGGAACCTGATGCGGATCAACGGGTTCCTGGGCGACCTTGTGGAGCTGCCGCTGCTCATGAACGAGTTCAGCTACAACTTCGCGCTGTATGGGGAGCCGTCCGAGACGGAACCGTGGGGGTGGCAGCTGTTCGGCCACCACGCGGCGCTGAACTGCCTGGTGGCCGGGACGCAGCTGGTGGTCTCGCCGGTGTTCATGGGCGCCGAGCCGGACATGATCGACGCCGGCCCACATCAGGGCGTCAAAGTGTTCAAGGAGCGCATCGCCCTGGCCCGGCAGCTGATGGCCGCCCTGCCCGCGGACCTGCGGGACCGTGCTGTTGTTTATGCGGAGATGGTGGACCCGGCCATGCCCGCGGGGCGCCTCCACCCGGGCGACGAACGGCACTTGGGCGGCTGCTTCCAGGACAACCGGGTGATCCCGTACGAGGGCATCCCGGTCACCGACATGCCGCCCGGAACCCGGGAACTGCTCGACGCCGTGGTGGAGGACTTCATCGCCTACCTGCCGGACGGCCCCCGTGCCGCCCGCCGCCGGGAGATCCAGGAACACTACGGCGAAACATTCTTCAGCTGGATCGGCGGCTGGGAAGGGGAGGAAGCGTTCTACTTCCGGGTGCAGAGCCCTGTGGTGGTGCTGGAACTGGACCACCACACCGGCGTCTTCCTCAGCAACGACCAGCCCGCCCCGTTCCACATGCACACCGTGGTCCGCACCCCCAACGGCAACGACTACGGCCGCGAACTCGTCAGGCAAGCCACCCCCTGACCCACCCACCATTCACCGACCCACCTACCATCGATTGCTGAGTAACTGCCGTTTTGGAGCGCCATAACGGCAGTTACTCAGCAATCGATGGGTTTTAAAAACCAGAAGGCCCGGATTTCCTCTCGGAAGTCCGGGCCTTCTGTGGTGGATTGGTTTAGGGGATGTCCAGGGCTGCGCGGCGCTGCGGCGGGGGTCCGACGACGGTCAGGTCCATCTCGGCCTGGGCGCGCCCGAAGCCCTCCATGTCCATGTACGGCTCGCCGCCCTCGGTGTACATGTAGTCATCGGTGGGCGTGTTGAAGTACTCGAAGAAGCCGTTGAACACCGACGGCGTCAGGAAGCCCACCATCTGGGTGTTGTGGGCATCGAGCGCGAACGAGTGGATGGTCCCGGCGGGGGCGTGCACGAAGTCGCCCTTGGTCAGGAGCATCTCCCGGCCGTTGGCGTAGAGCCACATCCGGCCCTCGGTGCAGAGGAAGTTCTCCGTGTGCTGGGAGTGGAAGTGCATCGGGATGTAGGGGGTTTTGGCGCCTTTGGTGTGCACGGCGAAGTAGTTGGAACCGGTGTTGGCGGGCCGGGACAGGTAGGTGAACATGGTCTGGTAGCTGACCAGGCGCTCACCCTCCCCGGCACTGAGGAAGTACGGGCTCTGCGTGGGCGGCAGCCCGGCGTCGTGCTTGAACGACGGCGCCACACGCTCAAGGTCAGGGAACGTGATGCCAAACTCGGCGCCCACCTCTGCCTGCTCCTGCAGGCTGGCCTTGTGGCCGGGGCGCACCGGCGGGACGTGCGAATCGATGGGCGTGCCCACCCGCTCGTAGTAGGCCTCGCCGCCGCCGGGCGTCATCCAGTTCAGGAAGCGGGTGTAGTGGCTGGCCATCCGGTACGCGTGCGGCGTGTTGGGCGGGATGACCACGGAGTCGCCGGGGGTGAGGATGCGGCTCTCGCCCGGCAGCCAGACATGCAGGATCCCGTCGAAAATGTAGAGCGTCTTGTGCTCCACTTTGTGGCTGACGAACGGCGACTCAGCGCCCATGCCGCCGGAGATGTAGGCAGCGCTGAAGATGCCCCCGGTGTCGGCGGCGCGGGCGATGACCGTGACCAGCTGGCCGTTGATCTCGTAGCGTGCGCCTTCGCCCGACGCCATGTAATACGGGACCGCCTCGCCGGGCAGCGCGTTGGCCACCGGGAGCTGCTTGTTCATTTCCTCAACGCTGAGGGACATGGTTTCCTTCTTTCCAGTCGGCCGGCCCTTGCCGGAGCGTGACCTACATCATGGCTGTCCCACGCCCCGGCCACGAGCCCTGATTCCATTAGTTGAAATCAGAACGTGGCCGGCCATCGTCCCCCTGCTACCCCTCACATTCCTTGCAGTACTTCTTGCCGTCCTTCTCACGGGCCAACTGGCTGCGGTGATGCACCAGGAAGCAGGACATGCACGTGAATTCGTCTGCCTGCACCGGGACCACCTGGATGAGGAGTTCCTCGTTGGAGAGGTCGGCGCCGGGCAGCTCGAAGCTGTCCGCGAGGTCCGTTTCGTCCATGTCGGGAGCGGCCTCCCGGCGGCCGGACTTGTCGGACTTCAGCTCCTCCAAGGCGACGTTCGGCTCTTCCTCGGGAGTCACCCGCGGAGCGTCGTAGTCAACTGACATGTGGTGTGTTCTCCTGTCCAGCTGCTGATGTCCAGATTGTTCTGGACAGATCGACAACGCCGGATGGGCGCAACTAATTCCCTGCCCGTGCGCAAAGTGAAGACCTCTTAATTGTTGGCTGTGTTGCTGCCGTCACTAAGAGGTCTTCACTTGTTCACAACGGAATCAACGTTGTGGCCCGTACAGCTAGTACGCGATCATCTCAGGGGGCGATGACCTGTCACCTCTGCTTTTCGGGCTAACCAGCGAGGCCGCGGGCAGCTGTGCTTGGGGACATGGCCGCGGCCGTGAGGACAGACGTTTCCTGCTCGCTCTGCTGCACCTCGTCGAGCTCCTTGAGGGTGTACTTTTTGGTCTCCTTGGCGGTGAGGGCTGAGATTCCTGCCAGGACCATGAACCCGAGAGCGACCATGGATGGTCCGACCCAATCTTTCAGGTCGGGGCCAGCGAGTGCTGTCGAGAGAACGGGGCCGATGACGCCCGAGATGGCGAAGCCGATTTGGGTGCCAAGGGCGAGCCCGGAGACGCGCAGCCGGCCGGGGAACATCTCCGCGAAGAACGACGGCCAGGACGCGTTCACCATTGAGTAGAAGAGGGAGTAGTTGATGATGCCAAACAGGAAGATCAGCGACCAGTTGCCGGTGGTGATCGACCACAGGTAGGGCACCATAGTGACGCCTACGCCGCCCGTTGCAATAAGGAACATCGTTTTGCGGCCGATCTTGTCCACAAGGAATCCCGCCAGGGGCGTGATTCCGAGGGCGATTACGGCCGAGACTGTGGTCGTCAGGAGCATGGTTGGCTTATCCAGCTTGTACCCGGCGGTCCCGAAGGCTACCGAGAAGGTCTGCATCATGTAGCTGGTGCCCGCGATGAGGGCACAGAATACGATCCGCAGCACTGCACGCCAGTGGAAGCGCAGAAGATGCCGGAGAGGGGCAACATTCGCTTTGGCGGCCTGGGCCTTTACGAACTCGGGCGGCTCCTGGACGTGGCGGCGGATCAGGTAAGCAGCGACCACCACGAGGGCGGAGGCCCAGAACGGCAGCCGCCAGCCCCAGCTCAGCAACTGATCCGAGGGCATAGCGGCGATCGGGATGAAGACCAGCAGGGTGAGCAGCGTGCCTGAGGAGGAACCCAAGGTGGTGAAGCTCGCGAGGAACCCGCGCCGGCCTTCGGAGGCATGCTCCAGGCTCATGGTGATGGCACTGGGCTGCTCGCCGGAAAGGCACAGTCCCTGGATGACGCGGATCAGCACGAGCAAGATCGGAGCAAGAGGACCGATCTGGGCGTAGGTGGGCAGGCACCCGATCAGGAAGGTGCAGCCGCCGATGCCGAACAGCGTGATCATCATGACGAACTTGCGGCCGCGGCGATCGCCCAGCGGCCCCAGGATGAGGGAGCCGAGCGGGCGTACCGCGTAGCCGACCGCGAAGGTGATCATGGCGAGCAGCACGCTGAGGCCCTGGGGCAGCTCGGGTGAAAAGAAGAGCACGTTCAGAACCAACGCCGACGAGGTGCCATACACCGCGAAGTCGTAGTACTCCAACGTCGTACCGATCCAGGCCGCGATTGCGGCCCTGACCGGGGTCTTCCTGGGAAGGGTTGTTTCTGTCATTTCGTCTCCGTGGGTGATGGTGAACACCGGTTGCCGCTAAACCTGGGCTCTCGGAAAGAGATCTTGAGTGGAATATCCGGCCGGTCCTGCTGTGAGCTCTCTCGCAAGTCGTGTTGACGGCTTTTGCGGACCGGCCCCAGACATCAAGTTAACGTTTGCGGTGTGGGTCACACAAAGTCCTCTTTTATGTACCTACATAGCGATTTGTTATGGCTTGGAGCCGAAGAACCGGAGACCCTGGACGATCATTGCGGATGGGCCACACGCAAGCCGACGCCCCTGGTCATTTTGCGGATTTCGTCGGACTTCAGGCCGCTTGCCCCGGCAAGTTGGTAGTCGTCCAGGAGCCGGGATTTCCTGGCCAGGGCCAGTACCTGCGTTCGTTGTTCTTCCGCATCACTCCGGGCGCCTTCGGCTGCCGCCAGCTCCGAAGCCAATCCCGCAATGAGGTGAAGATGACCGCTTCGGGTTTGGCCGGAGGGGTACAGCCCGCCGCGTGCCAGCGTGGCAGACCGGATACTGGCGGCAGGCTGGCCGGCGGCCTTCGCGACGGCGGAAATCTTCACGCCGTCGCACACGGCCTGGGCAAGGCAATCACCCAGCTCGGCGGTGAGGGCACGTACCCTGCTGGACCGAAGTGCGAGGGTCGTCCGCAGCTGGGCCAGCATGGCCAGGGCTTGTTGGGCGCGGGCCGTGGCGGGGTCTGGCTTCGGGACGCCACGGTACCGGTACGCTGCTGCGCCGGCCCCGGTGCCGGCTGTTCGCGGAGGAATCCTTTCCTGCATCTCTCTGCGAGGCACCTCTGCTCCTTGTCTCCGTTGGTGACTTCATGCCCGCGTGGCTTCCTGCCAGCAGGCGTACCTCTCCCGCGGTTCGGGACGCTGGCCTGGAAGGCGTCGCGGCGGCGCTTGGCCTTCAGTGGGCCCGTTATCCACCCTGCAGGTTACGCCGCCGGCAATCCGGTAAGGCAATACCGAAAGTGCGTGGAGCAATAGGCGAAAGTTTTGGCTGCTCCGTCATAAGGGCTGCTTATCTGTCCACGCACTTTAGGTCTTATCCAAGAGGGCGGCTCCTTCCCTAGGCTCGATGGAACAACCCTCATCCGTACCGGAAGCCTGGAAGAGACCATGCCTGAATTCGTGCCCGCATCACGCGTAACCCGTATCAAATCCTCACCCAGCGTTGCCGCGGCGGCCCGTGTCCGGGAGCTCAAGGCCGAGGGCCGCCGGATCCTGGACCTGACGGTCGGCGAGCCGGATTTCGACACGCCCCAGCACATCAAGGACGCTGCCATCGCAGCCATCGGCCGTGGTGAAACCAAATACACATCGGTCACCGGGACGCCCGAACTGCAAAAGGCCATCCTGCAGACGCTGCATCGCAAAACCGGCCAGCAGTACGCGCCGGGCGAGATCACCATCGGAGGGGGCGGGAAGCAGGTCATCTTCACCGCGTTCATGGCCACACTCGATGCAGGCGACGAGGTTGTCATTCCCGCCCCGTACTGGGTCTCCTACCCGGACATGGTGCTCGCCAACGAAGGCACCCCCGTCATCGTTTCCTGTGGTGAGGACACCGGTTTCAAACTCACCCCTGAGGCGCTGGCAGGGGCACTGACGGAGCGCGCCAAGTGGGTTATTCTCAATACGCCCTCCAACCCCACAGGGGCGGTGTACTCCCGCGAAGAACTGGCAGGCCTGGCCGCCGTCCTCAAGGAGCATCCTGCCGTCTACGTCCTCACTGATGAGATCTACGACGAGATCCACTTCGGCGAAGAGCCCATCACCAGTCTGGTGGCCGTTGCCCCTGAGCTTAAGGACCGTGTGCTGGTCACCAATGGGGTCTCCAAGGCCTACGCGATGACCGGATGGCGGCTGGGTTACGCCGGAGGGCCGGCGCCCCTGGTGGCTGCCATCAACAAGCTGCAGTCCCAAATGTCCTCCTGCCCGTCCTCTATCAGCCAGGCAGCTGCCGCCGCGGCACTCACCGGGGACCAGACGTTCGTCCGCGACAGCGTGGAGGTGTACCGCGAACGGCGTGATGCGGCAGTCTCCGGACTGAACGCGGTCAAGGGCCTGGAGTGCGCGACGCCGGATGGCGCCTTTTACGCGTACGTCAACTGCACCGGGGTCATCGGCAAGACGACGCCCGATGGCAGGAAGATCACCAACGACGAGGACTTCACGCTGTACCTGCTGGAGGCGGCCTCTGTTGCCGTCATCCAGGGGTCGGCGTACGGGCTGAGCCCCTACTTCCGGATTTCCTATGCCACCGGGCTGCCGGTGATCGAGGAATCCATCGCGGCCATCGAAAAGGCCGTCACGGCTCTTGCCTGACCCAACCACTACTTTGCCCAGACTTTCCACACAACAGGAGCACCACATGATCCACGTCAAGACGAAATTCGACCGGCCTTCCGAAGACGCCGTTCAGCGGCTTTCCAAGTTCTCCTCCGCCACGGTGCACGAAGCACAGGGCCGCAAAGGGGCCCTGTGCTCGAAAATAAAGCCGATCGACCGCAGCATGTCCTTCTGCGGCCCCGCCGTCACCGTAGTCTGTGCGCCGCGGGACAACCTGATGCTTCAGGTGGCCATCCATTACGCCCGGAAGGGCGACGTTGTGCTGGTGGCAGCCGGTGAGTACGACGAAGCCGGGACGTTTGGCGACGTGCTGGGCAACGCCATGAAGGCGAAAGGCCTGGCCGGTATGGTCACGGATTCCGGTGTCCGCGACACCAAGGACCTGATTGAACTCGGACTGCCGGTGTTCTCCGGCAGTATCTGTATCAAGGGGACCGTCAAGGAAACCATTGGCCCCATCAACCATCCCCTGGTCTTCGGCGACGAGATTGTCTACCCGGGCGACGTCCTGCTGGGTGATGCCGACGGCGTGGTGGTGGTCCGCAAGGATGAGATCGAGGAAGTCATTAAGCTGTCGCAGGCACGCGTGGACGCTGAGGACGACCTCATCCGCCGCTACAAGGAAGGCGGCACCACCATCGAGTTGTGCAAGCTGACCGATGTGCTGAAGGCCAAGGGTCTGCTGGTGGAGGACGCCGAACTGGAACCCGCCCTGTAGCCCCACACCCATCGATTGCTGAGTAATTGCCGTTTTGAGCCCTCATAACGGCAGATACTCAGCAATCGATGGGGTTAAACCACAGAGGCCCGGGGTTCCTTTCGGAACTCCGGGCCTTGCCTGTTGCCGCTTTGAAGCCGATGCGCCGATCAGTTCATGCCGGGCAGCAGGTGGGTAGGCGGTCCCACCTGGGCGTCATCCAGGTACCACATGGTGGAGCCGCGTTTTCCGGGCGGCATCATGCTTCCCTCGAACACGAAGACCGGTTCCGTGGCGGGCGCGTCCTCCGGACGCCAGAAGCCGTTGGTGGGGCAGTGGGAACCGGTGCCGGCTTTGAGCTGGATCCTTCTTTCAGCTGATTTCCGGTACTGCACGCTGGTGATCTTTTTCATGGCTGGGCTCCAGGGAAATTAATTGCCAGGGTTGCGCCTTTGGCGAACCTTTATGGCTTTTATCCTAGGACCTGCTGAATTACCTGAATAAGACTAAAGCAGAGTGACCTGATAAGGCGCGCTTATGATGCCGCGAGTGGCGTGGCAGGGGGCGCGGAATATTTACTCCGGAGTATTTCCTGCAGCATTTCCTTGAGTACCAGCAGGACGGCAGACGCGGCTTCGGACAGGGGCTCGTGGTCAGGGGTGCAGAGTGCGATCCTGCACTGCAGCGCGGGTTCGACGATCCGCAGCACCCGGAAGTCCTCCTCGTGGAACAGTGCGTCCGCAGCCGACTTGGGCAGGATGGTGGCTCCGAGGTCCGTGCGGAGCAGCCGGGTGAGGGATGGGACTGATTCCACCTCGCCCACCAGCTTCAACTTCAGGCCCCTGCTGTCGATGCCCGCCTGAACCACCTGCCGCAGCGTGTGGATCTGTTCCGGCAGGAAGAGCCCGACGTCAGCCACCTCGTCCAGGGTGATCGTGTCAGCGTCCGCCGCTACCGGGAGCTCCCGCCGGGAGTTCACGATCAGGTACAGGTCCTCGACGATGAGGGTGGTGAACTGCACCCCGCGAATTGGCCCCGGCTCGTAGATGAGTGCCATGTCCAGCCGCCCGTTCTTGATGGCATCACTGAGCACGCCGCCGTAAATCTCGGTCAGGTGCAGCACGATGTCGGGGTAGCGCCGCCCCACCTCACTGATAATCCGCGGGGTCAAGCTGGACGCCATGCTGTAGGGGGCGATTGCTATGGAGACGCGGCCGGAAGGCGCCGCCCCTGAAGCTGCCACATCGATCCTGGCCTGGTCCACGAGCCGCAGGATGGTCTGCGCGTGCCGGTACAGGGTATGGCCGGCCGCCGTGGGCTCCACGCCCTGCTTGCTGCGGATCAGGAGCCGCTGCTTCAGCTCCGTTTCCAGGGCCGACACCTGCTGGCTCAGCGCCGGCTGGGCCACGTGGAGGGCGGCGGCCGCCTTCGTGATGCTTCCTGAGTCGACGATCTTCACGAAGTACGCCAGTTTCCGGGTGTCCATAGCGCTCCTCTTTTCCAGCCGGGGACGGCTCAGCATGCGGGGTCATACATTGGCGCTATGGCGGGACAGGCATTACGTCTTTGTGTGATCCGAGTCTCGGGCATAGGTTAATTGCAGATGACTTTCCAATGACCAGAACATTCTATCCCCGCCCCGGCCATCACCGATTTTGATGGTGGCATATGTTTTGCGCATAAGCAGGGAAGCAGTTTATTGGAAGCACCATTCTTATAGTCACGAAACAAGGACCCTGTACATTCTTTGCGCCGTCAATAGCGCCGGCCAAGGTCATAACTGTTCCCTATAGCGTGATACCGCATTCGTCTTTGTGTGGCTCCTATCCCGCTGCCACACTGATTTACACCCGCAGTACCAGCAGAGGAAGGCCCGTAATGCCCACAGTCGATCTCGTAGCGGATCTTGGTGAAGGTTTTGGCGCCTACTCGATCGGTGACGACAAAGCCCTGCTGGAAATCGTGTCCAGCGCCAATATCGCCTGCGGCTTCCATGCCGGGGACCCTGACATTATGGACGCCACCGTGGCTGAATGTGTCAGGACGGGAGTCGGCATCGGTGCGCATCCGAGCTTCCCGGATCTCCGCGGCTTCGGCCGCCGGGCGATGGACCTCACAGCTGACGAAGTCCGCACCGACGTCATCTACCAGCTGGGAGCCCTGTCGGCGTTTGCGGCCTACCACGGCGCTTCCGTCTCCCACCTGGCACCGCACGGCCGCCTGGGCAACCTCGTGGCCACCCGGGCGGACTATGCCGGAGCCGTAGCTGATGCCGCCGCCCGGGTGGACCCGAAGCTGATCATCCTGGCGCAGGACGGTGAACTCGCCACCGCTGCGGTAGAGCGCGGCCTGCGGATGGCCATCGTTGGCATCGCGGACCGCGCCTACCAGGATGACGGCACCCTGGTGCCGCGCAGCGAGCCGGGCGCCGTGATCCACAACCCCTCCGTCATCGTCCAGCGCACCGTTCGGATGGTCACTGAAGGCCTCATCGAGACTGCCTCCGGCAGGGACATCGCCATCCAGGCAGACACGGTGCTGCTCCACGGCGACAACCCGGGCGCCGTCGAACTTGCCCGCCTGATCCGCAGCGAACTGATCGCCGCAGGCGTCACCATCGCCCCGCTGGCACAGGTGCTCGCCGCAAAGCAAAAGGTTTCCTGACCATGTCCGCCACAACGACGACCAGCCAGACAACGCTGGACATCTACGAGTCCGGCGACGCCGCCCTGCGCGTGGTGGCACGGTCCGGTGACGCAGAAACCAACTGGGCCACCGTCCATTCCCTGGCAGGCTGGCTGGCAGCCGCCGGCGTCGACGGCATCCACGGCGCCGTTCCCACCTACGACTCCGTCCTGGTGGAATTCGACCCCTACCTCACCTCCGCCCGCCAGGTCCGGGCCTTCGTGCTCCTGGGCATGCGCCAGCTGGACTTCACCGGCACCGCCCTGCGGGAGCCGCGCCGCTTCGAAGTCCCCGTGGTGTACGGCGGCAGCTACGGGCCAGACCTGGACCGCGTGGCGGAGCACCAAGGCCTGGACGTTGAGGACGTCATCGCCCGGCACACGGCCAAGACCTACGTCATCCGCTGCCTCGGAGCGCCGGCAGGATCTCCCATGATGGACGGACCAGACTTCCCGGTCGCCGTCCCCAGGCTCAAGGACCCGCGGCTGTCCGTTCCCGCCGGTGCCGTATCCGTGGCCGGACGCCAAGCCGTGATCGCACCCGCAGTGGCACCAGGAGGCTGGTGCGTCATCGGCCAGACCCCCCTGACGGTCCTGGACGCAGCACGCGAACCCCTGGTGCCATACGTCCCCGGCGATGAACTGCGCTTCTACCGCATTCCCGCCGAGGACTTCGGACACTTCGAGGGGCAGTTCCTGGAGGCACGGCCATGACCGGGTCACTTGTCATCCTTCAGCCCGGCCACTCCGTAGTCACCGACCTCGGCCGGACGAACGGCCCTGCATTCGGACTTCCCGTCAACGGGGCCCTGGACCAGTTTTCGGCCAAGGCCGCGAACATCCTGGCCGGCAACGGGGACAATGATCCGCTGCTGGAACTCACCGCCCTGGACTTCAGGATGCGCGCCACCACGGACCTGCTGATCGCCGTGACCGGCGCGCCCCTGGACCTCACGGTGGGCGGCCGCGACTGCCCCCAGTGGGAGCCCGTCTCCGTCCGGGCCGGCGAAACAGTGACGGTCCGCGGAATCCGCACCGGTCTCCGGGCCTACATCGCCGTCCACGGATCCTTCACCGTCCCCATGCTGCTGGGCAGTTGCGCACCGGACACGGTGGTGGGCTTCGGACTGAAACTCGTTGAGGGCACCCTGCTCGCAACGCAAAAGACCACCGCACCCATCACGCAGCCTCACTTCGGCCTGCCCCTGTTCAGGCTGGGATTGGCAAAGCCGGAATTCACCACCCACCCGGTCATCGACGTCACGGACGGGCCGGACGTGGCCGAATTCGGCGACACCGCAGACCTGCTTTTCACCACGGAATACACCGTGAGTCCCCGAAGCAACCACATCGGACTCCGGCTCGGCGGCGCACTGCCCGAACGCCAGCTGACCTCCGAGGTCCTCTCCCGCGGTGTCCCGGTGGGGGCCATCGAGGTTCCGTCCCGGGACGAACTGCTGGTCCTGCACCGGGGACGCGGCGTCACGGCGGGCTATCCGGTCCTGGGAGTGGTCACAAGCCGCTCCCTGGACGTCCTGGCGCAGTCCAGGCCTGGACACACCGTCACCTTCAGAAAGACATCCGTGGCTGAAGCAACAGCCATGCACCGCACAGCCTGCCTGGAACTGGACAAACTCCGGAACACCATGACCACAGTCTTCGGACTCCTCGGGATCGGCGCCGGCCAGCGCTGGTACGAACTCAGCCCGGCGTCAGGAGCCTGAACATCATGAATGCCCTTCCCGCCGCCCAGGACCGCACCCACAAACCGCTACGCAATCCCTAACCCCCTGCCAACCGGGGACACCTGCGCCCGGCCCCGCGCCGGACGCAGGAGCCCGTCACTTCCCACTTTCTGGAGTACCAAATGCCTTTTTCCGACTACACAACAGCCCTCGTCACCGGAGCCTCCACCGGCATGGGCGCAGCCATCGCCGAACGGCTGGCCAAGCGCGGCCTGACCGTCCACGCGGTGGCCCGCAACGAGGAACGCCTCGCTGAACTGGCGGACCGCACGGGAGCAGTCCCGCACGTGGTGGACCTGACCGACACGGCCGCGCTCACCGCCGTCGTCCGCGACCTCAAGGTGGACGTCCTGGTGAACTGTGCCGGCGTGTCCCGGCCCGGCAACATCCTGGACTCCTCCGAGCAGGACATCGACGAACTGGTGGACGTGAACCTCCGCGGGCTGCTGCAGCTCACCCGGCTGGTGCTGCCCGGCATGGTGGAGCGGGACCGGGGCCACGTGGTGAACATCAGCTCGATCGCCGGCCTGTACAACTTCTATGGCCACACCGTGTACCACGCAACCAAGGCCGCGGTGCACCAGATCTCCCGCCAGCTCCGCAACGACACCGTGGGCAAGCGCATCCGCGTCACCGAAATCTGCCCCGGCCGGGTGGAAACCGAAATCTTCGGCCGCAATCTGGGCGGCAGCCCCGAGGCCATGGAAGAAGCCTGGAATACGTACTACGAGGGCTACGAATCGCTCACTACCGATGACATTGTCAACGCCCTTGATTACGCCATTGAGACGCCGCGGCACGTGAATGTTGGCATGCTTGAACTCATGCCCACCTTCCAGGTCCCGGGCGGCCTGACCTTCGACCGCCGCGAGCCCACCGCCTGACGTCCGCCCGCACTTCAACCACCACCAACCGATAGGTCCCCACCCATGCAGCATGTGCACACCGTCAGCTTTCCCGATTCCCGGCTCCTGGCCGACCTGTCGCCGCTTCCCGGCAGCCTGCGCGGGGTGGTGTGGGACATGAAGGAGGCCCCCGGTGGGGACCTGGGCAGCATCGACGGCGTCATCCTGCCCTACCTCAACGCCGGGGAAGTGCTGGGTTCCCTGGGCAAGGTCCCGGACCTCAAGTTCGTGCAGACGCAGTCAACAGGATACGACGGCGTCTGCGAGGCGGCCGGTCCGGGCGCCGCGGTGGCAAACGCCTCGGGCGTCCATGCAGCTGCCACCGCGGAGCTGGCCGTTGGCCTCATCCTCGCCAAGCTGCGCGGCATCGACCAGGCCGTCAAGGACCAGCAGATTGAAAGCTGGAAGCCGCAGCGCCGCCAGTCCCTGGCCGACCGCAAGGTCCTGCTGCTGGGCATCGGCGGGATCGGCAAGGAACTGGCCCGCCGCCTGGAACCCTTCGAGGTGACCATCACCCGGGTGGGAAGCACGGCCCGCACGGACGCCGCCGGGCAAGTCCACGGCCCGGATGAACTGGTGGCCCTTGCCGCCGACCACGACATCCTGGTCTCCGTCCTGCCCCTGAACGACAACACCCACCACCTGGTGGGCCGGGGCGTCCTGGCCGCCCTGCCCGACGGAGCCCTGGTGGTGAACGTGGGCCGCGGCGCCGTCATCAGCACCGAGGCCCTGACCCGCGAAGTGGTCTCCGGCCGCCTCCAGTGCGCCATCGACGTTGTCGATCCCGAGCCGCTGCCCGCCGGCCACCCTCTGTGGTCCGCCGAAAACGCCCTCATCACCCCGCATGTGGGCGGCAACGCCTCGGCCTTTGAGCCCCGGATCCTGAAACTCCTGAAGCAGCAGCTCGTGGCCCTGGCCGCCGGCCAAACCCCGGCCAACCTGGTGCAGGAAGGACCCTTCGCATGAGCGCGTTGTTCGATCTCACGGGGCGCGTAGCCCTGATCACCGGTTCAAGCAGGGGCATCGGTTCTGCCCTTGCCAGGGCGCTGGCCGACGCCGGCGCAACAGTAGTGCTGAACGGCGTCAACCCGGAGCGGCTCAAGGACGCCGAGGCGGCCATGGCGGCAGACTTCCCGCCCGGCCGGATCCACAGCGTGGCCTTCGACGTCACCGAAGACGACGCCGCCGCCCGCAGCATCCGCTGGATCGAAGACAACGTAGGCCCGCTGGAAATCCTGGTGAACAATGCCGGCATCCAGCACCGCGTCCCCATGCTCGACCTGGATGTGGCGGACTGGGAACGCGTCCTCTCCACGGACCTCACGAGCGCCTTCCTGGTGGGCCGCGAAGCCGCCCGGCACATGATCACCCGGGGCCGGGGCAAGATCATCAACATCTGTTCTGTCCAGACCGACCTGGCCCGGCCCACCATCGCCCCGTACATCGCGGCCAAGGGCGGGCTGCGGAACCTCACCCGTGCCATGACCGCAGAATGGGCAGCCTCTGGACTGCAGATCAACGCCGTGGCACCTGGCTACATCCACACCGAAATGACCCAGAACCTGGTGGACGACGAGGAGTTCAACTCGTGGATCCTCGGCCGGACACCGGCCCACCGCTGGGGCACCGTGGAGGACCTGGCCGGTCCGGTGGTTTGGCTGGCCTCGGACGGCTCCAACTTTGTGAACGGACAGACCATCTTCATTGATGGCGGAATGACGGTGGTGGTCTGATGGCAACGCCCCTTGATGTCGCATTGCCCGCCACCGGCCCGGCACTGGTGGCGCACGCCGCCGGCGACCTGCGGATCGACGAGGTCCCGGTGCCCCGGCCCGCAGCCGACGAAGCGGTGGTCGAGGTCCTCTACGGCGGCATCTGCGGTTCCGACCTGCACTACTGGCTGCACGGCGCGGCCGGGGAGTCCATCCTCAAGGCGCCGCTGGTCCTGGGCCACGAGATCTCCGGCACGGTGGTGCGCCAGGCGGCGGATGGCTCCGGGCCGCAGGCCGGGACCGCCGTCGCCGTCCACCCCGCAACGCCCGGTCCAGGCGCCGCGCGCTATCCGGCGGACCGGCCCAACCTGTCACCTGGCTGCACCTACCTTGGCAGCGCCGCCCGCTACCCGCACAAGGATGGCGCCTTCAGCCGCTACGTCACGCTGCCCGTCCGGATGCTCCGCCCGCTGCCGGACAGCATCGACCTGCGCACCGCGGCACTGATCGAACCCGCGTCCGTCGCCTGGCATGCCGTGTCCAGGGCCGGGGATGTCCGGGGGAAGACCGCGCTGGTCATCGGCTCCGGCCCCATCGGCGCCCTCGCGGTCGCCGTCCTCAAGCGAGCCGGCGCAGCGCACATCACCGCCGTCGACCTTCACCCCAAGCCGCTGGAGATCGCCACGGCCGTGGGCGCCGACCAGGTCATCAACGCCGCGGACACCGAAGCCATCGCCGCCGTGGAGGCCGACGTCGTGATCGAATCCTCCGGCAACCACCACGGGCTGGCCTCGGCCATCCGCGGCGCGGTGCGCGGCGGCACCGTGGTGATGGTGGGGCTGCTGCCCACCGGCATGCAGCCGGTGCCCATCTCGCTGGCCATCACCCGCGAACTGCAGCTGCTCGGCTCGTTCCGCTTCAACGACGAGATCGATGACGTGATCGCAGCCCTCGCCGACGGGTCCCTGCACATCGAGCCCGTCATCACCCACGAATTCCCGGTGGCCGACGCCCTCCACGCCTTCGAGGTAGCCAAGGACTCCACCAGCTCCGGCAAGGTGCTCCTCTCCTTCGGCGACGCGGGGCAGGCCCAATGAGCGGGCACCTGCCACCGCTGGTGGTCATGGGAGTCTCCGGCTGCGGGAAGTCCACCGTCGGCGCCCTCCTGGGCCGCCGGCTGGGCAGGCCGTTCCTCGACGGCGACGACTTCCACCCCGCCGCCAATAAGGAAAAGATGGGCGCCGGGATACCGCTGACCGACAGCGACCGGGAACCATGGCTCGCCGTCCTGGGCGGCCTGCTGGCGGGACGGGACGGGTTGCCTGGAGCGGCGCCCGGGTTGTTTGAAGGAACGGCCGACGGCGGGCCAACAGTGCCGCCGATCGTCGCCTGCTCCGCGCTCAAGCGCCGGTACCGCGACCTGCTGCGCAGTTACGCGCCGGACCTGGTGTTCGTCCACCTCGCCGGCAGCGCGGAAACCATCGGCGCGCGGATGGATGCCCGGGCCCACGAATTCATGCCGCGCACGCTGCTGGAGTCCCAGTTCGCAGCGCTGGAGGAGTTGGCAGCGGACGAGGCCCACGTTCTCGGCGACATTACCCAGCCTCTCGATGTCCTTGTGGAAGGGGTGGCCCGGCAGCTCGAGGCAGGCGCTCCCTGGGCCCCGGCTGACCCCGGGTGTGTCCCGGAGGCTGTCCACCTGCGCGAGGAGTGAACCATGGCTGCTGCCGGCCTCTCATCACCTGTCAGCCCGACCCCTGCGCGCCGCCCCGCCCGCGAACTGCTGCTCGACGCTGCCGCGCGGCTTTTCTATGCCAACGGCGTGACAGCCACCGGGATCGACACCATCACGGCCGAAGCCGGAGTGGCCAAAAAGAGCCTCTACAACAACTTCAGCTCCAAGGCGGATCTGGTGGCCGCCTACCTTGAGGCGAGGCACGAGGAATGGCTCGGCCTGTACCGCAAGCGGCTGGCAACGGCGCCGACACCGCGCAGCCAGGTCCTGGCCGTCTTCGATGCCTACCTGGACCACGCCAACTTCGCCTACCAGTACGGCTTCCGGGGATGCGGCCTGCTCAACGCCGCGGCTGAACTGCCGGCCGGCCATCCCGGCCGGGACGCTGTGCGCCGCCACAAGGAGGAAGTCCAGGAACTCCTGGCCGGGCACGTATCGCCGTTGCTGCAGGGCCGGGAAGAACAGGTCCCCGCCATCGCCGCGCATCTGGCGTTCCTGCTCGAAGGCGCCATGGCCCGCGCCGGGCTGGAAGGCAATGACGGTCCGCTGAAGGACGCCAGGCGCATGGCCGGTCAGTTGCTGGACGCCCTGTGAGCAGCGAACGCCACCACCCCAAGGCCCAACGCTGGGGAGCGATGTCCGTGGTGGCTGCCTCCGTCCTCTGGGGCACCACCGGGACCGCAGCCACCTTCGCCGCAGGCGTGAGCCCGCTGGCCATTGGCGCCGTGGCAATGGGACTGGGCGGCCTGCTGCAGGCGCTCTTCGCAGCGCGGCACATCGGCCGCCAGGCGGGCAGCCTGCTCGCACGGTGGCGCCTGGTCTTGCTCGGTGCCGCGGCCGTGGCCACCTACCCCCTGGCCTTCTACAGCTCCATGCATCTCTCCGGCGTAGCCGTGGGAACCGTCGTCTCCATCGGCTCGGCCCCCGTGGCGGCAGCCCTCATCGAACGCTTCGCGGACAGGAAACCGCTGAGCAGGCAATGGATTCTTGGGGCCCTGCTGGGAGTCGGCGGCGCCGCCATGCTCTCGTTTGCCGGGCATGCCGCCGCAGTGTCACCACCGGTCCCGGCTGCTGCGGGGGAGGCCACGGCTTGCAGTCCGACGGCGGGAATCCTCCTTGGGCTGCTGGCCGGCGCCACCTATGCCCTGTATTCGTGGGCGGCGCACCGCCTGGCGGGGACCGGGGTCACGGCCAGGGCCGCCATGGGCAGCATCTTCGGGCTGGGCGGTCTCCTCCTGATGCCTGTCCTCGCGGTGACGGGCGGCCCGCTGCTGGAGTCCTGGGGCAACGCGGGCGTGGGGGCCTACATGGCTGTGGTTCCGATGTTCGCCGGGTATGTCCTGTTCGGCTGGGGCCTGGCCCGCGTGGGGGCGAGTACCGCCACCAGCATCTCCCTGCTGGAAACCGTGGTGGCTGCTGTCCTGGCGGTGCTGGTGGTGGGCGAAAGGCTTCCGGCACTCGGCTGGCTTGGCGCCGCCGTCGTCCTGGCCAGCCTGTTCATCCTGACCCCACGCACCCGTCCGGCATCATCACCTGCAGCGGCACAGCCGGGGGCGAAAGAACAGCCTGCCGCAGGATCAGCCGGTGTGCTGCCGCCCCGCGCTCCGGGCCAGCACCGTGGGACCCAGGAGCAGGCAGGCGCCCAGGCCCAGCAGTAAGATCCCTAGCACCACCGCGCCCGGTGCAGGGACTCCGGCCCCAGCCAGGATGAGCACCACGCCGATCAGGGCCGCCAGCATCCCCGGGAACAGGCCTGCGGGGAAACGCCGCGCCGGATAGCCGGACAACAGTTCCATGGCCAGGTGGGGATCGTCCGCGATCAGCCCCAGTTCGAGCTCCTTGAGCAGGCGTCGCTCCTCATCGGACATTGGCATGGCGGGCCCCTGTTTTCCCTGGGAGGCGGTAACGGTATCGACCGTAGGAGCCTTCTACCGGTTAGTCAATAGGTCCAGTGGCGCTGCACGGCCGTCACTCCAGGACGTCGTAGCGCAGCTCATTTTCCGTTACCCGTACGCCTTTGGTGGGAACATGCGGAACTGCCTTGGCCGGCGGCATCAGGTGTTCAACGGGCAGGCCCGCCAGCAGGACGCTGTGGTCCGCGATGAGGCGGCGGTGGCAGCGCCACCACAGGGTTTCGCTGCACATGATGGCGGTGGTTGCCGCCTGGGAGCCTGCCACCAGTTCTGCGGCTGCCGCCCGGAAGTCTTCACTGCGCATATAGCCTGCGTAGGCGCGGAATGACTCGTTGCGGAGGGCCGTGTCCGGAGAGTCCGGGAGCAGCTTGCGGAACCCGCCCAGCCGCTTCTCCCAGCGGTAGCCGATACCCGCCTCCGGAAGCCACAGGGCCAAACGGTCCTTGCCGAAATGCGGGTACTTGCGGCTGCCCGGCCCGATCCGGACATCCACCAGGGACGTCACCCCGGCGCTGCGGAGCAACCCGGCGAAGTCCTCCTGGGAAGCGGTGCCGTGACCTACGGTGAACAGGGCCTTCATCGAAGCCATGATAGGCACGGGGGCGGGGTGGCCCGCAGAAGCCGGCTACCGTCGTCGTAATTCGGCGAACTCGATGGACGGCACGATGGCGCCCGCATCCCGTTCCACGAAGTTGGTGCCCGGGGGCACCAGGTCGTCGATGGCGTCCAGCACTGCCTCGCCCAGCTGGACGTCGGCCGCGCGGAGGTACGCCTGGAGGTGTTCTTCGCTGCGGGGGCCGATGATCACGCTGCTGATGGCGGGGTGGGTCAGGGCGAATCCCACGGCCAGGTCCACCAGGGACAGATCCAGCTTGTCCGCCAGGCGGGCCAATGAGTCTGCGGCGAGCAGCTTCCGCTCACTGGACGGTCCGGACAGGTCGTACCGGCCGGGAAGCGTATGGACGCGGGTGGGCGGCTTGCCCGATTCCAGCACGAAGCTGCCGGAAAGCCAGCCGCCCGCCAGGGGGCCGTAGGCAAGGACACCCAGGCCGTACTGCTGGGCAATCGGCAGCACGTCGCGTTCATTGCCGCGGACCAGCATGGAATACGGGACCTGGTTGCCCAGCGGCGGGATCAGGTGGTTGGTGGTGGCCAGCCACTGTGCCTCCACCAGCTGCGCCGGCGTGAACACGGAGGTGCCGTAGTACAGGATCTTGCCCTGGCGGA
The DNA here is from genome assembly GCF_902506025.1 of Arthrobacter sp. 8AJ. Taxonomy (NCBI): domain Bacteria; kingdom Bacillati; phylum Actinomycetota; class Actinomycetes; order Micrococcales; family Micrococcaceae; genus Arthrobacter; species Arthrobacter sp. 8AJ. Next base: position 3,861,906 of record NZ_LR733289.1, on the reverse strand, counting down.
TGAGGTCGTTCAGGGTGGTGATGGTTTCCAGGACGTCGGTGTTGTAGTCCGGCCGGTGGGCCTGGTAGAGGTCGATCCGGTCCGTCTGCAGCCGGCGGAGGCTGCCCTCCACCGCCTGGGTGATCCAGCGCCGGGAGTTCCCGGAATGCGCGGGGTTGGGGCTCATCTGGCCGTGGAACTTGGTGGCCAGGAAGACGTCGTCCCGGCGTCCCCGGAGTGCGCGGCCCACCACCTGCTCCGATTCGCCCTGCGAGTAGACGTCGGCGGTATCAACCGCTGTGATGCCGGCGTCCAGTGCCGCGTGGATGATGCGGATGCTCTCGTCAGCGCCGGTGGGTGCACCCTGGCCGTTGCCGGTCCCCTCGCCGAAGTTCATGGTCCCCAGGGTGAGGGGACTGATGGGGGTTCCCGACCGTCCGAACACCCGCAGTTCGCTCAGGCTCATCTCCGGTCTCCTCCATTCAGTTGCCGTGCCCTGGATTGTCACGACGCTACACAGATCAGGCCGGCGGCCGCAGATTTCCGTTGCAGTCCTTCTCTTTTCGTCGCATGGAGTAACCGGCGCAGCGGGGATGACGTTTTGTGGCGCGCAAAGAGGAGCGAATTACGCCTATATTGAGGGCATGGGCATCCTCAGCAGCGATGAACAGTTCGTCCAGTTGCACGACCTCATCATCGGCAGCAGCAACGTCGCTGACTTCCTGTCCGAGCTTTCCGTTGTGGCCGCGTCAACGCTCAGCGATGCGGCGGGTGTCTTCATCGAATGCGGGGTCACGCTCCGCCGCCGCAAGCGCAGCGCGACCATTGCCGGCAGCAGCGAACGGGCCGCCGTGCTGGACAAGCTGGAACAGGTCCTCGGGGAGGGGCCGTGCATCGCATCCCTGGACGCAATGCAGCCCATGGTCCTCTCCGACGTCCACACCGATACCCGCTGGCCCGACTACCAGAAGGTGCTGGCCGAAAACGGCTGCCGCAGCGTGCTGGGCGTACCCTTGGCACTGGACCGGAACCAGGCAGCCGCGCTGAACTTCTTCGCCGCGGAGCCTGATGTCTTTGCCCCCAACGTCATCCGCACGGCGGAGGGATTTGCGGACCTTGCCGGCCGGGCGCTGAGGCTGGCCCTGCGGATCGCGGACGCACAGAACCTGGCGGATGACCTGAAGGCCGCCATGGCGAACCGCACCACGATCGACCTTGCCTGCGGGGTGATCATGGCGCAGAACCGGTGTACCCAGGATGAAGCCATGGCCTTGCTCACCAAGGCGTCCAGCCACCGGAACCAGAAGCTGCGGGACCTGGCCGCTGAAGTCCTTGGCCGGGTCAGCGACGGGCCGGTGACCACGCACTTCGATCCGTAGCCGGCCGGATCCACCCTCCAACTTTTCCCCGCCCGGCTGCATGTCGCCTGGGTTTCGCCTCTGCGCCGCCCTGCAATAATCTGAACCAACGGTTGTGCACGGGGGTGTGAGCGCCCGGCACGACAGGCAGCACTGCAAGTTCCGGGACCATCACAGACGAGGCGGACACCCATGACGGCTTCAGACCAGCAGCACGCAGCACGGCCGACGAGGCCGGCAGACCCTCCTGCCGCTGCCCCGGGGCCGGTGGATCCGCGCCTGCTGCAGCGGCTGGCCGACGCGCATGGCGTGGGCACGTCCTTCCAGGGCTGGGACGGGCTTCCGCATTCCGTTGCCGAAGCAACCCTGATCAAGGTGCTGGCAGCGCTCGGAGTCGAGGCGCACACCAACCAGCACATCGAGGCCGCCCTCGCGGAGGTGGAACTGGCGCCCTGGCGACGGATGCTGCCGGCCGCCGTCGTCATCAAACAGGGTGAACCGGCGCAGGTGCCGGTCCATGTGCGGGACGGCGCCACCGCGAGCCTCACCATCGCCCTTGAAGGGGGAGCCGGATCCCGGGAGGCGGTCCAGCAGGACATCTGGATCCAGCCCCGGGAGGTGGACGGCGTCTCCACCGGACGTGCCACGTTCTCCCTTCCCGAGGACCTGCCGTTGGGCTGGCACACCCTGCATGCGGAATCGGAGGGCGCCACGGCCAGTGCCGTCCTGGTGGTCACACCGGCCCGGCTGGGCACGGCCAAGCCCCTTGAGGAACGCCGCGGCTGGGGGCTGGCCACGCAGCTGTATTCGGTCCGGTCCAAGCGGTCATGGGGCATCGGCGACTTTTCGGACCTGGCGGACCTGGCGGCCATCAGCGGCGCGCGCGGGGCCGACTATGTGCTGGTCAATCCGCTGCACGCGGCGGAGCCTGTCCCGCCCGTCCAGCCCTCGCCCTACTCGCCGTCCACCCGCCGGTTCTTCAACCCCCTGTACATCCGCATCGAGGCCATCCCCGAGCTGGCGTACCTCCGGCCCCGGAAACGGGCGGCGCTGGAAAAGCTGCACGAGGAAGTGGCCGGCCTGAACAGAGACGGTGCCCGGCTGGACCGGGACGCCGTTTACGCAGCCAAGCTGCAGGCACTGGAGATGCTGTACCACACGCGGCGTTCGCCCTCCCGGCAGGCGGCCTTCGAGGAGTTCTGCCGCATCTCCGGCAGCGGCCTGGACGATTTTGCGCTCTGGTCCGCCATCCGCGAGGACCTGGCGCCCGGTGATCCGTTATGGGTGGATCCGGCGTGCGCCATCGGAACCCCGGAAGCGGAGGCCCTGCGGGAGAAGCTGGCGGACCGGATCGGTTTCCACCGCTGGCTGCAGTGGATCTGCGACGAGCAGCTGGAAAGCGCCCAGCAGGCGGCCCTCCGCTCCGGCATGCGGCTGGGCGTGGTGCACGACCTCGCAGTCGGCGTGGACCACAACAGTGCCGACGCGTGGACCCTGGGCCGTGTGCTCGCCCCAAACACCAGCGTGGGCGCGCCGCCGGACATGTACAACCAGCAGGGCCAGGACTGGGGCCAGCCGCCATGGCACCCCGCCCGCCTGGCCGAAGCCGGCTACGAACCGTTCCGCAACATGCTGGCCAACGTGCTGCGCCACGCCGGCGGCATCCGCGTGGACCACATCCTGGGCCTGTTCCGGCTGTGGTGGATCCCCATGGGAAATGCGCCGGGGGACGGTGCCTACGTCCGCTACGACCACGAGGCCCTGATCGGCATCCTGGCCCTCGAGGCGCACCGCGCCGGTGCCGTGGTGATCGGCGAGGACCTGGGCACCTTCGAGCCCTGGGTGCGTGACTACCTCGCGGCCCGCGGCATCCTGGGCACGTCAATCCTGTGGTTTGAGTACGACGGCGATTCGCCCCTTGCACCGGAAAAGTACCGTACACAGGCGCTCGCCAGCGTGAACACCCACGACCTTCCGCCCACGGCCGGGTACCTTGCCGGCGACCATGTGGGGCTGCGGAGCCGGCTGGGGCTGCTGGAGCGGTCTGAGGAGGAAGAACGAGCCGAGCACAACGCGTCGCTGGAGAAGATGTTTGCCCTGCTGCGCGAACGCGGGTACCTGTCCGAGGGGGCAGCCGGCGGAGCCGGCGCGCAGTCGGCGGAGGAGCACACCATCGAGGCGCTGCACCTCCTGCTGGCCCAGGCACCGTCTGTACTGCTCGGTGTGGCACTGGTGGACGCGGTGGGGGAGCGGCGGGTGCAGAACCAGCCCGGAACAACGGAAGCCCTGTATCCAAACTGGCAGGTTCCGCTGGGCGGGCCGGACGGCAGGCCGGTTTACCTGGACGACCTCCCCGGCAATAGGCGCTTCAACGCACTGCTCGCTGCCGTGGAGGGATCCCTGCACGGGTCCTGACTGGCTGGTTAACCACCATGGCCCCGCCGCTTCCGTAAGCGGCGGGGCCATGGTGGTTGTTCCGCTGAACTAGCCTGCGGTGATCACGTGGGTGAAGTGGTCGTAGCGGAAGGTGACCGGGCCGCCGTCGTGCTCAAACACGATGTTGGCTCCGGGTGTTGCCCCGCCGGCCCCGTAGCTGATGTCCCATGACTTGTTGAGGGCCGCCTTGAACTCGTAGCTCCCTGCCGCCAGGTCAGGCACGGTGAGCTTCCAGACGAGGTCTGCCGGGTCCAGGACCAGCTGGGCCTGCTGGCAGGCGGGCTCCCAGTCGGTGGCGCAGCCCAGCTCGCTGTCCATGCTTCCGGCCGCCGCCACGGCGGACGGCTGCTGCGACGCGTAGACGGCGCTGAGCAGGTGCGTGCTGTTGTCGTAGCGGAACGTGACCGGTCCGCCGGGGTGGTCCAGCACGATGTTCTGGCCATTCAGCTGGCCGTCGGAACCGTAGTTTTCGTCCCAGCCGCCGTTGAGCGCTGCCTTGTACTCGTACTTCCCGGCCGGCAGGTCGGCGGTCAGCCGCCAGATGCGGTCCGCCGGGTCCAGGACCATTTTGGCCTGCTGGCACGTGGGATCCCACTGCGCGGTGCAGCCCATGGCCTGGTTCAGTGATCCGGCCACCGTCACCGAGTCCGGCTGCGGCGCCTGGCCTATCGTGACGGTCCTGGTGCCGCTGGTGACGCTGAAGCCCGTGCCGGCCATGACGGCCCGGTACTGGACTTTCGTGCCGTCGGCCAGCGTGGAGACATCATCGGTTGCCGAGTACACGGGCGACGACGAATCCGTGCCCACCGCCGTCCAGTCTCCGCCGTTCACGCTGCGCTCAAAGGTCACTACGTAGCTGGCCTTCTCCGGATCGGCGGTGGCGCTAAGTTCCACCTTTCCTTCCACGCTGCTGCCTTCGGCCGGCTTCTGCAGGGTCAGGACGGGCGCGGGGACGCTGGCTTGGCGGCTCTGGCTGGTGGCGGTGTGGCCGCCGTTGTCCAGCACCGTGGCGCGGTACTCCAGGGGCGTCCCTGCGTCCAGGGCCGCGACGTCATGGAACACCTGGTAGGGGGCGGTGTCGTCCGTGCCGATCGGCTGCCACTGGCCGCCTGCCGTGCGGGCCTCGAAGGTGACCTCGTAGAACGAAGAACCGTCGACGTCGGCCGTCACGTTGATGCGCCCGTTGTCACTTGGGGCTGCGGCCGGCTGCTGGAGGGCGACGGCGGGTGCAGCCTTTGAGTGCGGGATCCGCCCCGAGGATTCGTAGACGACGGCGGAGAGCGGCGGCACAGTGACCGTCAGCTTGGCGTCCTCCGAGGTTTTGGCTTCGTCGGCCCCTTCGCCGTAGATGCGCGTGTAGCTGCGCTTGGCAATGTAGGCGGGGACTTCGGCCGTCTGTGGCTGGGCGCTGTTGTTCAGGGCCACCACGTATTCGCGCTGGTCCTGGGCGTCCGTGCGGGAGAAGGCGTAGATGCCGGGGCCGTCCGAGGCGTAGCGGTGCTGGTGGGCGCCGTTCCGCAGCGCCGGGTGCTCTTTGGTCAGGGCAGCCAGCTCCTTGATCTTGGCGTACAGGGGGTGGCCCGGGTTGAAGTTGTCCGTGGCGTGCGTGGCATCGGTGCCCAGCAGGTCATCGTCAAGGTACTCCGGCACCTTGCTGGCGAAGAGCGTCTGGCGGGCGTCCTGGTCGCCGCCGGGGCCGGTGAAGCCCTGCTCGTCGCCGTAGTAGACCACCGGGTTGCCGCGGGAGAAGTACATCAGCTCGTGGGCCAGCTCGTTCCGGGCCACCTTCTCGGCGTCGCCGGCAGCCGGGTTGTCCTGGGCAATGAAGCTGCCGATGCGGCCCATGTCGTGGTTGCCCAGGAAGGTGGGGAGCTCGTAGACGTTGGAGTCGGCGTCGGTGTACCAGTCGTCGCCGGCGAAGAAGGTTTGCAGCGCCTTGGCGTCCTGGCTCCTGGACGCGAAGTTGCGGGCCGCATCCTGGAAGGGGAAGTCCAGGACTGCCTGCATCTTGTTGCGGGTGGTGAACTGGGACGTGAAGCTCTTGGTGGTGTCGAAGACCTCGCCGAACATGAAGAACTCGTCCTTGCCGTGCTCTTTGGCGTAGCTGAGCACGTTGGGGCCGAATTCCTGCCAGAATTCGTTGTTGACATGCTTCATGGTGTCGATCCGGAAGCCGTCCACGCCGAAGTCGCCGATCCAGGACTTGTAGATGTCCTCCATGCCGTGCACTACTTTGGGGTTTTCGGTGAACAGGTCATCGAGGCCGAAGAAGTCCCCGTACATGGAGTCCTCGCCGGTAAAGGTGGTGTCGCCCCGGTTGTGGTACAGCGTGGGGTCGTTCAGCCAGGCCGGCACTTTGAGGTTTTCTTCGCCGGGTGCCAGGACGGGCTTGTAAGGGAATGAGGTGTTCGCGTCCAACTGGGGGAAGGTCCCGGTGCCGGCGTAGTCGCGGTCATCGAAGGGTTCGCCGGAGGCCGTCTTGTAGGGGGCGGCGTCCTTGGACACGTAGCCCTTGCGGTCGCCCTCCTGGTAGCCGATGACGTCAGCGGTGTGGTTGGTGATGATGTCGAAGTAGACCTTCATGCCGCGTGCGTGGGCCTCGTCGATCAGGGCCTTGAGTTCGTCATTGGTTCCCAGGTGCGGATCGATTTGGGTGAAGTCGGTGACCCAGTAGCCGTGGTAGCCGGCTGACTTGTCCTCCGGCTGGACTGCCTTGTTCTTGAAGCTGGGGGTCAGCCAGATCGACGTGGTGCCCAGGCCCTGGATGTAGTCGATCTTGTTCCGGAGGCCGGCCAGGTCGCCGCCGTTGTAGAAGCCCTTTTTCGTGGGATCGAAGCCGGAGACCATGGGATCGGGGCCAAGGCCGCCTTGGTCGTTGGCCGTGCTGCCGTTGCTGAACCGGTCCGCCATGACGAAGTAGAAGTTTTCGTCCGTCACGGGACCGCGCAGCGAATGCAGGGCGGGCGCGGATCCCCGGTTCCTGCTGCCGGGGTCGTTGGAACCGGGACCGTTGGAGCCTGGACCGTTGGGGGCGGCCTGGGCCGAGAGGACTGCTGCGGAGACGGCGACGGCGGCTGCAAGTAGACCGGCCGCGGATCGGGCTGCAATGCGCTTCCGGGTTGGCCTGGTTACTGAAGGGTGCGGTGTTCCGGCTGGACGTGCCGGTTGGTGGGCGCGTGGGGGCGCGCCGGGAGGGGTGCGGAATAACAAGGGTGAGACCTTCCTGGGAAGCAGCGCTGCTGTACAGGCTTGCCGTTGAATGGGGATGCGGCAGGAGGGTTCGAAGAACAGCATGCTGTCTTGTGAACCAAGTCACAACTGTAAGCGCTTGCACTGAATTACTCCAGTGTTTAGGGAGCGCGCTGGCGCGCGAAGTTTCCGCCGGGACCTGCAGTGCTAGCTGGCGGCTACCAGCGCGGTGGGCGAGGCGGCATGCAGGGTGTGCAGCACCCGTCCGGGAAGGCCGGTGATGGGATCCAGCTCAAAGGTCGCGATGTTGTGTGATCGTTCGTGCGCCACATGGAGCCAGTTTCCGCGGACCACGTGGTGGCGCGGCCAGTTCCCGCCGCTGTCAAAGTCCTTGACGGGGATCAGTTCGGTGCCATCCCCGGCAACCTCCAGAACGCTGATGAGGTTGGAGCCGCGCACGCCGGCATAGGCGAAGTTTCCCCGGGGGCCAAGGCAGATCTCGGCGGCGGAGTCGCCTTGCTGGCTTCCTCCCGCCGTTGCAGGTCCGCGGAATACCAGCTCGTAGGTGCCGGCCTCGGGACGGACCACGAAGACTTCCACAGAGTACTCCGACACGATGAAGACGTTCCCGTTCGGGTGCCCCACCAGGTGCCGCGGGCCGCAGCCGAAGGGGAGGACCACCTCGTGGTCCGCCACCAGCCCGGCGCCCGGCTGGTAGGTCCAGATGCGGAGGGTGTCATGGCCCAGGTCTGTAGTCATCACGCGGCCGTCCTGGAGCATCAGGCTGGCGTGGGCGCGGCTTTGCCGCGGGCTGCCGGGAGAAAGGGCCGCGTGGGGATCAACCGACGGTGCGGCGGGGAACCGCCCGGCCATGCCGCCGTCGGAATCCAGCTCGTAGAGGAGGACCTGCCCGTCGCCCCAGCACGCGGCCGTGACAAAGCGGCCGTGCGGGTCAACGGCAACATGGCAGGTGGCCTCACCGGCCGGCTGCGGTTCCCCGTAGGGTTCCAGGGCGGCCTCGCCGTGCCGGCGGTAGGCCCGGACCTTCCTGCGCTGCTCAGCCGCCGCGTACACCACAGGAAGGGTCGGGTGTACAGCAACGAACGACGGCGATTGAGCCTCGACAGCCGTTCCCAACCATTCCAGGCTGCCGTCCTGGTGCTCGCGGACAGCGCCGATGCCGTCCGCACGGCCGCCGCCGTCGGGGGTATACGTGCCGATCCACAGGATGTTGCTGGCCTGATTGTTGGTGGCTGCATTGTTGATGGCTGCGCCGTTGGTCATGGTCCAATCCTGCCAAGCTTTCGCCCCTATTCCCGTACCCCGGGCCGCCGATTAGCATGGGATTTCCGGCAGTGGCAGAAGGGAGGCGGGCGCGGTTATGGCTGCAGCTACGTCGATTTTCCCCACCCGGGGCCCTTCGGAGACCTGGGCCTAGCCCGCGTGGAGGTGTCCGTGGGCTGGCGGGAGGGCGGCGTTCAGCCTCCTCACGGGTTGCCGGCTGCTCACGGCCAATCCCCGCAGCTGGGCTACGACCAGATCGTCTCCCAGTTGCGTTCCGCAGGCTGTGTTTTCGCCGAAGATGAGGCCCGGCTCCTCCTCGCTGAGGGCGCCGGCCCCGCGGAACTGTCACGCAATATCCAGCAGCGGGTGGAAGGCGTCCCCCTCGAGCACATCCTGGGCTGGGCTGAATTTGCCGGCGGCCGCGTGGTGGTTGAGCCCGGCGTTTTCGTGCCGCGGCGACGCACGGAACTCCTGGTCAACGCGGCCCTGGACCTGCTGGCGGAGGACGCCCTGGCCCTCCCGGCGGATGCCGCACTGCCGGCACCCCCGGTGGTGGTGGATCTCTGCTGCGGATCCGGGGCCGTGGGAACCGCCATCCTTCGCCATGCCCCGCAGGTGGAGCTGCATGCAGCGGATATCGAGCCTGCTGCCGTAAGGTGTGCCCGGCGGAACCTGGAACCCCTGGGCGGCCATGTCCATGCGGGTGACCTGTTCGCAGCCCTCCCCGCCGCGCTGCCCGGCCGGGTCCGGGTGCTCGCGGTCAACGCTCCGTACGTCCCTACGCGTGCAATTCGCACCATGCCGCCGGAAGCCCGCCTGTACGAACCCGCTGCCTCGCTCGACGGAGGCCCGGATGGCCTGGACTTCCACCGACGGGTCGCCGCCGAAGGCGTTCACTGGCTGGCTCCCCACGGTCATCTGCTGATCGAGACCAGTGAGCAGCAGGCAGCCGGGACCTCCGGCATCTTGGCCGCAGCCGGGTTCGCGGTTCGTACTGTGCGGTCGGAAGAACTGGACGGGACGGTGGTCGTCGGACGCCTGCCGGCCCAAGGTGTGGGCGCGGCGTAAGGCAGTGGCTTTCCGTGTGCCGCGCCCACCTATCGCTGCCGTTTGTGAAACCTGCTAGCGGCCGTTCCTGCTACCCCTCCAGCTGCCGTTCCTGAAAGTGCGCGTGTTAGCAGATCTTGCCAGGCCTCAAAGTGCGCACCGAATGGCCGAAGCAATGCCTCAAGCAACGTCTTTCCAGCCAGCCTTCATTATTGCCGAGGGTGGGGTGGCGGGGGTGGTTTGAAGTAGTGGTTTTGTTGGGGTGTTTGGGTGGGGTCGATGTG
>NZ_LR733289.1:3676255-3852229 GCF_902506025.1 Arthrobacter sp. 8AJ | reverse complement strand
CGGCGGGGACGGGTCCGGTGAAGGCGAAGGTCCCAGTACCTGTCACTGTTTCTGCGCTGTGGTCTTTGCTTGTGGGTGTGGCGGGGTTGGGGGGGGGAAGAGGTCTTGGTAGTTGATAGTGGCGATGATGTGGGGTCGGTTGCCGCCGGTTGTGGGCAGGGTGTTGGTGGTGAGGGCTGTTTTGCGGCGGTAATGAGTCCGTCGAGTTGTTTTTGGGCGCGGGTGCGCCGGTCCAGGTCAATCCCGCCGGGTTGGCATCCTGCCGCCTTGTCCCCGGCGGTGCGTGGGTTGTGGCGGTGTTCATGACGGTGAGGAGGTGTTCGTATTGGTCGGTGGTGGCGAAGATTTCGAGGTGGTGGAGGCCGTGGCGGGGTTTGCGGATGAAGGCGCCTTGGGTGTGGCGGAGGGCTTCTTCGGTGGGTTCGGTGCCGTCGGCGTCGATGGTGTCGGTCCAGCGTTGGGCGAGGCGGGTGAGGAAGTCAGGGTCGGTGGTGGTGGCGGCTGTGGTGAGGTGGTGTTCGATCGTGTCCAGGGTCTCGGCGGTGGTGTGGTGCTGGAGCCGGTCGAGGGTTGCCGTGATGAGGGTGGCGGCGTGCGAGGACAGGGCCGGTCCGTACCCGGCCGGGGACGTGATCCCGGTGTCGGTGGTGGGAGTGAGGGCGGCGGCGAGGTGGGTCCGGGCTGGTGGGAGTGGTTCGCCGGTAAGGCTGGTGGCTGGGAGGACGTGGTGGGCGAGGGCGAGGCGGCGGCGGGCTTCGCGGATGGGGATCCGCAAGCGCAGGCGGAGGAACTCTGCGGTGTTCCGGCACCCGTCATCGGCCGGTGACACCACCGGGCGGCCAGGACGCGTGGACGGGTTGGGCCAGGTCGCGTCGGTCTCAACCATGGCGGCGGACAGGTGAGCACCATTCGTGGGGGAGATGTTCAGGGTTTCGACACCATTGGTATCCCACCGGCTGGTCCAATCCCCGGACCGGTTGGCGCGGGCCGTGGCTGCGGCGTCGGTGATGGCCTGGGCGCGGGTGCGGTCCACCGCCCCGGCGCCCAGGAGTTGCAGGTACTCCACGGTCCGGGCGAGGTCCTCCGTGCGGGCGGCGAACTCAGCGGCTTCGAGATAGGAGGCAGACGCCAGCACACCCGGGGCGGCCAGGGCAACGGCCGCGAGCCGGGCCGCCAACCCAGCCAGGAGGTCCTGGTGGCCAGGACCTGTGGCGCGGTGCTGTGAAGCCTCCGCGGGGACCGCATGAAGGTGGGCCGGGTGCGGCAGCCAGCTGCCGGCGTCGTACGCTTTCCGGCCGTACGCCTCACCAAGATGCTCCCCGATGGCCTCCATAACCCCACTCTGCCAGCCACCCCTGACAACGAAGAGACCCAAAGACCCCTATGTGGAATACGCGCGAACCGTAGTGGATCCACCCTTAAACACTGCCGGCCGCCGCGTCCCCCAAGGATCGCGACGGCCGGCAAGGCGATTCAGTTGTAGCACAACGGCTGGTCATTCCCATGTCATGCGGGGGGACCCGCGTCATGAATGACCGGTGAAGCGTCAACTAGGACTTCGTGCCGTTCCCATCGGAGGTACCAAGGTTGGTGGTCTCCGGGTGGGTGCTGTGGGCTGGGATGTGGTCCCCGCCCAGGGCGCCGGCGTCGCCGGTCCCGGACGTGCCGGTGGAAGTACCAGGGGCAGCAGCAGCAGAGGGTCCTGAGGCCTGGCCGCCACCGGAGGCGCCGTCACGGTGCATGGCAGAGCCGATCACAGTGCCTGCCCTGCGTGCGGCTTCCCCAAGCTGGTCTGCCACTTCAGGCGCCTTTTCCTTGATGGTTTCCGTCGCCACGGACACTTTGTCCTGGACCGGCTTGCTGTCCCAGATGCCGGCCGCGCGGGCCTTCAGCTTGTCGTAAGCAGCGCGGCCTGACCGCGAACCGAGGACGTATCCCACGGCAACGCCTACACCCAAAAGAAGCTTGTTTTTCACGATGATCTCCTGCTCTGCGAGAAGGTTGTCAGTCCCGGCCGGGGCGGCGGGCGCCGGTTGCCGGGGAAAGTGAAAGCCGGCCCGGGGATGATGTCCCCAGGCCGGCTTCCTGGCTTGCCCGTGCAGTTATCCGCGGGCGCTGCGCTTGGTGACCATGCCGTAAATGGCAAGGACGATCAGCGAGCCGACGATCGCCAGCAGCCACGTCTGGATCGAGAAGAACTCCTGCAGTCCACTGCCGAAGATCATCCCGCCCAGCCAGCCACCGAGCAGTGCGCCAACGACGCCCAGGATCAGAGTGATGACCCAGCCGCCACCCTGCCTGCCCGGGAGGATCGCCTTAGCGATCGCACCAGCAATAAGTCCGAGAATCAGAAATGCAATAAATCCCATTTGAAGCTCTCTTCCTAAGTAAAGGAGGCCTCCAGGTTCCGGAGGCACTTCATCCTTCTGGCTCAATAGTAATCATGCTTACTATCTTTTGGCCAACCCCGTTTTTGGAAAAAAGTGCAGTTCAGGCTGGTTTCAGTGTCCCGTTTGGTCCGAGTCGTTGCCCGCTCCGGGACCCTCGTCAAGGATCGATAATTCCGCTAGATCCTGCGGATCCAGGGCGAAATCGAACACGTCCAGGTTCTGTGCCATCCGCTCCGGCGAAGCGGTCTTCGGAATCGTTACCAATCCGTTTTGTATGTGCCACCGTAGGACGAGTTGGCCAGGGGTTTTCCCATGCTTTTCCGCCAGTTGGGAAAGGATGGGAGCGCCCAATAAACCCGCCCCTGAGCCGCCCAACGGACTATAAGACTCAGTAATAATGCCATGCCGGCTATGGAATTCCCGCTCGGCGGACCGCGTGATGGCCGGACTGAGCTGGATTTGGTTTACCGCAGGCACCACGTCAGTCTCCGCCATCAGCCGCTCGAGGTGCGCCGGCTTGAAATTGGACACTCCGATGGACCGGACTTTTCCCTCGGCCTGCAGCCGTTCAAAGGTCTGCCAGGTGGAGATGTACTGGTCCCTGCCGGGCAGGGGCCAGTGGATCAGCAGCAGGTCCACGTAATCCAGCCCAAGACGCGCCAGCGACCCCTCCAGGCCTGCTACGGCCCGGTCGTGGCCCTGGAATTCGCCGTCCAGCTTGGTGGTGATGAAGAGCTCGCTGCGGTCCACGCCGCTGGCCCTGATGCCGTTGCCCACACCGCGTTCGTTGCCGTACTTCACGGCGGTGTCGATATGCCGGTACCCGGCTTCCACGGCCTGTACGACGGCGGCGGCCGCCTGTTCGTCGTCCAGGGGCCAGGTGCCAAGCCCCAGCTGCGGAATCCTGTTGCCGTCATTAAGGTCGATGAGCGGTGCAAGTGTCATGCGATCAGTCTGCCCCCTCCTGGCCGTCCCGGCTCCCGGTGCCCGCGATTCGGGACGGCCGGAGGATACTGCCGGCGGCCTAGGCCGGTTCCTCCGCCAGTTTCCGCTTCAGGATCTTTCCACTGGGTCCCAGCGGGAGCTCGGACAGTATCCTGACCACGCGCGGATACTTGTAGGCCGCGAGCTGGGCGCTGGCGAAGTCCATCAGCTCGGTCTCGGTGACACTGGCCCCCGCGTCCACCACGATGGCGGCCGCGATTTCCTGGCCGTGGACATCGTGCGGGATGCCGTAAACGGCGGCGCTGACAACTGCAGGGTGTGTCAGCAGGACTTCCTCCACCTCCCGCGGATACACGTTGTAGCCGTTGCGGATGATCATGTCCTTCTTGCGGTCCACGATGGTGAGGTAGCCGTCGTCGTCCTTGGTGCCAAGGTCCCCGCTGCGGAACCAGCCGTCCACCACGGCCTCGGCGGTGGCCTCGGGCCGGTTGAGGTAGCCCTTCATCAGCAGGTGGCCGCGGATCACCAGCTCGCCGAGTTCCCCGTTGGGCAGCAGCTCGATCCGCTCCGTCACTTCAGGGCGGGCGATTTCGATATCAACGCCCCAGATCGGGATACCGATGGTGCCGGGCCGTGGCTGCATGCCCACGTGGTTGAAGGCCGCAACGGGGGATGTCTCGGTGAGGCCGTAGCCCTCATGGATCTCCACGCCGAAGACGTCACGGAACCGGTCCATCACTGCCAGTGGAAGTGAGGCTCCACCGGAGATACCGTAGCGCAGAGCCGCCGGCCGGTCCGGCACGGTCTTGGCGGCCTCCAGGAGTGCCACGTACATGGTGGGGACGCCCAGGAAGATGTTCACGTCGTGCTTCGCCAGCAGCCTCAAGGCGTCCGGGCCGGTGAACCGGGGCATGAGGACGATGGTGGCCCCGGCGCGAAGGCCCGTGTTCAGCACCACCGTCTGGCCGAAGGTGTGGAAGAGCGGCAGGCCGCCGAACAGGACGTCGCCGGGCCGGAAGTCCATCACGCTGGTCAGCAGGACGCTGGTTTGTTCCACCAGGGCGAAGTGGCTGCCCAGTGCGCCTTTGGGCTTGCCGGTGGTGCCTGAGGTGTACAGGATGGTGGCCGTGTCCGATGGGCGGCAGGGTTCGTACGTCCGGATCGGCTCCGCGGCGGCCGCCTCCGCTTCCAGCCGCGGAAGCCCGCCGTCGTCGGGAGCCATGACCGTCAGCACATCGACCCCGCTGGCTGATGCACCGGCGGCGCCCTCCGTGAGCAGGGGAGCGGCGCAGATGAGCAGCCTGGCGCCGCTGTCCTGCAGGACGTACTCGATCTCGCGGGCCTTGAGCAGGGCGTGGACCGGGACAACGATGGCGCCCAGCGAGAGGATGGCGTAGTACACCCGCGCGAAGTCCGGCACGTTGGGGATCAGGACGGCGACGGCGTCTCCCGGGCCGATTCCCCGCGCCCGCAGTGCACCGGCATAGGCGCGGGTTTGGCTCCACAGGTCGGCGTAGCTGACCTGGTCCTCGCCCACAACGAGGGCGATGCTGTCAGGATTCCTCTTGGCTGATTCTGCCAGGACGGCAGCGACGGAGATGGTGGCGAAGCCGTCAGCGGAGTTGGTGTTGGTCATGGCCTGCTTCTTTGTTGGGATGGGTCACGCTGTGAGGATCAGGGCGTCGCCCTGGCCGCCGCCCCCGCAGAGGGCCACGACCCCGGTGCCTCCGCCGCGGCGTTTCAAGGCCAGCGCCTGGTGCAGCACCAGGCGTGCACCTGAGGCGCCCACGGGGTGGCCCAGTGCGATGGCGCCGCCTTCGGCGTTGACAGTTTCGGTGTCGATGCCGAGATCGTTGGCGGACTGGATGAGGACCGAGGCGAAGGCCTCGTTGATTTCCACCAGGTCCAGCTCCCGCACCGTGAGTCCCTGGTCCTTGAGTGCGCGCTCGATGGCGCGGGCGGGCTGGGAATGCAGGGATCCGTCGGGGCCTGCGGTCTGGCCGTGGGCGCCGATCTCGGCGATCCACTCCAGGCCTGCTGCTTCCGCGGCTGCCTTGCTGGCAATGACCAGCGCCGCTGCACCGTCGGAAAGGGGCGACGACGACCCTGCCGTGATGGTGGCGGTCTCCGCCTTGGAGAACGCCGGGCGGAGCTGCGCCAGGGATTCGGCGGTGGTGTCCGGACGGATGCCTTCGTCGTGTTCGAGGGTCATGGCAGGTCCCTTGCGCTGCGGTATCTCGATCGGTGCGATTTCCTCCGCCATGATCCCGGCGGCGCGGGCGGCTTCGGCGCGCTGGTGGGAGCGGGCCGCGACGGCGTCCTGCTCTTCGCGCGTGATGCCGCGTTCGGCGTTGCCGGCGTCGGTGGCTTCACCCATGAGCTTCTTGCTCACCGGGTCCTGCAGCCCGTCATGGTTCAGGGAGTCCAGCATGGGGGCATCTCCGATGACGACGCCGGCCCGCAGCCCGGGGACCAGGTGCGGCGCGTTGGTCATCGATTCCTGGCCGGCGGCCACAATGAAGTCGGCTTCCCCCGTGCGGATCATCCGGGCGGCGTCGATCACGGCCGTCAGGCCGGACAGGCAGAGCTTGTTGATGGTGATGGTGGGAACGTCCCAGCCGATTCCGGCGGCCAGGCTGGCCTGGCGTGCGGGGCCCTGGCCCGCGCCGGCCTGGATGACCTGGCCGACAATGACGGCGCCGATCTGCTCCGGTGCCACGCCGGTGCGTTCCAGCGCAGCGCGAATGGCGTGGGCGCCCAGTTCGCTGGAGGAAAAGGGCGTGAGTCCGCCGCGGAACCTGCCAAACGGGGTGCGGGCGCCGCCCAGGATGACGGGGATGTTGGCGTTCTGGTTCAAGAACAGTCCTTTCAGGGGATGACGGGCAGCCAAAGCCGAACGGCAGGGCTTAGGCGAAGGCGGAGGTGCCGGTGATGCCGCGTCCGATGATGAGCGCCTGCATGGTTTCGGTGCCTTCGTAGGTGTGGATGGCTTCGATGTCGGCAAGGTGCCTGGCGACGCGGTTTTCCAGCAGGATGCCGTTGCCACCCAGCAGGTCACGGGCGTTGGAGGCGATGCCGCGTGCGGTCCGGGTGCAGGTGTACTTCACGAGCGATGCCTGCTCGGGCGTGAGGGTTCCGGCTTCATCGAGCCGCGTCATCTGCACCACCATCAGCTGCATGGTAGCCAGTTCACTGAGCATCCGGGCCAGCCGCTCCTGGACGATCTGGGACGCGGCCAGCGGCCGGCCGAACTGCTTGCGCTGCCTGGCGTACTGGACGGCCGTTTCGTAGCAGGCGGTGGCATGGCCGACGGCGGACCAGGCCACGCCCAGCCGGGTCGCCAGCAGCACCCGGGCCGTGTCCTTGAAGCTGCGCGCACCCGGCAGGACGTTCTCTTCGGGGACGAAGACGTCCTCCAGGCGGATGTGGGCCTGCCAGATGGCGCGGAGGGCAAGCTTGCCTTCGATTTTGGTGGCGGTGTAGCCGGGGGAGTCCTGCGGAACCAGGTAGCCGTGGACCTGGCCGTCGTCGCCCCGGGCCCAGACAATGCTGACGCCGCCCACGGAGCCGTTGCCGATCCACTTCTTCTCGCCGTTGAGCAGGAACCCGCCGTCCGTGCCGGTTGCCGTGGTTTCCAGGGCCACCGAGTCGGAGCCATGGGTAGGCTCGGTGAGGGCGAACGCCGCGTATTCCGTGCCCCTGGCAATCGCCGGCAGCCAGCGTTCCTTCTGTGCCGCGGATCCGCATTCAGCCACGGAGCGCAGGGCCAGGCCGCCCTGGACGGCAATCATGGTGGCCACGGAACCATCGCCCCGGCTGATTTCCATGTTCACCAGGCCGGCGGCCATGCTGCTCATGGGTGCGAAGCCCTCCACGGTGATGCCGTCGCGGAGCAGGTCCAGTTCGCCCAGGCGCTGGAGGAGGTGCAGCGGGTACTCGCCGCGTTCCCAGTAGCCGTCAATGACGGGCAGGACCTCGTCCTGGACAAAGCTGCGGGCGCGCTCCCAGTAGGCGCGGTCCTCGTCTCCGATGCCGGCCAGGATGGACGCCGGGTCTGTCCCGAGGGCCTCGGTCAGGACATATTCCGGCTCCACTGTTCCGGAGGGGAAGCCGGCGGGAGCCACGGTGCGGGTGGGCGCGAGGGCGGGCGACGTCATCGTCATTGAATGCATCCTTTGAATCAGCGGCGGCGGGAGGGCCGGGGCCTTGTGGCCTGGACCACACCATCCAAGGATGCAATGAAACGCAGTTCCACGTCAAGAAACTGGGTACCAAGGCTGGAGGTGGCGCCGCTGGGGCTAGGGGAGCGCGTCCCGGACCGCCTGGGCGATCGCATCCTTGTCGGCAGTGCCGGGAAAAACGGTGACGACGACGGTTGGCGCAGGTTGGGCGGGCGCGGCGGCGTCCGCCGGGCTGCCCAGGAGTGCAGGCCGGAACGTTTCCGCCAAGGCCTGGAGTTCGGCGGCCAGGGCGGTGGCCCTTTCCCGGTCTCCTGCAGCGGTGTCCCCGGCGGCAGGCGCGGCCCGCAGCCATTCCCGCAGGAAGGCGTTGTGCACGGCCACCACCGCTGCAGCGAAGGCGACGGCTTTGTATTCGCGCGGGCCGTTCCGGGGCAGCTTGTCATTCAGGTAGTGCAGGAACGCCCGCTCGTACCGGTGCGAGGTCACCAGTTCCCGGTCGCGGAGGGCCGGCACTGCCTGCAACAGCCCGTACCGGGCGCGTGAGGTCTGGGGGTTCCGCAGGTGGTGGTCGAAAACCAGCAGCGCCGCGTCCGCCACCGCGGCCAGCGGCCCGAGCCTGGATCCGGCGAGCCGTTCATTGACCTGGTGCAGGATCTGCTCGTGGTCGGCGAAGACAACGTCCTCCTTGGACCCGAACCTGCGGAAGAACGTGCTGCGGCTCATGCCTGAGGCTTCTGCGAGTTCCTCAACGGATGTTGCGTCGAATCCCTGCTTCGCCAGGAGGCCAATGGCTGCCGCGACGGGCCCATCGGCAGGGTGCCCCTCGACGGGACGGTGGGAAGGGGGCGGTGTCATGCGCCGAAATCTAGCACAGCCACGCTCCGGCAGGCTGGCCTGCCGCCGGCTGCGGAAGGCCAGCCTGTGGCCGCTTTCAGGCGCCCTGTTGTGCCCAGCCGGTCAGCTTGTCCGAAAGCTGCATGTACGCCTCGTTGACCTGCTGCAGCTCCGGGTGGTTGTCATACCAGGCCACGATTTCCCGTGCTCCGTCCGCGAACGGGATGGTGGCGGTGTAGTCCGGGACCAAGGCCTTGATCTTGGTGTTGTCGAAGACCACGGAATGGGACCGGTCGCCCAGGAGGTTGGACCCCAGTTCCTGGTCGTGCGCGGCGATGGTTTGGGACGCCACATGCACCAGTTCCGGTTCCCGGACGCCCGCGGTGCGGGCGAAGAGTCCGTAGATCTGGTTCCATGGCAGGTACTCGTCGGAGGTGATGGTGTAGCTTTCGCCCACCGCCTGCGGCCGGCCAAGCAGGCCGACGAACGCCTTGGCAAAGTCCTTGCTGTGCGTCAGCGTCCACAGCGAGGTGCCGTCACCGGGGACCATGACCGGGAGGCCGCTGCGCATGCGGTGGATGTCCGTCCAGCCGCCCACCATCGCAATCTTGGTGCGGTCATAGGTGTGCGAGGGCCGGACCACCGTCAACGGGAAGTCGTCCTCCCGGTAGGCACTGAACAGCAGCTCCTCGCACGCGATCTTGTCCCGGGAGTACTGCCAGAACGGATTCTTCAACGGCGTGGACTCGCGGATGGGCAGCCTGGTGGGCGGCTTCTGGTACGCGGAGGCCGAGCTGATGAAGACGTACTGACCCGTCCGCTCCCGGAACAGCTCCATGCTGGTTTGGGCATGGTCCGGAGTGTAGGAAATGAAGTCCGCCACGGCATCGAACTCCCTTCCGCCCAGCACCTCCCTGACGGAGGCCGCATCGCGGACGTCGGCGTGCAGCACTTCGGTGCCGTCGGGGACAGGCCTGCCGGACTGCCCCCGGTTCAGGATGGTCAGCCGGTGGCCCAGCGCGGCGGCACGTTCTGCCGCCGCCGCGCTGATGACCCCGGTCCCGCCGATGAAAAGGATGCTCCTCGGCGCCACCGTATCTGCGGTGATTGTGCCTACCACGCGTAGTCTTCCGGTGCCGTGCGGTGTCCCGGGAAAATATCGTCCAGGCGCTTGAGTGCGTCCCCATCGAGGGAGACATCCAGGGCGCGGATTGCGGCGTCCAGCTGTTCCTGGGTCCGGGGCCCCACGATCGGTGCGGTCACGGCAGGCTGGTGGAGGAGCCATGCCAGGGCCACGTCGCCGGGTTCGTGGCCCAGTTCGTCGGCGAAGTCCTCATACTGGCGGATCTGGTCCTCGTGCTTCTTCAGCGTTTCCGCTGCCCGCCCCTCCGTGCGGCGGACTCCCTGGCGTTCCTTCTTCAGCACGCCGCCCAGCAGCCCGCCCTGCAGCGGCGACCAGGGAATGAGGCCCAGCCCGTACTGCTGTGCAGCCGGGATGACTTCCAGTTCCACCTGCCGCATGAACAGGTTGTAGATGGACTGCTCGCTGACCAGGCCCGTGTAGTTCCGGCGGCGTGCTGCCTCCTGCGCCTGGGCGATGTGCCAGCCGGCGAAGTTGCTGCTGCCCGAGTACAGGATCTTGCCCTGCTGTACGGCCACTTCGATGGCCTGCCAGATCTCGTCCCACGGAGTGTCGCGGTCGATGTGGTGGAACTGGTAGACATCGATGTAGTCCGTCTGCAGGCGCTTGAGGCTCGCGTCCAGCGCACGGCGGATGTTCAGGGCCGAGAGCTTGGACTCGTTGGGCCGGTCCGTCATGGTGCCGTAGAGCTTGGTGGCCAGGACGGTGTGCTCCCGGCGCTCGCCGCCCTTGGCGAACCAGCGCCCGATGATTTCTTCGGTCCAGCCCCGGTGGTCGGCGCCGCCGTACACGTTGGCGGTGTCGAAGAAGTTGATGCCGGCTTCGTGCGCGGAATCCATGATGCTGTGCGCGTCCGCCTCCTCCGTCTGCGGCCCAAAGTTCATGGTGCCGAGGCAGAGGCGGGAGACTTTCAGGCCGGAGCGGCCCAGATGGGTGTACTGCATGGAAGATCCTTTCAACGGTGGGCCTGCCAAACCGGTGGGTGGGCCGGCTGGAACCTACATCTGGGTGAAGGAGGCGACGGCGGGATCGGAGCCAATGCGCGCGCCGGACTCCAGTGCGGTGATGGCGGACAGTTCGTCTTCGGACAGCTTGAGGGACGAAGCCGCGAAGTTTTCCCGGATGCGGCCCGGATTCGCGGATTTGGGAATGACGATGTTGCCGTTGGCGAGGTGCCAGGCGAGCACTACCTGGGCGGTAGTGGCGTCGTGGGCGTCGGCGATTGCGGTGACGGCGTTGCCGTTAAGGTCACCGCCCTGCCCCAGCGGGCTGTACGCCTCCACGGCGATGCCCAGGCTGCGGCACTTGGCCGCAAGGTCCGCCTGCTGGTAGCTGGGGTGAAGCTCGATCTGGTTGACGGCGGGCACTGTTTCCGCGGATTCCAGCAGGGTGTCCAGGTGGTCGGAGAGGAAGTTGGAGACGCCGATGGCGCGGATCTCCTTGTTTTCGTACAGCCGCTCCATCTCCTTCCATGCCTGGACGAAGAGGCCCTGCGAAGGAACCGGCCAGTGGATGAGGTAGAGGTCGATGAAGTCCAGGCCCAGGGCCTTGCGGCTGTTCTGGAACGCTTCCTGCGCCCGGGCCTGCTCGCCATTGCGGAGCTTGGTGGTCACGAAGATTTCCCCGCGGGGGATCCCGGTAGCCGCGAGGGCCGCCCCTACGCCTGCCTCGTTGCGGTACGCCGCAGCGGTGTCGATGTGGCGGTAGCCCGCTTCCAGCGCATCCTCCACGGTCCGCTGTGTATCCTCCGGCGGGACCTGGAAAACGCCGAAGCCAAGCTGCGGAATGGTGACGCCGTTGTTGAGTGTCAGCTCTGACATGGGTGTACTCCTTGGACGTATGGTGCTGGGATCGATGCCGGTTGCTCGACGAGTGGGGAAACACAGTGAGAAATCGGTTTCCACCGGCTCACCCCTGAGCCTATGCACTTTCCGCCATCAAGTCAGCAGCCAAGGCTGATCCTGTTTTTCCTAGGACCGCCAGTCCTACCTTCGTTGTAGAGCAGGCCACGCCAACGCAGGCACAATGGTCTGCATGGGTCAAAGCGCCGAGTTCGGAAAATTCCTCAAAGCCATGCGGTCCCGGTTGAGCCCGGAAGTCGCAGGGACGGGCCCCAGTACGGGCGCCCGCAGGGTTCCGGGCCTGCGGCGTGAGGAAGTGGCGCGCCTGGCCGGGGTCAGCACCGACTACTACGTGCGGCTGGAACAGGGTCGCAATATCCACCCGTCACGCACGGTCCTGGACGCCGTTGCCAGGGCCCTGCGGCTGGACAGCAGCGAGCACGCGCACATGCTGGACCTGCTCGAGAACTGCGCGGGCGCTCCGCGCGAACCGGGTGCCAATGCAGCCCAGGGCGTCCGGCCGGCGCTGCGCCAACTCCTGGACGCGGTGGGTGAGGTGCCCGCGCTGGTGCTGGGCCGCCGCAACGACGTGCTGGCGGGCAACAGGATGGCGTTCCTCTTGTTCGCCGATTTCCCCGCGCTGCCGCCCGCGGAGCGGAACCTCACACGCTGGACCATCCTTGACCCGGCTGCGCGGGAACTGTTCAGGGACTGGAAAACCGTGGCGGCAGAAGCCGCGGGCTCCCTTCGCCTGGACGTGGGCCGGCACCCCAATGACCCCCAGGCGAACCACCTGGTGGGGGAGCTGGCGGTCCACAGCGAACACTTCCGCCAGTGGTGGGCGGGGCACCGGGTTGCCACCCGCGCTGCAGGCACCGTCCGGCTGCACCATCCCGCGGTGGGAGACCTGGAACTGAACTTTGAAAACCTGGTCCTGCCGGAGGACCCCGACCAGACGCTCCGGGTGTACTCCGCCCGGCCCGGATCGCCGTCGTCGGACGCCCTGGCACTGCTGGGAAGCCTCGGGGCAGCCCCGGATGCCGGCCTGGAACGGGACCCTGCCGCGGTGGCCGAAAGCGGCGACGCGGGCTGACCGGCCGTGCGCGCGCCCACGCCACTGTACATTCGTCCAGCGAAGTGGGGTGATTCTGGCCAGCCGCCCATTGGTGGCGGGCCGGCCCTTTCCTAGGGTGGGAGTACCAGCTTTCCCTGCCCAGTTCTTATCACCCCAGGATGGTCTCAACGATGAAACGCATCGCCCTGCTGAAGGAGCGCCAGGCCTCTGCCGGCGCCGCCTCCACCGCCACCGGTTCCCACTGCCCGGCTTCCGGCCTCTGGAGCCCCGACATCGATCCCCACACGGTCCTGTCCTTCTTCGAGGGCCACGTGTTCCCGGCATTCGACGGCGTGCCCACCGTCTGGCGGCGGCGCAGCCCCGGCACGGCAAACTAGGTCCTGCCTTAAGCGCAACTGACCCGCAGCCAACATCGTCAGGAACGTGTTGGCTGCGGGTCAGTCGTGTTTGGCGTTAGTGATCTTCCAGGCGGAAGCCAATCTTGATGGTGACCTGCCAGTCTGCGACCTTTCCGTCCTCCAGGTGGCCGCGGACCTCCTTGACCTCAAACCAGTCGAGGTTCCGCAGGGTCTGGGATGCCTTGGCAATGCCGTTGCGGACGGCGTCGTCCACGCCCTCGGTGGAGGTGCCGACAATTTCAGAAATGCTGTACGTGTGGTTGGACAACTTCGCTCCTCGTGATCGTCGATGCTCCCGGTTGCGGGCCGTTCCTGAAGCCTAGTAGGACTGCGGGAGCGTTGAACAGGGGCCCGGGGCAATCAGGACCGCGGCACGGGAGGCTACTTGGCGTCCAGCACCAGCTGCTTCAAGTCATCGAGGGTCTGCTGCATGTGCGCGTCCATGGCTTGGCGTGACCGGTCGGGGTCACGGGATTCCAAGGCCTCGGCAATGTTCTGGTGATGGCCGATTGCGTGCTCCTGGATCGCAGGGACGGCGGAGGTCTCGGTCCTGCGCTTTTCCAGCACGCGGTGCAGCGGCTCAAACAGGACCGACACGAACACATTCCCGGATGCCCGCAGGATGACGTCGTGGAACGCAAGGTCTGCTTCCACGAAAGCGGCAACATCGTTGATGCTGTGGGCGGCCTTCATCGCGGAAATGTAGTTGAAAAGGGACGTGATGTCTTCCTCGACAATCCGTCCTGCGGCAAGTTCACAGGCGCCCGTTTCGAGCATCCTGCGCAGCTCGATGAGCTGGATGGAGGCATCGGCGTCGTTCTTGCCCTCGGATGCGGCGCGCAGCACGGCTTCGAGGGAGGCCCAGCGGCTCAAAGGATTAACGAAGGTGCCCCGGCCACGCTCCACGCTGAGGATGCGCTGGGCCTGCAGCGTCTTCATCGCCTCGCGGACCGTCATGCGGCTGACCTCGTGGCGGGCGCTCAGTTCGTGTTCGCCGGGAACAGTGGAGCCGGGCGGAAACTCGCCTTCGATGATGCGGTCCAGCAGCTCATCGGCCACCACGCCCACCAGTGACTTCCTTGCCATGTTGCCCCCGATCGCTCTCTCCGGCCGACGCCTGGCGGATATGTCAGACAAGTGTACTTGCGCGTCCGTATGCCGTGTGCCACACTAATTTTCAAATGCAAGATGTCAGACATCTTACAGTTTCCTTTACATCTGGATCCGCGAGCCCGGATCGCTACACAACGGAGTGCACTGTGACGCATGAAGCAGACGTTCTGGCCGCCTATCCGGCAGACCTCGAAATTCCCGCCGGGCTGGTTGCCGGCGCGCTGGCCGCTTCCAACGCGGCGGTTCCCCGCGTCCTGGTAGTGCTCGACGACGACCCCACCGGCACGCAGTCCGTGGCAGACCTGCCCGTGCTCACCCGCTGGGAAGTGGAAGACTTCACCTGGGCTTTCGGCCAGGGCAAGCCCGCCGTGTACGTCCTCACCAACACCCGCAGCCTTGACCCGGCCGAGGCGGCAGCCCGCAACGAGGAAGTGGTCCGCAACGCCCTGGCGGCAGCAGGATCGCAGGACTCCGCCGGCTCCAGTCTTCGACTGGGCTTCGTCAGCCGCAGCGATTCCACCCTCCGCGGCCACTTCCCCCTGGAACCGGACGTCATCGCAGCCACGGTTGCCGATGTCAGCGGCGAGAAGACCGATGGCGTTGTCCTGGTCCCTGCCTTCCCCGACGCCGGCAGGCTCACCATCGGCGGCGTCCACTACATGCGCGGCACCGGGGACGCCAAGGGCACCCTGGTCCCCGTGTCCGAGACCGAGTTCGCCAAGGACGCCTCCTTCGGCTTCAGCACCTCCGTCATGGCGGACTACGTCGCCGAAAAGTCGCAGGGCAGGTTCCCGGCAGACTCCGTGATTGTCCTGGACCTGAACATCATCCGTGCCGGCTCCGCCGCCCAGGACCCGGCCATCTCGGCCAAGGCCATCGCCGACGCCATTGAACCGGCCTCCGATTCCACGCCCATCGTCGCGGATATCGTCACCGAGAACGACTTCCGCGCGCTGGCCCTGGGCCTGGAAGAAGCCGAGCGCCGCGGCAAGAAGCTGCTGTACCGCGTCGGCCCGCCGTTCGTCCGCGGCCGCATCGGCCAGGACATCCGCACTGCGCTGACCTCGGAGGAGGCCTACGCCGGCAACACGCCGTCGGAGGCCGGCGGCCTGATCGTGGTGGGCTCGCACGTGGGCGTCACCACGCGCCAGCTCAACGTCCTCACCGCGGAACACAGCTCCGCCCGGATCATCGAGATCGACGTCGAGAAACTCCTCGGCGAGGAAAATGAAGCCAAGGCGCACCTGGACCAGACCGTGGACGCAGTCGTCGAAGCCCTCCACACCGGCGACGTCATCGTGCACACCAGCCGGCTCCTCATCAGGACCGACGACCCCGCCGAAAGCCTGCGGATCGCACGGACCGTTTCCGCCGCCGTCGTGGATGTGGTCAACCGGACCCTGAAGACCTTCCCGCCGCGCTTCGTCATTGCCAAGGGCGGCATCACGTCCTCGGACGTGGCAGCCCACGGGCTGGAAATCCGCCATGCCATTGTCCGCGGCCCCATGCTCCCGGGCATCGTTTCCCTCTGGGAACCCGTGGACGGTCCCGCCAAGGGCATCCCGTACATCGTTTTCGCCGGCAACGTGGGCGATGACGACTCGCTGGCCCAGGTCACCCGCAAGCTCAGCAACACTTTCTAATCCCCACCGGCTCCCAACCCTCGCAGGCTCGGGCCGGGGCCCTCGCCGGCGTGGGCCCAGTAAATTTCAAGGAGAAACACCATGACCAGCAATTACACCGTCACCGTCCTGGGCCTCGGCGCCATGGGCCTGCCCATGGCCACCCGCCTGGCCTCGCAGCTGACCGTCCACGGCTTCGACATCGCCGAACCCCGCCTGGAACTCGCCCGGGAAGCCGGGATCGCCACCTTCAGCACGGCCCGCGAAGCCGCCAAGGGTGCCGACGCCGTCCTCCTGGCCGTCCGCAACGGCGAACAGCTCAACGACGTCCTCTTCGGCGACAACGGCGTGGCCTCCGTGCTCGAGCCGGGCGCCGTCGTCATCCTCGGCTCCACCGTGGGCACCGACGCCATCCCCGCCACGGTCGCCAAGCTGGCTGAATACGGCGTGGACCTGGTGGACGCGCCGCTGTCCGGCGGCCCCAAGCGCGCCGGCGAAGGCGACCTGCTGATCGTCGTCGGCGCTTCCCCTGAAGCCCGCGAAAAGGCCGCCCCCGCCCTGGACCTGCTCGCCTCCACCCTCACCGTGGTGGGCGACAACCCCGGTGACGGCCAGGCCCTGAAAACGGTCAACCAGCTCCTGTGCGGCGTCCACATCGCCGCCGCCGCCGAGGCCCTGGCCCTGGCCGACGCCCTGGGGCTGGACCAGGCCAAGACCCTCGCCGCCCTGGAAGCAGGCGCGGCAGGTTCCTTCATGCTCTCCAACCGCGGACCCCGCATCCTGGAGGCCTACAACGAGGAAGGTGCCGAGGTGCTGTCCCGCCTGGACATCTTCGTCAAGGACATGGGCATCGTGGGCAAGGCAACCCGCGCCGCCGGCCTGGCAGCCCCCGTTGCCGCCGCCGCCGAACAGCTCTACCTCCTGGGCCAGGCCCAGGGCCTCGCCGCCGCCGATGACTCCGCCGTCATCAAGGTGGTCGCGCCCGCCAAGCGCACCAAGTAAGCCACCCCTCCTGCCCTTGCGGCACAAGACGTACGACGACGGCGGTCCCCCCTCCGCCGTCGTCGTACCTCCAGCGTTGCCGGCGCAGTCCCGCATCGTTAATCCCCACCCCACCATTCCCTGATGCCGCCCTGCCCCGGGACCGGCACGTCAAAGGAGACATCCCCCGTGAACCACCTGATGAGCCCGCTGATACAGCGGGCGGCCGATGCCCCGGCCATCAAGCCCGCCGTTGAGCTGGGCACCCCGGTACTGCTCACCATCGCAGCGGTGGGCATCGCCATCCTGCTGGTGATGATCATCCGCTTCAAGATCCAGGCCTTCGTGGCCCTGCTCACCGTCAGTATCCTGGTGGCCGTGGCGGCCACCATCCCGCTGCAGGACATCTTCACCGTGGTCTCCAGCGGTGTGGGCAGCACCATGGGCAAGGTTGCCATCCTGATCGCGCTCGGCGCCGTGCTGGGCCGCATGATCGAGGTGTCCGGCGGCGTCCAGTCCCTCGCTGACCATTTCACCCGCAAGCTCGGAGCCAAGCGCGTTGCCGTGGCGCTGACCGCCGTCGGCTTCCTCGTGGCCATCCCCGTCTTCTTCGAGGTGGGCATCATCGTGCTGGTGCCCATCGTGTACGCCTTCGCCAAGATCGCCAAGGTCCACCCCGTGAAGTTCGGCCTCCCCATGGCCGGCATCATGCTCGCCATCCACGTCGCGGTACCGCCGCACCCCGGAATCGTGGCCGGCGCCGGCGTGCTCGGTGCCGACATCGGACTCATCGCCCTGATCTCACTGCTGATCTGCGTGCCCCTGGGCTTCCTGTCCTACTGGGTTGCGTCCATCATGAACCGCAAGGACTACGAGCTGCTGCCGGCCGTGAAGGCCCAGGTGGAGGAGTTCGGCTCCAAATCATTGGTCAAGGTGGGCCACGACGGTCCCGGAGCCGCCGCCATCGCACCCCCGCGCCCGGGCCTGATCATCTTCCTGATCGCAGCGCCCATCGTGCAGATCCTGCTCGGTACCGTTGGCACCCTGGTGCTTCCCAAGTCCGATCCGCTGTACGGCCTCGCTGCCTTCATCGGCAACCCCTTCCTGGCCCTGCTGGTGGCCGTGGCGCTGTCCTTCTTCCTGCTGGCTGTCCGCCGCAGCTGGTCCTTCAAGGAAACCGGCGAGATCTTCGAAGGCTCCCTTCCGCCCATCGCCTCCATCCTGATGGTGGTGGCCGCCGGCGGCGTGTTCGGCAACGTACTGCAGGTTTCCGGCATCGGATCGGCGCTGTCCAAGACCCTGGACACCCTCGGCGTCCCGCTGCTGCTGCTCGGCTTCATCATCTCGCTGGCCCTCCGCGCTGCCCAGGGTTCGGCCACCGTGGCCATCGTGACCACCACCGGCCTGCTGTCCGCAGCAGTCAGCGGCGGCGGCTACAGCCCGGCACAGATCGCCGTGATCGTGATCGCCATCGGCTTCGGCGCCCTGGGCCTGTCGCACGTAACCGACGCCGGCTTCTGGGTGGTAGTGCGCTACTACGGCCTCACCGTCTCCGACGGCCTGAAGACCTGGACCGTCCTGACCACCATCCTGGGCGTGGCCGGCTTCCTGCTGACCTTCGTCGCCTGGATCCTGGTGGGAGGCCTGGGCGCCTGATGCAAACCCGTCTGGACCACCTGGTCACCTCCGCCCTGCAGCAGGGTTCCGCAGTGCCGGCCTTCACCTGCTACGACTTCACCACCGCGCTGGCCGTGGTGGGCGCCGCCGAGGAATCCGGCAGGGGCGTGATCCTGCTGGTGGCACCCAAGACCGCCGCCACCGCGAACGGCCTCCGGCTGATCTCCGCGCTGCGTGGCCTGGCTGACGCCGCCGCCGTCCCCGTCGCTGTGCAGCTTGACCACGCCTCCGACCTCCAGGTGATGGCCGACGCCGTCACGGCAGGGGCGGATTCCGTCCTCGCCGACGGTTCGTCCCTTCCGTACGAAGACAACATTGCGCTGGTCCAGGCTGCCCGTGCCCTGCTGGGCTCCGACGTGGTGCTTGAGGCGGAACTCGGCGGCCTGGCAGGAGACGAGGACCGTGCCTTCGGCGTGGATCCACTGGATGCCGCGGGGGCCGGCCAGTCCGTCGCCGAGGTGGCAGGCCTGACCGACTCAGCGCAGGTGGAGGACTTCGTGTCCCGCACCGGGGCTGAACTGCTGGCCGTCGCAGTGGGCAACGTCCACGGCAAGTACAAGGGCGAGCCGCGGCTGCGCTGGGACGTGCTGCAGGACATTGCGGCGCGGATCCATATTCCGCTGGTGCTGCACGGTGCGTCCGGCATTCCCGCTGAAGAGCTGGTCAAGGCCGCGGCCATGAACGTTGGCAAGGTCAACTTCAACACCGAACTGCGGACCGGCGTCCTGGCCACCCTCCAGGACCAGCTTCCCGCACACCGTGCCGACGGTGAGAACCTGCAGGGCCTGCTGGCTTTGTGGAACACGTCGGCGAAGGGCTTCGCTGCCACCACGCTGGCGACGCTGGCACGGTAGAGGGAACGGAATCTTCCACGAACAGGAGGCCTGGATCAAGCAGCCGGTCCTGGCCTCCTCCTTTTAGCTTTCATCCCGCCTGCCAGGCGGGCGGAAGGTCTCGTCGGGAGGCTAGGCTCAAGCAATGATCCTGGCCTCCCTTCTCTTTGCCTTCCTTGCCGCCGCACTGCACGTCTTCATCTTCACCATGGAGTCGCTTACCTGGACCCGGTCCGCCACCTGGAAGCGCTTTGGGGTTGCCTCCCAACAGGACGCCGAGACCACCAAATCCCTTGCGTACAACCAGGGCTTCTACAACCTGTTCCTGGCCGTCGGAGCGTTCATTGGAGTGGGGCTCGTAGCGCTTGGCGGGTCGGGATCCGTGCAGGACGTGGCAGGCTGGACCCTGATCTTCAGCTGCTGCGGTTCCATGCTGCTGGCGGCCGCCGTCCTGGCGTTCACCGGACGCAAGTACCTCCGCGCCGCCGCAACCCAGGGCACCACGCCGCTGCTCGCCGTCGTGCTCGGACTGCTTGCAGTGCTGCAATAGGGGCAGAAGGGGCGTAAGTCCTTAAACCCGCGCAGGCAACGGGGGCACAATAGTGCCGTGGGCAGCGTCGAGCCGTTGTAGGTCCCATGCGCAGCACCGTGGGGCGGGGGACAGGAACCGGGGCGGACACGGTGGACCGTGATCCGGTCATCGACCTTGTCCGGTTCATCTGCCTGGCGCTGGTGGTGGTGGGGCACTCCATGATGGTCAGCCCGGTCCTGCACCCGGACGGAACCGTGACCACCGAGAACACCCTTGCCCAGCAGGACTGGTTCGAGCCCATCATCTGGATCTTCATGGTCATGCCCCTGTTCTTCGTCACCGGCGGCGTGACCGGACTGCAGTCCTGGCGCCGGCTCAAGGCAAGCGGAGGCACCGCGGCCCAGTTCATCCGCGCCCGGCTCCTGCGCCTCCTCCGCCCGGCCACCCCTTTGCTGGCAACGATGGTGGTGGGTTTGTCCGTGGCGGCGGCGCTCGGCGTGGACCGGCAGGTGGTCCAGCTCATGGCAGCCGGGGCGGGCATGCCCCTGTGGTTCCTGGCCGCCTACCTCGCGGCGCAGCTGAACATCCCGGCCCTGGCGGCACTGCATGCGCGGGCGCCCTGGCTTGGCTTCTGCCTGCTCACCGGGCTCGTGGTTGCCGTGGACTGCCTGCGGGGCGTCCTGCCGGACCTCGCCAACGCCAACCTGGTGTTCGTGTGGTGCGCGGTCCAGCAACTGGGTTTCCTGGCCGCCGACGGCCACTTTTCCCGTCTGTCCCGTTCCGAGCTGCTGGGCATTGCCGTGGCCGGACACCTGCTGCTGGGACTCGTGACCGGGCTGGGGCTGTACCGCGGAAACATGCTGGTGAACCTCAACCCGCCCAACCTGACCCTGGTGATCCTGGCCGTCCCGCAGCTGGCCACCATGGAACTGGCGCGTCCGGTCCTGGCCCCGCTGGCCGGGGTGGGCTGGATCGGCCGGCTGCTGGTGCTGGTTGGCGGCAGATCCCTCACGGTGTACCTGTGGCACCTGCCGCTGCTGGTGGGCATGTCCGGGCTGCTGCTCCTGGCGCCGATCCCCAAGCCCGGCGCCGGCACCGCTGCATGGTGGTGGTCGCGGCCCCTGGTGGTCCTGGCGCTGCTCATCCTGCTCCTGCCGGTGGCCGCCGCGTTTGGCCATCTGGAGGAACGGGCGACGACGGCCGTCACCCTGCGCTGCCGGCCCGCCACGGCGGGGGCCGCCGTCGTCGTGGTCTTCATCCCCGTGGCGGACGCCGCGCTCAGCGGACTGTCACTGGGACTGCTGGCCGCCGGCACGGTGTGTTTCTCGGTGGCGATCGTTTTGCTGGGCGGTTTTCCGCTGCGGCGCCGGCAACCATACCGGCGCCGCCATGGCCGAAGGACCATTGCCAGCGGACTGAAGTAGTGCCAGTGTCGAACCATGACCGAGAACACCACGTCCGCTGAGGACAAGTTCACCGCAAATGTCTCGCTGCGGCGCAATGACGCACAGCACCGGTACGAACTCCTGGTGGACGGCAGGCTGGCTGTCCAGGCCTTTTTCCACGATCTTCCCGGGCACATCGATTTCACCCACACCGAGACCGGCGAGGATTTCGAGGGACAAGGCCTGGGCAAGGTCCTTGCACACTTTGCCCTGGATGACGTGGTGGCCACCGGCAAGCGGATCATTCCGCACTGCCCGTTCATTTCCAGCTACCTGCGAAAGCACGAAGGCTACGAACAATTCGTCGATTGGCCGGAGCGCTGATCCCGGGCCGCCGGCATTCGTGCCGGCGGCGGGTCAGCTGGCCAGCGCCTGGTCGGTGATCCCCATGGCGGTGCCCGGATCATCGATAGTGAAGCCGCAGGCGCAGCGGTAAGTGACGATGCTGTCCGGGACGGACCCGGGACGCAGTGAAACTACGGTGTCCCCGTCAACATATACGGGCTGCCGGACCGGAAGCTCGTCATGGTCGACGCGCTGCATTGGCGTGCGGCAGTGCATGCGCGAATTCAGGGTCATCAGCAACCCTGCGTCCACGGGTACGGTTGTGGACAAGAGCTGCCCAGCTGCCTCGGTGCGCGCCCCAAACGCCGTCAGCTGGTGTTCCATTGCGGTGGTCATTATGTTCTTCCTTGGGCTTCTTCACGGAACCGCCGGCATTGGCAGCCCCGCCGCGAACTGCTTGCGGAGGTTCATCTATCACCGTAAGCAAAGCATGCTTACTATTTGTTGCACAAGTTACGGCTGGGAATCAGCCCCGCAGCCAGCAAGCCCTAACAGCCCACACAGCCGTCTCTCTGGCTAGGCTGGCAGCATGACGCCAACCACCACCCGAACCACAGCACTCGTTACTGGCGCCAGCGCCGGACTGGGCCACGAATTTGCCGAGCAGCTCGCTGCCCAGGGGCATGACCTGGTCCTGGTGGCGCGCAACGCGTCCCGGCTTGCAGAAACAGCGGAAGACTTCCGGCGGCGGTACGGCGTCACGGCGGAGGTGCTTCCCGCAGACCTGACGCAGGACGACGACGTCGCGGCCGTCGTCGAACGCCTTGAGGACGCCACGCGGCCGGTGGGGATCCTGGTGAACAACGCCGGGATCGGCCTGCTGCACAACTTTGAGGACAACCACGCAGCGGAGGAGAGGCGCCACCTGAAGCTGCACGCGGAAACGTCCATGGTGCTCACCCACGCGGCACTCAGGGGGATGCTGGAGCGCGGGGAGGGCCGGATCATCAATGTGGCCAGCGTGGCTGCGTTCCTGCCGCGCGGCACCTACTCGGCGGCGAAGGCGTGGCTGGTGAGTTTCAGCCGGTGGGCAAACCTGGCCTATCGCAAGCGGGGCATCAAAGTCACGGCAGTCTGCCCGGGCTTTACCCACACGGAGTTCCACGACCGGATGGGGATGGACAAGTCGGTGGCCCCGTCCTGGACGTGGCTGCGCGCGGAGCGGGTGGTCAGGGAAGGCCTGGCGGACAACGAACGCGGCAAGGCGGTGTCCATCCCCTCCAAGAGGTACAAAGTGGTTGCCGCCGTGGCCAAGGTGGCGCCGGCGCGGCTAATGGCCGGGCCGGCGCGGAAGCCGAAGTAGGCCGGGGCGCCTGGCCGGGAGCCCGGGAAGGGCCTTCCGCGGCCGGGCGCCGGACCTGCGGACGGCCAGCACCACCAGGATCCCCAGCAGCGCGCCCACCAGCGTCTCCACGGCCCGCTCAAGGATCAGGACCCGGGGTTCGGTGGGGGAGGCCAGCTGGGTTATCAGCAGGATGACCGGGGTGAACCAGACCATGGCCAGGCCATAGTGCCTGGTCATGAACAGTTCCGTGGCGAACTGGAAGAGGATCACCAGCAGCGCCAGCACCACCGCCCGGTGTACCGGCTCCTGAAGCGCCGGGTACAGCGCCGCCAGGGTCCAGGGTCCCGGGATGATGACGACGGCGGTGACCGCCAGTCCCAGGAACGTCCCGACAATGCGGTGGACGCCCCGCCGGACGCTGCTGGGCAGGTCTGCTCCGGCCAGGGGTACGGCGGCCGCGGCCATGGCCCAGTGCGGGTGGCCGCTGCCGCTGATGACGCCCACGGTCCCGGCGGCACCCACCGCCAGGATGTACCGGGCGGCGTGGACTGACAACTCCCGGCGCCCCGCCGCCGAACGGCGCGGGACGCTCCGGGTGGCCCCTGGCTCCCAGGACCGCCGCCGAACCCAGCCGCTGAAGCCAATCAGGATGGAGAACACCGAGGATGCCACCGCGATGAGCATGGCGGTGTACCAGGGGACTGCGGTGGGAACGGAAGCGCAGGCGCCCAGGGCGAGGATTCCAAAGAAGGGCCCGTTGGGTTTCAGCCGGACCCTGTCCGCGTACACCGACCCCACTCCGGCCAGGGTCGCTTCCACTGCCACGAGCCACCAGGAGTGGATGTGGTTGATGGAGAGCGTTACTCCCACCACCACGCCGGTGAGCAGCACCAGGGCGCCCTGGCCCTGGTGGCGGAGCCGGAGCTGGTGCGGTTCCGAGCGGCCGTACATGCCGGTGAGCGCGCCGAACACGGCGTAGATGATGAGGTCGGTACGGCCGGCGGCCAGCAGGAGCAGCGACGGTACCGCCACGCTGAGGGCCACGCGGAACGCGGCAAGGTGGTCGCCGTTGGCAGGTTCCAACCGGTGGAGCGCGCGTACCTGCTCCACAACGCGCTTCATGTCCCGACCTGTCCTGTTTCTATGGATCTACTGCAGCCCGAGGGCCCTTGCGACCGTATCACCGCACCCCATGCAGAGCCACATGCCGGCAGTCACGGGAGGACATCGGGCAGGCACGCAAAGGCCCGTCCCGCGTGCTTCCCCCAAGGAAGCACGCGGGACGGGCCTGTGAGCGTGGGCTACAAGAGTGCCCGGGAGGCTGGGCCTATGCCCCGGCCGGAACCCCGCGGTGTGCGTGGGGGTCGGTGCCGTCCTGGGTGTCGAACGGCAGTTCGTCCAGGTTGATCAGCGGGTTCTCGTCCTGGGTCGCCACCAGTTCCTTGGCCTCTGCCTGGGTGTCAACGCTGGGCATCGATCCCGGGAGCGGCCGGTTGGCGGATTCCTTCAGGAAGTAGATGGCCACGGCGCCCACCAGGGAGGTGGCCATCAGGTAGTACGCCGGCATCATGTCGTTGCCGGTGGCCCCGATCAGCGCGGCCACGATGAACGGGGTGGTTCCGCCGAAGATGGCTACGGCGAAGTTGTAGGCAATGCCCATCGCTCCGTACCGGCTGGAGGTGGGGAACTGGGCCGGCAGTGCCGATGCCAAGTTGGCCACGTAGAAGGTCACAGGGAAGGCGATCAGCGCCAGGCCGGCGAGGGTGGACCAGATCTGCCCAATGCCAATCAGCATGAACGCCGGGATGGCCAGGACGATAGTACTGACAGCGCCGATCCAGAGCACAGGACGGCGGCCAATCCGGTCGGAGAGCTTGCCGGTCAGCGGGATGCAGAGGCTCATGACCACCAGGACGGGAATCGTCAGCAGCGTGCCGTGCACCTCGTCGTAGCCCTTGGACTCGGTCAGGTACGTGGGCATGTAGGACGTCAGCGCGTAGCCGGCAGTGTTGGCAGCGGCCACAACAACCATGGCCACAATGATGGGGCGCCAGTAGGCCTTGACAATTCCCACGGGTCCCTTGGCCGTGGCGGTGTCCCCAGCGGAGGCGTTCTTGGCGTTTTCTTCCTGGGCATCAAGGGTGGCCTGGAACTGCGGCGATTCCTCGATCTTGCTCCGGAAGTACACGGCGATCAGGCCCAGCGGTCCGGCAACCAGGAACGGGATGCGCCAGCCCCAGTCCTCCATGGTGCCCTGGCCCAAGGTCAGCTGCAGAACAGAGACCAGGGCAGCGCCGATGGCGAAGCCGAGGTAGCTGCCCAGGTCCAGGAAGCTGGCGAAGAAGCCGCGGCGCTTGTCAGCGGCGTACTCGCTGACGAACGTGGTCGCGCCGGCGTACTCGCCGCCGGTGGAGAAGCCCTGGATGACCTTGAGAAGCACCAGGAGCGCCGCAGCCCAGAGGCCGATCTGGGCGTATCCGGGCAGGAGGCCGACGGCGAACGTGCTGGCCGCCATGATCATCAGCGTGGTGGCCAGGATCTTCTGGCGGCCCATCTTGTCGCCCAGCCAGCCGAAGATCACGCCGCCCAGGGGACGGGCGATGAAGGTGGCGGCAAAGGTTCCCAGCAGGAACAGCGTCTGGGTGGTGGGATCGGATTCAGGGAGGAACACCGGGCCCATGGTGGTGATGAGGTAGCCGAAAACGCCTACGTCGTACCACTCCATGGTGTTGCCAACGATCGTGCCGCCCAGTGCTTTTTTGAGCATGGGCTGGTCCACCACGTTGACATCGGATTCCTTGAGCCGGCGGCGTGGCAGCAGCCTGGGCTTCTTGGCAGCCGTGGGGGCTGCAGGGTCGGTTCCGCGGGCGCTCCTGGCGCCTGCTGAAGAGTCGGTCATGCTTCGGTCTGTGGGCATTTGGGCAACTCCTGTGGAGGTCATTTGCTTGCGACTTGTAGCTGCCCCGCTCCGGGCAGGCCTTCAATTTTACGGGATTCCTCTAGCGTCCGGGCAGTTTGATGGCGTAGCATGCTCCCTTTTGGGCCCGATATGGGGCCGGTTCCGGAAATTTTTCCCCCGGCTTTTCCCGCGTGATCACTGGGAAGCAGGCTGATGAACGGCGCCGTTACCAAAATTTTTCCAAGTTGCTCCGTTTCAAGCCCGCTCCCGCGGGAAACCGGCCGCAAAAAGTGACCGCTGCCACGGTCCCCGGAGGGGTTCCCAGCAGCCCCGGACGTGCCTATGGTAGAGCGATGAACACACTTCTTTCCGGGCAGTAGTCCGCGCGCCCGGGCGCTTTCGTCGGCATTCGTTTCAAGGAAGAACGAAGGAAAGAAGGGAAGAACCACATGGGTGAAGAATCCAACCAGTTCCACATCAGGCCTGAAGTGGCGGACCATCTTGCGGCAGCCATGGATGCGCCTGTTACGCCCGGCCCCGCGGCAACGGGTGCCGTTCCGCTGGCAGGGCAGGGCGGGTGGCCGGACGGCTTGGGAAAGCGCAGGCACCCGAAGGACCGCGGCGCCGGCCACGGCCGGATGGGGCACGAGGCCGCCGTGGTGGCGGTCCACCGCACCGGCCGGCCGCAGATGCCGCACTCCTCATAGCTGCCGGCGGCGCGCGGATCCAGCATGGCGACGCGCGCTGTCCATATCGACACGGAAGTTACCTGGCGCCCCCGACATAGGGAGGACGCCAGGTAATTTGCGCGCCGCGGACCCGCAAGCGTACCGACAAGCGTGCGCTCCGCCGGGAGTCATCGCGCCGGGCTCACCCTTCGCGGACCACGTCCGACGGGTCCTTGTCGAGGCGCCAGCCCCGCCACCGTGGATGCCTGAGCCTGCCCGGGCCCGTCCACTCGCTGTAGGTCACCTCGCCTACAAGCTCCGGTGACACCCAGTGGGCGTCGGCGGAATCCGGCCGGGGGACGTCGTGGAAGGGTGAGGTCTTCCGGCCCAGGCGTTCCACCGTCTGGCGGAGTTCCGTGAGCTCCCGGCTGCTGAAACCGGACCCGACCCG
The DNA here is from genome assembly GCF_902506025.1 of Arthrobacter sp. 8AJ. NCBI lineage: Bacteria > Bacillati > Actinomycetota > Actinomycetes > Micrococcales > Micrococcaceae > Arthrobacter > Arthrobacter sp. 8AJ. The sequence goes on along the minus strand of NZ_LR733289.1, from coordinate 3,825,573 downwards.
GCCCACGTACTGCAACTTGCCGCCGTCGGGAATGCCCACTAGCAGCGATCCCACGGTGTCCTGCCGGCCGCCCTTCCCTGGCCGCCAGCCGCCCACCACCACTTCCTGCGTCTGCTCCGTCTTGAGTTTGATCCAGGTCCTGGTCCGCTGCCCGCTCACGTAGCGGCTGTCCGTCCTCTTGGCCATCACCCCTTCAAGGCCGAGCTCCTGGGCGCTGTCGAGGAGGAGGTCCACGGATTCCTCAAGCACCATGGACAGGTCCACCGGGCAGCCGGAGGGACGGAAGAATTCCTCCAGCCGCTGCCGCCGTGTGCTGAGCGGCAGGCGCCGGAGGTCCTTGCCGTCGTCGAAGAGCAGGTCGAACAGCATCAGCTGGACCGGGATCGAGGTGCGGGCTTTGGCGACGTCGGCGGCCCGGGTGAGTTTCATCCGCCCCTGCAGCAGGCCAAAGTCAGGCCTTCCACCGGGCCCGACGGCGATGATCTCACCATCCGCCACGAACGGCTGCTCCGGCCAGCAGGCCCGGTCCGTGAACTCGGGGTAGGTCTTGGTGACATCATTGCCGTTGCGGGAGAAGATCCGGACCTTTTCGCTGTCCGCCACCAGCAGCGCCCGGACGCCGTCCCACTTGAGCTCGTACTGCCAGGTGCTGCCGTGCAGGTCGGCGGTGCTTCCCGAGGTTGCCATCATGGGCGCGTACTCCAGCGGGTTGGCGGGAGCGCTGAGCGTTGCTGCGGGAGCCTCGGACGCCTCTTCGCCGCCGGCGTCCTGCGAAGGTTCCGGCACTGCCCGGGCCGGCTGCCGTCGTCGTCCGCCTTGCTGCTCCTGGTCCATCAGGTGGATGAGCCATTGGTTTTCGGCGTCCTTGCCCTGCCCGCGTCCGGTGTGGATGAGGGCCACCTTCCTGCTGCCGCCCAGGCCGCCGCTTTCCGAGCCCGACAGGGTGACAATGACTTCCTTGCCGTTGATCCACTTGTGCAGTTCGTAGGTGCCGGTGTCCCAAATCGTCATCTCGCCCGCGCCGTACTGCCCCTTGGGGATGGTGCCGTGGAAGGTGAGGTAGTCCATGGGATGGTCCTCGGTCTGGACGGCCAGATGGTTCCTGCCACCGGATTCCGGGATGCCCTTGGGCAGGGCCCATGACGCCAGGACCCCCTCGTGTTCCAGCCGCAGGTCCCAGTGCAGGCGGCTGGCGTGGTGCTCCTGGATGACAAAACTGTTGCCGCCGGCCGGGATGCCTGCGAACGGTTCGGGGGTCGCCTTGGGGTCGCGCATGGAACGGTACCTGCCCAGCCGGGCGTCGGCGTCGTGGTGTGCGTCCCCCTGGTCCGGGTTGCCGGTTGTTCCACCCGCCTCCGCGCCTGCCGCGGCGTTCACGACGGCGGCGAACGGGTCCTTGCCGTCCCGCACCCGGCGCAGCACCTCCTGGTAGTCCAGGTGCTTAAGTGCGGGAGACTGGATTTCCCGCCATGTCCGCGGGGCGGCCACCATGGGCGTGGGCCTGCCGCGCAGCGAGTAGGGGACCACCGTGGTTTTTGCCGCGTTGTTCTGGCTCCAGTCCACCAGCACCTTGCCCGTGCGCAGGGATTTCTTCATGTCGCTGACGGCAAGGTCCGGGTGGTCGGCCTCGAGTGCCCGGGCCAGTTCACGGGCGAAAGCGGAGATCTGTTCCGAGGTCTGGCTGCCGTCCAGCGCCGCGTACAGGTGGATGCCCTTGCTGCCGCTGGTCACCGGGACCGGGTCAAGGCCCACGTCCTGCAGGATGGTCCGGGCCAGGAGGGCCACCTCCCGGCATTCCGGCAGCCCGGCACCCTCGCCCGGGTCCAGGTCCAGCACCAGCCGGTCCGGATTGAGCTGGTGGCCGTGCGGATCCACCCGCCACTGCGGCACGTGGATTTCGAGGGAGTTGATCTGGCCGAACCAGGCCAGCGTGGCGGCGTCGTTGACCAGGGGGTAGTGGATGGTCCGGTCCTTGTGGGTGATCGCGGCCCGGGGCAGCCAGCCGGGCGCTGAGTCCTCCAGGTCCTTCTGGAAAAACACCTCTCCCGGTTTGTCCGCGGTGCCTACTCCGTTGACCCACCGCTTCCGCGTGGCCGGGCGGTTGGCGGCCGCCGGTATCAGGACGTGTGCCACTGCGGCGTAGTAGGCCAGCACATCCGCCTTGGTGGTGCCGGTCTCCGGGTAGATGATCTTGTCCAGGTTGGTCAGCGTCAGTTCGCGCCCCGCCACCCGGACACGTTCCCGGCTACCTGCCATGGGGCTTCACCTCCGGCCCGCTCTGATGTTGACTGTATGAATGAGAGCCATCTGGAAAGGTGCCATCGCGTTCGGCCTGGTCAACGTGCCCGTGAAGGTCTACAGCGCCACTGAGGATCATGACATCAGTCTGCACCAGGTTCACAATGCCGATGGCGGCAGGATCCGCTACCAGCGCCGGTGCGAGGTCTGCAGCGAGGTGGTGGACTACTCGGACATCGAGAAGGCCTTCGAGGAGGATGGCCGCACGGTAGTGCTGTCCAAGGATGAGCTCAAGTCCATTCCCGCCGAGAACAGCCACGAGATCGAAGTGGTGCAGTTCGTGCCGTCGGAGCAGCTCGAACCCATGATGTTCGAGAAGAGCTATTACCTGGAGCCGGATTCCAAGTCGCCCAAGGCCTACGTTCTGCTGCGCCGCGCGCTGGAGGACACGGACCGGGTGGCCATCGTCCAGTTCGCGCTGCGCGAGAAGACCCGGCTGGGTGCCCTGCGGATCAAGGACGACGTCCTGGTGCTGCAGTCCCTGCTCTGGCCCGACGAGGTGCGCGAGGCGAGCTTCCCGTCCCTGGAGGCGGACATCAGGATCTCCGCCCAGGAACGGGACATGTCAGCGGCGTTGGTGGAATCCATGGCCGCCGACTTCGAACCAGACTCCTTCACCGACGAGTACCAGGTGCAGCTCCGCCAGCTGATCGACGCCAAGCTGGAACAGGGCGAATCGCTGGACACGGAGGAAACCTTTGGCGTGGAAGCCGGCGAGGGCGGCAAGGGCGAGGTTATTGACCTCATGGAGGCCCTCAAGCGGAGCCTGGACCGGAAGCGCGGCGGCGGGGAAGCCGCCTCCGCCGGCGGGGAATCCGACGCCGAAGCGGACGCAGGGGACGAGGACACCGAAACTGCCAAACCGGCACGCCGGACCTCCGGCACCAAGGCGGCCGCGTCCAGGACCGCGGCAGCGAAGACCGGCACGGACGATGCCAAGCCAGCCACCAGGTCATCAGCGAAGTCCACACCGGCTTCCGCCAAGTCCACGGCGTCCAAGTCGACGCCAGCCAAATCCACTGCAGCCAAATCCACTGCCGCCAAGTCCGCTGCAGCTAAAACAACCGCGTCCAAGTCCTCCGGCGCAGGCTCGGCGGACACCAAGGCGTCCGGCGCAAAGGCCGCGGCAAAGCCGGCTGCCAAGACCACCAGGGCGCGCAAGCCGGCCTGACCGGCATTTGGGACGGCACTCCGGAAGGGCCTGGCCGGCCGGTCCGGCGCGCTTTCGGGAAACCCTGTCTTTACAGCGGCCTCCAACGCGCCCACAATGAGTCGCATCGCAGCCTCCGCTGTGCCAACAGCGTGCTGTCACCCATGTGGACCTGACACGTAGAGGGGCACGGACATGAGCCAGCAGACCGATGCAGTGGAGGCGGACCGGGAGCTGAAGAAAAAGCACCGGGCCATGTGGGCGTCAGGGGATTACCCCGCCCTCGCGGACGAGATGCTCCTGGAACTGGGCGCCGTCCTGGTGGAGGCCTGCGGCATCAGGTCACGCCAACGGGTCCTGGACGTTGCGGCCGGAACCGGCAACGCGGCCATTCCCGCGGCCATGATGGGTGCCAAGGTGGTGGCCAGCGACCTTACTCCTGAACTTTTTGAGGCAGGGCGCAAAGAGGCAGCCAACCGTGGCGTCAGCCTGGAGTGGCAGGAGGGCGACGCGGAAGCCCTGCCGTTCGGCGATGCGGAGTTCGACGCAGTGATGTCCTGCATCGGGGTGATGTTCGCCCCGCACCACCAGGCGGCCGCGGACGAGCTGCTCCGGGTCTGCAAGCCGGGCGGCTCCGTCGGGCTGCTCAGCTGGACGCCGGAAGGATTCGTCGGGCAGATGCTGGCCGCCCTGAAGCCGTTTGCCCCGCCGCCCCCGCCCGGCGCGCAGCCGGCCCCGCTCTGGGGGAGCGAGGAGCATGTCCGCGAACTGCTGGGGGACCGGATCACCGACGTTCACACCCGCAAGCAGAACCTGGCCGTCAGGAGCTTCCACCAGCCCGCGGACTTCGTCAGGTATTTCAAGTCCCACTACGGCCCCATCATCGCCGTCTACAAATTCCTGGGCGAGGACCAGGAAAAGGTCAAGGCCTTGGACAAGGCCCTGACCGACCTTGCCGATTCCTTCGGTGATGCGCACGGCGATTCCCCGTTCCAGATGGAGTGGGAGTACCTGCTCTTCACGGCAAGAAAGGCTGCAGCATGACCGAAAACCACGTAGCAACGTCCGTCACCATGATCGACGCCGGGCCGGAACGCGTATGGGAGGTGATCACCGACCCCGCCGCCGTGAAGGAGTTCATGTTCGGGGCAACCCTGCAGACCGACTGGAGGGTCGGCAGCCCCATCACATGGCAGGGGGAGTGGGAGGGAAAGCCCTTCCAGGACAAGGGCCGGATCCTCGAGGTCGAACCAGGCCGGAAACTGGTGTACACCCACTTCAGCCCGTTGTCCGGCCAGGAGGACAAGCCGGAGAACTACCACACGCTCGAATGGACGCTGGAGGACCGGGACGGTGCCACGAAGCTTTCGCTGTCACAGGACAACAACCCCAGCGAGGAAGCAGCCGCGCACTCCAAGGGCATGTGGGACAAGCTCGTGGCGGACGTCAAGGCGCTCGCCGAGCGCGGCTGACTGCTCCCCGCCCGGGTGGGCTGGGGGTTAAAACCAGGCGGCCGCCGTCGGACGTTTCCCTTGGGAGGAAAGCCCGACGGCGGCCGCCGGCGTTGTGCTGCCTGGGGCAGCGCAGCTGCTACTCGGCGTCGTGATCCGTTTCGAGGATCTGCACCAGGCGCTCCAGCGCATCGTCTGCGCCGGCACCTTCGGCGCGGAGGACCACCACGTCGCCGTGTGAGGCGCCCAGGCTCATGAGGGACAGGATGCTGGCGGCATCCATGGCCTCGTCTGCCGGCTCGCCTTCACGGGCGATGGTGATGTCCAGGTCGAACTCTCCGGCTGCCTCGGCAAAGATAGCGGCGGGGCGGGCGTGCAGGCCCACGCGGCTGGCGACTGTTGCGGTGCGTTCTGGCATTTTTGCTCCTTTGTCTTTCGGCGTGCTGATGGTTCAGCGCCGGGAAGGTCTGTGGCTAAACCGGCTCAGACGGTTACGGGAACCGGTTCAACCGTATCAACGGTCTTCTTGACTGCCCAGCGCTTGAGGGCGATGACCGACAGGGCGGTAACCACCACACCGACGATGATCGAAACAACGAACATCAGGAAGTTGTCGATGGCGAAGAAGACGAAGATACCGCCGTGGGGTGCCTTGGATCCGACGCCCGCAGCCATCGAGATGGCACCGGTCACCGCACCGCCCAGCATGCTGGCGGGGATAACGCGCAGCGGGTCGGCAGCGGCGAACGGGATGGCGCCTTCGGAGATGAAGGACGCACCCAGCAGCCATGCTGCCTTGCCGTTTTCCTGCTCGGCCAGGCTGAAGAGCTTCTTGTTGAGGACGGTGGAGGCCAGGGCCATGGCCAGCGGCGGAACCATGCCGGACGCCATGACGGCGGCCATGATCTGCCACGGAGCCTGGTTGTCGATGGTGGCGGCACCAAGGCCGGCGACGGCGAAGGAGTAGGCAACCTTGTTGACCGGGCCGCCGAGGTCGAAGCACATCATCAGGCCCAGGATCACGCCCAGGGCGATGGCACCGGCACCGGTGAGGCCGGACAGCCAGGAGTTCAGGCCGTTGGTGATGGCGACGATGGGGCCGCCCAGGATCACGAACATCAGGCCCGAAGCCACCAGCGAGGCCAGCAGCGGGATGATCACCACGGGCATCAGGCCGCGGAGCCAGCGTGCCACCTGCAGGCGGCCCACCACGTGGGCGATGTAGCCGGCCAGCAGGCCGCCAACGATGCCGCCCAGGAAGCCGGCACCCATGAACCCGGCAACTGCACCGGCAACGAAGCCGGGCGCGATGCCCGGACGGTCAGCGATGGCGTAGGCGATGTAGCCTGCCAGCGCCGGAACCAGGAACCCGAGCGACAAGGCGCCGATCTTGAACAGGACCGCGCCGAGGTAGGCGCCCAGTGGACCCCAGGCGTTTTCGGGGAATTCGGTGGGCAGGTTGAACAGGCTGTTCTGGACCACGATCGTGTCCGCGTACTTGGTGATCAGGTAGCCGCCCATGAGGAAGCCGAGGGCGATCAGCAGGCCGCCGCCGGCCACGAATGGAATCATGTAGCTGACACCGGTAAGCAGGGCCTTCTTGAGCTTCTGGCCGATGTGCTCGCCCTTTTCCTCAGCCTCGTGCTCGGCCTGTTCCTCGGCACCGAAGTGCGGGACGCGGCGGGCGTTGGGGTTGTCGGCCGCGGCCAGGGCTTCCTGGACCATCTTGTCCGGTTCGTCGATGCCGCGCTTCACGGGGGCGTTGATGACGGGCTTGCCGGCGAAGCGCTCCTTGCCGCGCACGTCCACGTCAACGGCGAAGATGACGGCGTCGGCTGCGGCGATGACTGCGGGGTCCAGTGCCTTGGCCCCGGACGAACCCTGGGTCTCCACCTGCAGGTCAACGCCTACTTCCTTGGCGGCCGCGACGAGGGAATCGGCTGCCATGTAGGTGTGGGCAATGCCGGTGGGGCACGCAGTCACGGCCACCAGGCGCTTGGGTCCGCGGGCGGCGGAACCGGAGGCGCCGGCCGGGGCACCTACCGCGCTGGCGCCGGCGGCGCTGGCCGCACCGACGCTCGCGCCGACCGGGACTGCGTCAACGGGAGCCGCAGCGGCGTGCGCCGCAGGCTTGTCCGCCAGTGCCCCGTCCACGAGTTCGACGATTTCGGCCTGGCTGGAGGCGTTGCGGAGTGCCGCGGTGAAGTCCTTTTTGATGAGCGACCGGGCCAGCTTGGAGAGCAACTTCAGGTGCTCCTGGTCCGCTCCGTCCGGAGCGGCGATGAAGAACACCAGATCAGCGGGGCCGTCCTTGGCACCGAAGTCCACCTTGGGGTTCAGGCGGGCCATGGCCAGGGTGGGCACGGTGACGGCGGCGGAGCGGCAGTGCGGGATGGCGATGCCGCCGGGGATTCCCGTGGCGGTCTTCTGCTCGCGGGCGAAGGCGTCCGCGAAGAGTCCTTCGACTTCTGATGCGCGTCCGGTGGCAGCTACCTTGCTTGCCAGATGCCGGATCACCGTCTCGGGGGCGTTGCCCAGGTTCTGGTCGAGCTCGACCAGGTCCGTGGTGATGAGCTGGGTCACTGTCAATCCTTTCGAAGGGCCGTGATGGTTACGGCATCCGGGGTGGTTTGGTTTACTGCCGGAACGGTGGAACCCGGCAGCGAGGCAGCGGCGGCACCATGGGCCACCGCCTGACGAAGGCAGTCGGCAGGGGCGGCGCCCCGGCCATGGGCAAGCAGGTAGCCGGCAAGTGCGGAGTCGCCCGCACCCACCGTGCTGACCGCGGCGACCGGTGGGTGCGTGGCCAGCCACGCGCCGTCGGCCGTAACGAGGACAGCTCCCTTGGAACCGAGAGTTGCCAGCACAGCACCCACACCGGAACGGACGACGGCGGCTGCGGCGGCAGCGGCAGCAGCCGGATCCGCTTCCAGTTCGTCACCGGATGCCGGGGGGAAACCGGCAGCTGCGGCCAGCTCCGCCAGTTCCTCGGCGTTGGGCTTCAGGAGGTCGGGCATGCCTTCCGGGCCGCCGGTGAGGGCAGCCGCGAGTGGCAGGCCGGACGAGTCGACGGCGATCCGCGGGGCGGTGCCGTCGGCGGAAGAACGCAGGCGGCGGGCAGCCGTTGCGTAGAAGTCAGAGGGGAATCCCGGCGGCAGCGAGCCGGCCAGGACCACCCAGGTGGCGCCGCGCGAGCTTTCGACCAGCAGCTTGATCAGGGCTTCCTGCTGGTTCTCATCCAGTGCGGGGCCCGGTTCGTTGATCTTGGTGGTCACGCCGCCGGGTTCGGTGAGCGCCACGTTGGTGCGCAGCGGCTCGTCGATGGGAAGGGGAACGAAGGGCACTGCGTGCTCGCGCAGCCCGGCCAGGACGGGATCGCTGTCCGCGCCGGGGAGGACGGCAAGGGACTCCAGTCCCGAGGCGACCAGGGCGCGGGAGACGTTGACGCCCTTGCCGCCGGATTCCTGGCGGACGGAGACGGCGCGCTGTACCTCGCCACGCTCCAACGGGCCGGGAAGGGCGACGGTCCGGTCAAGGCTGGGGTTGGCCGTGAAGGTGACGATCATGCGACCACCACATCAACGCCGGCCTCTTCCAAGGCGGCTGCGAGTTCAGGTCCGGGTTCACTGTCTGTGATCAAGGTGTCCAGATCTTTCAGGGAGGCGAACTGGACCAGGGTTTCCGTGTCCAGCTTGGAGGAGTCGGCCAGCACCACAATGCGGCGTGCCGACTGGACGAAGGCTGCCTTGACGGCGGCTTCTTCAGGATCGGGAGTACTGACGCCAAAGGTGGCGTGGATGCCGTTGGTCCCGATGAACGCGATGTCAGGGCGGATCCGGGCGGCAGCGTTCACCGTTGCCTGCCCCACGGCCACCTGGGTGAGGCCGCGAACCCGGCCGCCCAGGATCTGCAGGGCAACGCCGGGGACGTTGGAGAGTTTGCTGGCAATGGGTACTGCGTGGGTGATGACCACCAGTTCGTGCTGGGGGCCCGTTCCGTCGGAAGGTTCGACGGCGGCGCGGCGGGCCAGCATGTCGGCAAGCAACTCGGTGGTGGTGCCTCCGTCCATCAGGACGCTGGCGGGCGAGTTCCGGGGGATCAGGGCAAGGGCGGCTTCGGCGATCCGGATCTTTTGGTCCGGCCGCTGGATGGCCCGTTCAGTGACGCTTTCCTCGGTGGTGCTGAAGCGGTCTGCCGCAACGGCGCCGCCATGGACACGGCGGACCGTGCCGGCGTTTTCGAGGGCTGCAAGGTCCCTGCGTACCGTTTCGGTGGTGATGCGGAAGCGCTCAGCCAGCAGGGTCACGCTGACCCGGCCGCTGCCGGCTACAAGCTCGGCAATCTGCTGCTGGCGCTCTTCGGCGAACACATACCCTCCGTTGCGTAGGTCCTGCTGTGAGTTTGTACGCCTGGCCGTCTTCTTCGGTCCTGCGTGACTGGCATCACATTGATGTTGAGTTACTTGACTTTATCTTTGGTTCTGTTGGTTTGTCAATGGAAACCAACATGAAACAAGATCCAGCATTTTCAGGCCCGGGCGCAGGCGCGAAAAAGCCGGGCTGGACACGTGGTGGTCCAGCCCGGCTTCTCGGGTTCATTGGTGGTGGCCCGGATCCCGTCCCCGGTGTCGGCCCGGCTAGATGCCGCCGTCCCGGCTTTCGTGGCGGGTGATGCGCTCGCCGGTGGTGGGATCGATGACCGAACGGGACTCGCTGACCCGGCGGCTGCGGCCGGGGGAAGCGAGGATGAGTGAGGCGATCAGCCCGATTACGCCTACCGCCATGAGGATGTAGCCCACCAGTTGCTGGTCCACGAACGGGATGAGTCCGGGCGCCACGGCCCAGGCAAGGATGGCGCCGAGGGCGATGAGGAAGATTGACGATCCGATTCTCATGACTTGCTCCTTATGGCCGCGGGCTGCGCGGCGCTGGTAGGGCGATACGGGAGGGTGGTGCGTACACTGCCAAAAGCCAAGCCTGCTGTCTATCAAGCGTCACGCTACCTCCCGGTGATTGCGGATTCAATGATCCGGGCGGGGCGTCGTGCTTCCGTAGTTAGGCTTGACCAGTGGAAACAGTTGTGTGGTCCAAGCCGGAAGGCCAGCGCGCAGGCACCCCCCTCCTGGTGATGATGCACGGTTACGGTACGGACGAGTCCCGGATGGTGCGCCTCTTCGAGTACCTGCCTCCCGAGTTCACGTTTGCCGCCCTGCGGGCTCCGATGCCCATCGGGGACCACTGGGGCTGGTTCCTGCTCGACTACTTCCTGGCGAACGACTTCGCGGATGTCATCTCCGCCGCCAACTCGGTGCGGGCCTGGATCAGTTCCGTCAGGGACCAGCACAGCAGCGTCACCCTGATGGGTTACTCGCAGGGCATGGCCATGGCCAGCACGCTCCTGCGGCTGCACCCGGATGACTACAAGGCCGTTGTGGGACTGTCCGGCTTTGTGCTCAACAACGAGCTCCTCTCGGTGACGGACTCCTTTGACGTCAGGCCGCCCTTTTTTTGGGGCCGGGACAAGGCGGACCTGGTGATCAACGAGGACGCCGTTGCCTACACCGCGGAGTGGCTGGAAAAGAACACGCTGCTGACGGCCCGGACGTACCCGGGAATGGGGCACGCGATGTCCAAGACCGAGATGGTGGACGTCAGCGCCTTCCTGCGCCACTACGTGCTGCGCTGACTGTGTAGCTGCCCCATCGGTGGGTACGAAAAAACAGTTGCCAGCGAAATTTGCAAGCGCTTACACTCGTCTACGGCCATGATCGGTCCTGCAGTGGGCGGACAAGGAAGTGATGCTGCGTGCATGAGGCGCAGCAGTATCCTCCTTCAGGCTGTCCCGGCAGGGCCGGCTGTCCACGAACCGAAAGGACACCGCACTGCCGATGACACTCGAAACTGCAGCTGGGACCGCCGGCTGGACCGGCGCCGCAGCAATCCTCTTTGACCTGGACGGCGTTCTGACGCCCACCGCCACCGTGCACGAGCGCGCCTGGCAGGAACTGTTCGATGGCTACCTGGCCTCGCATCCGGAGGTCCCCGGGTACCGGGAAAGCGACTACTTCGACCACATCGACGGCAAGCCCCGCTTTGACGGTGTGCGCGACTTCCTGGCTTCGCGGGGGATCACGCTCCCGGAAGGCCCGCTGGATGACGACCCTGCCCACGAAACCGTCCAGGGCCTGGGCAACCGGAAGAACGCGATCTTCAATGACATCGTGAGCGCCGGCGTCGAACCGTTCCAAGGCTCGGTCCGCTTCCTCGAAGCCGCCCTGGAACGCGGACTCAAGGTCGCCGTCGTCTCTTCCTCCCGCAATGCCCCTGCCGTCCTGAAAGCCGCCGGACTCAGCCACTATTTCCCCGTGGTGGTGGACGGTGTGGTGGCCGCGGAACAGGGCCTGCCCGGAAAACCAAGCCCGGCCACCTACGAATACGCGGCCAAACTCCTGGACCTCTCCAGTCCGGAGTGCGTAGTGGTCGAGGACGCTGTGTCAGGGGTTCAGGCCGGACACGCGGGATCGTTCCACTCCGTGATCGGCGTGGACCGTGGCGCCGGGCGGCAGACGCTCCTGGACGCCGGAGCCACCCTGGTGGTCAACGACCTCCAGGAACTCGTCCCCTAAACCCAGGCCTCAAACCCCGTTGCCTGCCCCGGGCAACCCTGCTGCTCCCCGGCAGCACCCATCCGAGTATTGCCCTTCCCCCGAATATTCCGTGCCGGCCAGTCCGGCACCACAGCAAGGCCAAAAGGACCCCGACCATGGCATTGATCTCCGCGGACCGCGAACGGTTCCCCGATACCCCCTGGCAGCTCGTCGAAACGCGCTACGGAACCGATGGCGCCGGAACCCTGGAGGCCCTGTTCGCCCTGGGCAACGGCCATCTGGGCATCCGGGGTGCCCATTGGGCGGCGGCCGACGCAGAGCTGCCAGGCAGCTTCATCAACGGCCTGCACGAAATCTGGGACATCAAGCACGCCGAAAATGCCTTTGGCTTCGCCCGGACGGGCCAGCGAATCCTCTACATCCCGGACGCCAACAACTTCACCGTGGTGGTGGACGGCGAAAACCTCAGCCTTGCCGAATCAGAGGTCCTGGACTATCGCCGGAGCGTCGACTTCTCCACCGGGATCTACGAGTGCCGCATCACCTGGCAGTGCCGTTCCGGCGCCACGGTGACCACCACGGAACGGCGGGCGGTGGGCTACGAATCCCGCGGCTGCCTGGGCATTTCCCTGGAGGTGGATGCGGACCGGCAAATCTCCCTGGACGTCACCTCCGCGGTGATCAACCGCCAGGACCAGCCGGTGGAAGACCACTCCGTCCACGATCCCCGCCGGGCGGGACGGCACGCCGGGCGGGTGCTGCTCCCCGTGCGGCTGGACGGCGGCGACGGCTCGCTGCGGTTGTCCTGGGAGGCAGCCGAGTCCAAGCAGCGGGTGGGGATCGCGGTGGACCACTGGACCTCCGCCGGCCACCAGCCGTTCGAAACGGTGGTGGACCAGGACGACAGCACCGTCCGGTACGTCCTTGCAGTGGACGCCGGTGACCCGTTCCGGCTGGAAAAGACCGTCAGCTACGCGGCCGGCCCCACCGTCCAGGACCCGGACGTGGATGCGGCCGCAGTGGCTGAGGAGGCCCTCCGCCCGGTGGACAGCATTTTTGCCGAAAGCATGGCCCACTACCGCGGCTACTGGGCCACCTCGGACATCGTGGTTGAGGGCGGCCGGCCCGGGCTGCAGCAGGCCATCCGCTGGAACCTGTTCCAGCTGGCCCAGGCCACGGCGCGTGCCGATGTTGCCGGCATCCCCGCCAAAGGCGTGACGGGCTCGGGCTACGAGGGGCACTACTTCTGGGACCAGGAGGTGTACCTGCTGCCGTACCTTACCTACACCAACCCCGACGGCGCCCGGCAGGTCCTCGAGTTCCGCCACGGCATGCTTCCCGAGGCCAGGATCCGGGCGAAGGAGCTGAGCGTGGACGGCGCCCTCTTCCCGTGGCGCACCATCAACGGGCTCGAGGCCAGCGCCTATTACGCGGCCGGTACCGCACAGTTCCATATCGCCGCCGCGATTGCCTTCGCCACCAACAGGTACCTTTGGGCAACCGGGGATGCCGGATTCCGGGATGGCATGGGCGCTGAACTGCTGATCGAGACGGCCCGGATGTGGATCTCCCTGGGCTTCTTTGGCAAGGACGGGCTCTTCCACATCCACGGCGTCACCGGCCCTGATGAGTACACGGCAGTGGTGAATGACAACCTGTACACGAACGTGATGGCCCGCTTCAACCTGCGTGCCGCCGCCGCGCTTGGGCACGCAGGCATCACCCACGAGGAGCGCCAGCTGTGGGAGGCTGCCGCCAACCGCATGCAGCTGCCCTTCGATGACCGGATGCAGGTCCACTCCCAGGACAACGACTTCATGACCCTGGAGGCCTGGGACTGGACCACGCCGCGGTCCAAGTATCCGCTGCTGCTGCACTTCCACCCGCTGGTCATCTACCGGCACCAGGTCCTGAAGCAGGCCGATACCGTCCTGGCCATGTTCCTGCAGTGGCAGGACTTCACTGCTGAGGAGAAGCAGCGGGCCTTCGACTTCTACGATCCCATCACCACCGGCGATTCCACGCTGTCCGCCTGCGTCCAGGGGATCATAGCGGCCGAGGTGGGCTATTCGAGGGAGGCCCTGGACCACTTCACCAATGCCGCCTTCATTGACCTTGACAACACGCACGGCAACACGATCGACGGCGTGCACATCGCCTCCACCGGCGGAGTCTGGAGTTCGCTGGTGTGCGGTTTCGCCGGCATGCGCGACCAAGGCCCGGTCCCGTACTTCGATCCCCGCCTTCCCGCGGAGTGGGAGGGGCTGACCTTCCACCTGAAGATCAGGGGCCGCCTGCTGCTGGTCCAGCTCGCCGCCGGCTTCATCACGCTGACGGTCCAGGACGGCGGTCCGCTGGAAGTTGACGTCCGTGGCCAGCGGCTGACGGTGGGCAACGAGCCGGTGCGGGTTCCACTGGAACCGGTCGCGGAACCGGAACCCACGGTGTTCCCCAGCGGATTGCCGACGGCGAGCATCCCGGTGGTGCGCGGCAACAGCTGAGCGGGGTGCCGGGCTGGGCGGACGCGCCGGGGGAGGCCCGGCGGCTTCCCATGCCGGGCCTCCCCAGTCTCCTGTTGTCTTCCGGCCTGGTGCCCCCCAAAACAGCACCAGGCCGGAGCGCAGTGGCCTAGCCGGCGAGGAGGGTGGCGGCTTCCTGGCGGGTGGTGCCGGAGTCCTGGATGCCTTCGGCGATGTGGGCGAGTTCGGCGGGGATGTCGCGGCCTTTTTTGCGCATGGCGGTGGCCCAGAGGCGGCCGGCGCGGTAGGAGGAGCGGTGATGGCGCCCAGGGCCCACATCAGGGCCAGGGAGAGGAAGAGCAGGACGAAGTGTCCGCCGATCCCGGCGCCGGCGAGCATGCCGGCGCCTTTGCCTGCGCGGGAGGTGGATTGTTTGAGTTCGGCTTTGGCCAGTTCCACTTCCTGGCGCATCAGGGTGGACAGGTCACGGGTCACGTCCCCGAGGAGGTCACCGAGTGAGGCGTTGTCCGCTTTCACATGCGCCGCGCTGGGCGGCGGCTCCGGAATCTGGCTACTCATCACAGACCACCCGTCTGGCCGCCCCGGGTGCGGTCCTGGGTGAGGGGATCGTTTGCCATGGGATCGTCGGCGAGGGCGCGGTCACGGAGCGGGTCGTCGGAGAGCTGGTTTCCTGACCAGGGCTCTTCCACGAGCTGCGGGCTGTCCAGGCCGCTGGCCGCACCTGCTGCTTCCGGATAGCTGCTGCCCGGTGCGCCGCCGTCGTATCCCGCCGTTGTGGTGGCCGGTGGGGGCAGCTGGACCGGCGGGGGCGGAACCGTCCCGCCCGCAACGGGGTATGACTGGTTGTACTGGTCGCCGTAGGCGGCGCCGGAGTACTGGCCGGACAGGCCCGCTGCACCGGTGCCGGCAGTGGATGTTTCGGGAGGGCCTGCGGTGAGTCCGCGGGTGAGGCGTCCGGCGAGGACGCCGGCGCCGGCGGCGAGGAGCAGGAAGGTTCCGGGCCGGTTGCGGGCGAACCGCTGGACCTCGTTCAGGAGGTCACCCGGCTCCCGGTTTTCCAGCCAGGTGGCCATGGAGGAGGTGCGTTCTGCGGCCTGGCGGACCAGGTCGCCGGCCATGCCCTGCTGGTCCGGGGCGTTGGCCATGCTGTGCAGCTGGGTGGAAATATCGCGGATGCCCTCCGCGGCCTTCTGCTGCTGCGTGCCCGCCTGGCTGGTGAGGCCGGACTTTGCCTGGTGCAGCAGGTCCTGCGCATTGGCTTTCGCCTCATGCGCCACGTTCGCGGCTTCTTCCTTTGCCGTCTGGGCTACATTCTGTGCCGATCCCGCTGCGGTCCGGGCAACATCGGCTGCTTCTTCCTTGGCTGCGTCCTTGCGGGACGTACCGTAGGCGTCACCAGCCTGGCTGCCGCCGGCAAGGGGAGCAGCGGTTGAGGGGAAGGTGGCGGGCTCCCGCTCGCCAGGGATTCCTGTATTGGCCGGGGGAGCCGTGTATGCGGGATCCTCGGGCCATTGGTTCTCTGTCATCTTCGCTCTCTTTCCAAGAAGGCCGGTTGTTGATCAAGAACCAGCAATACTGGCCGTAAAATGATAAGCATGATTACTAATGAAAGGTAAGTACCCTTGCTAAGCGAGTTATAACCGTTCCAAAAATGTCAGCCGGAATGGCGAGGGCCTGCCCGGTCACAACGAAGTGGAAAGTGGTGGGAAACGTGGATACAGCTCCATGGGTATGGGTGATAGTTGCCGTTGTTGTGGTGGTACTGATCGTGCTGCTGCTCCTGGCCGGTGGAAGGCGCCGGAAAGCCATGCAGGAGAAGCGGGACCAGGAGCACCGGGAAAAGGCCGCCGAGATCCGGCGCGAAGCCGAGAACATGGAAATTGACGCCCGTGAACGTGAGGCCAAAGCCATCCGGGCGCGCGCGGACGCCGAGCAGGCGCAGGTTGACGCTGCACGGCTGCGCCAGGAAGCAGAAAAGCGCAGCCAGGAAGCCCAGTCCCTGCGGGGTGACGTTGCCAGCCGTGCACGGAAGGCGGACGAACTTGATCCCGATGTAGGGCCCGATGGCAGGCGGCAGCAGCGCCCCGTTGTTCACGACGCCCGGGACGAGCGCCGCGAAGGATACGACGCCGGGCAGGGGCGTCCTGTAGTGAATGATGCCCGGGAGGATCGCCCTGTGCTGAATGACGCCCGGGACGAGCGCCACGAAGGACATGACGCCCAGCATTTTCAGGGCAGTGAGGTCAACCGTGACGGGCGCGGTCCGGCCCACGCGGGTCCTGCCCGGGACATGGGCTCAGACATGGGCGGGGATGCAGCTTATCCCGGTGCTGGGAGCGCGGACACCGGCCGTCGCGGGCGGTACGACTCTCCTGACGCCGGTGGTGGCCTTGGCGGGCACCATGACGCTCCGGCGGCGGGTGCCGAAACCGGGATCCCTGAGGCCGAGGCTGAGGCTGGGCGGAGGCGCCAGGCGGACGCCAGGGACGCTGCCGCCGGGCATGGCGTCCGGGATGAGCGCGGCGAGGGCGACCCTCGAACCGGCATCTGAATGCACCGGCATGTGAACGCGCAGCCGTATGAACGCGCTGCCATCTGACGCGCAGCCATGAAAGATGGAGGCCGCCGCCTTTTGGGCGGCGGCCTCCAGCGGTTGGCTTTAGGGGCGGCGCGGCTTCAGGACGGGGGAAGGACTGACCCCTTCCCCCTTTCCCATGCCCGCAAGCAGTTCCTTGACGGCATCGATCGACGAAACTTTCGGCTCCCAAGCCAAAATGCGTTCCGCGCGGCTGGTGTCCATGATGGGGGCGCCGGCGGCCATCTCCACCCACCCCGAATCGGTGGGTTGCACCCGGGCGCGCCACGTCAGGTCAACGACTGCATGGAGCAGCGCCATGGGGATGGGGAGGATCCTCTTGGCGCCAAGGATGCGCCCCAGTTCCTGCGGTGTCAGGACGGGCTCGGCGGCGATATTGAAGGCTCCGCTGGCACGCTGGTCCACCACCCGCCAATAGGCCTCGGCGACATCGTCGGCATGGACTGCCTGGAATACCAGGTTGTCCGGGACGGGCAGTATCGGCAGCCATGGCTTGGGCGGCACCAGCCGGGACAGGACGGGGCCAAGGAAGTACCTGCCGATTTCAGCCCCCGCGTGTTTCTGGAAGATGAGAGCCGGCCGCAGCCGCGCGACGGCGATGCCCGGGTTCGCGGCCATGAAGCCGTCCAGGAACTTCTCCTGTTCGGCCTTGTGCCGGCTGTAGTGCGAACCGGCCATTCCTCCCGCCGGCCACGACTCGTCCCTGCGCTGGTCCTTGCCCGACTTGCTGTAGGCGCCCACCGAAGAGGCGCAGGCAACCTGTTTGACTCCCGCCCGGCCCGCGGCATCCAGGACGTTTCTGGTTCCGATGACGTTGGTCCGGTGCAGCATGTCCAGGTCCCGGTTCGGCTGGATCTGCCACGCCAGGTGGACTACCGCATCAACCCCGTCCAGCGCCTGCTCCAGCCGGGGAATGTCCCGCTCCAGGCCCACATCCAGGGTGTGCCACTGCACGCCGGCGTAGGGCTCCCGGGACGTGTCGGGAAGCCTGCGGCTGATTCCCACCAGCTCCAGGCTTCCGGGCTTTCTCTTCAGCTGGCGCTGCAGGTTTCGCAGCAGTGCTGTTCCCGCGTTTCCGCTGGCTCCGGTGATGGCAATGCGCATGACGAGACTCCTAGGCGGGTTGGTCCGGTTGCCGTTTACATTCCGAGCTTATAGCGGAGAAGGATTGTTTTATAAGCAAGCTTATGATTTCCTACTTCTAAGTCTTGCCGCAGGCTTTCGGAACCAGACCGAGGGAAACCACACTCATGCCCGAATCCTTTGCCGCACTAGCCGTGGACGCTGCGCCCGTCCACCATCCACAGCCGGTATCCGTATCCCAGCAGACCCCTCCCGCCGCCTCAGGGCGGCTCCGGGAGACGTTCGAAAACGACCTGGTCCTAAGGTACCTGGACCTCGCAGAAGCTCTCGCTGCGCGCTTTGAAGCCCGTGGCAGGGAGAGGGCTGACCTGAACCAGGTGGCCTATCTGGGCCTGGTGAAGGCAGCGCGCGGTTTCGACCAGGCCAAAGGGGAGAGCTTCCCCGCCTACGCCGCGCCCACCATCACCGGCGAACTCAAGAGGTACCTCCGGGACCGGACCTGGGTTGTCCGTCCGCCACGCCATATCCAGGACCTGAGGACGCGCCTGTTCCGGGCAGAGCCGGAGCTGACCCAATCCCTGGGCCGCAACCCCAGCGTTGCGGAGCTGGCCGGGGAGCTGGACAGTGACCCGGCAGAGGTGCAGGAGGCCATTTCGGCGTCCAGCAGCATGCACCCGGACTCCCTCGACGCGGTGAACCCGAACTCGGATGCACCCTCCATCGGCGAGGTGCTGGCGTGCCCGGAAACTCCGCTGGAACGGCTTGAAGAGCTTGCCTGCCTCCGTGAGGCGATGCAGGACCTGGATGATTCCGACCGCGAACTTCTGTACCGGCGCTACTTCTGCGAGGAAACGCAGGTGCAGTTGGGAAAGCGGCTGGGAATGTCACAGATGCAGGTCTCCCGCCGCCTGGCCAAGGTGCTGGTGGAACTGCAGCGCAGGCTGGAGGAAAGCACGCAATCCGGGAGCCAGGAGGCCACAGCCGGCAACGGAACGCCAGGCCGCGCCGTACGGCCAGGCCACCCGGCCGGCCCTGTTGCACCGTTCCACCGGACCGGGAGGGCCGGGCATCCCGGCGCTCCCGTCAAGCGCGTGGACCGGCGCCACGGCGGTACCGGGACCAGGTAGCAGCCCTGCTGCGCGGCACGGCACAAACCCTATATCTTGCCTGCTCAACTGCGTCTTCGTGCGCCGCTGCCGCAGCCGGAAAGCCCGCGGCCTTGTTTAGGAGCAACAGCAGGAGGGAACTGGTTGGTTATGGGAAGCTCTGAAATGTCCAAGCTCCGGGCTGTCCTGTTCGACCGGGACGGGACCCTGGTGGTCGATGTGCCTTACAACGGTGACCCCGGCAAGGTACGGCCCGTAGCAGGCGCCAAAGCAGTGCTTGACGGCCTGCGGGCGGATGGAATTGCCACCGGCGTGATCAGCAACCAGTCGGGTATTGCCCGCGGCCTGATTACGGCCGACGACGTGGAAAAGGTCAATGCCCGGGTGGAAGAACTCCTGGGACCGTTCGATGTGTGGGAGGTCTGCCCCCACGCGGAGCATGACGGCTGCTCCTGCCGCAAACCCGCTCCCGGCATGGTCCACAGCGCCTGCCGCAAGCTGGGAATCCACGAATCGGAGGCAGCCCTCATCGGGGACATCGGTGCCGACGTCGGGGCAGCAGAGGCTGCCGGCGCCACCGGGGTCCTGGTCCCCACGCCCGTGACCCGTGCCGAGGAGGTGGCCGCGGCGCGGCTGGTCGCTTCCGATCTGGCGTCCGCCGTAAGCCTGCTGCAGGAGACGCCCTGATGGGGCGCGTCCTGGTGGCCCGGCTGGACAGCATGGGCGATGTCCTTCTGGCCGGCCCCGCGGTCCGCGCGGTGGCCAACGGCCGCGCCCAGCATGGCGGCAGCACCAACCATGTGGTGATGCTGTGCGGCCGGCAGGGTGAAGCGGCCGCTGCCATGCTTCCCGGCGTCGCCGAGGTCTACAGCTGGGACAGCCCCTGGATCATGAATCCGGCACCCCGGATGACCGGCCCGCACGCGGACCGGCTGATCGAATACGTCCGAAATTCCCGCATCACCGAAGCCGTTATCCTCACCTCCTTCCACCAATCACCCCTGCCGTTGGCCCTGTTGCTGCGCCTGGCGGGCGTGGAGCGCATCACCGGTGCCTCCACCGATTACGCCGGCTCGCTGCTTGACGTGCGCCTGAAACCGGGGGAGGACTTTCCCGAAGACCAGCCCGAAGCGGAACGGGCGCTGGGCATCGCCGAGGCCGCAGGCTTCCGGCTCCCTCCGGGCGATGACGGAAAGCTGCGCGTCAACTCCGTGACCGAAGTGGCAGCGCTCGTGGGTACGGAGCCCTATGTCGTGGTCCACCCCGGAGCGGCAGTTCCTGCCAGGGCGTGGCCTCCTCTGCACCATGCGGCCGCCGTCGAGCTCCTCCAGGGTGCCGGCTACCGCGTCGTGGTGACCGGCGGTCCCGGCGAGACGTCGCTGACGGCCACGGTGGCGGGCCCCTCCGCCCTGGACCTCGGCGGACGGACCGACCTTGCCACCATGGCAGGCGTCATGGCCGGCGCCGATGCCGTCATCAGTGGCAACACCGGCCCGGCCCACCTGGCAGCCGCGGTGGGCACACCCGTGGCGTGCCTGTTTTCACCCGTGGTCCCGGCCATCCGCTGGGCGCCCTACGGCGTGCCCCTGGAACTCCTTGGGGACCAGAACGCACCCTGCCGCATGTCCCGCGCCCGGGTATGCCCGGTTCCCGGCCATCCGTGCCTCGACTCTGTCTCGCCCGAGGAAGTCGTGGCGGCCGTGGAACGCCTGATCAGCGGAGTGAGCTCCTTCAGCACCCACGTCAGCACCCGTAGAAAGGCCCGCAACAGATGAGAATCCTGCTCTGGCATGTCCACGGTTCCTGGACGGACGCTTTTGTCCGCGGCCGTCACGAATACCTGCTTCCCGTCCTGCCCGAAGGCGGGGCCTGGGGACTGGGCCGCGCCGGCAGGGACTGGCCGGAATCAGTGCGGGAGGTGGACCTGGCGGCCCTCGACGGCGACGCCGTGGACGCCGTCGTCCTCCAACGGCCCGAAGAAATCGACGAAGTGGCCCGGGCCCTGGGCCGGATCCCCGGCGTCGACCTGCCGGCCGTGTTCGTGGAACACAACACGCCCAAAGGCAATTTCCCAAACATCAGCCATCCGCTCGCCGACCAGACCGTGATCCCGGTGGTCCACGTGACCCATTTCAACTGGTTGGCGTGGGACAACGGCGCCGCCCCCACCACGGTAATCGAGCACGGGATCCCGGACCCTGGACAGCTGTATACGGGCGAGCTGCCCGAGCTGGGCGTCGTGGTCAATGAGCCCGTCCGGCGTGGCCGGGTCACAGGGACGGACCTCCTGCCCGCCTTCGCCTCCGTGGCGCCCCTGCAGGTGTTCGGCATGAAGACCGACGGGCTCGCGGCAGCCACCGGAATCGGGGACGCGCGGCTGACGTCCCGTGGCGACCTCAAAACGCGGGACCTGCACCGGGAGCTTGCGCGCTGCCGGGTCTACGTCCACCCGATGCGCTGGACCTCGCTGGGGCTGTCCCTGTTGGAGGCCATGCACCTGGGAATGCCCGTGGTGGTGCTTGCCGCCACGGAAGCTCCCAGGGCAGTGCCGCAGGAAGCCGGCGTGGTCTCGGCAGACATGGATGAGCTGCTTCAGTGCGCCGGGCGCCTGGTCGCCAATCCGGATGAAGCCCGACGGCGGGGACTCGCCGCCCGGGAGGCGGCGCTGGAGCGTTATGGCCTGGGCAAGTTCCAGGACCGCTGGGATGAGCTCCTGGCGGACCTGCGCAGCCGGCCCCGGCACTCCGTCAACGAACGGCCGGACGAGCGGATCCTCGTCCCGGCGCGGGAGAGGAAGACCCCATGAAAATCGCGATGATTTCCGAACACGCCAGTCCCTTGGCGGCACTGGGCGGGGTGGACGCCGGCGGCCAGAACGTTCACGTGGCCGCGCTGTCCGAGGCCCTTGCCAAGCGGGGCCACCACGTCACCGTCTATACCCGCAGGGACGCAACGGAGCTCCCCGAACGGGTCCGGGTAGGACGCGGCCTCGAGGTGGTCCACGTGGACGCCGGGCCCGCCCGCCACGTGCCCAAGGACGACCTGTTGCCCTACATGGGGGAACTCGCGGACGGGGTGGCCAGGGACTGGGGGCAGCGGCCGCCGGATGTGGTTCACGGCCACTTCTGGATGTCCGGCCTGGCCGCACTGGACGCCGCCAGGCGGCCCGAGACCGGATACCGCGTCCCCATGCTCCAGACCTTCCACGCGCTGGGTACCGTCAAACGCAGGCACCAGGGCGCCGAAGACACCAGCCCCGAGGAACGCCGCTGGCTGGAACCGGGAGTGGGACGTTCCGCGGACCGGATCATCGCCACCTGTTCCGACGAAGTCTTCGAGCTCAAGGCCATGGGCATCGCCACCGGAAAAATCTCGATCGCGCCCTGCGGCGTGGACCTGAACTTCTTTTCGCCGGAGGGGCCGGTGGCCGCAAGGAAGCGCCGCTACCGCATTCTGTCGGTGGGCCGACTGGTGCCGCGCAAGGGCGTCGACCTGGTGATCCGCTCGCTCCCGTACCTCAAAGCGGCGGGATTCGAGGACGTCGAACTCCTGATCGTGGGCGGCGGCGGGGACTCCACCGTGATGCACAAGGACCCGGAAATCCGCCGCCTGCTGGACCTTGCCGCCGAGCTCGGGGTATCCGGACACGTGACGCTGCAGGGACAGGTGCCGCGGGCCGAAATGCCGGGCATCTTCCGAAGCGCCGACGCCGTGGTGTGCGCGCCCTGGTATGAGCCCTTCGGCATCGTGCCGCTGGAGGCCATGGCGTGCGGCGTTCCGGTGGTGGCTGCTGCAGTGGGGGGCCTGCGGGACACCGTGGTGGACCACGCCACCGGCCTGCACGTGCCACCCCGGGATCCCGAAGCCATTGCATCGGCCCTGTCGCTGCTCCTGGAAAACCCCACCCTCAGGGCAAAGCTGGGCCAGGCCGGAGAGCGGCGTGCCCGCACCCGCTATTCCTGGGACCGGGTGGCCGCGGAAACGGAAAAGGCCTACCAGCTTGCCGTGGCCGGGGCGCCGGCCAGCGCTTCAGCCGGAATCGTACCGATGGAAGGAGCCGCACTGTGACCGCCGAGTCATCCCTGCGTGAATCGTCCCTGCGTGAAGCAGACCTGCGCACCCTGACCGCAGCCCCGGCACTGCCCGCGGTGCTCCCCGGCGCAACGTTCGTTGATCCCGCCAGTGCCGACGCGGTCCGCCTGCACCTGGACAACGTGCTTCCGGCCCTGGACTCGCTGCGCAGCCAGTCCGGCCGGCTCGCCGCCTGGGGCGTGGAGCTGGCACAGCGGCTGCTGCGCGGCCAGCGGCTCCTGGCTGCCGGCAACGGCGGATCTGCTGCCGAGGCGCAGCACCTGACCGCGGAACTGGTGGGCCGGTTCGACAGCGAACGCGTCCCCTTCTCCGCCATCTCCCTGCACGCCGAATCGTCAGCCATGACCGCCATCGCCAATGACTACGGCTACGACGAAGTCTTTGCCCGGCAGGTGCGCGCGCACGGCCGCTCCGGCGACGTGCTGATACTGCTGTCCACCAGTGGGAAGAGCCCCAACCTGCTGCGGGCCGCGGACGTTGCCGCCCGGCTCAACATGACCACCTGGGCGCTGACCGGCGCCGGTCCCAACCCGTTGGCGGACGCCTGCGATGAGGCCGTCATGATTGACGCCCTGAACGCCAACGCCCAGGAAGGGCACCTGATCGCCCTGCACGCCGTCTGCCGCGCCTTCGACCTCGAGGTTGCCCGGCACACGCCGGCCCCTTTCCCCGGGATGGCGAACGGGGGCCGGCCATGAGGATCGTCGTCGTGGGTGACGTCATGCTCGACGTCGACCTTTCCGGTGAAGCCACCAGGCTGAGCCCGGACGCCCCTGTCCCCGTCGTGGACATTTCCGGCGTCCGCCGCCGTGCCGGCGGCGCAGGACTGGTGGCGCGCATGCTGGCCCAGGACGGCTGGCCCGTCACCCTGGTGACAGTGCTGGGGGATGACGACGCCGGCAGCCAGTTGCGCACGCACCTCGCCGGAGTGCAGCTCGTGGCAGGAACCAGCCGCTACCCGTCGCCGGTCAAGACCCGGGTGCGGGCAGGCTCCCATCCGGTGGTCCGCTTTGACCAGGGCTGCGAACGCACTCCCATCCCGGACGTCACCCCGGCCATGCTGCGCGCAGTGGAAGAAGCCGGTGTGGTCATCGTGGCCGACTATGGCAGGGGACTGGCGGCCAACCCCCAGCTGCGCGGGCTGCTGGGCCGCCTGGCCGGTTCGGTGCCCATCGTGTGGGACCCGCACCCCTCAGGCCCGGAACCGGTACCGGGGGTTGCCGTAGTGACACCGAACCTTTCCGAAGCGACCAAGGCGGTCCAGGCCGCCGGGAACGTCCCCACCTCTGTGGACGGTGTTGCGCAGGTCCTGCTGGAGCGGTGGCGCAGCCAGGCCGTCCTGGTGACCAAAGGCGAGGAAGGGGCGGTCCTGCTCCAGCAGGGGGATGCTTCTTCCCGCGCCGTTCCCGCCCCAAGGGTGGAAGCCGGGGACCCCTGCGGAGCCGGCGACCGCCTGGCGGCCGGCCTGGCAGTGCACCTCCTGGCCGGCCGCGGGCTTCCCGAAGCTGCGGCCCTCGCCGTCCACGACGCCGCCGATTTCCTGGCGGCCGGAGGCGTGTCGGCGCTGCCGGATACCCAGGGGCAGGATTCGGCCCCGGACCACCACGGGGGTGCACCGGCCCGGGGCCGGCGCACCACCGAACCGCTGCTGCTGGCCCGTTCCGTACGCGAAAGCGGCGGGAAGGTAGTGGCCACCGGCGGCTGCTTCGACCTGATCCACGCCGGCCACATCAGGTCCCTCGCCGCCGCCAGGGAACTGGGGGACTGCCTCATCGTGTGCCTGAACTCGGATGATTCGGTGCGGCGGCTCAAGGGCCCGCAGCGGCCCATCATCGGCCAGCACGACAGGGCCGAACTGCTCCTCGCGATGGAATGCGTGGACGCGGTGATGGTCTTCGATGAGGATACCCCCGAGGCCGCCCTGGACCGGCTCCGCCCCGATATCTGGGTCAAGGGCGGCGATTACAAGGGAGCCCGCCTTCCCGAGGCTGACCTGGTGGAAAGGTGGGGCGGCCGCTGCCTCACCGTTCCCTTCCACCCGGCCCGCTCCACCACAGGCCTGGCGGACGCGCTCGCCAAGGTGAGTTGAACTTCTTCCCACTTGTCTTGTTTTCCCCATTGAAAGGAACACCATGACCGCAGAATCAACTGCAACTGCCGCCACCACGCCCGGACGCGTCCTTGTCACCGGAGGTGCCTCCGGACTGGGGGCCGCCGTCGTCGACGCCGTCCTTCGCTCCGGCGGGACGCCGGTGGTCCTGGACCGCGACATCAGCGCCGTCTCGGGGGTGAAGGCGTTCGAAGTGGACGTCGCGGACCGCGCGGCCGTGGAGCACGCGGTCCGGGAAGCCGCCGAAACCCTGGGCGGCCTGGACGCGGTGGTCACTGCTGCCGGGATCGACCGCTGCGGCAAGCTCGCCGACGTGGAAGCCACCGAGTGGGAAAAGGTCATCGGGGTCAACCTGATGGGCACCGTTTCCGTGGTGCGTGCGGCCCTGCCCTACCTCAAGGAAACCCACGGCCGCGTGGTCACCGTGGCATCCACCCTGGGCAAGCGCGCCGTGGCCGATGCCACCGCGTACTGCGCCTCCAAGTTCGGCGTGGTGGGGTTCAGCCACGCACTGGCCGCAGAAACCGGCGGCGAAATCGGCGTGACCACCATGATCCCGGGCGGCATGAAGACCCGGTTCTTCGACGACCGGACCGAGCAGTACAAGCCGCAGGACGATTCCCGGCTCAACGACCCCGCCAACACGGCGCAGGCCATCCTGTTCGCCCTGAACCAACCCACGGGCTGCGAGGTCAGGGAAATGCTGATCTGCCACGAGGAAGAAGGCTCCTGGCCCTAAGCCGGGTACCGGCCGCCGCCAGCGGCACAGCAGGACCACCAGCACCCACATGCCAGCAGCGACATACCCATACCGAAAGGCGGGAGGAACACCATGCCCACCACAGCCACTGAAACAACCGCAGGCAAGGAAACAGTCGGGGACGCCGGCATCACCATCCAGGACCCGCGGACCGGTGAAGTGCTCTGGACGGTGCCCCAGGCGGGCCCGGACGCAGTGAATGATGCCGTGGACGTGGCCCGCAGGGCTGCGCCCGGATGGGCAGCGACAGCTCCGGCCGAGCGTGGTGCCGCACTCCGCGCCGCCGCCAGGGCGCTTGATGCTGCCGCCCAGGAGCTTGCGGGGCTGAATGCCAGCGAAACCGGGCGGCCGGAAGCGGAGGCACTGGCGGGCATCGCCGCCGCCGTGTCCACCCTGGAACAATATGCAGAACTGGGCCCGGTGCACCGCGGCCACAGCCTC
The DNA here is from genome assembly GCF_902506025.1 of Arthrobacter sp. 8AJ. Taxonomy (NCBI): domain Bacteria; kingdom Bacillati; phylum Actinomycetota; class Actinomycetes; order Micrococcales; family Micrococcaceae; genus Arthrobacter; species Arthrobacter sp. 8AJ. The sequence continues at coordinate 3,799,399 of NZ_LR733289.1, read as the reverse complement.
CGCGGCAGCCGGCTCGCCTCCGACTACACCGTTGCGGAGCCGCGCGGCGTGGCCGTCCTGCTGACCCCCTGGAATGATCCGGTGGCCGTAGCCTGCGGCCTGATCGGGGCCGCCTTGGTGACGGGCAACGCGGTCATCCACAAGCCCAGCGAGCGCTGCCCCCGGCTGGGCGAGGCGCTGGGCGAGGTCCTGGCACCGGCCTTCCCTGCAGGCGTCTTCCTGACCCTCTCCGGTGGCGCGGACGTGGGGGCAGCCCTGTCACAGGCGGAGGTGGACGTGATCGCCCACGTGGGTTCCAGCGCCTCCGGCGCCCGGATCGCAGAGGCGGGGGCCCGCACCGGCGCACACGTCATCCGGGAAAACGGCGGCAATGATCCCCTGCTGGTGGACCGCGACGTGGACCCGGCGTGGGCTGCGGAGCAGGCTGCGATCGGTGCGTTCGCCAACAGTGGCCAGATCTGCACTTCCGTGGAACGCATCTACGTCCATAAAGACATCGCTGCCCCGTTCTGCAGCGCCCTGGAGGCTGAGGCCGCACTGCGGAACAGCAACGGATCCGTGGCGCCGCTGGTGGACCTCCGGATGCGGGACGCCGTCCACGGTCACGTCGCCGAGGCCCTGGGCCAGGGCGCCCGCGCCGTTGAAGGCGGTTCGCTGCCGGACGGGCCCGGCTCGTTCTACCCGGCCACCGTGCTCCTCGGCTGCACCGAAGGAATGCAGGTCATGACCGAGGAGACGTTCGGACCGGTGGCCCCGGTCCAGGTGGTGGACACGTTCGACGACGGCCTGCGCCTGGCCTGCAGCGGCAAGTACGGCCTGGCCGCCACCGTCCTGAGCAGCAACATCGCGCACATCCAGCAGGCAGTGGCCGCGCTGCCGGTGGGAACAGTCAAGGTCAACGCGGTCTTCGGCGGCGCTCCAGGCGGCGCGGCCCAGCCCCGCGGGGAGAGCGGCGCCGGGTTCGGCTACGGACCCGAGCTGCTGGACGAATTCAGCCAGGTCAAGGTGGTCCATATCGCAGTGCCCCCGGCGCCGGAGCCTGGCGCCGGACCCGTCATCGATGAACAGGACCTGCCATGAGCACGTCCCCGGACTCCAGTGACCTCTCCACCCAGCGGGCATTGACCGACTGGCTGCCCGGCAGGCTGGCAGCGGAACAGCCATCGATCCTGGTGATCGGCGACGTCATGCTCGATGGCTGGTGGAGCGGCAGCATCGAACGGCTGTGCCGCGAAGCCCCCGCACCCGTGGTGGACATCCAAACCCGCGAATCGGTCCCCGGCGGGGCGGCCAACACCGCCATGAACCTGGCGGCCCTGGGGGCGAAGGTGGCGGTGGCCGGCATTATCGGCACGGACGACGCCGGTGAGGACCTGCGCGGGCAGCTTGCCGCGGCGGCCATCGATGTCCAGCACCTCCAGTCCCATCCGGACATGGTCACCACCACCAAGATCCGCATCAGCAGCGGCGGCCAGGTGATGCTGCGCCTCGACGACTCGGCCAGGGCTGTCCCGGCCGACGCCCTGGACGCACTCGCCGCCTCGGTGCGTGCCGCCGTCGCACACCGGGACGCTGTCCTGGTGTGCGACTACGGGACCGGGGTGGTGGCGGACCCCGTCCGCGCGGCCCTGGCGGATGTCCTGGGGACCGGCACTGCCGGAAAGGACCGGCCGCTGGTGGTGGTCGATGCCCACGACCCGCGGGCATGGGCCGCGCTGCAGCCTGACCTGGTGACCCCGAATGCGCAGGAAACAGCGCGGCTGCTGGACCGGAAGCTGCCGGAAGGCCAGGAGCGGGTGGAGGCCGTGGCAGCGGAGGCCGGGGCGCTGCTCCGTGGCACCGGCTCGCGCGCCGTGGTGGTCACTTTGGACCGGGACGGAACCGTCCTGCTGACTCCCGACGGTGTCCGGCACCGGACGTGGGCGCGGCCGGCTGCGGAGAAACAGGCATCCGGAGCGGGCGACACGTTTGTCGCTGCCCTGACGCTGGCCCGCGCGGCCGGCCTGCCGCTGACCGCCAGCCTGGACCTGGCCCAGTCGGCGGCCGACGTGGTGGTCCACCAGCCCGGCACCTCAGTGTGCAGCACCGCCCAGCTCAGCCGGTACCTGGAAGCCTTCGCCGATACTGCCCTGAGTGCGGACGAACTGGAGCGGCAGATGGAGCTTCACCGCGCCCAGGGCCAGCGGATCGTGCTGACCAACGGATGCTTCGACGTCCTGCACAGCGGCCATACCCGCTACCTCAACCAGGCCAAACAGCTGGGCGACATCCTGGTGGTGGCGCTGAACAGCGACGATTCCGTCCGCCGGCTCAAGGGGGCCGGCCGGCCCATCAACAACATGGCGGACCGGGCAGCGGTGGTGGCCGCGCTGAGCTGCGTGGACTACGTGACGGTGTTCGATACCCCCACGGCCGCGCCGCTGATCCGCAGGCTCCGGCCCGAGGTGTACGCCAAGGGCGGGGACTACACCCCCGAGATGTTGGCGGAAACCCCCGCGGTGGAGGAGTACGGCGGCCGCGTGGCCATCCTGGACTATGTGGCGGAACGGTCCACCACCGCCGTGGTGAACCGGATCCGGGACGGCCAGGGGGCTGCCAGCCCTGCCACCTAGGTGTACTCAGCCAGTAGGTTGGTTGCACCTGCTGATAGGTGGTTTGCCTCCGAGGCTGCCGTGTGGCCGGTGGTTGTTGTAGAAGTTTAGCCAGGACTGCAGGGCGTCGACGCGGGCTTGGTTGGATGTGAAAGGTTGGCGGTAGGCCCAGCCTTCCTGGAGCGTGCGGTTGAAGCGTTCTGCTTTGCCGTTCTGCCAGGGGTGGCGGGGTTTGATCAGGATGTGTTTAGCGCCCAGGGCAACGAGTGCGTCCTGGAAGTCGCGGGAGAGCCGGTAGGCGAAGGCGTTGTCTGTCATGACCCGTTTCACCGGTGCTCCGTTGGCGGCCATGGCGGCTGCGGCCCTGGTGAGGAATTCGGCGCAGGTCGGGCCTTTCTCGTCGGGCAGGACCTCGGCATAGGCGAAGCGGGAATGATCATCGACGGCCACGTGGACGTAGTCAAAACCGACTTTCTGAGGTGATTTGCGGTGGTTGGCGCGGCTTTGCGCCGGGTCGGTCCGCCAACCGCCGCCGTCCGGGATCCGGCCTAGTTTCTTGACGTCGATGTGGATCATGTCGCCTGGGGCGTCGCGTTCGTAGCGGCGGTCGGTGGCCCGGGACGCGCGGATTCGTGCCCCGGTCACTGGGTCCAGGTCCCACAACCTGGGCATGCCCGCGCGGACCAGAATCCGGGAGACCGTCCGGGCGCTCGTGCCGCAGCGCACGGCCAGGTCCGCTGGTCCCTCGCGATGCTCGACGCGCTGGGTGAGAACATCCGCTACGACTTCCGCGGAGGTGGCGTGCGGGCATGACCTCGGACGGGAGCTGCGGTCTTCCAAACCAGCCCAGCCATCCGCGCGGTACCTGCTGATCCAGCGGTGCGCACAGGTCCTTGAGATGCCCATCTCTTTGGCTACATGGGCCACTGGCTGGCCGGCAAGGACGCGCTCGATAATGATCCGCCTACCGTTCGGAGTCAGGCGGGCATTACGGTGGGACATGAAGACCTCTTAGTCGTTGGCTGTGTGTGGTAACCACCAACCTAAGAGGTCTTCACCTATTCACGATGTAACCAACGTCCTGACTCAGTACACCTAGGCCCCGCCAGCCAGGGCCTGTCACATAGGGTTGAAGCATGACTGAAGCGGATCACGGGTAATGGGCAAACGCGGAAAGTCAGGAGGCAGGGCCGGCCGCCCGGCAGCCGGTGTGGTCGAGGTGCCCAAGGGATCCGTGGTGAACGGTCCGGTGGAGGGCGTCTACTACATCGACACCGGCGATTGCGAGCTGATCGCCGACCAGGACAACTCCACCGGCTGGCTCCTGAAGATCAACGGCGTCATGAGCTCGCACATCGACCTCGCCGACCCCCTGTTCCTGGACTTCGAGTACATGCGGTGGATGGCGGCGCTCATCGAGTCCCGCTGGCCGCCGTCGGCCGCGCACAAACTGCGCGGGCTGCACCTGGGCGGGGGCGCCTGCTCCATGGCCCGCTACTTTTCCGCCGCCTACCCGGACGCACGCCAGGTGGTGGTGGAGCTGGACGGGAAGCTCGCCGAGTACGTGCGCGGCTGGTTCGACCTTCCCAAGGCGCCCCTGCTGCGGATCCGCGTGGGGGAGGCCCGCGCCGTCACGGAAACCCTCACTGCCCAGACCAGGGACTTCATCATCCGCGACGTCTTTGCCGGCGCATTCACCCCCCGTCCGCTGACCACCGCCCAATTCACCGCGCATGCCAAGCGGGTCCTGGCCCCGGGCGGGCTCTATGTCGCCAATTCCGGCGACGCACCGGACCTGAAAAACGCCCGGGAGGAAGCCGCCACCATCGCGGCGGCCTTCAAACACACCGTGATCATCGCCGATCCCGCCATGCTGAAGGGCCGGCGGTACGGAAACATGGTGATGGCCGGCAGCGACGCGCCCTTCGGCGACGATCCGAAGCTGCGCCGCCGGCTCCTCGGCGGGGCAGTCCCGGCACACCTGTGGGATGACGCCCAGGTGCGGGCATTCGCGGCCGGAGCGCCGGTCCGCCACGACCCACCCCTACCGCCATCGATTGCTGAGTAACTGCCGTTTTCAGCGGTCAAAACGGCAATTACTCAGCAATCGACGGGCTTAACCCTTGCCCAACAGCGCGCCGCGGTGCTCGGCCATCCGTTCACGGAGTGCCTGCACGACGGCGGCCACCGCGGGGCGGCGCAGCGAATCAGGGCGCAGGACCATCCAGTAGGGGAGCAGTTCCCCGATCTTGTCAGGCAGCAGGCGGACCAGGTCATCGTGGAGGTCGGCCATGAAGCACGGCAGGAACCCGACGCCCGCGCCGGCCCGGGTCGCCTCCACATGGACGAACACGTTGGTGGAGGTCAGCCCGTCCTTCATGGCGGGAACCAGCCGCCTTGGCGCGTCCAGGTCGTCCACCTGCAGCATCGAGTCCACGAAGTAGACCAGCGGGTGCCCGTTCAGTTCTGCCACGGTGGCCGGCGTCCCATGCTCCGCAAGGTAGGCGCGGGAGGCGTACATGCCCAGGCGGTATTCGCCCAGCCGGATGGCCTCCGCGCGGTGCACCTGCGGCTCGCCCACCACCACCTCGATGTCCAGCCCGGACCGCTGCTGCAGTGCCCGGCGGGTCATGGTGACTACCTCCACGCTCAGGCCCGCGTGGTCCCGGCGCAGCCGCGCCACGGCCGGAGCGGCAATGTAGGCGCTGAAGCCATCCGTCGCGGTCATGCGCACGACGCCGGCAACCGGGTCGGGTGCCTGGCCGGCCGGTCCCAGCGTGCCCAGCACCGCCTCCACCTGTTCGGCCGCCCGCACGGCCCGTTCGCCGAGCTCCGTCAGCTCCCAGCCACCCGCGGCGCGGGACAGCACCCGGCCGCCCAGCGACTTCTCCAGTGCGGCGATCCTGCGCGAGACCGTGGTGTGGTTCAAGCCCAGGGCCTGGGCCGCCGTCGTGAATCTGGCGGAGCGGGACACCGCCAGAAGGACCAGCAGGTCATCAGGGTTCGCATTCATATCTGCAATTGTGCACACGTTGACTGCCTCTTTGGCCATTGAAGTGCATCCTTTGTGCAGCAATACTCATCTGAGTCACTTGTGCTGGAGATCACAGCGCGTGTCAATGTGGACACTAGGAGAAACAATGAGCGTAGAGCAGCGCCCGGCCAACAACGCCGGGCATGCACCCGAAGGATCAGGACTGAAGAGGATTGTTGCCGCCTCCATGGTGGGCACCGTTGTGGAATGGTACGAGTTCTTCCTCTACGCCACCGCTGCCACCCTGGTCTTCGGCAAGTACTTCTTTCCGTCAACGGGCAACGACCTGGACGGAATCATCCAGGCCTTCCTCACCTACGCCGTGGGCTTCATCGCCCGTCCCCTGGGCGGCATCGTGTTCGGCCAGATCGGTGACAAGCTGGGCCGCAAACCCACCCTGCAGCTCACCATCGTGATCATCGGCATCTCCACGTTCCTGATGGGCTGCCTGCCCGGCTTCGCCGACATCGGATACCTGGCCCCCGCGCTGCTGGTGGCCCTGCGCTTCATCCAGGGCTTTGCCCTGGGAGGCGAATGGGGCGGTGCCGTGCTCCTGGTGGCCGAACACAGCCCCAACAAGACGCGTGCCTTCTGGTCCAGCTGGCCCCAGGCCGCCGTCCCGGTGGGCAACCTCCTGGCCACCCTGGTGCTGTACATCATGTCCACCACCCTCAGCAGCGAGGCGTTCCTCGGCTGGGGCTGGCGCGTGGCGTTCTGGCTCTCCGCCGTGATCGTCTTCGTGGGCTACTACATCCGCACCAACGTCAGCGAGTCGCCTATCTTCCTCGAAGCCAAGGAGCTGGTGGAGAAGGAACAGGCCGTCAGCTACGGCGTCTTCGAGGTCCTGCGCAAGTACCCCAAGGGCATCTTCCAGGCCATGGGCCTGCGGTTCGCGGAAAACATCATGTACTACCTGGTGGTCAGCTTCGCGATTGTCTACCTCAAGAGCGTGCACAAGTACGACACTTCCTCGCTCCTGCTGGCGCTGCTGATCGCCCACGTCATCCACTTCGCCATCATTCCGCAGTACGGCCGGCTGGCGGACCGGATCGGCCGCAAGCCCGTCTACCTCGCGGGCGCCATCCTGGGTGCCACCTGGCCGTTCTTCGCCTTCCCGATGTTCGATACCCGGAACGCAGTGGTCATCGTCCTGGCCGTCACCATCGGTCTGTGCCTGCACGGCCTGATGTACGCGGGACAGCCGGCCATCATGGCCGAGATGTTCCCCACCCGCATGCGGTACTCTGGCGCATCCCTCGGCTCGCAGGTAACGTCCATCTTCGCCGGATCCCTGGCGCCGCTGCTGGCCACCCAGTGGCTGAAGGACACCGGTTCGTGGGTGCCCACCGCCATTTACCTGGTGGTGGCCTGTGCCATCACCACCGTGGCCGTGCTAAGCCTGAAGGAAACCAAGGGCATTGCCCTGGAGGATGTGGACAAGGAAGACGCGGCCCGCGAAGGTCTGCTGACCGCTGCACGGCGTTGACCTGGCTGGTGGGCTGACCGGGGCGTTTGACCGGTTGGGCGCACAAGTCGTTGGCTGTACACAAGGAGAACTGCAATGGACAACACATTGAATGGACGCAAGGCGCTGGTCACCGGCGGAGCCAGCGGAATCGGGGCCGCGTGCGTGCGCGCACTGGCGGCGCGGGGAGCCAAAGTGGTGGTGGCCGACGTCGACGCCGCCGCTGCTGCGGCCCTCGCCGATGAGGTGGGCGGGAGTGCCTGGGAAGTGGACCTGCTGGATGTCGACGCCCTGGCCGCACTGAGCCTGGACTGCGACATCCTGGTCAACAACGCCGGCATCCAGCGCATCAACCCCATCGAGGAGTTCGATCCCGCGGACTTCCGCCGGATCATCAGCCTGATGCTGGAGGCCCCGTTCCTGCTCATCCGGGCCGCGTTGCCGCACATGTACGCCAACAACTTCGGCCGCGTCATCAACCTGTCCTCGGTTCACGGCCTCCGCGCATCTCCGTTCAAAAGTGCGTATGTCTCCGCCAAGCACGGTCTCGAAGGACTCAGCAAGGTGACGGCGCTTGAAGGGGGCCCGCACGGTGTTACATCGAACTGCGTCAACCCCGGATACGTGCGCACGCCCCTGGTGGAGAAGCAGCTCGCGGACCAGGCCAAGATGCACGGCATCCCGGAGTCGGAGGTCCTCGCGAAGGTGTTGCTCACCGAAGCCGCCATCAAGCGCCTGGTGGAACCGGACGAGGTAGCCTCCCTGGTGGCCTGGCTGGCGTCCCCGGATGCCGGCATGGTCACTGGTGCCAGCTACACCATGGACGGCGGCTGGTCAGCCCGTTAGTACATCAGTCCAGGGGCTTGACCAGCCGGTGGTCAAAGAAGAAGACGCCGTACGGGGTCTTCACTCCCACTGACCGGCGGTCCTGCCACACGACGACCCCTTCGCGCCTGCCGCTGAAGGGGTCGTCGCCTATGACCGTGTCCCCTACCCGGTAAGGGCAGCGGGGGCTGAAAACCGTCAACGTCCGGCCCCATGCCCCCGAAAGGGCAGCCCCGAGGCTGACGGGCCGGCCCATGCCGGCAAGATCCTGTACGTAGTCCTTGGCCATGCGACCAACTCCTCCGAGCGGCAGCCCGCCGCCTGCTAACGGTGCTGGTTGGCGGAACGCTCCCAGCAGAGGATGGTCCTCCCATTCCGGCCGCCACCGTACGCCCACGCTATGCGCTATTCACACCAGCCACACCAGTAACAGGTACTCGAGTTTGGGTGCCGGTACTACTTGGCCTTCCCGGTCCCGTTGATGATCTCGTCGGCGTTGTCGAACGCCCAGGCCACCAGCGGCACCAGCAGCGCGCTCAACTCGTAGCCCCGCTCGGTGAGGCTGTAGTCAACCCGTGGAGGGATGACCGGCTGCGCGTCCCTGCTGACCAGGCCGTCGCGTTCCAGCGTCTTCAACGTCTGTGCCAGCATTTTCTCGCTGATGCCCTCGGCCCGCCGTCGTAAGTCACTCCACCGCTGCTCACCCTCGGACAGGGCCACCAGGATCAGGACACCCCATTTGCTGGTGACGTGGTCCAGTACGGTCCGGCTGGGGCACCCGGCCGCGAACACGCCGTCGGCAAATGCGGGAGGCAGGGGAGCTGCTTTCATGGGCCCAGCTTACCTGGAGGTCAGTACCTTACTTCAAAGTGCGTACTCTCTTTCGGGAAGTTATCTGCCGCCGGCCCGGTTGTGCCCACTGACAGAGCAAAAAATCCCGAAAGGAATCATTGTGAGCATCGTTGTTACAGGCGCCACCGGCCAGCTTGGCCGCCACGTTCTTGAAGCCCTCCTGGAACGCGGCGTGCCGGCCGGAGAAATCGTCGCAGCAGGCCGGTCCGTTGAAAAGCTCGCTGACTTCGCTGCACGCGGGGTTCAAGTGAAGGCGATGGATTATGCCGACGCCGGTTCAGTCGCTGCTGCCCTGAAGGGTGCCAAGCGCGTGCTGCTGATCTCCGGCAGCGAAGTGGGACAGCGGGTTGACCAGCACCGCACCGTCATCGAAGCCGCCAGGGCCGAGGGCGTGGAGCTGCTTGCCTATACCAGCATCGCCAACGCTGACACCACCGCCATGTTGCTGGCCGACGAGCACAAGGCCACTGAAGCCCTGCTGCGTGAATCGGGTGTTCCTTTCGTGCTGCTGCGCAACGGCTGGTACCTGGAAAACTACACCGAACAGCTTCCCGGGACCCTCGCGCAGGGCGCCGTTGCAGGAAGCGCCGGTGACGGCAAGGTCAGTGGTGCCTCACGGGCCGACTACGCCCATGCAGCCGCCGCGGTCCTGGTGGCCGACGACCAGGCCGGCAAAGTCTACGAACTGGGCGGCGACGACGCGTTCAGCATGGCCGACCTCGCATCGGAGATCAGCGCTGCGACCGGTAAGTCCATCAGCTACAACGACCTGCCCGCGGGGGAGTACGCAGGCCTGCTCGCATCCGTGGGCGTGCCGGAGGCTTTCGCTGAAATCCTTGCGGACTCCGACCTTGGCATTGCGCGCGGCGATCTCCTGGTCAGCACCGGCGACCTCCGCCGGCTGATCGGGCGCCCGACGACGTCCCTTGGCCAGGCGGTCAGGGCCGCCGCTGCTGCCGCTTAGGACGGCGGAACGCCAAAGGTGCCCGGCCCCATGAGGGGCCGGGCACCCATTTTTTGTTGTGCTTGCCGGGGCGCGGCGTTATTCGCTGGTTAGGCGCCGCCCGCGGTCAGGACATAGCGTGGCATCACTTCACGAGGTCGTTGGTGTACGTATCGGCCAGCTTGATCTCCTTGTTTCCCACGTCCGGGTTGGCTACCTGCTGGGTCTTCAGGACTGCCTTGACGCCGTCGTCGGTGAATGTGCCGTCCTTGCTCAGGGTCTTCTTGAGGTCCTCGATCACCTTGGCATAGAGGTCCTTGTCTCCGCCGGCGAAGCTTTCCGGCATCTTGGCCGCGATTTCGGCGCCCGAATGCCCGTCGATGTACTCCAGGGTCCGCTTGATGGCCTTGGCCAGCTTGGCGGCGGTGTCCTTGTTCTGGTTCAGCCACTCGGTCTTGGCGTAAAGGCAGGCGGAAGGCCAGGAATCGGTGGCGAACACTTCCTTCAGGCCCTCCGACGTGCGGACATCCTCCAGCACTACGGGATTGTGGCCGATGCGCTTGGTGAGGACTGACACGTCCGGTTCGAGCATGACGGCTGCATCCACCTGGCCCTGCTCGACAGCGGCAACGGCGGAAGACCCGGCGCCGATGGCGGACACGGCTGCATCAGTCTGTTGCATGTTGTTCTTCGCCAGCAGGAACTTCACGAACATGTCCGTGGAGGAGCCCGGGGCGGTGACGCCGACGTTCTTGCCCTTCAGGTCGGCAATGGATTTGATCTGGCCTTCGTTCTTCGGGGCCACCAGCAGCGCAAGGCCCGAGGACTGGCCCATGTCCACGAACGCCTTGATCTGCTGGTTCTTGGCCTGCATCTGGATCGTGTGCTCGTAGTAGCCGCTGGTCACGTTGGTGCTGCCGCCAATCATCGCGGTCAGGGCCTTGGAGCCGCCTTGGAGGTCCTGCAGCTCAACGTCCACGCCCTCATCCTTGTAGTACCCAAGTTGCTGGGCCAGGGTGGTCGGCAGGTAGGTCAGGAGGGTCTGTCCGCCGACGCCGATGACCACCTTGCCGCCTCCGCCGCCGGCAGCGGCGGATCCGCTTTGGCCGGGAGGGGCGGCCGCGGGGGCGCCACAGGCGGAGAGCGCCAGCGCAACCGAGGCAATCAGGGTCAGCGGCCGGAGGAGGACCCGGCCACGGCGCCGGGTTGCTTTCTGTGTCATGAGTGTCCCTTTCAGGCGGGTTGTTGAGTTTCTGCGCCGGTAAAGCAGCTGTCGGCCGGTCGGGGTCAGGAAGACCGGACCGGGCGCCACCTGAGCAGGTGCCGTTCCAGGCGGTTGACGAGGAGGTCGATGATCAGCACGACGATCATGAGGATGAACATCCCCGCGAACACGCCCTTGGTATCGAATACGCCCTGCGCCTGCGCGATGGCGTATCCCACGCCGCCCGAAGCGCCCAGGTACTCACCCACCACTGCGCCGGTAATGGCGAAGCCGACGCTGATATGCAGGCTGGAGAAGATCCAGGTCAGTGCACTCGGAATGAAGACGTGGCGCAGGAGTTGCTTTTCGCTGGCCCCCAGCATCCTGGCGTTGTCCACCAGGACCCGGTCCACGCTCTTGACGCCTTCCAGGGTGTTGAAGAAGACGATGAAAAACACCAGGGTGAAGCCGAATGCGACCTTGGACCAGATGCCAAGGCCGAACCACAGCAGGAAGATCGGAGCCAGGACCACGCGGGGGAGCGCGTTGAACATCTGGAGGAAGGGGTCCAGCAACCGTTCAAGGAAGCGGACGCGGGCGAGGATGAAGCCCAGGAGGAGTCCGACGGCGGCCCCGACCAGGAAGGCGAGGATGGCTTCCTGCATGGTCACCCAGAGATGGGGGAACACGAACCCTGAGGACACCCAGAGCCACACGGTCTGGAAGATGTCCGAGGGAAGGGGGAAGAAGAATTCGTCAATCACCCCGGCCCGGCCCAGGACCTCCCACGCTCCCAGGACGAGAACCGTGAGGAGGAGTTGGATGCTCCGCATGGCCAGGGGCGACATTTCTCCCCGGCGGGCGGGGCGGCTGACCGGGCTGCGGTCATGGGTGCTGCCGGGTGAGCCGTTCCCGCGGGAACCCGGCCTCCGTGAACCAAGGATGGTCATGCTGCCTCACCTTCCTCCGCCATGGCGCTTTCGTAGGTCTTTGAGACTTCGATTTTCAGGCGGCCCCAGATCTCCCGGTGCAGGGCAACGAAGCGTGGGTCATCCCGGATGTCCAGCAGGTCGCGGGGGCGGGGAATGTCGATCTGGTAGCTTCCCACCACGGTGCTCCCGGGGCCTGCGCCCAGGATGACCACTTCGTCGGACAAGGCAATTGCTTCGTCGAGGTCGTGGGTAATGAAGACCACCGCCTTGCCGGATTCCTGCCAAAGCTGCAGGAGTTCGTTTTCCATGATTTGGCGGGTCTGGACGTCGAGGGCGGAAAACGGCTCGTCCATGAGGAGGATGTCCGGGTTTACGATCCAGGCCTGGGCGATGGCGGTGCGCTTGCGCATCCCGCCGCTGAGCTGATGCGGATAGCGGTCCGCAAAGTTCTTAAGGCCCACCTTTTCGAGCCAGCGCCGCGATTCCGAGTGGGCCTCGGCCTTGGAAACGCCGGCCATGGTCAAGCCCAGGCTCACGTTGTCGATGACGGTCTTCCAGGGCAGCAGGGCGTCCTGCTGGAACATGTAGGACGCCCGGCGGTTCACTCCCGACACCGGTTCGCCGAAGCTCTTGACCTCGCCGAAGCTGGGTGTCAGGAGGCCTGCTGCCATGTTCAGGACGGTGGACTTTCCTGATCCGGTCGGGCCAACGATCGAGACGAAGCGGCCGGGTTCAACCCTTAGGTCGATGTCGCGGACTGCGAAGTAGGTCTCGCCTCCGGAGGTTGGAAATTGTTTGGTGCACCCGGTGAGCTCCACGGCATATCCGGACGTGGCTGGCTGTGCAGCTGGCATCTTTGCCTCTTCCCGGCCAACTCCGGCCGCTTGTTTCCCCCTGCTGGTTCACGCTGTCGGAACGATGGTGGTGCATCGGTCCGCGTCCGGAGTCCCGTGTGCGGACTCCGTTGGTACTACTCATCAGCAGGACGTGCCTGCCACATTGTGGGTTCTCCATCATGATGTGGACCTGATGCTAACAGTTACTTCGGTCACACTCAACGCCCCCACGGCTCATACACTTTCCCCATGAGCTCCAGCGAAACGTCGGCCACGCCACTCTTGGTCCTGCGAAAGATCACTGCCATCCTCGATGCCTTTTCCCTCGTCCGGCCCGAGTTGTCGCTGGCTGAGATCCGTTCCAGTACGGGGGTGCCGCACTCCACGGTGCAGCGCCTGGTGGCGAACATGGTGCAGGAAGGGATCCTGGACCGGCACGGGGACCGCTACCGGGTGGGGGTGCGGATGGCCCACTGGGCGGCGCCGGCAACCCAGGGCCTGGATTTCCTGGAACTGCTGACCCCCGTGCTGCGGAGGCTTCGTGACGACCTGGGGGAGACGGCCTGCATCTTCCGCGAATCCCAGGGGAAGCGCGTCTGCATTGCCCTGGCCGAGACCCGCCGCATGCTCCGGCGGGCGGTGAGCGTGGGTGAAATCATGCCGCTGCACGTGGGTGCGGCGGGCCGGGTCCTGCTGGCCTGGAACCCGGAAGTTGCGGATGAGGTGTACCGGTCGGGCCTGGCGTCCCTGACCGACCAGACCATTACCGATGCCGCGAGCCTGGAGGAATCGGTTGCCAAAGTCCGGGCAGATGGTTTCGCCATCACCACCGGTGAACGCGTGTCCGGCGCAAGCGGAATCTCAGCTCCGATTTTCGGGCCGCAGGGTGAACTCTTCGGGGCCCTGACGGTGATGGGTCCCGCACTGAGGATGCCCTTTGACGTCTGTGCGTCCTGGGTGGAACAAGTACTGGCGGCCGCCGAGGAGGGCACCCGGGTGATCGGCGGCACCATCCCCCAGTAGGACCGGTTGTCGGATCCCTCTATCCACATTGTGAATTTGGGTCCACAATATGAATTATCGTGCCGACGATGCCTTGCGATCCACGGCAGGCCGGGCAAGCCGCCCGGCACCGGCTGCCGGCAGAACAGGAGTCCCAAACATGGTGGAAACTTCACAGACCGCGCCCGCTGGCGGCGTGCGCGCCGGGCAGGACGCAGACTCCGCACCTGCCGCCCGGGAGTTGGCCGGCCCCGGCGCTGCCCCTGCCCTTGGTGCCGTGGGAACGGCCGGCGGGCCGCTCGCCGGCGTGCGGGTCCTGGAGCTCGGCTCATTGATCGCGGGCCCGTTTGCAGGACGGCAGCTCGCAGACTTCGGTGCGGAGGTCATCAAGATCGAATCTCCCGACCGTCCCGATCCCATGCGTGAATGGGGGCGGGCCGCGATCGACGGCCACACGCTGTGGTGGTCGGTCCAGTCCAGGGGGAAGAAATGCGTGACGCTGGACCTCAAGTCTCCCCGCGGGCGTGAGCTGTTCCTGGAACTCTGCAGGGAAGCCGACGTCATCCTGGAGAATTTCCGCCCTGGAACTCTCGAGAAACTCGGGCTTGCCCCCGAGGTGCTGTGGCAAAGCAACCCGGGCCTGGTCATCGCCAGGGTCTCCGGCTATGGCCAGACCGGACCGGATGCGAACAAGCCCGGCTACGCTTCCGTGGCCGAGGCCCGCGGCGGCCTGCGCCACCTCAATGGTTATCCGGACCAGGCACCCCCACGGACGGGCATCTCGCTGGGGGACAGCCTGGCGTCGCTCTACGCGCTGCAGGGAATCCTGCTGGCCTTGTACTGGCGGGATGCCAAGGGAGGGACGGGGCAGGTTGTGGACGTGTCCCTCGTGGAGGCTTGCTTCTCCCTTTTGGAAAGTGCCGTGCCCGATTACGCGGCTGCGGGCGTTGTGCCGGGCCCCAGCGGTTCCGGGCTGAAGGGGATAGCGCCGTCGAATATCTTCCGCTCCAGCGACGGAAAATGGGTGGTGATCGCTGCCAACCAGGACTCGGTGTTCGTGCGGCTGGCTGCCGCAATGGGCAGCCCGGAGCTGGCCTCCGACCCCCTCTACAGCAACCACGCTTCCCGGGGTGTCAACCAGGAGGCGTTGGAGCAACTGATTGCCGAATGGGCCGCAGGCTTCGACCACACGGAACTGGTGGCGTGCCTTGACCGGCACGCTGTTCCCAACAGCACTGTGAGTACCATCGAGGACATCTTCGAAGACCCCCAGCTTCGGGCGCGCGGGATGCTGGTGGAAGTTGCCGACGAACAGTTGGGAACTGTGGTCCAGCCGGGCGTCATCCCCAAGCTGTCCCGGACCAGCGGCGGCATTGCATGGAACGGGCCGCTGGCGCCCGGCTCCCACAACAGCGACGTCTATGGGGGTCTGCTCAACATGAATGTCGAAGAACTGCAGCATGCCAAGGATGAAGGTGCCATCTGATGAATGGAATCGCGGGAACCGGTACTCCCGGAGGGGCAGTCTCAATCGTGGACGTCAGTCCCCGGGACGGGCTGCAGAATGAAAAAGTTCCGGTCAGCACCCAGGACAAGCTGCGCCTTATCAACGATCTGATTGCCCTGGGCGCCAGGCGGATTGAGGCGGTGAGCTTCGTAAACCCCAAAAAGGTTCCGCAAATGGCCGATGCCGATGCCGTCATGGCGGGGGTGCCGCGGGACGCCGGTGCCAGCTACATCGGCCTGGTGCTGAACACCCGGGGCGCCTACCGGGCGGTGGATGCGGGGGCGGACGAGATCAACTATGTCCTGCCGGTGACCGATGCCTTTGCAGCGGCCAACCAGAACGCGACGGTCGCCGCCGCCCTTGATGCCCTGGAGGAAGTATCCGGAATCGCTGCCTCTGCCGGCATCCCTGTCACGGTCACGGCCGCCGTCGCCTTTGGCTGCCCGTACCAGGGCGACGTGCCCGGGGAACAAGCTCTTTCGGTCGTCCGCAGCGCACTGCAACGAGGCCAGCTGGCCGAGGTTGCCTTGGCGGACACCATCGGCTGCGCCGTCCCCTGGCAGGTCAACGGGGTCTTTGCCGCCCTGGCGTCTGAAACGGATGTGCCGCTGCGGGCCCACCTGCACGAGACGCGCCACACTGCGTTGGCGAATACCTATGCCGCCATGGCGGCCGGGGTCAAGGTCTTCGACAGTGCCGTGGGAGGCCTGGGCGGTTGCCCCTTTGCCCCCGGCGCGGCCGGCAATGTTTCCACGGAGGACCTGGCATGGATGCTGGAGCGGGCAGGGTTTTCCACCTCGATTGATCCGCTGGCTGCCACCGAGCTGGGCCGCTGGATCTGCGCCAAAGTGGAGACCCCGCCGCGCTCGGGGCTCGCCGGCGCAGGAGTGTTCCCCAAGGCTGCGTAGGCCCAGGGGAACACTCCGCACCGAACTCCCGAACGGCGGCTATCGGCATCTTTTCCTAGCCCCGGCTGCTCCAGGCGGCAGCCTCCATCCCGCCGTCCCTGCCGACCACCGGCAGTGGCGAGGTCTCGTCCTCAAGGTGGGCCCGCCGTCGTCCGTCACCCTTGATCCACAGCCGGTACGCCAGGACCAGCAGCCCCAGCCACACGGCGCCCACGTACAGTGCGATCCGGGTGTCCTCGAAGGCACCCAGTACGGCGATCATCAGAGCCATGAACGCGATGGTGAGGACAGAAGCGGCAGGCCACCATGGGGACGGGAATTCCGACGCCGGCAGACCCTTCCGCGCGATTTCCCGCTTCATGGCCACGTGGGACGCCAGGATCATCACCCACACCCAGACGGTGGCGAAGGTGGCGATGGACGCAATAACGAGGAACACATCCTCCGGGATGACGGCGTTGAGGACCACGCCCACCAGCAGGATCCCGGCCATCATGACCACGGTCATCCAGGGGACGCCGTGCCGCGAGACCTTCCCGAAGGCTGCGGGCGCGTGGCCCTGGTTGGAGAGTCCAAAGAGGATGCGCCCGGCACCGAAGATGTCGCTGTTGATGGCCGACAGCGCCGCGGTGATGACCACCGCGTTGAGGATGTGCGGTGCGGCTGGGATGCCCAGGCTGCTGAAGATCTGGACGAACGGGCTGCCGCTGGTGCCCACCTGGTCCCACGGGAAGAGACTCATCAGGACTCCCAGGGTCAGGACGTAGAACAGCAGCACCCGCACCGGCACCGTGTTAACCGCCTTGGGGATGACCTTCTTGGGATCTGCTGCCTCGCCGGCGGTGATGCCCAGCGTCTCGATCCCGCCGAAGGCGAACATCACCACGGCGAAGGATGCCAGCAGGCCCTCGAAGCCGTTCGGGAACAGGCCGCCATGCTCAACGAGGTTGCCCAGGCCCGGCGCCACGGTGGAGTCCGCGGCCTGGAAGCCGAACACGATGATGGCGGCGCCGCCGGCGATCATGGCAATAATGGCCGCCACCTTGATCAGCGAGAACCAGAACTCCAGTTCGCCGAAGACCTTGACGCTGAGCAGGTTCAAGGCTGCCAGGAAGCAGATGACGGCCAGGATCCAGATCCAGCGGTCTACCTGCGGGAACCAGAACCCCATATAGATGCTGAACGCTGTGACGTCGGCGATGGCGACGATCGCCATCTCGAACACATACGTCCAGCCGGTCACGAAGCCGGACAGGGGGCCAAGATAACGGCTCGCATACTGGCTGAAGGAGCCCGACACCGGGTGCCGCACCGCCATCTCGCCCAGGGCCCGCATCACCATGAACACCGCGGCGCCGCCGATGATGTAGGCCAGCAGGACGGCCGGCCCTGCCTTTTGAATCGCCGAGGCGGAGCCGTAGAAGAGGCCCGTGCCGATGGCCGAGCCCAGGGCCATGAAGCGGATGTGCCGTACATTGAGGCCCCTGTTGAGGACAAGTCCGACGACGGCTGCCGGTTTGTGCGTTTCCACCGGACTTTGGGTCCGGGTTGGGGTGGGTTGCATAGAGTTACCTTCTCGTCTTTGGGAGGGGAGCCGCTAACCAGCAGACCATTTCCGGCCCGTTCGTGATGAGGCTCACGGAGGCTTGGTGTCTTCGGTTCCAGACTGTGGGCAGTGAGATGCGTTCGACGGCGGCACGCGGATTGACGCGCTGAGGCACCATCCGCTGCAGAGGGCCTGGCGGCCGGCAGCCCCCGGCGTGAATGTCAGTGGGTCGATGGATGATGTGGTTATGGGAATCAGCGGTGGTCTTGGGGCGGTGTTGGAGGGTGTCCGCGCCTCTGTTGCTGCCCTTGATGCGCTGGAGAAAGAGGACGATTTCCTGGCTTCCGGGGCTCATGGTGGTGCCGGTGTGGATATTGGTGCGGGTACGGATGTTTTGCAGCGGCGGTATGGGATCCGGCTGGAACGGCTGGAGCTTATGGCTCGGCTGGAGGCGCAACTGGCTGCGGTGAAAGCGGAGACCGCTGCTGAGGCAGTGGAGTTCCAGCAGACGATGACGCCGCCGGACGCCTCGATCCAGGACCGCACTTATGCTGACATGTCGGTGGTGGAGGAGATCGCGGGTGTCCTGACCATCAGCTCCGCGGCCGCGGGCGCTTTGGTGGAGCAGTCACGGCGGATCTGTTCCCTGCCGCCCGTCATGAACGCCTTGGCCGCGGGCGCGATGTCGTGGCAGCACGCCCGCATCGTTGCGGACGAGACCGAAGGCCTCACCCCGGAGGGCGCGCTGAAGCTGGTGGCGCATTTCTTCGACCCTGACGCGCCCAACCCCGCCCGCGGCGCCGCCCCCGGTGAGCTTGTCCCGTCCCGGTTCCGGGCCAAGGTCCGTGGGTGGAGGGAACGCCATCATCCGGACTCCATCGAGAAGCGGCACGCCAAGGGTGCGGCGGACCGGCGGATGGAATATGTCCCCGGGCTCACCGAAGCCATCAAACGCTGGATCAGGATGCGCGACACCAAATGCACCTTCCCCGGCTGCACCAACCGCACCCCCGACAACGAAACCGACCACCTACAAGCGTGGCAACACGGCGGCACCACTGGAACCAGTAACTTGGCACAGCTCTGCCCCAAACACCATCGACTCAAACATCACAGCCAATGGACACCGGACCCCGCCAACAAGAATGAACCACCCGGCTGGACCTCACCAACGGGCAGGCACTACAACCCAGAACACCCCGACCCCGAACCAACCCACTGGCCACAACGGCTCCTGGCGTTGTTCGGCGACGCCTCGGAACGGGAGACTTCAGCCGGGGCACTGGAGTGGCCGGACGGGTACGTGCCCGAACACCTCGGCTTGCTTGAGGAGCTAAGCGTCCCCGACGATCCCGGTCCCTCCGAAACTGAACTGCCGGCTGACCCTTTCCCTGAATGGTCTCTGTTCCTGGACTTTGAGGACCTGGAAGCGCAGGTTCTCTCGGGCTGAGCGTGCCGAGTCCCGGGAGCGTTTGTCTGGTATTTCAGACGTTAAGGTTCAAAATGAGTCGCCCAGGGCTCCCGGAAGGACGCAAGCTTAAGTACGGGATACCGGACAGAGCTAGCCAGAAAGACACTTCCACTTCATGAGCACTGCACTAAGCGCCACAACACTGGGCTCCGCAACACCAAACGCCGAAGCCCGGGCCCCCCGTCCCGCGGTGAAGGCGTCCTCCAAGGTTCCCGCCGCAGAAAACACCCTGCGCATCCTCAAGTTGCTGGCTTCCAGGCGGGGGCCGATGGCGGCCTCGCAGATTGCCTCCAGCCTGGACCTGCCCCGGTCCAGCGTCTACCACCTGCTGGGGGTGATGGAGGCGAATGGCTTCGTCCTTCATCTCCACGAGGAGCAGCGGTACGGCCTTGGCATCAGCGCCTTCGAACTCAGCTCCGCCTACTCCCGGCAGGAACCGCTGTCCAGGCTGGGCCGTCCCCTGCTCGCAAGCCTGGTGGATGCTATCGGCGAGAGCGCCCACCTTGCCGTGCTCCATGGCCGGGACGTGCTGTACATCGTCGAGGAACGGGCCAAGAACCGCCCGTCACTGGTGACCGACGTCGGCGTCCGCCTTCCCAGCCACCTCACGGCCAGCGGCCGCGCCATCCTTGCCGCCCTGCCCAAGTCCCAGGTCCGGGCGCTCTACCCCAACGCCGCCGCCTTCAGTGCGCGGCACGAGGTGGCGGGCGCCATCATGAAGTACTCGGCGCTTTCCTCGCACCTGGACCAGGTCAGGCAACGCGGGTATGCCACCGAGCACGGCGAGGTGACCCCGGGCTTCGGTTCCATCGCCGCCGCCGTCACCGACCACCTGGGCTGGCCCACTGCCGCTGTCGCGGTCACATTCCTGGAAGACAAGCTGGCCCCGGAGGAATGGCCGGCGCTGGCCGCCCGGGTCCAGAAGGTGGCTGATGAGCTCTCTGTCCGGATCCACGGACGCCCCACCAAGTAAAAGCTGTCAACCATAACCCCTTGGCAGCAGGCCTCGGGCGCGTCTGGCATCCCGGACAGCACCCATGCAAAAGCCCTGTGAAGCCCTTCCTGGAGGGGCTTTAGTGGATACAGAACTTCTTTCCTCCGTCAGACACACCACCCAGAAGGAGCCCACCATGGCACCCGCCGATTTCACCACCGGTGCCCGCCCGGTCAAAGCAGCCCGCGGCACCGAGCTCACCGCCAAGTCCTGGCAGACCGAAGCGCCCCTGCGCATGCTGATGAACAACCTGGACCCCGAAGTGGCAGAACGCCCCGACGACCTGGTGGTCTACGGCGGCACCGGCCGCGCCGTCCGCTCCTGGGCCGCCTTCGACGCCATCACCCGCACCCTGCAGACCATGGAAAAGGACGAAACCCTCCTGGTCCAGTCCGGCAAGCCCGTGGGCGTGTTCCGCACCAACGAATGGGCACCCCGCGTGCTGCTGGCCAACTCCAACCTCGTCGGCGACTGGGCCACCTGGCCCGAATTCCGCCGGCTCGAGGCCGAGGGCCTCATGATGTACGGCCAGATGACCGCCGGCTCCTGGATCTACATCGGCACCCAGGGCATCCTGCAGGGCACGTTTGAGACCTTCGCCGCGATCGCCCGCAAGCTCACCGGGGACGAGAACGGCACCCTCGCCGGCACCCTGACGCTGACCGGCGGCTGCGGCGGCATGGGCGGCGCCCAGCCGCTCGCTGTCACCCTGAACGAGGGCGCCTGCCTGATCGTCGACGTCGACGAATCCCGCCTGCGCCGCCGCGCCGGCAAGCGCTACCTGGACGAGGTGGAAACCGACCTCGACGCCGCCATCGCCAAGGTGCTCAAGGCCAAGGAAGAGCGCCGCGGCTGGTCCGTGGGCTACGTGGGCAACGCCGCCGAAGTCTTCCCCGAAATCCTGCGCCGCCACAAGGCAGGCGAGCTCACCGTGGACATCGTCACCGACCAGACCTCGGCACACGATCCGCTGTCCTACCTGCCCGAGGGCATCACCGTGGACGAGTGGCACCGCGAGGCTGCAGCGGATCCGGAAGGCTTCACCAAGAAAGCCCAGGCCTCCATGGCCCGCCACGTGCAGGCCATGGTGGAATTCCAGGATGCCGGCGCCGAGGTCTTCGACTACGGCAACTCCATCCGCGACGAGGCCCGCAAGGGCGGCTACGAGCGAGCCTTCGAGTTCCCCGGCTTCGTTCCCGCCTACATCCGGCCGCTCTTCTGCGAAGGCCTGGGCCCGTTCCGCTGGGTGGCCCTCTCCGGCGACCCCGAGGACATCCGTGTCACGGACGAGGCCATCAAGGAGCTGTTCCCCGAGAACAAGCACCTGCACCGCTGGATCGACGCAGCCCAGGAACGGGTGGAATTCGAAGGCCTGCCGGCCCGCATCTGCTGGCTGGGCTACGGCGAACGCGCCAAGGCCGGCCTGCTGTTCAACCAGCTGGTCAAGGAAGGCAAGGTCAAGGCCCCCATCGTCATCGGCCGCGACCACCTGGACTCCGGTTCCGTCGCCTCCCCGTACCGCGAAACCGAGGCCATGGCTGACGGCTCGGACGCCATCGCCGACTGGCCCATGCTGAACGCCCTCCTGAACACGGCCTCCGGCGCCACCTGGGTCTCCCTGCACCACGGCGGCGGCGTGGGCATCGGCCGCTCCATCCACGCAGGCCAGGTCTCCGTCGCCGACGGCACCGACCTCGCCGCCGAAAAGCTCGAACGCCTCCTCACCAACGACCCCGGCATGGGCGTCATCCGCCACGCCGACGCCGGCTACGAGCGGGCCCTCGGCGTCGCCAAGGAACGCGGTGTCCGCATCCCCATGCAGGAATCCCGCTAACCGAGCCCCAATTCCACATCGATTGCTCCGTAGGTGCCGTTATGACCCCTCAAAAGGGCCCCTACGGAGCAGTCGATGAAACAACACAAGGAACTTAAATTGACCACGATTACCCACGAACCGCTCACTGTCACCCTCGGGTCCGTCGGCGTCACGCCCCAGGATGTTCTCGCCGTCGCGCGCCACGACGCAGAGGTCACCATCGCCCCGGAAGCCCTCGAAACGGTGGCGAAAGTCCGCGCCCACATCGACAGCCTGGCCTCCAGCGACACCCCTGCCTACGGCATCTCCACCGGCTTCGGCGCCCTGGCCAACCGCCACATCCCCAACGAGCTGCGCACCCAGCTGCAGAAATCGCTGATCCGCAGCCACGCGGCAGGCATGGGTCCGGCAGTTGAGCGGGAAGTGGTCCGCGGCATCATGTTCCTGCGCGCCAAGACCCTGGCGTCGGGCCGCACGGGCGTCCGTCCGGTGGTCCTGCAGACCATGGTGGATGTCCTCAACGCGGGCATCACCCCGGTGGTCCGCGAGTTCGGCTCGCTGGGCTGCTCCGGCGACCTCGCGCCGCTGTCGCACTGCGCCCTGGTCCTGATGGGCGAGGGGGAAGCGGAAGGGCCCGACGGCGTCACGTACGGCGGGCGGGGCGAGCGGCCCGTCGCCGAGCTGCTCGCAGAGCACGGCATCGAGCCCGTCACCCTCGCGGAAAAGGAAGGGCTTGCGCTGGTGAACGGCACCGAGGGCATGCTGGGCATGCTCCTCATGGCCATCGCGGACCTGCGCCAGCTGCTGGCGACGGCGGACATCACCGCCGCGCTGAGCGTCGAGGCGCTGCTGGGCACCGACCAGGTGTTCCTGCCCGAGCTGCACGCCGCACTGCGGCCGCACCCGGGCCAGGCGGCCAGCGCGGACAACATGCTGCGCGTGCTCTCGGATTCGCCCATTGTGGCCTCCCACAAGGTGGGCGACTCGCGGGTCCAGGACGCCTACTCGCTGCGCTGCGCCCCGCAGGTGGCCGGCGCCGTCCGCGACACGGTGGACCATGCCGAACTGGTGGCTACCCGGGAACTGGCGGCAGCCATCGACAACCCCGTGGTGCTTCCCGACGGCCGCGTCAGCTCCAACGGCAACTTCCATGGAGCACCCGTGGCGTACGTCCTGGACTACCTGGCCATCGCCGTCGCCGACCTCAGCTCCATCGCCGAACGCCGCACGGACCGCATGCTTGACCCTGCCCGTTCGCACGGCCTCCCGGCCTTCCTCGCTGCCGACCCTGGGGTGGACTCCGGCCTGATGATCGCCCAGTACACCCAGGCCGGCCTGGTCTCGGACAACAAGCGGCTGGCCGTTCCGGCGTCCGTGGACTCCATTCCGAGCTCCGCCATGCAGGAGGACCACGTGTCCATGGGCTGGCACGCGGCGCGGAAGCTGCGCAAAGCCGTGGAGAACCTCCGCCGCGTCCTGGCCATCGAACTGGTGACCTCCGCCCGGGCACTGGACATCCGCACGCAGCTCTCGGGCGGCGTCCTCACTCCCGGACCTGCGGGCACCGCAGTGGTGGCAGCGCTCCGCGGCGTGGTGGAAGGTCCCGGAACGGACCGTTTCCTGTCCCCGGAACTGGAAGCGGCTGACCGGCTGGTCGCCTCAGGTGCCGTGCTCCGGGCAGCCGAATCCGCCGTCGGGCCGCTCGCCTGACACCGAAGGATCTTCAGGGCCTGCTGCGCTTCCGTCCGAAGTGCGGAATATCCGGCGCCACGGCCCTCCCTGGCGCCGGGAGTGTAGTAGAACTGAAGGTGTAGTGAAAGTCACATCAAAGAGGCTGTGGCGGCAGAACGATACAAAGGGGTAGAAGTTCACATGAAAGCACGTGGGGCAGTCCTGTCGCGGCGCAATGCCCATTCCGCCGCGGTGTCCAACTGGAAGTCACTCCAGGCCGGGGACCGCGTCGAGATCATCAAGCATGCACATGTAGTGGCAGCCGGGGAGGTGGAAGAGGTGTCGCAGAGCGGCAACGTCCTCTGGCTGGTGCCGGCGGGCCCGTCAGGTCCGGCGGAGAAGGAGCTTTTCCTGAAGTCCGACGGCGTGCAGGTCCGCCGCGGCTAGCAGCCCACCGGCAGCGCCGGCACTAAAAAGTCCCCGCACGCCTTAACGGTGTGCGGGGACTTTTTTGTGGTTTTGGTCAGGCGGCGATGGATTCGTACGTTTCGCCAAACGGTACCGATTCGTCCAGGGCTACGGTGTAGCTTCCCGGGTGCAGCCTGGTAACCAGGATGCCGCAGGCGGCTTCCTGTGCTGCAACCTCAATCAGTTCGGCCACCGCCTCTTCCAGTCCGGCGTGGACCTCGCTGGCGCTGGAGAACTCCAGGCTGATGGACCGCGGGGCGGGCCCTTCGGGGGTCTGGGCGGCGGGGACGCGCTCCAGGGTGGCTGTAGTCATGTACTGAACTTTCTGTGTTTCGTGCCAGGATGGCTCCATCATTCTACCGACTGCTTCCGTTATATGTCAGATGACTGTCCTTTGGAAGCCCCTGGGATGCGGTCACAAAGCGTTCCGTTCCCGGCCGCTCAGCAAAATCCGGGAGCATGGAAGCGGGTGCCCAGAGGGCCTGAAACCTGTCGGAACAGCTTGAGGAGAATTCGGTATGAAAATCATGCGCCTGGGCGAAAGTGGCAGCGAGCAGCCTGCCGTCGTGGTCCCCTCCACGGACGGTGTTGACCGGTATTTCAGCCTGCTGCCCATCACCGATGACGTGAACGGCGCGTTCCTTGCCGCCGGCGGCCTGGACAAAATCCGGAAAGCGCTGGAGGCGGGGGAGCTGCCGGTCCTGGAAGGTGCCGCCGCGCTCCGCGTTGGTTCCCCCGTGGCCCGGCCTGGCTGCGTGGTGGGCATCGGGATGAACTACGCCGCCCACGCCGCGGAATCGGGGGCGGAGCCGCCCACCATTCCCGTGGTCTTCCTCAAGCCCAGCAACACGGTCACCGGCCCGTTCGACCCCGCCCCGCTTCCACCCCGCTCCACGCAATACGACTGGGAGGTGGAGCTGGGCATCGTGATCGGCAAGGAAGCCAGCTACCTCGGTTCCACCGAGGAGGCCGCCGCCTGCATTGCCGGCTACGTCACCGCCAATGACTTTTCCGAACGGGAGTACCAGCTGCCCGGAGCCGCCGGCCAGTGGACCAAGGGAAAGTCCCTTCCCGGGTCAACGCCCCTGGGTCCGTGGCTGGTCCCTGCAGGGGAGACCGACGGCGGCAACCTGCGGCTGCGCAGCTGGGTGAACGGTGAGCCCCGGCAGGATTCGACGTCAGCAGAGCTGATTTTCGATGCGCCCACCCTGGTCCACCACTGCAGCCAGTACATGCGGCTGGAGCCGGGCGATGTGATCCTCACCGGAACGCCGCAGGGGGTGGCCTTAAGCGGCCGTTTCCCCTACCTCCAGCCCGGGGACGTGGTGGAGGTAGAGGTGGAGGGCCTGGGCCGCCAGCGCCAGGAGCTGTACCGGACGCCGGCGGCCACTGCGGTCTAGCCCGCTTTTACCGCCAGGACCGGGCAGTCCGCTTCAAGCAGGATGCGCTGTGACGTGCTGCCCATGATCAGCTTGCCCACCGGGGTGCGGCGGCGCAGGCCGATCACGATCAGGTCGGCTTTGTGCTCCTCGGCGGCGTCCAGCACCTCGGCGGCGGCGTCATGGCCGCGGACGGGCCGCTTGACCAGGTACTGGATGCCCTGGCTGGCCAGCCGCTGCTCAATGTCGTGGATGTCGCCTTCCTGGGCGAAACGGTTGTCCACGGTTGCCTCGCCCTTGGAGGAGTTGATCAGCACCAGGGTGGTGTTGCTCTTCCGCGCTTCGGCGATGGCCTGGGTGAGGGCAGCTTCGCCCTCGGGGGTCGGGACGTATCCCACAACAACGGTCATGGTTGCTCCTGTTCTGCGGAGTGGATGGGGCGCTGTTCAGTTACTGGTCGGGTCAGATCCTGGCCGGTTCAGTCACTGTAGTCCGCAGCGCCGGAATTGGCGGGAACCAGCGGTTTGCGCTCCGGACGGTTGCGGCGGATCAGCTTGTAGGCAAAGGGCCACGCCAGGATGAGGGCAATGATGACATAGATGCCGACGGCGATCGGCTCACCCAGGAGCCCTGCCGGGTCCCCCGCGCTCAGCTGCAGGGTCTTGCGGAGCTGCCCTTCGATCCGCGGACCCAGGATCACGCCGAGGATCAGCGGCAGTACGGGAAGGCCGAAGCGCCGCATCATGAACCCGAGTGCGCCCAGGATCAGCAGGATCACCAGGTCGAACGCCTGCAGGTTCACCGAGTAGGCGCCCAGGGTGGCGAAGAACAGGATGCCGGCGTACAGGTACGGTCGGGGCAACTGCAGCAGCTTGGCCCACAGCGGTGCCAGCGGCAGGTTGATGATCAGGAGCAGCAGGTTGCCGATGAACAGGCTGGCGATCAGGGCCCACACCAGGGGCCCCTGGCTTTCGAAGAGCTGCGGACCCGGCTGGATCCCGTAGCTGGTGAAAGCGGCGAGCATCACGGCTGCGGTGGCATTCGTGGGCAGGCCCAGCGCCAGCATGGGGGTCAGGGTACCGGCGGCCGCAGCGTTGTTGGCTGCTTCCGGACCGGCCACGCCTTCGATGGCACCCTTGCCGAACTCTTCCGGGTGCTTGCTGAGGCGCTTTTCGGTCACGTAGGACAGGAACGTGGGGATCTCTGCGCCACCGGCCGGCAGGGCACCGAACGGGAAGCCGAAGGCGGTACCGCGCAGCCACGGCTTCCAGGACCGCTTCCAGTCGGACTTGCCCATCCAGGGCTGGCCCACCGGGATGGCGTGCAGGGGAGTGCGGCGCAGGTGTGCCGCCACCCAGAGTGCCTCGCCCACGGCGAAGATGGCAACGGCCACCACCACGATGTCCAGGCCGTCCGCCAGGAGCGGCTGGCCGAACGTCAGGCGGCGCTGGCCGGTGACGGAATCCATTCCCACCAGGCCGATGGCCAGGCCGAGGCCCAGGGAGGCGAAACCGCGCAGCCGGGACGAGCCGAGCACGGCCGTGACGGCCAGCAGTGCCAGCACCATGATGGCGAAGTAGCTGGGTGCGCCCAGGCTGACGGCGAACTTCACCACGATCGGTGCGCAGACGGCCAGCAGTGCCGTGCCAATGGTGCCGGCAACGAACGAGCCGATGGCCGCCGTCGCAAGCGCCTGCGCCGCCCGGCCCGCCTTGGCCATCTTGTTGCCTTCGATGGCGGTGACCACCGAGGACGATTCACCTGGGGTGTTGAGCAGGATCGAGGTGGTGGAGCCGCCGTACATGCCGCCGTAGTAGATGCCGGCGAACATGATGAAGGCGCTGGTGGGTTCCAGCGCGTAGGTGACGGGAAGCAGCAGGGCGACGGTCATGGCCGGGCCCAGGCCGGGGAGGACGCCGACGGCGGTGCCCAGGATGACGCCGATCACGGCGTA
The DNA here is from genome assembly GCF_902506025.1 of Arthrobacter sp. 8AJ. Lineage (NCBI taxonomy): Bacteria > Bacillati > Actinomycetota > Actinomycetes > Micrococcales > Micrococcaceae > Arthrobacter > Arthrobacter sp. 8AJ. Next base: position 3,772,001 of record NZ_LR733289.1, on the reverse strand, counting down.
CAGGAAATTCATGGGGGTGAGGGCGGTGGCGAAACCGTCCATCAGGGAGGACCAGACGTCCATTTAGAGGATTCCTTCCAGGAGGCCGGCCGGCAGTGCGATGCCCAGGCCGAGGTAGAAGCCGTAGAAGGTCAACAGGGACAGGGCCACGGAGATCAACCCGTCCCGGACAAAGTGGCGGCTGCCCAGGGCCAGGACGCTGCCCCAGAACAGGACCGTTCCGGAGATCACCCAGCCCGCCCAGTCGATGAGCAGGATGTTCAGGATGAAGGCACCCGCCAGCGGCAGGACGGTCTTCCAGTCGGCGGGGTGCGCCAGGTCGACGTCCTCGCCGCCCTCGGCCTCACCCTTGCCGCCGCGCAGGACGTTGATGGCCAGCAGGATTGCGCAGACCACCAGCATCCCGGCGACTATGAACGGGACGGTTTTGGGCCCAACCGGATCAGACTTCGAATACGGGGTTACCAGGCCGTTGGCGTCAAGGAAGACCAGGACGCCGGCCGCCCCGAGCAGGAGTGCAACTCCCAGCTCGGAGCGGCCTTTGAGACCTGTGGTCAGGGATGTCACGCCAACCCAAGCTTGGTGAGGACGTCCGCCACCCGCTTGTCCTGCTCGGTGAGGAAGGTCTTGAACTGGTCGCCGGTGATGAAGGCATCGGTCCAGCTGTGGGTCTTCAGTGCTTCCTTCCAGCCCTCAGTGCCGTGCATCTTCTCCAGGGCTGCGATCAGTGCCGCCTTGTCCTTGTCGCTGATTCCCGGAGGGGCCACCACGCCACGCCAGTTGGTGAACACCAGGTCGATGTTGGATTCCTTGAGCGTGGGTGCGTCCACGCCGTCCAGGCGCTTCTCGCCACTGGTGGCCAGGACCCGGACCTCGCCGGATTCGATCTGCTTCAGGTATTCGCCGGCGCCGGAGGCGGCAAAGCCGAGCTTGTTGCCCAGGATCGCGGGAAGAAGGTCGCCGCCGCCGTCGTAGGAGACGAAGTTGACCTTGGTGGCGTCGATGCCCACGGCACCTGCAAGCTGCATGGGCAGCAGGTGGTCCGGACCGCCGGGGGAGGAGCCGCCGCCTACGGCGATGGAGCCGGGATCGGCCTTCCAGGCCTTTACCAGGTCATCGATGGTCTTGTAAGGCGAATCCTTGCTGACCATGATGGCGCCGGGCTCTTCGATGAGGCGGGCCAGCGGGGTGGTGTCCGTCAGCTTGGACTCGGACTTGTTGGTGTAGCTGGCACCCACAACGCCCAGGCCCATGAGCATGGCAAGGTCGCCGTTGCCCTTTTCGTTGACTATCCGGGCCAGGCCCACGGTGCCGCCGGCACCGGCCAGGTTGAAGACCTCGGTGTTGGTGGAGATCTTCTCGTCATCGAGGACCTTGGCAGCGGCGCGGGCGGTGGTGTCGTAGCCGCCGCCGGGCGTGTTCGGGACCATGATCTGCAGGCCGGTGATGGGTCCGGCGGCAGCGCCGGAGCTTTCCGAGCCCGTGGAGCTCTTGCTGGTGGCACCGCACCCGGTGGCCATCAGGGCGATGCCGGCAGCAACGGCGGCAACGCGCAATGCGCGGATCTGGCGCATGTGTTCCTCTTCTCTCAAAAACAAATCTGGCCAGCACCGGCTGCCTGGTGGCTCCGGTGCCTTGTGGTTCCGATGCTAGGGGCGGCAGTGACGGCGATCACTCTTGTGTACGCAGAGAAAGTTGTGTTCATTGCGTTCACGTTTCCGAATCCCCACAACGGCCCTGCTGCGGGCTTTGGGATATAGTTCCCGGTACCACCTCAGGCCCCCGCGCCCGTATTCCTGCGCGCACCACGGCCTCCCACACGCGCCGGACAACTTCTTGCCCTGCCCGCAACCCCAGGAAGACCATTGTGACTCGACGACGAGGAATGTCCCTCGCGGGCCAGTACCTTCTGCTGCAGTTGCTCATTGTCCTGGCCGTCCTGGTGGGCGTCGTCGCCATCTCCCTGGCGCAGTCCGCTGCGGCGTTCGAACGGATCGAGGGCCGGCGCGCCCTCTCGGCAGCGGAAGCCCTGGGCGGCAACCCCGTGGTGCGTGAGCTCCTCCCGGAAACGGAACCGCGCGGCGGGGCAGTATTGCCCGCGGTGGCCGAGTCCGTGCGGATCGTCTCCGGCTCATCCCGGGTGGCGCTGGCGCGCATCGACCGTACGGTGGTGGCGTCCTCGGATCCCAGCCTCCTGGGCCTCCCGCTGGAGCTGGGTGCAAGCAGGGTGATGGAGGGCCGTGCCTGGACGGGCGTGGTGGGCGGAACCCCTGCGCCGCTCCTGTCGGCTCACGTTCCGGTCCTGGATGACACCGGGCGCATGATCGGGATCGCCTCCATCAGCCGGAACTATCCAACGGTGCTCGAACGCCTGGGCGACGCCGTCCCCAACCTCCTCACTTACCTGGGGGTGGCGAGTGTCCTGGGCATCGCCGGGTCGCTGCTGCTCTCGCGCCGCGTCAAGCGGCAGACCCTTGGCATGGAGCCCAGCGAAATCACCAGCCTGGTGGAAAACCGCGAGGCCATGCTGCACGGCCTCAAGGAGGGCGTTGTGGCGCTGGACCTGCATGAGCGGATCACGGTGGCCAACCACAGCGCGCGTGCCCTGCTGGGCCTCCCGCCCGACTGCGTGGGCAAGCGGGTGGCGGCGCTCGCCGTCGAACCCGCTCTCAAGGAAGTCCTGACCCGCGAGCAGCCCGGGCCCGACCAGTTGGTGCTGGTGGGGGACCGGCTGGTGGTGATGAACCGGGTACCGTTCCAGTCCCGCGGCCGGGTGATCGGCTCGGTGACAACCCTGCGCGACCGGACCGAGCTGTCGGAACTGGAACACGAACTCGGCACCACCCGCACGGCCACGGACACCCTTCGCGCCCAGGCGCACGAGTTCGCCAACCAGCTCCACGTCATCTCCGGCCTGATCCAGATCGGCGAGTACGATTCCGTGGTCCAGTTCGTCAACGGCGCCACCGTGGACCGGACCCGGCTCAACGACGAGGTCACCGCCCGCATCAAGGACCCCGCGCTCGCCGCCCTGCTGATCGCCAAATCGAGCCTCGCCACCGAACGGGGCGCGGCACTGCAGCTGGACCCGGAATCCGTGCTGGACACCGTCGATGACGCGCTGTCCCGGGACCTCACCACCGTGGTGGGGAACCTGGTGGACAACGCGTTCGACGCCGTCACCGGGCTTCCGCAGGCGGCCGTCCGGGTGCGGGTTGACGGCAAAGCCGGGGAAGACGTGGTGGTCACCGTTCGGGATAACGGTCCCGGCGTCCCCAGCGGCTCCACCGACCACATCTTCCGCCAGGGCTTCACCACCAAGGAACCCGGCCCGGCCGGCAGCCGCGGTTTCGGCCTGGCGCTGTCCCGGGTGGTGTGCCGCCGGACTGGCGGAAACCTGGCGGTGGCCAACGATAATGGGGCTGTCTTTACCGCTGTGCTGAAACGAGGGAGTACCCAGCCATGATCAAGGTCCTGATCGTCGATGACGACTTCATGGTGGCCAAGGTGCATGCCGGCTTCATCCAGCGCACGCCGGGCTTCGCCGTGGTGGGCGCGGCGCATACCGGCGCCCAGGCGGTTGCCGAGACTGGACGCCTCCAGCCGGACCTGGTGCTGCTGGACATCCACCTGCCGGACATCAACGGCCTGGACCTGATGCAACGCCTGCGCGCTGTTGCTCCCGAACTGGACGTGCTGGTCATCAGTGCAGCACGGGAGGTTGAAACGGTCCGGAAGGCGCTGCGCGGCGGCATTGTCCATTACCTGATCAAGCCCTTTTCCCAGACAGACCTCCAGGAGCGGCTGGAGCACTACCGCAGCGCCTACCAAAGCCTGGATGCGTCCAAGGATGTGGCCGAACAGTCGGACGTCAACCGGGTGTTCGGCCTGGACCGCGCCGAACGGCCCCTGCCCAAAGGCTGCAGCATCGAGACGCTGAAGCTGGTGGAGGCGGCACTGAACGCTTCAGCCGGTGACGTCTCGGCGGCCGAGATGGCCGAGGAGCTGGGCACGTCCAGGGTCAGCGCCCGCCGCTACCTCGAGTACCTGCACGACGAAGGAACGCTGGACGTGCGGCTCAAGTACGGGGTGGGACGGCCCGAGCGGCGGTACGTGCTCAAGGCCTGACGGGACCCGCGCCCGGGGGCGCCGCCCCGCAGGCCCGCCGCCGCGGGCCAGCCCTCAGCGCAGCAGCGTGTCAATCAGCCGGGCCGCTGTCCTGGCGGTCCGGCCGTCAATGTCGAACGCCGGATTCAGTTCCGCCACGTCCAGGTGCAGCAGCTTCCCGCTTCGGGCCACCTGCCGGCACACCGCCGAAATGACCGGAAGCGGCACGCCATAGGCTGCCGGCGCGCTGACGCCGGGGGCCACCGCGGCGGGCAGTACGTCCAGGTCGATGGTCAGGTACAGGACGTCGATCTCCGCCAGGAACCCTGCAACGAAGTCCTGGACCCGGTTGGGTTCGCAGTCCTCATCCAGCAGGTAGCGGACCCCCAGTTTGTCCGCGGTGTCGAACAGGGCCCGGGTGTTGTTCGGCTCCGAGATCCCGGCGACGGCGTACCGGAATTCGCGTCCAGCGTCCGCTTCCGCGCAAGCCATCTGCAGGAACGGCGTGCCGGAGCTGGCCACCGGCTCGTCGCGGAGGTCGAAGTGGGCATCAAGGTTCAAGACGCCCAGGCGCTGCCCGGTTTGAACCGCGGCTGATGCGCTGACGCCAAGGTAGCTGGCGTAGGCGGTTTCGTGCCCGCCGCCCAGCACCACAGTCTGGTGGCCGGCGTCGAGCAGGGCTGCCAGCACCCGGCCAAGCCGTTCCTGGCCGGCCTCCAGGTCTTCCCCGGAGACCACCACGTCACCAGCGTCGGCCACCGGTCGGTCCAGGTGGAAGGCCAGCGGGCCCAGCGCTTTTCGCAGCGCCGCCGGGGCTGCGGCTGCCCCGGTCCGGCCCTGGTTGCGGCGGACCCCCTCGTCGCTGGAAAATCCCAGCACGGCGGCAGGCCTGCGTCCGGGCGCGGCGGCCCGCAATTCATCGGAGGCGGTGACCGCCTGCCACCAGCGGCGGTGGCCGGGACCATCGCCGTCGAACCTGCCGGTCCAGGGCCGGGGCGGGACGTCGACGGCGGGAAGCTTGAGGAACATGCCTCAAGCTCACCGCATGCCGGGCACGAAAACCAGTGCCGGCGCCGTCGTCCTGTCCGGAATCCAAGAACCCGCGCAACGGGCAGGCCGGACATCGGGTGCCTGGTGCAGGGGTTAAGGTGAGAGCAGCCCACCGGTCCAGGGATGACCTGGCCGCTCCGGATCCACGCACCATTCCAGGCTGGAGAGCCGCTCCATGTTCGAAGCCCCAGATATACTCTTTGCCGCGGCCGGACTGGCCGTGTTCGTCACTGCGGTGCTGCCCAAGCTGCTGCGTGACATGCCGCTGTCCATGCCCATGGTCTTCCTGGGTGCAGGGATGGCAGCCTTCGCGTTGATTCCATCGCTGCCCAACCCCAACCCGGTGGAACACGGCGACTTTGTCATGCACCTTGCGGAGGTCTGCGTGATCATTTCCCTGATGGGCGCGGGGCTGGCCCTGGACCGGCCCGTGGGACGCCGGCGCTGGTCCACCACGTGGCGGCTCCTGGGCATCGCCATGCCGCTCTGCATCGTGGGGCTGACCCTGCTGGGCATGTGGTTCCTGGGCCTGGGGCTCGGTGCGGCCCTGCTGGTGGCGGCCAGCCTGGCGCCCACGGACCCCGTCCTGGCCTCGGAAGTGCAGGTGGGCGAGCCTGCCGACCAGGATGAATCCACGGACAAGGAGGACGAGGTCCGTTTCGGCCTGACATCGGAAGCCGGGCTCAACGACGGGCTGGCGTTCCCGTTCGTCTACCTTGCCATTGCCATCAGCGTTGCCGGAGCGGACCCCTCCGCCTGGTTCGGCGAGTGGTTCGGGCTGGACGTGGTGTGGCGGCTGGCCGTCGGGCTCGTGGTGGGGTTCCTCACCGGAAAGCTGCTCGCCAGGCTGTTCTTCTCGGCCCGTGCCGACAGCCTGCGGCTCTCCAACCACTCGGAGGGCTTTGTGGCCCTGGCGGCGACGTTCCTGGCGTACGGGCTGACGCAGATGGTGGAGGGCTACGGGTTCATAGCGGTGTTCGTCTGTGCCGTGACCATCCGGGCCGCCGAACGGACGCACGGCTACCACCGGGTGCTGCACTCCTACGTGGAGCAGTTGGAACGGCTGCTGACCGTGGTGATCCTGGTCCTCCTTGGCGGTGCCATCGCCCGCGGGCTGCTGGCCGGGATCGGGCTTCCGGAACTGCTGGTGGCGCTTGCTTTCCTGCTGGTGGTGCGGCCGCTGGCGGGCTGGCTGGGCCTGCTGGGTGGCAAGACCGGTCCGCGGGAACGCGTGGCACTGTCCTTCTTTGGCATCCGCGGCATCGGTTCCCTGTACTACCTGGCCTTTGCCCTGGGGGAAGGCCACTTTACGGAGCAGGCGCACTGGCTCTGGTCCTTCATCGGGCTGGTGGTGGCGCTGTCCATCGTGATCCACGGCGCCACCACCTCGCCCCTGATGAACCGGCTGGACAGGCTGCGCCAGAAGAAGGCACTGGCAGTCTCCGGCGACGAGGGACTCGCCCCCAACACCCCCGTCTAGGCCCCCGGCCAGGGAAACCCCGGTGTCAACAAAAAGGGCTGGTACGGCAGACGCCGCACCAGCCCTTTCCCTGCGCAGGTGTTACTTCATCCCCAGGGCCGCCTCGATGGGGCCGATGGCGAAGAACAGCGCGAACGCCGCGGCCACAGCCCACATCAGCGGGTGGATGTCCTTGACCCTGCCCTGGACCGTGCGGATCAGGACGTAGGCGATGAAGCCCGCACCCAGGCCGTTGGCGATGGAGTAGGTGAAGGGCATCAGGGTGAAGGTGAGGAACGCGGGGATGGCGATGCCCCAGTCCTGCCAGTCGATCTTGCCCACCTGGGAGACCATCATGAAGCCCACCACCACCAGTGCCGGGGCCACGGCCTCGAACGGCACCAGGTTGATCAGCGGCGTGAAGAACATGGCCACCAGGAACAGCACGCCGGTGACGATGGAGGCCACGCCCGTGCGGGCGCCTTCGCCGATGCCGGCACCGGCTTCGACGTAGATCTGGTTGGAGGAGACGGAGGCGCCGCCGCCGATGATGGCACCGAGTGCGTCCACCTGGAGCACACGGTCGACGTCGGGAATGTTGCCGTGTTCATCCACCGTGCCGGCCTCGTTGGCCAGGCCCACCATGGTGCCCATGGCGTCAAAGAAGATGCTGAGCAGGATGACGAAGGCCAGCAGCGTGGCGGCCACGAAGCCGAGGTGCTCGAAGGCACCGAACGGGTTGGCCTTGCCGATCAGGGAGAGGTCGGGCGCGGCCCAGCCGGAGAACGCCGGGGCCACCAGGGACCAGCCCTGCGGGTTGAAGTTCTTGCCGTCGAAGCTGGGGCCGATGTGCAGGGTCGTCTCAAGGATGACGGACAGCACCGTGGAGGTGATGATGCCGATCAGGATGGCGCCCTTGACCTTGCGCACCACCAGGGCGATGGTCAGGATCAGGCCGAACACGAACACGGCGGTGGGCCAGCCCAGGAGCTTGCCTTCGAAGCCCAGGCCAACGGGCACGGTGGTGCCTGCGACATCCGGGATGCGGCGCACGAACCCGGCGTTGACCAGGCCGATCAGGGCAATGAACAGGCCGATGCCCACCACGATGGCCGTCTTGAGTCCGTCCGGCACCGCCTTGAACACGGCGGTACGGAAACCGGTGAGGACCAGGATCAGCATGGTGACGCCGGAGAGGACCACCAGGCCCATCATGTCCGGCCAGGTGAGCCCGGGATTGGTGGCCACGGTGACAGCCACGAAGGCGTTGACGCCCAGGCCGGTGGCCAGGGCGAAGGGGTGCCGGCCCCACGCGCCCATGAGGATGGTGAGGATGCCTGCCACCAGCGCGGTCACGGCGGCCACGGCGGGGAAGCCCAGCGTGGTGCCGTTGGAGTCGGGCCCGGACAGGATCAGGGGGTTCAGCACCACGATGTAGCTCATGGCGAAGAACGTGGCGAACCCGCCGCGGATCTCGCGGGAAAGGTTGGAACCGCGCTCGGTGACCCTGAAATACCGGTCCAGGGCAGAGCCTTGCTTAAGCATTAGTCCTCCGGGGAAGTGTGTGGGGATACCTGCATCCTAAGGGAGCGGCGGGGAGTGGGCCGGCAAATTCGCCTAGTCTGTAAGGAAGCCAACACGAGGAGCAGCCCACCCATGCGCCAGGTCCGCCGCCAGTTGCTGAGCCTTGTGCTCGGCTTGTTTGTCCTTGCAGCCGCCGCGCTGGGCCTCGCTGGCCCCGCCTCCGCCCATGACGCTGCCGAGTCCACCAGCCCGGCGCAGGGGGCTGCGCTGGCTGTCCCGCCCGCCGAGGTCTCGGTGACCTTCAGCAACAAGCCGCTGGGCATCGGTTCGTCCTTCTCCATCAAGGATGCCGGCGGCACCGAATGGGCTGATGGCTCCGTGCAGATCGTGGACAACGTGGCCACCCAGAAGCTCCGCCCGGGCGGTCCGGCGGGCACGTACACAGTGGCGTGGCGCGTGGTCAGCTCGGACTCACATCCCATCGAGGGGACGTTCACCTTCACCGCGGCCTCCGGTGCCCCGGGTGCCGCCTCGTCCGGGACACCCACGGCGGGAAGTTCGACGGCGGCGGGTGCGGTCCCTGGCATGGGCACCGCCCAGCCCGGGGTCACGGAAGAACCGTCGGAGCCGGCCGGCGCGGGCGAGCCGTTCCAGTGGAGCATTGTGATTTTTGCGGTAGTGGCCGTGGGGCTGCTGGTGGCGCTGGGCGTCCTGGCCCGCCGCCGGCTCACCGGCGACGGGGACACCGAAGATGACGGGGAGGCCGGGGACAGGGCCGCGGAGTAGCACCCGCCGGCAGGGCCGGTTCCGTCCAGCCCTGCAGCGCGGACCGGCGCCGCAGTCAGCAGCCCAGGGCAGCAAAGCTTCCCGTTGCCGGGAAGACGCCGGTGGACGGAAGGGCGCCGTCCGGGTTGACCTTGGCGGAGATTGCCTGGCCCACCGTCTTGGCCTGGCGCAGCACTTCTTTGGGCGAGGGCGTGATCAGTTCGCCCACTCCCACCAGGTAGATGCCAATGGCCCGCATGGCTGCCGCCACGTTCCGGCCCACGGCAATGCCGAAGTCGTTGAGCATGCGCCGCAACTGGCTGTGGGCGCAACGGGTGAGCACGATGTGGTCCGCCACCAGGATGCCCGTGGGGGTGTGCACCTGCCACTGCGGCGCGGCCTGGTCCGGTGCTTCGAGCATGGTCAGCTGCACCGCCCGGGTGGTGTTCCGCACGTCCACGCTGTGGCTTGCGGCGTAATTGCGCAGGTGGCGCAGGATCTCGTTCCGTTCGCGGAGGGTGCCGCTGTCCGCCGCATCGCAGCGCTGCAATGACGTGGTGTTCGCGGGCTGGGCCTGGCCCAGGATGTCGAGGCCGTCCACCACGATGGAGTCCACCCCATGGCGGCGCAGCTCAGCGGCCACGGCCAGTCCGGACAGGCCCGTGCCAATGACGACAGTGGTGGTCTGTTCGGTCCCGGCAATCCCAGGCATGCTTGACACTACAGTTTCCCTCCTATGGAGCTTCGGCAGGTGCCGGCATCCTCGCCGGCTCGCGTCCCGTTACCCCCAAGCACGGCCGCAGCGCATGGCCGGGACCGTCCTGACAGGAAGAATCAGTTGGCGTCCCGGACCAACAATGTCCTGAAGACTACAGAACAAATGCGGCCGTGGATAGCCCGTGAACGAAATCGTTTCCGTGGCGAGAAGGCGCTTCCCGGAACCCGGCAAAAAGCCTGTGGATAACGTGGCCCATCAGCCCCTGAACAGGCTTGCTAAGCCCTGGGGGACAGAGAATAGTGGGAATCGGGAGCGGTCCTTTTCCTGCCGGTGCCACCGCTGGGCCGGGTGCGCGGAGAGCGGTCCGTTTTCTGGCAGAATAGCCGCAACATCAGGCGTATCGCGAGGAGGCGGCCCCCATGGGCTCACGAGAGTTGCATCCGGACCCGGCCCGGGACGGTGGGGGTGGCGCAACCGCCCCCCACGGCATCGTGGTGGGCGTCGACGGTTCGGACCATGGCCAGTGCGCCCTGGTGTGGGCCGCGCGGGAAGCCCAGCGCCGTCGTCGTCCGCTTCATATCGTCACCGCCTACTCCGTACCGATCTTCGCCGCGTCCGGCCTGGACGGGGGCTACGCCACCGTGGATGATTCCGTCATCCGCGAAGGCGCCGAAGCCATTGCCCGGCAGGCCCTGGAAAAGGTGGCCGCCTACGACGTGGACGTCAGCTCCTCCGTGGAGAACGGCGACGCCGCCGGCGTCCTGCTGGACATCTCCGAAACCGCGGAACTCCTGGTGGTCGGCACCCGCGGCCGCGGCGGCTTTGTGGGCCGGCTCCTGGGATCAGTCAGCAGTGCCTTGCCCGCCCACGCGAAATGCCCCACGGTGACGGTCCCGTTGTTCTGCTCGGACCGGCTCGGTGAGTCCACGGAGGACCGCCGCGTCAAGGCCGAGCAGGCCAGGTCCGGGCACCGGCCGGTGGAGAACGTGGTGGTGGTTGGCGTGGATGGCTCCGAGCAGGCCCGCGTTGCCGTCCTTGAAGCAGCCGACCAGGCCGAACGCCTTGGCGCGTCCCTCCGCGTGGTCTGCGCCGTTCCCCAGTACAGCGGCTCGCTGGCCTGGGTTCCGGCGCCCATGGACCGGAAGGCCCTGTTCGATGACATCCGGGTCACCCTGGAGGCCGGCATGGCCTGGCTCCGCAGCCACTACCCCAACCTGCAGGCCGGCTACGAGCTGAAGGACGGCTCGCCGGTGGACGTGCTCGTCGAGGAAAGCCGGCACGTTGAACTGGTGGTGGTGGGCACCCGCGGACGCGGCGGGTTCACCGGAATGCTCCTGGGCTCAACATCAGACGGGGTGCTCCACCACGCTAAGGGCCCGGTCATGGTGGTCCCGGACCGGGAGGACCCCCGCCTGGCCGACCGCGGGCGGTTCGGACCCATCCTGGGCGACGCCGCCTAGACCGCGCTTTTCCGGGCAGCCGGCGGGGGACCGCGGACATGACGCAGCAGATGACAGCCGGTGAGGAGCCCGACGGGCTGGTGCGCGGCCTGGGCAGCCTGCACTCAGGGATGCTGGCGCTGGTGGGCGGCAAGGCAGCCAACCTAGGGGAGTTGTTGTCCGCCGGCCTGCCGGTTCCGGACGGCTTTTGCCTCACCACCGCCGCGTACCGGCAGGCCATCGGCGCCCCGGATGCCCTGCTTCCCGCGTTGGCAGCGGTTTACGCCACCCTGGAGGAGCCGGCCGGGGCCTCCGCTGGGGACCTTCCCGATGTAGCCGGACTGGCCGCAACGGCACGGGCAGCAATCCTTGCAGCTCCGGTACCGGCAGCCGTAGCCCACGCCGTGGAGAAGGCCTATACGGCACTGGGTCCCGGCGTCGCGGTGGCAGTGAGGTCCTCGGCCACCGCTGAAGACCTCCCCTTCGCCAGCTTCGCCGGCCAGCAGGACACCTTCCTGAACGTCGTGGGAGTGCCCGCGGTGCTGGACGCCGTCCGGAGGTGCTGGGCGTCGCTGTGGACGGACCGGGCAACCGCGTACCGGGCAAGCCTCGGAATCGACCCGGCAGCCGTGTCGCTCGCGGTGGTGGTCCAGCGGATGGTGGACGCCCAGACCGCGGGCGTGATGTTCACGGCGAATCCCCTCACCGGCAGCCGCCGGCAGGTAGTCATCGACGCCAGCCCCGGCCTTGGCGAGGCCGTGGTCTCCGGCGCCGTCAATCCGGACCACTTCGTGGTGGACGCCCTGACCGGCAGGGTGCTGGAACGGAAACCCGGCGATAAGGGTGTGGAGATACGGCCGGTTGCCGGCGGCGGGACCGAAATCCGCCACGTGCAGGCCGCCCAGGGCACCGCATGCCTTCCGGACAGCCAGGTGGCTGGCCTGATGCGGTTGGGGCTGCAGGCCCAAGGGCATTTCGGTGCCCCGCAGGACATCGAGTGGGCCGTCGACGGCGCGGATGGGCTGTGGCTCACGCAGTCCAGGCCCATCACCACGCTCTACCCGGTCCCGGAAAGCAACGGTGCTGCCGGCAGGGTTCCGCAGGCAGCGTCCGCCGTTGGGGGGACCAGGGCCTACCTCTGTTTCAGCCTCGCGCAGGGACTGACGCGGCCGCTGACGCCCATGGGCCTGGCTGCAGTGCGCCTCATCGCTTCCTCCGTCGCCACCGCAGCCGGCTTCCCTGTTCCCGATCCACGGGAAGGGCCGTCCCCCTACGCCGAGGCGGGTCAGCGGATTTACGTCGACTTCACCACTCCCATCCGCAGCACCGTTGGCCGGCGGCTCGTTTCCCGGGTCTTCGACATCATGGAGGCACGGACGGCAACCGTCATGCGGCAGTTGTTCGCGGACCCAGCTTTTTCGGTGACCACCAGGTCGCCCCTCGGGCTGCTGCGCCACGTCGGACCCGCGGCAATCCGCACAGAGGTTCCCACCACCTTCCTCCGTGCGCTGGTCCGCCCCGCTGCCGCCCTCCGCCGGCTGGACCGCTTCACCCGGACGTTCGAGGCGTCCCTGGCTCCCGGCGACGCAGCCGGCGCCCTGGCCCGCCTGGACCACGCCGAGTCCCTCGTGGGATCGCGCCTGTTCCCCATTGTTCCGGCCATCCTCCCCCTTCCCGCCCTGGGCTTCGCGATGCTCGGCGTTGCCGGAAAGCTCGTGGGCGGCAATGCGTGGGACGGGCTGCAGCCGGTGATCCGCGGCCTGCCCAACAACGTCACCACGGAAATGGACCTGGAATTGTGGCACCTGGCGCAGGCGATCCAGGAAGACGCCGAATCACGCACCGCACTGATGGCCCGCGATCCCGCCGCCCTCGCAGCCGCTTTCCAGGCCGGCGAGCTGCCGGCGCGCCTGGACGCGGGCCTCGCCAGGTTCCTGGACAGATACGGCCACCGGGCGGTCGGCGAGATCGACGTCGGACTGCCCCGGTGGTCGGAGGAACCGGAACACATCCTGGGCATCCTCGCCAACTACCTCCGGCTGGACGACCCCGCCCTGGCACCGGACGCCCAGTTCAGCAAAGCCGCCGAGGACGCAGAAGCGCAGGTTGACCGGCTCGTGGCCCGGGCCGCCGCCCGCAGCAGGATCCGGGGACGGCTGGTGCGTGCCGCACTCCGGCGGGCGCGCATGTTCGCCGGCCTGCGGGAGCTGCCGAAGTACCAGCTGGTGCTTGGCCTTGGGGAAGTCCGCCGGCAGCTGCTCCTGGTGGGTACCGAACTGGAACAGGCAGGCACGGTGGAACGGCGGGACGACGTGTTCTTCCTCGATTTCGCGGAGGTCCGCCAGGCATTGACCCGAACAACCGCGGGCAACCCGGCGCCTGCCCCTGACCTGAAGGCACTCGTGGCGGCCCGGCGCCAGGACTACGCCCTGGAGCTCAGGCGCCGGCACATCCCCCGGGTGCTGCTTTCGGACGGCACCGAACCCGAGGCGGCGCGGGCCGCCGGAACCGCCGCGAACGGAATCGGGCCCAACGGAAACCTGGCCAACGGGACCCTGGCCGGCAGCCCGGCCTCGGCCGGGAGGGTGACCGCGGCGGCGCGGGTCATCCTGGATCCCATCGGAGCGCGCCTGGAGCCGGGCGAGATCCTGGTTGCACCGTCCACGGACCCTGGCTGGACTCCGCTGTTCCTGACGGCAGGAGGACTGGTGATGGAGATGGGCGGACCCAACTCCCATGGCGCCGTCGTGGCCAGGGAATACGGCATCCCCGCAGTTGTTGGCGTGGCGGACGCCACCGCCCTGATCAGCACGGGCCAAAAGATTACGGTCGACGGCGGCGCGGGAACGGTAGTGCCGGAACGCACCGGTACCCCGCAAAACGGGAAAGTTCCCAAGGGGACGGACCCACCTGCACGGGCGTAGTCTTGATCCATGGGCTCCAACAGGCTGGATTCCAGCGGACCGTTCCAACACGTACAGGTGCAACGAAACAGCACAAGGCGCAGGATGTGGCTGCGGTGGCTGCCCGCCGTCGCGGCCCCGGTGGCCATTGCCTCCGGTGCCCTGATCGGGTCCCTTCCAGCCGGCGCCAGCAACCCACTGCCGGCAAAGACACCTGCCGAGGTCCTGGAACTGGCGGCCAGCCACCAGGTGCGCACGTTCTCCGGGACAGTTGAGCAGTCCGCTGAACTGGGACTGCCGGAACTCCCGGCTGCCGGCAAGCCGTCCGGGTCTGCGTCCGGACCTGCCTCGGCCGGCAGCGTGGCGTCGGTGATCGAGCTGTTGTCAGGCAAGCACACCGCGCGCATCTACGTGGACGGCAAGGACAAGGCCCGTGTGCAGGTGATGGACCAACTGGCCGAACGGGACGTGGTCCGCCACGGCAGCGACGTCTGGCTCTACTCCTCAAAGGACAATTCGGCAGCCCACCTGTCCCTGCCCCAGCGCACCGAGGACGCTGCCCACACAGAGGATCCCGCGCTTCCGAACGACCCGCACGGCGCACCCGGCATGCACACTCCCGCTGAACTGGCCCAACAGTTCCTGGCCAAGGTGGACCCCAGCACCGCCGTTTCCGTGGGCCCGGACGTTTCCGTTGCAGGGCGCGCCGCCTACAACCTGCTGATCGAGCCCCGCACGGACGCAACGTTGGTAGGCAAGGTGGCCATTGCCGTCGACGGTGCCAGCGGGATGCCGTTGTCAGTCCAGGTGACCGCGCGCGGCGCGGATAAGCCTGCCTTCGCGTCCGGGTTCACCAGCTTCTCGCTGGACGCGCCGGACCCGTCAGTCTTCGCCTTCACCCCGCCGCCGGGCAGCACAGTCAAGGAACTCCCGGTACCGGACAAGTCCCATGACCCCGCCAAGTTCCATGATCCCGCCGATGCCCATGGCCCGGGCGCCATGCACGGTGGTGCCAAGGGGAATGTCTCCATAACCGGCACCGGCTGGGAGACGATGGTGGGCACGGCGGCTGGATCCGCTGCGGCGGCCGCACCACTGCTCCAGGACCCGCTGTTGTCCCAGGCCGCCGTCGCCGTACCCGGTGGCCGGCTGCTGTCCACGGCCCTGCTCAACATCCTGATCACCGACGATGGCCGGATCTTCGCGGGAATGGTGCCGCCGGAGAGGCTGCAGGCCGCAGCAGCAGCGGCCCGGTAGGCCTTGGACGGGCGGGGGAGTGGCAACCGGGCCGGCCCTGGCGCGGTGACTGACGGCCTGGCGATTGAGACGCGGGGCCTCACCAAGCACTTTGGCCAGCAGGCCGCCGTCGACAACGTGGACCTGGCCGTCCCACACGGGACGGTCTTCGGGTTCCTGGGCCCCAACGGCTCCGGCAAGACCACCACCATCCGCATGCTGCTGGGGTTGGCAGCGGCGTCCGCAGGAACGGTGAACCTGCTGGGCCAGGAGATGCCGCAAAGGCTCCACGAGGTGTTGCCGCGCGTGGGCGCCTTGGTGGAAGGCCCGGCCTTCTACCCTTTTCTGTCCGGCGCCGCCAACCTCCATCGACTGGACTCCGCCAGCCCGCATTCAGTGCCCGCCACGCGCAAAGCCCGCGTGCAACAGGCCCTGGAGCGCGTAGGCCTGGAGCACGCGGCGGGGAAACGCGTGCACGCATACTCCTTGGGAATGAAGCAGCGGCTGGGCATAGCCAATGCCCTGCTCTCACGCCGGGACCTGCTGGTGCTGGACGAGCCCACCAATGGGCTGGATCCGCAGGGCACCCGCGAAGTGCGCAACCTGGTGCGCTCCCTGGCACACCAGGGCACCACTGTTTTCGTGTCCAGCCACCTGCTGGCCGAGGTGGACCAGATGTGCACCCACGCTGCCGTCATGAGCGCGGGAAAGCTCGTGGCACAGGGTCCCTTGGCCGAGCTGCGGCAGGCCGGAAGCACCCGCCTGCGGTTGGTAACGCCCGACGGCGGCGCGGCGCGGCAGGTCCTGGCAGGGCTGGGGCTGGCACCCGGCCCGGGGGACCAGGAGGCACAGGCTTCCCAGCGCGCACAGCTGGATGGGGAGACCATTGTTGCGGCGATGGGTGCCGCCGCCGGGCAGCCTGCCGTGCTCCCGGAGGATGTTGTGGCGCACCTGGTGCAGGCCGGCGTCCGCGTCCGGGGCTTCGCCGTCGAGCGTGAAAGCCTTGAAGACCGCTTCGTTGCCCTGACCGGGGAAGGATTCGACGTTGCCCAGTAGCGTTCCCGCGGACATACCGGAAACCGCCAAAACCACCCGGACGGCCGCCGCGCCGCGCGGCCCGGGACTGTCCCTTCTGGGGTCTGAGCTTAAGGTGCTGTTCGGGCGCCGGCGGACCTGGGCGCTGCTCCTGGCGCTCGCCGCCATCCCGGTCCTCATTGCCGTGGCCGTGAAGGTTTCCTCTGCGGTCCCACCGGGGCGGGGTCCTGCGTTCCTCGACCGGATCACCCAGAACGGGCTGTTTGTGGCCTTCACCGCCATGCTGGTCTCCGTCCCGTTGTTCATGCCGCTCGCAGTGGGGGTGGTGGCGGGGGACACGATCGCCGGGGAGGCCAACCTGGGGACCCTCCGGTACCTCCTGGTGGCGCCGGCAGGGCGGGTGCGGCTCCTGTTGGTCAAGTATGCGGGGGCGCTGGCCTTCTGCATCGTGGCTCCGCTCACCGTTGGATTGGCGGGCGCGGCGATTGGTGCGGCGCTGTTCCCGGTCGGCCCGGTGACACTGCTCTCCGGCGGGGTGGTCCAGCCCGCCGAGGCTGCCCTGCGGATAGTGCTCATCGCCGCCTACCTGGCGGTGTCGCTGGCCGGGCTGTCGGCGATCGGACTGTTCCTGTCCACCATGACGGTGGTTCCGGTTGGGGCGATGGCCGCAACGGTGGTGGTCTCGGTGGTTTCGCAGGTCGCGGACCAGCTTCCGCAGTTGGACTGGCTGCACCCGTGGCTCTTCAGCCACTACTGGCTTGGTTTCGCCGACATGCTCCGCCAGCCCGTGGTGTGGGATTCATTCCTGGACAATGCCCTGCTCCAGGCCGGCTACGTGGCAGTGTTCGGCGCGCTCGCCTATGGCCGCTTCGTCACCAAGGACATCCTGAGCTGACGATGGCGGCGGGAGCCTTCAGGTTCCGCCGCGCGCCCAGTGCGCTGGTCAGTAGCGGGCGGCGTACGGATACAGGTCCATGCCCACCATTGAGCTGATGCTGGAAACCATGATGCCTTCCTGCGGGTTCAGCGCCTGCACCACCTGGCCGTTCCCCAGATAGATGGCCACATGGTAGAAGTTCGGCGCGGAACCCCAGACCAGCAGGTCGCCGCGGCGGGCCTGGGAGATGGGAACGTGGACCGGGGCGGCGGCATACTGCTGGGATGCGGTGCGGGGAAGGTACGTTCCGGCCGCAGCGAAGGCATTCTGCACCAGGCCCGAGCAGTCAAAGCCGTACACGCCCGTGCCGCCCCACTGATAGAAGTACGGCGCGCCCACCTTCCCCAGGGCAACCGAAATGGCTGCCTCATACGTGCCCGAGCCAGTGGGAGGCGCGGGAGCCGGAGCCGGAGCTGGAGCCGGGGGCGGGGCGGGCGCCGGTGCCGGTGCCGGAGCAGGGGCTGGCGCGGCGGGTGCAGGTGCCGGGGCTGCCGGAGCAGGAGCCGGCGCCACTGGGGCCGGAGCCGGAGCAGCAGGCGCTGGACCGGCCGGTGCCGGGGCCGGCGCTGCAGGGGCCGTGTCCTGGCCGCCGCCGTTCCGTGCGGCGGGCCGGTTTTGGGCGGCGTTGTCCTGAGCTGACTTCTCCTGGGCTGCCTTTTCCTGCTCTGCCTTCTCCCGGGCGGCCTGGTCCGCGGCGGCGGACAAGGCAGCAAGGCGTGCCTCTT
This sequence comes from Arthrobacter sp. 8AJ, assembly GCF_902506025.1. Lineage (NCBI taxonomy): Bacteria > Bacillati > Actinomycetota > Actinomycetes > Micrococcales > Micrococcaceae > Arthrobacter > Arthrobacter sp. 8AJ. The sequence goes on along the minus strand of NZ_LR733289.1, from coordinate 3,754,103 downwards.
CGCGTTGCCGCTCAAGGGCATCCACCCTTGCCGATTCGAGCGCCACAGTCGTGTTGCGGAGCTGGGCCAACTGGTCCACCAGGATGGTCCGCTGTGCCTTGGCATCGGCAACGGCTTTGACCTGCGCGGCGTTGGCCTGTTCCGCCTGGGACTTCCGTTGCTCGGCCGTCTTTGCAGCGTCATCGGCGGCTTTGGTGGCGTCCTCTGCGGCGGCGGTCAGGGAACGGTAGGCCGTGGCAGCAGCGTCCGCAGCCTCAAAGGCCCGGCTGCGGCTGGCAGAAAGCGCCTCAAGCGTGGCGGCCTGCTGCAGGCTTTCGCTGCCGCTGGCCAGCGTTCCCAGGGTGGGGTTCAGGCCGCCATTGCGGTACAGGTCACCGGCGAGCTGTCCCACCTGCTTCCGGGTTTTGTCCTGCTGGTCGCGCGCGGAAGAGGCCTTGGCAGCCGCAACTGACGCCGCTTCGGTCCGCTGCTGCAGCTCCACGAGCGCCTCGCTGTAGGAGTTGTTGGCCTGCATGGCCACCGCGAAGGCTGCCTGTTGGGCTGTGGAGGCATCCGCCAGAATGCGCTCAATCGCGGTGACCTGGTCCGCCGTCGCGGCTTCACTTGCTTTCGCTGCTGCGATATCGTCCGGCGAGGGAATCGCTGGCGACGCCGGAAAGGCCACGGGGGCCGATGGCGCCGGCACCGCCAGCGCGGGTGTTGCCACGGATGCAAAGAGTACGACGGCGGCGCACAGCGCAGCGGTCCTGCGGCCGGATCCGGGTAAAGCCATCTGCAGAGACCTCGCAACGGTAAGACTGGGAGTGAGGTTCTGGATGCGGCACGACCGTGCCCCTCAGCTGCTCGCCAGCAGTCCGAGGCTACGTGACCTTTTGCACATTGGCAACAACAGTCACATCAATAACATAAACCACAAGCGTGTCATTCTCCGGTGAATTCCACGCGTGTGTCGGGGTCAGGCGTGTTGATGTTCCTCGTGCTCTGAGTGGCTCGCAGGCTCCAGCTGGAAGGTGCAGTGGTCGGTATCGAAATGGGAACCCAGGCACGTGATCAGCTTGTCCAGCAACTGGTCGGCGCCCCGTGCGTTGAGCACGCCGTCCTCCACCACCACATGTGCCGAGAAGACGGGGACACCGGACGTGATGGTCCAGATGTGGATGTCGTGGACATCGGTCACGCCGGCAACCGAGAGGATGTGCTCGCGGATCATTTGCACCTCCACTCCCTTCGGACTGGCCTCCAGCAGGACATCCACCACGTCGCGCAGCAGGCTCCAGGCCCGCGGCAGGATCATCAGCGCGATAAGGACGGAAGCGATGGTGTCCGCTGCCTGGAAACCGGTGGCCATGATGACGACGGCGGCAATGATGACGGCCACCGAGCCCAGGAGGTCGCCCAGCACCTCCAGGTAGGCGCCACGGATGTTCAGGCTTTGATCCTGCGCCCCACGCAGGATCAGCAGCGATACGAGGTTCGCCACGGCGCCGAGGATGGCCGCAAACAGCATGATGTCCGTCTGCACTTCCGGCGGTGCCCCGAACCGGCGGATGGCCTCCGTGAAAATCACCACGGAGATCACGATCAGGATCAGTGCATTCGCCAACGCCGCGAGCACCTCTGCCCGCTGGTAGCCGTAGGTCCGCTGGTCGCTCGCCGGGCGGCCGGCGATCCAGGCGGCAAGCAGGGCGATGGTGACGCCGGCCGCGTCGGAGAGCATATGGCCGGCGTCCGCCAGCAGGGACAGCGAACCGGACAGCACCGCTCCCACGATCTGGATGAGGACGACGCCGAGCGTGATCCCCAGGACGGCCACCAGCCGTTTCCGGTGCCGTCCGGTGGCGGTGATTCCGTGGCTGTGGCTGTGGTCGTGTCCCATGCTTACAAGGCTAGCCCCAGCCCAGCTCGTGCAGCCGGTCATCGGAAATGCCGAAGTGGTGCGCGATTTCATGGACCACCGTGACGGCCACTTCGTGGATCACGTCCTCCCGGGAGGCGCAGATCTCCAGGATGGGTTCGCGGAAGATGGTGATCCGGTCGGGAAGGGAACCGGCGTCCCACCATGAATCGCGTTCGGTCAGCGGGACGCCTTCGTACAGCCCCAGCAGGACGGTGTCCGGATCTTCCCCCGGGCCGGGCACGTAGTCGTCGTCGATGAAGACTGCCACGTTGTCCATGGCACGGGCCAGCCGGTCCGGGATGCTGGCCAGGGCATCCTCGACGGCCACCTCGAATTCGTCAGCTGACATGGTGAACCCGGACGGTTCGTGCGGGCCGTCGGGAACGATGGGCAGTCCCGGCGGGAGGCTGGCTGGCATACCCCGACTCTAGCGCCCGGGCCGCTGGCCGGGTGCCCGCGTCCTGCGCCGGGTCAGCCCTACGCCCACCAGGCACACCAGCCCGCCCACCAGTCCCCAGGCGGTGGGGATTTCACCGAGCAGCAGCCAGGAGATGAGCACCGTGGTCCCGGGCACCAGGTAGGTGGTGGCGGCCAGCTTCCCGGCGTCCACCAGGGACAGGGCGTAAGCCCAGGTGGTAAAGGCAATGGCCGTGGGAAAGATGCCCAGGTACACCAGCGCCCAGGTGGCCTCCGGGGGAGCGGCCTGCACTTCGGACGCCAACTGCCCGGCGAACGGCAGGCAGCAGGCCGCGCCCACGATGATGCCGAACCAGGTGGCCTGCGCCGCCGGGAACTTCCGCACCACCGGCTTCTGGATGATGACGCTGACTGCGGCGAGCACCGCCGCAAGGAGGCAAAGCGCCACGCCTGCCAGGTCCGCCGTCGAACTTTCCCCGGGGCCGCGCGGCTGTCCGGAACCCAGGGCGATCAGTGCAACACCCGCGAAGGCCACCGTGCTGCCGATGAGCAGCCAGCGGGGAAAGCCCTCCTTGAGGAAGATGCCGGCCATGATGGCCACCAGGATCGGGTTGACGTTGATCAGCAGGGCGCTGGTGCCGGCATCAAGGATGTGTTCGGCGGCGTTCAGGGCAACGTTGTAGCCGCCGAACCACATCACGCCATAGGCCAGGATGGGCAGCCATTCGCGCCCCCTGGGCAGCACCCGGCTCCTGAGCAGCTGCGGCACCACCAGGAACGCGAGGACGACGGCGGCGACCGCCAGCCTGCCGAGCGTCAGGGATCCGGGGGAGAAGTGCGGCCCGATGGCGCGGATGCCGACGAACGCGGAGGCCCACAGCACCACGGTAACCACCATGGCCGCCACGCCAAGGGCGTTCACGGGCGTGGGTGCTGCAGCGGGGGAAGCCAGGGACTGGCGGGCGGGGCTGGTGGAAGGCATGAATCAAATGTACGGCTGCTGCAGGCACCGAACTGGCGGAAATCGGCCATGTGGGTGCCCGCGGGCTAGGATGCGGACCATGTCCTCTCCTTCGGCTCCCGGCCGTGACACCCCGCGCCTTGTCAGGAAGATCATCTGGATCGCCTTGGCTCTCATCGTCCTGGGCGGCGTTGCCTGGTACGCCATCTTTGCCGCAACGAAGCCCCAGCAGGCGGCGCCACCGTCCGCGGGTGCTGAGCAACTTGTCCGTGCCGACAGCCACCGCCTCACTGCGCCTGCCGAGGAGAAGGCCCGGCTGGTGGAGTTCCTGGACTTCGAGTGCCCGTCCTGCGGTGCAGTCCATCCTTTCGTGGAGGAGCTCAAGGCGGAGTTCGGGGACAGGATTACGTTTGTCAACAGGTACTTCCCGCTCTCTGCGCACCCCAATTCCGGCCAGGCTGCCCTGGCGGCGGAAGCGGCCGCGCAGCAGGGCCAGTACCAGCAGATGGCCGCCAAGCTTTTCGAAAACCAGTCCCAGTGGGCCGGCAGCCAGCAGTCCCAGGCGCCGCTGTTCCGCACCTACGCCGGGCAGCTGGGGCTGGACCTGGCGCAGTTCGATGCCGTCGTGGCCGACCAGAAGACCGAGGACCGCATCCTGGCCGACATCGCGGACGGCAATGCCCTCGGCGTCAACGGCACACCCACGTTCTTCCTCAACGGCGAGAAGCTCACGCTGTCCACCAAGGCGGACTTCCGCCAGAAGCTGGCAGACGCCGTCAAGTAGCGGCGGTCAGCCCCGCTGACGCCGCCCCGAAGCGAGGCCGCCCTACTTTGTGCCGGCCCAGGCGAGCAGCTTGTCCACCGGCCAAGTGGTGATGATCCGGTCTGCCGGAACGTTGTTGCGGGCTGCCCGTTCGGCACCGTACTGCAGGAAATCCAGCTGTCCCGGTGCGTGGGCGTCACTGTCGATCGAGAACAGGCACCCCGCTTCCAGGGCCAGCTGGATCAGGGCATCGGGCGGGTCCTGCCGCTCCGGGCGGGAATTGATCTCCACGGCAACGTTGTGTTCCGCGCACGCTGCGAAGACTTCCTTGGCATCGAATTCCGACGGCGGCCGCGTCCCGCGCGAGCCCTCAACGAGCCGTCCCGTGCAATGGCCAAGGATGTTGGTCTGCGGAGACCGGATGCCCCCGAGCATGCGGGTGGTCATGGTTTTCCGGTCCGCACGGAGCTTCGAGTGGACGCTGGCCACCACGATGTCCAGGCGGTCCAGCAGCTCCGGTTCCTGGTCCAGGCTGCCGGATTCCAGGATGTCCACCTCGATGCCCGTCAGCAGCCGGGTGGCCCCGCCGTTGCTGTTGATGCCTGCCACCACGTCCAGCTGCTCCCGCAGGCGCCCGGCGGACAGCCCGTTGGCGATGGTGAGGTTGGGGGAGTGGTCGGTCAGGGCCAGGTATTCGCGGCCCAGCACCTCAGCGGCCGCCACCATCAGCTCAATGGGGGAGCCGCCGTCGGACCATTCGCTGTGGCTGTGCAGGTCGCCACGCAGCGCCGCCCGGAGCTCCGTTCCGCCCGATGCCAGCGGCTGGGCACCCTTCTCCCTGAGGTCCGCCAGGTAGTCAGGGACCTGTCCGTCCACGGCCTGCCGGATCACCGCGTAGGTCCGGTCGCCGATTCCCTTCATGGATTTGAGCCGGCCGCTCCGGGCGCGTTCGGCTACTTCCGCGGGGCCGAGGGGGCTGATGGCGGCGGCCGCCTTCCGGAAGGCCTGGACCTTGAACGTGGCCGCGCGTCCGCGCTCCAGCCAGAAAGCGATCTCATTGAGCGCGTCGACGGCATCCATCCGTCCATCTTGACCCGTCCCGGGGCCAAACGGCGGGGTTTTTCGCCGATTTTGGAATATTCCCGGTTAGCCCCTATAGTTTTAGAGTCCAGTTCGGAGAAACGCAGAGGACAAAGACGGAAAGCCCCGCTTGACGCCTTTTATTTTGTTCCGAACGGGTTCTGGCCCCCATCGTCTAGCGGCCTAGGACACCGCCCTTTCACGGCGGCGGCACGGGTTCGAATCCCGTTGGGGGTACGCAAGGAACTGGTCAAACAGGCTAAAAAAGTCTGGTAGGCTGGAAGCCTTGAAAAAAGCGGTAGAGATACTGCAAAAGCAAGAAAAGCAAGGCCCTGTAGCGCAGTTGGTTAGCGCGCCGCCCTGTCACGGCGGAGGTCGCGGGTTCAAGTCCCGTCAGGGTCGCTCTGATTGTTGGAAGAAATTCCGGCTGTCATGGTGACTAGTCACCTAGGCTCTGTAGCTCAGTTGGTAGAGCGTTCGACTGAAAATCGAAAGGTCACCGGATCGACGCCGGTCGGAGCCACCACTGGGAAGCATCAGTTCTTCGGAACTGGTGCTTTTCTGCTTTAACACCGGTTCGGGCAACCTTGACCAGGCTTCGCCTCTGCCCCTGACGCGGCCTTCCGCCACGTATGAGTGTCCGCCCTGTGGCTAACGCAACATCGCAGCCACCGTCGAAAGAAATCTTTGGGCACCCAACGAAACATTTGACCCCTGCCGACGGGGTGTGGCACGCGCGCGCAATGGCTTGCGTAAGCGCTTGCACTCTACTGGGCGGTAACCGGTTCCGGCTCCCGAAACAGGGTTTGAAGTGCTCCCTCCACCCCGTCTACGGTTGAGCGCGGCCGGAGGACAGCATGCTTTCCATCGGCCGGACAGGCCCTACCCAGGCCTGAACCCCCACAACACAACGGCGTCCCGGATGACGCCAGAGGTGTTGCCGGGGCCGCGGTTGGTTTCGGGGTTATGGGCACACGCCCGCCTTCCACGAAAAGTTACAACTCCGCGAGAAGAGCAAGACATGCACAAGCACCCCCAACACCGGCTGCTGCGGTGGCGCACCGGCGCCGCAGCGCTGGCGGCAACCCTGGCCGCCTCGGCCTTCCTGGCCGTCCCCGCGGCACAGGCCAACGAGCCTTCCGACCCGCCTGCCGTCCAGCAGATGCCGGCCCCCGCCCCAGGCTTCCCCCTGCCCACGCAGCACACGCAGCAGGCCTTCGACCCGGCGTCGGACTTCACCTCCAAGTGGACCCGCGCAGACGCCCGGCAGATCATGGCACAGAGCGACTCCACCGTCGCCCCGGGCGCGAACTCCATGAGCCCGGACGTCACCATGCCGGAAATCCCGCAGGACTTCCCCGCCATGAACGACGACGTCTGGGTCTGGGACACCTGGTCCCTGACGGACGAAAACGCCAACCAGATCAGCTACAAGGGCTGGGACGTCATCTTCTCCCTGGTCGCTGACCGGCACGCCGGTTACGGCTTCGACCAGCGCCACTGGAACGCCCGGATTGGCTACTTCTTCCGGAAGACCAACGCGGACCCGGCCAAGGACAAGTGGAACTACGGCGGACACCTGTTCCTGGACAACACCTCCATCGGCAACACCGAATGGTCCGGTTCCACGCGCCTGATGCAGGGCAACCACGTGAACGTCTTCTACACGGCCACCACGTTCTACGATGTGGCCGAGCGGAACGCCGGCGGCGGCGGAATCGCCCCGGACGCTGTGATCGCCAAGGCGCTGGGAAACATCCACGCCGACCAGACCGGCGTCACGTTCGACGGGTTCCAGCACACCAAGCTGCTGGAACCGGACGGAAAAATGTACCAGACCAAGGCGCAGAACGCCGGGTTCGCATTCCGAGACCCCTACACGTTCGTGGACCCGGCCCACCCCGGGAAGACGTACATGGTGTTCGAAGGCAACACCGCAGCAAAGCGCGGCGACTACCAGTGCAAGGCCGAGGACCTGGGCTACCGCCCCGGTGACCCCCATGCAGAGAGCGTCACCGACGTCCAGAACAGCGGCGCCTACTTCCAGACAGCGAACGTGGGGCTGGCAGTGGCGGACAACAAGGACCTGACCAAGTGGTCCTTCCTTCCGCCCATCCTTTCCGGCAACTGCGTGAACGACCAGACGGAGCGTCCGCAGATCTTCATCCAGAATGAAAACGGCAAGAACAAGTACTACCTGTTCACCATCAGCCACCAGTTCACCTACGCGGCAGGCATGCGCGGTCCCGACGGCGTGTACGGCTTCGTGGGCGACGGCATCCGCTCGGACTACCAGCCGATGAACAACAGCGGCCTGGCCCTGGGTTCGCCCACGGACCTGAACCTTCCGTCCGAGTCCCCGGAGGCACCCACCCCGAACCAGAACGGCCGGCAGTTCCAGGCATATTCGCACTACGTGCAGCCCGGCGGCCTGGTGCAGTCCTTCATCGACAACGTCAACGGCGTCCGCGGCGGCTCCCTGTCACCGACCGTGAAGATCAACTTCCGCAACGGTGTGTCCCAGGTGGACAGGAACTTTGGCCGGAACGGCCTGGGCCCGTTCGGCTACCTGCCCACCAATGTAAGGGTTGGCGGCGAAGGCCTCTACAAGTAGGTCTTCACGCACCAGCGGCTGGTCGCCGCACGTGATCCAGGCGGGAGGCCCCAGGGGCTTCCCGCCTGGTTCCTTTTAACCGGCGCGGAATTACCCCGGCACGGAACGCCATATGCGATGCGGCCCGCCCGCGGGGTTTTCCAGCCCATGTGCCGCAGCCTGGTTATAGGGTGGAACCAACAGAAGGGGGAGTGCCTGATGGAATACCAGAACCCGCAACCCGTGGTGCCAAGCCGTCCTGCCGCCAGCCCGGCTCCCGGTCCGGGACGGACCGTAATTTCCGAGACCGCCGTGGCAAAAGTGGCGGGGATCGCCGCGCGTTCGGTCCCCGGCGTCTACTCCCTCGGTTCGGGTCCGTCCCGTGCCCTGGGCGCCATCCGTGACGCGGTCGGAAGTTCCGATCATGCCCCAGGCGTCCACGCGGAAGTGGGCGAAACGCAGGTAGCCGTGGATATTACCCTGGTGGCCAGCTACGGAACGCCCCTGCACGCCCTGGCCAATGATGTCCGGGCCGCCGTTTACCGGGCAGTTGAAGAACTCGTGGGGCTGCAGGTCATCGAGGTGAACGTCGAAATCACGGACGTCTACGTGCCGCCGCCCGTCAAGACCACCGCGCCGGTTGCTCCCGAACGGGAGGCGCTGCTGTGAACCTCACCGTGGCAGGCACGGCCATGGGCGCGTTCGTGGCATTCATGTCCCTGCAGTTCGGCCTGTGGGGCTTTCTCGTTTCCCTACTTTTCATGGCCATCGGGGCGCTCCTGGGCCGTGCCGCCGAAGGCAAGCTGGACCTGCGCGGCATATTCGATGCCATCACCGGCCGGCGCTCCTCCTCATGAGCTCGCCCGCGCCCGTTGTGCGTGGGCAGGCGCTCAGCGGCCATAACCGGATCAGCACCCAGGCGTTGACCAGCCTTGCCAAGGCGGCTGCGGCGCAGGCGCTGGGAGTCGACGCCCAGGACGTGCGCGCGGACTGGACGGACGACGACGGCCTGCTGGCCTTGTCCCTCGTCACTCCCATCAGCATCCCGCCTTTGCAGTCCGTGGTGCTGGACGCTGCCAGGGTCGAGATCGCGGGCGGATCCATCTGGGACCGCACGGTGAAGGCCAAGGAAAGCATCCTGGCGAGGGTCTCGGAACTGAGCGGCTCGCAGTTGAGCCGGGTGGACATCCGCGTCAGCGGGGCAAAGATCAGTACAGGAGGGCGGGTACGGTGAGCAGCAGCGTGGAAAGCCGCCGGGCCAACAGCGGATCCCGGAGAAGCAACGGCCCGGACATGCGCAGGGTGGTCTACCGCGAAACCCATTCCTCCAGGGCCGTGGTGTCGGTCGTGGCCGCCGTCCTGGTCCTGGTGCTGGCCGGCTACGGCGTCCTTGAGTCCGGCGTTCATGCCGTGGGGCAGCCCGCCTGGTTGATCGAGCCGCAGGTGGCTGCCCAGCGCATCGTCGACCTGCCCGCCGGAATCCCCCCGCTGCTGCTGGCGGCCATCGGCGGTGTGCTGGCCATGCTGGGCCTGGTCTTCCTGCTCAACGGAATCCTTCCCGGGAAACGTGCCCGCCATCTCCTGGCCGGCGCCCCGGGCGAGGGACTCCCGGCCGTGGTGGTGGATGACGAGGTCGTCGCTTCCTCGATCGCCCGGCGCGCGCGGCTGGCCGCCAACGTCACCCCCGACCAGGTCATGGTGGTCGTCTCCCAGCGCCAGGTGCTGGTGAACGTCCGGCCAACCTCCGGTGTGCCCGTGGACGCGGACCGCGTCCTTGGCGCGGTGCGGGATGAGCTGGACCAGATGCTGCTGGAGCCGGCCCCTGTTCCGCGCGTCAACGTGACCCCGACCGGAGTGATCGGAGCATGAACAGCACCCCGGCACTGCTCAACCGCATCCTCCTCACCGTACTGGGCCTGATCCTGCTGGGCACCGGACTCATCCTGGTGCTGCTGGCAACCGTGCCCCCGGTGGGCTCCTGGTGGCATTCCTGGTCCGGCGGAGCCTGGGAGAGTGTCAGCCGGCTGTTCGACTCCACCCGTTTCCCGGGCCGGCCGGAGAGCTGGCTGTGGATCGTCGTGGCGCTGGCGCTCCTGGCACTGATGGGGCTCATGGTCGCCTGGATCGCCCAGCAAGGCAAGGGCCGGTCAAACCTGCTGGCCGCCGAATACGATCCCGGAGAGATCCCCGGGGACGTCCGGATAGGCGGCGGGGTGGCCGAGCAGGCCCTCCGGCAGGCCCTTGAAGGACGGCCGGACCTGGCAGGCGCCACCGTCACCACCTACGACGTGAAAGGTTCCCCGGCGTTGAAGGTCCGGCTCCTGCCACGCCAAGGGGTGGCCCCGCACCTGCTCGCAGCCGAGGTCTCCGGGCTCCTGGACGCCCTGGAGTCCGTTGTGGGCAAGGAGATTCCTGTCCTCATCCACATCGGGGCCGGGGCGCGAACACGCTTCAGCCGGGCAGAGCGCGTCCGCTGAACTGCTGCACGGGCAGCCCAGGCACCCTGCTGCTACCGGCCGCCCAGAAGGTACACCGTGCTGTCCACGGGAACCTCCCGCATCCCGGCCCATTCATCGGCCGGTTCGGGACCGCTGGAGAGCGCCACGGTGTAGCCCTCCGGCACAGGGGCGGAGGCGAAGCCCATGTTGGACAGGACCACTACATCCCCGTTCCGGAACGCCAGCAGTCCACTGTCCGGCGCGTGTTCATCAGTCCATTCCACGCTGCCGCTGCCCAGTTGCTGTGCTGACCTGAAGGCCAGCGCTGCCCGGTAGAGCTCAAGGGTTGAGCCCTCCTCGCCATCCTGCTGGTCCGCGGCCAAGGGGCCAAAGCTTTCCGGCTGGGGAAGCCATGGCCCGGACGCGTTGGCGGAGAGTGCCCCGGAGAATCCGAACCCGGGCTGGTCCTGGACCCACGGCAGCGGGACACGGCAGCCGTCACGCCCGATTTCAGCCCCACCCGTCCGGAAGAATGTGGGGTCCTGCCTGGCGGAGTCGGGAAGCGCAGTGTGCTCGGGAAGTCCCAGTTCCTCACCCTGGTAGAGGTAGGCGGACCCAGGCAGCGCCAGCTCAACCAGCGTGGCGGCACGGGCGCGCGCAAGGCCCAGCGCCGCGTCCGGCTGTTCGTCGGCGGGGCCGATGCCCTTCGGGAACGTCGTGGGATCCTTGAGGCCAAACCGGGTGGTGTGCCGTACGGTGTCGTGGTTGCTGAGCACCCACGTACACGGGGCCCCCACTGATGCTGCCGCTGCCAGGGATGCGTCGATGGCGTCCGCCATGCGCTCGGCATCCCACCCTGCCAGCAGGAAATCGAAGTTGAAGGCCTGCTGCATTTCGTCTGGCCGGACATAGCGGGCCAGGCGCTCGGCCGGTTCCACCCAGGCCTCGGCCACCATCATGCGGTCCCCGCCATATTCGGCAAGGACGCGGTTCCAGTCCCGGTAGATGGCGTGGACCCCGTCCTGGTCGAAAAAGGGCGACGGCGGATACATGGGAGATACTGCCCTGTGGGGTTCCTCGGCATCGGTGTGGGCGTGCGGCGCATCACCGGGCAGGTGGCTTTCCCGGTGGGGTCCGGAGGTTCCCTCCACCATGGCTGCAACGCCCTCCCAGTCCGGAAGCCCTGCCTCCTTCACCAATCCGTGGGCGACGTCCACCCGGAAGCCGTCGGCGCCGCGGTCCAGCCAGAAGCGCAGCACTGAACGCATCTCCTCCTGGACTTCCGGGTTGTCCCAGTTCAGGTCCGGTTGCCGGGTGTCAAAGAGGTGCAGGTACCACTGGCCCGGTGATCCGTCGGCTTCATTCACGCGGCTCCAGGCCGGCCCGCCGAAGATGGATTTCCAGTTGTTGGGAGCCCGGTTGCCGTCGCCGGATCCCGGCACCTCGTCCTTGCCGTCCCTGAAGATATACCGGTCCCGTGCCGGGCTCCCCGGGGCGGACGCCAGCGCCTCCTGGAACCATGCATGTTCATCCGAGGTGTGGTTGGGAACGAGGTCCACAATGACCTTCAGGCCGAGGCGGTGAGCTTCCTGCAACATGGTGTCGAAGTCGGCCAGCGAGCCGAAGAGGGGGTCCACCTGGCGGTAGTCCGCCACGTCGTAACCGCCGTCTGCCTGCGGCGACTTGTAGAAGGGTGAGAGCCAGACGGCGTCCACCCCGAGGGCGCGAAGGTAGGGAAGCCTGCCGGTGACGCCGCCCAGGTCGCCCATGCCATCGCCGTTGCCATCGGCGAACGAGCGGGGGTAGATCTGGTAGACCACGGCGTCGGCCCACCAGGCAGAGGAGGCTGGACGCGGCGCGGGAACGGACGGATCGGGCATTTGGTTCCCCTCTGATAACTTTTTGATGTAAACGCTTGCATTGCAGACAGCAACCTTACTAGTGTGATGGTCACCACATCAACCTCACCTAGCAAGCGCACTGTCGACTTACTTGTCACTCAGCGAGGAGCTTCAAGCTAATGAAAACCCCGAGATTCCTGCTTCCGGCTGCCACTGCCGGCATTCTGGCCCTTACGTTGTCCGCCTGCGGTGGCGGGGGTGGAGGGGGCACCACGGGTGGTGGGGGCAGCGACGCTGACGCCAACCTCGACGGCCGCGGCCCCATCACGTATGTACAGGGCAAGGACAACAGCAACGTTGTCCGCCCCCTGGTCGATAAGTGGAATGCGGCCCACCCGAACGAAAAGGTCACCTTCAAGGAACAGACCGACCAGGCGGACCAGCAGCACGACGACCTGGTCCAGCACTTCCAGGCCAAGCAGTCCGATTACGACGTCGTGGATGTGGACGTTGTCTGGACCGCGGAGTTCGCAGCGAAGGGCTGGCTGCAGCCGCTGAAGGACAAGATGGCGATCGACACCAGCGCCATGCTCAAGCCCACCGTGGACAGCGCCACGTACAAGGGCACCCTGTACGCGGCTCCCCAGACCTCCGACGGCGGCATCCTGTACTACCGCAAGGACCTGGTCCCCACCCCGCCCAAGACCTGGGACGAGATGATGAGCATGTGCTCCATCGCCAAGCAGAACAACATCGGCTGCTACGCAGGCCAGTTCAGCAAATATGAGGGCCTCACGGTAAATGCTTCCGAGGCCATCAACTCCGCGGGCGGATCCGTCCTTAACAAGGATGGAAAGCCGGACCTGAACACCGCCGAGGCCAAGGCCGGCCTGGGCAACCTGGCGAAGGCATACGCTGACGGCAACATCCCCAAGGAAGCCATCACGTACAAGGAAGAGGACAGCCGGCAGGCCTTCCAGAGTGGCAAGCTCCTGTTCCTCCGCAACTGGCCGTACGCGTTCAACCTGATCACCACTGAAGGCTCATCCACTGTGAAGGACAAGACCGGCCTGGCAGCCCTGCCGGGCAAGAGCGGCCCGGGTGCCTCCTCGCTTGGTGGCCACAACCTCGCCACCAGCGTCTACTCCAAGAACAAGGCCACCGCGCTCGACTTCATGAAGTTCATGACCTCGGCCGAAACCGAGAAGTTCTACGCCACGCAGGGCTCGCTGGCCCCCGTGCTTGGTTCGCTGTATGAGGACCAGGAACTCGTTGCCAAGCTGCCCTACCTGCCGGTCCTGAAGACGTCCATCGAAAACGCCGTACCGCGTCCCGTTACGCCGTTCTACCCGGCTGTCACCAAGGCAATCCAAGAGAACGCCTACTCCGCAATCAAGGGAGAAAAGTCCGTGGAAACCGCACTCTCTGACATGCAGAAGTCCATCGAATCCGCCGGTGCGGGATCGTAGTTCTGCCATGGCAACCGAACTAGGCCCGACGCCGGTCAAGTCACCGGCGTCGGGCGGTACCCCCGTCCATCACGCGCCCAAGGGCGTGGGGGAGGACAACAGGATTGCAAGCCAGGGGCGCTGGGCCTCCTGGCTCCTCGCCCCCACCATCATCGCCCTGGCCGTGGTGATCGTTTACCCGATCATCAGCGCCATCGTCATGTCCTTCCAGAAGGATGCCGGCCTGGATCCGGCCACGGGCCTCTTCACCGCGGGCGGCCCGGCGGGAATTCAGAACTACGTCAACTGGCTGGCGCAGCAGTGTTCGGCGCCGGGCGGCGGAACCGTCGCCTGCCCGCCGGGCACCCTGGGCGGCCAGTTCTGGTCCGCCACGGCCACCACGTTCTTCTTCACGGTGGTAACGGTGGCACTGGAAACCGTCCTCGGTTTCTGGATGGCCATGATCATGGCCCGCACGTTCCGCGGACGCAGCCTGGTCCGCGCCGCCGTGCTGGTGCCCTGGGCCATCCCTACCGCTGTGACGGCCAAGCTCTGGTTCTTTATCTTCGCCTTCGAAGGCATCGCCAACAAGCTGTTCAACACCACTATCCTGTGGACGGGCAGCGAGTGGCCGGCCAAGTGGGCCGTGATCATCGCCGACGTATGGAAGACCACGCCGTTCATGGCGCTGCTGATCCTGGCAGGCTTGCAGATGATCCCGGCAGAAGTCTACGAGGCAGCCAAGGTGGACGGAACCACTGCCTGGCAGCGGTTCCGGCTGATCACGCTTCCGCTGGTCAAGCCAGCCCTCATGGTGGCGATCCTGTTCCGTACGCTGGATGCGCTGCGCATGTTCGACCTGCCGTACATCCTCACCGGCGGTGCCAATAACACCACCACCTTGTCCATCCTGGTGATCAACCAAATCAGGCAAGGCTTCAATGCGGCGGCTGCGCTGTCCACCATCACCTTCATCATCATCTTCCTCGTCGCCTTCATCTTTGTCCGCTTCCTCGGGGCAAACGTGGTTGAGCAGAGTGGCGCCACAGGAAAGGGGAAGAAATGACCACGGCAACAGCAGACGCCTCGGCACTCCGGGCCCGCCAGGACAAGGGCCGCAAGGCTGCGCAGAACCGGGAAAAGTGGGCGCAGGGGCGGACCTACCTGAGCGCCGCCATCATCCTGCTCTGGTGCCTGGCACCGGCCTACTGGATGGTGGTCACCGCGTTCCGCGAGGTGGGCTTCACGTACGACACCTCGATCCTTCCCACGCACGTCACGCTGGACAACTTCACGACAGCCTTTGACACGTCCTTCGGCAACAGGTTCGGCCAGGCTCTGCTGAACAGTGTGTTCATCGGCGGGGTGGTCACGGCCGTCTCGCTGCTGATCGGTGTGTTCGCGGCCTACGCCTTGGCCCGTTTGAACTTCAAGGGCAAGTTCCTGGTGCTCGGCTTCATCCTGGGAGCCTCCATGTTCCCCGGCGTTGCCCTGATCACCCCGCTCTTCCAGCTGTTCACCAACATCGGCTGGATGGGGACGTACCAGGCGCTGATCATCCCGAACATCTCCTTCGTGCTCCCGCTGACGGTCTACACCATGACCTCGTTCTTCCGGGAAATGCCCTGGGAGCTTGAGGAATCGGCCCGCGTGGACGGCTGCACCCAGGGACAGGCGTTCCGCAAGGTCATCATGCCCCTGGCTGCACCGGCAATCTTCACCACCGCAATCCTGGCGTTCATTTCCTCGTGGAATGAGTTCCTGATTGCCAGCCAGCTGTCCAGCGACGCAACCCAGCCGGTGACGGTGGCCATCGCCAACTTCGCCGGTGCACAGCCCAACCAGATCCCGTACACGGCCATCATGGCCGCAGGCACCATTGTCACCATTCCGCTGGTGATCCTGGTGCTCGTCTTCCAGCGCAAGATTGTCGCCGGCCTCACGGCAGGTGCAGTCAAGTGACGGACAACGGTTCCCGCCCCCGCATCCCGGGGGCGGGAAACCGCAGCCGGTTGGTCCGCTCGGGTGAGGACTTCGACATCATCATTGGCTTCCTCGCATTCTGGGCGCTGGTCCTCCTGGTGGTCACCGTGTGGATGGAAGTTACTGCCCAGCCTGCCCTTGGATGGGCGCTGGGACTGCTGGCAACTTTGCTGGCCCTGTATGGCATGGTGCGGCTGCGCCGGAAACTCCCCGCCCGCAGGTAGGAATGGTCGGCGCCGGGCCGCCGCCGTGATGGTGGGTGCCTACGCAGCCAGCGGACCGGTTACCACTGCCTGCCCGCGGAGTGGAAAAATACAGGGCCGGGGTAAACGCAGGGCCGGCCGGCCCTACGCCGCAAAGGAGTTGAAGAGGGGACACGGTGGCACGGACAACGGAAAGGTCCCAGCGGGGCGGCCATAACGGCGTCAGCATCGAGGACGTGGCGGCTGCCGCCGGAGTCTCAACAGCCACAGTCTCGCGGGCCGTCCGCGGATTGCCGCGGGTTTCGCCGGCCACCCGGAAGAAGATCCTGGAAGTCGCAGGGGACCTGGGCTACGTCGCGTCTTCGTCGGCCTCCGGCCTGGCCACCGGACGGACCAAGACCATTGGCGTCCTGGCCCCATTCGTCAGCCGCTGGTTCTTCTCCAAAGCCATCGAGGGCGCCGACCGGGAACTGCACGCCCGCCACTATAATCTCTCGCTGTTCAACCTTGGCGGCCATGGCAGCAACCGCGAACGGCTTTTCAGCAAGACCATGGTGTACAAGCAGATCGATGCCCTGCTGGTCCTGTGTATGGCGCTCAGCCACGAAGAGATCGAGCACCTGCAGAAGATCGATATACCCCTGATTGTGGTGGGAGGGCACGTTGAGGAATGCCCGTATATCGGCATCGACGACTACGCCGCCGCCTCAACCGCGGTCCGGCACCTGATCGACCTCGGCCACCGGGACATCGCCCTGCTGCATGGCGACGACGAGACCGACCTGAACTTCGACGTCCCCCGGGTGCGCATCCTCGCCTTCAAGGACGTCATGGCGGCGGCCGGGCTGCCGACGCGGCCGGAATGGGATGAGTGGGGGGACTTCACCGTCCGCAGCGGCCAGGAAGCCTTGCGCCGGCTGTGGTCCCGGCCGGGGCAGAAGCCCACCGCCATCTTTTGCGCCTCGGACGAAATGGCCATGGGGGTTATTTTTGAGGCCAACCGCATGGGCGTCAGCGTTCCCGGCGAACTGTCCGTGGTAGGCATCGACAACCACGACTTTGCCGACGCCATAGGCCTGACCACCGTGGGGCAACGCCCGGACGAGCAGGCCGAACTGGCCACCAAGATGCTGCTGGACGAACTGGATGGCGAGGCAGGGGCGGTGCGTTCCGCCGTCGCCCCCCACGAACTGATCATCCGGCGCACCACTGCGCCGCCCCAAAACCTGTAACAGCCAGGAACCGGGGACCGTTACGACGCGCGGGCCAGCTGCCGGATGGGGATCCAGCGTGAGGCCAGCCGCCGGTAGGCCGCAGCGGCGCCGGTCATGTCACCCTCGGCCAGGCATTCGATGCCCAGCCTGATGTCCATGGGGGACTCGTCCGGGTACACCTTGTCTGCCACGGCGCCGTAGTCCAGCTCCACCATGGAGTTCACGTGGAACAGTTCAAGCCATTCCGTCAGCTGCGCCAGGTCATCGAGCATGTCCAGGTCCGGGGCGGCGAGGGCCAGATTGGCCACCGCGTAGCGGGCGCGCTCCAGGGCGTCGGTGATGGGCGTCCAGACGCGGACGGTGAGGATGCGCCCGGCGGCTTCCACCACATCCTTGCGGTCGGACTCCATGAACAACGAGAACCAGCTGAACGGGATGCCCCAGGTTGAGGCCCGGGTATGGACGCGGACGGAACCGTCACGGGCCTTCACCAGGTCGATCCGCTCCTGGTGCCGGTCCCGCTGCTCCTCCGGAATCAGCAGCTCGGCCAGCGGACCGTGGATTCCCTCCATCAGGGCGTTCGCGGCCAGCCCGGCGCGCAGGACAAGCTGGCTGGGGCAATACAGGAGGACCGGCTCAGTGCCGGCGTCAGCACCGTCGTCGGCCGTTCCGCCTTCCGGCTCCGGCGCCGTGGTGACGCGCACCAGGTCGGTGCGGCCCGTGGGGAACGGATCGCCGCCCGTGCGGGTGATACGTCCCAGCGACGCCAGCAGTTCCGCGTTTTCGACGGCGGCGCGGGACACGGCCTGAGCGCCCGCGGCCTTGATGGCCGGGCGTTGTTCCTCCGGGAAGGCTTCCAAGGGCTCGTAGACGCGCAGGGTGGAGGAAAATGGCAGGCCGGCCTGGCCCCGGTAGAGGTTTCCCGTCATCACGGTCTCCTTGGAAGGGTCCAGGGTGCAGTCATCAGTCCGCCAGTTCCACCAGCACGGGTGCGTGGTCAGAAGCGCCCTTGCCCTTGCGTTCCTCGCGGTCGATCGAGGCGCCGGTGACGCGGGCCGCCAGCGCGGGGGAGGCCAGGACGAAGTCGATCCGCATGCCCTCCTTCTTGGGGAACCGCAGCTGGGTGTAGTCCCAGTAGGTGTAGACGCCCGGGCCCGGGGTGTAGGGGCGCACCACATCGGTGAAGCCCGCCGATTCGAACGCGTGGAACGCCGCACGCTCGGGCGGGCTGACGTGCGTGGACCGGTTGGCGATGAACAGGTCGATGTCCCAGACGTCGTCGTCGAATGGAGCGATGTTCCAGTCGCCCATCAGCGCCACCTGCGCCTGGGGGTTGTCGGTCACCAGTCCCTGGGCGTGGGTCTTAAGGCTTTCCAGCCACTTGAGCTTGTACGGCATGTGTTCGTCGTCCAGGGAGCGGCCGTTGGGGACGTAGAGGCTCCAGACGCGGATGCCGCCGCAGGTGGCAGCCATGGCCCGGGCTTCCTGGACGGGATCCTTGCCGGCCTTGCCGAACGAGGGCTGGTCCAGGAACGTCCGTTCCACGTCCTCAAGCCCCACCCGGGAAGCGATGGCCACGCCGTTCCACTGGTTCACCCCGAAGTGGGCTACCTCGTAGCCCATCCGTTCAAAGAGTTCCCACGGAAAGTTGTCGTCCTTGCACTTGGTCTCCTGGATGGCCAGGACATCGCAGTCGCTGCGCTGGAGCCAGGCTTCGACGCGGTCGGCGCGGGCACGGAGCGAGTTCACATTCCAGGTAGCTATCTTCACGGTTCCTAACTTACCTTGGCAGCCGCGCGGCAGGTAAAGCCCTCGAAAGGCCCCGCCCGCGGCGCGGGCACGGTTGGTCCCGGGCAGCAGGCGGCGGGTATATTCGCACCAGAATGACCTGGATCACACGTCCGGCCACCATGCGAAGGAGCACCAGCCGATGACGGCAGCTACGGGCAACACCACGGACAGCACGGCAGGAAACGGAACCGCGGAAGTGCTGTTTGACCGCCGCGGCCGGCTCGGCGTGATCACCCTCAACAGGCCACGGGCGGTCAACGCGCTCACCGCCGGAATGGTGGACCTGCTCCTGCGGCAGCTCACCGCATGGGCAGGGGACGACGGCGTGGCGGCCGTCCTGGTGCAGGGCGCCGGGGAGCGGGGCCTGTGCGCGGGCGGAGACATCGTGGCCATCTACCGGGACATGCTGCTCGGCGGAAACCGGACCGCCGGCTTCTGGCAGACCGAGTACCGCGTGAACTCGCTCATTGCCCGGTATCCCAAGCCGTATGTTGCCCTCATGGACGGCCTGGTTCTTGGCGGCGGGGTGGGTGTCTCGGCGCACGGGAATGTCCGCGTGGTCACGGAGCGGACCAGGATGGGGATGCCGGAAACCACCATCGGGTTCGCCCCCGACGTCGGCGGCACCTTCCTGCTGTCCCGCGCGCCGGGCCAGACGGGAACCCATGCGGCCCTGACCGGGGCACACCTGGACGCAGGGGATGCCTTGTTCCTGGGCCTTGCCGACCATTACGTCCCCTCGCACGCGCTGCCCGGGCTGGTGGCGGCGCTTGAGGACGAAAGCCCGGAAGCCGCCGTCGCCCGCTGCGCCGAACAGCCTCCGGCCTCGGCACTGTCCGGGCATCGGGACTGGATCGATGCCTGCTACGCCAGCGACGATGCCGGGGAAATTGTGGCCCGGCTCCGCGCCTGGACCGGGCCCGGCCAGGAAGATGCCACGGACGCGGCGGACACCATCGAAGCCAAGTCACCCACCTCGGTCAAGGTCACCCTGGCGTCCCTGCGCCGGGCCGCAAACCTGACCCTTGATGAGGCCCTGGCCCAGGAATACCGGGTAGGAATCCGCCTCCTGGCCGGCCCTGATTTCCGCGAGGGTATCCGCGCCCAGGTGGTGGACAAGGACAGGAACCCGCAGTGGAAGCCGGCCACGCTGGCCGAGGTGCTGCCCGCGCAGATGGACAGGTTCTTCCAGCCGCTGGACGGCGGGGAACTGGACCTGCAGCCTGGGCCGGACCTGGAAGTGAAGGAGGCGGACCATGCCTGAAAAGGGCAGTGTGGCCTTTTTGGGCCTTGGACACATGGGCGGTCCCATGGCCGTGAACCTGGTCCGTGCCGGTTACCGCGTGACCGGGTTCGACGTGGTGCCGGCAGCCGTGGAGGCTGCCCGGGTACAGGGTGTTCCGGTGGCGACCAGCGCGGTCGATGCGATGGCGGGCGCCGACGTGGTGCTGACCATGTTCCCCAGCGGCCGGCACGTCCTGGACGCCTACCGGGGCGGCGCTGGAAATCCTGGACAACCGGAGGAACCCGGGCTGCTGGCTGCCGCGCGGCCCGGGACCATGTTCCTGGACTGCTCAACCATCAACGTGGAAGAGGCGCGGGAAGCAGCCCGCCTGGCCATCGAAGCGGGCCACCGTTCCGTCGATGCCCCCGTTTCCGGCGGCGTGGTGGGAGCGGAGGCAGGCACCTTGACCTTCATGGCCGGCGGCGAGGCGGAGGACTTCGAGGCAGTGCGGCCGCTCCTGGAGGTGATGGGCAAGCGGGCGGTGCACTGTGGTGCCCATGGAGCGGGCCAGGCCGCCAAAATCTGCAACAACATGATCCTGGGCGTCTCGATGATCGCAGTCAGCGAGGCCTTCGTGCTGGGGGAAAAGCTGGGACTGACGCACCAGGCCCTGTTCGACGTCGCGTCCGCCGCGTCAGGGCAGTGCTGGGCGCTGACCACCAACTGTCCCGTGCCCGGGCCGGTCCCCACCAGCCCCGCCAACAGGGACTACCAGCCGGGATTCGCTTCGACCCTCATGGCCAAGGATCTCCACCTGGCCGTCAACGCGCTCGACAGTACCGGGGTGGCAGGGCAGATGGGAGCGCTCGCGGCCCGGATCTACGATAGGTTTGCCGCGGAGGGCGGCGCGGGCCGCGACTTTTCCGCCATCATCACAGAAATCCGCGGCGCATCGGAGCGGCAGGCCGGCGACGGTCCCGCAGCGGAGCACGGCATGGGGTTGCCGGACCGGCGCAGGGCCACAACAGCACACGACGACGGGAGTCCCGAATGACGGAGTACGCCAACATCCTGGTGGAGCAGCAGGGCAGGGTAGGGCTGGTGACCCTCAACAGGCCCTCGGCACTGAACGCGCTGAACAAGGCCACCATGGAAGAGCTGGTGGCCGCCGTGACCGCCATGGATTCCGATCCCGGGGTCGGCGCCGTCGTGATTACCGGTTCGGGCAAGGCCTTCGCCGCGGGCGCCGACATCAAGGAGATGGCGGACCAGGGCTACATGGACATGTACGTGGCGGACTGGTTCCGGGGCTGGGAAGACTTCACCCGCCTGCGGATCCCCACCATCGCCGCGGTATCCGGCTTTGCCCTGGGCGGCGGCTGCGAACTGGCCATGATGTGCGACCTGATCATCGCGGGGGACAACGCCAAGTTCGGGCAGCCGGAAATCAACCTGGGCGTGCTCCCCGGCATGGGCGGCTCGCAGCGCCTCACGCGGGCCGTGGGCAAGGCCAAGGCCATGGACATGATCCTCACCGGCCGGTTCATCGACGCGGAGGAAGCAGAGCGGTGCGGGCTGGTCTCCCGGGTGGTTCCGGCGGCAGACGTGGTGTCCGAGGCACTCACGGCAGCCGGGGTGATCGCCGGGAAGTCAAAGCCTGCGGCGATGGCAGCGAAGGAAGCCGTGAATGCTGCCTTCGAAACGGGGCTGGCCCAGGGGGTGGTGTTTGAACGGCGGCTCTTCCACTCCCTGTTCGCCACGGAGGACCAGAAGGAAGGCATGGCGGCGTTCAGCGGGAAGCGGCAGCCGGAATTCAAGCACCGCTAGTCCGGGCCCATGCATGCCCTGCCGGGCGGGGCCGGCACGGCATGCGTCCGCCGGTCCCCGTAAGGTAGACAGTACGGGCCAGCACGCGGCCACGTCATGCAGCGGAACGGGGTAGGCGTATGTGGACGATGATCACCGGTGCAGCCAGCCCCACCGAGGGACTTACGGGCATCGTGGGCTTTGCGGCGAGGTCCATCGACACGCTGGGGGAGTGGGGTGTCGGGGCGTTTACCCTGGCGGAGACCGTGGTGCCGCCCATCCCCAGCGAGGTGATCCTGCCGCTTGCGGGCTATCTGGCCAAGCAGGGCTCCCTGAATCTCTTCCTCGTCTTTGCCACCAGTACCCTTGGTGCGTATCTGGGGGCGCTGCTGCTCTACCTGCTGGGGGCAAAGCTGGGGCTTGACCGGTCCATCCGGGGGTTGTCCAAGCTGCCGCTGGTGGACCGGGAAGACTTCGAGCACGCGGCGGGCTGGTTCCGGCGGCACGGCAGGTCGTCCATTTTCTTCGGCCGCCTGCTGCCCGGGGTCCGCAGCCTGATCTCCCTGCCGGCGGGCGCGGCGGCCATGCCGCTGGGAACATTCACTCTTTTCACCCTTGCCGGCAGCGGGCTGTGGAACGGCGCCCTCATCGGGCTGGGCTACCTCCTGGGCACGCAGTACCAGCTCATCGAGGAGTACTCCAGGTTCCTGAATTACGCGGTCTATGGCGCATTGGCCGTTGCGGTGGTGCTGCTCGTCGTCCGGCGGACCAAGCGGGCCAGGGCCCAACGGGAGGATGCCCGCCGCTGAGGCAGCCTCCCGGTGCCCTGGAGGCCCGGTGCCCTAGAGGTACGTCTCCGCGAAGCTGTGCAGGGCGGCCCGGACGAAGCGTGCGCCCTCCGCCCCGCCGTAGGTGGCGGCGAATCGGGGGTCCTCCACGTACATGTCCGCCAGTCCGGTGACGTATCCCCGGATATCCCCGCCGCTCTGGGCCGCAGGCGTTCCGGGGATGGACTTCAGCCACGCCACGTGCCGCCCTGCCAGCTCCCGGGCTTCCGGCCCGTCCGCAGGAACCCCGGCTCCCGCAGCCGCCGTCCAGTCCCGGGCAAGGCCCTCTGCCTTGGACTTCCATTCCCGCTTTTCCGCTGCCCCCATGCCGCGCCACCATGAGTCGGATGCGGCGTAGGCATCCTTGCCCCACCGTTCTTCAACTTCATCCTTGTATTCGGTGTGGTCGAAGCCCTGGAACATGTTCTCTGCCATCAGCTGGCCTCCTGCCTTTACTGTTTCGATTGTTTGCCGGACGGATTCGGCCTGCAGGGCCAGCCGCTGCTGCTCCCGCGCGAGCCAGTCGAGATGGCGGCTGAGCGCCGCTACGGGATCCGCCCGGCGCTCAAGGAGCTCCGCGATCGCCGGCAGGCCCAGGCCCAGTTCCCGCAGCAAAAGGATGCGCTGGAGCTGAAGGAGGGCGGCGCCGTCGTAATACCGGTAACCGTTGTGGCCCACCCGGCTGGGCGTCAGCAGGCCGATGCGGTCATAGTGCCGGAGCGTGCGGCTGGTGGTGCCGGCGAGCCTGGCTACGTCCTGGATGGACCAGTCCTTGCCACCGGCGTCGTAGAAATCCTGCATGCACCGAGCCTAGCCATTGACGCTGCGTCAAGGTCAAGGGCGGCGGACCGTCATCCAACCCGCCGGCCGTGGGGCCTCCGGCGCCTGGCCTGGGCCACTAAACGCGTGAAGGCGAAAACGAAGATGGCCTCGATGAGCAGCATGAGGCCCAGCAGCAGCCACTGCTGCCGGCTGATGAAGACGACGCACCCGGTCAGGGCCAGGACGGTTCCCAGGGCGAGCGCATAGATGGCGAAGCCAACGGCCACACGGGCGCTGCGGACCCCCGTCCGGAACCCGAAGCCGTGCGGCTCCCCGCCGGGCTGTCCGGGGACGCGGTCCGGCGCTGCGGGGCCAAGGGAGTCAAACTCCTCCCAGGGATCCCTGTCCTGGTCCTGTCCGGTCATGAATCAATTATCCCAAATGCGGAAACCCAGAGACGCCGGGTACAAAAACAGCGGCCCCTCCAACCTGGGTTGGAGGAACCGCTGGATGGGGTCCCGGCGTATGCCGGAGGCCGCCGAAGACTTAGAGCGGGCGGATGTTCTCTGCCTGCGGGCCCTTGGGGCCCTGGGTCACATCGAATTCGACCTTCTGGTTCTCGTCCAGTGAGCGGTAGCCGCTGGTGGCGATTGCCGAGTAGTGGGCGAATACGTCAGCGGACCCGTCATCGGGGGCAATGAAGCCAAAACCCTTTTCGGCGTTGAACCATTTAACTGTGCCTGTTGCCATGGCTGCATTCCTTCATGTGACTCTGATTCTCTCCCCGGGGATCGTCCCGGAGTGTGCGGGAGTTAGTCCCCCACAGACCCCAACGTACGGGGCGCAGGCTCTGGGTGCAAGGGTGTGCGCCATAAAGTGCCGTCAACGCATGCCCTCGCGCCGGATCGCGGTGGCGATGGCGGCCGCCCTGGTGTCCACCCCGAGCTTGGCGTAGATGTGCGCCAGATGGGTTTTGACCGTGGCCTCGGAGATAAAAAGCCGCCGGCCGAGTTCGCGGTTGCTGAGGCCCTCGGTGAGGAGGCCCAGCAGCTCGGCCTCCCGTGGCGTCAGGACTTCGTCGGGATTGCGGAGCTGCTGGAACAGCCGGGATGCCACCGGCGGGCTCATCACGCTTCTGCCCACGGCCGCCCCCCTGATGGCGGCAAAAATCTCCTCCGGGGCAGCATCCTTCAACAGGTAGCCCATGGCGCCGGCATCCACGGCGCGGACGATGTCGGCGTCGGAGTCGTACGTGGTGAACACGAGGATGGCCTGCCGGCCGTTGAGGTCCCTGATCCGCCTGATCGCTTCGAGCCCATCCATGCCCGGCCCCATGGCAAGGTCCATCACCACCACCGAGGGGGAGAACGCCTGGGCCAGGTGCACGGCGTCCTCGCCGGACGCGGCTTCGGCCACCACCTCGATGTCCGGCTCCGTGCTGAGCAGTGCGCGCAGTCCGCTCCTGACTACCAGGTGGTCGTCCACCAGCAGGACGGTGATGTTGTTCATGCGCCCGCCTCCACCGGCAGCTGCGCCGCCACGATTGTTCCGTCGCCGGGGGCGCTCTGCACGGAGAATGTTCCGCCCAGCTGCTCCACGCGCTGCCGCATGGCCCGCAGCCCGTAGCCTCCGGTGTGCGACGGCGGAGCTGCCGCCGCCGGATCGAAGCCGGCGCCGTCGTCGTAAATGTCCAAAGTCACGGCGTCCGGCAGGAAGCCCAGCGTTACCGTGGCCGCCGACGCCGCAGCGTGGAGCAGGATGTTCGACGCCGCGCTTTGAACGACGCGCAGCAGGGCGTGGCGAACGTCAGGGGAGACCGGCCGCAGCTCACCGGTCACCAGCAGCGTGGTCCCGGGAACGTACTGGCGGGCGGTGGCCAGCAGTGCCTCCGGCAAGGGAACCGATTCCAAACCGGGCGAGGCCAGCTCATGGACGAGGCTCCGGGTCTCCGCCAGGTTCGCGCGGAGCAGGCTGGTGGCCTGGAGAAGGCCGTCACGGGCTGCTGCACTGGGCCATCCACGGCCGGCGGCCTCGAGCAGGAGCAAGCTGCTGGCGAGGCCCTGGGTGACAGTGTCATGGATTTCCCGCGACACCCGCTCCCGTTCGGCAATGGTGCCCGCCCGTCGCTCGCTGGCGGCCAGTTGGCCCTGGGCCAGGGAAATGTCCGCATGCAGGCGGCGCTGCTCCTCGGCGTCGTGCTGTATCCGGTCGTAAATCAATGTCAGCATGACGCCCACGGCCAAGGGCCCCAAAAGCATGGCCAGGTCGGTACCGTTGCCCAGCCGGAACAGGCCGGCTGCGGTGGCGAGTGTGATGGCGCCGGCCAGGACATAGGACGCGGCACCGCGCAGGGCGCTCCTGCAGAGGAAGAAAAGAGCGAAGGAACACCACGCGAAACTCGGTGCAGCCACAACCAGGACCGCCCAGACGGCCACCAGGGCCACCATCCAGGGGGTTCCGCGGCGGTCCTGTACCGAGAGCAGGGCCACGACGGCGTAGAGCAGGCAAGCGGCAACGGCGAGCCCCAGGACCAGCAGATTGTCGGCCGGGGTATGCCGCATGACGTAGCGGACCACCGAGGCCACCAGGAGGACGGCGAAGCCCAGGTGGACGGCTGCTTCGATGCTGCCCGGCCGGCCTGTGGCATTGGGAAGCAGCGGACGGCGGGATCCGGCGCCCTGACCGGCGGCGGCTTGGGCTGGCCCGGTGTGTTGGGTGGTGTTTCTGGCGGGCATGCTGGATCCGGATCTGGTGGCGGGAAGTGCTGCCTTCCATGCTAGGGCTCACGGGTTCTCCCGTGCCTCAGCCTTTTGGCTGATACGGCTGGCCTTTCGTCGGAGCCGGGACCAGACGAAGGCCCGATGCCAGGTCCGGTGTTTCCCGAAAGCATGGATAGCGGCAACACGATCCCTCCCTGACCTAAGGAAACACCTTGAAGAAGTCCACCAAAGCCCTCGCCGCCGCCGCAGCCGGAGCCCTCATGATCACTGCCGGAGCAACGGCTGCCGCCAACGCCGGTACCGCGGGCACTACGGAAGCACCCGTCGTCGTACCTGCCGTTGATGTCCAGCCGGCTCCGGAAACGGTGGTGCAGCAAAACCGCATTGCCGCCGGCGCCTCGGCCCAGGCCGTCACGGCGGCGCTCGCGAAGTGCCAGGCCGACAAGATGCCGTTCGTCACGGTGGCCCTCGTTGACCGCTTTGGTACTGTCCAGGCCTTGCTCCGGGGTGACAACGCCGCCGCCCACACCATCGAAGCGGCAAAGCAGAAGGCCTATACGGCAGCCGCGTTCGGTGCCCCCACCAGCGAGTTGGCCAGGCGCGTCAACGGCAACGGTCCCTCCATCGCGGATCTGCCGGGCACCCTGTTTCTCGCAGGCGGTGTTCCACTGAAGGTCAACGGTGTCTCCGTGGCCGGCATCGGCGTCGGCGGGGCCCCTGACGGCGCCCTGGATGAAGCCTGCGCGGCGGCAGGCGCGGAGGCCATCGCCGGCGCCGCGAAATAGGCTGGACGCGTTGAGGCCCGGCAGCACCGCAGCACTCATGACCGTGGCCGCGCTGGGGTTGCTCCTGGCCGCGTGCCAGGCCAGTCCCGGCCAGCCGCAGGGAGTGGATACCCCGCCGCCCGTTGCCTCGGTCAGCCCCGGTGCCGGGACGCCCGCGCCGCCCTCCTCTGCGTCCCCACCGGCGCTGACGCCCGCGGACCAGGCAAGGCTGGACCAGGACCTTATCGTGGCCGCCAAAGCCAACAACGCCGCGTTGGTGGCCGAACTCATCGGCCAGGGTGGCAACGTCAACGCCAAGGACCCTATCCAGGACTCTGCGTTCCTGTTCGCCGGAGCTGAAGGGCTCAACGACGTCCTGCAGCTGACGCTGGCCTCCGGGGCAGACGTCACCAGCACCAACCGCTACGGGGGGACGGCGTTGATCCCGGCCAGCGAGCACGGACACGTGGAAACAGTGACGATCCTCATCAACGCCGGAGTGCCTGTCAACCATGTCAACAACCTTGGCTGGACCGCCATGCAGGAGGCCATCCTGCTCAACGACGGCGGCCCGCGCCAGCAGGAGGTGGTGCGGCTGCTGCTGGCGGCCGGCGCAGACCCCGGAATCCGCGACCCGGAAGGCCGGACGGCGCTGCAGAACGCTGAGCGGCTCGGCTTTTCAGGGATAGCCGCCGTGATACGCGGCCAGGGTTAGCCGGTCGGGGTGCCGGACCGCCGGGCTTGCCCACCTTTGCCGGTTAACGACGGCGGCGCGCCGCACTCTTGGTGCGACGCGCCGCCGTCGGGCTTTGAATCCGGGGAGATTCAGCGGGCTGTCAGCTCAGACCGCTTCCAGCACGCTCACATAGTTCGCGATGCCCACGCCGCCCATGTTCTGCACAGCCGCCCGCCGTGGCGCCGGGAGCTGCATGTCGCCCGCAGTACCGGTGAGCTGCATGGCGGCGATGACGTGCTGGGAAACGCCGGTGGCACCCACCGGGTGGCCCTTGGCCTTCAGGCCGCCGGAGACGTTGATGGGAAGCTTGCCGTCCTTGAAGACCCAGCCTTCGTTTACTGCCCTGGCCCCCTGGCCGGGTTCGGCCAGGCCGATGGCCTCGTACATGAGCAGCTCGGCGATGGTGAAGCAGTCATGCACCTCGGCGAAGTCCAGGTCCGCCAGGCCGACGCCCGCCATCCCCAGCGCCAGCTGCCAGGACGCGCGGGTGGCGGCGAAGGCGGTGGGGTCCCTGCGGTCGGCGGGGAAAAAGTCGTTGGCCTGACCGAAGCCCGCGAGCCGGACTGGGGCGGTGGCGCCGCCGGTGGGGGAGACGGACAGCACGACGGCGGCGGCACCGTCGGAGACGGGCGAACAGTCGGTGCGGCGCAGCGGGTCCGCCACCATGGGGTTCCTGTCCGAGACGGTGCGGCAGAATTCCTCGCCAAGATCCTTCCGGAGCTGGGCATACGGGTTGTCGACGCCGTTGCGGTGGTTCTTGGCCGCGATGCTGCCCAGTACGTCGGAAACAGGTCCGTGCCGCTTTTCGTAGTGCTTCGCGACCTCGGCGAAAAGTCCGGTGAAGCCGGTGGTGGAGGGCTTGCCGGCCATGTCGTAGTCAGCGCCGAGCAGGGCGGCGCCCACCACGTCTGCACCGGCGTGGGTCATCTTCTCGGCGCCGATCACCAGGACGGTTTTCGCGGTGCCGGCCAGCAGCGACTTGGTGCCCTGCTGGAAGGCGGCCGACCCCGAGGCGCAGGCGTTTTCCACCCGGGTGGAGGGCACGTTGGCCAGGGCCGGGGAGACCTGCAGGGCCAGCGAGGACGGGAACGCCAGCGGCATCATGCCGGAGTTGAACTGGCCCACGTAGATCTCGTCGATCTGCCCGGGGTCGATTCCGGCATTGCCGATCGCTTCGGTGGCCACCTGGACGATCAGGGACTCGAGGGTCTCCTCCGTCAGCTTGCCGAATCGGCTGTGTCCCCAGCCGGTGAGCAGGACATCCTTGCCGAACTGTTCCTTCAGGCTCATGCCGCCACTTCCTCATTCTCGAGCCGGACCTCAAAGCCGGCTTCGGTCTTTTCCCGGATCTCGTCCACGGTGACCCCCGGAGCCAGCCGGGTCAGGGTGAGCTGCCGGCCGCCGTCGTCCGCCTTGTGCAGATCGAAGACGGCGAGGTCGCTGATGATCCGGTCCACGCAGCTGAGCCCGGTCAGCGGCAGCGTGCACTCGCGCACAATCTTTGCGCTGCCGTCCTTGGCGTTGTGCTCGGTGAGGACCACGACGCGCGGGGTCCCGGCCACCAGGTCCATGGCGCCGCCCATGCCTTTAACCATCTTTCCCGGGATGGTCCAGTTGGCCAGGTCGCCGTTGCCGGAGACCTGCATGGCGCCCAGGATGGCCACCTTGACGTGTCCGCCGCGGATCATGCCGAACGAGGTGGCGGAATCGAAGATGCTGCCGCCGGGCAGGACCGTGACGGTCTGCTTGCCGGCGTTGATCAGGTCCGCGTCCTCCTCGCCCTCGTAGGGGAAGGGGCCCATGCCCAGCAGGCCGTTCTCGCTCTGCAGGACCACCCGCACGCCGTCGGGCAGGTTGTTGGCCACCAGCGTGGGGATGCCGATCCCCAGGTTCACGTAGTCGCCGTCGTTCAGTTCCTCGGCCGCGATGGCAGCCATTTCATCCCTGGTCCATCCCATGGGGTTTCTCCTTGGTCTTGTAGCTGTTCCCGTTGACTTAGTTGGGTATTACCGGCGGCACGAACTCGAACGTCATGCCCAGCAGCCACGCGAGCAGCAGCACCACCGGCAGGTGGAACAGGAACTGCTGGAACGTGAAGCCCACCAGGTCCCGGGCCCGCAGGCCCAGCACCGCGAGCAGCGGGAGCATGAAGAACGGGTTGACGAGGTTGGGCAGGGCCTCGGCCATGTTGTAGATCTGCACGGTCCAGCCAAGGTTCATGTTCACGTCCGTGGCGGACTGCATGACGTAGGGCGCCTCCACCAGCCACTTTCCGCCGCCGGACGGGACGAACATGCCCAGGATGGCCGTATAGATGGCGATGATGACGGCGAATGCCCCGTTGCCGCCGATGCTGGTGAAGAAGTGTGCCAGGTGTTCGGACACCGACAGGCCACCGGCCCCCTGGGCCTTGGTGAGGATGGCGGCCATCGCTGCATACAGCGGAAACTGCACCAGGATTCCTGCCGTGGCGGGTACGGCCTTGGTGACCGACTGCAGGAATTTGCGTGGGGTGCCGTGCAGCACCAGCCCCAGCATCAGGAAGACCAGCAGGTATCCGTTGAGTGAACTGACCACGCTGAGGATGGGCAGGGTCAGCAGCTGGGACACCAGCCAGCCCAGGGTCAGCACGCCGGCCAGGATGGGCAGGACCCTGCTGTATTCCAGCCATTCGCCGGGCCGGGACTTTTCGGCCGGCGGTTCGGGCTGGTCATCAAGGTCGACGCCGAGATCGGCCGCCGTCTTCACGCCGGCTCCCGTCGGGGCCGAGAAGTGCGCGATGACCGTGGTCAGCAGCATCAGGATGGCCAGGGTCAGCAGGGACTGCCAGGTGAAAATGGTGGTCCCGAAATCCAGGACGCCGGTGATCTTCAGCAGCGCCGGCGGAATGGAGGCCTTGGTTGCCTGCAGCTGGGCGGCGGAGGAGGACATGCCCAGGGCCCAGACGGCACCCAGCCCCATGAAGGCCGCGGCGCCCAGTGCCCGGTAGTCCACGTGCAGGTCCTTGCGCCGGGCCACGGCCCGCGCCAGGAGGCCGCCGAAGATCAGGCTCAGGCCCCAGTTCACGAACGAGACGGACATGGACAGGACCGCCACGAAGCTGACGGCGGAGCGGGCGGAGCCGGGAACCTGGGCCAGCCGGTCAATCAGCCTGGCCACGGGCGGCGAGGTTGCCACCACGTAGCCGGTCAGTACCACCATGGCCATCTGCAGGGTGAAGGCCGTGAGGTCCCAGAACCCGTTGCCGAACGAATCGACCACAGCCTTGGGTGAGGCGCCGATGGCCAGGGCCGCGATGGCCACCAGCAGCACGCCCGCCAGGGCAAAGATATAGGCGTCCGGGAACCACTTCTGCGTCCACCCGGCCAGCGTTTCAGCCATCCGGGCCAAACCCTTCTGGCGGACGTCCTGGTGGGTAGTCTGCGTGCTGGTCATGAGGGTGTTTCTCTCCATTGAGTACTGTGTTTCAGGGGCTGGCGTGGGTCCGGTCAGGCCGGGACAAGGCCGGTGCGCGGCCGGACGGTGCGCTGCTCGATGTCCTTGACCCGGTCTGTGGCCTGCACCAGCCGCTGGACAAAGACGCCCGGGGTGGCGATGTGGTTCGGGTCCAGGTCGCCGGGCTCCACGATCACTTCCGCCTCTGCAACGGTCAGGATCCCGGCCGTGGCCACCACCGGGTTGAAGTTGCGGGCCGTGTAGCGGTAGACGAGGTTGCCATCGGTGTCCGCGGTGTGGGCGTGGACCAGTGCGACGTCGGCGCGGATGGCCCGCTCCTGGACGTATGTTTCGCCGTCGAAGACCTCGTGCGGCTTGCCTTCGGCCACCAGGGTGCCCACCCCGGTCTTGGTGTAGAAAGCCGGGATTCCTGTGCCGCCGGCGCGGAGGCGCTCAGCCAGGGTGCCCTGCGGGGTGAACTCCACCTCAAGCTTGCCGGCGAGGTACTGCTCGGCGAACAGCTTGTTTTCCCCAACGTAGGAGGCGATCACCTTGCGGACCTGGCCCGCCTCGATGAGGATGCCCAGCCCCTTGCCGTCCACACCCATGTTGTTGGAGACCACAGTGAGGTCCCGCACGCCGGAATCCCGGACGGCTTCGATGAGGTCGGCCGGGATGCCGCTCAAGCCGAACCCGCCGACGGCGAGGGTGATGCCGTCCTGCAGGGACCCTTCCAGGGCCGTGGCGGCAGAAGCCTGGAGTTTCTTCATGACGTCTCCTCGTTGAGCGCGGTAGTCCACTTAGTGGACGCTTGGGATCTGAGTTTGGAGACTACGGGCGCCCGGCAGAACGTGTCAAGAATCACTAGTTTGTGCCTTACAGTATGGACAGTAGGGTGAAAAGCATCCATATTGTGGACAAAGGGGAAGTGATGGCATCGACGCCGGTGCAGGGTGCCCAGGTGGTGGCGCGGATCGCGGAACTGCTGCGGCTGGTGGGCCGTGGCTCGGAGGGGATGCCCCTCGCGGCCCTGGTCCGGGAATCAGGCCTCACGCGCCCAACGGCCCACAGGCTCCTGACATCGCTCGCCGCGGAGGGCTTGCTGGACCATGATCCCGTAACGGGCAATTGGGTCCTGGGTCCGGAAATCCTCCTGATGGGATCGGTGGCCTCGGCACGGTTTCCCATGGAGGACATCGCCCGGCCCAGCCTGCGCCGGCTGGCCCAGGCCACGGGGGAGAGCGCCTTCTTCTCCATCCGCCGGGGCAATGAGACGGTGTGCCTCCTGCGTGAGGAGGGCAGCTTCCCTGTCCGGTCTTTTGTCCTGCATGAGGGCGTCCGCTTCCCGCTGGGCGTCGCGTCAGCCGGGACAGCCATCCTGGCCTTCCTGCCAACGAATGAGCAGGAAGAGTTGCTGGGCCGGTGGCCGGAGCATGCGGGGACCTTCGCGGTGAACCACACGGTTGACCTGGTCCGGAAGAACCTGGCCCGCACCAGGCTGGCCGGCTACTCAGTAAACCCGGGGCTGGTCCTGGAGGGAAGCTGGGGGATGGGCGCGGCGGTGTTCGACCGTTCAGGGCGGCCCGCCTGGGCGTTGTCACTGACCGGCATTGAACCGCGGTTCAAGGCCGAACGGCAGGAGGAGCTGGGTGGCCTGCTGATGGCGGAGGCCCACAGGATTACACAGCAGCTGGGCGGACGCGCCGACGGCGGGCGCCGGGCCCGCTGAGCCGCCACGGCTGTGCCGGGATACGACGACGGCGGGTCCACCTGTCCGGTGACCCCGCCGTCGTACCCCAAAAGGTGGGGAATTCCTGCCTACAGCCCGGCGCGGGGCTCCACGGGCCCTTCGCCCTTCCACCACGTGTCAAAGATGGTCACCGGCACGGTGCGCTTGTGGCGGGTCCGGAGATACTTCTGCTCGATGGATTCGGCCACCGCGTCCGGGACCTCGCGGCCTTCGAGGTAGTCGTCGATCTGGTCGTAGCTGATGCCCAGTTCGTCCTCGTCGGTGCGGCCCGGCCGGTCGTCGAGCAGGTCCGCCGTGGGCACCTTTTCCCACACGCGCGCCGGTGCACCCAGTTCCGCCAGGAGGGCCCGGTTCTGCCGCTTGTTGAGGCCGAACAGGGGAAGGATGTCAGCCCCGCCGTCGCCGTACTTGGTGAAGAAGCCCGTGACGGACTCCGCGCCGTGGTCGGTGCCGAGCACCAGGTAGTTGAACTCGCCGGCCAGCGCATACTGGGCGATCATCCGGGTGCGGGCCTTGGTGTTTCCCTTGTGGAAGTCGGAGATCTCCGAGCCCACGGTCTTCTCGAACTCGTCCTCGAAGCCATCCACCGCCGCCGAGATGTTGAACGTCCATTCGGTCTTGGCCTTGATGAAGTCCAGCGCCGCCTGGGCGTCTTCCTCATCGTGCTGCACGCCGTAGGGCAGGCGGACTGCAACGAAGTTGGCCTCTACGCCCTCGGCCTCAAGCTCATCAACCGCCAGCTGGGCCAGTCTTCCGGCGAGCGAGGAATCAAGTCCGCCGGAGATGCCCAGGACAAAGCCTTTGGTGTGGGTGGCCTTCAAGTATTCCTTGAGGAATGTGACGCGTTTGCGCACCTCCCCTGCGGGATCGATCCGGGGCTGAACGCCCATTTCTTCAATGATCTTGGCCTGGAGTTCGCGCATGGTGTCCAGCCTAGC
This sequence comes from Arthrobacter sp. 8AJ, assembly GCF_902506025.1. NCBI lineage: Bacteria > Bacillati > Actinomycetota > Actinomycetes > Micrococcales > Micrococcaceae > Arthrobacter > Arthrobacter sp. 8AJ. The sequence continues at coordinate 3,720,511 of NZ_LR733289.1, read as the reverse complement.
CAGCGCTGTCAACAACCCTCAACTGTTCCGGGCAGGCCCTGGGCGGCGTAGCTTAGGTGCATGGAGCGGACGGGATGCGCCGTGGTGGGCGGGGGCCCGGCAGGAATGATGCTGGGGCTGCTGCTGGCACGGGCCGGAGTGCATGTGGCAGTCCTGGAAAAGCACCGTGATTTCCTGCGGGATTTCCGTGGCGACACCGTGCATGCGTCCACCATCCGGCTGATCGACGAACTGGGCCTGGGCGCCGGATTCCGGGCCCTCCCGCAGAGCAGGCTGAGCAACGTCGCTGTCCCGGTCCCCGGCAGCGGGCTGGTCACGCTGGCGGCTTTTGACTCCCTGAAGCCCCCGTACAACTACGTGGCCATGATGCCCCAGTGGGACTTCCTGGATTTCCTCGCCTCGGCCGCCGCCGCGGAACCGACGTTCACCCTGCTCATGGAAACGGAAGCCACCGGCCTGGAGTTCGACGGCGGACGCGTCACCGGAGTGCGCTTCCGGTCCACCGCCGGCGGCGCGGAGGGCCCGGAGCAGGTGCTGCACGCCGACGTCGTAGTGGCCGCGGACGGCAGGCATTCAGTGCTGCGACAGGCGGCCGGGATGCGGGCGAAGGAGTACCCGGTGCCCTTTGACACCTGGTGGTTCAAAATCCCGCGCCGCGCCGCCGAGCGCGGCGAAGTCGCCGGGGTGGTCCCCGCCCTGGGGGACCGCGATGCCCTGATCGCCCTCAACCGCACCGACTACTACCAGATGGGATACCTGGCCCCCAAGGGCTCGGATGCCAAAATCCGGGAAGACGGCGTGGAACACTTCCGCCAGCGGGTGGCAGCGCTGCGCCCCGACCTCGCCGACCGCGTTGATTCCATCCGCAGCCTGGCGGACCTGCACTGGCTGGACGTCAGGCTGAACCGGCTGCGGCGCTGGTACGTCGACGGTTTTCTCTGCATTGGGGACGCCGCGCACGCGATGTCCCCCGCGGGCGGGGTGGGCATCAACCTGGCCATCCAGGACGCGGTGGCAGCCGCGGAACGCCTGGCCCCTGATTTGCGCCAAGGGCGCGTGCGGATCAGGACCCTTGCTTCGATCCAGCGCCGCCGCCGCATGCCCACGGTGCTGGTCCAGGCGGTGCAGCGGGTCATGCACCGGGTGGTGTTCGTTCCGCTCTTCGCGGGCACACTGTCCGGCGACATGCTGGCCCGGGTGGGTGACCGGAGGCCGTTCTCCATCCAGCGCCTGCTTTTCTTCATCCTGCGCCACAACCCCGTGGTCAAGCGTGTCCTGCCCCGGGTCATTGCGATCGGGCCGCGCCCCGAGCACGCGCCCGGCTTCGCCCGCCCGCTCACCGTCCCGCCACCCACTAAACTTGGGGCCATGACTTCGCCCACTGACACTGCGGTAGACACTGCAGCTGCCCGCGCCCGACTGCTCGAACTGATCAAGGAACTTGCCGTGGTCCGCGGCAAGGTGATCCTCTCCAGCGGAGCCGAGGCCGATTACTACATCGACCTGCGCCGCATCACCCTGCACCATGAGGCGTCCAAGCTGGTGGGCCAGGTAATGCTGGCACTGGCGGACGACGCCGGCATCGACTTCGAGTGCGCCGGCGGGCTCACCATGGGTGCCGACCCCGTCGGCACTGCAGTGATGCACGCTGCCGCTGACGCCGGCCGGACAGTTGACGCGTTCGTGGTCCGGAAGGCCCAGAAGTCCTACGGCATGGGCCGCCAGGTGGAAGGGCCGTCCGTTGAGGGCCGCAAGGTGCTGGTCCTGGAAGACACGTCCACCACAGGCGGCTCCGCGCTGACCGCAGTGGAAGGCGTCCGGAAAGCCGGCGGCAACGTCGTGGCCGTGGCCGTGATCGTGGACCGCGATACCGGCGCCAAGGAAAAGATCGAAGCCGAAACCGGCGTTCCCTACCTGTTCGCATTCGGCAAGGACGAGCTGGGCCTGGACTAGTCCCGTGACGGGGCCGGCCCCGGCGGCCGGCTCCGTCGGCCGGCTCCGGGACACCTGGGGGACCGGTGTTGGCCCGCCGCTGGTGGCTGATTTATTATTTGCGTTAACACCTTTCAGTTGCTTGGAGATCCTGTATTTTGCTCCCCCCACAACAGCCTTTGAGCGCGACGGACCAAGTCCAGAACCTCATCCTGGAAAGCGCCGATTTCGAGGACTTCCTCAACGAGTTGGCACGCTTCTCCGCGCATCAGATGGCAGGCGACGGCGACGACGCCCTGTGCGGCATCACGCTGCTCCGCGACCGCAAGGCAGCCACCATCGGCTGGAGCAGCGAAGCGGCGCGGGAAGTGGATGAAATCCAGTATTCGCTCGCCCAGGGACCGTGCTTGTCCGCGGCACAGGAAGAGCGCGAAGTCTACGTACCGGACCTCTTGCAGGAGGACCGGTGGGGGCCGGACTATGCGGCTGCCGTTGCCTCCCACGGGTTGCGTTCGGTGCTGTCGCTGCCGTTCAACCTGCAGGGGGAGGCCAAGGCCGCGCTGAACCTTTACTCCGACGCCCCGCGCAAGTTTGACGGCCGGGCGGCGGACAGGGCGCGGGACTTCACCCGGGAAATTTCCGAAGCACTCCGGCTGGCTGTCCGGTTCTCGCTGCACGCAGACAGTGCGACGAACCTGCGGGCCACGCTGGAGTCGAGGACCATCATCGATATCGCCATCGGCATCGTCATGGCGCAGAACCGGTGCAGCCAGGAAGCCGCCGTCGAAATCCTCACCGAGGCGTCCAGCAACAGCAACACCAAACTCCGGGACATCGCCAAGTCGCTGGTGGATTCGGTGGGCGGCACCGCCGGAGCGCGTACCCACTACCAGGAACCGGGCAAAGTCGGCCAGGGTCGGCGGGCCTGAAGGCAGGTTGTGCGGAGGCCCGGCGAGGGTTACGCTAGCGGAGGTTGAGCCGTCGGCCATAGAACCTCTTTTGGAGTACCTATGGACCGCGCGCTAGACGCACTCGTTAACCTTGATGTCCCCGCGGACATCGTCCGGATTGAAGTCCGGGGAGCCCTTCACCACGATTCCCGTGCTGAACTGGTCCACATCATCCGCCGCGTCCGGAGGATGGGCATCCGCTGCCGTATCTGCGTCGATCTCTCGCAGGCTGAACTTGTCGAATCATCCGCGCTGGCAGGTCTCCGCGGCGACCTCAACGCCATGGACACCACGTCCCTGCCGGGCGTCCCCTCCGCCGGGGTGTCCCTTCAGCTCACCCCCGCGGCGCACGACTGGGCACAATGGGACGCCTCCAGCCTCCGCCCGCTCCTGGTGGATGATGACATCAGGGAGCTTTTCCCCGGCGGTGAGTTCGCAGGTGAGTACCCCCAGTTGCCGGTGATGTGGATCGAAGGGCTGTATGGCCGTCCGCTGACGGAATACACGGAGCAGGAACTGCTGCACGCCAGCGACTCCGCTTTTGCCCTGCTGGATAACCCGGACGCCCCCGACGGCGCTGACCTGCTGGGCCGCTATAACGACATTGGCCTGGAGATCCTTCGCCGCCAGCAGGAACCGCAGGCGCCCTTCCCGGCCACAGAGGGGCAGGCCGCCAGCTGACGCTCAGCGTCACCGAACGTTAACATCCGCGGTTGCCGTGGTGACTTTCCCGGGGCTTACGGTAGGAGTGTGCCGTATGAGGGGGAAGTTAATCCACAGAGCCGGCGAGGGGTCTCCGATGCCCGGCTGCTGGCGGAAGCGGCTGCCCTCAAACGCTTTTCGCGGCGTACGTTCCTGGCCGGGGCCGGCGCCTCCGGGCTGCTGGCGGCGGACATGCTGATGACCCGTGAAGTGCAGTCGCAGCGCCGGACCACCAGGATCCTGACCATTGCGGACGACTTCGCCGATGCCTACTACCCGGACGCAAGCTGGTTCCTGTTCCCCGGGTACAAGACCAGCTGGGAAGAAGCGCAGTGGATCCTGAACACGCTCAGGGGCGCACTGAACAAGCGCGCCCGGCTCGCCGCCGTCGGATATTCCAACCTGGGGCTCAACATCACTGAGGTGGTCAACGCGATCACCGACTACATCACTGCAGAGAAGATCACCAAGCTCTTCTTTTACGGGCACAGCTTCGGCGGCATGCTCGCCACCCAGGTGGCGGCCCGGCTCCTGGCCCTGCAGGGTGTCCAGGTGCAGTTCATCCTCCTGGACTCCAGCCCCTACAGCGCCCATGACGTCCTGGACCAAAGCTGGTTCGACGGCGTGGTGTTCCTCTACGAGAGCGGCGTCAGGTTCCCCTCCACCCTGCGCGGCGGGTATGAACTGGGGGAGCGGATCATCCACAAGGACGAACGGAGCTGGCGCCAGATCCTGAACCAGACGCTGGAGCAGCTCTCACCCATTGCCCCGTCCAACGTCCTGGTCCAAACGGAGTCCGCCTACATCTACCACTTCGAGGGAAGCCAGTTCGCCGGCCACCTCGGAACAGCCAAGATGGCCTATATCGGCAACCCCAAAGACGGCACTGTTGACTATGAGACCGCGGCCGAAACCTGGGCGGTGGTGTTCAAGGACAACATGGTCTCCAGCAACCTGCAGACCACGGGTGCGGCGCCCGCCCACGCCAGCCCCGGCTGGAACCCGCAGATTTACCGGCCCCTGGTCACGGAACTGCTGGACGAGTACTTCCCGCTGCCCCGGGGCGGCTCCCGGGTCAGCATCTTCTAGATCTGGTTCTTCAGGTCCGCCACGGAATTCAGCACCTGGTTGGGCCGGAAGGGGTACGCGGCGATGTCGTCCTTGTGCGTGATGCCGCTGAGGACCAGGACGGTGTGCAGGCCTGCCTCCATGCCGGCGATGATGTCCGTGTCCATCCGGTCACCGATCATGGCGGTGGTCTCGGAGTGTGCATCGATCTGGTTCATGGCCGACCGGAACATCATGGGGTTCGGCTTGCCCACAATGTACGGTTCGCGGCCGGTGGCCTTGGTGATCAGGGCCGCGATGGCACCCGTGGCCGGCATGGGGCCGTCCTTGGAGGGGCCGGTGGCATCCGGGTTGGTGGCGATGAACCGCGCACCGGCCAGGATCAGGCGGATGGCCGTGGTGATTGCCTCAAAAGAGTACGTGCGCGTCTCGCCGAGGACCACGAAGTCCGGGCTCTGGTCGGTGAGGATGAAGCCAGCCTCGTGCAGCGCCGTCGTCAGCCCTGCCTCGCCGATGGTGTAGGCGCGGTTGCCCGATTCCGAGCCACCGGCAGACACCTGGTCCTTCAGGAACTGGGCGGTGGCCAGGGCGGAGGTCCAAATGTTCTCCTCGGGGATCTCCAGCCCGGAAGCGCGCAGGCGTGCGGCGAGGTCGCGGGGCGTGAAGATGGAGTTGTTGGTCAGCACGAGGAAGCGCTTTGAGGTGTCCACCCAGCGCTGGATCAGCTCAGCCGCCCCGGGGATGGGCTGGTTTTCATGGACCAGGACGCCGTCCATGTCCGTCAGCCAGCACTCAATCTCCTGGCCGCTCCGGTATACCGCCGGGTTGCCTGCTACCTGGTCCTCGTCTGCCATGCCCTGCCTCCGCCTGTGATGATTGCCCGAAGAGTCCAGTCTAGTGTTGAAGGGTGAACCAAACGCCCGGCATGACAGACGAACCCGACCACCAGCCCGGGGAGGCCGGACCCGCAAAGGCGGAGGTCGGCGTCGGGCCCTGGGAAGGGGAACTGCCGGAAGGCGACCACTGGGACCCTGACCTGCTGGCGGACGGCGACCGGCGCAACGTCCTGGACAAATACCGCTACTGGAAGCACGAGGCGATCGTCGCGGAGCTGGACTCCCGGCGGCACAACTTCCACGTGGCCATTGAAAACTGGCAGCACGACCTGAACATCGGCACCGTGGTGCGCACCGCCAACGCCTTCCTCGCCAAGGAAGTACACATCATCGGCCGACGGCGGTGGAACCGGCGCGGCGCCATGGTCACCGACCGCTACCAGCACGTCCGCCACCACCCCACCGTGGAGGACTTCGTCCAGTGGGCGCAGGGGGAGGGGCTGGCGATCATCGGGATCGACATCTTCCCGGACTCGGTGCCCCTGGAGACGTATGAACTGCCGCGCGACTGCGTGCTGGTATTCGGGCAGGAGGGCCCGGGCCTGACTCCGGAAGTGCACCAGGCGGCCGCCGCCACCCTGTCCATCGAGCAGTTCGGCTCCACCCGCTCCATCAACGCCGCCTCCGCCGCGGCTATAGCCATGCACGCCTGGATCCGCCGGCACGTCTTCAACCAGCACGTGTGAGTATTACCGACAGGTGACCCGAAACACCCTGGCAGCCCGGGAATGGCTAGGATGGTGCCAAGCCGTAAGCGGTCTATTTGAGGGTCATCCACCCACAGACGAAACTCAGCAGAGGAGCCAGCATGCCCATTGCAACCCCAGAGATCTACGCCGAGATGATCGACCGCGCGAAGGCGGGCGGATTCGCCTTCCCCGCCGTCAACGTCACGTCCTCGCAGACGCTGAACGCGGCACTGCGTGGCTTCGCCGAGGCAGAGTCCGACGGCATCGTGCAGGTTTCCACCGGCGGTGCCGCCTACTGGTCCGGTGCCTCCACCAAGGACATGGTGGCCGGTTCCCTGGGCTTTGCTGCCTTCGCCCGCGAGGTGGCCAAGAACTACGGTGTCAACATCGCCCTGCACACGGACCACTGCCCCAAGGACAAGCTGGACGGCTTTGTCCTGCCGCTGCTGGAAGCGTCCGAGGCTGAGGTCAAGGCCGGCCGCAACCCGCTGTTCAACTCCCACATGTGGGACGGCTCCGCAGAGACCCTGCAGGAGAACCTGAAGATCGCCCGCGACCTGCTGGCCCGCACCGCTGCCGCCAAGATGATCCTTGAGGTGGAGATCGGTACCGTCGGCGGCGAGGAAGACGGCGTGGAGAACGCCATCAACGACAAGCTCTACACCACGGTCGAGGACGCCCTGGCCACCATCGACGCCCTCGGCGCCGGTGAAAACGGCCGCTACATCACCGCCCTGACGTTCGGCAACGTGCACGGCGTCTACAAGCCCGGCGGCGTCAAGCTGCGCCCGGAGATCCTCAAGGACATCCAGGCCCAGGTGGGTGCAAAGATCGGCAAGGACAACCCGTTCGACCTCGTGTTCCACGGCGGCTCCGGCTCCTCCGACCAGGAGATCGCCGACGCCGTTTCCTACGGCGTGATCAAGATGAACATCGACACCGACACCCAGTACGCCTACACGCGTCCGGTGGCTGACCACATGTTCAAGAACTACGACGGCGTCCTGAAGGTTGACGGCGAAGTGGGCAACAAGAAGACCTACGACCCCCGCGTCTGGGGCGCCTCCGCCGAAGCCGGCCTGGCAGCCCGCGTGGTGGAAGCCACCAAGCAGCTCGGTTCGGCCGGAAAGACCTTCTAGATGTCGGACGAGTTCCGCCGGAACCTGATGGGGCCGGAGCCCACGCTCCTGCCTGCCGAAACCGAGGTGTACGGGCAGTTGGAGGCCGGCCACGAGGCATTGGACCTGGTGGCCAAGCACCCCACGTCCTCGCTGCTCTGGGCCGTGCTCGCCGAAGAAGCATGGGCGGAGGGCCGGATCATCGATTCCTACGCCTACTCCCGCGTCGGCTACCACCGCGGCCTGGACTCGCTGCGCCGCAACGGCTGGCGCGGCGTCGGGCCCATCCCGTGGGAGCACGAGCCCAACCGCGGATTCCTGCGGGCCCTCTACTCCCTGGGCAGGGCTTCCTCTGCCATCGGCGAGGCCGACGAGCCGGAGCGGATCGAAAAGTTCCTCAACGACTCGGACCCCACGGCGAAGGCAGCGATCGAGGGCAAATTTTAGTCCTTTGCGCTTAAACAACGACGGCGGGTGGTTACCTTTCCAGGAAAGGTAACCACCCGCCGTCGGTCGCTTAAGGCTTGGCGATGCCGGTGCGTGCCATGGCGTCGGCGTAGGCCGCGCGCATGTCCTCGAGGTACTCCTCCTGGCGCGCGGGGGAACCGGCGAAGGCGCGGCCGCTCAGGGAGCGCACCTTGTAGGTCTTCAGGCCGCGGCGCCACAGCAGGGGCACTTCGGTCTTCAGGAGTGCGTTGGCCAACCGGTTGGCTTCGGTTCCGTGCGCCACGATGACGGAGGCACGGGGCACCAGGGCCAGGAACTTCAGCAGCGGCTTCAGGCCTGCCTGGATCTGGTCGGGAGTGAACTTGCCGTTGGGCTCACCGGGAACGTGCCAGGGGTGGACGTTCCACGGCATCACGAACTCGGGGCGCAGGCCCAGCTTCCACTGCAGTCCCAGCATGCGGGTCGCGGCGTCCTGGTCCCCGGCCGTGATGAACCCGGACGGGTCCGCCTCGCCAATGTTGGAGAACAGGCTGATGATGCGGCATTCCTCCACGTCGTGCATGGGATCCACATAGGGGACCACGGTTCCGGGCTTGGTCTCCTGCAGGGAATCGCAGAGCTCGTTAACGGCAGCAACGCTGGGGTCGTAGCGGCGGCTCATGAGCTGTTCGTGGAATGTTTCGGGTGCCAGGGCTGTCATGAAGTGCTGGTTCTCCTGCGGGGATTGGCGTTGCTGCCGCCACGGAAACGGGCACGCGGGGGCGCGACACATCAGCGGCGGTTGATTGGGGTGGGCCGATTCCTGGTCGGCCTTACCCAGTTTAGCAAGCCCCGGGAAACGAAACGCCGGTCCCGTGCACCTGACTCAGCCAGGGCACGGAACCGGCGGGTTCCCGCGTCGCCTCTTGCAGCTACCAGAGGCGGCTGGTGGCCCGGCGGGCGCCCTCGCCGAGGGCCTCCAGCTTGGCGAAGGCGATCTGCGGGTGGACCCGGCCGCCCAGGCCGCAGTCGGTGGAGGCGATGACATTCTCACGGCCCACGACGTCGGCAAAGCGGACAATGCGGTCTGCCACCAAGTCCGGGTGTTCCACCACGTTGGTGGCGTGCGAGACGATGCCCGGGATGATCACCTTGCCCTCGGGGAGCTTGGTGTCCTCCCATACCCGCCATTCGTGTTCGTGGCGGACGTTGGCTGCCTCGAAGGAGTAGGCGCCGGCGTTCACCTGCAGCACCGATCCGATGATGTCGGCGAAGGGGATGTCGGTGGTGTGCGGACCGTGCCAGGAACCCCAGCAGACGTGCAGCCGGATCTGTTCCTGGGGCAGGTCGCGGAGGGCCCAGTTGGTGGCCTCGACGCGCAGCTGGATGAACTTCAGGTAGTCCTCCAGGGAGGGCTCGGGATTGATCTGGTCCCAGCTCTCGGCCAGGGACGGATCATCGAGCTGCACGGTGAGGCCGGCATCGATGATCGCCTTGTACTCCTCCCGCATGGCATCGGCGCAGGCGTAGACAAGTTCCTCCTCCGACTTGTAGTACTCGTTGGCCACGCGGGCGCAGGAGCCGGGGGAGAGGGATGCTACGAAGCCGTCCGACAACCCGGCGGCTGCGAGGCCGGTCTTCAGGTTCCTGATGTCCGATGCCACCAGGTCCTGGCCCGTGTAGGTCAGGGGTCCGGCGATCTTGGGCTGGGTCACGCTCTTGCGGTGAGACAGGATGCCCGAGGAGGGGTCGTTGTAGGCCTCGTTGAACGCCTGCCGGTCGCGCCGGTCGGGGAATGAGGTCAGGACAATGTTGCCGGGCGAGGAGCGGTGCACCTGGGCATCGGCCCAGCGGTCCACGTTGGTTGGCTCCAGGCCGCCCAGCCGTGCAAAGGAGTAGTTCCACCAGGCGCCGTAGTCCACGGAGCTGGACATCGTGTGCCCGTATTCGCCGTCGTTGGGGATGTCGATGCCGAGGTCCTTCTGGCGCTGGACCACCTCCACCACGGAGGCCTCCAGGAGTCCCAGGAATTCAGGGGTGACGCCGTCGGTTTCCTTGGCGGCGTTGGCCGCGATGAGTTCCGGGGTGCGGGGCAAGGATCCCGCGTGGGTGACGCGGATGTGGTCGGTGTTCAGGGACATGCTGGAATCTTCCTTTCCATCGGTCCTGGCAGTAGCACCTTCGGCCGGCAGGAATCCTGCTGGACCGTGGTTGCTGCGGCGTCATCGAGCCAGGTCTCTCGGCCGCTCCGGATGGTTCACTCTCACATAAATCCAGATGCCTGCCCCGGGGCAAGTCTGCGCCGCTTTATGTCGCGACGGGCTGCCCGGCGGCTTTCCTCGCCGTCTCCGGCGCCCTGGCGCTGGCCGTCGTCGCAGGTCCCGCCCCGCTGGCACACGCGGTAGGCGAAGGCCCCAACTACGACGCCAACGGCCAGATCACCACGTCCAGGCTCGCCACGTATGAACAGATGGTCTTATTCCTGAAGGACCAGGATGCCCGCCAGCCGGCAATGGAGCTGGAGGTCATCGGGCAGACGGTCAAGGGGCGTGACATCCACCTGATCAAGTACATTTCGGACCCCGCCAAGCCCACCATCCTGTACCTGACCCAGCAGCACGGCAACGAGCAGCTCACCACCGAGGGCGCCATGGAGTTCATCAAGCACCTGGGGACCGGCAAATCCGCGGACATCCTCAACGGCGTGAACATCCTGGTAGTGCCCATGCTCAATGCGGACGGCGCCATGGGTGACGTGGACTTCTCCCTGGACAATTACCTCGCCAAGGGCGACCGGCACCTCACCCGCTACAACGCCGAGGGCGTGGACCTGAACCGCGACCACGTGGCCAAGGTCCAGCCGGAGACCCAGGCGCTGCACAACAACGTCATGCGCAAATACCGGATCGACTACATGATCGACCTGCACCACCAGGGCACCCGGGCCGAGCGTGACGGCAAGCTGGTGTCGGGCTCCATCCTGTACCCCACCACCCCCAACGCCGACCCCGCCGTCGTCGAAAAATCCAAGCAACTCGGCGCCGTGGTGTTCAACAACGTCGACTCCACCGGCTGGGGGCACCTGGGCAAATACCAGGGCGGCAGTGCCGAAACCATCAGCCGCAACGGCATCTCCGTGGAGTACGGCATTGCCACCCTGCTCTTCGAGATGCGCGGCATGTCGGACCACTACCTGGACGGCTATGCACTCGGGCAGCGCAGCAACGGCTACCTGATTAAACAGACCGTCACCACGCTGACCTCCACGGCCGCGGCCATCGCGGACGGGTCCATTGCCGACGCCGACACCTCCTTCTGGAACACGCTCGCCGAACAGACGTCCCGGCCGGCCGGGGAGGCTGAGGACGAATAGACGGCACCGGCCGCCGCGGCCTTTTGGCAGAAAGGACCGCGGCGGGCCACAACAGTGGACAAAGTGCCCTATCGGCTAAACTTGGGTGGTAAGAGCCCCGGAACTCTTGCTTCGCTGCGCCGTGCTGCGGCTGTGCGAAGGCCGGTATGTTCGGGGCATTCTCATGAACGGCGCTGCATGGGCCCGCCACCTGGTGGCCGGCCCGGGCAGTCCGCACGAATGGGGGAGGATCCCATGCCAGCAATTGTGATCGTAGGAGCCCAGTGGGGCGACGAAGGAAAAGGCAAGGCCACCGACCTGCTGGGCGGCCGTGTTGACTACGTCGTCAAGCCCAACGGCGGCAACAACGCCGGGCACACCGTCGTCGTAGGCGGTGAAAAGTACGAACTCAAGCTGCTGCCGGCAGGCATTCTCAGCTCCAACGCCGTTCCCATCATCGGCAACGGCTGCGTGGTGAACCTGGAGGCACTCTTCCAGGAAATCGACGGACTCCAGGCGCGCGGCGCCGACACCTCAAAACTGCGGGTCTCCGCCAACGCCCACCTGGTGGCCCCGTACCACCAGGTGCTGGACAAGGTGACCGAGCGCTTCCTGGGCAGCCGTGCCATTGGCACCACCGGCCGCGGCATCGGCCCCGCCTACATGGACAAGGTGGCCCGGCTGGGCATCCGCGTCCAGGACGTCTTCGACGAATCGATCCTGCGCCAGAAGGTGGAAGGCTCGCTGCGCCAGAAGAACGAACTCCTGGTCAAGGTCTACAACCGCCGCAGCGTTGTGGTGGACGAGATCGTGGAGTACTTCCTGTCCTTCGCCGAGCGGCTCCGCCCGCTGGTCATCGACAGCACCCTGGTCCTGAACTCGGCGCTGGACGAGGGCAAGGTAGTCCTGATGGAGGGCGGCCAGGCAACGTTCCTGGACGTGGACCACGGCACCTACCCGTTCGTGACCTCCTCCAACCCCACCGCCGGCGGCGCCTCGGTGGGTTCCGGCATCGGCCCCACCCGGATTTCGCGTTCCATCGGCATCATCAAGGCCTACACCACCCGCGTTGGTGCCGGCCCGTTCCCCACCGAACTTTTCGATGAGATGGGCATGTACCTGCAGAAGACCGGCGGCGAATTCGGCGTCAACACCGGCCGCCCGCGCCGCTGCGGCTGGTACGACGCCGTCCTGGCGCGGCACGCTTCCCGCGTGAACGGTTTCACGGACTACTTCGTCACCAAGCTGGACGTCCTGACCGGCATCGAGCAGATCCCGGTGTGCGTGGCCTACGACGTCGACGGTGTCCGGCATGACGAGATGCCCATGACGCAGACCGAGTTCCACCACGCGAAGCCGATCTTCGAGTACTTTGACGGCTGGACCGAGGACATCACGGGAGCCCGGACGCTGGCGGACCTCCCCGAGAATGCCCGCAACTACGTGCTGGCGCTGGAGAAGCTCTCCGGAACCCGGTTCTCCGCGATCGGCGTTGGCCCGGACCGCGACCAGACCATCGTGGTGAACGACCTCATCAACGACTGACGCGCCCTCCCGGAGCAGGCATGACGACGGCGGCAGGCCACCTTTCGCAGGTGGCCTGCCGCTTCTCTTTTGGTGGCGGACAGCGAATTTACACAGGCTTAACGCGCATGGTCTTGTGAGGTTTCCGGTGCCGCGGCCAGACTCGTCTGTACAACCTGGTGCCCAAGGAAGGATCGTCATGGCCGGAAAATTTGAAGCATTCGTCGACGCTGATTCGTTTTTCCGGTTCCGTCTCCTGGCTCCGGACGGGGCCGTTATCGCCGTCTCCGGCCCCTTCGAGGACAAGGCCGCTGTGGCGGCAGGGATCGCCGCGGTGCGTGAATGTGCCGGCACGGGCCTGGTCACCGACCTGTGTCCCGCCGGAACCGTAGCCCGTCCCGCGGCTGAACCCGCTGCGGCTGCTGCCGCTGTTCCGGCCGGGCTGCCCGCTGCCGTCGTGCCCGTGTGCGGAGAAGAACGCGCGCCCTCCACGCGGCACGCCTTTGCGCTGGCCAATGCGCCGCGCCGGCATGCCACGGCACCCCGGTGGACCAGGGCAGCAGCCCGCTGACAGGCGGGGAAGGAAATTCTCACAAGTTTTTTTGAAAGCGCGTAACCCTTTGGGGGTCCCCGGCGATTACCCCTATGAAGTGCCGGTCTGGAACCTGTCCCCCATCACGTTCCAGGCCGGCTCTTTTGTCTTTCCGCAAGGGTGGCTGCACCCGCCTGGCCCGGCACCGGCCCTGTTGCCAGCGTCGTGGCGGTTCCGGCGGGGTGGTTACCTGAGGGTAAAGTAAGGGCAGCGTTCCGGATGTACTGAGCGCCCGCCTTGCCAACACCCTTCTTTGACGGAAAGCACTACGTCAGTGACCGATGCACAGACAGACGAGGCTCCGGACCAGCCGCTTTCCGGGACTGCCGCCTTCAGCCTTGTCTACAAGACCTACGCATCACAGGTGCTGGGCTACCTCACAGCCCGGGGAGTCGAGGATCCGGAGGCCGCCATGCAGGAAGTGTTCCTTTCCGTGCTGCCCCGCCTCCACACCGTGCACGGCGGCGAATCCGGCCTGCGGACTTTTATCTTCTCCGTTGCCCACGCCCGCATTGTGGATGACCACCGGCGGCAAAGCCGGACCCCGGTCAAGCTGCCCTTCGAGCCCGAGCTCGACCAGCGGGTAGACACCTCAGCGGAAAAGGAAGCCCTGCAGCGCATTTCGCCCCAGGAGGTCCTGACGCTGCTGGACGGTCTGCCGCAGGACCAGCGGGACGTCCTGTCGCTGCGCCTGGTGGGAGGCCTCACAGTGGAACAGACGGCCGAGACCATGGAAAAGAGCGCCGGTTCGGTGAAGCAGCTTCAGCGGCGCGCATTGTTGAAACTCCGGGAACTCGCCGCAGTGAAGGAGTACCTCGCGCCATGACACCCGCCCCGGAAAACCGCGCCGCCCTTGTTGATGACATGCTGCTGGACGCCGGCTGCCAGCTGGATGCGGACCTTCGCAACGCCCTGCTGTCGCTGGGCACCCTGGCTTCGCTGCCCGCGCCGGAACCCAGCGGTGAGCTTGCCGCACTGCTCACGGCAGGGGAACCGGGCGGGGAAGCAGCTGAACAGGCAGCTGAAGAGGTGCCGGAACAGCCCGGTGTACAGGCCACTGGACAGCCCGATGCGCTGCTTGGGGACGAACTGGCGCGCCGCCGCCGCCGGCGCCACCGCCCCACCGCGCTGGGCCTGGTGCTGGTGGCCGGGATGGGGCTGGGTGTGGGCGGGGTAGCCGCCAGCTCCAGCACTTCCGGAACCAGTCCCGTGGAGCACCTGCTGGAGGATTGGGCGCCCTGGAACAGTACAGCCGGGGAACCGTCCGCCGCCGGTTTCAGCTACCGGGGTCCCAAGGTGGCTTCCGACGGGGACCTTGCCGCTGCCGGCTCACCTGCACCCGGTGGGTCCTCCGATGCCGCAAACCTTGCCTCCAGCCTCCTTCGGGATCCTGCCGGCTCCTCCCGCCACACAGGACGGACGCACACCGGGTTCCCGCCGTGCGTCGGCCCGGTCAAACACGAGGCCGGCGCCGAAGCGTGCACGCCCGCGGCTCCCGGGACTTCTTTGCAGGGCAATGGACTTGGCAGGGGCAAGGAGAATCCCGGCGCCGCGACGGACGGGATGCCGGCAGGGCAAGGGGCTTCCGGGCCGGCGAAGGCCGGACTCCCGGCGGCCAGCACCGGGCCGTCAGCCGGGGATGCAGCCGCCGAGGCACTAAAGGCGGCGGGCTCCGCGGCCAACGCAATGCCGGGACAGGGCCAAACAGGCTCCCAGGCGGCAGGACAGGGATCCGGGCCCAAGCCCACGTCTCCGGCGAAATAGCCGAAACACAGCAACAGCGGGCCCGTCGGACGGACCCGCTGTCGCCGCATGCAGCCGCCGGTCAGGCCATGACCTGGCGCTTGGAGGAAATCACGCCGGTATCGAAGCCGGCCAGGTGGAGTCCGCCGTGGAAGCGCGCGTGCTCGATCTTCACGCAGCGGTCCATCACCACGTTGAGCCCCGCGGCTTCCGCGCCTGCCGCGACGCCTTCGTGCCAGGAACCCAGTTGCAGCCAGAGTGTTTTGGCGCCGGCGGCCACGGCCTCGTCCAGGACGCCCGGAAGGTCGTCATGCTTGCGGAAAACGTCGACGATGTCCGGGCTCTCCGGCAGGTCCGCCAGGGACGCATACGTGGGCTGGCCCAGGATCTCCTTGACCACCGGGTTCACGAAGTACACCTTGTAGCGGGTGGAGGACAGCAGGTACGTGGCCACGAAGTAGCTGGCCCGCGACGGCTTGTCAGAGGCTCCAACAATGGCAATGGATGTCGCCTGCCGGAGCAGGGCCAGCCGCTCAGGTGCCGACGGGCCGGACCAGGTGCGTTCGGCGGGGCTCATGCGTTTGCTCCGATCGTGCAGGCGCCTGCGGGTTCTTGGGCGACGGCGGCGTCCCGGGCCGCGGCGTTGGAGGCTTCGGTGAGTGCCTGGTCCAGATCCCACAGGATGTCCTCGATATCCTCGAGGCCCACCGAGATGCGGACCAGGTCCTCCGGCACGCCCGCGGATTCCAGCTGGGCTGCGCTGAGCTGCTGGTGGGTGGTGGAGCCGGGGTGGATCACGAGGGTCCGGGAGTCACCCACGTTGGCCAGGTGGGAGGCCAGCTGCAGGGACTCGATGAACTTCTGCCCTGCGGCGCGCCCACCTTTGACCCCGAAGGAGAACACCGAGCCCGGGCCAAGCGGCAGGTACTTCCGGGCCCGTTCGAAGTGCGGGTGCGAAGGCAGGCCCGAGTAGTTGACGTAGGCTACCCGCTCATCGTTTTCCAGCCATTCGGCCACGGCCTGCGCGTTCTTCAGGTGCTCGTCGAGCCGCTGTGCCAGGGTCTCAACGCCCTGGAGCAGCTGGAACGCCGACTGCGGCGAAAGGGCCGGACCGATGTCCCGCAGCTGCTCGCTGCGCAGCTTGGTGAGGAACCCGTACTCACCGAAGTTGCCCCACCAGGAGACGTTGCCGTAGGAAGCCACGGGCTCAGTCATGGTGGGGAACTTGCCGTTGCCCCAGTTGAACCGGCCACTCTCCACCACTACGCCACCCAGGGTGGTGCCGTGGCCGCCCAGGAACTTGGTGGCGGAGTGGATCACGATGTCGGCACCGTGTTCGATGGGCCGCACCAGGTACGGCGTGCTCAAGGTGGCGTCGACCACCAAGGGGATGCCGGCGTCGTGCGCCACCTTTGCCAACCCCTCCAGGTCCTGGACCTCCGACGACGGGTTGGCCACCACCTCCACGAAAATGGCTTTGGTGTTGTCCCGCACCGCCGCGGCGTAGTCAGCGGGGTCGGTGCCGGGGACGAACGTGGTGTCCACGCCGAACCGGCGCAGGGTCACGTCGAGCTGGGTCACAGTTCCGCCATACAGCTGGGAAGCTGCCACGATGTGGTCGCCCGCCTGTGTCAGGGCGGCGAAGGTGATGAACTCCGCTGCCATGCCCGACGCCGTCGCGACCGCTCCGATGCCACCCTCGAGGGACGCGATGCGCTCCTCGAACGCCGCGACGGTGGGGTTGCCGATGCGGGAGTAGATGTTGCCGTACTTCTGGAGGGCGAACAGGTTGGCGGCGTCGTTGGTGTCTTTGAAGACGAACGACGTGGTCTGGTAGATGGGAACGGCGCGGGCGCCGTGTTCGGCGTCAGGGGTGCCGCCGGCGTGCAGGGCGCGGGTGCGGAACCCGAAGGTGCGCTCAGCCATCAGACAGCCACCGCTTCGGCGGCAACCGGGGTGCCGGATGGGCCCACGCCCGCAGGGTTCCCTGGCCGAGCTTGCGAGGCTAGGGGGCGGGTGGGGACCAATTCGGTGCCGTTCCTGCGGGCCAGGTCCGCCTCAAGCTCCCGGACGATCGGCAGGATGTCGCGGCCGAACGCCGCCACCTCCTCCTGGAAGTGCAGGTAGCCGGTGAGGAACAGGTTCACGCCGATCTTCTTGTACTCCACGATGCGCTCGGCAATCTGCTCCGGGGTGCCGATGAGCTGGGTCTTGAAGCCGTCGTTGTACTGGACCAGGTCCTCGAAGGTGGAGTCGGCCCACATGCCCTTGCCGTCCTTGGTGGAGGCACCGGCTTCCTGCACCGCATCGCGGAAGCCCTGGACGGCGGGTTTGTGCGCCTTTTCCACGATCTCGCGCAGGGTGTCCCGGGCTTCCTTTTCGGAGTCGCGGGCGATGACGAACCCGTTGAGGCCGAACCGGGGAGCGGCCAGCCGCCCTTCGGCGCCGCGGCCGGTTTCGCCGGCAGCGGCCACCACGCCGGCGATGTTGTCCTTGAAACCCTCAAGGTCCTTGCCGTTGGAGAAGTACCAGTCCGCCACGCGGCCCGCGGTGGCCTGGGCCGCCGTCGAGTTTCCGCCGAAGAAGATCTCGGGGTGGGCGCGGCCGGGGACGTCCACGGGGGCCGGGTTCAGGGTGAAGTCGGTGATGTTGTAGTACTTGCCGGACTGGCTGTAGTCCTTTTCGGTCCACAATCCGCGCAGGACGTTGATGAATTCCTCGGTGCGGACGTAGCGCTCGTCGTGCTCCAGCCACTCCAGGCCGAAGTTGGTGAACTCGCTCTTCAGCCAGCCGGAGACGATGTTGACGGCGGCGCGGCCGTTGGAGATGTGGTCGGCGGTGATGATGTACTTCGCCAGCACGCCCGGGTGCCACATGCCCGGGTGGACCGCGGCGATGACCTTCAGGCGCTCCGTGGCGGCCAGCAGTGCCAGGCTGAACGACGTCGCCTCGTGCTGCTTGTCCGCGCCGTAGGAGGCGGCGTAGCGCGTCTGCGTCAGGGCATATTCGAAGCCGGATTCTTCGGCGATGCGGGCCAGCTTCTTGTTGTAGTCGAAGTCCCAGCCGGTGCGCTGTTCGATGGTGGATACCACCAGGCCGCCGGAGACGTTGGGCACCCAGTAGGCGAACTTGAGCGGTTCGGAGAGTCGTGCGACGTTGCTGATCTCGGTCATGAATTTTCCTTCGGTAGGGCCCGCTGGCGCAGGACGTCCTGGATACCGGCGATGGCCGGTTCGTTCTGGAGTGAAGTGGTGTCGCCCAGCGCAGTTCCCTCGAACAGCTGGGTGATCAGCCGGCGCATGATCTTGCCGCTGCGGGTCTTGGGGACATCGGGAACAACGACGACGTCGCGCGGCTTGGCGATGGGGCCGATCTCCTCGGCCACGTGGTGCCGGAGCTCGTCGATACAGTCTGCCGGGGCCCCGGCCTTCAGCACGACGAAGGCCACCACCGCGTGGCCGGTCTTCGGATCCGCCACCGGGCAGACTCCGGCCTCCACCACGTCCGGGTGCGACACCAGGGCGGACTCGATCTCGATGGTGGAGAGCAGGTGGCCGGAGACGTTCAGGGTGTCATCCACGCGGCCCAGGATCCAGATGTCGCCGTCGGCGTCGTACTTGGCGCCGTCGCCGGCGAGGAACCAGCCCTGGTCCGCGTACTTGCTCCAATAGGAGTCGAAGTAGCGGCGCGGGTTGCCCCAGACGGTGCGGGCGATGGCGGGCCCGGGGGAGTCAACCACGATGTTTCCCTGGACGCCCGGCGCAACGGTGTTGCCGCCGTCGTCCACGATCCTGGTGCTGACTCCCGGCAGGGGACGGGCGGCGCAGCCGGGCTTGAAGCTGCTGTCCGTCGGCGCGGGGGAGAGGATGGTGGCCCCGGTCTCGGACTGCCACCACGTGTCCACCACCGGTGCGGTGCCGGCGCCCACGTTGTTCCGCAGCCAGCGCCAGGCTTCGGGGTTGACCGCTTCCCCCACGGTCCCCAGCAGGCGGATGGAGGACAGGTCGTAGGTGTCCGGTACACCGTCCGGGAACCAGCCCATGAGGGACCGGACCAGGGTGGGTGCCGTGTAGTACTGGGTTACGCCGTAGCGTTCGATGACCTCAAAATGCCGGCCCGGGTGCGGGGTGTTGGGAGTGCCTTCGAAGATCACCTGCGTCACGCCGTTGGACAGCGGGCCGTAGATCTCGTAGGTGTGGGCCGTGACCCAGGCGAGGTCGGCCGTGCACCAGTGCACGTCGCGGTCGCGGAGGGCCGGATCCGGGTTGCTGAACAGGTGCTCGAAGCTCCACGAGGCCTGCGTCAGGTAGCCGCCGGAGGTGTGCACCAGCCCCTTGGGCTTCCCGGTGGTCCCGGACGTGTACATGATGAACAGCGGCGTTTCGGCGTCGAAAGCCTCCGGCTCGTGGACGTCCGGGGCGTTTCCGACGACGTCATGCCACCACACGTCGCGGCCTGCGGTCATGGGGACGGCGGCCAGGCCGTTGGCAGGGGTGGTGCGGTTGACCACCAGGACGTGCTCGATGGCATTGCCCCCGGCGACGGCGGCGTCCGCGTTGTCCTTCACGGGAACGGCCACGCCGCGGCGGAACTGGCCGTCGGTGGTGACCAGGAGCTTGGCGCCGGTGTCCTCCACCCGGAACTTCAGCGCTTCGGCCGAGAAACCGCCGAACACCAGGGAGTGGATGGCGCCGATCCGGGCCACGGCGAGCGTGATGATGACTGTCTCGGGGATGACCGGGAGGTAGATGACCACGCGGTCACCCTTGGTGATGCCCAGGGCCAGGAGCGCATTGGCGGCTTTTGCCACCTCGCGCTGGAGTTCGGCGTACGTGATGGACCTGCGGTCGCCCGGCTCGCCTTCGAAGTGGAGGGCCACCTTGGCGCCGCGGCCGGCCGCGACGTGGCGGTCCACGCAGTTGGCGGCCACGTTGAGCGTGCCGCCCTCGAACCAGGTGATCTCCGGGCCGCGGGCAGCCTCCGGGTCTGCCGGAAGCCAGCGGTGCGCCGTGTGCCACGGTGTGTCCCAGTCCAGACGCAGCGCCTGCTGCTCCCAAAAGGCAACATTGTCAGGGTGGACCCCCGCGTTCAGGTCCATCGTTTCAGCGGCGCTCAAGCCCATCGTTTCACTCCATCGGTCCTGGCGGTAGCACCCGACGGAGGCAGCCTTCCGGAAAAGCCAGTTCCGGAGATCCGCGGCTGCCATCCTTGTTATCGCCGGAGCGTGGGGGAACGTCCGGCGACCAGGGTTGCTGCGGCGTCATCGATCCAGGTCTCTCGGCCGCTCGGGATGGTCAAAGACCACTACACTCCAGTGAATCCGCGAGAGCAAACTCTCGCAGCCGCCGCTTAATATTCGTTCACAGGCGCCCAACGTTGCTGTATTCGTTCTTTTATTCGGTCCTTCAGGACTTCCAGCGGGGAGCGTAGGCTGATCCCATGGGCCACACGAACGATCCTGCAGTCATTGAACGCCTCATGCGAACCAAGGGCCGCTGGGCCATCGTCGGCCTCACCACCAATGAGTGGCGCGCAGCCTACGATGTTTCGCTCTTTATCCGCGACAAGCTTGGCATGGACATCATTCCCGTCAACCTGCCCGGCGATACTGTCCACGGCGAAACCGGGTACCGCACCCTGGCCGGCATCCCGGCCGAAAAGCAGCCCATCGACGTCGTGGATTGCTTTGTGAATTCGCAGAAGGTGGGCAGCGTGGTCGACCAGGCCATTGCCGTGGGGGCCAAAGCCGTCTGGCTGCAGCTGGGCGTCATCGATGAGGCGGCGGCGGAGCGCGCCAAGGCGGCCGGCCTCGACGTGGTGATGAACGCCTGCCCGGCGCAGCTCGCCTGGAAGTACAACCTGTAGAGCTTCAGCGGCTCCGGCAGTTAATCAGCTCCGGCCCTGCATTAAGTGAGGATAGTGCCGCTCTGTGACGTCAGGGTGTGCGCGCATGCGGCCCTTGAGCATGTTCATTCCGAAGGAAGCCAGCAGCGGGTTGGCGGGATCGTCCGTGATGCCCCGGGCCGCCGCCTTCAGCCCGGGAGCCAGCGGAACCGGTTCTATGACCGCATCGAGCCGGGGCGACCAGAAGAACGGTACCGAGTAGCGGTCCACACCCGGCGGCGGGGCCTGGACGCGGTGGATAGTGGCTGCGAGGTATCCCTCCGTGGCTACTTCCAGCATCTCGCCGAGGTTCACCACCAGGGCTCCCGGAAGGGGCTCCACGGGCAACCACTGGCTGGTGCCGGGCGGCAGTACTTCCAGGCCGCCCACGCCGTCCTGGAGCAGGAGGGTCACGAACCCGTAGTCGGCGTGCGAACCGACACCCTGGTCACCGGCGGCTTCCACCACGCCGCCCACGTAGTGCACCAGCTTGCCCATCCACGCCGGGGTGTCCCGGAACGGTTCATCGAAGTAGTCCTCCGGCAGCTGCAGCGACACCGCGATGGCCCGCAGCAGCTCCATCCCTACCTCCGACATGAGTTCGGCCCACTCCATGGCGGCAGGCCTTAGCCCGGGGAACGCTTCGTCCGGCCAGAGGTTGGGCCCCTGCAGCAGCCAGTAGGGCTGGTCCTCCGGATAGTCCTTCACCGGCTCACGTTCGGGGGAGTAGTCGATCTGCTCCCTCGCATCCGCCCGGCCCTGGGTCATTTCGGTGCCCATCCGGGTGTAGCCGCGGAAGTGCGGGGACAGCCGGTTGTCCAGCTTCATCCGCTCCTCAAGCGGCAGGTTGAAGAAGCGCCTGAGGAGGTCCAGCAGCTCTTCTGCCTGGCCAGGGCGGCCCCCGTAGCCGGTAATTTGGAAGAAGCCCACATCGTGGGTGGCATGCCGCAGCTGCTCGATGAACTCCGGGCTGAAGGGCCCGTAGGGCTGCCGTGCGGTACTCAGATCCAGAACAGGTATGGCTCCCTGGTCGCGTGACATCCTCGCAGACTAGCACCGTGCAGGCCTGCTTTATAGGCTTCCTGCATGGACCCAAATGCGCTGCGGACGATCTGCCTTTCGTTTCCGGGAGCCTACGAGGATTTTCCGTTTGGACCGGAAGTATCGGTCTTCAAGGTCCGGGCCCACATTGCCGGCGGCACCCGCCACGAGGCCAAGCTGTTTGCCCTGTCATCCATGGATGAGGACGACTTTTACGTGAACCTTAAGTGCGAACCGGCCCTTGCCGTGCAGCTGCGGGCGGTGCACCCGGCGATTACCGGCGCATGGCACATGAACAAGACCCATTGGAACGGTGTCCGCCTTGACGGTTCGTTGCCGGACGGGATGGTCAGGGACATGGTGGAGGACTCCTACGACCTGGTGGTGTCAGGATTGAGCCGGAAGCAGCAGGAACAACTGGGGTGGGCGCGCCTCGGGAAGGAAGGCAGCATTGACTGACAGGGCCGTGGCCAGGCTGGACTACCCGGGAGTGGGAGGCACGGAACAGGGCAGCGCTCCCGAAGGATACGGCCGTGTCCTTGAGGAGGCACGCCTGGGGACCGGACTGGACGTTTACCGTCGCGTGGCGGACGGCATCCTGGCCTGGGAGCTGCAGCGGCGGGCAGGTCTGCGCGTCCGCGCGGATTCGCCAAAGGCGGTCCCCGGCGCACGCGTGGTGAGCGGATTCGGCGTCGGGCCCTTCCGCCTGCCGGCCCCCTGCCAGGTGGTGTGGGTCCATGAGCCGACGCCGGACGGCGTGCCGCAATCGGCGGGTTTTGGCTACGGGACGCTGCCCGGACACCCTGCCCGAGGGGAGGAATCCTTTGAAGTGGAGATCAACAGCCAGGGTGAAGTATGGCTGCGGATCCGGGCGTTCAGCAGGCCTGCCAACTGGTTCTACGCGGCCGGCGGCGTGGTGACCCGTGCGGCGCAGCGCTACGTTACTTCCCGGTACATTGAAGGGGCACGCAGTCTCGCCGCGGAAGGAAAATCCCAGTGATCTTTATCGTCGTCAAGTTCAAGGTCAAGCCCGAGTGGTCCGAGCGCTGGCCGGCCCTCGTGGCGGACTTCACCGAAGCCACCCGGAAGGAACCCGGCAACCTCTGGTTCGACTGGTCCCGCAGCCTGGACGATCCCAACGAATACGTCCTCGTGGAAGCCTTCAAGGACGATGCCGCCGGCGACCACGTGAACAGCGGCCACTTCAAGAAGGCCATGACGGACATGCCGCAGGCCCTCGCCGAAACCCCCAGGATCGTCAGCCGGCAGCTCGACGGCGACGGCTGGGACCGGATGGGCGAGCTCACCATCGAGTAGGGAAGGTCCGAAGCCATGTGGATTGGCTGGATCGAGTTCGACATCCTCCTTGGCGACGTTCACAGCCTGAAGGAGAAACGGTCCGTCGTCAGGCCGCTCCTGGCCGAGCTCAAACGCCGCTTTGAGGTGTCGGTCGCCGAGGTAGGGGACCACAGCCAGTACCGGCGCACGCAGCTCGGCGTCGGCCTGGTGGCAGCGGACCGGCCACACCTTATGGAGGTGCTGGCCGCCGTCGAACGCTTTGTGGCCGGCCGGCCCGAGATCGAGCTGCTCAGCGCCCGCCAGCGCGAGCTCCACAGCGAAGACTAGCCCCACCGCCACCCTCGCCTCGCAAGCTCGGCCAGGGAACCCTGGCGGCGTGGGCCCACCCGCCGATTGCTGAGAACTTGTCGTTTTCACGCGCCAAAACGACATCTGCTCAGCAATGGATGGAGGGTGTGGATAACTTCTGCGGGTGTTGTCGGGATTCTGCTCTCATGGATCGATGAAGACCCCACACCCGCTGCCGGAGGAACTCCGGGGACGCCCCTTCACTCTTGTTGACGCTTCGGTTGCCGGAGTGTCCCCGCGCCGCTGGCGGCACGGGTCGCTGACATACCGTGGCCGGGGCATCAGGGTGGAAGGCACGACGACGGCGCTCCCATTAAGCGTTCGGGTTCGGCCCTTCATCGAGGTCAACGAGCTGTGTGCAGCCTCGCACGTGACGGCTGCGGAGCTGCATTCGCTGCCGCAGCGGCGCCAGGACGAGGCCTATGACGATTACCACCTCATCCGCCCCGAAGGTGCAGCCCACCTGGACAGGCCCCATGTCATCGTGCACCGCATGAAGCTGTTTGAGGATGAGGTCGCCACACTTGACGGAATTCCGGTGACAACGCCTGCCCGGACCTGGCTCGACATGGCCGAGTTGTTGTCCGTGGATGAAATCGTGGCCATGGGGGACGCCTGTGTCCGTGCTCCGCGCCCCGACTTCGAGGGCCGCGACTTGCCGCTGTGCAGCATATGGGACCTGCAGCGGACCATCGACAGGCACCGGGGAAAGCGGGGCCTCCGGAAGGCCAAGGAGGCCCTGGAACTTATCCGGGTCGGATCGGATTCGGCCCAGGAAACGATGCTCCGGCTCGCTATCGTCCGCGCAGGCCTGCCCGAGCCCGAGCTGAACGTTCCGATCATCACCGAGGACGGCGTCAGGCACCATGAACCGGACCTGTCTTACCGCAAATACAGGATCGGAATCGAGTACGAGGGCGAGCACCACGGAGATGAAAGCCAGATCGCCAGGGACATAACGCGCTCTGAACGGTACGCCTCCCTGGGGTGGACGGAGGTCAGGATTTCCAAACGCCACATGGTCAACGATGCGAAACCGGCCGCAGCCAAAGTTCTTGTTGCCCTGGCACAGGCCGGCTGGCGAAGGGGTTTTTAAAAACGAGTGCTCCGTACTTGTCGTTCTGACGGGTCAAAACGACAAGTACGGAGCAGTCGATGGGTGGTGCCGGTGGGGACTAGCCGAAGTACTTCGGCAGCGTCCCTTCGTGGGCTTCCCGGAGGGCGTCCAGGGACAGGCTCTCCACACCGTTGATGTCCAGCGTGCCGCTGGCTGCGTCCACCACGCCGATGCGCGTGTGCGCGAAGCCGCGGGCGGTGCACATGTCCGTGAAGCGGACTTCCTCGGACCGCGGGACGCCCACAATGGCGCGGCCCTGGGACTCAGAGAAGAGCGCCGTGAACAGGTCCACGCCGTCCCGGTCCATGATGTCCTGCAAGGCGATCCGGGCACCCACGCCGTAGCGCAGCGAGGACTCAACCAGCGCAGCTGCGAGGCCGCCCTCGGAGAGGTCGTGCGCGGAGTCGATCATGCCGTCGCGCGAAGCGTTGATCAGGATCTCGCCCAGGGCACGCTCGGCCTCAAGGTCAACCTTCGGCGGCTGCCCGCCCAGGTGGCCCCGCATGTTGGCCCACTCGGAACCGTCCAGCTCGGCGCCTGTGGTGCCCAGCATGTAGATGGCCTGGCCGTCTTCACGCCAGCCCGACGGCGTGCGGCGCGCGACGTCGTCGAGCTTGCCCAGGACCGCCACCACGGGGGAGGGGTGGATGGGGGTGGTGCCCGTCTGGTTGTACAGGGAGACGTTGCCGCCGGTGACCGGGATGCCCAGCACCATGCAGGCGTCGGACAGGCCCCGGATGGCTTCGGCCAGCTGCCACATCACGTCCGGATCCTCGGGGGAGCCGAAGTTCAGGCAGTCGCTGACGGCCATGGGGATGGCGCCTGCGGTGGCAACGTTGCGGTAGGCTTCGGCCAGCGCCAGCTGGGCGCCGTGGTAGGGGTCCAGGTAGGTGTAGCGGCCGTTGGCGTCGGTGGCCAGGGCAACGCCCAGGCCTGTTTCCTCGTCAACCCGGACCACGCCGGCGTCGTCCGGGAACGCCATGGAGGTGTTGCCTCCGACGTACCGGTCGTACTGGTTGGTGATCCAGGACTTGGAGCACATGTTCGGCGATGCCACCAGCTCAGTCACGGCCTTTGCCAGCTCGGCGGGAGCGGCCGGGCGGCCGGCGTCCTGCACGGAGCCGGTGAACGTGTCGGCCTGCACGGCATCCTGCCACTCGGGACGGGCGAACGGACGGTCATAGACCGGGCCGTCGTGCGCGACCGTGCGGGGATCGACGTCGACAATCACGTCGCCTTCCCAGGTGATGATGAGGCGGCCGGTGTCGGTCACCTCGCCCAGCCAGGAGTATTCCACGGCCCACTTGTCCATGACGGCTTCGAACGCTTCCACGTTCTCCGGCGTGACCACGGCCATCATGCGTTCCTGCGACTCGGACATCAGGATCTCGCCCGGTGTCAGCGTGGGGTCGCGCAGCAGGACGGAGGTCAGCTCAACCTGCATGCCGCCGTCGCCATTGGATGCCAGTTCCGAGGTAGCGCAGGAGATGCCTGCTGCGCCCAGGTCCTGGATGCCTTCCACCAGCGAGCCTTTGAACAGCTCCAGGCAGCATTCGATGAGTACCTTCTCGGCGAAGGGGTCGCCCACCTGCACCGCGGGGCGCTTGGAGGGCTTGGTGTCGTCAAACGACTCGGAGGCCAGCACCGAGGCGCCGCCGATGCCGTCACCGCCGGTGCGTGCACCGAACAGGACCACCTTGTTGCCCTTGCCGGAGGCGTTGGCCAGGCGGATGTCCTCGTGGCGCATGACGCCCACGGCGAGGGCGTTGACCAGCGGGTTGCCCTGGTAGACGGAGTCGAACACCATCTCGCCGCCGATGTTCGGCAGGCCCAGGGAGTTGCCGTAGCCGCCGATGCCGGCAACCGCGCCGTGCATGACACGGGCGGTGTCCGGGTGGTCGATGGCGCCGAAGCGCAGCGGGTCCATGACGGCCACGGGGCGGGCGCCCATGGAAATGATGTCGCGGACAATGCCGCCGATGCCCGTCGCGGCACCCTGGTAGGGCTCAACGAACGACGGCGAGTTGTGCGATTCGATCTTGAAGGTCACGGCCCAGCCGTCCCCCAGGTTGGTCACGCCGGCGTTTTCGCCGATGCCCACCAGCATGTCCTTCTTCATTTCCTCGGTGACCTTCTGGCCGAACTGGCGCAGGTGGTTCTTGGAGGACTTGTAGGAGCAGTGCTCGCTCCACATGACGGAGTACATGGCCAGCTCGGCGCCGGTGGGGCGGCGGCCCAGGACCTTGACGATCTCGTCGAATTCGTTCTGCTTCAGGCCCAGCTCGGCCCAGGGCAGCTCGGTGTCCGGGGTCTTGGCAGCGTTCTCGACGGTGTCGATGTTGAACTTCTTGGTGGTTTCGGTGGTCACTTGTCGCCTCCCACAATCTTGTTCAGTACGGAGGTGAAGAAACCGAGTCCGTCGGTGTCGGACCCGCCGATGCCGTCCAGCGACTCGGGGCCGAAGCCCGGTTCCACGGCGTGCTCCGGGTGCGGCATGAGGCCCACCACGTTGCCTGCGGCGTTCGAGATGCCGGCGATGTCCCGGCGGGAACCGTTCGGGTTGAAGCCCACGTACCGGAAGACGACGCGGCCCTCGGCCTCAAGGGCGTCCAGGGTTTTTTCGTCGGCGATGTACTGGCCGTCCTGGTTCTTCAGCGGGATGGTGATCTCCTGGCCGGCCTCATAGTCCAGCGTCCACGCCGTGTTACTGTTCTCAACGCGCAGTACCTGGTCGCGGCACAGGAACTTGAGGTGGTCGTTCTTGATCATCGACCCGGGCAGCAGGTGCGACTCGGTGAGGATCTGGAAGCCGTTGCAGATGCCCAGGACAGGCAGCTTGGCGTCGGAGTTCGCGGCGTCGATGATTTTGGACATCAGCGGCGCGAAGCGGGCAATGGCACCGGCACGGAGGTAGTCACCGTAGGAGAAACCGCCGGGGATGACCACAGCGTCCACGTCGCCGAGCCCGGTGTCGCCGTGCCAGAGTTCGACGGCGGTGGCACCGGCCAGGCGGACGGCGCGGGCAGCGTCCCGGTCGTCAAGGGTGCCGGGGAAGGTAACGACGCCAATCCGGGCGCCGGCGAGGCGCGGCTCCGCCGCGACGGCGACAGCCTCGCCAATCAGGGGAAGTTCAGTCATCTCAGGCCTCGACGACCTCGACGTTGACGACGTCCTCGATCACGGGGTTGGACAGGAGGGTTTCGGCGGCGTCGCGGGCCTGGGCCAGGATTTCCTCCGTCACCTCGCCGTCGACCGTCAGTTCGAAACGCTTGCCCTGGCGGACAGAGCTGAAGCTGGTGAAGCCCAGCCGGGGGAGAGCGCCAACGATTGCCTTCCCCTGCGGGTCCAGAATCTCGGGCTTGGGCATGACGTCAACAACGATCCGGGGCATCCGGCAACTCCTGTGCGTGAGCTTGGGTAAGGGCGCAGCGGAGTGGTGCCGTCTCACGCCGTACCGGGGGTGCCGGGGACAAAGGGGGTCACCTGCGTTGGTTCACCATGAGGTTCGGGCGCTCCGCGAGCTTGCTCTACCATTCTACCGGCCCGGGCGCATCCCTTTGAATCGCGCGGTTCCCTGCAGCGGAGCCGCGCGAAACGCCGGGGCCGCACGGCCGTTCTTTGGCTGGTTCTGGAGTTGCCGGGAGGCCTTCACTAGGATTGCTGGATGGCTGAGAATTCGAAGTCCGTGCTGTTGCCGGTGGTTGCCGCTGCCGTGTTCGCCGGTCTGGGCCGGATGGTGTTCCAGAAGGTGAAAGCGGACCGGCTGGCCCGCGAGACCCGGGTGGCCGGGCCTGTGGATGAAAAGACCAGGCAATGGATCAGTGATGTGGTGCGCACTCCCCGGCAGTAGCACGGGCAGGCTTCCTCCGCTCCTTGCAGGGCGTCCTTCGGGGCGCCCTTTTTTAGTTCCGCATTCCTTCGGTGTTCGCCGTATGACAAGCGGAATTTTCCTAAGTGTGCTCTATGTCATATCGCACTATCAGTCTGTACTCTGTGAACAGTCTGGTCGCGACAAATTACAAAACCTGTAATTCCCTCTGCAGTGCCAGTCATTGGGGCGCCCACCAAGTATGGGCCGCACATCGTGAAAGGGTTGCACGTGAAATCAACTGGAAAGAGCCCTTCGCGGGCTGGGGGACTCCGGAAGGCAGCCGCGCTGGCCGTCGGGCTGCCCCTGATCCTGAGCTCGCTGGCCGTGGCTCCCGCCTCGGCGGCGCCTGGCGTCCAAGGCCCGGGAAATGTTTCCTCCAGCGCAAAGGACAGTCAGTTCAAGGACGGCCGGTACATCGTGGTACTCGCCGGTCCGGCGGCCGCGGCCTACGAAGGGGGAGCTGCAGGACTTGGTGCAACCAAGCCCCAGCTGGGCCGGAAGCTCGACGCCGGCAGTCCCAACTACAAGGCGTACGACGCCCACCTGCGCACCCAGCAGCGGGACGTTGCAGCGGCCCAGGGCGTCACCCCCGCCAAACAGTACACCGCAGCCCTTAACGGGTTCACGGCGGAACTGACGGCAGTGCAGGCCGCAGCACTGTCAAAGGACAGCCGGGTCCTGGCCGTGGCACCGGACGTCGAGAACAAGCCCGACTACACCACCACCGACTTCCTCAAGCTCACCGGCCCCGACGGCGCCTGGGCCCAGCAGTTCGGCGGCGAAGCCAACGCCGGCAAGGGCGTTGTGATGGGCGTCATCGACTCCGGCTACGCGCCGGACAACCCCTTCCTCCAGGGCGAACCGCTGAAGCCGCTGCAGGGCGACCCGCAGGTCGGCGTTCCCTACCGCACCGGTGACGGCAGGATTGCCATGCTCAAGGCGGACGGCACAACCTTCGAGGGCGAATGCCAAAAAGGCCAGGGGACCGGGGCATCCTTTGACGGATCGCTCTGCAATTCCAAGGTCATCGGCGCCCGCTATTTCGCGGATTCCTTCCTTCAGTATGTGCCCCCGGCAGAGCGTGCCCCGGAAGAGCAGATCTCCCCGGTGGACGTGGGCAGCCACGGCACGCACACCGCCACCACGGCCGCCGGCAACGCCAACATCGAACAGGTGATCGACGGAGCCAGCTTCGGAAAGAGCTCCGGCATCGCCCCCGCCGCCAAGGTTGCGGTCTACAAGGTCTGCTGGGAGGACACCAACCCGGACACGGGCGGCTGCTACTCCTCGGCGTCGGTTGAGGCCGTGGACGCGGCCATCAAGGACGGCGTCGACGTCCTGAACTATTCCATTTCGGGCAACAACAACAGCACCACCGACCCTGTGGCGCTGGCATTCCTGAACGCTGCCGCCGCCGGGATCTTCGTCTCGGCCTCCGCGGGAAACTCCGGCCCGACCGCCTCCACGGTGAACCATGCGTCCCCGTGGCTGACCACGGTTGCTGCGTCCACCTTCCCCAGTGACCTGCTGGGAACGGTCAAGGTGTCCGACGGGTCGCTGTACCGCGGCGCGTCGATCATGAAGTCGGAAGTGGCGGACAAGCCCGTTGTCGTGGCTGCTGCTGCCGCGGCCCCCGGCGCGGCCAACCCCAACCTCTGCGGTCCGGGAACCCTTGACGCCGGCAAAGTGGCGGGCAAGGTAGTCGTCTGTGACCGCGGCGTGGTGGACCGGACCGCCAAGAGCCAGGAAGTCCTGGCCAAGGGCGGCGTGGGCATGATCCTGGTCAACCTCACCAGCAGCTCCGAGGACGCCGACAACCACGTCATTCCCACCGTCCACGTCAATGCCCCCAAGAGCCTGGAACTGAAATCCAAGCTGGAAGCCAACCCGGCGCTGACCGTCAGCCTGGTCAAGGGCGACCTGACCGGCCTGCCCCCGGCAGCCGCACCCCAGATCGCCGGCTTCTCATCCCGCGGACCCACCCTGGCCTCCGGCGGTGACCTGCTCAAGCCGGACATCTCTGCCCCCGGTGTCAACGTCCTGGCCGGCGTCTCCACCATCGGCAACCACGGCGCCCAGTTCGGATTCATGTCCGGTACCTCCATGGCAGCACCGCACATCGCCGGTTTCGGCGCGCTGGTGCTGGGTAAGCAGCCCAAATGGACCCCCGCCAGGGTGAAGTCCGCCATGATGACCACGGCCTATCCGCTGGTCAACGCCGATGGCACCCCCAATACGGATCCGTTCCAGGGCGGCGCCGGCCACATCGACTCCACCCGGGTGCTTGATCCCGGGCTGGTCTACGACTCCGGCATCCAGGACTGGCTTGGTTTCCTGAATGGACAAGGTGTGCAGACCGGAGCGCCACAGGCAGGCACCATCGCCGCCCGCGACCTCAACCTGCCCTCGATCGCCCTGGGCAGCCTGATTGGAGAGGTCCAGGTGAAGCGCAAGGTGACCGCCTTGGTGCCGGGCATGTACCGTCCCGAGGTGAACATGCCGGGTTTCAACGTCAACGTCGAACCCAAGGCCCTGAACTTCGCCAAGGCAGGCCAGACCCGTGACGTAACCCTGACCATCCGGAACGTCAGCGCACCAATGGGCAAATTCAGCACGGGAAGCCTCACCTGGAAGGGGCCCCGGACGGTGGCGTCACCAATCGCCATCCGCCCCGTTGACGCCCAGATCGCCCCGTCCTTCACCTTCAGCTCGGCCACGGGCACCGGCAGCGGCACCATGGAGCTTGTCTCCGGTTCGGACAATCCCATCGCCGTCGCCGTCGAAGGACTGGCGCCGCTGAGCCAGACCGCCATCACCAAGACCCCGGGCGCGTATGCCCCGACGAACGATGCGCACAATGCCCTGGTCCAGGTAAACGTGCCGGCCGGCACGTCGTTTGCCCGGCTCGGCATCCAGGCGCAGTCGAACGACGTCGACTGGGACATGGTGGTCTACGCCCCGAACGGAGCGGGCGGCCTCACGGCCACTCAGGTGGCAACAGCATCCGCCAGTGAGTTCCTGGACCTGGAATCACCCCGTCCCGGAACCTACTATGTGGTGGCCAACCTGTACGCCACACCTGACAACGGCCCCGCCACGGCCTCCGTCCAGGCCGTGACCTTCGCAGGGGACGCTGGCAATCTCACGGTGAACCCGAACCCCATCGTGGCGCCGAACGGAACCGCCACCTCGGCGACGCTGAACTGGACCGGCCTTGCTGACGGTTCCTACCTCTCACGGCTGAGCCTTGGCAGCAACGGCATCAAAACGTGGGTGAACGTGCAGGTGGGACCGGGCTCCGCGCCCGCCCCGGCCGGCGCTCCCCAGCTTGGCCTGGCGCAGGCGGTACCCGCCGCCTGACCGGGAAGACATGGGGGGAGGTCCCGGGTGGTCGTCAGGCCACCCGGGACCTTTTCGTTCCGGCCGCTTTCGTTCCTGGCTCGTTGCTGCCGCAGGAAGCTACGTGGCGGTCCCGCCGAGCAGGGGGCCCATGGCTTTCCAGCGGGCGATTTCGCAGCCGTCGGTACGGGAGAAGGTCGCGTGGACGGCGCGCCCACGGTACATACCCGTGACCAGGGCAACCTGCGGGCCCCCGTACTGCTGCGTGCACAGTTTGGGCGGCCCCGGCTTGGGGAAAAAGATGTCTTCGCCGAACCGCTCCACGGCGGCCAGGGCGGTCACGGGCTCTGGCAGGGTGGTCCCGGCAGCCGGGTGCCCGTCCTTTGATACCAGCCGGAACACGTGTTCGGGAGCGTCGGGGTGGTCCCGGATGCTGATGGTCAGGTCTATCACCGTGGCGCTCCTTCCGCGATGACCCCGAGTTCCGCTGCCAGCCGTTCGCGCAGTGCACCCGCTTCCGCTGCGAAAGAGCGCTGGTGCTCAACATAGGCGGCCTTGCCATGGGGCGTCTCAATGGGGATGGCGGGGTACCCCCAGTCGGCCAGGTCGTAGGGGGATGCCTGCATATCCATGGCCCTGATCCGCCATGACAGTTCGAAGCAGTCCATCACCAGCTCGCTGGGCAGCGCCGGCAGCAGTTTATAGGCCCATTTGTAGAGGTCCATGTTGGCATGGAGGCATCCCGGCTGCTCCATGTGCCGCTGCGATTCCCGGCTGGGCGAATGCTCGTTGAGCGGGATGGCGTCCGGGGTGTAGAACCGGAACGCGTCGAAGTGGGTGCAGCGGATCCTGTTGTCCTCCACCACCTTGTCCGTACCGGCCGCACCCAGCCGCAGTTGCAGGTACTCATGCCGGAGGTCGAACTTGTCCTGCCGGTAGACCATGGCCCACTCGTGCAGTCCGAAGCAGCCAAACTGCGCCGGCCTTGCGGCGGTGCCGCGGAGGATGATGCCGGCGAAGGCCACTGCATCGCTGCGGTCGGCCAAAAAGGCGTGCCGGTCGAAGGTGACCGCGGTGCTTCCCGCAGCCAGTCCCAGGGCGGCAAGCTCGCCGTCGTCGAGCGTCCGGTAATGCTTCCAGCCGAGCCGTCCGGCTGCCTGGGCGCCGGTGAGGACTGCGCCGGCACCGGGGTGCCAGCGCTTCAGCTGGCCGGGCTTCTGCGTGTAGTAGGTGAAGAGGAAGTCTTCCACCGGGTGTTTCTGTCCCGCGGAGCGCCGGGCCAGGTATGGATCGGCATAGCGGCTGACGCGCTGCAGGTGGGCCTCTTCCCTTGCCTGCGCAGTGTCTGCCGCCAGGAGCTTAAGAGGCTCCACCGGATGCGCCCAATACGTCCTTGGCAGCGTCCCACGCGCTGATCTCGCATCCGTTGGTCCGCGAAAACTTTGACTCCACGGCGACGCCGTCCACCATGCCCGTGACGGCGGCTGTCTGGGGGCCGCCATACTGCTGGGTGCAGGGCTGTGAGGTTCCGGGCGCGGCCGGAGCGGCGATGGCCGGATTGGCTTTGAGTGCCGCGCAGGCGGCAGCGGCGTTGGGATGGCTGCTTTCCGCGGCCGGCTCGCCTGAGGAGCAGACCAGGGTGTAGTTGACCTCGGGCGCGCCCGGGGACGGCACCAGGGTGATGGCGAGTTCAGCGTTCCCCTTCCCCGGGCCATTGCTTGGCCGTGACGTGGCGGGGGCAGGAGCCGGCACTGAAGTTTCGGTGTCAGGGGAGGGAGCTGCAGAGCCCGGGGAGCTTCCCGGGGCCGTGGAGGTTGAGGCGGAGGAAGGCGCTGTGCCCTTGGAGGTGCCGCTGTCAGGGGTGCCGCTGCAACCGGAGATCAGCCCGGCGCCGACCGCCAGGAATGCCGCGAGCATCCGAAATTTCCGCATCAGGCCACCTCTCCTTCGTCCAGTAATTCTAGTCGCTTGGCGTACGGCGGCAGGTTTCCGTTTGGCCGCAATCACTCACTGGGAGGTGGCGGCGATCAGCCCCATCATGGACGCGTGCAGTTCGGTGACCTGTCCGCGGGTCAACCCCAGCCGCTCCATCATGGTCCCCGGGACCCGGAGCGCCTGCTCCCGCAGTGCGGCGCCTTTGGGTGTCAGTTCGACGGCGAGCGCGCGCTCATTGCCGTCCGCACGGCGACGGGTGATGAGTTCCGCCGCTTCCAGCCGGCGCAGGAGCGGGGAGATGGTGGCCGGTTCCTGGGCCAGAGCTTCGCTGATGTTCCGGACAGTGCGGGGGCTGTCTTCCCACAGGCAGAGCATGACCAGGTACTGGGGATGGGTGAGGTTCAGCTTCTCGAGCACGGGCTTGTAGGCGCCCACCACGCTGCGGGCAGCCACGGTCAGCGCAAAGCAGAGCTGATGTTCGAGGAGCAGGTCTTCCTCGTGTGCTGCGTCGGTTTCTTTTGAGTCCGTTGCCGCTGTGGCAGTCATTGGTCCTCCGATTGTTAGTGCACTAATGATTAGTGTACATTGGTGGCAGGTTGGACAGTGAGTGGAAGGAACCTCTTCATGGGCAGGGACAGGTCCGCGGACAAGGGCAATGCCTCCCAGCGCTTCATGCGCGCCACCGGGAAGTTGCGGGCCGTTTTCGGTCCCGCCAGCCGCACCGCGCTGGCGCACGACATGACTGACGAGAACCGCCGCCTGCTGGCCCAGCGCCAGGCGGAGACCCAACAGTGGGAGACCATCACCAGGCCGGACGGCAGCACGTATGTTGTCCCACGGAATCCTGAAGACCGTTCCCTGCGGTAGCGATTCCTCCGCTTTACGCCGGAGCCTTTTCCGCGTCCCGGGCATAAAATGGGGGCACTGGCTCCTGCCGGGGCCTGCTGCACTTTCGCCCGATGGTCGGGAAGGGGGTGGAAAACAGTGGCACATGTCCTCACCAGCTTCATGGGCCTGACTGACAGGCTGCGCTTCGTCTTTGGTCCTGCCACCCGACTGGACGCCGACGCGCCCGTGGTGCACAAACACGACGAATTCGAGCAGGCCTCGGAAGAGGACCTTTCGCATTTCGTGGTGGAGACCGACTCAACCGGCCACCACTACGCGGTACGCCGTGAAGATTTGGAACGCGAAACCTGATTCTTCCTGGATACTTCCAGAAACAAAAAAGCCGGACTGCCTTCTCCTTTCGAGGAAAGGGCAGCCCGGCTTTTCGTTGGCGATCAGCGGCCGGTGCCGCCGTAAACCGTCGCTTCGCTTTCGGTGTCGAGCCCGAACGCGTTGTGGATGACGCGCACGGCCTCGTCCAGCAGATCGGCGTGCGTGACCACCGAGATGCGGATTTCCGAGGTGGAGATCATGTTGATGTTGATGCCGGCGTCGGAGAGTGCCTTGAAGAACGTGGCCGAGACGCCGGGGTGGGACCGCATGCCGGCGCCGATGAGGGACAGCTTGCCGATCTGCTCGTTGTATTCGATGGCCTCGAAGCCGATCTGGTCCTGCGCGGCGTGCAGGGCGGCCAGGGCATCGGCGCCTTCAACGATGGGCAGGGTGAAGGAGATATCGGTCTTGCCCGTGCCGTGGGTGGACACGTTCTGCACGATCATGTCGATGTTCGAGTGCGCGTCGGCGATGACCTGGAAGATTGCGGCGGCCTTGCCGGGGATGTCGGGGACGCCGACCACGGTGACCTTCGCTTCGGAACGGTCATGCGCAACGCCGGAGATGATTGGCTGCTCCAAGGCAACTCCCTCTTGAGTGGTGATCTTGTCGTCGGCGCTGGGGATGACCCAGGTGCCTTCATGCTGGCTGAATGAGGAGCGGACGTGGAGCGGGACGCCGAACCGGCGGGCATATTCCACGCAGCGCAGGTGGAGGATCTTGGCGCCGGAGGCCGCCAGTTCCAGCATCTCCTCGCTGGAGATCGTGTCGATCTTCTGGGCTGACGGGACAACGCGCGGATCGGCGGTGAAGATGCCATCCACGTCGGTGTAGATCTCGCAGACATCCGCTTCGAGGGCTGCCGCGAGTGCCACGGCCGTGGTGTCGGAACCCCCGCGGCCCAGGGTGGTGATTTCATTGGTGGCCCGGGTCATGCCCTGGAAGCCTGCCACGATGGCGATGTTGCCCTTGTCCAGGGCGGTGCGGATGCGGTGGGGGTCGACGTCGATGATCCGCGCCTTGCCGTGGATGCCGTCGGTAATCATGCCGGCCTGGGACCCGGTGAAGGACTGGGCGGAAGCGCCGAGCTTGTTGATGGCCATGGCCAGCAGCGCCATGGAAATGCGCTCGCCGGCAGACAGGAGCATGTCCATTTCGCGGGCGGGGGCGGAGTCGGTCACCTGTGCGGCGAGGTCCAGGAGCTCGTCCGTAGTGTCGCCCATTGCCGAGACGACAACCACGACCTCGTTGCCGGCCTGCTGGGCATCCACGACGCGCTTTGCAACGCGCTTGATGCCGTCAGCGTCCGCGACGGAGGAGCCGCCGAACTTCTGCACAATGAGTTGTTTGGTCACCGCGCCGGAGGCGGGTGCCGCCAGCGGCTGTGTTGCGTTGTGCACTTCGGTGGTGGGCGTACTCATGCGCGTACCTTCATTGGATCAATTGGAGTTCTGGAGGCCAGGCAGCCTGACGCTGGACGGCGCGGCTTTCCTCCACAGTTTATCGCCGCGCCCGGAGGGACGTTGAATTGTGACCACATTCCGGCCATGGGGCGCCGTGGTGACCGCGGGCAGGGCTGCGGCACGTCCGGCCCGGCGGGAGTACTACGGCGGGAGGCCGCCGGGTGCATCAGCCCAGGGCGTTCCGGCGTCCTTCGAAGGCGCGGCCCAACGTGACCTCATCGGCATACTCCAGGTCGCCGCCCACAGGAAGTCCGGAGGCAAGGCGGGTCACTGCGATGCCGATCGTCTTGAGCATCCGGGCCAGGTAGGTGGCCGTTGCCTCACCCTCCAGGTTGGGGTCGGTGGCGATGATGACTTCCTGGATCTCGCCGTCGTTAAGCCGGGTGAGCAGTTCGCGGATCCGCAGCTGCTCCGGTCCCACGCCCGCAATGGGATTGATGGCCCCGCCGAGCACGTGGTACCGGCCACGGAACGAACGGGTGCGCTCCACCGCCAGGACGTCCTTTGACTCCTCCACGACGCAGATCACGGCGGGGTCGCGGCGGGGGTCGCGGCAGATATTGCACAGTTCCTGCTCCGTGACGTTGCCGCAGACGGTGCAGAACTTCACCCGTTCCTTGACGGTGGTGATGGCCTCAACCAGCCGTTTCATGTCCTGGGGGTCGGCTTCAAGGATGTGGAATGCCAGCCGCTGTGCGGACTTGGGCCCCACGCCCGGAAGGCGTCCAAGCTCATCGATCAGCTCCTGGACAGCACCTTCGTACACGTTTCCCTCTTTAGCTTGGTGTGAATAGCGGATGAATCAATCGGTCGGCAAGGCCCGGCCGCAGGCCGGGCCGTCAGTAGCGTGGCGTGACCGGGCTTCCGTCCAGGGACCGCTCCTCGATCAGTTTCCCGCCCAGGATGCGTTCGACGGCGGCCCGGCCGAAGACGCCTGATTCCTCGATTGTTTCATCGTCGGCGCTTGGTATGTCCTGGACGTAAGCGCTCGGCGCCGCGGCGGCCCTGGCCGGGGCCTTGGCGCGGCCTGCCTCAGCTTCGGGGCTGTTGGATAGCCGCTGGTACAGGCTTTGCCGCGTTTCCGTTCGTCCGGCCGCGGGTGCAGAAGTTCCTGCAGAAGCCGGCGCGGCATTTCCCGGCTGCGGCCGGGAGGGTGCGGCCGGTGCCTGCGCAACGGACGCACGCGCGGCCGCCTGTGCAACCGCTGCCTGGGAAGCGGTTGGCTGTGGAACCGGTGCCTGGGCAACAGTGGCCTGGGCAGCCGAAGCATGGGTGACCGGGGCAGGTGCGGCGGCCGCCATGGCGAACTCGGGTACCGGGGAAGGATCCGGGGATTGGGCCTGGTACGGCCCCGCATCCGGCTCCGTCCGGCCGGAGCCGAAAACTGCCCCCGCAGCCCAGTCTGGCCCCGCTGCGGCAGCAGCCGTGGCCGCCGGGGCCACGGGAATGGAGGGCGGCACTTGGGCGGTTGCGGGCTCGTAATGGGGGACGCTGGCGGACGCCCCAATGTTGTCATTCGCGGATGCAGGTGCCGGCTTGGCGCCGACGTTGCTCTTGTCTCCCACTACCCATACGCCGGGTGCCTGTTCCACGGCCCGGGTCCAGGGATCGTGGGCGGCACCAGCAGGCAGGGAAGCCGGTTGGCCAGCGGGTTGGGAAGCGGTGCTCGAGCCCGGGCCACCAGTCCCCTGGGGGCGCGCGGCAGCTGCAGGGTGGGCGCCGCCTGCCGCCTGGTCGGCGCCAGTGGCAGGGGAAGGTGGTGCCGGCCGGTTGCCCGGACGTGCGGAGGGCTCCCAGTCCATGGGGGGTTCCTCATCCAGCGGGGGAGCGTCCTCATCCCGCGGCGGTCCCCAATCGTCATCGGAGTAGGAATAGTCGCCTCCGGCAGGCGGGTACGCGGGGTGGGCGGAATTCGTGCCGGAGGAGTCGGCAGCGGTCCCTGCTGCCCGGGCGCTGGCACCGGCAGTGGCAATGGGGCCAGACCCCGCAGGATCCATGCCGTGGTTGCCCCTCGCGTTGGCGTCGGCCGCCGGGCGTGCCCCCGGAGAGGGGGCACCCGGAGGGGTGGCAGTAGAAGGGGCGGCAGTTGAAGGGGCGGCTGCAGGTGCGGCCGACGGGCTTGCGGCGACAGCAGAACTTCCCGAACTGCCGTAAGGGGCGGTGCTTCCCGCGGCGGGGGAGCTGCCGGCAGCGGCTGGGCTTCCGGAACTACCGCCCAGCGGCGTTCCGGTGGCCGCCGCTGCTGCGGGTACCTGCACCGCTGGGGTTGCCTGCGCAGAGGCAGAGGCAGAGGCAGAGGCAGAGGCAGGGGCCAGGCCCCAGGCAACGTCAGCTGAGGTGGCCGGAACCACCGGGCTGGCGGGAACTTTTGGGTTTGGCTCAGAGCTCGCCTGGCTGGCGCCGCCGGCAACCGCCTGGATCTGGCAGTCAATGCCGACGGTCTTGTGGATGGCTTGGCGCAGGTTGTCCGAATGGTCCGCCCTGCCGAAGGCGCCGGCAAGGCCGGACGTGGTGAAGGACAGGGTCAGGACACTGCCGTCGAACGCCTGGACCTGCGCATTGGGTTCAACGAGGGCCCAGGTGCTGCGCTTAATTTTGGACAGCGCCTGCAGGACATCCGGCCAGGCCCTGCGAAGAACCTCGACGTCGCCCATGGCCGGGGGGTTGGCCGGGGACGACCCGCCGGGTGCTTGGTGGTGCGCTGCGGGAGCCTGATGAACAGGGGCCTGCTGGCCTTGCACCTGCTGGCCTGGCGTTTGGGCGCCGGGGGAGTTGCTGCCAGGCCCGTGGCTGGCTGGCACCTGGTCGCTTTGGGCCTGCGGCCGGTCCGGGACGCGAGTGGCTGCGGCCTGGCCGGGCGCCGGCCGGTCTTCCTGTCCCTGCGGTGCTGCTTGGGCTTGGGCTTGGGCCTGGGGCGCTGCGTTGTCTTGGGCCTGCAGCGCTGCATGGTCTTGCGGCCCTGAAGAGGCCCGCTGGGTGGGGTTGGTGGTCCCCGCGCCGGGGGCAGAACCTTGGGGGCCCTGTGGTGTCCGGGGCCGGGACGGTTCCTCGACGGGCCAGTCGCTGGTGCTGACCCGCGGGGGTGTCAGGGGACTGCGGGCGCCGTCAGGGGCGGGAGCAACCTGTTCGTCCCCGGAACCGGGCCAGGCGGGAGCAGCCGGTCCGGCCTGGGCGGACGCGGATTGGGCCCCTGCAGCCTGGGCTGCGGAAGGGTGGGCCGCAGCAGTATTGGCAGAAGGCTCCGGGGCGGCCGGCTGGTGCGCGCGCTGGGAATTTAGCGGGGAGCCGGCGGGAGTGGCAGCTGGTGCCGTGGGCTGGACTGCCGTTGGTTGGACTGGTGTTGGCTGGACCGCCGCCGGCGCCTCCGCCGATGCCGGCGCTGCCGTGGCGGGAGCACCGACGTCGTTCCCGGCGTAGTTCAGCCGCCGCTCCACCCGTTCGATCCGGGCTGCCATGCCGCGCTCATTCTGTTCAGCGCTGGGCAGCAGGATCCGGGCGCACAACAGCTCCAGGTGCAGCCGGGGGGACGTGGCCCCGGTCATTTCGGTCAGGGCCGTGTTGGTAACATCAGCGGCCCGGGAAAGCTCCGCCGCGCCAAGGTTGTGGGCCTGGTTCTGCAGCCGGGCTATCTGGTCCGCCGGCATCCCGCGCAGGATGGCGTGGGCGCTCTCGGGCATGGCCTGCACGATGATCAGGTCGCGGAAGCGCTCCAGCAGGTCCTCTACGAACCGGCGGGGATCGTGGCCCGTCTGGATGACCCGGTCCACGGCGCGGAAAACGGTGGCGGCGTCAGAAGCAGCCACGGCTTCCACGACGTCGTCCAGCAGTGAAGCGTGGGTGTAGCCGAGCAGGGCCACGGCGAGCTCATAGTCCAGCCCGTTGGGTCCGGCGCCTGCCATGAGCTGGTCCAGGACGGAGAGCGAATCGCGGACGGAGCCGCCGCCGGCGCGGATGACCAGTGACAGGACGCCAGGGGCGACGGGAACGTTTTCCTGGCGGCACAGAAGCTCCAGGTAGGCCATCAGGGGCTCCGGCGGTACCAGCCGGAACGGGTAGTGGTGGGTCCGGGAACGGATGGTTCCAATGACCTTGTCCGGCTCTGTGGTGGCGAAGATGAACTTGATGTGTTCCGGCGGCTCTTCCACGATCTTCAGCAGGGCGTTGAACCCGGCGGAGGTGACCATGTGGGCTTCGTCGATGATGAAGATCTTGTAGCGGTCCCGCACGGGGGCGTAGGTGGCGCGCTCGCGGAGGTCCCTGGCGTCGTCAACACCGCCATGGCTCGCGGCGTCAATCTCGATGACATCGAGGGAACCCGAGCCGCCACGGGCCAGCTCAACGCAACTGGGGCAGGTTCCGCAGGGAGTGTCCGTGGGGCCTTGGGCGCAGTTGAGGCAGCGGGCCAGGATACGGGCGGACGTGGTCTTGCCGCAGCCCCTGGGGCCGGAGAAAAGGTAGGCGTGGTTGACGCGGTTCTTCCGCAAAGCCGTCATCAGCGGCTCGGTGACATGCTCCTGGCCAATAACGTCAGCGAACGAGTCGGGACGGTATCTGCGGTACAGGGCGGTAGTAACTGTCACAGAGAAAACCCTACCAATCCGGGCTGACATCATGCCGCCCTGTGGGGGAATAGTAAAGACCCCCCATGCACCCGCCAGAGCCCGTCTACCCTTGCTACCTTCCGGTCCTGGGGGAGTTCAACAGGATGACGCCACATGAGGGGCCGTCAGATACTTTACCCGAACATCCTGCCCGACTCGAATCGGACCCGCCGCCGCCGCCGGAGGCCCTGGCACGCCGCCCGGCGGGTCGGCGGCAGCTGGCCGGTGGATGCCCGGGTACGGATGTCCATTGCTTATCCCCGCCCCAGCCGGGATCATGGCTATGTACACCGATTGGGGCAATTTCAAGGTTGTGAGCTGCGTGGCCTGGCTTAACGGGGTTGGACCCGGCAGCTCAACGGTGCAACAGGGAATGGGCGCATTGGGGGCGTCCATTTTCAGGTTAAGGCAACCGTCGCCGCGCCCCTTTGAGGCGGGCTGCGGCCGGCAAAAAACCGCCGCCGGATGGGCCAATTGGGCGATGCGGAAAACTTCAGGTAATCTAGTACCTGCTTTTGATTCAGAAGCAGTTGGAGAATTCGCCTAGCGGCCTATGGCGCACGCCTGGAACGCGTGTTGGGTTAACGCCCTCGGGGGTTCAAATCCCCCATTCTCCGCCGGTCAAGAACCCGGCCCCGGTAACCCGGGGCCGGGTTTTTGCTTTTTTGCCTCCGTTGCAGCCTTCCGATTCACGATCAGGCCAGATCTGCCAGCGGTTCACCAAGCCGCCTCAGGCGCTGCCTCGCTGCTGTTTCGCTGGGACCCATCCGCCTCCGGGGACCGCCCAGGGCCAGGTGGACGACGCCGAGCACCACCTTTGTGATTAACCGCACGGGCAGGGGAAACGGGCCCAGCCGTGGAAGAGAGAGCCCCAGCATCTGGCGGTACCGGGGTTCCAGGCTGTAGACCGCAGCGGCAAACAGGATCCGGTAGCCAGGCTTCAGCAGCGGATGCAGCGGCGCATTGCGGATGAACTCCACCGTTTCTTTGACCCGGCCGTCCGCCCGCAGCGCCCCCTGCGCGTACCAGCGTTCCAGTTGGCTGCGCATCTGCGCCTCCGTCAGCGGCGGGTCTTCCACCCCCATCAGCCGCCCGGCCTGGGCCCACTCCTGCACGTAGGCGTCCGGGCCGCCGGGGATGGGGCCGCCCCAAATCCTGTGGGCTGCGAGGAAACCGTCTGTGAAGGCCAGGTGGATCCAGTTGGCCAGCCCCGGGTCGTTGGCACTGTAGGTGCGCACTTCGCCGTCGTTGTCCTCGTAGTTGCCCTGGACTGGCTCATGCAGGCGGCGTACCCGCCGTGTTGCTTCCTCCGCGGCGTCCGTGGATCCATAGGTGACCGTAAAGATCCAGCGGATTGTGTTGGCCAGCCGGCGCAGGGGGTCGTCACGGAAGTTGGAGTGCTCGTGCACGCCCGCGAGCGCACCAGGATGGAGCGACTGCATGAGCAGTGTGCGGATTCCACCCACGATGGGCGTCATGGAGCCGTGCACCGCCCACACCGCCGAACCGGGCAGGTGGTAGCCAGCGTTGTCGCCCTCGGCCAGCTTGAGCGTCCAGTCCGGCGGGGCGTCGGCCCTGCCTGAGAAGGTCTTTTTGATTTCGTCCTGCCAGGTACGAAGGACATTGCGCATGAGACATTGTTGCCCATTTGCGCCACGCGCGGCTGGATCCGGCAGGGAAGCCCAGCTCCGCCCCCTAACGACCCACAAAAAACCCGCATTGTCCGGCTATGGGGTTTCCACGCCTGCGGTCCTGTGGTCCCATGGGACATACCGTCGAGACACCGTGCGGCAGGCCACGTCGTGGAGTCAGTCAATTGGGCAAGAATTCCGTGCCCGGCAACCGCAAGCCGGACCAGCGTACCTTTCCCCCCGTTGCCCGGGCTGTCGCTGCTGCCGGCGTGCTGGCGGCCTCCGTCTGCGCCGTCAACCTTTCCGCCGGCTCCGCTGAGCCGCCACAGTTGGCGCGGTCGGTAGCCGGAACCGCGACCACTCCGGGCAGTGCCGCACCGTACGGAACGTCCGGAACGGCGAAGCTCCGGGAAGGGCACGGCGAACCAGCCCCGACGGCAACGGACCAGCTTGGCGCCACTGCCCTTCCGCCGGCCATCTTCTCCA
Source organism: Arthrobacter sp. 8AJ (assembly GCF_902506025.1). Lineage (NCBI taxonomy): Bacteria > Bacillati > Actinomycetota > Actinomycetes > Micrococcales > Micrococcaceae > Arthrobacter > Arthrobacter sp. 8AJ. The sequence goes on along the minus strand of NZ_LR733289.1, from coordinate 3,677,284 downwards.
ATCCGCAGGTGGCCCTGGCCTTCCCGCACACGTCCATCGGCGGCGTCGACCAGGGCGCCACGGCGGCCCTCACGCTGGGTCCGGCCGGTGCCGGCAGGCCATTGCCCGGCTTCCTCATGGCGCCCCTGCAACTTCTGGACCCGAGCTCGCCGTTCGGGTTCCGGGTCAGCCCGATCAGCGGGGCGGCGGGAGACTTCCACCTGGGCCAGGATTACGCTGCCCCCTGCGGAACCCCGGTCTACGCCGCTGATTCCGGTGTTGTGCGGGCAGCCGGCTGGCACCCCTGGGGCGGCGGCAACCGGATTGAGATTGACCACGGCGACGGGCTCATCACCACCTACAACCACCTGGAATCCATTGGTGTGCACACCGGCGACCAGGTGCGGGTGGGCCAGGTCATCGCGCGCGTTGGCACCACCGGATGGTCCACGGGCTGCCACCTGCATTTCGAGGCAATCCTGAATGGCCGCTACACCAACCCCCTGAGATGGAACTTCCTCCAGCTCCGGGCGCTTGACCAGGCCCTTCCGGGTGAGATGGTTTCGTACGCGCCCGGCATGGGGTTGTCCGGCGGCAGGATCAGCTGGACCATCCCCCTCCAGGTTGATCCGGGTGACGGACTTCCCGCAGCGGGGCTCCAGGTTTCACCCTTCCCGCCGCTTTTCGTACCCGGCCCGGCACCGTCGCCATCCCAGGCAACGGGCATCGTGCTGCCCGCTCCCAACGTGCAGTTGACGACGACGGCACCGCCGACTGCTGAACCGTCGGTAAGTACCGCGCCGCCTTCGCCCGCGGCGGCACCCAGCGATCCGTCGACCGTCCCGGCAAGCCCGACGCCGTCTCCGTCACCGACGGAGCCATCGCCGTCGCCCACTTCACCCACCCTGACTTCACCAAGTCCCACGCCGTCGCCGACACCCACTTCGCCGACCCCGACTTCGCCAACTCCGACGTCACCAAGTCCCACGCCGTCGCCGTCGCCCACGGACCCTGCAAGCCCAACGCCGACGACTTCGCCGGTTCCCGCCC
>NZ_LR733289.1:3311713-3676155 GCF_902506025.1 Arthrobacter sp. 8AJ | reverse complement strand
ACCCCCACCCCTACGTCGACCGAACCAGTACCGACGGCGCCCCCCGCCTAGGGAATTTCCACCCCGGACCCGTACGGCGCCCCGCCGGCACCGAATCCCTTCCATGAACATCTCTCCTCTGACACGCAGCCAGCGACCCCTCTATCCGATCCCGCTGATCCTGAACGATGGCACCAGGACATATTTCGGCCAGTTCAAGGGAAAAGTGGTGTTGGTGGTCAACGTGGCCTCCAACTGCGGCTTCACGCGGCAGTACGCAGGCCTGGAGGCCCTCTACGGCAAGTTCCGCGACAGGGGGTTCGAGGTCCTGGGCGTTCCGTGCAACCAGTTCGCAGGGCAGGAGCCGGGGACGGACAGCGACATTGCTGACTTCTGCGAACGGAATTTCGGTGTCACGTTCACGTTGACGGCCAAGGCAGAGGTCCGCGGCAGGAACCAGCACCTGCTCTATTCGGAGCTCACCAAGTTCAAGACCGGGCTATTGCCGGGGCTGGTGAAGTGGAATTTCGAGAAGTTCCTGGTCAACCGGGAGGGGGACGCGGTGGCGAGGTTCGCCCCCACGGTCGAGCCCGACTCAGCAGAGATCATCGAGGCCATCGAGCATGCGCTCGAATAAAGGGCGGCCCGCCGAATTTGCCCTGCAAAAGCGCAGTTCTTGTAACTTTTTCCACATCAGCGGCGGAGATTTACCCCATGTTTGCCAAATGTCTGATTGGATAAATATTACTGAAGGGTACAAGGGAAGAACGGCTTCCCACCGACCATAGAGGTAGCAATGGAGCACATCGAGGCCGAACACCCCCGGCCACGCCACTTCCTACTCCACCTGAGCGATCCCCACCTGTTGGGAGGTCCAGAACCCCTCTACGGAACCGTCGACAGCGAAGCCAGGCTTATCCAGCTCTTCGATGAAGTCAAAGCGTCCGGGGCCAGGCCGGAGGCCGTGATCTTCACGGGCGACCTTGCCGACAAGGGCGATGCCGAGGCGTACGTGAAGCTTCGGGCCATCGTCGAGCCGGCCTGCAAGGAGATGGGCGCCCAGGTCATCTGGGCCATGGGAAACCATGACGACCGGGCCAACTTCCGCAGGGGACTTCTTGACCAGCCCGGCAGTGACGCGCCGGTTGACCACAGCTACTTCATCAACGGGCTGCGGGTCATCACCCTGGACACCACCGTCCCGGGATTCCACCACGGCGAACTGAGTCCATCGCAGCTGGAGTGGCTGGCCCGCCAGCTGGAAACCCCTGCCCCGGACGGCACCATCCTGGCCCTCCACCACCCGCCGGTCCCGTCAGTGCTGGACCTCTCGGTGCTGGTGGAACTGCGCGATCAGGCGTCCCTGGCCGCAGTAGTGCGTAATTCGGATGTCCGCACCATCCTGGCCGGACACCTGCACTACTCCACCACCGCGAGCTTCGCCGGCGTTCCCGTCTCGGTGGCGTCGGCTTCCTGCTACACCCAGGACCTTAATGTACCTGTGGGCGGAACCCGCGGGCAGGACGGCGGCCAGGCGTTCAACCTGGTGCACGTGTATGAACACACCATCGTGCACTCCGTGGTGCCGATGGGCAGTGCCCCCACCGTTGGCGAGTATGTGTCTCCCGAGGAGACGGCCCGGCGGCTGGAGGCCGCCGGAATTAGGATCCCGGAAACCACCAAGCAGCGCGGCAGCACTAAACTCGGGGTGCCTACCAGCCGGTAATACCGGCTCCACAGAGCACTGGGGCAGGCTCCCTGACGGAGCCTGCCCCAGTGCTTTGGAAGTGAAGGGTCAATGGGCGGCCAGCCTACTTCTCCCAGGGTGCCTTGATGGGGAAGTACCTTTCCAGGAAGTCCGTCACCACTTCGGCGCGCTCGTCCGCGCTGACCTCAGGGAAGCTGCCGTCGTTCAGGCAGAAGAAATCCATGTTCCGCTTGGCCAGCAGCTTGGGCAGGTACTTCAGACCCGAGCGCATGGTGGTGTCCACGTAGCGCACCTTCGCCGCAGTCTGCGTCACGGCGCGGCCGGTCAGCAGGGCGTAGTAGTGGTAGAAGGAATTGGTCACGGAGATGTTGTCCGCTGCACGGAACCGGCTGGCCGCCGTCTTGCGGAACTCCTCCGGGAACTCCTCCTCCATCTGGCCCACCACGCTCCGCCGCAGGGGCGCGGCAGTGTGCTCCAGGTGGCGGGTGGTGATCCGGCCGAACCGGTTCCACAGGAGCTTGCGGTTCACCCGGGCGGCGTTTTCGAACCCGCTGCGCTCGGCATCGTTCTCGCCCAGGCCAATCCTGGTTTCCGCCTCGATGAACTTGGTGATGCCGCCGGGCGTGAAGAACATGTCCGGGCCCACCGGCCGGCCAAAGAACATGTCGTCGTTGGAGTAAAGGAAGTGCTCGGACAGCCCATCGATGTGCTGCAGCTGGCACTCCACAGCCTGTGAATTGTGCGTGGGCAGCACCGAGGGATCGGAGAAGAACTCCTCGCTCCGGACGATGGTGACGGAAGGGTGCTCCGCCAGCCAGGAAGGAGCGGGGGAGTCCGTGGCGATGAAGATCCGGCGGATCCAGGGCGCAAACATGTACACGGACCGCAGTGCGTACTTGAGTTCGTTGATCTGCCGGAACCGGGCCTCATGGTCGTCGCCTTCGCCCAGGACATGTCCCTTTTGCTGGGCGCGGCGGGCCGCGATGTATTCGGGGGAGCTGCCGTCCACCCAGGAGAACACGATGTCGATGTCGAAGCTGATGTCGCTGGCGTGGTCCGCAAACATGTTCTCGATGGTGGGCCACGTGTGTCCGTAACGCTCCACGGTGCCCCGGACCGCATCCTGGCGCAGCAGCGTCCTGCGGGTCAGGGAGTTCTCGATCGGAAGGATGAGCTGTTCTCCCTCGAAGGACCACAGCTCAATCTGGACGCCGGCAGAGGCACCGAACTCGAAACCGCCCACCGGCTCCACCCGCGGCCGGTACAGCCGGAAGATGCGTCCCTGCCGGTTGGGGGACAGCTCGCCGTCCGCCACCAGGACGGACGTCTTCTTCTTCGCGTCCACGGTCATGGAGTAGAAGGGCTCGTCCCGGCATGCCTCCACCAGGGCAGCCCGGAGTTTCTTCCGATCCTTCCAGTCCAGGGCCAGCACGGGGCGGTCATTGTTGCCGCGGACCAGGAGGTACGACAGGCCGGCGTTCGCCAGGACGTTCCGCAGGAACAGCAGGTCTTCCACCATGGCCTGGTAGGGGGTCCTGGTGTCGTTAATCAGGGCATAGCGGCCCTTGTGCCGGACGACGTCGGCCCGGTGGCCCAGCCGCCGTTCTGCTGCTGCCGACGTGATTTCGGCGTGAAATTGTTCTTCCACTGACGCCTGGGCGCCGTAGTAGACCTCGTCCTGGACCGGTGCTTCTGTAATGGTTGTCTCCGTGCTGGTGGAAGTGGGCATTCTTACCTGCATGATAGTCCTGCCTTGGTAACGGAAGGTTTCGCGGCGCTTTTGCGGCCGGGCGGGGCATCCCCCGCCCGGCAGGGACTCAGGCGTCCAGCGCCTCCCGCCAGGCCCGCAGGAAGGCGCCGCCGGCGTCGTCGTGGATCACCGTGGACTCCAGCCCCAGGTCCGCTGCCGTCAGCACGGGGTAGGGCTTGCTGGGCACACCGTCCGCCGGCCGCACGTCCACGTGCTTCACGGGATGGTCGTTGTGGTGCAGCCAGTCCGCCATGGCGTAATCGGTGCGGGAATCGCCCACGGTCCGCCACGCCTGCGGGGTGATGCCCTGCGCCGCGAGGAGCTCCACCGCACGGCTGGCGCCCAGGTCCTTCCCCAGCCGCACGGACTCAATGTCCGTGGAAATAATGGTGGGATCCACGCGGTAGTCCACCTCGTCGTCGGAATTCGGCACGTGGTGGTCAAGCCGGACAACGCCCAGCCCGTGGCGTGCCATGAGTTCCATCGCCTCGGCGTCGAACAGCTTCTGCTCCGCCAGGTAGTCAGCGCTGGGCACGTCGATGTGCTGCTCTACTGAGACCATGGCGCGCTTGGTTTCGTCAAAGAACATGTGGGCGGCATAGTCCTCCGCCACCAGCCGGCGGATGTCATCCCCGTACGCTGCGGGGACGGCGAGTTCCCGGTCCACGTGGATGGGGCCGGGGCCGGCCGACGTATAGCTGAACCAGATCGCGCCCTTTTCGCAGATGGCGTGGATGACGGTTCCCGCCGGAATGCCGGCCGAGATCATCGGTTCCATGACCTGCTCGCGGATAAAGGCGTCGGAACGGCCGGTGTTGAAGATGACAGGAATCCCGGCTGCTGCGAGGGCCACCAGGTCCAGGATGATGGCGGGCTTGACGTCCCGTGTCACCGGGCTGGCTACCGGGCCGTCCACGTCCAGCAGGAGCGCCAGCGGCGGTGCGGACGGCAGGCGGATTCCGGGTGCGGACACGGCAGGGGACTCGGATACTGTCATGGGTCCATTCTGTCAGCAGGACCGCCGCCGTCCCGTGCGGGCGCCCGCGGAGCAGGCCGTGTGGCGGTATGGTCACTGTTTGGCTACAACCTGGCGCGGGCCAGCCCTGCTACTTTCGCTGGGGCACCGCGGTGCCTACTGTGGCATGGTGATATTCAAAGCTGTGGGCGAGGGCCGCCCTTACCCCGACCATGGTTACAGCACTCCCAAGCAGTGGGCATCGCTGCCGCCGCGGCCGGTGCGGCTGGACGAACTGGTGACCACCAAGCGCACCCTGGACCTGGAAGCGCTGCTGGCGGAAGACTCCACATTTTTCGGTGACCTGTTCCCGCACGTGGTGCAGTACCAAGGGACCCTCTACCTGGAGGACGGACTCCACCGCGCAGTGCGGACCGCCCTGCACCAGCGCACCGCGATCCACGCCCGGGTCCTGGTGCTCGATGGCTAGCAAGCGGCCAAAGGATCCCGGCATCCTGCATGGCCACCACGTCGTTTCCGGACCTGAGCTGCGCGCCGCCATGGAAGCGGCACGGGACGCCGACGAAACCGTCCGGGTCCGCCGCCGCGTGCTGCACGGCGTGGTGCTGGTCCTGCTCATCGGAGTGATCGCCGCAGGCATCATCGTTGCCCTGGCCATCATCAACGGCCGGCTGAAGCTGCCGTCGGCCGAGCCGGCCCCGACCCCCGTGTCATCCTGCCCGGCCCCAACGTTCGACTACACGCCCACCGACAAGATCAACCTCAACGTCTACAACTCCACCAGCCGGCCCGGCCTTGCCCGCTCCGTGGCGGATGAACTGCTGGCACGCAAGTTCGTGGTGGGCAACGTGTCGAACATCAACGCCGGCTACCGGGGCGTGGCTGCCGTGGTGTCAGGCGCCGCCGGCCAAGCGGCGGCGTTCACGGTGCAGCGCCATGTGCCCGGATCGGATTACTTCCAGGACGGCAGGACAGACGCCAGCGTGGACGTCATCCTGGCCCAGGATTACAAAGCGCTGGTCCCGCCGGAACTGGTGGACCAGACACCAGGAAAGCTCAGCTGCCCGAGGGAGAACCGGCGCACTGCGGACACGGACAAGCTGCCCGTCATGCCCGCCGCCGCTCCGACGCCCTGACCGCCGGACTCAGCCGGCCACTGCCGGGAGCTGGCCGACGCGCACGGGCCGGCCGCCGTCGTCGAACCTTGCACCGGCGCCCAACTGGATGAAGCGCACGGTCCGCGCCACGCGCGCCTCCAGTTCGGCCGGCTCGTCGCTGCCCCTCGCGGCACTTGAGGACAAGGTGCCCAGGATCAGCTGGGACTGCTGGCCCACGTCCGCCACCGGCAGGTAGCCCTGCTCCATGCCGTCACGCAGGATGCCCTGCAGCAGGACGCTGAGCTCGCCCACATGGTCGGAGAGCTTGGCAAAGGACGACGGCGACAGCACCGCCCCCATGGCAGGCCCCGGCGGGAGGTGGCGGCGGCTGAGGTCAACCACCTGGGCACGGACGTACAGTGCCAGCCGCTCCACCGGGTTCTCCAAACGGTTCAGCGATTCGCGCAGGTCGGAGAGGAACTTCTCGGTCTCGTCCAGAGCGTAGGAGATCAGCAGTTCTTCGATGTCCGCGTAGTAGTTGTACACGGCGGTGCGGCCCACACCTGCGTGCCGGGCCACATCCGTCATGGTCAGCCCCGGGAGGCCATGGGTGAAAAGGAGCTCGCCGAAAGCGGTGAGGATGCGGCGCTGGGTGTCCGCGCGTTGTTCGGCGTTGCTGGCCGCTGAAATCCTGGGCATGCAGACACTTTACCGCGATGTGTCAGTAAAAGATGCTAAACCGCGCAGCCGTCCGGGCCGCAGGCCTCAGCTTCGGAGGAATTGACCAGGACCAGCGGGTTGGCGTCCTGCCACGCCTGGTTAAGGGCAGCGGTGAACGTCTCCGTGGGCTGGGCGCCGGACAATCCGAACTTCCGGTCGATCACGAAGAACGGGACGCCGCTGATCCCGAGGCCCTGGGCCTCCTGGAAGTCGAACCGGACCTCGTCCGAGTACTTGTCGGTGGTGAAGAGTTCCTCCACCTCGCTGGCCGGCAGGCCCAGGTCCGCGCCCAAGGACGTGAGGTATTCCCGGCTGCCAATGTCCTTGCCGTGCTCAAAGTGGTCGCTGAGCAGGCGCTCCTTGGCCGCATCCTGCCTGGCGTGGGCCGCCGCGAGGTGGATCAGGCGGTGGGCGGTGAAACTGTTGGCCACCACAACCTTGTCGAACCGGTAGTCCAGGCCTTCACCCTTGGCCTGCTGCGCCACGTGCTCGAACATCTGCGAGACCTGCGGCGCCGGCATGCCCTTGCGGCTGCTCAGGTACTCCAGTTCGGTGCCGTCGTAGTGCTCCGGCAGTGTTGGGTCCAGCTGGTAGCTGCGCCACACCACGTCGACGGCTTCACGGTGGGGAAACGCTGCCAGGGCAGCCTCGAACCGGCGCTTGCCGATGAAACACCACGGGCATGCAACATCCGACCAGATCTCAATCTTCATGCCCTGCATAACCGGGCCGCCCTGGCGGCCATTCCGGCGCGTGCCGTGAGATGGGGCACATTCAGCCCTTGTGGCCGGGGCGATCCTGGGCAATAGTTCTGAGGTAGGTGAAGCAGACGCCATGGAAATGTCGAACACCGCGGGACAAGCATGTCCTGCGGATTTATGTGCCTGGCGGCTGGGGAGCTCGGGCCTCGTTTTCTGGAGGCCGGATATGCGTATCGGACTTATTGCAGGACCGTGGATTCCGATTCCACCGGTCACCTACGGCGGCATTGAAAGAGTCGTGGACACCCTGGCGCGCGGGTTCGCCGCGGCCGGACATGAAGTGCTGCTGGCAGCCCCTTCGGAAAGTACCTGCCCCGTGCCGCAGGTACCCGGGATGCGGCCGGCATCCCGCGATGAACTGGGCCTCACGATGTCTGAGCTCAGCCATGTCATCCGCGCCTACAAGGGCCTCCAGGACGTGGATATCATCCATGACCACACCCTGGCAGGCCCCCTCTACGCGCATAGGCCTCCAAAGGTGCCGGTGGTGACCACCATCCACGGGCCGCTCCACCAGGACGCAGAGGACCTGTACCGGGCCATGGGCCAGGACGTCGCCATCGTGGCGATATCGCGCGACCAGGCGTCCCATGCCCCGGAAGTCCCCGTCACGCAGGTGATCCATCACGGGATGGATGTTTCCGCTGTCCCTGTCGGAAGCGGACGCGGTGGTTACTTGTGCTTCGTGGGCCGGGCGTGCGAGGACAAGGGCCTGCTGGAGGCAATCACTATTGCGCGGCAGGCGGGCGTGCACCTGAAGATCGCCGTGAAAATGCGGGAGCCCGAGGAGATCCGCTATTTCCGCGAGGTCATCGAGCCGATACTTGGCCCCAACGAGGATTTTGTGGGGGAGGTGGATGACGCCACCAAGTACCGGCTGATGGGTGAGGCGCTGGCATTCCTGAACCCCATCCAGTGGTCCGAACCTTTCGGCCTGGTCATGATAGAGGCACTGGCCACCGGCACCCCCGTCATCGGCACGCGCATCGGCTCCGCCCCTGAGATCGTGGAACATGGCCGGACGGGTTTCCTCGGGAAGACCGAGGAACTGCGGGGCTTCGTTGAGGCGGCCGCCGGGCTCAGCAGGGAACGCTGCCGGGCATCAGTAGAGGAGCGGTTCAGCGCCCAGCGGATGGTGGCGCAGCACCTCAGGCTCTTTGATGACCTGCTGGCCGGGAGATTGCCGGGAGGGGTTCCGGTTGCCCCGCCGGTGCACCAGAATCGTTAAGGGGGGACCGGCGGGCGTTGGGCTCCCCGGCAGCATCCAGCCTGAGAAGGGAGTCCTTCCATGACCGCCTGGAACGAAGACAATGAGGCCTCCGGCTCCGATGTTGGTGCCGTCACCGTACTGGAAGGCTCTTCGTTTTGCATCTCGGCCGGAACCGGCGACATCAGCGCCGACGGCAGCACGAATGGTGCGTTCTACCAGGACACCCGGATCGTCTCGGGCTGGGTTCTGCGGATCAACGGTTCGCGGCGCGAACCGCTGTCCGCCCAGAAGGCCCAGCCTTTCGAAGCAACCTTCGTTGGCCGCGCAACATGGCCGGGAGGCCGGTTCGACAGTCCGCTGGTGGTCCGGCAGGTCCGGCACATCGGACCGGGCCTGCAGGACGACATCATCCTGGAGAATTACGCAGCGGAACCCGTTGAATGCGCCATAGAGCTGCTTGTGGACGCGGACCAGGCCGACCTCTTCGAAGTGAAGGGCGGCCGGACTACTGGCCCCGATGACACCACCCGCACAGTGGTGGATGGAAAGCTCATCATCGAAGCATCACGGCACGGCCAGCAGCGGGGCTCCGCCATCGGGGCCAAGGATGCGGAGGTGGGCACGGATGGGCTCCGGTTCCGCGTCACCGTCCCCGCCCGCGGCAAGTGGAGCACCAGCGTGATTGTGGTGCCCCTGGTCAACGGGGAGGCCCCGGAAAAGCCCTTCATGGAGGGCCAGCTGCCGCACCACCGTGAGGGCGTGCGGCGCCACCTGGCCTGGGAAGAGAACGTGCCGCGGATCAGCATCGAGGACAGCAGCTTCCAGAACGTGCTCAACCGCAGCCAGAGCGACCTCGGTGCCTTGCGAATCTTCGATGCCCACCATCCCAACCGCGCGGCGGTCGCGGCCGGGGCGCCCTGGTTCATGGCGCTGTTTGGGCGGGACTCGCTGCTGACGTCCTACATGAGCATGATGGTCAACCCCAATCTCGCCTTGGGCACGCTGCAGACCCTGGCCGGGATCCAGGGGAAGAAAGTGGATGTGGATTCCGAAGAGGAACCCGGACGCATCCCGCACGAGGTCCGGCTGGGCGTGACCGCTGGCCTGTCGCTTGGCGGCACCGCGTATTACGGCACGGCGGATGCCACTCCGCTTTTCGTGGCAACCTTGGGCGAGCTGAGCCGCTGGGGACTGTCCCGGGATGCGATCCAGCCGCTGCTGTCCCACGCCGACCGGGCCCTGGAATGGATCGAAAAATACGGCGACCGCGACGGCGACGGCTTCGTGGAGTACCTCCGGCCCAACGAGCATGGACTGGTGAACCAGGGCTGGAAGGACTCCTGGGATGGCATCAACTTCGCGGACGGGACCATCGCGGAAGCCCCCATCGCACTCTGCGAGGTCCAGGCCTACGTATATGCGGCCTACCTGGGCAGGTCGCTGCTGGCCCACTGGACGGGGGATCCTGACCTCGAAAAGCACTGGGCCGACAAGGCGGCAGCCTTCAAGGAGGAGTTCAACAGGAAGTTCTGGCTGCCGGACAAGGGGTACTTTGCGGTGGCGCTGGACAAGGACAAACGGCATGTCGATGCGCTGACGTCTAATATCGGCCACTGCCTGTGGACGGGCATCGTGGACGAGGACAAAGCCGTGTCCGTCATGGAAAACCTGATGTCCCCGCAGATGTTCACCGGCTGGGGCATCCGTACGCTGGCCTCCGACATGGGCGCCTACAACCCCGTCAGCTACCACAACGGCTCGGTCTGGCCCCACGATACCGCGCTGGTGGCCACCGGGCTGATGCGCTACGGGTTCGTGGACGAGGCCAGACGGGTGGCACTGGGCATCCTCGACGCAGCCCGGCACTTTGATGGCCGGCTGCCGGAACTGTTCTGCGGGTTCGACCGCGGCGAGTTCCCGGGCCCTGTTCCGTATCCCACTGCATGCTCCCCGCAGGCGTGGGCGGCGGCGGCGCCCGTGCAGCTCGCCCGGATCCTGCTCCGGTTCGATCCCGTCTTCACCCGGGGGGTGGTGCACCTGGCCCCGATCCTGCCTGAAGTCGTGGGGACATTCCGCGCAGAGAACGTTTTGTTGGATACCAGCCGGGTCACCATCACCGCCACGGGAACCCAGGGCGGCATCGACGGACTCCCGCCGGGGCTGAAGCTCCTGACGGAGCCCCGCCCACCGCTGGCCTATCCGCCGAACGGAGCCCCGGCCAACTCGCGCGTCCCGGGCCTACAGCAGTCCAGCAGCTGAACAGTTCAGGGTAGGGCGCGCTCCAGGACGAAGTCGTGCTCCACGGTGCTGCCCAGCCGGAATGATTTGGTGCCCACCTTGTGGAAACCGGACTTTTCGTAGAAACGGATGGCCCGGGCGTTCTGGCTGTTCACACCCAGCCAGGCCCCGGCGCTGCCGGATGCTGCTGCCGCCTGGAGGCTCGCGTGCATGAGTTCTGCTGCCGCGCCCAGCCCGTGATAGTCCGGGTGGACATAGCATTTGCTGATTTCCACGGACGGCAGCAGCGTCAGCACGGAATCCACGTCCGGGTCCGCTGCGGGCCTGTCCACCAGGAGGCTGTAGCCGCAGAGCTGCCCGTCGGCGTCGATGACCAGGATGGTGATGTCCGGGTCGGCGAGGTAGCCCTTGAAGTGCTCCTCGCTGAGCGTGTTGGCCAGGTGGGCGGCAATGTCGGCAGGTGACGACGACGGCGGGCAGGCCAGCGGGAAGGTGACGGCCGCCAGCCCGGCGAGGGGGCCGGCGTCGTCCGATGTTGCGGTGCGGATGGTGTGCGTCATTCGGTTGCTCCGGTAGGGAAGGTCAGGCCGTGAGGGTTCGGATGGGGGAGCCGGCAAGCCAGGCGGTGATGTTCTCCAGGGCACCGCCGTAGAACTGCCGGTAGCTTTCCTGCGTGACGTAGCCCAGGTGGGGGGAGAGCAGGGTGTTCGGCGCTGCCAGGAGCGGGTGGCCGGCCTGCAGGGGCTCCTGGTCGAAGACGTCCAGGGCGGCGCCGCGGATCCACCCTTCGTTCAATGCCCTGACCAGGGCCTCCTGGTCAACGAGCGGCCCCCGGGCGGTGTTGACCAGGATGCCCTCGGGCCCCAGCAGCCGCAGCTCGGCCTCGCCCACAGTGTTCTCGGACCGCGGGGAGAGCCTCAGATGGAGGGTGGCGACGTCGGCGACCGTGAAGAGCTCCTCCTTGGACACCAGCCGCGCGCCGGCCTCCTTGGCTGCCTCCGCGGTTAGGTTCTGGCTCCACGCCACGACGTCCATCCCGAAAGCCTGCCCGTAGGCGGCCACCCGCCGGCCGATCTTGCCCAGCCCCACGATGCCCAGCGTCTTGCCGGCCAGCTCAAAGCCCACCGTTGACTGCCAGGTACCGGCCCGGAGCGAGCTTTCCTCGGCGGGAAGGTGCCGGGCGATGGCCAGCAGGAGGGCCCAGGTCAGTTCGGGCGCGGCCGTGGGTGAGCCGGGCGTACCGCACACCGTCACCCCGTGCTCGGCCGCCGCCGCCACATCGATGGCGGCGTTCGCCATTCCGGTGGTGACCAGCAGCTCAAGCGACGGCAGCTTCTCGAACACCTCACGGGGGAACGCCGTCCGTTCCCGCATGGCGATCACCATGGTGGTGTCCGCCAAGGCCGAAACCAGCGCGTCGCGGGATGTGAAAGGTTCACGGTAGGACGTCACCGTGACCCCTTCGGCCTCCAAAGCCGTGAAGTCAGCGAAGCCGTGGGCCACGTCCTGGTAGTCATCGAGGATGGCAAGGCGGTGGGTCATCGGTGTCCTTCGCAGTGTCCTACGTCCTGGGTCACGTTCATCGTATGGCAGGGCCGTCCGGGAGGGTGCCTGAAACTCCAGCAACGCGGAGCATGATAGCAATGGGAGTGATGAATCCACGCCCATTCCCGATTTTGACCCTGTGAGCAGCCGCGTCCTGTCCCGCGTCCCGAAAAGCTGGGTCCTGCTGGCCTGCATCGGCCTGCTGGCGCTGAACCTCCGTGGCCCCTTTGTTGCCGTCGCGCCCCTGGTGGACCTCATGCAGGCGGAACTGCACTTTTCGCCGGTCATGCTGGGGCTGCTGACCAGCATCCCCGTGCTCTGCTTCTCGCTCGCGGCTCCGCTGGCGTCCCTGGCTGCGCGGAGGTTTGGTGCCGAGTTCGCCGTGACGCTGACCATCCTGGGGGTCCTGGCCGGCGTGCTGCTCCGGTCTGCGGGAGGACCGGTCCTGGTGGTGGCCGGCACGGTGGTCATCGGGGTGGCCATCACCATAGGCAACATCGCGGTGCCACTGATCATCCGCCGCGATTTCGCTCCCCGACGGCAGGGGACTGCGATGGGGATCTACACCGCAGCCCTGAACATCGGGTCCTTCCTGACCTCGGTCATCATGGCCCCGCTCGCCGCAGTGACGGGGTGGCGGCTGGCCCTGGCCGCTGTCGCCGTCCTGGCCGTCGCCGCGGTGGTGGTGTGGGTGCTGGCAGTGGGGCCCCGGACGGCTTTCCTGGCCGAGGCCGAAGACGGCGGGGATACGCCCCGTGCCCCGGCAACCCGTTCCGGCTGGATTACTGCCGGACTCACGGCCGGCTTCGGCGGCCAGGCGTTCTCCTATTACGGCGTCACGGCGTGGCTGCCGAGCTACCTGCACGACGAACTGGGAATGAACGCAGCCCAGGCCGGCGCCGCGTCCTCGATCTTCCAGATCCTGGCCATCGTGGGCGGACTCGGCGTGCCTTTCGCGGCCAAATACCTGAGCACGACGGCGGTGGCGGTCACCCTGGGTACGTTGTGGCTTGCCGTTCCGGTGGGGCTGCTCTTCCTGCCGCAGCTGTGGTGGCTGTGGTCCACCTCCGGCGGGATCGCGCAGGGCGGTGGCATCACCCTGATCTTCATCGCCATCATCAAGCTGGCCCGCGACCAGGCTTCGGCCGGCCGGATGTCCGCCACGGTCCAGGGCCTGGGATATTGCCTCGCCGCCGTCGCACCGCCGCTGGTGGGCTTCGTCCACGACAGCTCCGCATCCTGGACGCCGGCCCTGCTGGTCATCCTGGTGTCGGTGCTGACCTTCTTCGTCAGCACCACCCTGTCCGTGCGGCAGGTGCCGAAGGGCCGCTGAGGCGAGGCCCGCCGTCGTACGTTCCCCTGGACGCCCGCTCACTTAGCGCAACAAACACGACGACGCCCGATCACTTATAGCAACGAATACGACAACGCCCGATCACTTTCCTGGGGAAAGTGATCGGGCGTTGTGGGTGGTGCTCCGTTGCCGGACCGGCGCCCCGGATTTCGGGGGGGGCCTGTTGCGAAGGGCGTGCCGGCCCGGCAGACGGAAGTACTGGCGGGTCAGGCCGCGGTGAGCTCCTCGACGGTGGCCTTTTCACGGGCCTCAGTCAGGTAGCGGGCGTAGGCCGGCAGGGTGAGGAAGGACGGGAACTCGCGGCTGAGCGTGACTTCCTCGAAGATGTCGCGGGCGTCCTCGAACCGGTCGCCGTCGAAGCGTTCCAGCCGGGCGAATTCCTCGTCCAGCAGTTCTTCCACCCACTCGTGGCTGATGATCTCGCCGTGGTCCGTGATGGCCCGGGCGTAGATCCACTGCCAGAGCTGGGACCGGGAGATCTCGGCAGTGGCGGCGTCCTCCATGAGGTTGTGGATGGCCACTGCGCCGTTGCCGCGGAGCCAGGATTCGATGTAGCGGATGCCTACCTCGATGTTGTTCCGGATGCCCTGTTCGGTGATGGTGCCGGTGGTGGCGGCAACGTCGATCAGGGCGCGGTCGTCCGGGGTGACGTCCTCGCGGAGCCGGTCCAGCTGGTTCGGCTTGCTGCCCAGGACGCCGTCGAACACTTCGCGGCACACGGGCACCAGGTCGGGGTGGGCCACCCAGGAGCCGTCGAAGCCGTCGTTGGCCTCGCGGGTCTTGTCTGCGCGGACCTTCTCCAAAGCGTTGGCGTTGGCTTCGGGGTCCTTGCGGTTGGGGACGGCTGCTGCCATGCCGCCGATGGCCATGGCGCCGCGCTTGTGGCAGGCGCGGACCAACTGTTCGGTGTAGGCGCGCATGAAGGGCTGGGTCATGGTGACCTGGCCGCGGTCCGGCAGGACGAAGCGGGGGCCGCGGGTGCGGAAGTTCTTGATCAGGGAGAAGATGTAGTCCCAGCGGCCGGCGTTCAGGCCCGCGGCGTGGTCGCGCAGTTCGTAGAGGATCTCCTCCATTTCGAACGCTGCGGTGATGGTCTCGATCAGCACTGTGGCGCGGATGGTGCCCTGCGGGATCCCGAGCAGGTCCTGGGCCAGGATGAAGATGTCGTTCCACAGCCGGGCTTCGAGGTGGTTCTCGATCTTGGGCAGGTAGAAGTACGGGCCCTTGCCCTGGGCGAGCAGGCGGCGTGCGTTGTGGAAGAAGAACAGTCCGAAGTCCACGATGCCGCCGGCGATGGGCTGGCCGTCGATGAGCATGTGCTTTTCCGGCAGGTGCCAGCCGCGGGGCCGGACCACGATGGTGGGCAGCTCGCCGGCCGGGCGGAGTTTGTATTCCTTGCCTTCTTCGGACGTGAAGTCGATCCGGCGCTCCAGGGCGTCGGTGAGGTTCAGCTGGCCCTTGATGACGTTCCGCCACGTGGGGGTGGAGGAGTCCTCCATGTCAGCCAGCCACACCTTGGCACCCGAATTCAGGGCGTTGATGGTCATCTTCTTGTCCACCGGGCCCGTGATTTCGACCCGGCGGTCCTCCAGCCCGGGTGCCGGGGGAGCGACCCGCCAGGACGCATCATTGCGGATGTGCTCGGTTTCCCGCAGGAACCGCGGGTCCGCCCCGGCGGCGATGTCAGCCCGCCGTGTGCGCCGGGCCTGGAGCAGCTCCTGCCGCCGCTCGGCAGTTGCCCGGTGCAGCTTCGCGATGAACGTCAGTGCGTCCGGGGTGAGTACTTCGTCCTGCCGGCAAATAGGCTGTGCGGTCAGGGTGATGCCATTGATCGTGAAGCTGTCGGTGAAGCTGTTCATTTCAGTCTCCTTAAAGACGAAAGGGAAGTTCGACGGCGGGACTTGCCTGGGTGGGGCCGGGAAGGGAAATCCTCCGCGTGCTGTCCCCACCCCCGGCGTAAGACCTCGCAAAGCTCGGTCGACGCCGGGGACAGGGCCCCTTTACGCACGCTTCCGGATTCCCCCTCCCGGCCCGCGACGGTCACGCTTGGGCGAGTGCCGCCGTCGTGCCTCTTCGGTGAGCGAAGCGAACGGCTCACCTTGGGCGGCTGGGGATTAGTGGAACTGTCCCTCTTCGGTCGATCCGACCAGGGCGAGGGTCGACGCGTTCGGGTTGAGCGCCGTGGAGATGGTGTCGAAGTAGCCGGTGCCGACTTCGCGCTGGTGCTTGGTTGCGGTGTAGCCGCGGGACTCGGAGGCGAATTCCTTTTCCTGGAGCTCGACGTAGGCGCTCATGCCTTCACGGGCGTAGCCGTGGGCGAGGTCGAACATCGAGTAGTTCAGGGCGTGGAAGCCGGCCAGGGTGATGAACTGGAAGGTGAAGCCCATGGCGCCGAGTTCACGCTGGAACTTGGCGATGGTGGCGTCGTCCAGGTGCTTGCGCCAGTTGAAGGACGGGGAGCAGTTGTAGGAGAGCATCTGGTCCGGGAACTCGGCCTTGACGGACTCGGCGAACTTGCGGGCAAGCTCCAGGTCCGGGGTGCCGGTTTCCATCCAGATGAGGTCGGAGTAGGGCGCGTAGGCCTTGGCGCGGGCGATGCAGGGTTCGATGCCGTTGCGGACCTTGTAGAAGCCCTCGGCCGTGCGCTCGCCGGTGATGAATTCCTGGTCGCGCTCGTCGACGTCGGAGGTGATCAGGGTGGCGGCCTCGGCGTCGGTGCGGGCGATGACGACGGTGGGGGTCCCGGCGACGTCAGCTGCGAGGCGGGCGGCGTTCAGCGTGCGGACGTGCTGCTGGGTGGGGATCAGCACCTTGCCGCCGAGGTGGCCGCACTTCTTCTCCGAGGCGAGCTGGTCCTCCCAGTGAACACCGGACGCACCGGCCTGGATCATGGACTTCATCAGTTCGTAGGCGTTCAGCGGGCCGCCGAAGCCGGCCTCTGCGTCGGCGACGATCGGAACCATCCAGTCCTCAACGGTCTGGATGCCTTCGGAGAACTCGATCTGGTCTGCCCGGAGCAGGGCGTTGTTGATGCGGCGGACCACGGTGGGGACCGAGTTGGCCGGGTAGAGGGACTGGTCCGGGTAGGTGTGGCCGGAGTTGTTGGCGTCGGCCGCAACCTGCCAGCCGGAAAGGTAAATGGCGCGCAGGCCGGCCTTGACCTGCTGCACGGCCTGGTTGCCGGTAAGGGCGCCCAGGGCGTTGGTGTAGCCGCCGGTCTTGTGCTCTTCGGTGAGCTGCTTCCACAGCTTCTCCGACCCGCGGCGGGCCAGGGTGTGCTCTTCGGAGACGCGGCCGCGGAGGCGGACGACGTCGGAGGCTGAGTAGTCCCGGGTCACACCTTCCCAGCGGGGGTTGGCGGCCCACTCGAGCTCCAGGGCGGCGGCCTGCTCTTCGGGCGTCTGCTGGGTGGGCTCAAATGCTGCAGTCATCGTTGATCTCCTTGATTGAGCTCCGGATGGAGTAGGTGGGAACCGCGTCGTTGAGGTTCCCACCGGCTTATCCGGTGCGGTGTTTCTTTCCGTGACAACTACTTTTCAGCACTTTCAACCACCTTTCTAGAGAAAAACTATGGAAAGAAATCCACTTCTTCACGTATTCTTCAGAAATGTCGCCTTCAAGCTGGAACCGGGACGTTTCCCAGCCACCGTCAGCCGCCGCAGCGGAACTGGACGTCATCGCGCTGGGCCGCCGCGTCCGCCATCTCCGTAAACAAGCCGGGCTTACGCTCGATGACCTGAGCGCCGCCGTCGGTACCGCTCCCAGCCAGCTCAGCCTGATTGAAAACGGCAAACGCGAGCCCAAACTGACGCTGCTGCAGCACCTCGCCGGCGCCCTGAACGTCAGCATCGACCAGTTGCTCGGGGCCGAGCCACCCAGCCGCCGCGCCGCCCTCGAAATCGAGCTGGAACGCTACCAGCGCGGGCCGCTGTACGAATCGCTGAACCTGCCCAAAATCCGCATCAGCTCGCGGCTTCCACTGGATGTGCTGGAGGCCCAGGTGGGGCTGCTGCACGAGCTGGAACGGAAGATGAACGAGCAGGTGGCCACCCCGGAGGAAGCCCGGCGCGCCAACGGCGAACTGCGGGCCATGATGCGGGAGCGCGGCAACTATTTCCCGGAGTACGAGGCCGAGGCGCAGAAGGTCCTCAAGGAGGTGGGTTACACCACCGGCCCGCTGAGCCAGCACGTCATCGCGGACATCGCCGAGCACCTCGGATTCACCCTGCACCACGTGGGGGATCTGCCGCATTCCACCCGTTCCGTGACGGATTTGAAGAACCGCAAAATTTACCTGACGCAGAGCCAGCGGCAGGACCACGACCCCCGCTCGGTGCTGCTGCAGGCCCTGGGCCACTACGTCCTGGGCCATGAAACGCCCAAGAACTACGGTGACTTCCTGGCCCAGCGCGTAGCCACCAACTATTTCGCCGCCGCCCTGCTCCTGCCCGAGCAGGCAACCGTCGAATTTCTGCAAAAAGCCAAAGCGGCCAAGGAAATCGCGGTCGAGGACATCCGGGACGCCTTCGCAGTGTCCTACGAGACGGCAGCCCACCGGTTCACCAACCTGGCCACGAAGCATCTGGGCATCACCACACATTTCCAGAAGACCCACCAGAGCGGCATCATCTACAAGGCGTACGAGAATGACGGCGTGAACTTCCCGCAGGACCACACCGGAGCCATTGAGGGCCAGCCGTCGTGCAAGGCCTGGACCTCCCGTGCCGTGTTCGATGTGCCGGACAAGTTCAGTGCCTACAGCCAGTACACCGATACGCCGTCGGGCACGTACTGGTGCACCGCCCGCACCGAGCGGTCCGCCAGCGGCGAATTCTCGCTCAGCATTGGCGTGCCGTACCAGCACGTGAAGTGGTTCCGCGGGCGGGAAACCAGCGCACGGGCCAGGTCCAATTGCCCGGATCCCAACTGCTGCAAGCGGCCGCCTGCCGAACTGACCAACCAGTGGGCCGGGAACGCCTGGCCGTCCGCCCGGGCCCACTCGCACCTCCTGGCCGCGATGCCTCCCGGAGCTTTCCCCGGCGTGGATGAGACCGAGGTGTACAGCTTCCTGCAGGCCCACTCCGGCTCTTAGGAACGCCCCATCACATCCTGCCGGTTTCCTCCCGACGCCCCATCACCTCCCGCCGGTTTCCTCCCGACGCCCCATCACCTCCCGCCGGTTTCCTCCCGACGCCCCATCACTTTCCTGACGAAAGTGATCGGGCGTTTGGGAATAAGCCGCCAAAGGTGATGGGGCGTTTGGGTGTACGCCGCCAAAAGTGATGGCGCGTTGCTGGATTAAGTGCCGAAAGTGATGGGGCGTTGGGTCAGCCGTGCAGGGTCCGGTAAGCTGCCGCGGCGGCGGGGTGCAGCGGAATCCCGGCGGTGTTGATGAGGCTCTCCGCGCTGAGGAACTGCACGCCCAAGGTGGACTGGGGGATGAGTTCGCCGGCGTTGTGCACCAGCAGCTGGACGGTGCGCTCCACGGTGGCGGCGTCCAGGTCCCTGCGGCAGAGCAGCAGATTGGGAGCACCCACCGTCCACACCGCCGGTATGCCGGGATAGCTGCCTTCCGGTATCAGGACCCGGTCGTACATTCCGCCGTACCTCCGCCGCAGTTCCGGCAGCAGCGCGGACAAATCCAGCAGTCCGAGCGCCACGTCCTGCTGCGCGCTGGCGATGGCCGCAGTGGGCACGCCGCCGGACCAGAACAGGGCATCCACGGTCCCCGCCTTCAGCGCCGCGATGCCGTCATTCAGGCCAAGATGTTCGACGGCGGCAGTTCCGGCGGAGGGCGGCGCGGCATCCGCGGAGGTGCCCAGGCCCGCTGCTTCCAGCAGCCGGGGAGTGGTAAGAGAGGTGCCCGACCCCGGCTGGCCCACGGCGACCCGCCGCCCCGCCAGCCCGGAAATGTCCCGGATCCCGCTGTCCTTCCGCACCACGCAGTGGACGTAGTTTTCGTAAACCTTCCCGATGGCGGCGATCTCCGCTCCGTCTCCGCCCGCCTGGCTGGCGGCATCGGCCAGTGCCACAGCAAAGTCCGCCCGGCCCGCCCGCAGTTCCGCGATGTTGTCCAGGCTTCCGCCGGTGGCCACGGCCCGGGCATGGCCCGCTACGCCGTGGCGTTCAAGCGCCGCGGCCAGCAACGTCGAGAACTCGAGGTAGAAGCCGCCGGGTTCGCCGCCGGCCACCACCAGGTTCTCCGGCCGGTCGCCTCCGGTGCACGCACTGAGGGCAGGCGGCAGGCAGGCTGCGAGTCCGACGGCGAAGGCCCACCTGAGCGCGGACCGTCGCGTCGGCAGGGAGACATGGCGGCCCGGGGCAAGCGCTTCACGCATTGGCATCACCACTCCTGCTGCCCGGAAGCAGCTGATCAGACGCCGGAGCGGGAAACTCGATCCGGGCCGCGAGCCCATGCGGGGCCGCTTCGGCCAGCACCAGGCGGCCACCGTTGGCCGCGGCAAGCTGGCCCACGATCGTCATGCCCAGCCCGGTCCCGGGAACCGACGAATGCTGCGGGGACCGCCAGAATCTGGTGGCAGCCGCGGCGCGCTCCGGGGCAGGAAGCCCTGGACCGTCGTCGGAAATCTCCACCACCACCGCGCCGCCCTCCATCCGGACCGTGGCCGTCACGGTGGCACCGGGGGCGTACTTGAGGGCGTTGTTGAGGAGCTCGGCCGCCATCTGGGCCAGCTCCGCCGGGTGGCAGGAAACCAGTGCCGGGGGCTGCGGCGCCGGAGCAAGGACCAGCCTGCAGCCTGCCTGTTCTGCCAGCGGTGCCGCCCGCTCAATCTCCCCCTGGAGGACCGGGAAAGGGTCCACGGGATCCGGTGCAGGGAAGCCTTCCAGGCGGCCGGCAGCCCGGAGGTACCCCTCGGAGGCCCGGTGCTCCGCGGCGGCGAGTTTGAGGACGCCGTCCAGGATCTCCTCCACCCGGTCCAGCTCCGCCATGGCGCGCTCGGCGGCGTCGTGTTCACGGGCCGTCTTCAGTTCCAGCTGCAGCAGGTCCAGCCGAAGCCGGAGGGCCCCCACGGGGTTGCGCAGCTGGTGTGACGTGTCCGCGATCAGCTGCCGCTGCGCTGCCATGCTGGCGCTCACGGTCCGGGCCATCACGGTGAAGGACCGGCTCAGTTCCCGCAGCTCCGGCGGCCCGTCCTCCGGAAGGCGTCCCGCCCGGCCGGTATTTTCCAGTTCGTGCACCGCCGAGTTGAGCCGCTGGACGGGCCGGAGGACCCATACGGTGACCCGGGCCGCACCCAGCAGGAGCACGGCGGCAAGGGCAAGCGCCGCCACCCCCACCGCGAGCCACCGTTCCCGGAGCTTCTGCTGCGCGGTGCCGGCGTCCACGTCCAGCACCACGGCGCCCAGGACCTGGCTGGCGCTGCCGAAGGGCCGGAAGATCACCCGGGAGCCGGAACCGAAAGGTTCCAGTGGTTCCAGGGCGGTGTTGCTGACGTTCAGCCGGGCCAGGGACAGCGCGTCCTGCACGTCGGACCGGCCGGTATCAAGGTCCCCGGAATGAAGGGTGGCCTGCTGCACACGCACCACGATCCCTTCCCCGTACAGCCCGGAGTACGTGTCCATCTCCCGCTGCAGCCGCGCCGTGTCCCCGTCGGCGGAGGCATCGAACGCCACCTGCGCCAGACGGTTCAGGGACGCCGCCCGGTTGATTTGCAGCTCCTGGGTCAGCTCGCGGGACGCGGACGTGAGGATGGTGCCCGAGATCAGGAAGACCACCACCAGGCAGAGCACGCTGAGGACGCCCAGCACCCGCAGCCTCATCCGGAAGCCGCCTCCACCCGGTACCCCACCCCACGGACGTTGATGATGAAGCCGGGTTTTTGCAGTTTTGCCCGCAGCCCGGTGAGGTGGACGTCCAGGGACCGGGAGGAAGCCAGGAAGGCGTCGCCCCACAGCGCGTCAAGGATTTGTTCCCGGGTGACCACCGAGCCGGCGTGGCGTGCCAGCAGCGCGAGGAGCTCGAACTCCGTGGCGGTCAGGGCGAGCGGCGAACCGGCTTTGGAAGCGGTGCGGCGGTTCAGGTCGATCGCCACGTCATCCAGCACGATGACGTGCTCCTGCGGGGTGCCGCCGCCACGGCCCGCCCGCCGCGTCACCGCTTCGATCCTGGCGAGCAGTTCCACCAGCTTGACCGGCTTGACCAGGTAGTCGTCCGCGCCGGAGCGCAGCCCGAGCACCACGCTGCGTTCGTCGTCCCGTGCGGTCAGGATCAGGATGGGGACATCGGTGACCTGGCGCAGTTTGCGCAGCACCTCCAGCCCGTCCATGTCCGGCAGGCCGAGGTCCAGGAGGATCACCTGGAAGTTCCGGTGGGACAGCAGCGCATCAGCGCCCCGCGCCAGCCGCTGCGGGTGGTGTCCGGCGCTTTCGACGGCGGCGGTGAGGGCGCCGGCCATGGCGTCGTCGTCCTCGACGATCAGCACGTCCATGGCCATCTTCCTTGCTGCGTTTCCTGTGGTGTCCGGTTCATCCCCGCCACGTGAGATTACCGCGTGGCGCCAGGATATGCCCGACGGAGGCCGGGCCGGCCGAGACGGGACACGCAGGCAAAACCTAAGGAAGTGTTAGGAAATGCCCCGCCACGTTGGCTGTGCGGTGGATCACCCATACCGTGGATGAGGCCCTCCGGCGTTGGAGGACGCACGTCACCACAAGGAGGAACTCACCGATGAGCACCCAACAAACCGCGCCCCTGACGGAGGCCGCCCAGACCCGGCGGGCCGTGGGCAACATCCTGAAGGGTTCCGCCGGCAACCTTGTGGAATGGTACGACCTCTACGTCTACACCGTCTTTGCCGCCTACTTCCAGGCCCACTTCTTCAACTCTAAAGATGAGCTGCAGGCGGGCCTCGAAGCGATGGCCGTCTTCTCGACGTCGTTCCTCATGCGGCCCATCGGTGCCTGGTTCTTCGGCCGGTACGCGGACCGCAAGGGCCGCAAGGCCGCCCTGACGCTCAGCGTCACCCTGATGTCGGCCGGCTCTTTCGCCATCGCCGTGCTGCCCACCCAGGACGTCATCGGGCTGTGGGCCATGATCCTGCTGGTGCTCATCCGCGTGATCCAGGGCTTCTCCGTGGGCGGCGAGTACGGCACCAGCGCCACCTACATGTCCGAGGCAGCCACCAGCAAGCGCCGCGGCTTCTTCTCCAGCTTCCAGTACGTCACCCTGATCGGCGGCCAGATGCTGGCCCTGCTGGTCCTGGTGATCCTGCAGAACGTCATGCCCAAGGGCGACCTGGGGGAGTGGGGCTGGCGCATCCCGTTCGCCATCGGCGGCGTGGCTGCCCTGGTGGTGCTGTGGCTCCGCCGCTCCATGGAGGAGACCGTTTCCGCCGAGCAGCTCGAGGCCGCCAAGACTCCCGCGGTTGCCGGACAGGCCCAGCCGGGCACCATGAAGCTGCTGTTCACGAGCTACTGGAAGCCGCTGCTGGTCTGCATCGGCATCACCCTTGGCGGCACCGTGGCGTTCTACACCTACACCAACTTCATCCTGAAGTTCATGAACGATACCTCGGGCATCGCCAAGACCGACACCTCCGTGATCAACTTCTGGGCCCTGTTCATCTTCATGCTGCTCCAGCCCGTCTACGGCATCATCTCGGACAAGGTGGGCCGCAAGCCGCTGCTGCTCTGGTTCGGCATCACCGGCGTGCTTTTCACCTGGCCGCTGCTCTCCACCCTTGCCGGCACCAAGGACCCGTTCACCGCGTTCCTGCTCATGATGGGTGGCCTGGTGATTGTCGGCGGCTACACCTCGATCAACGCCCTGGTAAAGGCTGAACTGTTCCCCGCCTCCATCCGCGCGCTCGGCGTTGGCCTGGGCTACGCAATCGCCAACTCGCTCTTCGGCGGAACCGTGCCGCTGATCGGCGCGGCCTTCCAGAAGGCGGAGCGGGAGGACCTGTTCTTCACCTACGTGACCATCGCCATCGCCATCTCGCTGGTGGTCTACATCATCGCCCTGAAGAACAAGAAGGCCACACACCTGGACGACGAACAGGGCCACGCCTGGGAGCAGGCGCCGCAGGGTGGCGGCAAGGACAAGGACTCGCTCGGCGTCTAGCATTCGGGCGTCCCAACGGACGCATCGCCCAAGGAGGCGTACGACGGCGGCTGCCGGGCCGCCGTCGTACGCCTCCTTTTGCATGTGCAGAGGGGAGGTATGGGACGCGGAGCCCCTTTTAGCGGCGGGTCGTCCGCCGGCGCACCAGGAATCCGTGCGCGGCGAACAGGCGGGGCAGCACCACGTACACCGCGGTGGGAACCACCACCATGGTCAGCCCCATGGCCCGGAAGACGGGGTGCCAGGTTTCCATGAGGGGTGCGGCCGCCATCATGCCGATGGCAACCAGCGGAAAAATTGCCAGCCAGGTGATGGCCGCGCGGACATGGATGGACGGCGGAGCCGCCGGAGCTCCCGGCGCCGATGGGGCTGCGGGCAGCACGGGCTGGGGAGCGGCAAGGTTTGCCGGCTGGGCAACGGAGGGGGCTGTGGGCTGTGGAACCGTGTCCATGGAAAACTCCAACTGATTAGTTGCTTATTGCTTGCAAAGACACTAAACGCGGACAGGTGCAATTGCAACTACCTGGTTGGAATTGCGTAGACTTATGTCATGGC
Source organism: Arthrobacter sp. 8AJ (assembly GCF_902506025.1). Classification (NCBI taxonomy): domain Bacteria; kingdom Bacillati; phylum Actinomycetota; class Actinomycetes; order Micrococcales; family Micrococcaceae; genus Arthrobacter; species Arthrobacter sp. 8AJ. The sequence continues at coordinate 3,652,178 of NZ_LR733289.1, read as the reverse complement.
ATGGAACACAGCGCGGACCAGGGAACTGCTGCTGGCCGCTGCCACGGAGGAGTTCAGCGCCAAGGGGCTCGCGGGGGCGCGGGTGGACCGCATCGCAGCTGCCGCCGGCGTGAACAAGGAGCGCATCTACCAGTACTTCGGTAAGAAGGATGAGCTGTTCGACGCCGTCCTGGCCGCCGAAATGGTCCGGGTAATGACCGAGGTGCCCATCACCGGCAGCGGACCGGAGGCGTTCGGCGAATACGCCGGCCGCCTCTTCGACCGGCACACTACCGACGGCGTCCTGCCCAGGCTGCTGTTCTGGGAAGGCCTGGAGCGGGGCGGGGAAACCGTCAGCCGCGCCACCCGGTCCGACCACTGCGCCATCAAGGTAGGCCAGGTCCTGGACGTGCTGCCCGGAATCGACCGGACTGACGCCGCGGACCTGCTGATCACCGTCATCACCCTGTGCGACGGCTGGCCGGTCCTGCCCCAGATCGACACGCTCCTGGCGGGCAGCAGTGCTGACCGGACCACCCGTCGTCGGGCGTTCATCGTGCGGACCGCAACCCTGCTCGCTGAAGCCCTCGCCGCCGAGGTGCGGGCCGCCCCCGGAGCTGCCCTGGACCAGGCCGGCTAGAAGGCCTGCCGGGGAACCGGCCGGGTGGGCGGACTATATTGGGCCATGTCAGCACACCACCACCATCGCGGGAGTCTGCACCCATGGCCAAGGAACTTGCCACCCAGCTCATCGAACAACTCCAGGCTGCCGGCGTGCAGCGGATCTACGGGATTGTGGGCGACAGCCTCAACCCGATCGTGGACGCGGTCCGCCAGACCGGCGGCTCCGCGAAGGGCGGCATTGACTGGATCCACGTCCGCCATGAGGAAGCCGCCGCCTTTGCCGCCGCAGCAGAAGCGCAGCTCACCGGAAAGCTTGCCGTGTGCGCCGGATCCTGCGGCCCCGGAAACCTGCACCTGATCAACGGCCTGTATGACGCCAACCGCTCCGGCGCTCCGGTGCTGGCCATCGCCTCCCACATTCCCAGCAAGCAGATCGGCAGCAGCTTCTTCCAGGAGACCCACCCGGACCGCCTGTTCAACGAATGCTCGGTGTACTCGGAGCTGGTCAGCACCGCAGAGCAGGCTCCCCGGGTAATGCACAGTGCCATCCAGCACGCGCTGGGGCTTGGGGGAGTGGCCGTCGTGACCCTTCCGGGTGACATCGCCGGGCTGGAGGCCGCCGGCCCCACCCCGCTGCCTGCCACCTTCCGGCCTGCCAGCCTGGTCCCGGACCCGGCCAGCGTCCAGGCCCTCGCGGACGCCATCGACGACGCCGGCAAGGTGGCCATCTTCGCCGGCGCCGGCGTGGAAGGGGCACACAGCGAGCTGATGGCGCTCGCCGACCTGGCCAAGGCGCCGGTGGGGCACTCGCTGCGCGGCAAGGACTTCGTCCAGTACGATAACCCGTTCGATATCGGCATGACCGGGCTGCTGGGCTACGGGGCCGCGGCGGAGGGCATCGAGGACGCCGACCTGCTGATCCTCCTAGGCACCGACTTCCCGTACGACCAGTTCCTGCCGGACACCCGCACCGCGCAGGTGGACCGGGTGGCCCACCGGCTGGGCCGCCGGACTGACGTCGACATTGCCGTCCACGGCGACGTGCTGCCCACCCTGCGCGCACTGCTCCCGCTGGTGAAGGCGAAGAAGAGCCGCAGGTTCCTGGACCAGATGCTGAAGAAGCACGACCGGCTGATGAACAAGGCCGTGGGCGCCTACACCCGGAAGGTGGAGAAGAAGCAGCCCATCCACCCGGAGTACGCGGCGTCCCTGCTGGACCAGGTGGCCGCCGAGGACGCCATCTTCACCGCGGACACGGGCATGTGCAACGTCTGGACCGCGCGGTACATCAACCCGCTGGGCACCCGCCGGCTCATCGGGTCCTTCCTGCACGGCTCCATGGCCAACGCCCTGCCGCACGCCATCGGCGCACAGTTGGCCTACCCCGGCCGGCAAGTCATCTCCGTCTCCGGCGACGGTGGGCTGTCCATGCTGCTGGGTGAGCTCATCAGCGCCGCCGCCTACAAGCTGCCGGTGAACGTAGTGGTGTTCAACAACTCAACCCTCGGCATGGTCAAGCTCGAGATGCTGGTGGACGGACTGCCCGATTTCGGTGTGGACGTCCCCGATGCCAACTACGCGGCCGTGGCACAGGCGCTGGGCTTCCATGCGGTGAGGGTCACGGATCCGGCGCAGATCGAATCGGCGTACCGGGAAGCGTTCGCCCACCCCGGCCCGTCGCTGGTGGAACTCATCACCGACCCCAAGGCGCTGTCCATCCCGCCGAAGATCTCCGGTTCCCAGGTGATCGGGTTCGCCACGGCCATGTCCAAGGTGGTGCTGAACCGCGGGGCGGGTGAGGCCGTGAGTATGGCGCGCAGCAACCTGCGCAACATCCCGCGGCGCTGACCGGGGTCCAAACCCGCCATCACATCCTGCCCATAAATCGGGAACGCGTCTGCACTCTATGCAAACGCGTTCCGGAATTAAGGGCCAAAAGTGATGGGGCGTTTGGGTTTTAAGGCCCAAAAGTGATGGGGCGTTTGGTCAGCGGGCGCCGCCCTGCCACAGGGCGTCGAACGGGGCGCCGGAGGCAACGCGGTTGCGGATGCCGGCGGTAACGAAGTCCTTGGCGGTCCGGGCGGCCTCCAGCGGGCTGGCGCCCTTGGCCAGTTCCGCCGTTACGGCGGCGGCGAGCGAGCAGCCGGCGCCGGAGACGGCCACCTCGCCCACCTTCGGGGCGCTGAGGACTTCGAGGGTCTGGCCGTCGTAGAAAACGTCGACGGCGTCCGGGCCTTCCAGCCGGACCCCGCCCTTGGCCAGGACTGCTGCGCCGCTGAGTTCGTGGATGCGCACGGCAGCGGCCTTCAGGGATTCGACGTCCGTGATCTCCAGGCCGGACAGTGATTCCGCCTCGAAATGGTTGGGCGTGACGAAGGTGGCCAGCGGCAGGATCTGCGACTTCAGGGCCTGGTCCGTGTCCAGTGCGTGCCCCGGCTCCTGGCCCTTACAGATCAGCACCGGGTCCAGGACAACGTTGGCGAAGCTGTTCTCCTGCAGGGCGCCGGCCACCGTGCTGATGGTGGCCGGGCTGCCCAGCATGCCGATCTTCACCGTGTCCAGGGCGGAAGGCGCGCCCGACGCCGGACCGTACGCCGCCGTCGTTGCCTCCAGCTGGTCGGCAATCACCTGCTGGTCCACCGGCACGAAGCGGTGGTTCCAGCTGTCCTTGGGGTCGAAGGACACGATGCAGGTCAGGTTGGCGATGCCGAAGACGCCCAGTTCCTGGAAGGTTTTCAGGTCGGCCTGCGCGCCGGCGCCACCGGTGGCTTCGGACCCGGCGATGGTGAGGACGACGGCGGGACGTGCGGCGGGCAGCGTTGCGTCAGGGGTAGCGGAAGTCATGCACCCATCCTGCCACCCGCCGTCGGACGCCCGCCAAACCGGTGCCCCGAGTCCCGGGATCGCCGGAAAGGTGCCGGATCGACGGAAAGAACCGGCGATCCGGCACCTTTCCGGCGATTTGGGCGCTCCACCGGCGTCGCTAGGGTCGGAGCGCGGCAAGCACGCGGGCTTTGAACTCGTGTTCGCGGAAGAGGTCGGCCCACTTCACGCGCACAAACGTCCAGCCGTTCTCGGTGAGGGCATTCTCCCGCTGTCGTTCCTGGAACAGCACCTCATCCGTCGGTTTGTAGTCGAAGTACTTCGTCTTCCCGTCGAATTCGAGGGCAACCTTCTTTTCCTTCCAGGCGAAATCCAGCCGGTACCGGCCGGCACGCGTATCCACCGAGACTTGGGGCTCCGGCAGGGGAAGTTTCAGCCGCATAAGGAGTTCGCGCGTGAGTGTCTCTCCGGCGGACTCCGAGCGCGGATCTGCGTGGGCGAGCGCCAGCCGGAGGGTCCGGATCCCGCGCCGTCCCTGCAGGCCGTCAGCCATGCTTTCCATCAGGGCCCTGTCCGCGCCGAGCCGGAGGGCGTGGTCCATCAGCACCAGCGACTGCCGATAGCCCAGCATCATGGCACAATCCACTGCCGTCCGCTCCAGCGAGGTCACCTTGAGGCCTCCGAGGGTCACCACCTCCAACGCAGTCCAGGGCCGGGTATGGCCGCGGACATCCTTGCCGAGCCGCTCACTGGAAGGGTTTCCCGGCATCAAAAGGTGGACCAGGTCATCCACGTCCCAGAGATACAACCCGTGCAGCCGGGCCGCGGAGGTGTGGCTGTACACGTAGCCACCGGCCGAAGTGCTCAGCGTGCCGAGTGCATGGGCGTGAATCAGCTGCATGCTGCGGACGGGACGTGATTGTTTTTCCCACAGCTCGGCGCGGATGTAGCAACCGTGGCGGAGGCGGACCAGCTTCCCGCGGAGGACCAAGGCCTTGATGGCCCGGGAATTGAGGCCGTTCCCGTGCAGTTGCCCGGTCCGCCACAGGTTGCCGGTGTTTGGCAGAGCCGGGAGAGGGGTTGGTTGCTGCGGTGTCATCCCGACAGGATCCCGCCGCTGCGGCACTCACTGAAAGCGCCGTCGTCGTCATGTGGACAACGTCCTGCGTCCCCAACTCGCCGGAACCCGTCCGGCTCGCCGCAACGTTCCGGCGATCCGGCAGCTTTCCGGCGGGTTCGACGGCGGCCGGCCGGGTCAGCCCTTCAGCGTCCCGTCCAGCAGGGCGCGCAGTTCCCGGAAGTGCCGCTCCGTGGCTTCCGGGTGGAACGCCGAGGTGTCCGCCATGCTGTAGCCGTGAGGTGCCCCTTCGTAGATCTCGTTGGATGCCTCGAGTCCGGCGTCCTTGAGCGCTTCGCCCAGGCGCGCGACGGCGTCGGGGGCCATGCTCCGGTCGTGGTCCGCGTGGCCAAAGACGAAGCGCGCCCGGGCCGTACCAAGCCCCAGGTGCGGGCTGTCCGGATCCTCCGTTGCCAGCCCGCCGCCGTGGAAGCCGCCACACGCTGCCACCAGGTCCGGGTGCGAGGTGGCGGTGCGGACCGCGAGCCGGGCACCCATGCAGTAGCCGGTGGTGCCAATGGGACCCGGCGCCACGCCGTCGAGCGCCGCCAGCGCGGAAACCCAGGCATCGATGTCCGGCAGGGCCTTGTCCGGAGTCAGCCGGCCCACCCGGGGGAAGGCAGCCTTGCCGGCAGCTTCCCGGCCCTCCTGGGTGGACATGTCACCGGCCGGGGCCAACTCGGCGACTGTTCCTTCCCGGTAGAACACGTTTGGCGCCAGCACCACGTAGCCCCAGTCGGCAATGCGCTGCGCCATCTCCTGGATGCGCGGGCGCAGGCCGAACGCGTCCATGTAGAAGATGACCCCCGGGAACGGGCCGGTACCGGTGGACGGGCGGGCGACAATGGCTTCGGCAGGGCCTGCTGCGGCCTGGATCTCGATGAGCATTTGGTCAGGATAGCGGAGCCACCCGGGAGCCACGCTCAGGAGTAGTACCGGCCCAGGGTTTCGGCCTTGAAATCGAAGAAGGTGCCGGACTCGATGGCCAGCCGGGCGTCGTCCACCATCTTCACCACGAACCGCTCGTTGTGGATGGAGATGAGGGTGGCGGACACCATTTCCTTGGCCTTGAACAGGTGGTGGATGTAGGCCCGCGAATAGTTGGCACAGGCGTAGCAGTCGCAGCCCTCCTGCAGCGGCCCGAAATCGCGCTTGTACTTGGCGCCGGAAAGATTGAACCGGCCGTACGGGGTATAGAACGCGGAGTTGCGGGCCACCCGGGTGGGGGAGACGCAGTCGAAGGTGTCGGCGCCGTTCTCGATGGCGGTGAAGATGTCATCCGGTTCGGAAATACCCAGCAGGTGGCGCGGCTTGTCCTCCGGCAGCTCCTCGTTGCACCAGCGCACGATGGTGCCCAGGTTCTCCTTCTCCAGCGCCCCGCCGATGCCGAAACCGTCGAACGGCATCGCGCCCAGATCGCGGCAGGCCTTCCGGCGCAGGTCTTCATACTGGGCGCCCTGGATCACGCCGAACAGCGCCTGGTAGGGCTTGGCCGCCCGTTCCTCCGTCAGGCGGAAGTGTTCCTCGATGCACCGCTCCGCCCACAGCCGGGTGCGTTCCAGTGATTCCTCCTGGTACCGCCGGGAGTTCTGCAGGGTGGTCAGCTCGTCGAACGCGAACATGATGTCCGCGCCGATCTGGTGCTGGACCTGCATGGAGATCTCGGGGGAGAACCGGTGCCGGTCCCCGTTTAGGTGGGACTTGAACCAGACGCCGTCGTCGTCAATATGCGCCAGGCGTTCCTTGCCGGGGGCCACGGCATCATCCGGTCCGGAGGCGTCCACGGACTTCATGTCGATGACCTTCTTGAACCCCGAGCCGAGGCTCATCACCTGGAATCCGCCGGAGTCGGTGAAGGTGGGGCCGGACCAGTTCATGAAGGCACCAAGGCCGCCGGCCGCGTCCAGGATGTCCGGGCCCGGCTGCAGGTACAGGTGGTAGGCGTTGGCCAGCAGCGCCTGGGCGCCAAGGTCCGCCATGGACTCCGGGAGCACGGCCTTGACGGTGGCCTTGGTGCCGACGGCGATGAAGGCCGGCGTCTGGATCTCACCGTGCGGGGTGGTGATGGTGCCGGTGCGGCCCAGGAATTCCCCGTCGTTTTCCGCTACCTGAGCCGCCGTCGGCGGGCAGGACTCCGCAAGGCGGGTGCCGACCGTGAAGGAGAACTGGGATCGGGTTTCAGGCAGGGCGAAGGCGGGGTTGGCTGGCACCGTACCAGTGTGCCAGCAAACCGCCCGGCCCCCGTAAACTCAGCTGGCCCGTTCCGAGGCGGGGTAGTTCTCGGACCGCCAGGAATCCCAGGATTGCCGGATGGCGTCGAAGGCGCCGGCGCCGAGGTCGTACGTGGAAGCGATGACCAGCGAGCCGTCACCCTCCGCGCGGACGTCCTTGATGGCCGGATGGTCCGCCACCACCAGCAGCCCCTCGCCGTGTTCGGCGTAGCTGTGCACCGTGAGCCCCACCTGGTGGCTGGTCCGGTACCAGACCTTGCCGCTGATGTCCTCGCCGGTGCCGAGTGTGAATTGGTATGGCTCGCCCGGCGCGGGGAGGTCGGAGAGCCCCAGCTTCGCAATGGCGGAGGCTTTGCCCTCGGTCAGGTGCAGGAACAGGGTGTGCCGCTTGCCGTGCGGGTGGCGTTCCAGGGCGAAGCGGAGCTGCTGCAGGAAGGTGAGCCAGCCCTGCGTGATGTCCTCGTCCCAGGCAGCCCACTCGGAGTCATGGTCCACGGCGGCGCGGGTGACACTGACCCGGGTTCCACCGGCCTCCGGGTGGAGCTCAAACGTGTCCCCGCCGTGCACGGTGAGGCTGGTGTGGTCCGGTGCTTCCTGCACGTCACTGGAGAAGTAGATCTCCTTGATCTCGGACTCCAGGTCCTCGGCCTGCCAGCCATGCCACTGGGCCACCTTGGACGGTTCACGCAGCATGGTCCAGACCTGCGGCGCGTCGGCGTTGATCACTACGCTGAGATTGTTGGTCATAGCCCCGAATGTACGCCCCGGACATAGCCTCGGGTAGGGGCAATTTCCCATTGCGGGAAGGCACCGGGAAGACGCCCGGAAGGCCCGCGGGAGGCGCCTGCCGGACGCCCCGCGGGTCAGGAGCGGACGGCCTCCAGCTCGTTGCTGATGCGCCGTTCCAGTTCGGACGTCCCGATGGTTTCCGAGCCGCCGTGCGCCCGCAGGAACAGCAGGGATTCCAGCCGCAGCAGCCGCCATTCGCGCTCGGCGTCATGGTTGGAGTTGTCGATGGAGCGGAAGATTTCCTTGTCGTACAGGTTGGGCTCGTTGAGCGAGCGCTGCCGCACCTTGGCTGCCATGCGCGCCTTGAACGGGTCCGTTTCCTGGTTTTCCGGGGTGCGGATCAGTTTCTCGTACACTTCGGCGCGTTCGTCCTGGCCGTCCTGCCGGCAAATGTAGCTGGCCAGCGCCAGGGAGGCCTCCACCGAGGTCCACCGGCCCGGGTTTCCGTCATAGGGCAGCACGGTGATCAGGTCTGCCACGGACAGTGCGCCGTCCGCGTCCTTGAGCGTGATGAACAGTTCGTGCGCCAGGTCGCTGAGGTCCTTCAGGCAGCTTCCGGATTTGAAGTTGACGCCCTTGGACAGCCTGTCGGCCAGGAGCAGCACGCCCTCCGCATCCGGGTGCGCCTCCGCGGCGGCCTCCACTACTGATTCGGGGGTGCCGGCCGGCGCCGGGATGAGTGCCAGTTCCTCCTCGCTGGGCCCGGTCGCTGCGGGCGGCGCCGGCGGGAGGGGAGGGACGACGACGGCGGGCGCCACATTGAGGGGACCGGTCCCGGCGCCGGGCTGCTCCTGCGCACCGTTCCGCGGGGTCAGGGTTTCCGCCGGTGGTGCGGCCTCCGGAAGGTCCGCGGGCAGCGGAAGCTGGGTGACGTCGTCGTGCGCTCCGTCCACCACTGTGACCATGGTGCCGATGGCAACCCGCAGGGTTCCGCCGCCGGAGAGGCTGGCCAGTACCAGTGCGGGGGAGCCAAAATCGTCGTGCTCGAGCTCCACCTGGTCGATTTCGGCAGTGCGCCGGCCGTCGGGGAGGAGGATGTGGCTGCCGGTGGTCAGAGATCCAGCCTGCTGTTCACGGTGGTGCCTGGCGGCTGGTGATTCGGTCATGGGAGTCCTTAAGTTCTCTTGCGGTCCGCCCTACAGTCTACAAAGGCGGGCACTCAAAACCGGGGACCCCCACGTCCCGGCGGGGTGGTCAGAAGCCCACGCCTGCAAACGCCAGGGCCTGCCGGATCAGGCCGCCGCGGCCGCCGGAAAACTCCATCTGGACGCCCGGGCTGAGGACTTCCTCCGGCGTCATCCAGGTCAGCTCCAGGGCGTCCTGGCGCGGCTCGCACTCGCCCGTCACCGGGATCACGTAGGCCAGGGACACGGCGTGTTGCCGCTCGTCCGTGAAGCCGGTCTGGGACGGTGCCGGGAAGTATTCGGCCACCGTGAACGGCACGGGGCTCAACGGCAGCTGCGGGAACGCCAGGGGGCCGAGGTCCTTTTCCATGTGCCGCAGGAGGGCGGCGCGGATGGTTTCGCGGTAGATGACGCGCCCGGACACCAGGGAACGCACCATGGTCCCGTCTGCGTCCGCCTGCAGCAGCGTGCCCACTTCGTTGACGTAGCCCAGCGGGTCCAGCCGGACCGGTACTGCCTCGACGTACACCATGGGCAGCCGCCCCCGTGCCTCAAAGAGGTCTTCTTCAGAGAGCCAGCCGGGATTCGGGTCAGGTGTGCGCACGTTCATGCTTAAGTTCTACCCCATGGGGCGCCGCTGGGAGATCCACACCGTGGCGGGCGCGTTGGGGCCGCCGGCATCCGGGTTGGCTACGTGGAGGGTGCTTCCAAACGCCTCCTCGGTCAGGCTGGCGGTGAGGCCCGCGGCGGTGAGGCGCTCCTGCAACGGTTCCAGCCCGCCGTCGTATTCGAAACCCAAGCCTGACCTGGGCTGTCCGGTGGCCGGCCGAACCAGCAGGACGCCGCCGTTTTTGGCAGTGAAGTCTGCCGTCTCGTCATTGTCCGGCACGGGCCGGGGGCGGGCGCCGATGTGCAGCAGCGTGCGGACGGCCCCCTCCGGGTCCGCGGTGTACCAGACCGCCGCAACGGCCAGGGCGGGATCGGCGTCGGCGCACTGGGCGAAATGGGCGGCCTTGTCCGCCAGGAAGCTGAACCCGTCAGGCGCGCTGATCCGGCAGGCGTCACCGTGGTCAGCAGTGACGAGTTCGGCCGGTCCGGCGCCTTCCGCCGTCCCTTCCTGTGGGGACTCCTCCTGTGCCGACAGGTTGGTGCGGCGGGCGAATTCGGCCACGTCTCCCACTTCCACCGCCAGCACCGTCCGGCCGTCCTGACCCGAATCCGCCTCCGCGGAGTGGAGCGCCACGCGGCCTGACGCCGAATCAAAGACCTGCCACCCGCCGTCGTCCTCTGTCTGCACCATCCCCAGGGTGGTGAGGAGCTGCTTCCAGGACTCGGTGCGCGAGGTGAAATGGACGGGGCGGACTCGGAGCATGGCGTTGTCCTCAGGTGGCGGATGGATCTGTAGGGCCATGATGCCACGCGAAACCGCTCTGCACACGGCTTGTGGCACGGGATTCCACGGGCAGAATTAGCCCATGGCCAATGAGCTTGAGGAACTGCTGCTGCCCGATGCCGCTGCCTGGCGCGCCTGGCTGGAAGCGAACCACGGCACCAGCCCGGGGGTGTGGCTGGTGCTGCACAAGAAGGGCGGGACGGTGACGGGCCTTGACTACGCGGCGGCCCTGGACGAGGCCCTGTGTTTTGGCTGGATCGACGGCCAGGGCCGGCGCCGGGACAGCGAAAGCGTGTTCCAGCGGATGACGCCGCGGCGCCCCCGGAGCGTCTGGTCGGCGCGGAACGTGGGGCACATCGCGCGGCTGGAGGAGACGGGCAGGATGACCGACGCCGGCAGGGCGGCGGTGGAGGCCGCCAAGGCCGACGGCCGCTGGGACGCGGCCTACGGCGGTCAGGCCGACGTCGAAGTTCCCGCAGACCTGGCAGCCGCCATCGCCGCCAACCCCGCCGCGCAGGCAATGTTCGATGTCCTGACGAAAACCAACCTGTTCTCCCTGGTGTACCGGACGAATTCGGCCAAGCAGGCAGCCACCCGCGAGCGCAGGATCGCGGGCTTTGTGGACATGCTGGCGCGCGGTGAGACGCCGTATCCGCAGAAGAAGCGCCCCGCCGGGCAGGGCTAGTGCCGGCTGTGTGACGCCCGGGATTCTGCTCCCGCGGGGCTGGTCGGTAAAATTGACGGTTCACTTGCGCTGGTGCCGTTCCCCGAACCCGGGGGACGGCACTTGTGCGTTCAGCGAGGGATTGACACCGCCATGCCCCCCAAAATTCCGGAAACCGTTCCCGCCGCCGTTCGGCGCCGCCCCGTCCTGTGGGCCCTGGCGGCCGTGACGGTGCTAGTGCTGGCAGCATTGCTGGTGCTGGGCGGCAATATCCAGAGGGACGGCGGGCAAGCCGGAACCCCGCAGGCCGGTACCGGGCAGAGCGAAACGGGGCAGCCCGCTGCTCCGCCGGAAGCTGCCCCCGCGGACGATGCCGGCTACCGGCCCGCGTACCACCTCACCCCTGACCAGCACTGGATGAACGATCCGCAGCGGCCTTTTTTCCTTGATGGCCTGTGGCATTACTACTACCTCTACAACGCCGACTACCCGGAAGGGAACGGCACCGAGTGGTTCCACGCCACCAGCACGGACCTGGTGCACTGGAAGAACGAGGGCGTGGCCATTCCCAAGTTCCGCAACGGGCTGGGCGACATCGAAACCGGGTCCGCGGTGGTGGACACCGAGGGGACAGCCGGATTCGGCAAGGGGGCGGTGATCGCCGTCCTTACCCAGCAGCACGACGGTGTCCAGCGCCAGTCCCTGTTCTACTCCACGGACATGGGCTACAGCTTCCAGGCCTACGGGCAGAACCCGGTGATGGAGAATCCCGGCGCGGAGCATTGGCGGGACCCTCGCATTGTCCGCGACGACGCCAACAACCAGTGGCTGATGCTCCTCGCCGAGGGCCACAAGATCGGGTTCTACACCTCCCCGGACCTCAAGCAGTGGACCTACGTGTCCGGATTCGGGCGGGACGGGCTGGGAATCCTGGAGTGCCCGGACTTATTCCAAATGGACATCGACGGGGACCCCGCCAAACGCACCTGGGTCCTGGCCGCGAGCGCCAACGGTTCCGGGGAGGGCCGCACCACCGGCCTGGCCTACTGGACCGGCGGGTTCGACGGCAAGGCCTTCAAAGCTGACGGCGGCCACCAGTGGCTCGACGGCGGCCCGGACTTCTACGCGGCCGTCACCTGGGATGACCCGCGGCTGGACGATGCGCAGCGGAAGGCGTCCCGGCACGCCATCGGCTGGATGAACAACTGGGCCTATGCCCGGAACCTTCCCACCGACGGCTGGTACGGGGCCGCCTCGGTGGTGCGGGACATCCGGCTGGCGTCCGACGGCGGACGGCCGGCCTTGGTGTCCGCGCCCACCGCCGCGCTCCAGTCGCTGGAAGGGGATCCGGTCCAGTTGCCCGGCGGCAGCATCGGTGGCGGGACGGCACTGCCGGTTCCGGACAGCGGCGCCTTCAAGGCCGACGTCGAGCTGGCCAAGCCCGCGGACGGGACCGGTGAGGCGCGGCTGCTGCTGCAAAGCGGAGGCGCAACCTATGCCACTGTGGGCTACGACTTTGCCGCCGGCCGGGCGTTCGTGGGGCGCGACGGCGACGCGGTGGCCGGGGGCCGTGGCCTCGCCGAGGGGTCGGACGCCCGCGGCGAATACCGGCAGGCGCGGTCGGTGGACGCGCGGCCCACCGGGGACGCCGTCCGACTCACCGTCTACGTGGACAGGTCATCCGTGGAGGTCTTCGTGGACGGACAGGCCCTGACGTCCCTGGTGTTTCCGCCGGCGGGCCCCAGGGAAGTGCGGCTGGCGGCCGACGGTGCCGTGTCACTCCGGGACGGCACCGTCACGCCGCTGGCCGGCATCCGCTAGGCGCCAGCCGCGCTGACGGCCGCCGCGGCCTCCAGCGTCATCCATGCCTGGAGCTGGGTGGAAAGTTCGACGGCGGCGCCCGGCGGATACGCAGCGGCCGCCGGTTGGGCGGCGTGCAGCGAAAAGATGCTCTTGCCTTCCCGCCCGGCCCCGGCTTCACCCGGCCCCACGGGGCGCCGGCCGGACCAGAACGCGTCAGCGGTGTCCGTCACCAGCCGCGCAGCCGTGGCGCGGGTGGCGTCCGGAAGCCGGCGGTCTGCTGCGGCGAGCGCCAGGTAACGGCAGAGGATCCCGGTGAAGAGGCCGCCGTCGCCCGTTCCCTCACAGCGCAGCACGGAGCCACCGGCGCCGGTGCCGGGGCCGGAACTGTCCGCCGGGACGGTCAGCAGCCGCTGCACCGCGTCCACCAGGACAGCGGCCCGCGCCAGGTTCGCCTCGCCCCCGAGCTCGAGGAGCGCACCCAGCACCGGGCCCTGGTTGTAGGTGTACACCGTACGTTCCAGCACCACCTCTCCGGCGGGATTCAAGCGTGCACCGTCAAGGTAGAGGGCCTGGTCCGCGTCAAAGAGCGTGGCGTCCAGCCAGTCCAGCAGCGCCTGGGCCTTGGCGTGCTGGCCGGTGCGGGCATAGAACAGGGCCACCGGCGCCGTGGCGGGGGTGTTCTTGAAGTCCCGTTTCTTGCTCCAGAACGTCCCGCCGCCCAGGTCGTCGGTGCACGCGGCGTCGAACTGCAGCGCCAGCGACGCACGGACCACCGCGTTACGGCGGCGGCCCGGACGCCGGGTCTCCTCAGCCAGGTTGTCCAGCCGAAGGGTTGCCAGGGCAAGCCACGCCATGTCGTCGTAGTAGCTGTTCACGAAGGTCAGGGCGTTGCGGAGCCTGATCCCGGTGACCAGCCGCGAGGCCAGGTGCCCTGCGCTGGGCCGGCCCGGGCCGTTGAACCGGGCCGCGGGGGTGGCTCCGCCGCCAAGTTCCCGCCGCCCGGTGTCCACCAGGCAGTCAACGTAATGCGCCTGCCACCAGTAATGCCAGGGGAGGGCCAGGGACGCGGCCGGCCGCATCCGGCGGAGCGCGGCACGCCACCGCGGCCCCGGCTGGGTGCCGGGCTCCTGCTCCGGCGTTGAGGGGGTGGGCTGACCGGCCGGATGCCGGCCCTGCCACAGCACGGCGCCCAGGTGGGTTCCGGGCAGGAACAGCAGTTTCCGGCCGAACAGGGCGGTCACGGAACGGGCCGCGTGGTTCGCCCGGTCCTGCCAGATGGTGGGGGAGGTGCTGCTGGACGTCATGCCGTCCACCCTAACCGGGCCGCCGGAGCCGGGAGGGCAGGGAACCGGGGGTGCGTGCGGCGGCGCCTGATTTCAGTTAACATGCATTAACTGTTGCCCAAGGCCGTGCCGCGGCGTGGGGACACGCATCAAGGAGGATGTATGGACATCAAAGGCAGCGTCGCACTGGTGACAGGCGGGGCGTCCGGGCTGGGCGCAGCCACCGCGCAGAGATTGTTCGACGCCGGCGCATCCGTCGTGCTCGTTGACCTGCCGTCCTCAGGCGGCCAGGCAGTGGCCGACGAACTCAACGGCCGCGCCGCAGCCGGCCAGTCCGCCGTCTTTGCCCCCGCAGACGTGACCAGCGAAACAGACGTCCGGGCCGCCGTCGGGACCGCGGCAGGGCTGGGACCGCTGCGGATCGTGGTGAGCTGCGCGGGGATCGCCACCCCGGGCAAGGTCCTGGGACGGGACGGAGTGCTGCCGCTGGAAACGTTCAGCAAGGTCATCCAGGTCAACCTGATCGGGACTTTCAACGTCCTGCGCCTGGCGGCCGAGGCCATGGTGGCCACCGAGCCCGCCGCCACCCCGCTGGGCGGCCCGGAACGCGGCGTCATCATCAACACCGCCTCAGTGGCTGCCTTCGACGGGCAGATTGGCCAGCCTGCATATTCCGCTTCCAAGGGCGCCGTGGCCGCCATGACGCTGCCGATTGCCCGCGAACTGGCGCGCTCGCTGGTCCGCGTGGTCACCATCGCCCCGGGCATTTTCGAGACTCCCATGATGGCCGGCCTGCCCCAGGAAGCGCAGGACTCGCTGGGGGCGCAGGTACCGCACCCGTCCCGGCTGGGCAAGCCCGCGGAATACGCCAACCTGGTGGCGCACATCGTGGACAACGCCATGTTGAACGGTGAAACCATCCGCCTGGACGGCGCCATCCGGATGGGACCGAAATGAGCGCGCCGGACGTATCGCAGCTGCCGGCGGCGGACTTCTTCGCCGTCGAAGCAACACTGGACCCGGCTGAACGGACCAAGCTCGCCGAACTGCGGGACTTCCTGGCAGCCGAGGTGGCACCCTACGCCGGGGACTGGTGGAACAAGGCCGAGTTTCCCGCGCACATCCTGCCCAAGCTGGCGGCCCTGGAACTCAGCACGCCCGTCCACCGCGGCTACAGCCACCTCTTCGCCGGGCTTGTCATTGCGGAGATAACCCGGGTGGACACCTCCCTGGCCACGTTCTTCCTGGTCCACCACGACCTCTTCGTCGAGTCCCTGCACACCTTCGGCACCGACGACCAGAAACAGCGGCTGCTGGCCGACGCCTCGGAACTGCGCACCACCGGCGCGTTCGCCCTCACCGAACCGCTGCACGGCTCGGACGTGGCGGGCGGCCTGGAGACCCGTGCCCGGCGGATCTCCTCCACCACGGGAGAAGCGGACGACGCCGGCGACACTTGGGTGCTGAACGGGGCCAAACGCTGGATCGGCAACGGGACGTTCTGCGACTACATGCTGGTGTGGGCGCGGGACGAGGCGGACGGCTCGGTGCGGGGCTTCATCGTGGACGCCACCCTGCCGGGGGTCAGCCGGAGCAGGATCGAGAACAAGATCGCCCTGCGCACCGTCCAGAACGCCGACATCGAGTTCCGCGACGTCAGGATTGCCGAGGCGGACCGGTTCGGCGGGATCAGCAGCTTCGAGGACACCAAGGAACTGCTCCGCAGCTCACGGATCATGGTGGCCTGGCAGGCGGTGGGCCAGCAGCTGGCGGCCTTCGACGTCGCCCGGCAGTACGCCGTGGAACGGCAGCAGTTCGGCCGCCCGCTGGCCCATTTCCAGCTGATCCAGCAGCAGCTGGTGACCATGCTGGGCAACACCGTGGCCAGCATGTCCATGATGGCCGGGATCGCCAGGCTGCAGGAGGAGGGCGCCGCCGGCATGCCGCAGGTGGCGCTCGCCAAGTCCTACCTCAGCGCCCGCATGCGTGAGACGGTGGCGCTGGGCCGGTCCATCCTGGGCGGCAACGGGATTGTCACCGATTACCGGATGGCCAAGATCTTCGCCGACGCCGAGGCCATTTACACCTATGAGGGCTCGTTCGAGGTGAACACCCTGATCGTGGGCCGGGCAATCACCGGGATTTCGGCCATTTCCTGAGCTTCCCGGGCGCTACGCGGGGTAGGGCTCTTTCTCGCCGGCCTCCACCCGGATGTCGAGGCTGTTGTTCTTCACCGGCATGGGGCAGGTGCCGTAGGGGGTGAAGGCGCTGGGGTAGTTGATGGCCCGGTTGAAGTCCAGCACCACGGAGCCGTCCGGCCGGGGCCTGGGGAGGGAGAGTTTCCGCCACTCGTCCGTGGTGTCGCCGTTGGTTTCGTCGTGGAACGTGACGGTCAGGGCGCCGAGTTTCTCTTCCTCCGCCTGGAGCCAGAACTCGTGGCTGCTGCCGGGGAGGCGGAACACCACCTCGCCAACGCTGCGGTGCACGCCGTCAACCAGCGGGTTCGCGGTCCCGATCGGCACATCCACCGGCGCAGGGTAGGGCTCAAACCTGCCGGTGACCTCCCAGTCGGGGTTGTACGGAAAGGTGGGCACGCCGTCGAACTCCGTGAAGACCGGTGATGCCGCGTCCCGGGTCCGGATCGCATACCGGCCGCCGCGCATGGCCAGCTCCACCACCACCTGGTCCCCGTCCGGGCCGCCGAACTGCACCCACATCAGCGACTCCTCGTCCGCCAGGACGGCGGACACGGTGCCGTCCACCCTTTCCCCTGTCTCCACCAGCGTGAGCCCGTCCGACGGAACCGCGGTGAGGAACGCCGTCGTACCTTTTGTTGCACCGGCGCCGTCCGTGGACCACAGGCCCGGGGCAAGGTCGACGGCGGCCGGTGCCTCTTCCAGCCACTGGAAGGACGTGAGGGTCAGCCAGCCGTGCGGCGTTGCCAGGGCCTTGTTGCGGTTGGCGCGGAAGCGCTGCCAGCGCTCCTCCCTGGCGGCTGGAGCGGTGGCTGCTGGCGTGGTGGTCATGGTTCCTTCCGGTTTCGTCTGCCCACGCTACAACCGCCGGCCAGGCATGTTCATTCCACCGCTGATTCCTTTATCCGGGGTTGAATGGAGACGTGGACATCCTTGCGGGAGTGAATCGGGAGTGGCTTACCGCGCTCACCTGGCTGGCGGCCGCCCTTGCCGCCGCGGGCGTCCTGGCGTGGCGCCGGCGGCGGCCGGACCTCGCAGCGGCCGCCGCGGTCGCCGTCTTCATGGCAGCCAACGTGGGCGCCGGCATCTACGTCCTGAACCACCTCGCGGACGGGCGCTGGGGCGGGGACGCGCAGGCGAAACTCGCCCCGCCCGAACTCTCCGGGACCCCCGTGGTGGGCCAGTTCCTGCAGCCGCTCGACGGAGCCATGGCAGGCATGGCCGGCGGCGTCAACGATTTCATCGACTTCCGGGCCGCGTTGCCGGTGGCACTGGACTTCTTCGCGGCCGCCGGCTGGGCGTTGGCCCTCCTGGTGCCGCTGCTGCTCACGGCTGTCGTGGTCCAGGCCGGGAGGGCCCGGCGCCGCACGGCGGAGGCGGCCGCCTGGCAGGACGAGGTGCAGAACCTACGGGCTGAGCTCGACGCCGTCAAACGGCATGTGGGGTACCGCGACATCTTGTGAGACGGATTCCACTGACCCACGGGTCCGGGGGTAGCATCTTTAGCTAGTAACGTGGCTCACAGTATCCAGCGCAGTGTACGAGCCAAGTCCAAATCCCTCGAAAGATTGTTTCAATGGCTCACACTGCAACACCTCCCGAAACCGATCTTGCCTCCGAACTGCGCGCGGACGTCCGGCGTGTCTCCACCCTGCTGGGTGAATCGCTGGTCCGCCAGCACGGACCGGAACTCCTGGACCTCGTGGAGCAGGTCCGGCTCCTGACCAAGGAATCCAAAGAAGCAGCGCGCGGCGGTGCCCACGCCACCGGGCCCTGGAGCGCGCACGACGTCGTTGCCCAGGTCCGCGAACTGCTCGGCTCCCTGCCCATTGAGCAGGCAACCGACCTGGTGCGCGCCTTCGCCTTCTACTTCCACCTGGCCAACGCCGCGGAACAGGTGCACCGGGTCCGGGGCCTGCGGACCCGGGCCGAAAAGGACGGCTGGCTGGCCAAGACCGTGGCGGACATCGCCGCGCAGGCCGGCCCGGACGTGCTGCAGGAAGTGGTCAACGGCCTGGACGTGCGTCCCATCTTCACCGCCCACCCCACCGAGGCGTCCCGCCGCTCCGTCCTGGACAAGATCCGCAAGCTCTCCGACGTCCTGTCCCAGTCGACGGCCGAAGGGTCCACGGCACGCCGCCGGCAGGACCGGCAGCTGGCAGAGATCATCGACCAGATGTGGCAGACCGACGAGCTGCGCCAGGTCCGGCCCACTCCCGTGGATGAGGCCCGGAACGCCATCTACTACCTGGGCGGCATCCTCACGGACGCGATGCCGGAAATGCTGTCCGAGCTCTCCGAACTGCTGGGCGAGCACGGCGTCACCCTTGCGTCCAAGGACGCCCCTATCCGGTTTGGCTCCTGGATCGGCGGTGACCGTGACGGCAACCCGAACGTCACCGCGGCCGTGACCCGCGAAATCCTGCAGATCCAGAACCAAAGCGCCATCCGGATCAGCATCGGTATGATCGACGAGCTGATTTCCATCCTGTCCAACTCCACGGCCCTGGCAGGCGCGGACCAGCCGCTCCTGGAGTCCATCGACGAGGACCTGAAGAAGCTGCCCGGCCTGGACAAGCGGGTCCTGGAGCTGAACGCCCAGGAGCCGTACCGGCTGAAGCTCACCTGCATTAAGGCCAAGCTCATCAACACGGGCAAGCGGGTGGCCGCCAACTCCAACCATGAGCATGGCCGCGACTACAGCGGAACCGAGGAGCTCCTGGCGGACCTGAACCTGCTGGAGCTCTCGCTCCGCAACCACTCCGCGGCCCTGGCGGCGGACGGCTCCCTGGCCCGCGTCCGCCGTGCCATCGCCTCCTTCGGCCTGCACCTGGCCACCCTGGACATCCGCGAACACGCAGACCACCACCACGACGCCGTCGGCCAGCTGATGGACCGTATCGGCGGCCCCGGCCTGCGCTACGCCGAGCTGAGCCGTGAGGAACGCTTCGAGGTGCTCGGCTCCGAGCTGGCGTCCCGCCGTCCGCTGTCCGGCCACCCGATTAAGCTCGACGGCGCCGCCGACGGCACCTACGACGTCTTCCGCGAGATCCGCCGCGCCCTGCGCATGTACGGCCCCGACGTCATCGAGACCTACATCATCTCCATGACCCGCGGCGCCGACGACGTCCTGGCCGCAGCCGTCCTGGCCCGCGAAGCCGGCCTGGTGAACCTCTTCGGCGACAAGCCGTACGCCAAGCTCGGTTTTGCGCCGCTGCTGGAAACGGTGGAGGAACTGCGGGCCTCGGCCGAGATCGTCGACCAGCTGCTCTCCGACCCGTCCTACCGTGAGCTGGTGCGCCTGCGCGGGGACGTCCAGGAAGTGATGCTGGGCTACTCGGACTCCAACAAGGAATCCGGCGTGATGACCAGCCAGTGGGAAATCCACAAGACCCAGCGCAAGCTGCGCGATGTTGCCGCCAAGCACGGCGTGCGCGTCCGCCTGTTCCACGGCCGCGGCGGTTCCGTGGGCCGCGGCGGCGGGCCTACTTACGACGCCATCCTGGCCCAGCCCAACGGTGTCCTGGAAGGCGAAATCAAGTTCACCGAGCAGGGTGAAGTCATCTCGGACAAGTACTCCCTGCCGGAGCTGGCCCGCGAAAACCTGGAGCTGTCGCTGGCCGCCGTGCTGCAGGGGTCTGCCCTGCACCGGAACCCGCGGACCTCCGAGGACCAGCGAGAGCGGTACGGCCACGTCATGGAAGCCATCTCCGACGCCGCCTTTGACCGGTACCGGAAGCTGATCGACCACCCGGACCTGCCCGCCTACTTCATGGCCTCCACCCCGGTCGAGCAGCTGGGCTCCCTCAATATCGGTTCCCGCCCGTCCAAGCGTCCGGACTCCGGCGCCGGCCTGGGCGGCCTGCGCGCCATCCCCTGGGTATTCGGCTGGACCCAGTCCCGGCAGATCGTGCCCGGCTGGTTCGGTGTGGGCTCCGGGCTCAAGGCCGCCCGCGAAGCCGGGCACTCGGCCCAGCTGGTGGAGATGATCGACCACTGGAACTTCTTCAAATCCGTGCTGTCCAACGTCGAGATGACGCTTGCAAAGACGGACATGGATATCGCCGGCTACTACGTGTCCACCCTGGTCCCGGAGGAACTTCACCACCTGTTCCGCACCATCCGGGAAGAGTACGAACTCACGGTAGCCGAGGTGCGCAAGCTCACCGGCGAGAACATCATCCTGGATGCCCAACCCACCCTGAAACGCTCCCTCGAAATCCGCGACCAGTACCTGGACCCCATCAGCTACCTCCAGGTGGAACTCCTGCGCCGCATCCGCACCGAGGGCGGGATCACCGGGGCCGAGATCGATGAACGCCTCCAGCGGGCCATGCTCATCACCGTCAACGGGGTGGCGGCCGGCCTCCGCAACACCGGCTGATTCTCCAGTTGCTCCATCACGTGTGGTCCCTAACAGGCGCTGTTGGGGGCCATACGTGATGGCGCATCCGGGGGTTGGATAGGGTTGGAGGCATGCCTTCCTTCCAGACCCGCCTTAAGATCACCGGGCTCCGGCCGGGGAATCCGCCCGAGTCCGTTATGGACGCGGCCGTGGAGGCGCTGGGCACCCGCCACCACGTGGAGGCGCACCAGCTGCAGATCGCCGGCGGCGTGCCGCAGCTGAACCTGCGCTTCCTCGTGGAGGCGAGCGAGTACAGCGGTGAGAACCGCCAGGCGGTGGAATCGGCAGCCATGATGCGCGACGCCGTCGAACGCGTTGCGCTGACGGGCCCGCTCAGCGTGCTGCGGCGCAGCCGCGGCAAGTGGCTGCCCGTCTAGCCTGCGTCCGGGAGGGGCTCCTCCTCCACCGGGGACCGGTCGCCGCGGCGGCGGGTGACGAGGATGCCCACGACGGCGCCGATCACCAGGCCGACGGCCACGCCAATCAGGGAGCTCGCCCAGAACGGCAGCTTGGTGGTTGACCCGGTGAAGTAGCCCAGGCCCACCAGCCAGCATGCCCACAGCACGGCGCCCAGGGCCGCGCACAGGCTGAAGCCGCGGACGGACACGTTGGCCACGCCGGATGCCGCCGAGGTGGCGAGCCGTCCGCCGGGAATGAACCTGGCGCCGATGATAGTGCCGTAGGTGGAGGAACGGCCGGCCTTGGCCAGCGCCGCGTGGATGCCGCTGTGGACCCGCCGGCCCCACTTCCATCGGTCCAGCACATGGCTCAGCCGCCGCCGGAAGAGATGGAAGACCACCATGTCGCCCAGCCAGGACGCCACGGCAGCGAGCACCAGCACCAGGAACACGTTGGCCCGGCCGTCCGCGGACAGGGCGCCCCCGGTGATCACCAGCATTTCGGAGGGGATGGGCGGAAAAATGGCATCGCCGATCACCACGGGGATAACCCAGAAGTAGAGGGCCGTCCCCCAGCTGTCAACGCTGCCGAAGTCCATTGCCACAAGGTACCGCACTTGGGAAACTGGCGGCATGCGGATCTCGGTTCTGCGGGGCGACATTACGCAACGGCGCGTGGATGTGGTGGTGAATGCTGCGAACTCCTCGTTGCTGGGCGGCGGGGGAGTGGACGGGGCGCTGCACCGGGCGGCCGGGCCGGAACTGCTCGCGGCATGCAGGGAGCTGCGTGCCACCGGACTTCCGCACGGCCTCCAGGCCGGAGCCGCCGTGGCAACACCTGCCTTCCGGCTGCCGGCCCGCTGGGTGATCCACACAGTGGGGCCCAACCGGCACGCAGGACAGACCAACCGCGTCCTCCTGGTCTCCTGCTTCAGCGAAAGCCTGCGGCTGGCCGAGACCCTGGGGGCGCAGGACGTGGCCTTTCCCGCGGTGGGCGGCGGAGCCTACGGGTGGAGTGCCGCGCACGTGGCGCAGGCAGCGCTTGAGGCGCTGACGGGGTTCCGGACCGCCCATCCGGCCAGCGGGCTGGAGCTGGTGGAGTTCGTGCTGCACACCGCGGAGATGGAGGCGGCGTTCAGGGACGTGCTCGGACCGCTTCGCTGAGCTCCAGGCTGCTGCGGTATTCCACGGGCTTTCCCGAGATCGGGTCAACAAACCGGATGCCCCGTGCCAGCAGCTGGAGCGGCCTGGCGTAGTCGTCCGGGGCCTTGTCCAACAGGTCGGGATAGAAGGCATCGTTCACGATCCCCAGCCCCAACGAGGCCATATGGACCCGCAGCTGGTGGGTCTTGCCGGTGTGGGGCTCAAGCCGGTACCTGGCCAGGCGCTGAGCTGTACCGATGGCGCCTGTACCGGTGACGCCGGTGCCGCCGGCACTTGCCGGTGCGCCGGCGTCGAACGTTTCCAGCCGCTCAATCCTGGTCTCCGCGTTCGGTTCGCCGTCCACGACCTCCGCCAGCAGGTAGCTGCGGGACTTGGTCATCCGGTTGCGGACCACCACGGGAAAGTCGACGGCGGGGTGCCCCGGCGTGGGCTCGGCGGCGGATACACACTCGTACTCCTTCTGCACCTGCCGCTTCTCGAAGAGCACCTGGTACTTGCCCCGGGTCTGCGGGTTGGTGGAGAAGAGCAGCACGCCGGCCGTCATGCGGTCCAGCCGGTGCATGGGGATCAGGTCCGGCAGGTCCAGCTGGTTCCGCAGGCGCACCAGGGCGGATTCCTGGATGTATGTGCCGCCCGGCGTGGTGGGCAGGAAGTGCGGCTTGTCGACCACCAGCAGGTGGTGGTCCTGGTGCAGGATGCTCAGTTCCACGGGAAGCCGCGTTTCCGGCGGCAGGGTGCGGTAGTACCAGATGAAGGTGTGCTCCTGCAGCGGCGTGGCCCGGTCCAGGGGGATGCCGCCCTCGCCAACGATCTCGCCGGCGTCGAACCTGTCCTCGATGCCCTGCGGGTCGATGTGGCCCCAGCGGTGCATCATGTAGTCCATCGCGGTCTCCCACGGGCCCTCCTCCGGAAGGCGCAGGCGCGTGGCATTGACGCCGTCGCGGACGGGGAGGGGGGATTGCATCACCGGTCCATTCTACCGGCGCTGGTTTAGCCGGTCTCGCCCGCGGCCGGCCGTCCGCGCCCTCCTCCGACCATAAAAAAGTTCTTGACAATAAAAGTTGTCGGTTGGCACACTGGAGGCATGCAGGACATTGCAGTCATCGAGGACCCGGCAGCCGCCGAAGCATCCCTGGATCCCATCCGTACCCGGATCCTGCGGGAGCTGGTCCAGCCGGCCTCAGCCACGCAGCTGGCAGTGCGGATCGGCCTGCCACGGCAGAAAGTGAACTACCACCTCAAGGCGCTGGAGCGGCACGGACTGGTGGAACTCGTGGAGGAGCGCCGCAAGGGCAACGTCACCGAACGGGTCCTGCAGGCAACCGCCGCTTCCTACCTCATCTCGCCGTCAGCGCTCGCCGCCGTGTCCCCGGACCCAGTCCGGTTCGCGGACCGCTTTTCGGCGTTCTGGCTGCTGGCGCTCGCCGGCCGGATGGTGAAGGAGGTGGGAAAGCTCATCGCCGGCGCCGCCGCGGCCCGGCAGAAGCTGGCCACGTTCGCGATCGACGGCGAGATCACCTTCCGCACGGCGGCTGACAGGGCCGCGTTCGCGGAGGAACTCGGCGTCGAGGTCACGCGGCTGGTGGACAAGTACCACGACGCCGGCGCATCACCCCGCGGGCGGCGGCACCGGCTCGTGGTGGCGCTGCACCCGGCCCTGAAAGAGACCAATGCCGTCACGGCAACCAACGAAACAGCAGGCAAGGAGCAGGACAAATGAGCGACAAACGGGACTTCGAGATCGTCCAGGACACCGAACTGCCCGGCACCCCCGAGCGGGTGTGGGAAGCCGTCACCCACGGAACGCCGGCCTGGATGTTCCCCACGGACCAATGGCCGGCAGTCAAAACCGTTGAGGAATACCCCCACCACCTGGTGTCGCGGATGGAGGGGCCGGACGGCTGGTTCAACCAGCTGGAGCACGTGCTGGAGCCCCTGGACGGCGGCCGCGCCCGGCTCCACTACGTCCACAGCGGCATCTTCGCGGACAACTGGGACCAGCAGTACGACGGCGCCAGCCGCCACACCGAGTTCTACCTGCACACGCTGGGCCAGTACCTGCAGTACTTCGACGGCCGCCCCGTGGTGTTCACCGACATCCAGGCCCCGGCGGCATCCCAAACACCGGACGGCTTCACCAGGCTCCGTGAGGCGCTGGGTGCAGGCTCGGCGGAGCAAGGCGCCACGGTTGATGTGGAGCTCGACGGCGTGGGGCGGCTTACGGGCGACGTGGACTTCTCGAATGAGCACTTCCTGGGCATCCGCACCCAGGATGCGCTGTACCGGTTCTTCGGCCGCAACGCATGGGGTGCCCCGGTGGGCATGACGATGCACGATTTCAGCGGCGCCGGCGACACGGAGGCCACCGCCAAGGCCTGGGGCGGCTTCCTGGAGCGCGTGTACGGGTAGCTCCCGCTTCCCGGCTGTTCCGGCGGTTCCGTCAGCGGCTGGTCAGGCGATGGCGACGGCGGGAGCCTGGGTCAGTGAGCGCCGCAGCTGGGGTGCGGCGTCCAGCCGGTCCTGGGCCGCCCGCAGCGCCAGGACTGCCGTTTCGAGCTTGTCCGGCGGGAGGGTGAACGGCAGCCGCAGGTTGCGTTCAAATGCGCCGCCGATTCCGAACCGGGGCCCGGCCGCCAGCCTGATGCCGTATTCCGGGGCCAGGACGGTCAGGGCCGTGCTGATGGGGCCGGGCAGCCGGCACCACACGGAGAGGCCGCCGGCGGGCGGCGCCACCTGCCACGTGGGAAGGTGCTCCGCGAGGAGGCCGAGCAGTGTGGACCTGTTGCGGCGCAGCATCTGTAACAGGGCGGGCAGGGGCTCCTCCAGAGCCCGCACCAGGTGTGCTGCCGCGAGCTGTTCCATGACGGGCCCGCCCAGGTCCAGGGTGGTCCGGGCCGCGGCAAATCGCTGGATCATGGACTCCGAGGCGCGGATCCAGCCGGTGCGCAGCCCGCCCCAGTGGGACTTGCTCAGTGATCCGATGGACACCACGGTGCTGCCGAAACCCGCCAGGGGAGTGGTGGCAACGCCGTCGAGGTTGAGGTCACGGAGGGTTTCGTCGGCCACCAGTACGGTTCCGGCCGCGGCGGCCGCGCGGGCCAGCCGGCGGCGCTGGGCATCGGGCATGATCATGCCGGTGGGGTTGTGGAAGTCCGGGACCAGGTAGGCGAGTTTTGGCTGCTGCTGGACCATGGCGGCTTCCATCGCGGGCAGGTCCCAGCCGGAATCGGCGAAGGCCACCGGCACGGGGCGGCACCGGGCGGAACGGATGGCATCCAGCGCGTGCGGGTAGCTGGGGTGCTCCACCAGGATCCGGTCCTGCCGGTCCGCCAGGGTGCGGATGATGATGGTCAGGGCGTGCTGGGCGCCGGAGGTCACCATGATCTGGCCCGGTTGTGTCGGCACGCCGGCCGCTGAGTAACGGTCCGCCACCGCCTGCCGCAGCGGCAGCAGTCCCAGGGCGTCATAGCCGAACCCGGGAAGCAATGCCGGTAGCTCCGTCAGCGCCGCGGCGAAGGCCCGGTGCACCACCTCCCCGCTGGCGGGCAGCGCCGAATAGGCCAGGTCCACCAAACCTCCGGGCGCGGTGAGCCCGGGTGCGGTGAGTCCGGGTGCTGCCAGCGGGCCGGTGGAAGGCGGCTGCGGACCGAAAAGTGCCGGGCCGAACGGGGTCAGTTCGGGGATGCGGGTCTTGCCGCGGCTGCCCTGGCCGCTGCTTAGGAAGCCTTGCTCCCGGAGGCTGGCGTAAGCCGCAGTGACGGTGGTCCGGCTGACCGCCAGGGTGGAGCACAGTGAACGCTCGCTGGGCAGGGCGGTATCCAGCGGGATGCGGCCATCCAGGATCAGCAGCCGCACGACATCAGCCAGTTCGCGGTACGCGGGCCCGGTGCCCGTGTTCCACGGGCCAAGGAGACGGGACAGGGCGAGGGCGGTAAGGGCGGCAGCCATGTAGCCAGTATTTCAGACTGGATATGTAATTCAATGCCAGTTGGCTGCGAGCATGGTTCCATGATGACCCGCAAACTTGTCCAGCTCTTCACCGGCCTCGCCATGTACGGCATCTCCCTGGCCATGTTCATCCGCGCCGGCCTGGGCCTGGACCCGTGGGACGTGTTCCACCAGGGCCTGGCCAACCGGAGCGGACTGAGCATCGGCGTGGTGGTGATCGCCGTGAGCTTCCTGGTGCTGCTGCTGTGGATCCCCCTGCGCCAGATGCCCGGCTTCGGAACCCTGTGCAACGCCATTCTGGTGGGCGTCTTCGCGGACATCGGGCTGGCCGTGATCCCGCCGGTAACCCCCCTGGCCGCCCAGATCGGCCTCCTCGCAGGGGCCGTACTGGTTAACGCCGTGGCCTCGGCCCTCTACATCGGCGCCGGCTTCGGGCCAGGCGCCCGCGACGGCCTGATGACCGGGCTGGCCCGGCGCACCGGATGGACCGTCAGGTTCTCCCGCACGTTGATCGAGGTCACCGTGCTGGCCGCCGGCTGGCTGCTGGGCGGCTCGGTGGGTGTGGGTACCGTGGTCTACGCCCTGGCGATCGGTCCGCTGGTCCATATCCTGCTGCCGCGCTTCATGGTGGCGGCCAGTCAGTCCAGCACCGTCAAGGAACCCAGCGCGTCGACCTGTTGACCCCACCCCTGCAGCACGTCAGGCGGGCGGGGGCTGGCACTTCGGGCAGAAATAGATGTCCCGCTCCTCTTCGCCGTTCGGCTTCCCCAGGAGTCCACGCTGGATGGGCGTGCCGCATTTCAGGCACGGCCGCCGTTCTCCGCCGTACACCCAGTAGCCGGGCCTGCCGGCCATCCTGCCCACCGGCAGCCCGCGGGTGTTGAGGATGGTGACGCGGCGCCCCGGACCCAGGTTGACCTCCAGGAGTTGCTTGGCGTCTGTGATCATGGTCCGCACGTCCGCGACGTCCGATACGGGAGTGGCCGGATGCACACCCGACAGGAAGCACGCTTCGCAGCGGTAGATGTTTCCGATCCCTGCGAGGTTCCGCTGGTCCAGCAGCGCGACGCCGATGGGGACCTCGGGGCGGGACCTGATGCGGCGTTCGGCTTCGTCCGGGTCCCAGTCCGGGCCCAGCAGGTCCGGGCCAAGGAAGCCAACGATCGAATCCTCGTTGGCGGTGGCCACCACTTCTACGATTCCGAGGGAGAAGCCGACGGCGTCAGCGACGGCCGTGCGCAGAACGCACCGGGCGGTGTAACCCGGCTTGCGCCACCTCCCGCCGGGCGGGTAGACCTGCCAGGCGCCTTCCATCTTCAGGTGCGAGTGGATGGTCAGCCTCTTGTCCTCCGGGCTGACCACCCGCATCAGCAGGTGCTTGCCCCTGGGGATCACCTCATCGACGGTCCAGCCGGACAGGTTCAGGGTGGCGAACCGGGGCACGCGGAAGTCCGAGGCAATCAGTGTCTGTCCCGCGAGGGCTTCATGCAGTTGGCGGGCGGCGCGCCAGACTGAATCCCCCTCAGGCACGGATCCTCAGTCCCTTCGGCGTGGAGTAAGCGCCGGCGGAGCTGAGGGCGACGGCGACCGGGGTGTCCAGGATTCCGTGCCCGTTCACCTTCTCCATGATCAGCTTGTCCACTGCTCCCCGCGTCACCACACCCACCAGCGCCGCACCTGCCGCCGCCAGGACGGCGTCGTCTTCGCTGAAGGCCAGCAGGGTCTTGCCGCCGCGCTCCACGTAGAGGACCAGCGCACCGTCTACCAGGACAACCAGGGCCCCTGCCTTCCGGCCGGGCCGGTGGCCGGTACCGGCGTCCGTCTGCAGGGCCGGCCAGGGGAGGGCCGCACCGTACGGGTTGGCGGGATCGGTGGCGGCGAGGGCCAGGGCCACGGGTTCGGCCTTGGCCAGCTGGGTGTCCTCCGAGTAGGAACGGAGCCGGTCAACGGTGGCCGGCACCGCGAACTGGGCGGCGCCGAGGTGCTCGATAAAGTAGCCGCGGCGGCAGCGGCCGGCTTCCTCCAGCCGTGCCAGCACCTTGTACATGAGTCCGAAGCCGCCGAGGATCTGCTCAGCGATGACGGAGCCCCTGGTGACCACGCCGTAACGGTCCAGCAGCAGTTCCGCGGTGGCACGGGCGTGGATGGTGGCATCGAGTTCAGGCTCGGGCAGGGCAGACCAGCGGCCCGCCACGGTGGGCGCCGTGGAGGCCCCCTGCGATCCGTACCGGCCCCCGGCCAGCCCGGGGGACCCCATCAGGCCGGTGCCATGGGAACGGCCCAGGCGGCTGAGCCGCGGTGCCCTGGCCCGGGGTGCGCGGGCCACCTGGCGGTGGGCTGTGTGGCCGCCGGCAATGAGTGCCCGGACAGGGGCGAACGTGTCCCCGGTGATCCGCCCGGCCCAGACCAGGTCCCAGAGCGCAGCCACCACTTCCTGGTCGCTGAGGACGGCGTCCATGCCTCCGGCCACCTCGGTCAGTTGCCGGAAGAAATAGCCGCCACCGTTGTTCCGCAGGTGGTCCAGGAGCCGTTGGCCGGCGTCCCCCGGTTCAAACTCGGGTGATGGGTTGAGCGTCAGCTCCACCGAGTCCGCAAGATGAAGGCTGATCCAGCCGTCATTCCCCGGAAGTGCGCCGGCCCCGGACCACAGGACCTCGCCGGCAGCCATTAGTTCATCCAGCATGGCCGGCTGGTAGTTGGACACCCGCGTGGCCAGCACCAGGGGTTCCCAGGCCGAGGCAGGAACGGGCACGCCCGAGAGCTGGTCGATGGCGGTGATGATGCCGTCCAGTCCCCGCAGCGAGGGCTGGCCGCGGCCACCGCCCGGGGTCCTGACATGCTGCCATGCCGGCAGGAAGCGTCCGTAGGCGGCGGCGTCCACCGGTTCCACTTCCGCGCGCAGGGCGGCCAGCGAACGACGGCGGAGCTTGCGCAGCACCCCGGCGTCGCACCATTCGCTGGCGATCGTGTGCGTGGTGCCGGCGGGGGAGCCAGCCGCAGGGGTGGGCAGTTCCTCTATTGCCTGGGTACCGGCCTCAAGGCCGGATTCCTGCGCGGACTCCCGGGCCGATTCCTGCGCGGCGCCGTTCTTTGGCCCGTCCTGTGGTGGGGAGTCCGGGTGTGCGGCGCCTGGTGTGGTGACGTGCGGCCGGAATTCGCCCTCCACCACGCGGCCGTCGGCCGCAAGGCGTTTCAGCGCGGTGCCCACTACTGCCACGCCCAGGCCCAGGCGGGCCGCTGCCTCCGCCGCGGTGAAGGGGCCGTGGGTGCGGGCATACCGGGAGACGAGGTCGCCCAGGGGATCGGCAACCGGCTCAATGAAGGCCAGCGGGACGCCCATGGGCAGCGGCACGCCGATGGCGTCGCGGAGGCGGGCTGCGTCTTCCACCGCCGCGAAACGTTCAACGCCACCGATGTTGACCTTGATGGCGCGGTTGGCACGCTGGAGGGCGGCCAGGTGGGCTGCCGCTTCCGCCACGGTGGCGGAGGGGGTTTCGGCGCGTGGAGCCTCCACGGGCTCAACCACCGGTTCGGCGGACTCATTGACCGCGGGTTCGGCGGCCTCAACCACCGGGCTTTCGGCAGGTTCCAGCCGCAAAGCGGCCTCCTCCGGATCCAGCGGGCCCAGCAGCCGCAGCAGGTCCGCCATGCCTTCCATGCCGCGGGCACGGCGGTCCGGGGCAAGGCGCTGCAGCTCGCGTTCGGTGGCGTCGATGACCTTGGCGTCCAGGAGTTCGCGCAGCTCCACCCGGCCCAGCAGCTCGTTGAGGAGCGTGGAGTCCAGCGCCAGGGCGGCGGCACGCCGCTCCGCGAGCGGGGAATCGCCCTCGTACAGGAACTGTGCCACGTAGCCAAAGAGGAGGGACTTGGCGAATGGCGAGGGCTGCTGCGTGGTGGTCTGCACGATCCGCAGTTCGCGCCGCTCCACGGACGCGGCGATGTCCTTCAATGCCGGCAGGTCGTAGACGTCCTGGAGGCATTCGCGCACGGTCTCCAGCACGATGGGGAAGGTGGGGTATTTCCTGGCCACGTCCAGCAGTTGCGCGGACCGCTGGCGCTGCTGCCACAGGGGCTGGCGTTTGCCGGGGGTCTGGCGGGGCAGCAGGAGCGCACGTGCGGCGCACTCGCGGAAGCGGGAGGCGAACAGGGCGCTGCCGCCTACCTCGGCCGTGACAATCTGTTCCAGTTCCTCGGGATCGAAGAGGAACAGCTCCGCGCCCGGCGGCTCGTCCTCCATCATGGGAACCCGCAGCACGATGCCGTCGTCGGCCGCCATGGCCGAGCCGTCCAGGCCGTAGCGCTGGTGGAGCCGCTGCCCCACGGCCAGGGCCCACGGCGCGTGCACCGGCATGCCGAACGGACTGTGCAGGATGACGCGCCAGTCGCCCAGTTCGTCGTGGAAGCGTTCCACCACCAGCGTGGTGTCGCTGGGAACCACCTCGGTGGCCTGTTTCTGCTCGGTGAGGTACTGGATGAGGTTGTTGGCGGCGAAGTCGTCCAGGCCGCTGGCCTTGCAGCGTTCGGTGGCAGGGCCGGCGTCGGACGCGGACAGTTCGCGGACAAACGCGCCCAGCGCGCGGCCCAGGTCCACCGGCCGGCCCAGGGAATCACCCTTCCAGAACGGCAGCTTGCCGGGCTGCCCGAACGCGGGGGAGACCAGGACGCGGTCGTGCGTGATGTCCTCGATCTTCCAGCTGGTGGCACCCAGGGCAAAGACGTCGCCCACCCGTGACTCGTAGACCATTTCCTCGTCCAGCTCGCCCACGCGGCGGCCGCCCTTGGGTGCGCGCGCCGGTTTGCCGTCCTCGGAGGGGGAAGCCGAGCCCTCCTGTTCAGTGCCGATGATGTAGACGCCGAACAGGCCGCGGTCCGGGATGGTGCCGCCGGACGTCACGGCCAGGCGCTGGGCTCCCGGCCGGCCCTCGATGGTACCGGCGTTGCGGTCCCAGATGATCCTTGGCCGGAGCTCGGCGAATTCGTCGGACGGGTACCGCCCCGCGAGCAGGTCAAGGGTGGCCTCGAAGGCCGACCGGGGGAGGGACGCGAAGGGCGCCGAGCGCCGGACGGTGCTGAACCACTCCTCCACGTCGATGCTGCCCAGCGCCGTGGCAGCCACGGTCTGCTGCGCCAGGATGTCCAGTGGGTTGGCAGGGATGCTGAGCCGCTCGATCTTGCCGTCCAGCATGCGCTCCACCGTGATGGCCGTGTGGACCAGGTCAGCGCGGTGCTTGGGGAAGAGGACGCCCTGGGAGATTTCGCCCACCTGGTGACCGGCGCGGCCCACCCGCTGCAGGCCGCTGGCCACCGAGGGTGGCGACTCCACCTGGACCACCAGGTCCACGGCGCCCATGTCGATGCCCAACTCCAGGGACGACGTTGCCACCACGCACCGCAGCCGTCCGGACTTGAGGTCGTCCTCGATGAGCGCGCGCTGGTCCTTCGACACGGAACCGTGGTGGGCGCGGGCCAGTACGGGGTCCGCGCCGGCGGAGCTTCCGGCCTGGGCCATCATGTGGGCCGGTGTGGCGGTTGACGCGGGAATGCCCGACGCCGGTCCATCCGCAGTGCCGGGCGCGGCCGCCTGCCCTTCCGGGCCGGGTCCGTCCCAGCCGCCGCCCACGGCAACCAGCTGGCGCTCTGCGTAGATCTCGTTGAGCCGGGCGGTGAGGCGTTCGGCGAGGCGCCGGGAGTTGGCGAAGACGATGGTGGACTGGTTGGCCAGGACCAGGTCCACGATCTTTTCCTCCACATGCGGCCAGATGGACGCCTGCGGCTGGAGCCCGGACGCGGGACCGGAATCGAAGGCACCGGCGGCGCCCTGCAGGTCCGACATGTCCTCCACCGGGACGGAGACCGTCAGGTCCCAGTTCTTCCGGGCCGGCGGCGCGACGATCTCCACGGGAGCCGAACCCGCAAGGAACTGCGCCACGAGTTCCCGGGGCTCCACCGTGGCGGAAAGCCCGATGCGCTGTGCAGGCTTGGGCAGGAGCGCGTCCAGCCGTTCCAGTGATACGGCAAGGTGTGCTCCACGCTTGGTGCCGGCCACGGCGTGGACCTCGTCGATGATGATGGTGTCCACCTCGGCCAGGGTCTCCCGGGCCTTTGACGTGAGCATGAGGAACAGCGATTCGGGGGTGGTGATGAGGATGTCCGGCGGGTTGCTCAGCAGCCCGCGGCGCTCCGCTGCGGGAGTATCCCCGGACCGGACCCCCACGGTGATCAGCGGGGCGGGAAGCCCAAGCCGCTTTGCGGTCTGCGTGATACCGATCAGCGGGGACCGGAGGTTCCGTTCCACGTCCACACCCAACGCCTTCAGCGGCGAAATATAGAGGACTCGGGTCTTACGCTTGGGCGCCCGGGCGCGCTTGCCTTTCGCGGGCACCTCCGCAGCGGCAGGCTCAGGGGCGTGGGACGCTGAGACCAGCAGCCGGTCCAGCGCCCAGAGGAAGGCCGCGAGGGTTTTTCCAGAGCCGGTGGGAGCCACCACCAGCGCATGCGAGCCGGAGGAGATGGCGTTCCAGGCCCCGGCCTGCGCCGGCGTGGGCTCCGAAAACGCGCCGAGGAACCAGTCCCGGGTGGGCCGGCTGAACTGGCCCATGGGCGCAGCCGTACCGGAGGCGCTACCGCCGGCAGGACGCTGTTCCTGGTTCATGCCTCCATCATGCCCCAAGGCACCGACACCCAACTCCGCGTTTGGCCCCGGCTCCGCCCCCAGCAGAAACCGGCCTGATCCAACCCAGGATGCCGCTTACTGATGTCCCGCGTAACGCAGCCCTGCTCACGCCGTCCCAGCCTGCGGCAGGTCCTTGGTGGCAGGGCCCTCAAGAAGCGTGCCCTCGTTCGTGAAGCGCGAGCCGTGGAGGGGGCAGTCCCACGCCTGTTCATTGTCGTTCCAGTGCAGGATGCCGCCCAAGTGGGTGCAGACCCCGGACAACCTGCAGGTGCTTCCACCAACGGTGGACACTGCCACCGGCCGATTGCCGTCGCGGTAGACCTTGCCCTGGCCTTCGGCCGGGGCAGTGGCCGGCTCCCCGGGAGCGGGCCAGGAAGCCCGGTCCTTGCCCCGCTTCAAGCCATCGAGCCTGCGGCCCTCGGCGGCCACCTTCCCCCAGTCAGAGGCCAGCCTGGCTGCCACACCGGCGTTCAGCGCGACGGCGGAGAACGCGCCGGCCGATGACGTGACGCGGTGGTGGATGGTGTCAGCCCACGGCACCTGGCCGCCAAGGATGTCAGCCGATATGCCCAGCGCTGCGGCGACGGCGTTGGTCATTCCCCACTTGTTGTAGCCGGTGCCGAAGTAGATCTGGCCCTTGCCCCGGGGGAGCTTGCCGAAAAACGGCATGAGGTTGGTGGGCATGTAGTCCTGCGCGGACCACGTGTGGGTGGTGGCAGCGCCGGGGTAATGCTTTCCCGCCCAGTCCAGCAGCCCGGCGAGGTGCGCCTTCTCGGAGTCCGTCCTGCCCACGTGATGGCCGTGCCCGCCCACGAGCAGCAGGTTCTTCCCGCCCACCTCGTAGTCGCGGAGCGAATGGGTGGGCTGTTCGACGGAAATGTACATGCCCGGCGGCGGCGCCTGGTCCTCCTGCAGTTCCAGCGCTGCCGCGTACGAACGGTCTGGCTTCAGCTTGGCGAAATAGAGGCCGCGGTCCAGGACCGGGATACCGGTGGCGAGCACTACCTTGTCCGCCCTGACACTGCCCCGGTCGGTCCGGACGGCGGAGGGCGCGTCCCCGGTGACGTCGCGAAGCCGCACGCCGCTGACAATGCGCCCGCCCCGGCTCCGGATGTCCGCCACCAGCGCGTCGAGGACATCCATCGGGTTGATCTGTGCCTGGTCACGCAGGCGGACGGCGCCGTGGACGGGAAACGGCAGGCCGGCGTCGCGCACGTAGTCCACGTCCAGTCCCGCGGTGCCGGCGGCGCTCATCTCTTCCCGCAGCTTCTCGGTGCCCTGGGCTGACGCAGCGTAGGTGTAGGCAGTGCGGCGCTGGAAGGGCACGTTTTGTTCCGTCAGGTAGCGCAGCAGCCACGCCTGGCCCTCCCTGTTCCCGTCCACGTACGCCTGCACCTGTTTCTGCGAATACTGGCGGGCGAGCTGGGACAGGAACGTGCCCTGCAGCAGGCTTACCTTGGCGGTGGTGTTGCCGGTGGTCACGGCGCCCGGGGAGCGGGCCTCCAGTACCAGCACGCTTTGCCCGGACCTGGCCAGCAGCAGGGCGGTGACCAGCCCGGTGAGCCCTGCACCCGCCACCACGGTGTC
Organism: Arthrobacter sp. 8AJ; assembly: GCF_902506025.1. Classification (NCBI taxonomy): domain Bacteria; kingdom Bacillati; phylum Actinomycetota; class Actinomycetes; order Micrococcales; family Micrococcaceae; genus Arthrobacter; species Arthrobacter sp. 8AJ. The sequence goes on along the minus strand of NZ_LR733289.1, from coordinate 3,617,978 downwards.
GTACCTCGAATCCGGTTCGAACGGATCAGAGGCAAAGGGAGCCCTGCGGTCCAGCCAAATCGACGTCATGCCAGTCCAACCTGCCTTCGGTCCACAACCCTCATAAGCTTCGTGATGGGTCCTTTATGCACCCCTGCTATCCGCGGCGTATTTGCTAAGTGTACTTATGATATTGGGGTTTAAGCACGACATCGTCCCCCTGCTCCTGGGCACTGCCGACGCCGGCCCAACCGGACGCAAAGGCGGCCCGGCTTGATAGCCGGGCCGCCTTTGTGTCACGGGGCCTTCCTGCGGGGCAAAGCGGTCAGGCGGGCTGGAATGCCCCGATGCTGAGCAGGGTGATTTCGGCGTTGCTGCAGGCCGTGGTGGGCTTCGGGATGAACAGTGAGTCGGTGTCCTCCGGCGGGTAGATCCGGTAACCGGCGGCGTCCACGACCATGCAGCCCTGGTAGTTTCGGGCCTGCGTGTAGCGGAGGACGGCGGTGCCGGTCTGGCCGGGAGCCAGGAGGACGTCCACGACGCCGGCCGAATCGTCCCGCGTGGCCGGTGCGCCGATGGGGGCCCCGGCGGCGTCCGCCACCAGGGAGACGCCGGCGTATCCCCGGAGGATGCAGGGGTCGGAACCCTTGTTGGTGAGGTTGAGCTTCATGTAGACACTGCCTGCCGCGCCGCCGCCGGATGCATCGGTGGCGGCGGTGAGCCCTGCCGCCTTGCACAGGCCGGGTTCCCCTGCCGCCGTGGTGCCGGGGGCGGGGGAGGCCGGGGTGGAGCTGGCGGGCGCCGACGATGCCGGAGGCGGCGTGGACGCCGTTCCCGTGGGGGACTGGCTGGCCTGCCCGGTGGCGGGCGACGTGGTCGTCTGGGACTGCGGCTGGCTTGGACCACATGCGGTGAGCAGCAGTGCTGACGCTGCTATCGCCGTCGTCATGGCAAACCCCTGGGAAATTTTCTGAGACCTCATGGCACCACCTTCGCGGTAGCCGTTGCCCACGTCAACGATGCCGCATGCACTGGCAGCAATTTGATGCCCGGATCGTGATGATCCGGGCATCAAATGCGTCGTGACTGGTTGCCGGTTGCCGCGTCACCGGCCGCCGCGGCAGTGGGGGTGATCGAGGGTGCGGGAGCCTTCAGGTCGTGCGGGTCCTGGCCGTCGGCGGCGACCTGGGATATCAGTCCGCTTGGCCGCTTTCGCAGGTCGGCGGCGTCGGGAAGTGCAGGGTTGCGTGGAACTGTCGGGAAGCTCTCCGGGCCTGTGACGGCGTTGAGGGCGGCGTTAGACTGCCAGCGTACGTGTTGGCGATCGAAGGAGAAGTTCATGGACTACACCGGAAGCCAGTCGGAGAAGGTCGTTCACGCCGGTGAACTGGGCCGCAGCCATATTGGGCAGACAATCAGCTTCCAGCCGAACGAGTTCACCGTCGTCTTCGGGAAGCTCGCAGGCATCGCACGGACGGAAGCCATGGTCTACCTGTCCCTGGCGGGAGTGGGAAACGGCACCCACCTGAAGGACGAATACGATCTGCCCGTGACCCATGAGGTTTACGTGCCGGTGGACGTCATTTCCAACGCGGAATCCACCATCAAGGACCTGTTCGGAAAGGTCCAGGAGAACCTCCGCGGGGCCGGCCACAAGGGCGGCGAGGACCGGACGGACCGGCTGTAGCCTGGGGAAAGCGACAAAGGGAAGGCCGGCACATTCGTGCCGGCCTTCCCTTTGTCTTCCAGCTGCATACCTTCCCGGCTACGCCGCGGGAACGAACCTCAGGGCAGAGTTCCACTGGAACTGCGGCAGCTGCTCATTGGCTGAGAGCAGGATGTTCAGGAAACCGGTCTGTTCCAGCTGCCGTGCGCGGCGGAGCGGTCCCACCATGATGGGGGTCAGGCCGGCGGCAGAAGCGAAGGCGGCCACGGCGGCGACAGCGTCGTCATCGTCGCCGGCAACCAGGACGTCCAGCGGCTGGCCGGCCACCTTGCCCGCACCCAATGCGGCGGCGAAGGTGGTGTTGAACGCCTTGACCACTTTGGCTCCGGTGGTCTTCTGCAGTTCTTCCGCGGCGGAGCTGCCGGCGGGAACGGAGAGGCCTTCAAAGGTGGAGAAGTCCACCGGGTTGGTGATGTCCACGTAGACCTTGCCGTCGAGGCTGTCGCCGTAGCGGGCCACGATGTCCTTGGCGGCGTCGAAGTACACAGCCGGGATGACGATGGAACCGGTGATGGCGTCGCCCAGCACGCCGGTGCTCACCTGGCCTGTGAATTCCGCGGCCAGGGCGTCGGCCTTGGCCTTGTCCCCGTGGGCCAGGATCTGGACGCTGTTGCCTCCGTCGACGGCGCGGGCTGCAAGTCCGCGGGCCATGTTGCCGGTGCCAATGATGGTGATGTCAGTCATGATGTTCTTCTTTCCAAAGAGGCGGGATAGGAAATTCACTGCAGTCCTTCGTTGAAATGCCCTTACTTGAAGCTTCAACTACAGCAGTTGCCGTTCTATTCCGCCGACCGGCAATTAAACCCAAACGGACGACGGCGGGAGGTCCCGCCGTCGTCCGCGTCACCGGATGAAGCCTGCCGCAGCAGCGGCACGTTGCCTCAGTACGCCTTGACGCGCTGCTCCACGATGAGGTGGATGAGGGCAAACACCCCGTCATCGTCGATGGCCGCCAGCGCGGCATCCAGGGCGGCCGGCACGCCGCGGTCCTCCGTGACGGTGATGCCGAAGCCGCCGAAAGCCCTGGCCATCAGCGCAAAATCCGGGTTCTTCAACTGCGTTCCGGACACACGCTGCGGGTAGTGCCGTTCCTGGTGCGTGCGGATGGTGCCGTACTCCTGGTTGTCCATGACCACCACCAGGGGCGTTGCACCGTACTGGGCGGCGGTGGCGAGTTCCTGCCCGTTCATGAGGAACTCGCCGTCCCCCGCGATGGTCACCACCCGCCGCCCGGGCTCAGCCAGGGAAGCGGCGATCGCGGACGGTACTGAGTACCCCATGGAGCCGTTGCGGGCGCTGATCATGGACGCGTACCGGCGGGTGGGGAAATACCGGTGGGCCCAGTTGGTGTGTTCCCCGGCCCCGAACGTCACCATCGCGTCCCCGGGAAGACGGGGCACCAGGTTGGCCATCAGGGTGTCCATCCTCGCCTTGCCCGGAGCCGGCACCGCAGAAGGGAGCGCCGCGAAGCTTTCCTGTTCTCCCCGCATCCTGGCGGTCCAGGCCTTCCACTCCTCCTTGACCGGCAGGTCAATGCCCGCCAGGTCGCGGACGAACGCGTCCGGTTTGGCCAGGATCTGCCGTGACACGGGTCCGGACCGCCCCCGCAGCGACGGGTCCGCCGTCACCAGGAAGTTCTTCTTGCTCCAGTCCTGGCGGCACACGAATCCGTCAGTGATCACATCTCCCGGCACCGTGCCCACGAACACCAGGAGGTCGGTCTCCTCCAGGAGGTCATACGTGGGGCGCGGCCGGCCGTACCCGATGGGCCCCACGTAGGATGGCGAATCGAAGGACACCGTGCCCTGCGTGCGCCATTCGGCGGCGGCCGGGATGTGGTGCCGCTCCAGCCAGGCGGTGAGCTGCCCGGCTGCCTCCTGCGTCCAGTCGTTGCCGCCGGTGACGAAGAGCGGCTTGTTGGACTCGGCCAGGGCCGCCTTCAGCGCCGCGGAGTCCGTACCGCTCAGGCCCCCTGCGGCTACGGGTATCGCAGGGTGGAGAACCGGGCTGACCTGCTGCCGGATCACGTCCTCCGGCAAGCCGACAACCACGGGTCCGGGCCGTCCGCTCATCGCCGCAAACATGGCCTCGGCCACGATTTCGGAGGCCCGCTCCGGATGGTCCAGGACCATGACGCGCTTGGCGCCGGTATCGAACCAGGACTTGATGTCGAATTCCTGGAACGCTTCCCGGTCCCGGTGGGCAAACGGGATCAGGCCCACGAAGAGCAGCATGGGGGTGGAGTCCTGCCAGGCGGTGTGCAGGCCCACATGCGCATTTGCGGCGCCCGGCCCCCGGGTGACCATCGCGACGCCCGGGCGCTGCTGCATCTTGCCGTCCGCCTCCGCCATGTACGCAGCGCCGCCCTCATGCCGGCAGACGATGGTTTCGATGCTGGACTGGTGCAGGCCGTCCAGCACGTCGAGGAAGCTCTCGCCGGGAACCACGTAGGTGCGTTCCACGCCGTGGGCCACCAGCGAATCGACGATGACGTGGCCGGCGGATTTGAGGGCGGGCGCCACACGGTCCTGGTGGTGGACGACGGCGGCGGGCTGGGGACGGGAGGTGGTCAGGGTGGGCTGCGGCTCTGGTGTCATGGTCTTTCTTCAGCTCGGAGGGTTGCAGGCGTTGTAGTCAGGAAATGGGCGTCCGGTTGGCGATCACGGGTGCTTTGCCGGTGAAGCCTTCGCGGGTTTCGGCGATTTGGCGGATGCGGTGGCGGCAGGCGTACCAGCCGAGGACCATGAGGATGGAGGCGATGGCGGTGACGAGCATGGTCAGGGGTGAGTCGATGAAGACCATGATGAGGACGCCGACGAGGAAGAGGAGGGAGAGGTAGCCGGTGTAGGGGGCACCGAACATGCGGAAGGAGGGGCGTTCGACCCAGCCTTTGTCGGCCCAGCGTTTGAGCTGGATTTGGCACAGCACGATGGTGGCCCAGGTCATGATGATGCCGACGGAGGCGATGTTCAGGACGATTTCGAAGGCTTCGGCCGGGACGAGGTAGTTCAGCGGGACCCCGAGGAGGGAGACGACGGCGGTGAGAACCCGTTCCCCGCACCACCGTCACCGGGGCCGCTGCCCGTCCCGGACCCGGGCCCCGCTCCGCTCCGTCCGGACCCCACCAGGGACTGACCGCAAACCTTGGAAGGGGGCTTCCGCCGGCTGCGTATGCGCAGGTGGAAGGCCCCTTTTCCGTGCCTGGGCAAGGGCCGGAAAACCACCAGAATCCGCTGCCGCAAACTCTTGCAGACTTACTCCTCCAGTGCTAAAAAATCTATATCAGCCACTACAGATCGGCTGATACGGAAACTGTGTTGGACCATCTCTTACGAGGAGGGAAGCCATGTTGATGCGAACCGATCCGTTCCGCGAGCTGGACAGGCTGGCCCAGCAGGTCCTCGGCACGGCTGCACGCCCGGCGGCGATGCCGATGGATGCATGGCGCGAGGACCAGGAATTCGTCGTGGCCTTCGATTTGCCCGGTGTTTCGGTGGACTCGGTGGACCTGGATGTTGAACGGAATGTCCTGACGGTGCGGGCCGAACGCCCGGACCCGGCGGGCAAGGACATCGAGCTGGTCGCCTCTGAACGGCCGCGCGGCGTCTTCAGCCGCCAGCTGATCCTTGGCGACACCCTGGACACCGAACATGTCAAGGCCAGCTACGACGCAGGTGTCCTGACGCTGCGCATCCCGGTCGCCGAAAAGGCCAAGCCGCGCAAGATCGAGATCGAAACGAAGGGGGCAAAGCAGGAAATCGCCGCTTAGTTCCACACAGGACCGGGAGGCGGGCACATCTGTTGACTGCCTTTTTGGGGCGAATCGCCATTCTGTGCACGCCACAGCGCCAGACAGCGCACCGGCAGCGTAGGCCTTAACCTCCCGCCACGGTGGCCCCCGGCTTCGGCCGGGGGCCATCCACGCGTCCGGGGACTTGCGTCAGACGCTGAGCTCCAGCATCAGGGCGGGCAGTTCATCGGCGAGTTCGCGGGCCAGGAATCCCAGCGGCCCCAGCCTGCTGGCCAGCCGGTCCGCTGCCGCCGCGTGCAGGTGGGTACCCCAGCAGGCCGCCTGGGCGCCGGTGGTTCCGCGGGCCCGGAGCCCGGCAATCGCCCCTGCCAGGACGTCGCCGCTGCCGGAGGTCCCCAGGCCGCCGTAGCCTGTGGTGATCTTCCAGAGTTCGGGTTCGTCCGGGTCCGGGCCGGGCGGCCGGGCGATCAGTCCCTGGCAGCTGACCACGGCGCCGTACCGGGCGGAGATCTCGGCGAGGTCCTTTTCGAGGTCCGCCACGTCCCGTCCCAGCAGGATGCTGGCTTCGGTGGGGTTCGGGGTGAGGATCAGCCGGCCGCGCCAGGGGTCCAGCTGATCCTCGAGCTGCACCAGGGCGCCCAGTGCGTAGGCATCGAGGACGACGGCGGGCCGTTCCGTGCCGTCCGGATCGGAGGCTCCGTCACGGCCTGCCTCGCGTTCCAGCAGCGCCTCGAGCAGTCCGCGGGCCAGGTCCGGATCATCCAGCCCCGGCCCCACCAGCACGGCGTCCGCCCGGTCCAGGTAGGAGGCTATCGGCGCCAGCTCCGGCTTGACGGATCCCCCCGGAGTTTCCGGCAGGCCAATGGCGCCGCACTCCGGCAAGGCAACCCCCAGCTGCACGGCCACCGATTCCGCCACCGCCAGTGTGAGCTTCCCGGCCCCCGCGCGCAGGGCCGAAACCCCGGCCAGCAGCGCAGCACCGGGAGTGGCCCGGGCGCCGCCCACCACCAGCACGGACCCGCGAGAGTACTTGTCCGCGCCCGGCGCCGGCAGCGGCCATTCGCGCAGGAGTGACGGCGCTACCAGTGTGGCGCCGGAGGAGTCACCGCGGCCGGACACTGGTGTCTCCCGCGTGCTCGGTGACAGTGACGCCCTGCTCCGCCAGGTGGTCGGCCACGTTGAAGCTTTCCAGCGTCCACGGGCCCACCCCTGAGGGCCGGACGAACCGGGTGATCGAGGCGTTAAGGATGGCTTCCGTGGCCGCGAGGTCCAGCAGTTCCTTTTCGCTGAGTCCTTCGAGGACATACCGGAACAGCATGATCACGGCGTCGTGGCACACCAGCATCACCCGGTGGCCGGTGCCCAGGTTGTTCAGTTCCGCCAGCACCGACCGCAGCCGCAGCGCTACGTCGGCCCAGGATTCCCCTCCCGGCGGCCGGTAGTACAGCTTGCCCAGCCATTCCCGGCGCTCGGATTCCTCGGGGTAGCGGTTCTCGACGCCCAGCCGGGTGAGCCGGTCCAGGATGCCGAGCTCGCGGTCGCGGAGCCGCTCGTCGATGCGCACCTCCAACGGCCAGCCGGCGGTTTCCACCGCAATCTCGGCCGTCTGCCGGGCACGCGCATAGGGGGAGGAAACCACTGCGTCCGGGCGGAACTCCCCGGCAATTCGTCCCAGCGCGGTGCCCAGCGCCTCGGCCTGGTCCCTTCCCGTTCCGGACAGGTCCACGTCCGCGTCCCGGGCGGGAACCTGGATGACCTCCACGCCGGCCTCACGCGCCTCGGTGGCCGCAACGTTGCCTTCGCTCTCGCCATGCCGGATCAGCAGCAGCTCCACCGCCCCGGCCTCCTGGACCGCCTCCGTCAGGCCGTCGTCGTTCGAAGATCCACCGTTCACAAAACCACCCCATCCTCGCCGTGCAAAACCGTGCCTCATGCCGTGCCGAATTCAGGAACACTACCAACGGCGTACCCGGGGGCGGCGGAAAATAACGGACGACGGCGGCAGGGCACCGTGGGTGCGCGCGCCGCCGTCGCCATCGCAACAGAACGGGATGGAACCGGCGTTACCGCTCGGGCGTCAGGACCTTGGAGAACACCGTGCCGCCGTTGGCGTTGCGGAGGCTCACGGTGAAGCTGTTGTCCTCACCGAGCTGGACGTGCCCGAAGAACTGGTTCTCGCCGTCGCGCGGGGACTCGCCGGCAAAGCGCCCGGTTTTGGAGAACACCACCTCGGGGCCAAACGTGGCGTCCATGGAGTTGGGGCCAAAGGAACCTGCCGCGATGGGACCGGCCACGAACTCCCAGAACGGGTCGAAGTCGGTGAAGGCGGCCCGCTCGGGCGAGTAGTGGTGGGCGGCGCAGTAGTGCACGTCCGCGGTAAGCCACACCGTGTTCTTCACGCCGTTGCGCTTGAAGGCACTCAGCACCCCGGCGATTTCCAGCTCACGGCCCAGCGGGGCTCCGGCGTCGCGGTTGGACAGGCTCTCCTGGTTCACCGGGCCGTCCGGGACCACCACTCCCAGCGGGAGGTCGTTGGCGATCACCTTCCAGATGGCCTTGGACTTGGAGACCTCGCTGACCAGCCAGTCCACCTGCTCCTGGCCCAGGATGGCGGTGGCGTAGGGTTCCTTGCCGTCGGTGTTGGGGGACTTGTAGGTGCGCATGTCCAGGCAGAAGATGTCCAGCTGGGGACCGCGGGAGATCTTCCGGTAGATGCGGGCCGGCTGGTAGGTGCCGGCGTCGTCGAATGTTCCCGGACGCCAAAGGGCCGAACTGTCGGCGATGGGCATGTTTTCCTGCCAGGCCTGCCGGCCGCGGGCGGCGAGGGTGTTGACGTCCCGCACGGTGTAGCGGGAGTCGTCCAGGATCTGGCCGGGGTACCAGTTGTTGTGCGTCTCGTGGTCATCCCACTGCGCAATCACCGGCACGTCCGCGAACAGGGCGCGCATGTTGGCGTCCATGGAGTTGTAGCGGTGCCGGCCGCGGAACTCGGTGAGCGTCTCGGCAACCTTGGACACCTCTTCCGTCACCAGGTTCCGCCACACCTGCCCATCCTTTTCCACCACGGTTTCGGCGATGGGGCCGTCGGCGTAGATGGTGTCGCCGGAGTGGATGAAGAAGTCCGGGCGGGTCTGGTGCATGGCACGGTAGCCGCGCATGCCGCCGATCTCCTCGTTGATGCCCCATCCCTGGCCGGCCGTGTCACCGGTCCACACAAAGCTTTGCGCGGACGACGCCGGGACCTCGCCCCCGTTGCTCGTCCCGCCGGTGCGGCCCTTGCCGTTGACCGTCCCGGCGTCCGGTGCCGTGCGGAAGCTGCCGCTGACCGCCTCGCCGGCCGCGCCGCCGTCGTCCTCGAAGCTGATTTCCAGCGCGAACCGGGTGTTGGACGGCAGGTTCCTGGCATGGATCTTGGCGGTGAAGTCGGACGCCTGGGTGGCGCGGGGCCCGCGGAGGACCCGCTCAAAGGCGCCGCGCCCGCGCAGGACCTGGCCGGCGTCGTCCACTGCCCGCAGGACCGCCGTCATCCGCCCGGCGCCCGAGGCACGGGACCAGAGGACGGCGGAATCGGAGGTGACGTCGCCGGTGGCGATGCCGCTGGGCAGGGTGAGCCGGTTGCGGACCAGCGCGACGCCGGCGGGAGTCTGGGTGGCGGCCGTTGCGTTGGCTGCGGGAACGGAGGCCAGCGCGGCGGCGAGGACGGAACTCTTGACGATGGTGCGGCGGGAAACCCCTGCCTGGGAAGACTCAGTCATGTCCTCAGGCTTTCCCGGGCCGGCACACAAATTCTGGCGGTCGGGTGAACCCGGGGTGAGGCGCGGCTGAACAGCAGGCGGCCGCAGCGCCCCACCCGGGCTAGGGCTTCGCGAAGTCGGCGATCCGGCCCTCCCGCAAGGCCGCGCCCACCGCGGCGATGCCTCCGTAGTCCGGGAACAGCACGGACTGCCCGGCCACGAAGCCGGAGCCCAACGTGGGAAGGGTCATGGTGCCGATGGCGTTCACATCGAGGTTCCGCAGGCTGTACGCCAGCATTGCGGCCTGAAGGGGATCGAAGCCCCTGTCCACCGTGAGGCAGCAGGAAGCGAAATCAACCAGCGACCGCACCGCGTTCACGTCATTGAGGGCGCCGCCCGCCGTGAGGCGGCCCAGGATCGCGCGGAGCATGATCTGCTGGTCACGGACACGCTGGAGGTCGCCGTCGGTGAAGGCATGGCGCTCGCGGGAGAACTCCAGCGCAGCCTGGCCATCGAGGTGGTTCACACCGGCGCTGAAGACATGCTCGGTGTCGATGGTGGACTGGAAGGGAATCGGGACATTGACGTCGATCCCGCCCAGGCCGTCCACCAGGATCTTGAACCCGCCGAAATCGAGCATGAGGGTGTGGTCGATGGTGATTCCCAGCAGCTGCTGGACCGTTGCCGTCTGCATGTCAATGCCGCCGTATTGCAGCGCGGCGTTGATCTTGGCGCTGCCGAACCCGGGGATGTCCACCCAGTTGTCGCGGTTGATGGAGATGAGGTAGAGGCTCCGCCGGTCGGCAGGGACGTGGACCACCATGAGCGTGTCCGCCCGCTGGTCCTGGGGCTCACCGGTGGCTGCCGTATGCGCTGCGGCCTCGCGTGCCGGGACATCGCGGGTGTCGCTGCCGATGACCAGGATGTTCATCGGGGCCGCGGGCAGGTCAGGGATGGGTGCAGGCGGCGGCGGTGGAGCAGGGGCCGGCGGGGGAGTTTCGGACGGCGTGGGAGTCGGCGTAGGTGTGGGAGTCGGGCTGGGCGACTGGGTCTGGGTGGCTGCAGGCTGCGCTTCCTGGCCGGCCCGGTTCAGGCTGAAGACCGCGATGCCGGCGGCCACCACCAGCACCAGCGCCAGCAGGGCTGCGATCCAGCGGCGCCGGCCCAGGGTAACGATCCAGGCAGGACGGTGGGAACCGGCTGGGCCCGGTTGCCGGGGCCCGGGGTTTCCGGCGCCGGGCCCGGATGGATCAGAACCGCCTGGGATGCTCATGCCGCCTCCACCTCATTGTGACTGGTGGGATCAGTGTCCGTCCCGCAGGCCCCAATTGGCTACAGGAGTATCCAAACTGTCACCTGGGAAATGGCCCTGCCCGGCCGCCGTGATGCTGCGTTGATGCTCTTCCGCCGCAGGGATTATTGCCCGCCGGCCGGGAAGTTGAGGCGCGCGTGCCGCAGGATGGAGACGATCGCGGGGGCCAGCTGGTCTTCCATCTCCCGGTAGACCTCCGGTGCACGGCGGTACGGGTCCACGATGTCGTTATCCGATGCGTCCGCCGGGAGCGAGAGGTGACGTACCCCGGCGGCCCGCGCAGCCAGCCCCCGCCACAGGGCCGCGTTGGCAGCGAGCCCACCCTCGGCGTCGGACCCGTGCGTGCCGGACCCGGCGTCCCCGGAAGACGGGTCCCGGGAGGATACGACGGCGGCGGGCTGGCTGTCCGCACCGGCCGCCCGCTGGGTGTCCGCACCGGCCGCCCGCTGGTCGAGGACGTCGAGCATCCGGGCGAACTCGCGGATGGTGAACGTCCGCTTGAGCAGGGAGGCATCCAGCTGGAGGACTTCTCCGCGGTGCCCTGAGGTCATGGTGAGCACCAGGTCCACGCCGCGCAGGATCTTCGGTGTGAGCTGCCGCGCTGCGAACCCTTCAGGGTCGCCGCCAAAGGTCCGCACAATGTCCGCCGAAATGGGCTGCATGGGCTCGCCCACCAGAGCCCGGGTCCCGGCACTGGCCACCTGGAAACCACCCGGCACCACCTGGTCCAGCCCCGCCTGCAGCAGCCTCTCGGCCACGGGTGACCGGCAGATGTTCCCGGTACAGACAGTCAGGATTCGTACTGGCGCGGAAGTGTCCAAGGAGATGTTCTCTTTTCCCAGCTGGTGCCGGACCCGCTCAGGCCCGTGCCTTTCAACTTAACACGCAACGGCGCGGCGGCAGCCTCCCGAAGCCGGGGACCGCCGTCGCGCCGTGTATATCCGCTAGAACGCGGACGTGCGGCTACAGCGTGGCCAGCAGCTGCTTCATCTGCGTGATCTCCGCCTGCTGGGCATCCACGATGTCGTGGCCCAGCTTCACCGCTTCGGGAGACTTGCCGGCGCCGATCTCCTGCTGTGCCATGTCGATGGCGCCCTCGTGGTGGCCGATCATCTGCTCCAGGAACAGCTTCGCGGCCTCGGTCCCGGTGGCGGACTTGAGCTTGTCGATGCCGGCGTCGTCCACCATCCCGGACATGCCGTGGCCGGAATGGTCACTCATGGCGGTGGGCGCGCCCCAGCCCGACAGCCAGCCGGTCATCTGCTCGATCTCCGGTGCCTGCGCCCCCTTGATCTTGGTGGCAAGCGCGGTCACCTCCGCCGGCACATCCGACTTGGCCAGGATGATGTCGCTCATGTCCACCGCCTGCGAGTGGTGGGGGATCATCATCTGGGCAAACATGATGTCCGCCTGGTTATGGTCGGCGCCGGCGCTGGGCATGCTGCTGGCGCCGGGCATGCTGCTGGACATCGCGCCATGGCTGCCGTGGTCCATGGGCGTGCTGCTGCCGGAACCGGCGTTGGCGGCGCACCCGGCCAGGCCGAGAGAAGCGGCCAGGGCAGCAGCAATGGAAAGGGTCTTGAAAGTGGTCTTCATGGTTGTCCTTCAGGGATGTAGTGGAACTGGGCCGTGATGGGAGGCGCAGTCCGGTTTACGTCCGGCTGATGGACAGGTCGCAGGGCGTGGGGCTGGGCGGCAGGTAGTCGTAAGCAGCACCGGGCCGGCTGGCTGCCGGAAGCAGCGGCAGGACGGCAAGGGTTGCCTGCGGCGGGGAAAGGGTGACAGGGCCGCTGGGCGCCGACGGGATGCAGGGCGCCCCCGATTCCTGCGCACCCGGGCAGGAATCACCGCAGGCCGCCGAGGCAAGCTGAGGTTCGTCTGTGCCGGCTGCCGGCAGCGCGTGGCCGGCATGGCTTCCAGGATCAGAATGCGCGACGGCGCTGTGCCCGGCAGAATGCCCGGACATGCTGCCGTGGGAAGCGGCCCCGTGCGAGGCGTGCCCGGACGTCAGCACGTGCATGCCCAGCAGCCCTGCGATGACGGCCAGGACGGCGGCGAACAGCCAGGCACGGCGGAAGAGGGACGCCACGGCGCGGGTGGTCATGGCGGTCCCTCCTTCCAATCGGTCTGCAGGGCTCAACGTACCTCGGACGGGTTCAGTTTCATGCGCCGGAGCAGCTGGGCGTTCAGCGCCACCACCACGGTGGACGCGGACATCAGCACCGCGCCCGCCGCGGGGGAGAGGACCACCCCGGCGAAGGCCAGCACGCCGGCGGCCAGTGGCACGGACAGGACGTTGTAGCCGGTGGCCCACACCAGGTTCTGCCACATCTTCCGGTAGCTGGCGCGGGACAGGTCCACCATGGACAGCACGGCACGGGGATCGTTTCCGGCCAGCACCACGCCGGCGGATTCCACCGCGACGTCGGTTCCGGCGCCGATGGCGATGCCCACCTCGGCCCGGGCCAGGGCCGGGGAGTCGTTGACGCCGTCGCCCACCATGGCCACCTTCAGCCCGCGGGACTGCAGCTCGGCCACCTTCTTGTCCTTGTCGGCGGGCAGGACCTCGGCGAACACCTCGTCGATGTCCAGGTCCGCGGCCACGGCCTGCGCCACCTGGTGGGCGTCCCCGGTGACCATGGCTACCTTGATGCCGCGGCGCTGCAGGGCCGAGACGGCCTGCCGCGACTCCGGCCGCACCGCATCCTCCATGCTCACCGCACCCAGGATGCTGCCGTCGTCCACCACGTGCAGCACGGCGGCGCCGCGGTCCATCCACGTGCGCGTACTGGCGGCCAAAGAGTCAGGTTCGACGACGCCGAGCTCGCGCAGGAGCGCCGGCCCGCCCACGTGCACCGTTCGGCCGTCCACGCTGGCCCGCACACCGCGGCCGGTCAGCGAGGTGAAGCCGGTGGCTTCGGGCAGTGCCAGGTTGCGTGCCTTCGCGGCCCGCACGATGGCCCGGGCGACAGGGTGCTCGCTGTCGGACTCCACCGCGGCAGCAAGTGCGAGCACGGCGTCGGCATCCGCTCCGCCAGCTACGGCAACATCCTTCAGTTCCGGCTCGCCGGTGGTCAGCGTGCCGGTCTTGTCGAACAGGACCACGTCGATGGTGCGCATGCGCTCCAGGGCCATCCGGTTCTTGATCAGCACCCCGGCGCGGGCGGCCTGTTCCGTGGAAATGGCGATCACCAGCGGGATCGCCAGCCCAAGGGCGTGCGGGCAGGCGATCACCAGCACAGTGACGGTGCGGGTGACGGCCTCCGGAACGCTGCCCAGCAGCGTCCACGCGATGAAGGTCAGGACACCGGCGCCGGCGGCAAAGTAGAAGAGGAACGCCGCGGCGCGGTCCGCCAGGGCCTGGGCGCGTGAGGAGGAGGCCTGTGCTTCCTCCACCAGGCGCTGGATCCCGGCCAGGGCGGTCTGGTCCCCAACGGCCGTGACCCGGACCCGGACGCTGCTGTCCGTGGCCACCGTTCCCGCCACCACCGTGTCCCCTGCGCCGCGGGCCACGGTTTTGGATTCGCCGGTGATCATGGACTCGTCGAATTCGGCCTGCCCCTCCACCACGCTGCCGTCGGCCGGCATGCGGGCGCCGGGCCGGACCAGGACCAGGTCACCGGGGCTGAGTTCAGACACGGGAACGGTTTCGGTGCCGTTGTCCGTGATGCGTTCGGCCTCGTCGGGCAGCAGCGCGGCCAGGGCATCGAGTGCGCCCTGCGCGGACCCGAGCGCGCGCATCTCGATCCAGTGGCCCAGCAGCATGATGGCAACCAGCAGTGCCAGCTCCCACCAGAAGTCCAGGTCGAAGCCGCCGATCCCCAGGCTGGTGACCCAGGATGCGGCGAACGCCACGGTGATGGCCATGGCGATCAGCAGCATCATTCCCGGCGTGCGGTCTTTCAGCTCCTGCAGGCCGCCCTTGAGGAACGGCTGGCCGCCGTAGAGGAAGATGACGGTGCCCAGGACCGGCGGGATCCAGGCCGAGCCGGGGAACTCCGGCGGCATGTAGCCCAGGAGGTGGCCCATCATGGGGCTGAAGTAGACCACGGGAACAGCGAGGGCCAGGGTCAGCCAGAACCTGTTCTTGAACATGGCGGTGCTGTGTCCGGCGTGCTGGCCGTGGGTATGGACGGTGTGGTCGTCGTCGTTGTGGGCGCCGTGCTGGGCGTGACCGGCACCGTGCGCCGGCGGCTGCGTTAGCGTTCCGCTGGGCGGCGAGTGGTGCTCATGGCCGCCGGTGGAATGCTGCGTGTGCTGCTGGTCCTGCATTGGTCCTCCTTGGAGGCAAGCGCTGGCCGGACCTGGTCCGGGGGCTGGGGAATGTGGGGGCGTTCCGGGACGCTGGCTGTCTCAGGCGAGGGCGTAGCCGGCGGACTCTATGGCGGCGCGCACGTCGGCGTCGGGCGCCGATCCGATGACGGCCAGCGGGGAGCTGCCGCCAGGCACCAGGTCCACCGAGGCCGAGGTGACGCCCGGGACGGCGGAAACTGCGGTTTCGACGGAGCGGACGCAGTGCCCGCAGGTCATGCCCGCCACCGCGTAAGTCCGTGGCGTGGAGGATTCGGCGTGGGCATTGACGACGCCGACAGGGGAGACCTGCGTGGCAGGCGCAGTCAGGGTGCCGGACGGCTGCGCAGCGCTGGCGGGGGCGCAGCAGCTGCAGCCGGAGGAGGCGAGGGGGAGCTGGGGACGGTTCCCGGTGTTCATGTCAGTTCCAATCCGTTGAGGGAATCAAGGGGTGCTGGGGTTGAACGGCTGTGAAAGTCCGGTGCAGGCACCGGCCGGGACATACCACTTCACTGACAACACCCACAATATACCCCCTGGGGGTATATTGGGTCAAGCACCATAGGGCATTTCCCCCGGGACTTCCATAGGACCTACCGCACTACCTTCTGTTGCCGCGGGCGACCATACTGGAAGGAGCGAGGACAGAGCCGGCCCGCTGGGGGTTTGGCGTATCCGCGGGAGGTGGACCTGTGACGGAGCTCAGCGACCTGTACACGTATTCGAGTGCCCTCGGGGACAGCGAAAGTGACGCCGGCACCTTCAGGGTGGACATCGAACCGGCGGGGCCGACCTTCCACTGGTCGGACGGGATGTACCGGCTGCACGGTTACCACCGCGGCGAGGTGGTGCCCACCATGGAACTGCTCTTCGCGCATAAACACCCGGATGACCGTGAGCGGTGCGAGGAAATCGTGGCGCAGGTTTCCACCACCGGCGGGTTCTTCTGCATGTACCACCGGCTCGTCGATGCCCAGGGCAGGACCCGGCGCGTGCTGACCTCCGGAGAGGCAGTCCTCGGCCCGGACGGGTCGGTGGTGGCGCTCGAAGGCGTGATGGTGGACCTCAGCCGGACGCTGCAGCGCGAAACTGAACAAACAGCACGGGAGGCAGTAGCGGGTGCCACGGCCACCCGTACGGTGATCGACCAGGCCCGGGGAATCCTCATGGGCCAGCTGAAGCTTGGCTCCGATGACGCGTTCCAGATGCTGGTGAGCACCAGCAGCCACCGCAACGTCAAGCTCGTGGTGGTGGCGGCGGAGCTGGTACAACTTGCCAATTCCCCTGAGGCGCGCACCTACCTGGACCGGGCCGTGCGGGCCATCCAGCTGCACGGCCGGCCGGTCCACACCGGGGGGCGCCGCGCGGGTTAGTGCCGTTCCCCGTAGGATGGATGGAGGTGCGCCGGGAAGTCTGGTCGGCATGGATTTGTCGAACCCGGATTTAAGGACGCCCGCATGAACTCCACCCCGCCCACCCCACGCCGGAACACGTTCTTTGGCTCCACCGTCTTTTCGCGCGGCAGCTACGCCGAAGCGCTGCGGATCGGTGAGATCCTCCGCAAGGAGACGGTGGGCGGCGCCCTCCTGGTGGCTGCTGCGGTCATCGCGCTCATCTGGGCCAACTCCCCGGCGTCGGACAGCTACTTCTCCCTCCGGGACTTCAAGGTGGGCTACGCACCGTGGCACCTTGAATTGAGCCTGGGGGCGTGGGCAGCGGACGGGCTGCTGGCCATCTTCTTCTTCCTGGTGGGGCTGGAGCTCAAGCGCGAATTCGTGGCCGGCGACCTGCGGCAGCTGAGCAAATCGATTGTGCCGGTGGCGGCCGCCGTGGGAGGCGTGGCGGTCCCGGCGGTGATTTACGCCGTCGTCAATCTTTCAAGTCCGGAAACGCTCCGCGGCTGGGCCATTCCCACGGCAACGGACATTGCGTTTGCCGTCGCGGTCCTGGCCATCATCGGCTCGCACCTGCCCAGCGCCCTGCGGATCTTCCTGCTGACCCTGGCCGTGGTGGATGACCTCATTGCCATCACCATCATCGCGTTCTTCTACTCCAGCGATATCCAGGCCGTGCCGCTGCTCCTGGCGCTCATCCCGCTGGCCATCTACGCTTTCCTGGCCCAGAAATACCGCCGGTTCTTCGGCCGCCACGCAGCCGCTGCCTGGCTGATCCTGCTGCCGCTGGGTGCCGTGACCTGGGCCCTGGTGCACGCGTCGGGCATCCACGCCACCGTGGCCGGCGTACTCCTGGGCTTCGCCGTTCCCGTGATCCGGTCGCAGGCCTCCGGCGGCCCCGAAGCCGGCCCCGGGCTTGCAGAGATTTTCGAGCACCGGTTCCGGCCCATCTCCGCCGGCGTGGCCGTCCCCATCTTCGCCTTCTTTTCCGCAGGCGTGGCCGTTGGCGGCTGGGAGGGCCTGGGGTCGGCCCTGTCCGATCCCGTGGCGCTGGGCATCATCCTGGGCCTGGTCCTGGGCAAGCCGATCGGGATCATGGGCACCACCTGGGTCCTGACCAAAGCCACCAGGGCAAGCCTGGACAGCTCCTTCAAGTGGATCGACGTGTTCGGCGTTGCGTTGCTGGCAGGGATCGGATTCACCGTCTCCCTGCTGGTGGCAGAGCTCAGCTTCGGCCACGGCAGCCTCCACGACGACCATGCAAAGGTGGGAATCCTGGCCGCGTCGCTGGTTGCTGCGCTGCTGGCAACGGTTGTCCTGCGCACCCGCAACCGCCAGTACCGGCTCGCTGAAGAGCTGGAGCAGGTGGATTCCGACCACGACGGCGTCCCGGACGTCTACCAGGAGCGCACCTGACGCTCCCGCGCTAGGCGGTGGCGAGGGGCTTGGCCGGCGGCTGCGGTTTGGCGGAAACCTCCAGCTTGACCGGAGGGTCCACCTGGCGGATCTCCAGGGCCTCCGGGTCCAGCAGTTTGCGCGCGCCGGTCCGGGCGTCCAGGATCCAGAAGAGTTCCAGGGCCGGGACGACGTCGGTCACCCGGCCCTTGTGGAAAAGCCTGCCCCGGTGCCATGCCTCGATCTGGTCGCCGATGCGGAGCTGGGCGGTGCGTATTCCTGGTGCCTCCATGGCTGCCTCCTGCTGTTGAATCCCCGTAAGCACAGCTTGCCGTGGACAGGTTGCAGGAGTGTTTCCGCCCGGTGTTTTTTCTGTGACGCCTGAGGCTGAGGAGGACTACTCGTCCGTGGGGAACGCAACGGCTTCGCCCACGACCCGCAGGCACAGCTCCATGCCCGGACGGGCGATCGAGGCGTTCCAGTGCCTGATGGTGATCACTTCGCCGCCGCCCGGGTAGCGGTGGTCGGCGTGCTCCGCCACTTCCTTGGGCACGTTCAGCTTCAGCCGCACGGTGGTCTCAGGGCCGAAGTAGTCGGTGTCCACCACCACTCCGCGGATGGGGCCGTCCTCGGCAATGCGGATCTGTTCGGGCCGCAGCATCAGCTGCACGCGTCCCTGTGCCGGGGGCCGGCGCACGGGAATCGCGCCCAGCGAGCAGGTGGCCAGCGTCCCTTCCAGCCATGCGTCCAGGATGACGGCGTCGCCCAGGAACTCCGCGGTGGCCCGGTCCGCGGGGCGGGTGTAGACCACAAAGGGGTTGCCGATCTGGGCCAGTTTGCCGCCGCGCATCACGGCCACCTGGTCCGCAAAGGAGAGGGCCTCGGCCTGGTCGTGGGTTACCAGGATGGTGGTGACGCCGGCCTCGGCCAGGACCTTGGCCACGGCGCGGCGGGTCGCGACGCGCAGGCCCGCGTCCAGGGCGGAGAACGGCTCGTCCAGGAGCATCAGCTCCGGTTCGCGGGCCAGGGCCCGGGCCAGGGCAACCCGCTGCTGCTGGCCGCCGGAGAGTTGGTGCGGCCGGCGCTTGGCCATGGAAGCATCCAGCGACACCATCTCCAGCAGCTCCGCCACGCGGGCGTTGACCGCGCGGCGGCCGCCCTCGCGCTTGGCCGCGTTGAGGCCGAAGGCCACGTTCTGGCCCACGGTCAGGTGCGGGAACAGGGCGCCGTCCTGGGCCACGTACCCGATCTGCCGCTTGTGCGCCGGAAGCCACGCGCCGTCACCGGCCACGGTGGTGCCGTTGAGCGAGATGGTCCCGGTGTCCGGGTGCTCGAACCCGGCGATCAGCCGCAGGAGGGTGGTCTTGCCCGAACCGGAGGGGCCAACGATGGCGGTGGTTCCGCCCTTGGCCACTGACAGGTTGACGCCCCTCAGGACCGCCTGTGATCCGAAGTTCTTGGTGACGTCCGTGATCTGCAGGTGGCTGTTGGTGGTTGCGGCCACCGAGGGTGCCACCCGAGGCTCGGGCAGCCTGCGGGTTGAGGGTGCTGTCACTGTCCGGCTACTTTCTTGGACTGTTGGAAGAGGAGGTAGGTCATGGGGGCGGAAAGCAGGATCATCAGCAGCGCGTAGGGCGCAGCGCCGGCGTAGTCGATCTCGCTGCTCTTACTCCAGAACTCGGTGGCCAGTGTCCTGGTGCCGTTGGGGGACAGGAGCAAGGTGGCGGTGAGCTCGTTGGCGATGGCCAGGAACACCAGGGCTGCTCCGCCGGCCGCTGCAGGGGCGGTGAGTCGCAGGGTGACACGGATGAAGGCCAGTAGCGGCGGCTTCCCGAGCGCCTGGGCGGCCTCGTCCAGTTCCTTGGGGGCCTGTGCCAGTCCGGCCCGCAGGTTCACCAGGGCCCGGGGGAGGAACAGGAGGACGTACGCCGCGACCAGCAGCCCCGCCGTCTGGTACATCCCGGGCACCATGCGGATGCTGACGGTAACAAACGCCAGCGCCACCACGATGCCGGGCATGGAGCTGGTGACATAGTTGGACAGTTCCAGGGACTTGCTGAACCACCCGGGGTGGCGCACGGCGAGGTACGCCATGGGGAAGGCCACCACGGTGGTGGCAGCGGCGCCGGCGAGCCCGTAGGTGAACGTGGTGACCAGCGCCGGGAGGAATTCGGATGCTGTCCAGACGTCCGCTCCGCCGGCAAGGATCCAGCGCAGCACGAAGTACAGCGGGAGTCCGAAGGCCAGGGCGGTCAGCGCCAACAGGAAGAGCTGGGCCGGGACCTGGTACGCGTGCAGGGGAAGGCGCAGCGCCTTGGCCTGCACGCCGGACCCGATACGGGCGTAGCGCGCGGAGCCGCGGCTGCGGACCTCCGCAAGCAGCAGGAGCAGGCAGAAGAACACCAGCACGCTGGCCAGCATGTTTCCGGCCGCGCCGTTGAACGTGGACTGGTACTGGGTCATGATCGCGGTGGTGAAGGTATCGAACCGGATCATGGCGAACGCGCCGTATTCGGCGAGCAGGTGCAGCCCCACCAGCAGTGCGCCGCCCGTGAGGGCGATCCTGAGCTGGGGGAGCACCACACGGAAGAAGGTCCGCCAGGCACCGAGCCCCAGGGCCGCGGCGGACTGCTCAATGGCGGGGTCCAGCCGGCTCAAGGTGGCTGCGGCCGGGATGTACACCAGCGGGAAGTAGGACAGCGTGGAGATCAGGATTCCCGAACCCAGGCCGCCCAGCGACGGGATGGCCGAGACCCAGGCGTAGCTGTTGACGAACGCCGGGACGGCCAGCGGGGCGGCCAGCAGCACGGCCCACACCCGGTGGCCGCGCAGCCTGGTCCGTTCCACCAGCCAGGCACCCGCCACGCCAAGCAGCAGGCACAGCGGGATGGTGGCGGCCATCAGGAGCAGGGTATTCAGCAGCAGTTCGCCCACGCGGGGCCGCAGGATGAGGCCGACGGCGGTATCCCACCCGGTTGCCACCGTCATGTAGGCCACGTACCCCAGCGGGACGAGGGAGAAGAGGGCGATCAGCACCGCCAGGACGGACACCGAGGAAACGCCGAAAGGCGGGCGGGGGCTGGTGCCCCGGCCCGCCGTCGTCGTGCCCGCCCTGGGGGGAGCCGATAGATCGGAGGTCACGGAATTACAGTAGTCCTGCCTGGGTCATCAGATCGGTGACCTTTTCGGAGTTGAGCTTGGCGGCGTCAACCTTGGGAGCCTGCAGGTCCTTGATCGGAACCAGCTTGTCGTTGGCGGGAACGTCGGAGCCGATGGCGTACTCGAAGGACGTACCGTTCTTGAGGACTTCCTGGCCCTTCTTGCCGGTGATGAACTTCAGGAACTCCTGCGCAGCGGCAGCGTTCTTGGAGGACTTGAGCACGCCGCCGCCGGATACGGACAGGAACGCGCCCGGGTCCTGGTTCTTGAAGTAGTACGGGGTGACGTTGTTGGAGTTCTCGCCGGTCTTGGCCTGGTCGCCGTAGTAGTAGTAGTGGTAGATCAGGGCGGCGTCCACTTCACCGGCGTTGACCGCCTTCATGGCCGTGCTGTTGCCCTTGTAGGCCTTGGAGTTTTCCTTCATGCCCTTCAGCCACTCCTCGGTGGCGGACTCGCCCTTCAGCTCCAGCAGCGCTGAAACGATGGCCTGGAAGTCTGCGCCCGTGGGGGATGCGGCCCACTTGCCCTTCCATTCAGGCTTGGCCAGGTCAAGCATGGACTTGGGGAGCTGGTCCTCGGTGAGCTTGGTCTTGTTGTACACCAGGACGGTGGAGCGGGCGGCGATGCCCGTCCATTTGCCGGTGGACGGTGCGAACTCGGCGGGAACCTGGGCCAGGGTGTCCTTGTTGACGTCCGCGAACAGGCCGGCCTTCTCAACCTGCGTCATCGCGGGGGAGTTTTCCGTGAGGAATACATCCGCGGGGGAGGCCTGGCCTTCCTGGATGATCTGGTTGGAGAGCTCAGTGTCCGATCCCTGGCGCATGGTCACCTTGATGCCGGTTTCCGCCGTGAAGGCATCCACCCACTCCTTGGTGAGGCTTTCGTGCTGGGCGTTGTACACGGTGATCTCGCCGGAGGCGGCGCCGTTGGACGCGGACGACGAGGTGCCGCCGGCAGGAGTGCCGCCGCCGCAGGCGGTCAGGCCGAGAGCTGCGGTGGCGGCGAGTGCGATGCCGGCCAGCGCGCTGTTGCGGATCTTCATTGAGGCTGCTTTCGGTGGGGAAAAAGTCTGCTGAACCTAAGTCCTATTAGGCAACACGAATGTTGCCTATGTCAGGAAACTGTAGGGTAGGCAAACCTAAGCACCAAGCTGGAAAGCGCTTTAAGTGACAAGGTTCACATCAATTACGAAACCACGACGTGACGTAATTATCGAGCTTCTGCCGGCTGCGGCAGAGGCCCCGCTATTTGTTCGGGTTGGGATCGTGGACGTCGCGTTCCCCGATATCGGCCGCCCCCAGGATGCTCTCCGCCGGTGCGTTCTCTGAGGGATGGAGCCGGATGCTCAGCTCGGGATGGTGCAGGTCCAGGGCGGGGCGCTCGGACCGGATGCGGGGGAGCGAGGTGAAGTTGTGGCGCGGCGGCGGGCAGGACGTGGCCCACTCAAGGGACGCGCCAAAGCCCCAGGGATCGTCCACAGTGACCTTCTTCCCGGCCCGCCAGGTGATGAAGACGTTCCAGAAGAACGGGATGAGGGAGGCGCCCAGCAGGTAGGACCCAATGGTGGAGAACTGGTTCATGAAGGTGAAGTTGTCCTCCGGCATGTAATCCGCGTACCGGCGGGGCATGCCCAGGACGCCCAGCCAGTGCTGGATCAGGAACGTGGCGTGGAAGCCCAGGAACAGCATCCAGAAGTGGATCTTGCCCAGGCGCTCGTTGAGCATTGTGCCGGTGAACTTGGGCCACCAGAAATAAAACCCGGCGAACATGGCGAACACCACGGTGCCGAACACCACGTAGTGGAAGTGCGCCACCACGAAGTAGGAGTCCGAGACGTGGAAGTCCATGGGCGGTGAGGCCAGGATGATGCCTGTGAGGCCGCCGAAGAGGAACGTGGCCAGGAATCCCATGCTCCACAGCATGGGCGTCTCGAAGGTCAGGGAGCCGCCCCACATCGTGCCGATCCAGTTGAAGAACTTCACGCCGGTGGGCACTGCAATGAGCATGGTCATGAACGCGAAGAACGGCAGGAACACCGCGCCCGTGACGTACATGTGGTGGGCCCAGACCGTCACCGAGAGGGCCGCGATGGCGATGGTGGCGTACACGATGCCCTTGTAGCCGAACAGGGGCTTGCGGCTGAACACCGGGAAGATCTCCGAGACGATCCCGAAGAACGGCAGCGCGATGATGTACACCTCGGGGTGTCCGAAGAACCAGAACAGGTGCTGCCAAAGGATGGCGCCGCCGTTGGAGGGATCAAAGATGTGGGCACCGAACTTCCGGTCCGCGCCCAGGGCGAACAGGGCGGCGGCCAGCGGCGGGAAGGCCATCAGGACCAGGATCGCGGTCACCAGGGTGTTCCAGGTGAAGATCGGCATCCGCCACATGGTAAGGCCGGGGGCACGCATGCAGATGATGGTGGTGATGAAGTTGACCGAGCCCAGGATGGTGCCGAAGCCGGACAGTGCCAGGCCGAAGACCCACAAGTCACCGCCGATGCCCGGGGTGAACGTGGTGTTTGACAGCGGCGCGTAGGCGAACCAGCCGAAGGACGCGGCGCCCTGCGGGGTGATGAAGCCGGAGACGGCGATGGTGGAGCCGAACAGGAAGAACCAGAACGCCAGCGCGTTGAGGCGGGGGAACGCGACGTCCGGCGCGCCGATCTGCAGCGGCATGATCACGTTGGCGAACCCGGCGAACAGCGGGGTGGCGAACATCAGCAGCATGATGGTGCCGTGCATGGTGAACAGTTGGTTGTACTGCTCCTTGGTCTGCAGGATCTGCATTCCGGGTTCGAACAGTTCGGCGCGGATGAGCAGCGCCATGACACCGCCCGCGCAGAAGAACACGAAGGACGAGATCAGGTACATGTACCCGATGGTCTTGTGGTCAGTGGAGGTGATCCAGTTGACCACAATGGTGCCCTTGGGGCGCCGGACCACTGCCGGCGCAGCCGTGGCCGCGGTTCCGCCCATTCTCTGCCCTGTGGTGGTCATTACAGTGCCGTCCTTTACTGTGCTGGTTCCAGGGCCTGCGGTGCAGGGGCTGATATCGGCGCCCTGTCGAAGTCGGTGCCCAGGTTTCCGGTGTTGCCCTTTGCCTTGAGGTCGGCGATGTGGCTGTCGTACTCCTGCTGGGTGACCACCCTGACCTTGAAAAGCATTTCCGAGTGGTATTCGCCGCAGAGTTCGGCGCACTTGCCCATGTATTCGCCGGTGCGGTTGGGGGTGATGCTGATGTAGGGGTTGTACTGTTCGTGGCCCGGGTAGAGGTCGCGCTTCTGCAGGAAATCCACCACCCAGAAGGAATGCTGCACGTCACGGGACTGGAGGTGCAGTTCCACCTTCTTGCCCACCGGAAGGTAGAGCGTGGGCAGCCGGTCCGGGGCGCCATAGCCACCGGTCAGGTGGGCTTGTTGTCCGGCGTCCTCGTGGACCTGCTCCTTGACGTAGTTGAAATCCCAGGACCACTGTTTGCCGAAGACGTCGATCACCACGTCCGGGTTGGGGTAGCGCTCGTCGATGGCCCGCTGCTCCCGGTCCGTGAAGACGAACAGGACCCCGATGACGATCAATGGAATGGCCAGGTAGAAGACTTCAAGGGGGAGGTTGTAGCTCAGTTGCGGCGGAAATCCGACGGTGTTCTTCCTGCGCCGGTACGCCACGATGACCCAGATCATCAGCCCCCAGGTGATGATGCCAACCACCAGTGCAGCGATCCAGGAGTTGACCCACAGGTCGGTGATCAGTTCCGTGTTGTTGGTGGTGTCACGGGCGCCGGGGAGGAAGCCGCGGGAAACCAGGTCGGAGCAGGAGGTCAGCGCGGGCAGGGCCAGAAGGCCCGCGGCCAGTGCCGCGAAGCGCCGCATGCGGTTCTTCAATGGTCTTTTACCCACCTGTGGTCCCTCCGGCATGCTCCCGAAGCCCAACTGCATGAGCCCACCGCAGGCCCCAAAGGACCAGCGGCTGTGTGGTTCACCCTACGCGCGGAGGTTGCTGATGTGAAGGGGTTTTGGGGCCGTACGGACTGGCAGCGGGACGGGTGGAGTGACGGGCTGCTAGGCGATGCCGGTGGTGCCCAGCAGGCTGCCCACCGCGAAGGTGAAGGCCATGGCCAGCGCACCGCCCACCACCAGCCTGATGGTTGCCTTGCGCTTGGAGCTTCCGCCGATTTTGGCGCTGATGGTGCCGGTCAGGGCCAGTGCCAGGATGACGGCGACGAACGTGACCGGGATCCGGGCTTCTTCCGGCGGGAAAATGATGGCCAGCATGGGGAGGATGGCGCCGATGGTGAATGCGATGGCGGAGGCGAACGCGGCATGCCAGGGGCTGACCACTTCTTCTTCGTCGATGTTCAGTTCGGCGGACAGGTGCGCTTTCAGGGCGTCCTTTGCCGTCAACTCCTCGGCAACGGTCCTGGCGGTGGCCTCGCTCAGCCCCTTGGCCTGGTAGATGTGGGCGAGTTCGTCCAGTTCGCCCTCGGGATCGTCCCTGAGCTCCTGGCGTTCCTTTTCGATCAGCGCGCGCTGGCTGTCACTCTGGCTGCTCACGGAAACGTATTCGCCCAGGGCCATGGACACGGCACCACCCACCACCGCGGCCGTGCCCGCCACCAGGATGGGCGCGAGGTCGTTGGTCACACCCGCGACGCCCACCACGGTTGCCGCGACCGAGACAATACCGTCGTTCGCGCCCAGTACACCGGCACGCAGCCAGTTCAGGCGTGCTGCGACGCTGCTGTCGTGGGGCTCGTTGCGGTTGAGCTTGAGGGTTTCAGACATGCTGGCAGTAAAACACCGCAGCGCCCCCTGCGCCACAAAGGTTTGCATCCCCTTACCGAAAGGCTTGAAGAGGCACGTCGGAGGTGCGTCCCTGGTTCGCCGATGTGCGGGGACCTATGACCCTGACGCTGCAGGGGCGGGCCGCGGAAGATCAACACTGGGAGTGTTGCGACTTCAAGGCCGGAAGGGGCAGGGCCATGATGTATTGGGACGACGACACGGGCCACGGGGAGTTAGGCGAGGGCGAATGCAACGCCGGGCCGCCCGTGCTTCGATGCGGCAGCCTGCCATGAACGTCCGCCTCCTCTCGCAGGTGCTGTCCCTGCGGGCGGCATGGCGCCGGAGGGACGGGTGGGATCCAGCGCGGATCGCCGCCCACCAGGAACAGGCGCTGCACCGGCTGCGCGCTGCAACCTATGCCGGCTCGGAGTTCTACCGGCACCGGCACGCGGGACTGCACGACGCACCCTTGCAGGAACTGCCGTCTGTCACCAAAGCGGACCTCATGGAGCACTTTGATGAAGCGATAACCACCCCGGACCTAAGCCTCGCCGACCTCGAAGACCACGTGCGTGGCCTCACCGCAAGCTGTGGTGATCCCGGCCGGCCGTTCAGGGGGCGCTGGTGGGTTGCGGCCACGGCCGGGACCACTGGGAGGCGGGGGATATTCGCCTGGAACCGCTCCGAGTGGGCATCGGTCCTGGCATCCTATGCGCGGGCCAACGACTGGGCCGGGATCGCCCTCAATCCGAGGCGGCCACTGAAGACGGCACTGGTCAGCTCACGGGTTCCCACGCGCCAGTCCGCCGTCGTGGGCGCCTCTGTCCGGTCCCGACTGGTCCCCACGCTCCGGTTGGACGTCACGGCACCCATGGAGGAGACAGTGGCCGCGCTCAACCGGTTCCAGCCCAGGGTGCTGGTGGGATACGCCTCAGCCCTGGGGCCGCTGGCGGCCGAGCAGCGGGAGGGGCGGCTGCATATTGCACCGCAAGGGATCATGTCGGCCTCCGAAGTGCTTACCGCCCAGGCTGCGGCCGGGATGCAGGCGGCGTGGGGAACCGCCCCGTTCGATGTCTATGCCGCCACCGAAACAGCCGGGATCGCTTCCCCCTGCATCTACCGGAACCGCCATGTGTACGAGGACCTGGTCATCGTGGAACCAGTGGACCCCGCAGGCAACCCGGTTCCGCCAGGAACCACCGGGGCGAAGCTGCTGGTGACCGTGCTGTTCTCCCGCACCCTGCCGCTGATCCGCTACGAAATGTCGGACACCATCAGGCTGGACGGGCGCGGCTGCCCCTGCGGCCGGTCCTTCCAGCTGCTTGAGGACGTTGAAGGACGCCTTGAGGACGTCCTCCGGCTGCCGGGCAGGAAAGGCGCCGTCAGCATCCATCCCAACGTCTTCCATCTGGTGCTCGACGACGTGTCAGCTTCAGGGTGGCAGGTAGTCCAGGAGGCCGCGGGACTGCGCGTCCTGGTCACAGGCCTGTTGCCCGGAGCCTCCCTTGAGGGGGTGCGCACGGCCGTGGCGTCAGCACTGGAGGCAGCAGGTGTGGCCGGCCTTTCCGTGGACGTGCAGGCGGTGGACCAGCTCGAACGCACACCCCTGGGCAAAGCGCCCTTCGTCAGGGCTTTGCGGGCATCACCCTGACCCGGCTTCCCGAGTACCGCCCATTACGCGACGGCCGGGTAGCTGCTGAGGATGTAGTCGGCCGCGGCAGGGCCGGTCATCCTGAGCCGGGAGTTCCGGACGTCCACGCCGCAGCGCAGCATCCCGGCGCGGAACGCCTGGTCCGGCTTGGGGCTCAGGCCGTGCAGCGCCGCCCAGCTGACATAAAGGCCATAAAGGCAATCGGGGCCGAGGGGGGAATCGCCGGAGGGATCGGGCGTGGTTGCTTCGTTAAGGAACTGCTGGAAATGCGAGGCCGACATGCTTGGCTCTTTCGCTCTTGCATAAGGCGCTGCCGTTGGGCTACAGCAGCTGCTCCCGCTGGGCCTTTGCAGAAGGGCCCGGGAGGACGGGTGTGGCGCCCGTCACAGTCCAAATTTACCCGGGGGTAGGTCTGAAGTACAGCGGAGACCCCCGGCGGCACCCCTTCCCCCTCATTGATAAGGGTGCTTATTATTGTTTCCTTCCGACGGCGTATGGCGGGCATGGACGTCCTGGTGAACGGGGCGGTCACGCTGCCATGCTCCGGGAAGGAACTTGCAACGACGCAGGGGACAGGGGACGACGGCGATGGACACCTACGGCAATGACGGCACCGGCGGCGCGGGCGCAGGCAGGCGGACGTTCGGCATCGAAGAGGAGTTGCTCCTGGTAGACCCCGCGACCGGGGAAGCCGTCCCGATGGCAGGCGCCCTCCTGGACCTTTACGTCCGTCCGCTGGAGGCGGCGTCCGGGCCGGTACTGACGGCCGAGTTCCAGCAGGAAATGATCGAGGTGGTGAGCCCGCCGCACGCCACCCTGGCAAAACTCGAGCAGGACATCGTGGCCGGCCGCGCCCTTGCCCAGCAGGCGGCCGAGGACGTGGGCGTCAGGGTGGCAGCGCTGGGAACCTCCCCGCTCCCGGCCGATCCCCATCCGGTGCAGCTGCGCAGGTTCCGGGCCATGATGGAGGAGTACGGGCTGACCGCCAGGGAGCAGCTCACCTGCGGCTGCCACATCCACGTCTCGGTGGAGTCGCCGGAGGAAGCCGTGGCCGTGCTGGACCGGATGCGGAACTGGCTGCCGGTGCTCGTGGCGCTGAGCGCCAATTCCCCGTTCTGGCATGGCGAGGACAGCGGCTACGCCAGCTACCGCTCCCAGGTGTGGAACCGCTGGCCGTCTGCCGGGCCGCTGGAACTCCTGGGCACCCCGGACGCCTACCACCAACTGGTCCATGACATGGTGAGCACCGGCGTCGCCATGGACGAGGGCATGGTCTACTTCGATGCCCGGCTCTCCCGGCACTATCCCACGGTGGAGATCCGCGTGGCAGACGTCTGCCTGCGCCCGGAAAACACGGTGTTGCTCGCGGGAATCGCCCGGGGACTGGTGGAAACCGCTGCCAGGGAATGGCGGGAGGGGACCGACCCCGTATCCGTCCCGTCGGCACTGCTGAGGCTGGCAGGCTGGAAGGCAAGCCGGTGGGGCCTGCGGGGTGAGCTGCTGGATCCCCAAACGCACCGCCCGGCGCCCGCGCTCGCCGTCGTGAATGCACTGCTGCACCACGTCCGGGGGGCGCTGGAGGATATGGGTGACCTGCAGCGGGTGGAGGACCTGATGGACAGGCTGCTGGCCGACGGCACCGGGGCCGTGCGGCAGATGGAGGTGCTGCACCGAACCGGTGACCTGGAGCGCGTGGTGGAGGACGCGGCGGACTGCACGCTCGCCACGCCGTAGCGCCGTCACCGCCGACGATCTCCCCGGCCGGATCGCTCTTGACCCCTTCCAGGCCCGGGCGTATACCGAAAGCATCATCATGCTGGCCCCCGCTGGGCCCTGGATGGAGCCGGCTGCCCCTGGTCTCCGACGCAAAAAATGGAGTTGTGATGGGTAGCGATCGTTTCGACGTGCTCCGCGAACAGGTCCGCGGGCAGGTTATCGAAGAGGGCGACGCCGAGTACGAGGCCGCACGCCATGTTTACAACGGGATGATCGACCGTCGTCCCGCAGCGGTCCTCCAGGTGTCCCAGGTCGCGGACGTTCTGGCGGCCGTACGCTTCGCCCGTGGCCTGGGGATTGAAGTTGCCGTGCGCGGCGGCGGGCACAGTGCGCCAGGATTTGGAACGCTCGACGGCGGCCTGGTCCTTGACTTTTCGGCCCGCCGGGGAGTGCGCGTTGACCCCGCGGCGCGGCTGGCCCGGGTGGAGCCCGGCGCAACGTGGGCAGACTACAACCACGCCACGCATGCATTCGGGCTGGCAAGCACAGGGGGCATCATCGGCTCAACCGGCGTCGCCGGCCTGACCCTCGGCGGCGGCATCGGGTACCTGTCCCGCAAGTACGGGTTGTCCTGCGACAACCTCGTTTCCGCCGACGTCGTCCTTGCTGACGGAACCTTCGTCACTGCCAGCGAAGCCGAAAACGTCGACCTGTTCTGGGCGCTCCGCGGCGGCAGCGGCAACTTCGGCGTGGTCACGTCGATGGAGTTCCGCCTGCATCCCGTGGACATGGTCCATGTGGGAATCATGTTCTTCGATGCAGCGACCGGAGCCGAAGTCGGGGCGGCCTACCGCGAGTGGATTGCTGCCGAACCGGACGAAATGGGCGCCTTCCTGGGATTCCACCAAGGTCCTCCGGTGCCGTTCCTTCCCGAGGAATGGCATGGGAAGCCCGTTGCGGTGATCGCAGGAATGTGGACCGGCGACCTTGACGCCGGCCCCGCGCACTGGCAGGCAATGCTTGACGCCGGGCAGGTGCTGGGAAGCTTCTTCGCCCCGATGCCGTACCCGGCACTGAACATCATGTTCGACGGCCTCAGCGGCGTCCCCGGGCTGCAGGGCTACTGGAAGGCCGATTTCCTCCGCACCCTCAGCGATGACGCGCTCCGCACCGCCGTCGCATATGCTCCTGGCATTCCCAGCGTCCACTCCGCCAACCATTTCTATCCGATCGACGGCGCCGTGAGGCGCGTAGCTCCCGAGGCCACCGCCTTCGCCTACCGTGACGTGGACTTCGCGCCTGTTATTGCGGCGCAGTGGCCCGATCCGTCCGAGAACGACAGGAACATCGCCTGGGTCCGGGAGTACTGGACCGCGCTCCACGAATTCTCGGAGCCCGGCGGCTACCTTAACTTCCAGGACGCAGATGACCAGGCCAGGATCGAGGACACGCTCGGCTCGAACTACGCGCGGCTTGCCGTACTCAAGGCAAAGTACGACCCCGACAACTTCTTCCATGTCAACCAGAACATCAAGCCCGCCCCCGCCGGCACCGCGGCCGCCGCCGTTCCGGCAGAGCGCCCGGCCGTGCTCCAGGCTGAAGCAGTACCGGAGGAAGCGCACCAACCTGACACCGCGCCGCGCACAGCAAATCCCGCAGAGGGGGCTGCCACGTAACCCGGCCGCGTCCGGACGGAAGGCCCGGCGTCAGTAGGTGGTGGCGTTGGGCAGGATGAGCGGCGGCAGCGGCGCCTGGGTGAAGTCGAAGGACTGTGCCAGGTCGCCCAGCTGGGGGTTGTTCTCGCGGACATCAGGGCGGGCGTCCGGCCTGCCGTCCGTGGCGGGATCGATGCGCTCGCCGCCCAGGAAATCGTCCTCGATGAACTTGAAGTAGGCGTCCTGGCTGAGGACCTGGTGGTCGATGAACCCCTTCTTCGCATAGGGGCTGATCACCAGGCCCGGGACGCGCAGCCCATAGCCGTTGTTGTCCACCACCGGCGGGTTTTCGTGGTCATAGAAGCCGCCCCAGTCGTCCCAGTTGAGGAAGATGGCGGTGCTGTCCCAGTCAGGGCCGCTCATCACGGCGTTGATGAGCCCGGCAACGTAGGCCTGCCCGGTGCTGATCTTCGCAGGCGCGTGTTCGCTGACTTTGTCCGTGGGCGCCACCCAGGTGACTGCCGGCAGCGTCCCCTTTCTGGCGGCATCGTAGAAACCGCTGAGCGGCTTGATGTTGCCCTGCTCGCCGTCCTCCTTGACCGTGTCGAAGTACAGCAGCGGATTCCACAGGCCGGGGGTCTTGGCGTCCTGCTTCACCGGATCGCAGGTGGCGGCGTCATTGCGGCAGTCCGGTTCGGTGCCGTTGAACACGTAGTAGGCCCACGGGACGTTGTGCTTGTGCAGCAGGAACGTCAGGTCGGTCCAGGCGTAGTCCGGCAGTTCCAGTTTCTTGGCCGCCTCGGTGAGCTTCTTCTTCAGGTCATCGGACATGGGGGCGGCATCCACCGCCGCCTGGCAGATGGCGTAGGAATCGGTGGGCTTGCAGCTGGTGCCGATGAGCTGGTCAATCTGTGCGGCGAGGCCCGGGTCGATGCCGGCGGCCTCCAGGGCCTCGCGGCAAGGATCCAGGTCCATCCCGGCCTGGCACTTGCCGATCAGCGTGTCCTTGATGATCTGCGGCTCCGGTTCGGGGTCCGGGTCCTGCAGGGCATTTACGCACGACGACGGGTCCCCGGCCTTGGTGCATTTGGCCGACCATTCCGAGACCAGGTACAGGTGCGCCGGCAGGCTCCAGGAGGCGGCGGAGGCGAACAGGTGGTCCTCCAGCGTGAAGTTCTGCGCATAGGCCCAGTAGTTGGGCAGGTCCCGTCCGTCGTGGTAGCCCATCACATCGGTGGGCATGGTGGTGCTGTACTGGCACTTGGTGCTGGCGGCGCCGCAGCCGGACAGGCCCTTCTCCGCCTGCGCCACGAATCCGTCCATCGCCCCGCCGTTGATGTCGGCGGTGGCATCGGCGTGGCTGTGCGGGCCGCCGGCGTTGCTGTCCGCCGAGTTGTAGAAGGGCCTTACGCAGCCACCCTCGGCGGGATCCGGAACGCACACCGCGGGCTTGCCGTCCTTCATGGGAATCCCGTCGGCCCCGGGGTACGTCCCGAAGTAGCTGTCGAAGGATCTGTTCTCCTGGGTGATGATCACTACGTGCTTGATCTTGCCGATCCCGTTGGGGTCGGCGGCAGCAGTTCCCGGTGCCGCAGCCGCGGTGGCCGGGGCGCCGGCGGTGGGCGCGGCTGTTGCGGGCGCGTCCGACGCCGGCGGGTCTGCGGCCGGTGGGCCGCCGCGCAACGCCAGGGAAAGGACGACGGCGACGATCACCAAAGCCACCGCCGCGGCACCTGCCAGCACGGCCCGGCGTCGTCCGCTTCCTGAAAGCGCCACCTTAGGATTCCTTCCGGTAGACGTCGTCCCCGAACGTCCTGACGCCGGGATCACCGGACAGCCCCAGGCGCGGGAGGTGGAAGAGGTCCTCGATGGTGGCCAGCAGGCTGTAGTGGTTGTAGGGCCGGTCCGAGGAGGTGCCCGCAGCCGCGAACGGGGAGAGGACCAGGGCCCCCACCCGTCCTCCGGCCGTCCCCCCGGCGGGGACTCCCGGGTCGCCTTCGGAGGGGCCGGTGGTGTCGCCCTCGGCCTCGTCGAAGGTGATCACCAGCATGCCGTCCTGCTTGTACGCCGGTGACGCCAGGATGGCCGGGACCTGCTTCTTGAGCCAGTCGTCCGCTGTCCCCAGGCCGCCGTCAGAGCCGTCGGCGCAGGTGCCGTCATGCCCGTCGTGGCACAGGTTGGGCGTGATGTAGGCCAGGTTGGGGGTGGTGTCCACGGATTTCAGGTCGTCCTTGAGCGCGGAAAAGTTGACCACGTTTTTGGCGCAGTCCGGGGACGACGTGATGGAGCGGAAGTACATGAAGGGGTTGTGGTGGGTGGAGTACTGCTCCTCCGGCGTGGCCTTGATGTGGTTGTCCGCCTCGCCCAGGACCGGGTGCTCGCACGGCTGCTGCATGTCCTCCATGTAGCCCTTCCACGTTTTGCCCTGCGCGGCCAGCTGCCCGGCCACGGTTTGGGTGTCCTCCGGGTAGACGCAGCCGTCGCCCTGCAGCGTCCCGTCCGGATCAGTGCCGGTGGCGTTGAACTCGGTGTACGTGTGGCAGTCCAGTTCCGTGCTGTCGTTGGGCCGTTGTCCGGAGATCTGGGCCAGGTAGTTGGGCAGCGAGTTGTGGGCGATCCCGTAGTAGTTCTTCAGCAGCACGCCCTTCTTCCGGAGCGTTCCGGACAGGTACGGCGCGGGGGAATTGTCGCCCCAGGTAGTGCCGTACCCCTTGTTTTCCAGGTTGATCACGAAGATGTGCCGGGGCATTCCGGCGGGCTTTGCCGCGTCCCCCGGCTGTGCCGTGGAGTCTGCGCCTGCCGTGGGTGCTGCCGACGCACTCGGTGGTGCCGACGTATTGGATGACGGGGTGGCGCCGCCGGATGGAGTGGCAGTCTGCGGAGCCGGTGCCGGAGTGGGCGCCTGGCATGCCACCAGCGCGGACAGGACCAGCGCCAGCACGGGCAGCAGCGCGGGCGAAGGAGGCCGCAGGGGAGCGGAGGGACGGGCTGATCTTCGGTTCACGGGCGGCCTCCGCGGTCTGTTCTTCACCTTGCGCCCCAGCGCTGCCGCCACTCTTGCACACCGTAACCGCGTTTTGCACGGGCAATTGCTGTGAGTTGGCAGGGAATCGGGGTGCGCGCAGGTGCACCGGCAGGTGCCGGGCCGCCCTAGGTCTTTCTGCCCTACAAGCGGATGACCGGCAGGCGTTGACTTAAATCGCGGGAAGCTGAGGCCCGCGGGCTGGAAACGCACAACGCGTCCCGCCCACATCAGAAAGGAAAGTTCAGTGAAAAAGTGGTATCGGTGGCAGGACTATGTAGCGGTCGCCGCCGGACTCTTCACCGCGGTGGCGGTCCTGTTCACGCGGCAGCTAAACATGTCCACCACCCTGATGCTCGTCTTCGGCGGGCTCCTGGTGGTCAGCGGCATTATCAACCTGGCCATGCCGGGAACTCCGGCCATGGAATACGTGCAGGCCGTCCTCGCCGCAGGACTGGTCCTCTCGCCATGGCTCGGGACATACACGGGCGCAACGGGCGCAGCCTGGACGTCATGGATCGCAGGGGCGGTGGCACTGGTGGTAACAGCAGTGGCCATTAAGCCCAGCACCGACCTCCGCCACACCTACCGCGTCTCGCATTAGCAGGAGGAATCCGCCATGACCGAAGTGCTGCGCTACGAAGTAGGATCCGGAACCGTGCTCGTTGAGGCTGCGGACAACAGCTACGGCGTGGATCATCCCGCGCGCAACGAACAGGGGATCCTGGACACGGGCAGGCGCCTGGAAGATGCACTTGCCAGCGTCCGCCCCGCTGCCCGCGCAGCACTGGAGGCCATGGCGGAACTCACCCCCGAACAGATCCAGATCGAGTTCGGCGTGAAGCTCGCGGGGGACGCAGGGGCGGTGATTGCCAAGAGCAGTTCCGACGCCCATTTCGTCCTCCGGATGACATGGAACCCCGCGGTGGCCGCGCTGCCCGGGGAAGAAATCACACACAACGGGTGACGGCGATGGCTTCGTTTCATGACAGGTCCGACGCCGGGCGGCGGCTGGGCAAGCGGTTGGCCGCCCTGCGCGGCCGGAACGTCGTGGTGCTGGGCCTGCCCAGGGGCGGCGTCCCCGTGGCGTTCGAGGTAGCCAAAGCCCTCGAAGCGCCGCTGGACGTGATCGTGGTGCGGAAACTGGGGGTTCCGT
The DNA here is from genome assembly GCF_902506025.1 of Arthrobacter sp. 8AJ. Lineage (NCBI taxonomy): Bacteria > Bacillati > Actinomycetota > Actinomycetes > Micrococcales > Micrococcaceae > Arthrobacter > Arthrobacter sp. 8AJ. The sequence continues at coordinate 3,583,255 of NZ_LR733289.1, read as the reverse complement.
TCCAGCCCGAGGTGGCCATGGGGGCCATCGGGGAGGGCAACGTCCGCGTCCTTGATCCGCGCACCATCTCCATGGCCCGCGTCTCCCAGGAAGACCTGCAGCAGGTGGAGCGCCAGGAACGCGCCCTGCTGGAAAGCAGGGTGGCCAGGTTCCGGCAGGGGCGCCGGCGGATCGACCTTGCCGGGCGCACGGTGGTCATTGTCGACGACGGCATCGCCACCGGTTCCACCGCCCGCGCGGCCTGCCAGGTGGCCCGGCATCTCGGCGCTGCCAGGGTCATCCTTGCCGTTCCCGTTGCCCCCGCCCGCGCCATTGTGGAGCTCAAGGAACCGGACGACGTCGTCTGCCTCCTTTCGCCCCAGGACTTCCAGGCCGTGGGCTACTACTACCGGGACTTCTCACCCACCGAGGACAGCGAGGTGGTGCAGCTGCTGGACGCCGCTGCCGCCCCGGCACACCACGGCGACGGCTACCGGGGAGACGGCAGCCTGGAGGACGACGTCGAAATCCCTGACGGAAGGGCGGTCCTGCGCGGCAGCCTCTACCTGCCGGCCCGGTGCGACGGCACGGTCCTCTTTGCCCACGGCAGCGGCAGCAGCAGGCACAGCCCCCGCAACCGCTTCGTCGCCTCGGTGCTGCACGGCGCCGGCCTGGGCACGCTGCTCCTTGACCTCCTGACGCCCGAGGAGGAGGTCAACCGGGCCAACGTGTTCGATATCGCCCTGCTGGCCCGCCGACTGTCCTCCGCCACCCACTGGCTGGAGGCGCGGCACGATGGCTCCGCGGGCAGGATCGGCTACTTCGGCGCCAGCACCGGCGCGGCGGCTGCACTGTGGGCCGCAGCCGAACCCGGCGCCCAGGTTGCCGCCGTCGTCTCCCGCGGCGGCAGGCCGGACCTGGCCGGACCCCGCCTCGCCGCCGTAAAAGCCCCCACCCTCCTGATTGTTGGCGGCGCCGACACCCAGGTGCTGGCCCTCAACCGGCAGGCCATGGCGCTCCTGCAGGCGCCCACCCGGCTGGAGATCGTCCCGGGCGCCACACACCTCTTCGAGGAACCCGGCACCCTTGCCATGGCGGCCACGCTTGCCTCGGACTGGTTCCGGCACTACCTCCTGCCCTCCCCGGTGGGGCGGCACGCGCCGGAGGCCAAGGAATGAGCGCTTCCACCGGCAACACCGGCACCGGCCGCTGGGAGGAACGGGGGGCGGAACGCGCGGCGGAAGCCGCCCAGATCCGCGGCCTGGCCCACTCCCTGGCCACGCCCGACGACGTGCCCACCCGGATGGGGGACCGCTACGACGCCCTGTTCTGGCATCCGCGGACCGAGGCGCTGCGGCCGCTGCACCACGAATACCAGCCGGGGGAACCCGAGTTCGAGACCGAGCCCACGGGGTTCTAGCCCCAACCAAAGGAACATGATGGACCAGAGGAGCACCATGACCGCCGGAGTTGAGGGTGCCACGCGCTGGTCTGCCATCACCAAGGACGTGGCCGCCTTCCCGGTCCGGCCCAACCTGCTGGATTACGATGCCGCCCGGCGGGACTTCAGCTGGGACCAGGCACGGCAGGCGCTGGCCGGGCTGCCCGGAGGCCGGGGCCTGAACATCGCCTACGAGGCCGTGGACCGGCACGTGGCGGAAGGCCGCGGCGGCAAGGAGGCCCTGCGGTTCGTGATGGCCGACGGCGGCACCCGGTCCCTGACCTACGGCGGCCTTGCGGACGGGTCCGGCAGGTTCGCGGCGGTGCTGCAGGGCCTGGGGGTGGGGCGCGGCGACCGGGTCTTTTCGCTCCTGGGCCGCAGCCCCGGGCTGTACACCGCCGTGCTGGGCACCTTCAAGAACGGCAGCGTCTTCTGCCCGCTCTTTTCAGCCTTCGGCCCCGAGCCGGTCCGGCAGCGGCTGCACCTCGGGGCCGGCCGGGTACTGCTGACCACCCGGGCGCTGTACCGCAGGAAGGTGGCGCCGGTCCGGGACTCCCTGCCCGACCTCCGCCACGTCCTGCTGGTGGACGCCGACGGCAGCCCCGAACCGGAAACCCTGGACCTGGCCGAACTCCTGGCCCAGGCTGACCCCATCGGGGAGATCGCAGACACCCAGCCCGAGGACATGGCCCTGCTGCACTTCACCAGCGGCACCACCGGCACGCCCAAGGGCGCCATCCACGTCCACGACGCTGTCGCCGCCCACTACGCCACCGGCCGCTTCGCGCTGGACCTGCACCCGGACGACATCTACTGGTGCACCGCCGATCCGGGCTGGGTGACCGGCACGTCCTACGGCATTATCGCCCCGCTGGTGCACGGCGTCACCGCCATCGTGGACGAGGAGGAACTGGACGCCGACCGCTGGTACCGGATCCTCGCCGAGCAGCACGTCACCGTCTGGTACACCGCGCCCACGGCGCTGCGGATGCTCATGAAGGCCGGCGCCGGGCGGGCCGCGGGCCATGACCTGTCAGCGCTGCGCTTCATCGCCAGCGTGGGGGAGCCGCTGAACCCGGAGGCCGTGGTGTGGGGCCAGGACGTCCTGGGCCTGCCCGTGCACGACAACTGGTGGCAGACCGAAACCGGCGGGATCATGATCGCCAACTACCCGGCCATGGACATCCGGCCCGGCTCCATGGGCCGGCCGCTGCCCGGCATCGAGGCGGCCCTGGTGGCCCGCGACGCCGACGGCAAACCCATCGTCAAAGACGGCCAGGCAGTCCTGGTCACCGGGCCGGACACCATGGGCGAGCTGGCGCTGCGCCCCGGGTGGCCGTCCATGTTCCGCGGCTACCTCAACGAGGAGGAGCGCTACCGGCGCTGCTTTGCCGGCGGCTGGTACCTCACCGGCGACCTGGCAAAGCGCGACGGCGACGGCTACTTCTGGTTCGTGGGCCGCGGCGACGACGTCATCAAGTCCTCCGGCCACCTGATCGGCCCCTTCGAGGTGGAAAGCTGCCTCATGGAACACCCGGCCGTGGCCGAAGCAGGCGTGATCGGCGTGCCGGACCCCGTGGCCGGCGAGGTGGTCAAGGCCTTCGTGGAACTCAAACCCGGCAACGAGCCCACGGAGGAGCTCCAGCTGGAGATCATCGGCTTCGCGCGGAAACGGCTGGGCGCCGCCGTGGCACCCAGGCTGCTGGACTTCACCACCACCCTGCCCAAGACGCGCAGCGGCAAGATCCTGCGCCGGCTCCTGAAATCCCGCGAGCTCGGTCTCCCGGAAGGCGACACCTCAACGCTTGAATCCCCGGCAGGGGCTGCCGTACCTCTGAAGGACCAGCCATGACCACGCTGAGGAGCCGGGGCATCCCGGACGCGGAGCACGCCGTGCACCTGCTGCGGCAAATGCTGCGGGTACGCAGGCTCGAGGAAAAATGCATCGAGCTCTACAGTGCCGCCAAGATCCGCGGCTTCCTGCACGTCTATATCGGCGAGGAAGCCGTGGCGGCAGGGGTGATGGAAGCCCTGGAACCGGAAGACGCCGTGGTGGCCACCTACCGCGAACACGGGCACGCCCTGCTGCGGGGCGTCTCCGCCGGGGCCATCCTCGCCGAAATGTACGGCCATGCGGAGGGCTGCTGCCGGGGCCGGGGCGGCTCCATGCACCTCTTCGATGCCGCCACCCGCTTCTACGGCGGTAACGCGATCGTGGCCGGCGGGCTGCCACTCGCCGTCGGCCTGGCCCTCGCGGACCGGATGGCCGGGCGCCAACGGGTGACCGTCTGCTTCTTCGGCGAAGGCGCCGTGGCCGAAGGCGAATTCCATGAAAGCATGAACCTGGCCGCGCTGTGGCAGCTGCCGGTGCTGTTCTGCTGCGAAAACAACCTCTACGCCATGGGCACCGCCCTGGGCCGCTCCGAATCCCAGACGGACATCGCCCTCAAAGCCGCCGGCTACGAGATCTCGGCGTGGGCGGTGGACGGCATGGACGTCCTCGCCGTCGAGGAGGCCGCCCGGCGTGCCGTGGACGCCGTGCGGTCCGGCGGCGGCCCGCACTTCCTGGAGCTGCGCACGTACCGGTTCCGCGCCCACTCCATGTTCGATCCCGAGCTGTACCGGGAAAAATCCGAGGTGGCCCGGTGGATGGAACGGGACCCCATCAGCCTGCTGCAGTCCGCCATGCAGGCGGCGGGCCGGCTCCCGGACAAAGAGTGGGCCGCGCTGCAGGCGGACGTGGACGCGGAGATCAGCACCGCCGTCGGCTTTGCCGAGAACGGAACGCCGGAGCCGGTGTCCGAGCTCAGCCGGTTCGTCTACAGCGACCGGCCGGACGACGGCAGCGCAGGCGGCGGGGGTCCGGAGGAGCAGGGCACGACAGCAGGGAAAGGCGGGGCTGCAGGATGAAAACCACGTACCGGGAAGCCATGCGCGCGGCCCTCCGCGATGCCATGAAGCGCGACGAACGGGTGTTCCTCATGGGCGAGGACGTGGGCCGGTACGGCGGCAGCTTCGCCGTGAGCCTGGGCCTGCTGGAGGAATTCGGGCCTGACCGGATCCGCGACACACCCCTCTCCGAGTCCGGGTTCGTGGGCGCGGGGATCGGCGCGGCGCTGGGCGGGATGCGGCCCGTCGTCGAAATCATGACCGTCAACTTCAGCCTGCTGGCGCTGGACCAGATCATCAACAACGCCGCCACCCTGCTGCACATGTCCGGCGGCCAGTTCAACGTGCCCATCGTCATCCGGATGACCACCGGCGCCGGCCGCCAGCTGGGGGCGCAGCACTCCCACAGCCTGGAAGGCTGGTACGCGCATATCCCGGGGCTGCGGATCCTGGCCCCGGCGACGTTGGCGGACGCGCGCGGGATGCTGTGGACCGCGCTGCAGGATCCGGACCCGGTGCTGATCTTCGAGCACGGCTCGCTGTACAACGTCGCGGGGGAGCTCGACGACGATGCCGGCGCCGTGGGCATCGACAAGGCAGCGGTCCTGCGCGAAGGGGACGCCATCACGCTCATCACGTACGGCGGAACCCTGCCCCTGGTGCTGGAGGCCGCGGGGCAGCTGGACGGGGAGGGCATCGACGCAGATGTCATCGACCTGCGCACCCTGCGCCCCCTGGACGCCCACACCATCATGGACAGCGTGGCCAGGACGCACCGAGCCGTGGTGGTGGACGAGGGCTGGCGCAGCGGCAGCATCTCCGCCGAGATCGCGGCCCGGATCTGTGAACAGGCCTTTTTCGACCTGGACGCCCCCGTGGAGCGGGTGTGCAGCCTGGAGGTCCCCGTCCCCTACGCGAAGCACCTGGAGCAGGCGGCGCTGCCGTCGGTGGAACGGGTCATGGCCGCCGCACGAAGGGCCGTGGGCGCCGGTGGATGAGTTCCGGATGCCGTCCCTGGGCGCGGACATGGAGCACGGCAAGGTGGTGGAGTGGCTGGTTAAACCCGGGGACTACGTCCATAAGGGCGACCTCGTGGCGGCCGTGGACACGGACAAGACCGTCATGGACATCGAGTCGTTCCAGGAAGGCGTGGTGGCCGAGTTCCTGGTGGACATCGGCGACACCGTGGACGTGGGCACCCCCATCGCCAGGATCACCGCCACCCCGGCAGAGGTCCCGCCGGCGGCGAAAGTCCCGCCACCGGAACCGGAACCGGGCACCAAGGCCCCGCCCCCGGTGCGGCACCTGGCGCACACGCTGGGGGTCGACGTCGGACGCATCAGCGGGAGCGGCCCCGGCGGCGAGGTGACCCGGGCCGACGTCGAACGCGCCGCCGCTGCGCCCGGCACCTCCGCTGCGCCAGGCGCCTTCGCTGCGCCCGGCGCCGCCGCGGGGGCTGCTCCGGCGGCGGCTGCGCACGTGCCGGCAGAAGGCGCAGCCCACCGGGTGCGGTCCTCGCCGCTGGCCCGCCGCCTGGCCGCGGAGCTGGGCGTCGACCTGCAGGCCATCGCGGGCACCGGTCCCGGTGGTGCCGTGACGGAGGAGGACGTGCTCGCCGCGGTGCCTCCCCGGGAACGGGCGCCCAAGGAGGAAATTCCCGGCGGGCGGCCACCCAGCGAACGTGCGGCGGAGGAAGCGGCGGAAGCACCGCCGTCGGAAGCTCCAGTTGCCGAACCGCCGCACAAAGCCGCGGAGGAAGCGCCACGGCGCGGCAGGAAGGACACCGGCAGCAAGGCGGAAACCCTGCGGCAGGCAATCGGCGCGCTGATGTCCCGGTCCAAGAAGGAGATCCCGCACTACTACGTGTCCACCACCCTGGACCTGGCGGCCGCGATGGCGTGGATGCAGAGCGCCAACCAGCAGCGGCCGGTCTCCTCCCGGCTGGTGCCGTCCGCCCTGCTGCTGAAGGCCACCGCGCTCGCGGCCAAGGAGGTGCCGGACATGAACGGGTTCTTCACCAGGGGCGCTTTCCAGCCCAGCGGCGCGGTGCACCTGGGCGTGGCGGTGGCGTTGCGGCACGGCGGACTGGTGGCCCCGGCCCTGCACGACGCCGACACCCTGACGCTCGACGAACTCATGGACCAGCTGCGCGACCTGGTGGGCCGGGCCCGGGCGGGCCGGCTGCAGCGCGCGGAGATGGCCGACCCCACCCTCACGGTGACCAACCTGGGCGATCTCGGCGTCGAAAGCGTGTACGGGGTGATCTACCCGCCGCAGGTGGCCATGGTGGGCTTCGGCAAGGTTTTGGAGCAGCCCTTTGCACACAACGGGATGCTGGGCATCCGGCACGCGGCCATCGCCACGCTGTCCGCGGACCACCGGGTGAGCGACGGGCTGCGCGGCGGCCGGTTCCTGGCCCGCATCGACGAACTGCTGCAGAAGCCCGGCGACCTGTGACTGTTGGACCCTGACTGTTGGACCCGTACTCAAGGAGGAGCCGTGAACGAACAGGACGCGCGCCACGCAGTGGAGGCAGCGCTCGGCAAAGTAGCGCCCGACGTCGAGCCTGGCGACCTGGACGGCGGCGCCCGCCTGCGCCAGGACCTGGAACTGGACTCCCTGGACTTCCTCCGCCTGGTGGAAGTCATCGCGGAATCCACGGGGGTGGACATCCCTGAGGCGGACTACCCGGCCGTGGCCACCGTGGACGGGCTGGCCACCTACGTCGCCCGGCACGGATGACACCGCGGCGGAAGCGGCGCTGGCTCCGCCGGCTGGGGATCGCGGCGCTGGTTGTCCTGGGGCTGGTCCTGGCCTCGGCGGTGGCCAACGCAGCCCTGGAGGCGCAGGAGAAGGCCACCACCCCCGCCTACGGGGAGCGGATCGCGGTGGCCGGGGGCTCGCTGAACGTGGTCCGCAACGGAAACGCGCAGCAGGGTCCGCCGATCATCCTGCTCAGCGGACTGGGAACCGCCGCACCCGGCCTGGACTTCGCCCCGCTGATCCGCGAACTCAGCGGCTTCGACGTGATGGTGGTGGAAGGGTTCGGCTATGGCTACAGCGACATGGAAGCCAGCGCCCGCACCAACGAGCACATCAGCAACGAGCTCCATGAGGTCCTGTCAAAGCTCCAGGTCCGGCAGCCCTACATCCTGGCCGGCCACTCCATCGCCGGGTTCTACCTGCTGGACTACGCCAATCGGTACCGCCCGGAAGTTTCAGCGGTGGTGGGCATCGACGCCACCATTCCCAAGCCGGGGGACCACCCGGTGGAGGAGGCGCAGCCCGGCATCAACTGGGTCAAGGTGGTGGCTGCCACCGGGCTGGTCCGCGACGTAGCCGCGGTGGCACCGGGTCTGTTCGATCCGGACGGCAACGCCTATTCGGAGGAAGAGCTGAAGCGGATGCGCACCATGATGCTGTGGAACGTGGGCAATGCCGCGGTGGCCGATGAAACAGCCCGCATCGGCAACAACGCGGCAGCCCTCCGCGGAGTCGCCTATCCCGCCGACCTGCCCGTCCTGGCGTTCATCGCGGACGAAAAGGACGGCCGGGCAGCCACGAAGGCCGCCGCCGCGGAGGACCTCCTCAGGAACGTCACCCGGCACCGGGTCCTGCCCCTTGAAGGCGGCCACTACCTGCACTGGACGCAGTCCACCCGGATGGCGGCGGAAATCCGGCAGTTCATTGCCCCGGCCGGCTGACGTGCGCTATCCCGCCGCGTGGTCGTTGCCGCGCATCCGGATGGCCACCACGGCGCCGGAAGCTGCGGTGAGGACCGCGACGGCGGCAACGGCGGCGGGGATGCCGTAAAGGTCGGCCAGGACACCGGAGAGCAGGGCGCCCACGGCGAATCCGCCGTCGCGCCACAACCGGTACACGCCCACGGAGCGCGCCCGCCAGGCCGGGTGCGCGACGTCGCCGATGGCGGCCAGCAGGGTGGGGTAGACCAGGGCGGTGCCGAGGCCCAGCACGACGGCGGCGGCGAGCCAGGGCCCGAAGCTGTGGGCGGTTGCGGTGATGCCCAGCGCCACGGCCTGGACCAGCATGCCGGCCGTGATGAACCATTTGCGGCCCCACCGGTCGGAGGCGGCGCCGGTGACCAGCTGGGCGGCACCCCAGGCAGCGGGGTAGGCGGCGGCGAGGATGCCGATCTGGCCAAGGTCCAGCCCGGCGCCGGCGAACAGGACGGGAAAGAGGCCCCAGGCAAGGCCGTCGTTGAGGTTGTTCACCAGGCCCGCCTGGCTGGCTGCCGAGAGGGAGCGGTCCTTGAAACTGGTGAGGGTGAACACCTGGCCGGTGGTGAGGCCGGCATGGGCGCGGCTGGAGGTGCCGGCATGCTGGATGGCCTCGGTTTTGGCGTGCTGGTGGGTTTCCCTGACGGCGAGGACGGTCAGTCCCAGGCCGAGGGCGATATAGGCAGCTCCGAGCAGGAACGGGGCGGGGCGGAGTCCATAGGCGGTGGCCAGGTAGCCGGTGGCCAGCGCCGTGGCGGCCACCCCCAGGTAGCCGGCGGCCTCGTTGAACCCCATGGCCAGTCCGCGCTGCCTGGGGCCCACCAGGTCCATTTTCATGATCACGGCGGTGGACCAGGTGAGCCCCTGGCTGACGCCCAGCAGCACGTTGGCCGCGACGATCCAACCCCAGGACGGGCCGAAGATGAGCATGAGCGGGACCGGAACCGCGGCCAGCCAGCCGGCGATGAGGACCGGTTTGCGGCCGTACTTGTCGGAGAGGGTGCCGGCGAAGTAGTTCATCGCGGCCTTGGACAGGCCGAAGGCCAGGATGTACGTCAGCGCGCCGGTGTACAGGTCCAGGTGGAACTCCTGGGAGGCCAGGAGGGGCAGGACGGTGCGTTCCTGGCCCAGGGTCCCGCCCACCAGGGCATTGACGGAAACCAGCAGCATGAACTGCGCCAGGTTCTGCCGCAGGCCCAGCATGGGACCGGCTGGCCCGGGGGCGTGGGGAAGCGTTCTGTCCGGCATTGGTGCTCCGTTCCTGGCGGTGGATAGGGGGACATAAAGGTGGCCCGGGCGTGTGGGGGCACGCCCGGGCCGGGAGCCCGGGCAGGAGGGGGGTCCTGCCCGGGCGGTCTTGGGGTGGCAGGTCCGGTTAGACGGCGGGGACGCTGTTCTGCCAGGCGTTCCAGGCGGCGTAGCTGCCGTCGAGTTCGACGACGTCGTACCCGGCGCGGCGCAGGGCGCTGGCGGCTACGGAGTTCCGGACGCCGGACTGGCAGTAGGACACGATGGTTCCACCGATGGGCAGCTCGTCGAGGTGCCACATGACGCGGCCGCCGCTGAGCTGGTACGAGCCCGGGATGTGCCCGGCCTTGTGCTCGGTCTTGTTGCGGACGTCCAGGACCATGGCGGCGTCGAAACCGTCGAGTTCCTCAGGCTGGATCAGCTTGGGGGTGAAGGTGGGCAGCCCCTCGATGCCGGTCAGGTAGCCGGCCACGTTGTCGATGCCCACGCGGACCAGGTGGTCCCACATGTCCTGGGCCTGCTCCTGGTTCTTGGCCAGGAGCACCAGCGGGTTCGTGTCCGTTTCCGGGTTGACCACCCAGGCGCCGTAGCTGGCCACTGACTTGCCGGCCGGCACGTTCAGGGACCGGGCCACGGTGCCCTGGTGGACTTCGCCGTTGGAGCGGGTGTCGATGAACGTCAGGGTGTCATCTGCCAGGCCCTGGGCCACGACGGCGGTGTCCAGCTCCTGCAGCGGGGCACGCTCGCCCATGACGGCCGGGCCTTCACGGTTTTCGCGCTTCATGCGGCCGAAGTAGGCGTGGGCGTCGGGCTGGCCGTCGAGGAGCTCGTCGATGAAGCCCTGCTCGTCGTTGGCGGCCAGGTAGGGGCCCCACCAGGCGTAGAGGCGTTCGTAGCCCACCGTGGAGGACGGGATGGCACCCAGGGCCTTGCCGCAGGCGCTGCCGGCGCCGTGGGCGGGGTGGACCTGGACGTAGTCCGGGAGGGTGAGGAACTTGTCGCGGAGGCTGGCGAAGAGCTGCTTGGCGCCCTCGAAGCGGGTGTCCACGCCGCCGGCTGCCTCGTCCAGCAGGTCCGGCCGGCCCAGGTCGCCGGAGAACACGAAGTCTCCGGAGAGCAGGTAGCCGGGCTTGTCGCTGAACGCGCCGTCGGTCACCAGGAAGGACAGGTGCTCCGGGGTGTGCCCGGGGGTGTGGACTGCCTTGATGTTGATGTTGCCCAGGGTGATGGTGTCGCCGTCGTAGAGCCGCTCGCCCTCGAACTGGTACTGCCAGTCGGGTCCGCCCTCGCCGGAAACGTAGATCTTGGCGCCGGTGGCGGCGGCCAGTTCGCGGGTGCCGGAGAGGTAGTCGGCGTGGATGTGGGTCTCGGTGACGGCCACGATCTTCATGCCGTTCTTGGCGGCGAGCTCCTGGTACACGGCGATGTCGCGGCGTCCGTCCACCACGATGGCTTCGCCCTTGGCCTGGCAGCCGATGACGTAGCTGGCTTGTGCGAGGTCTTCGTCGTAAATGCGCTCGATAAGCATCTGGTGCTCTCCTTCAGTTGAAAGGGGATTGGGAGGTTGTTCTGCATTCAGTATAGATACCCCCGGGGGTATCCCGCAAGTGCGCTGCGGCCTATGCGGATGTCCTGCGGAAGAGCCGTCGCAGCAGGCGCCGGAGGCCTGGTGCTGCGGGGTTTTTTGATGGTGGGGACTGGCCGTCAGGGGCCGGGGGATAGGTGACGGGGTGCCCTGCCCGGTACCACTCGGTGATCCCGCCGGCCACGTTGACGGTGGTGTATCCGTGGGTGATGAGGAGGCGTGCGGCCTGGCTGCTGCGCTTGCCCGAGCCGCACATCAGGTAGATGGTGCTGTTGGGCAGGTCCGCGAGCCGGGAGGTCAATTCATCCAGGGGAATGTTCAGGCTCCCCGGGACGTGCGCGGTGGCGTGCTCCTCCCGGCTGCGGACGTCCACCAGCGTGACGCGGGGCCACGCCAGGGCGAGTTCATCCGCCGTGACCGTACGGAACGCCCGCTGGTCCGTCATGGCCTCAGGCGTGCTGGTGTCCGGCTTCGTCGCGGAGCGTGTCCATGTCCAGGTTCTTCACGGCCTGGATGACTTCCTCCAGGCCCGTGGCGTTGAGGGCGCCGGGCTGGGAGAAGACCAGGGTCTTTTCCTTGAAAGCCATCAGGGTGGGGATGGATGTGATGTTCGCTGCGGCGGCGAGAGCCTGTTCGGCCTCGGTGTCCACCTTGGCGAAGGTGATGTCCGGGTGGCGTTCGGCGGCGGCTCCGTAGGTGGGGGCGAACATGCGGCAGGGGCCGCACCAGGCTGCCCAGAAGTCAACGAAGACGATGCCGTTGTCCTCCAGGGTCTGGGCGAAGGATTGCTGGGTAATGTCGATGGTTGCCATGATCTGTCGTGTCCTTTCGGGCGAAGTTTGCTGGTTGCGCTGTGTTTGTTGGTTGCGCTGTGTTTGTTGGTTGCGCTGTGCCGCGGGGCAGGGCCTAGGTGGTGGGGAGTCCGGCGCGGGTCCAGGCGGTCATGCCGCCGGCCATGGTGTCCGCCTTGTAGCCAACGCCGTTGAGGGCATCGGCGACGGCGGCGCTGCGGTTGCCGCTGCGGCAGACGGCGATCACGGGCACGGCCGGGTCAAGCTCGCCCAGGCGGGCCTGCAACTGGCCCATCGGGATATGCAGTGCGCCGGGGATCATGCCCCCGGCGACTTCGAAGTCCTCGCGGACGTCGAGGATCCGGGCGGTGGAGCGGCGCTGTTCGGCTTCGGTGATGGTGATTTCAGCCATGATGGTTCTCCTTCGAAGTGGTGTGTGGCTGGAGCTGTGGTGGTGCTGCTAGCGGACGGGTTCGCCGGCCTGGCGCCGGGCGGCCATGCTACCGCGCACCGAGTACGCGTCGTACCCCTTGGCGGCCAGCAGCCTGGCTGCCGAAGCGGAGCGGACGCCGGAGGCGCAGACGGCAATCACCGGACGGGTTTTCTGGATGCCTGCGGTGCTGGTCTGCAGCCGGTCCAGGGGAACATGCTTGGCCTGCGGCGCCCGGCCGGTCCGCCATTCCTGGGCCGACCTGACGTCGATGAGCGTGGCCCCGGAGCCCAGGAGTTCCTTGGCCTGGGCCACCGAAATCGTCTTGTAGGGCTTGCTGAAGGCCTTCTTGAGGGAATCAATCAGTCCCATGGTGTTCTCCTCTATGGATGGGTCAGGCGGTGACCGTGCCGGCGGTGACCCACGCCGCGACGGCGAAGTTGAGTACCGCGAACGAGATGCGGATGTGTTTGTCGTGCAGCCGGCGCGCAAACCGGGCGGCAACCACCGATCCCACGATCGCCGGGATGGCGAACGCCAGGGTGGTGGCCCAGTCAATGGTGTAGCCGGCGGCGTGGGCGCTGAACCCCGCGGCCGAGTTGACCACGATGATGGCCAGGGACGTTCCCACGGCCTGCTTCATGCGCAGGCCCAGGAAGATGGTCAGCGCCGGGGTGATGAGGAAGCCGCCGCCCACGCCGAGCAGTCCGGTGAGGAACCCGACCAGCAGGCCCACTCCCACGGCTTTCGGGGCGCAGGACCGGAATGCCCGGTTCGGCCCGGTGCTGCAGGACCCCTCGCTTTCGCGGGGTTTGCTGAGCATCCGGATGCCCGCGGCCACCATGATCACGGCGAAGGCCAGCATCAGGATGTTCGGGTCCAGCAGCTTTCCCACCGCCGCGCCTGCCCAGGCTGCCGGGATGCCGGCACCCCCGACCAGGGCGATCACCGGCCAGTTCAGGCCTTCCCGCAACCTGGGGAGCAGTGCCGCCAGGGAGGAGATTCCCACCACCAGCAGCGAGGTGGGAATGGCCTGGGCGGGGCTCATGCCCACGCCGTACACCAGGGCGGGAACAGCGATGATGGACCCGCCGCCGCCCACTACGCCCAGTACGACGCCGACGACGAGCCCCAGACCCAGGGCCGGGATCATGCTGCCGCGCCCTCTTCAGCCGGCTGCACGGGGAGCTGCAGGATGGCGCTTTCGCGGGTGGGTTCCTTGGCGGCCTTGTTCCACGGCATGGCAGACAGGGCCTTGCCCATGGCGCAGGTGTTGGTCGCGGCCGAGAACGTCAGCCCGGTGCCGATGGCGCCGGCCAGCATGCGGACCTTGGGGGAGACGAACTTGCCCCCGGCCAGGCCCAGCATCACCAGGGAGCCTGCGGCCAGGCGGACCTGGCGTTCCAGGTCCCAGCGGTCCTTGCCCTTGACCACGTCGCCGCCGGCGGCGGCGAAGCCGGGAACCCCGCCGGTGAGCACGTAGGCGGTGTTGAGGCCAACAGCGGCCATGCGCTGGCGGGCCTGTTCGGCGCGGACGCCGGACTGGCAGACCAGGACAACGCGGGAGCCCAGGCGGGCGGCGAGCTCGTCGGTGTGCTCGGAGAGCAGCGGAAGCGGCACGTTGTAGGAGCCGCGGATGTGCATGGTTTCGAATTCAGCGGCGGAGCGAACGTCGAGCACCACAAGATCCTGGTGCTCTTTGATCCAGGACTGGAGGGCCTCGGGGGCGAGTGCGGTAACGGCTGTTGCTTTGGAAGGGGATGTCATGGGTGGCCTCTCGGAAGGGGTTGGGTGGATACCCCACCGAGTATTACAGATACCCCGGGGGGTAGTCAAAACACCCATGGGGGTATATAGTTAACGGCAAGCACCCCATCGATGGAGACCCCTTTATGGAACTGAACCCAACCGAACTCACGCCTGTGATCAACCGCCTCAAGCGCGCACAGGGCCAGCTCGCCGCTGTGACCCGCATGCTTGAGGAGGGCCGGGACTGCAAGGACGTCGTCACCCAGCTGGCCGCCGTGTCCAAGGCCCTTGACCGGGCGGGCTTCGCCATCATCGCCACCGGGCTGGAGCAGTGCATCGTCCAGAAGGACGAAACCATGGACCGGAAGGACCTGGAGAAGCTTTTCCTCTCCCTCGCCTGACCGGCGGCACGCTGCGCGCCCTGAGCCCCAGCACCCTCTAGACCCGCACCGCCCGGCAACTTCAAGGAGCATCATGACCTACACCCTGGCCACCACTGTTTCCCTTCCCTGGGCGGAGGCGCTGGAGCGCACCCGCGAAGCCCTCGCCGCGCAGGGGTTCGGGATCCTGACCGAAATCAACGTCCGGTCCACCTTCGAAGCCAAGCTCGGCGCCGAGGCCGCGGACGCCGTCGGGGATTACGTCATCCTTGGTGCCTGCAACCCCGCGCTCGCCAGCCGCGCCCTGGCTGCCGAACCCGAGATGGGTGCCTTGCTGCCCTGCAACGTGGTGGTGCGCCGGAACAGCTCCGCGGACTCCACCACGGTGGAAGCCATCGATCCGCAGACCATGGTGCAGCTCAGCAGCGCCCCTTCCGTGAAGGAAGTGGCGGACGACGCCGGCACTCGCCTGCGCAAGGCCCTCGCCAGCCTGGGCCAGGCGGAAGGCTAGTCCCCGCAGCTCCCGTGTGGTCTACTGCTGACAGGCCTGGCCGGCCGGCAGCCGCCGGCAGGGCCTGACCGGCCGGCTGGAACGAAAAGGGAAGATCATGGCGGAACCACTGGTCATCGTTTTTGACGTCAACGAAACGCTCTCGGACATGGCCCCACTCGGCGAGGTGTTCGCGCAGACCGGCGCGCCCCGCGGGCTGGCCAAACTTTGGTTCGCCACCCTCCTGCGGGACGGCTTCGCCCTCACCGCCAGCGGCGACAACCAGGCCTTCGCCACCATTGGCGGCGATGCCCTCCGCACCGTGCTGGAAGCCGAAGGGATCTCCGGGAACCTGGACACCGCCGTCGAACGCGTCATGGCAGCCCTGCAGAACCTCTCCCTTCACCCGGACGTCCCTGCCGGGGTCCGCGCCCTGGCAGCCGCCGGGCACCGGCTGGCCACCCTGACCAACGGCGCGGCCGCCAATACGGACAGGCTGCTGGTTACCGGCGGCATCCGGGACAAATTCGAGCTGCTCCTCTCGGTGGAGGATGCCCCTGCCTGGAAACCCGCCAAAGCCGCGTACCTGTATGCGGGCGCCTCGGCCGGAGTGGATCCGTCCGGCATGCTGCTGGTCGCCGTGCACCCCTGGGACATCCACGGGGCAGCCAGGGCCGGGCTGCGGACCGCCTGGATCAACCGGACCGGCGCCCGCTACCCCTCGTATTTCCGTGCCCCCGACATCACCGTCGCGGCACTGACCGAGCTGCCCCCGGCCCTCGCCGCCTAGGCTGGTGGCCGGGGCCGCAGCCGTGGTGGCGGACGCCGCGGGAATACCTGTAGTCTCTGTTCACGGTGATGGATCCCGCCGGAAGGCCTGCGCAGGTGCGCGGTCTTCGAACCGCCACATGGCTGATGGTTCCTGCCTTTGACACGAAGGCAGGTGACCCGTGCCCGCGCCCGGTTCAGTCTTCTTGCCCCGCCGAACAGGAGAGCACATGACTGAGTCCGAGAAACCAGCCCCCTCCACTGGCGGCGTTCCCTATGCACCCAGGAAAATCAGCGGGCCGGTGCTCATGGGGGTGGTGCCGGGCCAGCCGCTGGCCGTGGCCCACCGCGCCGCCGAGCTGGCGTACAGCCTGGGCGTGAAGCTGGTCTGCGCCTACGTGGACGTCACCACCTACCTGGCTGAAGAGCCCGACGGCAGGGTGGAAGCCCGCCCCATCGACCCCGACGGGATTGATGACGACATCGAAGGCATCAGCGCCTCCATCGCCGGCCACCTCCGCGAAGCCCTGGACGCCACAGGGATCGACTGGTCCTTCGTGACGCTGGCCGGGGACCCTGCCAGGGCGCTGGGACGGCTGGCGGAAACCACTGACGCGTCCGTCATTGTGGTGGGCACCCGGGAACGCGGACTCGGGGCGCGGCTGGAGGAACTGCTCGTGGGATCCGTGGCAGTCCATCTCACCCACCGCCAGCACCGGCCCGTCCTGGTGGTCCCGCTGGCCCCGCACCCCAGGCACCAGCCGAAAGCGGACCACTGATGGAGCAGCCCGTCCCCGGGGCCACAGCAGCCGCCGGCGCAGACCAAGGCACACTGGGCGAGGCACGCATCCGCCGGCCGGTCCACCTGCATCCCGGATTCGTCTTGGTGGTCATCGTTGGCGGCACCTTCGGCGCCCTGGCCCGTTACGGGCTGGGCAGCATCCTGCCCGTGCCGGGCGGCTGGCCGGTACCCACCCTGGTCATCAACCTCGCGGGAGCGTTCCTGCTGGGCGCCCTGCTTGAGGCCCTGGTCCGCCGGGGCCCTGACGCGGGACGGCTGCGGCTGGTCCGGCTGCTGGTGGGCACCGGGTTCCTGGGCGCCTTCACTACCTACAGCACCCTGGCCGTGGAAGCCACCACCCTGTTCAGTGCCGGCCGCAGCGCCGACGCCTTCATTTACGTGGCAACCTCCGTGCTGGTTGGAGCCGTTGCCACCGTGGCCGGCATCCGGATGGCAGCAGCCCAGCATGCCCGGACCAGCTCCCGGCCGGACGCAGCCGGCTCCCCGAAGGAGGGAAACCGGTGAGTCCCCTGACCATCATCCTGCTGGGACTCGCCGGCGGGCTGGGAGCCGCAGCCCGCTTCGTGGTTGACGGCCTGGTGCGCGCCAACATCAGGACCGCCCTGCCGGTAGGGACGATTGCCATCAACGTCACGGGATCGTTCCTGCTGGGACTGGTGGCCGGTGCCGTGATTGTGCATGCGGCGCCGCCCGAGCTGCAGGCCATCGCCGGTACCGGATTCCTGGGCGGCTACACCACCTTCAGCACGGCAAGCTTCGAAACCGTCCGCCTGGTCCAGTCCGGCCGCACGGGCCTGGCCCTCCTCAACGCCCTGGGCACGGCAGCGGCCGCCGTGGCCGCCGCCGCCGGAGGCTTCGCCGTCGCGGGGCTGCTGTAACGGGACGGGCTGCTGTGACGCGACCGGGCGGCAGCGTACCCACACCAACTAGGCAACCGCGGCCGGCACACCCTGGAGTCCGGCGCGGTGCAGGTGTTCCAGTTGGACCACGTCGCGGGTAAAGGACAACGCGAGCAGGGCCAGGGCGAGTGCCGGTACCAACGCCGCGGCAACCGCAGGGACCCCGGGGAGGAGCGCGAACAGCAGCGCGAACGGCTGGAACGCGCCAATGGCTTTGCGGGAAACGCTGGGCGGCAGCGCCACCCGAAGGTGCGGCCGGACGAGCCCCGCGGCAACGAACGCGTAGTACATGGCCCCGATGCCCAGCGTCCAGACGCCCGCCACGGGAGCGGCAGCGACGGACAGCACCAGCACCAGGGCGGCGTCGGTGGCGGAATCGAACCGCGCCCCGGCCGGCGAGGAGGTTCCGGTGCGCCGGGCCACCACACCGTCCAGCCCGTCCAGGAGGAACGCGGCGCCGCCCAGGATGGGGAGGAGCAGGTCCGTGCGGCGGCCCGTGAACAATTGCGGAACGGCCAGCACCGCGCACAGGGCCACGAGGATGGCGCGCAGCAGGGTGACCCGGTCTGCCGGCGTTGAGAACCGGGGGATCCGGCGCAGGACAGAACCGGCGGCGGCCACGGCCACCAGGGCGCCCGCGCACAGCCCGGCCAGCTGGAGGACCGGCATGGACGGGGACAGGGACGTCAGCCAGAGGGCCGACAGCACATAGATGGAAACGGCGCCGAACGCGTCCGGCACTGCCCGTTCAGCCGCGCCCATGTGCCACCTCCCCTTGCATGCTAACAACGGCGGGGGTGATGGTCACGGGCGGCGGCGCCGGGCCCGAAGCCTGGCGCCGTCGTCGGACGTTCTCCTGCGGCCGCCACGGAGCAGACCGGCGAAGGCCAGCACCGCGCCGGCTCCCTCGGCAACTGCGCTGAGGGTCTTCGAGAAGAACCAAACGGGGTCGTACATGGCCGGGATGGGTCCGATGGCCGGGATGTCCACGTACCTGTAAAGCACGACGGCGGCGAACGCGCTGAGGGCAACCACCAGGGCCACGGCATAGGAAGCCCTGCTGCCGCGGACCAGGACATAGACGCCGGCCACCAGCGCCGCGGCGGCTTCGAGCAGGAACAGGGTGCCCTGGCTGACAGTGCCGGGCTGCGCGTTCTGGTAGCCCGGGGCCAGGAAGAGGTGGACGCCGGCATCAATGAACAGCGCCAGGGCGGTCAGTAATCGTAGAGCCACGCTTATGTATACGCCGGAAGTTCCCTTCCGGTTCATACGGCCCTGTTTTCCATGTGGGTTTCGGGGGGAATATTTAGGGGCATCCGCAGTCTTGCGCCTGTAGCGGGCGGCTGAGCCTGCGGCCCTACGAGTAAGGAGAACTGCCATGACCCTTCCCAAGGAACTCACGCCTGGTACCTGGACCCTGGACATGTCCCACAGCGAGATCGGCTTCAGCGTCCGCCACGCCGGGATCAGCAAGGTCCGGGGCCGTTTCACCGAAGCCCAGGCCGAGGCACGCGTGGGCCAGTCCCTGGCGGACTCGTCGGTGCACGCCACGGTATCCACCGCCAGCTTCAACTCCGGCGACGCCAACCGCGACGCCCACGTGCGCGGCGAGGACTTCTTCGACGTCGAGAAGTACCCCGAGATGACCTTCCGCGGCACCTCCATCGAAGGGGACGGCGAGGAGTACACCCTGACCGGGGACCTCACCATCAAGGGCGTCACCCGGCCCATCGAGCTGGAAGTCGAGTTCACCGGCGTTGCCGTTGACCCGTTCGGCGCCACGCGGGCGGGCTTCTCCGCCGAGACAGAGATCAGCCGCAAGGAATTCGGGCTCACCTGGAATGCGGCGCTGGAGGCCGGCGGCCTGCTGGTCAGCGACAAGGTGAAGATCAGCCTGGAAGCGGCCCTGGTCAAGCAGGGCTGACGCAGCAGTTCCGCGGCGCCCGTCTGTTAGGGCGCCGCGGGCCGTACCTTCACGTTGCCCAGCGAACGGATCAGTGCCACCGCGGTGATGGACCCGGCGGCCATGATTGAGGCGAGCACCACCACCTGGAACCGGCCCGCCTCCAGGGGTGAGGCGCCGCCGAAGATGGCGCCCACGAACGCTCCCGGCAGCGTGACCAGGCCGGTGGTCTTGGTCTGGTCCGTGGACGGGATCAACGCTGAATGCACCGCCTGCCGGGCTTGGAAGAGGGTGGCCTGCCGGGGCGTGGCGCCCAGCGCCAGCCAGCCCTCCACCTGGTCCCACTGCTCCACCACCGCCTCGAAGAAGCGGCGGCCGGCCAGGGTGGCAATGGTCATGGAGTTGCCGATCACGATTCCGCCCACCGCCAGCGCGTACCGGGGGGAGAACTCGATGGCGCCCGTTCCGAACACGACCCCCAGCGTCACCAGGATCCCGGCGGCCATGGTTGCCGCCACCACGGCAAAGCGCCGCCAGGACCAGGTGAGCCGCCGCGCCGCCGTCACGGACGCCACTGTGAACATGACCAACAGGGCGGCGCCCACCCACAGGGGACTCGTGATGACACCGCCCAGCACCAGGCTGATCACCGCCAGCTGGGCCGCGCCGCGGAGGATGGCCAGGGCGGGGGAGAGGTACGACGGCGTCCGCGCGCCCCACAGGATGCCCACCGTGAGTGCCGCCAGGATGGCAACGGCCACCAGGGTGGGCAGCAGCGCGGCGAAGGTGGGCATGCCGCCAGCTTACTGACCGCACTGCGTCGTAGATCACGCGTCAAGGAATCATTAAGAAATGCCTTTTCGGCGCTCCCGCCCTTTTGGCCGGTGCTAGCTTCGCAAGGGTCGCGATGCAAAGGGCAGCGCGGAAAGGCAAACATGACCACGTTGAGCAGGCCCCCGGCGGATCCGTCCGCGCCCCACGCCCACGGCAGGAAGGCGCTCCAGGACTGGCTGCTGTTTGGGCTGCAGGACAGCAAGGGCGCCCACCCGGGTCCCGGCGGCGTGCCGACGCAGCACGAGAAGAAGCATTCGTGGTGGCAGGTCATGTGCCTGACGGGCGTGGACTACTTCTCCACCCTGGGCTACCAGCCGGCCATCGCCGCGCTGGCCGCAGGGGTCATCTCCCCGCTGGCCACCCTGGTGCTGGTGGCGGTGACCCTGCTCGGCGCCCTGCCGGTGTACCGCAGGGTCGCCGGGGAAAGCCCCCGCGGTGAAGGCTCCATCGCCATGCTCGAGCGGCTGCTGCCCCGGTGGGGCGGCAAGCTCCTGGTCCTGGTCCTCCTGGGGTTCGCCGCCACCGACTTTATGATCACCATGACCCTCTCGGCCGCCGACGCCACCGCGCACCTGCTGGGCAATCCCGTGGCGCCGGGCTGGCTCCAGACCCAGAACGTCCCCGTGACGCTCTTCCTGCTGGCCCTGCTGGCAGCGGTGTTCCTGCGGGGATTCAAGGAAGCCATCGGCGTCGCGGTGGTCCTGGTGGTTCTCTACCTGGGCTTGAACGCCGTGGTGGTGGTCGCCACCCTGGCGCAGGTGCTCACGCACCCCGCGGCCACGGGGGACTGGTGGACCAACCTGTGGGTGTCGCACGGAAACCCGGTCATGGCCGTGGCCATCGCGCTGCTGGTGTTCCCCAAGCTGGCCCTGGGCCTCTCCGGCTTCGAAACCGGCGTGGCCGTGATGCCGCAGGTGCGGGGCGCTGAGGACGACACGGAGGAGAACCCCGCAGGCCGCATCCGGGGCGCCCGGCGCATGCTCACCACCGCCGCTGTGATCATGAGCGTTTTCCTGCTGACCACCAGCTTCATCACCGTGGTCCTGATCCCGGAACAGGAATTCCAGCCCGGCGGCCAGGCCAACGGCCGTGCCCTGGCCTTCCTGGCGCACGAATACCTGGGTGTGGGCTTCGGCAGCGTGTATGACATCAGCACCATCGGCATCCTCTGGTTCGCCGGCGCCTCGGCCATGGCAGGGCTGCTGAACCTGGTGCCGCGGTACCTCCCGCGCTACGGCATGGCTCCGGCCTGGGCCAAGGCTGTGCGGCCCCTGGTCCTCGTCTTCACCCTGATCGGCTTCCTGATCACCTTCATCTTCAACGCCGACGTCGACGCCCAGGGCGGCGCGTACGCCACCGGCGTCCTGGTGCTGATGACTTCCGCCGCGGTGGCCGTCACGCTCTCGGCGCGCCGGCGGAGGCAGCGGAACCTCACGGTGGGCTTCGGTGT
Organism: Arthrobacter sp. 8AJ; assembly: GCF_902506025.1. Lineage (NCBI taxonomy): Bacteria > Bacillati > Actinomycetota > Actinomycetes > Micrococcales > Micrococcaceae > Arthrobacter > Arthrobacter sp. 8AJ. The sequence goes on along the minus strand of NZ_LR733289.1, from coordinate 3,561,880 downwards.
CATTTCGGTCGTGTTCGCGTACACCACGGTGGCCAACATCTTCGAACGGCCCGAGGGCATCCGGATCGCCGCCATCTTCATCCTCGGCATCATCGTCATCTCGCTGCTGTCCCGGGTCCGCCGTTCCTTCGAGCTGCATGCGACCCGGGTTCATCTGGACCAGCAGGCCCTGGAGTTCATGTCCAGCGCCCTGGACGGGCCCATCGCCATCATCGCCCACGAGCCGCTGCGGATGTCCGCGGAGGCCTACCGGGACAAACTCGAGTCAGCCATCGAGGTCAGCCACCTCCCGCTGGCAGGTGACGCCCTGTTCCTGGAGGTCGTCGTGGACGACTCCTCGGATTTCGAGACCGAGCTGCACGTCCGCGGCGTGAACCGGCACGGGTACCACATCCTGGAAGTCCACGGCCCGGTGGTGCCCAACACCATCGCCTCCGTGCTGCTGCACATCAGGGACGTCACGGGCCTGATGCCGCACATCTACTTCCGCTGGACCGAGGGGAACCCCATCACCAACCTGGTCCGGTTCCTGTTCCTGGGCGAGGGCGAGATCGCGCCGGTGACCCGTGAGGTGCTGCGCGAGGCCGTTCCGGACGTTACCCAGCGGCCCTGGGTCCACGTCGGCTGATGGGCTCCACCGCGGCCGCAACCCGGGCGGCGTCAGCCAGGCTGGAAGGGGCGTTCGCGCTGAAGGCTGCCTCGGCGTCGTCCTCCCAGACGCCTGCCGCGAGCACCACAACGTGCACCATGTCGCCGTAGGAATCGTTGCAGGCAAGGATGTCGCCGGGAACCCGGTGCTGATGCGGGCCGGCTGAGGGCCAGGGCTGGAAGATGACCCACCACGGGTCCCCGTCCTGGTCCGGGAAGGTGTAGCCGGCCACAGGATGAAGGGCGCGCCCGTTCAGCCCGCGTCCGCCGTAGCCCTCCACGGCATCGGCGGATGCGGCAAACTTGACCCTGCCGCGGTCCGCGGGCTCCTCATCCCACCGCATCTGCCCTCCCTGGCTTCACGCCTGCCTATGCCTCCATCAAAGGGCCGCACGGGCGGAATCGGGGCGGGCGGGCTGTTTTATTGACGAATTTTTTACGCCGCCGCCTGCCTTGGCGGTGGCCCGCGGGCGCCACACCATAATGGGATCCATGGACAGCCCCGTAACCATCCGCCCCATGTGCCCCGATGACTGGGACGCCGTCCACGCAATCTACGCCGCCGGCATCGCCACGGGGGAGGCGACGTTCGAGAGCGAGCCGCCCACCTGGGAAGCGTTCGACGGCGTGCGGTTGCCTGAGCACCGGATCGTCGCCGGGGATGCGGGGCGGGTCCTGGGCTGGGCCGCCGTGTCCCGGGTTTCCTCCCGCGAGGTGTACCGGGGCCTGGTGGAGCACTCCATTTATGTTGACCCGCAGGCCCAGGGCCGGGGCGTGGGCCGGCTCCTGCTGGCCGCCCTGATCGAATCCACGGAGGCGGCGGGCATCTGGACCATCCAGTCCAGCATCTTTCCCGAGAACGCCGCCAGCCTGGCGCTGCACCAAAAGCTGGGCTTCCGGGTGGTGGGGACCCGGGAGCGGATTGCGCAGATCAGCCATGGCCCCAAGGCCGGGCACTGGCAGGACACACTGCTGCTGGAGCGCCGCAGCGGCGTGGTGGGGATGGAATAGCTACTACCGCGAGGGCAGGGTCAGGATCTCTGCGCCGCGTCCGCCCAGGTCCAGCACGCGCTAGCCGACTCACCTGCTGCATCGGAGGGGTGATCGACGCATGCGGAATTGCCGGCAACGCAGTTCACTGTCACCCCAGCAACGCCTCGAGATCCGGAAGCCGGCAGAACAAGTCGGGGAGGCCGCGCACCCCGTCGCGCACGGACTCATGCGACAGCGCGAGGTCTGGCCCGGTGCTTGCCTCAACACCGGCGAGGCACCGGAGGATGTTCCACCTCGTGTGCCCCAGCCAGCCGCCGATTATGAACGCAAACCAGCTTGGACCCGGCGGCGGCAGCGTTCCGCCCCCTGCCACATAGCCGTCGAGAACCGAGCGGAAAATGGCGGGCCTGATGTCATCGACGCCGGGCCCCTTCGCAAGGCTCAGCGCGGTCGATCCGAGCTCGCCGGACAGGTCGAGCATCCCCGAGAGTTCCCAGTCGAGCACCACCGGCCGGCCTTCTCGAGCGAGCAGGTTCCACGGTTGGATGTCTCTGTGCGTCAGAACGACTGGGCCTGGCCGATTGCAGGTGTCAACGAAGCGGGCAATCGCGAGGAACGTTTCGACCTGGGCGGCGAGCTCTGCAGCCCACGGTTGTCCGGTCGCCGCCGCCTGGACGGCGAGCTCAGCCCAGTCCCTTGACGCCTGCTCCTCGATCAACGCGTCGCTCCACGCGACGTCGAGCGAATGGATACGCGCGAGAATCTCACCGATCTCAAACGCGTAGCTCGCCGACACCGGCGCTTCGGCCTTCCCGCCATCGACCCATCGGTGAACGAGTGTGTTGTGGTCGGCCGAAATCGGCTCTGGCATCGGAATGCCGGCAGCGAAGGCGGCCCGCTCAAACCGGAGCACGTCCTTAATGCGATAGGGCCAGCGGCGATCGACCAGGTTCAACTCCTTCACCGCGAACGACCCATCGTCAGTGTCGAGCCGGTACATCCGGTTGGCGAACCCGCCATGGACGCGAATCATCGGCCCGACGGGCACGCCGAGATGCGAAAGGTTCACCTCCCCATTTTAGGAGGCGGCGATTGGTCGATGCCCGAGGTGAACGTGGTGGGGACGGAACAGCTCCTACCGCGAGGGCAGGGTCAGGATCTCGGCGCCGTCCTCGGTGATGGCGATGGTGTGCTCGGTGTGCGCCGTCCGGCAGCCGGTGGCGCTCCTGAGGGTCCACCCGTCGTCGTCCGTTACCAGCTCTGCCGTGTCCGCCATGATCCACGGCTCCAGTGCCAGCAGCAGCCCGGGCCGCAGCTTGAAGCCGCGGCCCGGCCGCCCCGTATTGGGGACGTGCGGATCCTGGTGCATGGTGGACCCGATCCCATGGCCGCCGAACTGGGTATTGACCGGGTATCCCGCATCGCTCAGGACCCGGCCGATGGCGTAGGAGATGTCGCCGATCTTCGCGGCCGGCCCGGCGGCGGCTATTCCGGCGGCCAGTGCCCGCTCGGTGGCCTCGATCATGGCCACGCTCTCCGCCGGCCGTGATTCGCCCACGATGAAGCTGATGGCGGCGTCGGCGGCCATCCCGTTCTTGACGACGGCGAGGTCCAGGGTGAGCAGGTCGCCATCGGCCAGGTCGTAGTTGTGGGGGAGTCCGTGCAGCACGGCATCGTTGACGCCCGTGCAGATGTAGTGCCCGAACGGGCCCCGGCCAAACGACGGGGCGTAGTCCACGTAGCAGGACTCGGCTCCGGCCTCGGTGATCATCTCCTTGGTCCACTGGTCGATGTCCAGGAGGTTGGTGCCCACCGTGGCGCGCCTCTTCATGGCCTGCAGGATGTCCGCCACCAGGGCGCCGGTCTCCCGGGCGCGGGCCACTTCAGCGGGGTTCAGGATCTCGATCATGGTGGCGCCCTTCATCTCCGGCCGGTAAATCTACGGGCCATCCTATTTGTCCTTTCTCCGCGCGCCGCAAGGGAAGAGCGTAATCAGCGGGAAAATATGGGGATTGCCAAAGACATAGATGAATGTAAATATTTATGTGTGTCTATGTCCCTGAAGCTGACCCCTGTGGAAGCCGCGGCGTGCTGCCCGCCGCTGGCCCGGGAACCGTTGACCGAGCCGGAAGCGGAAGGAGTTGTCCCGCTGCTGAAGGCGCTGGCCGATCCTGTACGGCTGCGGCTGATGTCCCTGGTTGCCTCCCATGAGGGCGGCGAGGCCTGCGTCTGCGACCTCAACGATGCCTTCGAGCTGTCCCAGCCCACCATCAGCCACCACCTGAAGATCCTGCACGAGGCGGGGCTGCTGGACCGGGAGAAGCGCGGCGTGTGGGTCTACTACCGGGCCCGGACCGAGGCGCTGCAGAACCTGGCGGCCCTGATCGGCGGGCAGGCAGCGTGAGTGTGCTGGGCCGCAAAGCTGCTGCGGAGTTCGTGGGCACCGCGTTCCTGGTCATGGCGGTGGTGGGCTCGGGCGTCATGGCCTCGCGGCTTTCACCGGACGACGCCGGGCTGCAGCTTCTGCAGAACAGCCTCGCCACGGGTGCCGCGCTGGTAGCCCTGATCGTGGCACTCCAGCCGGTCTCGGCGTCGTTCAACCCCGTGGTGACCCTGGTGGAACGGGCCCTGGGCCTGATCGATACAGGGACCACCGCGGCGTTAGTGGCCGCCCAGGTTCTGGGCGGCCTGGCCGGCACCGTGGCGGCGAACCTGATGTTCGGGCTGGACGCGGTCACGCTTTCAACTCACGTCCGCACCGGTCCCGCGCTCTGGCTGGGCGAGGTCATCGCCACCGTAGGGCTGCTGGTGGTCATCTTCGGCACCGTCCGCTCCGGCCGGGCAGACCGGGTCGCCTTCGCCGTCGGCGGCTACATCACCGCAGCGTACTGGTTCACCAGCTCCACCAGCTTCGCCAACCCCGCCGTGACCATCGCCCGGACGGTCACGGACACCTTCGCCGGCATCGCGCCGTCGTCGGCCCCTGCCTTCATCCTCGCCCAACTGTTGGGCGGCGCCGCCGGGTACGTCCTGTTCCGGTTCCTTTACCCACCCCTCGCAACTCCCGCCGTCGCCACGGCTGACCGAAAGGTGCTCTCATGAGCCAGAAGCCCTCCGTCCTGTTCGTCTGCGTCCACAACGCGGGCCGGTCCCAAATGGCGGCCGCCTTCCTCACCACGCTGTCCAAGGGCGCCATCGAGGTCCGCTCCGCCGGATCGCAGCCGGCCGAGAAGGTCAACCCGGCCGCCGTCGAGGCCATGGCCGAGGTGGGCATCGACATGTCTGCCGAGATCCCCAAGGTCCTCACCACTGAGGCCGTGAAGGATTCCGACGTGGTGATCACCATGGGCTGCGGCGACGAGTGCCCCTACTTCCCGGGCAAGCGCTACGAGGACTGGGTCTTGGAGGACCCCGCCGGCAAGGGCGTCGACTCCGTGCGGCCCATCCGCGACGAGATCAAGGGCCGCGTCGAAGCCCTGATCGCCTCCCTTATCCCCGCTTCGGCCTGAAAGGTTGACGCCATGACATCACAGGAGTCACTGCCCGTAGCCGTAATCGGCGCCGGACCCGTAGGCCTGGCCGCCGCCGCGAACCTGCTGGAACGCGGGCTGGAACCGCTCGTCTTCGAGGCCGGTCCCGCCGTCGGCGCAACCATCCGTCAATGGGGGCACGTCCGCGTGTTCTCCACCTGGAAGTACAACCTGGACCCCGCCTCGGTGCGGCTGCTGGAGCGCCACGGCTGGGAAGCTCCACGGCCCACCGCGCTGCCGTACGGGTCGCAGATCGTCTCCGAATACCTTGAGCCGCTTGCCGCGACGCCGGAGCTCAAGGACCGGATCCGGACCGGGTCCCGGGTTGTTGCCGTCACCCGGCAGGGCATGGACAAGGGCCGCAGCCAGGGCCGTGACAGTGCCCCGTTCCTCCTTCGCATAGGGCACGACGGCGGCCAGGTCACCGAGGTGCTGGCCCGCGCCGTGATTGATACGTCCGGTACCTGGAGCAGCCCGGCGCCGCTGGGATCGTCCGGCCTGGCCGTTCCGGGTGAGGCCGAGGCGCGTGCAGCCGGGCTGGTCACAGGCCCCCTGCCGGACGTTTCCGCTGGTGGTTTTGCCGGCCGCCGCACGCTGGTCATCGGCTCCGGGCATTCGGCCGCCAACATGGTGCTGGACCTGGCCCGCGTGGCCCGCGCCAACCCTGGCACTGAAGTCCTGTGGGCCATCCGCGCCGCCACCCCGGCCCGGGCCTACGGCGGGGGTGATGCAGACCAGCTGCCCGCCCGCGGCCAGCTGGGGGCGCGGCTCCGCACCGCCGTCGAGAGCGGCGCTGTCCGGCTCCTGACCAGCTTCCACACGGCGTCCATCGACGTTCGAGGCGACGCCCTGACCGTGCACGCGGCGGACGGCCGGTCCGTGTCGGTGGACCGGGTCATTCCCGCCACGGGGTTCCGCCCGGATTTGGCCATGCTGTCCGAGCTGCGGCTGGACCTGGACCCCGCCCTCGAGGCACCCAAGGCCCTGGGCCCGCTGATCGACCCGGATTTCCACAGCTGCGGCACCGTTCCTGCCCACGGCGCCCGGATCCTTGAGCAGCCGGAAAAGGACTTCTACCTGGCGGGCATGAAGTCCTACGGCCGCGCGCCCACGTTCCTCATGGCCACCGGGTACGAGCAGGTCCGCTCCATCGCCGCCGCCCTGGCCGGGGACACCGCAGCCGCGGACGCCGTCGAACTTGAACTTCCGGAAACCGGCGTGTGCTCCACGTCCGTTCCGGACGACGCCGGGGATGCTGCCGCGGACGCCTGCTGCTCCGCCCCGATGCCGGTGCCCGTGACGATCGGGTTCGCTACCGGGCTGCAGCACGGCCGCAGCAGCGAGCCGGCGGACGTGTAGGCGTGCCTTAGGGAGCGGACGGGTCACCCCAGTTGATGCCGATGGAACGGCCGCGGGCGAAATGGGCGTTCGCGATGTCGTTGACTTCGCGGACGCTCTTCCCGGGGTGGGCCAGCCGGATCCACTCGTAGTCCCATTCCTGCATGTCCCGCACGCGACTTATCCGTTTGTGGGCCCGCAGTTGGGCCGTCAGGTCTTCGCCGCTGGGGACCACGCGGGGCGGGGCAACCACGGGTTGCGGCCTGGGTGGTGGTGGCACCTTCGCCGGACGGGCCGGGGCGCTGGCGGAGTGGACCAGCGCCACAGTCAGCGCAACCACACCTGCAGCGATGAGCAGGACCCACCAGTACTGGATAATCAGGGCTACGACGATGAGGACGAAGAAGGGGGCGCACCCGATAGCGCCGGCGCCCTTGCCGGCTGGGCGGCGTCGTTTGGCTGCCATGCTGGTTCCTCTTGCGCAGTGGTGGAACGTGAGGAATCCACTCTCGCACCGGGCGGGAGCCCTGTCATGAGTAGTGGCTACTCGATTTTGCGATGCCCGATTTCGTTGCGGCCCAGGGTTTGCAGTTCCCCAACTGGGTCGCAGTTGTTGTCGTTTTGACGCCCCAGAACGACAACAACTGCGACCTAGTTGGGTTAGTCGGTGATGTCCGTGCTGGTGCTCAGCTCCTGCCACTCGTCCAGCTCGGCGCGCTGGGCGTCCGCCAACTTGCCGAACGCGCCGAAGGCGTCCGTGCCCAGGACCAGCAGGCCCGGCGGGTTGGGGGAATCGACGACGGCGAGGATCGCCTTGGCTGCCTTGTCCGGGTCCCCGGGCTGGTTGCCGTGGGCGGTGTCGACTTCCTTGCGGCGCTTGCCGGCCGTGTCCGCGTAGTCACCGATCGCCGTCGCGGACTGCGTGAGCGAGCGGCCTGCGAAGTCGGTGCGGAAGCCCCCGGGCTCGATGGCGGTGACGTTGATGCCCAGGGGCTTCAGTTCGTTGCGGAGCGATCCGGACATGCCCTCCAGCGCTGCCTTGGTGGCCGCGTAGTAGCCCGAGCCGGCCGGCGTGATGCGCGCCCCGATGGAGGAGATGTTCAGGATGGACCCCGACTTGTTGGCGCGCATGCCGGGGACCACGGCCTTGATCATGTCCACTGCGCCGAAGAAGTTGGTGTCGAAGAGGCGGCGGATGTCGGCGTCGTCCGCTTCCTCCACGGCCGCGCGGTAGCCGTAGCCGGCGTTGTTCACCAGCACGTCAATGCTGCCGAACTTCTCCTCCGCTGCCTTCACGGCCGCGGTGATCTGCGCCTTGTCCGTCACGTCGAGGGAGAGGGAGAGTGCGGTGTCGGGGAAGCCGGCAATGATGTCCTGGACCGCCTCGACGTTCCGGGCGGTGACGACGGCGTTGTGCCCGGATGCGAGGACGGTTTCGGCGAGTGCCCGGCCAAGTCCGGTGGAGCAGCCTGTGATGAGCCACGTTGCCATGGGTTTTCCTTTCATAGGGGAGTGGGTAGTAAGGCGGGAAGCGGCACTTAAGGCTGCTGCCGGCGTCGCGCGTGTGTTGTCAGTTCGTGGGTGCCGTAGCTGTTGTCGTCCGGGTTGACGGTGACGCCGGGGGCCACCAGTTGGTCGATGCGGTCCAGCACCTCGGGGGCCAGGACGGTGTCCGCGGCCGGGAGGTAGGACTCCAGCTGCTCCATGGTGCGCGGTCCCACGATGGCGGAGGTGACGCCGGGGTGGTTGATGACGAAGGCGATGGCCATCTCGATGAGCGTGACGCCGGCCCATTCGGCCACCTGCGCGAGTTCCTCCACGATGTCCAGCTTGCGCTGGTTGGCGGGCTGGCTCATGTCGAACCGGGCACTGGGCCGGCGGGACGACGTGGGCCGGGACGGGGAGTCCTTCCGCCACCGGCCGGAGAGCCAGCCGCCGGCGAGCGGGCTATAGGTCAGGGTGCCCATCCCGTGCCGCTGGACCGTGGGCAGGACGTCTTCCTCAATGCCGCGGGCCAGGATGGAGTACGGCGGCTGCTCAGTGACGAACCGCTCCAGGTTGCGCTCGCGGGACGCCCACTGCGCCTCCACGATCTGGGAGCCGGAGTAGGACGAGGAGCCGATGTAGCGGACCTTGCCCTGCCGGACCAGGTCGGTGAGGGCGCCCAGGGTCTCCTCCACGTCGGTGTCCGGGCTGGGCCGGTGGACCTGGTAGAGGTCGATGTGGTCGGTGTTGAGCCGGCGCAGTGAGTTCTCCACCTCCCGCATGATCCAGCGCCGCGAGCCGCCGCGCTGGTTGGGGTCCTTTTCGTCCATGGGCATGAAGAACTTGGTGGCCAGGAAGACGTCGTCGCGCTTACCCGCAATCGCTTCGCCGACGATCTCTTCCGAGGCCCCGCCGGAGTAGACGTCCGCGGTGTCGATGAAGTTGATGCCGGCGTCCAGGGCACGGTGGATGATGCGGGTGGCGTCGGCGCGGTCGTCATTGCCCCAGGGGCCGAACATCATGGCGCCGAGGCAGAGGGGGCTGACCTGCACACCGGTGCGGCCGAGCGGGCGGTATTCCATTGTTGCTTCTCCTTTAGGCTTCCGGGATGACCATGGCGAACCGCTCCGGGCGGGCCACATCAGGGTCCGGTCCGCTGCGGACGCCGGTGTCCAGGGCGTCGATGGTCGGGAGCTCCGCCGGGGACAGCTCAAAGCCGAACACGTCGAAGTTCTCCGCGATGCGGGCCGGGTTGGTGGATTTGGGGATGGCGGAGCGGCCCTGCTGCAGGTGCCAGCGGAGCATCACCTGCGCGGGCGTCTTGCCGTGGGCCTGCGCGACGGCGGCAATCGCCGGGTCCCGCATGACGTTCTTCCGGTTCTCGCCCCACCCCGGATAAAAGGTGATGCCGCCGATGGGCGACCACGCCTGGGTCAGGATGCCGTGCTCCGCGTCCGCTGACTGGACCTCCCGCTGCTGGAAGTAGGGGTGCAGCTCGATCTGGTTCACGGCGGGGACGGTGTCCGTCTCGGCGAGCAGCTGCTGAAGGTGGTGCGGCATGAAGTTGCTGATGCCGATGGCCCGCACGCGCCCGTCCTTGAGCAGGGTTTCCAGGGCCTTGTACGCGGCGATGGTCTTCTCGAATCGGTCCGGCGCGGGCTGGTGCAGGATGAGCAGATCCAGCTGTTCCACGCCCAGCTTGCCCACCGCCTTGTCCCAGGCGTGCAGTGCCTCGTCGTAGCCGTAATCGCTGACCCACACCTTCGTTTCGATGAAGACCTCTTCGCGCGGCAGGCCGGCCCGGCGGATCCCTTCGCCCACCTCGCGTTCGTTGCCGTACGCGGCGGCGGTGTCGATGTGCCGGTAGCCCACCTCGAGCGCTGTCTGGACGGCCGCCGTCGTCTCTTCCGGGGGACTTTGGAAAACGCCCAGGCCGAGTGCGGGCATGGTGACGCCGTTGTTGAGTTTCAGTTCCATGCCTCCACGCTATTTCGGCGTGCGGGTTTGTGGGAGGGCTTGCCAGTCCCTCCTTCGTCTGGTGCCCGGGGCGTAGCGTGGGGGGCATGACCAACAGCGAGGACGTGCGGAAATTCCTGACCTCCCGCCGCGCCCGGCTCACCCCGGAGGAGGCGGGCCTGCCGGCGTACGGCGGCAACCGGCGCGTGGCGGGGCTCCGGCGGGAGGAGGTGGCCATGCTTGCGGGCCTCAGCATCGACTACTACATCCGGCTGGAGCGGGGGAACCTTTCGGGCGCGTCGGACAGCGTCCTGGAGGCCTTGGGGCGGGCGCTGCAGTTGGACGACGCCGAGACGGCCCACCTTTTCGACCTGGCCCGTGCGGCCACCGCAGCCCCGCGGGTGCGGCGCAAGCGGAGCCCCCTGACCGTGCGCCCCAGCGTGCAGCGGGTCATCGACGCGATCACGACGGCGCCCGCCTGGGTCCGCAACGACCGCGGCGACGTCCTGGCCTCCAATGAGCTGGGCCGGGCCCTGTACCTGGAGATGATGTCTGACCCGGTCACCCCGCCGAACAGCGCCCGGTTCACCTTCCTGAATCCGAAGGCACGGGAGTTCTTCGCCGACTGGGAGCGCGCCGCCGACGACATCGTGGCCGTGCTGCGCTCCACCGCCGGGAAGAACCCGTACGACAAGGACCTGTCCGACCTGATCGGCGAGCTGTCCACCCGCAGCGAGGAGTTCCGGATCCGCTGGGCCCGGCACGATGTGAAGTACCACCGCACGGGCCGGAAACGGCTCCACCACCCGATCGTCGGGGATCTGGACTTGACCTACGAGGCCCTGGAGCTTCCCGCCGATCCCGGGCTGCGGATCAACGTGTACACGGCGGAGCCGGGCTCGCCCTCCGAGGACGCACTGAAAGTCCTGTCCAGCTGGGCGGCTACACAGCAAAACGCCGGGGCGCCACCCCAGGAGAAGGCCAGCGAGCGGAAGTCCTGAATGCCTGGGCGGGAAGGCGCGGCCGAATCAGTCCTCCGCTCGCAACCACGCCATTGCCTCGTCCATTGACGTGAAGTAGCGGGTGGGATGGGCCGGCTTGTGCCGCCCCATGTAGAAGTCGGCCAGTGTTTGGTCGACGGGGGAGGTGCCCACCACGGCGGCGCGTGTCAGGGGCCAGGTGCCGGCGAAAGCTTTCAGGGCGCCCTGGTCAATCCACGCCACGCCCGTCATCTCGACCAGCAGCGGCAGGATGCGGCCGCCGCTGAGTTCCCGCGCGTGCTTCATCAGCGCCAACGCGTCGCGCTCGGTGACCACGTCCCCGTGCCCCCACTTGAGGTGCAGCAGTTCCCCGGAGAGCTCGATGGTGCCGGTGACGTCCTGCTCCTCTGCGGCATCCATGCCTTCTACTTTGCTGCTCTTTCACGCCGGACAGCAACAAGATTTATTGCGTGTTGCCCCGCCCGGGGCTACCTTGTGGCCATGGACCGCATGGCCACACCCGCCGACGTCGACGCCATCTGCAGGGGCCTTCCGGAGGTCGAGCTGGGGATCTCCTGGGGTGACCGGCCCACGTATAAAGTGCCGCGGGGACCGAAGGGCCGGGGCTTCGTGCTGTACCGGGCGCCGCACAAGACCGCCGTGGATCCGGAGTCGGGCGAGCAGTACCGGGACCTTTTGGTCATCGTGGTCCCGGATGACGCCGCCAAATCAGCCCTGGTGGAGGACCCGTCGCTGCCATTTTTCACCGTTCCCCACTTCAACGGGTACAACGCCGTGCTGGTCCAGGAGTCCAGGCTTGGCGAGATCGCGCACGACGAGCTGGCGGAGATCCTCGTGGAGGCCTGGGCGGCCCGGGCGCCCAAGAAGCTGGTCAAGGAGTTCTTCGCCGGCCGGTAAGGCACGACGGCGGTAGGCGCCGGAGCGGCCTGCTTTTTGCCCTAGGCGCCGGCGCGGCCCATCCGCTGCCTGGCGGTGTTGGTTCCGGCGCCGATCGGGACATGTGTCGTTGCCTTGGCGAGCCCAAAGACCGGCATTCCGCTGTAAACGACCTCGACGCCGGAGGCCGGCACCTGGTACGTCTCGTGCCAGATGCCGACGTCTCCGGTCCCGGCGAGTTCCTTCATGAAGCGGCGCCAGGGCTCAAGATGAGGGGATTCCCGGTCAGCCGCGAACTTCCGCAGATGCTCCGGACTCTCCCAGTAACTGACCATCATGGTGGTACGCCCCGCCCACTGGTGGTAGCCGAGCATTCCCGCTTCGGGGACGGCAGCCAGGTGCTGGAGCATCCGCCCCATGGCGGCACCGACCCTGCCTACGGTCCCGATCTTCCACCACCGGTTGGCCCGCATCCCGATCAGGAAGACCGTTACGGATTCCCGTGCGGGGTCGGCCGTGTACCGACCCGGAAAAACCTTCTGCGCCATGGGAACTCCCTCACTCGATCATTTCATAACACCGTTACAAAACAAGGTTATGAAACAATGGGGTCCATGGCAAGACCTGTAGTGCATAACGATTCCCTGAGGCAGGACCTGTTGGACGTCACCGCCGAGTTGGTGGACAGCAGTGGTCCCGCACGGCTGACGCTGCGGGATGTGGCCGCCGCGGCGAGGACGTCAACCACCGCTGTGTACTCACTGTTCGGCGGAAAAGCCCAACTCCTTACAGCAGTGGTGGAGGACGGGTTTCGCTCCTTCGGCGATTCGCAGCGCGCAGCAGCCGCCGGCGGCCTCCAGGGGCTCGGAAACGCCTACCGGGCCTGGGCGCTCCAGCACCCGGCCCTCTACCGCCTGATGTTCGGCGGCGCTTTGGCCGCGTACGTCGATTGCCAGCCAGACCCCGATGCGGCCATGGATGCCATGCAGCCCCTGAAGGACGCGGTCGCTTCTGCACAGTCCGCCGGGACCCTGCGGGAGGCGCCCGTGGACCTGGTCGCGGCAGCCATCTGGGGCCAGGTCCACGGCCTCGTGAGCCTTGAATTGGCGCAGGTGGGGCCGCCCGACGCCGATTGGGCCGGCGTGTACTTGCAGGCCCTGGAAGCCGTTGGGCGTGGATGGGCAGCCTAGTCTGCGCGGAAGAATCCCCGGAGCTGGGTGGCGATGGCAGCAGCGGAAACCTGGTGGGTTTGGCCCTCGAGGACGCGGTGTTCGCTGCCGGGGATGGCGCCGGCGATGGTCTTCTGCCCCTGGGCCATGGGGCCGGCGGCCTTCCCGCCCACCATGACCAGGGTGGGCACGGTAATGGTGCGGAGCCTCTCCACCGGCGCCGTGAAGTCGTTGGTCACCCGGGTTTCGTACGGCAGGGTGTTCGCGGCCGCCGTCTGTTTCTTCCACACTCCGGGCATGATGCGCAGGAGGTAGGGGAGGAAAGCCGGTGCGCCCACCATTTTGACCAGGAAGTAGGACACGGCGCTGCCGCGTTTACCGTCCCTGAGCAGCGCCTCCAGGTGCTCGCGGTGGCTTCCGGGCGAGCCGTCCGGCCCCTGCACGCCGGTGTAGGGCGCCTCGTAGGTGGCCAGCCCGCGCATCGGGACTCCCGCTGCTGCCGCTTCGAGGGCCAAGGCGGCGCCTGAGGAAATCCCGTATACGTAGGGGTTGCCGCCTGCCTCGGTCAGTACCGCCTGGAGGTCCTCGATTTCCCGTTCGGTGGCATAGGGCATCGTCTCGCCGCTGTCCCCGCGTCCCCGCCGGTCGTAAAAGTAGACGGTGAAGGAATCCTTCAGTGCATTCGCCAGCGCACGCGAGGGCCCGAAGTTCCGGCCGCAGAAGGCCCCGTCCACCAGGACCAGGCTGGGTCCGGTACCCATCCGCTCGACGCTGAGGGAGGTGCCGTCGGGCGACACCACGGTGGACACGGTGCCTGTTTCCTGGGTCTTGGTCATCGCAGTGCTCCATTCAGTGGCGGGCCAAGGGGCAGCTCAGCTTCTCGGGTCAAGCGTCTCGAGTCAAGGGTTTCCGCGCCAGGATGATGGAAAAGCGGGTCAGTCCGCACGTAGAGGGCGTCAGTCCCGGGCCAGGGGAAGCGTCAGCTGCATGGTGGTTCCGTCCGGCCCGGTGCGGACCACCTTCACGGCGCCGCCTGCTGCGGAGGCAATTTCGCGGACCAGGGCAAGGCCGATCCCGAAGCTCCGACGGCCCTGCGCGTCGCCGGTCCGGCCGGCGCGGACAAAGCGGTCGAAGATCCGGTCCGGGTCCACGCCGCTGATCCCGGAGCCGGTGTCGGAAACCCGGACCAGTGCGCGGGAACCCTCAACCGCGGTGGAGATGGTAATGCTTCCGCCCGCCGGCGTGTGCCCCAGCGCGTTGTCCGCCAGGGCCAGCACGGCCCGCCGGAACGAACTTGGATCGATCCGCACCAAAGCCGGCCCGCCGCCGTCGAACGTTATCCGGACGCCCTGTTGGCGGGCAAGGTCCTGAAGGCTGCCTGCCACGGACCCGGCAGCCAAAGCCACATCCACTGGCGCAAGCTCCGGTCCGGGCTCGGCCGCGGTCGCCGCCAGGAGCAGCTCGTTCACGATTCCGTTCAGCGTGGACGCGTCCTCCCGGATCTTCGCCAGGGCCTGTGCCGGTTCGGATCCGGGTTCGGCTTTGCGCTGGGCCAGCTGGATGCGGGTGTCAAGGATGGCCAAGGGGGTCCGCAGTTCGTGGCTGGCATCCTGGACGAACCGCCGTTGCCGGGCCAGTGCTTCCCCCAGGGGCCGGATGGCGCTGCGCGCGCTGAGCCACCCCACCACGCCGGCCAGCACCACGCCGCCAAGGCCGGCAAGGATCATCCCTTCGATCAGGTCTCTGGAATCGAGGTAGGTGTACGGTTTGCCGGGTTCAGAAGCGGGAAGGACCGGATGGGCCAGCTTGTACATCAGGAAGGCGGTGGCGGCGGCCAGGAGGATGAGCACCAGCGCGGCCACCCCGGCGCTGATCCGCAGTGCCACCTTCAGCGACGCGCGGCGCAGGATGTCCCGGTCCGGGTCGCCGGCGGCAGGAGGCGGGGTACCCGGTCCGGGAGCAGTCATGAGGGGTTGCCGATCTGGTAGCCAACGCCGTGGACGGTGCGGATCACGGTCCTGTCGATCTTGCGGCGCAGGTGGTGGACATAGGTATCGATCACGCCGGGCTGGTCCGTCCCCTGGAAGTGCGCGGCGAGCAGTTCGTCCCGGGTGAACACCCGGTCCGGCTCCGCCGCCAGCGCGGCCAGCACCTCGGCTTCCTTTGCGGTCAGCGAGACGGTGTCGCCGTACAGGGAACGGACAGCGCGCGACGCCGGGCGGAATTCCCAGGTACCGATGCCCACCTGCCCGGCGGGCGCACCCTGTCCCGCGGGCGGACCGTAGCTGCGCGTCAGTGCGCGCAGGCGTGCAGCCAGCTCGCCGCCGTCGAACGGTTTTGTCAGGTAGTCATTGGCGCCGGCGTCCAGGCCTCGGACTTTTTCGTTGGTGTCGCCCAGCGCGGTGAGGATCAGGATGGGCGTGCCGATGCCCTTGGCCCGCAGGGCGGTGATGAGGCTGATCCCGTCCATGACGGGCAGGCCGCGGTCGATCACCATCGCGTCCCACGGCTGCGTCAGCCCCAGGTGCAGGCCCTCCTGCCCGTTCGCCGCGAGCCGGACGGTGAAGTCGGGCTCCAGCAGCTCGGCAATCAGCGGACCCAGGACGGGATCGTCCTCCACCAGCAGCAGGGCCAGCCCCTCACCTGTTGTCATGCCGCCTATTCTTCCGCAGTGGCTTCCACAGTTTCGTCACTGGGCTGTTCCGCGGCGGCCAGCCGGTTCTTCCGGCGGCGCTTCAGGTACTCCACGATCCACGGCACCACGGAGACCAGGACCATCACCACGGCAATGACGTCGATGTTCTTGGCGATGATCTCGTAGTGTCCCAGCCACGTGCCCAGGAGGGTCACGGACGTCGCCCATGCCAGGGCGCCCACGATGTTCCAGAGCGTGAACGCCTTGTATTCGTAGCGGGCAATACCGGCGGTGACCGGCGCGAAGGTCCGCACCATGGGCACAAAGCGGGCCAGTATGACGGCGGCGCCTCCATGGCGGCGGAAGAACTCTTCGGTGACGGTCAGGTGGGAGGTTTTGAGGATGCGGGCATCGTCCTTGAACCAGCGTCGGCCGAATTTGCGCCCCAGCAGGTACCCCACCTGGTCGCCGCCGACCGCGGCCGCGGTGATCACGCCGATCAGCAGCGGCAGTGCCAGGTTCAGTTGCTGGTGCAGGAGGCCGGCGGTGAAGAGGAGGGAGTCGCCGGGCAGGAAGGGGAACAGGACGCCGGATTCGATGAACACCATCGCGGCGATGACGCCCAGCGCGGCCGGGCCGAAGCCCTCCAGCAGGCCGGCGGGGTCAAGCAACGACGGCGGGCCGGAGGCTGCCAGGGAGGTCAGAAGGCTGTGCATGGTTGCTCCTTATGCCCGGCGTGACGGGTGGAGGATCCTGGCGGGAACGCGTTCAACCAAGGCAGGGGCAAAGCGGTTCCAGAGCCCGGCGAGCAGGATGGCGGCGGCGCTGGCGGCGAAGAAGGAGGCTGCGACGTCGGTGGGGTAGTGGACCCCCACGTACAACCTGGACCAGGCGACGATCAGCGCCACGGCGGCCCCGGCCACGGCAACGGGCTTGGCCCACCGGGTCCTGCGGGCCAGGAAGTAGAGGGCGAAGGCCAGTGCCACCGCGAAGCTGACGTGCCCGCTGGGGAAGCTGTTGGATCCGGTTTCCGGTGCCAGCGGGTCGAACAGCAGCGCCGGGTTGGGCCGCTGCCGGGCGAACAGGAGCTTGAAAGCCTCGCTCGCCACCCAGCCCGAGCATGCGGTGAGCCCGAACGCAACGGCAGTCACCAGGTCGCGCCGGAAGAGCCAGATGGCCAGGGCTGTGACCGCGATCAGGAGCAGGCCCACCACCGGGCCGAACAGCAGGTTGATCCCCATCGCCACCGCGGTCAGCACGGCAACATGGTGCAGGCTGAGGTTTTGGTCAACGCCCAGTTCTGCGGTGGTGTCGCCGGGGACCAGTTGCACGGCAAGGCCCAGCACCACGACGGCGGCGCACAGCAGTACGCCCACAGGCAGCCAGTGCCGGGGCTGGGGGAGTGCCCTGAACTGGGTGCCGACGGCCGGGGGTGCCGTGGGCGCGGTGTGCTGGTTCAGGCGGTCATCGTGGGCTGATCGGTGCATTTTTTCCTTGGGGAGGCGTGGCGTGGGGGGCTGTCCGGCCCGTACTTCCACTCTGCCCGTTGGGTTTTAAGAAAGGCTTAAGAAGTGCCGGCCTCCGTAATGAACGTCCGCTTCGAATTGGCGGGGGCCGACCCCATTCAGGGCTTTCAGCCCTAAGCTGCCGTGGCAAGCCGCCGCAGACTGTTTCCAAGGGCCCGATCAGTCGGGATCGGACCAGGCTCGGGAGGAATTCTGATGGACGTTCGGGTCGTGGAGTCGCTGGTCATGGCGGAGATCGGGGACGGCGTGCTGACCGCCCTGTACCCGGTGGAGCATTGCGCACGGTGGGAGTTCGGTCCCTGGGCTCCGCTGATGGGCTGGTTCAAGCAACGCCCGGGCCTGACCCGGATGCTTGGTGTGGCGCAGGTGGCCGGTGCCCTGGCTGTGGCCGCCACGTTGTCCAAGACGCCGGGGCGGGCCTGGAAGAAATAATCCCGGCGCTCCGGGTTTCCGCGCAGTCTGGCGCTGGAGGGCCCGGCCCATCCTTCCTGGGAAACTGACTCCCCGAAGGCACCCCCTGTTTCCGCTGCGCAGACTCATTCACGCACCCATATTTGCCGGCGTGGGCGAGTACCCGCGTCGACAGTGCACGGGGCCGCGGGTGAGGTGGGGGAATGTACGACGTCGGTCCGCGCCTTTCGCTCGCAACGTGATGGGGCGTTGGTGGAAAGGGGGCGGGACGTGATGGGGGAACGGGGCAGCGTCGGGCCCGTACTCGAGGGTGACATTGACGGTGTAGTCCATGCCCTGTTCGGCCACCTGATAAGGGCCCAGGGCAATATTCCAGGTGCCTTTGCCCACCGGTCCGGGCAGGTAGCCAGGGGTTGCTTCAGCGGCGCTGATGAAGAATTCGGTGCGGAAGCCGCCGGACCAGCCGCGGAAACCCTTCCCGGCAAGATCGGTGCCCTTCTCGTCGAAGACGCCGATGTCGCAGGCGTTGGACAACAGTCCGGGGGTAACTGTGGGTTTGCTGTAGCTGTAGGACACGCTGATCTTGTTAACGCCGGCGGGGACCTCGACCGGCAGGTACACAAAGTCCGCGGCACCGGGATCCAAGTGGCCGGTGATGGTCTTGGTCCTGCTGCTGCCCGAGTCGGCAGCGGCAAAGGACATCGGGGCCAGGGTCACGGCAGCACCGGCCAGTGCGGCGGCAAGGAATCCACGGCGGGAGGGGGACAGGAAAACACTTTCAGCCTCGTGGGCTTTACATGGTGAACTCACCGCCCGAGTCTCACGATGCGGACCGAACGGGAAGCGACGTGATGGCAAACACCATCTGAACCACGATGATTAATTGGGAGCCGCATAGCAGTTACCGGCCCTCGAATGGAACCTGGCCTGCAGCCGCTTTCGCCAGCCGGGGGGCATCCGGGAAGCGGGCAAAGCAGCGACAACACTTGAAATTGGGAACCTAAGCATGCTTACTATGGATGCAGCCGAATGCGAACGGCTGCCACGCCACAGGAGGTAAGACCATGGGACTGGGTGACAAGATCGATAACGCTGCCGAGAAGGCAGGCGGCAAGGCCAAGGAAGCTGCAGGCGCAGCCAGCGGCGATGAGAGCCTGCGGGCCGAAGGCCAGGCAGACCAGGCCAAGGGTGACTTGAAGCAGGCCGGCGAAAAGGTCAAGGATGCTTTCAAGCACTGACCGGATCAAGGGAAAGGCGCGCTCAGCGAACGGGGCGCGCCTTTTCTGTGTCCATCGCCGGGACTCCAACCACCGGTGCCTGCCCGCGCAAATCCCGGCGCCAATCATGCGGAGTTTCGCCCGGATGTCCCGGCCGCGTGGTCCTATGCTCTGGCTATGCACCCCTTAGTGTCGATCGGCCTGGTGTTCCTCACCGGATTTGCCTGGATGGGTACCGTAGTGATCTTGCTGGTGTCTTTGGCGAAGGCCCGACGGCGGTCGCGAACCCGGGCAGGCAATGGCGTTGGGGGTCCGGAAGCCCAAAAAGCTGAGGCGGCGGCAGCGCGGACCTCACGCGCCGCCCTTTAATCAGGACGATGACCAGCCAGCGGGCCACCCGGACTAATCACCGGAGCTCCACAGTTGCATCAATCTCCAGTGCCGTTCAATGGCTGATCCCGGAGCCACTCGTCCGGGTCCGGTCAGTACTGGCCAACAGTTGAGCCTGCCCGCGTAGGATTGCCGGAAGATCAACACACTGGGGGACGCGTGGTTCTTTGCCGAAGGCAGGCATCTGGACGGTACGGGAGCTCGGCCGCCTCGCACAAGGCTGGCTTCCTCTTCCGGCGGCCGGGGCCGGTCCTCACTGGGGCTCCGAAGTGAATGACGGCCAGCAGCAGCCAGCCCACCCTCCCCAGCCGCGCCATTCTCCGCGGGTCCAGTATCAGCACCAGCCGTACGGATACCCGCAGCCAGGCTGGCCGGGGCCTCCGCCGAAAAAGAAAAGCCGGCTTGGATGGATCCTCGGCGGTGTCGCGCTGGCAGTGGCCCTGCTGTGCATTCTCGTCTTCGCGGGATGCTCGGCGCTGGCCCAGGAGATCAACGGTGGCGGCGGCTCCCATGAAGAGAAGGCGAGTGCCATGCGGGCCCGCGCGGACAACCTACCGGAGAATGATTGGGTGGAGGTCTCCCGCCTCGACCCCAAGGTTGATCCCGGGTGTCTCTCCATCGACACATCCTGTTTGCGGCTGAGCGCACGGTGGACCGTGGCCCACAAAGTCAGCCTTGAATCTGCGGCAAGCAGGTTCGGCATGACGTCCGGAACGGGCGCCCCCGCCCTGGGACGGTACGTGGGTTGCATCAGGACCGGAACTGGTGGAACAAGCCGGGAGTCACTGTGTATCGAGGAGTCTCCCGAAGGCTCAGATTCCTACGAAATCACCATTCAGATGGAGCGTGACTGAGGACTGGCTCCAGGGACGGACCAGTCCGCTCCCGCAGAACCTCCAGTGAACTTTCCATGAACAGCCCCGGTTCGGAGCCAAGACCGTGACAAGCCGTGATCTACTGGTGAGCGCAAAATCTTACCGACCAGTAACTTCAGGTCCGGCGACCGGCCCAGGCGGGGGGCGTGCCCGCGTCGCCGTCCTCCTCACCTGCAAGGAACCAGACGTGAACCTCTCCAGACGCCACTTCCTTGGCGCCGCAGGAACCGCTGCCGCGACCACCTTGGCCGCCGGCAGCGCCTTCCGGCCGGCCGCCGCCGCACCGTCCACGCTTCCGGCGCCCGGCGACTCGGGCATCGAGCACATCGTCGTCGTGATGATGGAAAACCGCTCCTTCGACCACTTCCTGGGCTGGCTGCCCGGTGCTGACGGCACGCAGTCCGGCCTCAGCTACACCGATCGCTACGGCATCCCCCACTCCACCTACCATTTGACCGACTTTCAGGGCTGCGGCCACCCTGACCCCGACCACTCCTACGAGGGCGGCCGGATCCAGTACAACAACGGCAAAAACGACGGTTGGCTGCGGGCGGGTGAGAACGACGAGTTCTCCGTGGGTTACTACAGCGAGACGGATCTTGACTTCTGGCGCCAGGCCGGACCGGACTGGACTGTCTGCGACCGATACTTCGCCGCCACCATGGCCGAAACGTACCCGAACCGCTTCTACCAACACGCTGCGGCCACGGACCGGATCCACAACTCCTCCACCACCTCCACCCTTCCCACCATCTGGGACCGGCTGGCCGCGGCAGGTGTTTCAGGCAAGTACTACTACGGCGACATCCCGTTCACGGCACTGTGGGGAACCATGTACCAGGGCATCTCCCGCCCGTACGCGGAGTTCCTTGCGGACTGCTCGGCGGGCGCTCTACCTTCCGTCTCTTTTGTGGACCCGCGCTTCACGGACGAAGGCTCAGGAACCTCCGGCGACGACCATCCGCACGCGGACATCCGCTCCGGCGAAACGTTCCTCGCCGAGGTCTACAACGCGGTCACGTCCGGCCCAGGCTGGGCGAACACCATGCTGGTGGTCAATTACGACGAATGGGGCGGTTTCTACGACCACGTGCCCCCGGCGACGGCACTCGACACCAGCCCGGAAACAGCGTTGCGCGGATTCCGTGTTCCCTCCTTGGTGGTCTCACCCCGCGCACGCCGCAGATACGTTGCGCACGACGTCTACGACCACACCTCGGTCCTGAAGGCCATCGAGTGGCGCTGGAACCTGCCTCCCCTGACACCCCGGGACCAGGCCGCACGCAATATTGCCGAGGTCCTGGACTTCGGAACGCCCGCAAACCTTGCCGCCCCCACGTATCTGGTCCCGCCCTTTGTGGCCGGCCCTGCCTGCACCCCGGTGGGCCCGCCTCCAGCCGAGGAATGGTCCGGCCTGAAAGAAAAAGCACTTGCTGACGGATGGAAGCTCCCGTGAAAATCAAACTCCGCCCCGCCCTGGCCGCCATGGCCGTGCTTGCCGCCGCCCTCGGCGGAACTGCGGCCACCCTCAACCCCGCCGCCGCCACCAGCGCCCCCACTGCGTCGACACCAAGCCAGGGCTACCTGCCAGGAGCCAACCACGTCTTCGTGATCAACCTCGAAAACAAGGGCTACGACGAAACGTGGGGCCCGGCGTCGGCCGCTCCCTACCTCTCCCAGACCCTGCGCAGCCAGGGCGTCCTGCTGAACCAGTACTACGGCACAGCGCACAACTCCCAGCCCAACTATGTTGCCCAGATTTCCGGGCAGGGCCCCAACGCCCAGATGCAGGCCGACTGCCAGACCTACACGCCGTTCGTGGGCGCCGGCACCGCGAGCCCCGGCCAGGCCGTCGGTGACGGGTGCGTCTTCCCCACTGGCGTTCCCACCGTCGCCGGTCAGCTGAAAGCGGCCGGCAAAACCTGGAAGGGCTACATGGAGGACATGGGCTCTCCCTGCCGGCACCCTGCCCTGGGCGCCGTCGATGATACGCAGAAGGCGCGGGTGGGCGACCAGTATGCGGCGCGGCACAACCCGTTCGTGTACTTCGCGGGGATCACCGGATCGCCCGACTGCGCCGCGAACGACGTCGACCTGACCGCCTTAGCAACCGACCTCGCCTCCGCTGCCACCACGCCCAACCTGTCGATGATCACCCCCAACCTGTGCCACGACGGGCACGATTCCCCCTGCGTTGACGGACATCCGGGCGGGCTTGCGAGCGCCGACGAATGGCTCAAGCAGTGGGTTCCGGCCATCACGTCCTCCCCCGCGTTCAAGCAGGACGGCGTCCTGGTCATTACCTTCGACGAGTCCGACGGGCCGCAGTCGGACGCGAGCGCCTGCTGCGGGGAAGGTCCCGGACCGAACGCTGCGCTGCCCGGCATCACAGGGATGGGCGGCGGCAGGGTGGGAGCCCTGGTGCTGTCTCCGTTCACCAAGGGCGGGACATGGTCCACCACCCCCTACAACCACTACAGCCTGCTGGCCAGCATCGAGGACACATTCGGCCTGCCGTACCTGGGGTACGCCGGAACGCCCGGACTCAACCGGTTCGGACTTGACGTCTACAACGCAAAGGTCTGACGCGCTCAGGGCTCTGGCCGCCGACCCGGATAGCAGCATCGCCGGGCGGGCTCCACACCCTGGCGCTCTTTGACAGCCGAGGGGTAACGCGGGTAACGTGGATCACATCAAAGTAACGCGCGTTACCTAAAGGTGTTGGCCACAAGCCCTCCCGGGAGAGGGCGCGTTTCCTCAAGAAGTACAGGTGACGGTTCAATGGCGGCGGCGGGAAATGCGGCGTCGTCGAAGGACGCCGTTTAGCCACCTCCGGAGATATGACGGTGAGCGCCTTCCAGAACGTGGCACCTGGTGGACGCCGCCCTGACAGCAGGACAGTCGACCACTGCCGGCCAGCAGTTGGTCGACTGTCCGCCGCTAAAACGCTCTTCAGTCTGACCGCGAAATCAACGTCGAAGAGCACATCCCCCACCCACCCTTCACCTTGCTGATGAAGACAGGAAAGAGATATTCCATCATGACACAAAACCCGATTCTTCAGGCCGGCCCAGGCGCCGCCTGCCCGGGTCAGGGCAGCATCTTCATGCCAACCCACGGCCTCTCCATGGCACTGCGGACCGCGCACACGGCCATCAAACGAGAACAATGAACAGCGTCACCCCGACCCTCGACACCTACCGGCCGGCCATCCACTACGCTGCCAGGAACACATGGCTTAACGATCCCAACGGACTGGTCTTCCACGAGGGCGTCTACCATCTCTATTACCAGAACAACCCCTACGGAAACGTTCACAGCAACATGTCGTGGGGCCATGCCACCTCAGCAGACCTGGTCAGCTGGGAGGAACAACCGGTAGCAATCCCCTGCGATGAAACCGAGGAAATCTTCTCAGGCAGCGTCGTGGTGGACACCGGCAACACCAGTGGATTCGGCGCAGACGGAAAAGCCCCCTTGGTGGCCATCTACACGAGTGCATACAAACCGGGTTCCCCCCATCAGGGCACCCAGGCCCAGTCCATCGCATGGAGCACTGACGGCGGCTACGCCTGGACGAAGTATGCCGGCAACCCGGTCCTCACCAGGAACTCACCGGAATTCCGGGACCCAAAAGTCTTCCGCTATGACGGCCCGGGCGGCAGCTACTGGGTCATGGTGGCCGTCGAAGCACATGACTTCACTGTCCTGCTTTACCGCTCGGAAGACCTCAAGAACTGGGAATACCTCAGCACCTTCGGCCCTGCAAACGGCACCGGCGGGATCTGGGAGTGCCCGGACCTCTTCGAGCTGCCGCTGAACGGTGACACCTCGGTCAGGAAATGGGTCCTGACGGTGAACATGAACCCCGGAGGCCCGAACGGCGGGTCGGCAGGCCAGTATTTTGTGGGAGAGTTCGACGGCGCCACGTTCCGCTCCGAGACAAGCCTCACCGAGGGTTTGCAGGATCCGGAGCGCGTACCCGACTACCAGTGGCTTGACTGGGGCCGGGACTACTATGCAGCCGTCTCGTTCAGCAACGTTCCAAAAAACCGGCGGTTGATGATCGGCTGGATGAACAACTGGCAGTATGCCAACCACATTCCCACCGCTCCCTGGCGCAGTCCCATGAGCCTGGTC
This sequence comes from Arthrobacter sp. 8AJ, assembly GCF_902506025.1. NCBI lineage: Bacteria > Bacillati > Actinomycetota > Actinomycetes > Micrococcales > Micrococcaceae > Arthrobacter > Arthrobacter sp. 8AJ. Next base: position 3,537,690 of record NZ_LR733289.1, on the reverse strand, counting down.
AGGGACATTTCCCTTGTTTCCGTGAACGGTCAACCCAGGCTCGTTCAGCAACCCGCGCCGGAAGTAAAAGCAACGTCGGAGTCCGGCCCCTTGCAGTGGCTAACCATAAACGGCCAGGCAGCAGTCGAGGGCGGCGCAGCAGTACAGGCCATTGACATCATCTTTACGCCGGGCGGTGCCGAGGAGTTCGGCCTTGTTGTCAGGGGTTCAGCCGACGGCACGGCCGGGACGCGGATCGGGATCCGGCCCCGCAGCGGAGAACTCATCGTGGACCGTACCCGCTCCGGGGACACCGGCTTTCACGAAGCTTTCCCCTCCACCAGCCTCGCTCCGATTGCCGCCCGGCAGGACGGCAGTTACGCGCTCCAGATCTTCGTTGACCACTGCTCCGTGGAAATTTTCGCCAACTATGGGCTCGCCACCGTGACTGAACTGATCTTCCCTGACCGTGCCCAGAAATCCCTCACCCTGTACTCCACTGGGGGCACAGCCGACGCTGCGCTCCAACTCATCGATTTAGGAAAGGAAAAAGCCTGATGGAACACCGCAAGCTGGGATCCTCCGGCCTATACATCAGCGAAATCGCGTACGGAAACTGGTTCACACACGGTGAGCAGATTGACCAGGATGCAGCGACGCAGTGCGTCAAGCAAGCACTGGATTTGGGCATCACCACCTTCGACACCGCCGATGCCTATGCCGGAACCCGGGCCGAGCAAGCGTTGGGCGAGGCGCTCAAAGGGACCCGCCGTGAAAGCGTCGAGATCTTCACCAAGGCCTACTTCCCAACGGGGGACGGCCGGAACGACCGCGGCCTGTCACGAAAACACCTCATGGAGTCCATCAACTCATCGCTGCGCCGTCTCCAAACCGACTACGTCGACCTCTACCAGGCCCACAGATACGACTACGAGACCCCGCTGGAAGAGACCATGCAGGCCTTTGCCGATATCGTCCGGGCCGGGAAAGCGCACTATATCGGGGTCTCAGAGTGGACGACGGACGAGCTACGGTCGGGCGCCGCCCTGGCCAACGAACTTGGCATCCAGCTCATCTCCAACCAGCCGCAGTATTCCATGCTCTGGCGCGTCATCGAACAGGAAATCGTTCCACTGAGCGAGGAGCTGGGCATAAGCCAGATCTGTTGGTCTCCGCTCGCCCAGGGAGTCCTCACCGGCAAGTACGCTCCCGGCGCCGCGGCCCCACAGGGTTCCCGCTTCCGCGCCGACAACGGCGGCCTGAAAAACGACCACCGCTTTCTCAGCGAGGACATCCTCACCCGTGTCCAGCAACTGAAACCCCTGGCCGAAGAGACCGGACTGTCGATGGCAGCCTTCGCTGTCGCATGGGTACTGCAGAACCCCAACGTCTCGGCAGCCATCGTGGGAGCATCCCGGCCCGGGCAACTCGTCGACAACGTCCAGGCTGCAGGAGTCAAGCTTGACCCGGAACTTCTCGTGAGAATCGATGAGATCCTCGGCCCGGTGGTCGAAAGAGACCCGGGGAAGGTCGAGTCCTTCAAGAACCGTCCCTAACCGCCACACGTCCCGGCCGGAAAACGGCTGGGGATGTCCGCGCCCACCAGCGGCTATTGACACCCCTTAGTAACGCGGGTAACTTTGACCACACGCGCAAGGTAACGCGAGTTACTTGCAACCGGGCTGGACAGTTGTCCTCCCGGCAGAACTGGCACTACCCGGCTCAATGAAGACCACTGGAGCATTCAATGGCGAAAAACGCCTCCTCAAGCAAACCCGTTGCTGCACGGCAGCGTGGTGTCACCATGAGTGACGTCGCCAAGCATGCCGGAGTCTCACGGACGGCTGTCTCATTCGTGCTGAGCAACCGCGAAAACGCCAGCATCTCGGAAGAGACGCGGACCCGGATCGCCGACGCCGTCCAGGCCTTGGGCTACCGTCCAAATGCCGGGGCCAGGGCGTTGGCATCCCAGCGCAGCGACTGGTATGGGATTGTCACCGAGATCGTGACCGCACCCTTCGCAGTGGACATCATCAAAGGCGCCCAGGACCAGGCCTGGATCGACCATCGATTCCTGCTTATTGCCCCGTCGGACCAGGGCGATACGGCCGGCCCCAACCAAGGAATGGAGGAGGCTGCCGTTGAGAAGTTGCTGGAGCAGCGGGTGGAAGGCCTGCTGTACGCGGCAACGCACCACCGCGGTGTACATGTGCCCCCAAGCGCGCACGAAGTGCCCACGGTGCTCGTCAACTGTTTCGACCTGGACGGAAAGCTGCCCTCGATCGTCCCCGACGAAAGGGCCGGCGGACGGGTGGCCATCGAACGCCTCCTCCAGGCCGGCCACACCAGGATCGGTGTGATCAACCTGGACCCGGGCATCCCTGCAGCTGTCGGGCGTCTGCAGGGGGTCCGGGAATCCCTGGCCGACGCAGGCCTTGAGCTCGATCCGGAGCTGGTGGTGGCCGGGTATGCAACGGCAGATGGCGGCTATGACGCTGCCTGCCAAATCCTTGACCGGTACCCGGCCAAGGAGAGGCCAACCGCACTTTTTTGCCTCAATGACCGCATGGCCATGGGCGCTTACGACGCCATCAAGGAACGTGGCCTGGCCATCCCCGGTGACATCGCCGTGATCGGCTTCGACAACCAGGAACTCATCGCAGCCTACCTCAGGCCCAAGCTGACCACGGTTGCGTTGCCGTTCGAAAAGATGGGCGCTCTGGGAGTCCAGACGCTTGCCGCCCTTACAGCAGGACAGCCGATCACTGCCGGCCAGCAGTTGGTCGACTGTCCGCTGCTAGAACGCTCTTCGGTCTGACCGCGAAATCAACGTCGAAGAGCACATCCCCACCCACCCTTCACCTTGCTGATGAAGACAGGAAGAGATAAACCATCATGACACAAACCAGGTTCTTTACGTCTGCCCGCATTGCCGCGGCCGGACTGGCCGTAGGCGCGATGCTGCTGACCGGCTGCGCCGCCACCGGCAACAAGCCCGGCGGCACCGACGCCGCGGCCAACGCGAGCGCGTTCCTCACCATTCCCCGTGAAGACATGGGCACGTTCGTGCAGAACTTCAACCCGTTCGCACCCACCGTCAACCCCATGGTCCAGCAGTCCATTTACGAGTCCCTCCTGGTCTTCAACCCGGCCCAGGGGAACACCGTGCCGTGGCTCGCCACCGACTGGAAGGCCGCGGACGACGGCAAGTCCATCACCTTCACCTTGCGCGATGGTGTGAAGTGGTCCGATGGCCAGCCCCTGGTTGCCGACGACGTGGCCTACACGTTCGAGCTTCAGAAGAAGCTGAAGGGCGGCTACGAGTACCTCGACGGCGTGAGCGCAGAAGGCAACAAGGTCACGTTCAACTTCAACAAGCCCTGGTCCCCCGCACTCTACGACGTCGGCCAACTCAGCATCCTGCCCAAACACATCTGGTCCGCACTGGCCGATCCGGAGAAGGAGGCCAACGCCAAACCGGTAGGCACCGGGCCGTACACCGAGGTGGACAGCTTCCAGGCCCAGTCCTTCGTGCTGAAGAAGAACCCCAACTACTGGCAGCCGGAGAAACAGAAGATCGCCGGCATCAAGATGCTCGCCTTCGCCGGGAACGACGGCGCCAACCTCGCCGCAGCCAACGGCGACGTGGACTGGGCTCCGCAGTACATTCCGAACATCGGGAAGACCTTCGTCTCAAAGGACAAGGACCACCGGCACTACTGGTTCCCGCCGACCGGCGCCATGATCAACTGGCAGCTGAACACCACCAGGGCGCCGTTCAACGACGTGGACGTCCGCAAGGCGCTGAGCATGGCCGTGGACCGGGACCAGGTCACCAAGATCGGCATGAGCGGCTACGCCCAGCCCGCGGACTGCACCGGCCTGTCCGGCAACTACGAAACCTGGAAGAACAGCCAGGTCAAGGACAACTGCACCTGGACCAACCACGACGTCCAGAAAGCCAATGAGCTGCTGGACAAGGCGGGCTACGCCAAGGGCGCCGACGGCAAGCGCACGCTCAAGGACGGCAAGCCGTTCGAGTTCAAGATCTCCGTGGGTTCAAGCTCGTCCGACTGGCTCTCGGTTGCCAACGTGATCTCCCAGAACCTGGCAGAAGTCGGTGTGACCGCGAAAGTGGACTCCCCGGACTGGGCCGCTGTTGTGTCAGGCTACGAAACCGGTGACTTTGACTCCGGCATCGTCTGGAGCGCCAACGACCCCAGCCCGTACAAGTACTTCAACACCTCCATGGGCTCCTCCACGGTGAAGCCGGTGGGTACCAAGACGTTCGACAACTACCACCGTTTCGGCGACCCCAAAGCCGATGCCCTGCTGACGGAGTTCGCTACCGCCACGGACCAGTCCAAGCAGAAGGACATTGCCAACAAGCTGCAGGAAGAGTACAACGACGCCGCACCGCTGGTGCCGCTCTTCTCCGGCCCGGAGTGGGGTGCCTACAACGACACCCGCTTCATTGGCTGGCCCACCCAGGACAACCCCTACGCCACCCTCTCGGTTCGCGCACCCACCACGGTTCTGGTGCTGACCAGCCTGGAACCGCGCAAGTAAGGGCCTGGCCGCCCACCGCGCGACACCGCTGGCCGCCGGACTATCCGGCGGCCAGCCCCCACACTTCACCACTCCCGAATTGGAGGGAAACCGTGCGCTTCATCCTGCGCCGCCTGGGTTTCTACCTGATCGCCTTCTGGGCATCCATCACCCTGAATTTCCTGCTCCCCCGCTTCATGCCCGGGGACCCCGTCTCCCGAATGTTCGCCCGCTCCCAGGACCGAATGCAGCCCGAACAGATTGAGGCCCTGCGCAAGTTGCTCGGCGTCGACGACCGGCCCATCTGGGAACAGTACGCCGGCTACCTCCAGAACATCCTCACCGGGCAGATGGGGGTATCGATTTCACGGTTCCCCACACCGGTCACCGAGGTCAACTCGTCCCAGATCGGCTGGACCCTGCTGCTCGGCGGGACCGCCCTGGTGATTGCCGCCGTCGTCGGTAACCTGCTGGGCATCCTGGCAGCGTGGCGCCGCGGCGGCGCGGTCGATTCAGCCCTGCCTCCCGTGCTGGTCTTCATCGGTTCGTTTCCATACTTCTGGCTCGCGATGGGCGCGCTGTACCTGTTCGGCGTGGTGTTGGGCTGGTTCCCGATCCGGCACGCGTTCACGGACGGCCTGGAGCCGGCGTTCACCACCGAGTTCCTCGGAGACGTCGCCGCCCACCTCGTACTGCCGGCGCTGACCATCGTGCTGGTCTCCATCGGTGGCTGGATGCTTGGCATGCGGAACACCATGATCGCCACCAACTCCGAGGACTACATCACCATGGCCGAAGCAAAGGGCCTCCGCCCGGCCCGCATCATGCTCCGGTACGCCGCCCGGAACGCGATGCTTCCGTCCGTCACCAGCTTCGGCATGGGCCTGGGCTTCGTCGTGGGCGGGGCCCTTCTCACCGAGGTGGTGTTCGCCTACCCCGGCGTCGGCTACCAACTCCTCAACGCCGTCCAGGGCCTTGACTACCCACTCATGCAGGGCCTGTTCCTGACCATCACCGCCGCCGTGCTGCTGGCGAACTTCCTGGTGGACATCCTCTACGTCCGCCTCGACCCCCGCGTGCGCAGCAACTGAGCACTGCGTACCCCGTAACCAAGGGACCGACCATGACCAGCGTTATCCTACAGCAGCCAACCGAAGCAAAAGCTGCCCGCAAAACCAACCGCGGCTTCATCCACGGACTCACCACCAACAAGAAGGCCATGACCGGCATGGCCATCATGCTCGTCTTCATCGTCCTGGCGCTGGCCGCGCCCATGCTGTTCCCGGGCGACCCCTCCCGGATCACCGGCATGGCCTCACTGGAACCGGACGGCGAGCACTGGCTCGGAACCACTGCCAAGGGCCAGGACGTGCTCGCCCTGACCGTCCACGGCGCCCGGAGTTCCCTGTTCGTGGGCCTTACCGTCGGGTTTGCGTCAACCTTCGTCGGTATCCTCGTCGGGCTGGCATCGGCCTATTTCGGGAAATTCGTCGACGAAACACTGTCGCTGCTGACCAACGTCTTCCTCCTCCTTCCCGGCCTGCCGCTGCTCGTCATCCTGGCCGCCTTCCTGCCCCCGGGACTGGGCACCGTGATCCTGGTACTCACCGTCACCGGATGGGCCGGCTCGGCTCGCGTTCTCCGGTCACAGGCCCTGTCCATCCGTTCCAAGGACTTCGTAGCTGCCGCCGTCGTGTCCGGTGAGCGCGCTGGCCGCATCATGTTCCGCGAAATCCTGCCGAACATGGCATCAATCGTGATGGGGACACTCCTTGCCTGCGTCATCTACGGCATCGGGGCCCAGGCCGGCCTCGAATTCCTTGGCCTGGGGGACGTCAGCACCGTCTCGTGGGGAAACAACCTCTTCTGGGCCGGAAACGAAGGCGCCCTGCTCACCGGAAGCTGGTGGGTCTTCGTCCCCTCCGGCCTCTGCATCGCCCTGGTGGCATTCGCCCTGGCACTCATCAACTACGCAGTCGACGAAGTAACCAACCCGCGGCTGCGGAAGATCCGCAAACCCGCACCCACCGAAAGGGGCGCGGCACAGTGACCGTCTCCCAGACCTCCTTCGGCTCCCACGAACCAGTCCTCGACGTCAAGAACCTCACCGTCAAGTACATCGGAGACACCCGCTCGACCACGGCCGTGGACAACGTCTCCTTCAGCATCGGCGCCGGTGAGGTGTTCGGGCTGGCCGGCGAATCGGGTTGTGGAAAGTCGACCATCGCCAACTCAATCATGCGGCTGCTCAAGGACCCGGCGAAGATCGCTGCCGGCAGCATCTCCTTCGGAGGCAGGAACGTGCTGGCGATGAGCCAGGACGAGTTGCGCCGTTTTCGCTGGCAGGACGTTGCCATGGTGTTCCAGTCAGCCATGAATTCGCTGAACCCGGTGCTGACCATCGGGGAGCAGATGGCCGACATTTTCACCACGCACGCCGGTTACTCGCGCCAGGAATCCCTTCGACGCGCAGCACAGCTGCTGGAGCTGGTGAGAATCGATCCGGGCCGCCTCAAGTCGTATCCGCATCAACTCAGCGGCGGGATGCGGCAACGCGCCGTTATCGCCATGGCCGTCGCCCTGAAGCCGTCACTTCTGATTCTGGACGAGCCAACCACCGCGCTGGATGTGGTGGTGCAACAGGAGATCATGGCGCAGATCAAGGACCTCCAGCGCGAACTGGGCTTCTCCGTCCTGTTCATCACCCACGACATGTCCCTGATGGTGGAACTCTCCCACCGCATGGCCGTCATGTACGGCGGCCGCATCGTGGAGACCGCCAAAGCCCAGGACATCTACACCACACCCGGCCACCCCTACACCCAGGCCCTCATGGGCGCTTTCCCGCCGCTCACGGGCCCGCGGGTCCCGCTCAAGGGCCTGCCCGAAGGCGTGAAGTTCCAGAACATCCCGGACCTTACCGAAATTGCGCCGCGCCACTTCGTGGCACCGTTTGACGCCGAAGCCGCCGTCTTTGAAGGAGCAGCACAATGAGCCACACCGTCCACTCCCCAACACGGCCGGATGTTTCCACCCGGACCCCGGCCCTGGAGGTGCGCGGACTGGGAAAGTCATTCCACACCGGCGGCCTGTTCTCCAGCCAGACCGTCCGGGCACTGCACCATGTAGACCTCACCATCGGCCGCGGAGAAATCGTGGCACTCGTCGGGGAATCAGGTTCCGGCAAAAGCACCCTGGCCCGCTGTGTCGCGAGGCTTGAGAAACCCAGCGAAGGCGCCATACTGCTCGACGGCGTCGACGTCCTCAAACGCGACCGCTTCCAGGCCTCACGCACGTTCCGCTCCCGGCTTCAGATGGTCTTCCAGGACCCCTTCGGCTCCCTCAACCCCGTACACCGGGTCGAGCACTTCCTGCGACGGTCACTCGTGATTCACGGCAAAGGCGGCTCCGGCCGGCGCGGAACCGAAGAGCAGACCCGGCATCGTCTCGAGGAGCTCATGACCACCGTCGGGCTGCAGGCTGACATGCTCAACTCCTACCCCCACGAACTCTCAGGCGGGCAACGTCAACGGGTCGCCATCGCACGCGCGCTCGCCGTCGAACCTCAAGTCATCCTGGCCGACGAACCAACGTCCATGCTGGACGTCTCAGTTCGCATCGGCGTGCTGAACCTGATGCGGAAACTACGCGATGAACAGGGCATCTCCATGCTCTACATCACCCACGACCTCGCCTCAGCCCGGTACCTCGCGGACCGGACGGCTGTCATGTTCGCCGGCGAAATCGTGGAAGAGGGCGAATCCCTGGACCTGCTGGCCAACCCGGCCCACCCCTACACCCAATTGCTGGTCTCGGCTGTTCCGGATCCGGCCCGTGCCGGCTCCTACGACCCCGTTCAGCGCGCCCGGCTCCGGCAGGCTGTCATGGCTTCCACCACCTGCCGCTTCGAAGGCGATCCGGGTCAGCGCTGCTCAGCCGAGGAACCCGTCCGGCACCAGGTGGGCGATCCGCTGGACCGCCACTGGGTCCGCTGCCACCTCTACCGGCCAGGCGCCGGCGGCGGCCACGCACTCTCAACGGAACCGCAGCCTGCAACCTGAAATCCTGTTTCACAAACGGGCTACCCGTCCCGTCTGTCCTGGCAGGTGCACGGTACATCGAATACGACAGCAGCACCGCCCTGCGCTGCCCGAAAACATCAATATCCATGCTGTAGCAGCACCGAAGCTGTCTACCGAAAGGGAACCCATGCAAAATTTACCCCCTGTCTCCCGGCGTGCCCTCCTCACCGGAAGTGGAGCGGTTGCCTTCACAGGATCGCTCGCACTCTCCGCCTCCCTGGCCCAGCCGGCAGGAGCAGCACCACCAGAGACCCCAAGCGCCACTCCGGCCAAGCCGCCCTTTAAAGGACCAACCCGCATGCGCCCGACTTATCACTTCAGCGTCCCCGACAACTGGAAAAACGACCCTCAGCGGCCCATCTATATCGATGGCGAATACCACTACTACTACCTCTACAACGGCGATTACCTACAGGGTGGTGGAGGCACATCGTGGCGCCGCGCGACCACCACCGACCACGTCTCCTTCCGCGACCGCGGCGTCGCCATTCCAAAGTTCAGCAACGACAACGGCGACTGCTGGTCAGGATGCCTTGTCATCGACGAACGAAACACTGCCGGATACGGCGAGAACGCCGTGATCGCCCTCGTAACGCAGGCGCCCCAAGGCCGCCAGGCCCAATACCTCTGGTACTCCACGGACCGCGGGCGCTCGTTCCAGCCCGGTGACCCGGCCCCGGTCCTGCCCAACCCCGGAGTACAGGACTTCCGCGACCCGAAAGTGATCTGGGACGCCGACCGGGGTCAGTGGTTCATGGTCAACGCCGAAGGGCAGAAGCTCGGCTTCTACACATCCCCCAACCTGCGCTCCTGGCAGCGGGTCGGCGAGTTCATCCGCACTGATCTGGGGCTGCTTGAATGCCCCGACCTTTTTCAAATGACCGCCGACGACGGTACTTCGCACTGGGTCCTCGGCACGAGCGCCAACGGCAAAGGCCGCGGCCTGCCCGCAACCTACGCATACTGGATCGGGTCATTCAACGGCACCTCTTTTGTTCCCGACCAGGCCGAGCCGGAATGGCTGGACTACGGCTATGACTTCTACGGAGCAGTCACCTACCCCCACCACGACACCTCCGGAGCAGAGGATGCCACCCTGCGCCGGGCGCTCGGATGGGCGAACTTCTGGGACTACCCCCACAACACCCCGACCCTGGCGACTGATGCGTACAACGGCGACGACATGATCGTGCGCGATGTCCGGCTGAAGAAGGAAGGCACCAGCTACCACCTCGTCTCAGCCCCGACAGCCGGCCTGAGCGACCACGTTAAGCAAAGCCACCGCCTTGGTGACGTCACTGTCACCGGCACCCGGGACCTCGATATCAACTCACTGGCCTATGACCTGAACTGTGAGCTGAGGTGGGATCCGGCCAGCCCGCCCGCCAACGTTGGTCTTGAGATCTGCCGTGCAGCCGGCGGGGGCCGGCACGTCGCGGCCGGCGCATTCCTCCGCGGCCCCTTCGTGTACGTCAACCGGCGACCCACCATCAACCCAACGGGCGGGGAAAGCCAGACGCCCATCGACCCCTCGGCAGGGCGCCTAACGCTCCGCATCCTCGTTGACCGGACAAGCGTCGAACTGTTCGTAGGAGACGGACGGGTAGTGCACTCACACCGGGTGTTCCCCCTTGACGGGGACAATGGCATCCGTCTTTACGCACACGAGGGAACTGCCACCTTCGGCAACCTCACGATCAACGAAATCAGCGCGCTGTCATAACCCAACGCAAAACGCTACGGACAGGCCATTCTGCCATCGGCCGCCGAATGGCCTGCCCGCTCCCCTACCATCACCTGCCGGAGAGAAGATCATGGCAAACCCCAAAACAACTCCCCATGACGCCCAACGCTTCCTGGACGTCCTGGTTGTCGGCGAAGCACTCGTCGACGTGGTCACCACTCCGGACGGCCAGGTTGAGCATCCCGGTGGATCGCCGGCCAACGTCGCCTACGGCCTAGGGCTTTTGGGCGTCGCCACCGGGCTGCTGACGGCCATCGCCCCGGATGCACGCGGCACACTGATAGAAGAGCACCTACACCGGGCAGGAGTGACTCTCCTGCCGGGATCAAAGCTTCTCGCGCGCACGGCAACGGCCGCAGCAATCCTTGGGCCTGACGGCTCCGCGGAGTACGGCTTCGACATCCACTGGGAATTGCCACCAGCAACGCCTGCCTACTTGCCGAAAATCCTCCACACGGGTTCCATAGCCACCTTCCTGGACCCCGGGGCGGGCGTGGTTAAGGCCCTGATGGAACAAGCCCACGCACAGTGCACCGTGACCTACGATCCGAACATCCGTCCCTCGTTGCTGGGCAGCCATGCAGAAGCGAAAGGGATTTTCGAAGAACTCGTATCCCTGACCGACGTCGTGAAACTCAGCGACGAAGACGCCCACTGGCTCTATCCCAACAAGACCCTTGAGGAAATTGCCGACCATATCCTCCGGCTCGGCACCGGCCTGGCGGTCATAACAAAAGGGGCCGAAGGGTCCCAATTCACCTCCGCTGCCGCAGGCGTCACAATCCCTGCGGTGAGGACCTCGGTCGTGGACACCATTGGCGCCGGGGACTCCTACATGGCCGCGCTCATCCTTGGTCTCCTCACCCGCGGAACTGAAGGCTTCGCCCCTGCTGTCCTGGAGCAGCTGGGACGCACTGCAGCCACAGCGGCGTCCATCACCGTACAGCGGGCCGGAGCCAACCCGCCGACTTTGGACGAACTGAAAGGTGCAGGCGAAGCACCCGACTCCGCAACATCGAGACCCGCAACAGAACAAACCCACGGGAGCACTCCTGTAGTGGCTTCTTTGCCCTGACATGCTTCGACCCGGAAGGTGAAGAGGGTCTCGAGTCCACCGACGTCGGTGGGCTGGGCGCAGCTTCACTCACCTCAACGAAGTCCGCGCAACGTCGGACTATAACGAATGGGTCACGAAGACGCGCCTTATCATTGACAGCGCTGTCAGTAAGCGAGTTAAATCACACTCATGAATGACAGCGCTGTCGGAGCATCACCGAAAGAAGCATCAAAACAGGCGTTGCCCCGACTTGCGGACGTCGCAGCTCATGCCGGGGTTTCCGCCAAGACGGTGTCCCGCGTCGTCAACAACGAAGCCAATGTGCGGCCGCAGGTCCGCGCCCAGGTCCTGCGTTCGGTGGCGGCCTTGGGTTATCGCCCGAACGCAGCTGCCCGTGCCCTGGTTACGCAACGGACCCATCAAATCGGGCTGATCGCAACCGCAAGCTCTCTTTACGGGCCCACCGCGGGATTGTTCAGCCTGGAACAGGCTGCCTGGAAGGCTGGCTATGGCCTGACACTCACCACGGTCAGAGAGGCTTCCGAGGCGCAACTTGAAGAAGCCATTCATTATCTGATGGTGCGTGGCGTTGAGGGAGTGATTGTTTCCGGTGTGGCGGGAGCCCTCCATCTCGAAGCGTCTGCCCTGACTGACATGCCCTTGGTCACCACGAGCCCCATAACGACCGAGTCAGCCAAGTACGTGCTGGTCGACTCGGATCAGGTGGCAGGCACGAGGACTGCCGTCCGCCATCTTTACAACTCCGGGCATCGTCGGATTGCGCACCTTGCCGGACCGCTTAGTTGGGACTCAGCAGCCCAGCGCCGCGACGGATGGCTGCAGGAAGTGGAGGACCTGGGACTAAACCCGGGCCCCCTCCTTGAAGGTGATTGGTCACCCAAGTCCGGATACGAAGCGGCACTGACCCTCGATCGGGCGGCCGCGACTGCCATCGTTGTCGCCAACGATCACATGGCGATGGGCGCCATCCGCGCCTTCACCGAGCAGGGCATGCGCATCCCAAATGACATATCAGTGATCGGCTTCGACGACGTTCCCGAAGCCGCCTACCAAATGGTTCCCCTCACGACGGTTCGCCAAAACTTTTCCTCCGTCGCAGAACGTTCCGTCCGCGAACTCATTCATCTCATTGAGGGACGCGAAGCGGAAAACACCAGCATTCACCTTGCCACCGAACTGATCGTGCGGGCATCCACCGCACCCTACTTCGGCAGTCTGGCCTGACAGGCCAGCTTCACCACCTCCCGTAAGAACGAACACCACCCACGTTCACTGGCGCAGCGGCGCGTCAACCTTACGGGCGAACTGCCGCACCCACGTCACCCTCCCAATAGAAAGCAGAAGTCATGCCACGAGATATTTCACGTCGCTCCGTCCTGGCCGCGTTCCCTTTGGCTGCGCTAAGTGTTAGCGCTCTCACCGCTTGTGGCGGTGGGACGTCCCCGGCGTCGGGCGGCCCCTCCTCCCCCGTATCCCAGGCTGATATTGATGCGGCCATGAAAAAGGACACGAAGCTGACCTTCTGGACGTGGGTGCCGGACATCCAAAAAGAAGTCGACCTGTTCCAGGCCAAGTACCCTGCCGTCAAAGTCGAGGTAGTGAACGTCGGCCAGGGCGGGGCGCACTACCAGAAGCTGCGGGCAGCGATACAGGCTGGAAAGGGTGCACCGGACGTGGTGCAGATGGAGTTCGACAAACTTCCTTCGTTCACCCTTACAGACAACCTGTTGGACCTGTCCCCGTACGGCATCGGTGACCTGAAGGCCGACTACCCGGCCTGGGTTTGGGACGGCGTGACGCCCGGTGGCAAGGGGATCTACGGCGTTCCGCAGGACACCGGCCCCATGGGGATGCTGTACCGCGAGGACTTGTTCACGGCCGCCGGAATCGCCATACCCAAGACGTGGGACGACTTCGCGGCCGCAGTTTCGAACTATCGGGGCAAGAACCCATCGAGCATGCTCGTGAACTGGGCACCCAGCTCGGAGGCGAACATGCTGGGCCTCTTCTGGCAGGCCGGGGGCCGGCCCTTCTCATACGACGGAACAAAGAACGTCAAAATCAACCTCACCGGCGACGCCGCGTGCAAGAAGGTCACCGCCTACTGGAACGATCTCTTCCGTTCCGGGAACATCGGTAACGAACCCGACTTTGCCGACGCCTGGTACCAGGGCCTGAACAACGGAAAGTACGCGGCATGGCTGACAGGTGCGTGGGGCCCGGTGTTCCTGCAGGGAACCGCGAAGAGCACGGCCGGCAAATGGCGCGCCGCACCACTGCCGCAGTGGGACCCCTCGAAGCCCGCCAGCGGCAACTACGGCGGTTCAACCGACGCCGTCCTGAAGTCAAGCGAGAACCCCATTGCCGCTGCCATGCTGGCCCGCTTCGTCAACACGGATGACAAGGCGGCACTGACCCTGGCCAACGAACAGTTCCTGTTCCCGCCGTCGACGAAAACCCTCAAGAACCCCGCCTTCGCCGATGCGGCAGCAAGCTTCTACGGTGGCCAGAAGGTCAACAAGGAGTTCACTGACATCGCTTCGACCGTGCAGGAGGGCTTCCAGTTCCTGCCGTTCAACGACTACGCCGCCAGCAGCTACGACAAGACCATGGGCAAAGCCATCGGCGACCGGGGCGATCTCAACGCCGCCTTGTCCGCTTGGCAGGATGACCTGGTGCAATACGCCAAGGGACAGGGCTTCACCGTTGCAAGCTGAAACCGCTCCCCGGCAAGCACAGCGGACCCCGCGCAGGAAGACGGCGAACATCGCGCGGCGGCGCCAGTACGTGGCAGCCTACGCGCTGTCCATGCCCTTCATGGTCACCTTCATTCTGATGGTCGCGGTACCTCTCGGCTATGCAGGCTATCTCTCCCTCTTCAAGAAGCAACTCATCGGAGGCATCTCGTTTGTCGGCATGGACAACTACGCCCGCGCCCTGACTGACCCGTCCTTCCTGAGTGGAGTCGGCCGTATGGCGCTGTTCCTTGTAATCCAGGTTCCGGTCATGCTTGGCCTGTCACTGCTCTTCGCCCTCATCCTGGACAGCGGGATGCTGCGCCTGCAAAAGTTCATTCGTCTCGGGGTGTTCCTGCCGTACGCGATTCCCAGCGTGATCGCCACACTGATGTGGGGTTACCTTTACGGGAAAGACTTCGGCCCCTTCGCGCAACTGGCCAAGTCGCTTGGGCTTCCGGCGCCGGACTTCCTCGCCGGGGGTAACGTCCTTTTCTCGATCATGAACATCGTGACGTGGGGATTCGTCGGTTACAACATGATCGTGATGTATGCGGCCCTCAGGTCCATCCCCGCCGAACTGTACGAGGCGGCGCGGGTCGACGGCGCCAGTGAGTGGAGGGTGGCGTGGTCCATCAAGATACCCGCCATCAAAGGTGCCTTGCTGCTGACCACGATCTTCTCCGTCATCGGATCATTCCAGCTCTTCAATGAACCGAACCTCCTGCGGGTGATCGCCCCCGCAGCCATCGGTCAGGATTACACGCCGAACATGTACGCCTTTCAGCTTTCCTTCGTCAATCAGGATGCCAACTATGCAGCGGCCATCGCCTTCCTGCTTGGAATCGTGATTATGGCCGTCAGCTATGGGGTTCAACTGACCGCGAACAGAAGGGAAAAGGCATTATGACGGCTACAGTCGCCGACCGACCCGCAACAGGAACCCAGGCTACGGCGCCGGCGCGGCGCAGACGCTCGGGCCGGAGCACGCTCCTGACCGTCGCCATGCTGCTGTGCCTGGTCTATTTCCTCCTGCCGATCTTCTGGCTCGTCGTTGCCTCCACCAAGGCAAACGATGACCTGTTCAGCAGTTTCGGCCTCTGGTTCTCCCACATGAACCTGGCCGAAAACCTGCACAATGTCTTCACCTTCCAAAACGGCGTCTTCCTCCACTGGATGATCAACAGCCTGGTCTACGCCGTCGTCAGTGGCCTGGGCGCATCATCTCTGGCTACTGCCGCGGGGTATGCCTTCGCTAAATACAAGTTCCCCGGTGGTGACGCGATGTTCACCCTCGTGTTGGGCGCCGTGATGATTCCCATGACGGCCCTCGCCATCCCCACGTACTTGCTCTTCGCCGGGGCAAACCTGACCAACACCCCCTGGGCAGTAATCCTGCCGTCCCTTGTCAGCCCGTTCGGCGTGTACCTCATGAGGGTCTACGCCGCCGACGCAGTCCCGGACTCACTCATCGAAGCCGCCCGCGTCGATGGGGCGGGTGAAATGCGCATCTTCTTCCAAATCGTCCTCCGGCTCCTCGTACCCGGCTCGATCACGGTGCTGCTGTTCGCACTCGTCGCCTCCTGGAACAACTACTTCCTCCCCCTGATCATGCTCAACAGCCCTGAACTGTTCCCTCTTCCGGTCGGACTTGCCCAATGGCAGGCAGCATCGGCAGCCGGTTCCGGATCCCAGGCGCTGTTCTCCACCGTCATCACCGGGTCACTGGTTTCGGTACTCCCCCTCATGGCCGCGTTCCTGTTCCTTCAGCGGTATTGGCAGTCCGGCCTCGGCACCGGTGCCGTCAAAGCGTGACGCACCCCTCCTCCTCCACGAAAGTTAAAATCCATGACTGAACGACCCCGCAAAGTACTCTTCGGCGCCGCCTACTACCACGAATACCAGCCCTCCCCCCGCCTCCAGCAGGACCTCGACCTCATGGCAGCGGCCAACATGACCGTCATCCGCGTTGGTGAATCCACCTGGTCCCAATGGGAGCCCGAGGACGGCAAATTTGCCCTGGAATGGATGGCCCCGGTCCTGGACGGAGCCCACGAACGCGGCATCTCCGTGGTCTTGGGTACCCCGACCTACGCCATTCCGATGTGGCTTGCCCGCCGCTACCCGGAAATCGCGGGAGAGCCGAAGACCGGCCAGCAACTGGGATGGGGTGCCAGGCAGGAAGTGGACTACACCCATCCCGCTTTCAAATTCCACGCCGAACGGATCATCCGCAAAATCGTCCAACGCTTCGCGACGCACCCTGCGGTAATCGGCTACCAGGTCGACAACGAGCCGGGCCTCCTCGCATTCCACAACCGCGGCGTCTTCCAACGCTTTACAGACGAACTCCGGCACCAGTACGGAACGGTGGAGAACCTCAACAAGGAATGGGGCCTGGTCTACTGGTCCCATCAGCTCTCCACGTGGGCGGACCTCTGGACACCGGACAACAACGCCCAACCGCAATACGATCTGGCCTGGCGCCGGTTTCAAGCGCGGCTCACCACCGAATTCCTTCAATGGCAGGCCGCCATCGTGAGGGAGTACTCCACCCCGGAGCAGTTTGTCACCACCTGCATCGCGTACGACCGTCCCTCGCAGCACGATCAGGACATGACCCGGGATTTCGATGTCACGGCAGGTAACCCCTATTACGCCATGCAGGACGCGTTCGCCATCCCGCCGTCGAAAAGCTCACCCCAGGGGTGGGCGACCAGCGGCGCCTGGACGCTCTTCCAGAGCGGCGACCGTATGTACTCATCCAAACAGGCACCTTTCCTGGTTACCGAGACCAACGCAGGAGCAATCGGCGGGTCAGCAATGCAGTACCCGGCGTTTGACGGGCAGTGGCGACAGGCTGCTTATGCGTTCATCTCGCGGGGCGCCGAAATGATCGAATACTGGCATTGGGCCACCAACCACTACGGCGCTGAAACCTACTGGGTTGGTGTCCTTCCACACGACCAGAAACCCGGACGCGTCTATCGGGAACTTGCCCAGCTCGGAGCCGAGCTCAAAACTGCAGACAAAGCCCTGGTCGGCCTCACACCGGATGCGAAAGTGGGCATGATCTACTCCAACGACTCCAAGTGGGGCCTGGCCGGCCAGCCCTGCTTCCTGTCCGAGCCGCCCATGACGGGAGACGAACGCTCCTACCAGAAGATCTTCGAAGCCTTCTACCAGGGTGCCTTCCGGGCGGGAACTCCCGTTCGGATCCTGCACGACCGCCAGATCACCGGCACGGAGGGCCAGAGAATGGACCCTGCCCATGTGGCTAAGGAACTGCCAGTCCTGATTGCCGCGGGCCTGTACATTGCGGACGACGAACTCCTGGACTGGCTGCGGGCTTACGCCGAAGCCGGCGGCCACCTCGTATTGGGAATGCGCACCGCATACGCGGACCATGAAGCCCGGGCCCGGCTCGAAACCAAACCTTCCCGCCTCGCCGAACAAGCAGGGGTCAGCTACCAGGAATTCTCGCAGCTCGCCGACCCGCTCAAACTGGAAGCGGCAGAAGGATTCCATCTTTCAACGGGCAGCCTGGCGACCCAGTGGATCGACTACCTCGAGCAGCAGAATGGCACAGCCCTTGCCAGCTACGTCCACCCGCAATTCGGCCGCTACCCCGCCATCACCACGACGACGGCGGGGGCCGGCAGGATCACCAGCGTCGGCACGTTGCCCAATACGGAACTTGCAGCGGACCTGGTGCGCTGGCTGGCCCCGGAAAACGCCTCAGGCTGGGAAGACTTGCCGGAGACTGTCACCGTCCACTCCGCGACAAGTGCTGACGGTGGCCGTCTCCACTTCGTGCACAACTGGGGCTGGGAACCAGCCACGGTTGCCGCGCCGGCTTCCATGGACGACCTGCTCGATGCGGAGAAGACCAACCTCACCAAGATCGAGCTGGGGGCCTGGGACGTACGGGTCCTCCTTGAGACCTCGGAGCAGGACGGCAAGGGCTAACTTGTCGGAGCATCGGGAGGCGGAGGGCCGGACACTCGGGTCCTCCGCCTTACGGGCCGTTCTTACGACCGGCTCTCAATCAAAAACTCACGATGGAGACCAATTGCCGACTACAGCACGCATGGCAGATGTGGCCGTGGCAGCGGGCGTCTCAGTGGCGACCGTTTCCAATGTTCTCAACCAGCCGGACGTTGTCGCTCCGGATACCCGCGAGAAAGTAAGGGAAGCGATGCGCGCCCTGCAATATACGCCGCCCGCCCAGGTGGTACGTCGTTCCGAGCAAGAGCCGGGGACACGCCACCCCAAACCTAACCCCGCGGGGGCGACCGAGTGGGGAACGTGTTCATTTTCAAAGGCGAAATCGGCTGCCCACATCAACCCATATTTCACCGCCGATCAGGCTGACCAGGTCCGGGCGGCCCTTCAGGCCGCCGGACCCGGGGAAGGGTACGCCTCGCTCTCTGATCTCGTGGTTGCCGCGACGATGGAGGAAGTCAAGCGACTCCAACGCAAATACAACGAGGGTCAGACCTGGCCCGGTATTCCTGCCGGAAAGCTCCGGCGGGGACGGCCCACCCTTGGTGAGGCTACGACGCGCAAGGAGTAGCCGTGACCTTCAAGAATCCAGTGCCAACCGGGCTGCCGTGCTGCCTGATAAGTACTGCAGCCGGATCACGCAGCGAGAAGGGAGGGGGCTGGCGTGGCGCACCGGCATGCTGGTTCAGGACGGTTGAGAGGACCCGTCCTCCGCCGGCGTGGCGCTCGAGGCAGGCGTGTGGTCTGCAGCAAGCGCCTGGCGGCGACGGTAAATCTGGATACCGATAGCCACCGGTATGGCAGTGACGGCGACTGCCCGCATCCACGGCCTGTCCAAAACATGACCGGTGAGGGCATCCAGGGAAACCCGCCCTGGTCCCCCGATCGCGAAGGACGTGGCCGCAAGCCCGAGCACTGCGGGGTATTCCAGGCCGCCGTCCATGGCGAAGAAGCCGTTCGGCGCGTGCACACTGGCCGCCACCCCCATGGTGGTAGCAGCGGCCGCTCCCGCCGCAGGCGTGGCGAACCCCAGGGCAAGCGCCAGCCCGGCACCGGCTTCACCGAGACCAGCCAGCATGGCACTGGTCTTCGCAGGGCGGAAGCCCATGGCATCCATGCCCTTGCTGGTCTCCTCAATACCGCCGCCGCCAAACCAACCGAAGAGTTTCTGCGACCCGTGTGCGACGAGCACACCGCCAAGCGCGGCACGGAACAGGGTACGGGCCGCCGTGGTGGCGGCCGGCGTTACATTTTCATTACTCACGCTGATGAACCCTTCGGTCAGTGGTGCGGGATCAAGCCTTGACGCCATTCTAGGACTCAGGAGACGGGGAATGCTGGGGACTGGAAAGATAACGGCCCGGCGACCGCGGCGCACGTGACGGCTTTGTCATGGGCGAGGTGGCTGATGGCTGACGTGGCCGTAGTTGGAATCTTCGTGGCCTGCATGGGCTTCGTGTAGTGGATCGGTCAACTTTTGACTGGCGTCGCCGGGCAAGACGGAGCGTAGGGCGGACAGTGAATGCTGATGCGCTCAGGTGGCTGATCCTGCTGGCAAGACTGGGCTTGTTCGGCTACCTGCTGGCCAAGACCTTCCTCGCGGGACCTGCAGTCTTCATCCCCATCGGGGTCTATTTGGCCCTTGCCGGTGTGCTCGCGGTCAGGCCACCTACGTCCGGACTGGGCGCGGGTCTGCTTTTTGGCCTCGGGATTTTCATCCTGCTTGGCGGCGGGATCTGCATCATGGCCCTCTCGCAAATGAGTCGCCAGATTTGGATCCATCCCGGTTGCCCGGCGTTACGTCGTTTGGAAGTACAGGTGCGTGTGGGCGCCACACCGTTCGTTAAAACGCGCGCCGCAGTAGGGGCACGATGAGGTTGCCAGATAGGTATGGATGGACATCTCACCTTTGCAGACACCGCAGAGAACTGCCGGCTCGGACCACTCGTTCCGCGGCCACGTTTGGGCCCGGTGATCTGCCTCATGGCATAGATGGCAGGGATAGTACCGACGACAGCACTTGAACTTGATCGCTATCACGTCTTCCTGGGTGTGGTAGTGAATGCAGCGGGTTTGGTCGTCCACGGTCCTGCCGAAGATCATCATGGGTCCGGCCCCGCTCACTTCACCCGGCGCACGAGGATGTCCGGGAAGGCTCGGTGCGCGGCCACCGCTGCTGCGGACGCCACCGCGTCCTTCACAATGTCGCCCGGGTAGAAGATCAGGTCACTGGCGAAGGCAGCCGGCCACGACAGCTTGAGGTTGACCATCATGCCGAGCACGCCGGGCAGGTGCGATGCCACCACGGTAACCACGACGGCGGAGAGGAAGAACCAGAGGCCGCGCCGCGCCGGATGACCTGCTCCGCGGCCATGCCGACAAGCAGGGCGGCGAGGATGAACCCCGCGATGTATCCGGCCGATCCGCCGGCGAGGACCTGCAGTCCCGCCCGGCCGCCGGAGAAGATCGGCAGGCCAGCGAACGCCAGGAGGAGGTACAGCGCTACGGCGGCTGCGGCACGCGGTCCGCCCAGGACGAGGCCGGTCACCATGATGGCCAGGGTCTGCAGGGTGATGGGCACCCCGAAGCCGCCGACAGGGATGCCCGGGACGATCGCCGAGGCTGCGATCAACGCGGCGAACACGGAAATAAGGGCCAGTGACTGCGCATCCCATATCCGGCGGGTCGTGCGGGGTCCGGTCCCGGCCGCGGGGCGCGGTGCCTGGGCCGGGGACTGGGACGGGGCCGGGCTCGGCGTCGCCGGTCGGGTCATGGTTCCTCCTGTGGTGTTGGACGGGGTCCTGCGAAGAAGGCTACACAGCCCTGCCTCCGGCCTTTTTGTAGCGAGGCCACCACCATGCCGGTGATCTTTGGACCAACCACTACAAAAGCGGACGGCCCGTCGAGCCGACACCGAAGGGCGGCGCTGGCCCCGGCCAGGAACTCATCGAAATCAACACCATCTGTGCCGACGCGTGGGGCCGCGTGGGGAGTCGAGGAACTTCATCGGCGTCACAGCCGCACGGAACATCCGGACACGGTCTTCCCAACGCGTGATGAACACTTGCCGAAAGCATGTTTAACCCCGGCGCGTGGGAGCCCGCTCTGACTTCGAGGCACCCTAANGAGCCCGAGGAGGGCCGGTGCAGGACCAGTTCGCCCAGGGCGCGCAGGATCAGGAACGCGAAGAACCCGCACACCGCGTACGCGATGACCAGGGACGGGCCCGCGGCGTTGAGCCGGCCGCCGGCGCCCAGGAACAGGCCGGTACCGATCGCACCGCCAATCGCGATCATCTGGATCTGCCGCGGCTTCAGGTTCTTGTGGTAACCCTTGTCCTCCGCGTGCAGGGAGGTCTCGGACGCATGCGCGTGACCACCATCAATAACGTGGTCGAACTCAACCTCTTCATTGGGGTTGTTGGGCATGGGTATTCCTTTCGATCCGAAAAAGATCTTGCTGGATGGGGAAACTTAGAAGACTGACCAGCCGGTGCGGTCGGAGAGGTCGGCCAGGGCTGCGGTGCCGGCAAGGGAATTGCCCTTGGCGTCCAGCCGCGGACTCCAGACGCAGATGGCGCACTGCCCCGGGACGATCACCAGGATCCCGCCGCCTACTCCGCTCTTGCCGGGCAGGCCCACCCGGTATGCGAATTCGCCGGCGGCGTCATACATGCCGCAGGTCAGCATGATGGAGCCGATCCGCTTGGCCTCGCTGGGGGACAGCACCCTGCCGGTTGATCCCTGGCCGTCGTTGGCAAGGAACAGGCCGGCACGGGCCAGCTGGACGCAGGTCATCATGATGGAGCACTGGCGGACGTAGTTCTCCACCACGACGGCGGCGGGCTGGGTGAGGTTGGCAAAATCCTTGAGGAAGTGCGCCAGGGCCAGGTTGCGGCTGCTGCCGGCCAGCTCACCGTCAGCAGCGGCTTCATCGATGAACGGTGCGTGGGAGCCTGGCTCCGCCTCATGGCTCCCCGCTTGTTCGGTGAGGAACCGCAGGAGCTGCGTGGCGGCGTCGGGCGTCTCTTCCAGCAGGTGGTCGGTGACCACCAGGGCGCCGGCGTTGATGAACGGATTGCGCGGGATGCCCTTTTCGGCTTCCAACTGGACCAGTGAGTTGAAGGACGTTCCGGAGGGTTCGCGCAGCACCCGGGACCACAGGGCAGCGGACCTGCCGCCCTGCAGGGCCATGGCCAGGGTGAACACCTTGGAGATGCTTTGGATGGAAAAGGGAACGCCGGCGTCCCCGGAGCTGAAGACCTCGCCGGAGGTGGTGGCGACGGCTATGCCGAAGCGGTCGAACGGGACCGTGGCCAGGAAAGGGATGTTTCCGGGAACGCTGCCCGCGTTCTGCCTGGGCCGGTGGCGCCGGACGATGTCCTCAAGGAGGAGGCCCAGGGGCGGTGCGCTGAGTGTGGTGCTCATTTCCTGCCTGGATTGTCGGTGGAGGCGGCCCACTCCTGGAGATGGAGCAGGGCCACCAGTGAGTCGCGGGGGTTGCCGAAGTCCAGGCCGGTGACCCTGGCTGCTTTGGCAACGCGGTAATAGACGGTGTTTTTGTGCAGGTTCATGTGTTTGGCGCATTCGGAGACGTCGAAGCAGGCGTCGAAGTAGGCCTGCAGGGTTGCTGCGAGTTCGGCATCCTCCTGGAGCAGTGCCGCCATGCTGCGGTGCCGGAAGGGTGAGCTGTGGAAGTTCCGTACGGCCTCGCGGTAGAGGATTTCCGCCTCGAAATCGTCAACGGTGGCCACCGTGCCCGGTGTGGCGTTCCGCACGCAGGCCAGCAGCGCTTCCGTGATGCCGGTGACCCCGTGGATGGACAGCAGGTCCGGCGCCAGCGGTCCGACGGCGGCGAAGGGAATGATGCCCAGGTGCTTGCGGGCATCCTTGACCACCGCTTCGGCAAGTGCCCTCAGCCCCGCCTCCGCCGTGCTGGACTGCAGGTCCGGCAGGATAATGGCCGTGTCACCGTTGAACTGGCCCACGACGGCGGATGCCTTGTACGCGGCGGCGTGAATGGAGGCCAGGTTGGCCAGTTCGCCGTGCTTGAGCGCGGCGTCGTCGGCCCGGGAGTCGGCGTCGGACATGCCGATCAGGAGCAGTGCCGCGGGACGCTCCGAGGGGATCTTTCCGCTGTGGGCGCTGGCGGCGGCCTCGGCGGGACCTGACAGGATCCGTGCCACCCGGTCCTCCCGCATGTGGACGGACTGCTGGTTGCGGTAGCGGATCAGTTCGGCGGAAACCCTGGCTGCGGATCCGGTGAGGACGTACTCCACGTCGGGGCCGAAGCCTTCTCCGGTCTCCTGGAGCCAGATGTAGCCCATGATCCGCTCCCCGGCGAAGAGTGCGATGGCCACCCGTTCACGCAGCCCGTCCTGGGGCCGGGCAGGCACGCGGACCGGCTGCCGGGTGCGGTGGAGTTCGCGGTATGCACCCAGGTCCTTGAGCAGCAGCTCGTACTTCCGCGGGCCGCGGCGGGACAGAATGGACGCTTTGCGGAGCTCGTCGATGTCGTTGGTGACCGTGGAGTACGCCAGGACCTTGTTGGCCGCGTCCTCGATCAGCACGTGGCTGGAGGTGAGCCTGGCCGTGGTCTGGGCGATGGCGAACAGGTCTTCCTCAAGCAGGGTGAGGACTTCGCTCTCGTAGCTGCGTGGCTGGATCCGGTCCTTTGCGATGGACAGCAGGCGGTCCCAGTCGGCGGCGGGATCAACCAGGAGGAGGCCCGAGCCCGCCGCCTGCAGGAGTTCTTCCGCTTCGGCGAGGTCTTCGCGGTCGCCCTTGACGGCTACCACCGGGGGCGGGTCCTTCAGGAGCCGCCGGAGCGCCGGCAGAGCGGAGCGGCCGCGGACACCGATGAGCAGGACAAACGCGCCGGCAGCCTCGACGGACTCGTCGTCGGCGTCGACAATAAGGAACCGTTCAATGGCCGGCACCGAAGGGGCTGGACGGAGGATGAGGCTGGCGAAGCCAAGGGGGAGATCCGAGAGGATGTCATCCACCGTAACCGCGGCCATGGGTTTTCCTTTTGCGTCGATCCCGCCGGACGGCTCTGTCCGGTCACCTCATGCTATCCAGCAGCCGCCGTCCTGATTATGGGCCCGGTCCCAAACGCGGACACGGATTTTTGGTTTGCGGCCCGAGGCGAAGGCCGGCTGCGTGGGAGGAGTCCGGCGGGCAACGGCAAAGGCGGGCCAGCGTAAGCTGGCCCGCCTTGGGTGCGGTGTGGCAGATGGCTTGCCCGTGCGCCGGATCTGCAGCTAGATCCAGGCCGGGGCCGGGGGCGCGGGGGTGACCGATCCGCCGTCGTGCTGTGCCGTGGTGCCGTCCGTGCCGCGGCCGGTGGCCCACCGTGCAATGGCGGCCAGGGAGCCGGACACCATGGTGGGGGAGGCGGCTGCCGTGTCACCGAAGACCAGCGCAGAGGGTTGGCCGGTGACCTTGACCACGAGGTCCTTGTCCGTGCCGCGGGTGTGCCAGGCGCCGGTGATGTCCGTGAGGAGCCGTTCCAGGACGGGTGCGGGGATGTCCCGGAACGTGGCCCCGTTGTCCAGGTCAACGGCGTGCACCCACACTTCCCTGGTGCGCATCCAGACGGTTTCTTCGGCCGGGACGGTCCTGCCCTGGACGGTCTTGACCTTGTGGTGCCAGTTGTCAGCCGGGAGGTCGCGCCACTCGACGTTCAGGTGCACGGCGGAGTGGTCGAACAGGTTCCGCAGCGCGATGGGACTGAGCGTGGCGCCGAAGTCGATCTCGTGGTTGCGGACCTCCACCGAGGGGTACATGGGGGTCTCCACGCCGGTGGCTGCCCATTCGACCAGCCGTGCCACGGCCCGCGCGTTGTAGCCCACGTGGGCCACAACGTGGCGGCGGGTCCAGCCCGGCAGGAGCGAGTCCCCGTCCAGTTCCGCGTCCGTGAGCTCGTTGAGCTTGCGGGCGAAGAACGCGGTGCCGCGCCGGGCCTGCAGGAGCCCGTCGAGCAGGACGGGATCGGTGGTCTGGTCGTGGCGGGCGACCATCAGGCTTCCTTGACCACGCGGTTGGTCAGCTGGCCCAGGCCCTCGATGGTGGTGACCAGGACCTGGCCCTCCTGCAGGTAGCGCTTGGGGTCTTGGGCGTGGCCCACGCCGCCGGGGGTGCCGGTGGCGATCACGTCGCCCGGGTTCAGGGTGATGATGGTGGAGATGTAGGAGACCAGGAACTCAGGGGTGAACACCAGGTCCGAGGTGGGGGTGGACTGCTGGACTTCGCCGTCCACGGCGGAGGTCATCAGCGGGCCGGCGGTGAACTCGTCCTTGGTGACCAGGGCCGGCCCGAACGGGGTGGACTTCTCCCAGGTCTTGCCCTGCAGCCACTGGATGGTCCGGAACTGGTAGTCGCGCATGGAGACGTCGTTGAGCACGGAGTACCCGGCGATGTGCTCAGCGGCTTCGGATTCGGGGATGCGGCGGCCGGCCTTGCCGATGACGACGGCGAGTTCGGCTTCCCAGTCCACGGTGTCCGATTCCTGCGGCAGGGCCAGGTCGTCGTTGGGGCCGATCAGGGATTCGGCGTATTTGGCGAACAGGGTGGGGTGCTCGGGAACCTCCCGGCCCATTTCCTTGATGTGGTTGCGGTAGTTGTGGCCCACGCAGATGATCTTCCCGGGGGAGGGCACGACGGCGGCGAGGTCGGCGCCGTCCACTGGGTGCGTTGCGCCGTTGGCCGCCTTGGCGGTGGTTTCCCAGTTGGGGTCCTTCAGCAGGGCCCCGACGTCGGAGAAGCCCGGGATCTCGGTGAGGGTGTCGCCGTCCTGGCGGACCGCCTTGGTGCCGTCAGCGGTACGGAGGGTGAGGAGTTTCATTACTTGGTGCGTCCTTCGATGTAGGTGCGGTTGAAGTTCAGGCGCTCAAAGATGGGTGCGTCGCTGAACCGGAACAGGTCAAACTCGGATTCGGCCTGCAGGGACCAGGCTGCCCAGGACGGGACCACGAACAGGTCGCCCTTGGCCAGGACCCTGGTTTCGCCGTTGAGCGTCACGGTGCCGGTGCCTTCGAAGACCTGCCAGACGCTGGAGCCCACCTCGCGGACGGTCTCGGTCCAGGCGCCGGCCCGCAGGCGGTGGAACTCCGCGCGGATGGTGGGCATGACATCCCCGCCGGTGGTGGGGTTGGTGTACCGGATGGCGGCGTGGCCCTGGGACACGGTGGCGGGGTGGCCCTCGTCCTCCAGGAGCAGCTGCTCGCGCAGGGCGGCGTCGGTGTACTTCCACCGGTAGGCAGCGATGGGGGAGTTGGTGGTGTTCTCCAGTCCGGAGAGCGGGCGCAGGCCGGGGTGGGCCCAGAGCCGCTCGGAGCGGGAGATGTCCGGCGTGGCCTCGTCCGTGACGCGTTCGGTGCCGAATTCGAAGAACCCGGCGTCGGCGTAATGGACGAACGGGATGTCCAGGCCATCGATCCACGCCATGGGCTCATCGGTGTCGTTGTGGTGGCCATGGAAGTTCCAGCCCGGGGTGAGCAGGAAGTCGCCGCGGGACATGCGTACGGGATCGCCGTTCACCACGGTCCACACGCCTTCGCCTTCGACGACGAAGCGGAAGGCGTTCTGGGAGTGGCGGTGCTCGGGGGCGGTTTCGCGGCCGCCCAGGTACTGGATGGCGGCCCAGAGGGTCGGGGTGGCGTACGGGGTCCCGGCCAGGCCGGGGTTGGCCAGGGCGATGGCCCGCCGTTCCCCGCCGCGGCCCACGGGTACCAGGTCGCCGGCGCGGGCGGCGAGCGGGTACAGGTCATCCCACCGCCATACGTGCGGTACCGCCTTGGGGGACGGGACCATGGGCATCAGGTCCGCGATCTCCGTCCACAGGGGAATCAGGTTTTCCTTGTTGAAGTCCTTGTACAGCTGCTCGAGCTGGGCAGCCTCCTCGGGGGTGGGCTCGGGAACATGGTGTTCCTGTGCCACGGATTCGTGCGTTTGGTTTTCAGCGCTGATCGACACTGGCCTTCTCCTTGCGTGCGGACTGACTGCGACGTGGATTCGACCCTAAGGAATGAGCGCTGTGATCCCCAGCATATTCTGTAGAGCAGAAAGAGCTGCCAGTCGTGGTCAGCCGCCCGCGCCGCCGTCGGCCGGATTGGCCGCGATGTCCATCTCCAGTTGGCGCCGGGTTTCCATCATCACGCCCACCAGCCCTGCGTCGAACAGTGGCCGGAACCTGGCCACCGGAGTGGCGACGCTCAAGGCGCCCACCACCATGCCCTTGCCGTTGTGCAGCGCCATCCCGAAGGCGCTGATGCCCTCCTCGGTGCCCTCGAAGTTGGCAGCGAATCCGTTGGCCCGCACCGACTCAAGTTCGCGCAGGAATGCCGGGTACTCGGCGTCGGGAAGGTAGTCGCCGGCCAGCTCCGCGTTGGGGCTGCGGAACAGCTGTTCCAGCGCGGCCGGTTCCAGCTCCGCCAGGATGGCTTTGCCTCCCGATGCCTTGTGCGCCGGGAGCAATGTCCCCTGGCGGTCGCCGACACGCAGGATGTTTGAGCTTTCCACCGTGTCCAGGAACCGGACCTTGGTGCCCACCCGGATCATCAGGTTGACGGTCTCGTTGGTGCGGGCGCACAGGACTTCCATGTGTGGCCGGGAGATGTCGCGCAGCTGCCGGGTCCAGCTGAACCCGGCAGGGCCGGCGCCCATCGCCGGGCCCGGCACGTAACGGCGCGTTTCGTCCTGCACCGCGAAGCCGCGGTAGACCAGCATGGCCAGGAGCCGGTGGGCGGTGGACGGGGCCACGCCCAGCTCCGCCGCGGCGTCCTTGAGCCGCAGGCTGCCCACGTCCCGCAGGAGCTGCAGCAGCTGCAGGGCGTTGTCCACCGCCTCAATGGAGTAGGTGGGCTTCCGTCGGGCCGGAAGATTCTGCATAACAGAATCTTATGTGCGGAGCGGTATGGCTGCCAGCACAGTGGTGGGATGAATCACACAACTTCCGCTGCAGCGCCGCAGCGCACGGCCGCCCCCGCCCCGGGCGCCGGCCGTTCCGGGTTTCCCCGGCGTTCCGTGCTTGCCGTCCTGGTGTGCTGGCTGCTGGTCGTTTTCGACGGCTATGACCTGATCGTCTATGGGACGGTCCAGGGCTCGCTCATCAGCGATACCGGCTGGGGCCTGACCAAGGCCACCGCCGGCACCATCGGGTCGATGGCCTTCATCGGCATGATGATCGGAGCGGTCTTCGCAGGCCGCATGTCCGATAGCTGGGGCCGCCGGCGCACCATCATCGGCTGCGCCGTCGTGTTCTCCCTCTTCACCATCCTCTGCGCCTTTGCCCCCAACGCGCCCGTCTTCGGCGGCCTGCGTCTCCTGGCAGGCATTGGCCTGGGCGGCCTGGTGCCGTCGGCCAATGCCCTGGTGGCAGAACTCGTTCCCGAAAAGTGGCGGTCCACCATCGCCACCCTGATGATGTCCGGCGTCCCCATCGGCGGTTCCATCGCCGCCCTCGTCGGCATTCCGCTGATCCCGGCCTTCGGCTGGCCGGTCATGTTCCTGGTCGCCGTCGTCGCCCTGGTGGTGGTCATCCCGCTGGGCATCCGCTACCTGCCGGAGACGCTGGCACCCGGCTCCAAGGGCGCAGCCCAGGGCAGCACCGCCAAGGACGCCGTGGGGTTCGGATCCCTGCTCCGTGCGCCCTACCTCGGCACCAGCCTGTTGTTCGCCATCGGCACCCTGGTGACCCTCTTCGCCTGGTACGGGCTGGGCACCTGGCTGCCCAACCTCATGCAGCTGGCAGGCTACAACCTCGGATCCGCCCTGACGTTCGCCCTGGCCCTCAACCTGGGCGCGGTGGCGGGCTCGGTGCTCACCGCCTGGGCCGGAACCCGGTTCGGCCCCATTCCCACCGCCATCGCGGCAGCGGCCGTGGCCGCCATCGGATTGCTGGTCCTGGTGACCGGGCCGCCGGTCGCCGTCGTTTACCTCATGCTGGTGCTTGCCGGCGTGGGCACGCACGGCACCCAGTGCCTCATCATCGCCGCCGTGGCAAGCCACTACCCGGCGCACCTGCGCGGCACCGCCCTTGGCTGGGCGCTCGGCGTGGGCCGGATCGGGGCTGTAGCCGCCCCGCAGGCCGGCGGGCTCCTGCTCGCGGCGGGGCTGGGCGTCAACTCGAACTTCCTGGCATTTGCCGGAGCAGCCGCAGCAGCAGCAGTCCTGCTCGCAGCCGTCGGTACCAAAATCAAGAAATCAACAGCAGTAGGAGTTTCCAATGTCTAACCTCAAAGGGTCCACCGACGTCCTGGTAGTGGGCGGCGGCATGGCCGGACTCGCCGGAGCGCTGGCGCTTCGCGAAAACGGCGCCGACGTCACCCTGGTTGAAGTGGCACCCGCCTTCGGCGAAGTAGGCGCCGGCCTGCAGATGGCCCCCAACGCTTCCCGCGTCCTCAAGCGCTGGGGCCTGCTGGAGAAGGCGCTGGAAATCGGCGTCCAGCCCAAGCACCTGGTGTTCCGCGACGCCATCACCGGCGAGGAACTCACCCGCCAGAGCCTGGGCGGCGAGTTCGAGGAACGCTACGGCGCCCCCTACGTGGTGATCCACCGCAGCGACCTGCACCGGATCCTGCTCGAAGCGTGCCAGGAAGCCGGCGTCACTTTGGTGAACGACGTCCTGGTGCAGAAGGTGGAGACCGACGGCGACCGGGCCCGCGCCTACACCGCCAAGGGCGAGGTGTTCGAGGCTGACGCCATCCTGGCAGCGGACGGGCTGAAGTCCACCCTCCGCGCCACCGTTGCCAACGACGGCCCCGTCAACTCCGCCTACGTGGCGTACCGCGGCACCGTGCCCATCACCGAGGAAACCCCCGCCGCGGACCTGGAGGACGTCATTGTCTACCTTGGCCCGAACTGCCACCTGGTCCAGTACCCGCTCCGCAAGGGCCAGCTGCTCAACACCGTGGCAGTGTTCAAGTCCCCGTCGTTTGAGCGCGGTGAAGAGCAGTACGGCGGCGTGGACGAACTCCAGGCTGCCTACAAGGACTGCGTCCCCGCCGTGCAGGAAGCCCTGAAGAACCTGGCCACCGGCATCCGCTGGCCCATGTATGACCGCAACCCGATCGAGAACTGGGTCTCCGGCCGCATGGCACTGATCGGCGATGCCGCCCACCCGATGCTGCAGTACCTGGCCCAGGGCGCCTGCCAGGCACTCGAGGATGCTGCTGTGCTGCAGGACGCCGCGCAGCACAAGGTCTTCACGCCCGAAGGCATCGACGCCGGGGCGTGGGAGGATGCCTTCCGCGAGTTCAACGAAACCCGCGCGGCCCGCACCGCCCGCGTCCAGACCACCGCCCGCATCTGGGGCGAGTCCTGGCACGTGGACGGCGTGGCCCGCGTCCTGCGGAACATGCTGTTCAAGAGCCGCGGCGACAACAACTTCCAGTACAACGACTGGCTGTACGGCCGCGACGTGCCCGGCGCCCCGGTGGAGGCTCCTGCCGGCGCCAAGCTCGTGGGAGCCTAAGCACCACGATTCACAGGCGGGTGTACGACGGCGGGTGGCTCCCGGCGTCGTACGCCCGCCTTTTCGGATGCAAGGGAAGGTGCAGGAATAGATCTACAAAGTTGAATGTTCAACCAATATGGACTTTGGCATTTTTACTTTTGGCGAACTGTCGCGCAACGGACGAACCGGGCTGGCCCAGTCGCCGCACCAGCGGCTGGAAGAAATCATTGGGCTGGCCAAGCTGGCCGACCAGGCGGGCATCAGCTTCCTGGGCCTTGGCGAGCACCACCGCAGCGACTTCGCCTTGTCCGCCCCCGAGATGGTGCTGGCCGCGGTTGCCCGCGAGACCACCAACCTGAGGCTGGGCACCGCCGTTACCGTACTCTCCACCCAGGACCCGGTGCGGCTCTTCGAACAGTTCGCCACCCTGGACCTGGTTTCCGGCGGGCGCGCCGAGATCATCGCCGGGCGTGGCGCGTTCATTGAGTCCTACCCGCTGTTCGGCTACGACACCGCCGATTACGACGCCCTCTTCGACGAAAAGCTGCGCATGCTGCTGGAGCTTCGGGACAACGCCACCCTGACGTGGCAGGGCACATTGACCCAGACCATCCCCGGCATGGAAATTGCCCCGCGGCCGCTGCAGGAACAGCTTCCCGTCTGGGTGGGAGTGGGCGGTACGCCAGCCAGCTTTGCCCGCGCCGGTCGCCTGGGCCTGCCCTTGTTTGTCGCGCTGCTGTCCGGACCCGAAAGGTTCCGCCGCCTGTTGGAGCTGTACCGGCACACCGCTGCCGAGGCCGGGCATGACGCCGCCGCCCTGCCGGTGGGTGCCGGCGGCCACTTCTACGTGGCCCCCACCTCCCAGCAGGCACGCGACACTTTCTACCCCTATTACCGGGCGTATTTCGAGCAAAACATGCCCCGCCCAGTAGACCACTTCCCGCGTTCAACCTTCGATGACTGGTCTGAACCCGGCGGCGGCCTGCTGGTGGGGAGCCCACAGCAAGTGGTGGAGAAGATCCTGGCCATCCATGAGGCACTGGGCACCAGCCGGTACATGGCGCAGATCGGACTGGGCGGGCTGCCGTTCGCCGAAACGGCGCGTTCCATCGAGCTGCTCGCCACCGAGATCATGCCCGCAGTCAACCGGGAAATCGGGGCCCCGGCCCCCGCCTGACCCAAGCCATTTCCACCACCAACACCGAGGACACGATATGCACGCACCGTTCGCCGAACCCACCGTCGCCTGGCAGAGCCCCGACGATCCCAACCGCCCGCTCGTGGTGCTGCTGCACGGGCGCGGATCGGATGAATCGGGAATCATCGGACTGGCCAACCACCTTCCCGCCGGCCCCTCCTACGCAGCTGTCCGGGCGCCGATCCCGGCAGGGGGCGGGTTCGCCTGGTTCGCGAACCGGGGGACAGGCCGGCCCGTCGCCGAGTCGCTGGCCCAAACTATGGAATGGTTCCGGACCTGGCTGGAGCCGATCGCGCCGGAAGGACGGCCGGTGATCCTGGTTGGCTTCAGTGGCGGTGCGGCGTTCGCCGGCGGGCTGCTGCTGGCTGATCCGCAGCGTTTCGCGGGCACCGCCGTCCTTTACGGGACGCTGCCGTTCGAGGCTGGCGTCCCGACGTCGCCCGACCGGCTTGCCGGCGCCCCGGTGTTCCTGGCCCACGGTGAAGCTGACACCGTCATCCCGGCTGACCTGCTGGGCCGCACGTGGGACTACCTCCTGGGCGCTTCCGGGGCGGACACGCACGCCCGCAAGGACCCGGGCGGACACGCCCTCACCGCGGAAACCGCCGCCGAACTTGGTGCGTGGATCACCGAACGGGCCTAGCTTCCCCTGCCCTGGTCAGCCTTCGTCGCAGAGCAGGTGGTACCAGCTGTCAGCCAGTACTTCCAGTGCGTGCTCGCGGTTTGGTTCCATCTTGCGGCGGGTCCACAGCGTGGCCACGTAGTCGAGTTGAGTGAAGGCCAGGGTGCCGCGGATGTGGCGGGTTTCCGCGGCAAAGCGCCCGGCGAGCTGCATGCCGCGGACCATGTCCGTGATGACTTCCTCATGCCAGCGTTCCACCATGGTGCGCACCTCGGGGTCCACTGCCGCGGCCTCGTCCAGGACATCCAGGTAGGGGCGGAAGACCGGCCACAGCGCTGCCCGGGATTCCAGCCAGGACAGGATGCCGGCCAGCTTGCCGTCCCGCACCACCTGCACCAGGTCCGGAGCGGTTGATCCGCTGTCGGGTCCGTCGGCGCGCTCCAGGACCGCGTTAACCCGGGCCATGAAATCCCGCATCAAGTCTGCGCGGGTGGGGTAGTACGCGTAAAAGGTCACACGGGTGGTTCCGGCTGACGCGGCGATTTCATCAATGGTGGTCGCGGCGTAGCCCTTTTTGGTGAAAAGCTCCAGCGCCCGTTCCACGATGGTGTCCCGGGTGAGCTGCTTCTGGGCTTCGCGCAGCGATGGCATAGCGTCAATCCTAACGTGGAGTCCGGGCGCTGGAACCGGAGGTGGTGGCCTCAGGCCGTCACGGGTTCGGCGGCCCAGGCCACCTGTGATCCCGTGTTGGCCAGCCGCCGCAGCTTGGGAATGGGGATGCGGTAGTTGATGGCCGCGGCGGTTCCGGAACCATCCGCATGCTCCCAGCGCAGCAGCGCCGAAGCGGCCCCGGCGCCCTGTTCCCGGAAGTCCGGCGCTCCTTCCACGGGCGTGAAGCCCACCGACTTGAGCGACAGTCCAAAGGCTTCCGTCCAGAAATAGGGCTGGAATTCCAGCGGCGGTGCTTCATCCCCCAGGAGGAGGCCGACGGCGGCGGCCTTGGCCTGGTCGATCGCACTGGTCCACAGCGGTACCCGGCTCAGTCCCCGCTGGGTGGGAAAGAATGCCACGTCGCCGGCTGCGACAATGTCCGGGCGCACGCGGCCGCGGGAATCGACCCGCAGGACGCCGTCCGTGAGCAGGCCGGAGCCTTCCAGCCATTCGACGTTCGGCTCGTCGCCGACCGCGCTGACCAGCAGGTCCGCTTCCAGGACCGTTCCGTCGGCCAACGCCACCTGCGGCGTGGTCCCTGACCGGATGAGCCGGGCCTTGGAGCCATTGACGATCCGCAGCCCGCTCGTGCGCGCCGCCGCGGTGAAAATGCCGGACAGGTGACTGCCCAGCTGCCGCACCAGCGGTTCGCCGTCGGTGACCAGGGTGACGTCGCAGCCGCTGTGCAGGCAGCCGGAGGCCACTTCCATGCCGAGCGGGCCACCGCCCACCACCATCACCGACGGCCTGCCGGCCACCAGTTCCTTCAGCCGGACGGCATCCTCCAGGGTGCGCAGGGTCAGCTCGCCGTCGTAGCCTGCCTCTGCGCTCCCGCCCAGCCGCCTGGCACGGGAACCGGAAGCAATCACCAGCCCGTCGTACGGCAGGCTCCCGCCGCCGTCGAGCATTACCCGGCGCGCCCCGGCGTCGAGCCTGGTGGCGCTGACGCCCAGCCACTCGTCCGCGCCGTGCGTCGGTGCGGGGAGCTCGTGTGCCGCCAGCCCGTCGCCGCCGTGTAGCAGCGCCTTCGACAGGGCGGGCCGGCTGTAGGGGGAGTGGCGCTCGGCGCCCACCACGGTTAGCTCGCCGTCGAAGCCCGCTGCCCGCAGCGAGTCGCACGCGGTGAGGCCTGCGATGCCGTTGCCGACGACGACGATCCGCCGTGCCGTCACACCGTCACCAGTCTCAGGGCTGCTACGGGGCAGACGCGGACTGCGGCCTTGGCCGCCGCGACGGCCTGGTCCCCGTCCACTTCAGGGACATCGATCACCAGCTCGCCGTCGTCGTCCAGGTGCATCAGCGCCGGCGCTGCTTCCTCGCAGAGGCCGTGGCCCTCACAGCGCGGCCGGTCCAGTTCGATCCTCATGCTGCTTCCACCTCCAGTACCTGCAGCTGTTCGAAGCTCCTGGTGATATTGCTCGGAACCCGGTACCCGTCGCCCAGGGACAGTGATTTCACCCGCCGGGCCAGGGCTTCAACGATGGCGTGCCCTTCCAGGCGTGCCAGTCCCTGGCCGGCGCAGCCGTGCGGACCGTAGCCGAAGGAAAGGTGGTCCACCGGGTTCCGGGTCACGTCGAAGGTGTCCGGGTTGTCGTAGTGCCGGTGGTCCCTGTTGCCGGCACCCAGGAGGATGCCGAGCTGGGCGCCTGCCGGAACGGTCACGCCGTCGAGCTCCACCTCGCGGGTGGTGGTACGGCCCCAGATGTGCAGGGGAGTCCAGTAGCGAAGCACCTCGGCGAAGGCCGCGGGAACCAGTTCGGGGTTGTTGCGGACCAGCTCGAGCTGCTCCGGGTGGCGGCCAAACAGGGCCACGATGTTGCCGATGGAGGCGATGGTGGTGTCGACGCCGGCACCCAGGTATTGGTGGATGATATGGCCTGCGGAGCCCTCGGGGATGTCCCCGCGGGCTTCGGCGTCGAAGATGCCCCGGCCGATGGAGCCGGGCGCCAGGTCCTCCGCAGTGACCGACGAGCACCAGCCATAGAGTTCGCCGGCGATGGGGAAGCTCTCCTGGGTGCGGTGGTTCAGCGGGCCGATCACCTGCATGGCCGCCTGGCCCCAGCGCAGCATGTTCTCCTTGACGTGGCCGCCGAACCCGATCAGGTCCGCCACGATGTCCAGCGGGAAAGCGCGGGCCAGGGAATCGATGGCCTCAAACGAGCCGGTGGACACCAGTTCGGCCACGAGTTTGTCCGCCTTCTCGTCAATGGTCACCTTGAGACCGCGGAGGGCCCTGGGCGTGAGGTTCGCCGAGAGGGTGGCCCGCAGCTGGGTGTGCATGGGCGGATCCGAGGCCAGCGACGTGCCCTGCAGAGCCTCGTTCACCATCGGGTTGAACCCGAGGCTGGTGGACGAGAAGGATGCAGGATCCGCCAGGACGTCGCGGATGAGGTCGTAGCGGGTGACGGCGTAGAGGTTGTTCTTCGGCAGGTGGACCACGCCGCCCAGTTCACGCAGTGCGGCGTAGGTGGGGTAGGGGTCCACGGTGATGTCGTCATCCCAGATGTCGATATCGGATTCCATGGGGTTCACAGTTGTCTCCTTGCGGATAGATGGGGTTTCCGGGCCTGGACCGTTCATGCCTGGACGGCCTCGGCGTTGGCTTCTGTGGTTTCGGCGATGGCATCGGCCGTCGGGGCCGATGAGCGGGAGCTGATGAAAAGGGTCAGGACGGCGGACAGGACGGCGGCGATGCCCGCCGCGAGGTAGACCGCCTGGAAACCCTGGCCCAGGGACGTTCCCGCTACCCCCTGGATCTGGGGCTGGACCGAGGCCAGGGCCTTCGCCATGCCGTCCACAGCCTGGGCGGGGGCACCGCCCGCAGCGGCCTGGCCGGAGAACTGGGCAACGACGCCGTCCCAGCCGGACAGGTAACCCAGCGGCGGTACGTGCGAGAGTCCGGCCACGGCCTCGGCGGGAAGGCCCGCTCCGCCCAGGATTCCGGCCAGGGGGCCTGCGAAGGCGGTGGCACCAACGCCGAACGCGATGGCTGATCCGATCACCGGGCCCAGGGCGAAGCCCAGGTCGCGCAGCAGGTTGGTGGTGGCGGACGCCATGCCGATGTGCTGCGGCGGTACGGTGTTGATGGCCACTGCGGTGATGGAGCCTACAGTGAGCGCGAAACCGATGCCCAGCAGGAGCAGGGGCGGGATGAACGCGGTCCACGGTGTCCCGCCGAACGCCTCCGGGACACCCAGCGGGATGGTGGACAGCCAGAAGGCGGAGACTGCCATGAAACCGAAGCCGGCCGTCAGCACCCACCGTGGTGCCACATGGTGGATCAGCCAGCCCACCACCGGAATGAAGGCGAACGCCGGGCCCTGGATGAAGACGAACAGCACGCCCACCTTCCAGGCCTCAGCCAGGGCAAGGCCGCCCACGGCGACGCTGGTGCTGTAGCAGACGGCCAGGAAGGCGAACATGCCGGTGACGGCCACGATTCCGGTGATGAAGTAGGCGCTGTTCCGGAACAGGGACAGGTGGACCAGGGGCTGGTGCGTCCGTGTCTCGATCACCACGAAGGCAACCAGGAGGGCAGCACCCACAACGTAGCTGGCGATGACCTCGGCGCTGCCAAATCCGGCGTCGACCGCCTGCACGGTGGCAAAGAGCACCGCAATCAGGCCCAGCGCCAGGGTGGCCTGGCCGGGCACGTCGAGCTTCCGCCCTTCAGCGGCAGCGGAGTCCTTCGCCCGGGTGGCCATGACCAGCACCACGACGGCGATCACGGCCGCGATGTAGTAGGCGACCCGCCAGCCGCTGAAGGCATTGGGTGAGCCTGCCGCGGGCCCCGGGACGGTGAACGCCTGTGACGTCAGGCCCGCCAGCATGGGCGAGATGACCGCGCCCAGCGACAGGAAACCGGCCCAGGTGGCGATGACCTTGGCCCTCGCCCGGTGGTCCGGGGTGATGGCCGCAATCATGGAGAGCGAGATGGGAAAGAGGATGCCGGCGCCGATGCCGCCCACGGCCTGGGCCGCGATCATCATTTCCGTGTTGACTGCCAGTGCCGCCAGGACGGATCCCGCGATGCTCACGGCCGCGCCGGCGTACAGCAGCTTCCGGCGGCCGAACAGGTCACCCAACAGGCCCCAGCTGAGCTCGAACACAACGATGCCCATCATGAACATGCCGGCGATCCAGGTCAGCCCGGCGCCGGAGGTCCGGAATTCGACGGCGAAGGTTCCGTTGAGTGCGCCGGGGAGGGCATTGGTGATTTGCGCGAGGGTCACGGCGCTGTAGGCCGCGATAAAGGTGGCACGTACCGAGCCGCGGCTCGAAACGGTGGGGGTCAGGCTCATCGATGAAACTCCCTTGTTCCATTGCGAAGTTGAGTGTTGTTTCCAACAGTCTGTAGTGATCCATTACACAGTGTCAAGGAAAATTCGCAATAAAAGTTTCCTTGACACTCTGTAAAGAAATGTGTGATGCTGGCTACACCGCAACGAGCGAGGGCTCGGCGGGACCCCTACTCAAGCACCCGGATTCAAGGGAGAACTTCGTGAGCATCCATCCGGCCGCCAATTCTTATGGCGCCCCCGTCCCCACCCAGGAACAGGGCACCGTCAACACGGTCCTGGGACCGGTTCCCGCTTCTGAACTGGGCGTGGTCGCCATTCATGAAGCGCTGCTGTCAGTCCTTCCGGGAGCCCAGTATGCCCCCGATATTTCAATGGACCGGGCGGACATCTTTGCGGCGCTCGCCGAAAAGCTCAGCGACTTCCGCCAGCACGGGGGCCAGGCGATCGTCGACAGCACCGGCATGTTCCACGGCAGGGACCTCAAGCTGTACGAGGCACTGTCCCGCTCCACCGGCGTGCACATCATCGCCTCCACCGGCCTTGGGCCCGAGGAGGAGCTCGGTGGCTACTTCCTGACGCCGCAGACCAACCCGCCCACCCCATGGCCGGCCGAAAAGTTCAGCGGTCTCTTTGGCAAGGAAGTCACCGACGGGATGGTGGTCCCGAGGGTTGAACGCCGCGCGGCTGCCGGAATGATCGCCACAACTGCTGACCGGGCCGGCATGACCCCCACCGAGGAAAGCCTCTTCCGCGGATCCGCGCGGGCTGCCCGGGAAACCGGCGTGCCCGTGTCCATCCGCTTCGGCGCCGATGCCCTCCATGACCTGGACATCGTCCTGGACGAGCAGCTTCCCGCGGACCGCGTGCTGGTTGGCGGCCTGGACCGCCTCGACGCCGCCGGCGCCGCAGGCAAAGTGGCCGAGCGCGGCGCCTTCGTGGGCATCGATCACGTCGGCCTCAACGACCACCCCGGCTACCTCACGGACCACGGCCGGGCCGAACTGGTCCTGGAACTCGTCGGTGCCGGCCATGCGGACAAGATCATCCTTTCCGGCAATTCCATCGGAGTGGCCAAGGGCCTGCCCGAATACAACCTTCCCTACAGCCATGTCCTGGCTACGTTCGTTCCATTCCTTAAAGCCCGCGGCCTGGCCGACGACGATGCCCGGCGCATCCTCGTGGACAACCCCCGCGCCCTGCTGGCAGTCCGCTGACCACGCTTCCATCACCCTCCAAACCCGAGGTAGAACAATGACCAAGGTCAATACAGTGCTGGGAACCATTCCGGCCGAAGAACTTGAAATCGTGGCCGTCCACGAACACATCGGCTACGGCATGCCCGGATCCGAGCTGGACACCAAATGGTGGAAGACGCCGGAACAGGCCTACGAGGAAACCGTGCCCAAACTCCGGAAGTTCCGTGAATACGGCGGCGGCACCATGGTGGACGCCACCGGCATCTGCAACGGCCGCGACATCGACTACTACAAGTCCCTGTCCCGGAAGACCGGCGTCAACATCGTGGCCTGCACGGGCTTCGTGGGCGGCGACACCGCGCTGCCCCACTTTTCCCGCGCCACGGTTGACTACCTGGCCAAGGTCTTCATCCACGAAATCACCGTCGGTATCGGCGATACCGGCGCCAAGGCCGGCGTCATCAAGGTGGGCGTCAGCCGCGGCGGACGCATGACGGACCTGGACAAGCGGATCTACCGGGCCGCGGCCCGTGCCGCCGTCGTCACCGGAGCCCCGATCCTGACCCACCTGGCCATCGACGCGGAACCGGCCGTGGCCATCTTCAAGGAAGAAGGCCTGCCGCTGGACCGAGTGCTGTTCGGCCACGCCGACGACGGCCTGAACGCGCCCATCACGCCGCACGACTGGATCTACGAACAGGGCGGCCGGATCGGCTTCGACACCTTCGGGTACGACCTCGAACTTCCCGACCCGCCCTTCTGGGGCCGGAAGCGCGCCGAACGCATGGAGCACTTCGTCAAGCTCGTGAACAAGGGCTACGCGGACAAGCTCCTGGTCTCCGCCGACGCCAACTGCAGCCCCCTTGGCTGGCCCGGCGTGAAGGGCCACACCATCAACTACATCTTCGAAGACATGATCCCGGACATGCGCGCCGCCGGCATCGACGACGCCACCCTCAAACTCCTGCTCCAGGACAACCCGGCCGACTTCCTGTCCCTCCACGCCTGACCCGCACAGGCCACCGCTTCCTCCCACTTCCCCAGGCCTTGCCTGGCCCACGAAAGAGACTTATCCAATGAAGGCTGAAGACCTCAAGAACCTCAAGATCGCCATCATCGGCGCAGGTTTCGGCGGCGCTGCCGCGGCCAAGGCACTGAGCCTGCTTGGCGCAGATGTCAAGGTTTATGAGCAGGCTCCCCAGATGGGCGAGGTCGGCGCAGGCATCGGCCTGCGCCCGGCCACCATGGCCCGGTTCCGCCAGTGGGGCATCTTCGACGCGATCGCCAAGGTAAGTACGGCAAGCGACTACTTCGAAATCCTGTCAGCCACGGGTGATCCGATCATGAAGGATACCTGGCCGGAATTCGGCGAAGAGAAGCACACGTACCTCATCCACCGCCGCGACTTCATCGATGCCCTTCTCGGTGTCCTCCCCGAGGGCATGGTGCAGTTGGGCCACAGGCTGGAGAGCATAGAGGACAAGGGCGGCAGCTCCGTCCTGACCTTTGCCAACGGCGAGACCGCCGAGGCTGACCTGGTGGTCGGCGCCGACGGCATCAAGTCTTCGGTGCGCGAGCAGCTTTTCGGCGACAAGGGCCCGGTGTTCTCCGGCGAGCATGCCTACCGCGTGGTGATCTCGGCCGACGACGCCCACGGCATGGTGACTGACGACAACCTGCGCATGTACATCGGCAAGGGCACCAAGGTCTACCTGCTGCCACTGCGCCACCGCAACCAGATGTCGTTCGACATCACCGCCCTCAACCCGGACGGCACCTGGGCGCCCAGCATCACCAAGGAAGACCTTCTGAAGACGGTGGAAGGCTTCGATGAGCGCATCGTCGGCATTGCCCGCGGCCTGGACATGGACAGTGTGAATATCCGCGCCGTCTACGACATCGACCCCGTGGACACCTGGCACACCGACTCGGTGGTGCTGATGGGCGACGCCGCCCATTCGATGCTCCACCACCAGGGCCAGGGCGCTAACTCAGCCATTGAAGACGCCGGAGCGCTGGCCGACGCACTGGCCCAGGCCGGCTCGGTCAAGGAGGCATTGGCCATGTTCCAGGCAACCCGCAAGCCCGTCACCGACGAGCTGCAGCGCATCTCCCGCCAGGGCTGGAGCGAAGAAGAGGTCAACGACGTCTTCCCGGGCCAGAAGCCAAAGTCCCAGCAGCCCGCCGCCGTGGCGCAGGCCTGAGCCGATGTCGCTGCATCCCGAAATTGCCAGGATCCTCGGCACCCTCCCGCCGCTGCCGCCGGGTCCGTTGAACCCTGAGGCCATGCGTGCCGGCGAAGCAGCGCAGGTTCCGCCGCTGGAGGACCGGCTCCCGCTGCACGCCGTCGAAGACGCCACTGCCGTGACTACGGCCGGCGACGTGCCCATTCGGATCTACACACCAGTCGACGCCGACGCCTACGGCCTGCTGGTCTACTTCCACGGAGGCGCCTTCTTCCTGGGCAGCCTGGACACCCACGACCACGTGGCGCGGGCCCTGGCCAAGGAAACCGGCCACAAGGTCATCTCTGTTGGCTACCGGCTTGCCCCCGAGTCCGCCTTTCCGACGGGCCTCGAGGACTGCTACGGCGTTGTCCGCTGGGCCGCCGGGCACGGCGACACCCTGGACTGGGACGGAAAGAACCTCGCCATTGCTGGCGACAGCTCGGGCGGAACCTTCGTGGCCGCCGTCGCTGCCAAAGCCCACGACGCCGGGTTCGACCGGATCACCCACCAGGTCATGTTCTACCCGTCCCTTGACCTGGACTTTGACGAAGACCGGTACCCCTCGATGCGGGAGAACGCCGTGGGGTACGGACTCGAAACTGCGGGTTTGAAGCCTTTCAACTCCTTCTACCTCGAGAACGGCGCGGATCCGGCCGATCCCTTGGTCTCGCCCATCAAACGCGGGGACCTCACCGGGCTTCCGGCGGCGCTCATCATCACCGCCGAGCACGACCCCCTGCGGGACGAAGGCGAACTGTACGGCCGACGGCTTGAAGAGGCCGGCGTGCCCGTCACCGTCAGCCGGTATGCCGGGGCCGGACATGGCTTCGTCCAGCACTTCTCCTGGCTCCCGGAATACCACCGGGCCTTCGAAGAGACGGCGGGGTTCCTGAACGGCTCACCAGTAAAAACGGAGGCCGGGCAATGACCCCACCTGTCGCTGTCCATCCGCTGGTCTCACCGTGGGGCCGCTTCGGCCTGTACAGCTTCTTCATTGATGCTCCGGAGCCGGCCATCGTGGATACCGGAATCGCGTCGTCCCCCGCGGAAGGAATGGCGCCGGCACTGGAGGCGATCGGCCGCCGGATCGAGGACGTCCGCTGGATCCTGCTTACCCATGGGCACATCGACCACATCGGCGGCGCGCACGCGCTGTGGGAGCTCACCGGCCGGCGGGCCAAGGTGGTCATCCACGAAGCCGATGCTCCGATGCTCCGCGCACGCCAGGCGCACGTGGACGAGTATCTATCCGGCCGGGGACAGTATCTGCAGGACCCCGACGGCGAAGCGAAGCAGATTGGCGCCGCCAACGCCGTCATCTCGGGGGAGATGGAACCGTCCATGCTGGTGCGCGGCGGTGAAACCCTCTCCCTGGGCGGTGACGTCACGGTGTCGGTGCATTCGATTCCCGGCCACACACCCGGGTCGGTGGCCTACGTCATCGACGGGCAGGATGACGTCTTCGTCGGAGACGCCGTGCAGGTCCACGGTGCGGCCAACGGATTCCCCGGCTACGTGGACCCGTCCGGCTACCGTTCCAGCCTGGAGTACCTGCGGGACGAGGTACGCCCGCGGCACCTGTACCTGGGGCACCCGTACCGCCGTTCGGACGGTACACCCTACGGTGTGGAACTGGGTGAAGACCAGGCACGCGAGGCCCTTACGGAAAGCCTGGCCATCGAGGCGCGCGTCGGCGGGGCCGCCTGCGGCTGCCTGGCTGCCGGCCTCCAGGAAACGCAGTCCCCGTACTCGCCGTTCGCCCCGGTTGCCCGCGAGCTTGATTACGACGGCGATCCCACCCTTGAGCCCTCGCCGTTCTTCACCACCATGAACGGCTACCGCACCCAGTCCACCACCACGCCTTTCCAGAGGAGCGTTCGCAACCATGGCTGAGTACCAGACGATCGACGCCGGCGGGCAGAAAATTGCCGTCCGCAAAGACCTGCGCGTCCCCATGCGGGACGGGGTTGAACTTGCCGCCGACGCCTACCAGGGCACCGACGACAAGCCGCGCCCCGCACTGGTGGCATTGAGCCCGTACGGCAAGGAGCTCCAGGCCCTGGCTCTGACCACCCCGCCGCAGCGCCGCCCCAGCCCCATGTGGGACGGCTGCATCGAAGCCGGCGACATCGCCCGGATCGTCAAGGAGGACTACGTCCACGTCATCGGCGACCTGCGCGGTTCCGGACACTCCGGCGGCGAGCACATCGGCAACTACAACGCCGGGGGAGTGTCCCTGGGCCAGGACGCGTACGACTTCATCGAGTGGGTGGCGGCGCAGCCCTGGTGCGACGGCAACGTAGGCAT
The DNA here is from genome assembly GCF_902506025.1 of Arthrobacter sp. 8AJ. Taxonomy (NCBI): domain Bacteria; kingdom Bacillati; phylum Actinomycetota; class Actinomycetes; order Micrococcales; family Micrococcaceae; genus Arthrobacter; species Arthrobacter sp. 8AJ. The sequence continues at coordinate 3,494,500 of NZ_LR733289.1, read as the reverse complement.
GGTGGGCATCTCCTACTTCGGGTCCATGCAGGTCCTCGCCGCCGCCGAACGGCCGCCGCATTTGAAGGCCATCTTCGTCTCCGGCGGACACTATGACTTCTACGAGACCACCTACCACGGCGGCGTCATGTGGTTCATGCCCCGCGCTGCCCGTGAAGGCAGGGGAGGGGACTCGGGCTGGGCCTTCACGGACCGGGTGAAGTCCCGGATGGTGGAGAAGTACTCCCCGGAGGAACTCAAGGAGCTCGTGGCCAAGCGGCTGCAGGACCCGGACGTAGCGGCGTGGCCCAACCTGGTCCATGTCCTGAATTACCCCACCAACCACGAGGCGTGGTTCGACATCGTCATGAACGAGCTCGACGGCGACTGGTACGAAGAGCGCAATCCCATCACCCTGGCCCCGAACATCGACATCCCCGTGTGGCTGCAGCTGGATCAAGGCCGCGGCTGGACGCTGGATGGCACCATCGAGCTGTTCAACGCGCTCAAGGGGCCGAAGAAACTGGACATCGGCCCGTACCCGCCCATGCAGTCCCGGCCCTTCATCGAAGAGCACGACAAGATGTTCCGCTGGTACGACTACTGGATCAAGGGCATCGACAACGGCGTGATGGACGAACCCGCCGTGTCCGTCTTCGTGGAAGGCTCCCGGGACGTGGTTACCGCCGAAGCGTGGCCGCCCAAGGACGTTGACTACCGGGCCCTCTACCTGCGCCCCCGGCACAAGCTCGCCACCGAACCGGAGCTGATGGGCACCGAACATGCGGCCCCAGACGGCTTTTACCAGGCGCCGCTGACGGTCACCGACAAGGTGCAGATCGTGAGCTGGAGCACCGAAACGTTTGAAGAACCCACCGAGATGATTGGTACCGGGGCGGCGCACATCTTCGCGGAGATCGACCAGCCGGACACCAACTTCATCCTGCGCCTGTGGGATGCCGCGCCGAACGGGAAGCGCCAGCTCATCACCACCGGCTATCTGAAGGCTTCCCACCGCGAACTCGATGACCGCACCACCGAGGGCAACCCTTACCACCCGCACACCCGCGCAGTTCCCGTGGAGCCCGGGAGGATCGAGGAATACGTGGTGCGCCTCTACCCGTTCGCCAACACCTTCAACCCCGGGCACCGGCTGGTAGTGGAGCTGTCCAACGGCGAGCCGCTCGCGGACGAACACAACTCGCTGCTCCCGCCCGACGCCTTCCACCTCCCGGTGGGCAGGCCGGTCACCCACAAGATCTACCGCGACGCGCACCACCAGTCCCGCTTGGTCCTGCCGTTCACGGTGGGCTGATCAGGCCGGGGCTGGGCCTGTTGATTCCCTGACGGTCAGGTGCGTTGGCATGACGGCGAGCTGCCTGCTGGCACTTCCGGACAGCGGGTTGAGCTGCGCCAGCAGCATGGACACGGCCACCCTGCCGGCCTGCTCGATAGGGCTGGAGATCGTGGTCAACGGAGGGTTGCAGAAGTCCGCGCCGAAGATGTCGTCCGAGCCAATGATGCTCATGTCGGCAGGAACCCGGATGCCGCGGGCCTGGAGGCGCTGGAGCATGCCGATGGCCAGCAGGTCGTTGAAGACGATGCATGCCGTTGCCCCCGTCCTGACGGCCGCATCCGCCGCCGCCGCGCCGGACGTGGTCTTCGGGGCGTAGGGGCCGATCCGGTGGACCTCCATACCCCGTTTGGTCGCGTCCTCCTCGAAGACTTTCCACCGCATCTGGTTGGACCAGGAGGTGGGCGGTCCGGCCACATAGCAGACTTTGTGATGGCCCAGCGAGGCCAGGTGCTCAAGGGCCTGGATGATGGCAGAGGGAGTATCGATCATCACCGTAGGGGCACTGGTGGAGGCGCGGTTGAAGGTTACCAGGGGCTGCGACTGCGAGACCTCCGCAAGCTGGGCGTCCGTCAGGCGTGACGCGGCCAGGATAAAGCCGTCCGCGGACTTGCGCATCTTGTGCAGGGCATCGAGTTCCATCTCACTGGACTCCTCTGTGTCCACCAGGAGCTGGGTGACGCCGGCCGCCTTGAGCTGGTGCTGTGTGCCGCGGATGATGTCGAAATAGAACGGGTTGGTGATGTCGGGGACCAGGACAGCCACCGCGTTGGTCCGTCCGGAACTGAGGCCGCGGGCCTGGGAGCTGGGCACGTAATTGAGCTCCGCGGCAGCTTCCTCGATCCGGATCCGGGTCCGCGGGTTGACCCGGTCGGGCCGCGCGAGGGCCCGCGACACGGTGGAGGTGGCCACTCCGGCGAGCTCTGCCACGTCCCGGATGGTGGGTGGGCGGTCCCGCCGGGTGCCCGCGTCAAGGCCTGCCGGGACTGACGACGCCGTGGTTGCTGGGTCTGCCATCGCTGGGCCTTCCTCGCGGACCGGGATAAAACCGGCCATGTGGGGTTTCCAAGGCTACTCGTTCCCGGAATCCTGTTGAACTCAATCTGAGCATTTATGGCAACTTTTGGCAACCGCTTGCCATGCACGTTGCCATCTTCCTAGACTGACTCTCGAGTCGCCTGCAGTGATCCCCGCCACAGGACGGATGTGGCCATGCGGGTGTCCTAGAGGAGAAAAACAATGAGGTTTAAATCGACTACTGGGCTCGCGGCAATTGTCACCGCTGCAGCACTCGCCCTGACCGGTTGTGGATCCGGAGGCTCCGGCAGCAGCGGAGGATCAACCAACGCGAACGGGAAAGTGGATGGTACGGGCAAGACCCTGAACGTCCTGGTCGGCGTCCTGAGCCAGTACCCCGAACAGCAGAAGCAGTGGCAGAGCGATATCGCCGCCAAGTTCAAGGCCGAGACCGGGGCGGACGTGAAATTCGAAACCTTCGCCTCGGCCAACGACGAGCTCACCCGCATCCAGACCTCGGTGGTATCAGGCCAGGGACCTGACATTTATGGCCTTGGCACAACGTTCACCCCCACGGCCTACGCCACCAAGGCGTTCGTGACCCTTTCCGATGACGACTGGAAAGCAGTGGGTGGCAAGGACCGCTTCAACCAGGCCGCACTCGGGATTTCCGGGCCGGACAAGGACCATCAGGCCGGCATCCCCTTTGTGAGCCGTCCGTTCGTGATGGCCTACAACAAAGACCTGCTGGCCGCAGCCGGCATCGACAAGCCCGCCACCACGTGGGACGAGCTCGCAGCCCAGGCCAAGAAGATGACCAAGGGGGACACCTACGGCATCGCCACTGGCTACAAGGACAACTACGATCCCTGGAAGTTCATCTGGGCCATGTCCGTCCAGGCCGGCAACCCGCTGGTTGACGGCAACAAGCTGAAGATGGACGACCCCACCGTCAAGAAGGCCTACGAGACCTACTTCGGTTGGCTCACCCAGGACAAGGTTGTCGACCCTGCATCGGTCGGCTGGAGCAACAGCAACGCCGTGGCTGCCTTTGCCAGCGGCAAGGCCGGCTACCTGATGATGACAACCTCCAGCTCCATCCCCACGCTCGACAAGTCGGCGGTTGCCGGGAAGTACGAGTACACGCTGATGCCCACCGTTGCGCCCGGTGAAACGCAGTCCAAGTCCGACGGCGACGCGGCCAGCATCCTCTCGGGCGACAACCTGGTGGTGGCTGACTACTCGAAGCAGAAGGATTTGGCCTTCGCCTACATCAAGCTGATCACCTCCAAGGACGAGCAGCTGAACTACCAGAAGACCTTCGGCGACCTGCCTGCCAACGCCGAGGCCCTGGCCAGCCTGACAGACCCCAAGCTCAAGCCGCTGGCCGACGCCGCCGCCAAGTCCAAGGCCACGCCGTTCACCGGTGCCTGGGGCGACATCCAGCTGGGACTCCTCAACGTCACTGTCCAGTCCGTCCCCGATCTTGCCGCAGGCAAGGTGGACGAATCAGCCCTGGACCAAAGGATCAAGGACGCCCAGAACAAGGGCCAGGCTTCCCTGGACCGGGCCTCCAAAGGATAGGTTCTGATGTCAACCGACGCCTCCCATGAAGTCCGGCTTGCGGCGGATACCGCCGCAGGCCGGGCGCCCCGGAACACCGACGACGCCGGGCAGCAGCCCGGGCACAAGGGCGGTCCGCGCCGCAAGGGCCTGAGTGAACGGAACCGCCCGCTCTGGATGCTGATCCCGGGCGGAGCCCTGATGATCATCATCATCGTGGTCCCGCTGCTGCTGGGCATCTACATGTCCGTGCTCAACCTGGACCAGTACACCCTGCGGAAATGGATCAGCGCACCGCTGATCGGAGCCGAGAACTTCGTTGAAGCGGTCACGGATTCGCCGCTGATCCACGCCGTCTGGCTCAGCGTCAGCTACTCGCTGCTGGCCATGGTGGTGACACTGCCCCTGGGTATCGCCGCCGCAGTGGCAACGCAGAACGCGTTCAAGGGGCGGGCGGTGATCCGTTCCATCTTCCTTATCCCGTATGTCCTCCCGTCCTTCGTGGTGGCAACGGTATGGCGGACCATGCTCCAGCCCGGCGGAATCGTTGATGAAGCCCTTGCCACCGTGGGGATCCACGTGGGGCTGTGGCTCAACGGGCCGCAGACCTTCTGGACGCTGGTCCTGGTCCAGATCTGGGCGTCCTGGCCGTTCATCTACCTGCTGGCGCTGTCCGGCCTGCAGTCCGTTGACCATGAGGTGCATGAGGCCTCGGCTCTGGACGGGGCATTGTGGTGGAACAAGTTGCGGTACGTGGTTTTTCCCTACCTCAAGGGCCCGCTGTCGCTGGCCTTCCTGATCGGGATGCTGCACCACATCAACAACTTCACCCTCCCGTTCGTGCTCTTCGGCGTCCCGGCCCCCGCCGACGTCGAAGTCCTCCCCATCCTGACGTACGTCACGAGCTTCCAGAGCTTCCGGTTTGGCCTGAGCGCCGCGATGGCCTTCATCTCCCTGGTGCTCATCGCCATCCCGCTGTTCGTCTACCTGCGTGCCGTCAAGCTTGACGACGCCGAAACACCAGGAGGCAAGAAATGAGCGCCACCACAGCCACACGGCAGAGGCCGGCCACCGACCACGTCGACCGTCCCGGCTCACACCGGCAGCACGAGGTCCTGCGCCTTCTTCCCACCCCTTTGCTGATCTTCGTCCTGGTCTTCCTGGGTGCCCTGGTCCTGATTCCGGTGCTGTACATCTTCCTGGCCTCCGTGAACTCTGACATCGGGGTGGCCAACGGCGAGTTCTGGCCGTCCTCGGTCACGTTTGAGAACTACTCCAAAATCTGGACCAGCGTGGGCCTGGCCACCGGCCTCGCCAACAGCGTCCTGGTGGCCGGCGCAACCGCCGTGGTGTCCGCTGCCTTGTCCGTATCCACCGCCTTCGTCCTGGTCCGCTACACCTTCCGGGGCCGGCTGACCATCCTGCGGGGCCTGCTGGCCCTCCAGTCGGTGCCCGGAACCCTCATGGTGCTGCCGGTCTTCGTCCTGTTTTCCTCGGCTTCCACCTACCTCGGGATCCAGGTGATTGGTACCCAGTGGGGACTGTTCGTCACCTACCTGACGTTCGCCATGCCGTTCTCCACCTGGGTGATGGTCACCTACCTCCGCGGGCTTCCCAAGGAACTGGAAGAGGCAGCCCGGATCGACGGCGCCTCCAACCTGGGGGTCCTCTTCCGGATCATCCTCCCGCTGAGCTGGCCCGGCATCGTCGTCTCCGGCATCTTCGCCTTCCTGCTCGGCTGGAATGACGTCCTGTTCGCCTCGGTGATGACGCGCCCCGAAAGCCAGACCGCCGCCGTCGCACTCCAGATCTTTGGTGCCTCCCAGGAAGGCGGCGCCATTCCCTACTACGGCCAGATGATGGCGGCGGCCCTGGTGTGCGCCGCACCGGTGGTCATTCTCTACCTGATTTTCCAGCGTTACCTAGTAGGCGGGCTGACCGCCGGAGGAGTTAAATAACCATGGTTTCGACCAACCAGGTCACCTGGCAGCTGTCAGGCTTTGGCGACGAGATCGACGACGACCCCGCGGTCCAGATCGCAGTGCTGCAGGCGCTGGGCGCCAACCACATCGAAGTCCGCAGCGCGTGGGGCACCAACATCGTGGACCTCAGCGATGAGCAGCTGCAGGCACTGGCCGCACTGCTCGCCGAAAAGGACATGAAGGTTTCAGCCATCGCTTCCCCCATCGGAAAGGTGGATGTCAGCCTGCCCGTGGAGCACGAGGTGGAGCGGCTCCGCCGGGCTGTCAACGCTGCCAAGGTCCTGGACGCCAGGTACATCCGCATCTTCTCCTTCTACTACGGCGAATCGGTGCAGGTGGACAACATCCGCGACGCCGTCATGGAACGCATGCGGGCACTCGCCGACGTTGCCGAAGAAGGCGGCGTCATCCTCCTGCACGAGAACGAAAAAGACATTTTCGGGGATGTTCCGGACCGGGTCCTGGACATCATCGAGACCGTGGACTCGCCGGCCCTGAAGGTCGCCTGGGACGCCGCGAACTTTGTCCAGGTGGGCGTCAAACCCTTCGACGAGGGCTACGCCAAGCTGCGCCCGCACCTGGAGTATCTGCAGGTCAAGGACGCCCTCTTCGCCAACGGCCACGTTGTTCCTGCCGGGGAAGGGGACGGCGATGTGCTCCGCACCGTCGAAGCACTCAAGGCCGACGGCTACGAAGGCTTCGCCTCCCTGGAACCCCACCTGGCAGGTGCGCACGGCCTGGGCGGCTTCTCCGGGCCCACCGCCTTCGGCATCGCAGCACGCGCCTTCGCAAAAGTCACCGCAGAAGCAGGAGTCCAGACCGCATGAGCACCTTGAACGTAGCCATCACCGGATGCGGCGTCATTGGGCGCACCCACGCCGTAGCCCTCCAGTCCTTCCCGGAAGCCCGGATTGTTGCCCTCGTCGACGCCATTCCGGCGGCATCCGAAGCGCTCGCCGACTTTATCGAGCAGCAGGGCGGGCAGCGGCCCCAGCAGTTCACCACGCTGTCGGACGCCTTCGCGGCGGAGGACATCGACCTTGTTGCCCTGGCAACGCCCAGCGGCCTGCACATCCAGCAGGGCCTGGAAGTCCTGGCCGCCGGCAAGCACGTGGTCATTGAAAAGCCACTGGACGTGGACCTGACGCGGGCCCAGGAAATCGAAGCCGCGGCGAAGGAAGCCGCGGGCAACGGGGTCGTGGCCTCCGTTATCAGCCAGCACCGGTTCGACCAGTCCAGTGTTGCCGTTGCGGATGCCGTGGCAAAGGGCCGCTTCGGCCGGCTGACCTCTGCCATCGCATCCGTCGCGTGGTGGCGCAGCCAGGGCTATTACGACTCCGGTGACTGGCGGGGCACCTGGTCCATGGACGGCGGCGGCGCCCTCATGAACCAGGGCGTCCACACCGTGGACCTGCTGCTGTGGTTCATGGGACGCCCCGTGGAGATCCACGCCCACACCGCCAGGCTGGCCCACGACCGGATCGAGGTGGAGGACACTGCCGTAGCGACCATCACCTTCGAAAACGGGGGCCTGGCCGTGCTGCACGCCACCACTGCCGCCTACCCCGGCCTGACCGTCCGCGTGCAGCTGATGGGATCCGAAGGATCAGCCGTAGTGGATAACGACCGCCTGCAGTACTTCCACAGCAAGGACGCCGGCGGCGAATCCGCGGACATGGGCCTCCAGGGCGGGGGCAACCAGGCCGAGGAGGAACTGGCCAAGTACCCGGAGGAGGACTACAAGGCAGCGGATCCCACCACCTACCCCGCCGGACACGTCCGGCAGTACCGGGACATCCTGGCCGCCATTGCCGGCGGAAGGCAGCCCGGCGTCACGGTCAGCGACGCCGTCAACGCGCTCGCAGCGGTGCGGGCCGTGTACGTATCGGCCACCCTGGGCCAGCCCGTCCTCTTCGACGATGTGCTGGCGGGCAAGTACAACGACCTCGAAGTCCGCACCGGCACCGCGGCAGAAAGCGCCTGAGCCATGAAGTTTTCAGTATTTACCGCATCAACCCCGGAATGGGAGCCCGAAGAGGCTGTCCAGCACCTCGCGGACCAGGGCTGGGACGGCGTCGAATGGCGCATCACCGACCAGGCCGATGCGGCGGAACCCGGCTTCTGGGCCAGCAACAGGGCCACGGTCCCGCTCACGGGAATGGAGGACCACCTGGACCGGATCGCGGCCATCACCGGCAGCGCGGGACTGCAGTTCTCCGGAATCGGCGGGTACGCACGGTGCGACAACCACGCCGACGTGGACCGGATGCTGGCCGCCACAGCCAGGCTGGGCGCCGGCCAGGTCCGGGTAACAACGCTTCCATTGGGAACTGCGGCCTGGGGAAACGAACCGGCCAGTGGTACGCCCTACCCGGAACTCTTTGCCGGAGCCCGCCGTGATTTTGAATGGATCGCCGAACGGGCTGAACACCATGGCGTGAAGGCACTCGTTGAGCTGCACCACCGGACCATCACCGCTTCCGCGTCGTCAGCGCTGCGGCTGCTGGACGGACTGGATCCGCGGCACGTGGGTGTCATCCACGACCTCGGCAACCTGCTCATCGAAGGGCAGGAGGACTACTTGCCGGCGTTCGAGCTCCTGGGCGACTACCTGGCCCATGTCCACGTGAAGAACGCGCTCTGGGTCAACAGCGGCGAAACCGATGAGTCCGGCGCGGCCGTCTTCCGGAACGAGTGGGCTCCACTCCGCTCGGGCCAGGGCAGCGTGCTGCAGTACTTCAAGGCACTCGCGGCCTTTGGCTATGACGGGTGGGTGACCGTGGAGGACTTCTCCACCGACCTTCCGTTGGCCGAGCGGACGGCTGACAACCTGGACTACCTTCGTTCCACCGCAGCCTTGGCGGGGCTCTCCGTCCCGGCAGGAAGGCGTTGAGCATGGGCCAGCCCATAGCGGACCACCCGGACCGGCTGCTGCCTGCCGATCCCGGCGTCCGGGACATCGCACGGTCCCTCTTCAAGAAGGTGGAAGGACTGCCGATCATTTCCCCGCACGGACACGTGGACGCGGCAATCATCGAACAGAACACCCCCTTCCCTGACCCGGCGGCGCTACTGGTCACGCCGGACCACTACGTCACCCGCCTGATCCACGCGGGCGGGGTGCCCATGGACCAGCTGGGCCTGGGCAGCCAGCCTGCCGATTCACGGCAAGTCTGGCGCCACTTCTGCGAGGCGTGGCCGGACTTCGAGGGGACCGCGTCCGGGTATTGGATCCGGCAGGAGTTTGCCCACGTGTTCGGGCTGCCGGAGGAACCGTCCGCGGACAATGCGGACCGGCTGTATGACGCGCTGCAGGCCAAACTGTCGGAGCCGGGATTCCGGCCGCGGGAACTGTTCAAGGAATTCAACATCGAGGTGCTCGCCACCACCGATGACCCACTGGACTCGCTGGACAGCCACGCGGCCCTGCACGCCGACCCCTCATTTGCCGCAAGGGTGCTGCCCACCTTCCGGCCGGACCAGTACCTGAACATGGCGCATCCGGCGTGGCGGGACAACGTGGACCGCCTCATCGACACCGCAGGGGAGGGCGCTTCCGGCTACGCCGGCTACATCAAGGCACTCGAAGCGCGCCGGCGCCACTTCGTGGAGCGCGGCGCGGTGTCCGCCGACCACGGCGTCTTCACGCCCGCCACGCTGAAACTGGACGACGGCGAGGCGGAGCGGCTTTTCGAGCGTGGCCGGGCCGGCCAGGCCAGTCCTGCGGACCGGGACGCCTTCGAAGCGCACATGATCTACCAGATGGCCCGGATGTCGGTGGAGGACGGCCTGGTGATGACCATCCACCCCGGCTCGTTCCGCAACCACCATTCGCCCACGTTCGAGGCCTTTGGCGCGGACACCGGCCATGACATTCCGGTGGCGGTCAATTACACGGAGGCGGTGCGCCCGCTGCTGCAGGACTTCGGCACGGCCAAGGACTTCCACCTGGTGCTGTTCACCCTTGATGAGACGGTCTTCTCCCGGGAGTTGGCCCCGCTGGCGGGCTTCTACCCATCGGTGTACCTGGGCGCGCCGTGGTGGTTCCTCGATGCCCCGGATGCGATGCTGCGCTTCCGGTCGGCGGTGACGGAGACGGCCGGCTTCTCGCGGTCCTCGGGCTTCATCGACGACACCCGTGCGTTCTGCTCCATCCCGGCCCGGCATGACACCGCCCGGCGGATCGAGGCATCCTTCCTGGCCAGGATGGTTGCTGAGCACCGGGTCACGGAGGAACGGGCACATGAACTGATCGTGGATCTCGTGGACGCGTCTCCCCGGCGGGTGTTCAAGCTGTGAACGCCGCGCCGCCTGCACTCAACCGCAGCCTGAAGCCGCTGCCCAAACCCCCGGTGCGCATCGTGCACCTTGGGCTGGGCGCGTTCCACCGGTCCCACCAGGCCTGGTACACCCAGCATGCCCCGGACGCGGCGGAGTGGGGGATCGCGGCGTTCACGGGCCGCCGCCCCGACGCCGCGGCAGCGTTGTCCCGCCAGGACTGCCTTTACACGCTGGTGGAGCGGTCGGCCGGCGGCGACAGTTTCGAAGTCATTGGCAGCATCGTGGAGGCGGTGGACGGGGCCAACATTGCACGGCTTTGCGAGCTGGTCGCGGCGAAGGAAACGGCAATCGTCACGCTGACGATCACCGAGGCTGCCTACGGGCTGGCCGCGGATGGAACGTTCGACGCCGGCGCTCCAGGTGCGGCGGATGACCTCCGGGCGCTGTCGGCAGCAGCGTCCGGGGAGGCAGGAGTGCCCGGCACGCCGCTGGGGCGCCTGGTGCTGGCCCTCGCCAGGCGCCGGGACAGCGGCGCCGGCCCACTCGCCGTCGTCAGCTGCGACAACCTGTCCGCCAACGGTGACGTTGCCCGCCGCGCAGTCCTGGGACTGGCATCCGGGTGGGGTTCCGGGCTGGCGGGGTGGATCGAAGCAAACGTCAGCTTTGTCAGCACTTCCGTGGACAGGATTACGCCGCGGACCACCGGGGCGGACATCGCAGAGGTGGAGGAGCAATGCGGATACAGCGACAATTCGCCGGTGGTGGCCGAACCTTTCCGGAACTGGGTACTCAGCGGGGACTTCCCGGCCGGGCGTCCGCGCTGGGAGGAGGCCGGCGCCGTCGTGGTCAGTGACATCGAACCCTACGAGAACCGGAAGCTGTGGCTCCTCAACGGCTCGCACTCCATCCTGGCCTACGCGGGACAGCTCCGCGGGCACGCCACCGTGGCCGACGCCCTGGCGGATCCCCTCTGCCGGAAAGCCGTGGAGGACTTCTGGGACGAGGCAGCGCGCCACCTGCAGGGGGAAGGGCTGGACATCCCGACATATCGCCAGGCCCTGTTGGAGCGCTTCGGAAACGCACGCATCGCCCACCGGCTCGCCCAGATCGCGGCCGATGCCACCACCAAGCTGCGCATGCGCGCGGTGCCCGTGATGACGGCGGAACGGGCCGATGGCCGCCGTGGCGCAGGCAGCGCGTTGATGCTTGCCGCCTGGATTGACTACGTCACCGCGGGAAGCGACTTCCAGGATCCGCTCGCCGCCGAAATCCAGGCAGCTGTGGCGCTTGAGGGAACCGAACGGGTGCAGGGGTTGCTTCGCCTGGTCAGCGCTGCCCTCGCGGACGACCCCGACGTCGTCGCCCTTGTTGCCCGGCTGTGCGGATCCTTCGCGACGACCCCGGCCGAGACCCCTGCACGTACCTGAATCCAGCTTTTACTTCCGGAAGGAACAGTTAGTCCCATGAAAATCGTTGCCGCCGATGTGTTTGTTACCAGTCCGTCCCGGAATTTTGTGACCCTTCGGATCACGACCGAGGATGGTGTGACCGGGATTGGTGATGCCACGCTGAACGGCCGGGAGCTGGCTGTTGCCGCGTATTTGAAGGAGCACGTCGCGCAGCTGCTGATCGGGAAGGACCCGCACCGGATCGAGGACACCTGGCAGTTCCTGTACCGGTCTTCGTACTGGCGGCGCGGCCCCGTGACCATGGCTGCCATCGCTGCCGTGGACATGGCGTTGTGGGATATCAAGGGCAAGCTCGCCGGGATGCCGGTCTACCAGCTCCTCGGTGGTGCGTCGCGGAACGGGCTGCGGGCGTACGGGCACGCCTCGGGGTCCGATATCGAGTCCCTGTTCGACTCGGTCCGGGAGCATTTGGAGCTGGGGTACAAGTCGATCCGGATCCAGACCGCCGTGCCGGGCATCAAGGCTGTGTATGGTGTTGCGGCGCAGGCGCAGGCCTCGGGGGAGCGGTATGACTATGAGCCGGCCGGGCGGGGTGCGTTCCCGGTGGAGGAGGACTGGGACACCCGCGCTTACCTGCGGCACCTGCCCACCGTGTTTGAAGCGGTGCGGAACGAGTTTGGTCCGGAGATCCCGCTGCTGCATGACGGGCATCACCGGATGACGCCGATCCAGGCGGCGAAGCTGGGCAAGGCGCTGGAGCCGTATGACTTGTTCTGGTTGGAGGACTGCACCCCGGCGGAGAATCAGGAGGGGTTGCGCCTGGTGCGGCAGCACACCACCACGCCGTTGGCGATCGGGGAGATCTTCAATACCGTGTGGGATTACCAGACGCTGATCAAGGAACAGTTGATCGACTACGTCCGGGCCGCGTCCACGCACTTCGGCGGAATATCGCCGTTGAAGAAGGTAATGGATTTCGCTGCGCAGTACCAGATCAAGTCCGGCTTCCACGGGCCGACGGATATTTCCCCGGTGGGGTTCGCGGCGCAGCTGCACGTGGGGTTGGCGATCCATAACTACGGGATCCAGGAGTACATGCAGCACTCGGATAAGACCAACGAGGTCTTCGAGCAGTCCATGACGTTCGTGGACGGGTACCTGCACCCGGGCGACAAGCCCGGCATCGGCGTCGAATTCAACGAAGAAGCCGCCGCAGCCTACCCGTACCAGCAGGCCTACCTGCCCTACAACCGCCTGGTCGACGGCACGGTGCACGACTGGTGAGCGCGGCCACGACTGGTGAGGCACCAAGAATGACAAAGCACCGCATCATCGTCATGGGTGTTTCCGGCTGCGGCAAGACCACCATCGGTGACCTCGTGGCCCGCGAACTGGGTGTCCCATTTCTCGACGGCGATTCCCTCCACCCCGTGGAGAACGTGGCCAAGATGGCAGCCGGCACCCCGCTGACGGACGAGGACCGCTGGCCCTGGCTCGCAACCGTAGGCGCGGAGTTGGCCAAGGCAGGCGACGGCGGACTGGTCCTGGCCTGCTCCGCGTTGCGCCGCAGCTACCGCGATGCCATTCGGGAGCAGGCTCCGGACACCGTGTTCCTGCACCTGAACGGCAGCAAGGAGGTCCTCGCGCAGCGCGTTGAAGGCAGATCGGGCCACTTCATGCCCACCACGCTGCTGGACTCCCAGCTCGCCACCCTGGAACCGCTGCAGGAGGACGAGGCCGGCGTGGTGGTGGACATCGCCCTCCCCGTCCCGGACGTGGTGGCCCAGGCACTCAAGGGGATTGCCGCCGTCGTACGTCCTGCCAACGGTGCCCATGGCACCGCGCCGCGCCGGTTCGACGTCGACCTGGCAGCTGCCCCGTTCAATCTCGACGGCGACGCCATCGCCTGGGTGGAAGGCACCCTGGGTGCCATGACGCTTGAGGAGAAGATCGGGCAACTGTTCATCAACCACAACAACGACTACTCACCCGCGTACCTCGACGGCGTGCTGGAAAACTACCACGTGGGCGGCATGCGGTACCGCCCGGGCCCTTCAGCGGCCGTGCAGGAACACATCCGCTACGCACAGTGCAGGACCCGGATTCCGCTGCTGATCGCGTCCAACCCTGAAATGGGCGGCGCGGGCAGCTGTGACGACGGCACGTTCGTGTCCACGCACCTCCAGGCCGGCTCGCACCCGGACAAGGCCATCGCCCGGCAGATGGGGCGGGTGGCCGGAGTGGAAACCGCGGCACTGGGGTGTAACTGGGCGTTCGCGCCGATCGTGGACATCCACTACAACTGGCGGAACACCGTCATCTCCACGCGCTCCTTCGGGAACACTCCGGAAATCGTGGTGGAGCGTGCCAAGGAATACTTCGACGGCATCAGTGAATCGCCCACGGCCTGCGCCATGAAGCACTTTCCGGGCGACGGGATTGACGAGCGCGACCAGCACGTGGTGACGTCCTACAACACCCTCCCTTATGAGGAGTGGAACCGGACGTACGGCCACGTGTACCGGGAGATGATCGCGCACGGCGTGCAGTCCATCATGGTGGGCCACATCGGGGCGCCGGAGGTTTCCCGGCACTTCCGGCCAGGCCTCTCCGACGCTGAGATCCTTCCCGCCACGTTGTCCCCGGAACTGCTGCAGGACCTGCTGCGCGGCGAACTCGGCTTCAACGGATTGGTGCTCACCGATGCGTCACAGATGGTGGGCCTCACGCAGGCGCGGAAGCGCAGGGACCTGGTGCCGGCCACCATCGCTGCCGGCTGTGACATGTTCCTGTTCTTCCGCAACCCGGCCGAGGACTTCCAGTACATGCTGGACGGTTACAAGTCCGGGATCATCACCGAGCAGCGGCTCCACGATGCGCTGCGGCGGATCCTTGGGCTGAAAGCGTCGTTGGGGCTGCACCTGAAAGCCGCTGACCAACTGGTCCCGCCGGCCGAGGCGCTTGCGGTCATTGGATCCGCTGAGCACCGTTCGGTGGCCGCCGAGATCGCGGACAAGACGGTGACCCTCATCAAGGACACCGCCGGCAACCTGCCCATAACCCCGCAGACGTATCCCCGGATCCGTTTGTACGGCATTTCCGGCGGCGCCGACTTCACCCGTGCCGATCCGCTGGCCTACCTGGAGGTGGTCAAGGAGGAACTCGAAGCTGCCGGTTTCGACGTGCACCTGTTCCGCACCGCCGAGCAGCGCGAGGCAGCGGGGGAGACCGGGGTGAACTTCATGTCCATCATTTCCGAGGAAGCCACGGGGGACTACGCGGAGAAGTACGACGCTGCGTTTGTCTTCGCCAACGTCAAGGGCTTTGCGCAGGAGGCAGCCATCCGGATCAAGTGGTCTTCCCCGATGGCAGCGGAAATCCCGTGGTACGTCACGGAAGTGCCCACGGTGTTCGTCTCGCTGAACCAGCCGAACCACCTGATCGACGTGCCCATGGTCAAGACGGCGATCCACGCCCATGCGGGCACCCGGGAAGCCATCCGGGCAGCCGTGGACAAGATCCAGGGCAAATCGGAGTTCCAGGGCACGTTCAACGACAACGTGTTCTGCGGGTCCTTCGACACCCGGCGTTAGGAACCAACCGAAGGAGGCGCCACCGCAGCAGCGGTGGCGCCTCCTTTATACGTCAGGCCCGGGTCCCCCTAGGCGTCTTCACGCTCCGGGTTCTCCAGCCGGAAGAAGTTGGACTGTCTCCCATCGGACCTCTGTTCCTGGTAGATGAAGTTGAGCCCGCGGTCGTCAAACGTCTTGAACCACTCCTCCCAGCTGACTTCGCGAAGGTTCGCGTCCTTCTCCCTGAAGTCGATGCGCAGGACGCCCAGGTGGTCCCCGTGTTCCGTGCCGTCAACAGTCGCCGGAACGCCGCCGCGTTCTTCCGCCCACTGCCTGATGACCTCATGGTGTGTGGTCGCGAGGCTGCGTCCTTCGCGCTCTGGCTCCTCCTCGGTGGACGTAATTTCCTGCGAGTACTTCAACGACTTGGAAGAGTCGTCGCCATGGCGGACCCTGCCGCCGTCGGGGCCGGCTCCCAGGTCTTCTTCGTCGTCCGCCCCGGAGCGGCTGTTGCGGCCCCGGCCGTTATCCGCGTCCTCCTGCCGGGCCTGGGCCACCTCTTTCACAAGTTCTTCCTTGCGCATGCCCGAAGCGCCGGCGATGTGCTCCTGCTTGGCATCCCGGCGGAGTTCGTCCACCTTCTTGTTGCGCAGTTCGGTTTCACTCACATCAGGCGTGTTGGGGGTCTGGTTCCCTGGCTTGTCGCTCATGGCATGTCCTCCTTTTGCGGAACGGGTGTGCATCATTGGGAAATGATAAGGCTACTTACTTTCTAGCGTGTGCCGGACGGCACCGTCAAGCATTGGGCGCATATCAGCTGTGGAGGGTGGGGCGCCGGCACGGGGAGGGCTTTGGACTCTGGGTCCCCGGGGAACCCTGTCCATATGCTCCTTGCATCCGATCGCGGAGGAGAGACGCCATGACCAGCCTGATGCCGGGTTTCCTGGCTACCGTAAAGCCATCACAGCGGGGGAACCGGGCAAGTGGTGGTTTGCGCTTTGCTGGTTCGCGCTCCGCTGGTTTCCGTCCTTGGTTGCCGGCGGTTTTCGGCTTTGCTGCCGCGGCCGGTTTCATTACGCATGGTCTCCTGCCCCGCACCCTGGGCGCGTGGGGAGCGACGGAGCCGGAAAGATCGATGCCCCTTCCCGGCGACGGACTGATTCCCGCTCCGGCTGAAGTGCAGACCATGGCGGTCACCATCCCCGCCCCGCCGGAGGAAGTCTGGCCATGGCTTCTGCAGATGGGGGTGGACCGTGCGGGCCTGTATTCCTACACCTGGCTGGAGAACGGGCTGCTCCATTTGGGCGTCACGAATGCAGACCGCATCCACCCCGAGTGGCAGGACCTGCAGGTGGGAGACATCATTGCCTTCACGCCGGAAGGTTATCCGGGCGGACGCAGCGGGCCGCGTGTGGTGGACATGGAGAGCTGCCGCCATCTGGTCCTGGACTTGAGCCCTGGTGCGCCGCCTGGGACGGTCACCGGGACCTGGCAATTCGTCCTCCATGATGCCGGGGACGCGGGGACCAGGCTGCTGCTCCGCACCCGGTCCGGCCCCGGACGGCCATGGGGTCTTCGACTGATGGATTTCGTCCTTCGGCCGGGCTACCTCGTCATGGATCGTGCCATGCTGCTGGGCATCAAAAAACGCGCCGGAAGGGACGCGCAAAGGAAGCCGCCGCCGTCGGCACAGCTGTGACAGCAGCGACGCCCTCAGCGGTCAGTGCGGATCGCCCCGCCTGGCGTGCCGGCCCGGTTGCCCTGCTCCGAAAGCCAGTGCAGGGCATCGGGGCCGTTGGTGAAGTATGCCGTGGGAGTCAGGGACCGCTGGGAAAACGCCGCCACAACCTTGCCCATCGGGCCAGCCCCAATGAGGGCGACGGCGGAGAACCCGCGGTAGGCGTTCATCCCGGCCCTGGCCTCGGGCGTCAATGCCGCAACCCCCGCGAGGTCAACAAGAAGAGGCAGGACCCGGCCGCCACTGAGGCCTTCCAGGACCCGCGCCGCCCGGACGGCAATGTCATAGGTGATGAGGACTTCGGGACTCCACTGCAACCGCAGCACGCCCTTGTCGAAAGAAGCAGTAAAGAATTCGTTCATTCCCGTCCTGGATTCTCATTGAGGACCTGTATTCCAGAGCTTGGACCAATTCAGGCCCATTCTGCCTGATGGTGACGACAATTGGTGCAGCGGCAGCAGGGGCTCATCGCTGGCCGGGGGCAAAGTGCTGGCCCGGGACACGTGGTGGGCCTCGGCGGCGCGCTTTTCCGGCTGTGTAGCCTGAACCAGTGGACTTCTCCTGTGAACTCGCTGACGGCATCGTTCTCCGTCCCGTGAGGCTGCCGACGCGGGACCGCTGGCTGGGGCGCTCCAGGCCAACCGTTCCCACCTTGCCCCGTGGGAACCGGTCAGGGCAGAGGAGTTCTATACCGTTGAAGGCCAGCGCGAGCTGATCAGGAGAAGGCGGGATGACCTTGACGCAGGCACAGCGCTTTCCATGGTGCTGGCTGGTGGAGACGGCATTCTGGGACTCCTGACGCTCAGCTCGATCGTCCGGGGCGCCTTCCAGAACGCCCACCTGGGCTACTGGATCGCCCAGTCTGTCCAGGGCCGGGGGCTCATGACGGCAGCAGTGGCCGCGGCAACCGACATCGCGAAGGATAGGCTCGGCCTCCACCGCCTCGAAGCAGCCACCCTGGTGCACAATATGGCATCGCAGAGGGTGCTCGAAAAGAACGGCTTTGAGGCCTACGGCACCGCGCGCGCCTACCTTCGGATCGCCGGCCAGTGGCAGGATCACCGCATCTACCAGCGGCTTCTCTGACCGCCGCGCCGTTTGGGGCGCGCCGTTTGGGACAGGCCCGACGACGGCCCCCTGCGTCACGCCGCGGCCCGGGCGTGATCTTGGGGAGGTTTTTCAGCGCATCGGCGCCGCGTGGGAAGATGTCGGCCGGAGCCGCTCAAGGACGCGGGCGGCACAACGTCGATATGTGGAGGTCATGTGCGCGCGATTGTCTTGGACCAGATAGCAGGGCCGCTGGCCGTCCGGGAGGTTGGAGAGCCTGAGGTGCCGGTGGGCGGCGTCGTCATCAGCGTCGTTGCGACGGGGCTCTGCCGCAGCGACTGGCATGCCTGGGCAGGACATGACGATATAGCGCTGCCGCATGTCCCGGGCCACGAATTCGCCGGTGTCGTTGCCAGTGTTGGCCCGGGAGTGACGAAGTGGACGGCCGGCGACCGGGTTACCGCACCTTTCGTCGAGGGCTGTGGCGCGTGCGAGTGGTGCCTCAGCGGCAACGCACAGGTTTGCCCGGAGCAGCAACAGCCTGGCTTCACGCACTGGGGTTCGTTTGCCGGGCAGGTGGTGATCCACGCGGCGGACACCAATCTCGTGGCAATTCCCGAGGGCGTCAGCTTCGAGGCAGCCGCCAGCCTGGGATGCCGGTTCGCCACTGCCTACCGTGCGCTGACTGGCCGGGCCAGCCTGAAAGCCGATGAATGGGTTACCGTCATCGGGGCAGGCGGCGTGGGGCTCAGCACCGTCATGATCGCCAAGGCCCTCGGCGGCAAAGTGATTGCTGTTGACCGGAACCCGGCCGCCCTTGAGGTGGCTGCACGGCTCGGCGCGGACCACGTCCTGGTTGCAGACGGTTCAGACATTCCGGCGCAGGTGCACGCGCTCACGGGAGGTAGCCATGTCTCGGTCGACGCCGTCGGCAGCGAACAGACGTGCGCCGACGCGCTCCTGAGCCTGCGCCGCCGGGGCCGCCACGTCCAGATCGGGCTCCTGCCGCCGGTGGAAGGACACCCCCGTGTTCCCATGGCGCGCGTGATCGCGTGGGAACTGGACGTCTTCGGAAGCCACGGGATGGCCGCTGCGGACTACCCCGGAATGCTCGCCTTGATTGAGTCGGGAGCGCTCGAACCGCAGAAGTTGATCGAACGCGTGATTGGTCTGGAGGAGGCTGCCGAAATGCTTCCCCGGCTTGATACCGCCAACGTTGCGGGCATGACGATGATCGATCCGACCCGCTGAGGCTCTCTCCGCCGACCAAGCGGTAGTCCACATCATGGCGTTTCTGGGGGACCTTTCCCCCGGGATGAAGAAAGGCCCTGCTTCCCTTGTATAAGGGAAGCAGGGCCTTTCTATCTGGCGGTGACGGTGGGATTTGAACCCACGTTGGCTTTTACACCAAACAACATTTCGAGTGTTGCACCTTCGGCCGCTCGGACACGTCACCAACCTCAATAGGGTACCGGAGCAAGGCCTGCATCCCCAAAACGTGCGTACCACCAGCCAGTGCTGCGGCGGCCGGTCTTGATTGTCGTACCCCTTTGTCATGATGGGTTTATGGGGAAGGCGGCGGTGGCGAGGGCGTTCGGGGAGATCCGTGCTGCCCTTGCTGTGCTGAGTGCTGAGGTGGACGGGGCCGGTGCGGTGCCTTTTTCTGCGGCTGACCCGTTGGCTGGTTTGGCGGATGGTTGCCTGGAGATTCTGGCCGGGACCCGTGAGGTGGAGGCCGGGATCGCTGCGGTGAAGGCCAGGGCTGCCGTTGGGTATGTGGAGAGCGCCGCTGCTGTTGCGGGGCCGGATGTTCCGGTGCAGGCGCAGGAGACGGCGGTCGCGGCGGAGATCGGGTGTGTGCTGGCCCTGGGGCCGCGGGCGGCGTCGTCGTTCCTGGTCACCTCGCACGCGGTCACGGCGACGTTGCCGCGAACGTTGGAGGCGTTGCAGGCAGGGGTGATCTCCTGGAGCCACGCGGTGGTGATGGCGGACGAGACAGCGTGTCTGGATGGTGCGGGGGCTGCGGCGTTGGAAGCGCATTTCCTTGACCCGGACCCCCCGGACCCGGCGCGGGGGTGCCCGGTGGGGCAGTTGCCGGCGCACCGGTTCAAGGCCAAGGCCCGTACCTGGCGGGAACGCCACCAGGCCGGGTCCATCGAAAAACGCCACGCCAAAGGGGTCGCTGACCGGCGGGTGGAGTTCCGGCCGGACCAGGACGGGATGGCCTGGCTGTCCGCGTACCTGCCCGCGGACCAGGCCCTGGCCGGGTGGAACCGGCTCACCGTGGCCGCCCGGGGCATGCAGGGACCGGACGAGCCCCGCAGCATGCCCCAACTGCGTGCCGACACCTTCGCCGAGGCGATCCTCACCAGCGGCACCAGCACCGGCAACGGCGCCGGAACCGACCAGCCGTCGTCGGGTATCCGGGCGCAGGTGCTGGTCACGGTCCCGGCGTTCTCCCTGCTGGGCCAGACCGACGAACCGGCGATGCTGGACGGGTACGGTCCCATCCCGCCGTCAATGGCCCGGCGGCTCGTCGCTGGCGGTGCTGGCTCGTTCTACCGGGTGCTGGTGGACCCTCGGGACGGGGCACCACTGGAAATCGGCCGGACAAGCTACCGGGTCACCAAAGCCATGCGGGCGTGGCTGCGGCTGCGGGACGGCAAATGCCCGTTCCCGGGCTGCAGCAACAACTCCCTGGACAACGACGCCGACCACATCCTCGCCTGGGTCAACGGCGGCACCACCGGAATCAGCAACCTGGGACAGCCCTGCCCGAAACACCACAAACTCCGCCACACCACCGCCTGGAAACCCACGGCCGCCACGAAGAACGAACCACCCGGCTGGACCTCACCCACCGGCCGCCACTACCAAAGCGAACACCAGGACTGGGAACCACCACGCTGGCCCTCGCGATTCCTGCAAGGTGAAAGGTACCTGCCAGGTGGGCACATCATGCCGGGCGAAGGGGCGGTGCCTGGAGAACCGAGCCTTGCCAAAGAGCACAGCCTCCTCGAAGAAGCGCTCCTCCAGCACCTTGTCTCGTGAAGCAATGAACCCTGCCACGCGCCGTCGGACTTTCCCCGTCCCTGCGCGTCCGGTTAGATTCATCAGCAAGATGACAAATTCACAGACTCCCATCCACGCAACCGCATACTGGACCACTGCCAAGGAGCACGGCGAACTCAGAACCGAGGACGTGCCGGCCCCGGGCCCCGGCGAAGCGCTGGTCCGTGCCCTCTACTCCGGTATCAGCAAGGGCACGGAAATGGTGGTCCACGCCGGGGCAGTGCCGCCACGGGTCGCAGAGGAAATGCGGGCCCCGCACCAGGAAGGCCAGTTCCCCGGCCCGGTGAAATTTGGCTACCTGTCTGTCGGCATCGTGGAGGAAGGGCCCGAGGGGTGGAAAGGCCAGCGCGTCTTTTGCCTGAACCCGCACCAGGACCTCTACGTGGTTCCGGTGGAGTCCTTGACCAGGATTCCCGACGACGTCCCCTCCCGGCGTGCGGTCCTCACCGGGACGGTGGAAACAGCAGTCAACGCCCTGTGGGAAGCCGGGCCGCGGCTCGGGGACAGGGTTGCCGTCGTCGGTGCAGGCCTGGTGGGCGGCATGGTGGCCACGCTCCTGCGCACTTTCCCGCTGCAACGCCTTCAGCTGGTGGACCTCGATCCCGGCAGGAAGCAGCTCGCGGACACACTGGGCGTGGACTTCGCACACCCCGACGACGCCCTGGCCGATTGCGACATCGTGTTCCACTGCTCGGCCTCGCAGGAAGGCCTGGAACGCAGCCTGCAGCTGGTCGGCGACGAAGGCGACGTCATCGAAATGTCCTGGTACGCCAACCGGGAAGTCACTGTCCCGCTGGGGGAGGACTTCCACGCAAGGCGGTTGTCCATCAGGGCCAGCCAGGTGGGCATGGTGGCGCGTGCCCGGCGCCACCGCCGCACCAATGCGGACCGCCTGGATCTGGCAGTGTCCCTGCTGAAGGATCCCGTCTTCGACGCATTCCTGACCGGCTCTTCCAAGTTCGAGGACCTGCCGGGCGTCGTCCAAAGCCTGGCGGACGGCACCTTGGAAGCGCTGTGCCACGTCGTCGAGTATCCTGCCACCAACCAAGCACCCACTCCAGCCGCCCACCACTCCGAAGACTTGAGGTAACCCATGTTCAGCCTGACAGTCCGCCGCCACTTCATGATTGCCCACAGTCTTCCGCGTGAAGCGTTCGGCCCGGCCCAGGGGCTCCACGGGGCAACCTTCGTCGCCGAGGTGACCTTCCGTCGCCGTGCCCTGAACGATGACGCGATCGTCCTGGACATCGGCGCCGCCGGAACCATCATCGAGGACGTGCTGGCCGGCCTGAAGTACCGCAACCTCGACGAGCACCCGGATTTCGAAGGCAAGCTCACCACCACGGAAGCGCTCGCCGAGTACATCGCCCAGGAAGTCGCCGCCAGGATCGAGGACAGCGACGACGGCCGCGAACTCGCAGGCCTCGACGTCACGCTGCGCGAGAATCCGGACGCGTGGGCCGCTTATTCCCTGGACCTCACCGCCTGACCGTGCGCCACATCCGGCTGCTGGTCCCGGGCAACATCCGCCACAGCTCAGGCGGCAACGTCTACAACGCCCGCCTGGTGTCAGGGTTGCGGGAACTTGGCGCCGCGGTGGACGTCATCAGCGTTGAGGGGGACTGGCCGCACGCCGGCGCCACCGAACGACGCCGGCTGGGCACCTTCCTCGAAGCAAGCGAACCTGGGGGAGGTCCCGGGCAGGCAGTGGCAATCGTCGACGGGCTGGTGGCCGTTGGTGCCCCGGCAGAGCTGGAAGCCGCGGCCCGGGCGGGACAGGAAACATGGGTGCTGGTGCATATGCCGGTGCCGGAAAGTTCAGGCGAATCAGCCCTGGCAGACGAGGCCAGGGCGCTCAGCGCAGCAACCGGTGTGATCTGCACCAGCACCTGGGCCGCATCTGTCCTGACCGAAAGAGGGCTTCCGCAGGCACACGTCGCCCTGCCCGGAGTCGACCCCGCAGCCCAGGCCGGCGGTTCCACGCCTCCGCACCTGGCAGTCGTCGCCGCCTTGCTGCCCAACAAGGACCAGATGCTGGCGGTGGAAGCACTCGCCCTGGTCCAGGACCTCCCTTGGACCGCGGCCCTGGTGGGCTCGGACCGGGCAGACCCCGACTATGCGCGGGAAGTCCAGGCTGCCATAACGGAGAATTCGCTGCAGGAACGGGTGCGGTTCACCGGTGAGCTCGCCGGCGAAGCACTGGAAGCTGAATGGGCGCGGACTGATCTCAGCCTCCTGGTGTCACGGCAGGAGGCGTTCGGCATGGCCGTAACCGAGTCCCTGGCCCGCGGCATCCCGGTCCTGGTCCGTGAAGGGACAGGGGCGGAGGAGGCGCTGGGGCTGGCAGGATTAACAGCGGCCGACGGCGGACCCCGGCTTCCCGGGGCAGCGCTGCCACTTCCGGAAGGTGGTCAGGAGAGCCCGCGCCTGCTGGCCGGCGACCTGCGCCACTGGCTGCAGGACCCGGACACGAGGGAAAGCTGGCGCGCAGCAGCGCTGGAGGCGCGGACACGCCTTCCGGACTGGGGTACTACGGCAAGGGGAGTGCTGGCCCTGCTGGCGGAACAGGACTAGAGGCTGCTCCGCGGTGACCGGCGAAAAACCCGCGCAGCAACACGGCGCACTCATCCTCGCGCACTCCCGGATACACCTCAACCCAGTGGTTGAGCCGGCGTTCGCGGAGGATGTCGAACACCGAGCCTGCGGCGCCGGCCTTCTCGTCCCACGCCCCGAACACCACCCGCGGGATCCGGGCCAGGACAATCGCTCCGGCACACATCGCGCAGGGTTCCAGTGTGACCACCAGCGTGCAGTCGGACAACCGCCACCCGTCGCCGCGGCCGCCGTCGATCCGTGCCCGTTCCTGCAGCCGTGCCGCCGCTTCACGGATGGCTACCACCTCGGCATGGGCCGTAGGGTCGCCCAGTTCCTCCCGCTGGTTCCGGCCGGAACCCAGCACCCCGCCGTCGGGCCCTATCACCACGGCGCCGATGGGAACATCCTCCGTGGCGAGTGCCCTGCGGGCTTCCGCCAGGGCAAGGCCCATCCAGGCATCATGTTTCTTTTCGGGCAACGGCATGGCTCAATGATAGTTTCGGGATACTCAGGTTACTTACGGATGCCGGGAGGCACCATGGACACTCTTCGGGATCGGCTAGGTCTCTGGTTCAAACCTTACGCGGCGCTCGTCCTCACCATCCTTGTGGGCGGCGTCATCATCGTGTCCCTGGCACTGCTGGGTGCCGAGGTGTACGACAACGTGGTGGATTCTGCCGGCCTGGCCAACCTGGACAAGCCTGCCCTTGCCCTGGCCGAGAGCCTGCGCAGCCCCGGACTTGATGCGTTCGTTACCGGCTTCACCAACATCGGCGGCGGCATCGGCATGCCCATCCTTGCCAGTATCCTGACCGCCTGGCTGACGTTCCTCAGCCGGAACTGGCGCCCGCTCGTCCTGATCGGCGGTGCGGCGGGGGTCTCCATCATGGCCACCACCTTTGGCAAGAAACTGGTGGGCCGCACCCGCCCGGACTATGCGGACGCGGTGCCCCCCTACGAGGATTCACCCTCCTTCCCCAGCGGCCACACCCTGAATACCACCGTGGTGATCAGCCTGGTGGTGTACCTCATCTGCCTCCAGTTCAACACCATGCTGGTGCGCGTCACCGCCATCACGGCCGGCGCGCTCTTCATCATCGCCATGGGGCTCAGCCGCGTCTTCCTAGGCCACCACTGGCTGACGGACGTCATGGCAGGGTGGCTGCTGGGCCTCACCTGGGTGGGCGTCGTGATCCTGGCCCACAGGCTGTTCCACCTGGTCCGCAGGCGGGAGCACGCCGGTGCGGCTCCGTCGTTCGACCGTCCGATCGTCCGTGACGTGGTGGCAGAGGAAGTGCACCACCACGGCGGGGACGGCAACGAGCATGCCCACGGCAGCCACAACAAGGACACCGCCGGATGATAGTTTTGGGGGATGCGTACTCTCGTTGTTGACCACCCCCTGGTCGCCCACAAGCTCACCGTCCTGCGGGACAAGAACACGCCGTCGCCGGTCTTCCGCCAGCTGACGGAAGAGCTGGTGACCCTGCTGGCCTACGAAGCCACGCGGGAGGTCCGCACGGAGCCCGTCACCATCGAAACCCCCGTCAGCACCACCATTGGCACGGCGTTCACCAAGCCCACCCCGCTGGTAGTCCCCATCCTGCGCGCAGGCCTGGGCATGCTGGAGGGCATGACCAAGCTGGTCCCCACCGCCGAGGTTGGCTTCCTGGGCATGGCCCGGGACGAGGAGACGCTGGACATCATCACCTACGCGGAGCGCCTGCCGGAGGACCTGACCGGCCGCCAGGTATTCGTCCTGGATCCCATGCTGGCCACCGGCGGCACGCTGCGCGAGGCCATCAAGTTCCTGTTCAAGCGGGGCGCGTCCGATGTCACCTGCATCTGCCTGCTGGCGGCCCCGGAGGGCCTGGCCAAGCTGGAGGAGGAACTGGGCGACGCGAACGTGCACATCGTCCTGGCCTCCATCGACGAGAAGCTCAACGAGAAGTCCTACATCGTTCCCGGCCTGGGCGATGCCGGCGACCGCCTGTACGGCATCGCAGGGTAGCCTTCCCCCTTTTCCGGCAGGATCACCGCCGCTAGCCTGTGCGGATGGACTGGAAACTCGAACTTGTCTTTGTCCCCGTGTCCGACGTCGACCGCGCCAAGGATTTCTACGTCAACAGGGTGGGCTTCAACGCCGACTATGACGAGCGGCCTTCGGACGACATCCGCTTTGTGCAGCTGACGCCGCCCGGATCCGCCTGCTCCATCTGTTTGGGGGAGGGGCTGGTGGACGCACCTCCGGGCACGTGGTCAAACCTGCAGCTGGTGGTGGACGACATCCAGGCCGCACACGACCACCTGAAGAACAACGGTGTGGACGTCAGTGATATCGAAGTGCTGCCGTGGGGCCACTTCGTGTACTTCGCCGATCCGGACGGCAACAAGTGGTCCGTCCAGTACATCCCGTGGCGGAACGCCGGGCCGGACGCAACCGAAAGCACCGCAATCACAGGCTCCGCAACCCCAACCACCGCGACCCTAACGTCCGCACCATAGGGCACTGCAGCTCAACCCCCCCCCGGGGTTAAGGCAGCCTGGGGTTAAAACACCACTGCCCGCATCCGTTTGGATGCGGGCAGTGGTGATGCTGCAATTCCCTGCTGTGCCCCTGCCCAAGGCGTACGACGGCGGAGAGCCGGGACGCGCCGTCGGCCGCGGTCAATGCAGGGCAGGCTCCGCGGAGGGTGGTCCTTCGACGCGCAGCCGCAGGGGAGCGGTGCCTAGTACCAGTTGTGCGCCAGGTGGAAGTTGAGCGCACCGCACGGGGAGGCATAGCTCTTCTTGATGTAATCCAAGCCCCAGTTGATCTGGGTGCGGTAGTTGGTGAGGTAGTCCGCGCCGGAGCTGGCCATCTTCTCCGCGGGCAGGGACTGGACGATGCCGTACGCCCCACTGCTGGGATTGGTGGCCGTGGTGGTCCAGTCCGATTCCTTGGTCCACAGTGTCTGCAGGCACTGCATCTGGTCAGGGCCCCAGCCGAAAGTTGCCAGCTGGCCGGCGGCGTAAGCCTGGGCGCCGGCGGGGTCGTTGACCGCGACGGCGGGTGCCGGCTCAGGAGCCGGGGCGGGCTCGGGTGCAGGTGCCGGTGCAGGTGCAGGCGCTGGCGCGGCCGGCGCGGGGGCCGGGGCCGCGGGAGCGGGCTCCGCCGCCTGCGGCGCCACTGCGATTGCGGCGGGAGCGGGGCTCTCCGCCGGGTTGGAGCGGATCTCGCTTTTCTCGATGCTCATCTGGGCATCGGACGCTGCCTGGGTTGCCTGGGTCGATGACACCGGGGCCATGCTGCTGGTGGCCTGGCCGGCTGCGCCGACCCCAACCAGCACCGCGCAGGATACTGCGAGGATTCCGGCCCTGCGGCCGAGGGTGGTTTTCTTTGCCTGCTGCGTGGCCTTATGTTTAGCCTTGGCATGCAGGCGTGCTTCTGCCGTGTTTTTGGACATGATTGATCGCCTCTCACACCTGCGGAGTTAGCTGTCGGGTTCGGATGAGGGCATCCGGCCGTACGGAAAAATCACGTACTGGCTTAACCCCAAGGGCAATCATTGCCCGGGACGGTGGGTCCCCCGCCTCTGCCGTTGCTCAATCGGAAATCCGGGGAAGCGGCAGAGCTTGGCGTCAACCCGGGATATGCGGCCCGAACGGGGACCGCACCCAATCGACGGTACAGGAAGATTAAATGAAAGTCACATTTAGGTAACGGAAGTCACGGCCGGCAGCGCGTCGGGTTGTCTGACTGCGCCGGGAGTATCCCCGTAATGGACTGCCGGGCCCCCGGGCACCATTCACCCCGGGCACTCGCGTGCCAGAGCATCATTCGGCCGGGTCCCCGGGGCGTCCTCCGCTAGTGGCCGGTCAGTTCGTAGACCGTAGTGCCGCCCATGATCTGCGACGTGTAATTGGCTGCCACCCACTCCGCGATCCGGGTGGCAGCGTCCGAACCGGTGGTGGAGCGCATGGCTCCGCCACCGATAAAGTAATGGATCTCTCCCCGGGCTACCAGGTCCTGGAACTGCGCCAACGTGGGGGAGGGGTCGGTGCCGTTGAAGCCGCCCACCGCCATGACCGGCAGCTCCGTTGCCAGTTGGTAACCTGCGGCGTTGTTGGAGCCCACCACGGCCGCGGCCCAGGTGTAGCTTGAGGCGCTGCTCTTGAGTGCGGCGACCAGGTCAGCCGACGGCGTGGGCGCACCCAGGAGGCCACCCACGCCACCCCCGCGGCCACCCGCGAAGCCCGTGCCGCCCTGGGCGTTCGGCTGCCGGAAGCCCTGTCCCGCAATACTTGAACCGCCGGTGCTGTTCGGGCCGGACCCGTTCAGGCTGTTCCGGACGCCGGCGGGAGCACCGCCCGGCCCAGCGCCGAAGCCGGCCGTGGGGCCGGCACTGACGATTGCCCCGCTGTGCGCTGTGGACGCCGTGGAGATGGAGTAGGCCAGCGGTCCGGCGAGCGACGCCGTGATGGCCAGGGCCGCCGTCGCCCGCTGCACCGAACGCATGCCCAGGAACTTGCTGAAGCCCGCTCCTGCTGCCCCGGCCAGCCCGCCTGCAAGGACCACCCAGCGCAGCCACGGACCGTAGGCCGAGGTGGTGCCCAGCAGGGAGAACGCCGTCAGGGCCGCCGCGGCCACTGCGGCCCCGAGCACGATTGCGGCGGCCGCCTGCTGCCTGTGCTGCCACAGCAGGACTGCGCCCAGGCCGGTCAGCCCGGCGATGCCCGGCGCCAGCGCCACGGCATAGTAGGGGTGGATGATGCCCGCCATGAAGCTGAACACCAGGCCGGTCACCAGCACCCAGGAGCCCCAGACCAGCACGGACGCGCGCACCGGATCCGTCCGCGGTGCCCGCCGGCCGACCCACAGCAGGCCGGCCGCAAAGATCAGGGCGGAAGGCAGCAGCCAGGCGATCTGGCCACCGAACTCGTTGTTGAACATCCGGAACAGGCCCGGAACGCCCCAGCCGTTGCCGCCGCCCACGCTGCCCGTTTCGTCGCCCGTCAGCCGGCCCAGTCCGTTGTAGCCAAGGGTCAGCTCCAGGATGGAGTTGTCCTGCGAACCGCCGATGTAGGGCCGCATGCCGGCCGGCGTCAGCTGCACAGCCACGAGCCACCAGCCCGCGGAAACCACCATCGCCGCCCCGGCCGCGGCCAGCCGCAGCAGGCGCCGGCCCAGCCTGCCCGGCCCCGCAACCGCGTAGGCCACGGCAAAACCGGGAACCACCAGCAGGACCTGCAGTTGCTTGGCCAGGAATCCAAAGCCCAGAAACACCCCGGCCAGCAGGAGCCAGCGCAACCGGTCCTCCTGGACCGCGCGGAGGACCGCGTACGCGGCCGCCGTCATGAGCAGCACCAGCAGGGCATCCGGGTTGTTGAACCGGAACATCAGCGTGGCAACCGGGGTGAGGGCCAACACCGCGGCTCCCAGCAAGCCCGCCCGGTGGGCAGCGGTGGCATCTCCGGTGGCATGCACCGCGGTCCGGCGCACGGACAGGTAGAGCAGCCAGGCGGCCGCTACGCCCATCAGCGCCTGAGGAACCAGGATGCTCCACGGGTTCAGCCCAAACAGCCGGACCGACAACCCCATGACCCACAGGGACGCCGGCGGCTTGTCCACCGTGATGGAGTTGGCAGCGTCCGAGGAACCGAAGAACCAGGCCGTCCAGTCCTGCGAACCCGCCTGGGCCGCGGCGGAGTAGAAGGCGTTGGCCCAGCCGGACGCCCCGAGATTCCACAAGTACAGCGCCGCCGTGCCCGCCAGCACCGCTGCCAGTTCGAGGTTCCGCCGTCGGCCGAGGGGATCCCGGCGCCGGCTGCCGGGCCTGGTCCCCCGGGCCGTGGTGGCCCCGCCCCCTCCCGACGCGTGATGCAGGCGGGGGCGCGTGGACCCGGTTGTTGGGCCTGAAGTCATGGAGCTGGGGTAGCGGCTGGCCATGGCGGGCTACTTGGCCAGGTCGTAGACGGTGGAATTGCCCACGGTCTGGGCCTGGAAGTTGGCCTGCACCCAGGCCGCCACCTCCGAGTTGCCGCCCCGGCCGCCCATGCCGCCACCCATGCCGCCGCCCTGGATGTAATATCCGATCTCACCCTTGGACACCATGTCCTGGAACTGGGCGAGCGTGGGGTATGGATCCCCGCCGTTCCAGCCGCCGAGCGCGATGACGTTGGTGTTCGTGGCAAGTTCCAGGCTTGCTGCCTGGCTGGCGCCGGAGACGATTGCGGACCACTTCGTGGTGGTGGAGGAGAGCAGCGCGGTCACCGCGGCATCGGCAGTTCCCTCACCGGGGCCGCCGGCCCCGCCGGGACCACCGGCGCCGTCGGGACCACCGGCGCCGTCGGCTGCGCCGCCCATTCCATTTGCGGGGTCAGACCCGTTTTGGGGGGCAAACCCGTAGGTTCCGGTGGCGGCGTCCGTGCCGCCGGTGCGGTCGCCGCGGAAACCAGCTGCCCGGTTCCCAAAGCCGCCTGCCGCCGAACCTGCAGGCCCCGACGTCGGAATGGAACCCGAATGCGCGGACGCTGCGGTGGCCACGGTCCAGGCACCCGCCCCGAGTCCTCCGGCCAGGAGGGATACGACGACGACGGCGGCAGCGCCCGCGCGCCGGAACCGTCCGGCGGTGCCGAGGCCGTCAACGCGGAGCAGCAAGCCGGCGGCGGCAAGGACGCCAAGGACGATGACGACGATGCGCAGCCAGGGGAGCCAGGACGCGTCGCGGCCCAGGAGGACAGCCGACCAGATGGAGGTGCCCAGGACCGTTGCGGCCAGGACAATCCTGGCCGGCCAGGACGCCCGGCCGCGCCAGAGTTCCACGGCACCGGTTCCCACCAGTGCCGCGATCCCCGGTGCCAGCGCCACAGAGTAGTAGGGGTGGACAATGCCGCTCATGAAGCTGAACACACCCGCGGTGACCAGGAGCCAGCCGCCCCACAGGATCAGCGACGCGCGGCCCATCGAGGTGCGGACTTCCCTCCGGGTGAACCAGAGGCCGGCAACCAGCAGGACGAGGGCGGCGGGCAGCAGCCAGGACACTTCGCCGCCAAAGCTCGTCCCGAACATCCGCAGCAGGCCCGCAGCGCCGCCGAATCCACTGTTGCCGCCGCCGAAACCGCCGCCGGGCCCGCCGGCCGCTCCGCCGCCGGGCATGCCTTCACCCGAGCCGGTGATGCGGGCCAGGCCGTTGTAGCCGAAGGTCAGCTCCAGGAAGCTGTTGGTGGTGGACCCGGCCATGTACGGGCGGGCTGAAGCCGGGGTCAGCTGGAAGAGGGCGATGTAGCTGCCGGCCACCACGATGATGCCTCCCAGTGCGCCCATGAGGTGTGCCAACCGGCGGCCGATCGGGGTAGGGGCGGCCCACAGGTAGGCCAGTCCCAGCGCCGGAACGACCAGGAAGCCCTGCAGCATCTTGGTGAGGAAAGCCAGTCCGATCACGGCTCCGGCCGCAACAAGCCACTTCCAGCCAGCCCGTTCGATGGCCCGGATGGTGAAGTACGCCGCCAGCACCAGGCACAGGGTGAGCATGGCGTCGGGGTTGTTGAACTTGAACATGAGCGCAGCCACTGGCGTCAGCGCCAGCGCTCCGCCGGCCAGCAGCCCTGCGGCCGGTCCTGAGACCCTCTTGACCGCCAGGTAGAGGACGCCGACGGCGGCCACGCCCATGAGTGCCTGGGGCACCAGCATGCTGAGGGACGAGAACCCGAAGATGCGGCCCGCCAGGGCTGGAATCCACAGTGCCGCCGGGGGCTTGTCCACCGTGATGGCGTTTCCGGCGTCGAGCGATCCGAAGAGGAACGCGGTCCAGTCCTTGGTGCCCGCCTGGATGGCGGCGGCGTAGAACGAGTTCCCGTAGCCGGTGGCTGCAAGGTTCCACAGGTACAGGACCGCCGTGGCCACCAGGAGCGCGGCGGCCGAGGGTCGCACCCAGCGCGGTTGGCTGCCGAACGCGTAGCGCGTCCAGCGCGGGGTGGGTTGTGGAGCTCCTGTGGCAGAGGCCGGGCCACCGGCGTTTGCGGGCAGCGGTGTGGCAGTTGAGCCGGCGCCTGCCGGTGAGATGGTGGAGGTCATGGTGCACCCGTTTCTGTGGAGGTGGTGGCGTGGGTTGTCTTGTTGGTGCCGGCTCCCCGGAAGACCCAGAGCCGGAACAGCAGGAACCGCACTGCCGTGGCCGCCAGGTTCGCCGCGACCACGGTGAGGACTTCCATCCACCGGTCGGGCGTCGTGGTCCGGTGGACCAGGGCGAGCGCCCCGGAGGTGAGCACCAGGCCGATGCCGAACACAATCAGCCCCTCAAAATGGTGCCGGACCGGGTTTCCGCCCTGGATCCCGAACGTGAAGCGCCGGTTGGCCCCGGTATTGGCCACGGCCGTGACCAGCAGGGCCAGGAAGTTGGCCAGCTGCGGATCCATGAAGCCCCGGCAGAACAGGAAGATCAGCAGGTAGGCCAGCGTTGAGGCGGCGCCGATGGCGGCGAACCGGACCAGTTGGCCGAAGAGGCTGCTGCCGCGGGTCTGTTCGCCAGCCCGCGACGACGCCGGGAGCGGACCCCTGGCAAGGGCGGCGCGCAGTTCCGGAACCGGGATGCGGCCGTAGACCAGGTCCCGGGTGAGCCGGGCCATTCCACGGACGTCGGCCAGCGCCGTGCGGACCACGTCCACGCTGGAGTCGGGATCGTCGACCCAGTCCACGGGAACTTCGTGGACGCGCAGGCCGCAGCGCTCAGCCAGGACCAGGAGCTCGGTGTCGAAGAACCAGGAATTGTCCACGGTGTAGGGGAGGATCTGCTGCCCGACGTCGGCCCGGATGGCCTTGAACCCGCACTGGGCGTCACTGAACCGGGCTGCCATCAGGGAGTGGAGCATCAGGTTGTAGCTGCGCGAGATGAACTCCCGCTTGGGTCCGCGGACAACCCGGGAGTTGCGGGTCAGCCGGGTGCCGATTGCCAGGTCGGAGTGGCCGGAAATCAGGGGGGCCAGCAACGGGGGCAGGGCTGCCAGGTCGGTGGAAAGGTCCACATCCATGTAGGCCAGGACCGGCGAGGGGGACGCGAGCCATACCTTGCGCAGCGCGTTCCCGCGGCCCTTCTCATCAAGGTGGACCACGGTGACCTCCGGGAACTCGCGGGCCAGCCGTTCGGCGATCTTCAGGGTCCCGTCCGTGCTGGCGTTGTCCGCCACGGTGATCCGGAAGCTGTGCGGAAAGGTGTCGCGCAGGTGTCCGTGGAGCCTGCGGAGGCATTCCTCAAGGTCGCGCTCCTCGTTGAAGACGGGGATGGTGACATCAAGGACGGGGACTGCGGTGCGCGTGTTCACGGGGGCACGCCGTACGGCACGTCCCGGGGAGGGAAGGCCCGGCGGCGCCACCGCGGCGTCCTGCAGGGTTCCTGAAGTGTGGTCGGTGAGCGTCATGCATCAAGAGTGGCGCCGCCTGATTTGAAGGCTTTAGGCACAACCTGTGACGCGGCTGTGTAAGTCAGGGCGCTTCAGGGCTGCGCGGGCCCGGCCGCCGGAAGGCGGACCGCGAACTCGGTCCTGCCCGGCCGTGACACCAGTTCCACGGTGCCGCCGTGGGCCATGACAATGGATTCGACAATGGACAGGCCCAGGCCGGAGGAACCCTCGGAGCCGGAGCGGGCGGCGTCGGCCCGCGTGAAGCGCGAGAAGATGCTGCCCTGGAATTCGGCTGGGATGCCGGGCCCGTCGTCGGTGACCGTGACCACCACACTGCCGTCGGCCGAGCGCATCACGCCGGTGGTCACGGTGGTGCCGGCCGGGGTGTGCTTGCGGGCGTTGGAGAGCAGGTTGGCCAGCACCTGGTGGAGCTGGGTGGGGTCCCCGCGGACCGTGACGGGTTCGTCGGGCAATTGCAGCTGCCACGCGTGGTCCGGGGCCATGACCTTTTCGTCGCTGACGGTTTCCACCACCAGCTGGGTCAGGTCCACGTCGGTGGCCTTGGTTGCCTTGCCCTCATCCAGCCGTGCCAGCAGCAGCAGGTCCTCCACCAGCGCGGTCATGCGCTCCGACTGGCTTTGAACCCGCCCCAGCGACTTCTGGCCGTCCTCGGTCAGGGGTTCGGTCATGCGCATCAGCTCGGTGTACCCGCGGATGGCGGTCAGCGGTGTTCGAAGTTCATGGGAGGCGTCGGCAACAAACTGGCGCACCTTCGTCTCACTCCGCTGGCGTGCTTCCAGCGCACTGGAGACGTTGTCCAGCATCAGGTTCAGGGCGTGGCCCACGCTGCCCACCTCGGTGGTGGGATGCGCCGCAGAGGGCGGCACGCGGACAGCGAGCGCAACCTCACCGGCGTCCAGGGGGAGCTTGGACACTTTGGTGGCGACGTCGGACAACTGTTCCAGCGGCCGCATGGTCCGGCGGATCAGGGCAGTGCCGGCCAGCCCGATCAGGACCAGGCCGCCCAGCGAAACCAGCACCATGGTCAGGACCAGCGAGGCCTCGGTGCTTTGTTTCGTTGCCAGTGGCAGGCCGGTGATCACCACGTCGCCGTATGGGGTTTCGGTTGCCATCAGCCGGTAGTCGCCGTTGGACAGCTCACGGTCCACCGGCATGCCGTCGTGGGGGAGTGCCTGCAGGGTGGCCGCGTCCCGGGGGGTCAGGGCTGTGCGGGTGGCGTCCGAGGAGAGGAAGCCCGCTTCCCGGCTGACCTGTCCGCCCACCACCCTTGCATTGAGCGTTCCCACGCTTTGTCCGCGTGCGTCGAGGGGGTCGGGACGGCCGGAGGGGTTGCCTTCCGGCGGCCGGCCGCGGGATGCCAGCTTCAGCTGGGCGTCCAGCTGGTTGGTGAGGACCACATCCATGGAGGCATAGCTGACCACGCCGATCGCACTGGAGATTGCCACCAGGAGGGCCATGGAGAGCAGGATCAGCCGGGTGCGGAGGTGCCAGGTTGAGGGGTTGAACCAGGAGCGGCCGGCAGGCCGGGGGACACCGGAAAGAGACACGCGTTTCCCCGTCTAGTCGGCGGGCTTGATGACGTAGCCCGCGCCACGCACGGTGTGGATCATCGGCGGATGGTTCGCTTCGATCTTCTTGCGCAGGTAGGAGATGTACAGTTCCACGATGTTTGCCTGGCCACCGAAATCGTAATCCCACACGTGGTCAAGGATCTGGGCTTTGCTGACCACGCGTTTTGGGTTTTCCATCAGGTAGCGGAGGAGTTCGAACTGGGTGGCCGTCAGCTGGATGTCGTCCCCGGCACGGGTGACTTCCCGGGTGTCCACGTTGAGCACCAGGTCGCCCACCACCAGCTCGGCGGTGTCCATGGCGGCCACCCCGGAACGCTGGACCAGGCGGTGCAGGCGGAGCAGGACTTCCTCCATGCTGAAGGGCTTGGTGACATAGTCGTCCCCGCCGGCTGCCAGCCCCACGATGCGGTCCTGGACGTCGTCCTTGGCCGTCAGGAAAAGCGCGGGGACCTCCGGCGCGAAGGCGCGGATCCTGCCCAGCAGCTCCACGCCGTCGAACCCTGGCAGCATGACATCGAGCACCAGGACGTCCGGGTGGAAGTCCTTGGCGAGCTTCACGGCGGTGGGCCCGTCGCCGGCCACGGCCACCGACCAGCCTGCCATGCGCAGGCCCATGCTCATCAGTTCCGACAGGCTGGGCTCGTCATCCACCACCAGGGCGCGGATCGGGGAACCGTCCGGATGGGTGAGCTGGGGAAGGTTGTTGGTCATGGGGTGCGGGGATGCCATGGGACAACTCTCCGATCTGTCGGTTTGCCGATGCTTTGACGTTGCTGTGTTCCGGCTGTGAGCTCCAGCCTAGCCACCTGTGACCCCGGCGAGGTGGCGGCTTGGCTGGGGCCCTGTCAGGTCACAGCCAGGCTTGGTCCGCCGCACAGCCCCTGCACAGCAAAGCGGCACAGCCTGTTGGGACAACAGGACCACCACTAACACCGACGACTTTTTGGAGAAAGCCATGGAACAGCAAGACAACGCCTACCCCGGGGCAGCAGGCCACAACGGCCAGGCGGACCCGTCCGCAGAAGGCCGAAAGCAGCCGGGCCAACCGGCCCCGGTGTGGGAAGGCGCGGCAGATGGTGCCGCCCGCGACGGTGCCGCGCAGGGCTGGAACGCCCCCGTTCCCGGTTCGCCTTCTGCAGCGTGGGGTACGACGACGGAGCAGGGCCGGGTGCCCGACTCCGGCATGGGATGGGGCGCACCCCGGCAGTACGCACCCACTGATTCGACCCGGGCAGGGAAAGGGAACTGGACCGCGAAGAAGGGCCTCCTGGTGGGTGGCATTGCGGTGGTGGTGGCAGCGGCAGCCGGTGCCGGCGCCTATGCTGCCGGAAACGGGAGCGGAACGGCTTCAGCGAACAATGCCCAGGGCGGCACGGGTGCCATGGGCCAGTTCGGCCCGGGGAGCCAGGGCGGCATGACCGGTCCGGACGGCCAAAGCAGCACGGGTGGCGGCATGGCAGGTGGCATGGACGGCGGCATGGGAATGGACGGCGGGCCTGGTGGCCTGGGGATGGGCTCGGCAGGGCTCAACGCAGCCGTCCACTCCGAATACGTTGTCCTCCAGGGCTCCAGCTACGTCACCATGGCGGGGCAGGCCGGCACCGTCACCGAGATCTCCGGCACGTCCATGACCGTAAAGAGTGAGGACGGGTTTTCCCGGACCTACGCCGTCGGATCAGACGTCCAGGTGACCCAGGGGATGCGGCAGCGGGGCGGAGGTTCGCCAGGCACCACGCTCAGCCTCTCCAATGTGACCGCAGGGGCCAGCGTCCGGGTCACCGCCCTGAAGAATTCGGACACCTACTCTGCCGAGAGCATCCAGCTGGCCGCAGCCACCACCGCCACCACCCCCAGCCAGGGCACCAGCAGTAACTGACGGCGGCCTGAAACGATGTTTGGACTGTCCTGCCTCCGGCTCAGCGGCGCTCGCGGGCAAAAAAATCTGCTGGGGGCAGGACGCCGGTTGGACACGCCGCAGAGGTCCGGGGCTGATTCCACGTCAAACGGTTGAATTTCGGACACATTCGGTAATCTGCGATATCAGCGAAGATTCTTCTGAAGAGCATCAAATTTCGGCCGTTTGCCGATTCGACTGTCCCAAATCATCCCCGCTGCCGAAATAGTGACATGCAGCACAATTTCCGGATCTGTCTCACAATGCGGACGATTCAGTCCATTGTTACTTGCAAGTTGGCATTGTTACGCGGCACACTTCCAATGTGAACAAGAACTCAACAGCACCTGCAGCCGCAGAATATTGGCCCAGCACATCCGCTGCTGCCGACATGCGCTGTTGTCGAATGCACGCCTGACCTTCCCACCCACCGAAGTTCTTAGGCATTCGCCCCCAAGCCCAGCGTCGGGCGTCCCTCCCCGGTCCGCGTGACGGGGAAACCAGCATTCGAGCCGCGGAGCCGGCCATTTCACATTGAGGTAAGCATTCATGTCAGTTGCATCCGGATACGTCCACATCTCTGTCCGTAACGCCGCCAAGGCCGGCCAGGCCACCGGCCTCCGTCCCGGCTTCGGCCCGCGTCCCTCGCTTGCTCCCTCCGCATCCGGTAGCAGCTTCCCGGCCCAGGGCTTCGCCCCGCAGGGTTACAACCCGAATTCCTACGGCCAGCTTCGCGCCGTGCATCCCGCCGAGTCTGCTCCCGTTACTGCCCCTACCCCTGTGGTGCCAGGTGCAAACCAGGTCCGCCCGGTAGCCAACGACAACGTTGCCCGCGGGTTCGTCCTCTACATGGGCATCGATGAGGAGACCGCGGCGGCAGCAGGCACCTCCATCGCCAAGCTTGCGCAGGAAATCCGCGCCTACGCCCAGTCGCTCGTCTCCGGTGCCGAAAGCTACGCAGCCGTGGCGGTCGCGCCGGCCGGCACCCCCGGTTCCGCGCTCGACGTCGTCCGCTCCACCTTTGGCGACCCCACGGTCAACTCCCGCCAGCGCACCGAAACCCCGCGCCCTGCCCAGCCGCAGGAACCGCGTCCCTCCGGTGTGCTCATCGACCTCGCCCGCCGCGAAGTCCACCTCGACGGCGAATCCCTGAACCTGACGTTCAAGGAGTTTGAGCTCCTGAACTACCTCGTTGAAAACGGCACCCGCACCGTGGGCCGTGACGAGCTCCTCGAGGGGCTATGGCGCAACGCCGAAGAAGTGCCCAACGAGCGCACCATCGACGTCCACATCCGCCGCCTCCGCTCCAAGCTCGGCCGCCTCGCCAACACCGTCCGCACCGTCCGCGGCCAGGGCTACCGGTTCTACGAGCACCCGGAGGTTGTTGTCTGGGCCGCTCCGGAGTACTCGATCTAGGAACTCCCTTTCTTTCGCGCGCGAAGGCGACCTGTTCCCGTGGAACTGGTCGCCTTCGCTCTAGCGAGGCATCCTTCGGCGCCTGCGCTCGTGCCTCACGCAACAACGGCGCCTTCGCGATGCCTCGCTACGCTGCGGCGACCTCCTCTCCTAAATGCCCCTTTTGGCATCCTGGGCCCTCTCCAAGCACTGTGCCTTCGCGGCTGCTTGGCCTCGCGTCACTAAGGGCATGCTTTTGAGCTCTGCTTGAGTGGTGAAGCCTAAGCCCCGGCCATGGATGTTCCCGGGCGAGGCTGAAAGCGTGCTCTCCGTGACGGTGTTTTCGCTGCCGGGTCCTGCTTCGCGTGCTTTTGGCTGGCGCTAGGCTTGGGCCATGAGTTCGCACCACGTTCGACGCCTTGTGATCATGCGCCATGCCAAGGCTGACTGGCCCGGCGGCGTGGCTGACCACGAGCGGCCGCTTGAGGAACGCGGACACCGGGAGGCGCCGCTGGCCGGGCGCTGGCTGCTCAACCACAACATCGTCCCGGACTTCATTCTGTGCTCCAGTGCCCTGCGCACCCGGCAAACCTGCACCTGGGTGTGCTCCGAACTCGGCGACAAGGCCCCCACGCCGAAACTCGAAGACGGCCTGTACGCGGCATCGGCGCTGCGGATGCTGACAGTGGTCAACCATGTGCCGGACACCGTGACCACGCTGATGCTGATCGCGCATCTGCCGGGCGTACAGGACCTGGCCATGCACCTCGCCTCGCGGGATTCCGACCACGACGCCTATATGGACGCCGCCACCCGTTTCCCCACCAACGCGCTTACCGTCCTGGAGACGGAGAAGCCGTGGGCGGAACTCGACGGCCAGGACGCCCGGATTACCCGGTTCGCGGTGCCCCGGGCCCACTAGCTGCAGCTCCACTGCCGGCAATCCCGCGCAGCAGCGCGGCCACGTGCCTGATGCCCGGGCTGGCCGTCATGGTCCTGCGATGGACCAGCCCCACCTGCCGGGCCTGGATGGGGTTAACTACAGGAACGGCCACCACGTCCGGAGGCAGTGCCGGCCGTCCCAGGCGGGGCACCAGCGCAACGGCCACGCCCTGCTCCACCAACGCAATGTGGGTCGCAAAATCCGGGTCGTAGATCCTGATGTCCGGGACCCGCCCAAGATCGGCGAAAATCCGCAGGAGCGCTTCATTGCAGATGGCGCCGTCGGGCGTACTGATCCAGCGTTCGTCCACCAGTTGTGCCGGCTCCACCTCCGCCTGGCGTGCAAGCGGATGACTGCTGTGCACCAGGACGTCCGCCACGTCCTCGCAGAGCCATTCAAGCGTCAAGTGCTCCGGGATCACCAGCGGCACCGAGTTCCAGTTGTGCACCAGGCCAAGGTCTGCCTCGCCGTTGGCAACCCTCGCCACCGCCTCGCGCGGGTCCTCGGCCAGGACGGACAGGTCAAGCGCGGCCCCCGACTGACCGATCCGCGCCAGCAGCGGGCCCACCAGCCCCCTGACGGCAGTGGAAAAGGAAACCACGCGGAGGCTGCCGGTGGGTTTGGCCGGATCCGCCAGGAGCGTGGACTCAAGCTCCTCGAGCTCGGCCAGGATGCGCCGGCCGTACGCCGCCAGGGCCAGCCCGCGCTCGGTCAGCAGGACGCCGCGGCCGCGGCGCTCCAGGACTGCGAAGCCGCCCTCCTTCTCCAGCTTCTTCACCTGCTGGGAAACGGCCGACGGGCTGAACCCCATCGCCTCCGCGGCGGCAATGACTGTGCCATGCTGCTCAATGGCCGCGAGGGCACGCAGCGACCCGATATCAATCATGAAGCAAAGGTACATGATTCAATGCTGAATTAGGCGCTGGTGCTTCATCCGCCGCTCTGCCACAGTAGGAGCGTGAACCTCCGTGATTCCCTCCTTGCCGTCGTCGTGGCCCTGCTGTGGGGCCTGAACTTCGTGGCCATCGACATTGGGCTCCACGCGGGCGGCCAAAATTTTCCCCCGCTGCTGTTCGTGGCCATGCGCTTTGTCCTGGTGGTTGTCCCGTGGATCTTCTTTGTGCGGAAACCCGCGGTGTCCTGGAAGGCCATCATCGGCGTGGGGCTGTTCATGAGTGCGGGCCAGTTCGGCCTCCTTTACCTGGCCATGGCGCTGGGCATGCCGGCGGGCCTCGCATCGCTGGTGCTGCAGGCACAGGTGCTGCTGACGGTCCTGCTCGCGGCGGTGTTCCTCGGTGAGCGGCCCAGCCGGCGCCAGTTGGCGGGGGTGGCGCTCGGCGTGGCCGGACTCGCCCTCGTGGCGGTGGGACGCAGCGCCGTGGCGCCGCTGCTCCCGCTGGTCATTGTCCTGGCCGCGGCCCTGTCCTGGGCCGCCGGGAACGTCATTGCCCGGAAGGCCAGGGCAGCCTCGGGCCTGGGGCTGGTGGTGTGGTCCGGCGCCGTGGTTCCGCTTCCGCTGGCAGCGCTGTCAGTGCTGGTGGACGGGCCGGGAACCGTCTGGGAGTCGCTGTCCTCTCTTCAGGCACCCACCATGCTCAGTGCCCTGTACACCGCTGTTTTCGCCTCACTGGTGGGCTACGGAATCTGGAACCGGCTCCTGGCGACCCACCCGTCGTCGGCCGTGGTTCCGTTCACCCTGCTGGTCCCGGTAGTGGGCATGAGCGCTGCGTGGCTGGTCCTCGCGGAGGTGCCGTCACCGACGGAGCTGGCGGGCGGAATGCTCCTGTTGGGCGGCGTGGCGACGGCGGTCCTCACCCGGGCCGGAGGGCGGCGTCAGCGGCGGGGGAGCGGGCCGTTGCCGGATCTGGGTGCGGGCCTGGGCGAAGGCGGGGCGGACGACGACGGCCGCCGGGCTGCGGAGGACGTCCCCCGGGCGGGGGTTCGGGGAGCCGACGTCCGCTGAGCGGCAGCTCCTTGGGCGCCGGCTCCCTGGCCGCTTGTCCTGGATGCGCCTGTCTTGGGTGCGCCGGTCCGGGGCGTGGCGGATCTGGGTGCGGCAGCGCGGGGGCCGCGCGCCGCCGTCGGGCCAGTCCGCTGTGAGGTCCCGCGCTGTGATGGGCCGCGCTTGGCCGCCTGCCGAGGCGCCGGCCTGCGCGCCGCAGCCGTCCGTCGCTGCCCCGGCCACAGGGCACCCAGGAAGAGGACCCCGAACGTGGCCACCAGGGCGCCCGCAGCGCCGATGAAGTAGTTGTCGGGATCGTCGGTGGGCAGCGGGGTTCCCAGGAAGGAGGACTGGCCGTCGAACGCCAGCTCCCACGTGCTGAGGAATGCCAACGAAAAGCCAAGGGCGAGGGCGGTCCCGGCGCCGGCTGCAAACAGCGCAAAGCGGCGCCGCCTCACCAGGACCTCGGCCACAGCGGCCAGGTAGGCCAGCCCCAGGACTCCCAGGAACGCGAGGAACACCGGCTCTGCGAGGGTCATGGCCGTGAGCACCAGCAGCCCTGCAGCAACGACGCCGCAGATCACCGCGAACTTTCCGCTCTTCCCCGTATGGCGCATGTGCTCCATCATCCCTGAGGAGCTGGCCCCTTCAGGACGTAGCCGCGCATGATGGCCATGATTGCTGCAACGCTTTGGTCACGGGTGCGCTCGGGGTTGTACGTCTGCCGGTCCAGGCCCACCACGAAGC
Organism: Arthrobacter sp. 8AJ; assembly: GCF_902506025.1. NCBI lineage: Bacteria > Bacillati > Actinomycetota > Actinomycetes > Micrococcales > Micrococcaceae > Arthrobacter > Arthrobacter sp. 8AJ. The sequence goes on along the minus strand of NZ_LR733289.1, from coordinate 3,453,000 downwards.
ACGCACCGAAGATGGCTGTTTCCAGGCTTCCCCTGGACACGGAATCGTCCACCGGGTAAGCCTCGGCCACTTTTTCCACGGCCTGGCCGATGACTTCCAGTAGCTCCCCGCGCAGGACGGAAAACGTGCCCTGCCATTCGCTGGGAATCCGCCAGTTTTCGCTGACCCACAGGCGCGCGAAGGACGGGTACTCCGCCATGAAGTCCATGGCCTGGCCGATCATCGCCTCCATGGCGAGCAGCGGGTCGCGGCCCGTTGCTCCGCCGCTGGCGGCCTCGAGCAGCCGCGCCTTGAGGATGTCCACGCCGTGCCGCAGGAGCTGCGCGATCAGCTCCGACTTGCTGCCGAAGTTGTAATAGACGGTGCCCTTGGAGACTCCGGCAGCTGCCGCGATCTCATCCACGGTGACGCTGGCGGCCCCGCGCTCGCCGATCAGCTCCATGGAGGCGTCGAAGAGCTTCTGGCGGGTGGCGTTGGTCCGGGCGGGCCGCAGCCCCTTGCCCGCGGATGTGGGTTCGGTGGTCATACCGCGATCTCCGGCTTCAGGGTCTTGAGTGTCCAGTACTTGTTCTTGCGCACCGCGAGCGTGGACATGGCCGCGCCCAGCACCGTGTAGCCCAGCAGGCCCACGAAGGTGGGGGCAATCATGGACAGGTCCCCGCCGTAGACCAGGTGCCGCATTCCGGTCACCACGTATCCCATGGGCAGGACCTGGTGCACCACATGCAGCGGCTCGGGGGTGGTCTGCCACGGGAACGTGCCCCCGGATGACACCAGCTGCAGGACCAGCAGGATGAGCACCACCAGCTTGCCGGGGGAGCCCAGCAGTGCCACGATGCCCTGGATGAGCGCGCTGAACGCCATGGCGGCGGCCAGCATCAGCAGCCACATCAGGACCGGGTGGGCGGGATTGAGGCCCAGCGCGAGGTCGGCCACCAGGGTCAACAGGGACGCCTGCACCACCGAGACCAGGAAGAAGGGCAGCCAGCCGCCCAGGGCGATCTTCCACGACGGTGCGTTGGAGGCCAGCGCCCGCTGCGTGATGGGGCGCATAGCCTGCACCAGCATGAAGATCCCGATCCACATGGCGAGGGTGAGGAAGAACGGTGCCAGTCCTGCGCCGTACGATCCGGCCTTGGCCTGCGAGACGTTGCTGACCGCCACGGGATCCGCCATCACCTGGGACAGGTTGCTCTTCTGCGCGTCGTCGGGGTTGGGAACCTGTCCGGCACCCTTGCCGATCTCATCGGAGAGGGTGCGTGAACCTGTGGCGGCCTGTCCCGCCCCGTCCGAGAGCTGGGCGGCCCCGGCCTCAACCTTCCGCGCTCCGTCGGCAAGGCCGGCGGCGCCGTCGACGGCGGACTGCTCACCGGCTGCGAGCGCGGCGGCACCCGTGTGCAGCTGGTCAGCCCCTGCCGAGGCCTGTGCGATGGCACCCTTGAGTTCCGGCATCCCGGCTGCGAGCTGGGCTGCGCCGACACTCACGGCCTCGGATCCGGTGGCCAGCTGCTGGACCTGGGCAGCATCCGCCTGGATTTTGCCCTTCGCAGCAGCCATCGGGCTGGCCGCGGCGGTGGCATCGAAATCGGCCAGGACTTTGTCCGCCTGCGCCTGGGTGAGGACGCCTGACGCGACGAGCCTGCTGTTGGACTCCACCACGCGGTTGCGCAGGCCCTGGTCCACCGCCTCCAGCTGGGCCGCCACGTCCTGCACCCTGGTGTTCAGCTGTGCGTTCCCGGCGGCAACCTGGGCGGCGCCGGAAGCGAGGGTCTGGGTGTCTGTGGGCAGGGTGCCTGTCTTGTCCTTGAGGACTGCCAGGCCGCTGCTGAGCTGCCCCGCGCCGTCGGTCAGCTGGTTGGCCCCGTCCCGCAGCTTCAGCTGGCCGGCGTACAACTGGTCCGCGCCGCTGCTCAGGGCTGAGGTCCCTTCGTGGAGGGTGACCGTTCCGTCCCGGAGCGTGGCGACGCCGTCGGCCAGCTGGGAAGCGCCGTCCGCCGCCTGGACCATCTTGGAGTGGATGGTGCCGAACCCGGTGAGCAGCTGGTTGGCGGTTTCCTCGCCCACTTCCTTGGCCACCGTGGTGTGCACGGCAGTGGTCAGCTTGTCCACGATGGTGCTCAGGAGGTAGTTGTTGGCATCGTTTGTGGTCACGTTCAGCATGGCCTGGCTGGCCGAGTCAAAGCTCCCGGGGGAGACCAGGTTGGCGGAGAAGTCCTTCGGGATCTTCAGCGCAAAAGCGTACTGGCCGCTGCTGACGCCGGCATCGGCTTCCGCTGAGCTTTCCACCGGCACCCAGTGGAATACGTTGCCCTCCACCAGGCTGTCCGCCACCTTCGCCCCTGCCTCAAGGCGCGTGCCGTCGGCGTTGGTGGCGCCGGAGTCCTCCACCACCAGGGCAGCATCCAGGTTGTTGAGGTGGCCATAGGGATCCCAGTTGGCGTACAGGTAGACGGCGCCGTACAGCAACGGGACCATGGTCAGCGCCAGGATGGTCAGCTTGGGCAGGAGCCCACCGGTCATGCGCTTCAGTTCGGAGCGGGCCAGCCGCAGGACAGTCACTTGGCAACCTCAGTTTCGAGTTTGGTTTCCTGGTTTTCCGCCTCACGGACGGTTTCCGCGGTCTCTGTTTCCCCGGTCTGTGCGGCGTGCTTGCCGGCGGGGGCAGGCTCGGGTGCGGCATTGCCGATCCCGGCCACCGGGCCGTTCCACGAGGCGGGGACGGCACTGACTGCCGCCACGACGGCGAGCGGCCGGCCGGCGTCGTACGCCAACTCCTGGAGGCGCGGCAGCCAGGTGAGCTCATCCGCACTGTGGCGGTCCGGCGAATCGACCACCAGCAGGTCCGTGCGGGGGTTGGCCAGCGCCAGCGCGGTCAGCAGTTCAAGCCGCCGCCCGGGTTCCAGCTGCTCGGTCCACAGGCCCGCGATGTCCTCGAAGCGGTTGACTTTGAGCCAGGGGCCGCTGAGCAACGCTCCCCGGTAGCGGCGGGGTATCAGGGCGAGGTCTTCGGTCACCAGGTCGCGGACGCTGAGGTGCTCCTCGGGTTCGTTGACACCCGGGGAGTCCACCAGGGCTGCGGCCAGGCGGAGCTGCTTGGTGCGGGAACCGCCGTCCCAGCTGAGCTGCCCGGCGGCTGCCCTCATCCTGCCGCTGAGCAGCAGGGACAACGCCGTGCGCTGGTCCTGCCTGTCGCCGGTCACGAGCAGCAGTTCACCGCGCGCCACCCCCAGGGAGGTGGGGGGAAGCAGCGGGTCCCGGCGTCCTTTGGCCTGGAGCTGGTGTGCTGAGAGCAAGGATTGCCTTTCGCAGAAGAAGTCTGCATCAAGGCTAACCGAACTGACTGGTCAGTTCAAATAGAGCTCAGAGACCGTACTTCTCCAGGAGGCGGAGCCACACCTCACTGATGGTGGGGTAGGAGGGGACGGCATGCCACAGGCGGTCCAGCGGCACCTCACCCACTATGGCGATGGTGGCGGCGTGCAGCAGTTCGGCCACATCCGGGCCGGCGAACGTTGCGCCGAGGAGAACCTTCCGGTCTTCGTCGACCACCAGCTGGGCCCAGCCGTCGTAGTTCTCCGAGTGGAGGGAGGAGCCGGCAACCTGGATGGGGAGCTCCACGGACGAGGCGTTGTACCCGTCCTTCCCCGCCGCCTTCAGGGTCCGTCCCACGCCGGCCAGTTCGGGGTCGGTAAAGACCACGCTGGGCACGGCATGCTGGTTGGCCGTCTGCGCGTAGCGCGTCCAGTCCTCCGGGGTCCCCTTCAGCCCGCCCCTGGCCCGGGCGGCAATGGCGTCACCCGTGGCGCGGGCCTCGTATTTGCCCTGGTGGGTGAAGAGGTTCTTGCCGGCGGCGTCGCCCACGGCGTAGAGCCAGGGATCGTCGCCGGGTATTTCGCGGACCAGGCCCGAGGCGTCCGTTGACAAGGACAGGTGGCCTGATTCGTCGGGCTCGAAACCCACGCTTTCCAGGCCCAGGCCCTCCAGTGCCGGGTGGCGGCCGGTGGAGACCAGGACCTTGTCCGAGGTGACAGTGGTTCCATCGCCAAGGCTTACGGTGAGGGTTCCGTCGTCGTTCCCGCTGATCCGCTCCGTCGCGGTGTGCAGCCGGAGTTCGACGCCGTCCGCCCTCAGTCCCGCGGCGACCAGGGCCGCGGCCTCTTCCGGAAAAGTGCCCAGCAGTGCGCTGCGCGCCACCAGGGTAACGCTTGAACCAAGCCGGGCGAAGGCCTGGGCCAGCTCTGCTCCGGCCACACCGCCGCCCAAAACCGTCAGCCGGTCCGGGACCTCGCTGGCCGACGTTGCTTCGCGCGTTCCCCAGACCTGCACGTCCTGCAGTCCCTCAATGGGTGGGGTGTTGGGGGTGGAGCCCGTGGCAAGCACCACGGCATGCCGCGCCCGCAGGAGGTGCTGCGTGCCGTCCAGGCCAGCCACCTCGACGGCCTTCGGCCCGGTCAGCCATGCATGGCCGCGCACCAGTTCGATGCCGGTGTCCTTGACCCACGAAACCTGGCTGTCATCCTGCCAGTTGGCGGTGAAGTAGTTGCGGCGCTCCAGGACGGCGGCGGCGTCCAGTGTGCGCGTGACCGCCTCCTTGGCCCCCGGGGTGGTCTGTGCCCCATGGAGCGCAGTGCCGGGCCGGAGGAGTGCCTTCGATGGCATGCACGCCCAGTAGGAGCATTCGCCGCCCACCAGTTCCGCCTCCACGAGGACGGCCGTCAGGCCGCCCTGGACCACGCGGTCGGCCACGTTTTCCCCTACGGCGCCTGCGCCGATAACAACAACATCAAATTCGCGCCCAGCGGCCTCGGGATTCATGACCAAAGCCTAGCCGGGGACGGCCGGCCTGACAGCACAAAGAAGGTCCGCACCGGCGAACCGGTGCGGACCTTGTTGGTGCGCCCAAAGGGATTCGAACCCCTGACCTTCTGTTCCGTAGACAGACGCTCTATCCAGCTGAGCTATGGGCGCATTCCGTGTCCCGGGAGAAGAACCGCTCTCCCCGAACCTCGAATTACTTTACGCGAGGCGGGGCCCGATGCCAAATCGAAGCGGCTGTAATCTGTGCGACTAGACCGGTCTAGGTGACCTTCGTCACTTAATCGGCGTTTTCGCGGCAACAATTCCTTGATTTCCCGCGGAATTCACTTTCGGTGACCGGATATGTCAGTCAAGCTCCCCAAAAACTCCACAGGTCCGGACCATAGCATTTAGGACACACCGATGAACCCGAGGAAGGGAACTGCAATGGGCGATCTGGCGCAGAAGCCGCTGCTTGAGAAAGCACCCACCACACATGCCGGCCTGCTGGCATGGGTCGAAGAGGTTGCTGAGCTTACGCAGCCGGACCGCATCTACTGGGTTGACGGCTCCGAAGAGGAAAACACCCGCCTCACGGACGAGCTCGTTGCTGCCGGCACCCTGACCAGGCTCAACCAGGACCTGTTCCCGAATTCCTTCGCCGCGTTCTCCGACCCCGCCGATGTGGCCCGGGTTGAGGAGCAGACCTTTATCTGCTCCGAGAACAAGCGTGACGCCGGCTTCACCAATAACTGGATGGATCCGCGGGAGATGAAGGACAAGCTGCGCGGCCTGTTCGCCGGTTCCATGCGCGGCCGCACCATGTACGTCATCCCGTTCGTCATGGGACACCTCGACGCCGAGGACCCCAAGTTCGGCGTCGAAATCACGGACAGCGCCTACGTTGTTGCGTCCATGCGCATCATGGCCAACATCGGCACCGCAGTGCTGGACAAGATCACCGCGACCAACGCCTTCTTCGTTCCGGCCCTGCACTCGCTGGGTGCACCCCTGGCGCCCGGCCAGGAAGACGTGGCATGGCCCTGCAACCCGGACAAGTGGATTGTCCACTTCCCCGAGGAGCGCTCCATCTGGTCCTTCGGCTCCGGCTACGGCGGAAACGCCCTGCTCGGAAAGAAGTGCTACGCCCTGCGCATCGCCTCGGTCATGGCACGCGACGAAGGCTGGCTGGCCGAGCACATGCTCATCCTCAAGCTGACCTCCCCCGAGCGGAAGACCTACTACGTCTCCGCCGCCTTCCCCTCCGCCTGCGGCAAGACCAACCTCGCCCTGCTGGATCCCACCATCGAAGGCTGGGAAGTGGAGACGCTGGGCGATGACATCACCTGGATGCGGATCGGCAAGGAAGGCGAACTCCGCGCCACCAACCCGGAAGCAGGCCTCTTCGGCGTTGCCCCCGGCACTGGCTGGGGCACCAACCCCAACGCCATGCGCGCCATCGCCAAGGGCCACAGCATCTTCACCAACGTCGCCCTGACCGACGACGGCGGCGTCTGGTGGGAAGGAATGACGGACGAGGTTCCGGCGCACCTGACCGACTGGCAGGGCAACTCCTGGACCCCGGATTCGGACAAGCCCGCAGCACACCCGAACTCCCGCTTCTGCACGCCGATCGCACAGATCGACATGCTTGCCGAGGAGTACTACAGCCCCGAGGGCGTGGAGCTTTCGGCCATCCTCTTCGGCGGACGCCGCAAGACCACTGTTCCGCTGGTCACCCAGGCCCGCAGCTGGACCAACGGCATCTTCATGGGCTCCACCCTGTCCTCCGAGACCACGGCCGCGGCCGCCGGCCAGGTTGGCGTGCTCCGCCGCGATCCCATGGCCATGCTGCCGTTCATCGGCTACGACGCGGGCGACTACCTGAAGCACTGGATCAGCGTCTCCGGCAAGGCCAACCCGGAACGCCTGCCCCACATCTTCCTGGTGAACTGGTTCCGCCGCACGGCCGACGGCGGCTTCGCCTGGCCCGGCTTCGGCGACAATGCCCGCGTCCTCAAGTGGGCCATCGAGCGCATCGAGGGCAAGGCCGACGCCGTCGAGACCCCCATCGGATACGTCCCCGCCGGGCACGCGCTGGACCTCACCGGCCTGGACCTCACCCACGCCCACGTGGAGGACGCCGTCCGCGTCGACCGCGAGGAGTGGGACACGGAGCTCGCCTCCATCGAGGAGTGGTACGCCAGGTTCGGCGACTCGCTGCCCGAGGCCCTGCGCTCCGAGCTCGATTCCCTGAAGGCCCGGATGGCCCAGCACTAGCAGCCGCCCCACCTTCCATACGACGACGGCCCCGCACCTTTTCGAAAAGGTGCGGGGCCGTCGTCGTTCACGAAGGCGCCGGCAATCAGCTGGCGAGCCAGATGTCCGGGCCGAAGACCTCGTAGTGGATCTTGGTGGCCGGGATGCCGGCGTTGATGGCCTCGTTGCGGATGTTCTTCATGAACGGCAGCGGTCCGCAGAGGTACAGGGAGGCGTCGGCCGGCAGGTCGACTTCACGCAGGGACATGAATCCCTGCTTGGCGCCGTCCACCGGCTTCTCCAGCCAGAGCTGCAGTTCGGCACCGTCCAGGCGTTCGACGTCGTCCGTCATCTGGCTGCGCAGGGCCCAGCTGTCCAGGGTGCTCTCGGCGTGAAGCACCAGGACCTGGCGGTCGGAGCCGGACTCGGCGAGGGAACGGAGGATGGAGGCGGTGGGGGTGCAGCCGATGCCGGCGGAGGCCAGGACGACGGGTCCGTCGCCTTCCTTGAGCGTGATCTCGCCGTAGGGGTTGGAGATCTCGACGACGTCGCCCACCTGGACGGTGTTGTGCAGCACGGGGGAGACCTCGCCGCCGTCGTCCAGCTTGGTGGTGAAGGTGCGGCTGGTGCCCGCGTCGCCGGAAAGGGAGTATTGGCGCACCTGGCGCAGGCCGTCGGCAACGGCCACCTTGACGCTGATGTACTGGCCGGGAAGGGCCGGGGTGACGGGGGTGTCGTCCGCAGGCTCCAGGGTGAAGGTCATGGACCCGGTCCCTGCGGGGGTCTTGGCCGCCACGCGCCACGGCATCCACATTTCGTCATTGGCCTGGGCTGCGTACAGGCCCTTCTCGAGCTTGATCAGGGCATCGGCCATCAGCCAGTACACCTCGGTCCAGGCTTCGGCGATCTCGGGTGTGATGACCTCGGCCAGGTCCTCGGCGATGGCGCCGAACAGGTGCTCGTAGACCACCTGGTACTGCGGTTCGGTGATGCCCAGGGAGGCGTGGCGGTGGGCGATGCGCGAAAGGACCGTCTCCGGCAGGGTGCCCGGGCTGTTCACCAGGTGGGTGGCGAAAGCGGCGATACTCCCGGCCAGGGCCTGCTGCTGGTTGCCGGAGCGCTGGTTGGAGCGGCTGAACAGGCCATCCATCAGTTCGGGGTGCGCCGCGAACAGGCGGGCGTAGAAGTTGGGGGTGATGGAACCGATCCGGGAGCCGACCAGCGGCAGGGTGGCCTCAATGACGGGGCGGGACTTGTCCGAGAGCATCTGTACTCCTGAGGTTATGGCCGGGGCCTTCGTCCGGCCGGATGAAAACTCATATTTGAAATGCGAGTATTTCTGCCTCAGTTCTACACCTTGTAGAAGTTTGAAATCAAACCGGGAGCGGGCACCCGGATACGGGGCACTCAGAGGCCGGGGCGGAGGCCGATCATTTGGAAGACCGGCGCCATCTGCCGGGCCTGGGGAAGGTCCCCGATCACCACCGAATCAAGCTCGGCGTAAAAAGCTTCCCGCGCACGGGCCAGGGCGCCACGCAGCCTGCACTCGTTGATCAGGGGGCAGTTGCCGGCCGGGGAGACACAGTCCGCGGGATCCGTGCGGGTATCAAGCTGCCGCAGGATCTGGCCTACCGTGGCGATGCGTCCGGCATGGCTGAGCCGCGAACCGCCGGACCGGCCGCGCACCACCTCGATCAGGCCCATGGTCCGCAGCCTGGCCATGGCCTTGCTGACGTGGTTGTACGGTGTCCCCACCGAGTCGGCGATGCTCTGGGTGGTGAGCAGCGTGCCGTCCGGAACCGCTGCGAGCACCATGAGTGCCCGCAGGCTCACGTCAGCGAAGGCATTGATCTTCATGGCAGCAAATCCGGTCTAGTCCACCCAGATGACGGGCTCGCTGGCATCTGCACCGAGCTCGCCGAATTCCCAGGACTGGGTGGTGGCGTTGGCCGAATAGGGGAGCACCGCGGCGAAGAGCGAACCATCCCGGTGTTCAGCCGCCACATGGATGGCGTCCGAATCCTCCTCCACCAGCAGGATGTCGCACACCACGGCAGCGGCGCGGAAGTCGTCCCGGTTCTGGCGGAGGAGCGCCTGCAGGTCGTGGATCATGGCGTCGGCGTCAAAGTCCGCGTCGCTGCCCTCTCCGGCATCCGCGGGAGAGACGGCAACCAGCCGCACCTCGCCGTCGTTCTGGACGGTCAACGCGAAGGGCAGGAAGCCGCCGTTGCGCTGGAGCTGCTCCTGGGCCGCGCTGACGCCCGTGCCCAGGAGGTTCTCCAGGTCCGTTGCCGTGGCTTCGGAGACGGAATCACGCCAGCTGTCCTGCCCGCTGTTTCCGTCCGCTGCCTGCCCGGTATGGTCAGTCATCCGGTGCTAGGCCCGCACCAGGGAAAGGACGCGGTCGCGCACGCGTTCCATGGTGGCCCGGTCCGTGGCCTCGGCATTGAGCCGCAGGAACGGTTCGGTGTTGGACGGGCGCAGGTTGAACCAGTAGCTGCCGTCGTTGGCCGTGAACGTGCTGCCGTCCAGGTTGTCGATGGTGAGGTCCTCGTCCGCGAACGCCTGGCGCACGCGCTCCACCGCTGCCGGCTTGTCCTCCACCTCGGAGTTGATCTCGCCGGAGCTGACGTAGGGCTCGTATTCGCGGGCCAGTTCGGACAGCGGGCCGTCCTGCTCGCCCAGCGCCGCCAGCACATGCATGGCGGCCAGCATGCCGGTGTCAGCGTTCCAGAAGTCGCGGAAGTAGAAGTGCGCGGAGTGCTCGCCGCCGAACACGGCACCTTCCTTGGCCATGACTGCCTTGATGAAGGAGTGGCCTACCCGCGTGCGGACCGCACGTCCGCCGTCGTGCTCCACCAGTTCCGCAACGGCGCGGGAGGTGAGCAGGTTGTGGATGATGCTGGGCGTTTCCTCGCCCTGGGCCTTGGCGCGGGCGATTTCGCGGCGTGCCACCATGCCGGTGATGGCCGACGGCGAGACGGGCTCGCCCTTCTCGTCAATGACGAAGCAGCGGTCGGCGTCGCCGTCGAAGGCAAGGCCGATGTCCGCCCCGTGCTCGATCACTGCGGCCTGCAGGTCGCGGAGGTTTTCCGGCTCCAGCGGGTTGGCCGGGTGGTTGGGGAAGGAACCGTCCAGTTCGAAGTACAGCGGAACGATGTCGAAGGGCAGCTTGGGCAGCAACGTGTCACCCAGCACCGCCGGGGTGGTCAGGCCGGCCATGCCGTTGCCGGCGTCCACCACCACTTTCAGGGGGCGGGAGGCGGAGAGGTCAACGAGCTTGCGGAGGTACTCGGAGTAGTCCTTGAGCACGTCGCGGACGCTGATCAGGCCGCGGGCGCCGGCGGCGGGGATGGAACCGGAGTTGAGGTACTGCTCCGCGAGGGCCTGGATTTCCTTGAGGCCGGTTTCGGAGGAGATGGGAACGGCGCCTGCCTTGGCCATCTTGATGCCGTTGTATTCGGCGGGGTTGTGGCTGGCGGTGAAGGTGGCCCCGGCGCGGTTGAGGAAGCCGCAGGCGAAGTACAGCTCGTCGGTGGAGATCAGGTCCAGGAGCTCCACGTTGGCACCCCGGGTTGCCGCTCCGTTGGCGAAGGCCTTGGAGAACTCGGGGGAGGATGGGCGCATGTCGCCGCCCACCACGATGGTCTGGCCTTCGAGCTGCAGGACATCCACGAACGCGGCCCCCACGGCTTCGACGATTTCGGCGGTGATCGACTCGCCCACAATCCCACGGACGTCGTAGGCCTTGAAGGATGCCGAGAGATCAAATGTCGTTGTCTGTTCGCTAGTCACGGGCTTTATCTTACGTGTGCGGCGCATGTGGCCAACGGGTTTGGGGAGAACTTGCGTCACAGCAGTGGCTTTGCAGCGCGTACCCGGCAGGTTTCCACATACCGGCGCGATCGCTGTGCGCGGTGTCGGAGGGTGCTGGGATACTGAATCAATGGCCAATAACCAGTACGCTTCCACAGTTTCCGCTACCGCAGTTGCAGAGTCGGCAGGCCCGGATGGTCCGGGGACCGCCACGCACGCCGAGGCGCTGGAGGTCCTTCGGGGCCTGGTGGGGAACCCGGGCGCCGTTTTCCACGACGGCCAGTTTGAAGCCATCGAGGCATTGGTCGACGGCGGGCGGCGGGCCCTGGTGGTCCAGCGCACCGGCTGGGGCAAGTCCGCCGTGTACTTCGTGGCATCCCTGCTGCTGCGCCGCCGGGGAGCCGGGCCCACGCTGATTGTCTCGCCCCTGCTGGCCCTGATGCGGGACCAGGTGGCTGCCGCCGCCCGGGCAGGGGTCCGGGCCGTGGCCATCAACTCAGCCAACCAGCTGGAGTGGGACACGGTCCGTGAGCAGCTGGCCGCGGACGAGGTGGACGTCCTGCTGGTGTCCCCGGAGCGGCTCACAAATCCGGCGTTCCGGGAAACCCAGCTGCCGGAGCTGCTCCGCCGGACCGGCCTGCTGGTCATCGACGAGGCGCACTGTATTTCGGACTGGGGCCACGACTTCCGCCCCGACTACCGCCGGATCGCGGACCTCATCACCCGGCTGCCGGACACGGTGCCGGTCCTGGCCACCACCGCCACGGCCAACTCACGGGTGGTGCACGATATCGAAGAGCAGCTCGGCGCCGGGGTCCTGACCATCAGGGGCTCCCTGGGCCGCGACTCACTGCGGCTGGGAGTCCTGTCGCTGCCCAATTCCAAGGAGCGGCTGGGGTGGCTGCTGACCCACCTGGCAGACCTTCCCGGCAGCGGAATTATCTATACCCTGACCGTCTCCGCGGCGGAGGACACCGCCCGGCTGCTTTCCGAAGCGGGGCACAATGTGCTCGCCTACACCGGGCGGACCGATCCGGCGGACCGGGAGCGGGCAGAGCAGCTCCTGAAGGACAACCAGGTCAAGGCGCTGGTGGCCACGTCCGCACTTGGCATGGGGTTCGACAAGCCCGATCTTGGTTTCGTCGTCCACCTGGGCGCCCCGTCGTCGCCGGTGGCCTATTACCAGCAGGTGGGCCGCGCCGGCCGTGGGGCCGCGAACGCCGACGTCCTGCTGCTGCCCGGTTCCGAGGACCGCGAGATCTGGCAGTACTTCGCCACGGCGTCCATGCCGTCCGAGGAGAAGGCGGCCGCCGTGCTTACGGCGTTGGCCGAAGCCGGAACGGCACTATCAACGGTGGTGCTTGAAGCCCGGGTGGACCTTCGCCGCACTCCGCTTGAGCTGCTGCTGAAGGTCCTGTCCGTGGACGGGGCGGTGGAGCGGGTCGGCGGCGGCTGGCGCTCCACGGGCCAGCCCTGGGTTTACGACGCCGAGCGCTACAGCCGCATTGCGGAGGCCCGGGTGGACGAGCAGGACTCCATGGTCATCTACCAGGACACGGCCGGTTGCCGGATGGAGTACATCACGTCGGTCCTGGACGACGAGACAGCCCGTCCCTGCGGCCGGTGCGACAACTGCGCCGGCCAGTGGTTCCCTGCGGACGTGGCCGCCGACGCCACGGCGGCGGCCAACCAGACCCTCAGCAGGGCGGGCGGCGTCCTGGAACCGCGTCTTCAGTGGCCAAGCGGCATGGACCGTCTTGGGGTGCCGGTGAAGGGGAAACTCAAACCGGCTGAGGGCCTCTCGGAGGGGCGCGTCCTGGCCCGCCTGACGGACCTCGGCTGGGGCGGCGCCCTGCGGGAACTGTTTGCCGCCGGTGCGGAGGACCGGCCGGTGGACCCGGGCATGCTCCAGGCCTGCGTCCAGGTGTTGCGCGAGTGGGGGACCGGTGATGGCCGGAACCCGGGGTGGAGCGGGGTGGGGAGGCCGGCCGCGATCGTGGGCGTGCCGTCCCGCGGCAAGCCCCAGCTCGTGGGCTCGCTGGCCCGGGGAATCTCGGAAATCGGGCGCATCCCCTACCTTGGTGAGCTGCAGTTGGCCCACGGCGGACCCACCGGCGGCCGAGGCGGCAACAGCGCATACCGGCTGGCGGGAGTATGGGACCGGCTGGTGGTGGGTCCCGAGCTCGAGGCCGCCCTGCAGTCCGTCCAAGGCCAGCCGGTGATGCTCATCGACGACCTCACCGACAGCCGGTGGACCCTCACCGTCGCGGGGCGCGCCCTTCGGCAGGCCGGGGCGGGAGCGGTTCTGCCCCTGGTGCTGGCCCAGGCCGGCTGACTGCTGCCCCCGCGTGCCGGGGGAGCAGGATGCTGTCCACGGTGCTTGCCAGCATCAGGACGGCCATCGCCAGGAAAGCGCCGCGGAATGGGCCGGCCGGATCCTGGGCCGCGGAGGACAGGCCCTCGAAGGTCCGGATCAGCAGGGCAGCGATGGCGATGCCGGAGCCTGTGCCGAGCTGCACAAGCGTGGCGGACACGGTGTTGGCGGAGGTCAGCTGCGCCGGGGGAATGTCCGCATACTGGACCGAGGCGTAGGCCGAAAAGCCGATGGAGCGGAAGGCGCCGCTGCACACCAGCAGTGCGGCCATCAAAGCCACCGGGGTTTCCGGTGTCAGGAAGGCGCAGAGGGCGAACGTCACGGCTGATGCCAGCGAGGCGAACACCAGCATCGCCTTGAAACCGAACTTCCGGATCAACGGCGTGGTGGCCGGTTTGATCCCGATGTTCCCGACGAACACTGCTGCCACCAGGGCGCCGGCGTGCAGCGGCGACCAGCCGAACCCCGCCTGGAACATCAGCGGCAGCAGGAACGGGACGGAGCTGATGGTGACCCGGTACACGAATCCGCCCGTGGCCATGGCCCGGAACGTCCTGGTGCGGAAGACCTGCAGGTTGAACAGCGGATGGGGAGCCCGTCGCATCCACAGGACCGCCCCGGCCAGTGCCGCGATCCCGGCCGCAGCGCTGATTCCTGCCCAGGGCAGTCCCGGGTGGCTGCTGGCGAGCTCCAGGCCGGTCACCAGGGCACCGACGCCAACCGTTGTCAGGAGCATTCCCGGCCAGTCCAGCCGCCGGCCGGGATCTCCGGCCACCGCCGGAACCAGCCGCAGGGACGCCACGAAGGCGGCCGCCCCCAGCGGAAGGTTGACCAGGAAGATCCAGTGCCACGACAGGTACGTCGTGAGCGCCCCGCCCACCAGCGGGGCGAGTACGGGTGCCAGGAGCCCGGGCCACACCAGGAACGCGGTGGCACGCAGCAGCTCGGACTTCGGGGTGCCGCGCAGCACCACCAGGGTGCCCACCGGTACCATCATGGCGCCGCCGGCACCCTGGGCAATGCGGCTCATGGTCAAGGTGGCCAGGTCCTGGCTGAGCGCACAGGCCAGGGACGACAGGGTGAACACCGCGATGGCAGTGCAGAAGATCCGCCTGGCACCAAACCGTTCCGCCAGCCAGCCGCTGAGGGGAATGCCGATGGCCACCGTCAGCAGGTAGGCGGTCATGGTGATGTTGACGTCGGCGGCGGGGATGGCAAAATCCGCCGAAATACTGGGAATGGCGGTGGTGAGGACCGTGCCGTCCAGGAATTCCATGAAGAACGCTGCCGCCACCAGGAGTGCCAGGCGCGGATTCCATGCTGTCTGGACGACGTCCGGGTGGTGTGGGTTGCTGCGTGCCGCCATGGGCCAATCCTGCCACCGTGGCTCCGGCGGCGCCCGCCGCGTCCGACTACCGGACAGCGTTTTCCGACGGTTGCCGAGCCATGCCCCGGAGAGTCATAAGGTTGTTCGCGTTTCCGAAGCTTGAACGCCCGGATCTGCGAAGCAGCCCGGGACTGACGGGGCCCAGGCTGCAGAGGCCGTCGTGCAGCTACTCCTGGAAACGCAAAAGGCCCCGGTCCAAGGGACCGGGGCCAAACGCGGAGACGGGGGGATTTGAACCCCCGGTCGAGTTTAACCCCGACCCTTCATTAGCAGTGAAGTCCATTCGGCCGCTCTGGCACGTCTCCAGTTGCTATTACTAGCCCACCAAGGATACGCAGATCCGGCCATGCAGTGCAAAACGGTGCCCGCCACCGGCGCCGCCCCCGGTAAACGGGGTTCGGCTGCTCCGCGCTCAGCCCTGCGCCGGGCGGACCATCCGGATCTCCGGGAGGTCCTCCCACTCCGGCAGGACGTCCGCTGCGCCGTCCGGTGCAAAGCCGAAGCGGCGGTAGAAACCGATGGCCCGGCTGTTGGCGGCTGCCACCCAGAGGCTCGCCGCCCTGGAGCCGATGGCCGCGTCCAGCAAAAGGGCGCCCAAGCCAAGACCCTGATGCGAGGCCAGCAGGTACAGCCCCCACAACTCCAGATCTCCGGAGGCAGGCGGCGGATGCCCTTCCGGGGAGCCGGGGGCAGGCAGCCGGCGGGAACCGGCGAACCCCACCACCGTCCCGCCGTCGCACGCCACCCACGCTTCGGCGGGTTCGGCCCGGTCCAGAAGGTGCTGCCAGAGCCGCAGCCGGTCTTCCGGGTCCACGGCGGCGAGGAAGGCATCGGACAGCATGCCCCGGTAGGTCTCCTGCCAGCAGCGGACGTGCACCTGGGCCAACCGCTCCACGTCCGCGGCAACGGCCCACCGTACCGCCAGCCCGGGTGCCATGGCGGTCAGCCTGCCAGCGCTTTCCACAGGAAGTGCTGGCTGCGCGCCTGCAGGGCAGCGGCCTGCCGGTTGTCGGAGGCGCCGGCGTGGCCACCCTCCAGGGCCTCGTGGAACCACACGTTCGGGATGCCCATGGCAAGCATCCGGGCGGCCATCTTCCGTGCCTGCACGGGGCCTACCCGGTCGTCCGAGGTCGCGGTCCAGATGAACGTCTCCGGGTACTCCACCGCGTCCTTGAGCAGGTGGTAGGGCGAGAAGGTCCTGATGTACTCCCACTGCTCGGGAACGTCCGGGTCCCCGTACTCGGCAATCCAGGAGTGCCCGGCGGAGAGCTTGGTGTAGCGGCGCATGTCCAGCAGGGGAACGCCGCAGGAGACGGCCCGGAACAGTTCCGGATACCGGGTGAGCATGTTCCCCACCAGGAGTCCGCCGTTGGATCCGCCCACGCAGCCCAGCCGCCGCGGCGAGGTGACCCCGCGGGAGATGAGGTCCCGTGCCACGGCTGCGAAGTCCTCGTAGGCGCGGTGCCGGTTTTCCTTCAGCGCGGCACGGTGCCAGGCCGGCCCGTATTCGCCGCCTCCGCGGATGTTCGCCACCACATACACCCCGCCGCGCGAGTGGGGGGCCTTCCCGTCGCTGCCGTCCGAGAGCGTGGTCCGCCGCTCCAGCCATGCCCTGCCCACGGTGCCGCTGTAGGCGGGCGTCCGGGACACCTCGAATCCGCCGTAGCCGGACAGCTGGGTGGGGTTCTGCCCGTCCAAAGCCAGGTCCCGCGGAGCAACCTGGAAATATGGGACCCGGGTGCCGTCGTCGGACACGGCGAAGTGCTGCTCCACCTGGTAGTCAGCATCGGCAAAGAACGACGGCGAGGTCTTGACCACCGCATGCCGGCTCACCACGCCGGACGTCCCGGCGCTTCCGCGTTCCAGGGTGCCGCGCATCAGGGTGGTGGGGGTGGTGAAACCCGTGGCGATGAGCCAGAAGTCATCGCCCGCGCCGCCGTGCGCCGGCCCCTCGTCCTCGTCATCCACGGCGTAGGCGTTCACATCGTGCAGCGGCGGGCAGGCGTCCAGGAGCGTGGCCGCCCAGCCGCCGTCCGCGCCGCCGGATGGCCGGGACGGGTCCAGGACCCGGATCTCGGAGGAGACGTCCTTGAGCAGGTTGAGCAGGAGGAAGTTCCGGGTCCAGCTCCAGGACTGCAGGGACGTGTGCGCGTCGGGGGTGAACAGGACCGTGAGATTGCGGCTGCCGGCGAGGTAGTCCTCGAAGTTGGCGGCGAGCAGGGCCCCGGAAGGATACGTGGTGCCGTCCACAATCCAGTCCTGCTGCGGACGGAAGAGCAGCCATTCCCGGTGGGCGCTGACGTTGACGTCGGTGGGAACGTCGATCTGTACCCAGGATCCGTCCCGCAGCACAAAGTTGGAGCGGTTGAAGAAGTCGATGTAGTCCACGGCGAACGTCCGCTCAAAGCCGGGCGTGGAGTCATGGGCCGCCACGGCCATCATGTGGTCTTCCGCTACCTCGAAGAGGCGCGGAGCCGCTGCCAGGGACTCTCCGCGCTTGAGCGTCACCGCCGTCCGCGCGTAGGAGGACGCTGTCCTGGGCAGCCCGTCCGCGGTGGAAGCAACCAGCAGCGTATCGGCATCCAGCCAGGACACGTTGCCCTTCGCTGTCGGGAGGTCAAACCCGCCGCGGGCGGGGTCCACGAAGCCGCGCGCCTCGACGTCGAACTCGCGGTAGCGGTTGGCGTCGCCGCCGTCGGGGGAGAGGGCAAGCAGCGCCAGGCGGTAGGGCTCCCCGGCTGCGGGGCGCAGGAACGTGGCGCCGTGGAACACCCACTCCTCGCCTTCGGCGCGGGACAGTTCGTCCACGTCCAGCAGCACGTCCCATTCCGGGGAGTCGGTGCAGTAGCTTTCCCAAGTGGTCCGCCGCCACAGGCCCTTGGGGTTCTGCCCGTCCTTCCAGAAGTTGTAGTACCAGTCGCCGCGCTTGCCCACCATGGCGATCCGGTCCGTGGAGTCCAGTACTTCCAGGATGCCGGTTTCCAGTTCCGCGTAGCCGCCGTCCTCCAGCAGGTCCTCGGTGCGGGAGTTTTGCTCCTTGACCCAGGCCAGCTGTTCCTCGCCGTAGATGTCCTCCAGCCACACGTTCTCGTCGACGGGTTCCGGCGCGGTTTCCCTGGAGTTGCTGCCGGAGATGTCCCGGCCGGAGCCGGGTACGGACGCTTGATCAGCTGCTGTGGTGGTCATGCGCCCCATCCAAACAACATCCCCCATGGCTGGCAAGTCAAGCGTCCGGCGCACGCTCCGCTTCCAGCCCGTACGCTGGATGGCGTGGAAATATCGCAGAGCAACCGGGCCGTCATCATCGGCGGCGGTCCCCGCGGCACCAGCGTGCTGGAGCGGCTGCTCGCCCACACCGCCGTCGCCGGCAACCCAAAAACGGCCCTGCACATCGACGTCGTGGACCCCTGCCCGGCAGGCCCTGGACATGTGTGGCAACCGGGCCAGTCCCGGCTGTTCCTCATGAACACGCAGTCCTTCTACCCCACCCTGGTTCCCGAGGACCCTGCCCTTCCCGCTCCTGTTGCCGGCACCACGTTCGACCAGTGGCGGGCCCGGCAGCAGCGGGACCCGTTGCCGGCCCTCACCGCGGGGGACCGGGCGGAGCTGGCGGTACTGGGATCAAATGATTTTCCCAGCCGCGCCCTCTACGGACGCTACCTGCGCTGCACAGTGGAGGAATTGCTGGGCACGGCCCCCGACGGCGTCACCATCGAATTCCACGAAACGACCGCTGTGTCGGTGCGTCCCGCGGGGGACGGAATGTTCGACGTCGGCCTGGCCACCGGGGAGGGCATCCGCGCCCATTCCGTGGTGCTGGCCCTGGGGCACATCCCCTCCCGGCTGAATCCTGAACAGCGGGAGCTCCAGGCCGCCGCCGGACAGCTGGGCCTGCAGTACTTTCCCCCCGCCGTCCCGGCGGACGTGGACTGGTCCCTGATCCCCGCCGGCGAGCCGGTCCTGGTCCGCGGCATGGGCCTGAACTTCTTCGACACCATGGGCCAGCTCACCGAAGGCCGCGGCGGCAAGTTCGTGTCCAACGGCGCAGGCCTGGAGTACGAACCGTCCGGCCAGGAACCCCTGATCATCGCAGCGTCCCGGCGCGGGACCCCGTACCGTGCCAAGGCGGCACTGGACGGCTACTACGCCTCCTCCATCACGCTCCGCTACCTCACCGAGGCCGCCATCGGGCGGCTGGCGAAGGCCGGGATCCGCCCTTCGTTCGACCATGACCTGTGGCCGCTGCTGCACCGCGACGCGCTGTGGGCCTACTACTCGACGCTGGTGCGCTCGCAGCCCGGCGCAGTGCCCGACGCGCCCGCGTTCCTCGCAGCGCTGGAGGAAGCCCTGCAGCCGCACGCGCACAGCGCCGCGAACTGGGAGGACGGCGTTGAGAGCGTCCTGGCCGTCCACGTGGGTCCCCGGCACCGCCTGGACCTGCCCGGGCTCGCGGCTCCACTGGCAGGCCGTTCGTTCGATTCCCGCAGGGGCCACGACGCCGCCGTGGTGGAGTTCCTGCTCGACGATGCCCGCCGGTCGGCCCTGGGCGAGGACGATCCGGTCAAGATGGCCATCGCCGCGCTGCACCACGGGCGCGCCGTCCTGAAGACGGCAGTGGCCGACGGCGGCATCACCGACGAGTCATGGGTCGCCGGCCTGCGTGGCTGGTTCGAATCGTTCGTGGAGGGCCTGGCCAGCGGACCGCCGGCGCTGCGCTCCGAACAGCTCGCCGCCCTGGCCAGGGCCGGGGTGGTCAGCTTTGTTGGGCCGGACCCGAAATTCCGGGTGGACCGGAAGGCGGCCATGTTCACCGCTGCTTCGCCGTGGGTTTCCGCGCCGCCCGCCACGGCCCGGACCATGGTGGAAGCACTGGCCCCCGGAAACCGGGTCTCGGCCAACGATTCACCGGTACTGGAGCAGCTGCTGGCCGATGGGCTGGTGCGGCCCAAACTCATGATGACCGCCGAAGGTGCCCCCATCGAGTCCACCGGCCTGGACGTGGAGGCGCACCCGTACCGCCCGGTTGCGGCCAACGGGTCAGTGACCGAGGGCCTGTTTGTGCTGGGGCTGCAGTTGTCGTCAGCGCAGTGGGGCACCGCCATCGCCGCCGAGGCCGTCCAGCCCGGCGGCCCCGCGTACCGCAGTGGCCAGCGCACGCTCCGCGATGCGGACGAGATCGCCGTCGCCATCCTTCGCCGGGCTTAACTCACAGGGCTTAACTCGCAGGGCCTTAAACGGCGATGCGCCATCACTTATGGCCGCTGAACCGGCGGAACAGGGACCACAAGTGATGGCGCATCCAGGGTATTAGCCCCGCAGGCAGGCGCGGTAGGCGGCCATGGCCTGGCCGTAGTTCGCCTGCCCCCTGACGTCAGCGGGACGGGTGGGCTTGACCGGCGGAACACAGACCGGCTGCGCCGGCGTATCGGCTCCCACCAGCACGGCCACCTTCACCACGGTGCCGGACTCGACGGCGGTGAGCACCAGGGTTGCCGCGCCCTCCGCCGCCCCGGCCGGGACAGCCAGGTCCACCGAAGCCGCACCGGCGGCCACCGGTACTGTGCCCAGCGCGGTGACCTTGCCGGCGGCATCGGTGAACGAAGCCTCCAGGGCCGTGTTCACCGGGCTGCCCAGGGAGGTCAGGTCAAGCTTCGAGACCGCCAGGGTGACGGGCCCACCGGGCTTGACCCCGTCGGCGGTGGTGTTGGTGACCGCCACCGAACGCCGCGCGAAGTCCGGAGCCACAGGGCTGCTCTTCTGGAGGTAGCCGATCCAGGCGTCCCGGTCCACCAGCCCGGAATCCCGGGTATTGGTGCCCTCGGTGAAGATCCGGAAGTTGTCGCCTCCGGTGGCCAGGAAGCTGAACGTGCCCACCCGGTAAGACCTGGCCGGGTCCAGCAGTTCACCGTTCACCCGCACCGCGGTGATCCGGTCACCCGCGGCCCGGGCGGCGTCGTAGGTGTAGTTCACGTTCTTGGACAGGCCCAGCTGCAGGTAGGCGCGGCTGGGGACCGTGCCGTCCGGGTTGGTCTGCCACTGCTGCTCCAGCAGGGTCTTGAACTGCGCACCGGTCAGCGACGTGGTCCACAGGTTGTTCACGAACGGCAGGACCGCGTTGGCCTCCGCGTAGGTGATGGTGCCGTCCGGCGCGTAGTACAGGTCGTTGCGCAGGCCGCCGGGATTCACGACGCCGATTTCCGCGCCGCCGAGGCCGGCGGGCTTCAGCGAATCGAGCAGGGAGTCGGCCACCAGGTTGCCCAGGGTGGATTCGCTGCCGCGGTCATCGCGCTTGGCGGCGCCGGTGGCATCGGTGGTGAAAGCCGTGGTGATGTCCTTGGTGACCGAACCCACGGGGTGGTTGCCCACCACAGCGGCGTCCGCCAGGGCCTTCTTGACGATGGCGTCGACGGCGGCCACGCGCGGGTAGGCAGCCACCAGGCCGGCGGCGGCGTCCGTGGTGCGCTTGACGTTCCCGGCCTTGTAGGCGGTCACCTGCTTGCTGGCGGTGTCCACGGTCAGCTGGATCTGGCCCACGTTCTCGCCGTAGTTGCCGGTCTGAACGATGGGCCGGGTCTTGCCCGCCACGCCGGGAACGGGTGCGTCCCAGGCGTATTCCTTGTGGGTGTGGCCGGTGAAGATGGCATCAACGTCGGCGGACGTTTCGGTGACCAGCCTGGCGAACGGGCCGCCGGCTGCCACTTCCTGCTCCAGGGTGGCGCCTTCCACCACACCCGAGCCGGCGCCGTCGTGATCTTCCACGATGATGACGTCGGCAATCTTGTCCGCGGTGATCTTCGCGGCCACCCGGTTGATGGCGTCCACCGGGTCCCCGAAGTCGAGGTCGGCGATGCCGGCCGGCGTCACCAGGGACGGAACCTCCTGGGTGACGGTGCCGATGACGGCCACCCTGACGCCGTTCAGGTCCAGCACGGTGTACTCCGGAAGTGCCGGCTCGGTGGTGCCCTTCTTGTAGACGTTGGCGCCCAGGTAGGGGAACTTCGCATTCGTGCCTCCGGCGATGACGCGGTCGCGCAGGTCCGCCCAGCCGCCGTCGAACTCGTGGTTGCCCACAGCAGATGCCTTCAGTTCCAATGCGTTCAGCACGTCAATGGTGGGCTGGTCCTTGGCGACGGCCGAGGCGAACAGGGAGGCACCGATGTTGTCGCCCGCGGACAGGAACGCCGTGGTCCCCGGAGCGGCGGCGGCGCGCAACTTCTCGATGGTGCCCGCGAACTGGACCGTATTGGCGTCGATCCTTCCGTGGAAATCGTTGATGTTCAGGAGGTTCAGGTCAACAGTGGCAGGTGTGGATGCCAGATCCAGGCCCACCACCACAGGATCGTGGTCGCTGGCGCGGAACTGGTCCGGCGTGTAGTAGTCGGTGACGTTGCTGTTGTAGCGGCTGTACTCCAGCGCCACGGATTCCACCGAGTTGATGTTCCAGATGTCCGCGCCCGTGACCACACCGTTGGCGGCGGGGGAAGCGAGGATGTGGTCGAGTGAGCCCACCAGGCCGCCGAAAAGGTAGGAGTGCTTGGCTGAGCCGTCGGGGTTGCGCGCCTTGTCATCCTGGTTGACATACCCCGCGCCCGTGAGGACGTTGATGGGGTCTTCCTTGCCATAGGAGTTGAAGTCACCGATCAGGAACACCTTGTCGGTGCCCTTGTCCTGCTGGAGGGAGGTGGCAAAGTCCAGCAGGGACTTGGCCTGGGCCGTGCGGGCGAGGTTGGAGGCGCCCTGGCCCTTGTCCGTGTCGTCCGGGGTGGCGGCCGAGCCCTTGGACTTGAA
This sequence comes from Arthrobacter sp. 8AJ, assembly GCF_902506025.1. Lineage (NCBI taxonomy): Bacteria > Bacillati > Actinomycetota > Actinomycetes > Micrococcales > Micrococcaceae > Arthrobacter > Arthrobacter sp. 8AJ. Next base: position 3,430,579 of record NZ_LR733289.1, on the reverse strand, counting down.
GTGGTTGGCAATGGCGATGAACTCACTGCCCGCGGCCCCGCCGACGGGCTTGAACACCTGGGCCAGCGGTTTGCGGGCGCTGGCGAAGGCAACGGTGTCGTTGTGGATGATGGATTCACCCACGGGTTCTGCCACGGCCTTCTTGTAGATGAATGCGGTGCGGATCATGTCCTCGTCCGTCAGCGGCGGAGCGTTGGCGGGCGTACGGACGTAGTCCCAGATGCCGGGCGTGGGGATGTTCAGGGCCTCGACCAGCTTGGCCAGGGCATCGTCCCGGTCCTTGCCGAACTGCGCGGAGTTCTCCACCTCCATCAGGGTCACCACGTCAGCGCCGGAGTTGCTGATGGCGGCAACGATCTTGTCCTGCTGGCGCTTGAAGTTCTCCGCGTTGGCTGCACCGCGGGCGTCGCAGCCGCCACGGACGGTGATGGGGTTGCCGGCGCGGTCCTCGTAGAACGTGCAGCCGGAGAGCATGTCACCGGTGGTGGGGAAGTAGTTCAGGACGTTGAACGAGGCGATCTTGACGTTGCCGCCAACGGCTGCCGGGGCATCCGTCCGGGTGGCTCCGAAGCCGGCCGGCTGGACCGTAGCCTTGTTGGCCTCGGTCAGGTGGGTCAGCGGCTGGAGCTTCCAGGAATTGTTGGCGTAACCCAGCACCACGTTGGTGGTGAAGTCCACCGGCGAACCCACGCGGACGGGGTCCGCGGTGGTCAGGTACGGCAGGACCTCGGCCTTGGTGGCGGCGTCCTTCAGGAAGTTGGTGCTGGACCCGTCGTCGAGCTTGATGCCGCGGGCAGCGTTGTCAGCCACCACGGCGGTGTACCCGGCGGAGCCGAACGGTGCCACAGCTGTGGGCTGGACCAGGGGAGTGGTCCCGCCCGCCAGGCCAATCTCGCCGTACTGGTTCAGGCTGTAGTTGTCGCTCACCGTCATGGGCCCCTGGGGTGCCAGCAGCATGCCTTCCAGGGATTCGCGGAAGGTTTCCGCGGCGGGAAGGGTGAAGATGGTGGGCTTGACCTCGGGGGCAGCGTCGGTGAGCTTGGTGAGGCCTGCCGCTGCCGTGACGTTGAGCTGGGTCATGCCGTAGTACTCGGCCACTGTGCCCGTCACCTGGATGTAGTCACCGGCCTGCACCGAAGCCGCGGTGGCGGGGGAGTAGACGAAGATGCCGTCGGATGCGGCGTGGTTGGTGGCCGTCAGGTCACCGCCCGTGCCGGGGGTCTGCAGGTAGTAGCCGTTGAGGCCGCCCGTGGGAAAGACTGCCGTGACTTTGCCCTTGGTGGTGACGGTGGCTCCGGCCAGCGGGCTTTCCGTCCCGGTGCCCTGGATCTCCGCGATGGTCCTGGAAACGGGATCCGGCGAGGGCGAGGGCGCGGGGTCGGGAGCCGGAGCTGTGCCGCCCGAAGGTGTTGGCGTGATGGCGCCAAGGAGCGTGAAGTCAGCGGCGTTATTGTTGCTGTCCGCCCCGGCGGCCCTGTTGAGGCTCTTCACATCCGTGTTTCCGGCAGGTGCCGCAGCAGCCTGGGTCTCAAAGGTGTTGGAGGCGCCGTAGCCCAGGAGGTCTGCCACGCCGGCTGTTTCCACCACGGAACCGGTGGGAAGCGCGACGGCGGTGGGCTGCTTGGCGAGCACGATGGTTCCCGAGGCCCCGGCGAAGTTCAGGGCGCTCGCCACCAGGTCAGGCTTGGGCAGGTCTGCGCCGTTGGTGCCATTGCTTCCGCCCTGCACCAGGTAGTAGCCCTTGGCCGGGATGGACCCGGACAGGGCAGCCACCCCGCTGGGCGCCGCAGCGCCGGTCCCGGAGCGGTACTGCACGGACCAGCCCTCAAGGGAGACCGGGGCGTCCGAAGTGTTGTACAGCTCCACGAATTTGTTCTTGTAGGCGGCGCCGCTGCTGCCGCCGCTGAGGTAGGCCTCGTTGATGACAACGGGGGAGGTGCCGGCCGCGGCTGAGACCTCCGCGGCTGCCGGGACAGCTGCCAGCGGGGCGGCGATGAGCCCCGCGGACAACGCTGTGCCCAGCGATAACTTCCATGTTTTTTGATGCATCCGCTCTTACTTTCATTGAGGTGTCCCGGGTGGGGACCCGGTGGAGTGCGTCCGTGGTTGTACCGATCGGACGTGGGCCCGGACCCTGCTCCTGGTCAAGTGGTGTCCGGCACATGACAACAGCGCTGAATGAACGCAGGGTGGCTAGAGCGTGCATTCGGCGGGACGTTCCCCAGCGGAGCGGCCCGCCCTGCGGTCCGGGGCTTCCCTAGCCCGGACCGGAGGTGCTGTTGGCGGGAGTGATGCTGCCGGCAGACACGCAAATGTGCCGGCAGTCACAAACAATACCCGCGGGTAGCTTTGGGTCCCGGGTTCGGCAGGGGATTAGTCCAAAGAATTTACGTCCGCGCAACAAGGCAGGCCGGGGCTGCTTAAAGCAAAAAACCCCTGGCGGCCGGTGCCGGCTGCCAGGGGTTCCCTTGCGGAAGGTAAGAGATTCGAACTCTTGGTACGGGGTTACCGCACACTGGTTTTCAAGACCAGCTCCTTCGGCCGCTCGGACAACCTTCCTCAGCTAGTAGTGTTTCATAGGCGCTTGCCTGCAACAAAACAGGCCCGGGGAAGCGCCCGGTGCACACTGGATGCAGCCAGGATTTTAGTCAAAAACGGGAGAGGTCCATGAAAGCCGTCTACATATCGGAACCGGGCGGCCCGGAAGTGCTGGAAGTGCGGGACGTGGACGCCCCTGTGCCCGGCCAGGGCGAAGTGCTGATTGACGTGGTGGCTGCCGGCCTGAACCGGGCCGATGTCCAGCAGCGCAGGGGCTTCTACCCGCCGCCGCCGGGTGCCTCCGAGGTCCCCGGGCTGGAAGTGTCAGGACGGATCGCCGGCTTCGGACCCGGTGTCAGCAAGCCGTTCTCGCTGGGGGACAAGGTAGTGGCCCTGCTGGCAGGCGGCGGCTACGCCCAGCAGGTGGCGGTCCCGGCCGAGCAGGTGCTGCGCGTCCCCGAGGGGGTTGACCTGGTCACCGCCGCGTCGCTGCCCGAGGTGGCTGCGACGGTGTACTCCAACCTCATCATGACGGCGCAGCTGCAGCCGGGCGAGACGGTCCTCATCCACGGTGCCACCGGCGGGATCGGCACCATGGCCATCCAGCTCGCCAAGGCCTTCGGTGCCAAGGTGGCCACCACGGCCGGAAGTGACGAGAAAGTCAGCACCGCCAAAGCCTTCCTCGGGGCGGATATCGCCATCAATTACAAAGAGGAAGACTTCCCGGAGAGCCTTCGGCGGCAGAACGAAGGCAAGGGGGCTGATGTCATCCTGGACGTGGTGGGGGCCAAGTACCTGCCGCAGAACGTGGACGCCCTGGCCGACTACGGGCGCCTGGTGGTGATCGGCCTGCAGGGTGGAACCAAGGGTGAACTGGACCTGGGGCTGCTGCTGAAGAAGCGGGCGGCCGTGGTGGCTACTGCCCTGCGGCCCAGGCCGGTGGCGGAAAAAGGTGCCATCATGACCGCCGTGCGCGACGCTGTGTGGCCGCTGGTGGCCGATGGCAGGATCCGTCCCCTGGTTGCCAAGACCTTCCCCCTGGACCAGGTGGGCGCGGCGCACCGGTACTTCGACAGCGGCGACCACGTGGGCAAGGTCCTCCTGGTGATGTAAGGCCCAGATGCATACCCGGTATTGCGTTCCGGATGCTTCCGGTTTAGGCTGCCTATACGCGGTATGCACTGGTCTTGGGGGCCTGTGCATACCGGCAATGACTAAGCCCGGGGGAGCACCATGTCGATTCGCCACAGCCTCCTCGCCCTGCTGCAGGACCAGCCACGCTATGGCTACCAGCTGCGGGTCGAGTTCGAGAGCCGCACCGGAGCCACCTGGCCCCTGAATATCGGGCAGGTGTACACCACCCTGGACCGGCTGGAACGCGATTCCCTGGTGGCCAAGGAAGGCGACGACGGCGAGGGCCACGTGGTGTACAGCATCACCGCCGCCGGCAAAGCGGAGGTGCAGAGCTGGTTCGCTGCCCCCGTGGAACGGAACAATCCGCCCCGCAACGAGCTCGCCATCAAGCTGGCGCTCGCCGTCATCCTGCCCGGGGTTGATGTCCAGGCCATCATCCAGGCCCAGCGCGTGGCGTCCATCAGGGCCCTGCAGGACTACACCAAAGCCCGGCGTGACACGGCCGCGAACCAGCGGGCCACGGATACCGCCTGGCTCCTGGTACTGGACTCGCTGATCTTCCAGACCGAAGCGGAAGTCCGCTGGCTGGACCTCTGTGAGGCCAGGATGGTCCAGCAGGCGCAGGCCGCAGCCGCGGGGTCCGCCCGGAAAACGTCCAACGGGGTCACGGAAGACGCCCCGCTCAACGCGGACAGCCGCCGGTGAGCGTGCAGGGGCCGCAGCAGGTCCTGGAACTTGCCCAGGTTGGCCGGACCTTTGGGGAAGGCGCGACGGCGGTCGCCGCACTCCGCGGCGTCGACCTCACCATCTGCGCGGGGGAGTTTGTCGCAGTGATGGGTCCGTCGGGCTCAGGCAAGTCCTCACTCCTCGCCGTTGCCGGCGGACTGGACCGGCCGACGTCGGGCGCTGTCTTTGTCGAATCCACGCCCCTGGCCGGGCTGGGCCTGAACGAACTGGCCCGCCTGCGCCGCCGCGCCGTCGGCTACGTTTTCCAGGACTTCAACCTGGTCCCCACGTTGACTGCCGGCGAAAACGTGGCGCTGCCGCTGGAGCTGGATGGAACATCCGCGAGGAAGGCGCACCGGCAGGCCGCGGATGCGCTGCGGCAGGTGGGTATCCCGGAGCTGGCGGACCGGTTCATGGACCAGATGTCCGGCGGCCAGCAGCAGCGCGTGGCGATCGCCCGGGCCATCGTGGGCCAGCGGCGCCTGATCCTGGCGGACGAACCCACCGGTGCGCTGGATTCGACAACGGGCCAGGGGGTCATGGAGGTGCTGCGCGGCAGGGCCGACGCCGGAGCCGCCGTCATGCTCGTCACCCACGAGGCCAGGCACGCCGCCTGGGCGGACCGGGTGGTCTTCCTGCGCGACGGACGCATCATTGACCAGGCGGCGGCCATGCACGACCCCACGATGCTCCTGACGCAGGCCGGACTCTGATGCCGCTCGACCTCGCTCCCGCGCCGCAGGGCCGCCGGAGCGGCCGCCGGGTTGCCTTGCGGCTGGCCCGCCGCGACATCGCCCGCCATAAGGGGCGCTCGCTCCTGATCGTCCTTCTGATCATGCTGCCGGTGGCGGGCATGACCGGCGCCGCCACCCTCTACCAGAGCTCCCAGCGCACGCCCGGGGAGATTGTCCGGTACGAACTGGGCAACACTCAGGCGAGGTTCAGCGTCCTGACGGTACCCAGCGCTGACTCCCTGCAGGACCCACTCAACGACGGTGTCGTCGCTTCCAGCTCCGGCCGCTACGACCCGGACTTCCAGCGGACAAACCCTGCCGACGCCATTCCTGCGGGCTACGAGGTCCTTCCGCAGCGGACGCTCACGCTGACCACCGGCGTGGGCGCGGCCCTGGTTTCCTTGCCGGGCCGCGAGGTGGACGCGCTCAATCCGGCCTTTGACGGCAAGTACAGCCTGCTGGCCGGCCGCGCACCGCGCGACGGGACGGAAGTGCTCGCCTCGCCCGGGCTGATGACGCGGTTCCACCTCGCCTTCGGCCAGGAATTTACGACGTCGGCAGGAACCTTCGTCCCGGTGGGTACCATCCGTGACGCGTCCGCCGCGGACAGCAACAGCATCCTGTACCTTAAGGCCGGCCAGGCGCCCGCGGACCTGGCACCGGGCCCTTCGACCCGCCAGTCCGTGTCCTATTACCTGGTGGGCCCCGAGCCGGTCACCTGGCAACAGATCAGGGAGGCCAACAGCGAAGGCGTGGGCGTGCTCTCCCGCAGTGTGGTGCTGGACCCGCCGCCCGCCGGCCAGCGCACGGTTCCCGGTTCCCAGCTGCACGACAACACCCCTGTCCTGGTGACCGTCTATGCCACTTTCGGCCTGGTCGGTGCGCTCGCACTGCTCGAGGTAGGCCTGCTGGCCGGTGCCGCTTTCGCCGTCGGTGCCAAGCGCCAGGTACGTGAGCTGGCACTGCTGGCCTCCTCCGGAGCGGACACTGCCACCGTCGGAGCCGTCGTCACTGCCGGTGGACTGTGGCTTGGCAGCCTGGCCGTGGCCGCCGGCGCCGCAGTGGGGCTGGGGGCTGCGGCCGTCGTCGTCCACGTGGTCCGTTCCACCGGCTCCGCCCGGCTGGCCGGCCTGCACCCGGACCTCCTCCTGACAGCCGTGGCCATGGCCATGGGATTGGGCGCCTGCCTGCTGGCCGCATTGGTCCCGGCGCGCCAGGTGTCAAGGCAGGCCGTCCTGGGTGCGCTCAAATCCGGGCGGGCGCCAGCGCCCACGGGGCGCCGCACCACGGTGGCCGGCGTCGTCGCGCTGGCACTTGCCTCAGGGCTGCTGATGGGCGGCTGGCTTCTCAGCAATTCCACGAACGATCCCGACCAGCGGGCGGAGCAGTTGCCGCTGGTGGTCACGCTGCTGATCGCGGGCGCCGTGCTCGCAGTTGCCGGCCTGGTGCTCCTGACGGGATGGCTGGTCCAACGGCTCACCTCAAGGACCCAGTGGCTGTCCCTGTCCCTTCGCATGGCCGCCCGAGACTCGGCCCGGAACCGCGGCCGGAGCGTGCCCGCCGTGGCCGCGGTCCTCGCCGCCGCCACCCTGGCCAGTGCCGCCCTGGTGCTGTCAGCCAGCCAGCAGGCCGGGCTGCGGGACTCGCATTACTGGGGCGCCCTGGAAAACCAGGCGTACCTGCCGCTCACGGTGGACCAGCCACTCGCTGCCGATGGCAGCATGCGGCCGCCCGTGCACATTGACGCCGGCGTGCTCTCCGCAGCGGTGGATGGTGCCCTGGGGACGGTTCAATCGACCCGGCTCATCACCGCCCCCGCAGGCCTGCGGAACTGCCCGGAGGGCCCCGCCGATCCTGGCCTGCCGGCGCTGACGGACACCTCGAATTGCCTGTTGTTTTCGCTTGCCAGGCCGCAGGCCAATACGTGCCCGACGACACCCGTGGGACGGGTAGTGGACCCGGGGGACTGGCGGTGCCGCGGGTCCATGGTCAATGAACAGCCCTCCGGCAGGGCCATCCTGGTGGGCGGCGCGGACGACATCCGGGCAGTGTTGGGCCGCGACCCCTCTGCGGAGTCCCTGGCGGTGCTGGAGGCCGGCGGGATGGTGGTGACCAACCCCGTCTTCGTCCGTGACGGATCTGTCCTGCTGCAGGCGCAGGATGTGCGGACCCAAGGGCCGGCGCCGTCAGGGCCGGGCACGGTGCCCTCAGTGGTGAGGAGCACTTCCCTGGCCGCAGCGGTGCTTGAGCCGGTGGTCCCGGCCCCATACTTCGGCGTCGTCTCTCCGGAAACCGCGGCACGCCTGGAGCTCCACGCTGAACCCGCCGGGCTGCTTATTCAGCTGGCGAAGTATCCGTCGGAGGCCGAGGCGGATGCAGCCTCCGCCGCCATCGCGGACGTCTACCGGCAACCCGGCATGGCCTTCCGGGCCGAGCCGGGCATTTCCCAGGGCAGCCAGTGGATGACCTGGTCCATTGTGGCCGCGGCGGCCCTCATCACGTTCAGCGCAGCGGGCATCACCACCGGCCTCTCCCTGGCCGATGCCCGTACGGACCATGCCACCCTTGCCGGGGTGGGCGCCTCACCACGGCTGCGTAAGGCCCTGGCAGGATCGCAGGCCCTTTTCACCAGTGGCGTGGGCGCCCTGCTGGGAGTGCTGGCAGGGGTGGTACCTGCGCTCCTGCTTGTCCTGTCGACGGACATGCGGACGGCAGTGGACATTCCCTGGCTGCACTTGCTGGCCCTCGTGATGGCGGTACCGGTGACGGGCGCGGTGCTTGCCTGGACCTTCACCCCGTCCGGCCTGCCCTTGTCCCGGCGCAGCCTGGCGTAAGGGCAGAGCCTCCGTCCCCTCATTCGTCGCCGCGTCGCTGCCGCTCACCGCACGGCCCGGCGCCGCGCCGCCGTCGGCCGCTAAAGCGCGGACCGGCGTTGGTAGGGTGCCCAGTAGGAAAAGTGGGAAATCTCTCAAGGAGGAGACATGGCCGGAGTGCCTGACCAACGGAAGAACGGATCCCGGGCGGAGGGCGGGCTGGCTACTGATCCGGATCTTCCCCCGCCTGCCGTGGACGGCGCCCGGCTCGACGCCGAGGACCGGAAATGGACTCCGGCAAAGATCGCACTCTGGGCCGCGATCGCCCTGCTGGGCGGCGTCGCCTGGTTCATGCTGGCCATCGTCCGCGGCGAGACCGTCAACGCCATCTGGTTCGTCTTTGCCTCCGTGTGCACCTACCTGATCGGGTACCGCTTCTACTCCAAGGTGATCGAACGCTACATCACCAAGCCTGACGACCGCCGCGCCACCCCGGCCGAGTACAAGGCGGACGGCAAGGACTACGTCCGCACGGACCGCAACGTGCTCTTCGGGCACCACTTCGCAGCCATCGCCGGCGCCGGCCCACTGGTGGGCCCGGTCATCGCGGCCCAGATGGGCTACCTTCCCGGCACCATCTGGATCATCGTCGGCGTCGTCTTCGCCGGCGCCGTCCAGGACTACCTGGTGATGTTCTTCTCCATGCGCCGCGGCGGCCGCTCCCTGGGCCAGATGGCCCGCGAGGAACTCGGCGTCATCGGCGGCACGGCAGCCCTGATCGCCACCCTGCTCATCATGGTGATCATCGTGGCCATCCTGGCCCTCGTCGTCGTCAACGCCCTGGGTGAAAGCCCGTGGGGCGTGTTCTCCGTGGGCATGACCATCCCCATCGCCCTCTTCATGGGCGTCTACCTCCGCTACCTGCGGCCCGGCAAGGTCATGGAAGTCTCCATCATCGGCTTCGTCCTGCTGATGGCCGCCATCATCGGCGGCGGCCTGGTGGCCCAGACCGAATGGGGCGCAAACGTGTTCCACCTGGACAAGGTGACCATCGCCTGGGGCCTGATCATCTACGGCTTCATCGCCGCCATCCTGCCGGTGTGGCTGCTCCTGGCCCCGCGCGACTACCTCTCCACCTTCATGAAGATCGGCGTGATCGTGATGCTCGCGCTGGCCATCATCGTGGTCCGTCCCGAGGTCACCGTTCCCGCATTCAGCGAATTCGCCAGCCGGGAAAACGGACCCGTGTTCTCCGGGGCCCTGTTCCCCTTCCTGTTCGTCACCATCGCCTGCGGCGCCCTGTCCGGCTTCCACGCCCTCATCTCGTCCGGCACCACCCCCAAACTGGTGGAGAAGGAACGGCAGACCCGCTACATCGGCTACGGCGGCATGCTGATGGAATCCTTCGTGGCCATCATGGCCCTGGTGGCAGCCATCTCTATCGACCGCGGACTCTACTTCGCCATGAACGCCCCCGCAGCCCTCACCGGCGGAACCGTGGAAACGGCAGCCACCTGGGTCAACAGCCTGGGCCTGGCCGGGGTGAACATCAGCCCGGACCTGCTGTCCGAGACCGCCCGGAACGTGGGCGAGCAAAGCATCGTGTCCCGGACCGGCGGCGCCCCCACGCTGGCCGTGGGCCTGGCGCACATCATGCACCAGTTCGTCGGCGGCACCGCCCTCATGGGCTTCTGGTACCACTTCGCCATCATGTTCGAGGCGCTCTTCATCCTCACCGCCGTCGACGCCGGCACCCGCGTTGCCCGCTTCATGCTGCAGGACTCCATCGGCAACTTCGTCCCCAAGTTCAAGGAAGCCTCCTGGCGCCCCGGTGCCTGGCTCTGCACCGCCATCATGGTGGCAGCCTGGGGCGCGGTGCTGTTGATGGGCGTCACCGACCCGCTGGGCGGCATCAACACCCTGTTCCCGCTGTTCGGCATCGCCAACCAGCTGCTCGCCGCCATCGCGCTGGCCGTGGTCCTGGCCATCGTCGCCAAGCGCGGCACCTTCAAGTACCTGTGGATCGTGGCCCTGCCGCTGGCGTTCGCCGCGGTGGTCACCATCACGGCGAGCTACCAGAAGATCTTCTCCTCCACCCCGGCTGTGGGGTACTTCGCCAACAACGCCGCCTTCAGCAAGGCGCTGGCCGACGGCAAGAAGGAGTTCGGCACCGCGAAATCGGTCGCTGCGATGGAAGCCGTGGTCCGCAACACGGCCATCCAGGGCTGGCTGTCCGTGATCTTCGTGGTGCTGAGCATCATCGTGATTGCGACGGCGGTGCTCGCCACGGCCAAGGCGTTCCGGGACCGGTCGGCAGGGGTGGCCACCACGGACAACGAGGACCCGGCTGTTCCGTCGCGCGTCTTTGCCCCCGCCGGGCTGGTGCCCACAACCGCCGAACGCGAGCTTGCTGCGGAGTGGGCGAAGGTGCCCGCAGAGGCCCGCCTTGAACGGGCCAGGCACTGATGAGCACGGGCATGGCCCTGGTGGCCAACGGGTTTCGCGGGTTTGCCCGCTACCTGGGCGGCGTCATGGGCGCGGACGCGTACGCCAAGTATTTGGAACATCACCGGGCGGCCGGGCATGCAGAAGCACCCCTGACCGAGCGGGAGTTCTGGCGGGACCGCACCGACCGCCAGGACAGCAATCCCCAGGGCCGGTGCTGCTGATTGAGCCCGCAGCGGACAAGCCTGCCACAGGGCTTCACCGGTGGGCCCTGTGCCGATGGGCCGTGAGAGTATGAACGCATGAGCGATCCCAATGACACTCAGGCAGCTGAGGACCTCCCTGTAGAAGGCACCCCCGTTGATGACAACGAGGCACCTGTCCAGGCCCCGTCTGACGGGGACGGCAGGCCGCGGGGCAGCAGCCTGCAGGACCTGGTGGATGAGCCCGCCAAAGTGATGCGGATCGGCACCATGATCCGGCAGCTCCTCGAAGAGGTGAAGTCCGCACCCCTGGATGACGCCGCGAGGGGCCGGCTCGCCGCCATCCACAAGCGCTCCATCAAGGAGCTTGAGGACGGCCTCGCACCCGAGCTGGTAGCGGAACTGGACCGGATCAACCTGCCCTTCTCCGACGACGCCACGCCCTCCGATGCCGAGCTCCGGATCGCCCAGGCCCAGCTGGTGGGATGGCTCGAAGGCTTGTTCCACGGTATCCAGACCGCCATCGCTGCCCAGCACGCCGCCCGGGAACACGCCGCAGCCCAGCTGCAGCTGCGCCAGCTGCCGCCCGGCACCATGATTGCCCCCGGCGTCGTGATTGGGGAAAACGGCGAGCCACAGCGGGCCCCGGCCGGCGCCCGGCCGGGGCAGGCTGCACGGCCCGGCCAGCGTGAGGACCCGGACCACGGCCCGGGCCAGTACCTGTAGGCCCCGCTTGGGCTTTTTCAGCGCCGCCAGGCAGGGGCGCAAGGATGACGCGGAACTGGGCAAGGGGTTGTGGCGCCGCGCGCACGACCGCTTCCATCGGGGACTGGACCGCTTCCACCAGGTCCTCGAGGGCGTGGAGGATGACCAGCTGTATGGCGAGCTGGTGGACATCGCCAACCAGCTCGCTGCCCTGCTTCCGCGCGTCCGGACTGTCTGCATGGAGGCGCAGCGGCGTGCCCCAAGCGACGGGCTGGACATACCGGCGGCCCTGGCGGACGTCCATAGATCCTTGTCCAAGGCAGGGAACTCGCTGGCAACGACGGCAGAAGCGGCGGCTATGCTGCGGCTCGCCGTGGGGCCGGTACCGGTGGGTGCAGCATCCGTCCACCGCCGCGCCGAGTCTGTCTTCCAGCAGGTGGAGGACGCCGAGAGGCAGCTTCACGCGGAATAGCTGCGCGGGTGCCGCCGGAATATTCCCGATTTGGAAGCTTACTTTCCAGTTAAGCGTGTGGCTGACAGGCCCGAATCAGGGGCGCCGGGGCGGGCAGCTTTGGCAGGATGAAAGCATGACTTTTTCACCTACCTTGACTTTCAACGACGGAAACACGATCCCTCAGCTCGGCTACGGTGTGTGGCAGGTTGAGGACGACGTGGCTGAAAAGGTCGTGCGCCAGGCGATCGAGGCCGGCTTCCGGCACATCGACACCGCAAAGATCTACGGCAATGAGGCAGGCGTGGGCCGTGCCATTGCAAGCTCCGGCCTGTCTCCGGAAGAAATCTTCATCACCACCAAGCTGTGGAACGCGGACCAGGGCTACGAGTCCACCCTCGCCGCTTTCGAGGAGTCCATGGACCGGCTCGGCCTGGAAACCCTCGACCTGTACCTGATCCACTGGATGCAGCCCAAGCAGGACAAGTACGTTGACACCTGGAAGGCGCTGATTGAACTCCAGAAGCGCGGACGGGTGAAGTCCATCGGTGTCTCGAACTTCACTGCAGAGGGCCTGCAGCGGCTTATCGACGAAACGGGCGTGGTTCCGGCCATCCACCAGATCGAGCTGCACCCCTACTTCAGCCAGCGCGAACTGCGCGAGTTCGGTGCCGCCAAGGGCATCCTGACCCAGGCATGGTCCCCGCTGGGCCAGGGCGGGGAACTGCTGCAGGACCCGGCGGTCGTCTCCATCGCTGCCAAGCACCAGGCCACCCCGGCCCAGGTGGTCATCGCCTGGCACCTGGCGATCGGCAACGTGGTGATCCCCAAGTCTGTGACGGAGTCACGGATCAAGGAGAACTTCGCAGCCCTCGAGGTATCCCTCGATCCGGAAGACGTCGAAGCCATCAACAACCTGGACCGGACCGCCGGCGGCGAAGGCCGCATCGGACCCGATCCCGCGGTCTCCGACTTCGCCTAGGCCGCGACGGCGGCACCGGTCCCAGCGGCCGGTGGAAGCCCGCCAAGCCAAACTCCAGCCCGTGCTGCCGGCAACCGCCAGGCAGCACGGGCTGAGGCCTTTAATGTGGGCTGTACCGGGCCCGGAGGACGCGGCCGGTCAGGCAGCGATCTGGACGTGTTCCACGGTCACGGCGTCCACCACGGCCCAGCTGTCCTCGCCGTGGCAGTGCCGGCCGGCGAAGCGCTCGGCTTCTTCAAGCGTGTCAAAGACCTCGGACCGGGCCCGGCCGCAGTCGGCGTCGAAGTACGTCACGTGAAATTCCTGTGTTGCTTGGTTTTCCATGAATCCAGTCTGCAACCGGGGTCTGACATTTGTTGGAACCGACTCCGCGTGTTGTGGACAGACGCGAGTAGGACGAACCGGGAATTGCCGTCCATCAGTGCCCGGGATGAGCGATCGTCCGATTTCTCCCGTCGCCGGTTGTCTCCTTCAGGTGCGCTTCGAGGACATCGCGGACCGAGGTCCACTCTTGCCGGCCATAGCGGTCGTTGTTGACGTGCTGAAGCTCCGCCTCGCCGCTGAACATGCTGACGAAGTACTGCATGCCCTGCCACGCCGGGAAGGCCTGGTCATTGTCCTTCGAGAAATGGCGGCCGATCCTGCTTATGGCCGCCAAGACTGTGGTGGTCCCGGCCCATTGCAGGGCGAAAGGCGTCTCTGTGAGTTCGGTCATCGTCCGGGCTATGCTGCGCGCCGTGACGCGGTCGCCGGCTATTTCGACCACGCGGGGCGCGTCCTCATCGAGGGCGGTAAGGGCGACAAACCTTGCGACGTCATCTTTGGTCGTGAAGTCGAGGACCTGGTCCGGTGAGGACCAGAACAGGACCCGGCGGCGCTTAAACAGGATCATCGGCGCCTGCCCGGTGAGCATGTCGGTGAACGCCCCGTTCAGCACGGAAGTTACACGGAGGGGTGCGGCGTCGAGTTGGGCGGCGAACTCGCGGCGGAGCTCGAAGTTGCGGTTGCTGCCGGGGGTGACCCGGCGGTAATCCGCGGAGTAGTCCGACGGGATGAACCGCGCCACCCCTGCTTCGACGGCGGCCGCAAGGAGCGACCGCTGCGCGTCGACGATCACCGGACGCGCACCGCTGACGGCGGAAATGACGGTATCTACTCCGGACAACGCGGAGGCGAGGGCGGCCCGATCCGTGTAGGCGGCCTCGTAAATCTCCACACGGTCCTCCCTGCCGTAGATGCCGTGGGCCGTTCCGCTTCCGGGGCGTGTCAGGACCCGGACCGCGGCGTCGCGGCGGAGGAGTTCGCGCACGATGCGCTGGCCGAGGTCACCGGTGGCTCCGGCGACGAGGACGGTGATGGTAGTGATGATTTGCTCTTCTCGGTAGGTGTCGGTGCGGCGCCGGCGGGAGAATCTGTGCGAGGCCCACGGGTTGCAGGAGCCCAAGCGATGCCCTGCGCAGGGACGCCGGCGGGCGGCCGGGCCGCCCAAGCCCAGGCCGTTCGGATTTGGCCCCCATGCAGAAATAGTACTTGGCGACGGCGAGGGCTGGCCGCGGCCGAGCAGGGGAGTGCTTGCCAGTGGGTGGAAACATCTACAGCGTAATGGCGTCTTCAAGGGCGATAGTGGGAGGTGACGTTCCCCAGCCTTCTGTGAAGCAGTTATTTGCTGCCCAGGCGGAGTACGCGCTCCTGCGCCAGCATGGCGGTCCGGCTGGCTTTGTCTGCCGCCCGTGCGGCCTGTTTCGCTTCGGCCGCGGTGGTGGCCAGCCGCTTGCGGGAGCGGTCAAGGCGTTCTTCGGCGGCCTTGAGCCGGCTCCTGAGTTCAGCCGTTTCCTGCTGCAGGTCCGCGATGTCCGCACGCGCCTGCTCTTCCTGCTCCCGCAGGCCGCCGGCCAGTTGGGATGCTGCTTCTTCGGCCTCCAGGGCCTCCGCGAGGGCGGCCCTGGCCCGTTCCAGCGCGGGCGGCGAGGCCGGGCGTGGAGTCTGCCGGACTGCCTCAAGCCGGGGCTTTGCCGGAGTTGGCCCGGTGCCGTGCGGCGGCGTCGTCCGCGTCTTCGATGCCGCCACGTTCGCCGCCGGCGTTTCCCCGCCCGGCGGCTTCGCTTCTGCCGTCTTCTTACCGGCCACCCGCCGTGCAGGCGGAGGAGTACCGGCGGCCCGGTTCGGCGGTGCGGCCGGAAGCAGTCCGGGGAGGGCCACCGCACCGTCCAGGTCCACGTCGTTGACGCCGTCTGCGGAGAGGACTTTCAGCAACCGCCCGCTGGCAACGGCGTTGGCTGCACCCGTGTCTGCCGTCAGGGCCCGGAGGGTTTCCTCGACGTCGGATGCCATCCCGTCGCTGATGGGCCGGCCCTGCTCCCGGGCCACAGCCCGGGCGGTGTCGACGGCGTCTGCGAGCATGGTGCGCCGCTCCCGGCCGAGTTCGCGCAGGGCAGCGGCGTCCCGCGAGTCCTGGGCGGCCCGCATCCGTGCCCCAAGGTCGCCCAGCCGGGCCGGCACGTCCGGCCGCTGCCTGGCAAGCATGTTGAGCGCCCACGCGGCGACGGACGGTTTCGGCAGTCCCCGCACCGCTGCCGCGAGGTCCTTGTCCCGGCCTGCTGCCTCCTTGGCGGCGGCGGCGCGGGCTGGAATGAAGTCCTCCAGCGCCCCTGCATACAGCCGGTCGGCAATGTCCGCCAGGGCTTCGTCTTCCATGCCGCCATCTTAGGGGCCGGGAACGCTGCCTTTCGCAGATTCACCGGCGTGGGAGCCCGGCACACGCCCCCACGGCGGGTACGGGAAAAGGCACCCTGTTACTCAAACGCCGGGAGGGGTAAGTTGCACGAATGGACGATTCATATCAGGTCATCGTGGTTGGCGGCGGATTTGCCGGGAAAGCTGCGGCTGAAGAGTTGGGCCGCAAAGGTGTCCGCGTTCTGCTGCTTGACGCCAACAGTTACCAACAGTTCCAGCCACTCCTCTACCAGGTGGCTGCGTCCCAGATCGGCGTGTCCACGGTGACGCGGCCGCTGCGCGCGGAGTTCCGCGGAATCAACAGCGTCCGGGTCCTGACGGCGGAGGTGACCGCCATCGACGCGGCGAACCGGACCGTGACCACCGCGGACGGTTCCACCTACCGGGCCCAGGCCCTGGTCATTGCCACGGGGGCAGTTCCGAATTTTTTCAACACCCCGGGCGCGGATGAGCATGCCTACCCGCTGTACTCGGTGGCGGATGCAACGCGGCTCAGCGCGGCCATCACCGCCATCCTGGACGAGGCCGACCGCGAGCCCGGGGCAGGCGCCGACGTCATTGTGGTGGGCGGTGGCCCCACCGGCGTCGAGACTGCCGGCGCGCTGGCCGAAAACGTCAAATACCTCGTGCCGAAGTACTTCTCGCCGGAGCTGGCGGATCGCTGCCATGTCCATCTGGTGGATATGGTTCCAAACGTCCTTGCGGCCTTTTCGGAGAAATCGCAGGCGTATGCCCGGGACCGCCTCACCAAACTCGGCGTGCAGCTGCATATGGGCCAGCCCGTGGCTGACGTCCGCCCGGACGGGGTGACCCTCAAAGACGGGACGGTGATTCCTGCCCGGGTGGTGGTGTGGGCCGGCGGGCTGCAGGCCGGGCGGATCATTACCGAGTCCGGCCTGAAGCAGGGCAGGGGCGGCCGCGTGGACGTCCAGCCCGATCTGAGCGTCCCTGACGTCGAGGGCGTCTATGTGCTGGGCGACTCTGCCAACATCACCGACGCAGCCGGGAACAAGCTGCCGCAGCTCGGGTCGGTGGCCCAGCAATCGGGTAAGTGGGCGGCCCGCAACATCTACGCGGACCTTACCGGCGGTGTGCGCGAGCCCTTCCGCTACTGGGACAAGGGGTACATGGCCATGGTGGGACGCGGCGCGGCGGTCGCGGAACTGGGCCGCCGGCGCCTGCAGCTGCAGGGGCCCTTGGCATTCGTGTCATGGTTGGCGGTCCACCTGGCCCTGCTCCCCGGATTCCAGCAGAAAGTCAGGGCGCTGTTTTCCTGGGCCAACGGCTACGTCACCCACAGCCCCTCCCAGGTGGTGGTGGGCAGGCCGGATTAGGGCCCTTCACCCGGCGGATGGGGCTGGCTGCCGGGCGCCAGCCCCGGTGGGCTGGCGCCAGCCCACCGGGGCTGGCGCCAACCCGGTGGGCTGGGCCGCCGTCGTCAGTTCCTTTCGAAACTCACCAGACGGCCCGCAACGGCCCACCCGGATGCCTCGTAGGAGGCGGCAGCGTCCGGGTGGACCACCATATGCAGGTACTCGGCGCCATGGAGGAATGCCTCCTCCGCCATCGCAGCGAACAGGCCCCGTTCGAAGGCCTCTTTCCCGGGCCCCTGCGGGAGTTCCGTGATGGCCACCGCCGCGAAGGCATCCCGCACCTGGATGCGTCCCTTGGCGACGGGGTGGTCGAAAACGGTGATTTCGACGGCGTCATAGGTCTCCATCGGTGCCAGGGCCACCTGGGAGTTTTCAGGGAGCTCCACAGCCGCGTCGAGCCCGGCTGTCGGGGCCATGAGCAGGACCTGCTCAGCCACGGGAGCGAGGCCGCCGGGTGCCAGGCCCTCTGCGGCGCCGGCGTCGGCGCAAAGCAGGGTAAGGCGCACACTGGGTTCGCCAGCGGCCTGGCCTGCAAGTTTCTCAGCGTCAGGTCCCGGCCAGCCAGCCACGTACTCCTTGCCTGCGGGGTCCTGCCCCATGCCGGCCTCGACGACGAAGCCCGCGCCGATGGGGTCTGCGCCGCGTTCCTGGAGGTCCGCCCAGGCGGGAACCCAGCCGATTGCGGGAAGGCCGTGTTGTTCCGGCATGGGCAGTTCCTCACGTTCGGCAGCGTCAGGACAGGTCCTTCCGATGCGGCTTGGCAGGTTCCCTGTCAACGTATCGGATCGGCACGTGGGCCGCCAGCGGACCGGCACGGCGAGCCAGGGCTGACGCTTCGGTGCAGTGGGTCAGGGCAGGTGGGCGAAGGGCATGCCTGCCGCGAGCAGTTTGTCCACTGCCTGTTTCAGGCCTTCCGCTGTTCCGCCGTTGGGGTGGTTCCCGTGGCAGATGACCACGTCCCCCGCCCGGGCCTTGCCCACCTCCCTGGCAACGACGGCGGCGGGATAGGTTGCGCCGCCGTCGCCATTGATGCTGAAGCCCACCGGCTTGACGCCCAAAGCACCCAGGATGTCCGTGGCGACGTCGTCCATGTAGGCGGTGCCTGGGCGGAAGTACCGGGGACGCTTACCCGTAATGCCTGCCAGGGCGTCATCGTTCGGCATGACCTCGTCATAGACTTCCCCGGCGTTCCGGGTGCCCGGGATGCCATACGCCGTATTGCCGGTGGTGGACAGCGGCTTGTGGGAAGTCCCGTGGTTGGCCACCTCGAAGAGGGGGTCCGCCGCAAGCTGCCGCGTGGCAGCGGGGTTGGCATTGATCCAGCGGGAGTTCAGGAAGAGCGTGGCCGGGATGTGGCGTTGGCGCAGCGTGTCGAGCAGCGCCTGGTCATAGCCGCTGCCGCCGGGGCCGCCGCAAAAGTCAAAAGTAAGGGCGATTCCCTGTGATGGGGGCGGCAGTCGCGTCAGGACTCCGGGTGCCTCCAGGCCCCAGTACCGGGCCGGGTGCTTCCCGTAGGTGTCAACAATCCGGGCGCGTGACGGTACGGGCGCTGCCGGCGTGTTGGGGGCGGGCGCGTCGCCGTCGGGGCCGGAGTGCAGGACGGTCGAGCTGGTACCCGCTGCATCGTCGGGCGCCGGCGTATCCGATCCCCTCACTTGGTGCTTGGGATGCGGCTGCAGGTCGGGCACGGCGGAGGACATCGTCAGCACTGCCGCCAGCAAAACCGCCCTGCGGCCGGGGCCCTTCCCGTCCTGGCTCATATGCCGGGGGACCTGTGGTTCCACCGCTAGTTCCCCTTCCGAATCTGTTCTGCGGCCCGTGCCCGGCTTGCCCTGTCCGGGCCGGCAGACGGAGAAGATGCGGGCAGGCTGCAGCCTGCGGGAAATGCAGCGTCGAAGGCAGCAGCGCGCGCAACAGCAGCCTGGAAGCGGGGGGTCATACCGGGAGGATACCTTGGCTGCCTTGCCGTTTCCTGAACCTTGGCCGGCGCCGGGGCGGCGGCCGTCATAAAGCGCCCGCCGCAGGGACTTTGGTCCCTGTGCCCTCCGCGCGGGCCGGCGTTTACTTGTGGTTTGGGGTGGGCACACCAGCCCGCTTCAGAGTCAGTTCTGTCACCTGAGCACGGAGGCTACATCCAGCAATGAACCTCAAAGACCGGTGGGGCCGCCTTGACCCGGCAACCCAGAAGTGGCTGATCGACAACCCGGGATGCCAGATACTGCCACGAACAATCACGGCGGTGATCTCCAAAGAGAGCGGGGAGAGCCTTCCCACGGGACAGCACGGCGAGGCGGCCGTTTCCCGCGAGGACCAGGACTTCATCCGATCGAAGCTGAACGATTTTCCAAAGGCCTGAGGCCCCGCCCGAGCACGGCCTGGCCCGCGGAAATTTGGCGCGCCCGCAGGTAGTAGACTCAGCGCAACATTGGCACTTGGGGGAGTGGGACATGACAGCAGCAACCTCACCGGTGGCGGCCGGTTTCACCAGCCCGGTGCTCCGCCGGGCAGCCCGCGGTGCCGTCACCTTCCCGTCGTGCATCAAACCGTGAAGCCCATCATCCTGCTCGACATCGATGGCGTCCTGAATCCCGCCGTGCGCCCGGGCGGCGGGAGTGACGGGCCGCTGCTTCGGCTCTCCAACGAGAAGCGCGCCCTGGTCCGGCGCCTGGCCCGCAGCGGACGCATCGCGTGGGCGTCCACCTGGCCGGC
Organism: Arthrobacter sp. 8AJ; assembly: GCF_902506025.1. Taxonomy (NCBI): domain Bacteria; kingdom Bacillati; phylum Actinomycetota; class Actinomycetes; order Micrococcales; family Micrococcaceae; genus Arthrobacter; species Arthrobacter sp. 8AJ. The sequence goes on along the minus strand of NZ_LR733289.1, from coordinate 3,411,033 downwards.
GGACACGGTAGCCGGGCTGGAAGCCCAGCTGGAGCTCGACGTCGAACCGCTACGGGTCACCATGGTGTTCCGGCAGTCCGACGCGGGCGTGCCGACGCCAAAACTGACATCGGTTGCCCGGTGGCTGTCCAGGATGGACGCCGGCGACAACGCTGACTGGGACTCAGTCGTATGGATCGATGACGTCCTTGGCCCGGACGCCAGGGAATGGGCCAGCGGTCACGGCCAGCCGGTGCACCTCGAACAGCCTGATCCTGACCGCGGCCTGGCGGAAGTCCACGTGGCACGGATCGAGGCCTTCATCGCCGGCAGGTGACGAGTTGGTTGCCAAGGACAACAGCCCGTTGGGGACGGGTTCGGACACCACGCGGCGGTGGGCCGGAACCACTGCCTGGATCCTGCTCGTCTTCAGCGCGCTGGTCCTGGTCGGCTACGGGATTGCTCGTGCCGGTTGGTTTCTCTGGCTGCCCACGCCGGCTGAAATGGAGCAGTCGTGGACCGGCAACCTGTTTGTCTACGCCGGGTGTGCCGTGTCCGTTGCAGCTTCCATATGGTCACATGCCCGGGGCAACCCGGTGTGGGTGACCGTCTGTGTCGGGCTGCCAGGCGTCCTCGTGGGCTGGGCGGCGCTGGTGGACCCCTACAGCCTGCTGCGTCACCTGGCCGCCGTCGTCGCATTTCCCCTGGCCCTCAGCGCGGTGGCCGAGGTCATCTGGGCCCGCGGCTACCGGCAGCGGGGGCTGGGCCGGTAACGGAGGCCATTTCCCGGGCGTGCGGTAGAAGCCGGAAAAGCCGGTTAACCAGCGAAAAACCCCGGAAACCCCTAAAAGAAGGGGCTGTCCGGGGTTTATCCCGAGCTTCCTATCAGAATCGAACTGATGACCTTTTCATTACGAGTGAAACGCTCTACCGACTGAGCTAAGGAAGCACCGCACGAAATCCCCGGCGGAACCGGACGCTTCATGCAAGAGTCAACTGTAATAGAGTCCCCGCGCCCCGGTCAAAATGGGGTGGGCCCGGGCTGCCGGGGCGGTCAGCAGACAGTGTTGTCGGCCGGAACCTTTCCACTCACCAGGTATTTGTCCACGGAGTCCTCGAGGCAGCTGTTGGCCCGGCCGTACGCGGTGTGCCCCTCGCCTTTCCAGGTCAGCAGCGCTGCGTTCCCCAGCTGCTTGCGCAGTGATGCAGCCCAGTCGACGGGGGTTGCGGGATCGCCGGTGGTGCCGATGACAACGATGGGGGAGTCCCCGCTGTATTCCACCGGCGCCGGTGTGCGGACGTTCTTGTACGGCCAGTCCGCGCAGGTGGTCCCGCCGTAGGCAAAGAAGTAGCCAAGGGTGGGGGAGTCCTGTTCCAGCCGCTTCTCTTCGGCCCGCATGCCCGCGGCGTCCGAAACCATGGGGTAGTCAAGGCAGTTGATGGCGTTGAACGCGAAGGTCGAATTGGAGGTGTACGAACCGTCGGACGCGCGGTCGGCTCCGAGGTCGGCGAGCCGGAGCATGAGGCTCACATCTCCGGACATGGCGGCCTCAAGTGCCTGGGTGAGGGCGGGCCAGCTTTGGTCGTTGTAGAGCGGGGTGATCAGGCCGCTGACAAACGTGGTTGCGTTGACCAGCCGGCCGTCCTTGGCGGTGCGGGGCGTCTCCCGGATGGAGTTGATCAGGTCACGGATCTGCTGCACGCCGGAGTCGGCGTCGCCGCTGAGCGGGCACTTGCCCTGTTTCTGGCAGCTGGCCACGTAGGTGTGGAGCGCTTTTTCGAAGGCCCGGGCCTGGCCGCTGGTCAGCTCTTCATTGGTGATGGAGGGGTCCAGGGCGCCATCAAGGACCATGCGGCCCACGTTGTCCGGGAACAGCGAGGCGTAGGTGGACCCAAGGAACGTGCCGTAGGAGTATCCGAGGTAGTTCAGCTTGGTGTCGTTCACCACGGCCCGGAGCACGTCCAGGTCCCTGGCGGCGCTGACGGTGTCGATGTGGGCCAGGACCGGGCCGGTTTGGGCCGCGCACTGGCCGGCGATGGCCTTGTTGTCCGCCAGCGCCTCCTGCAGCCCGGCATCGGTGTCGAGGGCGTAGATCTTGGCCCGGGATGCGTCACGTTCCGCGTCCGTCATGCAGGCAACGGGGGCGGAGCGCTTGACGCCCCGCGGATCGAAACCTACAAGGTCATAAGCGTTGCGGACAGCAGCTGAAAAATGGGTTCCGGCGGCATCCTTGACGAAGTCATAGCCGGAGGCACCCGGGCCGCCGGGGTTGACCAGGAGGCTGCCCGTCTTCTTGCCCGTGCTCGGCGCCCGCAGCGCAGCAAGCTGGATGGTGTCGCCGCCCGGATTGGCGTAGTCCATGGGGACAGTCACTTTGGCGCACTGGAACTCCCCCTCGCAGGGCTGCCACACCACTTCCTGCGAGTAGAACTTTTCCAGCCCGGCAGGAGCGGACGCAACGATCGAAGGATCGGCTTTGGCGGTGGCCGTCTCCGGCGGGTTCTTGCCGCCGCCGTTGAGGAGGCTGCACGAGGCCAGGACCATGGCCAGGACCAAGGCACCCGCGGCGCGGACGGCGACCGTCAGGGACCTGTGGCGTGCGGGCAGGGGGCGGGCAGTCATCGGGTCTCCTTGGAGGGCTGGATCAGGCTGGCCGCCATGGACTCGATGGTCAGCAGCGGGGCAACATTGGTGGTGGTGATGCGGTCACGGGCTTTGTTGATGGCGTCCATCCGGGCCAGCGTGGATTCCGGAGTGCTGCGGGAGGCGAACTCCTCCAGCTCACTCCTCAACTCAACGTTGACCAGTTCCACGGCGTTCCCCAGCTGGATGACCAGTACATCCCGGTAGAACGACAGCAAATCGGTGAGCGTCCGGTCCAGAGAGTCCGTGATGGATCGCTTGGCGCGGCGTTTCTGGTCGTCTTCGAGCTGTTTCAGCTGGCTGCGCATGGCCGGGGGCAGGGTTCCGGATTCCGGCGCCCCCAAAGTGGCAAGGAGGGCGGCTTTCTCCGCGGCGTCCCGCTCCTCGTTGGAGCTGTTAGCCTCTGCGGTGGCGATTTTGACCAGCTTGTCCGCCATCATGACGGCGGCCGTTACGCCCCGCAGTCCCAGCGGAAAACGGACCGTCTCCAGGCGCCGTTCCCTTGCCGCTGGATCCCTGGCCAGCCGGCGGGCAATGCCCACATGGCTCTGCGCTGTGCGGGCTGCCTGTTCCGCCAGGGCGGGTTCCACGCCGTCGCGCCTGACCAGCAGTGCGGCGACATCCGAGGCCGGCGGCAACCTCAAGGCAACGCTGCGGCAGCGCGAGCGGATAGTGACCAGGACGTCTGCAGGCGATGGCGCACACAGCATCCACACGGTGCGCGGCGTAGGTTCCTCGATGGCCTTGAGCAGCACGTTGGTGGTCCGCTCCGCCATGCGGTCAGCGTCCTCCACCACGATGATCCGCCAGCGCCCCGACGACGGCCGGTTCCCCGCCGTCGCTACGAGTTCGCGGGCCTCGTCAATGGTTATGGTGACCTTTTCCGTGCGAACGAACGTCACGTCAGAATGGGTTTCGCCCAGAATCGTGTGGCACGCCTGGCATTGTCCGCAGCCGCGCAGGCCCACGTCCTCCTGGTCGCAGTTCAACGCCGCGGCGAACGCCTTGGCCGCATTGGAGCGGCCGGACCCCGGCGGCCCGGTAAAAAGCCACGCATGCGTCAGGCCTTCACCGCTGGCAGCCTGGCGCAGTTGTTCGACGACGGCGGGCTGGCCCTGCAGGTCATCCCAGACGGTCACGAGCCACCGCCGTCGCTCGTGGCACCCGGGACGGCCGGCTGCGGAACAGCATCCTGCACGGCTGCATCCTGCACTGCTGCGAAGGGAGCATCAAGCAGGGTGTCGACCTTCGCGAGGATCCGTGCGGCCAGGTCATCGACCGGCCAATGGGCCGGCAGGACCAAATATGAGGCGGGGCGGCGCGCCGCGAGCTCAAGGAAGGCGTCACGGATGCGGGTGTGGAACTCGTCAGCTTCGGATTCCAGGCGGTCCTCGGCTGCCTGGCCCGCGGTCCTGCGGGTACGCCCCAGTTGCGGGTCAACGTCCAGGAGGACAGTCAGGTGCGGCTGGAGACCCGCCGTGGCCCACTCATTGAGGGAACGCACAGCGTCCTGGCCCAGGTCGCGGCCGGCCCCCTGGTAAGCCACGGAAGAGTCGATGTACCGGTCAGTCAGCACAATCTCGCCACGGCCAAGTGCGGGGCGGATGACCTGGGCGGCGTGGGAAGCGCGGGAAGCCGCAAAGATCAGGGCCTCCGTGTGGGCGTCGATCTCGCCGTTGCCGTGGTCCAGGACCAGGGAGCGAAGTTTTTCGCCGACGGGAGTGCCGCCGGGTTCACGGGTCCGCAGCACCGTGTAGCCGCGGGATTCCAGCGCCGCAGCAAGCCGGGCCGCCTGGGTGGACTTGCCGGCACCATCGCCACCTTCGAATGCGATGAATACGCCGGCCCTCTGTTTGTTCACTTCTCAAGCCTACCGAGGCGCGGCGACATTCCGGGCCTCCGAATATCCCCTGTGCAGGACGGGTGGATGGACCGGCGTCCACAAAGCGACATTGCTTTTCCGCCCGATTGGGCCGAACAGTACGCTTTTGACCATGAGTCTTTCCGAGCACCAGGCCGCGTCCCTTTCACCCGAGACGGTGGTGGTGGCAGCGGGACGTCCGCCACGGGAAAGGGACCAGCCTGTCAATCCTCCCATCACCCTTTCCTCCACCTACTTCGGGACCGGCCCGCTCGGGGACGGGGACCGGGGCTACGGCCGCTACTCCAACCCCACCTGGGACCCCTTTGAGGAAGCGCTTGGCCAGCTTGAGGGGGCCGCGCTTCCGGGCCTGCTCTACGCATCGGGCCTGGCGGCGGTCAGCTCGGCACTGTCCCTGATTCCCGCCGGCGGCGTGCTGGTCATGCCCAACCACAGCTACTCCGGCTCGCTGGTCATGGCCACGGAACTCGCGCAGAAAGGCTTCATCGAACTGCGGACCGTGGACATTGCCGATACCGATGCGGTCAAGGACGCCCTCGCTTCAAAAGGCCCGGAGGGGAACGCCGCCGCAATGTTGTGGCTGGAGAGCCCCACCAACCCCATGCTGGGCATCGCTGACATGACCGACGTCGCGGAGGCCGCGCATGAGGCCGGCGCAATCGTCGTCACGGACAACACGTTCTCCACGCCCCTGGTCCAGCAGCCCCTGCTGCTGGGATCCGACGTCGTCCTGCATTCGGTGACGAAGTACCTGGCCGGGCACTCCGACGTCGTCCTCGGTGCGCTGGTCACCTCCGACCCGGAAATCCGCTCCGCACTGCTGCACCACCGCATCATCCACGGCGCCATCGCCGGGCCGTTTGAGGCGTGGCTGGCCCTGCGCGGGCTGCGGACCCTCGCGCTGCGCGTGGAGCGGTCCCAGGAATCGGCCATGATCCTGGCGGAACGCCTTGCCGCGCACCCCGCCATTGAGTCCACTCGGTTCCCGGGCCTCGATACCGATCCGGGCCATGCCCGCGCCAAAGCGCAGATGAAGGGATTCGGTTCCATCATCTGCGTGCAGGTGGCGCCCGCAGCAGGGCTCAGCGGTGCCGACGCTGCGGACAAGCTGGTGGAGGCACTGGATCTTTGGCTCCCCGCCACGTCCCTGGGCGGTGTCGAGTCCCTCATCGAACGCCGGCGCCGCCACACAGCCGAACCCGCCAGCGTCCCCGAGAACCTGGTGCGGCTGAGCGTCGGGGTGGAGAGTGTCGAAGACCTTTGGGCTGACCTGAAGCAGGCGCTGGACACGCTGGACGGCTAGGCTGGGCTTGTGGACGGTCGAATAATAATCAGTTACATAGAGCAGGCAGTGTTCTTCATCCTCGGCCTGGTGGCCCTGGGGCTTGAGCTCTGGGCGTTCGTGGACTGTGCCCGGCACCGGCCCAACGCCTTCGAAGCCACCGGCAAGCGGACCAAGACGTTCTGGCTCGCCCTTACCGGCGGGTCGGCCCTGATTGGCGTCATTTCGCTGTTCGGCGCCGGCGGAGGCCTCTTCAGCACCCTTGGCCTGTTCGGACTGGCCGCGGTTGTCGCAGCCTCCGTCTACCTGGCCGATGTCCGTCCCGCCGTGAAGGACGCAGGCCGCGGCGGCAGCCGCAACATGGGCCCTTACGGTCCCTGGTGATCCGCCCCGGCAGGGCCTAAACCTGGGGGGCCACTGCCTCCCAGTCCACCGTCAGCTCCCCAAGGCGCCACCGGGCGGGGCCGTCCTGGACCGGCCACCCGGCCGCGCGCAGGCTGCGGCACATGCCAACCCAGCGCTGCCTGTTGCCGAATGAGGCCAGGGGTGCGCTCTCAAGCCATGCCCGGTCCATCGCCTGCATGAAGGCATGAACCGGTTCTCCAGGGATGTTCCGGTGGATGAGGGCCTTGGGAAGCCGTTCGGCCACTTCCGATGGCAGCTCGAAGCTGCCGAAACGGACCGACATACTCAGGGACAGCGGCCGGTCCCGGTCCAGCGCCACCCAGGTGACGCGCCGTCCGATTTCGTCGCAGGTGCCGTCCACGAACAAACCGCCGGGGGACAGCCGGTCCTGCACCAGCCGCCAGATACCCTGTACGTCGGCTTCCTCATATTGCCTCAGGACATTGAACGCACGGACCAGGACGGGGCGCCCGGGAACGGGCAGTTCAAAGCCACCCACCTGGAAGGTCAGTCCGGGACGCTGCAGCGGAAGGGCCGCCCGCACGCGCGCGGGGTCAATCTCAATCCCGCAGACCCGCACGTCCGGCCGGATGGCGGCGAGCCTTTCATAAAGTTCGACGGCGGTGGCCGGCGTCGCGCCATAGCCCAGGTCAACCACCAGGGGGTCCGCCGCGGACCGGAGCCGCCAGGCCTGCGGTCCCGTCAGCCAGCGGTCCACCCGGCGCATCCTGTTGGGGTTGGTGGTGCCGCGGGTCACGTTGCCAACCGGCCGGCCCTGCCTGGCGGGGGACGTCCTCCCGGAAAGTTGCGGGGCGTTCACCCGTTCAGCCTTTTGAACCACTGCCCAACCCTATCCCTTGCCTCCGGGCCGGTGTCCTGCGGGTACCCCCGGGGCTTCCGGCAGGAGCCATGTAACGCTGGGCGGGCGGCAACACTGCTCGGCTAGGATGAAAATCATGACTTACAAGCTGATTCTGCTGCGCCACGGCCACAGCGAATGGAACGCCAAGAACCTGTTCACCGGCTGGGTGGACGTTGACCTGAACGACCAGGGCCGCGCGGAAGCAGCGCGTGGCGGCGAGCTGCTGGTGGAAAACAATATCCTCCCGGATGTGCTCTACACGTCCCTGCTGAAGCGGGCCATCAATACCGCAAACATTGCCCTGGACAAGGCCGACCGCGGCTGGATTCCGGTCAAGCGCGACTGGCGCCTGAACGAACGCCACTACGGTGCGCTGCAGGGCAAGGACAAGGCCCAGACCCTGGCCGAATACGGTGAAGAGCAGTTCATGGAGTGGCGCCGTTCCTACGACACCCCGCCGCCGCCCCTGGACGACAACAGCGAATTCAGCCAGGCCCACGACCCCCGCTACGCGGACCTGGGCGACGCCCTTCCGCGCACCGAGTGCCTGAAGGACGTCCTGGTGCGGCTCCTGCCCTACTGGGAATCGGACATCAAGGAAGACCTCAAGGCCGGCAAGACCGTCCTGGTCACCGCGCACGGCAACTCGCTCCGCGCGCTGGTCAAGCACCTGGACGGCATCAGCGATGAGGCCATCGCCGGCCTGAACATCCCCACGGGCATCCCGCTGGTGTACGACCTCGACGAAAACTTCCAGCCGATCAAGCCTGGTGGCACCTACCTCGATCCCGAGGCCGCCGAGCAGGCCATCCTGGCAGTCGCCAACCAGGGCAAGAAATAAGACTTCGCGGTTCTTCGCCGGGTGCTCGGTCGTTCCTCCCTTAGACGCACTCCGGCCGAAGAACGCGCTGCGTCAAAAGTGAAACGACGACGGCGGGCTGGTCACCTCAGGTGACCAGCCCGCCGTCGTACTCCGCGGTTTTTGTTCAGCTGTGTTCGGTGGCGTTCGGCTGCCACGCGCCGGTCACCAGGTAGGTCACCTTCTGCGCGACGGAAACACCGTGGTCTGCGAAGCGCTCGAAGTAGCGGCTGGCGAGGGCAACATCCACCGTGGTGGCGGGGGACTCGGACCACTCGGGGGCAGCGATGGCCTTGAAGACGCTCAAGTGCAGATCGTTGATGGCCGTGTTCGCCTTGAGGATGTCCCGGGCCACCTCGAGGTCGCGGCTTTCCAGCAGGACCGTCAGCTTGTCGGCGATCTCCTGGTCCAGTTCGGCCATCCGGTTGAAGGTCTCCGTCATGGATGCCGGAATCACAGTGGAGGGGTACCGGAGGCGGGCCAGCTGTGCGATATGGCGCGCCAGGTCACCCATCCGCTCCAGGGATGCGCTCATCCGGAGGGAACCTACGATCATGCGCAGGTCGCTGGCGACAGGACCCTGCAGCGCCAGGATGTCGATGGCCCGCTCATCGAGGCTGTTCTGCAGGAAGTCAATGCGCGCATCCGCAGCGATGACGTCCTGGGCGAGGTCCACGTCCGCCACCTGGAATGAGGTGGTGGCCTTGTCCATCGCTTCGCTGACCAGCCGGGAGATCTCCACCAGCTGGTCACCAACCTGGGTGAGTTCTTCCTGAAAAACCTTACGCACTTAGGGCGTCCTTTCCTTGGAACTCCCGCCGGCCGCTCCAGGGCAGCAGGAATCGTGTCGCCGTTGGGCGCTCTGACCTCTAACTTTGTCATCGCCCGGTAAACGATTATGCCCACACAGGTGAACGTTAGTTGAACCGTTCGCTGTAAGTGCCTTGAGTCGGCTGGAGCCGCCGGGCAAGAGCATAAAGTGGAGCTGTGGATCCTATGCTCATTGGTCTGGTCGCCGGCCTTATCGGCCTGGCGCTTGGCACGTTCGGCGTGCTTGCCTACCGGGTCAGCGAGAAGCAGCGCGAACTGCTGGACGTCGATGCCGAAGAGATTGCCCTGCCGGCGGGAGCCGCGGAGGTGCTCGCCGTCGTCGGACGGGCCTTCGTGGTGCTGGACGACGTCGACGGCGTGGTCCGCGCCAGCCCCGCGGCCTACGCGTACGGCCTGGTCCGCGGGCACACCGTCGTGCACAAGGAACTCCTGGACATGACCGCGGGGGTCCGGCGGGACGGCGTCATCCTGGAAAAACAGCTCGAGCTTCCGCGCGGACCGCTGGGACAAGGCACCATCATCGTCCAGGTCCGGGCCGCCATGCTGGGTGAGGAATACATCCTCCTCCTGGCCGATGACCGGACCGAGATCACCCGGACAGAAGAGATCCGCAACGACTTCGTGGCCAACGTGTCGCACGAACTGAAGACCCCGGTGGGTGCCATCTCCCTGCTGGCGGAGGCCCTGGAGTCCTCCGCCGACGACGAAGAAGCTGTGCGCCGCTTCGCCAAGCGCATGCACAAGGAATCCGCACGACTGGCCGCCCTGGTCCAGGACATCATTGAACTTTCCCGCCTGCAGGGCGCCAGCGTGACGCAGCAGGGCGGCCCCGTGGACATCAACGCCGTCATCGCCGAAGCCGTGGACCGGTCCCAGCTGCCCGCCGAAAGCAAGAACATCAGCATCGTGGTGGGCGGCCGCACCGAAGGCAAGGTGTTCGGGGACCAGGACCTCCTGGTCACCGCACTGCGGAACCTCATCGACAATGCCATTCGCTACTCGCCCCCGAACACCCGCGTTGGCATCGGCGTCCGGTCCAGGGACGGCCTGGTCTCCATTTCCGTGACCGACCAGGGGGACGGGCTCTCGCCGGAGGACCAGGAACGCGTCTTCGAGCGCTTCTACCGGGTGGATGCCGCCCGCTCCCGCCAGACGGGCGGCACGGGCCTTGGCCTGAGCATCGTCAAGCACGTGGCATCGAACCATGGCGGCGAGGTGACGCTGTGGTCCCAGCCCGGGCAGGGATCCACCTTCACCCTCCGGCTGCCCGAGATGGAAGGGCAGGACGGCGACGCCGGGCTGTCCGTTTCCGCCGCAACGGCACCTGCACCGGCTCCGGGGCAGGCGCACGGGGCGCCCGAACAGGCCACTCTGACCCAAGTACCCCGCGCCGCCGGCGCAACAGAACGAGGAGCTAGCGCTTGAGCAGGATTTTGATTGTTGAGGACGAGGAGTCGTTCAGCGATCCCTTGTCCTATTTGCTGGGCAAAGAAGGGTTCGAGGTTGAGGTGGTGGACAACGGGCTGGACGCCATTACCGAATTCGACCGCAACGGCGCCGACCTGGTGCTGCTGGACCTGCAGCTCCCCGGGCTTTCCGGCACGGAGGTGTGCCGCCAGCTCCGGCAGCGCTCCAGCGTCCCCGTGATCATGCTGACCGCCAAGGACTCGGAAATCGACAAAGTGGTGGGCCTGGAACTCGGCGCCGACGACTACGTCACCAAGCCCTACTCATCCCGTGAACTGGTGGCCCGCGTCCGGGCTGTCCTGCGGCGCCAGGGAGAACCTGAGGAACTGATCTCCGCCACGGTCCAGGCCGGGCCCGTCCGCATGGACATTGAACGACACGTGGTGAGCGTGGACGGCGAGCAGGTCCTCCTTCCCCTGAAGGAGTTCGAGCTTCTGGAGATGCTCCTGCGCAACTCGGGCCGGGTGCTCACGCGCGGGCAGCTGATCGACCGTGTGTGGGGCTCGGACTACGTTGGCGACACCAAGACCCTGGACGTCCATGTGAAGCGCCTCCGCGGCAAGATCGAGCCGGACCCCTCGGCCCCCCGTTACCTGGTGACTGTCCGCGGCCTCGGCTACAAGTTCGAGCCGTAAGGCAGCATCGCCAAATACCGCAAAAAGGGAGGAGCCGCATGGCTCCTCCCTTTTGGTGTCCGCTGCTTGCAGCGCCCGCTTTAGCGGGTGGTGGCGGTTGCCGTTGCCGTGGCGCCGGAGGTTGCGCCGGCGGAGGACGTTGCGCCCGCACCTGCGGAAGAAGAGGACGACGGCGTGGGCGTCGCCGAGGGGCTCGGGGTGGGGACGTAGTCCTTGTACTCCTGCAGGGTGGCGTCCAGGACGGGAACCTTGACCGTGCTGCTGACGTTGGTGCCGTTCTCGCTGATCTTGACGTCCACCAGGGAGCCCGGCTTGCCGCCGGTGGTGCTCAGGATGGCCGCGTCGGTCTTCTCGGTCAGCATGGTGGAGGAGTTGGCCTTCACCGAGACCTCGGTCTGTGAGCCCTTCGCACCGTTGACGGTCAGCTTCACGTCCTTGGAGGAGGAGTTGTAGACGGCACCGATCAGGCGGCCGGGCTCGTTCTCGCCGGTGGAGACGATGAGGATGTTCCGCAGCTGCAGCGGACCGAGGTCTGCGCGGATGCCGTCCGAGGCAGAGTACTGATGGCTGGTCTGCTGGGGCGTGATGTAACCGCAGCCCGCGGTCAGCAGGCTGGCGCCAAGGGCAGCAGCCGTCAGTGCCAGTTTGCCGCGCTGGGCCCGGTTCATCGCAGTGGAACGCACGTCACGTACTCCTCGAGAAATTTGAAGTCTTTTTCAGCCATAGCCTATCGGCAAAGAGGGGCAAACGAGGATTCGGCGGTGTCACATCCCCCGTGGGAGCGCTCACCTGATGCACTAATCAGCGCATCCGTCAAGGGGGTGGAGGGGGTTGATTGGGCCGTTTTCCCGCGTATTTTCGCGGTTGGGAGCCCTTTCTCCGGCCGGTCATATGCCTGAATCGTGATAAACTGGTCTGCGGGAAAGGGGAAATGTCCACATGGTATTTGAGGTCGGCGAGACAGTAGTTTACCCTCACCACGGTGCTGCGAAGATTGAAGAAATCAAGATGCGCACCATCAAGGGCGAAGAGAAGATGTATCTCAAGCTCAAGGTGGCTCAGGGTGATCTGACCATTGAAGTTCCAGCAGAGAACGTTGACCTTGTTGGGGTCCGGGACGTAGTGGGCAAGGAAGGCCTGGAGCACGTGTTCGATGTGCTCCGCGCCGAGTTCACCGAGGAGCCCACCAACTGGTCACGCAGGTACAAGGCAAATCTGGAGAAGCTTGCTTCCGGTGACGTCATCAAGGTGGCAGAGGTTGTTCGCGACCTGTGGCGCCGGGATCACGACCGGGGCCTTTCCGCAGGCGAGAAGCGAATGCTGGCCAAGGCCCGCCAGATTCTGATTTCAGAACTGGCGCTGGCTGAAAAGACCGACGAGGAGAAGGCTGCAAGCGTTCTCGACGAGGTCCTGGCTTCCTAAGAATTTAGCCCCGGCTGCACGCAAGTGCCGCCGGGGCTTCTTTTTTTGGGCCCACCGCGGCGGTGCCTAAATCGCCCATCGGAAGTGGCGGCGTCGTAGGCTAGTCCGCATGAGTGAATCACCCACGCGCCTGGTCACAGCGGTCATCGTGGTTGCCGCAGGTTCCGGGCAGCGCCTCGGCTACGGCATGCCCAAGGCAGCCGTTCCGCTGGGCGGAGAACCAATCCTGATGCATGCCCTGCGCGGCATTGTCGCGTCCGGTGTGGCCACCCAGGTGTGCGTCGCGCTGCCCGCCGGCGACCAGGACCTGCGCCGGCTGTGCGACGACTTCCGGGAGGAACTTGCCGACGGTGGCCCCCTCCTGACTGTTGTCGACGGCGGATCCACCAGGGCCGGGTCCGTGCGCGCCGGGATTGCCGCACTCATGGAGGGCATCGAGGCCGTCCTGGTCCATGATGCCGCACGGGCCCTCACCCCCGAATCCGTCTTCCACCGCGTCAGCGACTCCCTCGTTGCCGGCGCCGCCGCGGTCATTCCCGTGCTCCCGGTGGTGGACACGGTCAAAACCGTGGCGGCCACGGCCGGCGATGACACGGCGCTTGCCCCCGAGGTCGTCACGGGGACCGCCCGGCGCGAGGAACTGCGGGCAGTGCAGACTCCGCAGGGCTTCACGATCGGCACCCTGCTGAAGGCGCACGAGGCGGCGCAGGGCCTGGACGGCCAGCAGGCCGCAGCGGTCACCGATGACGCGATGCTCGTGGAGATGCTGGGTACCCCGGTCCATGCAGTCCGCGGGTCCACACAATCCCTGAAGATCACCACCCCCCTGGACCTCATCTTCGCCGAAGGGCTCCTTGAGGGTCCGCTTGGTGCCCGCTGGGTGGAAGGATGAGCCCGGACGTGGTCCTTCCGCGCACGGGCGTGGGAATCGATGTCCATGCGTACGCCCCGGAGGATTCCCCCCGTCCGCTGTGGCTCGGCGGCCTCCTCTGGCCCGGCGAACGCGGCCTCGCCGGACACTCCGACGGCGACGCCGTGGCCCATGCCGCCGCTGACGCCTTGTTTTCGGCCGCCGGCATCGGCGACCTCGGCACCCACTTCGGTACGGACCGTCCGGAATTCGCCGGAGCGTCCGGTGCCACCCTCCTCGCCGAGGCCGCACGGATCGTCAGGGCGGCCGGGTTCGAGATCGGCAACGTGGCCGTGCAGTTCGTGGCCAACCGGCCCAAGTTCGGGCCCCGCCGGGAAGAGTCGCAAAAGGTCCTGAGCGAGGCGGCAGGCGCCCACGTCGGCGTCACCGCAACCACCAGTGACGGCCTGGGATTCACCGGGCGCGGGGAGGGCATCTCCGCCGTAGCCACCGCCCTGGTGTATCCGCAGCCCCTACGCCCGTGAGGTGGCCGGGCCTATCAGTTAGTCTGGAGCGGTGACCCTGCGCTTCTATGACACTGCCTCCGCCGAAGTCCGGAACTTCGTCCCCCTCGTCGAGGGCAAGGTCAGCCTCTACTACTGCGGAGCCACGGTCCAGGGGATGCCGCACGTCGGCCACATCCGCTCAGCCATCGCGTTCGACCAGCTCACCCGCTGGCTGCAGTACCGGGGCCTGCGCGTCACGGTTGTCCGCAACGTGACGGACATTGACGACAAGATCCTGGCCAAGTCCGAGGCCTCCTTCGCCCCCGGTTTCAGCCCGGAACCCGGAGAAGTAGCCGGCGAAGAATGGTGGGCCCTGGCGTATCGCTACGAGCAGGAGTTCCTGAAGGCCTACGACACCCTCGGTGTTTCGCGCCCCACCTACGAACCCAGGGCCACCGGCCACATTCCGGAGATGCACGCCCTGATCCAGCAGCTGATCGACCGCGGCCACGCCTACCCGGCCCTGGATGACTCGGGCGACGTGTACTTCGACGTCCGCTCCTGGAACAAGTACGGCGCGTTGACCCGGCAGAACATCGACGACATGCAGGCAGCGCCCGACGCCGATCCCCGAGGCAAGAAGGACCCCCGCGACTTTGCGCTGTGGAAGGGTTCCAAAGAAGGAGAGCCGGCCACCGCCAGCTGGTCCTCGCCCTGGGGTAACGGACGGCCCGGCTGGCACCTTGAGTGCTCCGCCATGGTCACCAAGTACCTCGGCACCGCCTTCGACATCCATGGCGGCGGACTGGACCTGCGGTTCCCGCACCACGAAAACGAGATGGCGCAGTCGCAGGCGGCCGGACACCCGTTCGCCAACTTCTGGATGCACAACGGCATGGTGACCTACCAGGGCGAAAAGATGTCCAAGTCCATTGGCAACACCATCAGCCCGGCGGAAATGCTGGAACTCGCCCCGCCCCGCGTGGTCCGCTACTACCTGGGGCAGGCGCACTACCGGTCCATCCTGGACTACCGCCCGACGTCCCTGCAGGAGGCCGCCGCCGCCGTCGAACGCATTGACGGATTCCTGGCCAAGGCTGCGGCGCGCTTCGACGGCGACACGGGCCTCGCGGACGGCCCCCACGGTTCATCGTCCGCAGCCGTGGATGCCTTCTGCGAAGCAATGGACGACGACCTCAACGTCCCGCGCGCCCTGGCCGCCCTGCACGAAACCGTCAGGGCGGGCAACACAGCCCTCGCCGAGGGTGACGACGACGCCGCCCGGAACGCGATGCACGCCGTCATCCTCATGACCGGGGTCCTGGGCCTGAACGCCGTGGCAGGCTCCGCGGCGGTGAGCACGCGTGAAGCCGAGGCGCTGGGCGTTCTGGTGGAGGCGCAGCTGTCCGCCCGGGCGGCTGCCCGCGCCGACAAGGACTGGGCAAGGTCCGATGCCATCCGGGACACCCTCAACCAAGCCGGGGTCGTCGTGGAGGACGGCCCGGACGGCGCCACCTGGAGCCTCAAGCGGGACTGAACAGGCCGCTGCCCCCGATTTTTTTCGGGTCAGTAGACTGGTATGCAGATTCAGTCAGCACAATCAAGGGTGGAACATCATGGCCAACAATGGTCGCCGATCGGTTAAAGCGAAGAAGGGCCCAACCGTCGGAACCGGTGGCCATGGCCGCAAGGCCCTCGAGGGCAAGGGCCCCACGCCCAAAGCCGAGGACCGCGTGTACCACAAGGCGCACAAGGCACGGCAGCTTTCCGAGCGGTCCGCTGCGAAGCGCGGGACCGGTGCCCGCAGCGCCGGCGCCGCCAAGTCCGGCCCCAAGGGCCGTGCCACCGAGGAAGTAGTCACCGGGCGCAACTCCGTGGTCGAGGCGCTCCGCGCCGGCATCCCCGCGAAGGCCCTCCACGTTGCCATCCGCATCGAAATGGATGACCGGGTCAAGGAATCACTGAAGCTCGCCGCCGAACGCGGCATTCCGCTGCTGGAAACGGGCAAACCTGAACTGGACCGGATGACGGATGACGCCGTCCACCAGGGCCTGGTGCTGCAGATCCCGCCCTACGAGTACTTGGATGCCTACGAGCTGGCCGAGGAAACCGTGGACAAGTGGAAGAAGGGGCACATCGCCAACGCGCCGCTCTTCGTGGCCCTGGACGGCATCACCGACCCCCGGAACCTGGGTGCGATCATCCGCTCCGTCTCCGCCTTCAGCGGCCACGGCGTCATCGTGCCCGAGCGCCGTTCCGTGGGCGTTACCGCCTCGGCCTGGAAAACCAGCGCCGGCGCGGCCGTCCGCGTGCCCGTGGCCCGCGCCTCCAACCTGAACAACGCCCTCAAGCAGTTCAAGACCATGGGCATCTATGTCCTGGGGCTCGACGGCGACGGCGACGTTTCACTGCCCGATCTCACCCTTGCCACCGAACCGGTGTGCATCGTGGTGGGCTCGGAAGGGAAGGGCCTGAGCCGCCTGGTGCGGGAAAACTGCGACCAGATCGTCTCCATCCCCATCGATTCCGCCATGGAATCCCTGAACGCTTCGATGGCTGTGGGAATCTCGCTGTACGAGGTCTCCCGCCAGCGCGCGGCCGGATAGTTTCACCGGTCCGTAATCCGCGGGTGGGTTCCCGGCGCCACAGGCGCGTATGGGCAGGTCAAGTGCCGCTGACCGCTACTATTTAGGTGATGGTCATGCCGCTTTTCGACACCGCTTCCACCATGGACGCCTCCACGGCCGTTCCCCTCGGTGTCAGCGTCCCGCGCGCTGATTCCGGCGGTACCCGCCACCACGCCGGCGGACGCGCCAACGTTGCCTGCTTCGCCCCCGGCGTCGCCAGCCTGGACATCGCCTACTGCCCTCCCGGCGGCCAATGGCGGACCCAGACCCTGCCCAACGTCACCAAGGGGGTCCACCACGGCATCGTGGAGGACCTGCCCTACGGATCGCGCTACGGCTTCCGCCCGGCGTCGGACAGCCGGCCGTTGCCGCCGGAGCTTCCGGCAGGCAACGGCTCCGCCCGCCAGCCCCTATTGCTGGACCCATACGGCAGGGGAGTGGACCAGCAGGATGGCTTCCTTACCAGCGTCCGCACCGCCGTCGACTTCGACTGGGAAACAGACGAACGGCTGCGCCTGCCGTGGCGCAACACGATCGTCTATGAAGCGCATGTCCGCGGCCAGAGCATGCTCCATCCCGACGTACCGGAAGAGCTCAGGGGCACCTATGCCGGCCTGGCCCACCCCGCCGTCGTAGAGCACCTCACCGGCCTGGGCATCACCTCAGTCCAGCTCTTGCCCGTCCACTTCCACATCGATGAGCCACACCTGCAGGACCTGGGCCTCAGCAACTACTGGGGGTACAACACCGCCGCCTTCTTCGCCCCGCACCCCGGCTACGCCACCCGCGCAGCCCAGGAAGCGGGCCCGCAGGCGGTCCAGGACGAGTTCAAGGCCATGGTGAAGGCACTTCACGCCGCCGGGCTGGAAGTCATCCTCGATGTCGTGTACAACCACACGGCCGAGGGCACGGCGGACGGCCCTGTCCTGAGCTTCCGCGGCCTCGGCGAAGACACGTACTACCGGGTGGACGGCCACGGCAAGTACCTCGACACCACCGGCTGCGGCAACTCCCTCAACTTCGGGGACCAGCACGTGGTCCAGCTGGTGACCGACTCCCTCCGGTACTGGGTGGACGAGTTCCACATCGACGGTTTCCGGTTCGACCTGGCAGTCACGCTGTGCCGCAACGCCGCGAACGAGTTCGACCCCCATCACCCTTTCCTCACCGCCGTCGCCGCCGATCCCGTTCTGTCCGGGGTCAAGTTGATTGCCGAACCCTGGGACATTGGCTACGGAGGCTGGCAGACGGGCCGGTTCCCCCGGGGGTGGGTCGACTGGAACGACCACTTCCGCGACGCTGTCCGGACCTTCTGGCTGGCAGACCGCGCAGCCATCGACTCCGGCGGGCACGGCGGGACCATGGCGAAACTCGCCGACGCGCTGTCCGGCTCCGCAGGCCTCTTCCAGGCATCCGGCCGCTCGCGCCTGGCCTCGGTCAACTTCGTCACCGCCCATGACGGCTTCACCATGAACGATCTCGTGTCCTTCGACCGCAAGCACAACGAGGCCAACGGCGAAGAGAACAGGGACGGGCACGGAGACAACCGCAGCTACAACCACGGCGTGGAGGGCCCCACTGAGAACAGCGCCATCCTGGCACAGCGTGCGCAGTCGCGGCGTAACCTGATGGCCTCGCTGATGGTTTCGCTCGGAGTTCCCATGATTACTGCCGGGGACGAGCTGGCCAGGACCCAGCACGGGAACAACAACGCCTACTGCCAGGACAATGCCATCACGTGGCTGGACTGGACGCTGACACCGGAGGCGCACGAGATGTTGCGCAGCACCAAGCGGTACATCCGGTTGCGCAAGGAGTTCCTCGCCGCCCAGCCGCATGATTTCCCGGTCCGGGATGAACAGTCCTACCTGTACTGGTTCGACCAGCACGGCCAGCCCATGTCCAATGAGCGCTGGAACGATCCGCATCACCGCGTCCTGCAGCTCCTGCTCCGCGACGACGGCGGCGACCTTGCCGGGCTGGTGGTGGTCAATGGCAGCGCGCGGGACGTCCAGGTGACCCTGCCCGACGCCGGAAGGCCGGCTCCGAGCCTGTTCGAGCTCCGGCTGACCACCTCGCCCCGCCACAAGCAGCGGCAGGGCATCCAGGTGGCTGCAGGAGACATCGACCTGGCCGAGGCCAACTCCATCAGCATTTACCGCACGTAGCTACAGCACCACCAGACGCCAGTCCACCCCTCCGGCAGGTAAACCCGAATGCGCAACCGCTCCATCCTCCCGCTGCTCCTCACCACCCTGGTGGTACTGGCCATGGTGGCGTTCGGCGGTGCCGGGCTGCTGGGCGGGCAGACGGACGGCACGACGCCGGACGCTGGTTCCAGCCGCACGTCCACTCCCGGTGGAACGGCCACGTCCCCGGCAGCGAAGCAGTCAGCGCCCCACCGGGGAGCCAATCCGTCCAGCCTCCCGGAGATCAGGGAATCCGCGCTTCCGGTGGAGGGCCGCCGGGTGCTGGCGCTGATCCGGGCGGGCGGCCCGTTCCAGTACGGGCAGGATGACCAGGTGTTCGGAAACTTCGAGCGGGTCCTCCCAGCCCGGGACCGCGGCTATTACCGCGAGTACACCGTCCCCACCCCCGGTGAACCGGACCGGGGTGCACGCCGCATCGTGGCGGGCAGTGGCGGGGAGAAGTACTACACCGGGGACCACTACGCAACGTTCAAGTACATAGCGGAAGGCAGCTAGCACAACCATGAGAATCTTCTCCGGCGACACCTGGACCCTTGAAGAGCTGCAGGAACAGGTGGCCGACGCCGGGCGCCGCAGCGTGGTGGTTCCCCCGGCGGACAGCAAGCGCGCCGTCCTGGAAACCTTCGGCGAGGTTTTGGATTTTCCCGAGCACTACGGCGTGAACCTGGATGCGTTGAACGACTCGCTCCACGACTTTGCGGACAGCATCAGCGAAAACGGCACCCCGCCTGTCACGGTCCTGTGGCAGGTGGCGGCGCCGTTCCGCGCCGACAGGTCGTTCGGCATCCTGTGCGAGATCCTGCAGGACGCGGAACGGTACGCGGGCAAGGACCTGGCCGTCACCGCAGTGCTGCTCTAAACCCGCAATCACCGGGCAACCAGTCCGCAGCTAGCTCCCCGGGCGTTCCTCGTGCGCCACGTAGGTGTCCAGCAGCGTAGAGGCCCTGCCGCCGTCGTCCTCCGCTGCCAGCCCCTCGCGCATGCTTTCAGCCTTTTCGCGCCCGGCCGGGAACGGCGGAAGCAGCGGGATTTCCGGGTCGGTCAGGACCTCGATCACCACCGGGCAGTCGGCCGCGAAGGCCTGGTCCCAGGCCTCGCCCACCAGTTCCGGGTCCTCGACGCGGATGCCTTTGAGCCCGAGCAGGTCCGCGTAGGCGGCGAAGGGAAAATCGGGCAGTTCCTGGCTTGCAGCAAACCGCGGCTCGGCTTCCGATTCACGCTGCTCCCAGGTGACCTCCGTCAGCTCGCGGTTGTTGAAGACGCACACCACGAACCTTGGGTCCTGCCACTGGCGCCAGCGGTGCGCCACGGTGACCAGCTCCGCGATGCCCGCCATTTGCATGGCGCCGTCACCGGCCAGAGCCACCAGCGGGCGGTCCGGGCGGGCGAGTTTGGCAGCAAGCCCGTAGGGGATGGAGCAGCCCATGCTGGCCAGGGTCCCGGACAGGTGTGCGGGGACTCCGGCGGGCAGCACCAGCTGGCGGGCGTACCAGTAGACACAGCTTCCGACGTCGACGCTCACCTGGGCGTTCCCGGGCAGCCGGCCGTTGAGCTCGCGGACCACCCGCTCGGGATTGACGGGGCTGGCGGGCACGGCGGCACGGTCAGCTGCGAGGATACGCCAGCGGCTGACTTCCCTTTCCACATCCGTGCGCCATTGCGTGCGTGGCCGGTGCTCCAGCCTCTGGTTCAAAGCGTCCAAGGCTGACGCTGCGTCGCCGGCCAGGCCCACCTCCACGGGGTAGCGGTTGCCGATCTTCTTTTCGTCGATGTCGATCTGCACCGCACGGGCGGCCCCGGGCGGCGGATAGAACTCGGTCCAGGGATCATTGGAACCCACGATGAGGAGGGCATCACAGTTGCCCAGCAGGTGCGCACTCGCGGTAGTGCCCAGATGCCCCATGGTTCCCACCGCAAAGGGCAGGTTTTCGTCCACGTACGGCTTGCCGAGCAGACTGGTGGCGATGCCGGCACCCAGCTTTTCCGCCACGGCAACCACTTCCTGTGCGGCGTGCCTGGCGCCCTGTCCCACCAGGAGGGCCACCCGTTCCGCGGAGTTAAGGAGGGCGGCCGCGGCGGCCAGGTCCTCGTCGCGGGGACTCTTGGCCGCCGCGCTCCAGGACGGCGCCGTGACCACGATGCCGTGCTGCTGCTCCAGCCCGGGCGCGGGTGCGGACTGCACATCGTGCGGAATGATGACCACGCAGGGGGAGGCGGTGGCCTTGGCCGTCCGGAAGGCACGGTCCAGCACCATGGGCACCTGCTCTGCCGTGCTGACCAGCTGCACGAACTGGGACGCGACGTCCTTGAACAACGCGGTCAGGTCGATTTCCTGCATGTAGCCGGACCCCAGCACGGTGCGGCTCTGCTGCCCCACGATGGCCACCACCGGTACGCCGTCCAGCTTTGCGTCATACAGCCCGTTGAGCAGGTGGACGGCCCCGGGCCCCTGGGTGGACGTCACCACCCCCACGCCGCCGGTGTACTTGGCGTGGCCGACGGCCATGAACGCGGCCGCTTCCTCATGCCGGGCCTGGACAAACTCAACCTGCCCCTCGGGCCGGTCCCCGGTCCGGCGGAGGGCACCCATGAAGCCGTTGATGCCGTCCCCGCTGTAGCCGAAGACCCGGTTCACGCCCCAGGTAGTGAGGCGCTCCACGATTACATCGGCCACCGTACGTTCGGTCATCGGACCCTCCTGGTTGGGTATTGCTGCCTGCCAGGAGCCGTACCCAGGAGACCGGCGGGCTATGCGTTGACGATCAGTCCGAGCTCCGCTTTGGAGGCCAGGGCATCATGCCGGGGCAGGACGCGGACCGTGTAACCGAACGGGCCGGAGCGGTCGATGACCAGGGAACCGCTGAACAGGTGCCGCCCGCTGCCCAGGTCTTCCTTCACCTGGAGCTCCATCATGGTGATGTCGGCAAGGGCGTCATTCTCCTCGGCCCGGCCGTAGGCCACCTCGACGCAGACGTCCTCCGGGGTGAGGGCGTTCAGCGCCACGTAGGCGTTGACCTGGAGCGTGTCGCCGATCTGCGGATCCTCCGATACCCCCACCGAATCAACGTGCTCAACGTGGACCTGTGGCCAGGCGCCGCGTACCTTGGCGGACCAGGATGCCAGCGCACGTGCCTGGGCATAGGAGTTGGCGGTGGCGCTGCGTCCCGCTTCCGCGGCGGGGCGGTACAGGATGTTCACGTAGTCCCGGAGCATGCGCTCAGCGGACACGGCCGGGCCGAGGTGCGAGAGGGTGTGCTTGATCATGGACACCCAGTGCGTGGGCACCTTCTCGCTCCGGCTCGTGGACGGCCCGGCGGAGCCGGCTCCCTCGGACACCGTGCTGCCGTAGAATCGCGGCGCCACCTGTGTTTCCAGCAGCTCATACAGCGCTGCGGCCTCGATGTCGTCCCGTTCCTCGGGGGAAGCATCGTTGTTGGCCGTGGGAATCGCCCAGCCGTTCTCGCCGTCGTACATCTCATCCCACCAGCCGTCCAGGACGGACAGGTTCAGCGAGCCGTTCAGGGCTGCCTTCATGCCCGACGTGCCGCAGGCCTCCAGCGGCCGCAGCGGGTTGTTCAGCCAGACGTCGCAGCCCGGGAACAGGGTCCTGGCCATGGCGATGTCGTAGTTGGGCAGGAATGCGATGCGGTGCCGGACCTCGGGGTCATCCGTGAACCGCACCAGGTCCTGGATCATTTTCTTCCCGGCGTCATCGGCAGGATGCGACTTGCCGGCGATAACCAGCTGGATGGGGTGGTCCTTGTGCAGGAGCAGCGCCTTCAACCGCGCCGGTTCCCGCAGCATCAGGGTCAGCCGCTTGTAGGTGGGCACGCGGCGGGCAAAACCAATGGTGAGGATGTCCGGGTCCAGGACGTTGTCTGTCCAACCCAGCTCTGCGTCCGCCGCGCCGCGCTTCTTCCAGGCCGCCCGCAGCCTGCGGCGGACGTCCTCCACCAGGGCAGCGCGCATCTCGCGGCGCAGCGCCCAGACGTCGGCGTCGCTGACGTTGTAGGCCAGGTCCCATTTGCCCAGCGCTTCGGCCTCGCTGCCAAACTGGTCGCGGGCGAGCTTGGAGATGCGGCTGTCCACCCAGGTGGGCACGTGCACGCCGTTGGTGACCGAGGTGATGGGCACCTCGGAGTGGTCGAAGCCCGGCCAGAGGGCGGAGAACATGCCGCGCGACACCTCGCCGTGGAGCTTGGCCACGCCGTTGGCGCGCTGGGCCAGGCGCAGGCCCATGACCGCCATGTTGAACACGGCCGGGTTACCGTCCGCGTAGTTCTCCCGTCCCAATTCCAGGACACGGTCCACGGGCACGTCCGGAGCCAGTCCGGCCTGGAAGAAATGGCTGATCTGGTTAATCTCGAACCTGTCGATGCCGGCCGGCACCGGCGTGTGCGTGGTGAACACGGTGGAGGCCCGCCCGGCGGCGAGTGCTTCGTCGAATGTCAGGGCCTGTTCGCCGGACATCAGTTCCTGGATGCGCTCGATGCCAAGGAACCCCGCGTGGCCTTCGTTGGTGTGGAACACCTCCGGTGCGGCGCTGCCCGTCAGCTTCTGGAAGGCGCGCAGGGCCTTGACCCCGCCCATCCCCAGCAGCAGCTCCTGCTGCAGCCGGTGGTCGCCGCCTCCGCCGTACAAACGGTCGGTGATGCTGCGGGCGGCGTCGTCATTGCCCGGCACGTTGGAGTCCAGGAGGAGCAGGGGAACGCGTCCGACGTCGGCCCGCCAGATGTGTGCCAGCAGCCGGCGCCCGTTGGGCAGGGGCAGGGATACCTCCAGGGCCTTGCCGTTGCCGTCGGGAGAGGGCTCCCGGAGCAGTGTCAGCGGCAGGCCGTCCGGATCCAGGACGGGGTAGGTCTCCTGCTGCCACGCGTCGCGGGACAGTGACTGCTTGAAGTAGCCCGCCTGGTACAGCAAGCCCACACCGATCAGGGGGACGCCGAGGTCCGAGGCAGCCTTCAAGTGGTCGCCGGCGAGGATTCCCAGGCCGCCCGAGTACTGGGGGAGGACCTCGGTGATGCCGAACTCGGGGGAGAAGTAGGCGATGGAGGCGGGTGCATCCGGGCCCAGGCCCTGGTACCAGCGCGGTTCCTGCAGGTACCGGTCAAGGTCCTGTTCTGCGGCGCGCACCCGGTCCACCACCGACTGGTCCGCGGCGAGCTGCTGGAATTCCTCCCGGCTGACCATGCCCAGGAAACCGATGGGGTCCTGCCCGCTTTCCTCCCACAGCCGCGGGTTCAGCCCGGCGAAAAGCTCCCGGGTGGGGCGGTGCCAGGACCACCGCAAATTGCTGGCCAGCCTGGCCAAAGGCCGAATGGGTTCGGGGAGGACTGTACGGACCGTAAACCTGCGGATTGCCTTCACCTGCGTCACACTAACCGACAACATGCGCGGCCGGAACCAGCTTTCGGTTTCTTTTGGGTAAATGACAGGGGCATGAAGAAATTAGGCCGCGGCACGGCGATTTTAGGGAGCAGGCTTAGCAATCCGGGTCATTTCTCGCTAACGTCGAGCCTGTGACGACTAACTCAGGAACCAGTGCCGCATCCACCAAAATGCCCCAGCGCAGTATCACCGAGGACTTGCGGTTTGGGCGTTTTCCCATCACTGCCGTGCAGCCCGTCGTCGAGGGCGGCAAATTCCCGGCCAAGGCCCTGCCCGGCGAGGCCATCGTCGTGGGCGCCACCGCCTTCCGCGAGGGGCATGACCAGCTCGGCGTCAGCGCCGTGCTCCTTGACGCCTCCGGCGCCGAGCGCCAGCGCGTCCGGCTTGCGCCACCGCGCGGGGAACGTGGCATGGGCACGGACCGCTGGGAAGGCGTGCTCACGCCGTCGGAAACGGGGAACTGGTCTTTTGTCATCGAAGCCTGGCACGACCGCTACGGCACCTGGCACCACAACGCCGAAGTGAAGATCGACGCCGGAGTCGACGTCGAACTCATGCTCGCCGAAGGTGCCAAACTGCTGGGCGAAGCGTCCGCGGAGGACTTCCGGGACGAGGTGGACCGGGCAGCCCTGCGGCATGCCTCGGAGGTCCTGGGCGACCAGTCCCGCAGCACGGAGGAACGGCTTGGGGCCGGGTTCAGCCAGGAAGTCGCGGACATCGTGTCCCGCCAGCCCATCCGGGAACTCGTCACCGTTTCTGAAAAATACCCCCTCCTGGTGGAGCGGGACCGGGCCGGGCGGGGCGCCTGGTACGAGTTCTTCCCCCGGTCCGAAGGCGCCGTCAAGGACCACAACACCGGCGCCTGGACGTCAGGCAACTTCCGTACCGCCGCCAAACGGCTGGACGCCGTGGCAGCCATGGGCTTCGACGTCCTCTACATGCCGCCCATCCACCCCATCGGCGTGCAGTTCCGCAAGGGACCCAACAACACCCTGGTGGCCGGCCCCAATGATCCCGGCTCACCCTGGGCCATCGGAGCCAAGGAGGGCGGCCACGACGCCATCCACCCCGATCTCGGATCCTTCGAGGACTTCGACGCCTTCGTGGCGCGTGCCAACGAACTGGGCCTGGAGGTAGCCTTGGACCTCGCACTCCAGGCCGCCCCGGACCACCCGTGGGTGCAGTCCCATCCGGAATGGTTCACCACCAGGGTGGACGGCAGCATTGCCTACGCCGAAAACCCGCCAAAGAAGTACCAGGACATCTATCCGCTCAATTTCGATAATGATCCGGAAGGACTTTCCCGGGAAATTCTGCGGATCGTGCTGCTGTGGGTCAGCCACGGCGTAAAGATTTTCCGCGTGGATAATCCGCACACCAAACCCGTGTGGTTCTGGGAATGGCTCATTGCGGAAGTGGAAAAAGCCGAACCAGGTGTTGTGTTCCTGGCCGAAGCCTTTACCCGCCCGGCCATGATGCACGCGCTCGGCAGGGCCGGCTTCCAGCAGTCCTACACGTACTTCACGTGGCGCAACACCAAGAAGGAAATCGAGACCTACTTCGAGGAAGTCAGCCACGAATCACCGGCGTTCTTCCGGCCCAACTTCTTCGTCAACACCCCGGACATCCTCACGGAATACCTGCAGTACGGCGGACCGGCGGCGTTCCGGATCAGGGCTGTCCTGGCCGCCACCGGAAGCCCGCTCTGGGGCGTCTACGCCGGCTATGAACTGTACGAACACGTTGCCCGGCCCGGTGCGGAAGAGTACATCGACAACGAGAAGTTCGAGTACAAGGCCCGCGACTGGGACGCCGCCGCCGAGTCCGGACGCACGCTGGCCCCGTACATCACCCGGCTGAACCACATCCGGCGGGACCACCCCGCGCTGCTGGACCTGCAGAACCTCACGGTCCACCAGAGCACCGACGACTCCACTGTTGTCTACTCGAAGCACAAGACCCTTCCCGACGGCTCCAAGGACACCATCATCGTGGTGGTCAACGTGGACCCGCACGTCACCAAGGAGTGCAGCGTCTCCCTGGACCTGGCGGCCCTCGAACTGGACCCGCAGGACATCACCCCGGGCGGCGGCTTCTATGTGGATGACCTCATCTCCGGCCAAAGCTGGGAGTGGGGCGAGTTCAACTACGTGCGGCTTGATCCGCACGTGGAGCCCGCCCACATCCTGAGCGTGAGGAGAATGCATCAGTGAGTTTCAACCCGCAGAGTTCCGGCCACTTCACTCCCAAGAGCACGTTCGAGCTAAATGCGCCTGGCCTTCAGCATGACCCTCTGTGGTACCGCAAGGCAGTGTTCTATGAAGTACTGGTCCGGGCCTTTGCGGATGCCAACGGCGATGGGTCCGGGGATTTCTCCGGACTCATCGACCGGCTGGACTACCTCCAGTGGCTGGGCGTGGATTGCCTCTGGCTGCCCCCGTTCTTCCAGTCGCCGCTGCGGGACGGCGGCTACGACATCTCCGACTACAACTCGGTCCTGGATGAATTCGGCACCATCAGCGACTTCAAGCGGCTCGTG
This sequence comes from Arthrobacter sp. 8AJ, assembly GCF_902506025.1. Lineage (NCBI taxonomy): Bacteria > Bacillati > Actinomycetota > Actinomycetes > Micrococcales > Micrococcaceae > Arthrobacter > Arthrobacter sp. 8AJ. The sequence continues at coordinate 3,384,645 of NZ_LR733289.1, read as the reverse complement.
GCAGAAGCGCATGCCCGCGGCGTCCGGGTAATCATCGACCTCCCGCTGAACCACACCTCCGACCAGCACCCCTGGTTCCAGGAATCCCGGAAGGACCCGGACGGTCCCTTCGGCGACTTCTACGTCTGGAGCGACACGGACGAGAAATACCAGGACGCACGCATCATCTTCGTTGACACGGAGGAATCGAACTGGACGTTCGATCCCATCCGCCGGCAGTTCTTCTGGCACCGGTTCTTCAGCCACCAGCCGGACCTGAACTTCGAAAATCCCAAGGTGATCGAGGCCGTCTTCGACGTTGTCCGGTTCTGGCTGGACCAGGGGATTGACGGTTTCCGGGCGGACGCCATTCCCTACCTCTTCGAGGAGGAGGGCACCAACTGCGAAAACCTTCCGGCCACCCACGAGTTCCTCCGCCGGCTGCGGGAAATGGTGGATGAACGCTATCCCGGCCGCGTGATCATCGCCGAAGCAAACCAGCCGCCCAACGAGGTGGTGGAATACTTCGGCACCGTCGATGAACCCGAGTGCCACTTGGCGTTCCACTTCCCCATCATGCCCCGCCTTTACTACGCGCTGCGGGACCAAAAGGCGGCGCCCATCATCGAAACGATGCGCGACACCCCGGACATCCCCGAGGGCGCGCAATGGGGCACGTTCCTCCGCAACCACGACGAGCTGACCTTGGAAATGGTCACCGCCGATGAGCGTGCGGCAATGCTGGGCTGGTACGCCCCGGACCCGCGCATGCGGGCCAACATCGGCATCCGCCGCCGGCTGGCACCCCTGCTCGACAACTCGCGGGCCGAGATCGAACTGATCAACGCCCTCCTGCTCTCGCTTCCGGGCAGCCCGTTCCTGTACTACGGCGACGAGATCGGCATGGGGGACAACATCTGGCTGGAGGACCGTGATGCCGTCCGCACCCCCATGCAGTGGAACCCGGACCGGAACGCCGGCTTTTCCCATGCCGATCCCGGCAAGCTGTACCTGCCGCCCATCCAGTCCCTGGTGTACAACTACGCCATGGCCAATGTCGAAGCCGAGGCTGCCCACTCCGGGTCCCTGCTGCGCTGGACCCGGCAGATCCTCAGCGTCCGCAAGAACCATCCCGCGTTCGGACTGGGCGGCTTCAAACATGTGGAAGCAGACCACGACGCCGTCCTGGCGTACCTGCGCGAGCTGCCGGCCAGCAACCCTGACGGTGCCGACGCCGAGACCATCCTGTGCGCCTTCAACCTCTCCCAGCACCCGGTCGCTGCCACGCTCCGGATTCCTGAATATGCCGGCCGGGGGCTCCGCGATGTGTTTGGCGGACAGATCTTCCCCGGCATCGGCGACGACGGCACCCTTACCCTGACCATCGGAAGCCACGATTTCTTCTGGCTTCGGATGCGGTCGGCGGGGTCGAACCCATCGTCGCCCTACACCCAGGCCATGCCCATCCTGTCGATAGAGAACTGAGATGAACCAGCCAATCCTCACTCCCGCCCTCACCGCGCTGCTCAAGGAATGGCTGCCGCAGCAGCGTTGGTTCCCAATCAAAACCCCGGATTTCGCCATCTCCCAGGCCGGCAGCCTGGGACTGGCGGACCCCAGCGGACACGCGGCGCTGGCCGTGTTCCTCCTCAACGTCACCACCCAGGGGCCCGACGGCGGTCAGCGCACCGCCGTCGTCCAGGTTCCCTTGAGCTTCCGGCCGGCGCCGGCCGGGGGCATGGAGCGTGCGTTGGTGGGTGAAGCGGCAGGAATGGATCCTACCCGCCCCTGGGTGTACGACGCCGTCCACGACCCCGACTTCGTGGGCGCGTGGCTGGAGCTCATTCGGCAGGAAGGAAAGGCGGACAGCGGCACCGCGACGGGATTCCGCGTGGAAGGACCCTACCGCCTGCCCACGGCGAAGGGCGTCGTGAAGGTGCTCTCCGGTGAGCAGTCCAACAGTTCCGTCATTGTGGACGACGGCGAATCGGCCGCCATGGTGAAATTCTTCCGGGTCCTGTCTGACGGGACCAACCCGGAGATCGAGGTGGGAGCGGCGCTGACGAAGGCAGGAACTTCGGAAGTCCCTGCCACCCTTGGCTGGGTCCGGGGCGAGTGGCTGGGGCACGGCAACCACGCCTCCAGCGGCACCGGCCAGGGTACCCGGTACGTCCAGGGTGAGCTTGCGGTGGCCCACGAATTCCTCGCCGGTGGCCGCGATGCCTGGCGGCTGGCAGTGGACGCAGCCCGCTCCGGCACGGACTTCACGGCAGAAGCAAGGGCCCTGGGCGCCGCCACCGCTACAGTGCACAAACGCTTGGCGGAAGCCCTCGGGACGTCCGCCGGCTCTGCACCCGGCAAGGGAGCAGGACCCGCTGTTGCACAGCGCGTCCGGAACGCCTGGGCGGAAGCGCGGGCCGCCGTCGGGCCTTACGACGATGCCTTGGACGCCCTGCTGGCTGACCTGGACAAGGTTCCCGACGCGCCCCTGCAGCGCATCCACGGCGACCTCCACCTGGGCCAGATCCTCCAGGTCACCGGCCAGTCCGGCGACGAGTCGCGCTGGGCCATCCTGGACTTCGAGGGCGAGCCCCTGCGACCCATCGCCGAACGGAACGTCCCGGACGTGCCCCTGCGCGACGTCGTCGGCATGCTGCGGTCCTTCGACTACGCCGCCGGAGCAGCCGAGCGCGAGCAGGAGGGAGCCCAGGTTCCGGACAGCTGGGTTGACGACTGCTCTGACGCCTTCCTGGCAGGGTATGCCGGGGTCATTCCCGGAACGGTGGACCGAACCTCACCACTGTTTGTGGCATTGTGGCTGGACAAGGCACTGTACGAAGTTGTTTATGAAATGCGAAACAGGCCCGACTGGGTGGCGATTCCCGTAAACGCCTCCAGGCGGCTCCTGGGCAGTAACGGTGCCGGCGACTCCGCCGGTGCAGCATCGGAAGGTAACGAAATGACTGGCTCAGCACGAACTGACCGCCCGGGGGTGCCCCTGCACGTGGATGAAGGCACCCTGGGCAGGATCGCGAACGGTGAACACCACGCCCCCCACTCCGTCCTGGGCGCGCACCTGGACGACTATGGGCACGTCACCATCCGGACCGTGAAGCACCTCGCCGAAGCAGTCACCGTGGTCACCCGTGCCGGTGAAGTTCCCATGGAACACGAGGCCCACGGCGTCTGGGTTGCCGTCCTGGAACCGCTGGAGCAGGGGCACGTTCCCGACTACCGCCTCACGGTCGCCTACCCGGGCAAGGACCCGGTGACCGTTGACGAGCCCTACCGCTACCTGCCCACCGTGGGCGAAGTTGACCTCCACCTCATCGGTGAAGGCCGGCATGAGAAACTGTGGCAGGTGCTCGGCGCCCATGTCCGGCATTACAAGTCGGCGCTGGGAGACGTCAACGGTGTGTCCTTTGCCGTCTGGGCCCCCAACGCGCAGGCCGTCCGCGTCAAGGGCGACTTCAACGCCTGGGACGGACGGGAACACTCCATGCGCTCCCTGGGTTCCTCCGGCGTGTGGGAGGTCTTCATCCCCGGCGTCGCCGCGGGGGCCTGCTACAAGTACGAAATCCTGACCCGGGGCGGCTACTGGGTTGAAAAGGCCGATCCGCTGGCGTTCGGCACCGAAGTTCCCCCCTTAACCGCGTCCAGGGTGGTGGAACCCTCGTACGCGTTCAAGGACGAGGAATGGATGGAAGCGCGGGCCAAACGCGATCCCCACAACTCCGCCATGAGCGTGTACGAGGTGCACCTCGGATCCTGGCGCCTGGGCCTCGGCTACCGCGAGCTCGCCAAGGAACTGGTGGAGTACGTCAAGTGGCTGGGATTCACGCACGTGGAATTCATGCCCGTCGCAGAGCACCCGTTCGGCGGTTCCTGGGGTTACCAGGTCACCTCCTACTTCGCGCCCACATCCCGGTTCGGACACCCGGACGAGTTCCGCTACCTGGTGGACGCCCTCCACCAGGCAGGAATCGGCGTCCTGCTGGACTGGGTGCCCGCACACTTCCCGAAGGACGCCTGGGCCCTGGCCCGGTTTGACGGCGAGCCGCTGTACGAACACTCGGACCCGGCACTTGGCGAACACCCCGACTGGGGCACCCTGATCTTCGACTTCGGGCGCACCGAGGTCCGGAACTTCCTGGTGGCCAACGCCCTCTACTGGCTGGAGGAATTCCACATCGATGGCCTGCGCGTGGACGCGGTGGCCTCCATGCTCTACCTCGACTACTCACGCCAGGAAGGCCAGTGGCGGCCCAACCGCTTCGGTGGCAGGGAGAACCTCGAGGCCATCTCCTTCCTGCAGGAAGTCAACGCCACCGTTTACAAGACCCACCCCGGCGCCGTCATGATCGCGGAAGAATCCACGGCGTTCCCGGGCGTTACTGCGCCCACCAGCCACGGCGGCCTGGGCTTCGGCCTGAAGTGGAACATGGGCTGGATGCACGATTCCCTCAAGTACATCTCCGAGGACCCCTACAACCGCAGGTGGCACCACGGGACGGTGACGTTCTCCCTGGTCTACGCCTTCACGGAGAACTTCCTGCTGCCCATCAGCCACGACGAGGTTGTCCACGGCAAGGGCTCCATGCTCCGCAAGATGCCCGGTGACCGCTGGCAGCAGCTGGCGAACCTCCGCGCCTTCTTTGCCTACCAGTGGGCGCACCCAGGCAAGCAGCTCATCTTCATGGGCACCGAGTTCGGCCAGGAAGCCGAGTGGTCTGAACAGCACGGCCTGGATTGGTGGCTCGCGGATATCCCTGCACACAGGGGACTGCAGCTGCTCACCAAGGACCTCAACGAGCTGTACGCGTCCACCCCGGCGCTGTACACGCAGGACAACGTTCCGGCTGGTTTCCAGTGGATCAACGGTGGCGACGCGGACCGCAACGTCCTGTCCTTCATCAGGTGGGACGCCGACGGCAACCCGGTTGTCTGCGCCATCAACTTCTCCGGCGCCCCGCATGTCGGCTACACCCTGGGTGTCCCCACCGCCGGGGCCTGGACAGAGGTCCTGAACACCGACCACACCACCTACGGCGGATCCGGTGTGCTGAACGACGGCGAGCTGAAGGCAGTGGACGAAGGTCAGGATGGCCAGCCGGCGACGCTGACTGTCACGCTGCCTCCGCTCGGGGCGTCCTACTTCAAGCCGGGAGCATCAACGGCTGGCTGATCCGTCCGGCCGGTGAACTGCGAAAGGCCCGGAATCCGCGTGATTCCGGGCCTTTCGGCTGCCATCAGGACACCACGCGAGGGCGGACTGGCGATCCCGGAGGAGTGGTGGTAGAGTTTATTTCCGCGCTGCTCCACGGAGTCAGACGGAAAACCGATCCCCCAAGCATATGCTGAGGATGGTCGCGGACGCCGGTTTGACACGCAGGAAGCCAGCCGGTAAGTTTGAAAAGTTGCTCCGGAGCGATCCTGAACGTTGGTTTGGGTGGTGCCGGGTGTGTCTGTTGTTTGAGAACTCAATAGTGTGCCAAGTTTGTTGATACCGATTATGTATGTAATTGGTTGAATTTGCCGAATCGTGCCGCCCCTGTGGTGTGGTTTGGTGTTTTTAGCTGGTTTCAAATTTTGTGCAGCCATTATGACCGTTATTTCCGGTGGTTTTGGTTGTGTCTGTTTGTTTTCAACGGAGAGTTTGATCCTGGCTCAGGATGAACGCTGGCGGCGTGCTTAACACATGCAAGTCGAACGATGATGCCCACTTGTGGGTGGTCCTGAACGTTGGTTTGGGTGGTGCCGGGTGTGTCTGTTGTTTGAGAACTCAATAGTGTGCCAAGTTTGTTGATACCGATTATGTATGTAATTGGTTGAATTTGCCGAATCGTGCCGCCCCTGTGGTACTGGTTTGGTGTTTTTAGCTGGTTTCAAATTTTGTGCAGCTTTTGTCGCCGTTATTTCCGGTGGTTTTGGTTGTGTCTGTTTGTTTTCAACGGAGAGTTTGATCCTGGCTCAGGATGAACGCTGGCGGCGTGCTTAACACATGCAAGTCGAACGATGATGCCCACTTGTGGGTGGATTAGTGGCGAACGGGTGAGTAACACGTGAGTAACCTGCCCTTGACTCTGGGATAAGCCTGGGAAACTGGGTCTAATACCGGATATGACCTTCCATCGNGACCGTTATTTCCGGTGGTTTTGGTTGTGTCTGTTTGTTTTCAACGGAGAGTTTGATCCTGGCTCAGGATGAACGCTGGCGGCGTGCTTAACACATGCAAGTCGAACGATGATGCCCACTTGTGGGTGGATTAGTGGCGAACGGGTGAGTAACACGTGAGTAACCTGCCCTTGACTCTGGGATAAGCCTGGGAAACTGGGTCTAATACCGGATATGACCTTCCATCGCATGGTGGTTGGTGGAAAGCTTTTGTGGTTTTGGATGGACTCGCGGCCTATCAGCTTGTTGGTGGGGTAATGGCCTACCAAGGCGACGACGGGTAGCCGGCCTGAGAGGGTGACCGGCCACACTGGGACTGAGACACGGCCCAGACTCCTACGGGAGGCAGCAGTGGGGAATATTGCACAATGGGCGCAAGCCTGATGCAGCGACGCCGCGTGAGGGATGACGGCCTTCGGGTTGTAAACCTCTTTCAGTAGGGAAGAAGCGTAAGTGACGGTACCTGCAGAAGAAGCGCCGGCTAACTACGTGCCAGCAGCCGCGGTAATACGTAGGGCGCAAGCGTTATCCGGAATTATTGGGCGTAAAGAGCTCGTAGGCGGTTTGTCGCGTCTGCCGTGAAAGTCCGGGGCTCAACTCCGGATCTGCGGTGGGTACGGGCAGACTAGAGTGATGTAGGGGAGACTGGAATTCCTGGTGTAGCGGTGAAATGCGCAGATATCAGGAGGAACACCGATGGCGAAGGCAGGTCTCTGGGCATTAACTGACGCTGAGGAGCGAAAGCATGGGGAGCGAACAGGATTAGATACCCTGGTAGTCCATGCCGTAAACGTTGGGCACTAGGTGTGGGGGACATTCCACGTTTTCCGCGCCGTAGCTAACGCATTAAGTGCCCCGCCTGGGGAGTACGGCCGCAAGGCTAAAACTCAAAGGAATTGACGGGGGCCCGCACAAGCGGCGGAGCATGCGGATTAATTCGATGCAACGCGAAGAACCTTACCAAGGCTTGACATGAACCGGAAAGACCTGGAAACAGGTCCCCCACTTGTGGTCGGTTTACAGGTGGTGCATGGTTGTCGTCAGCTCGTGTCGTGAGATGTTGGGTTAAGTCCCGCAACGAGCGCAACCCTCGTTCTATGTTGCCAGCACGTGATGGTGGGGACTCATAGGAGACTGCCGGGGTCAACTCGGAGGAAGGTGGGGACGACGTCAAATCATCATGCCCCTTATGTCTTGGGCTTCACGCATGCTACAATGGCCGGTACAAAGGGTTGCGATACTGTGAGGTGGAGCTAATCCCAAAAAGCCGGTCTCAGTTCGGATTGGGGTCTGCAACTCGACCCCATGAAGTCGGAGTCGCTAGTAATCGCAGATCAGCAACGCTGCGGTGAATACGTTCCCGGGCCTTGTACACACCGCCCGTCAAGTCACGAAAGTTGGTAACACCCGAAGCCGGTGGCCTAACCCCTTGTGGGAGGGAGCTGTCGAAGGTGGGACTGGCGATTGGGACTAAGTCGTAACAAGGTAGCCGTACCGGAAGGTGCGGCTGGATCACCTCCTTTCTAAGGAGCACCTACAACAACCGGCCTGGATGTATGTCCGGGTGTGGGGGTTGTCAGGAAGCAAGCCCGTTGCGCAGGCGATTGTCCTGCGGCGGGTGCTCATGGGTGGAATATCAACAAATAGCGGCCGTTGTGTTGTCGTGTCCTTTCCTAGTACGAACCCTGGTGGTTCTGGAACGGTGGGCGTGGTGATGTGGTGGTTTTCGTGTTTGGCACACTGTTGGGTCCTGAGGCAACAGGACCGGGGTTTTTGGCCCTGGGTTTGTTTGTTTCTGGTTTCCCTGCCATGACGGTCCATGCACGTGTGTGTGGGGTGTGTGGTGTGGGGTTGTTGTTTGAGAACTACATAGTGGACGCGAGCATCTTGTATAAGAAGCAATTTCCAAGATAAATGAACCTGGATCTGGTTCGTGTGCCTTTGGGTGCGCGGGACAGTTTTCGTGGTTCTCTCGAAAATGTTTTTGATCTTTGTGGTCAAGTTTTTAAGAGCACACGGTGGATGCCTTGGCATTAGGAGCCGAAGAAGGACGTAGGAATCTGCGATAAGCCTGGGGGAGTCGATAACCGGACTGTGATCCCAGGGTGTCCGAATGGGGAAACCCCGCCAAGCGCGCGAGTGACTTGGTGACCCGTACCTGAACACATAGGGTGCGTGGGGGGAACGCGGGGAAGTGAAACATCTCAGTACCCGCAGGAAGAGAAAACAATAGTGATTCCGTTAGTAGTGGCGAGCGAACGCGGATCAGGCTAAACCGTTCCATGTGTGATAGCCGGCGGGCGTTGCATGGTCGGGGTTGTGGGACTTTCCATACCAGTTCTGCCGGGCTGGTGGGGTGTGATGTGCGCGCATAGGTGAACGGTTTTGAAAGGCCGGCCAGAGAGGGTGTTAGTCCCGTAACCGTAATGTGTTTGTACCGCCTGTGAGAGTATCCCAAGTAGTACGGGGCCCGAGAAATCCCGTGCGAATCTGTCAGGACCACCTGATAAGCCTAAATACTCCCTAATGACCGATAGCGGACCAGTACCGTGAGGGAAAGGTGAAAAGTACCCCGGGAGGGGAGTGAAACAGTACCTGAAACCGTGTGCTTACAATCCGTCGGAGCCAGTCTGATTCTGGTGACGGCGTGCCTTTTGAAGAATGAGCCTGCGAGTTAGTGTTACGTCGCGAGGTTAACCCGTGTGGGGCAGCCGTAGCGAAAGCGAGTCTGAATAGGGCGTGTGAGTGGCGTGATCTAGACCCGAAGCGAAGTGATCTACCCATGGCCAGGTTGAAGCGACGGTAAGACGTCGTGGAGGACCGAACCCACTTCAGTTGAAAATGGAGGGGATGAGCTGTGGGTAGGGGTGAAAGGCCAATCAAACTTCGTGATAGCTGGTTCTCCCCGAAATGCATTTAGGTGCAGCGTTGCGTGTTTCTTGCTGGAGGTAGAGCTACTGGATGGCTAATGGGCCCTACAAGGTTACTGACGTCAGCCAAACTCCGAATGCCGGTAAGTGAGAGCGCAGCAGTGAGACTGTGGGGGATAAGCTTCATAGTCGAGAGGGAAACAGCCCAGACCACCAACTAAGGCCCCTAAGCGTGTGCTAAGTGGGAAAGGATGTGGAGTTGCCCAGACAACCAGGAGGTTGGCTTAGAAGCAGCCACCCTTAAAAGAGTGCGTAATAGCTCACTGGTCAAGTGATTCCGCGCCGACAATGTAGCGGGGCTCAAGTACACCGCCGAAGTTGTGGCATTCAGATATTAGCTAAGCCCTTGTGGTTCAGGCGTCTGGATGGGTAGGGGAGCGTCGTGTGGGCAGTGAAGTCGCGGTGTAAACCAGCGGTGGAGCCTACACGAGTGAGAATGCAGGCATGAGTAGCGAAAGACGGGTGAGAAACCCGTCCGCCGAATGATCAAGGGTTCCAGGGTCAAGCTAATCTGCCCTGGGTAAGTCGGGACCTAAGGCGAGGCCGACAGGCGTAGTCGATGGACAACGGGTTGATATTCCCGTACCGGCGAAAAACCGTCCATGTTGAACAGGGGATACTAACCGCCCGAGACCTGCCCGATCACCCTTGTGGTGTGAGGGTTTTGGTGGAGCGCGGGACCTGATCCTGGGAGGCAAGCGTATTAACAGGTGTGACGCAGGAAGGTAGCCGAGCCGGGCGATGGTTGTCCCGGTCTAAGGATGTAGGGCGAGTGGTAGGCAAATCCGCCACTCATGTGCCTGAGATCTGATGGGACCCCCGTTTGGGGGGATTTGGTGATCCTATGCTGCCGAGAAAAGCATCGACGCGAGGTTTTAGCCGCCCGTACCCCAAACCGACACAGGTGATCAGGTAGAGAATACTAAGGCGATCGAGAGAATTATGGTTAAGGAACTCGGCAAAATGCCCCCGTAACTTCGGGAGAAGGGGGGCCCCAACCTTGATCGGACTTCGCGTCCGGGAGGGGATCGGGGCCGCAGAGACCAGGGGGAAGCGACTGTTTACTAAAAACACAGGTCCGTGCGAAGTCGCAAGACGATGTATACGGACTGACTCCTGCCCGGTGCTGGAAGGTTAAGAGGACCGGTTAGCCTCACGGCGAAGCTGAGAATTTAAGCCCCAGTAAACGGCGGTGGTAACTATAACCATCCTAAGGTAGCGAAATTCCTTGTCGGGTAAGTTCCGACCTGCACGAATGGAGTAACGACTTCCCCGCTGTCTCAACCATAAACTCGGCGAAATTGCAGTACGAGTAAAGATGCTCGTTACGCGCAGCAGGACGGAAAGACCCCGAGACCTTTACTATAGTTTGGTATTGGTGTTCGGAGTGGCTTGTGTAGGATAGGTGGGAGACGTTGAAGCCCGGACGCCAGTTCGGGTGGAGTCATCGTTGAAATACCACTCTGGTCACTTTGGACATCTAACTTCGGCCCGTAATCCGGGTCAGGGACAGTGCCTGATGGGTAGTTTAACTGGGGCGGTTGCCTCCTAAAAAGTAACGGAGGCGCCCAAAGGTTCCCTCAGCCTGGTTGGCAATCAGGTGTCGAGTGTAAGTGCACAAGGGAGCTTGACTGTGAGAGAGACATCTCGAGCAGGGACGAAAGTCGGGACTAGTGATCCGGCGGTACATTGTGGAATGGCCGTCGCTCAACGGATAAAAGGTACCTCGGGGATAACAGGCTGATCTTGCCCAAGAGTCCATATCGACGGCATGGTTTGGCACCTCGATGTCGGCTCGTCGCATCCTGGGGCTGGAGTAGGTCCCAAGGGTTGGGCTGTTCGCCCATTAAAGCGGTACGCGAGCTGGGTTTAGAACGTCGTGAGACAGTTCGGTCCCTATCCGCTGCGCGCGCAGGAAATTTGAGAAGGGCTGTCCTTAGTACGAGAGGACCGGGACGGACGAACCTCTGGTGTGTCAGTTGTACTGCCAAGTGCACCGCTGATTAGCTACGTTCGGATGGGATAACCGCTGAAAGCATCTAAGCGGGAAGCTCGCTTCAAGATGAGATTTCCATACACATTATTGTGTGAGAGGCCCCCAGCCAGACCACTGGGTTGATAGGCCGGATGTGGAAGCGAGGACTAACGACTCGTGAAGCTGACCGGTACTAATAGGCCAATAACTTACACCACACAGAAAGGTACAAGGGTTACGGCGGTCATAGCGTGGGGGAAACGCCCGGTCCCATTCCGAACCCGGAAGCTAAGACCCACAGCGCCGATGGTACTGCACCCGGGAGGGTGTGGGAGAGTAGGTCACCGCCGGACATACATTACGAAGGGCCCTGACAAGGATTGTCAGGGCCCTTCGACTTTAACCCCAAGACCGGTGCCGCCGGACGGCCAAAGGTCCGCGGGTAGGATTGACCCTCATGAGCAGCATCTTCAGCCACGCCCAGGACCCCTCCCAAGACGACGGCCGCCAGGCCTCAGATCCCTTGGAGCCCGTGGTGAACACCGTCCGCGTACCGGGACCGGTGGCCCGGGCTTTCGCAGGCTTCACCGACCACGCCCACCTGTGGTGGCCCTTGGAGCGGCACGGCGTCTACGGGGCCGGCTCCTATGTGGAGTTCGAGGAGAACATCATCCTTGAGACGGCTGACGATGGCCGCACCAGCATCTGGGGGACCCTCGATGACTGGCAGCCGCCGCTGTCCTTCCATGCCTCCTGGCACCCCGGAACCACGGCGCTGTGGTCCACCGAGCTCCTGGTGGTGTTCCGCGCCGTTGAGGCGGAAACGGAAGTCCGGGTCTTCCATGAGGGCTGGGAAGGGGCCGAGGACCCGGTTGCCGCCCGCGAAGCCTATGTGGAGGCGTGGCCGTTGATCCTGGAACGGTTTGCACGGTTCATGGGTGCCGGCGACCCAACGGATGCCGCCCCTTCCGAAGGCCTGTCCTAGGCCGTCGTCGCGGCAAGGTCCGGTGGTACGGCGGTGCTGTGCCGGATCACGAATTCCGTGGGGTATTCCTGGTCCTGGGCTGCCGTAACTGCCGGACCGCCGTCGGGATCCCTGCCGGCGCCGTCCAGCAGGGCCAAAGCAGTCGCGGCCGCCAGCTTCCCCTGGCCCCGCGGGTCCTGGCTCACAGTGGTCAGCCCGAAGGTCTCTGCCAGCTCATGCCCGTCAATCCCCACCACGGAGAGATCCTCCGGGACCCGAAGGCCGAAGTCGCGCGCGGCAAGCATGACGCCCACCGCCATCTCATCGGAGGCGGCAAAGACTGCCGTGGGCCGTTCGGTGGGTGTTCCCAGCAGCCGGCGGCCTGCCGCGTAAGCGCCCTGGATGGTGAAGTCGGCAGTGGCATGCCACTCGGGCCGAAACCCAAGCCCTGCTGCCGCCATGGCCGCCGCGAAGCCCTTTTGCCGGAGCTGAGGAAGCTTGAAGTCCCTGTTCAGCCCCGCGTCCCCGGTGATATGCGCAATCCGGGTATGTCCCAGCCCAATCAGATGGCTGGTGGCCATCTTCGCCAGGCCCTCGTCGTCGATCCTGATGGTGGACGCCCCGGGCAGGGCGCCTCCGATCACCACGATGGGACGGTGCACGGCCAGCAGCTGCCCGATCTCTTCCTCACTGAGCACCAGCGCCACGGCAATTACCGCATCCAGGCGTTTCCGCAGCAGGAAGTCGGTCAGGATGCTGTTGCGCCGCTCCGGCTGTTCACCCACGTTATAGAGCGTCAGGTCATAGCCGGCATCGAGCAGGGTTTCGGAAACGCCTTCCAGTACAGAAGAGAAGTACCAGCGCTGGACGTTGGGTACCACCAGCCCGATGTTGTGGTTCCGCCCTGAGGCGAGGCTCGACGCGTGGTAGGACGGAACGAACCCGAGTTCCCGGGCAGCCTCCTGGGCCAGCCGGCGGCTCTTGGAAGAGACGTTGGATTTGCCGCTCAGTGCCCGCGAGACGGTGGCCACCGACAGCCCGGCCCGGCTGGCAACTTCTTTGATGCCTGCCACGGTCAGAGGGCTGCTGCGGCGTCCGGTCCAAGCTGGATCCACGCGGTCTCACCGGAGGCAAGGGCGCGGCCCGCGCCTGCGGGCAGGCTGCGGATCAGGACATGTCCCGCAGGCATTTCCAGCGGCTCGTGGTTCAGGTTCATAACCACCAGCGTAGTGCCGTTCATGTAGCCCAGGGAGTAGCCGGTGCACCAGTCCTCGGCCCAGGACAAGGATCCCCTGCCCAGGTCCAGCTCCCGCCGGAAGGCCAGGGCGTCACGGTACAGGGACAGATGCGACGCCGGTGATTCCGCTTGCAGGTCCCTTGCCAGCGCCTTGAACGAGGCGGGAATGGGCAGCCAGGGGTCGCTGCCCGAGCCAAACCCCAGGTGCGGGTCCCCGCCCCGCCAGGGCAGCGGCACCCTGCAACCGTCACGGCCCAGCCGCTGGCCGCCGGTGCGGGCGAACGTGGGGTCCTGGCGCAGGTGGTCCGGAATGTCGATGCCGTCCGGCAACCCGAGCTCTTCGCCCTGGTACAGGTACGCGGCGCCGGGGAGTCCCAGCATGAACATCGAGGCAGCGGCCGCGCGGCGGCGGCCAAGATCGTGGTCCGGCTGGTGATCTGCCGGGCCAATGCCGTCTCCGTCCCGCGGACCAAGCCCGTTGTACCCGAATCGGCTGGCGTGGCGGACCACGTCATGGTTCGACAATACCCAGGTGCTGGGAGCACCTACCCCGTCGAGGACTGTCAGGGAGTCGGTGATGACGGAGCGGAGGCGGTAGACGTCCAGGCCCGCGTGGAGGTACGGGAAGTTGAACGCCTGGTGCATCTCGTCGGGCCGGACCCAGTGCGCCAGCCGGTGCAGGTCCACGCTTGCCTCGGCGCAGAGGATCCGGTCGGGTCCGTATTCGTCCAGGATCAGCCGCCATGTGCGGTAGATGTCGTGGACAGCTGGTTGGCCGAACATGGGTGCTTCATGGCCCGGGTACCCGTCGCTGCTGCCGCCGTCGGCGCGGCCGCCCCAGGCGGGCAGTCCGGGGGCCTTGACCAGCGCATGGGCGACGTCCACCCGGAAACCTGAGACGCCGCGGTCCAGCCAGAAACGGAGCACGCGTTCGAATTCTGCGTGGACGGCGGGGTTGTCCCAGTTGAAGTCCGGCTGCGAGGAATCGAAGAGGTGGAGGTACCACTGCCCCGGCTGTCCGTCAGTTCCTGCCACCCGCGTCCAGGCGGGTCCGCCAAAGTGGGACTGCCAGTTGTTGGGTGGCTCCTGTCCGTCGGGGCCGGTCCCGTCCCGGAAGATGAACATGTCCCGCTCGGGGCTTCCGGCCGGCGCGGCAATGGCTGCCTGGAACGCCGGGTGCTGGTCGGAGCAGTGGTTGGGCACCAGGTCCACGATGACCCGCAGGCCCAGGCGGTGGGATTCGGCCATCATGACGTCGAAGTCGGCCAGCGTACCGAAGACCGGGTCCACGTCGCAGTAGTCGCTGACGTCATAGCCGGCGTCACGCTGCGGGGAACGGTAGAAGGGCGAGAGCCAGACTGCATCGACTCCCAGGTCTGCGAGATGCGGGAGCTCCTGGGTAATTCCCGCCAGGTCGCCAATGCCGTCGCCGTTCAAGTCACGGAAGGACCGGGGGTAGACCTGGTAGATCACAGCAGAGCGCCACCAGCCCGGAGCGGTGTCAGCAGCATGGATGAGCGTCAGGGGACCGGCACAAGCCAGAGTGTCCTGGGTCACAGTTTCGACAGACATGGAAGTCAGCATAGCTGCGTCGCGCCGATTAACTGAAAACGCTTCCATAATTGTTTCGCGGCGCTCATCGCGCAGGCGAATGTATACAGAGCAAGGGAACTGGAAACGATTACACGGGCAGGTAGCCGCGGTGTCAGCCGGCAGCGCACCTAGACTGGGAAGGTATGTCCGACGACGGGTGGAGGCTTTGTGGGAAGCATCGTTGACGAGCTGGAAGCCATCCTGGCGCCGGGCCAGGTGGACACGGGCGAGGTCCCGCTCCGCCGGTACGCCGTAGACCAGGCGCCCGTGATCGACTTCCAGCTTCCGCAGGCCGTGGTGTTTCCCGAATCAGTGGCGGACGTGCAGGCGGTGGTGAAAGCCTGCCTCGGCAGCGGGGTGGCGATCGTGCCCCGTGGCGCCGGAACGGGTGTATCCGGCGGTGCCCATGCCACCACCAACTGCATCATCCTCTCCCTGGAGCGGATGGACCGGATCCTCGCCCTGAACCCGGACGATGAAACCGCCATGGTGGAGCCCGGTGTGGTCAATGCCGTCCTGAATGAAGCGGCCGCAGAGCATGGCCTCATGTACGCGCCGGACCCTGCCAGCTTCCGGAGCTCCACGATCGGTGGCAACGTTGCCACCAACGCCGGTGGCCTGCGCTGCGCCAAGTATGGGGTCACCCGGGACTCGATCCTGGCCCTGGATGTCGTTCTTGCTGACGGCTCCCTCATCCACACCGGCCACCAGACCTTCAAAGGCGTGGCGGGCTATGACCTCACGGGCCTCTTCGTGGGGTCCGAGGGCACGCTGGGCATCGTCGTCGGAATTACCGTGCGGCTGAAGTACCTGCCCCGGGAAGTACACACCATTGCCGCGTTCTACCCGGACTTCAGGCTTGCCGCCGCAGGCGTCCTGGCGGTGGGAAGGGCCCGTGTCCAGCCCGCCATCATGGAACTGCTCGACGGCGGCACACTGGCCCAGCTCGACGACATCCATGGCTCCGACCTCACCGCACGCGGCACATCACTGCTGCTGATCCAGACAGACGGGTTTGGGGCTGCCGCGGAAGCCGATGTGGTGCGGCAGGTCCTGCGCGAAGGCGGGGCCGCCGTCAGCACCGAGGCCAGCGCCGAAGCCGAGCGGCTGGTGGAGCTGCGACGGCACAGCAGGGGCACCGAGGTGGACGACGAGTACCGCGTGGGCGAAGACGTCGCTGTTCCCCGCTCCCGCTTGGTGGACTACGTTGCGGCGCTCGAGGCCATGGCCGCCGCCCAGCAGGTGCACCTCAAGGTGGTGGCACACGCCGGCGACGGGAACCTGCACCCCACTTTCTGGATCGACCGGCAGGGCCCCGACGTTGAAGCCGGCGCCATGGAGCGGCTCCAGGTGGCCCTGGACGAGTCCATTACCGCCGCCCTGGCAATGGGTGGAACCATCACGGGGGAGCACGGCGTGGGCCAGTACAAGCTGCGCTGGCTTGGCCAGGAGCAACCGGAGCCGGTCCGGGAACTCCAGCGCAGGATCAAGGACCTGTTCGATCCTGCCGGAATCCTCAACCCCGGAAAGGCGATCTAGGCCTCAGTCATCCGAATCCGGGTATTCGTCCTCTGACTCATCGGCACCGTAGCGGGATTCCTCGTTTTCCACCTCGAGGATCTTCAGCAGTTCGGTGTCGGGGTTCAGCATGATCGCGGCCTCGTCCCGGCGGTGCCGGAGGATCGAGTCGATGTAGGACTGCACGGCCTCTGCCAGCGGAATATGGCGCTCCTGCTTCTCCGACATGTACCACCGGTGCTCCAGGACCTCGTGCACCACCTCGGCGTGCTCGAGCTTGCCGGAGAGGTCCCGCGGAATGGAACGCACGATCGGCTCGAAAATCTGGCTCACCCACAGATGGGCGCTGTATTCCTCATCCATCTCCGGGTTGTTGTCCGCCCGGAACGAGTCCATGTCGTTGAGGAGGCGGCGGGCCTGGTTCTCCTGCGCATCCAGGCCGGTGAGCCGCAGCAGCCGCCGCTGGTGGTGCCCTGCGTCCACCACCTTGGGCTGCAGCTGGATGGTGGAGCCGTTCTGGGTGGTCTTGATGGCATATTCCTCGACGTCGAAGCCGAGCTCGTTCAGGCGCCGGATGCGGGCGCCCACCCGCCAGCGTTCGCCCAGCTCAAAGGATTCCTTCTCGGTCAGCTCAGCCCACAGCCGCCGGTAGCTGTCCATGATCAGCTCGCTGGTGGCCACGGGGTCCACCTTCTCCTCGATGAGGCCGCCGTCCAGCAGGTCCATCAGTTCGCCGGCGATGTTGACCCGGGCAATTTCAAGGTCGTATTCGCGCTGCCCTGTGGAGAGGTCGGGGTAAAGCTCGCCCGTTTCGGCGTCCACCAGGTACGCGGCGAAGGCGCCGGCGTCGCGGCGGAACAGCGTGTTGGACAGCGAGACGTCGCCCCAGTAGAAACCGATGAGGTGCAGGCGCACCAGCAGCAGGGCCTGCGCGTCGATGAGGCGGGTGAGGGTGTCCTTGCGCAGCATCTGGGAAAAGAGGGCGCGGTAGGGCATGGAGAATTTCAGGTGCCGGGTCACGAGGACCGGGTTGAGCGGGCGTCCGTCGGGGGTGGTGCGCCCGGTGATCACCGCAACCGGCTCCACGCACGGCACATCGAAGCGGGCCAGCTTGCGGAGCATGTGGTACTCGTGCCGGGCCACGTGCTCGGAGGTTTCCTTGATGGCGATGACAGAGCCGCCCAGGTGGGCAAAGCGCACGATGTGCCGGGAGATGCCGCGGGGGAGTGCCGCGAGGTACTGCGCCGGCCACTCCTCGAGGGCGATGTGCCACGGCAGGTCCAGCAGTTCGGGATCCGCCGCTGCCGCAGTGATATTCAGCGACGATGCTACCGAGGCTGCCTTGTTGTCATCGGCACTGGCTGCCACGAACCGCGGCAGTTTACCGATCTGCGCGTAGTCGGTGGGTTCATCGTGCCACTGGGCGCTGTATTCCTCGGTCATGGGTCAATTCTTCCGTACTCGGGGCAGGGCGGCTAAATTTCGCCCGGACATCGTTAAAGGCCGACGGCGGCCCGCACCGTTTACGAAAAAGGTGCGGGCCGCCGTCGGACAAGCGGCGGTTGTGCCAGGCCCAACCGCCGGAGCCAAGGAATCAGTCGCCGAGGCGCAGGCCGGTCTTGGTGTCGAAGAGGTGCACGTGGCCCGACTGCGGACGGACGTAGATGACCTCGCCCTTCATCGGGGGACGGCGGCCGTCGACGCGGGCCACGATGTCGTGGTCCTTGCCGTCGAGGTTGGTGTGGCCGTAGACGTAGGCGTCGGCGCCGAGTTCTTCGACGACGTCCACTTCCACCTTCAGGCCTTCACCCTGGGGAGCGGTTTCCAGGTCTTCGGGACGGCTGCCCAGCGTGACCGTGGAGCCGTGTGCCTCTTCGAGGACGTCGCGCGGCACGGGGTAGACGGTGCCGCCGAACTGGACGCCGCCGTCCACCACGGGAAGCTCCAGCAGGTTCATGGCGGGGGAGCCGATGAACCCGGCAACGAAGACGTTCTTGGGGCGGTCGTAGAGGTTGCGCGGGGTGTCCACCTGCTGCAGCAGGCCGTCCTTCAGCACGGCCACGCGGTCGCCCATGGTCATGGCTTCAACCTGGTCGTGCGTCACGTAGACGGTGGTGACGCCGAGGCGGCGGGTCAGGGACGCGATCTGGGTGCGGGTCTGGACGCGGAGCTTGGCGTCCAGGTTGGACAGCGGCTCATCCATGAGGAAGACCTGGGGGTTACGAACGATGGCGCGGCCCATGGCAACACGCTGGCGCTGGCCGCCGGAGAGTGCCTTCGGCTTGCGGTCCAGGTACTGCTCAAGGTCAAGGAGCTTTGCGGCTTCGCGGACGCGCTCGGCGCGCTCTTCCTTGGAGACACCGGCGATCTTCAGGGCGAAGCCCATGTTGTCGGCCACAGTCATGTGCGGGTACAGCGCGTAGTTCTGGAAAACCATCGCGATGTCGCGGTCCTTCGGCGGAACATCGGTAACGTCACGGTCACCGATCAGGATGCGGCCGGCGTTGACGTCCTCCAGGCCTGCGAGCATGCGCAGGGAGGTGGACTTGCCGCAACCGGAGGGTCCCACGAGGACCAGGAATTCGCCATCGGCGATGTCGATGTTGAGCTTATCGACGGCGGGCTTATCTGTGCCCGGGTACAGACGCGTAGCGTTATCAAAAGTAACTGTAGCCACAGTTATCAATCCCTTCACCGGCAGGTACGTGCCGGACGATCCGTTGTGAATGGTTCATGTTTATTCAGTTTTGTTCCTGCAAAGTGCTCCGAGCCTGAGCCCGGGGCACAAAATGACGCCGCACGCTGGTTGTGCGCCACATCACACACAGAGTATGCCAGAGGTTGCGCTTCCTTGCGAAAATGTTACGAACGTCACATGTGCCGCCGGCCACGTCCTAACCTGACGCGGCCTGCGGATCCTCCTCGGCAACCGCGATGCTCCGCTCCTGGAGCAGGGCCTCCAGCAGTTCCGCAATGTGGACGGGAGCCTCCACCCGGTATTGGGCCTGGGTGAAATCAAGACCTACCTTGACCCCCACGTCGCCCGGTTCGAGCCGGCCAAAAGCGTCCTCGTCCGTGACGTCGTCGCCGGCGAACAGCACGGCAGTGGCCCCGGTGGCCTGCCGCAGGAAGGTGACACCTTCGCCCTTGGAGGCATTGACAACCGAAGTCTCCAGGACGCGTTTTCCTTCCTTCAGGAAGACTCCCTTGCGGTCCTGGAGCACCGACCGTGCTGCCGCCACTGCATCTTCTGCCACGTCGTCCTCCGCCTGGCGGGTATGCAGGACGACGCCGGCAGGCTTGTCCTCCAGGGAGGTGCCGGGCGCCTCGGCGACGATGCCGGCCAACTCGGCGCGGACCTCTTCAAGGAGCGCCTTCTGGTCCTCTTCAAGGGCCAGTTCGGTGGAGCCCGGCCCCAGCCACGCCTCGGCGCCATGGCTGCCGATCAGCAACGTGTCGACCGGCGGGGAGGCGACCTCCCGCAGGCTGGCGAGGGCGCGTCCGGAGATGAGGGCCGTCGTCGTGCGTGGCAGCACGGCGAGGCCCGCGAACGCTGCGGCGGACCGCGGAAGCGGCCGCGCATCCTGTGCGCGGCCCACGATGGGCGCCATGGTGCCATCAAAATCCATGGCCACGAGCAGGTGCTCCGTGCCGGCGATCCGGCGCAGGGCCTCCCGCAGTTCCGGGGAGAGCGCCAGCGGCGCCTTGGCGCGGCGGCCCTCAGGAGTCATCGCGGACCACCTTTTCATTCAGCGCGCGCAGGAAGTCGGCGGACCAGTGGTCCACGTCGTGGTCCAGGATCTGCTTTCGCATGGCCCTCATCCGGCGCGAGGCCTCCCGCGGGGTCAGCTCGACGGCGGTCATGATGGTGTTCTTCAGGCCGGCGATGTCGTGCGGGTTGATCAGCAGCGCCTGCTTCAGCTGGTCGGCCGCCCCGGCGAACTCGCTCAGGACCAGGGCGCCGTCGTTGTTGTTGCGCGCGGTGACATATTCCTTGGCCACGAGGTTCATCCCGTCCCGCAGGGCGGTGACCAGCATGACGTCCGCGGCCAGGTACAGCGCCACCATCTCCTCCACGGGGTAGCTGTGGTGCAGATAGCGGACGGCGGTGTTTTCGAGGGTGTCGTAGGTGCCGTTGATGTGTCCAACGGTGCCTTCCACCTCCTCGCGCAGAAGCCGGTACTGTTCCACGCGCTCCCGGCTGGGGGAGGCCACCTGGATGAGGGTCGCGTCACCCACCGTGAGCCGGCCGTCCGCCAGGAGCTCCTCGAAGGCTTTCAGCCGGTGCCGGATGCCCTTGGTGTAATCCAGCCGGTCCACGCCGAGCAGGATGGTCTTGGGGTTGCCAAGGTCCTGCCGGATCTGCCGGGCGCGTTCGATGATGTCCGGCCTGGCAGCGAGTTCGGTGATTTGCTTGACGTCGATGGAGATGGGGAAGGCCTGCGCCCGCGCGATGTGGGTCAGCTGGCCGTTGTGGTCCTTGACGTGCACCTGCTGCTGCTTGACGCTGGCACCCAGGAAGCGGCGCGCGGAGCGCATGAAGTTTCCAGCGTCGCTGGGCCGCTGGAAGCCCACCAGGTCGGCACCCAGCAGGCCGTCGATGATGGCCTGGCGCCACGGGAGCTGGGCAAAGATCTCAGGCGGCGGGAACGGGATGTGGTTGAAGAAGCCGATCCGCAGGTCCGGCCGTGCTTCGCGGAGCAACCGGGGCACCAGCTGCAGCTGGTAGTCCTGCACCCACACGGTGGCCCCCTGGTCCGCGTGGCGCACCACGGCGTCGGCGAACCTGGCGTTAACCCGGCGGTAGGCGTCCCACCAGGTGCGGTGGAACTCCGGCGGGGCGATGACGTCGTGGTACAGCGGCCAAAGGCTGGCGTTGGAGAACCCTTCGTAGTACAGCTCCACGTCATCGGTGCTGAGCTGTACTGGAACGAGGTCCATGCCGCCGTGGCTGAACGGCTCGACCGTCTCGTCGGGGGCACCATGCCAGCCCACCCAGGCGCCGTCCGTCTTGGTCATCATCGGTGCGAGGGCGGTCACCAGCCCTCCGGGCGACCGGCGCCAGCCGGAGCCGTCATCGCTGTCGTCCCCCGGTGCCACGCGGTCGACGGGCAGCCTGTTCGAGACCACCATGAAGTCGTACTTGGTATGGCCGGCGTGGCCGGAACCGGAACTGCCGGCCGTAGCTGTTCCGGCTGGTTTTTCCTGGACGGGTGTTTGCATTGCGGCCCCCTGGGGTTGCTTGTGCCTCTAAGCCACCCTAGCCGGACGGAATCATCGGGGCTATTCGTCCGTTGGTCAACCCGGAAGAATGGTTGAACCCGCAAGCTCTCAGCTTTCTCCCCTAAAATGTTGGGGTGCCACCAAGTGGTCCCCCTACGTCGACCGACCCAAGGAACTCATGAGCCCCGCAAACGAAGTACGTAAGTCCAAGGCTGAGCGAACCGCCGAGGCGCGGGAAAAGGCGCGCCTGATCCGCGAAGCGCAGGTAAAGAAGGACAAGCGCAACAAGATGCTGATCGGCTGGGGCATCGTGGCGGCGGTCGTGGCCATCCTGGTGGTGGTGGCCCTGGTGGTCACCAACAGCCTCAAGCAAAACGCGCCGGTTGCGGACCAGGGCCCCGTTCCGGCCAATGCCAACGCCCACGGCGGCGTGACCCTGCTGGCCAACACGGGTGTGGCCAAGACCGAAGCGGCAACCGTTGACGCGGCTTCCGTGGGGGACGCCCCGAAGACTCCGCCCGCCGAGGTAGTGGCCCCGGGTGCCGAGGCAGAGGCAGGCAAGCCGGTGAAGGTTGTCCTCTACATCGACTTCATCTGCCCCGTCTGCAAGAACTTTGAGGCCCAGTACAACGACCAGCTCACCTCGCTGCGCAATGACGGCAAGATCACCGTGGAATACCGTGCCCTCGGCTTCCTGGACAGCCGGTCAACCACCAACTACTCGTCCCGCGCCGCCAACGCCGCGGCCTGTGTGGTCAACGCGTCACCGGAGAAGTACTCCGACTTCTTCAACGCGCTGTTTGCCAAGCAGCCCGCGGAGGGCAGCGCAGGCCTCTCGGACAACGACCTGAAGAAGATGGCCTCCGACCTGGGCGTGAACATCGACTCCTGCGTGGATGACAAGACGTACCGCCCGTTCGTGAAGTTCACCACCAAGGAAGCAGCGGCCATCGGCGTGACCGGTACGCCCACGGTGTTCGTGGACGGCAAGCAGTGGGGCAAGGGGGACAGCGCCCAGACGCCGTTCCCGGACTTCCTGCAGGCAGCCATCACGGCCAAGGGCTAAGGGCCGACAGCCAGGGCAGGGGCCCGCTCCGGATCGTCTCCGGGGTGGGCCCCTGCCGCGTCCGGCGGCGTTCCGGCGCGTTTTTACGCCCGGCGGGAGTTGGGCTAACCTTATCTAGCGCCTTCCCGGCGCACGCCCCCAGGGGCACGCCTCCTTAGCTCAGTTGGCCAGAGCACCGCTCTTGTAAAGCGGGGGTCGTCGGTTCG
The DNA here is from genome assembly GCF_902506025.1 of Arthrobacter sp. 8AJ. NCBI lineage: Bacteria > Bacillati > Actinomycetota > Actinomycetes > Micrococcales > Micrococcaceae > Arthrobacter > Arthrobacter sp. 8AJ. The sequence goes on along the minus strand of NZ_LR733289.1, from coordinate 3,361,780 downwards.
AATCCGACAGGGGGCTCATACAGAAACCGTGCCGTACCTGGGACCTAGCCCCTAGCGGCACGGTTTTGTTTTGCCCCAAGTGCCGGCATCCCCTCCAAAACCCCTCGGCTTCGCAGAAATGTCGGTCGGTGCTGGTTCAATGAATGCATGGTCTTCGTCCCCTTCGACGCAACTGAAGATGAGCTCGCCGCGCTTTCTGTTATTCGTGACGGCATCCCGGCCACAATGGCCGCGCCTTTGCGCGCTTGGATTACTGAGCAGCTAAAGGGGCCGTTCATGAACGCAATTGGTGTCGCTGCAAACCTAAGACTGGCTCACGATATCCAGTCGGCTCTTCATGTGGACTTGGGTGCGGGAGTGTCTCCGATTGCGTTACAGCGGTTGTTGCAGGAGATCTACAGCAGAGGGGAGCAGACGATTATGCGCGTAACGGACTTCCTTTTGAGCCGACTGTCACCTGCTTCAGGCTCAGCCGCCAGCTTGGCAAAAACCCTTGAATGGTCGCATTGCAAATACAAGGCGGACCTGTCGGGAAAAACCGCGAGGTTGTCATTACGCCTTCCCGCTGGCATGGAGGAAGTCACTCAAAGTGCCATCGAAAGCGCACGTGAAGCAGGGCCCTTGCTTTACAAGGCCTGGCAGTATGCGTTTGGACTTGACGCTCGACCGGCCGAGGCCATGGACTTTGCGGTCAAAGCTGTCGAACGGGTAGTAACACCGGTTGTTTGCCCCAACCATCCGAAGCCGTCTCTGGGGAATGCAGTCGCTTATGTAAGAGATCAAGGCACCTGGGAACATAACCTCCGTGTAGACGGCGATAAGGCTCCCCCCAACACCACGATCCATCACATGCTGCAAACGCTCTGGGCCGGTCAGCACTACCGACATGTGGATCAGAACGCTGTTCCACCCACGCTGGAACAAGCCCAGGCGCACGTTCAGTTGGCTGCGCTGCTGGTCGGCTGGTTCTCGTCCGGGGTCATTCGGCGCGCCTGAGGTCCCCGCCTGGCGTCCCTCATCGCGGCGACGCGCTGCAAGCCATTTGGTCAGCGAAGGGCTGATCACTCGCCGATAGACTGGCTACCGCCCCTCCCACATCTGCTAAAGGAAGAGAAAGCCGCTTCCAGATCAAGAACGATGACGCTCTTCGAACAGTGGACATGAAGCGCCGGTTGTCTTGCCCCCGATATAAAATCCATGTATGTCATCGTGGGGGCCTCGCTTGTCGCTTAAAACAGCTTTGGTTGCAGTGTTCTGTCTGGTGGCCGTGGCCATCGCATCGGGAGCGGTGGTGGCAGGCGTTTTGGAATCTAGTCGAGTAGCGTCAGCCAAAGCCGCCGCAAGCCCCACAGCTGTTCAGCGTCCGCCTTCCGTGGCTACGCCGCAGGCTACGCCAGCGAAGGCCACGTCGACACCGACACCGACAATGACCAGGACACCAACGGCTGCCTCGGTTGTAGCTGACGTGCCTCAGCAGGTCGTGACAACCGAAACGCCAAGAAGTGCAAGGCAGCCCCAACCAGCGCCTGCCCCGTTGCCCACCAAAACTTGCCCTGCCGGAACTGTCACCTCAACGCTTACATCCGTCGATTACAAAGAGACCAGTCGCTACGGATACCCAGAAGTCCTAGTCACGGGCCGAGGCACTATTACTAACGGAACAACCGCTGCGGTACAGATCATGCAGACTGACGTGCCGGATCTTGAGGGCCTCGATGAACGGGGCCAGATAGAAGCTATCCAGACGACCGGCACTTACGATTGGGCACCGCCCCCGGGAGTGCCTAGCGGGGGCGTCATCGATCTCCAGCCCGGTCAGACATTGGCTTTTACCGTTGTCGAGGACACGTACCGACCCTCGTCAACCGTCAAGTATTGGTACTCGTCGACTGAGTCCGGTTCCGTGTTGATGTACTTCACGGATTTCCGCAACGCCAATTGTCACGTCTTCGGCATGCCGGAGCGCAGCGGGAACTCCATTGCGAATACTTTTGTCCCCAAGTCCTAGGATTCCTTCTACCCCTCCGAATCCCATCGAATCCGTGTGAATACGTCGCAGCGGGTAGAGGTGCGTAGGGTTAGGCAATCCCTCGGCTTAGGGCTTGTAAAGCGGGGGTCGTCGGTTCGAATCTGACAGGGGGCTCCACACCACCTCCGGGTCTAAGCTGGATCCCATCCGAATAATCAGCCTGCTGACTAAAGGAGGATGGGTGCCATGCCCAAGACCGGCAAGAACGACCATGCCCGCAAGGACGAGCTTCCCTCGACCCTGCAGCGTTCTGACCAGAAGGCCCAGGACACGTTCGCAAAAACCTACGATTCCGCCCTCGAGTCCTACGACCAGGACGAAGAGCGCGCTGCCCGTGCAGCCTACGCCTCCCTGAAGCACAGCTATGAGAAGGTGGGCGACCACTGGGAGCCCAAGGAAAAGCGCGGCCCCTCTGACAAGCACGCGGAGCAGGACATCCGGTCCTCGGAACCCACCGCCGGCGGAGTCGATGCCAACGCCTCCAAGGAGCACCTCTACAAGCTCGCCAGGGAATTGGATGTCAAGGGCCGCTCGAAGATGGACAAGGACCAGCTGGTCCACGCTCTCCAGAAGGCCAACGACGCCGCTACCCGCAAAGCCCGCAGCAAATAGCCTGTGCTCTTGCCGTCCCGCCGTCCCAAGGTGTCGAATCAGAGGACACGTCCGGTCCGGTCGGCAATGATGCCAGGAGGTTCCAATGTCGGTGAAGAGCACCAGGGAGTCAGCGCGGGCAGCGGGCGGCAGGAACGGGCCTGATTCGAAGCGGGCAGACCAGGCCGCCGGCATCGCGGGGCAGGACCCGGCCCGGATCCGGAACGTGGCCCTGGTGGGGCACTCCGGCGCCGGGAAGACCATGCTGATCGAGACCCTGCTGGCAGCCAACGGCGTGATCACCCGCAAGGGCTCCATTGCGGACGGGTCCACGGTCAGCGACTCGGACCCGGCAGCGGTCCACCAGCAACGCTCGGTCACGCTGTCCCTGGTGCCGCTGATGGTCGACGACGTCAAAGTGAACCTCCTGGACACCCCCGGCTACCCGGACTTCATCGGGGAGCTGAGGGCGGGGCTCAGGGCCTCGGATGCCGCCCTGTTCGTGGTCTCCGCCGTGGACGGCATCGACGCGACCACCACCGCGCTCTGGGGCGAGTGCGCGCACATCGCCCTGCCACGCGCCGTCGTCATCACCAGGGTGGACCACCCGCGGGCGGATTACGACGGCGCCCTGGCCGCCTGCCAGAAAGCGTTCGGCGACGGCGTGCTCCCGCTGTACGTCCCGGTGCCGGCCGAAAGCGGGGCAGCCGGTCTCCTCGGCCTGCTGTCCCAGGAGGTTACTGACTACTCCTCCGGAGATCCCGCACCGGAAATCCGTCCAGCCGCCCCGGAGGAACTTGCAGCCGCCGGCGCCGCGCGGGGCGCCCTGATCGAGGGCATCATCGCCGAGAGCGAAGACGAAACGCTGATGGACCGCTACCTGGAAGGGGAGGACATCGATACAGGGGTGCTGGCGGACGACCTGGAAACCGCCGTCGCCCGGGGCTCGTTCTTTCCCGTCCTGCCAACGTCCGCCGTCACAGGACTCGGCACGGCGGAACTGCTCGATGTCCTGGTGCGCGCCTTCCCGGCACCATTGGAAGGCAAACTGCCGGACACGACCGACCTTGCAGGGGAACCGGGTGGAAGACTGTCCTGCGATCCCGATGGGCCGCTCGCCGCTGAAGTAGTGCGGACCTCGAACGATCCCTTCCTGGGCCGCATCTGCCTGGTGCGCGTCTTCTCCGGGACGCTGCGGGAAGACACGCCTGTCCACGTGGGCGGACACGGCCTCGCTGACCGCGGGCACCAGGACCACGACACCGATGAACGCGTCACCCACATTTACTCCCCGCTGGGTGCCAGCCTGCGGCCTGTTCCCTTCTCCGTGGCAGGTGACATGTGCGCCCTGGCGAAGCTGGGCAGCGCTGAAACCGGGGACACCATTTCCGCCCGGGAAAGCCCGCTGCTGCTGGCCACGTGGGAGATGCCCGAACCGCTGCTGCCGGTTGCCGTGGAAGCGGATTCCCGCAGCGACGAGGATGCGCTGGCCCGCAGCCTTGGCCGGATCGCGGCCGGGGATCCCACCCTGCGGGTGGAGCGGAACGCTGAAACGCACCAGCTGGTGCTGTGGTGCATGGGTGAGGCACACGCCGAGGTGGTCCTGGACCGGCTGCGGGAACAGGGCGTCAAGCTGCACACCGTGGACGTGGTGACACCGCTGCGGGAGACCTTCGCTGCCCCCGCCACCGGCCATGGACGCCACGTCAAGCAGTCCGGCGGCCACGGCCAGTACGCCGTGTGCGACATCCAGGTTGAACCGCTGGACCGCGGCGGCGGGTTCGAATTCGTGGACAAGACAGTGGGCGGCGTCATCCCGGGAACGTTCATCCCGTCCATCGAAAAAGGAGTCCGGACCCAAATGGACAGGGGAGTGTCTGCGGGTTTTCCCGTGGTGGACCTGCGGGTGACCCTGACCGGTGGAAAGGCCCACAGCGTCGATTCCTCCGACGCGGCATTCCAGGCGGCGGGGGCCCTGGCCCTCCGCGAGGCGGCGGCCGCTGGAAAAATCCAGCTCCTGGAACCGGTGTCCTCCGTGTCCATCACCGTTGCCGACGAACATGTGGGCACCGTGATGAGCGATTTGTCCGGGCGGCGCGGACGCCTCACCGGCACAACCTCCTCCGGCGAAGGGCTGACGGAGATCAGCGCCGAAGTCCCGGACCAGGAACTCCTGCGTTACGCAGTGGAACTGCGGGCCCTGACGGCAGGTACGGGCCGGTTCCGCCGGCAGTACCTGCGGCACGACCCCGTTCCCCCCAACTTCAGCCCGTCCTGATCCGCCCGGCCAGGAACAGCCCGAAGGGAACGGCCGCCGGTGAACGCCGCAGCACGAAAGATCCAGAACGTCTACCTGACGCTGACGCTGGGAAACACCCTTGCGGCGTCGTTCATTTGGGGCATCAATACGCTCTTCCTGCTCGATGCCGGGCTCACCAACCTGGAGGCCTTCGCGGCCAACGCCTTCTTCACGGCAGGGATGGTTCTCTTCGAGGTGCCCACCGGGGTGGTGGCCGACAGCTGGGGACGCCGCACGTCCTTCCTGCTGGGCACTGTGACCCTGGCCGGGTCCACCTACCTGTACTACCTGCTGTGGCAGTTGTCGGCTCCGTTCTGGTGGTGGGCAGCAGTGTCTGCACTCCTGGGCCTTGGCTTCACCTTCTTCTCGGGGGCCGTGGAGGCCTGGCTGGTGGATGCCCTCCACTTTTCCGGCTACGACGGTGGCCTCGAAGCCGTCCTGGGCCGGGGCCAGATGGTTTCCGGCATCGCCATGCTGGCCGGGTCAGTAGCGGGCGGGGTCATTGCCCAGGCCACCAACCTGGGCGTGCCGTTCCTGCTGCGCGTCGCGGTGCTGGTGGCCATGTTCGCTGTTGCCTTCCTGCTCATGCACGACGTCGGCTTCACCCCCGAGCGGTCGGCGCACCCCCTGCAGGCCACCCGCGCAGTCCTGCAGGCCTCGGTGGACGGCGGACTGAAGAACCCCCCGGTGCGGTTCATGATGCTGGCCGCCCCGTTCACGGAGGGCGTGGGATTCTACGTTTTCTACGCACTCCAGCCCTACCTTCTGCAGCTCTTCGGCGATCCCAGGGCCTACGCCATCGCAGGCCTGGCAGCAGCCATCGTTGCCGGCGCGGACATCGTGGGCGGCTGGCTTGCCCCGCTGGTCCGGAAGCTGGTCCGCCGGCGCACCACGGTACTGATCGCCTCCACCATCACCAGCTCCGTGGTCCTGGTGGTGCTCCTGGCCACCCACATCTTCTGGCTGGCCCTGGTGCTCCTGGCGCTCTGGGCGGTGGTTGCCTCCGCCGGCACCCCCGTGCGCCAGGCGTACCTCAACGACATGATCGCCTCGAAGCAGCGGGCCACCGTCCTGAGCTTCGCCTCGCTCATGGGGTCCAGCGGGGGAGTGGTGGTGCAGCCGCTGCTCGGGAGGACCGCGGACCTTTACGGCTACCCGGCGTCACTGGCCCTGGGCGGCGCGGTGCAGCTGCTGGCGGCCCCCTTCATCGTGCTGAGCCGCCGCCGGCGCTCGCCGGCAGATGCGGCAACCGGCGTGGCCGCGCCCTGAGCAGTTGCCCGGAACCGCCACGGGCGCACGCAGGAAGGCCCCCGCTGCCAGGACTCGGTCCGGGGCGGCGGGGGCCAACAGGTGCACGGGTGGGGTGTTTCCTACTTGATGCCTGCCTCCACCGTTTCGCTGGCGGCAGGCGCCGGCTTCTCTGCTGCCGGCGGAGGGCTGGTCTTGAGCTTGAAGCGCTTGCCAATGTTGCCGCCGCCACCGCTGCGGTTCTTGTTGAAGATGTCGAAGCCGACGGCGATAAGGAGCACCAGGCCCTTGATGAGCTGCTGGTAGTCGGTGCCCAGGCCCAGGATGGACATGCCGTTGTTGAGGACACCCATGATGAGGCCGCCGATCATGGCTCCGGCCACTGTTCCGATGCCGCCGGTGACGGCGGCGCCGCCAATGAACGCCGCGGCGATGGAGTCGAGTTCGAAGCCGGTTCCGCCGGCCGGCTGTGCCGAGTTGAGGCGGGCAGTGAAGACCAGGCCGGCCAGTGCGGCCAGGACGCCCATGTTCACGAAGAGGCGGAAGGTAACGGCCTTGGTCTTGATGCCTGACAGCTCAGCTGCGTGGAGGTTGCCGCCGATGGCGTACGTGTGGCGCCCGAAGACGCTGTTGTTCATCAGGGCGGTGTAGGCGATTACCAGTGCGGCCAGCACCACCAGGACGATCGGCGTGCCCCGGTAGGACGCCAGCAGGAAGGTGATGACGAGCATGAGCAGGGCCGTGAAGGCGGTCTTGATGACGAACCAGACCAGGGGTTCGCTTTCGAGATCGAACTTCCGGCGGATCCTGCGCTCCTTGAGCGCCTGGATCAGCAGGGCAACCGTGGCGCCAACGCCCAGGATGACGGTGAGCCATTCCAGCACGGAGGTGCCGCCGGAGATGTCCGGGAGGAATCCTCCGCCCAGGGCCCGCAGCTCGGCGGGGAAGGGGGTGATCTGCTGGTTCTTCAGGGTGATGAGGGTCAGCCCCCGGAAGATCAGCATGCCCGCCAGCGTGACGATGAAGGCCGGGATCCCCACGTAGGCGATCCAGTAGCCCTGCCAGGCACCTACGAGGGCGCCGACCAGCAGGCAGGCTGGGATGGCGGCCCACCACGGCCAGCCCCAGTGCACGATCATGACACCGGCCACGGCGCCGATGAACCCGGCCACCGACCCGACGGAAAGGTCGATGTGCCCGGCGATGATCACCATCACCATGCCGATGGCCAGGATGAGGATGTAGCTGTTCTGGACCACCAGGTTGGTGACGTTCTGCGGTTCCAGCAGGATCCCGCCCGTCAGTCCCTGGAACAGCAGGACGATCAGGATCAGGGCAACGAAGATGCCGACCTGGCGGAGGCGGCTGGTGAGGAATCCGAGCGATTCTCGTAGGGCGGACATTTCGCTATTCCTTCTCTTTGGTCATGTAGTGCATCAGGGTCTCCTGTGTGGCCTCGGCGATGGGCACCTCACCGGTGATGTGCCCGGCAGCGAGGGTGTAAATTCGGTCGCAGATGCCCAGGAGCTCGGGGAGCTCCGAGGAAATCACAATCACGGCTTTTCCTTCGGCCGCGAGTTTGGCGATGATCGTGTAGATCTCGTACTTGGCCCCGACATCGATTCCGCGGGTGGGCTCATCGAGGATGAGTACGTCCGGGTCGGAGAACATCCATTTGCTCAGTACCACCTTCTGCTGGTTTCCGCCGGACAGCTTCCCGGTGATGGCGGCCACCGACGGGGCTTTGATGTTCATGCTCGTGCGGTAGCCGTTGGCCACCACGGTTTCCTGGTTCTTGTCCACGAAGCCGCCCTTGGCGAGCTTACGCAGGGCTGCCAGGGAAATGTTCCGCTTGATGTCCTCGATGAGGTTCAGCCCGTAGTGCTTCCGGTCCTCGGTGGCGTAGGCGATGCCGTGCCTGATAGCGTCGGACACCGTTGCGGTGTTGATTTCCTCGCCGTACTTGTAGACCTTGCCGGAGGTGGCGGTGCCGTAGGTGCGGCCGAAGACGCTCATGGCAAGTTCGGTGCGGCCGGCACCCATGAGGCCGGCAAGGCCCACCACCTCGCCCTTCCTGACGTGGAGGTTGGCGTTGTTGACCACCATGCGGCTGTGGTCCTGGGGGTGGCGCACGGACCAGTCCTCAATCCGCAGCACTTCCTCGCCGATTCGCGGCTCGCGGTCCGGGTACAGGCTCTCCAGGTCCCGGCCCACCATGCCGCGGATGATCCGCTCCTGGGTGATCTGGCCTTCGTCGAGCCGCAGGGTCTCGATAGTCCTGCCGTCCCGGATGATGGTGACGGCGTCCGCCACCTTGCGGATCTCATTGAGTTTGTGGCTGATGATGATGCTGGTGACGCCCTGGCCCTTCAGGTGGAGGATCAGGTCCAGCAGGTGGCCGGAATCCTCGTCATTGAGGGCGGCCGTGGGCTCGTCCAGGATCAGCAGCTTCACTTCCTTGGACAATGCCTTGGCGATTTCCACCAGCTGCTGCTTACCGACACTGATGTGCTGCACGGGGGTGACAGGATTCTCGTCCAGGCCAACGCGGGCCAGCAGCTTGGCTGCCTCGAGGTTGGTCTTGCGCCAGTCCACCCATCCATTGGTGGCCTGTTCATTGCCCAGGTAGATGTTCTCGGCGATGGAGAGGAACGGGCTCAGGGCCAGTTCCTGGTGGATGATGACAATCCCGCGCTTCTCGCTGTCCGAGATGCTGGAGAAGTTGCAGGGTTCGTTCTCGAACAGGATCTCCCCGTCGAAAGTGTTGTGTGCATAGACGCCGGACAACACTTTCATGAGCGTTGATTTGCCGGCCCCGTTTTCACCGCAGATGGCGTGGACCTCGCCACGGTTCACATCCAGGGTGACGTCCTGCAGCGCTTTCACGCCCGGGAACGTCTTGGTGATTCCTCGCATTTGAAGAATGGGTGTGTTCATCGTCAATTCCCACTGACTGGTCGAAGCTGGGCCTTCCTGCTGCTGCAGGAGGCTGCGGGCGGGGCTGTGGCCGGATGGAGGTCCGGCCACAGCCCCCGGGCGCTGACTACTTGACGTCGGAGTCCTTGTAGTAACCCGAGTCGATCAGTTCCTTCTTGTAGTTGTCCTTGGTGATGATCACGGACTTCAGCAGGAAGGCCGGGACAACCTTGACCTTGTTGTTGTAGGTCTTGGTGTCGTTGGTTTCCGGTTCCTGGCCCTTGAGGACAGCATCAACCATCTTGACGGCCTGCGCGCCGAGCTGGCGGGTGTCCTTGAAGATGGTGGAGTACTGCTCGCCGGCGACGATGGACTTCACGGAACCCTTTTCGGCGTCCTGGCCGGTTACTACGGGCAGGCTTCCCTTGGCGTAGCCGCCGGTGCTGGTGAGGGCCGAGATGATGCCGATGGACAGGCCGTCATACGGGGACAGGACGCCGTTCAGCTTGGTGCCGGAGCTGTACGCGGAGGTGATGATGTCCTCCATGCGCTTCTGGGCCACGGGTGCCTGCCAGCGGAGGATCGCTGCCTGCTCAAATTTGGTCTGTCCGCTGGGGACCTTCAGGGTGCCGGCATCCATGTACGGCTTGAGGGTGTCCATGGCGCCGGTCCAGAAGAAGTTGGCGTTGTTGTCGTCGGGGCTGCCCGCGAAAAGCTCGATGTTGAAGGGGCCCTTGCCGTCCACCTTCTTGCCGCTGGCATCAACGAGGCCCAGCCCGGTCAGCAGCGAGGTGGCCTGCTGGACACCAACGGTGTAGTTGTCGAACGTGGTGTAGTAGTCGACGTTGGGCGTGCCGTTGATGAGGCGGTCGTACGCGATGACCTTGACGTTCTGCTCCTTGGCCTTGGCCAGGACGTCAGTCAGGGTGGTGCCGTCAATGGCGGCGATGATCAGGGCCTTGGCGCCCTTGGTCAGCATGTTCTCGATCTGCGACACCTGCGTGGGGATATCGTCATTGGCGAACTGCAGGTCCGTCTTGTAGCCGAGGTCCTTCAGGGACTTCTCCACGTTGGCGCCGTCAGCGATCCACCGTTCGGATGTCTGCGTGGGCATTGAAATGCCTACCAGTGAATCACTGGGCTTGGCGGCACCGCTGGGTTCGCTGGCCCCGCCGCGGGAGCCGCAACCTGTGGCGCCCACCGTCAGGGCGAGGACAAGGGCCACCGCGCCCATCAGTTTTTTGATTCTCACCATTTTCTCCTTCCGCGGCAGCACTGCCGCGAAGTGTTGGTGGACCAGGCAGCACCAGTGCTCCCTGGTCCTGGCCACATTGTTGATGTGTCGGTTCAATATAGACCGGTTTGTGAACGCTAACAAGACTGCCCGGCAGGAATTTCGGAAACTTTTCGGCTTCATTGACTTCTTCTTTGTTAGCGTTCACACTTGCTGCAGCACGTAGCTACACCCTGACCCCTACAAACCCGGTAATGAGGCCTAAGCCTCCCGGACGGAGGCAACCCCATGCCAGATGCGCTGTTCACTCCCGGCTCCGAGTCCCACCATGACCATTGTGTCATCGGGGTGGATTACGGAACCCTTTCAGGCCGTGCCGTGGTGGTGCGTGTCCGCGACGGCAAGGAACTGGGCAGCGCCGTCCATGAGTACCCCCACGCGGTGGTTACCGACGTCCTGCCCCGGGACACCGCGGGCGACGACGGCGCCCGCCTTCCCGGGGAATGGGCACTTCAGGTGCCCAACGACTACCGGGACGTCCTGCGGACCGCCGTCCCCGCCGCGGTGGCGAACGCCGGGATCGACCCCGCCGCCGTCGTCGGCATTGCCACGGATTTCACTGCCTGCACCATGGTTCCGGTCAAGTCGGACGGCACGCCCCTCAACGAACTGCCCGGCTTCGCCAACCGCCCGCACGCCTATGTAAAGCTCTGGCGCCACCATGCTGCGCAGGGCCAGGCCGACCGGATCAACCGGCTTGCCGCTGAACGGGGGGAGGACTGGCTTCCCCGCTACGGGGGCCTGATCTCCTCCGAATGGGAATTCGCCAAGGGGCTGCAGCTGCTGGAGGAGGACCCGGAGGCCTACGCCGCGATGGACCACTGGGTGGAGGCTGCGGACTGGATCGTCTGGCAGCTGTGCGGCCGGTATGTCCGCAACGCCTGCACTGCCGGCTACAAGGGCATCTACCAGGACGGCCGGTATCCGTCCGAAGAGTTCCTGGCTGCCCTGAACCCGGACTTCAAGGACTTTGTCAGCTCCAAGCTGGAGCACACCATCGGCCAGCTGGGGGACGCCGCCGGCACCCTGACGGCGGAGGCAGCCGCCTGGACGGGGCTGCCCGAGGGCATCGCGGTGGCCGTGGGAAACGTTGACGCCCATGTCACGGCCCCGGCCGCGAAGGCTGTGGAATCCGGCCAGCTGGTGGCGATCATGGGCACCTCCACCTGCCACGTCATGAACGGCAGCGAGCTGCGCGAGGTGCCGGGAATGTGCGGTGCCGTGGATGGTGGAATCGTGCCGGGCCTGTGGGGCTACGAGGCCGGACAGTCAGGCGTGGGCGACATCTTCGGCTGGTTCACCAAGTACGGCGTCCCGCCCGAATACCACCAGGCTGCCAAGGACGTCGGACTGGGGATCCACGAGTACCTCACCGAACTGGCTTCCCGGCAGGCCATCGGAGAGCACGGCCTGATCGCGCTCGACTGGCATTCCGGCAACCGTTCGGTCCTGGTGGACCACGAGCTTTCGGGCATTGTGGTGGGCCAGACCCTGGCCACAAGGCCCGAGGACACCTACCGCGCGCTGCTGGAAGCCACCGCCTTTGGAACCCGCACCATCGTGGACGCCTTCCGCGACGCCGGGGTTCCGGTCAAGGAATTCATCGTGGCCGGCGGCCTGCTCAAGAACAGGCTCCTGATGCAGATCTACGCAGACGCCACCGGCCTGCAGCTGTCCACCATCGGCTCGGAACAGGGTCCGGCCCTGGGATCGGCCATCCACGCTGCTGTCGCAGCGGGCGAATACGCGGACATCCGTGCGGCCGCCGCGGCCATGGGTGCCGAGCCCGGGGAGGTCTACACGCCAATTCCCGAAAACGCGGCCGCCTACGAAGAACTGTTCCAGGAATACAAGGCCCTTCACGACTACTTCGGCAGGGGCGGCAACGACGTCATGCACCGGCTCAAGGCCATCCAGCGCAAAGCCGCGCGCACCGGCCTCTCCGGCGCAGGCTCCGTGTCCGAATCACCCGTGGAGGTGTCCGCATGAGCGCCTCAGCAGGCGCCGGAACCGGCCTCCTGGAAACCATCGCCCGTGTCCGGGCGGAGGTGTGCGCCCTGCACGCCGAGCTGACCCGGTATGGCCTGGTGGTGTGGACCGCGGGCAACGTCTCCGCCCGCGTGCCCGGCACCGACCTCATGGTCATCAAGCCCTCCGGTGTCTCGTACCAGGACCTGACCCCGGAGCAGATGATCGTGACCGACCTGTACGGCACCCCGGTCAGGGGCACCAACCTTGGTGGGGGCGGCACGGTGGACTGGGGCAACCCGCCGCTGTCGCCGTCGTCGGACACCGCCGCGCACGCCTATGTGTACCGGCACATGCCGGAGGTGGGCGGGGTGGTGCATACCCACTCCACCTACGCCACCGCCTGGGCCGCCCGGGGCGAAGCCATCCCGTGCGTGCTGACCATGATGGGGGACGAGTTCGGCGGCTCCATCCCGGTGGGCCCGTTCGCGCTGATCGGCGACGACTCGATCGGCCACGGGATCGTGGAGACGCTGAAGAATTCCAAATCCCCGGCGGTCCTGATGCAGAACCACGGCCCGTTCACCATCGGCAAGGATGCCCGGTCCGCCGTGAAGGCCGCCGTCATGTGCGAGGAAGTGGCCCGCACCGTCCACATTTCCCGGCAACTGGGCGAGCCGCTGCCCATCAACCAGGACCACATCGACTCCCTCTACGCCCGCTACCAGAACGTTTACGGCCAATAACCGGCCCAAGACTCTTCCCAGGAGAATCCATGAGCACCGCAGCAAACACCTCCCTCGACGGCTACGAAGTCTGGTTCCTCACCGGCAGCCAGCACCTCTACGGGGAGGAAGTCCTCAAGCAGGTGGCCGCCCAGTCGCAGGAGATCGCCAACCAGCTCAATGCCTCCTCGTCGGTTCCCGTGCGGATCGTGTGGAAGCCGGTCCTGACCGACTCCGATGCCATCCGGCGCACCGCCCTGGAGGCAAACTCGGATGACTCGGTCATCGGAGTGACGGCCTGGATGCACACCTTCAGCCCGGCCAAGATGTGGATCCAGGGCCTGGACCTGCTGCGCAAGCCCCTGCTGCACCTGCATACGCAGGCCAACCGCGACCTGCCGTGGGCGGACATCGACTTCGACTTCATGAACCTGAACCAGGCCGCCCACGGCGACCGCGAATTCGGCTACATCCAGTCCCGCCTGGGCATCGCCCGGAAGACCGTCGTCGGGCACGTCTCCAACCCCGAGGTGGCACGCCAGGTGGGCTCCTGGCAGCGCGCCGCCGCCGGCTGGGCCGCCGTCCGGAGCCTGAAGCTCACCCGCTTCGGCGACAACATGCGCAACGTCGCCGTGACCGAAGGCGACAAGACCGAGGCCGAGCTGCGCTTCGGCGTCGCGGTCAACACCTGGTCCGTCAACGAGCTCGCGGACGCCGTCCACGGTGCTGCAGAGTCCGACGTCGACGCCCTGGTGGCCGAGTATGAGGACCTTTACGACGTGGTGCCGGAGCTCCGCGCAGGCGCGGCCCGGCACGAATCGCTGCGGTATGGCGCCCGGATCGAACTGGGCCTGCGCAGCTTCCTGGAAGGCAACGGCTCCGCCGCCTTCACCACGTCCTTCGAGGACCTCGGTGCCCTCCGCCAGCTGCCGGGCCTGGCCGTGCAGCGGCTCATGGCCGCCGGGTACGGGTTCGGCGCCGAGGGCGACTGGAAGACCGCCATCCTGGTCCGCGCCGCCAAGGTGATGGGCGCCGGCCTGCCCGGCGGCGCATCCCTCATGGAGGACTACACGTACCACCTGGAACCCGGCTCCGAAAAGATCCTGGGCGCCCACATGCTCGAGGTTTGCCCCTCCCTCACGGCAGCAAAGCCGCGGCTGGAAATCCACCCCCTGGGTATCGGCGGCAAGGAAGACCCTGTCCGGTTGGTGTTCGACGCCGACGCCTCGCCGGGCGTCGTCGTCGCCCTGTCCGACATGCGGGACCGTTTCCGCCTGGTGGCCAACGCCGTCGACGTCGTTCCCCTGGACCAGCCGCTGCCCAACCTCCCCGTGGCCCGCGCCCTGTGGGAGCCGAAGCCGGACTTCGCCACCTCGGCCGCCGCCTGGCTGACCGCCGGCGCCGCCCACCACACCGTGCTCTCCACCCAGGTGGGCATGGACGTCTTCGAGGACTTCGCCGAAATCGCCAAAACCGAACTGCTCACCATCGACGAAGGCACCACCATCCGCCAGTTCAAGAAGGACCTGAACTGGAACGCCGCCTACTACAAACTGGCCGGCGGGATCTGACCCAGTGGCACGGCTGAGGTGCCGGCCCCGGCGGCTGCCATGGAGCGGAACCCCGTGACGGACGGCAGGCCACCCCGGCTGCCAACGCTCGAGGACGTGGCGGAACTGGCCGGGGTTTCGCACCAGACCGTGTCACGGGTGGTCAACAGCCACCCCAATGTCAGCTCCGGCACCCGCGGCAAGGTGGAAGCGGCGATTGCCGCACTCGGCTACCGCCGCAACACCGCCGCGCGGAGCCTGGTCACCCGGCGCTCGCAGACCATCGGCGTCCTGGGCAGCGAGCTCTCGCAGTACGGCCCTGCCAACACCCTGCTGGGAGTGGAACGTGCTGCACGGGACGCAGGATACTTCGTCAGCGTCGCGGCGCTGCGGGAGGTCAACCGGGACGCGATCCTGGACGCCGTCCGGCACTTCCTGGACCAGTCGGTGGACGGAATAGTAGTGATCGTCCCGCACCTGGAGACGCTGGCCGCCCTGGCGGAACTGCCCATTGGAGTGCCGGTGGTGGCCGTCGGTCCCAACGGAAATGACTCCGTAGGCGGGGTCAAGGTGGACCAGCGCCGCGGCGCGGAACTGGCAGTGGAACACCTCATCGGGCAGGGGCACGTCCGGATCGGACACGTCGCGGGGCCACAGGACTGGATCGACGCCGTAGCCCGCGCCGAGGGCTGGCGGGGAGCCCTGGTCTCCGCCGGGCTCGAGGCAGAC
This sequence comes from Arthrobacter sp. 8AJ, assembly GCF_902506025.1. Classification (NCBI taxonomy): domain Bacteria; kingdom Bacillati; phylum Actinomycetota; class Actinomycetes; order Micrococcales; family Micrococcaceae; genus Arthrobacter; species Arthrobacter sp. 8AJ. The sequence goes on along the minus strand of NZ_LR733289.1, from coordinate 3,346,431 downwards.
CTGATCATCGAGGGCGACTGGAGCGCGGGCAGCGGATACGGGATCGGCAGGCGGCTGGCAGCCGGCCGCAGGGCCACGGCTCTCTTCGTCGGCAACGACCAGATGGCCCTCGGGGTCCTGCGTGCCCTGAATGAGGCAGGCATCAAGGTGCCCGGGGACGTATCCGTGGTGGGCTTCGACGACCAGCCCGAAGCCGGCTATTTCAGTCCCCCGCTGACGGTGGTCCGGCAGGACTTTGAAGAACTGGGCCGGCGGTGCATGGACATGATGCTCACTGCGTTCGATGGCACGGGCGGCCCGCGGACCCTTGTTGTGGAGCCCGAGCTCATCCTGCGCAGCAGCACGGCCCCGCCGGTGCGGTAACGCCGGGGCCGCGGAATTAATCCGGAGGAGACGGCGGCGAAACGTGGCCACAACAATAGCTGCGTAGGTTTCAGGCATGACGCCTACCCTGTTCGTCCGGCTCCGCGGCTGGCTGCTGGACACCCTCACTTTCGACTCCGAAACGGACGCCGCCGGCGCCATGGCTGACGCCACCCGGTGGGGCTGGCTGCCGGCCTTGAGCGGGGTGTCCATCGGAGCCGGCCACGCCCGCTCGGTGCACGCAGGAACAACGGCAGAAACCGGCCCAATGTCTGGTTAAGCACACTATTGCGCCGGTAGCGGGATAATGCCCTAAACTGCTTCACTGAGGTGCCTGAAATGGCGCTGCGCAGCAACGAAAGTGAACATGCTATGGCTACCGATTACGATGCTCCACGCAAGCAGGAAGAAGAGTCGCCGGCCGACTCTCTCGAGGCCCTCCAGGCATCACGGAGCGGCAACGCGCAGACCGCGGTTATCGATGTCGACGAGAACGACACCGCTGAAGGTATCGACCTGCCCGGCGCCGACCTGTCCAACGAGGAACTGACCGTCATTGTGGTTCCCGAGCAGTCTGACGAGTTCACCTGCTCGTCGTGCTTCCTGGTCCGCCACCGGTCGCAGGTTGCCCGCGAAAAGGACGGCCTGAAGTACTGCCGCGACTGCGAAGGCTAAATCTCCATCCTGGTTTCCCGGCGCCGGCCACCTCACACGAGGTGGCCGGCGCTTCTTTGTCCTGTGCTGCTTTGGTCCGGCTGCTTGGCCCGGTGCTGCCGTCGTTACCAAAATGACCCCTCGTTTCCGCCCTCGAACGCTCCTACGCTGGAAGCATCCAATGGCTCTCATTTTGGATGGCACTGCAATGAAAAAGTTCTTCATCTGGCTCGCAGCCGTCCTGCTGGCTGCAGGCCTGGGCCTGGTGGTTCCGGGCGCCGCCTCGGCAACCACGTCGTACTGCGGACTCACGTGGGGTTCGCTGATGAAGTCGGACGGCGCCATGGGCGGCGCACCCGTGACCAATGTCCGGACCGGGCAGCACTATTGCTTTGACCGGCTGGTGGTTGACCTAAGCGGCGCGCCGGCCCCCGGCTACACGGTCCGCTACGTCCCCCAGATCATCCAGGACGGCTCGGGAGCAGTGGTGCCAACGCGGGGCGGCGCCCGGCTGCAGGTCGTCGTCAAGGCGCCGGCCTATGACAACAACGGCCAGCCCACCTACACCCCTGCCGACAAGGCTGAGCTCTCCAACGTTTCGGGCTACCAGACCTTCCGCCAGGTGGTTTGGGCCGGAAGCTTCGAGGGCCAGACCACCATCGGGCTCGGCGTCCGTGCCCGGCTGCCGTTCCGGGTGTTCACCCTCGACGGCCCGGGCTCCGGCTCACGCCTGGTGGTCGACGTGGCGCACTACTGGTGAGCCATCCGGCGTCGTCAACACAAAAGGTGCCGTGCCCCTGGCGGGGGCACGGCACCTTTCTGGGCTGGCGGCTATTCCGGAACGACGAGCGCAGGGGTGTCCTGCTTAAGGGTTTCGCCGCGGAAGAAGCCCGGGTGAGTGCGGGACATGACCAGCATGGCCACGGCGCCCAGGGCCAGGATGCCGACGCCCAGGATGAACACCAGGCCCACGCCGAACACCTCGGAACCGCTGCCGAACTCCGGTGCCAGGCTGTCCACGGCGGTCTGGACAAACACCACGAACAGGCCCACGCCGCCCACCACCGGGCATACCAGCCGCAGCACGAAGTGGCGCACGCTGTTGAACAGGCTGTGGCGGAAGTACCAGGTGCAGGCCAGGGCGGTGAGGCCGTAGTAGAAGCAGATCATGAGGCCCAGGGCCAGGATGGTGTCGTTCAGGACGTTCTCGCTGACCACGTGCATCACTGCGTAGAACCCCGCTGACATCACGCCGGCGGCGATGGTGGCGAAGCCCGGCGTGGCGAACTTCCTGCTCATTCTGCTGAAGGGTTCCGGCAGTGCGCCGTAGTGGGCCATGGCCAGCAGGCTGCGCGACGGCGACATGAAGGTTGACTGCAGGGACGCAGCGGAGCTGGAGAGCACGGCGAGGGACATCAGGATGGCGAACGGGCCCATGATGGGGGAGGCCAGTGCGGTGAAGATGTTTTCGTGGTTTTCAGCGTTGTTCAGGCCGTTGCCGGTATCACCGACGCCGGCAAACATCATGGTGGCGATGCTGACCAGCAGGTAGATGGCCAGGACGATGACGGCGGTCAGGGTGCCTGCCACGCCGGCGGTCTTCTTGCCGTTGGCCGTTTCCTCGTTCACGGTGAGGCAGACGTCCCAGCCCCAGTACACGAAGATCGACAGGGAGATGCCGGCGGCAATCTGACCGAACGTCTCGATCCTGGTGACATCGAACCACTCCCAGCTGAACGGGATGGCCGTTTCCGAGGTGGACCAGTTGGCAAAGGCCATCACGACGAACAGGCCCAGCACCAGCAACTGGAAGCCCACCAGGCTGTACTGCACCAGCTTGGTGGTGTGCAGGCCGCGGTAGCTGACCCAGACGGCCAGCGCCACGAAGACGAAGCAGGTAATGACGTTCAGGGCTTTGTTGTCCGCCAGGTCCGCCAGTTCGGGGGAGCCGGTGAGCTGTGACAGGAAGAGGTAGAAGAAGTCGACGGCGACGCCCGCCAGGTTGGACAGCACGATGATGTTTGCTGCCAGCAGGCCCCAGCCGCCCATCCAGCCCACCCACGGGCCAAAGGCCTTGGTGACCCAGGTGAAGGTGGTGCCGCTGTCCGGAGAGTCGGCGTTGAGTTCCCGGTAGGCCAGCGAGACCAGGATCATGGGGATGAACCCGATGAGGAAGATGACGGGCAGCTGGAGGCCGGCTTCATTGACGGTGGGTCCCAGTGCGCTGGTGAGGGTGTAGGCGGGGGCGATGGTTGAAATGCCCAGCACGACGACGGCCAGGAGCCCGAGCTGGCCGCCCTTGAGTCCTTTGGCACTGACGCCGTCCGCGGAGGGGGCGTGGGCGTGCGGACCGGGTTTGGCAGTACTGGTGCGGATTGTCTCTGTCATGGCACCACTTTCTGGAAGGCTGTGAGACGGAGGTCACTATATGAATGGCGTTCATTTAGTATGGGGGTGGCGGGCGTGTGATGCAAGACGCAATATGAATCACATTCGTTTATGACTGGTTTTCGAAATTAGTAAGCTCACTGAGAAATTGTCTTTGGCCCTGCCGCCGCGCCGCCCACGGCTGGTAGCGTCTGCCGTACTGGACCAATTGAGGAGGACGCATGAAAGCTTCACCGACACTGACCAACAACCTGCAGGCCGTCCTGGCGGACCTGATCGAGCTCCACATCCAGGGCAAGCAGGCGCACTGGAACATCGTGGGCACCAACTTCCGCGACCTCCACCTGCAGCTCGATGAGATCGTCGACGCCGCCCGCCAGTTCGCCGACGACACCGCCGAGCGCATGCGTGCCCTGCACGCGCTTCCGGACGGCCGCAGCTCCACCGTGGCCGGGACCACCAGCCTGGCCCAGTTCCCTGACGGGCTCATCAGCACCGGGGATGCCATTGAGCGGATTGTCGCCGCCATGGAAGCTGCCGTTGGCACCATGCGCAAGGTCCATGACGAAGTGGATGAGGAAGACCCCACCTCCGCGGACCTCCTGCACGAGTTCATCGCCAGGCTGGAGCAGTTCGCCTGGATGGTGCAGGCCGAGAAGATGAAGCCCACCGCCAAGGTCACGGCCCCCGACTCCAAGTAGCGGACATCCGTCAGGGCGTCCTGCGCCGGGGTTGCCCCGGCGCAGGACGCTTTTTGCCCCGGACAGCACTGCCGTTGTACTGCTAGGCCGCTTTGGGAACTTTCCGAAGCACGACGGCGGCGAGCACTGCCGCCGTCGCCATCAGTGCCAGCCCAATTGCGGCCGTGATGTGCACGCCGGAATCGAACGCGGCGGCCGCGGCATCCCGGACTGCCCCCGCGACTGATTCCGGCAGCAGGCCGGCCGCCTCCACCGCGCCGGCCAGCGTTTCCCCGGCGTTGTGCAGTGAGGCTCCGGGCAGCATGGCCTCCAGCCCTGCCGGCAGCCGGAGGTTCTGCTGGTAGGACGCGGTCAGGATGGAGCCCAGCACTGCAGTCCCCAGCAGCGAGCCCACCTCGTAGCCCGTCTCGGAAATCGCCGCCGCAGCACCTGATTTCGCCGGCGGGGCCGAGCCGAGGATGAGGTCGTTCGAGATGGTTTCCGCCGTGCCGACGCCCAGCGCCAGGACCAGCAGTGCTGCCAGCAGCAGGGAAGGCCCGCCGTCGTGCTTTCCGAAGGCCACCATGCTGTAGCCGACGGCGCTGAAGGACAGGCCCGCGGCGACTACGTACCCGGGGCGGACCTTCCGGACCAGCGGGACTACCACCAGGCCTGCCGCCACTGTGGCTGCCAGGGCTGGAAGCATGGCAATGCCCGCCGCGGACGGCGTCATCCCCTCCAGGAGTTGGAGGTGCTGGGCAAGGAAAAGGATGAATCCGTTGAAGGAAAACAGGGCCAGGATGTTGGCGCTGATGGCCATGCTGAACACCCTGTTCCGGAACAGCGACATGTCCAGCAGGGGGTATTCCAGGCGTTGCTGGCGGCGCACGAACACGATCCCCATGGCCACACCAAAGGCGATGCTGCCCAGCCCGGCCGTGCCCGGGCCTTCGGTGGCTACTGACTTGATGCCGTACACCACGGGCACCATGACCAGCATGGAGAGCAGGACGCTTGGGATATCCACCATGCCCGGCGCGGGATCCTTTGATTCCGGAATGAAGGCCGGCCCCAGCGCCAGCAGGGGCAGCATGAGGGGCACGGCCACCAGGAAAACGGCGCCCCACCAGAAGTGCTCCACCAGCCATCCACCAAGGATGGGGCCCAGGGCGGCGCCGCCGGAGAATCCGGCCGCCCAGATGGCCACTGCAAGCCGCCGGCGGTTGGGTTCCGGGAATATATTGCGGATCAGCGACAGGGTGGACGGCATCAGCATGGCGCCGAAGAACCCGAGCGCCGCGCGGCCGGCGATCAGCCACTCCGGGGTGGGTGCGAAGGCCGTGGCGGCGGACAGTCCGGCGAAGCCCAGGCTGCCGATGACCAGCAGTCGCCGCCGCCCAATCCGGTCGCCGAGGCTTCCCATTGACACCAGCAGGCCGGCCAGGACCAGCGGATAGGAGTCCACGATCCACAGCAGCTGCAGGCCGGTCGGTTCCAGGGCGCGTGCGATGGCGGGCAGGGCAAACGTCAGGGCAGTGTTGTCCACTGCCACCAGCAGCACGGGAAACATCAGCAGCCCCAGCGCAAGCCAATCCCGCCACGGAGGCCGCGCGGCGGTGCTGTCCCGTTGGGTGGGGGCCGGGCTGATGGAAGTCGTCATGCAATAACTGTACCGTCTGGACGGTACAGTTTGAAAACGCAGCCATTCCTTCTTCCCTGCCGGTGGAGGGCATGATGGAAGGCATGCCCCGAAAGCCTGTAGCCCGTGATGCGGTCCTTGACGCCTTCGAGTCCCTGCTGATCGACGTGGGGGAGCGCGCTGCAACCCTCGACGCCGTAGCCCGGAAGGCCGGGGTGTCCAAAGGCGGCCTCCTCTATCACTTTCCCAACAAGGAAGCGCTCATCTCCGTGCTGCTTGACCGCCTGGAAGGCCTGGCCAGGCAGGACGCCGACGCGATGGCTTCCGCCAGCGAAGGTGCTGCCGCGTATTTCATCCGCTCCTCCGTCTGGGCGGATACTCCGCTTGACCGGGTCATCGTGGCTGCCACGCGGCTTGCCGAGGTGGCACATGAAGAGACCCGCCGCCGGTTCGCCGCCATCCAGCAGCGGTGGCTGGACGAGATCGCAGCAGATGTGGGGCACGGCCTGGCCAAGGCTGTCCTGTATATGGGTGACGGGTTGTACTTCAATGCCATGCTTTCCGTGGGCCCTGCGCCGGAAGGCGGAGCGGCCGCCGATGTGGAGGAACTCCTGGCTGCTTTGGAACGGCTCCGCAGGTAGCTTTCCATTTGCCGGGAGGGCTTGTGGCGTAGGACAATGGAGAGTTGTGAGGGCTGTCACCGGCCGTCATCATCAACAAATGAATAGCCTTTGATCTGCGGCGGGAGAGTTCTGCCGGAAGTACAGGCAGGCGCCGTAGGAGCAAATCCTCCCCAGGAATCTCGCAGGCCCCTGTACCGCCGCGGCGAGGCACCTCTGGAAAGCAGCAGGCAGTTGTCCGGCCTCCCTTGGGGGAAGCGAAACGGCTGTTGTGCTCACCGACGGTGCAAGCGGGTCCTGCCCAGCCAGGCAACGCGGAAACTCTCAGGTCCAATACAGAGCGGGGAGGGACCCGAATAGCTGTGGCGTACCCTGCGCCGCCTGAATAAATGGAGTTCCTTCGTGTCGGTTACCCCAGCCTCCACCACCTTCGTAGACCGCCACATTGGCGCACGCCGCCAGGACGACGTCGACGCCATGCTCAAAGCCGTTGGTTACGGCACGGTCGATTCCCTGGTGGACACCGCCGTACCCAAAGTCATCCGCCAGGAAACAGCCCTCCGCCTGCAGGATGCCCTCAGCGAAGTTGAAGTCCTTGCGGAACTGCGCAGGCTCGCCGCCAAGAACAAGACGGCCGTGCAACTGATCGGCCAGGGCTACTACGACACCATCACCCCTGCTGTCATCCGGCGGAACATCCTCGAGGCCCCGGCCTGGTACACCGCCTACACCCCGTACCAGCCCGAGATTTCCCAGGGCCGGCTCGAGGCACTGCTGAATTTCCAGACCATGGTCCAGGACCTGGTGGGCCTGCCGATCGCCAACGCCTCGCTGCTGGATGAAGCCACCGCCGTGGCCGAGGCCGTGCTGCTGATGCGCCGCTCCAACAAGACCAAGCCTGCAGCGGACGGCAAGACTGTCCTGGACATCGACGTGCTGCCGCAGACCATCGCCATCGTCAAGGGCCGCGCCGAGGCGCTCGGCTTCGAGGTTGAGGTCGCCGACCTGTCCAACGGCCTGCCCGACGGCGACATCAACGGCATCGTGCTCCAGCAGCCCGGTGCCTCCGGGCGGGTCTGGGACCAGTCCGCCACTATTGCGGCGGCGAAGGAGCGCGGCGCACTGGTCACCGTGGCCGCTGACCTGCTTGCACTGACCCTGATCACTCCTCCGGGCGAGCAGGGCGCCGACATCGCCGTCGGCTCCACGCAGCGCTTCGGGGTGCCGTTGTTCTTCGGCGGCCCGCACGCCGCATACATGGCGGTCCGCAAGGGCCTGGAGCGGTCGCTGCCCGGCCGCCTGGTGGGTGTGTCAAAGGACGACGCAGGGGTTCCCGCGTACCGCCTGGCGCTGCAGACCCGCGAGCAGCACATCCGCCGTGAAAAGGCCACGTCCAACATCTGCACGGCGCAGGCCCTGCTGGCCATCGTTTCCTCGATGTACGCCGTCTACCACGGCCCCGACGGGCTGAAGGCGATTGCGGAAACGACGCACGGCCACGCCCGGGTGCTGGCGGCCTCGCTGGCGGCTGCCGGTGTGGAGGTGCTGCACACGAGCTTCTTCGACACCCTTACCGTCCGCGTCCCCGGACGCGCTGCCGCGCTTGTCGCCGATGCCGAAGCGCGCGGCATCAACCTGCGTTCCATCGACGCCGATACCGTGGGCATCTCGCTCGATGAAACCACGACGGCGGCCATCGTCGCCGACGTCGCGGACGTCTTTGGGGCCTCCGTTGCCGCGGCTGAAGGCTTCGGACTGGAGGCCGCCGTCGGACGTTCCTCCGACTACCTGCAGCACCCGGTGTTCAACACGCACCGGTCCGAAACCCAGCTGCTGCGCTACATCCGGAAGCTGTCGGACCGGGACCTGGCGCTGGACCGCACCATGATCCCGCTGGGCTCGTGCACCATGAAGCTGAACGCCACCGCCGAGATGGAAGCCATCTCCTGGCCGGAATTCGCCTCCATCCACCCCTTTGCCCCGGACTCCCAGACCGAAGGCTGGCGTGAACTGATTGCCGACCTGGAGGCGGACCTGACCGCGATCACCGGGTACGACCAGGTGTCCATCCAGCCCAATGCCGGTTCCCAGGGCGAGCTCGCCGGCCTGCTGGCCATCCGCGGCTACCACCACTCCCGCGGCGAAGAGCAGCGCAACGTCTGCCTGATCCCCGCCTCCGCCCACGGCACCAATGCCGCCTCTGCCGTCCTGGCCGGCATGAAGGTCGTCGTCGTTGCCACGGCCGCTGACGGCACCATCAACCACGATGACCTGACGGCCAAGATCGAAGCGAACAAGGACGTCCTGTCCTGCATCATGATCACGTACCCGTCCACCCACGGCGTCTATGACGGGGACGTCCGTGAGGTCTGCGACGCCGTGCACGCGGCGGGCGGCCAGGTCTACATCGACGGCGCCAACCTGAACGCCCTGGTGGGACTGGCCCAGCCCGGCAAGTTCGGCGGCGACGTCTCCCACCTGAACCTGCACAAGACCTTCTGCATCCCCCACGGCGGCGGTGGACCCGGCGTCGGACCTGTTGCGGCCAAGGCCCACCTGGCGCCGTTCATGCCCGGCGACGCCAACAAGGCAGCGCATGAGGAAGGCCACGGGGTCGCGATCTCGGCTTCCCGCTTCGGATCGGCCGGCGTCCTGCCGATCTCCTGGGCGTACGTGAAGCTCATGGGCGGGGAAGGGCTCACCGAGGCCACCAAGTCCGCGCTGCTCGCTGCCAATTACGTCGCAGCCCGGCTGAACGAGTACTTCCCGGTGCTGTACACCGGTGAAGGCGGCCTCGTAGCGCACGAATGCATCCTGGACCTGCGCGACCTCACTGCCAAGACCGGTGTCACGGCCGAGGATGTGGCCAAGCGCCTCATCGACTTCGGCTTCCACGCCCCCACCCTGGCCTTCCCGGTGGCCGGCACCCTGATGGTAGAGCCCACCGAGTCCGAGGACCTGGCCGAGATCGACCGCTTTATCGAAGCCATGATCACCATCCGCAAGGAAATCGACCAGGTGGCCAACGGCGACTTTGCCGTAGCGGACTCACCCCTGCGCCGCGCACCCCACACGGCAGCCGCCGTCGTCAGCTCGGACTGGGACCGTGCCTACCCGCGCGAGCAGGCGGCGTTCCCTGCCCACCACAAGCAGGACAAGTACTTCCCGCCGGTGGGCCGGATCGACGGCGCCGCCGGAGACCGGAACCTCATCTGCTCCTGCCCGCCGCTCGAAGAGTTCGAAAACTAAAGGACCGGCACCGTGACCGAGAAATACACCGCCCTTTACGACGAACATAAAAAGCTTGGCGCCTCCTTCACCGACTTCGGCGGCTGGCAGATGCCATTGAAGTACAGCTCCGAACTGGCTGAACACCACGCCGTCCGCAGCACCGCCGGCCTGTTCGACCTCTCCCACATGGGCGAAGTCTGGGTCACCGGGCCGCAGGCCGCCGCGTTCCTGGACTACGCCCTGGTGGGAAAGATCTCCTCCATGGCCGTGGGCAAGGCCAAGTACTCGCTGATCTGCAACGAGGACGGCGGCATCATCGACGACCTCATCACCTACCGCCGTCCCGCCGCTGGAGACGGCACGGACGTCTTCCTGGTGGTGCCCAATGCGGGCAACGCCGCGGTGGTGGCGGCGGCCCTGCACGAACGGGCCGCAGGGTTCGACGTGCAGGTGGAGGACGCCTCGGCCCGGACATCGCTGATCGCAGTGCAGGGCCCCAAGGCCCAGGAACTCCTGCTTCGCCTGGTCCCGGCCGCACAGCACTCCCTGGTGACGGAGCTGAAGTACTACGCCGCCGTGGAGGTTCCGTTCCTGGTGGGCGGCGCCGGCAAGGAACTCCTGCTCGCGCGTACCGGGTACACCGGTGAGGACGGGTTCGAGATCTTCGTGGACAACGCAGACGCCCCGGCACTGTGGCAGGCATTGGTCGCCATCGCCGACGACGGGGAGCTGACCCCGGCCGGCCTTGCCTCCCGCGACTCGCTTCGACTGGAGGCGGGGATGCCGCTGTACGGCAACGAACTGTCCCTGCAGGGTGACCCGTTCGCTGCAGGCCTCGGCCCCGTCGTCGCGCTCTCCAAGGAAGGCGACTTTGTTGGCAAGGCTGCGCTGGCAGCAAAGAAGGAAGCCGGTGCCGGCACCACCTCCGGCCGCCGCCTCGTGGGGCTCAAAGGGAAGGGCCGCCGCGCCGGACGTGCGCACTACCCCGTGCTCAAGGACGGCGCTACGGTCGGGGAAGTCACCTCCGGCCAGCCCTCGCCCACCCTCGGCTACCCGATCGCCATGGCCTACGTCGACGTCGAGTACTCGGCACCCGGCACAGCCCTGGACATCGATCTCCGCGGCAAGGCAGAACCCTTCGAAGTCGTCGACCTCCCCTTCTACCGCCGCGCCGAGTAGTCCCTTGTTCCACCCCGTGGTCACCTTCGCGACGGCGGACCGGACATTTTCACGCCTGCGTTGGGCCCACGCCGTCAGGGTTCCCTGGCCGAGCTTGCGAGGCTAGGGAGACGGTGGGGAGCACGCTTTCGAAAAGTCCGGCTCCGCCGGCGCTCGTGGGCACGACGTTACCTGCTTGCTGCGTCGCCTTGGTGACGTGCCCGCGGAGTGGGTGGGGCATCCGGCAGCGTGCGTCTAAGGGAGCGTCACGTCCGCTCAGCGGGCGTCTTCGCGACCGAGCACGCAGAGGATGTCCTGCCCGCTCCATCCCGACCACTTGTATTAGTTAGGAACCACGCACATGGCTGTTGGTGTCTTTGACCTCTTTTCGATCGGTATTGGCCCTTCGTCTTCTCATACTGTGGGGCCGATGCGGGCTGCTGCTGTGTTTGCTGAGGAGTTGAAGGCCTCGGGGAAGCTGGCGGACGTGGCGTCGCTGCGGGTGGATTTGTATGGGTCGTTGGCGGCGACGGGGCACGGGCATGGGACGATGACCGCGATCCTGTTGGGGTTGGAGGGGTTCCATCCGGAACTGATCCTGCCCGAAGAGGTGGAGGAGCGGCTGGCTTCGATCGCGGAGACCGGGATCCTGAACCTGGCCGGTGCGGTTGCGCTGCCCTACGGGGTGGGCGACATGGTGTTGCGGCCGTTGACGGTGCTGCCGCGGCACACGAACGGGATGACGTTCACCGTCACCGACGCTGAGGGTTCCGTGGTGCATGCGGCGACGTTCTTCTCGGTCGGTGGCGGGTTCATCGTCCGCGAGGGTGAAGAGGACGCCGCGCAGCAGGAACTGGACGCGTCCAAAGAGGAGTTGCCGCTGCCGTTCCGGACCGCGGCGGAGCTGCTGGAGCACTGCGCGGTGACCGGGCTGGGCATCGCGGACGTGATGTTCGTGAACGAGAAGGCCTCCCGGTCCGAGGAGGAGATCCGGGCCGGGCTGGGGCATATCTGGTCGGTGATGGAGAACTGCGTGGCCACCTCGCTCAAGCGTGAGGGGGTGCTGCCGGGCGGGTTGAAGGTCCGCCGCCGCGCCCCGGACTGGTACGAGCGGTTGAAGAAGGAAACCGCCCGCCCCGAAGACACCGACAATGACGGTCAGGACGGGCAGGACCACTACGACCCGAGGTATTGGCAGGAGTGGGTTAACTTGGTGGCGCTGGCCGTGAACGAGGAAAACGCCTCCGGCGGGAGGGTGGTCACCGCCCCCACGAACGGGGCGGCCGGGATCATCCCGGCGGTGCTGTTCTACGCCCTGCACTTCGCCCCGGGCATGGACCAGGCCACCCAGGCCGACCGGGACGATGTGGTGGTGCGGTTCCTGCTCGCCGCCGGCGCGGTCGGGGTGCTCTACAAGGAACAGGCCTCGATCTCCGGGGCCGAGGTGGGCTGCCAGGGCGAGGTCGGGTCCGCGTCCTCGATGGCCGCCGCGGGCCTGGCCGAGGTCATGGGCGGCACCCCGGCCCAGGTGGAGAACGCCGCCGAGATCGCGATGGAACACAACCTCGGCCTGACCTGTGACCCGATCGGCGGGCTGGTCCAGGTCCCCTGCATCGAACGGAACGCGATCGCCGCCGCGAAAGCCATCAACGCCGCGAAAATGGCGCTCTGGGGCGACGGCACCCACCGCGTCTCCCTCGACGAAGTCATCATCACCATGCGCGAAACCGGCAAGGACATGAGCGACAAATACAAGGAAACCGCCATGGGCGGCCTCGCCGTCAACGTCGTCGAATGCTGACACCCCGCTGACACCTGACCGAATGGCGGGACGGGCGGTGCCCGTGCGCCTAATTGTGAGTTGCCGCCCACCAATTGAGGCTGGCAGCGAACACCAGCCATGAGATGTAGGGGAGCAGGAGCAGCCCTGCCGTCCGGCTGATCGGACCGAAATGCAGCACCGTCACCGTTACCGCGGCGACCAGGGCCACAATGATGGCCAGGCCCAGCCACAGGGCCGCCGTGCCAAGAGCCGGGTAAAGGGCGAAAAAGACCGGGGTCCAGGTGAGATTGAGGGCCAGCTGGATGGCGTAAACCACCATGGCCTGCCGTGTCCCAGCGGTGCGTTTACGCCAAACCAGCCATGCAGCGAGGGCCATTGCCGCATAAAGGATGGTCCACACCGGACCGAACACGCCATTGGGCGGGGACCAGGGGGCCTTGTCCGCGGCTGCATACCAGCCAGTGACATTGGCCGCCGATGCCAAACCGCCCAGCGCCGCCACCACCAAGGACGCCAACAGGAAGCCGGCAAGCGCGGCGGCCTGCACCCCGGCACTGTACGGCTTCCCGCCGCTGCCCGCGGGAGCGGTGCTCTGTTCCCCATCCGGCCTCATACCCCAACCCTTGTTGAACATCCTGAGCTCCGTCAAGGTGACGCTCCACACCCGGACGGCCGCCGTCCCGGGCATGCCGGAGAAAAGCCGGGAGCGCCTGAGGCTTTAGACTTGAGGCTGCATGTCCGCACGCATCCAGAAGTACCGAAACCGCGCACAAACCCGATTGGACACGGCCCCCTTGCGAGAATTCACCGCACGTTTTGCCACAGCCGAGGAAATTGAAAACTGGGACAAGCACGTCACGGCCAACCCGAACGGCGGCAACATGCTGCAGTCCGCCGCCTACGCATCGGTCAAGAACGGAAGCGGCTGGAAAGTCCGGTTCCTGGTGCTGGAAGGCGGCGGGAACGCCAGCTATAACCTGGTGCTGGAGAAAAGCTTCCCCGTCCTGGGACGGCTCTGGTACCTCATCAAGGGCCCCGACCTGGCAGGGGCAGCAGACCTGGGCGCTGCCCTCGCAGCGTGCGCGCAGCTGGTCCGCAGCAGCAAGCTGAAGGTGTTCACCATCAAAGTGGAACCGGACATCATCGACTCAGACGAAGCGCAGCGGGAACTGGCAGCAGCCCACCTGGCCAAAGCCCCCAACATCCAGTCCAACGATTCCACCGCCCTGCTGGATATCTCCGGCACGGAAGAGGAAGTCTTTAAGGCCATCTCTTCCCGGGCCAGGAACGCAATCCGGCGCGCAGAGCGCGAGGGCTGCCAGGTGGTCCGGCAGGAACAGGGACCGGAAACCTACCGGGCCCTGTACGACCTGATGGCCAACACGGTCAACGCAAAGGGTTCCATGCCCCTGCGCAGCTATGAGTACTACGAGCGGTTCTGGGACGAGTTCTGCAACCGCGGCCAGGGCAACTTTTTCTTCGCCTACGAGGACGGAAAACCCAGTGTTGGTGCCTTCGTCATCAACTACGGGGGCAAGGCAACGTACAAAGACGGCGGTTCCACCCAGAACCGCAAGCAGTACGGGGACTCGCACCTGGTGCAGTGGACGGCCATCCGGCGGATGCAGGAACTTGGCTGCACGGAATACGACTTCTGCGGCACCCCGCCGGCTGCCCGCATCAAGGACAAGACCCACAACCTGTACGGAATGGGCATGTTCAAGACCAGCTTCACCAAGACGGTCACCGACTTTGTGGGCTGCCACGACTACATCCTGTCCCCGCTCCGGCACCGGCTCTGGGTCAACGGTGGAGAGAAAGTGTTCCGCCGGATCGAGACCGCACGAACCGGGCAGCAGTTCTACTGACCCGCTGCCGCCAGGGCCCTCTCCTGAGCGCCCCGCGCGGCCCGTACGCTGCGGGAACCCGGCCGGCCCGAACGCCGTCCGCCCTGAACACCCTCCACCCTGAACACCCTCCACCCAGTGCGTGCCCACAGGCCGCGAAGAGTCCAGAAGAAGGTCACCCCTTGAATCCAGTTTCCGCCGCGACCGGGCTTGAATACGCCAACCTCAGCGACGCCGAATTCGAGGCCTTCGCCCTGAAGCACCCGCAGAACAGCTTCCTGCAGTCCAACGACTTCGCCCGCTTCCAGCGTGCCCGGGGCCAGCAGGTGGAACTCTTCGGGGTCCGTCGCGACGGCGAACTCGTGGCCGCAGGAAAGCTCAACTACACCACCACCCGCCTGGGCTACACCGTCTGCGAGTGTGCCAAGGGCCCCCTCATGGACTACTCGGACCGGGACCTGGTGCGCGCCGTCGTCGGGCTTCTCCGCAACCATGCCGCTGAGCGCAAGGCGGCTGAACTGCGGATCTCGCCGAACATCAGGTACATCGCACGCGACGCTGATGGCGCCGAACACCCGGACGTCGAAGACAACAGGCCGCTGGTGGCGGACCTGGAACAGCTCGGATTCCAGCACCAGGGCCTGGACATGAACTTCATCAACGTCAACTGGATGTTCATCAAGAACCTGGTGGGGATCCAGGACGCCGAAGAACTGATCATGGGCACCAGCTACCGCACCCGCAAAGCCATCCGCAAGGCGGAAAAGAACGGCGTCTTCCTCGAACAGGCCACCCTGGAAACCCTCGACGATTTCTACGGCGCCCTGAGCCGGGCAGGCGACGAAAAAGGGTTCGTGTACCGCGAACGCGCCTACTACGAGAACCTGCTCCGCACCACCTCCACAGAGTTCACCAAGCTGATGATGGCCAAGATCGACATCCCGGCCTACCGCAAATCCATCACCGAACGGCTGGCCGCGGAGTCGGCCACAGCGGCGGACCTCCGCCGCGAGGTGGAGGAGACCGGCAGCAAGAAGAAGGCCAACCGGCTCAAAGTGGTCCAGGACCTGGTGGACAGCTACGAGCGGAGCCTGAAGGACATCGAACGCTTCCCCGACTCCGTGGGAACGGCCACCGTCGCGGCCATCCACTTCGTCTGCTACGGCGACGAGGTGGTGTGCGTGATCGGCGGCACCGTCCAGGACTACATCTACTTCAACGGCGCAACCTCCCTTTACTGGGGAATGATGCTGCACGCCCTGGAGAAGGGCTACCCGCGGTACAACTTCTACGGCACGTTCGGCATCTCCGGGCAGGACGAGGAAGGCCACGGCGGCTACGAATTCAAGAAGGGATTCGGCGGGGAAGTGGTCCAGCTGGTGGGGGACTTCGTCCTCCCGGTCCGCCCCGCCGTCTTCCACGCCAACCGGCTGGCCAGGTCCGCTGCCGCTGCCGCCCGCACACTGCTGGGTAAACTGCCGCTGAAGCGCGCATCCTGAGAGTCCATCAACCGCGCACAGGGAGGAAACGGGCATGACCAACCGGCCCGAACGGCCAGGGTCCAGGCCGAAGACTGATGGCCTGCCCAAGACTGAACCGCTGACCCCTGCACAGCTTCGGCAGGACGCCGCCGCCAAGAGGATGCTGCGCCGCCTGGTGCAGGGCGAGAATCCTCCCACGGCTCCGCTGAGCATCGTGGACCGGCTGGCGGGCAGCCCGTACGCCAACCCCACCATCCAGGTGGGCGGCGTGGATACGTCCGCGCGCAAAACCCTGGACTTCGCCCTGCACTTGGCTGAGACCATGTTCCGCTACGGCGCGGGCGCCCTGGAAGTCGAAACCAGCATCATCGCGGTCACTGCGGCCCTGGGGCTGAAGAACATCGAAGTGGACATCACCAACCAGTCCGTGGGCATCAACTACGCGCCCAAGGACCAGACCCCCATCGCCCTGCTGCGCGTGGTGCGGTCCTGGACCAACAACTACGCCGGGCTGGCCAAGGTGCACCAGCTGGTCACCGACATCGTGGCCGGGGGTGTGGGCCGTGACGAAGCAATCCGCAGGCTCAACGAGGCCATCACCAGCCCCAAGCCCTACCCGCGGTGGATGGTCACCGTGGCGTTCGGCATTTTCGCCGCGGTGTTCGTGGGGGTGCTGGGCGGCGGGCCGGTGTCGTCGGTGATCGCGTTCGTGGCCAATATCGGCATCAGCCTGCTGGCCCGGCAGCTGGGACGCTGGCGGGTTCCTGACTTCTTCATCACCGCGAGCTGCTCTTTCGTGGTCACCATGCTGGCGCTGCTGCTCTGGCAGCTGGGGCTCACCACGTCGCCGTCCATCGTGGTGGTGGGCGGCATCCTGCTCCTCCTGCCCACCGGGCGCCTGGTGTCCTCCGTGCAGGACGCCATCAACGGCTTCCCCGTGACCGCGGCGGGCCGGTTCCTGTCCACCCTGCTGACCTTCGGCGCCATCGTGGCGGGAATCGCTGTGGCCTTCGTGGTGGGGGAGTTGACCGGGCTGCAGCGCATCGACGTCACGCAGACCTTCCCGCCCGCCTACGATCTGTGGGTCCTGATCCTCTTCGTGGCCGCCGCTGTCATGGCCATCGGCATCACGGAACAGACCACGTGGAAGCTCCTGCTGCCCACGGCAGCCGTGGGCGTGGCCGGCTACCTGGTGCTGCTCGGCTGCGGCCAGCTGGGCATCGGGGACCGGTTTGCACCTGCCATGGCCGCCGTCGTCATTGGCCTGCTGGCACGGGTGGTAGCCCTGCGCATGGGCGCACCGCAGCTGGTGGTGGCAGTCCCCGCGGCACTCATCCTGCTGCCGGGCCTCACGATTTTCCGGTCCATGTATGTGCTCACCGTTGAGGAGTCTGAAGTCCTGGCCGGTGCCGGCGGGATGCTCAGCGCCGGCGCCATTGTGCTGGGCACGGCGGGCGGGATTGTGCTGGGCGACGTGCTGGCCCGTCCACTGACCCGCAGCCTGGCAAGCAACGAGCGGCGCCGGGCCCGCCGCCGCTAGGCCACGGCCGCCTGTCCAGGCTAGATCTGGCCGACCGGAAGCTTCTTCTCGGCCTGGAAGTCGTCCTCTACCCGGCCCTGCGCCCAGTACCCGGAGAGGGACACCTGCCGGCGCTCCAGTCCGCGCTGCTTGAACAGGACCTCGCGCAGGGCTTTCATGTAGCCGCGTTCGCCGTGCGCAAAGACATCCACCGTGCCATCGGGCCATTCCGCGTCCGCCACTGCGTTCACCAGCAGGTCGCTGGAACCCGCCGGAGCGCCGTTGCGGGGCAGCCAGGTGATGTGCAGTCCTGCCGGGGCGGCAATCGGCTGGATGTCCGCCTCGGATCCGACCTCCAGGAAGGCCAGCCCGGTTGCCCCTGCCGGCAGTGACTCGATGCAGGCGGCGATGGCGGGCAGGGCCGCCTCGTCACCGGCAAAGAGGTACCAGTCGGCCCCGGGGTTGGGATTGTACGCGCCGCCCGGGCCGGTAAAGATCAACGGCTCACCCGGCTGGGCGTTGGCCGCCCACGGACCGGCGAACCCTTCATCGCCGTGGACCACAAAGTCGATGGCCAGCTCCCGGGCCCCGGGATCCACCCAGCGCAGCGTATAGGTGCGGGTGAACGGCCACTGCTCACGCGGCATGGTTTCCCGCACCGTCCAGAGATCCAGCGGGGAGGGGTACTCCACGCCGGGCTGTGGAAAGACGATCTTCACGTAACGGTCAACGAACCCGTTGTTGACGAAATCACCGAAGCCCTCTCCGCCGGCCACGATCCGGACCATGTGCGGGGAGAGCTGTTCCTTCCGCAGCACGGTGAGGTTGACCTGCGGACGGCTCTTCTTGGTTGCGCTGGTGGCGGCGGGGACAGTGCTCATAAGGCAAGCCTAGCTAGGGCAGCGGCGGGAGTTCCCAGGTTACGTCCCGCGCACCCTGTTCCCGGAGCAGCTGGTTTACGCGGCTGAACGGCCTGGAACCAAAGAACCCGCGGGACGCGGACAGCGGACTGGGGTGCGGGCTGGTGACCGCGGGAGCCCCGCCCAGGAGCGGCCGGACGCCCTCAGCCTCCTTGCCCCACAACACCGCCACCAGCGGCATCCCTGACCCGTCCGGGGACTTGCGGGCGGCCAGTGCGGTGACTGCCGCCGTCGTAATTTCCTCCCAGCCCTTGCCCCGGTGGGAGCCCGCCGCGCCGGCCCGGACGGTGAGCACCCGGTTCAGGAGCAGCACCCCCTGCTCCGTCCACGCGGACAAATCCCCATGAACGCGCGGGGGAATACCCAAGTCCGACTCCAGCTCCCGGTAAATGTTGACCAGGCTGCGGGGGAGGGGCCGGACGTGCGGGTCAACCGAAAACGACAGGCCGACGGCGTGTCCCGGCGTGGGGTAGGGGTCCTGCCCCACGATGAGGACCTTCACGTCCGCGAAGGGCTGGCGGAAGGCGCGCAGGACGTTCGACGGCGGCGGCAGGAGCTGGTGCCCGGCCGCCTCTTCGTCTGCGAGGAACGCCAGGACCTTCCGGAGCTGGGCTTCGACGCCTTGCAGCGCCGAGGCCCAGTCCGGAGCCATCAGCTCTGCCAGTGGCAGCTGCGCCAGATCGGCGAAGCCGGCGGCGTCCGCAGGGTCCTGCTGCAGCTCGAAGAGGGCATCCGATTCAACCATCGTTCCATTGTTGCAGGGACGGAGCAGGGCCGGCCGGGAACATCCAGCCGGGCGGGCGTAAATGACACCCTTGTTATTCGGCGGCTAGCATAGGGGTAAGACATTGACCCCTACCAGCGAAGGAGTGCGCCGTGGCGGAACCGGCCCGGGAACACCTGCCGGAGCAGGATCCAGGGAACTCCCTCCTGGCGGATTTCACCCTTCGTGAGTCCTCCCTGTCCGAGCGTGAACAACAGATGCTGGCGCTGGAACGGCAGTGGTGGAAGTACGCGGGAGCCAAGGAGCAGGCCATCCGTGACCTGTTTGACCTCTCCGCCACCCATTACTACCAGCTCCTGAACGCATTGATCGACCGCGAGGATGCGCTCGCCCACGATCCCATGCTGGTCAAGAGATTGCGTAGACTACGTACGTCGCGCCACCGTGCACGTACTGCCCGGCGCCTGGGATCCGACGCTTAAGACGCCCCAGGCCGGGACAACAGCCGCAATCAACAAGGATGTCCTTCCACCATGACCAGATACGCCCGCGATGAATTCGACAAAGTCCCGGAGGCTGCGTCGCGACAAGGTGTCCACCGGACGGCCTCGGCCCCGTCCCGCGTGCGGCTGTGGCCCATCCTGGCGATGGGAGTGGCGGCCTTGGCCAT
Source organism: Arthrobacter sp. 8AJ (assembly GCF_902506025.1). Classification (NCBI taxonomy): domain Bacteria; kingdom Bacillati; phylum Actinomycetota; class Actinomycetes; order Micrococcales; family Micrococcaceae; genus Arthrobacter; species Arthrobacter sp. 8AJ. The sequence goes on along the minus strand of NZ_LR733289.1, from coordinate 3,326,754 downwards.
AGGGTTGGTGTCCTTCCTGATCCTTCCCAAACTTGGCTTCAACACCACCGCCAGCCAGGCCTCGGCCAGCGTGGAGTCAGCTCCGCTGGCCGGCACCGGCACAGCCCCTTCGGCCACGCCTTCCGCTTCCGCGCCCGTGGCTTCCACGGTGCCCTCCGCTTCTTCCGAGCCAACCCAGGACGCCGCCCTCTCTCCGGAGTCCACGGCCCCTGCCAGCCAGCAGGCCGTCGTCGACAGGACCCAGGCCGTTGCCATCTACAACGCCGCCGGTACGGCGGGGCTGGCCAGCCGGGTAGGCGGAACCGTCCAGGGTGACGGTTGGCGGCTCGGCCAGGTTGGTAACTGGTCCGGAGCCCCGCAAAAGTCCTCCGTGATTTTCTACGCGGGCCCCCAGCACCTGGCCAGCGCCCAGGCGCTTGCCGGTCTGCTGAACATCCCCACCGTGGTGGACAGTACCGAATTCCAGTCGCCGCTCGTTGTGGTCCTGGGCCCGGGTTACCGGTAGCCGCACGCCGTCCAGTAACGCCGGTCCGGTCTCCACCTGGCCCCAAACGGAAAGAGTTGTTCATCATGGCACTGGGAACCGTGAAATGGTTCAACGCTGAAAAGGGCTACGGCTTCATCACCGTTGACGGCTCCGGTGATGACATTTTTGTCCACTGGTCCGCAATCCAGGGGGAGGGGTACCGTGCCCTGGCCGAGGGGCAGCGGGTGCAGCTCGATGTGGGCGAGGGCGAAAAGGGTCCGCAGGCGGAAAACGTCCGGCCGGCCCAGTGATGCCTGCTCTGCGGCGAGATGGCCGCATCCGGGCGGCCCTCGCCCTGTCCGCGGCAGCAGTTCTTTCGATGACAGCATGCGCCGGTACCGGCGGCAACGCCAGGGTGGAAACGGCGGAGGCCTCCGGCGACGGCGTGCTGCGGGTGGGGATGATCCTGGACAATGCCGGTGACAATGCCTTCCTTAACGCGCCCCAGCTGGCTGCCGCCAAGCTCGCCATCCAGGACATCAACGCCGCCGGTGGACACAAAGGCCGGCCGGTGGAGCTCCTCCCGGTGCACCCGGACCAGGACACGGGAAAGCAAGCGAAGGACCTCGCCGCCGCCAAAGCGGATGTGGTGATCGGACCCACCGATTCCAGCCATGCGGCCGCCGCGGTGGACGTTCTGTCCCACGCGCGCATACCGGTCATCTCGCCGGCCAACACAGCTGCAGGCCTGTCAGGGCTCGCCAGCGGAGGCTACTATTTCCGCACCGCCGCAGCCGACGTCGCCCAGGGCCCCGTGTTGGCCAAACTCGCCAAGGACTCCGGGGCCGCCACCATCAGTGTGCTGTACCAGGAAGGCTCCTACGGCAAGGACCTCTCCGCTGCCGTCACGGACGCTGCGACAAAGTCCGGACTCACGGTCCTGCCCGGGGCCGGCTTCAAGGACGGTGCCGCCGCCGAAACCGCGCGCTCCACCGCAAAGGCCAAGCCTGACGCCGTCGTCCTGATTGCCCGCGAGGGCGCGCAGGACGCCCTGGCCGGGCTGGACAGCGCCGGCCTCACCGGTTCACGGATCATCCTCAGCGACGGCGCGTTTGCCCGGTACGGCTCCAGGCTCGGCTCCGGGACCCTCGAGGGCACACGCGCCGTCGTCCCCGGACAGTTGCCCACCGCTGCCTTCCAGTCAAAACTGCTGGCGGTGGACCCTGCCCTCAAGGACGTCTCCTACGCTGCCGAAACCTACGACGCCGTCACGCTGGCGGCCCTCGCCGGAGCACGTGCCCAGGATGACGCCGGACGCTCCATTGCCGGCAACCTGATTGCCGTCTCCGGAGGGGCAGCCGGCCCCGGCGCCGGAGTGCCAGCCGCCCCATGCCTGAGCTACAAGGAGTGCCTGGGCGGCCTTGCTGCCGGCCCGGACATCAACTACGACGGCGAATCGGGCCCGGTGGCCTTCGATGCCAAGGGCGATATCACCACGGCCCTCTTCTCCGTGTACACCTTCGGACCCGACAACAACCCCTCGCTGTCCGGCCGGGAGACAGCGGGCCACTCCGGCTGATCGCCCTGGGCGAAGCGGCCCCGTCCTGCGGGGTGTCACGCGTCTTTTCGCTTGCACTCTCACCTGGGGAGTGCTAATTATTGACTTAGCACTCTGACGCACCGACTGCTAAAGCAATGCCTGGTTCCGGCCGGCGGCGCACGGCACCGGTCGAGGAGCGAAAGAAACACCTCACTTCAGTGAGATCCCCGCCCGGAGGCATACAGAGGCCGCCGGCAAAGGATCGTCCGTCGCGGGCACTGCAGCGAAGGTTCATTCTTAACGACTGTCCCGAAAGGACTACTGCCGTTATGGCCAAGATCATTGCATTTGATGAAGAGGCACGCCGCGGCCTTGAGCGTGGCCTGAACACCCTCGCCGACGCCGTTAAGGTCACCCTCGGCCCGCGTGGACGCAACGTCGTCCTCGAAAAGAAGTGGGGCGCCCCCACGATCACCAACGATGGTGTTTCCATCGCCAAGGAGATCGAGCTGGACGATCCCTACGAGAAGATCGGCGCAGAGCTGGTCAAGGAAGTTGCCAAGAAGACCGACGACGTTGCCGGTGACGGCACCACCACGGCAACCGTCCTGGCCCAGGCCCTGGTCAAGGAAGGCCTGCGCAACGTTGCCGCCGGCGCCGACCCGCTGTCCCTCAAGCGCGGTATCGAAAAGGCTGTTGAGGCCGTCACCGCCGAGCTGCTGAACTCCGCCAAGGAAATCGAAACCAAGGAAGAGATCGCGGCTACCGCCTCCATCTCCGCCGGTGACGACGAGATTGGTGCCCTTATCGCCGAAGCCCTGGACAAGGTTGGCAAGGAAGGCGTCATCACGGTCGAGGAGTCCAACACCTTCGGCCTGGAGCTGGAACTCACCGAAGGCATGCGCTTCGACAAGGGTTACATCTCCGCCTACTTCGTCACCGACGCTGAGCGCCAGGAAACGGTCCTCGAGGATCCGTACATCCTGATCGTCAACTCCAAGATCTCCAACGTCAAGGAACTGGTTGCTGTCCTGGAAAAGGTCATGCAGTCCAACAAGCCGCTGCTGATCATTGCCGAGGACATCGAGGGCGAGGCCCTGGCCACCCTGATCGTGAACAAGATCCGCGGCACCTTCAAGTCCGTCGCCGTCAAGGCTCCCGGCTTCGGTGACCGCCGCAAGGCCCAGCTCGCCGACATCGCCGTCCTCACCGGCGGCCAGGTCATCTCCGAGGAAGTTGGCCTCAAGCTGGAGACTGCCGGCCTGGAGCTCCTGGGCCAGGCCCGCAAGGTTGTTGTCACCAAGGACGAGACCACCATCGTCGAAGGTGCCGGCGACGCCGACCAGATCGCCGGCCGCGTGTCCCAGATCCGCGCCGAGATCGAGAACTCCGACTCCGACTACGACCGCGAGAAGCTGCAGGAGCGCCTGGCCAAGCTGGCCGGCGGCGTTGCAGTTATCAAGGCCGGAGCTGCAACCGAGGTTGAGCTCAAGGAGCGCAAGCACCGCATTGAAGACGCCGTGCGCAACGCCAAGGCTGCAGTTGAAGAAGGCATCGTCGCCGGTGGCGGCGTGGCCCTGATCCAGGCCGGTGCCAAGGCATTTGCCAACCTTCAGCTCTCCGGCGACGAAGCAACGGGCGCCAACATCGTCCGCGTTGCCATCGACGCTCCGCTGAAGCAGATCGCCTTCAACGCCGGCATGGAGCCTGGCGTAGTTGTCGACAAGGTCCGCGGCCTGCCCGCAGGCCACGGCCTGAACGCAGCAACCGGCGAGTACGTCGACCTGCTGGCTGCCGGCGTCAACGACCCAGTAAAGGTGACCCGCTCTGCCCTGCAGAACGCTGCCTCGATCGCCGGCCTGTTCCTCACCACCGAAGCAGTGGTGGCTGACAAGCCGGAGAAGGTTTCTGCCCCCGCCGGTGGCGACGACATGGGCGGCATGGGCGGCATGGGCGGCTTCTAAGCCTCCCGGCCGGGACCTGCCCCGCCAATTACGAAAGTGCGGCCCCCTCTTCCGAGGGGGCCGCACTTTTTTGTCCCGCTGCCGGGATCTACTTCCTGGCCGAATCCAGCATCCCCTGGACTTCCTTCTTGAAGGCTTCGGCGGCAGCCTGGGGGGTCTGCCGGTCATACAGCACTTCATCCGTGTAGCGCTTGATGACATTCTGGACGCTTCCCGCACCCACAGGAGGAACCGGGGGCGCGTCCTTGATATCCGGCGCAATGTCCTTCAGGAACCCCACCACGGTGGTGTCTGCCGGCTTGAGCGAGGACGTGATGCTGGAAACGATGTCGCTGTTGGTGGGTACCCCCCTGTCCGTCATCAGGATGGCCCCGGCCTCCGGGCTGTTGGTGAGGTAGTTGATAAACTCCGCGGCTTCCTTGGGATGCTTTGAACGGGATGAGGCGGACCAGAACATCGTCGGCTTGTAGTACATGCCGTTACTGGCCGCCGCGCCGTCGACGCTCGGAGCGCGCAGCATTTTGATGTTGCTGCCGGTGGTGGCCTCAAGCGATCCAAGTTGGTTGGTCCACCACCAGGCCATACCCACCCGGTTGGTGCCGAAGAGGCTTTGCTCAAGGCTGGCCCCGCCGTCTTCCGTCGCCACGTTCGCCGGCGGGCTGGCCTTGGAATCGCGTTGTTCCTTGAGCCGTTCCCAGAAGGAGGCGGCCGTGCCGGCCTCGAAGCCGAGCTTGCCGTCAGCGGAGTAGAGGTTTTCCCCGTGCTGGCGCAGCCAGATGATCAGGTCGGCCTCGTTGCTGCCGTAGGCGGCACCATAGGTCTTCCCGTCACTCGCGGCGCTGAGCTTCGCGGCGGTGTCCATGAATTCTTTCCATGTCCACGTCTTGTCATCCGGGACGGGTATGCCGGCCGCTTCAAATACCTTGGTGTTGGCCATGATGACGTAGGCATTCTGGCCTGTGCTCAGGCCATACTGTGCGCCGCTGTACTGGCCGGACGCGAGGGCTTCCTTGTCCAGTTTCGACGTGTCGATGCCGTCCTGCTTGGACAAGTCCATGAGGGCGCCGCGGCCGCCGTATTCGGCGATGTACTTCTGGTCCATCTGAATGACGTCGGGCGCATCGTTGGCGGCGGTCTTTGTGGCCAGCTTGTCCCAGTAGCTGGACCATTCGCCGGGCTCGGCCTTGACCTTGATGTTTGGATGGGACGCCTCAAACGCGGCGATGACCTTGTCTGTCTGTCCGTTGAGGTACTCGTTGCCCCACCATGCGAACCGCAGGGTTACCTGGCCGTTGTCGCCCGATCCGCCCGGGGCTCCGCAGCCTGTGGCCAGGATGGACAGGGCAAGGGCGGCAGCGCCAAGCTGGAAACTGCGGCGGCTTACGACTGGAATCGTCATTGATGTTCCTTCCGGGTTGGCTTCTCCGGCGCGGCCCAGCACGGTCGCCCGGCGTAGTCCAAGGATGAGAGAAACCGCTTTCTCATGTGATGCTGTGATTGTTTCGCGCATCCGGCACCCCCGTCAAGAATTTTCGGTAAACGTTTTCCCACATCTTCGCCGGGCCGCTGTCGGCCGCTTCTGGCAGGATGGACCGGTGACGATTACTGCAGCGGCTGATGGTTCGGCCTTGGGAAACCCCGGCCCGGCCGGATGGGCCTGGTATGTGAATGACGATTGCTGGCGCGCCGGCGGATGGCCCCACGGGACCAACAACCAGGGGGAGCTGATGGCTGTCCTTGACCTCCTGCGCGCTACAGCGCACCTGCCCGGGGAAGACCTGCGCATCCTTTGCGACAGCCAGTACGTGATCAACTCCATTACCAAATGGATGCCGGGATGGAAGCGCAAAGGCTGGCGCAAGGCCGATGGAAAGCCTGTCCTGAACGTGGAACTGCTGAAGGAACTTGACCGCGAACTGGCCGGCAGGACCTACACCTTCGAATGGGTCAAGGGGCACGCCGGCCACGACCTCAATGAGGCGGCCGACGAGCGCGCCAGGGCTGCGGCAACCGCCTACCAGCAGGGAGTGGCAGCAAGGTCGGGTCCAGGCTTCCCCGGCGGCCAGCACCCGGGCACCTCCGGGCGCGCCGCGGCCCCGCAGCCTGCCTCCGGCGCGGGCCTTCCGCCCGCCACGCTGGACATCCCGCCCGCCGCACCGGCCCGTCCTGCAGCGGCGCCTGGCGACGTTCAGGCAGTCCGTGGCGCTGATGCTTCGGGGAGGCCGCGGGCCACTCCGGCGCCCGTCCCGGCCTTCGAGGAACTTGACCTGTTCAGCGAACTGGACAACGAAGCCCTCGAAGTGGCCGAGGCAACCCAGCAGGCCGGCTCAGTCCCGCCCGAGGCGCTGGTGGAAGAGCTCGAACGTGAGCTGCTGGGTGCCTTGGTGCGGGGGGATATCGGGCGGACCGCCGTCCTCCTTCACCCGGACTTCATGGAAATCGGGAGTTCCGGAAGGGTCTGGACCCGGGACGCCATGATGATGGCCCTGGAAGAGGACCCGGGGGAACGGACCGACATTGAAATCCTGGGTGCGGAGCGCATCGGCACCAGTGCGGTCCTGCTGACGTACCGAAGCTTTGCGCGATCCGGCACTACGCTCCGCAGTTCGCTGTGGGTCCTCGATGGGGACCGCTGGCGGTTGCGGTTCCACCAGGGGACTCCGGAGGCCTGAGCCCAGGTGTCAGCTGAACCGCTGCGCGTTCCCCTGCTCCGCCTGGGCATAGGTGGCGGCGGCAGAGGCCAAGGCGGTGTTGATGGATGCCAGTGAAGCCTCCACCCGGCCCTGGGTGATGGTCCATTCGGTGACGAGTGCCTGGAAGTTGGTGGCGGCGGAGCCCCGCCATGAACCCTGGAGTTCATCCAGTCCGCGTTTCATGGTTTGCACGTCGGCGCTGATCCGGTCCACCGTGGCCTGCACGTTGGCGGACTTCAGCTGAAGTAATTCTGTGTCGACGGAAATGATGCTCATGGCTGTGCCTCTCAGATAGGGCGGGGGAGTGGCCCCCGCGCCCGGCGGTTCCGGGCTGCTGGGACGAGCCTATGGAGCGGCGGCGGGCCGGAGCCATTGCCGGCCGGCTATATGTGGATAACCGATCCGTCGCTGCCCCTGGCGCCGGCGGTGCTTCCGGCTGGTTCCTGGCCGTCTGCGCCGCCATGCCGGGGTGGGTCTTCACGCCGCGGCAGGCTGACCACCAGGGTGGCGCCGCCTCCGTCGGTCTTCTCCACCCGCACCGAGCCGCCGTGGGATCCCACGATTGCCGCCACGATGGCTAGCCCCAGGCCGCTGCCACCTGTCTCCCTGGTGCGGGAGGTGTCCGCACGGTAGAAGCGTTCGAAGACCTTGGCCGCCTCCTCTTCGGAAATGCCCGGTCCGTGGTCCCGCACTTCGATGACGGAGCGCTCCCCGCCGTCGGCACTGCGCACCCCAACGGCGAGTTCGATAGGACTGCCCTCCGGGGTGTAGCGCAAGGCGTTGCCCACAAGGTTTCCCACCACCTGGCGCAGCTTGGCCTCATCCCCGAGCACCGGGGCAGGTGCCGCCGGTCCGCCGTCGAGCCCGGTCAGTGAAATCACCCGGGAACGGTCGCTCGCCTGCGTGTCCACCACGGCATCGTGGGCGATCAGCTGCAGGTCCACCGGCTTCTGCTGCAGGGGCCGCTGCTCATCGAGGCGGGCCAGCAGGAGCAGGTCCTCAACCATCGACCCCATGCGCTTGGCTTCGCTTTCGATCCGGCCCATGGCTGTGGCCACGTCCTCGTCCGTAGCCAGGGCGCCGTGGCGGTACAGCTCGGAGAACCCGCGGATGGTCACCAGTGGGGTACGCAGCTCGTGGGAGGCGTCGGCGGCAAAGCGGCGCATCCTGGCTTCGGAGGCGGTCCGCGCTGCGAAGGCGGTTTCAATATGCGCCAGCATGGCATTCAGCGAACTGCTGAGCCGGCCCAGCTCTGTAGTGGGGTTCTCCACTTCCACGCGGCGGGAGAGGTCGCCGGCGGCAATGGCGGCGGCCGTTTTTTCCACCCTGGCAAGAGGCCGGAAGGAACGCGACACGGTCCAGCTCGCAATGAGCGAGGCCAGCAGCAGCGTCAGCAGGCCCACCCCGGTAACCACCAGGGTGGCATGCTTGAGGACGTCGTCCACGCTCTCCAGCGGCAGCCCAATTACCACCACGGCAGTGGTTTGGCCGTTCTGGACCGTCACGGCCACCACGCGCCAGTTCTCCCCGTCCGTCCCGCGGACCTGGAAGGGGGCCAGGTCGCGGGCCTGCGCCTGTTCCACCGTCATGGAGCTGATGTCCGGGTGGTCGTCGGGATCACCGCCGAACGTGTACGGCTGCTCGCCCGGCGCGAAGAGCATCAGCGAGTAGTCGGTGGGTATGGAGCTGGGAGCCTGCAGCTGGGTGAAGGAGCGTTGTTTCCGGGCGGAGTCGACGGCGGCGTTCAGTTTGTCATCCACCTGGCCCTGAAGGTAGCTGTGCAGCAGTGTCAGAGTCACCGCACCGGTCACTGTCAGGGCCACAATCAGCAGGGCCATGATCATGGCCACCAGCTGCGACCTGAGTGAGGCCGACTTCCACCGCTTCAGCAAGGTCAGCGCTTTTCGGCCGTCCGCAGGACGTAGCCCACGCCGCGCTTGGTCTGGATCAGGGCCGGCGCCTCGGGGTCGATGTCCACTTTCCGCCGCAGGTAGGAGATGTAGGACTCCACGATGGACGCGTCCCCGTTGAAGTTGTACTCCCAGACGTGGTCAAGGATCTGCGACTTGGACAGGACCCGGTTGGGGTTGAGCATGAGGTAGCGCAGGAGCTTGAACTCGGTGGGGGAGAGCTCAATGACGGTGCCGCCACGGCGCACCTCATGGGCGTCGTCGTCGAGTTCGAGGTCGTCCACGCGGATGACCGCGTCGTCGTCGAGCAGGGGCTGCGTGCGGCGGAGCACGGCACGGATCCTGGCCACCACTTCGTCGAGGCTGAAGGGCTTGGTGACGTAGTCGTCGCCGCCCACGGTCAGGCCCGTTACCTTGTCCTCCGTGTCGTCCTTGGCGGTCAGGAAGAGAACGGGGAAGTGCTTGCCGGAGGCACGAAGCCGCCGGGTCACGGTGAAGCCGTCCATGTCAGGGAGCATGACGTCCAGCACGGCCAGGTCGGGGGCGTGGGTATCGGCCGCGGCGAGGGCGTCGCGGCCGTTCGCGGCGGAAACCACTTCAAAGCCGGCGAACCGGAGCGACGTGGAGAGGAGCTCGCGGATGTTGGGTTCATCATCAACGACGAGCAGCCGGGCTTCTGGACCGTTCTTGTTCATGCTCCCATCATGCTCCCAGTCTCTGGGAGTTGTCTGGATATTCGTTGTGAGCATGGTGATGGTGGGCTTGCGGTCACCAGTCCATGGTCCCCGGCTCGCCTTTGAACGGGCCCACCACCCGGCTGGTGATCCAGCCACCGTAGAAGCGGCCGGGCTGGGCCGTCACCCGTTCGCCATCCACTTCGCAGTAATCCATCCGGCCGGGGTAGACCGCCACCCGGTCAGCGAGTGCCTCGAAGCCGGAGGCCGGCTCGGGATAGGACCAGGCGGCGCTGTCCGCTTCCTTGCCGCCGCCACGCACGGTCAGGTACTTCGCGGAACCCTTGAACTCGCAGAAGCTGCTGCCCGAGGCGGGCTCCAGGGAACCGGCGGCGAATGCTGACTTGAGGATGTAGTACACCGGTGGGTGGCTGGTTTCGAGGACGCGCAGCGAATCGGTGGTATCGAGGATCAGCTCACCGCCCAGGACGATGCGGATCCGTTCAGTGCTGGGCTCGATCCGCGGCGGCCGGGGATAGTCCCAGACCGACTCCTGCCCGGGTCCGGGCGTGGCAGGGACGATTCTTGTAGTCATGCTTCCAGTGTGCGTCCGGACGCGGCGTTCCGCACCCGGGAACCCAATTCGCGGCAAGAACGTTCCGCGTCCCGCGTCTTCCCCCGCCCCTGCTGCGGGAATACAGTGATGCTTGCCGGGCGGGCAAGCCCGGCACCAGCGTTCCAACGGAGCACCGGCAGCTGTTTTTCCGCACCCCCGTGGCTCCGTGGCTCCATCCCACCACCGGTAGTTTTCCGATAGCTCCTGGCCCATCGAAGGGGATTGACCATCATGACTGACCTGAGTGCGACTGACAAACCAGCTGCCAATGAACGCAGCATCCGGGACTGGGCGGACCTTGCCGAGGAGATGTGGTCCTATCTCACCGGCAAAGGTGCCGCGATCAACTACCAGTTCATCGACATGACCGTTGAGGTTCCGCGTGACATCGGCCCCGACGCACCGCGTGCCACCTGGAAGCTCAACGGAAGCCTGCGCGTCACCACCAGTGACCGGGACGCCGCCGGAGCGGACTCGAACCGCGGTTGACGGACATGGCGGAGAACCGTCTGGACATCGATCTGGACTTTTCGTACACGGACGGGTCGGGTGCTGTCACCAACGGCCGTGCCAAGGCCGCCGGTACGGAGGTGACCTTGTCACTGGAAGGCCTCGCCCCGCTGACCGGCGGCGGCCTGCCATCGCTTGAAGAGATTAAACCGCTGGCGGAACTGCTGGCCCGCAAGGGGATCAGCGTCACCGTTGCCGGACCTGACGGAACCATCCTCAGCCTGGGCAACGTGGACAGCCCGGCGTCACAGCGGCTGGTGACGCGCTCGCCCCATATCAAACTGGGCAAGCTCGGCTCCCTGCTGCCGCTGGTCAGGCAGGGAAGGCGGAGGCCCAGGGGTATGCCACTGCTGCCCCCAGCCACGCCCTTGCCGTTGGTCCCCACAGTCCAGCGGAACATCATCCGGCGCATCACCACCACCCACTACGCCAGGGGTGGCGGCCGGCCGCGGCTGATCTTTGTTCAGGATTCCGCCACCTGGACCGGCCAGATCCCGCGGGAGGTGGCCCTCTCCGGGGAGGTCACGACCATAGGCGGCAGCCCCGGGTCGGATGTCCAGCTGGAGGGCCTGGAGGCACTCCACGCCGAAATCAGGCACGACGAGCAGGATGAGTACGTCCTGGTGCCATACGGGCCGGTCAGCGGAAGTGTCTCCAGGACAGGGCCTTCCGTACTGCGGACCGGGGCAAGGATCCAAATGGGGCAGTGGTGCCTTGCCTTCTTCCGGGAGGAATTCGCCGACCACGGCCGCCCCTATGGCGGCCGGAGCGGCGGCGAACTGGCCTACGAACGCCCCCAGCTGGACCCACGGACGGGAACCATGGAGCGTGACAGCTCCGAGGGCATCAGCTGAGGACGTGCAGGCCGCGGGCTATTCCGCGGCCTGCACGTCCTTGGCGTCCATGATCCGGTAGGCATAACCCTGCTCGGCAAGGAACCGTTGGCGCTTGGCGGCGAAATCCTGGTCCAGGGTGTCCCGTGCCACCAGGGAGTAGAAGCGGGCGGCGCGGCCGTCCTTCTTGGGCCGCAGCAGCCGGCCCAGCCGTTGCGCTTCCTCCTGCCGTGACCCGAAGGAGCCGGACACCTGGATGGCCACCGAGGCTTCGGGCAGGTCGATCGAGAAGTTGGCCACCTTGGACACCACCAGGGTCTGCAGTTCCCCGGAACGGAATGCGTCAAAAAGCTTCTGCCGTACCTTGACCGGGGTATCGCCCTTGATCACGGGTGCCTTCAGGCGTGCGCCAAGGTCATCCAGCTGGTCGATGTACTGGCCGATCACCAGCAGCTGCTCCCCGGCGTGCCGTGCCACCAGCTGCCCCACTACCTGGGTCTTGGACTCCGAGGTAGCGCAGAGCCGGTACTTGTCCGCATCATCGGCCATTGCATAGGCAACGCGTTCATCACCTGGCAGGTCCACGCGGACCTCCACGCAGTCCGCGGGCGCGATATAGCCCTGGGACTCGATGTCCTTCCATGGGGCGTCATAGCGCTTGGGCCCGATCAGGCTGAAGACCTCGCCCTCGCGCCCGTCCTCCCGGACCAGGGTGGCGGTGAGCCCAAGCCGGCGGCGGGCCTGCAGGTCGGCGGTCATCCGGAAGATCGGTGCCGGGAGGAGGTGGACTTCGTCATAAATGATCAGGCCCCAGTCGTGGCCGTCCACCAGTTCCAGATGGGGGTAGATGCCGCCGCGCCTGGTGGTGAGCATCTGGTAGGTGGCGATGGTCACCGGCCTGACCTCCTTGAGGGCGCCGGAGTATTCACCCACCTCATCCTCCGTGAGGGAGGTGCGCCTGATCAGTTCGTCCTTCCACTGCCGGGCAGCCACCGTGTTGGTGACCAGGATCAGCGTGGTGGTGGACCCAGTGGCCATGGCCGCCGCTCCCACCAGGGTCTTGCCGGCACCGCAGGGCAGGACCACCACGCCGCTGCCGCCCGCCCAGAAGTTTTCACTGGCCAGGCGCTGGTATGGCCGCAGTTCCCAGCCGTCCTCGTTGAGGGAAATAAGGTGCGGGGTGCCGTCCACGTAGCCTGCCAGGTCCTCGGCCGGCCAGCCGATCTTCAGCAGCAGCTGCTTGAGCTGGCCGCGCTGGGAGGCGTGCACCACCACCGTCTCGCCATCGATCCTGGGTCCCAGCAGCGGCGCGATCTTCTTGGCCCGGATCACTTCCTCCAGGACGGGGTAGTCGTCCGTCCGCATGACCAGCCCGTGGCGGGGGTCTTTTTCCAGCCGCAGCCTGCCGTACCGGGACATGGTTTCCGCGACGTCAATCAACAGGGCGTGCGGCACGGGGAAGCGGGAGTACTTCAGCAGGGCGTCCAGTACCTTTTCGGCGTCCAGCCCGGCGGCCCGTGCGTTCCACAGGCCCAGCGGGGTCAGCCGGTAGCTGTGCATATGCTCGGGTGCCCGCTCCAGCTCGGCGAAAGGCGCGATGGCGTGCCGGGCTTCGGTGGCCAGCTCGTGGTCCACCTCAAGGAGGATGGTTTTGTCGCTTTGGACGATCAGGGGTCCGTCGGTCACGCGGGGAGATCCTTCACTGGCGCAGTTCCTCTGCGGCCTCGATATCGATGATGCGGTGCACGGACAGGACCCGTTCTGTGTCCTTGGCGGGATCGAAGACACGGACCCTGCCCCCGCTGACAGATAGCGGAACAACGACCTCCAGGCTGGCATTCCCCAGGCTGTCCACCACGTTCATGTGGATCCGCTGCTTCAGCCGGATGGCCCTTTGCAGGGCCTCAAGCCCCAGCTGGGTGGCTGCCTCGCTGCCGGCAACGGCGCCGGGGTGGTGTCCGGCGCCGGCGCCCGCCTGCCGCAGGACGCCCAGCTGGGCTTCAACCTCCTCCGCCGGGGGCGCCATCCGCGGGGCGGTGTAGACGGGGCGGGAGCTTTCCTGCGGCGTGGAAGGCCGGCGCAGGTGGGCCGCGGGTTCGGCCCCGTCCACGGACGGGGACAGTCCCAGGCTTCGGAGTGCGGCGGCCAGTTCGCGCGGCGGCGCCGATGAGGTCACAACCGTGGGTGACAGGCCGGCCAGGCCCAGCTGGGCGGCTTTCGGTCCTGCCAGCAGCTCGCGCAGGGCTGCTTCGTCGTCGCTTTGGATGAAGCTGGCGGCCTGGCCCACGCGGAGCCGGCCGTGCCGGGACGCTGTGTCTTCCACCAGGTACTCCAGCGGCTGCGGCACGGCGGTGGCTGAGTGTTCGCGAAGAAACGCCAGCAGGGCCGCGGCGTCGTAGCCGTGGTCGAGTGCCCGTTTGATGGACTCCGCGGAGAAGCGGTAGATGGTGGCCGGACCTTGCCCCTCGGCGTCGGCCATGACCAGGAGCTTTTCGGTCAGCGACGGTGCCAGGTAGCCGGGGGCCACAGCGGTCAGGTCCGCCTGCAGCAGCACATGGTTCAGGGCCGCAGGCAGGTGCTCGCCCAGGATGGCAAGGGCGGCATCAGGATCGTCCTCGGCGACGGCGCTGCCCAGTTGGCTCAGGGCACCCGAACCCACGAGGCCCAGCATCTCCGCTTCGGCCAGGACCCCGCGGATGAGTGAGCTGAACCGCCGGGCCATCCGAGGCTGCGACCACTCCGCACGCTGCAGGACGGCGGCGGCGTCAAGGACGGGAGCGGCGCCGTCGGACGCGGCCGCCTGCTGGGTGAGCTCGTGCAGGATCTCCAGGATCCGTTTGCGGACCACGGGGGCGTCGGGCCGCTGCGCCCCGGCGGACAGTGCGGCGATGATGGTTCCCGACGCCGACCGGCCGGCCGGTGCGCCCGGCGCCGAATTCACCGGCTGGCCCACCATGGACGGCACGCGCTCGCTGGCCAGCCACGCGTTCACCAGCCACAGCCATTGTTCCTGCCGGGGAAGGACCAGCCATTCCAGCTGCGGCGGCTGCACCCACGATGAGGAGTCGACGTCGAGCCGGATCAGCCCGGCCAGGCCGCACAGTTCCAGCAGCAGACCTACCGCACCCTGGTCAATCCGCAGGTGCTCGGCCAGGCGGCGTATCTCGCGGACGCCCACACCTCCACTGCGCAGCGTGGCCAGCGGGTGTTCCCTGACGGCATACAGCAGTTCCGAGACCAGCCGCAGGGTTTCCGAGATGGAGCTCAGGGCCGCATTCCTGCGCAGCGCCGCCGTGGTCCGGCCCAGCTCGGGGACCGGTGGCGCCAGGGTGAAATCGTTGATGATCGCGCCACCGCGCAGGGCCAGCCCCACGCTGTGGGGCAGTTCTACGTGGGCGGCGTCCAGCGGAACCAGCAGCCCGCGGGCAAGGAGCCAGTCAACGGGCCCGACGTCGGCGCCCTCCGTGGTGACCGACGCTTTCCGCTGCGCCTGGGGGACGGCACCCATGGCCCAGTTCCGGAACCTGGCGAGCAGCGCCGTCGTCCGTTCCGGGGCGCCGGCGAGGATGTCCCGCAGTGCCTCCGGGGAGGAGGTCCAGTGCTGAAGGGCCAGGGCCGCCTCCATGGGCGTGGTGGCTTCCTGGATTGCGAACCCGCTGTGGTGCAGCTCCGAGACCAGCTGCACGGCGCGCTGGGCGAAGGCCGGCTGCAGGCGGACCAGCTCGGTATAGCTGCGGCCCAGGCCGGCCGGATAGATCCCCACCACGTCCTTGAGGGAGCCCACCGGGAGGTAGAACGGCTGGTCGGCGGCCGGGGAAGGGGTGCCGTGCGGGGG
>NZ_LR733289.1:3121800-3311613 GCF_902506025.1 Arthrobacter sp. 8AJ | reverse complement strand
GTGCGGGGGAGGGGCAGGGTGCACCAGGGCCAGCTCCTGCAGGGTGCCCAGGATTTGAGTGACGGTAGCCAGGGCGGAGCCGTGGATCAGTCTGTGCACTCCTTCAGCGGAGGCGCTGTGTCCGGTGTCGGTGTTGGTGCACAGATGGAGGGTTTCCAGGACCTGCATGTGCGGCCGGTCGAGCCGCTCCAGGGCGCGCTGGACGCTGACGCGGGAACTGGCGCGTGCCGCCAGTGCGGCAAAGTCCGGCACGGATGGGGATATGAGGTCCGGCCGCGCGGCGAACAGCGCCCGCAACGAATCGTCGCTGCGTGCCTCCAGGTCCTTGCCAAGCGCGCGAATGAGGGACATCAGTCCAACGTTACCGCTGCTGCGCCCTTCCCGCCCGCCGCCGGGCGGCAACACCGTCCAGGACCAGCAGGAGCATCAGGATGAAGGCCACCGGCAGGCCGTAAAGCGCGGTGTAGGTGATCCAGGCAGGAGCTACCGAGCCGGCGAAGGCAAGCGCCATGACAGCTGCCACGGCTATCAGGGACAGCACGGCAACAACTGCAGCGAGGACCATCAACGGCCGCCGGTAACGCGAGGGAGTCATGGACGCAACGCTACCGCGCCTGCAGCGGTGCGGGTAAAAGCCGGGGCCTTGCGCCTGCGGCGGAACAGTGCTGCTCAAAGCATCAATAGGCCATGCGGCAGGATAACCTTGAAGCATACAGACCAACACGGTTTCCGTTTGCCATACCCTGAACCCGCACAACAATGCGGATGCGGTGGCAGCTGGCCGTGTCTCATGACAGCAGAACGAAGAAGGTTGATTACGTGCCTACCGGCAAGGTCAAGTGGTATGACAAGGACAAAGGCTTTGGGTTCCTCGCGGGCGAAGACGGCCAGGAGGTTTTCCTGCCCAAGTCATCGTTGCCCGAGGGCGTCACGGAGCTGAAGGCCGGCACCCGGGTGGAGTTCGGCGTAGCTGACGGGCGCAAGGGCGCCCAGGCGCTGGGCCTGCGGGTGCTGGACAAGACGCCATCCATTGCCAAGGCCAAGCGTCCCAGCGCCAAGGACCTCGCCCCGCTGGTGCAGGACCTGGTGACCGTCCTGGACAACCTGTCCGGGACCCTGTCCAAGGGCAAGTACCCGGACGGCAACAAGGGCAAGGCCATTGCTGCCGCCCTGCGCAAGGTCGCCGACGAGCTGGACGTTTAGGCGCCCATGACTCCCGATTCTGAACAGCTGGGCACGCCAGTGCAGGAGCAGGCCGCCAAGACTCCGGCCAAGCGCAAGGCCGGCGTGCCCGTGTGGCGCACAGGCAAGCCGGACGCTTTCCTGGCCGCGGCGGTGGACACTGCCCGGACCGCGTTGGAGGGCATCACGCCGGCGGCCACCATTGGCCCGCACCTGGCGGCCAAGAGCGAGGGCGACCGGCTGGTCACGCACCTGTTCGAGTCGAGGCTGCCCGGCTACGCAGGGTGGCAGTGGTACGCGGTGCTGACCCGCAACTCGCGCTCCAAGGTGGTTACGGTCAATGAGCTGGGCCTGCTGCCGTCCGAGGATTCGATCCTCGCCCCCGAGTGGGTGCCCTGGGCCGAACGCGTCCGCCCTGAGGACCAGCAGCAGGAGTCCGAAGCAGACGCCCCTGAAGCGAATGCCCCTGAAACGGACAGCCCTGAAGTTGACGCCCCTGCAGGGGATGGCCAGGAATCAGCGGAAGAGGCCCGGGATTCGACGGACGACGCCGGCACCCAGGCAGGAGCCTGACCGCACCTCCGCCGGGAAACCGGCCACCCCCAGGCCGGGGACAACGAAAAACGGCGCCGTCCGGGAAGAACCCGGGCGGCGCCGTCGTACGTTATGCATCCGCGCAGGCCGTGCTTACTTCCGCAGCTCGCCCACCACATAGTCGATGCTGGACAGCAGGGCCGAGACATCGTCCGGCTCGATGGCCACGAAGGTGGCGATGCGCAGCTGGTTGCGGCCCAGCTTCCGGTAGGGCTCAGTGTCCACGACGCCGTTGGCGCGCAGGACCTTGGCCACAGCTGCCGCATCAACCGATTCGTCGAAGTCGATGGTGGCGATGACGTTGGAGCGTTCCTCCGGGTTGGCCACGAACGGGGTGGCAAAATCGGAGGCCTCGGCCCAGCTGTAGATGCGCCCTGCGGAGTCAGCGGTGCGCGCGGCGGCAAAGTCCAGGCCGCCGTTGGAGTTCAGCCACTGGACCTGGGCGTCCAGGGTGACCAGCGTGGACAGCGAGGGAGTGTTGTACGTCTGGTTCAAGCGGGAGTTGTCGATGGCGGTCTGGAGGTCCAGGAAATCCGGGATCCACCGGCCGCTGGCCTTGATCCGCGCGGCACGCTCGATGGCGGCGGGGGAGAACAGGCCAAGCCAGAGGCCGCCGTCGGAGGCGAAGTTCTTTTGCGGGGCGAAGTAGTAGACGTCGCTCTGGGCAACGTCCACGTCCAGGCCGCCGGCCGCCGAGGTGGCGTCCACCAGCACCAGCGATCCCTCGTCGGCCCCGGAGACGCGCGTGACCGGCGCCGCCACGCCGGTGGAGGTCTCATTCTGCGGCCAGGCATAGACGTCCACGCCGGCCTCGGCCTGCGCCGCCGGACGGGTGCCGGGCTCGGATTTGATGATCGAGGAGGACTCCAGGAAGGGCGCCTTGTTGGTGGCTGCGGCGAACTTTGACCCGAATTCACCGAAGGAGAGGTGCTGGGCCTTCTTCTCCACCAGGCCAAAGCTTGCGATGTCCCAGAACGCCGTGGAGCCGCCAACGCCGAGGACCACCTCATACCCCTCCGGGGCACGGAAGAACTGGCTCAGCCCGTCGCGGACGGATCCGACCAGGTTCTTGACCGGCGCCTGCCGGTGCGAGGTGCCGAGGATGGTCTTGGACGCTGCTGCCAGGGCATCAATCTGTTCCTGGCGGACCTTTGACGGGCCGGCGCCGAACCGCCCGTCCTTGGGCAGGAGGTCGGCGGGGATCGTGATGCTGGTGTCGCTCACAGGTGCTCCAATTCGGCGGGGACGAAAACTTTGGTCCGGACGGGCGGGTAAGGGGTGGCCGGCAGCGCGCGGTGGCTGCGTGGCAGGCCTGTTCCATTCTGCCTGAAGGGCAGTGGGTGCGGGAGCCGGTGCGGGCAAAGTCCAGACAATGAGACGGTCCCGTCCAGGGGTGGCTGCGCAGGGGGCAGCTATTCGGACAAAGTCAAAATAGGCTAAGCTAGCCCCCGGACTACCTCGCGGGAACAGAGCGGTACGGTGGGACAACGCAAGGTACTGCGCTCGAGGAGCTGAGCTGGATGACGGATCTGATCGACACTACGGAGATGTACCTCAGGACCATCCTGGAGCTTGAGGAAGAAAACATCGTTGCCCTTCGGGCCCGTATCGCCGAGCGTCTGCGCCACTCCGGCCCCACGGTGTCCCAGACAATCGGCAGGATGGAACGCGACGGACTCGTCGTCGTCTCCGGCGACAGGCACCTGGAACTCACGGACACGGGCCGCAAGCGGGCCACCGAGGTCATGCGCAAGCACCGGCTGGCCGAACGACTGCTGGCTGACGTCATCGGTTTGGACTGGGCCTACGTGCACGACGAAGCCTGCCGCTGGGAACACGTCATGAGCGAGCGCGTTGAGCGGCGCATCTACGAGATGCTGGACCACCCCACCGAATCGCCCTACGGCAACCCGATCCCCGGCCTCGCCGCCCTGGGCGGACAGCCGGCCACCGGCTCCGCCGACGCGGTCATCAGCCTGGTGGAGGCCATGAAGGGCTACGGCCCCGCCTCTGCCGTGACCATCAGCCGGCTGGCCGAACCCATCCAGGTGGAGCCCGAACTGCTGGCGCAGCTGGACGAAGGCGGGATCCGGCCCGGCGCCGCCGTTGCGCTGGAACGCGTGGGAGATTACATCTCCGTGCGGGTGTCCGGAATCGAAGGGGCACTGGAGCTGCCGCCCGAGGTTGCCGCGCATGTTTTTGTCGCCGTCACCCAGCCCTGAGCCGCGCCTCATACCCCGGCGAAGCGCTTCCACGCAAAGATAACGGAATTGTTACCTAGGGTCTTAAGGCCCTATAGTGGAACCAATCGTTGATACTTAAGCGTTACCCGATCCGGAGCCGAGCTCTGCCAGCGGATCGGGTGCATGAGTCGTTACTGGCAGAGGCGGGGGAACCACAATTGGCAGCGGGGGACTGCCTTGGGGTGAAGTCCGTCAGCAGCAAGCCTCTCCAGTGAAGGATTCTTCCGGGAATACCCCTGTGCAGAAGCTTGCCCATGACGGGCCGGGTCTTTGATCTCTCTGACCCGAATCCGACAGCTAACTCCGCAGGCTTTTCCAGAGAGGAACCCTTCTTGACCATGCAGACCTCCCGGGGCCGCCGCCGCGCGGCAGGCCCCCCTTCGGCACCCCGGGTTGTCGAAGATGTCGCAGCGGAGCGCCCCCGCGATCTGCATCGTGACGCGCGCCGCCGCCGGGGTCCGTTCCGGCAGGTGACGGAGTTTGCCGCCGCCAGCGGCATTGGCCAGAAAGCCGGAATCGCCCTGGCCGCCACCGGTCTGGTGCTGACGGTCACGGTGCCCGCCACCAGCCCCGTCATGGCCACCGATGCCGCCGGCAACGCGCCATTGGCAGCCTCCGCCGTCAGTCCGCAGCCCCAGATTTCCGCTGATAATGGCGCCCAGATCGACTTCAGCCGTTCGGCAGTGGTGACCCAGGCCGACCCCGACGGGAAGCTGAAGCAGCTCCTGAGCGCCCAGTCCGCCGGCTCCGTCACCCGGGCAGCCTCGGCCGGCACCCTGGCCGCACCGCTGGCATCCCTCACCACCGCGTCGCCCTTTGGCTACCGGGTGAGCCCCATCACCGGCGGCTCCGGAGACTTCCACCGCGGCCAGGACTTCGTGGCGCAGTGCGGAACGTCCGTCCTGGCGGCCGCGACCGGCACCGTGACCTTCGCAGGCTGGCACCAGTACGGCGGTGGGAACCGGGTGGTCATCGACCACGGCAACGGGCTGGAGACCACCTACAACCACCTGTCGTCGTTCAACGTCAAGGTGGGACAGACCGTCTCCCGCGGCGAGGTCGTGGCGCTCAGCGGCACCACGGGCGCATCCACCGGCTGCCACCTGCACTTTGAGGTCCAGGTCAACGGCGAAGTGGTCGATCCCATGGGCTGGCTGTAACCGAATGAGTGTGCACTCTCAGATCGTAGCGACTTGCCGTGACCTGAATGTGACATTGAAACAAAACTGCTGTACCGTCTAACTCGCGTCAACTTTTCCGAAGTTGACGCTCTTGAGTGGATTGCCTAACTCTGCCACCGCTCAAGGTCCGTTCGCATTTCATCGTCTGGCAGGGGCGGGGGAACCAATTTTGGCCTTCATTTCCTGAAGGCCTTGGGGTTAAGTCATGAGCTTCCCAGGAAGCAGAGTGGCCGGGTGACTCCCATCCGAATCCGACAGCTCACCTCGCAGGCATTGGGAGAGGCTACCTTCGTGTCTTCACGCCATCATTCTGCGCGCCACCGTGCGCAAACGGTTCGCACCAACCCCCTGGACGCCGTGTCCAAGGCCGTCAGTGCAAATGCCGGGACCGTAGGCCGCCAGGCTGCCGTTGTGGCAGCCGCATCGGGCCTTATCCTGAGCATGGGCCTGCCCGCCACCGCAGCTGACACCACCGCCGGTGTCTCTGCATCCACCGAGTCCGGTTCGGCCCAGACGGCCCTCGCCGTCACCGCCGCCCCCACGGCTACGGTTTCCTTCGAGCGTCCCGCCGTCAAGACCACCGCAGCTCCAAAGGTGGAAGCGGTGCGTCCCCAGTCCACCGCACCGGCCGTGCGCGACGCCGCTGCCACTGCAGGCCAGGACGCTGCCCCTGCCGCCAAGGCTGCAGAGACTGTCTCCGCCGCAACCTCCGGTATTGCAGCAATCGCCTACACCGGCATCGGCCACTCCTACGTCTGGGGCGGCACCAGCCCCGTTACAGGCTGGGACTGCTCCGGGTTCGTCCAGTGGGTCTACGCCCAGGCCGGCATCAGCATCCCCCGCACCAACGCGTGGAACATCATGACCCCCACCTCCACCCCGCAGCCGGGCGACCTTGTGGTCCAGAACGGCGGCGCGCACGTGGGCATCTACGTCGGCAACGGCATGATGGTCAGCGCACTCAACCCTTCCCAGGGCACGCTGCTCCACTCGCCTGCAGCCACCGGTACCTCGTCGTACTACCACCTCAACAAGTAGTTCTTGGGCTTCACGCTCCAAGGGCTATTTCTTTGCCCAAAGCTTTTTCGCTAGAAACCACATCCCCGTTCGGGATGCGCCGGCGTACCCCCAAGATGCCGGCGCATCCAGCTTCCCTTTGCCTGCCTACACGCGGTTCGAAGGAAAAACGAAAGAGAGAACTGATGACGACTCGTGCTACCGCACGGCACCGCGCCGAGGTCACCAAAACCAACTCGATCGCTGTCATTGCCAAAGCTGTCAGCGACAACGCCGGTGGCATGGGCCGCCAGGCTGCTGTCATCGCTGCTGCTTCCGGCCTGGTCCTGACCAGTGGCATTGCGGCCAACGCTGCCGACACCAACGTCAAGCGCGATTCCGCTCCCGCGTCCCAGATGGAAGTTGAATCCGTCGTCGACGCCCCGATCTCCGCGGCTTCCACCATTGCCATCAGCTACGAGAAGCCTGCCGTTACCACCACGCCGGCTCCCGTCGCCGAGCCTGAGCCCGAGGTTCAGGTACAGGAAGCTGCTCCTGCCGCCCAGCCGGCTGCTCCCAAGGTCACCGCCAAGGTTGCCACGGCTGCCGCTCCGGCCGCCCCTGCAGCCCAGGCTTCGGCCAGCGGCAAGGGTGCTGCCATCCTGTCCGCAGCCTATGCACAGCTCGGTGTCATGCAGGACTGCACCATGCTGGTGACCAACTCCCTGGCCGCCGTGGGCATCCACTTCCACGACTGGCCGGCCGGTTACCTGTCCCTGGGCCGCACCGTGAGTGCAGCCGAAGCGCAGCCGGGCGACCTTATCTACTACGCCAACGGCGGCTCGGGCATGGCCCACATCGCTGTGTACGCCGGCAACGGCATGGCCGTCCACGGTGGCTACAACGGAAACCAGACCGTGGTCTTCAGCGCGAACGTGGGTTCCGGCCCCGTCTTCATCCGCGTCAACTAAGCATTCCAGTGGCGGCCTGATCCAGCGCCGGCCGCGAATTGGGCAAGGGACCCCCGCCACCAGGCGGGGGTCCCTTGCGCTTTAATGGGTTCCTCCAGTGGAGCCCTTGCCTTTCCCGTCTTCGGGCCCGGTTGGGCTCCGGGGCGGCGATTACCTGATTCTGCATTTCTTTGTTTACTCTTGTGATGTCGATCCATAGCCCGGACATGCCGAGGGCAGCCGGCCCTCGTGCCCCTGACGGGTGCGGCCGTGAAGAGGTAAGTGCATGCGCACTCTCGTTCTGAATGCTGGATATGAACCGCTGGCGGTTATCACTTTCCGCCGGGCGCTGGTGCTTGTGCTCACGGGCAAGGCAAGCGTGGTGGCCGAGGGGGATGACCCGGTGGTAGGGCCCACCGACGTCCTGGGCCGCCCGTCCGTGATCCTCCTCAACCGCTACATCCGGCCCCGGTACAACCACTCGACGGCAGTCAGCCGGAGGGGTGTGCTCCGGCGCGACGGACATAAATGTGCCTACTGCGGCAAGGCGGCGCACACAATCGACCACGTTCACCCGAAGTCCCGGGGCGGTGCCGATTCATGGGAGAACCTTGTGGCCGCCTGCCTGCGGTGCAACAACGTCAAGGGCGACCACACTCCCGCGGAAATGGGCTGGACCCTTCGGTTCGTGCCCGAGCCGCCGCACGGAACGATCTGGCAGATCAAGGAACTGGAGAAGCCGACGCCGGCGTGGGATCCGTTCCTGCTCCCGGAGCGCGCCGCCTGACGCCCTCGCGCTGCCCGGCAGCCCAGCTGATCGCTAGGCTGGGGGAGTGCAAGAGAGCATGTTGGTTTTCGATGCCCTGATCCTGGCCGGGGGGCGGTCATCCCGGCTGGGCGGGGTACCCAAGCAGTCCCTGGTATACCAGGGCCAGACCCTCCTCGAGCGTGCCGTGGCCGCGGCAGCCGGCGCCCGCCGCACCGGGGTGGTCGGTGATGCGGGATCCCTGCCGGGAGAGTCCGGGGCCGCGGGTTCGGCGGCCCCGTCAACCCGGCCGTCCACCCTGCTGATGTGCCGCGAGGAGCCGCGGTTCGCCGGGCCTGCTGCCGCAATAGCCGCAGGCCTGGCCGCGCTGGCCCAGGGAGGCGAAGGGGCGCCCTACTGCCTGGTGCTGGCGTGCGACATGCCGCTGGCCTCCCAGGCGGTGGCTGTGCTGAAGGATGCCCTGACGCGCACCGATGTGGCGGACGGTGGGGGCGGCGTGATGGCTTGTTCCGGGGATGGCAGGGCTCAGCCCTTGGCAGGTTTTTACAGCACGGCTGGGTTAACAAAAGCCTGCGCCGACCTGGCTGCGCGCAGCGCCCTGGTCAACGGATCCGTGAGGGCGCTCCTTGCTAGTCTGGACGTGCAGCTTGTCACAGTCCCCGCCGGGTCCACATCCGATGTGGATACCTGGGACGATGCTGCCGCGCTGGGGATTTCCGCCGGGAACCAGCGCGCGGGCCAGGACCGGTTCATGGGCGGAGCTAACGTGGGAGGCAAGTCGTGAAAAGCCAGGATGAGACGCTGGAAGAGTGGTGCAGGGCGCTTCTCCAGGCCTACAAGCTTGAAGATGTCCAGGTGGATGTCAACGCCGTGCTGGCGCTGGCCGGCGTCGCTGCCCATGCGGTTGTCAGGCCGGCCGCGCCGCTGACCACCTTCATCGCAGGCTTCGCCGCGGGACTGGCGGCTGCTCCCGGCAGGGCAATGGACGCAGCATCGATGGACGCGGCGCTGGCCGTTGCCCGTTCCCTGGCCGAAGACTACGACGCTGAAGCTGCCGGGACTCCCGGCGAATGACGGCAGAACGCCACAGCGATCCGGAGGCGCCACCGGGCAGTGATGCAGAGGCGCACAAAACTGAACAGCCGCATGATGCCCACCATCATGCGGCCCACACCTGGCAAGAAGCCCGGCAAGCTGCGTTCGATGCAGCAACCCCCATACCCCCCGGGCCGGTGGCGCTCCGGATAGCCCTGGGCCGCCGGCTTGACCGGGACATCGTGGCCCTTCAGGACATGCCCCACTACGCGTCCTCAGCCATGGACGGCTGGGCGGTCAACGGCAGCGGCCCGTGGATCCCCGTGGAGCCCGGAACGCGGCTGGCACCGCACCAGGCCAGTCCCATCGCCACGGGAGGCCTCATCCCGCCCGGCGCCAAGGCAGTTCTTCGCACCGAAAATGCTGTCCTCGGCACGGACGATGAAGGGCTCCCCATCCTGATGACCGGCGGCAAGGCGCGCCCGGGTGAGCCCCGCGCCGGAGAGCACATCCGCAAGGCCGGGGAGGAAGCATTGGAAGGGGACACCCTGGTCAAGGCAGGGGTGGAGCTCAACCCGGCACACCTGGCGCTGGCCGCCCTGGCCGGTTACGACGAAGTCCAGGTCCAGGGGAAGCCGGTGGTCCGCCTGGTGCTTACGGGGTCAGAGGTGGTGGAACAGGGCACGCCGGCCCCGGGCCAGGTGCGCGACACGTTCGGCCCCCAGTTGCCCGACGTCGTTGCCATGCTGGGCGGCATCACCGGCGGACAGCAGCGGATCGGCGATTCCTACGACGAATGGCTGGCGGCGCTTGAGGACGTGCTGCCGGAGGTGCCCGGCGCGCCGGACCTGCCCGCCGACGTCGTTATCACCACCGGGGGTACCGGGCGCTCCGGAACGGACCACCTGCGGCGGGCTGTGGCGGAGCTCGGCGGACGGCTCATCATCGACGGCGTGGCAATGCGTCCGGGACACCCCGCGGTTCTCGCCGAACTTCCGGACGGCCGCTTCGTCCTGGGGCTTCCTGGCAACCCGCTGGCGGCCATGATGGCCCTCTCCACCGTGGGTGCTCCGCTGCTGGCCGCGTTGGGGCACCGCCCCATGCCGCCCGTGGAGGAAGTGCCCTGCGGGACGATGGTCGAGCCGGACCCCGGACGCACCAGGCTGATGCCGTTCCGGCTGCTGTACGGCATGGCGTCTCCGGCGCAGCATACGGGACCGGGCATGATGCGCGGGCTGGCTGCTGCCGATGGGGTCCTGGTGGTGCCGCCGCACGGAGTGCAGTTGGGCGAACTGGTGCCGGCCTTCGCGCTGCCCTGGGGGCCGCCCATTCCGCGCCGCGGTGACGGGGAGGCCAAAGCCAAACCGCGGAGCACTGCCCGGACCGGCCAGCCCAAGGCCAAGCCGGCACCCAGTGGGCCCGTGGACTGGAGCGCCCTCCTGGGCTAAGCCGGTCCTGGGTTGGTCCCGTGGGCCGGGGCAGGCTCTGTTGGTGCCATGATGGAGTAATGAACAGGCAGGGTGGAACATGGGACGAGTAACCCAGCGCCGCAAGGTGCACAAATATCTCCTGGATGGTTCTCCGGGTGCCCTGGAGTACCCGGTCCGCCACCGCGAGGATGTCCTCGCCGTGGAAGAACCGCTGGAAATCCGGCTGGGCGGGCTGTCCTATTCGGTCACCATGCGCACGCCCGGCGACGATTTTGACCTGGTGGCCGGATTCCTGGTGTCCGAAGGGGTTATCTGGACCCCTGAACAGCTGGTGTCGCTGCGGTTCTGCGCCGGCGAGGACGAAAACGGCGTCCAGACATTCAACGTGGTGGAGGCCCAGTTGCGGCCGGACGTGCCACTCCCCGACACCGGCCGCAGGGTCTATACGTCCAGCTCCTGCGGCATTTGCGGGACGGACTCCATCGAAGCCGTCCAGAAGTCCTCGCACCACAGCCCGCAGGCGGACCCGCTGACGGTGGACGCCAAGGTCCTGGCCTCCCTGCCGGACCTGCTGCGGGAGTCCCAGCGCGTCTTTGATGACACCGGCGGCGTTCACGCGGCGGGCCTGTTCAGGATCGACGACGACGGCGCGCCACGGCTCCTGTGCCTGCGCGAAGACGTGGGGCGGCACAATGCGGTGGACAAAGTGGTGGGCTGGGCTCTGCGCGAAGGGCTCCTGCCGTTGACCGGGACGGTCCTCCAAGTGTCCGGCCGGGCATCCTTCGAGCTGGTGCAGAAAGCCTCGCTCGCCGGAATTCCCGTCCTGGCTGCCGTCAGTGCCCCGTCCAGCCTCGCCGTGGAACTGGCAGAAGCGAACGGTTTGACCGTGGCGGGATTCAGCCGCGGCACCAGTTTCAACATCTATGCCGGGGACTCCCGGATCCTGAGGCCCGAACCCGCCGTCCCAAGGACGTAGCGGCGCCAACGCCCGGGCCGGCCCGCTGCCTGGGCGCAGGGGGTTGGTTGCAGTGCTGTCAGCGGGTAGATTTGTCCATCGAATGGACTCGATGATCCAGTCTCCAGCTTAAAGAGGACCTATATTGCATGACGACCGCAGGATCACGGAAGTCCGCCTGGCCAGGTTTGTGCGGGAGCGCATTGTCCCTGCCGTTTACAGCAGGACAGTCCCGCTTGCCCTGAGCAGTTGGGAAGTGCCCGGTGAGCCGGTCCCCGCGCTCGAGGCGATGCGGCAGGAGTTCCAGCCGCAGGAGCACGGTGCCCCCTGGGGGCGGCCGTGGGGTACCACCTGGCTGCGGCTGCAGGGGGAGGTGCCCGAATCCTGGGGCGGCGGCCCGGACACCACGGTGGAGGTGGTGGTGGACCTGGGGTTCACCACCGAGGCCCCGGGGTTCCAGTGCGAGGGCATCGCCTGGCGCTCCGATGGCAGCATCATCAAGGCAATATCACCCCGCAACCAGTACATCCCGCTCAAGCTGCTGGGCAGCGGCATGGCCGTGGACTTCTACGTTGAGGCGGCCGCGAACCCGGACATGGCCCAGGGCTGGACGTTTGCCGCCACCCCGTTGGGGGACAGGGCGACCGCCGGGGAAGCCCCGCAGTACCGGCTGGGAAACATCGCCATCGCCGAACTGAACCAGACCGTGTGGGAACTCCAGCAGGACATCTGGACCCTTGCCGGCCTCATGGAGCAGCTTCCGCTGGAGCTCCCGCGCCGCCACGAGATCCTCCGGGCGCTCGAACACATGATGGACGTGATGGACCCGGACGATGTTGCCGGGACCGCGGCGGCAGGGCGGCGGGCGCTTACCGACGTCCTGACCAGGCCCGCCTATGCCTCCGCGCACCAACTGGTTGCCACCGGGCATGCGCACATCGACTCCGCCTGGCTCTGGCCGGTCCGGGAAACCATCCGCAAATGCGCCCGGACGTTCTCCAACGTGGTGGCCCTGATGGACGAGGACCCCGGCTTTGTCTTCTCCTGCTCCTCCGCGCAGCAGCTGGCCTGGATCAAGGAGCTGTACCCGGACCTGTTCGGCCGGATCAGGGAAAAAGTCCGCGCCGGGCAGTTCGTCCCGGTCGGCGGCATGTGGGTCGAATCGGACACCAACATGCCCGGCGGCGAAGCCATGGCCCGGCAGTTCGTGGAGGGCAAGGGTTTCTTCCTGGACGAATTCGGCATTGAATGCAGGGAGGCGTGGCTCCCGGACTCGTTCGGCTACAGCGCGGCCCTGCCCCAGATCGTGAAGGCTGCGGGCAGCCGCTGGTTCCTCACGCAGAAGATCTCCTGGAACCAGACCAACAGGATGCCCCACCACACGTTCAACTGGGAGGGGATCGACGGCACCCGGCTCTTCACCCACTTCCCCCCGGTGGACACCTACAACTCCGACCTCAGCGGCAGGGACCTGGCCCACGCCGAGCGCAACTACCGGGACCACGGCCGCGGCACCGTGTCGCTGGTGCCGTTCGGGTATGGCGACGGCGGCGGCGGCCCCACCCGCGAAATGCTTGCCGCCGCTGCACGCACGGCGGACCTGGAAGGATCGCCAAAGGTCAGGATCGGCTCCGCGGAAAGTTTCTTCCGGCAGGCCGAGGAAGACTATCCAGCCTTGCCGGTCTGGGTGGGCGAGATGTACCTGGAGCTGCACCGCGGCACCTACACGAGCCAGGCGCGCACCAAGAAGGGCAACCGGCGCAGCGAGCACCTGCTGCGTGAAGCCGAATTGTGGTGTGCCACGGCTGCCGTCCGCGCCGCCGGTGCCTACGAGTATCCCGGCGCCGAGCTCAAGCGCCTGTGGCAGCTGGTCCTGCTGCAGCAGTTCCATGACATTCTTCCCGGCAGCTCCATTGCCTGGGTGCACCAGGATGCCGAGCGGAACTACCAGGCCATCGAAGCCGCCCTCGAGTCGCTGATCGGCCGCGCTGCCGCCGCCATGCTGGGCCCGGGCGACCGCCGGTTCCTGCTGAACGCCGCACCGCATGCCCGGGATGGAGTTCCCGCACTGGCGGCGGCTGAAGCGGCGGTGGACCGGGAGCCGGTGCAGGCCACACCGCATGAAGGTGGCTACATCCTGGACAACGGGATCATCCGCGCCGTGGTGGATGCCGACGGACTGCTCTCCTCCCTGTGCGACCACGCCAGCGGCCGTGAGGCAATCGCTCCGGGCCAGCACGGCAATCTGCTGGAGCTTCACCGGGATACCCCCAATGAGTGGGATGCCTGGGATATCGACGAGTTCTACCGGCGCAACGTTACGCAGCTGGTCCACGCAGAATCGGTCCGGCTTGCCACCGAAGGCGGCAGCGCCGTCGTTGTGGTGGAGCGGGTGGCCGGCGCCTCCCCGCTGACCCAGCGCATCACGCTTGCCCCCGGCAGCCCGTCACTGGAGATCACCACGTCAGTGGACTGGCAGGAGCGCGAAAAGCTGCTGAAGCTCGGCTTTGCCCTCGACGTCCGGGCTGAGAGGTCGGCTGCCGAAACGCAGTTCGGCCACGTTTTCCGGCCCACCCACACCAACACCTCGTGGGAGGCCGCGAAGTTCGAAATCTGCGCCCACCGCTGGATCTACGTGGGTGAACCCGGCTACGGCGTGGCCGTGTCCAACTCCTCCACCTATGGCCATGACGTGGGCAGGAACATCAGGGAATCCGACGGCGGAACCACCACCACGGTGCGCCTGTCCCTGCTGCGGGCGCCCAAGTTCCCCGACCCGGACGCAGACCGGGGGCGGCACGAGTTGACCGTGACCATCCGCCCGGGTGCTGACATTGCCGATGCCGTCGAGGAAGGGTACCGGACAAACCTGGCGCCCCGGCTGGTCAGCGGAGGCGCCGGCGTTGAGCCGCTGTTCTCCGTCAGCAATCCTGCCCTGGTCATCGAAGCGGTGAAACTGGCGCAGGACGGATCCGGGGACGTGGTGGTCCGGCTGTATGAGTCGCTGGGGCAGCGCTCCCAAGGAAACATTACGGCGAACTTCCCGGTGCGGGACGTTGTGCCTACGGACCTCCTGGAGCGCACCACCGAAGCTGCTGGAGTCCAGCCCACCGGCGCGGGTGCCGTACTCAGGCTCCGGCCGTTCCAGCTGGTGACACTGAGGTTTGCCCGGGCGTAGATGCGCGGCGTGCAGGCCGCGGGCTGCCGAAAAGGGCCTTAAACAGGCTGAGTGGGGGCGGTCCCCAACGATCCGCCACCACTCATCCCCCCAATGTGTGCAAAGGCCCCCGGGACTCCCGCGTTTTGGAATTTATCCCCGTTCGCAAACGCTTGGCAGCCCCGCCTTCACACATTCATGATTGTGTCACACACTAATGATTTTGTGAAAGCCCGCGAAGGTTACGTTTCGGTAGATGTCCTGCGGCTGCGGACCGTACGCGCGTTGACCACCTTGGCCGCCCAGATCAGCGCCAGTCCAACGACGAAGCACAGCACCGCGGTGTAGTTGATGATGAACTCAATTTGGCCGAGGGCCGGCGGGATCAGGGGGAACGACAAGCTCAGCCCCGTCGCCACGGCGCCAAGGCCCAGCAGGGCGGCGGCAGCCCGGACTAAACCGGGCAGGCGACTCGACACGGCGCGGACCATGGCTGGAAGCAGGGCCAACGCAACATAGGCGGGGTACGCCCTGCCCGCAGCCCCGTAATATTCGAGCAGCGCGGAGTTCCAGGGATCGGTGCCCACCACGCCCGTAAGACCTGCGGAGGAACCACTGGTGTCCATCAGGAAGAACAGAGTCACAGCGACCGCGGATATGAGTGCGAGGACTGCCATTCCTGTCCGCCCGGTGATGAACCGGTAGGCGTCCTTTGCATCAAACCCCTTGGAGATGCGGATGCCCATGAAGAAGATGGCACCGAAGATCACGAAACGGAGCAGCAGATTGGCCAGGTTGAAACCCCCCAGCGCCTGGTCGATCACCAGGTACGGGCCCTGGATGCTCAACAGGATGGCCAGGGTCATCATGGCAAAGATGCCGAAGAGGGAGCGGTTCTCACCGCGGAGGGTGCTGGGAATGCGTGCCGCCGCAACGAATGCGCAGACGGCCAGCGTGGTCCATTGAAGGGTCTCGATCATCCCAGGTTCTCCCAAATCTTCTCTGTCTGCGCCTGGTCCTGCTCCTGCCGGCGCAATACTTTGCCCAGTGCCTGGAGTCTGTCTCCTGCAAGCGCGGTTAGTTCTCCGTCAGAAAGGCTGTCCAGCGCCGCCTGCCGGGCTCCCGGGGGCCAGCCGGCCTCCTCCTCCGTGATGAGGCCGGTGGCCACCAACCCGCCGGCTGGTCCCACCCCTGCAGCCAACGCCGTGGCCATGGCAAGCTCGGGGGACAAGCGGTTGGCGGTCAGCTGGGCGGAATAATTCTGTGGGGCCACGCCGGTGGCGGCCGAAACACGGTGCCGCACCTCGCCGTCGTCAATGGCGTCAACCCAGTTCTTCACGGAGGTGGCGTGCGGGGCAGCGCTGAGGGCGGGAGCGGCCGCCCCCCGCGCGGCGTCCATGGCCGGACGGGCCAGGAGGGCCCGGAGGAGGTCTGCGCTGGAGATCTGGCTCACCAGCTCGTTCCTGGTGGGCGGGCGGGGCGGACCGGCGAGGGCGCTGTAGGCATCGAACCCGGCCAGCGCTGCCACCGGGTTGATTTTGTAGGCGCGGCTGATGCTGACCACCGTACTCACCGAGACCTTGCCACGGACCAGTTGCTGGGCCAGCGTGGTCCGTTTGATCCCCGAGACCCGGCAGACGTCGGCAGTGCTGGCATCGGGTGCGATGCCCTGCAGCCAGCGCTGGAACGCCTTGGCGGAAAGGGTCATGGGGTGCTCTCTGCAGAACGGGTGGTGACGACGATTCTACCGTGCCCGCCTGCCCTGCCGGCTCGTGCCCGCCATGCCGCGGATTTTGCCCCAGGGCCACTTTCCTCTATAGTTGTTGGTCGAGCCCGCTGGTCCGTACACCCCCCAAGTCCGGACCAGCGGGTTCTTCTATGTCCTGCAGCCCCAGCGGCGCCGCGGCCGCAATTGTGCCGCCTCTGCCGGCCGTCGACGGCTGTCCGGGCAGCGGCGAAAGGACGAATCGATGACTGCAACCCTTGTTGCCAAGGACGTCTCCGGTGGCCATGGGCACCGCACGCTTTTTTCCGGGCTCTCGCTGACAGTGGCGCCCGGGGACGTGGTGGGCGTCGTGGGTGCCAACGGGGCGGGGAAATCCACGCTGCTGCGCCTCCTTGCCGGCGTCGACCAGCCCCATGAGGGCTCCGTCAGCCTTGCCCCGGCCGATGCCTTCGTCGGCTGGCTGCCCCAGGAACACGAACGTGTTCCAGGTGAAACGGTGGCAGCCTACATCGCCCGCCGGACCGGCTGCGCAGAAGCCACCCTTGAGATGGAATCCAGCGCGGAGGGCCTTGGTTCGGGTGCTCCCGGCGCAGATGATGCGTATGCCCGTGCCTTTGACCGCTGGATGGCCTCCGGCGCCGCAGACCTGGATGACCGCATGCCTGCCGTGCTTGCGGAGCTGGGGCTGGACGCCGGCCCGGACGCGCTGATGACCGGGCTTTCCGGCGGCCAGGCGGCACGGGTGGCACTGGCTGCCCTGCTGCTGAGCCGCTTCGATGTGGTGCTGCTGGACGAGCCCACCAACGACCTCGACCTCGCCGGCCTGGCCACCCTCGAAAGCTTCGTGACAGGGTTGCGCGGCGGGGTGGTCCTGGTCAGCCATGACCGTGAATTCCTTGCCCGCTGCGTGACCCGGGTGGTGGAGCTGGACCTGGCACAGAACAGCGTTGCCGTGTACGACGGCGGCTACGACGCCTTCCTTGAGGAACGCGCAGTGGCCCGCCGGCACGCCCGCGAAAAGTACGACGAGTTCGCCGCCACCAAGGCAGACCTGGTGTCCCGGGCACGGACCCAGCGTGAGTGGAGTTCGCAGGGCGTCCGGAACGCCATGAAGAAGAACCCGGACAACGACAAGATCCGGCGCGCCGCCAGCACCGAGTCCTCCGAGAAGCAGGCCCAGAAGGTCCGGCAGATGGAATCCCGCATCGCCCGGCTGGACGTGGTGGAGGAGCCCCGGAAGGAATGGCAGCTGCAGTTCAGCATCGGCCAGGCACCGCGCTCCAGCGCCGTCGTCGCCACGTTGCGCAACGCCGTGGCACGCCAGGGGGACTTCACGCTGGGACCGGTGAACCTCCAGCTCAACGGTGGTGAGCGGATCGGGATCACGGGCCCCAACGGTGCCGGAAAGTCCACCCTGCTGCGCCTGCTGCTGGGAACCCAGGCACCGGACGACGGCGACGCCTCCATGGGTGCCACCGTCGCCATCGGCGAAATCGACCAGGCCCGGGGACTGCTGGACGGTGCCCAGCCACTGGGCGACGCCGTCGAAGCCGTGCTGGCCGACTGGAACAGCGCGGAGGTCCGTACCCTCCTGGCCAAGTTCGGCCTCAAGGCGGACCACACGTCGCGGACCGTGGATTCCCTGTCGCCGGGGGAGCGGACGCGGGCAGCCCTGGCCCTGCTCCAGGCGCGCGGCGTGAACCTGCTGGTGCTTGACGAACCCACCAACCACCTCGACCTGCCCGCCATCGAGCAGCTCGAAGAGGCCCTTGAAAGCTACGACGGAGCACTGCTGCTGGTCACCCACGACCGCCGGCTGCTCGAAAACGTCCGACTCGACTACCGGTGGCACCTGGAAAACGGCACGGTCCAGGAGCTCCACCACACTGCAAGCCAGGAGAAATAACCATGAGCATGGACCGCGTGGCGTGGAGCTCGCTCTACAATATCAGCACCGCCAAGAGCGGCTCCAAGCCGTTCTCCAAGGAAACCCTGAAGCGGGTGCTGGCCTTCGCCGCTCCCCACAAGGGCAAGCTCATCGCCTTCGTACTCTCCTCCATCGCAGCGGCCTTCCTTGCCGTCGCCACCCCGGTGCTTGCCGGCCAGGTGGTTGACGCCATCATCGCCAAGACAGATGCCGGTACCGTGATCTGGCTGGCCGTGCTGATCGCCATCGTGGCGGTGGGCGAAGCGGGGGTGGGGCTGTTGACCCGCTGGCTGTCCTCGACCATCGGCGAAGGCGTCATCGTGGACCTGCGCACCCGGGTGTTCGACCACGTGCAGCGCATGCCCATTGCCTTCTTCACCCGCACCCGGACGGGAGCCTTGGTCAGCCGCCTCAACAACGACGTCATCGGAGCGCAGTCGGCCTTTGCCGGCACGCTTTCCGGTGTGGTGAGCAACTCCGTGGCGCTGGCCCTTACCCTGATCGTGATGCTTAACAAGTCCTGGCTGGTCACCGTGCTCGCCATGGTCCTGCTGCCGATCTTCCTGATCCCGGCCCGGCGCATGGGCTCCAAACTGGCGGACCTGCGCCGCGAAGCCGCTGCGCACAACGCCGCCATGGGCACCCAAATGACGGAGCGGTTCTCCGCGCCCGGCGCCACACTGGTGAAACTCTTCGGCCGCCCGGATGAGGAATCCCGCGAGTTCGCTGCCCGCGCGGGCCGCGTCCGTGACATCGGCGTCCGCATGGCCATGCTGCAGTTCACGTTCGTCACGGCCCTGACCCTGGTCTCGGCGCTCGCACTCGCGCTGGTCTACGGACTGGGCGGCTGGCTTGCCCTGGGCGGCCAGCTCGCGCCCGGCGATGTGGTGGTCCTGGCGCTGCTCCTGACACGGCTCTACGCTCCGCTCACGGCATTGTCCAACGCCCGCGTTGAAGTCATGAGCGCACTGGTCAGTTTCGAACGGGTCTTTGAGATCCTGGACCTGAAACCGCTGATCCAGCAGAAACCGGACGCCGTGCCCGTTCCTGCCGGGCCCGTGTCCGTGGAGTTCGACAACGTCCGCTTCGCCTATCCCTCCGCGGACAAGGTCTCCCTGGCCTCGTTGGAGGAGGTCTCCACCCTGGACACGCGGGGCGGCGAGGAAGTGCTGCACGGCGTCAGCTTCCGGGTGGAACCTGGCCAGACAGTGGCCCTGGTGGGCTCGTCCGGCGCCGGCAAGTCCACCATCGCCCAGTTGCTGTCGCGGCTGTACGACGTCGACTCGGGCGCCGTGCGTCTTGGCGGCACCGCGCCGGGGACGGGGCTGGACGTCCGGGACACCACCTTCGATTCGCTGCGGGACACCCTGGGCATGGTTACCCAGGACGGCCACCTGTTCCACGAAACCATCGCCTCCAACCTTCGGCTGGCCCGGCCCGACGCCACGGACGAAGACATGTGGGACGTCCTGCGCCAGGCCCGGCTGGAGACCATGATCAGGTCCCTGCCGGACGGCCTGGAGACAGTGGTGGGGGAGCGCGGCTACCGGCTTTCCGGCGGCGAACGCCAGCGCCTGACCATCGCCCGGCTCCTCATTGCCCAGCCGCGGGTGGTCATCCTCGATGAGGCCACGGCCGCGCTCGACTCCACGAACGAAGCCGCTGTGCAGGCAGCCCTGGGCGCCGCACTCGAGGGGCGTACCGCCGTCGTGATTGCGCACCGGCTCTCCACCGTCCGCGCGGCGGACGCCATCCTGGTGGTGGAGGGCGGCCAGATCGTGGAACGCGGAACCCACACCGAACTGCTGGCAGCCGGCGGCCGCTACGCCGAGCTCTACCAGACGCAGTTCGCCGAGGCCACGGCAGTGGCACAGGAATCCGTCCCCGAGTTCTAAGGGCTGGACGCCCGGCCGCTGCCTAGAGGGCCCGCGAGGCCAGCAGGGGCAGGATGTGGTCCGTCAGCAGCGGAGCGAGGTCCCGGGGGAGGGCCGCGTCCGCCGGCCCGCTGATGTCCAGCCACCGGATCTCGGCGATCTCAGCCGCGGGAGTGGCCTCCCATGTGCCGGGGGCGATGAAGACGGTGGCTTCGATATCAGTGGCGGCCTCGTTCGCGGCGTCGGCGATCCACACCCCCATCAGTTCAAGCTCCTGGGGGCGGACCACGATCCCTACCTCTTCGGCGAGTTCCCTCGCGGCTGCCTGCACAGCGGTTTCGCCCGGCTCCGGCTTGCCGCCGGGGTGCATGAACATGCCGGTCCCGCGCTTCCGCACGGTCAGGAGGCGCCCGGCGTCGTCAAACACGCAGACAGCGGAGACCACGATCCGGTCCTTCATGCGGTGATCCTTGCCAGGCGCGAGACCAGTAGCAAATCCTTGCGGGGACCGGTGACGTCCCAGCTGTAACTGAACGCGTCCGGGCCCTGGCGGGTGTAGGACACGCGGTAGGTGTCGGGGTCGCACCAGTGGGTGTCCTGGCTGGTGTCAGGGGTGAAGCTCATGCGGTGGAACGGCCTCCCGTCGGGAAAGAACACGTCCAGCGCATCGGGCTGCGGCACGGGTTTCAGGACGTACTCCCGCGAGGCGGGACCGGTAAAGGAAGGCCAGCGCATGGTGCCTTCCTCGCGAAGGGCCAGGCCGCCGTCGTCCGTTGGCGTGAAAATCAGGACGCCGGAAAAGGTTCCGCGGGTGCCGTCCGACCTGTCCAGCAGGTCCCGCTCAAGCCGCCAACGGCCAGGCTGGCCGGCGATGTGGGGTTCGTGGACGCCCAGGAGGTAGGCGCGGAGGCTTGGCTCCGGGGAAGGAGAATTCAAGTGCCCTCGATTGGAATCGAACCAACGACACCGGCTTTAGGAGAGCCGTGCTCTATCCACTGAGCTACGAGGGCGGGTGTCCGGTGGGGATCGGCGGGGCCGGTCCGTCCGGACACGGTTACAAGCATACAAGGTGCCGGGCCGTACTACGCTCAAGGCATGAGTCCAGCCCCCACTGCCGCTCCCGCCACTGCCTTCACCCCGAACGTAGCGTCCACCCGGCAGTACATCGGGGCGTGGGCAGTACTGAGCGTGCTGCAGTACTTCGCGGCCGAGGCTGCCGTGGCCATGGCGTGGGCGGGGCCCCGTCCGTACAACCTGCGGACCGGGTACATCAGCGACCTGGGGGCGCTCCACTGTGGAATCTATTCCGGCAGGGATGTCTGTTCGCCGTTGAACTGGCTGATGAATGCGTCCTTCGTGGTCCAGGGCCTGGGGCTGCTGGTGGGCGCGGTGCTGCTGACGTCGGGGCTGCTGCGCGTGGCCGCCCGGCCCGGTACACGGGTGGACTGGCGGCGCCGGGAACCCTGGCTTGCGGCCTCCGCCGTCCGGCTGCTCACCGGAGCAGCCGGGGCCGGGACCATGGTGGTGGGGCTGGTGCCGGAGGACGCTGGCTCACCCTGGCACTACGCCGGGGCCATCACGTACTTCATCTCCGGTGGGCTGGCATTGCTGGTGCTGGGCATCCTGTGGCTGCGGAAGACCGGGATGGCGTGGTTCCTGCTGGTGTGCGGCGGCGTCTCACTGGCCGCCACCGCCACCGGTGGACTAACCCGCATGATGGTTCCCGAGCCCGGCACGCTGGAGCGGCTGATGGGCTACCCGGTCACGGTGGGGATGGCCGCCGCGGGGCTGGTCATTGCCCAGCGGGTGCACCGGCACCGGAAGCAACGGCGGGCTGCGGCCGCTGCCGCAAGGGCAACTGGCGTTTAGGGCTCTTTCCTTTTCCGGCTGTTGAGGAACACCGCCGCGCCCCCGGCCAGAAGGCTCAGCACCAAAAGCACCCACCCTGCAATGGTGAGGGTGGACGCCAAGGCGACCTGGCCGGCGTCGGGACCGGGCGTGCCCATCATGGCGTCAATGGCCACGTTGCCCCACAGCCGGACCACCACGAACAGCATGGGCAGCGCCCAGAGTGCCCAACGCAACGACTTCTTCGCCACGTTGGTGCCGATGAGCAGCAGCCACGTGAAGCCGAAAATCAGTGGGAAGAGCGTCCCGGCGGTCTTGTGGACGTAACTCAGCTGGCCCAGCGCATCGCCGTTCATAACGCCCTGGAGCCTGCCGATGTAGCCGGCATCGAAGCCGCCGACCAGGGAATCCGGCATGGCCATGTCCCGGGAGAGCTGCGTCAGCTGGGTCAGGGTCAGCAGGTGCAGGTACCAGAACAGGAACAGGCTGGCCACCACACCGGCAATGACGATCAGGTTGCTGTTTCCCTGTGCCTTCTCGGGCGTGCGCGACGTGGTGGGGTTGACCACCGGCGGCAGGTGGTGCTGCGGCACAGCCGCGTTGGCGCCGTGCTTCTTGATCCGCTGGGCAGGGGTTTTGGCCATGGCACCATTATCCCGCCCCATAAACTGAACCCATGACCACTGGCCGACACAGCGCAGCTGTTCTTGACCCCTCATTGGATGACTACGACCTGGCGGCCGCCCTGGTCCGGGAAGCCGGGCAGCTGGCGCTCCTGATGCGCATGGCCGGGCTTGAGTCGGAACAAAAGACTTCTGTGTCCGACGTCGTCACCGCGGCCGACCACGCCGCTGAAGCCTACGTCCTGGAACAACTGCGGCGCTGCCGGCCGGACGATGGGATCGTGGGCGAGGAAGGTGCCTCCGTCCAGGGCACCAGCGGCCGGACGTGGGTGATCGACCCCGTGGACGGCACCTACAACTTCCTGCACGGTTCCACGTACTGGTGCTCAGCCATCGCCCTCAAGGACCGCCGCGATGTGCTGCTGGGCGCCGTCTTCCAGCCTGAAGAGGACAAGCTGTGGCTGGGCGGGCATGACCGGCAGGCCACCCTGAACGGTGAAGCGCTGACCTCGTTTGCCGTCGACGAAGGCAGGCGCAGCACCACCAGCGTCGCCGAACTCGGCGCTGCCACCTACATCCACCCCACCTGGTTGATGGACCCGATGTGTGCCATGCCGTGGCACGCTGCAGCCACCTCCGCCGCATCCCTCCGCATGCTGGGATCCGGTTCCTGCGACCTCGGCCGGGTTGCCGACGGGCAGCTGGGGTGCTGGTTCCAGCACAGCTGCCCGGAATGGGACTGGCTGCCGGGAAAGGCGATCGTCCTTGCGGCCGGGGGCGCCGTGGACACCGTCCGGGTCAACGGGCTGGAGTGGTTCATCGCAGGAGGAACGACGGCGGTCCGCGAGCTGCGTGCGGCCCTCGAGTCAGGCTCGGTGTCCTGAAGCAATCGCACGCGCAGCGGGAGTAATCCACAGGCTGGAAGGCGTTGTCGGTCCCACCGCCTAGACTTGTAGGCACCATGGATATGTTGTTTGACCCGTACTCTGACGGACCGTTCAAGGCCGCTCCCGCCTCCACTGCCCGTACAAGGACGGAGCCTGAGGGCGTTGCCACCACGGCAGGGCCGGGCGGAATGCCGGAGCCAAACGCCAGCGGGCACAACACCTCCGGGGGCTGGCAACAGTCCAACCACGACGCCGGCAACCGGCACCGCGGTGACGGTCACCAAGGCAGTCGCCGCCCCGGCGCCGCCCAGCTGCTGGAGGGACTGAACCCGCAGCAGGAGGAAGCGGTCAAGCACGGCGGATCGGCGCTGCTGATCGTCGCCGGCGCCGGATCCGGCAAGACGCGCGTGCTCAGTAACCGGATCGCGTACCTCATCGCCACCGGCCGTGCCCACCACGGCGAAATCCTGGCCATCACGTTCACCAACAAGGCGGCCGCGGAAATGCGGGAGCGCATCGAGGCGCTGGTGGGTGGCCGCGCCAAAATCATGTGGATCTCCACGTTCCACTCGTCCTGCGTCCGGATCCTGCGGCAGGAAGCGGCCAACGTCGGCCTGAAATCCAACTTCTCCATCTATGACTCCGCCGACTCCCTCCGCCTGGTCACGCAGGTTTCAAAAACCCTTGACCTGGACCCCAAGAAGTTCGCGCCAAAAGCCATCCAGCACAAGATTTCGGCGTTGAAGAACGAACTGATCGACGCCGAGTCCTTTGCCTCGGCAGCCAACTACAACGACCCCTTCGAACATGCGGTGGCAGACGTCTACAAGGGCTACACGCAGCGGCTCCGCCAGGCCAACGCCATGGACTTCGACGACCTCATCGCCGAGACCGTCTACATGTTCCGAGCCTTTCCGGCGCTGGCGGAGTCCTACCGCCGCCGGTTCCGCCACGTCCTGGTGGACGAATACCAGGACACCAACCACGCCCAGTACGCCCTGGTCCGGGAGATCGTGGGGGAGGGCCCCGGTGCCTCGGAGCTCACCGTTGTTGGCGACTCGGACCAGTCCATCTATGCCTTCCGCGGCGCGGACATCCGGAACATCGTGGAGTTCGAAAAGGACTACCCGGAGGCCCGCACCATCAAGCTGGAGCAGAACTACCGTTCCACCCAGAACATCCTGAGTGCCGCCAACTCGGTCATCTCCCGCAACCCCAACCGGCCGGAGAAACGGCTGTGGACCGCTGAGGGCGAAGGCCACAAAATCATCGGCTACGTCGGCGAAAACGAACACGACGAAGCGCAGTTCATCGCGAAGGAGATCGACCGGCTCCAGGACGAGGAGAACCTCCGCCCGGGCGACGTCGCCATCTTCTACCGCACCAACGCCCAGTCCCGTTCCATCGAGGACGTGCTGGTGCGCGTGGGCCTGCCGTACAAGGTGGTGGGCGGCACCCGCTTCTACGAGCGCAAGGAAATCAAGGACGCCCTGGCCTACCTGCGCGTCCTGGTGAACCCGGACGACGACGTCAACCTCCGCCGGGTGCTCAACGAACCCAAGCGCGGCATCGGCGACCGAGCCGAAGGCGCCGTGGCGGCCCTCGCCAGCCGCGAACGCACCTCCTTCATGGCGGCCGCCCGCCGCGCCGACCAGGCGCCCGGCATGGCCACCCGTTCGGTCAACGCCGTCCTGGGCTTCGTGAAAATGCTGGACGACCTCGCCGAGGTGGCTGCCGGGTCCGGGGCTGCCGCGGCACTCGAAGCAGTGCTCGAGCAAACCGGCTACCTTGCCGCGCTGCGGTCCAGCACCGATCCGCAGGACGAGTCCCGCGTGGAGAACCTGGCCGAGCTCGTGGCCGTGGTGCGCGAGTACGAGCAGGAAAATCCCGAGGGCAGCCTCGGCGCATTCCTGGAACAGGTGTCCCTCGTGGCAGACGCCGACCAGATCCCGGATGCCCCCGGCGCGGACATTGACGCCGCCGTCGCCGAGGCCAAACGGCTGGGCGTGGTAACGCTGATGACCCTGCACACCGCCAAGGGACTGGAGTTCCCGGTGGTGTTCCTCACCGGCATGGAGCACGGGCTCTTCCCGCACCAACGCTCCGCCACCGACCCCAAGGAACTGGCTGAGGAACGCCGGCTGGCCTACGTGGGCCTCACCCGTGCCCGGAAGCGGCTGTACGTGACCCGGTCCGAGGTACGCAGCATGTGGGGCCAGAGCCAGTACAACCCGGCCAGCCAATTCCTCGAGGAAATCCCCGCGGAGCTCCTGGAATGGAAACGGGAAGGAACCAGCCGGCAGTCGTGGGCCGGCGGCGGTTCAATCGGCTCGGGCCGGTACAGCGGATCGTTCTGGGGCGCCGGTACCGCCCGCGGAGCCGCGGCGGATTCTTCCGCCGGCTTCAATGCCGACGTCCCGGCATTCATCGCCAAGAACCGGGTGCAGCCGCAGAAGGAAATCATCGCCGTCAGCGTGGGGGACAAGGTCAACCACACCAGTTTTGGCAACGGAACGGTCCTGGCCCTCGAAGGCGCAGGAGACAAGACCGTGGCAAAGGTGAAGTTCGACGTCGGTGAAAAGCGCCTGCTGCTGCGCTACGCCCCGCTCACCAAACTCGACGCCTAGGAACGCCCGCGGACGGGCATAATGGAGGCCATGCGACGGACTGTATGGGGGATGCTCGCCGCCCTTTTCCTTATCACCGCCACGGGCTGCACGGTGACCACCAAGGACCCGGCCTACGTTCCGCCGGCTCCGCTGCAACCCATGGAACAGCTGGAAAAGGCCCCGCTGGCCGATGCGAAGACGTTCTCCAGCGGTGCAGATGTCCTCTCTTTCATCACCGCCGACCGGACCATCGCGTGCTCGCTCACGTCCGCCCGCGGGGAACACCTCAACCTCCCCTACGAGCAGAACCGCTACAGCGACGCCGCCAACAACAAGCTGCCCATCGTCCCGGTGGCCCACTGCGAGCTCGCCTCCTACCCGGCGCCCGAGCCAGGCGATATCAAGGACGACTGCGCCGGGACCCATCTTGGCTACCTGGGCGGAGTGGCCCTCCTGTCGCCGGACACCGCCCGCTACGGTGAATGCCGCTCCGGCGTCACATCCATGGAAGGAACCTACGGGCCCAAGGGGAGCAAGGCGGGAACGCTGACCCAGCTGCCCGTGCTTGCGGACGGGCAGAACCTGGAACGCAACGGGCTGCGCTGCTCCGCGTACAACGGCGGCGTGGCATGCGGAAACGTCTCCGCCGGCGTCGGATTTCTCGTTTCGCCCAAACGTTACGAGCTGATTCAGGGGCCGGCCAAAAGCGGCCAGCCGCCGCAGCAGGAGGGCCCAAAAACCCCGTAATTCCGCGGTTTTTCTACGCCCCATAGAATAGTGTGCTTACTCACATAAGGGGTAGTCTGGGACGGCCCGGTCCCTCCAAAGGACTAGAGTTCCCCATGGAGCATTACGCCGCGTGGCTCGTTTCCAGACAGGCCGCCGGTGCGTGCAATCCGCAGCCCGGTCATCGTCGTACAGATGGTGTCCGACTGT
Organism: Arthrobacter sp. 8AJ; assembly: GCF_902506025.1. Classification (NCBI taxonomy): domain Bacteria; kingdom Bacillati; phylum Actinomycetota; class Actinomycetes; order Micrococcales; family Micrococcaceae; genus Arthrobacter; species Arthrobacter sp. 8AJ. The sequence continues at coordinate 3,284,694 of NZ_LR733289.1, read as the reverse complement.
ACAGAAACTACTTCGACGTAGAAGGACACTAAACCGTGGACCTGTTTGAATACCAGGCGCGCGATATGTTCGAGGCGCACGGTGTACCCGTGCTTGCCGGCATCGTGGCGTACACCCCAGAAGAAGCAAAGGCAGCTGCCGAGAAGATCGGCGGCGTGACCGTTGTCAAGGCACAGGTCAAGGTAGGCGGCCGTGGCAAGGCCGGCGGCGTCAAGGTCGCAAAGTCCGCTGATGAGGCGTTTGAGCACGCCACCAACATCCTGGGCATGGACATCAAGGGCCACACCGTCAAAAAGGTGATGATTGCCCAGGGTGCGGACATCGCCGAGGAGTTCTACTTCTCCGTCCTGCTGGACCGCGCCAACCGCAACTACCTGGCCATGTGCTCGGTTGAAGGCGGCATGGAGATCGAGCAGCTCGCCGTCGAACGTCCCGAAGCGCTGGCCAAGATCGCCATCGATCCCGCCGTGGGCATCGACCAGGCCAAGGCCGACGAAATCGTCGCAGCCGCAGGCTTCGCCGAGGAACTGCGCGGCAAGGTCGCCGCCGTAATCCTCAAGCTCTGGGATGTCTTCAAGAAGGAAGACGCCACCCTGGTGGAGGTCAACCCGCTGGTCAAGACCGGCGCCGGCGACATCGTGGCACTGGACGGCAAGGTCTCCCTGGACGAGAACGCCGACTTCCGCCACGCCAAGCACGCGCAGCTCGAGGACAAGGACGCTGCAGACCCGCTTGAGGCCAAGGCAAAGGCGCAGGACCTCAACTACGTTAAGCTCGACGGCGAAGTAGGCATCATCGGCAACGGTGCAGGCCTGGTCATGTCCACCCTGGACGTCGTCGCCTACGCCGGTGAAAACCACGGCAACGTCAAGCCCGCCAACTTCCTGGACATCGGCGGCGGCGCCTCGGCCGAGGTCATGGCCGCCGGCCTGGACGTCATCCTGGGTGACGAGCAGGTCAAGTCCGTGTTCGTCAACGTCTTCGGCGGCATCACCGCATGCGACGCGGTCGCCAAGGGCATCGTCGGCGCACTGGCCGAACTGGGCCACACCGCCAACAAGCCGCTGGTAGTCCGCCTCGACGGCAACAACGTCGAGGAAGGCCGCCGCATCCTCAACGAGGCCAACCACCCGCTGGTTACCCTGGCCGCCACCATGGACGAGGGCGCCGACAAGGCCGCCGAGCTCGCCAACGCAGCGAAGTAAAGGGACGCACCATGTCTATCTATCTGAACAAAGACTCCAAGGTCATCGTCCAGGGCATCACCGGCGGCGAAGGCACCAAGCACACCGCCCTGATGCTCAAGGCCGGCACCAACATCGTTGGCGGCGTCAACGCCCGCAAGGCCGGCACCACGGTCCTGCACGGCGAGAAGGAAATCAACGTCTACGGCACCGTCAAGGAAGCCATGGCTGAAACCGGCGCCGACGTCTCCATCGTCTTCGTGCCGCCGGCATTCACCAAGAACGCCGTTGTCGAAGCCATCGAGGCCGGCATCGGCCTGGTCGTGGTCATCACCGAGGGCGTTCCCGTCCAGGACTCCGCCGAATTCTGGGCCCTGGCCCAGTCCAAGGTGGACGCCGACGGCAACCAGGTCACCCGCATCATCGGCCCGAACTGCCCCGGCATCATCACCCCCGGCGAAGCACTGGTTGGCATCACCCCGGCCAACATCACCGGCAAGGGCCCCATCGGCCTGGTTTCCAAGTCCGGCACGCTGACCTACCAGATGATGTACGAACTGCGCGACCTGGGCTTCTCCACCGCCATCGGCATCGGCGGCGACCCCATCATCGGCACCACGCACATCGACGCCCTGGCCGCGTTCGAGGCTGACCCCGAGACCAAGGCCATCGTCATGATCGGCGAGATCGGCGGCGACGCCGAAGAGCGCGCAGCCGACTTCATCAAGGCCAACGTCACCAAGCCGGTCGTCGGCTACGTTGCCGGCTTCACGGCCCCCGAAGGCAAGACCATGGGCCACGCAGGCGCCATCGTCTCCGGCTCCGCCGGTACCGCCCAGGCCAAGAAGGAAGCCCTCGAGGCTGCCGGCGTGAAGGTCGGCAAGACGCCGTCCGAGACCGCCAAGCTGCTCCGCGAGGTCTACGCCGCCCTCTAGACAGCACTTCACGACGCGGGGCCACCCCCGGTCCGTTTCCAGTGATGGGACGGACCTGCGGGTGGGCCCCGCGTTCGCTGTTTAACGGATGACGACGGCGGCGGGCGGTGCCTGCCCAACCCGGTCGAGTAATGTTGGGACAGGAAAAACAGGGCGCCCCGGGCGCACAGGCAGGGGATTGACGATGGCAGAAAAGCGACCCACCCTGGTCGACGCCGTCGTGGACAAGGTCCTTGAGCACATCATCAGCGGAGAAATACAGGCCGACGACGCCCTGCCGCCGGAGGCCGACATCGCCAAGGAATCGGGAGTCAGCAGGCTGACGGCCCGGGAAGCCATGAAGGTGCTCAAAGCGCAGGACGTTGTCTACGTAAAGCGCGGCCGGGGCACTTTCGTCAACCCGCCCGAGCGCTGGACCGGGCTGGACGCCATCATGCGTGCAGCTTCCAGGGGAGTGGCCTCGGACCAGGTGGCGCTCCGCCTGCTGGAGGTCCGCCGCATGGTGGAGACCGGGGCCGCCGAACTCGCTGCCTCCCGCCACCGGCCGGTTGACCTCGCTGCGCTGCAGGACAGCGTGGAGCAAATGGAAGCCGCGCACCTGGCCGGAGACGTCGATGCACTGACCGTGGCCGATATCGCCTTCCATGACACCGTGCTGCGTGCATCCGGCAACCCGTTCGTACCCGCCCTGCTGGGACAGCTTTCCACCCTGCTGTACGCCATGCGGCGGGAAACCTCGGCCTTCCCGGACGTGCAGCGCCACGCGATCCACCACCACAAGATGGTCCTGGCGGCCATCGCGGCGGGCGATCCCGCCACGGCGCGGTCCACCATGGATGCCCACATCACCCAGACCTTTGAGGACTACGAGCAGTTCCTTGCCATGTCCAGCCGCAGCGGAACCACCGGCCGCTAGGGGCTCGCCCGCCAGGAACCCCGCCCGGCAGGCCCGGGACCCGGTGGCCTGCCTCCCTGTCCGCGTGCACGGCGATTATGTTGACGCCCACAACCACCTGTGATTAGAATCTCAGTCAGACATCAGACATCTGATATCACCCCCCAAAATGCCGCCAGCCAAAGGAGTCTTCATGCGCGCGCATTCCCCTTTTGAGGGTCCCCACACCACTCTTGGAGGCCTGCGATGACCTCCCGCACCACTGCCCCCGCACTCAGCCAGCTGGGCGAGACCACCCTTCGCAAGGTGCGCCGCCGGCTGATGCCCCTGATCGTCCTGCTGTACTTCATCGCCTACCTCGACCGGAACAATGTCGGCTTTGCCAAGCTCGGCATGCAGGGCGACATCGGCCTGACCGAAGCCGCGTACGGCCTCGGCGCCGGCATCTTCTTCCTTGGCTACGCCTTGCTTGAGATCCCCAGCAACGGCGGCATGTACCGGTATGGTGCCCGCAAATGGATCGCCAGGATCCTCATCACCTGGGGAATCTTCGCAACTGCCATGTTCCTGGTGAACGGTGAAACCACGTTCTACGTCATCCGCTTCCTCCTCGGCGCGGCAGAGGCCGGCTTCTTCCCGGCGATCCTCTTCTACCTGACGCTGTGGTTCCCGGCGGCCCAGCGCGTGACGGTGCTGGGCATCTTCATCCTCGCCCAGCCCATCTCGAATGCCCTGGGGGCACCGGTATCGGGCATGCTCCTGAACCTGGAAGGCGTCGCAGGCCTGCACGGCTGGCAGTGGCTCTACATCCTCGAGGGCATCCCGGCCATCATCCTGGGCATCATCACGCCGTTCGTCATGACGGACCGCCCCGAACACGCCAAGTGGCTCAAGCCCGAAGAGCGTGAATGGCTCTCCACCACCATGGCCGCTGAACTGGCCCACAAGCAAAAGTCCGGAAACCACAACTTCCTGGCCGGCCTGAAGGACCCCCGCACCATTGCCTACTCGGCGCTGTACTTCGGCCTGGTGTGCGGCATTTACGGCCTGGGACTCTGGCTGCCCACCATCGTCAAGGCGCTGGGCAAGTTTGACTCAACGCAGGTGGGGTTCATTGTCTTCATCCCGTACGCCATCGCAGCGGTGTTCGTCTACTTCTGGAGCAAGCGGTCCGACCGTACAGGCAACCGCGTGTGGCATGCCAGCGTCAGCATGGTGCTTGCCGCCGTCGGCCTCCTGGGCGCCGGCTTCCTGCTTCCCGTCAATGCCTTGCTCGCCATGGTCTTCCTGACCCTGGCAGCCATGGGCATCTACTCCGCGATTGCGCCCTTCCTGGCCATGCCGTCCGCCGCGCTCACCGGCGCCGCGGCGGCAGCCGGGCTGGCCATGGTCAACTCGCTCGGCAACCTGGGCGGCTTCGTGGCCCCCTACATCGTCGGCATCCTCAAGGACGCGACCGGAAACAGCCAGACGGGCCTGGTCTTCCTGGCTGCCTGCCTCGCGGTGACCGCCGTCGCCACTTACCTCTATGCACGCAACCGGCCTGAAGGTGTCTCTGCCCCCGCAGCCACCGCTCCTGCCGCCGAAACCCATTAGGAAACAGCAATGACTACAGAGCACGAATTCCCCACAGAACGTACCGCGGTCCTGACCGGGGCGGCATCCGCCCGGGGCATTGGCCGCGCAACCGCAGACCGGCTGGCCAGCCAGGGCTGGTCCATCGCCATCCTGGACATCAACGCCGAAGACGCCAAGGCGGCCGCGGCGGAAATTGGCTCCAGCCGGGCCGTCAAGGCCATCGGCGTGGGTGCCGACGTCTCGGACGAGGCGTCGGTGGACCGTGCCATCACGGAAATCGAGCAGTCCCTCCCGCCCATCGTGGGACTGGTCAACCTGGCCGGAATCAGTTCCCCCACTCCCTTCATGGAAACCACCGTGGCGGAATGGGACAAGGTCTTCGCAATCAACATGCGTGGCACCTTCGTGGTGTCCCAGCGCGTGCTCAAGGGAATGATTGAGCGGGAGCTGGGTCGGATCGTCAGCATCTCCTCCATCTCCGCCCAGCGTGGCGGTGGAACCTACTCCAAGGTTGCCTACAGTGCCTCCAAGGCCGGCATCCTCGGGTTCACCCGCGCCCTGGCACGTGAAGTCGGTGAGCACAACGTCACGGTGAACGCCATCGCACCGGGCCCGATCGACACGGACATCATGGGCGGAACGCTGAGCGATGAGCGCAAGGCCCAGATGTCCGAGGGGATCATGATGGGCCGGGTGGGAACCCGGGAGGAAGTGGCTGCCCTGATCGGGTTCCTCCTCAGCGAGGATGCCGGCTACATCACGGCCGCGACCTATGACATCAATGGCGGCCTGCAGGTTTCCTGACGCCCCTGCTTTCCCGGCGCTCCCGGAGCACGGTGCCGCACGGCCCAGCGGCCGCACGGTACCGTGCCCGGGGCGCGTCATCCGCAACGTCCCGCCCTGCAGCGGCTATAGGATTTCTACATGGCAACCAAGAACCAGGCCACCGGCGGGGTGAGCAGGCAGGTCCTCGCGGACCACGTCTATGAGGCGCTTTTGGTTGCCCTCATGGACGGCCGGCTGGAAGCAGGCACCCCGGTCAGTATTGACGGGATGGCCAGGGAACTGGACGTCTCACCAACGCCCGTGCGGGAGGCGCTTGCCCGGCTGGAAGCCACCGGCATGGTTCGAAGGATGGCCCTGCGCGGCTACCGGGTAGCCCCGCTGTTCTCTCCGGAAGAGCTGGCGGATCTGATGGACGCCCGGCTGGTGATCGAACCGGCGAACGCCTTCATGGCCTGCAAGCACGCGGACCAGGAGCTGACCGGGCAGCTCCAGCAGGCCATAGAGGACCTCAAGGCCGCGCCTCGCGGCCCGTCGTTCGCCGAGTTCCGCGCGTACTGGGAAGCGGATGAACGGTTCCACCGGCTCATCGCCGAATCGGCGGACAACCAGTTCCTGCTGTCCGCCTACAACGCCCTGGGCGGCCAAGTGCAGCGATTCCGCTTCTTCGGCGGCCTGGGCGTAACGGACGCGGACTACGCCATCGCGGAACATACCGGGATCCTCAAGGCCTTTGAAGCCGGCGACTCCGAACTCGCCCGGCAAAAAATGATCGACCACATCGAGGGCGTCAAGCAGCGCTCGCAGCACGACAGCGAAGTGCGCAGCTAGCAGCACGCCCAGGGGCCGGCAGGCCCCTCATCCCCGACTCCACCCCGGGGAGTCCACCAAAAGAACCCTTGACAGGATCCATTACCAGCGTAGATCCTATAGGAAATGCGATTCATGATCTGGAGTGACAATGCCGTACACCGCTGAAAACTGGCCCATCGCCGCCGCCCTGCTGCAGTTCCCCGGAACCCGGCCGGACGGAACCGCTGTCCAGGACGCCCCTGCCGGCGACTGGCAGCAGGTCTTCGAAGAAGTAGCCGATGCCGGTTTCACCAATGCCGACCTCACCGACAGCTGGGTCCGCCCCGGCGACCTTTCCAGCGCCCGCCTGGACGAACTGAAGGCCGCCGCCACGGCCGCCGGCCTTGGACTTCCCTCCATTTCCGCCATCCGCCGCAGCGTGATCGAGGAAGGCAACTGGGAAGACAACCTGGCCTACACCCACCGCACCCTCGAAGCCGCAGCACAGCTTGGCTGCGAGGTTGTCTCGATCGGGCTCCACCAGGCCATCACCCCCGAGCAGCGGAAGCAGCTGTGGTTTTGGACCGTCGAGGGCCACAAGGACCCGGTGGGTGACAAGGAAAGCTGGAACAACGCCGTCACCCGCATCCGCGAAGTGGGCAAGCACGCCGCCGAACTTGGCCTCCTGGTGTCCCTGGAAATGTACGAGGACACCTACCTGGGCACCGGCGATTCCTCCGTGCAGCTGGTCCAGGACATCGACCTGCCCAACGTGGGGCTGAACCCGGACCTGGGCAACCTGATCCGGCTGCACCGCCCCATCGAGGACTGGCGCGAACTGGTGCACAAGACCCTGCCGTACTCCAACTACTGGCACGTCAAGAACTACATCCGCGATGAAAACCAGGCCCGGAACCAGTATGTCGCCATGCCGGCACCCATGGAATCAGGCCTTATCAGCTACCGCGAGGCCTTCCAGTTCGCCATCTCCGTCGGCTTCCAGGGCGTCATCTGCACGGAGCACTACGGTGGCGACGGCCTGAGCGTCACCGCCGCCAACCAGGACTACCTGCGCCGCCAGGTCCTCCCCAAGCGCGACGGCTATGCCCTGGGCACCAGCCTGGTGGCCCAGGGCCGGCAAACTCCGGCGGCAGTCCCCGCACGCTAGCCGGCAGGCACCCCAACCGAGACAACCGGTTCAACGAGGAATCATGACAAAGATTTTTGACGATCCAGCGCAGTTCGCAGACGACGCCCTCGACGGCTTCGTGGCCGCCAACCGCCAGTATGTTGCGCGCGTTGACGGCGGCGTTGTCCGCTCCACCGAATCACCCGCCGGCCAGGTGGCACTGGTCATCGGCGGGGGCTCCGGCCACTATCCGGCCTTCGCCGGCCTGGTGGGGGCCGGGCTGGCGGCAGGGAGCGCCTGCGGCAACATGTTTGCCTCCCCCTCCGCGGGGCAGGTGTACCGCGTGGCCAAGGCATCCCAGGCCGGCGGGGGAGTCCTGCTCAGCTACGGAAACTACGCCGGCGACGTCCTCCACTTCGGCCAGGCCCAGGACAAACTGAACGCCGAAGGCATCGAAACCCGGACCGTCCTGGTCACCGATGACATCGCCAGCGCTCCGCTGGAGGAAATCGCCAAGCGCCGCGGCATCGCCGGGGACCTGACAGTCTTCAAGGTGGCCGGCGCGGCAGCGGACGCCGGCCTGGACCTGGACGAGGTGGAGCGCCTCGCCATCAAGGCCAACCACCGCACCCGCTCGCTCGGCGTTGCCTTTGCCGGCTGCACCCTGCCCGGAGCAGCCGAACCTCTGTTCACCGTGCCCGACGGCATGATGTCCGTGGGGCTCGGCATCCACGGTGAACCCGGCATCTCCGAGCAGCCCCTGCCCACCGCCAGCGAACTTGCCCGGCTCCTGGTGGACGGGCTGCTCAAGGACAAACCGGACGCCGCGGGCACCAGGGTGGTGCCGATCCTGAACGGCCTGGGAACGGTCAAGTATGACGAACTTTTCCTGCTGTTCGGCAAGATCGAGGCGCTGCTGACCGGGGCCGGACTGGAGATCGTGGAACCGGAGTGCGGCGAACTGGTAACCAGCCTGGACATGTCCGGACTGTCCCTGACGCTGTTCTGGCTGGACGCGGAACTGGAGAAATTCTGGGCCGCGCCGGCTGACACCCCCGCCTTCCGCAAAGGCAACCTGGCCCCGCGCCGTGCCCGGTCCGTCGAATCCCTCGCCGAGGCGGCAACGGCGCCGGCGCTCGCCGCCACCCCGGCGTCGACAGCCCTGGCCGCCACGGCGGTGGGCGCGCTGAAGGAAGCTCGGTCCGTCGTCGTCGAACATGAGGACGCGCTTGGGAAACTGGACGCCATCGCCGGGGACGGCGACCACGGCATCGGCATGCGCCGCGGCGTTGATGCCGCCGTCGCTGCCGCCGAGAAGTCCCACGCGGCCGGCGCGGGACTCGAGGAACTCCTCACCGCAGCGGGGGAGCAGTGGGCCGAACGCGCCGGCGGAACCTCCGGGGCCCTCTGGGGCGCTGCCGTCACCGCCGTCGGCAGGACCCTTGGCAGCAAGGACTCCTACACGGCGGCGGACGCGGCCGCCGCCGTCAACGCCCTCCGCGACGCCATCATCACCCTGGGCAAGGCCGAAGCCGGGGACAAGACCATGGTGGACGCGCTGCTTCCGTTTGCCGAGACCTTCAACCGGGCAATAGACGACGGCGGCAGCTTGGCCGGGAGCCTCCGTGCAGCTGCGGAGGCGGCAGCAAAAGCCGCTGACGAAACCGCCGGGCTCAGCCCGAAGAAGGGCCGTGCCCGCCCCCTGGCCGAAAAGAGCCTGGGCCACCCCGACCCCGGGGCTGTGTCCTTCGGCCTCATCGCCCGCAGGGTGGCCGATTACGCCGCCACCATCGAAAGCCACTAAAGGAGAACCCTTATGACTGAGCAATCCCAGCCAGGCTGGCGCATCGTCGTCGGCAATGACGAAGCCGGCGTCGAATACAAGAACGCCCTGCGCGAACTGCTGGAGGCGGACCCCCGCGTCGCCTCGGTGGAGGACATGGGAGTCGGCGCCGACGACACCACCGCCTACCCCCACCTGGCCGTCGCCGCCGCCCGCAAAGTGGCCGCCGGCGAAGCGGACCGCGCCCTCCTGATCTGCGGAACCGGCCTGGGGGTCGCCATCTCCGCCAACAAGGTGCCGGGCATCCGGGCCGTCACCGCGCACGACAGCTACTCCGTGGAACGCTCCGTGCTGTCCAACAACGCCCAGGTCCTGACCATGGGCCAGCGCGTCATCGGCCTGGAACTGGCCAAGAAGCTGGTGGGCGAGTGGCTCAACTACCGCTTCGATGAAAACTCCGCATCCGCGGCCAAAGTAGACGCCATCTGCTCCTATGAGGGCGCGTCGGAAGGACTTGAAACCACATGAGCACCCGTAACATCGCCGTCGTCGGCTCCGGCTACATGGGCGGCGGAATCGCCCAGGTCCTGGCACTTGCCGGAGCCCGCGTGGCCCTGGCGGACGTCTCCGCCGAAATCGCCCAAAGCAATTACGAGCGGCTGCTGAAGGAATCTGACGAGTTTGTGGCAGCAGGGCTCTTCCCGGCCAACGCCACGGACCTGCTCAAGGAAAACCTCTGGGCAGCCAAGGACATAGAAGAAGCCGTAGCGGACGCCGAATACATCGAGGAGGCCGTGCCTGAAGTCCTCGAAATCAAGCACGCCACCCTGGGCCGAATCAGCGCCGCCGCCCGGCCGGACGCCATCATCGGCTCCAACACCTCCACCATCTCCATCGCCAAGCTCGCCGAAGTGGTGGACAACCCGGAGCGCTTCCTGGGCGTCCACTTCTCCAACCCGGCACCCTTCATCCCCGGCGTGGAAGTCATCCCGCACGAGGGGACCTCCGAGGCAACCGTCCAGGCCGCCCGCACCATCGTGGGGGAGACCGGCAAGGAAACCGCCACCGTCAAGGACGTCACCGGCTTCGTGCTGAACCGGCTCCAGTACGCCCTCTTCCACGAAGCCGCGCAGGTGGTGGAGGAAGGCATCGCCACCGCCGAGGACGTGGACACCCTGGTCCGCACCACCTTCGGCTTCCGCCTGCCGTTCTTCGGCCCCTTCGCCATCGCCGACATGGCAGGCCTGGACGTGTACGCCTTCTGCTACAAGTCACTGCAGACCGGCTTCCCGGAGCGGTTCGCCACCCCGCAGATCCTCCAGGAAAAGGTCGACGCCGGCCAGCTGGGCACCAAGACCGGCTCCGGCTTCCTTGATGTCCCGGCAGAGCGCACCGCCGCCCTGGTTGCCTACCGGAACAAGGCCTACGTCGCCATGCAAAAGCTCATCGAGGACCTGGGCCCGGCCCCGCTGTCCTAGCCCTGCTTTCCTCAACCAGAAGGAACATTCCATGACAGTTTTCCCCGCAGAGCGCACGGTGATCGTCACCGGCGCAGTCTCTGAACGCGGCATCGGCCGCGCCACCGCGGACTACCTCGCCGAGCGCGGCTGGAACATCGGCGTGATCGACCTCGACGACGCCGCCAGCAAGGACCTGGCCAGGGAACTGGCCGAAAAGCACGGCGTCAAAGCCCACGGCGCCGGCGCCAACATCGGCGACGAAGCTTCGGTGCGTGCCGCCATCGACGAGATCGAAGCCGAGCTTCCCCAACTGGTGGCACTGGCAAACATCGCGGGCGTCAGCTCCCCGGTTCCCTACCTGGAGCTGGACAGCGCCGAATGGGACCGCGTCGTGAACATCAACATGAACGGCGTCCACTACGCCACCCGCCGCGCGGCCGAATCGATGGCCAGGAACCGGGTGGGACGGATCGTCAACATCTCCTCCGTCTCCGCGCAGCGCGGCGGCGGAACCTTCAGCAAGACTCCGTACTCCGTGGCGAAGGCCGGCGTCATCGGCCTGACCCGCGCCACCGCCCGCGAACTGGGCGAGTACGACATCACGGTCAATGCCATCTCACCCGGTCCGATCGACACCGACATCATGGGCGGCACCCTCAGCGAGGAACGCAAGGATGAACTCGTGAAGGACCTGGTGGTGAACCGGGTAGGCACCACCCGCGACATCGCGGCGGCCATTTCCTTCCTCATCGGTGAGGACGCCGGCTACATCTCCGGCCAGACGCTGAACGTCGACGGCGGCCTGTACATGCACTGACGGCATCCGCCCCGGATGCCACAAGCCCCGCAGGCCGCCGGCCTGCGGGGAACCACCAACGTCACCACTCGAAGGAGAGTGTTGTGTCAGAAACCACCGCAACATCCAAGGAACTCCTGGCCCGTCCGGTCCTGAAGTCCGCGATTTCCAAGGCGGCCCGCCGGCTCATGCCGATGCTGGTCATCCTCTACGTCGTTTCGTTCCTGGACCGCACCAACGTCGGCTTCGCCGAGGCGGCACTGGGCGCGGACAAGGGGGTGTCCGCCGCGGCCTTCGCCCTGGGCGCCGGTATCTTCTTCATTGGCTACGCCATCTTCGAGATCCCCAGCAACCTGCTGCTCAAGAAGGTCGGTGCCAAGATCTGGCTGGCGCGCATCGCCATCACCTGGGGCATCGTCTCCGCGTGCTTCGCGTTCGTGCAGGGCGAGACCTCGTTCGTGATCCTGCGTTTCCTCCTGGGCGTCACCGAGGCCGGGCTGTTCCCCGGCGTCATCATGTACCTCGCCGAATGGTTCCCCAACAAGGTGCGCGTCCAGATGTTCGCCATCTTCTACCTGGCCCAGCCGTTCTCCCAGATGATCGGCAACCCGCTGTCCGGCTGGCTGATCAACATTGGCGACCAGGTGCCGGGCCTGCGCGGCTGGCAGGTCATGTTCTTCGTCGAAGGCATGCTCGCCGTCCTGGCAGGCATTGCGGCGTTCTTCTTCCTGATCAACGGACCGGAGAAGGCCAAGTTCCTCAGCCGCGAGGAAAAGTACGCGCTGAAGGAGGTCATGGCACTTGAGGACAACATCAAGGACGAGCACGGCCCCCGCGGCATCCTCGCCGCCATGCGCAACGGCCGCGTCTGGTACTTCACGGTCATCTACTTCTGCCTGCAGATCGCCGTCTACGGTGTGACGTTCTTCCTGCCGCAGCAGGTGTCCTCCCTGACCGGGCAGAAGGTGGGACTCGCCGTCGGCCTCCTCATCGCCGTCCCGTGGTTCTTCGGCATCTTTGCCTGCTACTTCATCGGCAAGGCGGCCAACACCGTGGCCAAGCGACGCAAATTCGGCACCATCCTGTTCATCTCCACCGGCCTGTGCATCTTCGGCTCGGCCTGGGCGGGAACCAACCACCAGCCGGTCCTGGGCATGATCTTCATAACCCTGGCAGTCTGCAGCTTCCTGGCCGTCGGCCCCGTGGTGTGGTCCTATCCCACTGCGTTCCTCGCCGGTTCCGCTGCCGCGGCAGGCATTGGGCTGATCAACTCGCTGGGCAACCTGGGCGGCTTCGTGGCACCCATCCTGCGGACCGCAGTCAACGAAGCCACGCAATCACCAACGGGGTCCATGGGCGTCTATGCCCTGGGTGTCCTGCCGTTCGTGGCGGCAGCGATGATGTTCGCCACCAGGCGGTTCAAGAACAAGGCCGACGACCTGCTCGACTGAGCACACCACCACCCACGCAAGGAAAACGATGAGCACCTCCGGCAGCAGCACAGGCAAGGGCCCCCTCTACATCGGTGTCAGCACCAAGATGTACTTGGGCTACCAGGCAAGCCTGCGCTGGCTGTCGGAGGTGCGTTCCATCGTTGATGACAGACCCGGACTGGGCATGGATTCCGCCAAGGAGTCTCCGGTCCGGGTCTTCGCCATCCCGTCCTTCCCTGTCCTGGAGCCCGCCGCGCGGATCCTGGCAGGTTCGCCCGTACTCCTCGGCGCACAGAACTGCGCCTGGGGCGACGGGCCGCTGACCGGTGAAGTCAGCCCCGGCATGCTGGCCGAACTCGGCGTCTCACTCGTCGAGATCGGCCATGCCGAACGCCGCCGGCTGTTTGGCGAGGACGACGCCGTGGTGGCACGCAAGGTGCGTGCCGCCGTCGGCCATTCCCTCACCCCGCTGCTCTGCATCGGCGAGCCGGACAGGCTCGACGCCGGAGCTGCCGCCGCCTTTTGCGTCCAGCAGGTCCGTGCCGCCACGGACGGCGACCCGGCCCTGCTGAACCGCCTGGTCCTGGCCTACGAACCGGTCTGGGCCATCGGTGCGCAGGAGCCCGCCCCACCGCGTCACGTCAACGCCGTCCTGGCGCAGATCCGCGCAGCCCTTGGCCCTGCCTGCCCGCTGATCTACGGCGGCAGCGCCGGGCCCGGGCTGCTTCCCCGGCTGCCGGCCGCGGACGGACTCTTCCTGGGCCGCTTCGCCCACGATGCCGCCAACCTTGGCCGCGTGCTGGACGAAGCCCTCCTCCTGCGTCAGACCGACGCGCCCGCCAACAGTTCGTCCAGCCGCTCATAGCCTTCGGACATGCCGCCCTCCATGCCTGAGTGCAGCATGCCGTCCCGCGCCTCCATGCTCTGGTACATGGCGTGGCCCCGCAGCCTGCACCGGCCGCCGTCGAGCTCCTCAAATGTCATGGACTCCAGGCTGACCGAGTCCGGATAGCCGCCAAACTCGAAGGTCTGCAGGGCGAACTCGTTCTCGCGCACCGTGTGGAAGATGCCACGGAACTCGTACGGCACCCCCTCCGGACCCGTGTGAATGTACCGGTAGCTCCCGCCGGTACGGAAGTCGTAGTGGTCCATTTCCATCTTCATGCCCCGCGGACCCAGCCATTGGGCCACCAGTTCCGGGTCCTTATGGGCCCGGAACACGTCCGCCACCGGAAAGTCGAACTCCCGCTCGAAGTCGATGTAGGGGAGTCCCTCGGGGGCCGTGATCTTCAGTTGGTTGGTCATTTCCTGTCCTTTGCCTTAGGCGCCGTGTGCCCGGCGCTGGATTCAAGCACCGCATCGAGGCTGCGGAACTGCCCTTCCCGGACCAGCCTGTACTGGTCGATCCAGGCAGTGAGCGCCTCCAGCCGTGCGGGGTTCAGGTGGACGGGCCTGCGCTGGGCGTCCCTGCTGCGGGTGACCAGATTCGCCTGCTCGAGTACCTGGATGTGCTTCGAGACTGCCTGCTTGGAAATCTCGAACGGCTCGGCCAGCTCGTTAACGGTGGCCGGGCCACGGCTTAGCCGGGCAATGATGCGTCGACGGACGGGGTCGGCCAGGGCAAGGAAAGCCACGTCCAAAGCCGCGTCGTCATCCGCCACCATTCCCGCCGTTCTTTTAATCAACCTAGAGCTTCATCAACGTTTTGGTTGATTAATAATACGCCCGCTCCGTTTGGCGGCGCAAGGGGGTCTTGTGGTGCCAAAATCAGATTTGTTAGTATGTCAGTACAAACTACTAAAGGAGAAGCTTCATGCCACTGGTTCGCATTGACGTCAACGAAGGCCGCACCGCCGATGAGCTGCAGCAGCTGAGCCGCGGCATCCACGATGCCATCCTTGCGGAGTACGGCATCCCGGAGCGGGACTACTTCCACATCCTCACCGAACACCCGCAGGGCCAGATCTTCGCCCAGGACGCCGGCCTGGGCTTCGAGCGCACCGGGGGAGTGGTGATGATCCAGATCTTTACCCAGGGTGGCCGGTCCCAGGAGGCCAAGCAGCGGCTCTTTGCCGCGGTGGCTGAAAAGCTTGCGGAAGTAGGGGTCGCCGGCGAGGACGTCTTCATTGGCTATGTCGAAAACACTGCCGGCGACTGGTCCTTCGGGTTTGGCCGTGCCCAGTACATGACCGGCGAGTTGGCCGTTCCCCGGAAGTAGTGCCGGCGTTCCCATCCGCGGCGGGATGGGGCGATCCAACGCTTGTTGTAAGTATGTCAGTACAAACCTTTGACAGGACATTCGATCTAGGGCAAAGTAGTTCCTGTGGCCCACGCCACGGCCTGCCAGTCCCGGAACTCCTGCTCCTCAAAGGATCCGAGTTCCACACCAGAAAGGTCCACGATTCCCGTGACCCACGAGCTTCTTACGATCGGGCGCATCAGCGTTGATATTTACCCGAACGACATCGGGGTTGGCCTGGAGGACGTCAACTCCTTCGGCAAATACCTTGGCGGTTCGCCGTCCAACGTCGCCGTTGCCGCTGCCCGGCACGGCCGCCGGACCGGCGTCATCACCCGCACCGGGGACGATGCGTTCGGCACCTACCTCCACCGGGAACTGCACAAGTTCAACGTCGACGACACCTTCGTTGCGCCGGTCGCCGGCCTGCAGACACCGGTGACATTTTGCGCGATCAAGCCCGCCACGGACGAGTTCCCGCTGTACTTCTACGGCCGTTTCCCCACCGCTCCGGACCTGCAGATCAAGGCTGAAGAACTGGACCTGGAGGCCATCCGCGGGGCCGGTATCTTCTGGTCCACCGTGACCGGCCTGTGCCAGGAGCCTTCCCGGTCCGCGCACATCGCCGCGCACCAGGCCCGTCCCCGCACCGAACTGGCCGAAGGGCAGTTCACCGTCCTGGACCTGGACTACCGTCCCATGTTCTGGGCGTCCGAAGAGGAAGCCCGCGCAGAGGTGGCCAGGGTCCTCCCGCACGTCACCGTCGCGATCGGCAATGACAAGGAATGCGCCGTCGCCGTAGGGGAGGGAACCCCTGACGAGCAGGCGGACCGGCTGCTGGCCGCAGGCGTGGAAATCGCCGTCGTCAAGCTTGGTGCCGAAGGCGTGATGGCCAAGACACGCACCGAGCGCGTGGTCTCCGCCCCCGTCCCGGTTGAAACCCTTAACGGCCTCGGCGCCGGCGATTCGTTCGGTGGCGCGTTCTGCCACGGGCTGCTGTCCGGCTGGCCGCTGGAGCAGGTCCTGGACTACGCCAACGCCGCCGGCGCCATTGTGGCCTCCCGCCTGTCCTGCGCCGATGCGATGCCGACACCGGACGAGGTCACCTCGCTGCTGGCCGAACGCGGACGTACTGTGCCGGGTACGGTCTCCGGCGCTTCCATTCCCGAAGGAGCAGCACTGTGACCCTCACCCCCCTTGCCTCGAACCACGCAGTGGATGATGATCCCCGCCGCTACGAGCACCTGAGCACCATCCGCCTCGAAGACCCGGACGCCGTGGCCCGTGCCGCGAAGGCACGCCGCCGCCACCCCGGCGTAAAGGCCGGCCGCCAGAACTTCATCGTCGCCGCCGACCACCCCGCCCGCGGCGCCCTGGCTGTCGGCAGCGATCCGGTGGCCATGGCGGACCGCCGGCAGCTGCTGGACCGGCTGCAGATCGCCCTGGCCAACCCGGCCGTGGACGGTGTCCTGGCCTCCCCGGACATCATGGACGACCTGCTCCTGCTGGGCGCCCTGGACGGGAAGCTGGTGTTCGGATCGATGAACCGCGGCGGGCTGTCCGGCCTGGTCAACGAGTTCGATGACCGGTTCACCGGCCACACCGCCGCCGCTTTGGCGGCCCTGGGTGCGGACGGCGGCAAGATGCTGACCCGTATCTGCCTGGGCGACCCGGACACCGTGGTGACCCTGGAAGCGACCGCCAAGGCCATCGACTCGCTGGCGGAGCGGAAGCTGATCGCCATGGTGGAGCCGTTCCTGTCGGTCCGCGAGAACGGCCGGGTCCACAACGACCTGTCTCCCAACGCCGTCATCAAGTCCATCGCCATCGCCGAGGGCCTGGGATCCACCAGCGCCTACACCTGGATGAAGCTTCCCGTGGTGGCGGAGATGGAACGCGTCATGGCCGCCACCACCATGCCCACCGTCCTGCTGGGCGGTGACCCGGACGGGTCCCAGGACGAGGTCTTCGCCACCTGGGGTGCCGCGCTGGCCCTCCCCGGTGTCCAGGGCCTGACGGTGGGCCGGACGCTGCTCTACCCCGCAGACGGGGACGTCGCCGGCGCCGTTGCCGCGGCAGCCTCGCTCCTGCACCACACCACAGAACTTCCGGAGAACTAGCCATGGGCACACCAACAGGAACGCGCAGAATGACGGTGGCGCAGGCCGTCGTCGAATACCTTTCACGGCAGTACACCCTGGACACGGTGGGCGGCGTTGACTACCGTGAGCGGCTCATCCCGGGCACGTTCGGGATCTTCGGGCACGGCAACGTGGCCGGCGTGGGCCAAGCCCTGAAGCAGTACCAGCAGCAGGACCCCACCCTGATGCCGTACTACCAGGGACGCAATGAACAGGCCCAGGTCCACCAGGCCGTGGGCTACGCCCGGCACACCCGCCGCCGACAGACCTACGCCATCAGCACCTCCATCGGCCCGGGTTCCTCCAACCTGCTCACCGGTGCCGCGCTGGCCACCACCAACCGGCTCCCGGTGCTGCTGCTGCCGTCCGACACGTTCGCCACCCGCGCTGCCGACCCCGTGCTTCAGCAGCTCGAACAGCCCTACGCCTACGACCTCACGGTCAACGACGCGTTCCGGCCGCTGTCCAAGTTCTTTGACCGGGTCACCCGGCCCGAGCAGTTGTTCTCCGCGTTCCACCACGGCCTGCGCGTCCTGACCGACCCGGCCGAGACGGGCGCGGTGACCATCTCGCTGCCGCAGGACGTCCAGGCCGAAGCCTTCGATGTTCCCGAAGAGTTCCTGGCAGAGCGGGAGTGGCGGATCCGCCGCCCCGAGGCCGACGACGACGACATCGCCCGTGCCGCAGCAGCCATCCGCGCAGCGAAGCGTCCGCTGATCATTGCCGGCGGGGGCGTCCTCTACGCCTTCGCCAACGATGAACTGGCCAGGTTCGCCGAGCTGACCGGCATCCCGGTGGGCAACACCCAGGCCGGCGTCGGGGTCCTGCCCTGGGACCACCAGTACTCCCTGGGCGCGATTGGCTCCACCGGCACAACGGCGGCCAACGCCATCGCCGCCGAAGCGGACCTGATCATCGGCATCGGCACCCGCTACGAGGACTTCACTACCGCGTCCCGGACCGCGTTCCAGAACCCGGACGTGCGCTTCGTGAACATCAACGTCGCCCCCATCGACGCGTACAAGCACGGCACCACGCTGCCGATCGTCGCCGACGCCCGCAAGGCCCTGGTCAAGCTCAACGCCGCCCTGGGCGGCTACCGGGTCGGGGCGGACCTGGAACAGAAGATCGCCGCGGAGAAGAAGCGCTGGAACGCCACGGTGGACGAAGCCTTCGACACCCGCTACACCCCGCTTCCGGCCCAGAACGAGATCATCGGCGCCACCAACCGGGCCATGGACGCCCGCGACGTGGTCATCTGCGCCGCCGGGTCCCTGCCCGGTGACCTGCACAAGATGTGGCGGGTCCGGGACCCGTTCGGCTACCACGTCGAATATGCCTACTCCTGCATGGGCTACGAGATCCCCGGCGGCTTGGGCGTCAAGCGTGCAGCAATCGCCGAAGCGGCCGGCACGACGGCGGCAGGCGGCGTTGGTGGGGAAGCGGCCCAGGTGCGGGACGTCGTCGTGATGGTGGGGGACGGCTCCTACCTGATGATGCACACCGAACTGGTCACCGCCGTCGCCGAACGCATCAAGCTGATCGTGGTCCTGATCCAGAACCACGGCTACGCCTCCATCGGCTCCTTGTCCGAATCCCTCGGTTCACAGCGGTTCGGCACCCAGTACCGGGCGCTGAACGAGGAACAGCACAGCTTCGACGAGGGCGAGACCCTGCCGGTGGACCTGGCCCTGAACGCCGAGTCCCTCGGCGTGAAGGTCATCCGGATCGAACCGGGGGAAAAGGTCATCGCCGAACTCGAACAGGCCATCCGGGATGCGAAGGCCGCCCCCGAGAACAGTGGCCCGATCCTGATCCACGTCGAATCCGACCCCCTCCTGGACGCACCGTCCTCCGAATCCTGGTGGGACGTCCCTGTCTCCCAGGTCTCCGAACTGGACTCCACCAAACAGGCCTTCCAGACCTACGTCGACCACAAGTCACGCCAGCGCAAACTGCTCGGCTAACCACGCTTTTTCACTACTCAAGGAAGAGTCCCATGACTGCCACCACCACCGAAACAACGGTCATCAACCACTTCATCAACGGCGCCGAGACCGCCGGCGAAGGCGACCGCACCACGAACGTGTACAACCCGGCCACCGGCGCCGTGACCGGCGAACTGCGCTTGGCCAACCGCGCTGACCTGGACACCGCCGTCGCCGCCGCCCGCAAGGCCGCCGACACCTGGGGTGACATTTCACTGGCTAAGCGCACCGCGGTGCTGTTCAAGTTCCGCGAACTCGTCGCCGCCCACGTGGACGAACTCGCCCAGCTGGTCACCGCCGAGCACGGCAAGGTCCTCTCCGACGCCAAGGGCGAGATCGGCCGCGGCCTGGAAGTGGTCGAGTACGCCTGCGGGATCCCCACCCTGCTCAAGGGCGACTACTCCGACCAGGTCTCCACCGGCATCGACGTCTTCTCCTTCCGCGAACCCCTCGGCGTGGTCGCCGGCATCACGCCGTTCAACTTCCCCGTGATGGTGCCGCTGTGGATGGCCCCGATGGCCATCGCCACCGGCAACGCCTTCATCCTCAAGCCCTCCGAACGCGACCCCTCCGCCTCGCTGCTGCTGGCCAAGCTGTGGAAGGAAGCCGGGCTGCCGGACGGTGTGTTCCAGGTCCTGCACGGCGACAAGGAAACTGTTGACGGGCTGCTGACCCACCCGGACGTGGACGGCATTAGTTTTGTTGGGTCCACCCCGATCGCGCAGTACGTTCACGAAACCGCCACCAAGCACGGCAAGCGCGTCCAGGCCCTGGGCGGTGCGAAGAACCACGCGATCATCCTGCCCGACGCCGACCTGGACAACGCCGCCGACCACCTCGCGGCCGCCGCGTTCGGCTCCGCCGGGGAACGCTGCATGGCCATCTCCGTCGCGGTCGCCGTCGGAGACGCCGCCGATGCCCTGGTCGCCAAGGTCCAGGAACGCGCCGAAGCCGTCAAGGTCAACAACGGCACCGAACCCGGCGCCGAAATGGGCCCGGTCATCACCCCCGCCTCCAAGGAACGCATCGTCAAGATCGTCACCGAAGCTGAAACCGCGGGCGCCGCCATGGTGGTGGACGGCCGCGACCTAGTGGTCCCCGGCCACGAAAACGGCTTCTGGGTTGGCCCCACCGTCCTGGACCACGTCAAAACCGAAATGAGCGCCTACCGGGAGGAAATCTTCGGACCCGTCCTGGTGGTGGTCCGCGTCGACACCCTTGAGGACGGCATCACGCTGATCAACGCCAACCCCTACGGCAACGGCACCGCCATCTTCACCTCCTCCGGCGCGGCCGCCCGCAAGTTCCAGCGCTCCGTGACGGTGGGCATGATCGGCATCAACGTCCCCCTCCCGGTGCCGGTGGCCTACCACTCCTTCGGCGGCTGGAAAGCCTCCCTCTTTGGCGATAAGCACATCTACGGACCCGAAGGCGTCAGCTTCTACACCCGCGGCAAGGTAGTCACTTCCCGCTGGCCCGAAACCCACCACGCCTCCGGCGCCTCCTACAACTTCCCCTCCAACTAGTCCCCACCGCCGCCCTCGCCTCGCAAGCTCGGCCAGGGAACCCTGGCGGCGTGGGCCCTACCCGTCGATTGCTCCGTAATTGTCGTTTTGAGCGTCCAAAACGACAATTACGGAGCAGCCGATGCAAAGGAAAAGACAATGACTGAGAACAAGCTGATCATCGGCACGGCGCCGGACTCCTGGGGCGTCTGGTTCGCGGACGATCCCAAGCAGACCCCATGGGAACGCTTCCTCGACGAGGTGGCCGAGTCCGGCTACAAGTGGATCGAACTGGGCCCGTACGGCTACCTGCCCACCGACCCCACCCGCCTGGCGGAAGAACTGAAGCAGCGCGACCTGCAGATCTCCGCCGGCACCGTCTTCACCGCCTTCCACCGCGGCCTGGACCAGTGGGAAACCGCCTGGGAACCGGCCCGCAAGGTTGCCGAGCTCACCGCGGCCATGGGCGGCGGCCACATCGTGGTCATCCCGGCCATGTGGCGGGACGACGTCACCGGCGAAGCCGTGGAGAGCGGCACGCTGAGTGAAAAGGCCTGGGACGACCTGTTCGCCGGCCACAACCGCCTGGGCAAGACCCTGCTGGAAGACTTCGGCCTGAAGCAGCAGTTCCACTCCCACGCCGACTCCCACGTTGGCGCGCAGACGGACATCGAAACGCTGCTGGCCGCCACCGATCCCCAGTACCTGAACCTCTGCCTGGACACCGGCCACGCCGAGTACTGCGGCGCCTCCAGCCTGGAACTGATCAAGAACTACCCGGACCGGATCGGCTACCTGCACCTGAAGCAGATCAACCCGGACATCCTCAGGAAGGTCAACGAGGAGAACATGACCTGGGCAGCTGCCAACCTGGCCGGCGTCATGACCGAACCGCCCAACGGACTCCCTGACCTGCGCGCGGTCATCGAAGCCGTGGAAGCGCTCAACCGGCCCATCTTCGGCATCGTGGAACAGGACATGTACCCCGTGGCCTTCGATGTACCGATGCCCATCGCCAAGCGCACCCGCAACTACCTGCTGTCCTGCGGTTCCCGCACTGCCGTCAGCTAACCCGCCCCACAGACACCACAAAGGACAGAACAATGACTGAAACCCTCCGCGTTGCCGTCATCGGCGCAGGCCGCATGGGCGCCGACCACATCCAGCGCATCAGCAAGCGCATCCACGGAGCCGAAGTTGCCGCCGTCGTGGACGTGGACCTTGCCCGCGCCCAGGCCGCTATTGAAGGCATCCCGGGCGCCGTGGCCCTGGCGGACGCTGACGAGGCCCTGAACAACGGCGACGTCAACGCCGTCCTGATCGCCACCCCCGGATTCCTGCACGAGGACATCCTGCTCAAGGCCCTCGCCAGGGACATCCCGATCCTCTGCGAAAAGCCGCTCACGCCCGACGCCGCATCGTCCTGGAAGATCGTCGAAGCCGAGGTGGCGCTGGGCCGCCAGCGGATCCAGGTGGGCTTCATGCGCCGCTTCGACGCCGAATACGCCACGCTGGGTTCGATCATCCGCAACCACGAACTCGGCGAGCTGCTGATGCTGCACCACCAGCACCGCAACCCGAGCACCCCTGAGGGCTTCACCAACGAGATGCTCATCAACGACTCGGTGGTCCACGAGTTCGACGCCATCCGCTTCTTCACCGGCGAGGAAATCACCAGCGTCCAGGTCCGCCTGGGCAAGGCCACCAAGAACGCGCCGTCCGGCCAGCACGACCCCCAGCACGTCTTGCTGGAGACCGAATCAGGCGTCCTGGCCGACGTCGAAATCTACGTCAACGCCAAGTTTGGCTATGAGGTGGCTACCCAGGCCTCCTTCGAAGACGGCATCGTCAGCATCGGCGGCGACAAGGGCCCCTACACCCGCAGCTCCGGCCGCTGGGGCGGCAACGTCACCCCCGGCTTCGAGGAGCGCTTCGGAGCGGCGTACGACGTCGAAATCCAGTCCTGGGTGGACGCGGCACTTAAGGGCGGAATCGGCGGCCCCTCCGCCTGGGACGGGTACGCCACCGCCGCCTGCTGCGAGGCAGGCGTCGAAGCGCAGAAGAACGGCGAAAAGGTCGCCGTGAAGCTGGCTCCGAAACCCGACCTTTACAAGTAACCAGGACCGGAAAGGGGGCGGAGCCATCCGTCCCCTTTCGTGTCTCCACCCTTCCTGATCCACAATGGAGTGTTTACGTGAAAATCGCACTTGACCCCACCCCGTTCCATCACTCGCACAGCCTGCTGGAGTTCCCCAAGGTGGTGGCCGACCTCGGCTACAAGTACATGCAGATGACCCCGCACGCGGACTTCATCCCGTTCTACAACCACCCCAAAGCGGACGACGAACTGGTGGGCCGGCTGGGCAAGGCCTGCAGGGACGCCGGGATTGAAATCGCCTCCATCCTCCCCGTGCTCCGCTGGTCCGGGCCCGACGAGGACGCCCGCGAAGCCGCCGTCCGCTACTGGAAGCGCGCCATCCAGATCGCCGTGGACCTGGGGGTCAGCACCATGAACACCGAGTTCAGCGGCCGGCCCGAGAAGGCGGAGGAGTCCGAGCGGGCGTTCTACCGGTCCATGGAGGAACTGCTGCCGATCATCGAGCGTGAAGGCATCGACCTGCTCATTGACCCGCACCCGGACGACTTCGTGGAGGAAGGCCTGGCCGCCATCCGCGTGATCCGGGGCGTGAACTCGAAGAACGTGGGCATGGTCTACGTGGCCTCGCACAGCTTCCACATGAAGAACTCTCCGCTGGACATCATGCGGGCCGCGGGGGACAAGCTGCGCCTGGTCCACGTGGCCGACACCATGGACCACCACGCCTCGCACGGACTGCGGTACATCACCAATCCGCCGGGCAACCCGGTCCGCGTCCACCAGCACCTGAAGATCGGTGACGGCGACGTCAATTGGGACGAATTCTTCGGCGGCCTGAAGGAAATCGGCTTCCTCGACCGGGAGGACACGGTGATGGTGTCCAGCGTCTTCGCTGAGGACGAGAACGCCGAAGAAGTGTCCCGGTACCAGCTGGAGACCATGAAGCAGTACGTCCAAAAGGTAAGCCTATGAGTTCGCCTGTTTCCGGAAAGGCAGCTGTCAAGCAGCCCGGCAACCATCAGCGGGCCCTGTGGACCGTCACCATCATCTCCACCTTCGGCGGCCTGCTGTTCGGCTACGACACCGGCGTGATCAACGGCGCCCTGCCGTACATGCAGGAGGACCTGGGCCTGACCCCGCTCACCGAAGGCCTGGTCACCTCATCCCTGCTGTTCGGCGCCGCCTTCGGCGCCCTGTTCGGCGGACGCCTGGCAGACCGCAACGGCCGTCGCAGAATGATCATGGTGCTGGCGGTCATCTTCCTCGCGGGCACCATCGGCTGCACGTTCTCGCCCAATACCGAGGTAATGATCGCCGCCCGGTTCGTCCTGGGACTCGCCGTGGGCGGGGCATCGGTGACGGTCCCCGTGTACCTGGCGGAGGTCTCGCCGAGCCACCGGCGCGGCCGGATCGTCACCCAGAACGAGCTCATGATCGTCACCGGGCAGCTGCTTGCGTTCATCTTCAACGCCTACCTGGGCAACTCCTTCGGTGAATCGCACGGCATCTGGCGCTGGATGCTGGTCATTGCCACCCTGCCGGCCATCGCGCTGTGGATCGGGATGAACTTCATGCCCGAGAGTCCCCGCTGGCTGGCTTCCATCGGCAGCTTCGGCGAGACGCTCAGCGTGCTGCAGCGGATCCGGTCGCAGGAGGAGGCCCGTAAGGAGTTCGAGGAAGTCAAGGCCATGGCCGTGGAGGACTACAAGTCCAAAATGGGTTCATGGAAGGACCTGGGCATCCCGTGGCTCCGCAGGATCTTCGTAGTGGGCCTGGGCCTCGCGGTGATCCAGCAAATCACGGGCGTGAACTCGATCATGTACTACGGCACCCAGATCCTCTCGCAGTCCGGTTTCGGCCGGGAAGCTGCCTTGACGGCCAACATCGCCAACGGGGTCATTTCGGTACTGGCCACGTTCGTGGGGATCTGGCTGCTGGGCAAGGTGGGGCGGCGCAGGATGCTGATCACCGGGCAGGTGGGAACCACCACGGCGCTGCTGCTGATCGGCTTCTTCTCGCTGATCCTGCCGGAAGGCTCCGCCCGGGGCTTCGTCATCCTGGCTTTGACCGTGACGTTCCTGGCGTTCCAGCAGGGTGCCATTTCCCCGGTGACGTGGCTGATGCTCTCGGAAATCTTCCCGCTGAAGATCCGCGGCCTGGGCATGGGGGCGTCCGCCTTCCTGCTGTGGATCGTGAACTTCCTGATCGGGTTCGGTTTCCCGCAGCTGCTGGCCGCCATCGGCATCTCCAACACGTTCTTCGTCTTCGCGGTCCTGGGTGTGGGGGCCATTGCCTTCGCCGCGAAATACGTTCCCGAGACCAAGGACAAGAGCCTTGAGGACCTGGAGCACTACTTCAAGAACGTTGCAGGCGGCAAAGCCGAGGTGTCCACCGCACAGGTTTCCTGACCGGACCAGCACGCCCGGTTCCCCACAGCAACGCCCCCATGAGGATCCTCGCGGGGGCGTTGCTGTTGTCCTAGGTGCGTGCGTGCAGCCGCGGCAGCGCATCCACCAGCGGTGCCAGTTCCGGAATGGCCAGGGCCGCGTCCAGGGCACGCTCCAGCGTGGCGTCGTGGACCGGCCGCGCTTCCGCGAGCAGGCTGCTTCCACTGGCGGTGAGCTCGGTGTAGATGCCGCGGCGGTCGTCGTCGCACAGAATCCTGGTCAGCAGGCCACGGTCCTCCAGGCGGTTGACCAGCCGGGTGGTGGCGCTGGGGCTCAGCGCCGTGGCGCGCGCCAGCTGCTGCATCCGCATGTGCCACCCGTCCTGCCGGCTGAGGGCATCCAGCACCGTGTACTCCACCACGGAGAGCTTCGACTCCGCCTGCAGGCTGCGTTCCAGTTCGTTTTCGATCAGCCCGTGCAGGGCTGCGAGGGTGCGCCAGCCCTGGGCACGGACCTCAACGGCGTCGTCCTTGATGCCCATGGTTGCTCCTTCGAAGATGGCGTAGGACGCCATCCGTTGCTCCGGTCATAGATAGTTGCTTGCGCGGCATATTTGCATGTGCAACAATAAATACCGCGTCTGCAACTATCTTAGGCGCCTTCCCGCCTCGGGAACAACCACGAACAGCTCAAAGGAGCATCCTCATGCCTGTTGGCCTGATAGCACTCGCCCTGGGCGGGTTTGGCATTGGACTCACGGAATTCGTGATCGCCGGCCTCCTTCCGCAGGTTGCCGCGGACTTTGCAGTCGGTGAAGCGTCCGCAGGCTGGTTCATCTCCGGCTACGCACTCTCCGTGGTGGTGGGAGCGCTGGGCCTGACCGCCGCCGTGACCCGCTTCCCGCGTAAACCCGTGCTGGCTGCCCTGCTGGTCCTGTTCATTGCCGGCAACCTGCTGTCCGCCACCGCGGACGGTTACTGGGCCATGATGCTGGGGCGCATCATCGCAGCCCTTTCGCATGGCGCCTTCTTTGGAATCGGGGCCGTGGTGGCGGCCGGTATGGTTCCGGCCAGCAAGAAGGCAGGGGCCATCGCGCTCATGTTCACGGGCCTGACGGCGGCCAATGTCCTGGGTGTTCCCTTCGGAACCCTGCTGGGCCAGGCGGCCGGCTGGCGCGCTACGTTCTGGGCCATCACCGTTATTGGCGTAGCCGCGCTCGCCGGCATCCTTGCACTCGTCCCCGCATCGGCCGGTGCATCGGACGAGGGAGGCAGCCTCCGTTCCGAACTCCGTGCCTTCCGCTCCGGGCAGGTATGGCTGTCCATCGTGGTGACCATCCTGGGCTTCGGCGGCATGTTCGGTGCGTTCACCTACATCGCCTACACCCTCACGGAGGTATCCGGATTCGCTGCCTCCACGGTACCGTGGCTGCTGGTCGTCTTCGGCGTGGGCCTCTTCGCGGGCAACACCCTGGGCGGTAAGGCCGCCGACCGCAACGTGGACCGGACGCTGCTCGTGGTGCTCGCCGCGCTGACCGTGGTTATGGTGGCCTTTGCCCTGACGGCCGCCAATCCTGTCCTGACGGTCATCTCCTTGGTCCTGATGGGCGGCTTCGGGTTCGCCACTGTCCCAGGCCTGCAGATGCGGGTCATGAAGTACGCCTCCGGTGCTCCCACCCTCGCCTCCGGCGCCAATATCGGTGCCTTCAATGTGGGTAACGCCCTGGGCGCCTGGCTGGGCGGCGTCACCATCACCGCCGGGTTCGGCTACACGTCGCCCATCTGGGCCGGCGCCCTCATCACCCTTGCGGGCGTTGCCGTCATGGCGTTCGCCGCGGCAGGCGCCAGGCGGAGCGAACAGCGCCGCGGTGGCCGCGGCACGGTCCAGGCCGCGGAGGAGCTGGTCAGCCGCTAGGCGGAGGGGTCGGACGAGCGGCGAACCATCAGGGCGGGTTCAAGCCTCCGGGTCACGGCTGGTCCGGCTGTCCCGGCAACCCGCTCCAGCATCGCCTGCGCCGCCAGCCGGCCCAACTGACCGGCGTGCTGGTCAATGGACGTCAGGCCAATCAGCGGCGAGGCGCCCACTTCGATGTTGTCGCAGCCAACGATCGCCATGTCGCCCGGGACGGACAGTCCCCGGGACGCCAGGGCCTCCATGATGCCAATGGCGGTGAGGTCATTGTGCGCAAAGACTGCCGTGGGAGGCGTGGCACCCGAATCGAGAAACTGCTCCATCACGGCCCGGCCGCCGCGTTCGGTCATGTCGCTGTGGACCAGCTGCGGCTCCAGTCCGAACTGCTTCATGGCGTGCAGGTAGCCCTCCCGCCTGGCCGTGTAGGGGAGCCAGTCAGAGATGTCCACGTGGGCAATCCGCCGGTGCCCCAGGTGGTACAGGTGCTCCACGGCGAGCGACCCGGAACGGAAGTCGTCGGTCAGGACGGAATCCACGCCGTCGGCCTCCAGCTCCCGGGTGATGACGACGGCGGGCGTCCCGCGCAGGGCCCCGGCCAGCTCCTCCGAGCTGCCGGTGTAGCCCGCCAGCAGCACGCCGTCCACGCGAAGGTCCACGAAGGAACGGACGGCCTCCAGTTCCGTTCCGGGATCGGCGGAGCCGACGGCGACCATCACCTGGTTGCCGCTGCCCGCCAGCCCGTCGGTGATGCCGTCATAGATATCGGCGAAGACGGAGTTGTGCAGGTCCAGGAACAGGACACCCAGCGTGTTGGTGCGGTGGCTCGCCAGGCGGCTGGCCAGCCTGTTGGGGGAGTAGCCCAGGGCGGCGGCGCTTTCCAGCACCGCCGTCCGCTTTGCGGGCGAAACCTTGGGTGAACCGCGCATCACCAGGGACACCAGGGCGCGGCTCACCCCGGCGTCGCGTGCCACGTCCTCCATGGTCACCGACCGCGGCGAAGGGGAAATCTGTTTCACAGAACTCCACTATGCCAGTCGCTGGCAGCCTGCCGGGGTGCCTACGCGCCGAACGGCAACCGGGGGTCGATGTTCTGGCTCTCCCACGTCTGCCGGACCCAGCCGTGGTGCGGGTCGTCGCTGATCAGCCACTCCCGTACCGGCCCGGGGCCGGCCATGACGTTGAGGTAGTAAAGGTCGTAGCCGGGTGCGGCCATGGCCGGGCCGTGCCAGCCATAGGGGACCAGGACAACATCCCCGGTCCGTACTTCGGCGGAAACGTCGATGGGGCGCTCGTCGGAGGCGTAGACGCGCTGGTAGCCGATGGCATCGGCGTCGGCAGGTGCGCCGGATCCAGCTCCCACCTGGGTTTCGAAATAGTAGATCTCCTCAAGGGAGGTCTCGCCGTCCTTCTCCTCGTCATGCTTGTGCGGAGGGTAGGAGGACCAGTTGCCGGCCGGGGTGAGGACCTCGCACACGATGAAGCGGTCGGCTTCCAGTGCGGCGGGGGTGCCGAAGTTGTGGACCTGGCGCGAGCAGTTGCCCGCCCCGCGCAGCTCCACCGGCGTTTCCGCCGCGGACACCAGGCGGGTGGGGTAGGACGCCTGGGCCGGCGCGGTGGCAACCGCCACCCTGCCGCCGTCGGCCGAGCTGATGCTGACGGCGCGGCCGGTGCCGGAGTACAGCACATCCGTCGGGCCGGCGAACACCGAGCGGCGCCCCGCCAACGGGTAGTCCGTGCCGTCCACGGTCACCGTGAAGGACCCGTTGAGGGGCACCACGATCCGTTCCTCATCCGCGGCGGGAAGTTCGACGGCGGCGCCCGCCGGCAGGGTGGCCACCTTCAGTCCGGTGTGCGCCCAGCCGTCCACGGCAAGGGAGGAATCGGAGGTTCCGATGGACACGTCCCAAGCGCCGTCGGCGGCGGTGCCCAGGGGATAGACCCAATTGGTCATGGAGTTGGCTCCTTGGTTAGCGCTGTACGAGTGTCATTTCAAAGCTGTAGGAATCGGCGCGGTACACGTGGTGGCCGGTTTCAACCCGGCGGCCGGTATCGTCCACGGCGGTGCGTTCCATGGTGACCAGCGCCGAGCCCGCCGGGGTGTCCAGCATGGATGCCTGGTAGTCATTGGCGGTCATGGCACCGATGCGCTGGGTGGCAAGCCGGAAGTTCACGCCGCCGCGGCGAAGGATCGAATAGAGGCCTTCAGCCTTGAGCATGGCCTCATCCATCTCCGCGATGTCATCACGCACCCAGTTCTCCATGAGGGCCAGGGGTTTGCCGCCCACCCTCCGCAGCCGGGTGAAGTGGTACACCTTCGAGCCCGCGGGAAGCTGCAGCGTGGTGATCGTGGCGTCGTCCGCCTCCAGATGCGAGAAGCTCAGCACCTCGGTGGTGGGCTTCTTGCCGTTGTTGGTCAGGTCGTCGTAGAGGCTGGAAAGTTCCAACGGCCGGCGGACCTGGCTGGACACCACCTGGGTTCCCACGCCCCGCTTGCGGACCAGCAGGCCGGACCGGACCAGTTCATCCATGGCCTTGCGCATGGTGGGCCGGGAGAGGTTGAGCTGGGCGGCAAGGTCGATCTCGTTGTCCAGCCTGCTGCCTGGCTCCAGCACCCCGCTGTAAATCGCCGCCTCAATGCCCTGGACCACTTGGTGGTACAGGGGCACGGGGGAGGAGCGGTCGATGTTGAGTCCCAGGTTGTTCGCCACGGTGCGTTCCCTTGTCTTCGGTGTCTGCGCCTCCCCCTCTTGGGAGGCTGCGCCAGCGGACACTTTGCCGCTATATGTTCGCTTGATAGGACATACTTTCTTCCTTGATCGTAGCAGGCGGGTCAGGTGGGTCAAGAGGGGTGTCGGCCAGGAAGAGGGAGGGACTGCGAAATTAAATTGTGCTGACATTAAGACTTTTTCTTGACTGGAACTATTAGAGCGCTCTAACGTTAGTGGCACGCATCACATTCCTGACCGGGTCCTCCGGTCCCCGAGAGAATTTGAGAGGCAACAATGCTGTTGCAGAAACAAACCATGGGCGCCACCGGCAGCAAGCGCCGCGGGTACCTCGCCCGGCTCACCGTCATCTCTACCCTGGGCGGCCTGCTCTTTGGGTACGACACCGGCGTGATCTCCGGCGCCCTGCTGTACATGAACGACTCCCTCAACATGAGCGCCGTCGAGGAAGCAACCGTGGTGAGCGCGCTGCTGTTCCCGGGTGCCGCCGTCGGCGCCCTCACCGGCGGCCGCATGGCCGACAAGCTGGGCCGCCGCGGCTCGCTGCTGGTCTGCGCACTGCTCTTCCTGCTCGGTGCCATGGGCTGCGCCCTTGCGCCCACCGTGACCTTCATGATTGCCGCCCGCATCGTGCTGGGCCTCGGGGTTGGTGCCGCCGCCGTGACATGCCCGCTGTACCTGGCGGAGATGGCTCCCGCCCATCTTCGTGGCCGGATGGTCACCATCAACGAACTCATGATCGTCACGGGCCAGATGCTCGCCTTCGCCATCAACGCCCTTCTCGACGCCCTGATCCACGACAATGAGGTCTGGCGCAGCATGCTGGGCATCGCGTCCATCCCTGCACTCGCACTGCTCGCCGGCATGCTGTTGCTTCCAGAATCCCCGCGCTGGTACGCCATCCGCGGCCGCCTGGAAGACAGCCGCCGCGTCCTGAACCTGAGCCGCAGCCCGGAAGAGGCAGCCGCCGAATTCGAGGAAATTGCCCTCGCAGCACGCACCGCCAAGGAAGAACGCGGCCACGCCCTCCGCGACCTCCGCAACAACCCCTGGATGCGCCGGCTGCTCTGGATCGGCATTGGCCTGGCCACCGTCCAGCAGGCAACAGGCATCAACACCGTGAACTACTACGCCCCCACCATCCTGGAAAAGAGCGGGCTTGGCGTCAGTGCCTCGCTTGTGGCCACCATTGGCGTAGGCGTCACCTCAGTCCTCATGACCATCCTGGGCATCTGGCTGCTCGGCTTTGTTGGGCGCCGCCGGATGCTGGTCATCGGATTCTCCGGTGTGGTCGGCTCCCAGGCCCTGCTGGCCATCGTCTTCCTCCTCCCGCAGTCCGACCTTGCCAGCTACACCATCCTGGCCGCGATGATGCTGTTCGTTGCCTTCGTCCAGTGCTTCATCGGCACCTGCGTCTGGCTCCTGTTGTCCGAAATGTTCCCGCTGGCCATCCGCGGCTTCGCCATGGGCATTGCGGTCTTCGCGCTGTGGACCGTGAACGCGGCCATCTCCTTCCTGTTCCCGATCGTGGTCAATGCCCTGGGATCCACCGGTACCTTCGGACTCTTCGTCCTGGTCAACCTGGCCTCCCTGGCGTTCGTCATCAAGTTCGTGCCCGAAACCAAGGGCCACTCCCTTGAGGACCTCGAAGCGCACTTCCGCGATGGTGAGGTTCCGGCAAAGGTCTCCGCTTAGCGACGCCCTACCGCGGCATCGCGCGGCACCTACGGCGGGGTTGGACCCAGTCCGTCCGGTATCAACCGGACTGGCACGGTCCGGCCCCGCTTTTTGCGTGGGGTGGCCTAGGCTGGCTGCATGATGTGGAGCGCGGGGCAGCAACCATGAATTTCGCCGGAAGCCTTGGTCCCCGCCCCCGCAACCTCGAAGTCCAGGACCTGGCCAGCTTCGACAGCCTGGTGGCCGGCGGTGCCGTCAACCTGCACGGCTGGCATGCGCAGTCGCTGGACCTGCGGGGCCGGTCGGCGGCACTCAAAAACGTCAGCGTCGAGGGCGCTATGTTCCTGGGCTGCCTCTTCGACGACGGCATGGAAGCCAACCTCCGCAGCCGCGGCGCCCTGATCTTCCCCAGGCTTGAAGGTGTCCCCTTCGACCCGTACCGGGCCGTCCTGTACTCCCCGGCCGAACTGTACGCGGGACTGGCAACCTCGCCGTATGAGGAGCTGCCGGATGCCCGGATCTACCACTGGAGCATCCAGCCCGGCCAGCGCCACCGGGTGGACTCAACGCTGGCCTCGGCCCTGCATGACCACGCCATCGGTGATGCACTGGATGAGCTGACCCGGTCCGGAGCGTGGCCCCGCCGCTCAATCGTCGGCGTGATGGGCGGCCACGCAGCGCCCCGCGGCAGCCGGGAATTTGCGGACGCTGCCCGGCTGGGCAGGCTCCTGGCCCTCGACGGCCACTCGGTGGCAACGGGCGGCGGCCCCGGGGCCATGGAGGCGGCGAATCTCGGGGCGTACCTCAGCCGGGCCTCCGACGGCGACGTGCAGGCCGCGCTTGCCACGCTCGCCGCTGTTCCCGGCTTCCGTCCCTCGGTGTCGGCGTGGGCACGTGCGGCGGCAGCCGTCGTCGAACGCCATCCGGACGGGACGCCGTCCCTCGGGATCCCCACCTGGTTCTATGGACATGAACCGCCCAACTACTTCGCCACGCACATCGCCAAGTACTTCGCCAATGCCATCCGCGAGGCCATCCTGCTGGAGCTGTGCCATGGCGGAATCGTCTTCCTGCCGGGAGCGGCCGGCACCGTCCAGGAGATCTTCCAGGACGCCTGCGAGAACTACTACGGTGCCCGCGAAAAGGTCGCACCCATGGTGCTGGTGGGCCGCCGGCACTGGGAGCAGGAGTACCCGGCCTGGCCCATGCTCAGGAGCCTGGCTGCAGGCAGGGCCATGGCGGACTACATCCACCTGGTGGACACGGTGGATGAAGCAGTGGAGGTCCTCCGGCAGCGCTGAACGCTGCCGGAGGACCTCCACGAAGGGTCCTTTGCCTGGTGCTAGCCGACGGCCGTGCCGAAGAGCAGGCCCAGCAGG
The DNA here is from genome assembly GCF_902506025.1 of Arthrobacter sp. 8AJ. Classification (NCBI taxonomy): domain Bacteria; kingdom Bacillati; phylum Actinomycetota; class Actinomycetes; order Micrococcales; family Micrococcaceae; genus Arthrobacter; species Arthrobacter sp. 8AJ. The sequence goes on along the minus strand of NZ_LR733289.1, from coordinate 3,251,875 downwards.
TACGTGATGGCTGCTGCGCCCAGGCCGATGGCAAGCTGCCGCAGGCCGCGGGTGAGCGGGGACGTGCCGGACAGCAGGCCGACGGCGGCCCCGGTCGCCAGGAGCGCGATTCCCACCAGGGCGCCCGCCACTACGAGGGCAGCGACACCGGTGAGGCCGAACAGGAACGGCAGGATGGGAACGATGGCGCCGGAGGCGAAGAAGCAGAAGCTGGACAGCGCCGCACCCCAGGCCGTGCCCACTGCTTCATGCTGGTCCTCTTCCTCCGGCAGGTCCGGCTGCAGGGACAGGCTGGGATCGCAGTCGCAAGGCAACAGGCCCATGCGCTCGGCCACCCGGTGTTCGGCCGCTTCCCGGGACATCCCGCGGGCCAGGTACACCAGGAGCAGCTCGTTGTGCTCGAGGTCAAGCTGCGGCGCGGCCGCCAGCGTGACCTGCGTGGGCCGGGTGGCCGCCAGCAGTTCCCGCTGGGAGCGGACGGAAATGAATTCGCCCGCGCCCATGGACATGGCACCGGCCAGGAGCCCGGCGATGCCGCTGAGCAGCACCACGCTGCTGGCCACGCCGGACGCGGCCATGCCCATCACCAGGGAGAGGTTGCTGACCAGGCCATCATTCGCGCCAAAGACCGCGGCGCGGAAGGTGCCGGCCAGGCGGTTGCGGCCGCGGGTGGCCAGGCCCCGCACTACTTCCTCATGGATCTGTTCATCGGCGGCCATCGCAGCGGTGGCGTTGGGGTCCTTGGCGTAGGGGGAGCGGCCCTCGGCGCGCTGGGCCAGGGCCAGGACAAACACGGAACCGAAGTGGCGGGCCAGGAAGCCGAGGAACCGGCTGCGGGCGGAGGCCCTCTTCGGCTTGCCGGCGTGCTCGCCCAGCAGTGCGAGCCAGTGGGCCTCGTGCCGGCCTTCGGCCTCGGCCAGGGCCAGGAGGATGGACCGTTCCTCGCCTTCGCGGTTCTGGGCCAGGTCCCGGTAGACGGCGGCTTCGGCGCGCTCATCGGCCAGGTACTGGCGCCACCGCTTGATGTTCGACGGCGAGGGCTGGGCTGGGTTGGCGGCCTCCGGGGGCGTGGCGTGGGATTCGGGCTGGGCGTGCTGCGACACTGTAACTCCTGGGCTGGAAAGGGCATGAACTCGCGCCTTTGCCCTGCCAGCCTACTGCGGATTTCCGCGGTTTTTTGGCTGGCAAACCTCGCTGGGAAGTTTCGGTTTACCTTAAAACCGGCGGTGCCCGCGCCCGGGTTGCAGGCTCTTCTCCGGGTCCGCTGCGGCTATTGACCCGTCCGCCCGGCGGTGCTCTGATGAAGGTGTGGCGCAGGCTGCGCCCTACCTGAAAGAGCACGTCAGGCGAATATACGGAGGTTGAATCATGAGCACCACCGGACAGCACCCGGACATGCCGCACCTGGACGCCGTCGAAGCGGACCCCGCCTACGACTACGCCGAGGATGCACCGGTAGACGACGCGGACTGGGACGCGGAGGACGAGTTCATCGACGAGGAAGAGCCGGTGGTCCAGCCGGCCCCGGTAGTCATCGACGCCGAGGACCGTGAGGTCCCGCTGGATGACGACGAGCGCGACACCGGGGAGTAGGACTTACGACGACGGCACCTCCTTTCGCTGCAGGGCGAAAGGAGGTGCCGTCGTCGTGCGTTCAGTCCCTGCAGGTCAGCGGCCGGCGAGGACTTCCTCCGGAGTGCCTTCCTGCTCCAGCCCGGCAACGCGGCGCTGCCAGGCGCGCATGACCGCGGGATCGGTGGGGCGCGTGAGCAGCGAGGCGGCAACGTACACAACGGCTGAGCTGAGCAGGCCGTAGTAGATGGGTTCGTTGGCGTAGATGCCGTCCAGCGGAACCTCGGCATTGATCTCAAGGATGATCATGGTCCCCAGGGTCACCACGGAGCCGACCGCCATGGATGCCGCGGCCGCCGGGCCGGTGCCGCGCTTCCACACCAGCCCGCCGAGGATGGCCACGAGGAGGCCGCCCACCAGGATGTCGTACGCAATGGTCAGGGCCGCGACAACGTCCTTGGTGACGATGGCGATGACAATGGCCACGATGCCCAGCGCCAGGACCCAGATCCGGTTGGCCTTGACGTCGTGTTCTGGGTTTTCCGTGTCTCCGGTGTTGACCGTCTTGCCGAACCAGCCGGCCACGAACGGCAGGACGTCGGCGCGGGCAACGGTGGCGGCGGCGATCAGGGCGCCGGAGGCGGTGGACATCATGGCCGCCACGGCAGCCGCCAGGACCAGGCCGCCGATGCCGATGGGCAGGATGTTCTGGGCAACCTCGGCGTAGACGTCGTCCTTCGCGGCGATCTTGACGTTGGACAGTGCAACGTTGGCGGCCATGCCGATCAGGGAGCCGGCAACACCGTAGAGGATGCAGTAGATGCCTGCAGTGGCGCCGCCCCAGCGGGCCACCTTGGGGGTCTTGGCGGTGAACACGCGCTGCCAGATGTCCTGCCCGATCAGCAGGCCCAGGGTGTAGACCACGAAGTAGGTGATGATCGTCTGGATGCCGATGCCGTCGATCTGGAAGAAGCTGGCGTCCACCCGGCTGCGGATCCCGTCCAGGCCGCCGGCGGCGTTCAGCGTGAAGGGCAGCATCAGGAAGAAGATGCCCACGGTCTTGATGACGAACTGGACCTGGTCCGCCAGCGTGATGGACCACATGCCGCCGATGGTGGAGTACACCAGCACGATGGCGCCGCCGATGGCAATGGCCAGTGCCCGGTCAAGGCCGAAAAGAACGACGAAGATGGTGGCGTAGGCGCCCGTGGAGGTGGCGCAGAGCATCAGCGTGTAGGCGAGCATGACGATGCCGGACGCCTCGGTGGCCCTGCTTCCGTAGCGGAGCGTGAGCATCTGGGACACCGTGTAGATCTTCAGCTTCTGGATGGTGCCGGCAAAGAGCAGGCTCAGGAGCAGGACGCCCGCACCGATGGCCACCACCAGCCACATCCCGGAGATGCCGAACTTGTAGCCAAGCCCCACGCCGCCCACGGTGGACGCTCCGCCCAGGACGACGGCGGCCATGGTTCCCGTGTACAGGAACGGGCCCAGGCGGCGTCCGGCCACCAGGAAGTCGCTGTTGTTCCTGGTGCGGGACTTGCCCCACCAGCCGAAGGCCAGCATCGCGAGAAGATACACCACCACAATGGCGATGTTGATGGCACTTGCATCCATAAATGGCTCCTTGGAGCTGTTGGGGCCGGGTGTGGGACCTTGGGCAGAAATGCCCGGAACCGCCGCGGACGAATACGGAGAGGGTCCTGCAATTGCCTTATAGGCAACAGGAGTTTCCAAAGACTAGGGTGTGACGTGCGTGACAGTCAAGGAGGCCGCGCCTGCAGCCGCGCGGGTGTGGCATGCGCGCGTCACAAAAGCGGTGCCGATTAGTATGGCTCGAGAGTGGAGCCGGACTGCCGGCCGTGAAAGGTTCGTAGATGAAGGCACTGCCAGTTGAGCCGAGCAATGTCCCTGTTGCCATCGGCTCCAGGATCCGGGCCGCCAGGCAGTCCCAGCGGCTCACCATCGAGCAGGTCGCGGATGCCACCGGGCTGACCAAAGGCTTCCTCAGCCGGGTGGAGCGGGACCTGACATCACCGTCCGTTGCCTCCCTGGTGACGCTGTGCCAGGTGCTCTCCATCTCCATCGGCGACCTTTTCGTGGCACCCGAAACCCACCTGACCAAACGCAACGACGGTCCCCGGATCTCGCTTGGCGGCCAGGGCATCGTGGAGCGGCTCCTGACGGCCCGCTCGGAGCGGCGGGTCCAAATCATCCAGGCGGTGATCGAGCCGCACGGCCGCGGTGAGTCCGAGTTGTACGCCGTGGACTGCGACGTGGATGTCCTGCATGTCATCAAGGGGTCCATCAAGCTCATCCTCACCAACGAGGAATACGACCTCGGGACGGGCGACACCGTGACCTTCCCGGGACGGGAACCCCACACCTGGGTCAACCCCACCGACAAGCCGGTCGAGGTGCTCTGGGTCCTGGTGCCCGCCGCGAGCCGCTGACCCGCTGATTGCACGCTCCTGCCGGCTTTGGTCCGGCGTCACGTGGAACAGTCTTTAAGCCGTTGCCTGCCTGGCTTTCCTTTAGAATCCGGGTTTCCCGCAGCTTTCGGCTGCCCAAAACGTGCTCTGCGTGACGGGGCATCCCAGGGCGGGGATGGCTTAGTAAACACCTGGTGCTCATTAGAAAACCGCGGTGTATGATGGCAGTCACACAGTCCCCTCAACTCCTCGAAGGAGAGGCCTCCATTGGAAGAGCTGCGCATTGAAGCCAACGGCAACCTTGGCCCCATCGATTCATCCCGGATCCCCCGCTATGCCGGAGCTGCCACGTATGCCCGCCTTCCGCGGCTGGACCAGGTGGCCAAGGCTGATGTGACGGTGGTGGGCGTGCCTTTCGACTCGGGCGTTTCCTACCGCCCGGGCGCCCGCTTCGGCGCAAACCACGTCCGCGAGGCCAGCCGGCTGCTGCGCCCCTACAACCCCGCCTGGGACGTCAGCCCGTTCGAGAACATCCAGGTGGCCGACGCCGGCGACATGGCGGTCAACCCCTTCAACATCAACGAGGCGATCGAGACCATCCAGCAGAACGCGCTGGACCTCACCGCTTCCGGCAGCAAGCTGCTGACCCTCGGCGGGGACCACACCATCGCCCTGCCGCTGCTCCGCGCCGCCGCCGAACGCGCCGGCCAGCCCATCGCCATGCTGCACTTCGACGCACACCTGGACACCTGGGACACCTACTTCGGTGCCGAGTACACTCACGGCACCCCCTTCCGCCGCGCAGTGGAAGAGGGCATCCTGGACACCGAAGCCATCAGCCACATCGGCACCCGCGGCCCCCTGTACGGGAAGAAGGACCTCGACGACGACCACCGCTTCGGCTTCGGCATTGTCACTTCCGCCGACGTCTACTACCAGGGCGTCCTGGAGACCGTCGCCAAGGTCCGGGACCGCATCGGCAACCGCCCGCTCTACATCTCGGTGGACATCGACGTCCTGGATCCGGCCCACGCGCCCGGTACCGGCACCCCCGAAGCCGGTGGCATTACCAGCCGTGAACTCCTGGAAATTATCCGGGGCTTCCGTGGCATGAACCTCGTGGGCGCCGACGTCGTCGAAGTCGCGCCCGCCTATGACCACGCCGAGATCACCGGCGTGGCTGCCAGCCACGTCGCCTACGAACTGGTGACCCTTATGGCGGACAACGCAGTGCCTGGCAGCCGGTTCGGGGCAGAGACCGGGTACCAGGCCCAGGCGCTCGGCCAGGAGGCCCGCCGCCCCGCCGGCTTCGCGGCCGCCGGCAAGGAGTAGGGCCATGACGGAATCCGGCGCCGCACCTGTCCCGGAGCAGGGGAGCGGTGCCCGCAACGGCGGGGACCTCGTCGTCGAAACCCTGGAAGCGCTGGGAGCCAAGACTGTGTTCGGCATCCCGGGCCAGCACGCCCTGGGCCTCTTCGATGCCATGGGCCGCGGGAACCTTCGCTTTGTCTCCTCACGGGTGGAGAACAACTCCGCCTTCGCCGCGGACGGATACTCCCGCGCCACCGGCGAAGTGGGCGTCCTGTTCCTGTCCACCGGCCCCGGCGCGCTGACGTCGCTGGCGGGGCTGCAGGAGGCCTACGCCACCGGCGTTCCGATGGTGGTGGTGGCCAGCCAGATCCCGTTGGAGGGGCTGGGTGCACGCCGCAAAGGGATGCTGCACCAGCTCGATGACCAGAAGGCCTCCGCGGCCAACGTCACCAAGAGCCAGCGGTTGATCCAGCACGCTTCGGGCATCCCCTCGGCCATTCAGGACGCCTGGACGGAGGCCATCTCCTCCCCGCAGGGCCCGGTATGGCTGGAGATCCCGCAGAACGTGCTGCTGGACCCGATGATGGTCCCGCCGGTGGAGGATGCCCTGGCAGAGGCGGCTGACAACCCGCCGCGTATCGAGCTGGTCCGCGAGGCCGTGAAGTGGCTGGAATCAGCACAGCGCCCGGCCATCATCGCCGGCGGCGGCACGCGCCGAGGGAGGGCGGAGAAGTCGCTGCTGTCCCTCGCGGAAAAACTGCGTGCGCCGGTGATCTGCACCCCGGGCGGCAACGGGGCGTTCCCGTGGAACCACGGGCTGTCCCTGCAGTCCTGGATCGAGGACCGGTATATGACCGACCTCCTCGAGGACGCCGACGTCCTGGTGGTCATCGGATCGTCCTTGGGCGAGGTCACCTCCAACTACTTCACCTTTGAGCCGCGCGGCAGGATCATCCAGATCGACGCCGAACCCCGCGTCCTGGAGTCCAACCGGCCAGGCCTGGGCATCCGCGCCGACGCCGGCCAGGCGCTCGCGGCGCTTGACGAGGCTCTTGACGGGGCCCTCGAGCCGGGCAGGACAACCACGCCGGACTGGCACGGCAGCACCCCGGAAGAGCTGGTCAAAGAGTCACTTGCCAAGGTCCGCGCCCGGCTGGAATCGCAGGACCTGGCCAAGGAGCTAAAGTTCATGGCGGATATCCGCGAGGCCGTGCCGGCGGACATGCAGACCTTCTGGGACATGACCATCGCCGCGTACTGGGGCTGGTCCTGCTGGGACGCCCGTGAAGGCCAGTTCCACTCCGCCCAGGGCGCCGGCGGACTGGGCTACGCGTTTCCCGGGGCCATCGGTGCTGCCGTTGGGCTGGAGACGCTGGGCAGGCCGGCTGGTTCTGCCCGCGTCCTCGCTGTCTCCGGCGATGGCTCGTCCATGTACTCCATTGCCGAACTGGCCACCGCGAAGCAGCACAACGTGCCGGTCACCTGGCTGATTGTGGACGACGGCGGCTATGGCATCCTGCGCGAATACATGGTGGATGCGTTCGGCAAGGCCACCGCCACCGAACTGGCCCGGCCCGACTTCGTGAAGCTCGCCGAATCCTTTGGTGTGCCTGCAACGCGGGTTGCCCCGGAGGATGTGGGGGACGCGCTCAGGGCCGGATTCGCTGCGGACGGCCCCAACGTCGTCGTGGTAGAAACCCTCCTGAAGATGTTCGGCCCCACCCACCTGGCACCCTGACTCAACGCCCCTGCAAGCTCCCCCGCTTACCGGATCACCTCCGGCTGAAGTGGGGGAGCTTGGCGTTTAAGCCGGCAATGCCACTAACTTCGTTTCCCTAAGCAACCTTTTCCTGATATAGTTGCTTGCAGCAACTAATTCTTAGGGAGCATCATGTCTGTCGCACCGGCCACCGCAGCCGACCTCGTCAGCCACATCTATGACCTCCAGCGTGCACTGCGCTGCGTGACCATGATCAACGTCAAAGGCCAGGACACCGGGATCGCCCTCCAGGGCGTACTCAAGTTCATCGGCGAAGGGGAGACCCGCGCAGCGCACCTGGCCGAGCGCCTGGGGGTCAGCGCGCCGGTGCTCAGCCGGCACGTGGCCGAGCTGGCTGACGCAGGCCTGGTGCTTCGCATGCCGGATCCGGACGATGGCCGGGCCCAGCTGCTGGCACTTTCCCCGCGGGGCAAGGAGAAGCTGGCGGAGCTGGTGCGGCACCGGGCGGAAACGCTTCAGGCGTACCTGTCGGACTGGAATGAGGACGATGCCGTTGCAACAGCCGCGATGCTGAACAAGCTCACGGCATCCCTGAAGAATTCCATCCGGGCAAGGGCGGCCGGAACAACCACCGAACAGAAAAACGCAGGAGTCCATTAATGGCTAACGTCACCGCCGCCGCCGCGGACCAGGAGCAGGAGCGCCAGCGCGAACGCACCGCCAGACAGGAATCGCGGCAATCAAAGCGCCACGAACCGGGCGCGCCCATGAACCACCGGCAGATCATGGAGGCCCTGACCGGCCTCCTCGCTGCCTTCTTTACCGCCATCCTCAGCAGCACCATCGTTGCCAACGCGCTGCCCACCATCATGTCCGAGCTCAAGGGCACGCAAACGGACTTCGCGTGGGTCATCACGGCGGCACTGCTGGCCAACGCGGCCACCACCCCCATCTGGGGCAAACTGGCAGACCTCTTCGACAAGAAGGTCCTGGTCCAGCTCAGCATCGTGATCTTCGTGGCCGGTTCGGTCATGGCAGGCTTCTCCGAAAACATCCCGTTCCTGCTCACCGCCCGCGTTATCCAGGGCATCGCCATGGGCGGCCTCACCGCCCTGGCCCAGGCGATCATTGGCTCCATCATCCCGCCCCGCGAACGCGGTAAGTACTCCGGCTACATGGGCGCCGTCATGGCCGTCGGTACCGCCGGCGGCCCTCTGCTGGGCGGTTTCATCGTAGACAGCTCACTCGGCTGGCGCTGGACCTTCTTCGTCTGCGTGCCGCTCGCCGTCGTCGCCCTGATCCTGCTCCAGGTCACGCTGAAGATCCCCCACGTCCGCCGTCCTGCCAAGATCGACTGGTTCGGCGCCATCCTGTTGACCTCCGGCGTCAGCCTGCTCCTGATCTGGGTTTCCTTCGCCGGGAAGGCCGACTACTACGACTGGTGGTCCTGGCAGTCGGCCGTCATGGTGGGCGGCGGCGTCCTGCTGCTCGCACTGCTGGTCCTGGTTGAGTCCAAGGTGTCCGCACCGATCATCCCGCTGAAGATCATCTCCGAGCGCACCACGGCGCTGGCCATCGTGGCTTCCGTGGCCGTCGGCGTTGCCATGTTCGGTTCCTCCACCTTCCTGGGCCAGTACTACCAGGTGGCCCGCGGTGCAACGCCCACCGAGGCTGGCCTGCTCACCCTGCCCATGATCGCCGGCAACCTCGTCGGCTCGGTGGTCTCCGGCCAGCTCATCAGCCGCTACGGCAAGTGGAAGCGCTTCCTGATCGGCGGCACCATCCTGCTGATCGGCGGCCTGGCCCTCGCCGGCACCATGGACCACACCACCGAACTCTGGCTGACCGGCCTTTACACCGGCATCTTCGGCATCGGCCTGGGCATGCTCATGCAGAACCTGGTCCTCGCGGTCCAGAACACCGTCCAGGCCAAGGACATCGGCTCCGCCAGCGCCTCCGTGGCCTTCTTCCGTTCCGTGGGCGGTGCCATCGGCGTGTCCGTCCTGGGCGCCGTCATGGCCAACCACGTCAAGGACCTGGCCACCGACGGGCTCGCCAAGCTGGGCATCCAGCCCGGCGGCAACAGCGGTGCCACCCTGGACCTCAAGGACCTGCCTGCACCGATCGCGGAGGTCATGCGCGCCGCCTACGGTGATGCCACGGCCGGCATCTTCATGATTTCCGCCGTGGTGAGCGCCGTTGCCCTCATCGCCGTGATTTTCATCAACGAAGTGCCGCTGCGCAAGACGGTGGACATCACCCCCGAGGCCACGCTGCAGGCCAACGCGGCCGGTGAAGCGGGCATGACGGCCATGACTGGCCAGCTGCCCATGGTCTCCGCTGCCGCGCCGGACAGGGGCGCCCCCGCCGGGGAGATCACCCCCCGGAGCGCCGTGCGGACTGCCGCGGCTCCCGCAAAAATGTACGACGCCGGTGCTGCCGCTGCGGCAGCAGCGTCCGGCAGGGTTGCCACGGAAGACTTCGAGGAAGTCTTTGCACGCAGCTTCCGCTCGGAAGAGCTGGACCTGCGGTCCGCGGACAACGTGGACAAAGCCGCCAACGCGATTGCCAGCGCCGCTGACACCCTGCAGAAGCTGCAGGACACCCAGCATCTTCTGGCCCGCCAGCAGGCCGAACTGGGAACCATGGTGCTGGACATCCAGGAACAGCTGCGCTCCCAGCAGGAGGTGGCTGCCAGGCAGGCCGCCACGGCGGCAGAGCTCAGCCGGCTGCAGCGCAAGCTGCTGAAGGAACGCAAGATCCAGGCAGCAGCCGCGCTGTACCTGGCCGGTCACGGCCGGCACAGTGCCGCAGCCCCGACTGCCACTCCGTCCGCCGATGGTGATTCGGAGCCGAACCAGGGACTGTAGCCGGCCCGCTGGCCGGCAATAAGCCGTCCCTGCCGGGGCCGGCCAAGCCACCGGCGGATAGCAACAAAGCCGCAGCCCGCACCCGGAAAACCTTCCGGGTGGGGGCTGCGGCTTTCCTGCATCATGCCGGCCCGGGGCGGTGTGCCGGGCCCCCGCCGTCACCAGCGGGTGGGCGCGGGAAAAGATGCTCCGCCGGAGCCCAAATGTCGGTGGGCGTTATTAGAGTTGAGTCCATGCTCCTCACCCTCATACGGCGCTACTCCAAACCGTATTTGCCGTATATCGCCGCCGTGGTCATTTTCCAGCTTGCCGCCACCATCGCCGCGCTCTACCTGCCCAGCCTGAACGCCCAGATCATCGACCAGGGCGTGGCGCGCGGAGACACCGATTTCATCTGGCGAACCGGTGCGCTGATGCTCCTGGTGGCTTTCGCCCAGGTGGCTGCGGCCATCGCCGGCGTCTATTTCGGCTCCAGGACGGCCATGGCCGTTGGCCGGGACCTGCGCCGCGCCGTGTTCGGCAAGGTCACCAGCTTCTCCGCCAAGGACGTCAATGCGTTCGGCGCGCCCACGCTGATCACCCGGGGCACCAATGATGTCCAGCAGGTGCAGATGCTCCTCCTGATGGGGCTGAACTTCATGGTGGCCACGCCCATCATGTGCATCGGGGGCATCATCATGGCGCTGCGCGAGGACCTGAACCTGTCCTGGCTGGTCTGGGTGTCCGTCCCGCTGCTGGCCGTGGTGGTGGGATACCTGGTGGTCCGGCTCATGCCGCTGTTCCGCTCCATGCAACGGAAGATCGACCGGATCAACGCCGTGCTGCGCGAACAGATCATCGGCATCCGGGTGGTCCGGGCCTTCGTGCGGGAACCTTATGAGACGGACCGCTTTGGGGGCGCCAACAAGGAACTCACGGACGTCTCGCTCCGCATCGGTGCCCTGTTCGTCCTCATGTTCCCGGCCATCAGCATGATCCTGCACCTGTCCACCGCCGCCGTGCTCTGGTTTGGCGGCCAGCGCGTGGACGCCGGTGCCATGCAGGTGGGGTCCCTGACCGCGTTCCTGCAGTACCTGCTGCAGATCCTGATGGCCGTCATGATGGGAACCTTCATGGCCATGATGATCCCGCGCGCCTCCGTCTGCGCCGACCGCATCGGCGAGGTGCTCGACGTCGAGCCCTCCATCCATGACCCCCTAAACCCCGAGGCCCCGGCCGCCCTTGCCGGGGTGGTGGAGTACCGCAACGTGACCTTCGCCTACCCCGGAGCCGAGTCGCCCGTACTGAGCAACATCAGCTTCACCGCCCGGCCCGGCCAGACCATCGCCATCATCGGCTCCACAGGCGCCGGCAAGACCTCCCTCCTGTCCCTCCTGCCGCGGCTGTATGACCCCGCGGAAGGCCAGGTGCTGCTGGACGGGGTCCCCGTGGACAGGCTGGACCGTGCAGAGATCACTCGGCGCGTGGCCCTGGTACCGCAGCGCCCCTACCTGTTCTCCGGCACCATCGGGCACAATCTCCGGTTCGGCAAGACCGAGGCCACAGACCAGGAACTGTGGGACGCCCTCCTGGTCGCACAGGGCGAGTCGTTCGTCCGCGAGAAGAAGCACGGCCTGGACTCCCGGATCTCCCAGGGCGGCACCAACGTCTCCGGCGGACAGCGCCAGCGCCTCTGCATCGCACGCGCCCTGGTGACCAAGCCGCGGGTCTACCTGTTCGACGACTCCTTCTCCGCCCTTGACGTCGCCACTGACGCCCGGCTCCGCGCAGCCCTCAAGCGCACCACGTCGGACGCCACCGTGATCATCGTGGCCCAACGGATCTCCACCATCACCGAGGCCGACCAGATCCTGGTGCTGGACAACGGGCGGATCGTGGACCGCGGCACGCACGAGGAACTCCTGGAAACCTCGCCCACCTACCAGGAAATTGTTGAATCCCAGCTGAGCGTGGAGGAAGTGGCATGAGTCCCCGCAGGAAGGATGCCGATTCCGTGGAACAGGCCACACAGCCCGCCCCGCCGCAGGACGACGACTACTTCGAGGAGGAATTCACGCCCTCCGAGGCGGACGGGGACATGTTCGGTGGCATGCCCGCCAAGAAGGCCCAGCACTTCTGGCCTTCCGCGAAACGCCTCATGGGCCTCCTGAAGCCCGAGGCCATGGGCATCTACGCGGTGGTGGGCCTGGTGGTCATCTCCGTGGTCCTGAACGTCATAGCTCCCAAGATCCTGGGCCAGGCCATGGACGTCATCTTCGCCGGGGTAGTCGGCAGGCAGCTGCCGGCCGGCGCCAGCAAGGAGCAGTTTGTGGCAGGCCTGCGCCAGCAGGGCCAGGACAACTTCGCGGACATGGTTTCCAGGATGGAACTGGTACCGGGCACCGGCATCAACTTCAGCAGGCTCAGCATGCTCATCGCCATCGTCCTGCTCATGTACTTCGTGGCCAACATCTTCATGTGGCTGCAGGGGTACGTGCTGAACCGCATCGTCATGAAAGTGATCCGGCGGCTCCGCGACGATACCGAAAGCAAGCTGAACCGCCTGCCGCTGAACTACTTCGACACCCGGCAGCGCGGCGACGTGCTGTCCCGCGTGACCAATGACGTCGACAACATCCAACAGGCCCTCCAGCAGGCGTTCGCGCAGCTGGTGAACTCCGTGCTGACCGTGGTGGGCATTGTGATCATGATGTTCATCGTCTCCTGGCAACTGGCGCTGATCGCCCTGGTGGCGCTCCCGCTGTCCGGGGTGGCGGCCGGGTTGATCGGGGCCCGGAGCCAGAAGCTGTTCGCAGCCCAGTGGAAAAACACCGGGTCGCTGAATGGCCAGATCGAGGAATCCTTTTCCGGCCACGACCTGGTCCGCGTTTTCGGCCGGGACGCTGACATGCTGGCCCGGTTCGAGGAACGCAACGAGGCCCTGTACAAGGCAAGCTTCGGGGCGCAGTTCGTCTCCGGGATCATCTTCCCCGTCATGCAGTTCGTGTCCTACCTGAGCTACGTGGGCATCGCCGTGGTGGGCGGACTCCGGGTGGCCTCCGGCGCCATGTCCCTGGGCGATGCCACCGCGTTTATCCAGTACTCCCGCGAGTTCACCCAGCCGTTGGGCCAGATGGCCGGAATGGCCAACATGCTCCAGTCCGGCGTAGCGTCCTCGGAACGCGTTTTCGAATTCCTGGACGCCGACGAACAGGATGCCGAAACCGCCACCGAACACCTGCCGGCCAAAACCGACGGGCACGTGGACTTCAGGGGCGTCACCTTCAGCTACACCCCGGACAAGCCGCTCATCGAGAACCTGTCCTTCACGGCGGAGCCTGGCAACACCGTGGCCATCGTCGGGCCCACGGGAGCCGGCAAGACCACCCTGGTGAACCTGGTGATGCGCTTTTACGAGCTCAACTCGGGCTCCATCATGCTGGATGGTGTGGACGTCACCCACCTCAGCCGCTCCGAACTGCGCTCCAAGGTGGGCATGGTGCTGCAGGACGCCTGGCTGTTCGGCGGATCCATCTACGACAACATCCGCTACGGCAACCTCGACGCCACAGAGGAGCAGGTCATGGCGGCCGCCAAGGCCACCTTTGTGGACCGGTTCGTCCGGGCGCTCCCCGAGGGCTACAACACCGTGATCGACGAAGAGGGCAACAACGTCAGTGCCGGCGAGAAACAGCTGATCACCATTGCCCGCGCATTTGTGGCCAACCCGTCGCTGCTGATCCTGGACGAAGCCACCAGTTCCGTGGACACCCGCACCGAGCTCCTGGTGCAGAAGGCCATGGCGGCGCTGCGCTCAGACCGGACCAGCTTCGTCATCGCGCACCGTCTCTCCACCATCCGTGATGCGGATACGATCCTGGTTATGGAGAACGGACGAATCGTGGAACAGGGCAACCATCAGGTGCTGCTCGCTGCCGGCGGGGCCTACCACCGCCTCTACATGTCGCAGTTTGCCGGTGCGGACGCCGGGGACTTCCCGGTTGACGATTCGACGGCGGTGCGCAGCTGAGCGCGCACGGCGGCCAGCGGATCGAGGTGCTGGTGCCGATGCGCTGGGGCGACATGGACGCCTATGGCCACATCAACAACGTCCAGATCGTGCGGATGCTGGAGGAGGCCCGCATCGCAGCCTTCGGACCGCCCCGGGGTGCGGGCCTCCCGGGGATGGAGCCCCCCGTGTCGCTGTTCAACGACGTCCCGGCCGGGACTCTTGCCCTGGTGGTGGACCACAAGATCCGTTACGTCCGGACACTGGAGTACCGCAACGTTCCTGCAGTGGTCCAGGTATGGATCGGTGCCGTCAAGGGCGCCAGCTTCGACATCCACTACCTGCTCCAGGACCCCGTTACCCGGGAGGACTGCGTGAAGGCGAGCAGCCATCTGGCGTTCGTGGATGAAGCCACGGGCCGGGTACAAAGGCTCAGCCAGGAACAAAAAGACCGGATGGCCCCCTACAGGCACTAAGACTCTGGACAGCCTGCACCGGACCTACTGGACTGGAACCACGTTGTACACCGAAAGGAAGCGCTCATGGCCGGCAACAAGAACCGCACCGCCCGGAAAAAGAAGACCTGGAAGGAAATGTCACCGGGTGCCAAGATGGGCACCATTGTGACGGGCCTGGTTCAGGTGTCCCTGCTGGTTGCCGCCCAGCGCGACATCTCCCGGCGGCCGGCAGAACTCATCAACGGGCCCAAGGCTGCGTGGCGGGCGGCGTCCTTCGTCAATTTCATCGGCCCCATGGGTTACTTCATCTTCGGCCGGAAGCACTCCGCAACCGGCAAGTAGTCCCCGCTGGCAGGAGGGCGGCCGGCACCCGTGGAGCGGCCGCCCAGCTTGACCCTGTAAATTTGAGGGCATGACCCCCACTGCCACTGTTGCCATGACCCGCGCCCTCGGCATCTCCAGGGAGATCGAGGACGCGGCATGGTTCGTGTTGGGTCCCGGCCTCCAAGGCAAGGCCTCGCCCCTGGACGGCCGCACCAGGACATGGTCCGTTCCGGCAGCCGCGGAGCTGCTCGACCGGCTGGACCGCGGCATCGCCGACCCCAAAGCCCCGATGATGACGAACCTCCGCGAAAACCTGGAGGGTGCCACGCGCGGAGCAAAACAGCTGGCCGTGGAGCTGCTCTTCCTCCAGTCCCTTCCGCTGGCCCACGAAGTGAAGTCCCTCAAGGTCAAGCGCGCCCGCGTGGCCGAAGCCGCCGGCTGGCTGGAACCGCCGCTGGAACTGCCAGAGGAGCTGTACGCCGGGATGACCGACCACGGCGTAATCCGGGACCGGACCGCCGAATTCAACTGGACCATCTGGGACCACCTGAAGTGGCTGTGCCGGTTCGTGCGGAACGTTGCCCAGCGGCCGGCGGCCGTGGTGCAGGCGGCCATCAAGGACCCCCTCCAGTTCCACCGCCTCGCCGCATCCACCCCCGACGACCAGCCCGCCATCCGCCGAAGCATCGAATTCCTGGCGTGGCCCAGCTACTTCGAGCCCGTCGTGGCGGACGTGGAGCGGCAGGAGATCCGCGACGCCTTCGCCTCCCTGGTGGGCGGCGCGAAGGGCGACGGGGAAGAGGACATCACCGCGGACATCCACCGCATCCGGCTGCACCTGGACGAGCAGGCCGGCCAGCGGATCGACTGGTACTCCCGTCAGCTGGTCAGCCAGTGGCGCAAGGTGGGTGACCCCGGCCGGCGCGCCTGGCTGCTCCGGACCCACAGCGACCATGCCGAGCTGCTCACCGCCTGGCACGGCGAGGAGAAGGTGACGCTCGACGTCGAGCATCTCCGCACGCTGGACCCCGGTGTCACCGCCGGCCTGGTGCAGCACGCCGTGGACGAGGACTACAAGCACCTCGGCTACGTGGAACGCGAGGACACCAAAACCGCGGTCTTTGCCTTCCTGACCGTCATGAAGCCCGGGGACCTGGTGCTGTACCAGCACGCCGGAACCGTACGGCTGGGCGGCGTGCTGGGGGAGCCCGAATACAACGACGACAACCGGCGCCTGCGCCGCAAGGTGCGCTGGTTCGACGACGGCCACACCGCCACCAGCCTTCCCCGGCACGTCCAGCGCCAGCTCGCCACCCCCGGCATCGTGGTGGACGTGACCCGCGTGGTCCAGGCGCTGCAGGCACTCCTGCCGGCGGAGGCGGAAACCGAGCCCGACGGCGATACTGACGGCGCCGCCGTCGTCCCCTCTGTCCAGGAGGGCTTCCGCCCTCTGACGCAGGAATTCGCAGCCTCGCTGCACATGGAACTGGAGCCCCTCCAGGAGATCGCCGACCTGCTGGAGGAAAACCGCCAGCTGGTCCTTTACGGCCCTCCCGGCACGGGCAAGACCTACCTGGCCAAGCACCTCGCCGCGGAACTGGCGGACAACACCACGGACGAACGCGTCAAGCTGGTCCAGTTCCACCCGTCCTACGCCTACGAGGACTTCTTCGAGGGCTACCGGCCGGACAAGACGGATGAAGGCCAGGTGTCCTTCAAGCTGGTGGCCGGTCCGCTGCGCCGCCTCGCCGAGGAAGCCGCCAAGCCCGGCAACGAGAAAAAGCCGTACTTCCTGATCATCGATGAGATGAACCGCGCCAACCTGGCCAAGGTGTTCGGCGAGCTGTACTTCCTGCTGGAGTACCGCGATGACCGGATCTACCTGCAGTACAGCCCCAACGAGCCGTTCACGCTGCCGGACAACCTCTACATCATCGGCACCATGAACACCGCCGACCGGTCGATCGCCATGATGGACGCGGCCATCCGCCGGCGCTTCTCCTTCATCGAGCTGCACCCGCAGACGGAGCCGGTCAAGGGTTCCCTGCTCCGGTTCCTGGAGGCCCGCCAACTGGACACCACCCCGGCGCTCCTGCTGGACGCGCTCAACGGGGCCATTGACGAGTGGGACCGGGACCTGATGATCGGCCCGTCCTATTTCATGAAGCCGGCAGCCCAAACCCCTGCAGGTCTGCGCCGGATCTGGAAGTACGAGCTCATGCCGCTACTGGAGGAGCATTACCACGGCCAGCTGACGCGGGCGCAGCTGGAGGAGCGGTTCGGGCTGGACCAGCTGCTGGGACGCGTTGCAGCGCGCTGACCCCGGCGCGTCCGTGCGGCACCTGGTCCTGGACGAGCTGTCCACCGGGCTGGTTGAGCGGCTGGATGCGCCAAGCGCTTCCTTCCTGAATTCCAGTGGCCTGGCCAAGGCCTCGCCCATGGGCATGGGGCTGTACCGGATCGAGCCGGTAGGCAAGGTGGGTTCGGTACGCACCTCCACGGTCCAGCTGGACGTCCGGCCCAAGGACCGCCTCGGGCTCAGCCGGCTCCTGTTCCTCCTCAGCTACGCGGGGGAGCAGGGGTTCCGCCCGGAGCTGGTGGCGGCGGACGAGGACCGGGAGCTGTGGAGTGCGCTGGCGGAGTCCCTGGCGCAGCTGGCCGAGCGTGCCCTGGGCCGCGGGGTCCTGCAGGGCTACCTCACCGTGGATGAATCCCTGCGCACGGTCAAGGGCCGGATCCGGATCTCGGACCAGATCTCCCGCCGCCCCGGCATGCTGGTCCCGCTGGAGGTCTCCTACGACGAGTTCACCGAGGACATCGCCGAGAACCGGATCCTGCGCGCCGCCCTGGAAAGGATGGGGCAGGTGCCCGGCGTCCGGCCCGAGGTGCTGGGGCGGCTGCGCCAGCTGAAGGGAAAGCTCGACGCCGTCACCCGCCTTCCAGCAGGCGCCCCGGTGCCGTCGTGGACGCCCACCAGGATGAACCTGCGCTACCACGCAGTGCTGCGCCTCGCGGAGCTGGTCCTGCGCAACGCGTCCGCCGAGGCGGGGGAGGGCAGGCAACAGACAGCGTCGTTCGTGGTGGACATGGCCCAGGTTTTCGAAGACTTCGTGGGAACGGCACTGCGCAGTGCGATGGCGTCATATCCGGGGGAGCTGCGGCTGCGGTACAACGCCCTCCTCAGCGAGGCGGTGCGCGATTCCGACCGGCTGTCCGTGCGCCCGGATGCCGTCCACATGCTCGGCGGACGCCCGGTGGTTGCCTACAACGCCAAGTACCGGGCGGCCTCGGATGCCGGCGCGTCGCTGACTGCCGACCACTACCAAATGCTGGCCCACTGCACCGCGCTCGCCGTGCCCACCGCCTGGCTGGTCTATGCGGGCAAAGGCGAGATGAAGCTCCGCCGCATCCTGAACACCGACATCGACATCGTGGAGTTCCCGCTGGATCTCAGCCAGCCGCCGTCGGCCATCCTGGAATCCTTACGGGACCTTGCCTCCCAATCCTGGGGCGAGGTGCTCAGGACCGCTGCACCGGAACCCGGAACGTAAACGTCGTTCCCTCGCCCAGCGTGCTCTCGACGTCGATGGTCCCGCCGTGGGCTTCCACGATCGCCTTGCTGATGGGCAGGCCCAGGCCGACGCCCGGGATGGCGGTGCGCCGGACGTTGCTGGTCCGGAAGAACTTGGCGAACACCTCGGAGGTGTCCTCCGGGCTCATGCCCATCCCCGTGTCCTTGACCCGGCAGGCCAAATGGCCGTTTTCCCGCGCCAGCGACACCACCACCTCGCCGCCGTCAGGGGAGTATTTGATGGCGTTGGACACCAGGTTGTCCAGTACCTGGGAGATCCTGGCGCTGTCCACGCGGGCCTCCAGCCGTTCCGGGGTTTCCGCCCGCAGTTCCACGCCGGCTGCGGCTGCGCGGGGCAACGCCGAGGACACGCTGCTGCGCACCAGTTCGGCAACATCCACGGCGTCGGGCGAGACGATCAGCTGGCCGTTCCGGCTGGCCAGCAGGTCCGACACCAGGGTCAGGAGGCGCTCGGAATTCCGGCGGATGATCTCCAGCATCTCCCGTTCAGGCTCGTCCGGATCATCGGCCAGCAGGATCTCAACGTAGCCCAGGATGGACGTCAGCGGGGTCCGGAATTCGTGGGAGACGCTGGAGACGAAGTCGTCCTTGGCGGTGAGTGCATTCACCAGGTCCGTGACGTCGCTGAAGACAATCACCGAGCCGGTGAAGTTGCCGTCGGAGTCCTTCATGGCCCGGGCCGTGGTCACGAGTGCCCGCTGGTCCTTCCCGTCACCCAGCCAGACCAGGTAATCGGTGAAGGTTTCGCCCAGGACGGCGCGGCGCACGGGACGCTCCTGGACGGGGATCAGGGTTTTCCGGTCCGGGCCGTAGACCAGCAGCTGCGATTCGTTGGGGTCCGCAATGTTCTTTGGCCGGGCCAGTTCATGGTTGGCCCGCTGCTTCCGGTTCATCAGGATGTCATGGCCGTCGGCATCAATAGCCAGCACGCCCAGATGCACGGTATCCAGCACAGTGTTCAGCAGCGATTCCTGGCGCTTGCTGGTCCGCAGGTTGGCCCGCAGCTGCTCGTCCTTTTCTTCCAGCTGCTTCTGCTGGCGCATCATGCTCAAGGTCAGGACGCTCACGGACACGCCGATGCCCAGCATCATGACGGGCAGCAGCAGTGAGCGCGCGAAGTCCTGCGGCGTGAAGTTGCCCTTCAGGAGCAGCGGCACCCAGATGATGGCCAGCGGTCCAAGGAAGGAGAACCACAACGCGGCTCTCGGATAGTAGCCGGACGCGCAAAGCCAAATGACGGGAAACACGGCCAGCAGGCTGATTCCCGTCAGGCTTTCCTGGCCACCTTCGCGGCCTGCGCCGATGGAGATGAAGTCCAGCAGCGGGATGGCGAGGAAGCTGGTGTAGGGCAGCCGGTCCCAGGGGATCACATAGCAGAGCGCCATGATGGCCAGCTGCGAAACAAGGAACGTAACAAAGAGGGGATTGCCCATGGTGTCCGGGAAGAACGCCCACACCAGGAAAGCCGTGAGGAGCGTGGTCACGAACAACGGCATCTGGCTCAGGGCCACCCGGTCCGTCAGCCGGTACTCATGGAAGGGCCGCTTGAAAAACCGCAGCCGGCCCGAGGACCAGGCAGTGGGGTCGCTCATGGCGCGGGGGACGCGGATGTGGGGGTGTGCGGGACCATACCAGCAGGATATCCGCAGCCAGCTATACTTCAGACGTTGGCACTGAGGGGGCTCTATGAGTGAGGCACGTGTGGGTCTGGTCATCGAAGATGACCACGACATTCGGGAACTGGTTCGCACTGTGCTGACCCAGGCTGGATTTGAGGTAACCGTCGCCAGCGGCGGCGCCGAGGGCGTCCTGATGGCCAAGAGCCTTAATCCCGATGTCATTACCCTGGACCTGGGGTTGCCCGACATCGACGGCTTTGAAGTCTCCCGGCAGATCCGCGAGTTCTCGGATGCGTACATCGTGATGCTGACGGCGCGCACCGAGGAACTGGACACCCTGATCGGGCTCGAATCGGGGGCCGATGACTACCTCACCAAGCCGTTCCGCCCGCGGGAACTCCGCGCGCGGGTTGCGGCCATGATGCGCCGGCCGCGGTCCGTTCCTGACCCGCACGAAGTTTCGGTGGATGCCTCCGCGGACAGCGCGGCCCATCCGGAGCGCGGAAACTTCACCCACAACGGCCTGGAGCTCAGCTACGCGTCCCGCACTGTCACCGTTGACGGCAAGGAGATGAACCTGACCCGTACGGAGTTCGAACTCCTCTACGCGCTCCTGGAAGCAGGACGGACGGTCAGGACCAAGTCCGACCTGGTGCGGCGGCTCCGCGACGAGGATTACGACGTCGGCAGCTACATCAGCGAAGCAGACGAACGTTCCGTGGAGGTCCACATGGGGAACCTGCGCAAAAAGCTGGGCGACTCACCGCAGCAGCCACGGTGGCTGCAAACCGTTCGCGGGGTGGGTTACCGTTTGGCCCCGGGGCAGCACTGAGCCTGCAGCCGGTGCATGGTCTGCCTGCTGCACTGGGTGATGGGCCGCAGGTAGGTGGCGGCCAGCCTGGGCAGCGCCACCGCCATGTCAGCGTGGCGAGCCTCGGCCCGGATCTCGTTCTCCAGCTCCAAAGCCAGTCCGGCCAGGCGCTCTGCTCCCACCATCTGGCTTGACGTCTTCAGGCTCAGGACCGCGTCCATGGAGCCCTCCAGGTCCCCCGTGGTCAGGGCCAGCCGCAACCGGCCCAGCCGCTGGGGCAGGTACTCGATGAAGTTCCCCACGAAGACGCGGCTGTAGCCTTCCTCCTCCTCGAGTTCATCCCGCAGCCGGTCCAGGACGGACTGGTCTACCAGCGGCCTGGGGGCATCATCTGATGTGCTCATGACACTCCTTTCTGCTGGTTTTGTAGACTCGGGAATCTGGGCGCTGAGCCCGGAACGCTTGCTCTTTTTCAGGTTAGGACTGTTCCCAGGACCTCGCAGAAGACTCGGCAAGAATTGTGGTTTTCTTGATCGGAGTGCGGATTTTTGCCCATAAAATCAAGGCCAGTGCTTTCTGCATTGACGCCACCGGCGGCCGCGGCCGCCTCTCAATCTGGGGATAGATTGCCGTGTTCCGAATGCTTAGGTCCTTATTTGTCGCGCTCATAATCGGGGTTGGATTGGCGGTTTCCGTCATCCAGCCGGCCAGCGCAGCAGCCACGTCACCGCAAGTTTCGCTCAATCCCACCTCCGGACCGGCCGGTTCCGCCGTGACGGTCGCCGGAACCGGGTTCAGGGCCTCCACCACAGGCACCGTGATCGTCGGGTCCACCACGTTCGCGTTCCAAACAACCTCGACGGGTGCGTTCAGCACAGGCATCACCATTCCGGCGGCGGCTACCGGGAACCTCACCATCACCGCCAAGACGTCGTCCATCAAGGCATCCGCCACATTCGTGGTCCAGGCGGCTCCGGCTCCGGCTCCGGCGCCCGCACCGGCGCCGGCCATCAGTTCCGCCGCCCTGCGTTTTGGAGCGGCAACGCCGGGGGGACCCCTGGCCAGTTCGGAACTGGACGAGGTTGCCACCGTGTCCGGGGAAATCCCTTCCATCGTGATGAGTTACAAGGATTTCCTGCAGCCCCCGCCCATCACTGAGCTGGACGCTGTCCGCTCCCGCGGAGCCACGCCCCTGGTTACCTGGGAGCCGTGGGCATGGGGAGGTGGCGTCAACCAGCCGGCGTATTCGCTGGCCCGGATTACTGCCGGGGACTTCGACGGGTACATCAGCCAGTGGGGCCAGTCCCTCGCGGCATGGGGCAAACCGGTCATGCTGCGCTTCGCCCACGAGATGAACGGCAACTGGTATCCCTGGGCCGAAGGCGTGAACGGTAACCAGGCCGGAGATTACGTAGCCGCCTGGCGGCACGTGCACGACGTCGTTGCCGGCACGGGCGCCGCGAACGTCCAGTGGGTCTGGTCGCCCAACGTGCCGTACTGGGGCTCCACTGACCTGGCAGGCCTGTACCCGGGCCCGGGCTACGCGGACATCGTGGCCCTGGACGGCTACAACTGGGGCACCTCGCAAACCTGGAGCAGCTGGGTTTCCCCCGTGGACCTCCTCGGCCCCGGCATCTCCCAGCTCCGCACCCTGGCCCCCGGGAAACCCGTGCTGGTCGCGGAAACGGCGTCCAGCGAACTGGGCGGTTCCAAAGCGACCTGGAATACGGACCTGGTGTCCTACCTTGCCGCCCAGCCGGACGTGATGGGCTTTGTCTGGTTCCATATGCAAAAGGAAACAGACTGGCGCATCAACAGCAGTGACTCGTCGGCGTCGGCGTTCAAGTCCGCCCTGTTGGCTCGAAGAAGCTAGGGGATAGGGGATAGCTGCTCCGAAACTGTCAATGGCGGCTGCCTGATCGCCGGCAACCCGTTTATCCTGCCGCGCCAGGATCAAGGACAGTGGCCGGAGCAGCGAAAGATTGCCTCAAGATTGGCTGTTTACAGGCCTTCAGGCGCCGGCTTCGAGGAAGTGCACCAACTGGGCTTCGAGTGCTGATCGATCCTTCAGTTCGCACTCCCAGACCGTCAGCACTTCCCAGCCGGCGTCTTCCAGCTTCCGGCGCTGGCCGGCGTCGCGTTCCCGGGTCCGGCTCCGTTTCGCTGCCCAGAACTCGGCGTTGGCCTTCGGGGCGTGCTTGCCAACCCTGCAGTCGTGGAAATGCCAGAAGCAGCCGTTGACGAAGATCACCTTGTGCCGGGCGGCGAAGACGAGGTCAGGATTGCCTGGCAGCCTGGTGCTGCCGGACCTGCCGTGCAGCCGGTACCGGTAGCCCCTGGCGTGCAGGAGCTGCCGCACCAGCAGCTCGGGTTTGGTGTTCTTCCCACGGATCCGGGACATGTTCCAGCTGCGCTGCGCAGGAGTGAGTTTGTCTGCAGTGGGCTTGGCAGCGCTGGAGTCGTCCGGCATCCTTCCAGTCTAGGAGGGCCTAGATCTCCCGTTCCGGCTGTTCGCCGAACACGAAGTGCCGGCCGCTGACGGAGGTTGGGTCGATCTCCACGTAGAAGTCCTTGAGCGTGGGGACCCAGGTCTTCAGGCCCAGTTCTTCGATGGCAGCGAGCTCGTCCGAGTTGCTGAGGACCCTTGCCGTCCCCCGGAGGACAACGGACCAGGCCTCCTGCGACAGGATGCCGTCGGTTTCGAACAGCACCTTGGCGTTGATTGTGAGTTGCGCCAGTTTGTTTCCAGGTGCCGTGCGCAGGTAGAGCTTCCGGTTGGAGGTCACGTAATTCACCGGGAAGATGTCCGGTTCCCCTGCGACGGAAACCACCAGCCGGCCATGCTGCGTTGCCGCCAGAAGCCGCCACGACTGCTCATCTTCGAGTTCCAGGACAGGATTGCCGTCCGCGTGTTCAAACATCATGCGGCCATTCTTCTACGTGGAGTAGAAAAGCGCCAGAGGCTTTGTGCCCCATTTCCTCCGCTTTATGACAGCACAGTCAAGGCTTAACAGTTCGGAAACAGGTCTGTGACCGGGCTGTATTTCCCGCTGGATAGCGTCGCACGCAAGGCCATGACGGCTGAAGGCAAACGAAAGCGACGCACCCAATGGGCAACGACACAGACACAACGCAACTGCTGGAACCGGCGGCACCCGCTGGTGCCGCCGTCGTCGGACGTTCTCCGGCAATCCCTACGGCCGGCAACACTGCCGCCCTCAACGCCACCAAGGAAAGCCTGGAGGACTACACGCTGCGGTTTGCGCCGCGGTCCTACCGCAAGTGGAGTGCGGGCGTGGTGGCCACGAGTGCGCTGGGCGGCATCGCCTACCTGGCGGACTTCTCGATAGGGGCGAACATCGGCATCTCCTACGGGACGGTCAACGCGATCCTGGGGATCCTGGTGGCGGCCGTGGTCATCTTCGCCACCGGCTTTCCTTTGGCGTACTACGCCGCGCGCTACAACATCGACCTGGACCTGATCACCCGGGGCTCCGGCTTTGGATACTACGGGTCGGTGGTCACCAACGTCATCTTTGCCACGTTCACTTTCATCTTTTTTGCGCTGGAGGGCTCCATCATGGCGCAGGGGCTGGAGCTGGGGCTCGGCATTCCGCAGTGGCTGGGATACGCCGCGTCCACGGTGATCATCATCCCGCTGGTCATTTACGGCATGAACACGCTGGCCAAGCTCCAGGTGTGGACCACCCCGCTCTGGCTGCTCCTCATGGTGGTACCTGTGGGATACCTGCTGGTCTCGCACCCGGAGAGCATCGACAGCTTCTTCGCCTACACCGGAGCAACGGGCGACGGCGGGCCCAACCTTGCGTCCGTGATGCTCGCCGCCGGGGTGTGCCTGTCCTTGATGGCGCAGATTGCCGAGCAGATCGACTACCTCCGGTTCATGCCGCCGCGCACCGAGGCCAACCGGAGCGCCTGGTGGCGCGCAGTGATCCTGGCCGGCCCGGGTTGGGTGATCTTCGGGGCCATCAAGCAGATCGTGGGCCTGTTCATCGCCATCTACCTGATCGCCACGCTGGATCCTGCCGCCTCCGCCACGGCCAATGAGCCCGTGCACCAGTTCCTGGGCGTGTACCAGGAGATGATGCCCGCGTGGCTGGCCATGACGCTGGCCGTGGTGCTGGTGGTCATCTCGCAGATCAAGATCAACGTCACCAACGCCTACTCCGGCTCGCTGGCCTGGACCAACTCCTTCACGCGCATCACCAAGACCTACCCGGGCCGGATGGTGTTCGTGGTGGTGAACCTGCTGATCGCACTGGTCCTGATGGAAGCGAATATGTTCGATTTCCTCAACACCATCCTCGGGTTCTACGCCAACTGCGCCATGGCGTGGGTTGTCACCGTGGCGTCCGACATTGCCATCAACAAGTACCTGCTCAAGATTTCACCCAAGGTGCCTGAGTTCCGCCGCGGCATGCTGTACGCCGTGAACCCTGTTGGCTTCGTGTCCATGCTGGTCTCCGCAGGGGTTTCGATTGCCGTGTTCTTCGGGGCATTTGGGACTGCGATCCAGCCGTACTCGCCCATCTTCGCGGTGGGGCTGGCGCTGGTCCTGCCACCGGCGCTCGCGGTCCTGACCCGCGGCCGCTACTACCTCCGCCGGACCGACGACGGGATCGACCTGCCCATGTTCGACGCCGACGGGAACCCCAGCGACGCCAAGCTCCTGTGCCACGTGACGGGGTTGGAGTTCGAACGGCCGGACATGGTGCGGTCCGCACAGGACGCGTCCGACGGCGGCCCGCAGTATGTTTCGTCGCTCGCCTTGTCCACGGACAAGACGGGGGAGTTGGTCCTGCCCGCACAGAAGTAGGGTTTTGTTTTCTTGATTCTTTATTGACAGGGAGCCGGTGCACTTTATGCACCGGCTCCCTTTACGACTTTTTGCCGGCCGGACCGGTGGTAGAACGGTGGGCGGTGCCTGTGGATAAGTTTGATCGCCACATTGTGACGTGGGCTACCCTTAAGGCACTGTTCGGAGCAAGCCGTCTTGAAACTACTGGGGGAATAGCGGCCCATGACATCACAGAACTCCTTTACGTCCCGCGCTGTGCCGTCGGGAGCAGCAGCCCTTGTTATTGGTTTGGCGCTCGCTTTGTCCGGCTGTAACTCCGGAGGGTCGCCGGGGCCGGGCGGCACTTCGTCCCAGGTAGCGGAGGAAAAACCTACTGCCAGCGCCACGGCCACTCCCACCCCAACGCCGAATGCCGTCTACAAGCCTGCCGACGCCTCCGGACCCGCCCAGAACGTTCCCGTGCCCGTGCTGCCCGAGGTAGCTAAGACGGAGACGAAGGAAGGGCTCGAGGCGTTCGCTAAGTACTGGTTCCAGCTCCTCAGCTATGGATACGAAACCGGGGATACAAAGCCCGTATCCGCGCTCACCAGTCCGGCGTGCACCATGTGCGAACGAGCAAAGCAGGTTCAACAAGGCTGGCATCAAGAGGGGCGGTGGTTGGTCGGTGGCAGGGTGACAACGCCATCCGTTAACACGACATTTGTCGTGGCGCCTGATGGTAACTACCAAGTCGCCGTGCAGGTGTCGCAGGAAGCGCTGAGCTACTACAACGCAGACAAGTCCCTCGATAGTACTGATCCCAAGCCTGCAGACTCGGGCAGCCTGATGTTGGTCGTGTTCCGCGAGGGGTCATGGTTCGTCCAAACTGTTGAGCCGATCGTCGGTTGACGATATGAAAGTCCTGTTCCAATTTTGCGTGCTGGGCTTTCTACTGGGGTCCTTCCTCGTACCGGCCGCAGCAAGTGCGGCTACAGAGCACGGCAACGCGCCCATAATCGGTCGCGAAAACGATGGTTCATCCCCGCCGAAAATGGGAAGCGCACCACCGAAGGGTCATTGGAATTCCGGAGGAGCGGACGTCTCTGGATGGCAATTAGATCTTGGGACAGGCGACTTTTCGAGGCCTGAACCCGGCACCGTGAGTACCGACCCCAACGAATACAAGTACGAACTTCAGTGTCATCTTGGCGGAGGCGACTTCGATACGCCCTGCCTCGCCCGTCAGCTCGACTGCAAAGACCGTGAGGACGGCGCCAAGGGCATTCCGGTCATGTGGCTGTCGCGGCCCCGGGGTGTGCCGGGGGCTGTTTGGGCGCATCACTCGGGCCCCACCTGCCTTTACGATCCGAAGCCCGAGGACCTCCTGCCCAGGATCGCCGCGGATATCCAGCGGCAGTTCCAGAACCTCCCTGTCAGTGCCGGGGCGGTCGTGGCCCAGCCCAGCCCCAACACCCTCCGGGGCGCTGAGACGAATTTCTACGCGGAAGCGGCTGAACAGCAGTTCGACATCACCATGTTCGGCCAGAAAGTCCACGTGGTGGCCACTCCGGTGCAGTACACGTGGAACTACGGAGATGGCACAGTCTTCGGCCCGCAGCCTTCCATGGGCGGCCCGTTGCCGCAGGACCGGTGGGGCGAAAAGACCCGCACCAGCCACGCGTATGCCTCCACAGGCGATTTCCAGGTTGTCCTGACCACCTCGTTCCAGGGTACGTACTCGGTGAACGCCGGGCCGCCGCTGCCGATCCCCGGTCAAGGCCAGTTCAACGCACCACCGCAAACCATCAGTGTGTGGCGTTCGCTCACCCGCAACTACGCCGACGACTGCAACGCCAATCCGCAGGGCCAGGGCTGCCCCGGTGTCGGAGGATAGCGCGGGGACCGAGGGAAAGCCTGTGATCCCCGTCGCACTGGCGGAAGTCCGGAATAGTTGCACGCGCCCCACAGTTGGCAAAGACAGTACGTCTTAAGCCTTCGAAAGGAACTGCGCATGCTGTTTTCCCCACTCACCCTCGGCGAACTTGAACTTCCCAACCGCCTGGTGATGGCACCCCTCACCCGCCTCCGCGCAGGTGAGAAAGGCATCCCCGGACCGCTCCTGGCCGAGCACTACCGCCAGCGCGCCTCCCTGGGCCTGATCGTCAGCGAGGGCACGTACCCCACCCCGGCCGGCCAGGCCTACCCGGGCCAGCCCGGTATCGTCACCGAAGAACAGGTTGCCGGGTGGAAGACGGTTACCGAAGCCGTCCACGCCGAAGGCGGACGCATGTTCGCACAGATCATGCATGGCGGCCGCGTTTCCCACTCCGACATCACCGGTGGGCTGCCTATCGTCGCTCCCAGCGCCGTAGCCATCGACGGCGTGGTCCGGACACCGGCCGGCAAGCAGCCGTACCCCGTGCCGCACGCCCTCACCACGGACGAACTCCCCATGGTCATCCAGGAATTCGTCAACGCTTCGCTGAACGCCATCGAGGCAGGGTTCGACGGCGTGGAACTGCACGCGGCCAACGGCTACCTCCTGCACGAGTTCCTGGCGCCGAACTCCAACGTCCGGACGGACAGCTACGGCGGTTCACCGGAAAACCGCGCCCGCTTCGTCATCGAAACCATCAACGCCGTGGTGGCAGCCCTTGGCGCGAACCGCGTGGGTGTGCGCATTTCCCCCGAGCACAACGTGCAGGGCATCGCCGAGATGGACGCAGCGGACGTTCGTGCCACCTACGAGGTCCTCGTGGACAGCATCGCACCGCTCAACCTGGCATACCTGAGCATCCTGCACCACGAGCCCACCGGCGAACTTGTCCAGGACCTTCGTGCACGCTTCGGCGGAACCTTCCTGGTGAACACCGGCTTCGGCGTGATCACCACGCGCGAAGAAGCCGTGAACCTGGTGGCGGAAGGCCACGCAGACGCCGTTGTGGTGGGACGCCCCGCCATCGCCAACCCGGACCTTGCCCGGCGCTGGAAGGAAAGCCTCCCGCTCAACGAGCCCGACGCCTCCACGTTCTACGCGGAGGGCGCCACCGGTTACACGGATTACCCGCTGTACCAGGGCTAAACGGCGGCCCACCGGCCAACCCGGATGAAACAACGACGGCGGCACCCATCATGGGTGCCGCCGTCGTTGGCTGTCAGGGGTGCTGGTCCCCGACAGCGGCGCCGGAGGCCATCCGACGACCCCCGGCTGAAGACTTGTGTGGCCCGCCGGACTCCACTGGAAGCCGGCGGTGATCAGATGCTACTCCATCGAATGGACTCTTACCAGAGCCAGTTTTGCCACCTGGGAAGTTAGCTACAGAACGGCCTCGCGGCCTGTGCCTTCCTTCATCAGCAGGCGCCCATCCTCGATCGAAACCAGCACGCTCTTGGGTTTTCCGCTGACCTTGGTAATGGCTTTCAACCCCCGATTCGTGACCTCAACTCCCACCTGTGCGCCCTTTGCCGGCAACTCCACAGACACCTCGGATGCGATGCCGAGCAGCGGATTGGTCGAGATCCCCAGGTCCCGCCGCACCTCCTTGCCGTTGACTGTCACGGTGACGTTAGCCTCATCGAATCCCTCCTGAAACACCACAAGCAGTTCCCGCATGATGGCCTCTTCCTCGAGCATGGGCGCCAGTAACGGCATGTCCACTACAGCACTTTGCCGGGCCCAGCGGAATACCCTCCCGTCCCCTGCTGAATCCCCATCCGCACGGCGTCCGGTGGAGCCCTGCAGCGCGGTAAGGCAAGATGTTCTGGTGACTCAACTGCCTGCACCTTCCGCTGCCTCCGCCCCCTCCCGCGCATCGGAGGACGATGCGATCTTCGCCCAGATCGCTGCCGAATTGGGGGTCACGGCCTGGCAGGTAAAGGCCGCGGTTGGATTGCTCGACGGCGGGGCAACGGTTCCGTTCATCGCCCGGTACCGCAAGGAAGCCACCGGCACGCTGGACGACACCCAGCTCCGTGACCTCGACGAACGCCTGCGCTACCTCCGCGAACTGGCAGACCGCCGTCGCGCAGTCCTCGAAGCGGTCGAGGCGCAGGGCCAGTTGACGCCTGAACTGCGCAAGGCGATCCTGGCCGCGGACACCAAATCGCGGCTCGAAGACATCTACCTCCCGTTCAAGTCCAAGCGCCGGACCAAGGCCCAGATTGCCCGGGAGGCCGGGCTGGAGCCGCTCGCCGATGCGCTGCTGAAGCGGCCGGACCTGGACCCCGAACACGAGGCGGGGAAGTACCTCAACAGTGACCACGCCATCGGTGACCCCGCCGCCGCGCTCGCCGGTGCCCGGGCCATCCTTGTGGAGCGCGTGGCCCAGGACCCTGACCTCGCCGCAACCCTCCGGGACAGGATGTGGACGCAGGGCCGGATGGTCTCCCGCGTCAAAAAGGGCAAGGAAGCCGAAGGCCAGAAGTTCGCCGATTACTTCGAGTTCGCGCAGGCACCGGACCGGATGCCGTCCCACCGTGTGCTCGCGCTGTTCCGCGGGGAGAAGGACGGCGTCCTTGAGCTGGACCTCGCCGAAGCCGACCCATCGGACGACGACGCCCTGACCGCCGCCCGCGCCCGCTACGAGTCCGCAGTTGCCAGGTTCCTCGGGGTCGCCGACCGTGGCCGTCCCGCCGACGCATGGCTGATGCAGACAGCCCAGGTGGCCTGGCGTTCACGCGTGCTGGCCCGCCTCACGTCCGACCTTCGCACCAGGTTGTTCGCCGCAGCGGAGGACGAAGCGGTCCGGGTGTTCGCCGCCAACCTCAGGGACGTCCTGCTTGCCGCCCCCGCCGGAAACCGTGCCACGCTGGGCCTCGACCCGGGACTGCGGACCGGGGTGAAAGTCGCCGTAGTGGACGGCACCGGGAAGGTGGTGGCCACCGAGACCGTTTACCCGCACGCCCCGGCGCGGAAATGGGACGAAGCGCTGGCCACCTTGGTGCGTTTGGCGCGGCAGCACGCCGTCGAACTTGTGGCCATCGGCAACGGGACCGCCTCACGCGAAACGGACAAACTCGCTGCCGAACTGATCAAGCTGCTTCCCGAGGTGGACCGGAAACCCCAGAAAATCGTGGTGTCCGAGGCCGGCGCGTCAGTCTATTCCGCCTCCGCGCTCGCCGCCGCTGAACTGCCGGGAATGGACGTTTCGCTTCGCGGCGCCGTGTCCATTGCCCGCCGCCTGCAGGATCCCCTCGCCGAACTCGTCAAGATCGATCCCAAGTCCATCGGCGTAGGCCAATACCAGCATGATGTGACTGCCTCGAAACTGGACCGGAGCCTGGACGCGGTGGTGGAGGACTGCGTGAACGCAGTCGGTGTTGACGTCAACACTGCCTCGCCTGCGCTGCTGAGCCGGGTTGCCGGCGTTGGGCCCCTGTTGAGCGAAAACATCGTGGCGTACCGGAACGAGCACGGACCCTTCAACAAGCGGACCGACCTCAAGAAAGTGCCGCGGTTGGGCGCCAAGGCGTTCGAGCAGTGCGCAGGATTCCTCAGGATCACCGGCGGGGCCGAGCCGCTGGACGCATCAAGCGTGCACCCGGAGTCCTACGCCGTGGCAAGGAAGATCCTCGTGGCCGCCGGTTCCGCCCCGGCTTCCTCCCTGGACCCGCAGAAGTTCGTCGACGGCACGTTCGGCCTGCCCACCGTCAAGGACATCCTCGCTGAACTGGACAAACCCGGGCGTGACCCCAGGCCCGCCTTTGCCGCCGCCACGTTCTCGGAAGGCGTCGAGAAGATCTCGGATCTGGTGCCGGGCATGATCCTCGAAGGAACGGTAACCAACGTCGCGGCCTTTGGGGCGTTCGTGGATGTTGGAGTCCACCAGGACGGCCTGGTCCACGTTTCCGCCCTGTCTAACCGCTTTGTGTCCGATCCGCGCGAGGTGGTGAAGTCCGGCCAGGTGGTCCGGGTGAAGGTACTTGAGGCTGACCCGGAACGGAAGCGGATTTCGCTCACGTTGAGGCTCGACGACGAACCCGCCGGCGGCGGCGCAAGTTCAGGCCGGCGCGATTCAGGGTCCGGCCGGCGCGATTCCGGGAGCCGAAAGACCGAGCGTGCCGGGCGTCCGGACCGCCAACAGCAGGCGAAGCAGGGATCGGGCACGTCCGGTGGGAGTGTCAGGTCCAGCCCCGCACCCCAACCTGTCAACACGGCCATGGCCGAGGCACTTCGGAAGGCCGGCCTGGGCAAGTAGTTTCCACCGGGTCTTTGGCGGTACCGAGGTCTTTAGCCGGCATGCTCCAGTGTGCGCGGCCTGCCGAACCTTGTCCGGACTCCCGGGGAGTAAAGGACGGACTCTGGCGGACCGCTGACACTGATCCCGGCGGCTCTTACCAGCCCATCACTGAGCTGGTGGACCTCAGCGCCGAAGAGCGGCCACTCGTGGTGCGTGTTTGGAACGTAGATGGTTCTGCCGTAGAAGCGGCCATGCATGCCGTATCTGGCGGTCAGGAAGATGGATAAAGGGTCGGCTGCCGCGGCGTGCAGCTTGGGGATGACCCCAAAGGTGCTGCGGGCGGCAGTGGCGCCCAGCCGGCGTACGGAGTAACCAACGGCAGATCCATTCTGGCCGCCGGGTATTCCGGCCGTGCCGGTGGCGTGCTGCCGTCCACCGCCGTACCCCGGAAAGAGTGACCATTGCCGGATGCGCGACCACACGTAGGGAATCCCGGCAGCGCGGGTCGCCAGGACAACGGGCAGCCGGTCTGCGTCCAGGCTCAGGAACACCACTCCGCGGGTGCCGTCCGGCTCGCGGGAGTAAAGCCGGACGTTCACCTCGTTGAAGCTCCCCAGATACGGGATGCCGGGGCCTCGCCCAAGCGCTGCCTGCTCCATGCGAAAGCCGATCAGGCCAACCCATGAACTGCCGTCGAACACATCGGGTTGAACCCCGTCCGGCATGAACGCCGCGGCAGTGGCCTCCGGAATGCGCCAGTGAAGGAAGACGGCATCAAGCCACCGCTGGTCGGAAAATACCGGCCTTGGAAGTGCCGGCGGCCGCGGCCACACTCCCGCGGCATATAGGTTTCCGGTCAAGGTCCTCCCACTCCTTCGCTCGGTTTGGGTGACGAAGCTCCTGGCTTCCGCCCCGCAGCTCTCAGTTCAGCGGGCGTGTGTCTTCGGGAAGCTGGCCACCGGCGAGAAGCTTCGCAGCGGTGTCAGCCAGGGCAGTCAGCGCCACCCTCTGGGTCCAGGGACCATACGAAATACGGGCCACGCCCAGTTCCTGCAGCGTCGCCGGCGGCAGGGACCCGGGCACATTGATGACCGAGACCTTGTTCCAGCCGATGCCTTCCACCAGGGCAGTAACCGTGGGCTCGTCCAAAAGGCCGGGGACGAAGACCGTGGTGGCGCCGACGTCCAGGAAGGCCTTGCCGCGCGCGATGGCATCCGCAAGAACGTCTTCGGGGTCCCGGTCCTTGCCCTTGAGGAAGGCGTCGGTCCGCGCGTTCAGGACGAAGTCGATTCCCTCTGCAGCGCCGGCATGCACAACGGCTGCCATCTGGTTCACCGCGTCCTCGAGCGGGCGCATCTGGTCCTCGATATTGGCACCAACGATTCCGACTCCGATGGCCTTGCGGGTTGTCTCCCCAGGGTTCCCGTAGCCGGACTCAAGGTCAGCGCTGACCGGCAGGTGGGTAGCAGCCGCGATGCGGCCCACAAAGCTGACCATCTCGTCGACGGGAATGTTCTCGCCGTCCTCGTAGCCCAGCGTCGCGGCGATCGAGTGACTTGCCGTTGCCAGGGCAGTGGTGCCCGGGATGTCCGTGATCACTTTGGCCGTGATGGCATCCCAGACGTTGACCACCTGCAGGATCTCAGGGGCCTGGTGGAGGTGGAGAAGTTCGGAGGCTTTTGCGCTGCTGTTTTCGGTCATGGGTGAAGCCTAACGGACTGTCTTTGGACACTCTTCGCGTGGTGGGTGGGGTGGCGGGGTGGTTTGAAGTAGTGGTTTTGTTGGGGTGTTTGGGCTGGAGTGCCGGGGGTGGTGGTGATGGTCCATTGTTCTTTGTGGACGAGGTGGTGGTGGTGGCTGCAGAGCAGGACGCCGTTGTTGGTGGTGGTGGGCCCGCCGTGGGACCAGTAGGTGATGTGGTGGGCTTCGCACCAGGGTGCGGGGATGGTGCAGTTTGGGGAAGGCACAGCCTTGGTCGCGGGCGGTGAGGGCGGTGCGTTGGGCGGGGGTGAAGAGGCGGGTTTTGCGGCCGAGGTCGAGGATTTCGCCGGTGGTGCCCAGGAGGGCGGGGATGATGTCGGCGTCGCAGGCGATTTTGCGGAGCGTGGCGGCGGGGACGGGTCCGGTGAAGGCGAAGGTCCCGGTCCCTGTTTCCACGCTGTGGTCTTTTCCTGCCGAGGTGGCGGGCGTGACGGGGTTGGTGGGGAAGAGGTCTTCGTAGTTGATGGTGGCAATGATGTGGGGTCGATTGCCGCCGGTTATGGGCAGGGTGTTGGTGGCGAGCGCGGTTTTGGCGGCGGTGATGAGGCCGTCGAGTTGTTTCTGGGCGCGGGTGCGCCGGTCCAGGTCGGGAAGCGGGGTGTGCTCGGATATGCCCTGTTCTGCGGTGTGGTTCGCCGCCGGGGTCTCGGAACTGCCTGGACGGCCTGGATTGCCTGAACTGCCTCGGCTGGCTGGACTCGTTGCTGTGCCGGTGGTGGTGCGGGGGTTGGTGGCGGTGTTCATGACGGTGAGGAGGTGTTCGTATTGGTCGGTGGTGGCGAAAATCTCGAGGTGGTGGAGGCCGTGGCGGGGCTTGCGGATGAAGGCGCCCTGGGTGTGGCGGAGGGCTTCTTCGGTGGGTTCGCTCCCGTCGGCGTCGATGGTGTCGGTCCAGCGTTGGGCGAGGCGGGTCAGGAAGTCAGGGTCGGTGGTGGTGGCTGTTGTGGTGAGGTGGTGTTCGATCGCGTCCAGGGTCTCGGCGGTGGTGTGGTGCTGGAGCCGGTCGAGGGTTGCCGTGATGATGGCCGCAGCATGCGAGGACACGGCAGGTCCGTACCCCGGGGACGTGATCCCGGTGTCGGAGTCGGTGTCGGTGGCCCCTGTGGTGGTGGGGGTGATTGCGGCGGCGAGATGGGGCCGGGCTGGTGGGAGTGGTTCGCCGGTAAGGCTGGTGGCTGGGAGGACGTGGTGGGCGAGGGCGAGGCGGCGGCGGGCTTCCCTGATGGGGATGTGCAGGCGCAGGCGGAGGAACTCTGCGGTGTTCCGGCACCCGTCGTCGGCCGGTGACACCACCGGGTGGCCGGGACCGGCGGGCGGATTGGGCCAGTTGGCGTCGGTCTCAACCATGGCGGCGGACCGGGCGGCACGGGTCGTGGCTGCGGCGTCGGTGGTGGCCTGGGTGCGGGTCCGGTCCACCGCCCCGGCGCCCAGGAGCTGCAGGTACTCCACGCTCCGGGCGAGGTCCTCCGCGCGGGCGGCGAACTCGGCGGCCTCGAGATAGGAGGCAGACGCCAGAACATCCGGGGCGGCCACGGCAATGGCCGCGATCCGGACCGCCATCCCAGCCAGGAGGTCCTGGTGGGCAGGGCCTGTGGCCCGGTGCTGTGAAGCCTCCCCTGGGACCGCATGAAGGTGGGCCGGGCGCGGCAGCCAGCTGCCGGCGTCGTACGCTTTCCCGCCGTACGCCGCACCTAGATGCTCCCCAATGGCCTCCATAACCACACTCTGCCAGCCACCCCTGACAATGAAGAGACCCAAAGACCCCTATGTGGAAAACGTGGGCGGCGGACCTCAGCTCGCGGCGGCGGTTGACCCGGCACGGGCCGCTGAGGGTTCCTTCTGCCACGGCCAGCGCCCGGTGATTTCCAGCTCCAGGGAAAAGCTGAGGAACGTCCTGATCAGCACGATGATGGCCAGCACCCCGACGCTGGCGAACGTAGGCGTGACGGCAACGGTGCGGATGATGTCGGCAGCGACGAGCAGTTCCAGCCCCAGCAGAATGGATCTGCCCAGCAACTGCCGGTAGGAGCGGTAGAAACTCAGCTTTTCAGCACCTGGCGGAAGAAGCCGGGGCTGATGGCCACGGATCGCCAGCGGGAGGGAGACCACCGCGCCGATCACCATCACAGCAACTCCGGCGAAGTCGACCAGCTGCCCAACCGTCTCAATAATCTGCCGGAATTCCATGCCCTGCCTCAACTCAGGCCAAGGCCCGCTGGGCGGGCCGTGGCAGTGGTCAGGGGACGGCGGACGCACTCACGGATGGCGGACGCCGTTCCCCGCTATAACGTCCTTGTACCCTTCCCGGAATGTCGGAAACGTGAAGGAAAATCCCGCGCTGCGGAGGAGACCGTTACTGCAGCGCTTGTTTCCCCCGCGGGCAGGTCCTGCGTCACCCACCTTGGGCTCAGGGAAACCAAGTTCAGCTGCCAGGAATCGCAACACCGCGCCGAGGTCGGCCGGCTCATTGTCCACGCCGATGTATACGGGGCCCGGTACAGCTGCCATCCCGGCAAGGTGCACGATGGCAGCCGCGGCGTCATCGCGATGGATCCGGTTGGTGTAGCGCACGTCTTCAGGGATCACGGCAGAGCCCGTCTTCACCTGGTCAATCAGGCGCGTCCGGCCCGGCCCGTAGATGCCTCCCAGCCTGAGTGAGACGCCGGCCGTGCGGGTCCCCGAGAGCCTGGCCTGCAGGAGCCCCTCGGCTTCCAACAACACCCGGCCGGAAAACCCGCCCGGCTCCGCGGTGGTGGCCTCATCCACCCAGCCCCCACCCGCGTCCCCGTATACGGCAGTGGAGGACACAAAGATGATCCGCTCCGGCGACACCTGGTCACGCTCCAGGGTATCAAGGACATTTTCCACCCCGCGTACATACGCAGCGCGGTATGCCTCCTCGGTAGGAGAGTCAGCAGCAACAGCGATGACGACGGCGGTGGTGTCCGCGGGGACGGGCGGCAGGTCTTTCGATCCCAAGTCAGCCGCGGCACCTTCGATGGCCGCCGGCAGCTTGGCGGGGGAGCGGCGCCAGCCCACAACCCGGTGGCCCAGGGCAGCAAACCGCAGGCCCGCCTCGGTGCCCAGGTCCCCACACCCCGCCAACAGAACCGTCATGGCCTACGGTGCCTCTACCGGGAAGAACACGCGGGGATCCTGCAGCAGGGCAGGGTACGCGAATGCCGAGCGGTCAATGATCTCCGTGACTTCGAAATTCCTGCCGAAACGGCCGTCATCGAGAGTAAGGGGGCGCCCAACCACCTGTCCGACGGCGAACCTGGCCCCGTTCTCGAACGGAACAGCAACCGGCGTTTTTCCCGGAAGGGTCCGGAAGGCCTCCTCCTGCGCCAGCCGCTTACGGGTGGGCTTCTTCATCTGCGGCCTGGGCGCCGCCTTCTTGGGGGCCCGGGAAGGCCGACGGGAGCCATCCTCCACGTAGACGGGAGAGTAGCCGTCGTCCCCGGCCGCCGCGGCGGCAGCAGCATTCCGGTTCACGGGCGGAAGCGCCACGGTGGTAAGGGGCTGGGGGTCGACGTCGTCGTGCGGCTCCCGCAGGATCCACAGAATGTCCCCTTCCGGCTCCTGCGGCAGGAACTCGTGCCGCGGCTCCGGCCAGACGTAGTCCATATCCGGGACCGCGTCCGGGAAAACGCGGGTATAGAACTTGGGCTCCTTGTGCACCAGCTTGGAACGGTGGCTCAAGTGGAAGTCGGGGTCCCCGAGCCACGGCGGCATCACGATTTTGGCGGCGTAGTCAGGGTGGGCTGCCTGCGGCGCGAACTCCGCGATGTTCGCGCGGGTGTTGTCCGGGTGGCCGCGCTCGATCCATTCGTCCGCCATGGCCAGGCCATACATGGTGAGGGCGGGAACGTGGCCCATCCACATCCGGATAGCGGGATGGGTCTGCCAGCCGTACTCCGGAATCACCAGGGCGCGAAGGGTTTGCAGCGCTTCAACCCGCTGCTTGCCCAGCCGTGCGGTGTCCAGGGCTTTGGCGCTTTCGCGGAAGTCAGGGTACGGGAGGAAGGTTTGCATCTATTCAGTCTGACGGCATGCGCCGGATGTTCCAATTACAGTGCGCAGGACCACTTGAGGCAGTGCGACCTGTCCAAATAATGGACGCCTGCATACGGCTTTCAGGTTAAACCACTAAGATCACCGCAACCACCCCCGCGTTTTGGAAGCTCTCTCATGACATCTACACCTGACAAAGCCGTCGACCACGCCCGCACCGCGCTGCCCCGCTACGGGCAGATGCTGGGCCCGGAAGCCCAGGGAATCCTGGTTCTGGACGAGTTCATTATCGATCCCGCCGCCGCGCGCAAGGATCAGCACCGGTTCCGCGATGGCATGGCTGCCGTCGCCAGGACCGTCCGCCGCATCGCCGCCCTCCGGGTGGTCATCGCGCTCGTGGCCATTGGAAACCTGCCCCTGTTCCTGCTCTCAAGCGGCTGGTGGATCTACGGCGTATCGCTGACCCTCGTGGTTGCAGTGCACACCGCCGTGACACTGCTCAACCGGCACGAGCCGCGGCTCAAGCAACGCTCCGCGCTGGAACTGCACATGCACCGGGAACGCAGCGCCAACTACCGGCAGTTGCGCGACGCGGTGAAGTACATGATCGACACCCCCAGCCGGATGAACGAGCACCTCTACCTGGAGCTGCTGGCCGTCAAGCGGGTTGCCCTGAATCTGGCACATGGCACCGTCGCTCTGCTGGACACCAGCGACGAGTCCGCCTGGAAGGTGCGGATCGTCCGCGAGCTCCCCGCCAGCTGACCGTCCGGTCCCTGCCGCCCAGGGCGGCAGGGGCTGACTGATTAAAGTACGACGCCGGCACATCCCTTATGGGGGTGTGCCGGCGTCGTTCTTTGGTCAACGGAATTTGTCTATCGCCGACCTGTCTATGGCGCCTGTGAAAGGGCGCGGCGGCCGCAGCCGCTGGTGGAACGTCCCCAGATATTAGGCGGGGAGCTGGATGACCTGTCCCTCGAACACGAGGTTCGGATCCGAAATGGTGTCCAGGTTTGCGTCGGCAAGGTGCTGCCAGCCGCCCTGGATGCCGAGCTTCTGGGCCACGATGCTCAAGGTGTCCCCGGCCTGCAGGGTGTAGGTCTCGCCGCTGAGGGGAACCGAGGTTGCATGCCGCGGCGCAGGTGCCTGCTTGACCGGAGCGCTTTGGACCGGAGCGCTCTGAACCTTGGTGCTCTGCACGGGGGCACTCTGAACGGGGGCACTCTGGACCGGTGCTCCGCCGCCGCCGCTCAGTCCGAGCTGCGACGAGCAGGACGGCCAGGCGCCCCAGCCCTGGGATGCCTGGACCCGCTCGGCGACAGCGATCTGCTGTTCACGGCTGGCGTTCTCCGGGGAACCGGTTCCGCCATAGGCTGACCAAGTGCTGGAGGTGAACTGCAGGCCGCCGGAGAAGCCGTTGCCCGTGTTGGTGGACCAGTTCCCGCCGCTCTCGCACTGGGCGAGTGCATCCCAGGTGGACGTGGGGGTCGCTGCGTTGGCCGCCGTGGCTGAGAGGGCCAAACCTGCCGCGGAGACGGCGGCCAGGGTGACTCCGCGGCGTGCGGCAGTACGGAATTTGGTGTTTTTCATGATGGTGATGCTCCTGAAGGCCACCAGCGCTGGTTCCGTCCCCGGAGATCGTCGCGCCACTGCCCGCCCCTGACGAATAGAGGTCACTATCGGTGGCTGCCGCTGGGCAGTTCTGGTGAAGGCAGCACCGGGCAATCAAGAAGCCCGCCGAACGGGCATGCATTTCACGCTAAGACATCGTTTGGGTGTTATCAAATCGAGATTCCAGCGGGCGTGTTGAGTGTGGGCCATGGCACGCGCCACGTGTGGGACCCATCCGCTTCCAGAGGCCCGGGCAGGCGCGAAACCGGGCGGGGCACTATCCTGACCGGATGGACAACTTTCCCGGCGGCAGCACCATGCCCGAAACCGAAACGGACTTCGCGGAACCTGCGGTCCCTGCCAAGCCCCTCCCGGTGGCCGAACTGCACCTGCACATTGAGGGCACGCTGCAGCCCGAGCTCATCTTCGCCCTGGCCGAACGCAACGGCATTGCGCTGCCGTACTCCGGCCTGGACGAACTGCGCGAAAAGTACGAGTTCACAGACCTGCAGTCCTTCCTGGACCTCTACTACGCCAACATGGCCGTCCTGCGGACCGAGCAGGACTTCGCGGACATGACCCGGGCATACCTGGAGCGGGCTGCTGCCGCCGGCGTCCGGCACGCGGAAATCATGATGGACCCGCAGGCGCACGTATCCCGCGGGATTCCCCTGGAGGCCTGCGTCCAAGGTGTCGCCTCTGTCCTTGCCACGTCGGAGGAGGACTACGGCATCTCCACCATGCTGATCGCTGCATTCCTGCGTGACCTCCCGGAGGACTCCGCCCTCGAAGTCCTGGATCAACTGCTGGCCATGAATGCTCCGATCGGTGCGATCGGCCTGGACTCGGCCGAAGTGGGCAACCCGCCTTCCAAGTTCGAGCGGCTGTACGGCAAGGCCCGTGAAGCTGGGTTGCGGCTGACGGCCCACGCAGGGGAGGAGGGCCCGGCGTCGTACATTATCGAAGCCCTGGACGTCCTGGGCGTGGAACGGATTGACCACGGCATCCGCTGCATGGACGATCCCGACCTGGTGGAGCGCCTCGTGGACGCACGCATTCCCCTGACGGTCTGCCCCCTGTCCAACGTCCGGCTCCGCGCCGTGGACACCCTCGCCGATCATCCCTTGCCCGCCATGCTGGCAGCCGGCCTGAATGTCTCGGTCAATTCCGACGACCCTGCGTACTTCGGCGGGTACGTGGATGACAACTTTGCGCAGCTCACCGCGGTGTTCGACCTCTCCGATTTCGACAAGGCACGCCTGGCCGCGAACTCCATCCACTCCTCCTTCGCGTCGGAGGAGCGGAAGACGGAACTGCTGGCGGAATTGAACGGCAGGGAAGTGTCCGACTGACCCCCGCTGTGTCGGGCGCAACAGCGGTGCTTTTCGCCCGGTAAACTAGGTGCCGCAGGCGTGTCCGGGGAGTGCAGGGCGGCACCCATGCCAGCGCTTCCAGGGTTATGCAGACAGCCCTTACCCGAGACCTCCGCCTCACTTGCGGCACCATCCGCTTCACAGTCGGTCACGACACGCAGAGTTAACCAATTAAAGTCGCGCGATTTAATGGGCAGTTGGCAAGATGCCTAAGACCGATCGCTTTTATATAAGGGGAATCATGGCCAAGTCCACCGCAGAAAACACCTACCTTCGACTCAAGACCGTCCTGGATGTCCTGACCGAAGGCGTGTGGTCCGGCGATGCACTGAATGCGGGCCAGGTCCTGGCGGAGGCAACCGCCCGCGTGCCCTTCAACGACCATGAGGCCGAACTCCTCAGCGGCGGCATCCCGCGCGGCCACAAGACCCTCACCTCGGCCACCGCCAAGCTGGTGAAGGCCGGCTGGCTGATCAAGGGCCGCACCGGCTGGACCATCACCGAGGACGGCATGCGCGCCACGGTCGCCTTCCCCGACGCTGACTCCTTCGCGGCCGCGCTCGACGCCGGTACTCCCGTCCCTGCCGACACCCCGGTCCCCAGCGCTCCCGCAGGCTTTGTCCGCCCGGTCTCTGCCGCCGCGGCCACACTTGAGGTTCCGGCCAAGACGGAAGCTCCGAAGAAGACCGCCAAGAAGGCCCCGGCCAAGAAGGCAGCCTCCGTTGTGGGCAAGGCAGCCAAGGCGATCGAAGACGCCGTCGAGCCCGTGGTGGCAGCCGTCCGCAAGGGCAAGACGCCCGCGAAGGACAAGGCCGCTGCTGCACCTGCTGCCGATGTTGCTGCCGAACCGCTGGAGGGTCCGGACGTCGAAACCCTGCCGCAGCCCGAAGCCGTGGCCCTGGCCGGCGACTTCAACACCATCCTGGGTGCACCCGAGAACTGGGCGCCGCAGTATGACGAAGCACAGATGGAGTTCGACTTCCTGGACCAGCTGTGGAAGAAGAGCGCCGAGCTTCCCGCCGGCTTCTACACGTTCAAGATCGCCCTCAACCGCTCGTGGACTGAGAACTACGGCGCGTTCGGCACCTTCGATGGCCCCAACCACGAGCTGCACCACGCCGGCGGCACCGTGACCATCCGTTACAACCACGCCACCCGCGACATCACCATCAACTAGCCCTTACGCAGCCCCCATCGGGTCGTAAGT
Organism: Arthrobacter sp. 8AJ; assembly: GCF_902506025.1. Taxonomy (NCBI): domain Bacteria; kingdom Bacillati; phylum Actinomycetota; class Actinomycetes; order Micrococcales; family Micrococcaceae; genus Arthrobacter; species Arthrobacter sp. 8AJ. Next base: position 3,210,235 of record NZ_LR733289.1, on the reverse strand, counting down.
AACCGTCTCCCGGGTTGGGGGACGCGGTTACTGCGACCCGATGGGGGCAGCAAGGTTTGGAGAAGGAGCACCATGGGCAGGCACGCAGGCTCAGCGCACGATTCCGCGCGGGGCGGTTCGGCCCAGGACGCTGTCCGCCTGGACGCCCGGGTGTTCGGGATGGTCCAGGGTGTGGGCTTCCGCTACTGGACCATGGGCACCGCGGAGGAACTTGGATTGTCGGGCGAGGTGAGCAACCTCGACGACGGGTCGGTGTCGGTCATTGCCGAAGGCGCCGAACCGCAGGTCCGGAAACTGCTGGACTGGCTCAAGTCGGACCGGACCCCTGGGCGGGTGGAGCGGGTTGAGTCCGGCTTTTCAGCTGTCCAGGGGACCTTCGGCGGATTCCGGGCGCACTGACGGCACCCGTTTCTGTGCGGCTACTCCCGGGGGCTTAGGCCGATGAAGGCGCCAAGTTCCTCCAGCGCCGCGGGCTTGTGCGGCATGTAGCTGGTGAGCTCGGGGGAGCGGATGATCACGGCACGCCATTGTCCGCGGGATACGGCCACGTTGATGCGGTTCCGGTTGAGCAGGAATTCCGCACCGCGCGGGGCCTCGGCCACCGCCGAGCACGCCATGGAGACCAGCACCACCGGAGCTTCCTGGCCCTGGAATTTGTCCACGGTTCCCACCCGCACCCCCGGCAGGCCGGCCTCTGCCAAATGCTTACGGATCAGATGGACCTGGGCGTTATAGGCAGCAACCACCAGCAGGTCCTGCTGCTCGAGGGGGCGGGCTTTGCTTTCCGGGCCGCAGGTCCACTTCAGCCCAAGATGGCGGCGGGCCTGGCGCACAACTTCCGCCGCCTCCTCCCGTGACGCTGTGGTGTTGCCCGCGTGGTTGACCAGGACCGTCTCCACGCCCGGGGCCATCTGCTCCAGTTCGCGGAGGGCCGCAGCCGGAGCGGAACGCAGCTTTCCTTCATAGCTGAGATTGGACACCGCCCGGCACAGCTCCGGATGCATGCGCCATGTATCTGCCAGGAAGTACCCAAGGTTGGCGGGCAGGGTAGCGTGGCCGGCGGCAAGCCAGCCAAGAGCGGATTCATCCACGGGTTCGGGGTGCGTGCCCTGCGTAACCTGCGGGAGCTGCTGCGGGTCGCCCAGCAGGAGCAGCCGCGTGGCTGCCGCAGAGACCGCCAGGGTGTTGGCCAACGAGAACTGGCCTGCCTCGTCAATGACCAGAAGATCCAGCGACCCTGCCGGGACTTCCTTGCCCGTCACGGTCCATGCCGTGCCTCCGATCAGGCATCCGCCCGGCGACGCCAGCAGCCGGGCCACATCGCCTTCTGACGTATGGCTCCAGGGAACCTGGTGTGGAGCGGCCAGTTTCTTGCCCACCACCTGCGGATCCACTCCACCGGTTTCAATGGCCCGGCACAGCAGGTTTTCCACCACGTTGTGGGACTGGGCCACCACACCGATTTTCCATCCCTGGGCCACCAGCCTGCCGATCACATGGGCACCCACGAACGTCTTGCCTGTCCCCGGCGGCCCCTGGACGGCCAGATAGGAATGGTCCAGGTCCTGCAGTGACTCGGTGATCGCCCGTGCATAGTCAGCGGTGCCGTCCTCACCAGGCAGCACTTCGGCTGGTCCTTGCCGGGAGCGGAACCGCGGCGGCAGCTTCCGCAGGATGTCCAGGCCCGGCTGCGCGGGGAGGGACGGCACGGAGGAGCCGACAGCCTGCGCTATCGCCGCGATGGCGGCTTCAATACTGGCGGTCGCGAGGGGCTGGTCCTCGGTGAGGGCCACCGGCAGGTGCGGGTAGGCGCGGACCTTTCCGGTCTCCCGCTCCGCAATGGTGATCAGGTGTTCCGGGCTGTCCGGCGCCGCTTCCAGCTCACTGATCCTGGTCCCGAACGTGAATGCCCGCGCACCGGACGCGGCCGGCGGATCGGTCATGCCATCGGGTCCAGGCGCGTCATACAGGCGGCACCAGCTGGAGTCGGGGCGGAAATCTGAGCCCTCGGTCATGGTTCCCCGGAGCTTGAGTATCCGTGTGCGCATCCGTTCCCGGGGCTTTGCCAGGGCCCAGTCCGACACAACTTCCGCCGAGGACACAACGAACACGTTCCGTTGGTCGGACCAGTTGTCCAGCGGTGCCTCGACCCGGTCGAAATGCTGCCACCAGAACTGCTTGCGCTCGCGGCGGTGGTATCCGGTGGCGGCGGCAACCATGGCGATGGCGCGCTCGTCGTCGGTCCACGGACGGTTGTCCGGCAAGGCTGCAAGGTACTCCCGCAGCCTGGTTTCCTCAGGCGACTCACCGGCGTGGGCTGAACCGTCACCGGCAGTTCCCTCGCCGGCCGCTGACAGCACCTGCCCGGGCAGAGTGGCCTGTCCGCCCGCAGCATCCACCGCTCCCAGGGCCTCCTGGCTTGGCTCTCCGGGGACACCGGCTTGTTGGCCCAGCTGAAGCAACCAGTCCCGGAGCCGGAGGGTGGAGAGGCAGTCGTACTGGTTGTAGTCCGAGATCGAGGCCAGGATGGCGTCGGCGTCGTCCTGCCGCCCGTCATCACGGGCGGCGCAGTAGGCGGCGTAGGCAACCACAGAGGCCCCGGCGTCCTTGACTTCCCCGGACCGGAGGTTGTCCCCCATGTAAAGCGGTTCCAGCTTCTTGATGGAATAGGACGCTTCCGAGACCCGGATGGAGTGCCGGACCGTGGCGTACAGGTCCACCAGCAGCCCCTGCCGGAGCCAGTCGTCTACTGTGTCCTCACCGGCCTGGTGCGCCAGGGACAGGTTCCGCAGCGCCGTTTTTTCGTAGGCGGCGTAATGGTAGACGTGCATGTCCGGGTACATGGCGCGGCGTTCCTCGATGTAATCCAGGAAGTCGAGGAAGGCACGGCGCTCGCCGGAGCGGGAATGGGCCCAGAACGGCCGGAACACCGGATCCCCGGGGGCGCCCGCCACCGGGGCCTCTATGACACCAAACAGGTATTCGATGCCCCAGGCGCCGGTGGCGGGATCCTGCCAGAGCGGATCGCCCTCGAAGTCAAAGAAGATGTCGCCGGCACTGGGGGCAGGAAGCGAGCCGATCGTATGGTCGGGAAGGACGCTGAACGACACTGTATGCGGCTGTCCATCCTTGGTGAACGTCCGGGAACCTGCAGTCGGGTCCAGGCCAAGCTGCATCCGCGCCTGGGCGCGGAGCCTGGCCACCGAGTTCCTGGCCTCGCCGGCAGGCATGGCTGCCAACTCGTCGATGGTGGTGATGCCGGCCCCGTGCAGCTTCCGCCGCTGGACCACGGACATGCCAGCCACCATCAGGAGATCCCGGTGAAGCTGCACCTGCTCCGCGCAGTAGTCGCAGCGCCCGCAGTGGACGACGCCGGGCTGTTGCCACTCCACTGCGCCGTCACCGGCGCGGTGGCTGGCTGTGAGGTGGCGGAAGCGCCGGCGTCGTTCCCGGAAGACGGGCAGGAGATCCGGCAGGGAATGGCTGCTCCTGAGCCAGTCATCGCCCACCCGCGTTCCGAGTACCAGCGTGACAACCGGTGAGGGCTCCAGGCCCATCCCCAGGAGTTGGTCGCCGTAGGCGGCAAGCTGCAGCAGCGCCTCCACTTTTGCATGCCGGGCAAGTTTGGTGTCCCACACCTCGTAGCGGCCGGGGTTGCCGGTCCCGGCGGCCTCGTTGACCAGGAAGTCGGCGTAGCCCAGGAATTCGCCGTCGAAAAAGGTGGCCTGGAAAACCACGTCTGCCCCGGAACGGAGGGCGAGTTCGGTTTCGGCGTGCTTGGCCTGCAGTTCGCCGCGCAGGTTCTGGCCGCGGTCAAGGGAATAGACCCCTGCGCCGCGGCTGGCGTCCCATTGGCCGTACTTGGCCACCAGGCTGGCAAGCACGGTCCGCTCATGCTGGTCGCCCAACTCGCCGGCGCGTTTCTGCATCTCGTCAGCGGGAAACTCCGTCTTGGCGGTGCGGCCCAGCTTTTCGTCCAGGATGCGGAGCGTGCGGTACTCACACTCGCTGGCTGCCACCAGGTCGCTGGCCGAAAAGACCAGGTCCGGCGGTGTGCCGGGTCCGGCATCCTGGCCGGCAGCGTCGAGCAGAAACACGGGGCCTCCCCAACTGTTCGCGGGCCGGAGGACGGTTCCCCTGGCCTGGGATCAAACGTAGCAAGAGGGGCTGACAAACACTCCAGCAGGCCCCGGTGATGGTCCCGGGCAGGGCTCTTTCCAGGCGCCGAACGGAGCCGCCGGCGTCAGCCCTCCGTGGCGGCAGCCCGCACCTGGGCTTTGTCGTGCTGGTCGTGGGCGGTCCGGATCAGGTCCAGGAACTCGGTTTCATTGCGGATCAGCCGCTTGTACTTCTCGGGGAGCTTGCGGATCTGGTCCTCCTCACGGACCATCCTGGCAAAGATCTTGTCCCGCTCCGCCATGTCCGTCTCGTAGTTGAGGTCCACGTACTCGGTGGCATGCCGCCTCGCCCCCGAGACCGCGTTCTTGGCCTTGCCCTTGGGGCTGAAGACAGACGCCAGGATGGTCACCACCAGCACCCCGAGGATCACGCTGAGTGACAGGCCGGTGCTGACCTCCACCACGTTGACATGCTCGCCGTCGTTGATGAACGGCAGGGTGTTCTCGTGCAGGGCATGCAGGATGAGCTTCACGCCGATGAAGCCAAGGATGACCGCCAGGCCGTAGGAGAGGAAGATTAGCCGGTCCAGCAGGCCGTCGATCAGGAAGAACAGCTGCCGGAGGCCCATCAGCGAGAACGCGGTGGCGGTGAAAACGACGAAGACGTTCTGGGTCAGGCCGAAGATGGCCGGGATCGAGTCCAGGGCGAACAGGATGTCCGTGCCGCCAATGGCCACCATGACCAGCAGCATCGGGGTCAGGACCCGCTTGCCGTTCTCCACTGTGAAGAGTTTGTCGCCGTCGTAATGTTCGGAGGCGGGCAGCAGTTTCTTGGCAAGCCGGACCACCAGGCCGTCGGAGTCGTCATCGTGGTCGTCCGGCTTGAGCAGGTTTCCGGCCGTGAGGAGGAGGATGAGCCCGAAGATGTAGAACACCCAGGCAAAACTGTTGATCAGTGCCGCGCCCAGGAAGATGAACGCCGTGCGCGCGATCAGGGAGAACACGATGCCGAACAGCAGCACCTTCTGCTGGTCCGCGCGGGGCACCTTGAAGCTGGCCATGATGATCAGGAAGACGAAAAGGTTGTCTACTGACAATGCCTTCTCCGTGACGTAGCCGGCAAAGTATTCGGTGCCCATGTCGGCGCCCCCGAACAGCAGCACAACCAGGCCGAACACCACCGCGATGGTCACGTAGATGGCGGACCACGTGGCCGATTCCTTGAGGGAAGGGGTGTGCGCCTTGCGGACGTGGAAGAAGAAATCGAAGGCCAGCAGCCCGATGATTCCCGCAATGGTCAGTGTCCAGACATACGCAGGTACTTCCACGCGCAGGGCCTTTCGTCGGAGGGTCCCCTCAGCCTACCTAAGCGGGCTTCAGGAGTTGATGCTCCACGACGGCCGCCCGCGAAAGCGTCTTGTACCCCTCCTGCTCAAAGAGCACCGTGATGACATCGTCCTCGTGCCGCATCACCAGGCCGGGGCCCCACTCCTTGTGGACCACCGTGGACTGCAGCGGGAATGGCTCGTCGGCTGCGGAAGCCGGGACCCCGCCGTCGGACTTTCTCACCTCCGCCTGGTTGGCGGCTTCGGCGCACCCGTCGCAGTTTCCGCAGGGCTCCGGAAGCTCCTCGCCAAAGTAGCCCAGCAGGAACTGCCGGCGGCAGCCGTCGGTTTCCGCGTAGGCGCGCATCATGGTCAGCCGGGACTGGTCCACGCGTTGGCGGGCCTCGGCCAGTTCGACGGCGTCGGCCACCAGCGTGGGCAGCTTTGCCTTGGATGTCAGCCGGACTCCCCGTTTGCCGGCACTGACGGCGCCCGTCTCCTCCAGCTGGTTCACCAGCCCGGTAATGCGCCGGGCCTTGAAACCCGTCAACTCAGCGAGGGATGACCTTGGGGTGGGGGCATGGGCCGCCTTGAGGACCTTCAGTACCTCAAGGAGCGAATCTGGATCAGGGGAGTGGGTGCCGAAGAATTTCCGCAGGCCAAGGTCCTCGGAGCGGTAGTGGAGCACTGCGGAAGCGGGCTGGCCGTCCCTGCCCGCGCGTCCGATCTCTTGGTAGTAGGAGTCCAGCGACTCGGGAATGTCGGCGTGGACCACGAAACGGACGTTGGGCTTGTCGATGCCCATGCCGAACGCGGTGGTGGCCACCACCACGTCCAGCTTGTCGTTCAGGAACAGCTCGTGGATATGTTCGCGGTCCCTGGCGGAACGGCCAGCGTGGTACGCCTCGGCGCGCAGGCCCTCCTTGGCCAGCCTGGCGGCGTACTTTTCCGTGTCCTTCCGCGTGGCGGCGTACAGGAGGCCATGCCCGTTCCTGGCCAGCGCTGCCACCTGCTCAAGCACGGCCTGGCGCTTGCCCTTGTCTTCGTGGTGCCGGACCACGTCAAGGGTGATGTTGGGCCGGTCGAAACCGTGCACCAGCACCAGCGGCTTCTTCATCCCGAGCCGCTCCACGATTTCGTCCCGGACCGGCGGGGAGGCCGTGGCTGTCAGGGCAGCCACGGGCGGGTTGCCCAATTGCGCGCGGACATTTCCCAGCGCGAGGTAGTCCGGCCGGAAGTCGTGCCCCCATGAGGAGACACAGTGTGCCTCGTCCACCACGAACAGCGTGATGTCCAGGGCTTTGATCCGGTCCACGGTTGACTGCTTGGCCAGCTGTTCCGGGGCGAGGAACAGGAACACCGCCGTACCTCCCTCGGCGGCCCGCCAGGAGGCTTCCACGTCGGCGTCGCTGTGCGAGGAGTTGATGGCCACCGCGGCGTCCCGCCCGAGGACCTGGGACAGGCCATCCAGCTGGTCCTCCTGCAGGGCAATCAGCGGAGAAACCACGACGGCGGGACGTCCTGTTGCCTTGTGCAGGTGCAGGGCTGCGACCTGGTAGATGGCGGATTTGCCGTAGCCAGTGGGCATGACGGCCAGGACGTCGCGGCCGTCCGCGAGGGCGGCCATGCCGGCCAGTTGCCCGTCCCGGAGGTCCGGCAGGTTGAAGGATGAAGCAGCAAGGGCCCGAAGGGCAGATTCGTCGGACATGGAAACGGAGCTCCGCACAGAAGAAAACAGCAGCCGCTTGCTTCAGCCGTAGGACCACCCTACGCCAGCCCCGCCCCGCCGTCGTAAACCATTGCCCCTGGCCGGGGCGTGGACGGCCCGGGCCCGCATAAGCGGTGCTGGCCGGCAACGCTTATGCGGGCAAGGGCCGTCCGTGCGTGGTTCCCGAAGGCTACGTGTCGATGGTGGACATGTTGGGGTAGCGCGCGCCCGCAGTGGACCCAGCCGGTGCCAGCTGGTCCAGCAGCTGAAGCTCGTCCTGGGTCAGCTCCACGTCCACGGCGCCCAGGTTCTCCCTCAGCCGTTCACGCTTCTTGGTCCCCGGGATCGGAACAATATGCTCACCCTGCGCCAGCAGCCAGGCCAGGGCCAGCTGGCCGGGAGTGCACTGTTTCCGGTCCGCCAGCTCCTTGACCCGGTCCACCAGTTCCAGGTTCCGTGTGAAGTTCTCGCCCTGGAACCGGGGGGAGTGCCTGCGGAAATCGTCCTCCGCGAAGTCGTCCGCGCTGCGGATCTGGCCGGTGAGGAAGCCACGGCCCAATGGGCTGTACGGCACGAAACCGATGCCCAGCTCCGCGAGCACGGGGAATACCTTGGTCTCGGGCTCGCGCTCCCACAGCGAATATTCAGTCTGCAGCGCGGTGATGGGGTGCACGGCGTGGGCCCGCCGGATGGTTTCCGCCGACGCCTCGGAGAGGCCCAGGTAGCGGACCTTGCCGGCCTGGACCAGTTCCGCCATGGCGCCCACTGTGTCCTCGATGGGAACCGTTTTGTCCACCCGGTGCTGGTAGTAGAGGTCGATGTGGTCCACCCCCAGCCGCTGCAGGCTGGCGTCGCAGGCGGACCGGACGTAGTCGGGCCGGCCGTTGATGCCCACCCACGAACCGTCCTCGCGGCGTTCGTTGCCGAACTTGGTGGCGAGCACCACGTCCCCGCGGCGGCCGGAAATGGCCCGGCCCACGAGCTTTTCGTTCGTGAAGGGCCCGTACATGTCTGCCGTGTCCAGCAGCGATCCGCCGGCGTCCAGGAATTCGTGGATGGTGGCAACCGACTCCTGTTCGTCGCCGCCGCCGTAGAACTCGCTCATGCCCATGCAGCCAAGGCCAAGGGCGGAAACTGTCAGTTGTCCAATAGTGCGCGTTTTCATGCCGTTCTCCTCAACGGTAGAACTTGCCTGGGGACCGGCCAGCCTGCGTTCCTGGAGCCGGTTGGTACAGCCTACGCCGCGGATAACACTTCCCCACCTGAAGCCTCCGGTAAACAAGGGGCTCCTACCCCTAGACCGCTCTGTGGGCCGTGCCTAGACTGGGCGGATCCCCACCCCGGGAACCGGTACCTGACCATGCCAAACATCAGGATGCACCAACCGGCCAGGACTGTTCCCCTCCGCGGGATGTCTCACCTACCCAGATCACGGCCGTCCCACCGGACGCCTGACTACAGGAGCGATAGATGACAGGGAACAAAGCCGTTGCCTACAAAGAAGCCGGCAAGGTCGAAGTAATTGACATTGATTATCCAACGTTCGAGCTCAAGGACGGCCCCGGGGTCAACCCCGCCAACGTGGGACGCCCGGTCAACCACGGGGTCATCCTCAAAACCGTGGCCACCAACATTTGCGGTTCGGACCAGCACATGGTCCGCGGCCGCACCACGGCTCCACCCAACCTGGTGCTGGGCCATGAAATCACCGGTGAAGTGGTGGAAGTGGGCCGTGACGTCGAATTCATCAAGGTGGGCGATCTCTGCTCGGTGCCGTTCAACATCGCCTGCGGCCGCTGCCGGAACTGCAAGGAGCGCAAGACCGGCATCTGCCTGAATGTGAACCCGGATCGCCCCGGCAGCGCCTACGGCTACGTGGACATGGGTGGCTGGGTGGGCGGCCAGGCAAATTACGTCCTGGTGCCGTACGCGGACTGGAACCTGCTGAAGTTCCCGGACAAGGACAAGGCCATGGAGAAGATCCTGGACCTGGCCATGCTCTCGGATATCTTCCCCACCGGGTTCCACGGTGCGGTCACAGCCGGTGTGGGTGTCGGCTCAACCGTTTACGTGGCAGGGGCCGGTCCTGTTGGCCTCGCAGCGGCGACCAGTGCGCACCTGCTGGGTGCCGCCGTCGTCATTGTGGGCGACATGAACGAGGGCCGGTTGGCGCAGGCACGCAGCTTTGGCTGTGAGACCGTGGACTTGTCCAAGGGCGATCCGAAGGATCAGATCGAGCAGATCCTCGGCGTCCCCGAGGTGGACTGCGGCGTCGACGCCGTAGGGTTCGAGGCGAAGGGCCATGGGCACGACGCCAAGGAGGCGCCCGCGACGGTCCTGAATTCCCTCATGGAGCTCACGACGGCCGGCGGTGCCCTGGGCATCCCGGGCCTGTATGTCACGGGCGATCCGGGCGGCATCGACGAGGCCGCCAAGAAGGGTGCGCTGTCGCTGAGCCTTGGCACCGGCTGGGCCAAGTCGCTGAGCTTCACCACGGGCCAGTGCCCGGTGATGAAGTACAACCGGCAGCTGATGATGGCCATCTTGAATGACCGGGTGCACATCGCCAAGAACGTCAACGCAAAGGCAATTCCGCTGGAGGACGCACCGAAGGGCTACGCGGAGTTCGACGCCGGCGCAGCCACCAAGTACGTCCTTAACCCGAACGGCTACCTCAGCTGACGCGACGGCGGGCGGGGATGTCGCCAAGGAACCTTCACTTGCGGAAATAAGAGCGGACCGGGCCGGGTTAGGCTTTGCACGGTCAGCACACCCGCAACTGAAGGAGTTCCCTTGAGCGACATCACCGTCCGCCACACCCCTGGGCGCGAACGCTTCGAGATTCTTGATGCCGGCAATGTCATCGGCAAGGCGGCGTACAAGGAGTACGACGGCGGGGAGTCGCCGCAGCGGATTTTCTACCACACGTTGATCAACGAGGAATACGGCGGCCAGGGCCTGGCGGGCCGGCTGGCCGCGGTGGCCTTGGACAGCACGGTGGACGCGGGGATGGGGATCGTTCCGGTCTGCCCGTTCATCAAGAAGTTCCTGGCCAAGCACCCCGAATACCTGGGCAGCGTAGTTGCAGTTGCCCCCGCGCACCTGGAATTCCTGGAGACCGCGATCGCCGCCCGCACCCGCGGCTAGGTTTCGACGCGCAAAGGCTTGCCCTTTTGAACCCCGGTTCCGACGCGCAAAGTGGTTCCCGAGGCGCCGGCTCCCTGGCGCGGACGGCGTTCGGAACGCGCGAGGAAATTTGTGCGTCGACAGCGGATTTCCGCGTCGGCAGGACCGCCCGGTGGAACACCCGGCAAGCCTTCAGGAAGCTCCCAAACTCCGGTGATTTAATCAGCATTTGTCAGCGCGGCTCAACGCCGCGCTGACGTTGTTTTGTGATTGCCTAGGCGGGACAGGAGCCCTTGTATGTCCATGCACCCCGTGGTGCCCAAACCAGGCCGGGACGCTCCGCCGCCGGCACCGGGCAAGCCGTCGTCCGGCAAGGCACGGGGCAACAGAAGGCTGCTGATCCTGGCCCTTGCCGTGGTGCTGGTCATCGTCGGCACCATCACCCTGGCCGTGGTCCGGTCCGAGCCGCCGACGGGGGCAGTGGTTCCCACCGAGCCGGCGGTTCCCGCGGCACCGGTGGCGGCAGCCCCGCCGTCGTTGCAGGACAGCGTGGACAGCATCCTCAGCGAAGCCGACGAATACCGGATTGGGCTGGCGCTCGCCGACGTGTCCGGGGGCGCCGAGCGGACGTTCGGCGATGAAAACACCTTTACCGCGGCCAGCACGGCGAAGATCCTGACCGCCGCCGCCTACTACCACCTGGTGGAGAACGGGCAGGCAAGCCTCGACGAACCCATGGGCGACTACGACGCCGCGTTCCAGCTCAAAGCCATGGTCAACGACAGCAACAACGATTCCTGGCTGCTGCTCATGGACGCGGTGGGACACCCACAGCTGACCGCCTACGCGGCCTCCATCGGCGTCGCGTACGACCCCGAACAGAACCTGCTGACCGCCGCGGACATGGCCCTGATCCTGAAGAAGCTGTACGCGGGGGAGCTCCTGGACAAGGACAACACGGAACAGCTGCTGAGCTACATGCAGGACACCAACAACGAAGACCTCATTCCCGCCGGGTCACGGTCCGGCGTGGACGTGCACCACAAGTACGGGGAAGTGTCCGGGGAACTGCACGACGCTGCGCTCCTGAGCTACCGCGGGTCGACGTTCGCGCTGGTGATCTATACGGAGAACCCGGAGGGCGTTCCGGATGACGGGCAGGCAGAGGTGATCCGGGACCTTACGCGGGCAGTCGAGGACGCGCTGTTCCCGGTGGGACTGACGGGCAAATAGCCAACGCCACACCACGCCGGGATCCGGCCAAGTCGTCCCCGGCGTCCGCTGTGGGCCAGACTGTTACCGTGAGCAACAACCCCCGGACTGCCCTGGCCGTCGCCGGCCTCAGCCTGGGCACGGCACTGAACCCGCTGAACTCCTCCATGATCGCCGTGGCCCTGGTGGTGCTGCGCGCTGACTTCGGGCTCGACGTCGCTGCCGTCACCTGGGTGGTCACGTCGTTCTACCTGGCCTCTGCCGCCGGCCAGCCCGTCATGGGCCGGCTGGCCGACCGGTTCGGCCCGCGGCGGATGTTCCTGCTGGGCATGGGGCTGGTGGCCATCACCTGCGCCCTGGCTCCGCTGGCCCCCAACTTCGCCCTGCTCTGCGTCGCTCGGGCGGTCATGGCCCTCGGCACGGCCACCGCGTATCCCAGCGCGGTGGTGATGGTGGGGGCGCTCGCGCACCAGGCAAAGGTGGATACGGCACGTCCGCTGGGCCGGCTGCAAATGGCCAACACGTCCGCCGCCGCGGTGGGTCCCGTGGTGGGCGGCCTGTTGGTGGGCTTCGTGGGCTGGGAGTCCCTGTTCCTGGTCAATGTCCCGCTGGCCCTGGCGGCGCTGCTGATCGTGCGGAAGGCCGCCCCGCCGGACAAGGCCCGGGAGCGCGGCAGCGTGGCGGAGCTGGTGCGGGACTCGGATCTGCCGGGCATCGCCGGATTCATCGGCGCGCTGCTGCTGGTCATGATGGCCGCGCTGAACGTGGCACCGGACTACCGCTGGCTGATGCTTGCCGGTGGAACCGTCATCGCAGCGCTGTTTGCCTGGCGTGAGCTGCGCTTCGCCAAGCCGTTCCTGGACCTGCGGCTGCTGGGCCGGAACAGGCCGCTGATGCTGGTGTACCTGGCCTTCGCCGTTTTCAGCAGCGTCTACTACTTCGTCTTCTTCGGACTCCCACAACTCCTGCAGGAAGCCGGCGGATACGATCCCGGCGTGGTAGGCCTGCTGATGCTGCCGCTGGCCGGCATGTCCGTGGTGGCCACCCCGTGGGCAGTCTCTGCAATGGGAAGGTTCGGGGTCCGGCGGGTGCTGCTTGCCGGCGTCGTCCTTTTGACGGTGGTGGCGGCCCTCATGTGGCTGCTGACCGGTACGCTGGCCATCCCCGTCGTGGTGGTCCTCACGGCCCTCATGGGCATCCCGTACGGGACCGTGAGCATCGCCTCCAACCAGGGCATGTTTGTGTCCACCCGGCCGCAGGACCGGGGCGTCGCTGCCGGGATCTACCAAACCTGCCGCTACGTAGGGGCGATCACCGCCACCGTGATGATCGGGGTTTTTGCGTCCGGCGGCGTGCACCAGGACAGCTGGATGAGGATGGTCCTGGCCATGCTGGTTCTCTGTGCGGTGACATTGGGGATCTCCGTATTCTGGCGGCAGCAAAAGGCGTAGCCCCACCTCTGGAAGGGCCCGGGGGAGCGTGCCATGCTGGCCCCATGGGAAACATGATGACTCTGGGCAACGCCCAAACCGCCGTCCAGGCGTACATCAGTGAACCGGCCGGGATTCCCAAAGGCGGCCTGGTGGTGGTCCACGAAGTCTGGGGGCTGGTAGGCCATACCAAGGATGTAACTGACCGCTTCGCGGCGGAAGGCTACCTCGCAGTGGCCCCTGACCTGCTGTCCGGAGCCGGGGGAACGTCCGACCTGACAGGGGAGCTGCAGGAGGCGGCGTTCGATCCGGAACAGCGCAGCAACGCGCAGCCACGGTTGCGCAAGCACATGGCGCCGATGCGCTCCCCGGAATATGCCAAACACGCACTCGCCGCCCTCCGCGTGTGCTTTGACCACCTGGAAGGCCTCCCTGGGCTGGCAGGGCGGGTGGCCGCGACAGGCTTCTGCCTGGGCGGGACGTACACCTTCTCCCTCGCCGTTGCCGAGCCGCGGCTGCGCGCCGCCGTGCCGTTCTACGGGCACGCCGAGTTCAAGGACGCAGAGCTGCGCGCCATCAACTGCCCCGTCCTGGCTTTTTACGGCGAGCAGGACGAGGCACTCATGGAGGAGCTTCCCGGCCTGAAGTCACGGATGCGCTCAGCCGGCGTGGACTTCGAAGCCGTTGTCTACCCGGACACCGGCCACGCCTTCTTCAACGACACCAACAGGTATACCTACAACGCCACTGCGGCCGCCGACGCCTGGGCACGGACGCTCACCTTTTTGAAGCAGGGGCTTGGTACCCAGGCATGACCTGCTGCCGCTGATCTAAGGGCAGTAATGTGCCTCGCGGTCGTACTGGACGGAGTTCCGCACCCGGTGGGAATCCTCCCTGTCCCAGCACTGCCGGGTGCCGTCCGGGCCTGTCAGCGTGGTTTGCTCACGGTAGTGCTGGCCCATCTCGAAGACCTGCCCGTCGCGTATCAGGAAATGGGAGTGCGTCTGGGTGCTGATGGTCGTGGACGTGCTTCCATCATTGGAGCTCAGGGCGTCCGTGTAGTTGCTCGAGGACGAGGAAGACTCGATCCCGCTGGGCGTTGAGACGTGGTTGCTGACCACGATGCCCGTGCGGCAGGTCTGGACCTCGCCGTAGGGCCTTTGGTCCACGGCAAGGCGCCTGCCGCCGTCGTGCGTTCCAGTTTTGTCAGCCGCCCGGCCCGGTCACGGGTGTGACCCGGATGCGGGCGATCCGGAGCCTGTCCATGCTGAGGACCGCCAGCACGTAACCCGGGATCTGCACCCGGTCGCCTGCGCGGGGCAGGCGCCCCAGCCGGTCCATCATGAACCCGGCCACGGTCTCGTAGTGGCCTTCCGGGAGGGCGATCCCGGTGGCTGCCTTGAACTCCTGCAGGATCAGGCCGCCGTCCACGTCGATGAAGCCGTTGGCCACGTTGACCCGGTCCTCATGCTCGGCGCCCGTGTCGTACTCGTCATAGATCTCGCCCACCAGTTCCTCCACCAAGTCTTCGAGCGTCACCACCCCGTCAGTGCCGCCGTACTCGTCCACCACCAGGGCGATGTGCTGGTTGGTCTTACGCATCCTGGACAGCGACGGCAGTACCCGGTTGGTCCCGGGCAGCGGAAGGATCTCCCGGGCAAGAGTCCGCACCGGGGACTGCTCCTGGACTTCGTCCCGGGGCATCAGGTCCCGGATGTGCACGAAGCCCAGGACATCGTCCGGGCTCCTCCCGATCACCGGGAACCGCGAATACGGGCCGTCCCTGACCATCCTGCGGGCGTCGGCAACGCTCATGGCACCGTCGATGAAGGTCACCTCCGTACGGGGGCGCATCACCTCCTGCAGTGTCCGGTCCCCGGCGCCGAACACGTCGGCCACGATGTTCCGGCTGCTCTCTTCGAGCAGTTCGCTGTCCGCCACCATGTCCCAGAGCTCCTCGGAACTGATGCCCTCCCGCTTGGCCCGGGGGTCGCCGCCAAGGAGCCTGACCACGGCGTCGGTGGACACGGACAGGAGCCAGATGACGGGACGCATGACCCGGGCGAGTCCGACCAGCGGCGGGGCGAGTACTTTGGTGAAAGCGACGGGACGCTGCAGCGCCAGCCGCTTGGGGGCGAGCTCACCCAGGACCAGGGACAGGTAGGCCACCAGCAGGGTCATGCCGATGAAGGACACCGGCCCGGCCGCCGCGCCCAGCCCCAGGGCTTCGAGGAGGGGGACGACGGCGGGGGCGATCGCGGAGGCGCCATAGGCCGCCGAGAAGAACCCGGACAGGGTCACTCCGATCTGGACGGTGGAGAGGAACCGGTTGGGGTTGCGTGCCAGGGCGGCGGTCCGGGCGCCGGTGCCACCTGACTTCTCGATCCCGCGCACCTGGCTTTCGCGCAGGGACACCAGGGCCATCTCCGCCGCCGCGAACACCCCGCCCAGCAGTACGAAACCGAGTACCAACCCAATATTGACCAGGGCGCCACTGTCCATGACATGACCTTACCGATCCGCGGACCGGTTGGCGCGGCCCCTACGTGTACATCAGGGACCCGGGCGTGGTGAGCTTTTCACCGGTTTCCAGCCACGTCTTCAGGCCCGAGAGGATCATCGGCCAGCCGCCGTAGAGCTGTTCGTTGGCGCCCTCGCGGAGGTCGCTGTGGGTGACCGTGAGGTGGCAGGAATCGCCTACCGGTTCGATCTCCCAGATGACCTTGGACGTGCCCTCGGCCTTGACGTCCTCGCCCCACAGCGCGCGCATGGTCTGGACCAGGCGGCGCGGCGGGTCTACTTCGAGGTTTTCGCCTTCGCCCAGGATTTGCCCGGCCTTGGGATTGCCCATTTCGAAGCGGCCGCCGGGCGTCCAGTCAGACTGCAGCGTATTGCCGAACTGGTACTTGCTGCGGATGTCGCTGTCCGTGATGGCTTCCCAGAGCTTCTCCGGTGTGGTCTTGATGTAAATTTCGAAGATCTTTTCCATGGGACTTTCCAATCTGGATTTGAGGTCGCTGAGGGCAGCGGCCCATGGTTCTGCGTATTTGCTGACCCAGCGGTCGTGGACCAGGCGGATGGGGACCGGGTTCAGGAAGTGCAGCTTTTCCCGCCCGCGACGGCGGGCCACCACCAGGCCTGCGTCCTCCAGGATGCGGAGGTGCTTGGCGATGCCGAACCGGCTCATGCTGAACCGTGCCTCAAGCGCACTCAGGGTCTGGCCGTCCTCGCGGAACAGCTCGTCGAGCAGGTCCCGGCGGGTGGGGTCGGAGAGTGCTTTGAACACGTCGTCCATGCCCTCAATGATAGGTGACCATATGGTCACCTATCAAGGGTTTTTAGTTATGGGATGCCAGGTTCCGGTCGCGCTCTTCGAACACCTCGTCGCCGGGACCGGTGAAGGCCCGCGAGCGTTCCACGGCCTCGATGGAACCGGTGAACAGCTGCGATTCGTGCGGGTCCGCCGGGGCATGCGCACCCGCCGCCCCCGACGCACCCAGCCCGCGCAGGGGTGCCTTGCGCCGGGCGGCCGTGCCGCCGTCGTCCGCTGCCTGCTCCCATCGCTGGTGCGGCAGCGCCTGCGGGTGGTTCTGCTGGAGGAACGTGACCATGGTTTCGCGGACCAGGCAGCGCAGGTCGAACAGCGCGGCACTGTCCGCGGCGCTGACCAGGATGCGGACGCGGACAAAGCCTCCGGTGGCATCGGTGATCTGCAGGACGCCCACGCGCTCATCCCACAGTTCGGTGCCGGCCAGGACCCGGCGCAGTTCGGTCCGCATGTCCTCCACGGGGGCGCGCCAGTCGAGGTCGAACTCCACGGTGCCCATGACCTCGGATTGGCGGCGGGTCCAGTTCTCGAACGGGGTGGTGGTGAAGTAGGTGGAGGGCAGGATCAGTCGGCGGTCGTCCCAGAGATGGACCACCACATAGGTGAGGGTGATCTCCTCGATCCGGCCCCACTCCTTCTGGACCACCACCACATCGTCCACGCGGATGGCGTCGGTGAACGCGAGCTGCATGCCGGCGAAGACATTCACCAGGGACGTCTGCGCGGCGAGGCCAGCCACGATCGAGATCACGCCCGCGGACGCCAGCAGCCCGGCCCCCAGCGCCTGGATCGCGGGGAACGTCAGCATGGCAGTGCCGACGGCGAGCACCACCACCAGCGCCACGGCGATCCGCCGGGCCAGGATCATTTGGGTGCGCAGCCGCCGGGCACGCCGGTTGTCCGCCACGTCCACGCTGTGCCGGTTCAGCACCACGGCTTCCACGATCAGCAGGACGGCGATGGCAAGCCACGCGAACGCGCCGATCATGGCGATCAGCAGGAGATGGTCGACGCCGGCATGCCAGCTTTCGCCTGCAGCCGTCAGCCCCAGCGCGGCGCGGACGCCCACCAGGCACAGTGCCAGCCGCAGCGGCTGGCGGGCCACCCGGGAGGTGGCCTGCAGCTCGGGCCGCTTGCGGTTGAGCTTCAGGACGATCTTGCGGAGCAGCCAGGACAGGGTGAGTCCGGCCACCACCGCCAGGGCCATGGCGATGAAGGGCAGGGCGGGATTCAGGAAGTCAGGCATCCTTTAACGTCTATCAAGCCTTTGCCGGGCTCCGAAATCGGGTACCCCCGGCGCGGGCCGCTTTAAGGCTGCAGCGGCCGCTGTGGACCGTGCCCCGGAGAAGCTACGGACCGAAGGGCAGCAGGAGCAGGGCCACCAGGGCAGGGACCGTTGCCGCGAGGGTCCCCGGCACGCTGTCCCACTTCCGGGGATAGTGCCCCTGGAGGTCTGCGAGCAGCATGGTGGGAGCAGTGAGGACCATGTTGGCGCAGCAGTAGACCACCAGCGTGTAGCCCACCACGAGGTGGCCGGAGTTGGCGGCGACTACGCCCGCGATCACCCCCAGCGCAACCAGCAGGTTCCGGTACCCGGTGGGGATGGCCCACATCATCACGGCGGGGACGTTCTCCGGCGGCGTGCTCAGGAATTTCTGCGCCCACCTGCTGCGGCGGAGGAGGAAGCTCTCCACCGGAAAGACGAAGATATAGATGGCCGCGGCCATCACCGCGAAGATCTGCGACACGGTGTTCATGCTCGAAGGGTAGGCCCGGCCTCACCGGTGCTCCATCCCCTCCCAAGGGGATTTCCAGCCTGCGCCGACTGGAAGAAACCGGCCCCCAGGGGCCGTGAACGCGGGTAGCCTTGGGCGCATGCAGAAGATATCGATCGACGCGCTGGCCCGGCAGCAGCTCGAGGCGGCGGTTACCTCCAGCACTGGGCGCGCTGCGGACACTGTGTACGGCGGCCACGAAAAGATCCTCCGGCAGACGGTCATGGCCATGAAGGCCGGAACCCAGTTGAGTGAACACCAGAACCCCGGCGACGCCACGGTCTTCGTGATCCAGGGCTGCGTTAGCCTCGAGGCCGGCGGCGAGTCATGGCAGGGCAAGGCCGGCGACCTGTTGATCGTCCCGCCGGGCCTGCACAGCCTGCACGCCGAGGAGGACTCAACGTTCCTGTTTACCGTGGCCAAATACCGGGATTGAGCCCTGTGGCCTGGACGGACGACGGCGGCTGCCGGGCTTCCCCCAGCGGAAGTCCGGCAGCCGCCGTCGTGCCTTGATGTATGGCCCTGATCCTCGGAACTATGCCTGCGGGGCGTAGGCCTTGGGCAGCTTCAGGCCGCGCTCATCCATGAGGGTGCGCAGGCGGGTGGGGTAGTCGGTGATGATGCCGTCCACGCCCTGGTCCATCAGCCGCTCCATGTCCGCGGGCTTGTTGACGGTCCAGGGGATGACGGCGAGGCCCAGCTGGTGCGCGTCAGCGATCATCTGCGGGGTGACGGAGCTGAACGTGGGGGAGATGACGTTGTACCCCTGGGCGGCTGCGGCCTTGGCAAGGGAGCCGCCGTAGGTGTCGATGTCGATGCCGCCCAGCTCGGGCGCGGCACCGGGCTGGCCCACCTGCATCCACTTATCCCCGCTGGAAAGCGCAACGAGCGTCAGTTCCGGTGCCAGTTTTTTGGTGAGGTTCAGCGAGGACCAGTCGAAGGACTGGATGGTGGTGCGGTCCGCAGCGCCGGACGCCTGCACTTCTGCCACCACGGCCTTGGTCAGCGCCACCATGCCGTCGCCGCCGGCCTTGCCGTCCTCCACCTTGGTCTCCACGTTGAAGCGGACCTTTTTGGCGTTGTACTGCTCCGCCAGCTGGTAGACGTCCTTGAGCTCGGCGATGCGGTTCCCTTCGATCACGTCCTGCTCCGGGAAGCCGGGCAGCTGGGTGAAGCCGCAGTTGAGGGTCTTGACCTGGGCCAGGGACAGTTCCGCCACCCTGCGGCCGACGTACGGGAACTCCGGGTCGCCGGCGGTGGCCGCGGCGGTGTCGATGCACTTGTTGGCCTGGATGGTGTCGTCATGCCAGACGATGATCTTCCCGTCCTCCGTGAGGTGGGTGTCCAGTTCCAAGGTGCTGACGCCGAGCTTCAGGGAGTTGCCGAACGCCGCCAGCGACTCCTCGGTCCACTCGCCGCGCCCGCCCCGGTGCGCCTGGAGGTCGAAGGAGCCGTTGCGCTCGTTCGTTGTGATGGCTGAGCTGGCGGTGCCGGCAGCGTTCGACGACGGCGTGCCGCCCTCGGAGGTTTCGGCGGCGAAGGCGGCGCCGGGGGAGGCGATGGCTGCGGCGAGCAGGGCGGCGGTGGCCGCAGCGGTCAGGACTGTGCGCATGGGGATGGTTCCTCCTGGTGACGGGTTCCGGCGGTGCCGGGTGACCCGCCAACGTTAGGGCGGCCAGGTTGCGCCAGGGATGCACCCAGTTGGAGGGGAGATTAACGCCAGGTTCTGCCTTGCCCCCGCATCGATTGCTCCGTAAACGTCGTTTTGGCGGCTCAAAACGACGTTTACGGAGCAATCGATGCAGGGATCAGGCGGGGTCCTTGACCTTGTCGGTGACCGGCCGGGGTTCCAACCAGATGCGCTCGCGCGGGCCCGGCGGGTAGGCGTACCGCTTGCCGGCGAGGGTGATCACGAATGCGGCGACCACCGGGATTGCCGCTGCGGCCGGAACCAGCAGCGGGCCGCCGACCACCAGGGCCGCCGAGCCGTAGAGAGCGCCGATGGTGATGCCCAGTTGGATGGTCAGGACCGTGAGCCCGTTGGCGGCTTCGCTGTACTCCCCGCCGGCCCGGAGGATCGCGGACTGGTTGTAGATGCCGATGGCGCCCAGGCCCGCCCCCCAGATGGTCATCAGCACCAGGGCCACGGGCAGGTTACCCACGGCGAGCGGCAGGAGGAACATCGATGCGGCGATGGCCGCCGTCGTGATCATCAGCGAACGGCGGGGACGCGAATCCACGGTGAGCCCCGCAATCCAAATGCCCAGCAGGCCGGACCCGCCCAGCACCGTGAGCGAGAGGCTCGTGGCGTAGTCAGGCAGGTTCGCCTCGCGGATGAAGGGTGCAATGTAGGTGAACAGGGCGAAGTGCGCCAGGACCAGCAGCGGCCAGGCGACCGCCACCGACTTCACGCCTGGCTGGCCGATCGCCTTGCGCAGGGACGGGCGGGCCGCGTCGGAAATGCGCTGGACGCGGGGAAGCAGCCAAAACGCGAGGACCGTCAGCACCACGCCGAACCCGGCGAGGACCAGGAACGCGGCACGCCAGCCCAGGAATCCGCCCAGGGCGGTGCCCACCGGCGCGCCAATGGCCAAGCCCAGGCTGTTGCCGCTGAACACGATCGCCAGCGCCTTGCCCACTTTGTCAGCCGGAACCACGCGGGAAACGAACGGCGCCATGGTGGTCCAGAGCAACCCGTGCGCCAGCCCGCCCACCAGCCGCGCGATCATCGCCGACGTGAAGTCCGGTGCCAGTCCCACCAGTGCGTTGCTGAGCGCGAAGGTCAGGACCAGCCCCACCAGCAGGGCATGCCGCGGGATCTTCCCCAGCAGCCGTGCCGCCGGAACCACCGTGACAACAATGACGGCGGCGTAGGCAGCGGCAAGATAACCGGCCACCGGCTCGGAGACGCCAAGGCCGGTGCTGATCTGCGGCAGCAGCCCGGAGGGGAGGAGTTCGGTGGTGATGGCCGTGAACGCAATGGTGGCCAGGACCACCATTGCGGCGTAGGGAAAACGGGCAGGGGACGGCGCGGAAATCGCGGAAGACATGGGGGAGCGTCCATTCAAAGGGTGGGGTTGGAAAGCGGCTCGCTGGCCGGACAATTCCTCCCTTAAATTTACAGGATTGAAGGGCCTGTCATGGACGTGACAGGGTCCGGCGGAGGCGTGTTGCGTAGCGAAAAAGAATCGGCGAGGGCGGTGCCGGAGGTAGGTTGGTTGTGGAACTTTAACGCCCGCTGCAGCTGCGCCGGGCCCGGAACCCTGGAGACCCCCATGAGTACTTGCTGCCCTGCCCAATGGCACATTCTGATGGTCGCCGCGTGACGGCCCCGCTGCGCGTCTGCCTGCCCGCCCAGAACCTGCTGGACGCGCTCACCCCCATTGACGGCGTCGAATTTGTCCTGTGGGACCTGGACGGACCCGCGCCGGAGGGCCGGCTGGACCTGCTGGTGCCCGGCTACATGGGCAAGCCGTCGGCGCTCGCCGCATTGGAGGGCGTTGACGTGGGCCTGGTGCAGAGCCAGTCCATCGGGTACGACGGCGTCGCCGCGGTTCTGCCCGACGGCGTCACCTTCGCGAACGCGGCCGGAGTCCATGAGACGTCGACGGCGGAGCTCGCCGTGGGCATGATGGTGGCCTCCCAACGGGGCATCCCGGACTTTGTCCGGAACCAGGACACCGGAACGTGGGACAACAGCCCGCGGCCCAGCCTGGCCGACCGGCGCGTGCTGCTGGTGGGTTACGGGGGAGTGGGCAAGGCCATCGAGGCCCGGCTCCTGCCGTTTGAAACCGACGTCACCAGGATGGCCAGCCGCGCCCGTGAGGACGAGCGCGGGACCATCTACGGAATCGACTCGCTCTACGAGCAACTGCCGCTGCACGAGATTGTGGTGGTCAGTGTTCCGCTGGCTGAGCAGACCCAGCAGCTGGTGGACGCCAAGTTCCTCGCGGCCATGCCGGACGGCGCCCTCTTGGTCAATGTGGCCCGCGGCCCCGTGGCGGACACCGACGCCCTGCTCGCCGAGACATCCAGCGGCCGGCTCCGGGCCGCCCTGGACGTGACCGACCCGGAACCCCTCCCGGCGGACCACCCGCTGTGGACCACACCGGGCGTGCTCGTCACCCCGCACGTCGGCGGCGCCAGTTCGGCCATGTTCCCCCGGATGGTCCGGCTGCTCAGGAAGCAGATCGGCCTCCTGCTCGAGGGCAAGGACCCCGTGAACGTCGTCCTCCCTTAACGCCAGCGGCTCCCGCCCCTATGCTGGGGCCATGTCCACTTTTGAAGTCCGCCGCAGCGCCGTCATTCCCGCTTCCGCAGAAGAGATCTTCCCGCTGGTGAACAACTTCCATGAGTGGACCGCCTGGTCCCCATGGGAAACGATCGATCCGGGCATGAGCCGCCGCTACTTCGGCAACGAAGCCGGCCCCGGCGCGGGGTACGAGTGGAGCGGCAACCGCAGGGCCGGCAGCGGCACCATGGAACTCACAGAATCCATACCCGCCAGCCTGATCCGGATCCGGCTGCAGTTCACCAGGCCGTTCAAGGCACTGAACCCCACCACGTTCAGCTTCACCCCGGTGGACACCGGTACCGAGGTGACCTGGCGGATGACGGGCGAGAACAAGGGCCTGGGCAGGGTGTTCGCACTGTTCATGGACATGGACAAGATGGTGGGCGCCGACTTCGAGCGAGGCCTCGCCGCACTGGCCTCCACGGTTGCGGCCAGGAAGAGCTGAGGTTCCCGTTGGGCGCCGTGGACGAGGCGCTGGCTGCGCTGGATGAACCCGACCGGAGTTGCCTGCAGCATGTGGTGGAGACGGTACGCTCTCTGGCTCCCGAGGCCACGGAAGGGATGAGCTACGGCATGCCCGCCCTGAAACTCGACGGCAAACCGCTGCTGGCAGCCGTCGCGGCGGCAAGACACCTTTCGATCTTTCCCTTTTCCGGCGCGGTGGTGGAAGCGGTGGCCGGACGCCTGGAAGGGTACTCGCTGTCCAAGGGGACCATCCGCTTCACCGCGGACCATCCCGTGCCCGACGACGTGCTGGAAGACATTGTTCGGCTGCGGATGGCCGAGATCCGGAAGTAAAGAAGCAGACGACGCCGGCCGGCACGGCAGGGGCCCCTGCCTCCCGGTGCATCAGGACGCTCCTCAGGACTTATGGTCCTACCTGCAGCCACGCCTGGCCATCTAACGTGAGGCCATGGCTGACACTCTTGCGTCCCTTGCGGAATCCTTCAAGAACATGGGCGTGACGCGCGCCTACGGCACCCCCGTCAACCTGGGCGGGGAGGAGATCGTGCCCGTGGCGCTGGTGTCCTTCGGTTTCGGTGGTGGCACCGAAGCGGAGGATGGCGCCTCCGGCGGGGGCGGCGGCGGGTTCGTTGTGCCCCTGGGAATTTACCGGACGGTTAATGGGCGTCCGGCCTTCCGCCCCAACACCATCGCCGCGCTGGTATGCCTGGTGCCCCTCGTATCCGTAGCCGGCGCTGCCCTGCGTAAAGCAATCTGGGTGGCACGTAAGTAGCAGGGGGAGGCCGTTTCCGGGCCGTTTAAATCCCCTATTCCGTCGTGGGATTTTCGGTCCCATAATGGCCTCGTAGACTTCGGGAACCTCCCGCTGCTGTTCTGCGCCGCGGCGGACCCAGGGGTTCCAGGCGGCCGCCCCGGCAATCGGCGGGAAGGACGGCCACGACGCCCGGCGGGGGACGGCCGGACCATTTCAGGGGGAGAGCAACGCCATTAGAGCACAAGGAGATTCGTCATGCTCAAAGATATGGAAGTCATGGCTGTGCTGCCGGCCAAGGACATCGACCGGGCGCGGGATTTTTATCGGGACAAGCTGGGGTTTGAGCCCGAGCGGACAATGGCGGACGGCGGCCTTGTCTACCGGTGCGGAAAGGGAACCTCGTTCCTGATCTACCAGACGGACAACGCCGGTTCGGCCAAGAACACGCAAATTGGCTGGGCCACGGACGACGTTCAGCGGGACGTGGACGAACTGCGGGCCCGCGGCGTCGTTTTCGAGGATTACGACATGCCAGGGCTGAAGACCGAGAACGGCATCGCAACGATGGAGGGGTACGGCCAGGCAGCGTGGTTCCTGGACAGCGAGGGCAACATCCTGAACATCTCCTCCATTCCGTCCTGACGGCCAAGGCTTGCAGCAGGAGGTCCAGCAATAAAACGGTCGACGCCGGCACTTGCCGCCCAAAGCACCCGCACCCGGGCGCGTGGCAGCGGCAGGCCGGCGCCGCCGTCGTCAGCGGTACGGAAGGAAGGGATGGCATTGGGTGCGGAAGAGGCGGTGCCGGAGACGAAGGGCGTCTCCATGGAGCTTCTGGCAACGGTGGACCTTGCCGGGGAGATCGAGGGCATGGAAGGGCGCCAACTCCGCATGCGGATGGTGACCATCGAACCTGGCGGAGTTTTCGGGCCCCTCCATGACCAGGTGGGCCGGCCCGGGACGGTTTATGTCCTGCAGGGGACCATCACGGAGCACCGGGACGGCCGGGTCACCGAGTACGGGCCGGGGGTGGGCTGGCAGGAGGACCGCCACACCACCCATTGGCTCGAGAACAAGGGAACGGTGCCGGTCGTCGAAATCTCGGTGGACATCGTGGCCGCCCCGCAACAGTGAAGCCCCGCCACCGCAGCAGTGGGCTCAGACTGCGGGCTCGCGCCTGCCGAGGGCCATCCGGAGTGCGCCGCGAAGGGTGAGCCGGTTGCGCCTGGTGACCGCGATGACGGCGGCGATGCCAGCGAGCAGCACCACGATGCCGCCTACCGCGACGGACCAGCGGGCGCCGAACTCGCTGCCGATCCAACCCACCAGCGGCGAACCGATGGCGGTGCCGCCCTGGAGGATGGCCAGGTAGAGGGCCAGTACGCGGCCCCGGAACTGTGGCTCCACGGAGAGCTGGATGCTGGTGTTGCAGCTGTTAAGGAAAGTGATGGACGCCAGGCCCACGGGAATCAGGATGGCCGCGTACACCCAAAAGTTCGGCGCGATGCTGCCCAGTATGGTGAAGACCCCCAGTCCCAGTGCCCCGCCCAGCAGAAACCGCAGCCGCGGTCCGGAACGGCGCGCCGCCAGGAGGGCGCCGGCCAGCGTGCCCACCGCCATGATGGAGCCGAGGAGCCCGAATTCGCTGGGGCCCATGCTGAATTCCGTGGTGGCCATCAGTGAGTTGATCACCGGGAAGTTCATGCCGAACGCGCCGAGGATGCCCACCAGGACCATGATCAGCATCAGGTCCGGACGGCGCCGCACGTAACGGATGCCCTCGGCCACCTGGTGTTTGTTCCGGTCTCCCTTGGCAACGGGGGCAGGCTGCGTGGTGCGGATCCGGAACAGCGAGACCAGGACGGCGGCGAAGCTCGCGGCGTTCAGGAGGAACACCGGGCCGGTACCCACCCAGGCGATGAGCACGCCGGCGATCGCAGGACCGGTGAGCCGGGCGGTGTTGAAGGACGCCGAGTTAAGCGCCACTGCGTTGGAGATGTTGTCCTGGCCCACCAGTTCGGAAACAAAGGCCTGGCGTGCGGGTGCATCCACGGCGCTGGCCACGCCCAGGCAGAAGGCGGCAACGTAGGCGTGCCACAGCTGGGCGTTGCCGGTGACCACCAGGAGGCCGATGGCGAGGGCCGTGAAGCCCATGGCCAGCTGCGTCCACATGAGGATGATGCGCTTGCGGTAGCGGTCCGCCAGTACCCCGCCGTAGGGCCCGAACAGCAGCATAGGCAGGAACTGCAGGCCCGTGGTGAGGCCGACGGCGGCACCTGAGTGGTCGGTGAGGACGGTCAGGACCAGCCAGTCCTGGGCCACGCGCTGCATCCAGGTGCCGATGTTGGAGACGATCGCGCCGCTGGCCCAGATGCGGTAGTTGGGGTTCTCCAGGGCCCGGAACATCGCGCTCATTTGCCGCTCATTTCCTGCATGATGCGGGCCGCGCGGCTGAGGGTGAGCCGGTCTTCCTCGCTGAGTCCGGCCACGCGCTGGGCCAGCCACGCGGTGCGCTGGCTTCGGGCCTCTGCCAGGACTTTCCTGCCGGCACCGGTGATCTCCACGCGGACCTGCCGGCCATCGTCGGGATTGGCTGACCGGGTAACGAAGCCCTGGTCGGCGAGGGCATTGACGATCCTGGTCATGGACGGTGCCTGGACGTGTTCACTTTCGGCCAGCGCGCGCAGGGTGCTGGGACCGCTGCCGTTGAGCAGTGCCAGTACCGTGTACTGGCCGGGGGTGATGATTTCGCCTGTTGCCTCAACGCGGAGCCGGCGCGAGGTGCGCATCACGGCGGTGCGGAGATCGATGGCGAGGGTATCCGGGGCGGTGGGGTCTGCGGTTGCCTGGTTCTGCGTCTGGGTGGGGGACATGTAGGTGGATGCGCCTCCTGCGGTGTTTATTAGCAATGCTAATTAGTTCTGCTAACTATTATGCTCCGGCTGGTTGCCGGAGGCAATGGATGCGGATGTGGTTTTGGTGACAGCTCCGGCACAATGGGAGCCGTGACTGGGCGCAGAACTGACGGAAACCGTAAGCCGTGGCTGTCGTGGAAGGGGAAACTGAACCTGGCCGTGACCGTCCTGGTCCTTTGCTTGGGGCCGGTGATGATCGGCGTGGGCAGCTTCATGATCAACTCTGATCAAGAGCTTGCACGGACCGGGGCGCAGGCCACCGGAACGATCGTCCACTTCGACGACGTCACCAAGGCTTCGGAGCGCAGGATCAGGGTCGACTACACGGCCGCGGATGGGGTGCCCCGCAAGACGTTCGCGGCCGTGGACCACGACCAGCATCCCGTGGTGGGCAACACCGTCACCGTCACCTATGCCGAAAATAATCCGGGCCGGGCGATTGTGCCCGGCTACGAGAGCGACGGGGTGTGGCTGCGCGGTGCCGGCGTGGTCCTGACGGTCATCTTCGGTCTCATCGGGCTCCTGTTCGCCGTCCTGGTCGGCAGCGCTGTCCTGCGGGCTAAATTCCGGGCGCGCCGAACGCAGCAGGTGGTGTAGCTGGGTCTTGTGGCGGTCCCGTGCCTGTCCCGGGTCTGTCCGCAGCTGCCGGACCGGCGTAGGCTGTGCGCACCATGACTGAACAGCAGCCCTATGAGGTGGTCCGGCGCTATCCGCACTTCGAGCTGCGCCGGTATCCGGACTACGTGGTGGCCGAGGTAACCGTGAACGCGGATTTTGACCGCGCCGGCAACGCAGCCTTCCGGTATCTCTTCAACTACATCAGCGGCAGCAACACTGCCCGGCAGAAACTTGCCATGACCGCCCCGGTGATCCAGGAAGCGGGACCGCAGAAGCTCGCCATGACAACGCCCGTACTCCAAAGCGGTCCGCTGCCCGGCGCCGGGCAGGCCGCCGAATTTTCGGTCGCCTTTGTCCTGCCCGCCGGCGTGACCGCGGACACTGCTCCGGTGCCAGACGATCCCAAGGTCAGGGTGCGGGCGGTGCGCGGTTCTTTGGCCGCAGTGCTGGGCTTCTCCGGCAGCGGTTCGGCATCGGCCTTTGAGCGGCGCAACAACGGACTGCAGGCGGCGCTCACCCTGGCCGGCCTGACTCCCGTGGGCGCGCCCAGGTTCGCCCGCTTTGACCCGCCGTTCAAACCCTGGTTCCTGCGCCACAACGAGGTGGTCCAGGACGTGCTGGAACTCCAGCCCGGGGAGGCGCCGCCGCCGTCGTAACGGCGTGCCGCTGCTGACGCCCGCTCAGCTTTGTGGGTTTGTGGCTGACGCCCGCTCCGCCGTCGGCCCGCTCTTCCTACGACCTGTGTGCGTCCCGGACGTGCTCCTGCGTCTGGCCCTGCATGACCCAGCGGTTGCCGTCAGGATCGCTGAAGTAGGCGAACAGGACGCCCCCAAGGTCCTGGATCTCGCTGATATCTGCACCGCGTCGAACCAGCTCGCTGCGTACTTCGGTGAAATCGGGAACAACCAGTTGGAGGCCCTCCAGGCTGCCCGGCGTCATGGTGGTCATGCCGGTGCCGATCACCACCGAGGTGGCAGAACCCGGGGGAGTCAGTTGGACCACGCGCATGCCCGGGATGTGCTCCACGTCGTGGTCCAGAATGAATCCCAGTTTTTCCGTGTAAAACGCTTTTGATTTGTCGACGTCTGAAACCGGGACCTGTACAACCTCAAGGCGCATCTGCATGCTGCCACTCTATCTTCGGGTTTGTTCCAAGGGAACGGCGGCTGAAAACCCCGTTCATCGTCTTGTCATTCGTAAATTGTTAAGCAGCGACACCGTATTACGACGGCCTTTCCTCAAGTTCGCATCAAGACTGCCTGAATGTTCACTGAGGATCCTGAAATGCCCCCTATGCCCTACTCCATGCGGCATAGGCTCATCGACGATGAGTTTACCGGGCTAAGCAGCAGGCCCGGCAAATGCGGGGGCGCCGTTTTCCGGGCCTCCTGTAAATGGGGAAAGAATGTCCGACTACGAAACCCTTATGGGGTTTGTTCCGTCCGCTCCGGCACCGAAGCCGGCGCGGAAACCACGCTATTCAACGTATATTGTTGGGGCGATTACCGCGCTGTTCATGCTTTTGGCAGCAGTGGACAGCGGGTTGGCGGGGGCCCTGGTTGTCCTGGCCATCTCGCTGGCCCTCACCGGCCTCTACGTCCTCATCACGGGACGCCGCTCCTGGGCATGGCTGCCCGCACAACGGAAAGCCGGGGCCGTCGCGATGGCAGCGTCTTTGGCGCTCTTCGTCGGCGGTGCCGTCGCAATGCCACGGGTTGCCGGCGCTGACCTGCAGGCCGCCTCATCGGAGAGCACCGCCAAGGCCACCCAAGCGACAGCGAGCCCGACGGCGACAGCCAAGGCGTCGCCGTCGTCCACGCCAAGTCCCACTGCCGACGCCACGGGCGAACCACTGGACCCGGAGAACCCATACGCTCTTGCCGCCGGCGTCACAGCAACCGCGCCCAACGCGCAGCCTGCCTACGCCACCAAGGCGCTGGATCTGCTGGCTGACCTCCCCATCAAGGGCCGCGCGCCGAAGACCGGATACGACCGGGCGCAGTTCGGCCAGGCGTGGGCGGATGTGGACCGGAATGGCTGCGATACCCGCAATGACATCCTCAAACGCGACCTCACCGGCATTTCGTACACGAACAGTGTGCCGTGCAAGGTGCAGTCGGGAACGCTGGCCGATCCTTACACGGGTAAGACCATCAGCTTTGTGCGGGGTTCCGCCACCAGCAGCGCCGTCCAGATCGACCACGTGGTGGCCTTGAGCGACGCCTGGCAGAAGGGCGCGCAGCAGCTGACAGTGGAGCAGCGGACGGCCTTTGCCAACGATCCGCTGAACCTGCAGGCCACGGACGGGCCCACGAACCAGCAAAAGGGCGACGGCGATGCGGCCACCTGGTTGCCGCCGAACAAGGGCTTCCGCTGTGAGTACGTTGCCCGGCAGGTTTCGGTGAAGGCGACCTACGGGCTGTGGGTCACCCAGGCGGAGCACGATGCAATTGCCCGGATACTTGGCGACTGCGCCGGGCAGTTGGCGCCAACAAACCAGCAGGCTCCGGCTCCTGTTGCGGCTGCCCCGGCACCTGCTGCGGTTGCGCCCGCACCTGCGCCGGCTCCAGCACCCGCGCCGGCTCCAGCACCCGCGCCGGCACCCGCACCTGCTGCAGTGGCGCCTGCGCCTGTGGTCCCGGCTGCACCAGCGCCCGTGGCCCCGGTTCCTGCCGCGCCGGCACCTGCTGCTGCCTACTACGCCAACTGCGCGGCGGCGAGGGCTGCAGGCGCCGCGCCGCTTTACGCGGGGCAGGCCGGCTACCGCCCTGCGTTGGACCGTGACTCCGACGGCGTCGCCTGCGAGTAGGCCTGTCACGTCCGGTCATTCCGTGCCCCGATTTTTACCACCATCACAAGCATTCCCAGGGGGAAACATGAAAGAAAACACCGTTCCAGCGATGGGCAGGATGAAGGCTTCACTGGCTTTGGTTCTGCTGACCGGCCTCATGCTGACAGGGTGCGGCGGCAAGCAGGCGGCGACGCAGCCGACCGGGACGGCCACCGCTACGGCTGTCTCGCAGACAACCGAGACCGTCGTCGTGCCGGCCGTGGTGAATCTGACGTTGGACAAGGCGAAAGAGCAGTTGGAAAAGCTGGGCTTCACTGTTGAGGCTGTGGATAGTGCGAAGGGCAAATCGATCATTCTCAAGAGCAACTGGCAGGTGATCTCCCAGGATCCTGCCAACGGGGCGCAGGCTGCCAAGGGCTCCACAGTGCACCTCGGCGTCAAGAACCTCGACGACGTGGCGGCGGAGAAGGCCGCCGCTGAGAAGGCAGCAGCTGCGAAGGCGGCTGCTGACAAGGCCGCAGCTGACAAGGCCGCCGCTGAAAAGGCAACAGCTGACAAGGCCGCCGCCGACCAGGCTGCCGCTGCAAAAGCTGCAGCCGATCAGGCGGCCCGGGACGCAGCTGCCAAGGCAGCAGCCGACCAGGCAGCGCAGCAAGCGGCAAAGGCTCCGGCAGTCACTGTGCCCAATGTCGGGGGTGCGATCATCTGCAGTGACGGCTACGTGTGGCCGTCCACGACGAGGCAGGGCGCCTGCAGCAAACACGGCGGTATTGCCAAGTAGCAGGTAGTCACCAGGTAGAGCTGTGGACGCTTCCCGTTTGGGGAGGCGTCCACAGCTCGTTCGGTTAGTGGGTACATCGGCGCTCATGGCCGGTGCGGCACAGTGTGCGGCAGCACACACAGCGCAATTACGGCGCCGGCAGGCTGCTTGGGTGCCCGGAACGCCCGTCCTGCCCCGGAATTCCGCGGATTGTCCACCTCCTTCCGCCCGATTTGCGGTGGGGGTTGTGTGCGGGTATTGTTTTCTAAGTCGCCGCGGGGGAGACAGTGAAGAACTGTTCACCGGGTGGCCAAAACCCCCAATTCAAAGCCAAAATCTGGTTGCTCTTTAGGGCGCTGGAAATCGGTATGGGGCGGTCTTCAATTCGATGGGAATCCTGAAAGATGGATTTGCTTCGGAGGCGGGGATCGGGTAAGTTTGAAAAGTTGCTCCGGAGCGATCCTGAACGTTGGTTTGGGTGGTGCCGGGTGTGTCTGTTGTTTGAGAACTCAATAGTGTGCCAAGTTTGTTGATACCGATTATGTATGTAATTGGTTGGAAACGCCCGGTCCCATTCCGAACCCGGAAGCTAAGACCCACAGCGCCGATGGTACTGCACCCGGGAGGGTGTGGGAGAGTAGGTCACCGCCGGAACAACTATTAATGGTCGAGGCCCCAACCACACGGTTGGGGCCTCCCACATTTAACACACAAAACACCCCATGCCGCAGCGAGCGGAACCCCGTTCCAGGGAAACCCTCGGGCCAGTGCTCCAACGCGCCATCCCATCCTGCCCGGATTCTTCGGACTCGCCATCACTTCCCGCCCACTACCTGACAGCAGGTGATGCTGAAGGGGGAGAAGGGGCAGGATGTGATGCCGCGTTGGGGGAGAAGGGGCAGGACGTGATGCCGCGTCGCGGAGAGGTTCGTAACGAGGATGATGGATTGTTGAACAATCCGGCTTTTTAGGGCATTCTTGAAGGACACCAATCCGAGACGGAGATCACAATGCCCAGCATCGACCTGAACAGCGACGTCGGCGAGTCCTTTGGGAACTGGTCCTTCGGCGATGACGCCGCCATTTTCGAGAGTGTGTCCAGTGCCAACGTAGCCTGCGGCTTCCACGCGGGCGATCCCGTGGGCATCATGGCCACCTGCCAGGCCGCCGTGAAGGCCGGCGTCACCGTCGGCGCACACCCCGGATACCGGGACCTGGCCGGATTCGGCCGCCGCTTCGTGGACATGACCCCGGAAGAGCTGACCGCTGACGTCGTCTACCAGATCGGCGCAGTCCAGGCCGTAGCCCTCGCAGCCGGAACAGCCGTGCGCTACGTCAAGCCCCACGGCGCCCTGTACAACACCATCGTCAACCACCCCCAGCAGGCCGGCGCCGTCGTTGCCGCCATCCTGGCCGTGGACCCCACCCTGCCCCTCATGGTCCTCCCCAACTCCGAGATCCAGCGCCAGGCCGACGCCGCCGGGCTGCGGACCGTAGCCGAAGCCTTCGCCGACCGCGCCTACAACCCCGACGGCACCCTGGTGTCCCGCCGCGAGCCCGGCGCCGTGCTGCACAAGGTGGAGGACGTCGTCGAACATGTCCTGCGCCTGGCCGGGGACGGCGTGGTCCGGGCCATCGACGGCACGCTGGTCCAGGTCAAGGCCGAAAGCATCTGCCTGCACGGTGACACGCCGGGTGCCGTTGCCATGGCCGCCGCCGTCCGCGCCGCGCTGCTGGACGCCGGCATCCAGATCCAAAGTTTCGCCTAGCCATGCCCACCAAACAGCAGCAGGCACAGAAGCCGCCACACGCCGCACTGACCGGTGTCCGGGCCGCCGGAGACTGCGCCATTTTGGTGGAGCTCCCCACCCTGGACTCCGTCCTCAGTCTCCAGGCGCAACTCACCGCACACCCCCAGCCGGGGCAGGTTGACGTCATTGCCGCAGCCCGGACCGTCCTCATCACCACGGACTCGCCCCACGCGGCACGGGCCCTGGCCACTCACGTGCGCAGCATCGACCTGGAAGCCCCGGCCGGCACCGAGAGCACGCTGGTCACCATCGACGTGGTGTACGACGGCGAGGACCTGGACGAGGTCGCGAAGCTCACCGGGCTGGACCGCCAGGGAGTCGTTGCCGCCCACACAGGCCAGCTCTGGACCGCCGCCTTTGCCGGCTTCGCCCCCGGCTTCGCCTACCTCACGGGCGAAGATTCCCGCCTGGAAGTGCCGCGGCGCCACTCACCGAGGACGGCTGTGCCCGCCGGTGCCGTGGCACTGGGCGGCGCGTACTCGGCGGTCTACCCCCGGCAGTCGCCCGGCGGCTGGCAGCTGATCGGCCGGACCGAAGCAGCCATGTGGGACCTGGACCGCGAAAACCCGGCCCTGATCCGGCCCGGCGACACGGTCCGCTTCAACGCGGTGCGGGCGCAGGCCACCGTGGCCGACCACGCTGTGACCGAACAGCGCGGGCCGGACGCGGCCAGCACCGCGGCAACAGACCCCGCCACCGCAGGGCTTGCCGTCCGGAAGCCGGGACTCCAGGCCACCATCCAGGACCTGGGCCGCCCGGGCTACGCCTCCCTCGGCGTCAGCAGCGCCGGCGCCATGGACCGGGCGGCCCTCCGCCGCGCCAACCGCATGGTGGGCAACGCCGAGGACGCGGCCGGCATCGAACTCCTCTTCGGCGGCCTGGAACTCGAGGCCCTCTCGGACCAGGTCCTGGCCGTCACCGGCGCAGAGGTTCCACTTGGGATCACGCCGCCGGAAGACGCGGCAGCAGGTACGACGGCGGCCCGGCACCCCGGGTGCGGCGCCCCCTTCGCGCTGCTGGCGGGCGAGAGGCTGACGGTGGGAAACCCCACGGCAGGGCTCCGCTCCTACCTCGGCGTCCGCGGCGGGATCGGCGGCCCCGACGCGCTGGGGAGCCGGTCCACAGACACCATGTCCGGGATCGGGCCCGAACCGCTCCAGGCTGGAACCATCCTTCCCGTGCTCGCACCGAAGCCGGGCAGCATCGTGGGCCACCCCGAGTCGTCACCCCTTCCGGACCAGTCCGCGCCAACCGTGCTCCGCGTGGTGCCCGGACCCCGGCAGGACTGGTTCAGTGCCCAAACCCTGCAGGACTTCCTGGAACAGGACTGGACCGTCACGCCGCAGTCCAACCGGATCGGACTGCGCCTCAACGGCAACGCCCTCACTCGGAGCCGCGACGGTGAACTGGCCAGCGAAGGAACGGTCCGGGGCGCCATCCAGGTGCCGCCGGAAGGCCAGCCTGTCCTCTTCCTCTCCGACCACCCGGTGACGGGCGGATACCCGGTGATCGCCGTCGTCGTCCACGCGGACCTGGACAAAGCGGCCCAACTTCCCCCGGGCGCCGCCGTGCGGTTCACCGCTGCAGCACCCCCGGCAGAACTGCCCGAAACAGCTAAGGAAAGCCCCCATGCGTAAAGTCCTCATAGCCAACCGCGGCGAGATCGCCGTCCGGATCGCCCATGCCTGCGACGATGCAGGCCTGGAAAGCGTGGCCGTCTACGCCGACCCCGACGCCGACGCACTGCACGTCTCAGCAGCCACTGAGGCATACTCGCTGGCCGGATCCAGGCCCCAGGAAACCTACCTGGACATCGACAAGATCCTGGCCATTGCGGCCAAGAGCGGCGCCGACGCCGTCCACCCCGGCTACGGCTTCCTGTCCGAGAACGCAGGCTTTGCCCGGGCCGTGCTGAACGCCGGCCTGACCTGGATCGGCCCCTCCCCGGACACCATCCGCCTGCTGGGCGACAAGGTCAGCGCCCGCGAGGTGGCCGTCCGGGCCGGCGCCCCGCTGGCACCCGGCAGTGACGGGCCCGTGGACAGCGCCGACGAGGTCCGTGCCTTCGCCGAGCAGGTGGGCCTCCCCGTGGCCATCAAGGCTGCCTTCGGCGGCGGCGGACGCGGCCTCAAAGTCGTCCGGAACCTGGCCGATATCGAGGAAAGCTTCGACTCGGCGGTCCGCGAGTCCCTTGCAGCCTTTGGCCGCAGCGAGTGCTACGTGGAGAAATTCCTGGACCGCCCCCGCCACGTGGAGGCACAGGTCATCGCTGATACCCACGGCAACGTGGTGGTGGTGGGCACCCGAGACTGCTCGCTGCAGCGACGCCACCAGAAACTCGTGGAGGAGGCCCCCGCACCGTTCCTCACCCCCGACCAGCGGGCGGCCATCCACGCCTCGGCCAAGGCCATCTGCCGCGAAGCCGGCTACGTGGGCGCCGGCACGGTGGAGTACCTGCTGGACGGCAGCGGTTTCCTGAGCTTCCTGGAGGTGAACACCCGGCTGCAGGTGGAGCACCCCATCACGGAGGAGACCTCGGGCGTGGACCTGGTGGCAGCCCAGCTGGCCATCGCGGCGGGGGAGGAACTGCCCATCCGGGAGGACCCGGAACCGCGCGGCCACGCGTTCGAGTTCCGGATCAATGCCGAGGATCCGGGCCGCGGCTTCCTGCCGTCCCCGGGCGCCGTCACGGAGTTCGAAGTGCCCACCGGGCCCGGCATCCGCGTGGACGCCGGAGTCCGCGCCGGGTCCGTGGTGCCCGGGCAGTTCGACTCCCTGCTCGCCAAGCTGGTGGTCACCGGCGCGGACCGGCAGCAGGCCCTGCGCCGCGCCCGCCGCGCCCTGCGCGAGTTCCGCATCGGCGGCCTGGCCACCGTGCTGCCGTTCCACCGGGCCGTGGTGGAGGCCCCTGATTTCACCCGCACCGGCGGGCTGGACATCTACACCACCTGGATCGAAAGCGAATTCGCCACGGCTTTGGAGGCGGACCCTGCCTTCAGTCCCGCCGCCCCGGAGGAGCCCCGCCGCACCATCGGCATCGAGGTGGACGGCAAGCGCATGGAACTGGGGCTGCCCAAGGCGCTGCTGGATTCACTGCTCGACGGCGGCGGCCGCCGGGGTGCGGACGCCCCGCAGCAGAAGGCCGAGGAAGAAGCGGAACAGAACGACGGCGACCTGCTGGCCACCATGGCCGGCACCGTGGTCAAGTGGCTGGCCCAGCCCGGAGCCTCGGTCGAGGAAGGGGAAACGGTCCTGGTGCTCGAAGCCATGAAGATGGAGACCGCCGTCGCCGCCCACCGCGCCGGCACGCTGGGCAAGCAGTTCGCAGCGGCGGGGGACCCCGTGGCGCCAGGCCAGGTGCTCACCAGCATCGGGTGAGCGGGGACGCCGGCGCGCCGGCACAGGCCTGGGCCGATATCGTGGTCCCATGACGTTTGACGAGGTGCTGGCCGATCTCCAGGCCCAGGCCAGGACCACAAAGCACGCCGAAACGGGCCTCTGGGTGGCCGCCCAGCTCCGCAGCCGCATCGAGGCCGGCAAGCTGAAGCCCGGCTCCAAGCTCGCGGAGGAAGCCCTCCGCGAGGCCCTTGGCGTGTCCCGCAACACCCTGCGGGAAGCATTTACCGCGCTCCACGCCGAGCACATCGTCACCCGCATTCCCAACCGGGGCGTTTTCGTGGCCCACCCCACGGCGGACGACATCCGCGAAATCTACCGCGTCCGCCGCTTCCTGGAACCTGCGGCGGTGCTGTGGTCCGGCGAGACCTCCATCGAGCCGCTGCCGGCCATCATCAAGGCCGCCAGGGCCGCCGCCGCGGAAGGGGATATCCCCGGCATGGCCGGCGCCAACCAGCACTTCCACCGCGCCCTCGTTAACCGCGCCGGCAGCGAACGGCTCAACAGCCTCATGGACCAGGTCCTGGCCGAAATGCGCCTGGTGTTCCATTCCATGGCCGCCAACCCCGCATTCCACGAGCCGTACGTGGAGGACAACGCCAGGATCGTGGAGCTCATGGAAGCCGGCGACCGGGCCGCGGCAGCGGACTTCCTGTCCACCTACCTGGACCGAGCCGAAGCGCAGCTGCTCGCCGCCGTCGAACGCTGACCCAGGCCCTTACCGGGGAGGGGTTGCAGGATTGTTGAACAAAACGGTATGCTGTGGATCACACCGTTGTTCTGCAGCTCACTACATCCTGCAGCTCTGACGTAACCGGGGCTCCCGCCCCTCGGCGCCGCCCAACCACGCAACCGGGCACGGACGCGCCGGCCCCCACTTTCGCAGACCCGTCACGGGTCCCCTGGGAAGGGATAATCATGCTTGTACTCATCGGGGTGCTGCTGGTGATCGTTGGCTTCGCCATCCGCCTGAACCCCCTGATTGTCGTCACCGTCGCCGGCATCGTCACCGCACTGCTGGGCGGGATGAACCCCGCACAGATCCTCGACTCGTTCGGCACCGGCTTCGCCAGCAGCCGTTCGGTCACCATTTTCGTGGCGGTGCTGCCGGTGGTGGGCATCATCGAGTACTTCGGACTGCAGGAGCAGGCCAAGGTCCTCATCGGCCGCCTGGCCAAGCTGACGGCGGGCCGCGTCCTGATCGGCTACCTGGCCGTCCGCCAGATCACCGCCGCCGTGGGCCTGAACAGCATCGGCGGCCACGCCCAGACCGTCCGCCCGCTGGTGTTCCCCATGGCCGAGGGCGCCGCGCTGCGCCGCTACGGGCACGTTCCGGAAAAGATCAGCGAGAAGATCAAGGGCCACTCCGCCGGCGCTGACAACGTGGGCGTGTTCTTCGGCGAGGACGTCTTCGTGGCCGTGGGCTCCATCCTGCTGATCACCACGTTCGTGGACACCACGTACCACCTCCACCTGGAACCGCTCCAGCTGGCCCTCTGGGCCATCCCCACCGCCATCGCAGCCTTCCTCATCCACGGCTTCCGGCTCCTGCGCCTGGACAAGCAACTGGACAAGGAATACCGCGAATACGAGCTCACCGCCCAGAAGGAAACCGCAGGAGAAGCCAAATGATCAACGTTGAAGCCGTCTACTGGCTGATCGGCATTCTGTTCGTCGCCTGGGCATCGCTGATTGCCGCCGATGCCAACCACCCCCGCCGCTGGGGCAGCTCCGCCTTCTGGGGCCTGCTGGGCCTGTGCTTCTTCTACAGCACCTGGGTCCAGGCCGGCACCGCGCCCGGCTGGATCCTGGGCATCGCGGTCCTGATCCTGGTTGTCCTGGCCTCCACCGGCCTGCTGGGCCACGGCAAGCACCGCACCTCCACCGGCCCGCAGCGCGAGGCCTTCGCGAAGCGCTTCGGCAACAAGCTCTTCATCCCGGCCCTGACGCTGCCCCTGGTCACTGTCATCCTGGTCCTTGCGGCGCCAGTTCTGAACATCGGCGGCGCCCCGCTGCTGGACCCCAAGAACACCACGCTGGTAGCCCTGGCCATCGGCGCCGTGGCCGCCGTCGTCGTCGCCCTCCTGATCCTCAAGCCCAAGAACCCGGCCACACCCATTTTCGAAAGCCGCCGCATCCTCGAATCCATCGGCTGGGCCGCGCTGCTGCCGCAGATGCTCACCACGCTGGGCATCCTCTTCACCAAGGCCGGCGTGGGAACCGCCGTGGGCACCCTGGCCTCCGGGCTGCTGCCCAAGGGCTCGCTGATCGCAGGCGTGCTGGTCTACTGCATCGGCATGTTCCTCTTCACCGTGCTCATGGGCAACGGCTTCGCCGCCTTCCCCATCATGACCGCCGCCATCGGCTGGCCCGTGCTGGTGCAGACCTTCCACGGCGACCCCGCCATCATCTTCGCGATCGGCATGCTCGCCGGCTTCTGCGGCACGCTCTGCACCCCCATGGCCGCCAACTTCAACCTGGTGCCCTCCGCGCTGCTGGAAATGAAGAACAAGTACGGCGTCATCACGGCGCAGGTGGGCACGGCCATCCCGCTGCTGGCGGTCAACATCGCACTGATGTACTTCCTGGCCTTCCACTAAACCCCTTCGCAAAGGAGCACCATGGACAACGATCTTCGCGCACAGGCGGCACCGGATTACGCGGCCGTGGTGCTGGGCAACCTTTCCGAGCCCTTCCCGCACTCGGCCCACCACACCCAGGTGTCCGCCGACGACCGGCCCACCCCGGAGCAGATTCACCCCGCCTTCTACACCTCCTTCGACTGGCACTCCTGCGTGCACATGCACTGGCTGGGGGCCAGCCTGCTGGGCGGCACCCCCGGGTCACCTTCTGCCGGGGCTGCCCCGGCGGGAGCGTCCGACGGCGGCACGGCGGCCTGGGTGGACAGCTCCACCGAAGCGTCGCTCCGGGCGGCCCTGGGCGCCAACCTGACGCAGGCCAAGCTGGCGGTGGAACGGGACTACCTGGTGGCCAACCCGTCCTGGGAGCGGCCCTACGGGTGGGCGTGGCTGATGCGGCTGGCCGCCACATGTTCCGCGTCCTCCGATGCGCAGCTCCGGGAATGGGGCACCGCCCTGGAGCCGCTGGTGGACGCCGTGGCGGAGCTCAGCGTGGCGTGGATGGCCAAGGCCCAGTACCCGGTGCGGCACGGGCTGCACACCAACGCCGCGTTCGGCGTCGGCTACATGCTGGATGCCTTCCGGTCGCTGGGCCGGGCTGATGCTGCCGCGGCGTGCGAGGAAGCGGCCCGCACCTGGTTCGGGAACGACCGTGGCTGGCCGGGCGACTGGGAGCTCAGCGGCCAGGACTTCCTCTCCGCCGGGCTGAGCGAGGCGGACCTGATGCGCCGCGTCCTGACCGCCGACGAGTTCTCCGCCTGGTTCGCGGCGTTCCTCCCAGGCCTCTCCGCTGAGTCGCGGATCCTGCAGCCTGTCAGCGTCACGGACGAGACCGACGGCTACCTGGTGCACCTCCACGGGCTCAACCTGACCCGCGCCGGGCAGGTGGCCCGGATCATCGCCACGCTCCGGGAATCCTCCACGTCCGGGGCGTGCGCCTCGGCAGCTGTGCTCAACGAGGCCCTGGACCCGCTGTTGAAGGCCGGCCTCCGCGGGCTGGAGAGCGGCGACTTCATGTCCACGCACTGGCTGGCCAGCTTCGCCTGGGATGCGCTGGGCTCCGTGGCGGCGCTGGACTGACCATCCAGCAGGTGACCTGATGAACCAGTCACACTCGGTGTGAAAGGACGCGGCGGTGCCCATATGGGCGCCGCCGCGTTAGTCTTTTCCCACCACGCCCAGTGCGTGACCTGGGAGCAGCGGGCAGGGTCGTA
The DNA here is from genome assembly GCF_902506025.1 of Arthrobacter sp. 8AJ. Taxonomy (NCBI): domain Bacteria; kingdom Bacillati; phylum Actinomycetota; class Actinomycetes; order Micrococcales; family Micrococcaceae; genus Arthrobacter; species Arthrobacter sp. 8AJ. Next base: position 3,170,559 of record NZ_LR733289.1, on the reverse strand, counting down.
ATGAGCTGACCGTCCGCCCGCGAGCCCAGAGGAATCCCATGCGCCAGCACGCCAGCACCTGCACGCCAGACCCTGCAACGGCAGGGCAAACCGCCCTCAAGCCCAGGAGGAAGCGGACCAGGCATCCCCGGATCGCCGTGGGGGACAGGGTCCGCTTCGCCGAGGGAACCATCTCCGGCACCGGGGTGGTGGACGCCGTGACCTCCGACTATTCCGTTATCTGGGTATGGACGGACGAAGGCCAGGGCCGGCGGATGTTCCTGCAGGGGTACGGAAGCATCGTCACCGCAGTGGAGGCCTAATTCAGCTGTTCGGAGCGCGCGGCGCGCCGCCCGTCCGCTTGGAGGATGCCGTCCCGGACCCCCGCGCGGATCACGCCGTACAGGATGTAGAAGAAGACGGCTCCCACGAGGACAAACAGGACCAGCCCGGTAAAGTCACCCATTGTTTTCCTCCTCCGGCCAGTACGGCTGAACGGAAGCCGCTGCCTGACGCAGGGCCCCGCCGTCGAGCATCAACGACGTTTCCTCCAGGCCGAAGTCGGTCCATTGGCAAACCAGCCGGAGATCCCCGGCTGGGGGCAGCGGCCACAGCCAAAGGGTGCCGCTGCCGGAGAACTCCTCATCGCCCCCGCCGCCACCGCCGCCGTTCAGGGCGAGGACCGGAGGCTCCGGGTTGGTGCCCGGTTCCATCAGCCCGTAGGGAATTTGGCTGCCGGTGCTCGCTTTTGAACCGTCAGGAAATTCGACGCCGAACATCAGCCCGGTCTGCCGCTCGCTGCGCCCGCGAAAGCCCCTGCCGGGCTGGAAGAACAGCGGCTGCAAATCGTCCCAGTCCCTATCGGATTGATCGGTCCGGCGGAAGAGCCAGGACAGACTGAACAGGCACCCGGTAGAGAAGACTTCGGCGCCTTTGACCGCCACCACCATTCCCGGTGTCCGGCTCACGAACGTGCCCAGATGGACAACGGCAGGCAGTTCGTAGGCGGGTGCAGCCACCCAAGGGGGCGGGACGTGCCTGGTTGACCGCGGCCGGGGCGGCAGGGGAGGGACGGGAAAGTCCTGGAAGAAGGTCATGATGGTCCTTGGGTCCGCTGGCTGCGACCGACCAGCGGAACAAGCGGCTGCGCCGCCCTGGATCCCCCAATCCGTCCTTGCCCGGCCAGTCTAGCGGGATGCCTCAGGGCCGGGTGGCCTCCTCGAGGATTTCCAGCAGGTGGCGGTAGGAGTGGCCGGTCGCCTTGGACATCCCCAGCTCGCAGGTGCGGTTGGTGGAGGCATAGGCATCGAACTCCCGCTCGTTGATCTCGCCGGCCTGCCGGTTGGTGGCGGAGTCGGTGAGTTCAGGGTGGAGCAGGCCCCGGTCGCCGGCGAACGCGCAGCACCCCCAGTTGACCGGCACGAACACGTCATCCGTGACGGCCCCGGCGATGTCGAGCAGCGCGGGGTTGGTTCCCAGCTGGGTGGATGAGCACGTGGGGTGCAGGGCCATAGAACCCAGGGGAGCGGTTACCGTGAGCTGGCCCAGGACGTGCTGGTGGACGAACTCCACCGAGTCAACGAAGCGCAGTCCGGCATACCGTTCCCCGTCCGCGCCGGCAAGACGCTTCATGGTCTCCAGGCCTTCCGTGCAGGAAGCGGCATCGCACACCACGGGCAGCCTGCCGCGGCCGCTGGCCTCGTACAGCTGGTCCAGGACCTTGGCGGTCATGGCGTCGTAGCCCTGGGAGAAGCCCTTGGATTTCCACGGCGTGCCGCAGCACAGGCTCTGGATGCCTTCGGGGACGGTTATGCCCACTCCGGCACGTTCGCAGAGGTCCAGGAATGCCTGGGCTGAGCCCTTTCCCTTGCCTTCCGGTCCCTCCGCGGGGCCGAACATGGTGCCGATGCAGGCCGGGAAGAACACCGCCACGCTGCCTGGGTCCCGGCGTTCCCGGCGCCTGGAACCGCCGCCGGGCAGCACGTCGGCGTAGGCGGGCACCGCCTCCGGTCCCAACAGCGCACGGCCGACGGCGGTCGCGGCCTTTGGCAGCGGCGCCGGCATGGCCTTGGCTACAGTCAGGGCCAGGCCGCCGCCGGCGGTCACGGCGCCCCAGTTTTCGGCGGCCTTGTTCCAGCCGGCCGCGGCGACGGTGTTCGCATTTTCCTTGCGCAGCCGACGGACCAGGTCCCCGGTGTTGATCAGCACCGGGCAGGCGGTGACGCACATGCCGTCCGCAGCGCAGGTCTGCATGCCGTCGTAGTCATAGTCCTTGCGCAGGCTGCCGGCGAGGGCGTGGTCGCCGCGCTGCTCAGCGGCAGCAATGTCGCGCCGAAGCACGATGCGTTGGCGCGGAGTAAGCGTGATGTCCTTGCTGGGGCACACCGGTTCGCAGTACCCGCACTCGACACAGCGGTCCACCTCCTCCTCGACGGTGGGAGCCACCTTGAGGTTTTCGATGTAGGAGAGGGGGTCGTCGGCGAGCAGCACACCCGGGTTCAGGAGGTTGGCCGGGTCGATCAGCCGCTTGATCTCCTGCATGACTGCGTAGAGCTCGTCGCCATACTGGCGGCGGACGAAGGGGGCCATGATGCGGCCTGTCCCGTGCTCGGCCTTGAGTGAACCGCCCGCGCCGAGGACCAGGTCCACCATCTCGTCGGTGAAGGCCTGATAGCGCAGCAGTTGGTCCGGATCGTCGAAGCGCTCGTTGAGCATGAAGTGGACGTTTCCGTCTTTGGCGTGCCCGAAGATCACCGATTCCTTGTAGTGGTGCTCGTGGAAGAGCCGTGTCAGTTCGCCGCAGGTGCCGGCAAGGGCGGGAACCGGGACAACGATGTCCTCCAGCAGTGCGTTGGTTCCGGAGGGGCGGGCGCCTGCCACGGCCGTGTACAGGCCCTTGCGGACGTGCCACAGGGCAGCCCGGTCTTTCGGGTCGGAGGTCAGCGCGAAGGGTGTTGCAAGGTCCAGCGAGTCGAACAGCTGCTGCGAGCCTGCGCGCTTGCCGGACAGTTCGGCGGCGTCCGAGCCCTGGTGTTCCACCAGCAGCGCGGCGTGTCCTTGGACCGGCAGGGTACGGATCGCGGCGGGGGCGTCGGCGGCGGCCTGGGCCACCTTCAACGCTGCCGCGTCCATGAGTTCAATGGTGGCAAGGCCGGTGGACACCAGGTCCGGCAGGACTCCCATCGCCGCGTCGAGGGTGTTGAAGACCAGCAGACCGGTGGCAACGGCAGGTTTGACCTCGACGGTGCGGAAGACAGCCTCCGCCACGAAGCCGAGGGTTCCCTCGCTGCCGATCATCAGGTGCATCAGGATGTCCACGGGGCGTTCGTAATCCAGGAAGGAGTTCACGCCGTAGCCCATGGTGTTCTTCATCGAGAACAGTGAACGGATGATGCGGACGGACTGGTCGTTTCCCACCACCCGCCGGCGCAGCTTCAGGAGCCCCTCGTGGAGTTCCGGTTCCAGCTCGCGCAGCCGCCGGTCTGCGTCGGCGTCGGCGGTGTCGATGACCGTGCCCGAGGGCAGCACCAGCACCATTGATTCCAGCGTCCGGTAGGTGTTGAGCTCAGTGCCGCACGCCATTCCTGAGGAGTTGTTGGCGATGACACCGCACACGGTGCAGGCGATTTCGCTGGCGGGATCCGGGCCGAGCTTGCGTCCAAAGGGGGCAAGCCTGGCGTTGACGCTGCGCACCGTGGCGCCGGGCTGGACACGGACCCGGGCGCCGCCGTCGAGCACCTCAACGCCGCGGAAATGCTGGCGGGTGTTGATCAGCAGGCTGTCACTCAGGGCCTGACCGGACAGGCTCGTGCCACCGGAACGAAAGGTGGCGGGAAGCCCAAGCTCCCGGCTGCGCCGGAGCAGGGCGCCAACGTCGGCGGCATTGCGTGGGGTGGCCACCCCTTGCGGGACCAGGAGGTAGTGCGAGGCGTCATGTGCCATGGCATGGCGGTCCAGGTCCCGCGTGCTGACGGTATCCGGATCCAGCAGGTGGACGGGGGATTCGGCTCCTGCGGCTGTGGTTCTCATGCGTGGCTCCAAGAAATCAGGTAATGGGGTGGGGCGGGGTGGCGTCCCCGGCCCGCTGGTAGAACCATTCGATGTGTTCGCGCAGCAGGCGTGCGGCGAGTTCGCCGTCACGGGACTGGACGGCATCAAAGATTCCGTGGTGTTGGGTGCGCAGGGCTGCCAGGACCGCCGGCCAGTCCTCCATCGCGTCCATGGCTCCCTTGACGTAGCCCACGATCGAGCCGCTGAGGGACTCCATGATGGTGGCCATGACTTCGTTGCCTGCAAGCGAACTCAGCGCCACATGGAACCTGGCGTCCAGCTCGTGGAAGGTTGCCCGGTCCAGCTCGGGTTGGTCCATGGCCTCCAGCAGTTGGGCCGCCTGTTTCCGCTCCGCGTCGCCGCCTTCGCGCGCGGCACCGGCGCGGGCAGTCCACGTCTCCAGGAGGATACGGGTTTGGACGATGTCCTGGACCGGCAGCCGGTTGCTGGCTACATGCAGCCGGAGGGCGGAGGAGAGTCCGGCGGACGGATCGGAGACCACAATGGCACCGGAGGTGGGACCGGAGCCTACCGAGCTGCGGACCACGCCCATGGCGTCGAGGATACGGATGGCCTCGCGTACGGACGCCCTGGATATTCCATAGTTTTCCGCCAGGGTCCGTTCGCCCGGGAGCCGGTCTCCGACCTTGATTTTGCCGGCCCGCAGGTCCGCTTCAATGTCTTTCAGGAGCGCATCGTGGGTTCGACGTCGGGGGGCTGCTCCGGCTGCGGCGGGTGTCACGGGCGATCCTCTGGAGTGGTGGAGTGCGGGCCGGGAGGGCCCGCACCCCGGTTGTGCGCGGGTGGAGGGCTACGGGAGCATCCAGCCCAGGACTGGGGTGGATTGCAGGTAGACGATGGTGCACAGCACCAGAAGCAACCCCACGCTCCATCCGACTACCTTACGCAGAAGGACCGACTCCTGGCCGTCAAGGTTCACGGCGGTGGCGGCAATGGCGAGGTTCTGCGGGCTGATGAGCTTGCCCACCACACCGCCCGCCGTATTGCCGGCCACGAGCAGGTTCGGGTCGATGCCTGCATTCAGGCCGGCGGTCTGCTGCAGCTTGGCAAACAGTGCGTTCGCGGAGGTGTCCGAACCTGTCACGGCCGTGCCCAGCCAGCCGAGCACCGGGGAGAGGAACGCGAAGAAGCTTCCGGTGCCGGCCAGCCAGACACCGATCGAGACCGTCTGGCCCGAGTTGTTCATGACGTAGGCCAGGGCGAGCACCGTGATGATGGTCAGGCCGGCCCAGCGCATCTTGAAGATGGTCCGTCCGATTTCGGCCACGGCGTTGCCAACTGTCATGTGGAAGCGGCCGCCCTCATCGAAGCGGGCGTAGACGGCCGCGACGATCAACCCCGTGATCAGCAGGAGCGTGCCCGGGCTGGACAGCCACTGGAAGACGTAGACGGTGGAGGACAGCGGCTTGCCGTCGGCGCCCACCAGGGCGTCGTGCAGGACAGGCCATGGAACCTTGACATCGGTGGCGGCGAGGGCGGCCGGAAGGTCGACGCCGAGCTTCCACAGTTTGGCGATGCCGAACACCACGATGACCAGGAAGTAGGGAAACAGTGCCAGCCACGTGCGTGCCGGGGTGAGGCTTTCGCCGTCGGCCGCCTCTATGGTGGCGACGCTGCCGGACCGGGCGATTCGCGGACCCTGGCCTGCCGGCGTGGTGCCGGCCGCAGCGGCCTCCGCGGCGACGCCCAGCCGGTCACGCGCTGCTGTGGTGCCCCGGGGCTTCCAGAAGCGGAAGAACAGCACAGCCGCGCCCAGGCCCACCAGCGAGGCCATGATGTCGGTGAGTTCGTAGGAGAAGAAGTTCGAGCAGAGGAACTGCGCTGCGGCAAAGGAGAATCCGATGACCAGCGCGGCAGGCCAGCAGTCCTTCAAGCCCTTGCGTCCGTCCAGGATGAAGAGCAGGATCAGCGGGACGAAGGTTGCCAGCAACGGCGCCTGGCGGCCCACCATGGCACCAATGTCCGTGGCGTGCAGGCCCGTGAGTCCCGCAGCGGTGGTGATCGGGATGGCCATGGCACCAAAGGCGACCGGGGCGGTGTTTGCCACCAGCACGGCAGCAGCGGCGCGGAGCGGGGGCAGGCCCAGGGCCAGCAGCATGGTGGCGGTGATGGCCACCGGCGCACCAAAGCCGGCAAGGGCCTCGAGCAGCCCGCCGAAGCAGAACGCGATCAGGACGCCCTGCAGTCGGACGTCGCCCCCGCCGATGACGTCGAACACCCGCCGGAGGTCTTCAAACCGGCCGCTGAGCACCGTGACCTGGTAGAGCCAGACGGCCATGACCACGATCCACAGCACGGGGAAGGCGCCGAAGACCCCGCCCTGGGTGGCGGACAGAAGCGCCAGTCCGGCGGGCATCTTGAAAGCCAGGATGCCTACCGCCAGGGCCACCAGCAGGGCGAAGGCCCCGGCCACGTGGGCTTTGGTCCTGACGACGGCGAGAAGGACAAAGAAGGTCAGCAGCGGCAGCAGGCCGACGATGGCCGACCAGGCAACGCTGTTCAGCACCGGGTCTGTGCTGGGGGTGAAGTGGTCCACGAAGTTCCTCCACGATGAGGGCGATGGGGATGGCTTTGGTCAGACCACAATGGTCCGACCACGGAAGTGTAGCCCACTTTCGGCCAAAGTGTGAGCCGGTTCACCCTTCGCCGGTGGGGTTGTCAGTGGCCGCCATCACGTGGTCTACTGTGGTCAGACCATACCCTCACCCTTCCGGAAGGCCGTCATGAGAATTGCCTTGTTCGCCACCTGCATCGTGGACGCGATGTACCCGGCCACGGCGAAGGCCACCGTCAGGATCCTGGAGCGGCTGGGACACGAAGTGGTGTTCCCCGCCGGCCAGGCCTGCTGCGGCCAGATGCACGTCAACAGCGGCTACCTCAAAGAAGCCGTCCCGGTGGTCGCCAACCACGTGGCCGCATTCGATACCGCGGACTACGACGTCGCGGTCGCCCCGTCCGGGTCCTGCGTGGCCTCGGTGAAGCACCAGCACCCCATGGTGGCGCGCGCCTGCGGCGACGCTGCCCTGGAAGCCCGGGCCACCGCCGTCGGCACCAAAACCTACGAGCTGTCCGAACTCCTGGTGGACGTGCTGGGCGTGACCGACGCCGGGGCGCAGCTGGGTTCCTACTTCCCGCACCGGGTGACCTACCATCCCAGCTGCCACGGGATGCGGCTGCTGCGGCTCGGGGACAGGCAGTCCCGCCTGCTGCGGACCGTGCAGGGAATCGACCTTGCCGAGCTGCCCGAACAGGACCAGTGCTGCGGCTTCGGCGGCACGTTTTCCATGAAGAACGCCGATGTTTCGTCGGCCATGCTCCAGGACAAGGCAACCAACATCGAGTCCACGGGGGCCGAGCTGTGCACCGGCGGGGACGCCTCCTGCCTGATGCACATCGGCGGCGGACTTTCCCGCCAGGGCAGCTCCACCACCACCCTCCACCTGGCTGAAATCCTCGCCAGCACCTTGGAAGAACCGGCGTCCGTCACCGGCGAAGTCCGCGTCTCCACCGGAAAGGCCCTGCGATGACCACCTTCCTGGGAATGCCCTCCCTGCCCGCCTTCGGCTCGGGCAACCTGTTCGCCGGGGAGTCCTTCCCCACGGCGGCGCACCGTGAACTGGGCAACGCGCAGTTGCGCGCCAACCTTGGCCATGCCACCCACACCATCCGCGACAAGCGCCAGGCGGTGGTCTCCGAACTGCCTGACTGGGAACAGCTGCGTGATGCGGGGTCCGCCATCAAGCAGGCGGTGATGGCCAGGCTGCCCGAGCTCCTGGAGGAGTTTGAAACGAACTTCACCGCACGCGGCGGCGTGATCCACTGGGCACGCGACGCCGGGGAAGCCAACGAAATCGTGGCCGGACTGGTCCGGGACACCGGCGAAACCGAAGTGGTCAAGATCAAGTCCATGGCCACCCAGGAAATCGGGCTCAACGAGTACCTCGAGGAGCAGGGCATCGGGGCCTTCGAAACCGACCTCGCCGAGCTCATCGTCCAGCTGGACCACGACAAGCCCAGCCACATCCTGGTTCCCGCCATTCACAAGAACCGCACCGAAATCCGGGACATCTTCCTCCGCGAAATGCCCGGTGCCGATCCTGCGCTGACCGACGATCCCTCCGTCCTGGCCATGGCTGCCCGCGAGCACCTGCGCCGGAAGTTCCTCACGGCGAAGGTAGCCGTGTCCGGGGCCAACTTTGCCCTTGCCGATTCCGGCACCCTGGCAGTCGTGGAATCCGAAGGCAACGGCCGCATGTGCCTCACGCTTCCGGAAACGCTGATCACGGTGATGGGCATCGAGAAACTGCTGCCCACCTGGCAGGACCTGGAAGTGTTCATGCAGCTGCTCCCGCGTTCTTCCACCGGGGAACGGATGAACCCGTACACCTCCCTGTGGACCGGAGTAACGGAGGGCGACGGGCCGCAGAACGTGCACCTGGTGCTCCTGGACAACGGCCGCAGCGCCGCGCTCGCCGATGAAATGGGCCGCTCCGCCCTGCACTGCATCCGCTGCAGCGCCTGCATGAACGTCTGCCCGGTGTACGAGCGCACGGGCGGCCACGCCTACGGCTCCACCTACCCGGGCCCCATCGGCGCGATTCTTTCCCCGCTGCTCACCGGCATACAGGCGGAAGAAAACAACTCCCTGCCGTACGCCTCCTCCCTGTGCGGTGCCTGCTACGATGCCTGCCCCGTCAAGATCAACATCCCGGACATCCTGGTGCACCTGCGCAGCGTGGATGTGGACAGCAAACGCGGCAAGAAGAAGGTCCCCAGCCAGATGGACGTGGGCATGAAAGCCGCATCCTGGGCTTTGTCCTCCGGCAAACGGCTGGGCCTGGTGGAGAAGGGGCTGCCGCTGGGCCGCCTCGCCGCGGGGCCGGACAGGAAGATCACCAAGCTGCCCGGCATCGCCGCCGGATGGACCCAAAGCCGCGACATCCCGGCGCCCCCGGCACAGTCATTCCGGGACTGGTGGGCCAAGGAACACCGGAACGCCGGCGACGCTCCCGGCACACCGGAAGCCGGTCCGTCCCGCACGCCGTCCCCAGACACAAAGGAAACCCCGCAATGACCGCACGCGACGACATCCTCTCCCGGATCAGGGCCGCATTGCAGGACAGCCCGCAGGCGCCGCAGATTCCGCGGGACTACCGGGCAGCATCAGACCTGGACACGGACGCACTCATCGAGCTCCTGGTGGACCGGCTGGTGGACTACAAGGCGCAGGTGGCGGTGGTTCCGGAAACGGAGGTGCCCGCACGGATTGCCTCGCTCCTTGACGGGGCGCGCAGCTTCGTCGTGCCCGAAGGGTTCGACGCCGGGTGGCTGGCAGCGACCGGCAGCGGGTCCGGCCGCCGCGTCGACTCTCCGGCGGCACCGCTCAGCGTCGCCGAGCTCGATGGCATCGACGCCGTGGTGACCGGCAGCGCCGTGGCCGTCGCCGAAACGGGAACCATCATCCTGGACGGCAGCGCCAACCAGGGCCGCCGCGCCATCAGCCTGGTCCCGGACCACCATATCTGCGTGGTGAAGGCCGCCGATATTACCGGGATCCTGCCCGAGGCGCTGGGCCGGATCGACGGGACCCGGCCCATCACGATGATCAGCGGACCGAGTGCCACCAGCGACATCGAGCTTGAGCGCGTGGAAGGCGTCCATGGCCCGCGCAGGCTGGACGTCATCATTGCCCGCTAGAGTCATCCCATGACCACTGCTGCTCTACGGCCTGTCTACTTCCTGTCGGACAGCACCGGCATCACCGCGGAAACCCTGGGGAATACGCTGCTGACGCAGTTCCCCGTGGACAACTTCGACCGCGTCACCATCCCCTTCATCACCACGGCTGAACAGGCCCGGTCCGTAGTGCGGACCATTGACGGCCTGGCTGCCAGTGGGCCGCAGCCGCTGGTCTTTTCCACCGCCGTCAGCAGCGAGATACGGCAGATCCTGGCCGGCTGCAAGGGTGTCATCGTGGACCTGATCGGTACGCACGTGGGGGTCCTGGAACAGGCGCTGGGGGCACCGGCCAGCGGCGAACCGGGCCGGGCGCACGGGCTGGGGAACGCCGCGCGCTACCAGTCCCGGATGGCCGCGGTGGAGTACGCGATGGAGCACGACGACGGGCAGAGCCTGCGTGCGCTGGAGAAGGCCCAGGTGATCCTGGTGGCCCCGTCCCGGTGCGGCAAGACGCCCACCACCATGTACCTGGCGCTGCAGCACGGGATCTTCGCCGCAAACTTTCCGCTGGTGGATGAAGACTTCCAGCACGACGGACTGCCCAAGCCGTTGCGGCCTTTCGTGTCGAAGTGTTTCGGCCTGTCCTCCAACCCGCTGCGCCTCAGCCAGATCCGCACCGAACGGCGGCCCAGCTCCCCGTATGCGTCCCTGCGGCAGTGCGGTTTTGAGCTGCGCAGCGCCGAACAGCTGTATGTCTCGCACCGCATTCCGTACCTGAACTCGGCCACCGTCTCCGTGGAGGAGATGGCGGCCACCATCCTGCAGCGGATGAACCTCAAGCACTAGCCCGGAATTTCACAAACGTGGCGTAGCGCACATCATGTGGAAAGTCCGCTGCAGACCTGAAACTGTTAGCTGGATCTTTCTTCCGGCCGGCACTACCGTGCGCGGCCGGCGATGCCTACGCCACCCTCTGCAAAGGAGCAGTAACTATGACGACAGACGTTCTGTGGTTCTCTGAACTCGGACTCAAGGACCTGGACAAGGTGGGCGGCAAGAACGCCTCCCTGGGCGAGATGGTGCAGAACCTGACCTCTGCCGGCGTCCAGGTTCCGGACGGGTTCGCCACCACGGCGGACGCGTACCGCAGGTTCCTGTCCGATTCCGGCCTGGACCAGAAGATTGCCGACCGGCTGGTGGGGCTGGACACCGATGACGTGACGGCCCTGGCCGCCGCCGGCCAGGAAATCCGCTCCCTGGTCCGCGATACCCCCTTCCTGCCGGACTTCGAGGCGCAGGTCCGCGAGGCGTACCAGCAGCTGGTGGACAAGCACGCCGGCTCCGCCGACCTGTCCTGGGCCGTCCGGTCCAGCGCCACCGCGGAGGACCTCCCCGATGCCTCCTTCGCCGGGCAGCAGGAAACCTTCCTGAACGTCCGCGGGATCGATAACATCCTGCAGGCCATCAAGGACGTCTTCGCCTCGCTCTACAACGACCGCGCCATCGCCTACCGCGTGCACCACAAGTTCGAGCACGCCGAGGTGGCACTCTCCGCCGGCATCCAGCGCATGGTGCGTTCCGACGTCGGTGCGTCCGGTGTCATGTTCACCATGGACACGGAGTCTGGCTTCCAGGACGCCGTGTTCGTCACCTCCTCCTACGGGCTGGGCGAAGCCGTGGTGCAAGGTGCCGTGAACCCGGACGAGTTCTACGTCTACAAGCCCGCCCTGGAGGCCGGCCGCCCGGCGATCCTCAAGCGCGGCCTGGGCGAGAAGGCCTTGCAGATGACGTACACCAACAGCAGCGAGATCGGCCGCACCATCGATTTCGTCCCCGTCGAGGACTCCCTGCGCGCGCGCTTCAGCCTGACTGACGACGACGTGGAGCAGCTTGCACGGCACGCCGTCGCCATCGAGAAGCACTACGGCCGTCCCATGGACATTGAGTGGGGCAAGGACGGGACCGACGGCGGCCTGTACATCCTGCAGGCACGCCCGGAAACCGTGCAGTCACGCCGTGCCCCCGGCAGCATGAGCCGGTTCCGCCTGAACGACAGCGGGCCCGTGCTGGTGGAGGGCCGCGCCATCGGCCAGCGGATCGGCGCCGGCAAGGTCCGGATCCTCACCTCCATCGACCAGATGGCCTCCTTCCAGACCGGCGACGTCCTGGTGGCTGATATGACGGACCCCGACTGGGAACCCATCATGAAGCGGGCCTCCGCCATCGTCACGAACCGCGGCGGACGTACCTGCCACGCTGCCATCATCGCCCGCGAACTGGGGATTCCCGCCGTCGTGGGCACCGGCAACGCCACTGACTCGCTGTCCGACGGCCAGGAGGTCACTGTCTCCTGCGCCGACGGCGAGACCGGCACCATCTACCAGGGCCTGCTGGACTTCAGTGTTGAGGAAACCGGCATCACCCAGATGCCTGAGGCGCCGGTGAAGGTCATGATGAACGTCGGCACCCCGGAGCAGGCGTTCACCTTCGCCCAGCTTCCCAACCACGGCGTGGGCCTGGCACGGCTGGAGTTCATCATCAACCGCCAGATCGGCATCCACCCCAAGGCCCTGCTGAACCTGGACAGCCAGCCGGAGGACGTGGCTGCCGAGATCCGTGAGCGGATCAGCGCCTACGACAGCCCCCGCGACTACTACATCAAGCGGCTGGCCGAAGGCGTGGCCACCATCGCCGCCGCGTTCGCGCCGGAGCCGGTGATCGTGCGCATGTCCGACTTCAAGTCGAACGAGTACGCCAACCTGATCGGCGGACCGGCCTACGAGCCGCACGAAGAGAACCCGATGATCGGCTTCCGCGGCGCGTCCCGGTACCTGGAGCCGTCTTTCCGGGACTGCTTCGACCTCGAGTGCGAGGCCCTGTCCTTTGTCCGCAACGAGATGGGCCTGACCAACGTCAAGCTGATGATCCCGTTCGTGCGGACCCTGGACGAGGCGCAGGGCGTCATCGAACTGCTCGCTGAGAACGGCCTGCGCCGCGGCGAAAACGGCCTCGAAGTGATCATGATGTGCGAGCTGCCGTCCAACGCGCTGCTGGCCGACGAGTTCCTGGAGTACTTTGACGGCTTCTCCATTGGCTCCAACGACATGACCCAGCTGACCCTGGGCCTGGACCGCGACTCGGCCATCGTGGCCAACAGCTTCGATGAGCGGGACGCGGCCGTCAAGAAGCTGCTCAGCATGGCCATCAAGGCCTGCCGCGCCCGCGGAAAGTACGTGGGCATCTGCGGCCAGGGCCCCAGCGACCACCCGGACTTCGCCGAGTGGCTGGTGAAGGAAGGCGTCAACTCCGTCTCGCTGAACCCGGACACCGTGGTGGACACCTGGATCCGGCTCGCCGGGGCGTCGGAGGAGACGCCGAACGTCGCCGCGGCTGCCGGCGTATAGCGGGTGGCCCCTTACCCCTGGGCCGGCTCGGGCAGCAGCCCGAGCTGGCCCAGGAGTTCCATCTGGTCGAAGTAGGCGTGGTGCGAGGTAATCACGCCGTCCTTCACCGCAGTGACGTCGCAGCTCCTGACCCTGAGCTGCCGTCCGGTGGGCGGCAGCGTTCCGCCGGTGGGCAGGCCCAGCTGCCCGGTGTTCGTGCCCACCACAAAGCCTTCGGCGACGGCCACGTCTCCGGCCTCGTGCGTGGCTGTTCGTTCGTACCTGACGTCAGGCATGGCTTCCCAGAAGTGCGAGTAATAGTCCGCGATGGCTTGTTGGCCGGTGATCGCGTCGTGGTCCGGGGTGCGGACCACGGCGTCCACGGCGTAGCAGCCCGCCAGTGTTTCCCTGTCTTTTGCGTCCATGGCCGCCATCAGCCGGTCCATGACGTCGCGTGCCTGTCCCATTACAGCCTCCATTGATGTGTCGGCGCCGGGCCCGGTGCCCGGCGTCATAAACGGAATTTACGACGGCGGAATGCACCGCTGCGATCCCCTCGCCGGGGGTTTCGGGGCACACCGGAAACCCCCAAATTAGGGGATTGCCGCGCTGGCCGCCGGGACGATACTGGAGGTATGTGGGAGGAGCGCGCGGAGCGTGCCCGGCGTGACATCGCCGCCATGGCCGCAGGCGGGATGGACCTGGCCGACCTCTACGCGGCGGCGCTGGCCATCGTGCAGCGGGAGGTGCCGTTCGAGCAGGGCTGCTGGGCCGCCGTCGACCCCGACTCCATGGTGATGACCTCCATCACCAACTGGCAGCCGTGGCCCGTGGCCAGCCATCAGTTCGAGGAATATTTCCTGCGTTTTGCCCAGTCCGAGTACACCGGCCGGGAGCCGAACACGTTCGTGGAACTGCTGCGGCGTCCCCGCCCGATCGCCAGGATTTCGGACGCGCCGCACCGGGAGGTGGTGCGCAGTGTCCGGATCAACGATCTGCTCAAGCCCCTGGGCCTGGAACATGAGCTGCGTGCCGCGTTCCGGGTGGACGATGCGTGCTGGGGAGTGGGCAGCATCTTCCGGGAAGGCGGCCGCGACTTCACCGACCGGGAGGTGGAATTCCTGGGCGCGGTGTCCGCCACCCTGGCTGCGGCGACCAGGGCGGCCGTCCGCGTGGCGCACCCAGCCTGGCCCGCCGCCGTCGGGCCCGTCATTGTCCTGGCCGGGCTGCACGGGGACCTGCGTGCAGCCACGCCCGCGGCTGCGTCCTGGTTGGCCGCGGTGGAGGACGCGGCGCCCGGCCGCTTCAGCCAAACGCTCCTGGGGGTGGTGGCGCAGGCGCACGCCGCAGCATCCGGGACGGCCCGGGCGAGGATGCGCGGCGCCGGGAACAGCTGGGTGGTGCTGCAGGCCAGCCGGTTGATCACCGGCGATGACCCGGAGCAGATGGTGGTGACCGTGGAACCTGCCACCACCCATGAACTCGCCAGCCTGCTGCTGATGGCGTACGGCGTCACGGCACGGGAGCGGGACGTCTGCCTGGAGGTGTTGTCGGGCGGTTCCACCGCGGAGATCGCCGGGCACCTGTTCATCTCCCCGCATACCGTGCACGACCACCTGAAATCGGTCTTCGAAAAAGTGGGCGTCGGGAGCCGGGGCGAGCTGGTGGCCCGGCTCGTGGCGTGAGGGAAGGGAGGACGCATGCATGCGCTGGCGGATTCCATGCGCAGGCACCCGTTGCCGTGGTACTCCGCCGTGACCTTCCTCCTGTCCTGGGGAGCCATCGTGGCGGCCGTGTGGATGGTCACCGGCGGCCTGTCGCCCACACCCGAACAGTTCCAGCGCACCATCCCCGCCACCGTGCCGGCCATGCTGCTGGGGCCCGCGGTGGCAGGCCTGGTCCTGACAGGAATCGTGTCGGGACGGGAAGGGTACCGGGAGCTTTGGGCGCGGCTGCTGATCTGGCGGGTCGAGGGGCGCTGGTACCTTTTCGCCCTGCTGGCCGCTCCGGTGACGCTGGCCGCACCCGTGCTGGTGCTCTGGATATCGTCCCTGGATTATGCCCCGCGGATTGCCACGGAGCCGGACAGGGTTGGAACACTCGTCACGGGATTGGTCCTGGGGCTGGTGGCCGGGCTCTTCGAGGAGATCGGGTGGACCGGGTTCGCCATTCCCAGGGCCAGGCAGCGCTACAGCGTTCTCTGGACGGGAGTCCTGGTGGGGGTGCTGTGGGGCGCCTGGCACTTCTTCGTGAACTACTGGGGTGGTGGCGGGACGAACGGCGGCGTGCCGCTGGCGGTCTTCATGCCGCTGTGGGTTGCCGGTGTCCTGGTTGGCCAGCTGACGGCCTACCGGGTGCTCATGGTCTGGGTCTACGAGCACACGGGGAGCGTGTTCGTGGCGGCGGTGATGCACGCCAGCCTGGCGGCATTCCAGTTCATCCTCAACCCCCTGGCACCGGGAGTTCCCCAGCAGGTCTACCCGTGGGGGCAGGCGGCCACCATGTGGCTGCTGGTAGCCGCCGTGGCACTGACCAGCCGGGGCGAGATGACGGGTCCGCGGCGGTTCCTGCCGATCCACGTCCGGTCCCGGCACCGGCCGCCGCGGCGGCGGAGGTAGCCTACGGGGTCCGGCGGGTGGTGGCGGGAAGATGCTGCGCGGGATCGAACCGGTCGAAGGACGAGGCGCCAATCACGAAGATGCCGCGCTGGGGGATCCAGAAATCACCCAGCCTGGTCTGCACGGTGAGTGGCTGCGGGGTGCCGAGGTCCTCACCGCCGAGGGTTGCCGTGCTGCGGGAGATGAACCACATGCGCCGGGGTTTGGCCCGGAAGCCCTGTTTATTGGGAACACTGCCCGTCAGTCCGAGGTGTCCAGCGCTGAGCATGGGGCCTGCGGCGGAACCCATCGACTTCAGGAATGCCTTGTTGGACAAAAGCTTGTTGGGCAGCGCCGTCATCACCGCGCTCATGGCAGCGGTGATGGGCGTCGATCCGAGTTCCACGTCCCAGGTGAGGTCCACTTCCTGGCCGATGGTCACAGTGAAGGATGTGTCGCCGGTCCAGTCGACGCCGACGTCGCACTGGACGGCATCGGTGAGGCCGGCGCTGAAATAGCGGGCGCAGGAGACATCCGGTGCTGCATTCGCGTAGATGGTCCAGGAGCCGGAGGGCCTGCGCAGCCAGACCGAGGTGTAGCCCGGGCCCACGCTGGTCACGGGGAAGCGCCGCATGGCCAGGACGTGGCCGGTGCTGAACGTCAGCCCCATCACGCCGTATCCGGAGAACCGTTCGTCGTCGCCGGGAGTGAGCGTGGCCTGGTGTTCCGCTTCGAGGGCCCGCGTCCGGATGGTCTTCATGGCTATTCGCCTCCCCATGGATGGTGGGCTGAGTTTACGCCCGGCCCCGCGCGGCTACAACGGAATGTGCTGACAGACCGGCCGGTTCATCCCGCGTGCGCCTCCGCCATGATCTGCTCGCGCAGGATGTCCGCATGGCCGCAGTGCTGGGCCAGTTCGCGAAGCATATGGAGGTAGACCCAGCGCAGCGGCACAGGCCCCCGCCGGTTTCCTGTCACCACGTCATCCAGGCCCAGGGGAGCAGCCGCAGCACGGGAAGCGGCGCAGGCTTCCCGGTGGGCTTCCCGGACTGAGCCGATGGTGTCGCGGTCGTCCAGGATGAATGACTCGTCCGGCGTGGCGGGAATGCCGATCTCGCGGCGCCGGCGTCCCGTGAAGGCCTCATCGAACCAGACCTTTTCCACGAACGTGGCATGCTTCACCAGGCCCAGCAGGGTGGTGCGGGACGGGACCAGCCGGCGCCGTGCCTGCTCCTCGGTCAGTCCGTCCAGGCACGCGTCCAGCGCGGCCCGGTGCTCGTCCAGGAAGTACTCGAACTGGACGCGCTCAGGCTCGTTGATGACGTCGTCCATGGAGTGGGAGTGGGAGGCCATACGCAGACCCTACCAAGCAGGGGGATGCCGCCGTGGCCCGACTAATCGGCGCTTTAGTTGTGCCTCGCCCATAGCTGCAGCCACACGAGCAGGCGTGTCTCGGGATCGTCGAGCTCGATGCCGAAGAGCGTCTTCACCCTGGACAAGCGGTAGCGGACTGTATTGACGTGCACCTTCAATGCATTGGCCGTTTCCATGGCGTTGCCGCCGCAGCTCAGGTAGGCCCGGATGGTCTCCTCAAAGGATTTCCTGTGCTGTTCGTCGTACTCTGCAATCCTCATGGCGTGCACTCCGGGCAGCTGCCCGGCCGCGGTCAACGAGGATACAATCCGGCGCAGCTGCAGGCGCGAGCCCAGCGATTCATCGTCGGCCACCACTTGGTCCGAGTCCGGGTCGATCTGTCCTTCCGCAACGGTGCGGACCAATTCGGACAAGACCATCTCGGCATTGATCCGGGACTCTGCAAGCCGGTTTACGGTAGCCGCGCTGCCCAGTGCGGCCAGGACGGGGCGGCCGAGGGCCCGCCGCGCATTCCTGACAATGGCCAGGATGGCGCCGCGCTGAAAGTGCCAGTCGGAATCGGTTCCCTGTGGAAGTACGACATACACAATGTTGTCCGAGAGGCCGCAGACCGCGGAAGGCAGCCGGATCGCGCAGGCGGTTCGGATGGTGTCGAAGAGGCGGAGGCGTGACTGCAGTGTTTGGGCAGCGACTGCGTCCGCGGGCCACGCCGTGAGCGCCGCCACCCGGATGGAGTCCGCGGAGATACCGAGCCGGATAGCTGCCAGCTCGGCGCGTTTGGGTTCGAACAGCAGCGGCTGCACCATATCCAACTGCCGCGTGAGGTTCGAAACGTAAGTGGTGCGCTTGTGCAGGATATGGAGTGCAGCCACATTCGCCGCTTCCCGCAGGATCCGGGCTGCATCCTTATTCTGGTGACCGGCCCGTTCCAGGAGCCAGAGAGATCCCAGCACGCCCGCTCCCGCGCGGATGGATATGGCGGTGCGGCGCAGCTCCGGGTCTTCGGTCTTCACGTCCACCACATCGCTTGCAGCATGGACGCGCCGGTAGTCCCTGTCGGTCTCGGGCGAGCGCGGTACCTGCAGGCGCAGGATGGAACTGCGGCGGGTCTCATCGATGGGCTGGTCCGGGAGTGTTGAATAGGCAAGGATGGTTTGGTCGGGATCCACAATGGCCACGGCCCCTCCTGCCTGCGCGGCCACTGTATTGGCGAGATCGAAGAGATCGCCGGGACGGATGTCCACCAGTGTCCGTCCCGACTGGCGGTGCGGTATGACGGCCGCATCCATGATCTCTGCCAGCTGGTTCCATGGCACTGAATCCGAGGCCCGGAAGAGCGCCATTCCCGTTTCGCGGGCGGCTGCCCGGAGCACTGTGTCCGGTTTTCCATTGGTCTTGTAAACGATTCCCACATAGCCGGCGTCGGCGAGGTCCTGGACCTTGGCCCGCAGGCGCTTTCCGGACAACGAGAGGCCGATGGCCAGTGCAACAGCCCCGGGGTACTTCGCGGGCGGGGCCATGGAGTCGTACAGGACTGAGCCCGCCACCGCCTGCTGGTCATTTGCAGGCATCTCCACCAGGCTCACAATCTCCGAATCCGTGGAGCGTGCCACGTCTGAAAGTGTGGGCAGGGAGAGGGGCTCGACGGCGGGCACTCCGACAGAGCCGAAAGAGGCACCTTGGTAGTTTGTGCTAATCCGATGACTCCTGACTTGTGAGTTTCTCCATAGTCGCACAGTCCGCGGCTTCCTACGCTGAAGTCAACGAACGCAACGCACGCAGTGGAAGGCCGTCATTGAAAATCGGCGAAGCCAAGGAGCTCATCCAGGTCAAAGCACCCGTATTCTCCCGGCGGCGCCGCGTACTTGCCAACGCATACAACGTGGAGGAGTACCGGAAGTCCGCGCGCAAAGTCCTGCCCGCCGGAATCTTCGACTACCTCGACGGCGGGTCAGAGGACGAGGTGACACTACGCCGCAATCGCGCTGTATTCGACTCCTGGGCCCTCATGCCCAGCTGGGGGCCGGTCGAGGGACCTGATACCAGTACAGCCCTGCTTGGCAGGACCAGCGCCCTGCCACTGACGCTGACCCCCACCGGTGCCACCCGTTTGTTTCACCCCGAGGGGGAGGCAGCCGTCGCGGCGGCAGCCGACCGTGCCCACATCCCTTACGGACTCGCCGGGCTAAGCACCGTGGCTATGGAGACCATTGCCCGAAGCCACCCAGGCCTGGACCGCTGGTTCAACTTTGGGCTCGGCTCGGAGCCGAAGGCCGCGAAAGACAAACTGGCACGCTGCGAAGCTGCGGGATTCACCACACTGATTGTCGGCGTCGACACCCGTGCACTCGGTGCAAGGGAACGCGACCTCCACAACGGCTTTACCGCTCCGCCCGCCTTGACCCTTTCGACTATTGCCGACATTGCCCGACGCCCATCCTGGTGGGTCAACTTCCTGAGGTCAGAAGGCATCAGCTTCCCCAATCTGGATCCGCACAGTGCTGCCGCCACCTCCATGGTCACCCCATCCATGTGGCAGCACATCCTGGGCCATTCGGACGCATCCAGCGGCTGGAAGGAACTCGAGGAACTGCGTCAGGCCTGGCAGGGCAAGATCGTACTCAAAGGCTGCGTCAACCCATCCGACGTCGACAAGGCAGCCCGGATCGGGCTGGACGCCGTGCAGCTGAGCAACCACGGCGGCCGCCAGTTGGACCACATGCTGAGCCCCATGGACGTCCTCCAGGAATCGCGGCAGCGGGTGGGTGACTCGCTGGAAATCTACGTGGATTCGGGAATCCGGCGGGGCAGCGACATCCTCAAGGCACTGGCGCTCGGAGCAGACGCCTGCTCCATCGGCCGCGCCTACCTCTACGGTCTGGTCGCTGCCGGCTCTCCTGGAGTAGGCCGCATCATTGACATCCTCGCGGACGAACTCAGGCGTACCATGACGCTGGTAGGTGTTTCCAGCGTCCCTGAGCTGAAAGCCAGGGGTGGGGAGATCCTCCGGGACCTCCGTTCTTCCGGCGAAATTCTTGAGACAACGAAGTCAGGCAACAACTAAAGAAGATCCCTGAAAGCTAAGGAAGCCATGCGCACCAGATACGTACTCCCCGTCCTTACCGTAGCCTCGGCACTCGCGCTCTCCGGATGCGTGGACAACAGCCAGCCGGCCGCCACCGGGCCCGCCTCGGCGAGCGGCACCGCCGCCGCCGTCGACGTCAAAAAGAACGACTCCATCGCGGCGTCCCTGCCGGAAAAGATCAAAAGTGCCGGAGTCCTGAACGTCGGCATGGCCAACAACTACCCGCCCAACGAGTTCAAGGACGACAACGGGGCACCGGCGGGCTGGTCGGTTGACCTCACCAATGCACTGGGCAAGGTGATGGGCCTGAAGGTCAATTTCGACATAGGCACGTTCGATAACATCCTGCCCGCGGTGCGTGCAGGCAAAGACGACATGGGTATGTCCTCATTTACCGACACGAAAGAACGTGAGAAGCAGGTGGACTTCCTCAATTACTACTCGGCCGGCATCCAGTGGGCGGCCCCCAAAGGTAAGACCGTGGACCCTAACAACGCGTGCGGACTGAAGGTGGCTGTCCAGGCAACAACTTATGAGGACACCGACGAAGTGCCCAAGAAGTCGAAGGCCTGCACCGACGCGGGGAAGCCTGCAATCCAGATCTTCAAATTTGACGCGCAGGACCAGGCGACCAATGCACTGGCGGTGGGGCAGGTGGATGCGATGAGCGCTGACTCGCCCGTCACCCTCTACGCGATCTCCAAGACCAAGGACAAGCTGCAGACGGCGGGGGACGCATTTGAGGTGGCTCCTTACGGCATCCCCGTTGCGAAGGGCAGCGACTTCACTCCGGTCCTCCAGAAGGCGCTCCAGTCGCTGATCGATGACGGCACGTACACCAAGATCCTGTCCAAGTGGGGAGTGGAAGCCGGCGGAGTAAAGACGGCTGCCCTCAACGTGGCATCCAAGGGGTAAGAGAACATGAGCAGGGCGGAATCCGACGGGATGATTGAGGCGGAACATGGAAGGGGCCCGCGCGGCGGCAGTGGCAGCGGGCTCGCCGCGGGCGATGCTCCGCCCGAGACCATCGTCGCGATTCCGCTCCGCCACCCCTGGCGGATCCTGATTGCCGTCGTCCTGGTGCTCGGGCTGGCAGTCTTTGTGCTGGACGCGGCACAGCGACCGGACTACGGCTGGCCGGAAGTGGGCAAATACATTTTTGACCGCCGGATCAGCCAGGCTGCGTGGGTGACATTGTCGCTGACCATCTACGCCATGATCGGCGCGATCGTCATCGGCCTTGTACTGGCCATCATGCGGCTGTCACCCAATCCGGTGCTCAAGAATATCGCCTGGCTGTACATCTGGATCTTCCGCGGCACACCTGTGTACGTGCAGCTGGTCTTCTGGGGCCTGGTCTCCCTCATCTACCCGGTGTTCACGCTGGGCATTCCATTCATGGACCCGTGGGTCACCATCCCGAACGGGATCTTCACCAACCTCTTCATCACCGCCGTCATTGGGCTCGGCCTGAACGAGGCCGCGTACATGTCCGAGATCGTCCGTGCAGGACTCTTGTCCGTGGACCGCGGCCAGGAGGAGGCCGCCACGGCGCTGGCCCTGTCCTGGGGCCAGACCATGAGGTTCGTCGTGGTCCCGCAGGCCATGAAGATCATCATTCCGCCCACCGGTAACGAAGTAATTTCCATGTTGAAGACCACCTCGCTGGTGGCCGCCATCCCCTTGAGCATCGACCTGTATGGCGTGTCCCGCGGGATCTCCGCCGTTACCTTCACCCCGGTCCCACTGCTGATCGTGGCGTCGCTCTGGTACCTGCTTTTCACGTCAGTCCTGATGGTGGGGCAGCACTTCATCGAGAAGAGGTTTTCCCGCGGCACCGGCCGGGCGGACTTGGGCAGGCGGTCACCGACGTCGGATACGGCACAAGCCGCAGGCCCGGCGGCAGCCCCCGGAGCGGTGCTTCCGGGAGAGCCAGGCGCACCGCTTGGCAATGACTTTGGAGGTAAGGGATGACGGGCGTGCCGATGGTGCTTGCCGAGAAGGTTTCCAAGAATTTCGGCACAAACAAGGTCCTGCGGGGTATCAGCCTGGAGGTGGCCCGCGGCCAGGTGCTGTGCATTGTGGGGCCGAGCGGATCGGGCAAGTCGACGTTCCTGCGCTGCATCAACCATCTGGAACGAGTGGACGGCGGCCGGCTTTCGATCGACGGCGAGCTGGTGGGCTACCGCCAGAAGGGTGGCAAGCTCTACGAGCTCAAGCTCTCGGAAGCGGCCTTCCAGCGTCGCGAAATCGGGATGGTATTCCAGCGTTTCAATCTCTTTCCACACCTGACGGCCATGGAGAACATCACCCTGGCTCCCATCCGGGTGAAAGGCCTCTCCAAGGCCAAAGCCACCGCCCGGGCAAAAGAGCTGCTGGAACGGGTGGGGCTGGGGGACAAGGGGGACGCTTACCCGGCCCACCTGTCCGGCGGACAGCAGCAACGCGTGGCCATCGCCCGTGCCCTTGCCATGGATCCCAAGCTGATGCTCTTTGACGAGCCCACGAGTGCCCTTGACCCGGAATTGGTGGGGGAGGTGCTTGAGGTCATGAAGGAATTGGCCAGGAGCGGCATGACCATGGTGGTGGTGACCCACGAGATGGGGTTCGCCCGTGAGGTCGCGGACACGCTGGTCTTCATGGATGAAGGCGTGGTGGTGGAGGCCGGGCCGCCGCGGGAGGTTCTCAGTAATCCCCGGCACCAACGGACCCAGGAGTTCCTTTCCAAAGTGCTGTAACTTCTGGCGTCACGCCCGCGGGGCCGGGGGCCGCCGGTGCCGGTGGTGGAGTTCGTAGTGGTCGAACACGTCGGAGGACGTGTCTCCCACATGGCCGAACTTTCCGCGCAGCACTTCTGCCAGGTCATCCAGGGCCGCGTAGAGCATCCGCCCGGCAAACCGCAGTTCAGGGTTGTCGCTGGCCTGGGCTTCCGAGGCCAGCTGATGGGCGTAGGCAAGGGTGGCCGGCAGCGATCCCCGCTGTTCCACCTCGTGGAAGTAGTAGGTCTCGTGGAAGGACAGGAGATCGATGCTCACGGACGCCACGTTTTCGGCCATCGCCTCCAGCAGTCCCGCCGCATGACCGGCTTCCAGCGCCGCGATGCCGGAGGTTCCCGCCGCTTCCCGGAACAGGTTGAGCCGGTGGGCAAGGGCACGCCGCCGGCTCAGCGCCGGGTAGGTCTGCAGGATCCAGGAAACCGTGGCGGTGAGCAGGCCAAAACCTGCCACGGCCTGGAACGCCATCACCAGCCGGAGGACCGGATGGATGGCCACGATCTCACCGAAACCGGCGGTGGACAGGGCCACCAGCGAAATGTAGAGCGCCTCGGCGAAGTCGGCCTGCCGGGGGATGTCGTTCGAATAGGAGAAGCCGGCCGGCAGGTGGGGGAGGTACAGGAGCGCCCAGCCCACGGCAGCCAGGGTGGCCCAGGCAGCGATGACTGCAGCCATGGCCAGCGGTGCGGCGACTGATGAGGCGCCGCCCCTGAGTTTCCTGGACAGCAGCCAGAACCCGCGCATGATGGTCCGTCCCACGGGGCCCGAGCCATGCGGGTAGAGCAAGGTGTGGAAGACGTCGGCGATCATCAGCAGAATCAGCGCCGCGCCAACTGCCGTCAAAAGCACGCCCTCGAAGTTCATGCCTCATCTTAAGTGCCGCAGAGTGCGGGTCCGCTGGCTAGGCTGGCGCCATGGACTTTCGACTTCGCCAGGCCAGCCCGGAAGACGCCGAGGCGGTGGTGCTCATGCAGACACTGGCGCACGAGGAGTGCTACCCGCACCTGCTCTCGCCGGCCTTCTTCGAGCGACGCCGGGCCGGCATCCCGGAACGGGTGGAGCGGCGACGGGCGTTCCTGGACACCCGGGAGCCGCGGATCCTCGCCTTCGACGACGACAACCAGCTGGTGGGCTACGCGGACGCCGGCCCCGGGCGGGAGGACGACGCTCCTGAAGCGCTGGAGCTTTACTCGATCTACACCCTCCGGCGCACCTATGGGAGCGGCCTGGGGGCAGCACTGGTGCGTGCCGCCGTCGGCTCCGGTCCGGGGTACTTGTGGGTGCTGGAAAATAACCCGCGCGCGCTTGCCTTCTACCTGAAACAGGGATTCCGGCCCGACGGGAAACGCAACACCCTGCCGCCCGAATGGGAGGCACTTCCCGAACTCCGGCTGGTCCGGAGGGCCAAGGAGGCAACGGAGCGTTGAGGAGGGCCTATGCCTACTTCGCCGCGCTGGTGGGCCTCATCTGCGTGGCGTTCGTCCTTGCCATGCTCTTCCTCCCGCTGAACCGGACCGTCCGCAGCGATGTGCTGCAGGGCTTCCTGATCGGCTTTGGCCTGGCTTTCGTCACCGCCCAGGTGTACTCCAGGGTCAAAGCCGTCCGGGTGAACGGGTGGATCACCATGCCCGGCCTGGGCGATCCCGGCAACGGCGTGCTGCTGCGCGCTGCCTGCGCCCAGCTGTTCCCGGGCCCGGTGAACACACCGGAAGAAGCGGTCTACTGGTGGGCCAATTCTGACGCCTCGGGCGCCCCGCTGACCGGCCGGCACCAGTACGTCCTCCGGTTCCCGCCCGGCGGACTGCCGCCCACCAACGCCTTTTGGTCACTCACGATGGGCGACGCCCGGAACCGCTTCGTGGCCAACCCCCTCCACAGGTACAGCGTGAGCGACAGGTCCGGACTGGTCCCCGGCCCGGACGGCTCTGTTGAGGTCTGCATCCAGGCCACCCCTCCGGCAGGCCGCGAACGCAACTGGCTGCCCGCCCCGGACGGAAAGTTCATCCTCTGGCTGCGTGTCTACGAGCCCGGCCCTGCGGTCCTGGACGGAAGCTATGTGGTTCCGGCAGTGGCCAGGGCGGGAGGCGGGACGCCATGAGGCTGGAACACCTGTTCATCTTCTTCACGGTCATGGCGGCCACGTGGTTCGCTGCCACCTATTTTTGGCCCCGCATGCTCCTCTCCGTGTTCAAGCGGGCCATCGTGGTCAAGGGCTTCGGCGAAGGTCCCATTCCCGTCAACACCCTGTACATCCAGTCGCAGGCGCTCTTCGCAGACCCGCTCAATATGCCGGCGGGCACCTCCCGAGTGGCGTCGGCCGGCGTCAACCGGGACACCCTCCTGACGTTGGGTTGGCTGGACCTCTCGAAAGGTCCGCTGGTGCTCCACGTGCCGGACATGGGAGGGCGCTACTACAGCGTGCAGTTCACCAACCCCTCGAACAACACCAATTTCGCCTACGTCGGCAAGCGCACCATCGGAACAGGGGCAGGGGACTTCCTCATCACTGGGCCTGGATGGTCCGGTGATGTTCCGGGCGGGATGGGTCATATCGCTTCTCCACGCCGCTCGGTGCTCCTCATCGGCCGCGTACTGGTCTACGACGACGGCGACCTGCCAGCCGCGCACAGGCTCTCGACGCAGCTTCGCCTAGCGCCCCTGCCGTAACTTCGGGAGGGCACAGCGGACGACGGCGGCACGGGGCCGGGTGCCACAGCTGACTTTGGCGCGGCCAGGGCCCTGGTGCGCCCCCGGGCTACAGCGCGGCGGCGAGCGTGCGGCCCGCGGTAAGGCCGGTGAAGATGCAGCCGCCCAGGAAGGTGCCTTCGAGCGCGTTGTACCCGTGGGCGCCGCCGCCGCCAAAGCCGGCCGCTTCCCCGGCAGCATAAAGCCCGGGAATGGGAACGCCGTCCCGTCCCAGTGCCTGGCCTGTGAGGTCCGTCTGGATTCCGCCCAAGGTTTTCCGGGTGACCACGTGCAGCCGCACGGCGATCAGCGGCCCGGCTTTCGGGTCCAGGATCCGGTGCGGCTTCACGGTGCGGAAAAGCCGGTCTCCCAGGTAGCGCCGGCTGTTCCGGATGCCGGCCACCTGGACGTCCTTGGAATAGGGGTTGCGGATCTCGGCGTCGCGCTCCTCGATCTGCCGCCGGAGGTGTCCGTGGTCCAGCAGCGGCTGGTCCGTCAGGGCGTTCATCCCGCGGACCAGGTCCGCCAGGTTGTCCGCCACCACAAAGTCAGCGCCATGCTCCTTGAACGCCTCGATGGGGCCGGACGCGCCCCGGCCCAGCCGGGTCCTCAGCAGGAGCTTGAGGTCCCGGTTGGTGATGTCCGGATTCTGCTCGGAGCCTGAAAGGGCGAACTCCTTTTCGATGATGCGCTGGTTGAGGATGAACCAGGAATGATCGAACTGCTGGATCCCAGGAGTGGTTCGGAGCAGGCCGAGGGTGCCCAGGGTGTCGTAGCCGGGCAGGCCGGGGGCGGGGAGCCGGCGGCCCAGGGCATCGAACCAGAGCGACGACGGCCCGGGCAGGATCCGGATGGCATGGTCCGGCCAGATGGGGTTCCAGTTCCGGATGCCCTCCGTGTAGTGCCACATCCGGTCGCGGTTCACCAGCCTGACGCCGGACTGGTCGGCGATGTCCAGCATCCGCCCGTCCACATGCTGCGGGACGCCGGTGACCATCTTCCGCGGCGGCGTCCCCAGCCGATCGGGCCACCAGCGGCGCACCTGCCCGTGGTTGCCGCCGATCCCGCCGGACGCGATCACCACAGCCTGCGCCCGCAGCTCGAACTCGCCGGCCACGTCGCGGTTGGAGGAGACGCCACGCGGGGAGGCATCCGGTGCCAGCACTGCGCCCCGCACCCCGGTGACCGTGCCGCCGTCGTACGTTAAACCGTCCACCCGGTGCCGGAAGAAAAACCTGACGCCGCCCGCCGCGGCAGCCGCGCGGGCCTTGTCTGCGAAGGGCTCGGACACCCCGGTGCCGGTGCCCCAGGGGACATGGAATCGGGGGACCGAGTTGCCGTGGCCGCCTGCCCTGCCGTCGCCGCGCTCCGCCCAGCCCACCAGCGGGGTGAACCGGATGCCCTGCTGCTGCAGCCAGGCGCGCTTCTCTCCGGCGGCGAACTCCACGTACGCGCGCCCCCACCGGGCCGCCCATTCGTCCTCCGGGTGCGGGCCGGAAAGCCGGTCCCACTGCGCCGAGCCCTGCCAGTCCTGCCATGCCAGCTCAAAGGAATCCTTTACGCCCAGCCGGCGCTGCATCGGGGTGTCCACCAGGAACAGGCCGCCCAGCGACCAGAACGCCTGCCCGCCCAGGTTGGCCGCGTTCTCCTGGTCCACGATGGCCACCCGCCGTCCGGCGCGGACCAGCTCGTTGGCGGCCACGAGCCCTGCCAGCCCGCCGCCGATGATGATGACGTCCGCGTCCATGCGATCCCCGCCCTGCCTGACGATAAGTGAGAGTCCAGCATCAACCTACAGCAGGTTTGAAGCTCTCCTTCATGGTTGGTGGGAGAATGGAGCCAGGACATCTGTCACGGCGCCGGCCCGGCTCCGGCAGGTCCCACCCAGTACTTCAGGAGGGGATCCTGATGGACCCCACCACCGTCATTGCGGTTGTTGTCGTCATCCTGCTGCTCATCGTGGCGAGGATGTCCATCCGGATTGTGCGCCAATACGAGAAGGGTGTGCTCTTCCGGCTTGGCCGGGTGGTCGGCGTGCGGGAGCCCGGGCTGCGGCTGATCGTCCCGGTCATCGACCGGCTGCCGCTGGTCAGCCTGCGGATCGTCACCATGCCCATCCAGTCCCAGGGCATCATCACCCAGGACAACGTGAGCGTGGATGTTTCAGCGGTGGCCTACTACCGCGTGGTGGACGCCGTGAAGTCCATTGTCGCCATCGAAAACGTTGCCGCGGCCATCGACCAGATCGCCCAGACCACCCTGCGGAAAGTCGTGGGCCAGCACACCCTGGACCAGACCCTGTCCGAGACCGCGCGGATCAACGCTGACATCCGGCAAATCCTCGACGTGCTCAGCGTCGAGTGGGGCGTGGAGGTCACGCTGGTTGAGCTGAAGGATATCCAGCTGCCCGAAAGCATGAAGCGCGCCATGGCCCGCCAGGCTGAAGCTGAACGTGAGAAGAGGGCCAAGATCATCGCCGCCGAAGGCGAGGCCATCGCCGCCACGGCGCTCGGCGACGCGTCGGACACCATGATGGCCCACCCGCTGGCCCTGCAGCTCAGGAACCTGCAGTCCCTCGTGGAAATCGGCGTGGACAAGAACACCACCGTGGTGTTCCCCGCGCCGCTCATGAGCACCATCGGCGAACTGTCGGCTTTCCTGGCCCGGGAGGGCCAGGCGGCCTCCGCCGGTAAACCGCCCATCAAGGCCGCCTGACCGCCGCTCGCCGTAAAATCCCCGCCGTTCGGCGCGCCAACAGTACGTTTGCTGATGATTTGCATGATGATTGCCCAAGGCAAGGGGCCTGGGCTCGTCAAGGTCTTTCGCCTCTGGATCGATCAGACATCGACGTCTTCGACAAGCAAAGGGAATCAACCATGGGCTTCCTGGACCGTGACCACTCCATCGCCCCGCCGGGCTTCAACCGCTGGCTGGTCCCGCCGGCGGCGCTCGCCGTCCACTTGTGCATCGGGCAGGCGTACGCCACCAGCGTGTACAAGACCGCGCTGGTGAAGCACTTCGGTGCCAGCCTGACCGAGGTGGGCGTGATCTTCTCCATCGCCATCGTCATGCTGGGCCTTTCCGCCGCGGTCATGGGCACCTGGGTGGACACCAACGGCCCGCGCAAGGCGATGTTCACGTCCGCGATGTTCTGGGCGGGCGGCTTCCTCATCGGTTCGGTGGGCATCTTCACCCGGCAGCTCTGGCTGGTCTACCTGGGCTACGGCGTGGTGGGCGGCATCGGACTGGGCATCGGGTACATCTCGCCGGTGTCCACGCTGATCAAGTGGTTCCCGGACCGGCCGGGTCTGGCCACCGGCATGGCGATCATGGGCTTCGGCGGCGGCGCACTGATCGCCAGCCCGGTATCCCAGGCACTGCTCAAGGCCTACGATCCCAACTCCGGCGCCCAGGGCTGGGTTGCCAGCGGTGATGCCGTGGGCAAGCTCTTCCTGACCCTCGCCGTCGTCTATCTCGCCTACATGCTGTTCGGCGCGTTTACCGTCCGGGTGCCCGCCGACGGGTGGCGCCCCGCCGGGTTCGACCCCTCCAAGGTCAAGGCGGCCAAGCTGGTGACCACAGAGAACGTCTCGGCCAAAAACGCCATCAAGACGCGCCAGTTCTGGCTGGTGTGGGTGGCGCTATTCTGCAACGTCACGGCCGGCATCGGCATCCTGGAGCAGGCCGCGCCCATGATCCAGGACTTCTTCCGGCAGTCCGACGGCAAGTCCCTGGTGAGCGCCGGCGTGGCCGCAGGTTTCGTGGGGCTGCTGTCCATCGGCAACATGTCCGGCCGGTTCGCCTGGTCCGCCACCTCCGACGTTACGGGCCGCAAGCGGATCTACATGGTGTACCTGGGCGTGGGGGCCGTGCTGTACACGGTGCTGGCGCTGGCCGGGTCCAGTGCCACGGCCCTTTACGTGGTGCTCGCCTTCGTCATCATCTCGTTCTATGGGGGCGGCTTTGCCACCGTTCCGGCCTACCTGCGGGACCTGTTCGGGACGTTCCAGGTGGGCGCCATCCACGGCCGGCTGCTGACCGCGTGGTCCGCCGCCGGTGTGGCCGGGCCACTGATCGTCAACAGCATCCTGGATGCGCAGGGCAAGCCCGGCCAGCTGAATGCGGTGTCCTACCAGCCGGCGCTGCTGACCATGGTGGCGCTGCTGGTGATCGGCTTTGTGGCCAACCTGCTGGTCAAGCCCGTCGACGCACGGTTCCACGAATCCCGCCCCGAGCGGCACGAATCCACCATGGAGGCCTGAAATGAGCAGCACCGCACACACCCACGGCGCACACGAGCCGGTCAAGAAGTCCACCGGCAGGCTGGTCCTGGCCTGGGTCCTGGTGGGGATCCCGCTGGCCTATGGCGTCTTCCAGACGCTGACCCAGGTGGCCGCCCTGTTCGGTTGAGTTCTTGAACCCTGGTGTCACGCTGGCCCGGTTTTGGCGGCCGAACCGCGGTGGTTGCCCGTTGCTTCCCTCGCGTGGCGCTGAAAACCGGGCCAGTCTGTGCGCCCGGGCGTCACGCAGAGCAGGGTTTTGGCGGGAGCGGACGACGGCGGCCCCGGTTTTCCGGGGGTTCGCCGCCGTCCGTTCCCCTAAAGCGTGCCGTCCGTGACGCGGGTGCCGGCGGTCAGGCCGCGGCAGGCTTCATGAGCCGCCGCCGCAGGATGGTTGCCGTCACCCAGGTGACCAGGCTGCAGGCCGCGGCGCCCCAGAGGATGTCCGTCATGGCCACCAGCGCGGTAAAGTCCTTCAGCACGGCGAACCCGGTCAGCGCCCAGGTGGCGTAGGTGAAGAACCCGAACAGCGCAGCGCCGGTGACCCGCTGCCGCAGCGTAGCACGGGAGTCGTTGGGCCGGATGCCGTAGTGCACCATTCCCGCCACGAAGATGACATAGAACAGCACCGCGCCAGGCAGGTTGGCCGTGCCCCCCAGCAAGTGGCCGATCTGGCTCCGGTAGAGCGGGTTGGCCACCAGCAGGATCCACACCACATCCAGCACGGCGAAAATCAGGGCGCTGACAACGTAGGCGGTCAGCCAGTTCTTGGTGCGGGGGCTCATGGCGGGCTCCTTGGCTCGGGTGCGGTTCGCGTGCGGCTCGGGTGCGGTTCAGGAGTGGTTCGCAGCCACAGCCGGGTGTGGACTGCCCGGATCCGCATTCTTGCAGGAGTGAAGCCGGCGACCGTGCCGGTTCCACCCCATACAGGATGGCCGCCGCTCCGAACACTTAGTGGACAAGGCCACCAGGGCTGAGTTGTTGTTGGATATAGCCGTGCCCGGAGAGGCGCGGACGGGTACCGGCCGTGCAGCAGCGCGCGGCGGACCAGGGGAAAGGAATCTGTCCGTGAACGAAAAGAGCCGCAAGGCCCTCATCAGCACCATCATCGCCGTGGTGGTGGCGGTGCTCATCGCCCTCGCCGGAAGCCAAGGCGGGTCCAGGATCGGCGGGTTCCCTGTGTTCGCACTGGCGGTCGCCATTGCCTTCGTGATCCAGTGGCTGGTTTTCATCCCGTCCTACAAGGCGCAGACGGAGAAGTTCTACGACCTCACCGGCGCCCTGACCTACATCTCCATCACGGTGTTCCTGGTGCTGGCGTCCCCCGGCGTGGATGCCCGCGGCATGCTGCTGGCGGCCATGGTGGTGCTGTGGGCCGCGCGGCTGGGCAGCTTCCTGTTCCTGCGGATCAGCAAGCACGGCAAGGACGACCGCTTTGACGAACTCAAGCCGGACTTCTTCCGCTTCCTGAACACCTGGACCATCCAGGGCCTGTGGGTGGTGCTCACCGCGGCGCTCGCGTGGGTGGCCATCACGTCGGACAAGAAGGTGGGCCTGGACTGGTTTTTCTGGGCCGGCCTGCTGGTGTGGCTCGTGGGCATCACCATCGAGACCGCGGCGGACCTGCAGAAGAACCGGTTCAAGGACGATCCCGCCAACAAGGGCCGCTTCATCAGCACCGGCCTGTGGTCCAAGTCCCGCCACCCCAACTACTTCGGCGAGATCACGCTGTGGGTGGGTGTCGCCATCATCGCCCTTCCAGTCCTGCAGGGCTGGCAGTGGGCGGCGCTGGTCTCCCCGGTGTTCGTTGCCCTGCTGCTGATCAAGGGAAGCGGCGTGCCGCCTTTGGAGAAGAAAGCGGACAAGAAGTGGGGCGGCCAGGCCGACTACGAGGAGTACAAGAGGAACACTCCGGTGCTGGTGCCCAAGCTGAGGTAGGGCTCTACCGCAGCATGATCTACGACGGCGGCATCCGGAACCGGGTGCCGTCGTCGGCCGTTGATCAGTTACGATTTAACCCATCAAGGGGAGTACTCCCGTCTGTGAGTGGCCCGTCAATACGGATGCAGCGAAGCATCCCGGGCCACCGGCTCCGGTTCCCACCGGGCGGAGGAGACCTTGGCGTACATGTCAACGCCTACCCTTTGGAGTACCCGCCATGCAGGTAACACCCCTCATCTGGATCATCACCATCGCCGTGACCATCCTGTTCTTCGTTTACGAGTTCTTCGCCCACGTCCGCAAACCCCACGAACCGTCCATCGGTGAGTCCGCCCGCTGGTCGGCGTTCTACATTGGACTCGCGCTCGTCTTCGGCGCCGGGATCGGGGTGGTCTCCGGCTGGACGTACGGCGGCGAGTACTTCGCCGGCTACCTCACCGAAAAAGCCCTGTCCGTGGACAACCTGTTCGTCTTCCTCATCGTGATGACCGGGTTCGCAGTTCCCAAGAAGTACCAGCAGAAGGTGCTGATGGTGGGCATCATCATCGCCCTCATCCTCCGCGGCGGGTTCATCGCCATAGGCGCCACCCTGATCGAAAACTTCTCCTGGGTGTTCTACATCTTCGGCGCCCTGCTGCTCTTCCTCGCGTACCGGCAGGCGTTCGGCGGCCACGACGCCAACCCGGCTGACGGCAAATTCATGAAACTGGTCCGCCGTGTCCTGCCGGTCACCCCGGACTACCACCGGGACCGGCTCACCGTGAAGCTGGACGGCAAGCGGTTCGTGACGCCGATGATGCTCACCATCATCGCGATCGGGTTCGTGGACCTGATCTTCGCCGTTGACTCGATTCCCGCGATCTACGGCCTGACCAGCGAGGCGTACATCGTCTTCACGGCCAACGCCTTCGCCCTCATGGGCTTGCGGCAGCTGTTCTTCCTTATCGGCGGACTGCTGGAGCGCCTCGTCTACCTCGCCCAGGGCCTCGCCGTCATCCTCGCGTTCATCGGCGTCAAGCTGGTCTTCCACGCCCTGCATGTCAACGAGCTCCCCTTCATCAACGGCGGCCAGCCGCTCCTCTGGGTGCCCGAGATCCCCATCTGGTTCTCCCTGCTGTTCATCGGCGCCACCATCCTCGTGGCCACGGTGGCCAGCCTGGCCAAGACCCGCGGCGGGACCGGGGGCGGACATGCAGTCACAGGTAACGTTGATGCCCGCGCAGGCGAGGACTCGGATACGCCGGCTGGGGCCCGCTAGCCGCCGGCCGGCTCGCAGGGCAGGACGTACGACGGCGGCACTCCAGGCGGGTGCTGCCGTCGCCCTGATGACAGGCAACCGAGCGAGTGGGGAGGATTTACGTGCCGGAGGGCAGGGGTCTGCAATCCCTTTTCAACGCGGCTTGTCCAGTGAGATGGTTTCCATGTGCTCCGGGACGCGGACCCTCCAACCGAGCTGACGTTTGATCCTGGCCCGGAGGGCATCAGAGGCATCCGGCTCTCCGTGGGTGATTCCTGGGAAGGCACTGGCCGGGCCGGGCGGTGGGTTCAGGTGGTGCAGATCGAAACCCAGGAAATTTTCGGCGGAATGGCACTGCCCCCTGTTGGAGGAGCGGGTCCGGTCCTAAACTTAAAGCGCCTGCAGGTAACCATCAGATGACGCCGGGTTGTTCAGGACATGAGAATGTCCGAGCCTTCTCTTAGCGAGATCGCGAAGGTACCTGCAGGTTTTGTGTGTGTGGAGACTGCCGGCCGCTGG
The DNA here is from genome assembly GCF_902506025.1 of Arthrobacter sp. 8AJ. Taxonomy (NCBI): domain Bacteria; kingdom Bacillati; phylum Actinomycetota; class Actinomycetes; order Micrococcales; family Micrococcaceae; genus Arthrobacter; species Arthrobacter sp. 8AJ. Next base: position 3,136,955 of record NZ_LR733289.1, on the reverse strand, counting down.
GAAGTTTGGCTCTTGCGCCATCGGTAAACCAGGAGTAGCACTGTCAATACGTTCTGTTCGTCATAACGGCATCAAAACAGTCGAAGCCCCTTCAGTATTGCTGGTGGGGCTTCCCCGTTGACTGACATAGTGTGCCGTAATTGGAGGCCCCGGGTCGTGCCCAACCGCAGGGTTGGCGCAGGAGTCGGGAAGGATTGCCCGACTTCCGCCGGAACCGACCAGCTGGGAGGATCGCCGCCGCTAAGCTCTTGCGTGGCGTCAGCGGTAGTGGGGGGCTGACGCACCAAACTTTTCCTGAACACATCCTCGGGAATCTCCGTGTCCGGCCACACGTTCCTGCCTGAAGCGACGCCGGCTTTCGGCACCCGCTGGGCAGCTCCGCTGTATGCCGGCAGCCCGGGGTGCCGCGCAGGGCGAAAGGGTGACGGGGACGGCGTGGCCTGCCCGGTGGAGCTTCCGCTATACCGCGTTTGGCGTTGCCTGGGGAGGGGCGTCCTTGTTCAGCGCCAGACCGGCGATGATCGCGCCGGCCAGCAGGAGTATGAACGGCGTTTGGAGAATCGGGACCAGGAGCGCGAAGCCCGGGGGCGGTTCGGGCCGTTCATGCCTTCCCCGGACGGTCCGCAGATGGCAGATTGTTCCTTGGCGCCGGGATAGCCGGACACGAAAAAATACGCTTAGGGGGCACCATGGCTCACGCCGAGAACCAGATCACCATCAGCCGTTCGCCCGACGAGGTATATGCGTTCCTGGCCGACGGGCTGAACAACACGGCCTGGCGCGCAGGCGTTCAGTCGATCTCGCTGAAGAGCGGCACTCCCGGAATGCTTGGCGCGGTGTACAGGCAGACGCTGAGCGGACCCGGCGGCCGGCCCATCGACGGCGACTACGAGATCACCGCCGCCGAACCCGGCAGGCTCCTCGGCTTCCAGGTGGTGGCCGGTCCTGCCCGCCCGTCCGGCGCCTACCACCTCGGGCCATCCGACGGCGGGACAACGGTCCGCTTCACCCTGGACCTGCACCCCAAGGGACTGATGAAACTCGTCGGGCCGATGGTCCAGCGCACCATGGACCAGGAGGTAGCCCAGCTGGCACAGCTCAAAACAGTCCTCGAGGCGCGGTAGGCGCAGTAGGAGGCCGGCACCCAAGCCAATGCCTTTGCGGGACGAGCACGCAGGGGAGGACTCCCCATCCCGCGCCCTGTCATTTCATCCAATCGGTGTGCTTATATGGGCCTGCGTTGCAGCGCGCCAGCTGCATCGAGCCACCCACCACGTTGGAGAAATCATGAAGGTCCCGCAGGGCAAATTGAAATTCAAAGGCTTATCGGCGCTTGTCGCCGTCGCACTGACCGCCGGGGCATCCCTGGTGGCGGCGGTTCCTGCCGACGCCGCGAACCTGTGCGGCACGGGCTACACCTATATCGGGTCGCACCCCATCACCGTGCCCAGCTACAGCAAGGACTACCGGTACGGAAAGCCGGGTACCAAAACCGGGTCCATTGACGTCTACTGGAACTCCACAGCACGCAAGAACTGCTCAGTGGCCTACGCCTATGGCCCCACCTACGGGGTAAGGATGTACCGCGAGAACATGATCGGCAGGTACCCTTCCTACGGCCCGGACGATGTTTCGCATGACTACTACTCCTACTATGCGGGACCGGTCTACACGGACACCCAACCGGTCGGTGGCCAGTGCATCACACTGGACGCGAGCTTCGGGCCTAACTCGACCGACAAATTCAGCTGGGGAGCAGCGTTCTACAGCCCGGTGCACTGCTGAGCCATTGAATGACGACGGCGGCATCCACGGCTGGGTGCCGCCGCTGCTGTTTGGTGCCCTAGCGTGAGGCAGTCACACTGGAGGCTGCACCCCCCCAACGAAAGCAGGACCCCGTGATCACTCTCCAGCAGGACGCCGACGGTTTCGTCCGCATGAACCGCCACTACCCGGCCAGTGTCCGGATCCGGATTGCCTTCAACGATGGCAGCACCGGCGAGTTTTCCGGCCGGGTCCTCAACAACGCCTACGACGCCGCGCTCGCCGAGTTCCGCGCCCAGAACGGCCTCGACGCGAAGGGCTTCAACCGGACTCCGGCAGGCCGGACCAACTCCGGCAACAAACTGGACTTCGTTCCTGTGAACCCGGGCATGGGGGAGTAGCCGGAGCGACAAACCTGCGGGTGGTCACACGGCAAGGGCATCGGCATGCCGGTGAGCAACCTTCCACTGCCCGCCCTCGCGCCGGTAGACCTGCGTGGCCCGGAGCGTGAGGCCGGTGGGCTCGCCGTCCCGTCGGAATGAGATGCGTTCGATGCCGGCGGTGTAGGCCATGTCTCCTATGACATCGCATGCCTGCAACTCGAACTCGTACGATGTGCAGTTGGAAAAGCTGTTTTCCAGGAACCTGAAGATTTGCTCTACTTCTGCCAGCCCGTAGGCGTTGCGGAAGGCCCCCAGGATGCTCACCGGCTCACATTGCGACCAGATGGCGCGCCGGGGGTCCGCGTCGCCGTTGTGCAGGGCGACTTCCGCGTCGTGCAGGGTCGTTTTGACCCACTGAATGAAGTCTTTGCGGTCACTCATGGCGTCAAGGTACCCGTGCCGTGCGGGCCCGGCAAGGGGGAAAGCACCGGTGCAGTAACCGGTGGTTACGCCTGCCCGGCGCTGTCCTGGTGGGCCGTCACCACAAAGTGTTCCACCCGCCGGTCCGGAACCAGCCAGATCAGAGCGACGATGGTGAAGACCGCGACTCCCAGCAGCGGCTGAACGAAGGTGAGGGCGATGCCGGTGAGGTAGATCAGCGGCGAGGCCTTGCCCTTCCAGTCCTTGCCTACGGCCTGGGCCAGGGCCCCATCCTTGCCCTGCACGGCGATCAGCCGCCGCTCCAGGATGAAGTAGGCGATCGCGGCGCACAAAAGGTTGACGCCGTACAGCAGCACAGGAACCTGCAGGAAACCGGACTCGTCCATCCACCTGGTGGTGAACGGGAACAGGGACAGCCAGAACAGCAGGTGGAGGTTGGCCCAGAGGATGCCGCCGCTCACCCGGCTGGCGAGGTGGATCATGTGGTGGTGGTTGTTCCAGTAGATCCCCACATACACGAAGCTCAGGAGATAGGTGAAGATCGTGGGCAGGATGGCGGCGACGCCTGCCCACGTGGGTTCCTCGGGCGTGTGCAGTTCCAGCACCATGATGGTGATGATGATCGCCAGTACGCCGTCACTGAAAGCCTCAAGCCGGTTTTTATTCACCCGAACATCATGCACGCAAAGTCACGTGGACAGGGGCCTCACACGACGATGGTGACCGTGCCCGCGTCGCCGTCCACGCTCACCTTCTGTCCACCGGCCAGCCGCTGCGTCGCCACCCCCGTGCCCAGGACGGCCGGGATGCCGTACTCGCGGGCCACGATGGAGCTGTGGCTCAGCGGGCCACCCACATCGGTGACCACAGCGGAGGCCATCGCGAACAACGGCGTCCAGGCCGGAGTGGTCATGCGGGCTACCAGCACTTCGCCGGGCTGCATCAGGCCGAAGTCCTCGGGACCGCGCAGCACGCGGGCAGGCGCAGTCACCCGGCCGGAACTCGCACCCGCGCCCTTGATCACGTCGCCGGACTGGCGCTGCGATCCCGCCGGCATCATCGAGCCGAAGGCCTTCTCCATCCACGCTTTTTGCGGCAGCATCTGCGGGGCTTCGGCCTTCGCCTGGCCGCGCCACAGTATCCTGCGTTCCTCGACGGCGGCGGCCCGGACCGGCCGCGACGCACCGGCCAGGGAAACATTGGCCTCCACGTCCGCCAGCCCAAACTCCACCGCACTCTGAAGTTCCTGGAAGCGCAGCCAGAACACGTCGTCGGGTGCGGCGATGACACCGGAGAGCACCAGGCGCCGGCCGAGTTCCCGCAGTATCCGCCGCAGCAGCGGCCAGGCGAGTCCGACGTCGGCCAGGGCATCCTCACGCACCGGCGCTGTCTCCTGCGCCCATTTCAGCACCCGGAGAAAGAGGGCCCGGCGCCGCGGGCCCAGGCGCGACGCCACCTCCCGGGTCAGTGCCCCCGCCGCTCGGTCAGCAGCCGCTGCCGCTCATGCGGGTCGGTGCCCTGCCCGCGCAGGTAGAACTTCACCGTTTCCAGCTGCGCGGACGGGTTGTCCGCCGGCACGGGGGTGGCGAAGTCCAGGTTGTAGACCGCGTGCCCGTAGAGGTCCAGATGTTCCTGGAAGGTGAACCGCCATTCCTGCCACAACACGTCCTCCACGCCCTCCGGCGTGGAACCTGTCCGCAGGCACTCGGCGAGTTCCGGCGTCGGCCGTTCAAGCAATGCCTTTACCAGGGAAGGATCGCTGCGCGCCCAGCCCGCGAGGTCGTATAGGGACTTTTCCGCCCGGATGGGCTCGCTGTCAAAGCCCAGTAGGAACTCCTGAGCCGCGGGATCGCCTTCGCGCCGGACAGCCTTGTAGCAGGCCCGGAAGGACAGTTCGCTCATGTCGGCCATCGGGATGATGGACTGCACGGCGGTGTAGTACACGGTTCCCGCGTCCAGGAGGGCCCGCACGCCCGCCAGCAGCTCCTCTCCCGAAAGCTCCGTTGGTGGCTTCGCTGACCAGTCCTTGATGATGCGTTCGTAGCGCGGATGCGAGTAGTCGCGCCAGCCCGCGACGCCCATATGCGCCTTGCCGCCGAACAGTGCCCCCATGGCCGGCACCGTCCTGCCCGTCATCCGCAGCATGGGCCAGGTGCGGTAGTAGTAATAGGCGTAGCCGTTGACGGTGGGGAAGCGGACGTCGCCCTCGCGGAGGGAGCCCGGCCCCAGCGCCTGGTTCATCAGGGCGGACAGCGAGCGGGACACCGAGCCGTCGACGAGGTCGGCGAAAAGCGGGGTGAGCGGTTCCGGCATCTGCTCCACGATGCTCGCCCGGAAGTAGAGGCCCTTGGGGTAGGGGACAGGCCATTCCGTGGGGACGTCCGCCGCGGGTTCGGGCAGCGCGGTGATGGGCCGGGACTGGAGCAGGAAGAACGTGCCGTCCGCCCTGGCCCACTCGATGTCCTGCGGGGCCCCGAAGTGGTCAGCGATCCGCTGTCCGTGGGCGGCGAGCTCGGCCGCCGCGGCATCGTCCAGGACCGGCGCACGACGGCGGTCTTCCGCCACCTTTTCCTCAGCCGTCCCGTCCTCCGTCAAGACCGTCATGACCTCCTTGTCGGCTGTCTGCCGCGTGAGGACTGTGCCCGTGTGGGCGTCCACGGTCAGGTCGTCGGTGGTGACCTGACCGCTGACCACGGCCTCGCCCAGGCCCCACGCGGCGCTGATCACCGTCTGGTCGCGGCGGCCGTTCGCGGGGTTGGCCGTGAACATCACCCCGGCTGCCTCGGCCTCCACCATCTGCTGGATTACGACGGCGAGACGCACCTGGCCGGGCAGCACGCCTTCGCGGGCACGGTAGGCCATGGCGCGCGCCGTCCAGAGGGAGGCCCAGCAGTTGATGACGGCCTTGGCCAGGGCGTCCAGGCCGCGGATGTTGAGGTAGCTTTCCTGCTGCCCGGCGAAACTGGCGGAGGCGAGGTCCTCGGCCGTGGCGGAGGAGCGGACCGACACGGCGGTGTCCCCGCCGCCGAGGGGTTCATACGCTGACTCAAGTTCGGCCTGGATGGCGGCAGGCATGGAGCCTTTGCGGAACAGGGTCCGGATCAGCGCCGACGCATGCTCATACTCCTGCGGCGACGCATCAGGTGGCAGAGCGGCCAACTCCTGAATGGCCGCCCCGAGGTTGTTCCCGGCGGTGAAATCAGCGTACGCGGCGGTGGTGAGGACCACCCCCGGCGGGACCGGCAGCCCGGCCCGGATGAGGCCGCCCAGGCCCACGGCCTTTCCACCCGCCCCGGCGATGTCGCTCCGGTCCACGTCGCCCAGGTCCATCACGTAGGTCATGACGATGCCCCCTTACTGTCGATCGCCGTCGGCCGTTTCCAAAGCACTGCCGCCAGGACCGCAACCCATAGCAGGAACGCCCCGATGCTGATGCGCTCGCCGACGCCCAAGACGAGGTTCGGTCCCGGTGCTGCCATGAACGCGACCATACCCATGAGGGCTGACAGTGCGAGCGAGACGATCGAGTAGGCGCGCATCCGGCCGTGGAATCCTGCCTCGACAAAGCACATGGCGGCGACCATGAGGCCGAGCTGCACGTTGGTGGCCACGATGTGCGCCGGGATGGACGTGTCGTCGCCGAGGCGCAGCGGGAAAAGTGCGCCCATGATGTTCCAGAGCCCGTAGGCGGTGAGCAGACCGGCGCCGATGCGCAGGGCCCTGTGCCCGCGGACCGAGGTCCAGACGCCCAGTCCGAACGCGTTGAACAGGACCGTGTAGAGCCAGGTGAGCGGGGCCACGACCTGGTAGCCGGGGGAGCCGACGGCCAACAGTTCGCTCACCATCTGTTCGGTGCGCCGGTAGCCGGCCCATTGGGACGCCGCAATGCCGTCGGTGAACACCACGTAGAGCAGTGATGACAGCGGCCCGGCCGCGAGGAGGGCGATGCGCAGGGTTTCCTTGCCGCGGCTTTCGAACGGCACAGCCGGTCTTTGTCCGGGGAGTCGTCCTCCTGCAATTGACATCTTGGAATGTCCTCAGAGCCCGCACTCCAGCAACCGGTAGGCGCAGGGCACGCGGGCGGAAGCCTGGACGCCTACCTGTTCCAGCGTCTGCCCAGCGCGGATGCATGCCTAGGGCCGAACGGCCTTGGGGGCTGCGGTAGGGCAGGAACGCTGACCCCTATTCCTGTTATTGGGTATCCGGGAATCTTGACTGCACCGGCCCCCGGGAATACGTTCCGCCTTATCGGCGCCGGTCCCGGTAAACCACGGAATGAGGCGCCGGCGGACAGGCCAGGAGGAAAGACCATGCCGAAGTATCTGTTTGAAGCAACGTACGTGGGCCAGGGCATCAAGGGGCTCATGCAGGAAGGCGGTACCGCGCGGCGTGACGCCCTGACGGAAGCCCTGAAGTCTGTGGGAGGCACGCTGGAAAGCTTCTACTACGCCTTTGGGTACTACGACGTCCTGGGCGTTTTTGAGATTCCGGACGATGCCAGCGCCGCAGCGCTGTCACTGCTGATCAATTCGTCGGGGACCGTCAACGTCCGGCTGAAGCCGCTCCTTACCGTGGAGGACCTCGACGCGGCCGCCAAGAAGACCCCGTCCTACCGGGCGCCGGGACAGTAGGGGAGTGACGCGCCTGGGCCGGCGGGCCGCCGTCGGAAATTACGACGGCGGCCTCCCGCCGCGTGGGGCGAATTACTGCGGACACTGCCTGGCGGCGAGAAGCGCGAGATCGTAGATCAGCTGCTGGACTTCGCGCTCGCGGCCGCTGACCCTTGGGACCGGCGTCTGGGAGGGCGCGGTTGCTTTGCGCGGTGGTGCCGGAACGGGGCGGTGCGCTGCGGAATTACTTGGACTGCCGGGTCCCGCGTTGCGGGCTCCGTCAGTGATATTGCCTTGAAATGCGTCCGTCGTGAGCAAGATATTTCCCCCTGGTCGAACCTGTGACCACCTTAGGAAGCGGCATTCGCATTCGGAAGGGCTTTTGTCCATTGAGGGGATTTATTGCCTCAATCTTGATCGAAACCTGTAGTAGGGGAGCGGCAGTCAGGAAAGCCATGTCCTGCTGTTACGCGTTGCCTGCACCTTGCCCGGTGTCCTCCCACAGGACATCCAGGTTGTGGAAGATCACGGGCCCGTCGCACAGCTCGGCCATCCGGGCAGCGAACTCGGACGTCTCCGGACGGCCGGAGTTCTCCATGGCCGAGTCAAAGGAATCGAAGTCCACGATCGTGAAGTAGTGCCCGGGATGGTCCCGGTCAGCGGTGGCAATGATGTGGCGGAAGGTGGGCGGAGTGGTTCCCTCGGTTTGGGAGGGGCGGCCCAGCTCTTCGATCTCCTTGATGCGGGAGGATGTGAATTCGATGATCTGCACAAACCCGGCCATGATGGCTCCTCGACGGCGGTGGACGCTGATGCGCATCACGGTAGACCCGGTGGCGGCCTGCGCACAGGGGGAAAATTACCCTACTTCCCCCGCCGAAAGCGTGCCGCGCGGCAGATCAATCGGCCAGCGACGAGGAGCGGCGGGCCCTGGGCAGGGGACCCGCCGCTGCCCATCAGCGGTTGGCGCCCAGTGCCGCCCAGGCCTTGGTCCGGCGTTCGGCAAGATCCCTGCGGGCCGCCAGGGCATCAGCCAGGCTGACAGCGGCAAACCGGGTCGCCGTTCCGGGCGCCGCCCGGGCCACCAGGTCCATGTCAGCGCTGATCACGGTGCCCACCATCGCGTAGCCGCCGCCGGAGACGGCATCGCGGTGCAGGATGATCGGCTGGGTGCCACCGGGAATCTGGATGGATCCCACGGCATACCCCGCATCCACGATGTTGGAAGGGTCCGAGCCGGCGCCGAACGGCTGTTCGCGCTCCTTCCATTTCACCCCCGGTCCGGAGTAGCGCAGACCCATCCGGTCGGCCACGGGAGTCACTTTCCACTCCTCGTTGAGGAGATTGCCCAGGCCTTCCTCGGTCAGGCGGTGGTCGTACAACCCCAGCACAATCCGGACTTCCTGCTCCTTGGCGAAAACAGGCCGGAATTCATCCGGGACGCTTTCGGCCTGGGGGAGTCTTCCCCCGTTGAGGGGAGCGCCCACGGGGACAACGTCGCCCGCTTCAAGCTTGCGGCCCTTGAATCCGCCGATGGCGCCCAGGCTGTACGTGGACCGGCTGCCCAGCACCTCCGGGACGTCGATGCCGCCCTGGACCGCGATGTAGTAGCGGGTGCCGCCCTGGATCACGCCGAAGGAAAGCTGGTCCCCGGCCTTCAGCAGCAGGCGGCTCCACTGGGTCCGCGGCTCCCCGTTGACCTTCACCTCCACAGGGGCGCCGGTGACGGCGATGACGGCGTCGCTGTCGGTGGTCAGCACCGGGCCCAGGTAGGTGCACTCCAGGACCGCTTCGCGTGCGGTGTTTCCCACCAGGGCGTTTCCCAGCTCGGCGGAGTACTGGTCCATGGAACCGCTTTGCGGGATGCCCACGTTGTAGTGGCCCGTGCGCCCCTGGTCCTGGACCGTGGTGGCCAGGCCCGGGTTTCCAATTTCAAATGCCATTGAGGGCCTCCATGAGTTCACGGTTGTAGCCTTCCGGGTCGGCCAGCGCCCTGGACAGCTCGAACGTCACCGGCGCCTGCCGGTAGCGGAAGGTGCCGGCGGAGATCTCCGCCTGGATGGCGTTGTATTCCGCCTCCGTGACCGGTTTGAACTTCACGATGTCCCCGGGGCGGAAGAACACCATGAAGTCCTTGAAGTCCGCCAGGGCCTGGCCGGGGTCGAAGATGGGGGCGGCGGCCAAGCCGAACATCTGGTAACCGCCGGCCCCCCGGACGGAATAGATGCAGCCGAAGCATCCGCCGTGCCCCACGGTCAGCTTGGGGGTGTCCGTCCGCGGGCTCAGGTACTTGGGGACCTCCAGCTGCTTCTCGCGGTCCACCAGCTGGAACAGGAACGGCAGCCCGGCCACGAAGCCCACCATGGACACCAGCCACGGCTGTTCGTGGTGCCGCTGGATGAACTCCGCGGCGTCCTTGAGGTGGTTGACCTTGGCCGCGTAGTCGATGTCGCTGCCTTCGGGCTCCTGGTGGAACCCTTCGCGGAACCGCTCTGCCACTTCCGCGGTGAACGGGTCCTCGTACCAGACCGGGACTTCAACGATCCGGGTCTCCAGTGCGCGTTCCTGGTGGGACGTCAGGTCCCGCTCGATGTCGCGCACAGCAGTTTCCAGCTCTTCGGGAGGCAGGACGTCGGGGTCGAAGCGCACCAGCAGGGAAGCGTTGGCCGGGCAGATGTCCACGATTCCCGGGAGCCCGGCGTCGGACAACCTGCCGGCGATGGACATGACCTTGAAGTTCGCGGGCAGGCTCATCGCTTCGGAGACTTCCACGAACAGGAATTCGTCCCCGCCCCAGGTGTAGCGCGCACCCGGGAGGACGGCGGCTTCGGTGGTCATTTTGCCCCCATGAGGTCGGCTGCGGTTTCAATGAACTTGGAGTGGTGGCTGACCTCGGCGAATTCGGGCCGCGCCAGCAGTGCCAGGTGGACGGGGACGGTGGTCTTGACCCCTTCAATGTGTGTTGCCTCCAGCGCCGCCACGGTGGCCGCGATGGCGGCATCCCGGTCCGGGGCGTGGACGGCCAGCTTGGCCAGGAGGGAGTCGTAGTACGGGCTCACCACCGAACCTGCTTCCACCCCGGTGTCCACCCGGATCCCCTCACCCGAGGGCCAGTCCAGGGACCGGATGGTTCCCGGGCTGGGGAAGAAGTGGTGGCTGGGGTCTTCCGCGTTGATGCGGCATTCGATGGCGTGGCCGCTGAAGTGCACGTCGTCCTGGGAAATGGACATGGCTCCGGTGGAGGCAATCAGCAGCTGCTCGCGGACCAGGTCCACGCCGGTGATCTGCTCGGTGATGGGGTGCTCCACCTGGATGCGGGTGTTCATTTCAATGAATGCGGCCTCGTGGTTGACGGAGTCGTACAGGAACTCCACGGTGCCCACTCCGTGGTAGCCGCACTGGCGGGCAAGGGCCACGGAGGATTCCCTGATGGTGGCGCGGACGGAGTCAGGAAGGTTGGGGGCGGGGGCTTCCTCCAGCACTTTCTGGGATCGGCGCTGCATGGAACAGTCGCGGTCGCCGAGGTGGATGAAGTTGGTCCCGTCGCCCAGGACCTGCACCTCCACGTGGCGGGCGTGCTCCACGAACCGTTCCAGGTAGACGGTGGCGTCGCCGAAGACGGCGGCGGCCTCGCCCCGGGCCATCTCGATGGTTTCCAGGAGCTCGCTTTCGTCGTGCACGAACCGGATGCCCCGGCCGCCGCCGCCGGCGGACGCCTTCACCACCAGCGGGTAGCCGATGGCACGGGCAATGTCGACGGCGTCGGCTTCCGGATCCAGGGGACCGTCAGACCCCTTGAGCACGGGGACGCCGGCGTTGGCTGCCGCCTCCCGGGCCAGGGACTTGTTGCCCATCATGGCGATGGTGTCCGCGTTCGGTCCCACCCAGGTGAGGCCGGCGTCTGCCACCTTCCGGGCGAAGCCGGCGTTCTCCGAGAGGAAACCGTAGCCCGGGTGCACGGCGTCGCACCCCTGCTCGATTGCCGCGGCGACCAGGGCGTCCTGGTTCAGGTAGCTGGCGGTTGCCTGGGCCGGGCCCACCACCACGTAGTGGTCGGCTGTCCGGGCTGCCAGCGATTCCGCGTCGGGCTCGCTGACCCCCAGGACGGTTTCGATGCCCATGTCGCGGGCGGTCCGGGCGATCCGCACGGCGATCTCGCCGCGGTTTGCGATGAACAGTTTCATGGGCTGCCTTTATCCTTCCCGGATGACGACGATGGAGTCGCCCGGGTTGACCATGTCGCCTTCGTTGACTTCAAAGGATTCCAGGGTCCCGGCGACGTCGGACTGGATCTCGGTGAACTGCTTCATTATTTCCACGATGCCGATGGTCTGGCCGACTTCGATGGTGTCGCCTTCATTGGCGAACGGGGGTTTGCCCGGCCCGGGCTTGCGGTAGAAGACTCCGGGAAGGGGTGAAACGATCGTGGCCATGTGCTGCTCGCTTTCAGGAGTGGGTGGATCGGGATGAGTCGAGTGCCTTGCGGACGGCGGAGGCGACGGCGACGGCGTTGGGTGCATCCGAGTGGACGCAGATGCTTTGGAAGGCGATGTTCAGGGGAGTGCCGTCGACGGCGGGCACGGGCCCGCCTGCCACCGCCCGGCTGACGCGTTCCGCGGCGGCGTCCGGGTCGGTGGGTGCGGGGCGTCGCTGGATGAGGAGCTCGCCGCCGGGGCCGTAGTTGAGGTCCACGTAGAGCTCCGCAACGAAATCCACGCCCATGGCGCGGCACACGGATTCATGGGCGGTCCCGGCCAGGCCGTAGAACGGAACACCGAACTGCTTGGCTGTTCCGGCCGCCGCCTGCATGAGGTCTTCGTCGCCGGCGAGCATGCCGTAGAGCGCGCCGTGGGGTTTGATGTGGTTCAGGGACATCCCGTTCTTGGCCAGGAAGGCGGTCAGCGCCCCGGTCTGGTACAGGATGATGGACTCGACCTCCTCGGGGGTGAGCACCATGCGGCGGCGGCCGAACCCCATGGGATCGGGGAGCCCGGGATGGGCGCCCACGGCCACGCCGTGTTCGGCGGCAAGGGCCACCGTCCGGTTCATGACGTCCGGGTCCCCGGCGTGGTAGCCGCAGGCCACGTTGGCGACGTCGATGATTTCCATGAGTGCGGCGTCGTTGCCGAACTCGTGCAGGCCGAAACCTTCACCCATGTCCGAATTCAGGAGCACCTGGGCAGGCGTGGTTTGCGTCACGTTTTTTTGCATGCAGGCAACGGTACAGAGGCGGGGACCCGGCCGGAATTGGGCGGATCGCCGAATGTGGCCACGCGGATTATGCTTTTTGCACTAACCAGGAGGGCCTGCCATGCGTGTTGCCGATCTCGCCGCGGATTCCGCGCTGAACATCCGCCTTGCCGTGCCGGGAAGTCCGGGACGCCTGGCCCGGCCCATCGCCTGGTGCGCCCCCACGGAGCACATGGACCCCACGCCCTTCCTCAGCGTCAACGCGCTGCTGCTCACCAATGGGATGGGCCTGAACGTCAAGGACTACCGGATCTGGGATGCCTACGTGGAGCGGCTGATGTCCGTGCCCGTCTCGGGTCTGGTCTTCGGCCTGGGCGCAGCGCACCGGGAACTGCCGCCGGGGCTGGTGAAGGCCTGCGAAGCGCATGGCCTTCCGTTGCTTGAACTGCCTCCGGAGGTGCCGTTCATCCAGGTGATGCGGCACGTGGATCAACTTATCGCCGCCGAACGCTATGCCGAGCTGCGCGCGGGGTGGGACCTGGCGGATGAGTGCACCAGGCTGGCGGCGGGCGGCCACTCGTTGGCGCAGGTCCTGGAACGGGTGGCCACCACCATCCGGGCGCGGGTGGCGGTCCTGGACCACAACGGGTTTGAACTCATGGCGGCAGGTACGGCCGGGGGCGGGACGGCCCGGACCATCCTGAGCCTGCCCAGCGGCGGAATCCTCCGGTTCAGGCTGGCTATCGAGGGAATCAAGAGCAGCCTGGTGCTGCAGCCGCTGCTGGGGCCGGTGGCTGCGGTGATTGCCATGCAGCTGAGCTACACCCTGGGGTCCCGGTCGCCCCTGCATTCGCGGGAAGCTGCCCGGTTGATCGAGGCGCTCTACGAGGCCCGGGGGACTCCGGCGCCGGCCCTGCGGCGCTACGCGGCGGAGGCCGGGTTCGAGCCGGACAGGGAGTGGGGAGTCGTGCTGATCGGCGGTGCGGGCGAGGTTGCGCCGGCCAAGCTGCGGACCATCGCCTGGCGGGTGCGGGTGGGCCTGCAGGCTGAATTCGGGACCGTGCGGTTCATGGAGGAGGCCGGCCTGACGACGGTGCTGGTGCAGCGCGGGGAAGCGGGGATGGAGCTCATGGAAGCCGTCCAAAAGTCCTTCCAGGACGCGCCGGAACTGTCCGCCGTCGTCTCCGGGTGCGGGAACCTGGACGAACTGCCGCTGGTGCTCCAGCTGGCCCGCCGCCGTGTGGGCGAGCCGGGGCTCCATCAGGCGCCGGTCGCTGACCTGGCCGGCGTGGTGGAAGGCCTGCCCGGCGCCGGGCTGGTGGCCATGTCCCGGCGCCTCCTGGCCCCGTTGATGTCCGACGGCGGCACGGCCTTGCGCGAAACGCTTGAGGCATATTTGCGGTACAGCGGGAATACCCGTGAAACCTGTAGGGAGCTCTTCATCCACCGCAACACCCTGACGTACAGGTTGCGCAAGATCGAGGAGCTTCTCCGGGTTGACCTGGATGACGGCGAAGTGCGGGCCACCTGCCTGCTGGCACTGCGGATCGTCGCCGCCGGAACCTAGTTGGCGGCCATCTCGGCGGGCGCCCTGGCGGCGCTGCTTTCGCGGACGAACAAGGTGGGTTCCAGCTGTACGGGTTCGGGTTTTTCGCCCCTGAGTACGGCCTGGATGAGCTGCACCGCCGTCCGTCCAATGTCCGCCATGGGGGAGTGGACCGAGGTCAGCGGAATGGGAAGTTCGGCGGCCAGGGAGGTGTCGTTGTAGCCCACCACCGCCACGTCCTGTCCTACGGTGAGGCCGTGGGAGCGCAGGGCTCCCATCGCGCCGATGGCGGCGAAATCGTTGACCGCGAAGATTGCGGTGGGGCGCGGCCTGCCGCTGGCGAGGATCTTGTCCCCGGCTTCCCGGCCGCCGGCGGTATCGAATTTGGACCACACGACGTCGTCGTCGGAGATGGTGCCGCCCAGGGACCGCCAGCGGTCCAGGAACCCGGCGGTGCGGTCGACGGCGGTGCTTGCGTAGGGCTCGCCGGCAATGACCGCCACCTGCCGGTGGCCCATTTCCCAGAGGTGGCTGGCCACGAGTTCGCCGCCCACGACGTCGTCGCAGGTAGCGGACGGGTAGCCCGTCACCCGGCGGTTCATCAGGACGAACGGGACCTTCCGGTCCGTCAGCTCCTGCAGGAGGCCGCCGTCAAGATGGGCGTCGCCAATGATCAGGCCGTCCACCCGCCGGGCCAGCATGAGGTCGATCTTCCGCCGTTGTTCGTCCGGGTCATCGCGGGAGTTCATCACGAACGCGGAGTAGCCCACCTCGGCCGACGCCTCGTCGATGCCCTCGTACATGATGGCCAGGACCAGGTCCGAAAGCCGGGGGACGATGACCCCCAGCAGCTTGGTCCGCCGGGTGCGAAGGCTGGCGGCCTGCGGGTCGGGGGAGTAGCCCAGCTTGCGGGCCAGTTCACGGACGCGCTCGGCGGTGGCCGCCGAGGCCGCTCCCTTGGCCACGTCGGAACCGGAATGCAGGACCCTGGAGACAGTGGACGGATGGACGCCCAGCTCCCGAGCCAAATCCTTCAGCGTGACCGTCCGGCCGCCGTCGGCCTTTTCTTTCATGTCCCTCTCCTGCCCACCGGGGCCACTGTAGCCCAGGTCTGCCCGGGCTGCCCGGAAGGGCGCCAAGGTAACCCTTGACGTGACCCGCTTCACATCCTATAGTCGTTCATCAGCGCTACCCAAACGTTTGGGTAGACCACCCTAAAAC
>NZ_LR733289.1:3045330-3121700 GCF_902506025.1 Arthrobacter sp. 8AJ | reverse complement strand
GTGAAGCAGGAGCCGCCCAGGCAGGCTTCACCGAGTGCCTGAACAACATGAGCCAGGGCAAAACGGCCATGTGGTACGACGCAACCTCGGCCGCGGGTGCCCTTGAAGCCGACTCCTCTCCGGTCAAAGGCAAAATCGGCTACGCCCAGGCTCCCATTAAGGAGACCAAGTCCTCGGGCTGGCTCTGGACCTGGTCCTGGGCCATGCAGGCCGCCTCCAGGAAACAGGATGCCGCCGGGAAGTTCGTAGCCTGGGCCAGCTCCAAGGACTACGAACATCTCGTGGCATCCAAGCTCGGCTGGGCCAAAGTCCCCTCCGGCAAACGCGTCTCCACCTATGAAAATGCGGAATTCCAGAAGGCTGCCCCCTTCTTCACCGCGGAGCGGTTCGCCATCGAGAACGCCGATCCCAAGAACCCCGGCACCCAGCCGCGACCCGCCGTCGGAATCCAGTTTGTGGGCATCCCCGAGTTCGCCGCCCTGGGCACAAACGTTTCGCAGGGCGTCAGTTCCGCCATCGCGGGGCAGGGCACGGTGGCGGACGCTTTGGCCAAGGGCCAGGACGCCGCCCAAAAAATCGGCAACAAGTACAAGTAGCACCAACCGAACCGCAGGAGAATCCCATGACTACCGCAACGGCGCGTATCTCCCGACCGGGACACACCGCAGCCAAACCCACACGACGTGGGCCATCCCGTGAACGCGCCATGGCCTGGGCACGGCGTGCGCCGCTGCTCCCGGCCCTGATCTTCCTCATCGTGGTAACCCAGCTTCCTTTCGTGGTGACGTTGTTCATCTCGTTCCTGAACTGGAACAGCCTTAGCCCCAGCAAGACGGCCTTCGCCGGGCTGGAAAACTACATCACCGTCCTCACCGACCCGGACCTGCGGCAGGCGATCTTCACCACCATCGTCCTCACCGTCTCTGTGGTGCTCGCCAGCCTGCTCATCGGGCTGGGCCTGGCCCTGCTGCTGGACAAGAAGTTCCTGGGCAGGGGATTGGCACGAACCCTGCTGATCGCACCGTTCCTGGTGGTCCCCGTGGCTGCCGCGCTGATCTGGAAGCACGCCCTCCTGAACCCCGCTTACGGGCTGATAAACGGCATCCTCACCTGGCTCTGGTCGCTTTTCGGCAGCAGCGCTGCCCCGCAGCTGGACCTGCTGTCCCAAGCACCCCTGGCAGCCGTCGTCGTCTCCCTCGTATGGCAGTGGACGCCGTTCATGATGCTCATCCTGCTCGCCGGTTTGCAGTCGCGACCCATGGACACAGTGGAAGCGGCCCAAATGGACGGCGCCACACCTTGGGCGATCTTCCGGCACCTGACGCTGCCACATCTGCGCCAGTACCTGGAACTCGGCGGTCTGCTCGGCGCCATCTACATCGTGCAGAACTTTGACTCCGTCTTCACCCTCACGGCGGGCGGCCTGGGCACCGCCAACCTGCCCTACGCCATCTACCAGACGTTCTACTACGCCAACGAATATGGCCTGGCCTCCGCCGCCGGCGTCGTGGTGGTCATCGGCACCATCATCGTGGCGACCTTCGCACTCCGCACCGTCTTTTCACTCTTCAAGAAGGAGGCAGCACGATGAGCACCCTTACCCCCGCTGCACCGCAGAGCACCCCACCTCGCCCCACAGCGCTGACCACCGGTAACCGCAAGCGCGGTAAAACGAGGATGGACCCCACGCGCAACAACACCGCTGCCGGTGTCGCTGCGTGGCTGCTGGCCCTGCTCTTTGCATCCCCCGTGGTGTGGATGATCCTGACCTCGTTCCACTCCGAGACGGATGCGGCCACCAATCCGCCGTCGATCGCGGCAAGCCTGACCTTGGACGCCTACCGGGAATTCTTCGGCGAGACGTCCGGTGTCAGCCCGTGGCCGTCCCTGATCAACTCCGCCACCGCATCCATCCTGTCCACGGTCCTGGTCCTGGTGCTGGCCATCCCCGCCGCCTACGCACTCTCCATCCGGCCGGTGAAGAAGTGGACCGATGTCATGTTCTTCTTCCTCTCGACGAAGATGATGCCCGTGGTGGCTGCGATCCTGCCGCTTTACCTGTTCGCCCGCACTGTAGGGGCACTGGACAACATCTGGTTCCTGATCCTGATGTACACCTCCATGAACCTGCCCATCGCGGTGTGGATGATGCGGTCCTTCCTCGCCGAAGTTCCCGAAGAAATGCTGGAGGCGGCCCAAATCGACGGCGCCAACCTCCTGCTGATCCTGCGCAAGGTCATCGCCCCGGTCGCGATGCCGGGCATCGCCGCCACCGCCCTGATCTGCTTCATCTTCAGCTGGAACGAACTGCTCCTTGCCCGCGTCCTCACCGGCGTCGTGGCGGGCACCGCCCCGGTCTTCCTGACCGGCTTCGTGTCCGGGCAGGGATTGTTCCTCGCCAAAGTCTGCGCGGCCGCCGTCGTCATTTCCCTGCCGGTGCTGTTCGCCGGTTTTGCCGCCCAGGACAAACTCGTCCAGGGCCTCTCCCTGGGCGCTGTCAAGTAACGTGCACGCCGCTTTCGAAAGGATCGCTCCGATGACAACTCCCACAACCCGGTTCCGCCCCCACGCCCACGCGAAACTGCCCGCGACCATGCGGGCCAGCGTCCTGAAGAGCCAGGGCGACATGTCCATGGAAAGCTTGCCGCTCCCGCAACCCGATGCGGACCAGGTACTGGT
Source organism: Arthrobacter sp. 8AJ (assembly GCF_902506025.1). Taxonomy (NCBI): domain Bacteria; kingdom Bacillati; phylum Actinomycetota; class Actinomycetes; order Micrococcales; family Micrococcaceae; genus Arthrobacter; species Arthrobacter sp. 8AJ. Next base: position 3,119,021 of record NZ_LR733289.1, on the reverse strand, counting down.
GCAGGTCACCGCCGTCGGTGTCTGCGGCAGCGACGTCCACTACTACGAGCACGGCCGGATCGGCCCTTACGTTGTGGACCACCCGCTCATTTTGGGCCACGAACTCTCCGGCCGGATCGCCGCCGTCGGCAGCTCCGTTGACCCCGCCCGCATCGGCCAGCGCGTCGCCGTCGAACCCCAACGGCCTTGCCGTACGTGCAAGCAGTGCAAGGCCGGCCGCTACAATCTATGCCCGGACATCGAGTTCTACGCCACCCCGCCGGTCGACGGCGCGTTCGCCGAGTACGTGACGATTCAGTCGGACTTTGCCTACGACATCCCGGACAGCGTCAGCGACGAGGCCGCCGCCTTGATCGAACCTCTCTCCGTGGGTCTCTGGGCTTGCGAACGCGCCGGGATCAAGCCCGGCAGCCGGGTCCTGATCGCCGGAGCCGGGCCCATCGGCATTATCGCCGCCCAGGCCGCCCGCGCCTTCGGCGCCACCGAAGTCTACATCTCCGATATCGCCGAGGACCGGCTCGCGTTCGCCCTCCAGCACGGCGCCACGCGCGCGCTCAACGCGAAGACCGACAGTGTGGAAGGGCTCGACGTCGATGCGTTCATTGACGCCTCCGGCGCACCCCAGGCGGTCCGCGCCGGGATCAAGGCAGTGGCACCCGCCGGCCGCGTCATCCTGGTGGGGCTCGGAGCTGACGACGTGGAGCTGCCCGTCTCCTACATCCAGAACCGGGAGATCTGGCTCTCTGGCGTTTTCCGCTACACCAACACCTGGCCGCTGGCCATCCAGCTGATTGCTGACGGGAAAGTGGACCTGGACATCCTGGTCACCGGCAAATTCAACCTCGCCCAGTCAGAAGAGGCACTTAAGGCCGGAAAGCAGCGTGGACAGCTTAAAGCCGTGGTCTACCCGGGCCGCTAGATCCATGCTCCCGGGACTGATGAAGATAACTGCGAGGAAGCAAACCATGACCGATACCGGACCCACACCTGCGCGCCTACCGGCTGAACGGGGAGCCATCGTCACCGTCATTGGTGAATCGCTCGTCGACGTCATCCGGGAAGCCGGACGGACAACTCCGGCCCGGGTCCACGCGGGCGGGAGTCCCCTCAACGTCGCAGTCGGGGTGGCCCGCTTGGGCTTTGCCAGCAATTTGGTGACGCACTACGCCGATGATCAGTACGGTCTCATGATCGAAGAGCACCTCCAGTCCAACGGCGTCACGGTGATCAGGGGCGGCAGCGCACCGACGTCGACGGCCACCGCAACGTTAGGTGCCCGCGGTGCCGCCGCTTATGCGTTCGACATCAGCTGGGACCTGGCGGGGGCAACACTGCCTGCGTTGGCCGCCGTCGAGACTTCCTCCCATGTGCACGCAGGATCAATTGGGGCTCTACTGGGGCCAGGGGACCAGGCCGTCCTTGGCCTTCTCGAGGCGGCGGGGGAGGGGGCAACGATCAGCTACGACCCCAACTGCCGACCGGCCATCAGCCCTGATGTCACCGCAGCTCGTACACGGGCGGAACGGTTTGTGGCGGCCAGCGACATCGTTAAGGCCAGCGACGAAGACCTGGCCTGGCTGTACCCCGACCGCAGCCCGGAGGAAAGCCTTGCAGCCTGGCTGGAACTGGGACCGTCCATTGCAGCCCTGACCCGGGGCGCCGCTGGCCCGGTCATCATCACCCGGCGCGCGCGCATTGAAATGCAAGCAGAACCCGTCACCGTGGCTGACACCGTGGGCGCCGGCGACTCTTTCATGGCCGCTGTCATCGCCGGCCTTGCCCAGCTCGGAACGCTTGGGGCAGCCGGAAGACAACGCCTGCAGACGCTGGGCACGGACGAGCTCCATGCCCTGGCCGCATATGCCAACCGGGCCGGCGGGATCACCTGCTCCCGGCCGGGAGCCGACCCTCCCCATACCACTGAACTGGGACCGCTGTCCGCCGCAGCACCAGTGCGGTGACTTCACCCTCCAGGACACATCCACACAGAATTGCGGCCAGTCATAGATAAGGAACCATCTTTCGTGAACTCCGAGCAGCTACAAACCCCCGCACTGAAGGTCGGTGTCGTCGGCATCGGCTGGGCAGGCCAACAGCATTTGAAGGCCTACAGCAGCATCCCCGGTGTTGAGACCCTCTCCGTGGCGGGGATGGAAGAGGAGCCCCCTGGCTGACATTGGCATCCACGTCCTCGCCTAAGCGCACCACCTGCTGGGCGAACCAAAGGTCCTGAGTGTCTCGGCGACCATCCACGCGGAGCTGTCGGCCAGCCCGCGATCTTCACCGACAAAGACGGGCAGAACGCCGACTACATTCCCGAAGCCCAGCCGGGCCTGGGTCTGGGCGCCATACGTGACGGTCAAGCCCCGTCACCATCGTTCGAGGAGGGGTTGCAGGTCCAGCGGGTCTTGGCAGCCATCGAGGAATCAGCGGCCGCAAAATCGATTGTCGTTCAGATCTGAAATCGCAGGCAACCGCGCCCGACCCGGTGGCCGTGGCCGTACGGACAGCAGGACAGGGCAAAGAGAGGGAGAGCGGGGCATGTATCCATGCGCCGCTCTCCCTTGGTGTATCTAGTTCTTTCGGCCGGGCAGGAGCAGGAGCGCGTCACCGATGGGGCGTTCGCCGGTGGCGTCCGACGGTGAGTTCATGACCTGGCCACCCTCGACCATGGTGGTGGATCCGCCGCCGTCGAGGTTCATGGCGTTGACCATGCCGAGCGATTTGGCCACGTCTGCTTCCTCGTTCAGGCTCAGGCCCAAGGAGGTGGTTTGGCGGCCGTCGGCGGTGACCAGCAGGGTCCGGCCCTGGGCGTCCACGCCGGCGAAGGTGCGGGGGTTGCGCTTGTGGACCCAGCCGTAGAAGAAGCTGTTGCTGTCGTTGGTCCGGACCATGCCGTCGCGCTTGGCGGTGACGTCCAGCTGGCCGTTCCGGACCAAGGTCGGGCCGCCGTTGACAACGTCCGTAGTCGGCGTGGTGGTCAAGGTTTTGCCGTTTTCGGTGAGCAGGTCCGTGTCGACCTTCAGCTTCTTGCCGGGCACGGCCAGGGCGGCGAGCTTGTCGACGTCCGAGCCGATCGCCTGCAGGGTCTGCCCGCCGGCGGGGACGGCGGTGCCTCGGGTGTGGTTGACCGCGGTGACGGTGCCCTGCGCGTCCAGGACGGCCTCGAGTCCGGGGCCGGCCGGGGTGGTGGGGCCGTACTCGGGGGTGAAGGCGACGATTTCGTTGGCGTCCGTGCAGGTGAAGTCGTGCAGCGGAAGGTTGGTCGGGGTGTCGTCGGTGCCGCCGCAGTTGCGGATGAGCCCGGGCACGCGGTCGATCCCGTCCAGGGAGAGTTCTGTCGAGCCGGGCGCGGTGACGGTGCCGTGCCAGTGCAATCGCTCGACAGTGGTGCCGTTCTTGTCCAGGACCAGGGACGGCCGGTCGCCGACGGGTTCGCTGAGGACCTTCCCGTCGTGGACTGCGGCTCCGGCCGGGTCCCCGGGGGCGCCTGCCGCCGGGTCCATGGTGAAGAACCCGCCGTTCACCGCTGCCAGCGCACCGGAAGCAGCGGAGAGCTGGCTTGTCGCTTCGCGGTCTTCGAGGTTGGGGCCGAAGGAGGAGGTGAGGTCTCCGTGGAATTCCTTCGGGTCAATGGTGAGGACCTGCAGGTTCCAGGGGCCGCGGTCGTCCTCGCTGGTACCGGCATCGCCGTCCCAGCCTGTGTAGATCACCGAGGCTTTGTAGCCGGTGGCCTTGATCTGGTCGACGGTGGGGGAGCCGTCGGCCTTGGACCCGAACTGGCCCACGCGGACCCGGTAGCCGAGGTCGCCGCCGGCGTCGGCCAGCTGGGGTGACTGGACGTGTTCGACCCGGGCAGTAAGGCCGGCGGCGTTGAGCTTGTCGGCGACCATCTGGGCCTGCGACTGGGTGGACAGCGCGGAGGCGGGGGCGTCAGGGTCCGGCGACGTGGATGGGACCGCGACTTCGGCGGTCCAGAAGAAGTCCTGGTTGGGGGTGCCGCGGGTGATTGTGGTCCGGGTCAGGCCCGGGGCCAGGGTGGTTACGTTGCGGGTCTCGGGGAGGTCCTTGGCGCCGAGGTCCAGGTGGGTGGACGACGGCGCGGCGGCCTTCTGATCGGGAGCCGGTGCCGTGGGTGCCGCGGTGGAGGGGCCTGCGGGGGTGAGGAACCCCCAGGCGCCGCCCCCCGTTTCCATGCATCTCCTCTTCTTCGCGGAAGGTCACCCAATCGATTGGGTTGCGGACCGTGCAGCAAACCACCGGAGCTGAAATGACTGTTACCGACTCCCACATCGTGCTGCTGGCTACTGGAGGCACCATCTCGTCGCGTTCTTCCCAGGCCGGCGGCGCGGTTGCCTCCGATACGGGCGAGCAGGTGTTCAAAGCCCTCGGCCCGCGTGTGTCACACCCCGTCCGGGTGCTGGACGTGTTCCAGAAGGGGTCCTACCTCCTGACGTTCGACGACATGCTGAGGATCTGCGCCACTATCCAGGACGTCCTCAAGGACCCCAACGTCCTGGGCGTGGTGGTCACCCACGGCACGGACACCATGGAGGAGACCGCCTACCTCGCGGACCTGACGCACACGGACGAGCGGCCGGTGGTGTTCACCGGCTCGCAGCGCGCGGCTGACTCTGACGCTCCCGACGGGCCGGACAACCTGGCCCGGGCCATCGCCGTCGCCGGTTCCAAGGACGGGCGGGGCAAGGGGGTGATGGTCCACTTTGCGGGCACCATTTTCCCGGCGGCCGGCGTCCGGAAAAGCCAAACTCTTCGGCTGAATGCCTTTGCGAACCCCGATTTTGGGGTACTTGGCCAGGTATCAGCCCAGGGAGAAGTTGCCATGAACGGCAGCGGCGGCAGGCTCGAGGCCCTGCCCCTGCCCCAGCCGGGCGGCGGCTCCCCGCGGGTGGACCTGGTTGCCGCCTACCCCGGCGCCGACTCCACCCTGATGCACGCCGCCCTTGAAGCAGGAGCGGAAGGCATCGTCCTGCAAGGAACCGGAAGCGGCAATGCAAACGCCAGCCTCTGCGCAGAGGTGGCCGCCGCCGTCGCGTCCGGCGCCGTGGTGGTCACCAGCACCCGCGTGGACGCGGGACCGGTGGTGCCCATCTACGGGGCCGGCGGCGGTGGCGAAGACCTGCGCGTTGCCGGTGCCATCAGCTCCGGCCACCTCCGGCCGTCACAGTCGCTGATCCTGCTCAGCCTCCTGCTCAGGATCAATGCTGACCGGGACCGGATCACCGAAATTTTTGCCCAACGAGGGAGGCCCCCTGAACCTTCCGCCTGACACCAAGAACACCCCGGTTTTGAACGAATTGAAAGGAAAATCTCATGGCTAAGGACATTCAAGTCGCCTTCGGCGTGGACGTAGACGCAGTGGCAGGCATGCTCGGCTCCTACGGAGGAGAGGACTCCCCGTGCGACATCAGCCGTGGCCTGTTCAGCGGTGAAGTCGGCGGACCCCGGCTGATCCGGTTGTTCCAGAAATACAATCTCCCGGCAACCTGGTTCGTGCCGGGGCACTCGATCGAAACCTTCCCCGAGCTGACCCAGATGATCGTGGATGCCGGGCACGAGATCGGCGTGCACGGATATTCGCACGAGAACCCCATCGCCATGACCCGGGAGCAGGAGACCGCCATCCTGGACCGCGCGATCGAACTGATCGAAAAGGTGTCCGGCCGCCGGCCCACCGGCTACGTTGCGCCGTGGTGGGAATTCTCGCCGGTCACCAACGAGATCCTCCTTGAGCGCGGCATCAAGTACGACCACTCCCTGATGCACCGCGACTTCGAGCCGTACTACGTCCGCGTAGGGGACTCCTGGAAGAAGATCGACTACACCAAGGACGCCCAGACCTGGATGGAGCCCCTGGTGCGCGGGCAGGAAACGGACCTGGTGGAAATCCCGGCCAACTGGTACCTCGATGACCTGCCTCCGATGATGTTCATCAAGGCATCCCCGAACTCGCACGGGTTCGTCAACCCCCGCGACATCGAAGAGATGTGGCGGGACCAGTTCGACTGGGTCTACCGCGAAATGGACCAGGCCGTCTTCACCATGACCATCCACCCGGACGTCTCCGGCCGCCCGCAGGTGCTCCTCATGCTCGAGCGCCTCATCGAACACATCAACTCCCATGAGGGCGTCACCTGGTGCACCTTCGACCAGATCGCCGACTCTTTCCTTTCCCGCAGCCCCCGTAAGGACAACAAGTCATGAGCATCCAAGAACCGGTTGTCGACCTGTCGCAGCCCCGCCCGGACGAGAAGCGCCGCTTCCCGGTCTTTTCCAAGCGCCACACCACCACCGCTACCGTGCTTGCCCTGCTGGCCTGGACCGTGGCCGTCTTCGACTACGGCCTGTTCGGCACCCTGCTGCCGGCCATGCAGCAGGAATTCGGCTGGTCGGCCCCCGAGGCGTATGCCATTAACACCTGGATCGCCGTCGGCACCGCCATCGTCTGCTTCGGCATCGGGCCCGTCATTGACCGCCTGGGCCGCCGCAAAGGCATGATGACCACCATCGGCGGGACCGCCGTCGTCTCCGGCCTGACCGCACTGATCCCCACGGGGATCCCGTTCTTCAGCAACGCCATGCTGGTGGTGGTCCGTTCCTTCGGCGGCCTCGGATTCTCCGAGCAGGCCGTGAACGCCACCTACATGAACGAGGTCTACCAGGTCACCGAAGTCGCGGACAAGCGCAAGCGGCCCGGCTTCCACTACTCCTTCATCCAGGGTGGCTGGCCGCTCGGCTTCCTGCTGGCCAGCGCACTGGCCCTGGCCTTCCTGCCCTCCCTTGGTTGGCGTGCCCTGTACCTGATGGCCACCGTCCCGGCCGCCGTGATCGTCTGGGTCATCGCCCGGAAGCTCAAGGAAACGCCCCAGTTCGAACTGCACCACAAGCTGACCGAGCTGGAAAAGCACGGAAAGACTGAAGACGCGCACTCCCTGGCCCACGCGTACGGCGTCGAGCACTCCTCGGCAGCCCCGCTCAAGCGCATCTGGGAGCCGCACCTGCGCCGGAACACCTTTGTCTTCTCGCTCGCGTGGATTGTGAACTTCTTCGGCATCACCATCTTCAGCGTCCTGGGCAGCTCCGTGCTCAAGAACGCGAAGGGCGTGGAACTCTCGGACGCCTTCTGGATGCTGATCGTCATCAACCTGCTGGCCTACTTCGGCTACGTGTTCCACGGCTGGCTCGGTGACAAGATCGGCCGGAAGCGGACCATCATCGGCGGCTGGATCCTCTCCGGCATCTCCTTCTCCATCATGCTCAGCCCCATCGCCACCAGCCCGTTCATGATCATCCTGACCTACGGCGCCGGGCTGTTCTTCCTGGTGGGTCCGTACGCGGCCATCCAGTACTTCATGGCCGAGTGCTACCCGGTGAGCTGCCGGGCCACCGGAACCGCCTTCATCGGCGCCATGAGCCAGCCCGGAACCATCCTCGGCGGCGCCATCTTCACCGCCATCGCCGCCGGTGCCGGCACCGGCACCGCGGCCCTGTGGGTCGGTGCCCTGGGCACCCTGGTCTCCGGGCTCCTGATGATCGCCGCCAAGCCCCCTGCTGAAGCCCTGATGGAGGACCACCCCCATGACGTCGCCTAACAGAGTCGCCATCATCACCGGTGCCGCCAGCGGCATCGGCCGTGCCCTCGCCGTCCACTACGCCCGCCAGGGGGTGGTGTCCGTCATCGGCACCTTCCCGGGCGATCCCCACGATCCGGAGGAAACCCTCCGGCTGGTCAAGGAGGCGAACGGTGAGGCGGTGATCCACGAGGTGGACGTCCGCACCACCGCCTCCGTGGACGCCCTGGCCCAGCGGGCCGTGGACGAATACGGCCGGCTGGACTACGCCATCGCCAACGCGGGCATCCTCCGCAACTCCCCGCTGGGGGAGATGACGGATGAGCGCTGGCACGACATGCTCAACGTGGACCTCACCGGCGTGCTGCGCACGCTGCGGGCCGGGGCGGAGAGAATGACCGACGGCGGCGCGCTGGTTGCGGTCTCGTCCATCGCCGGCGGGGTGTACGGGTGGGAGGAACACGCCCACTACGCCGCAGCCAAGGCCGGCGTCCTGGGCCTGGTCCGCAGCGTGGCCGTGGAGCTCGGCCCCCGGCAGATCCGCGCCAACGCGGTGATCCCGGGCCTCATCGAGACCCCGCAGTCCCTGGACCCGGTGAACTCGCTGGGGCCCGAGGGGCTGAAGCGGGCCGGGAACGACATCCCCTGGGGCCGGGTGGGCAAGCCGGAGGAAGTGGCCAGCGTGATCGGGTTCCTCACCTCCGACGATTCCCGCTACATCACGGGGCAGGCGCTGGTGGTTGACGGCGGCCTCACCGTGAAGATGCGCGCCTGACAGCGCGCCGACAGCCGCCTCACAACGAAAGGACACCATGAACACATCGACTGCTGACCAAGCTTCCGGAAACGCCCAGGCCGGGAACGGCCGCCGGGTGGTGGTCACCGGAGGTTCCAGCGGGATCGGCAAAGCCATCGCCGAGGCCTTCCTGGCCAACGGGGACCGGGTGGCCGTGCTGGACCGGGCCAGCGGGGATGGCGCCATCCGCGTGGACGTGGCCGATGAAGCCAGCGTGCGGGCGGCCTTCGCCGAGGCCCGGGAGAGGCTGGGCGGCATCGACGTCCTGGTCAACAGTGCGGGCCTGCTGACGGAGTCCCCGCTGGAGGACATGTCCCTGGCCATGTGGAACGAGACCCTCACGGTGGACCTGACCGGTGTGTTCCTCTGCTGCCGGGAGGTGGTGGGGGAGATGCGGCAGCGCAAGTGGGGCCGCATCATCAACATCGCCTCCCAGCTGGCCATCAAGGGCGGCGTGGGGCTGACGCATTACAGTGCGGCCAAAGCCGGCGTCGTGGGCCTTTCCAAAGCCTTGGCCCTGGAAACGGCGGCGGACAATGTGCTGGTCAACTGCATCGCCCCGGGGCCCATCGAGACGCCGCTGGTGGAGGGCATCTCAGAGAGCTGGAAGGCCGCGAAACGCGCCGAGCTTCCGCTGGGCCGGTTCGGGACGCCGGAGGAAGTAGCGCCTGCCGCCGTGCTGCTGGCCAGCGACCCCGGGGGAAACCTGTTCGTCGGGCAGACGCTGGGGCCCAACTCCGGCGACGTGATGCCGTAGGGAAAGGGAACAACATGTGCGGTGTCTGCGGAAGGACCACCGTGGCGGACCCTGCCCTGGGGCCGGTGCGGACCATGCGGCAACACCTGATCGTGGCAGCCACGGTCAACGCCGTCTGCAGCGGCCTCCCGGGCGCCCCGAAGGTGACCGCACTTAAGGACGGCTGGATGATGGCCGGCGCCGCCGGCGGTTCCCGGCAGTGCCAGACCGTCGAAGAACTCTGGTCCGCCGTGCTCGGCTGCTTCACCGACGCGTCCGTTCTGGACCGGCTCCGAAGGCGCCGCCAGGCGTACGCGGCGGATCCCGCCAACGCGGGCCTGCCCGCGCGGGCGGCCGGGCTGTTGCCGGACCCCGAACACAAGGAGATTCTGCATGACTGAATACACCCCGCTCTGGTCACCCATCCGGATCGGTACCACCGAGCTTGAGAACCGGGTGGCGTTGGCTCCCATGACGCGGATCAGCGCCACCGAGGACGGGCATGCCACGGAGAGGATGGCGTCCTACTACCGGACGTTCGCCCGCGGGGGTTTCGGGCTGCTGATCACGGAAGGCATCTACCCGGACACCGCCCACAGCCAGGGCTACCACTTCCAGCCGGGCATCGCCACGGAGGAGCAGGCCCGGTCCTGGGCGGACGTGGTGGACGGCGTGCACGCGGCGGGCTCGAAGATCTTCGCGCAGCTGATGCATGCGGGGGCGCAGAGCCAGGGGAACCGGTATGTGACTTCCTCGGTGGGGCCATCGGCGGTGGCACCGAAGGGGGAGCAGCTGGGGTTTTACCGCGGCGAAGGTCCGTATCCTGTTCCTTCCGCGATCACATTGTCCCAGATGAAAGAGGTCCGGGACGGGTTCGTCACGGCGGCGCTGCGGGCGCAGCAGGCCGGGTTCGACGGCGTGGAGATCCACGGTGCCAACGGTTACCTGCTGGACCAGTTCCTCACGGACTACCTGAACCAGCGCGACGACCGCTACGGCGGGTCAGCGGAAAACAGGGTGCGGCTTGCCGCTGAAATCTGCCACGACGTCCGCGAGGCGGTTGGCCCGGGCATGACGGTGGGGATCCGCGTCTCCCAGTCCAAGGTCAGCGACACCGAGCACAAGTGGAGCGGGGGAGTGGCGGAAGCGGAGGTCATTTTCGGCACCCTGGGCGCCACGGGGATCGATTTTGTCCACACCACTGAGTACCGGGCCGCCGAGCCGGCGTTCGCGGATGCGGAGGAGACCCTGGCTGGGCTGGCCAAGCGGTACTCCGGGGTGCCGGTGATCGCCAATGGCAAGCTCGACGATCCGGATACCGCGGTGTCCATGCTGGCGGACGGTTCAGCGGACGTTGTGGCGTTGGGCAAGGGGGCCTTGGCCAACCGGAACTGGCCGCACCTTGTCCGCAACAACCTGGAATTCGGGGAGCTCGACCCCGCCGTCTTCGCTCCTTTGGCGGACGTCAAGGACTGGGAGTTGGAGGACGGGTAGGCCGGGGGAGCGCCGGCTCTTAGGCGCCGTCGATGGCGTCGAGCCACTCCAGAAACGTTTGGCGTCCGACGGCGGATCCCGGCGCCGGGATCAGGGAGCCGTTGCGCATGGCCTTGCCCATGGGGCCGGGAAGGGGCAGCGGAACGATTCGTTTCTTCTGCTGCGTCTTGGCGAGGTAGGCCGCGACCAGGCTTTTCAGCTGTTCGGTCCGCGGGCCGCCGAGGTCCGGAAGGCGTCCCTGCGGGCCGGCCTCGGCAGCGTCCACCAGGGCCGCGGCCACCTCCTTTGCCGCCACCGGCTGTGTAATCATCGTGGGAACGAAGACCAGCGGGCCCACTGATGCGGTCTTGATGGACATCGGTACGAACTCGTGGAACTGGGTGGACCGGAGGAGGGTCCAGGGAATGCCGCCGTGCCTGACTTCGTCCTCCTGCACCAGCTTCCCGGCGTACAGTCCTGAATTGGCTTTGTCGATGCCCACAATGGACAGCGCCACATGGTGCGTTACGCCAGCTTTCTTCCCGGCCGCCAGCAGGTTCTGGGTGGCGTTGGTGAAGTAATCCACGGCTTTCTTGGTGGACATGGCCTGGATGCCGGAGACATCGATGACGGTCTCGACATTTTGGAGTGCCTGATCCAGGCCGCGCCCGTTGACCAGGTCCACCCCCTCCGCGCGGCTGAGGCTGGCCACCTCGTGCCCGCGTTCCCTGGCGATGGCCACGACGTGGCGGCCAACTGTACCGGTTCCCCCTGCAACGGCAATCCTCATGGAGGAAATCCTATGCCGGACCTACCCCGCCACCGCCGCTTTGTAGCCTGGACTCCAAGTGGGCGCGGATTAGGTGTTCAGTGAGTCGATGGCCTTGGAAGCGGCCTGGACGCTTTCCCAGCCGCGGCGGGCAGCCGCGGCAGTGCCGGAATCGGGCGGCGTGCCCTTGTTCTGGAGGATGGCCACGAAGGTTGCATTGACCACGTCCTCCCGAAGCTCAGTGAGCCAAGGGCCGCGGATGTTGGGCATGACTGGCACCCGCGTTCTGCACGTCAGAAAGTGTCCGGCGGCAACGGCGAAGGCAAAACAGGCGATGCCGGCAAGCAGGAGCCTCAGGATATCGTCCGGGCTGGTGGCCACGATGTATGCAGGCGGAGCGATCAGCGCGGCCATCAGCCCCAACCTCAGTGCCAGGACTTCCCGGCTGCGGCCGGCCGCCCTTCGCCGCGCCCAGACGCCGGCCAGCTGCTTATCCCGGACAGCCTGGGCTTTGATAAGCCACTGCCGCTGGGAACCGAGGTGAAGACGGACGAGGGCACGGGCGGCAGCCAGTTCTTCGGGGTTGTCGCGTCGAAGTGCTTCCACAGCCGGGTCTGGGACATCCGCCCAGGCACTCCTCAGCCGGCGGTCAATGGCTGCTGCCATCACGTCCAGGCTTAATCTCGCGGCGCCCTCTGCCAAGTCGGCCGGAGCAGTGACCGGCGGCGTCGCCTGCACTGCACTCGCTGAATCCGTGCGGTGACCATAGCGTGGCGATCCGTCGGCGAGTTCGTATTCATTGTTCATGGTTTCCCCAAGAAGGCCCTGCCGAGGCAGTAGCCCTGAATCTTGTTCTAGTCCCTCAAAGAGAGTCTTCGCATTGGTTGCTGAAAATATTGTGTGCGAGGCCGAAGGCGCAAAGCGCAATTCTTGGCGAAACCTTCGCTGATTTTGAGCCCGTAGCGAGTGCGACCAGGCCAAGAAAAGTGGCTGGGCGATTCAGAGACCCGAAGAGGCGCACCTGGTTTGGCCAGGCGTGCCTCTTCGCACGGCTATTTGGTTACGTGGACTACTACAGCCTTATCCAGGGCTTGTTCCGCCCCCGCATTGTCTATGCCCGTGACTGTCCAGTTGCTAAGCAGCAACACGGTTTTTCCAGTATTGGAGTTGTATACGACTTTCTTGAAGCCCAGTGCTGTCAGCTCATCGTCGAGTGCTTCTGCGTTCATTCCCGCGACGTTCGCCGGGATAACGGCCGTTGCCGGAATGGCGGGCGCAGGTGCTGGGGCGGCTACGACGGCGGGTGCTGCTGGTTCAGCTATGACTGTCGCGGTGGCCGTAACTGTGGCCGTAGCCGTGACCGTGGCTGTAGCCGTTTGGGTGACTGTATGGGTGACGGTCGGAACGGCTTGCGGCGATCCGGAAGCACAGCTCGACAGCGCCAAGCAAAGGAGCGCGCTGCTGGTAAAGGTGGTGGAAATCTTCAAGATTCTTCTTCCTACACGTGATTTGGCGAAGTTGACGCCGCCCTGCCGGAAGTCCTGGGCGTGACGTCTTGGTTGACAAGAACTTCATCGTTAACGCGTAGACCCTGAACGCTATCGAGGGTCTATAGGGCTTACGTGGCCGAATGGCTAGAGGCCGGTCGTGCTCGCTCCGTACTCAGCCTGCTCCGGCGTGAAACCTTCGAAGAGGAGCTGGTCAATGAGGCCTGGGCGTGAGAAGGACGTGAACTTCAGATAATCCTTGGCCTTCTTGGCAGCCTGATCGTTCCAGTCGATGGTCATGTGATCGACTGCCCAGGTTGCATCTTCAGCAGAGAATTTCTCAAATACGAGCTGATCGATCAGGCCTGGGCGTGAGAATGAGGTGAACTTGAGATAGTCGCCAGCTTTACTCTTTGCGTTCTGCTGGCTGATGGTCCCCCTCTTCGCGGCTGCCTCTGCCTCAGCCTGGGCCTTGGCGGCAGCATCAGCTTCAGCTTTTGCCTTGGCGGCGGCGTCAGCTTGGGCCTTGGCGGCGGCGTCAGCATCCGCTTTAGCCTTAGCGGCGGCGTCAGCATCAGCCTTAGCCTTTGCTGACGCTTCCGCGGATGCTTTAGCTTCCGCTGCGGCAACGGCAGGATCTTTCGTGGGCGTCGGCGTCGCAGAGGCTGTTTGAGTTGCAGCGGCCGCTTTAGGAGTGGAGGCAGCGGGCGCAGATGAAGGGGAAGATCCCGCCCTGGCTGAGTTGACGACGATGCTAAGGAGAATGAGGACGCCGGTGACGATTAAGGCGACCTTCCTATGCTTGTCGTAGCCGGCAAGGGGCTGGCCCTGCTTATCCTTCATCTGGTTTGCGAGAATCAAGATGAGGTCGATAAGCGCCCAGATACCGAAACCGCCAAGGGTTACCAGCTTCAGGATTCCTGTTCCCACTTTGCCCAGATAGAAGCGGTCTACCCCAAGGATGCCAAGGAGTAATGAGAGCAGCCAGGTTGTCAGGAATGACTTACTACTTACCGGCGGCTGACCGTAGCCGTAGTTTTGGGGATAGGGAGCGGTGTAAGGCTGCTGGCTCATGAGAGTCCTTTCATAGGACACCTGACCGACGTGCATTGCAAAGCGTGCGGGGTGGGTGCGGTGTTGGACGCACATGGAGGAGATCCAGCTGGAACACGGACGGCAGGTAAAGACCGAAACCAAGCGCTAATCAGCATTTTTCGCTTCCCCCAGTAGCGTCAAAGTAATCCGATTAAATCCGAGAAAGTGCCCACGACTTTGATTTCTGGGCGAAAACTGCGCGAATCTTGATCATCAAGCGCTGCGCCGGGTAAGACAGTCAGGCTGGGGAATTCACCTTTGGAACGTGAAGCAATTCAGTGCATCGACCGTTGGTTGCTTGACAATCAACGCGTCGTTGGTCACCTCCCAAGAAGAGTGCGCCGCATCAATTAGCATGGGTGCAGTCAGCCAGCAACGGAAGGAATTCGGGCCATGAAGTATGTCGTCCTACAGGTAATTCTGAAAGAGAAACTTTGGGGAACCGGTTCAGGCAATCTGACATCCCTTGAAAAAGCCATCAACGATCAGGCTGCCAAGGGCTATCGACTCCACACCATCACCACCGCCAGCAGTGGCAGCAAAGGATTGATCGCGGGCGGGGATCGCATTCAGGCGACGCTGGTGTTTGAGAGTCTCAACTGATTTCAGTCGCTTGACCTATTCAACGCGCATGCGTTTGGGATCCGAGTGGATCAAGACGCGTCCGTCCACGGAACCGGCGGTGTTCGAGCGCAGGGAACGTGGTTCAGCCGTATGACCTGCTTGTCGTCAGGCGTAGGGGCCTAACCCCGCAGAATTGCGGGAGAAAGTCGCCGCAATTATCGAATATGACGCGCCGCTCAGGATTCCGTCAAGATTGCCGCAGGTTTCGTATGTGTGGTGATCGTCGTTGGATATCTTCACCCAGGGGGAATCCAGGCGCTACCGATGCGCTCAAGGTGTTACTCCTACATTCCACTCGACGCAATTAGGAGAATCATGAAATACCGCAGCATCGCGGCGCCACTACTCTTGCCTATCGTCACCTTCGGTATTTACTCCTTGGTCTGGAGTGTGAAGACGAAGAACGAAATGAATAAGGCTGGTACGGGCATACCCACCGCCTGGTTGCTGATCGTGCCCATTGCCAACATCGTCTGGCTGTGGAAGTACTCAGTCGGTGTCGAGGTGTTCACGCGCAGGGGCCTGGGACGTCACGCAGCGTTTTGGCTGATGTTGCTTCTTGGAACGATTGGCTCTGCCATAGTGCAGCACGAGTTCAACCGGAAGGTTGCTGCGGCTAACTGAGGTTCGCCGGGTAGGGCCGTCCAGCCGTAACAAGCCACAGGAATTCTGACAGACCTCCGTGTCGGCTAGAGCCTCACAGGTGATATCCAGACCATCCGGCCTAGAAAGCGCGAGGGTGCAATCGCCCCGGTGCGGTTACTCAATCTGACTAGGAGTTGAACGTGAAGGTGTTCCGCATTTCCATGACGCCCAGCCCCAAAAGAGTCAGCTCATGATCAACGAATTCGCGGAGCTGCCCGACGATGTTTTCACGGAACTGCCGGGTCCTTCCCCTGTGATGAACCACGCGGTTTACGTTGACGCTGACCGCTGGAAACGCGAACTCGCTGCTCGTGGGCTACCGATTGCTCACGGAAAACTCGGAGGTATAGGCCGTGCATCAATCGCACGCAAAGAGATATTCGATCTTGGCGACCAGACCCCGACACCGGCGAACGCCTTCCAATTGTTCTACTACTCTCTTGCTTGGGGCTTAGGCACTCGAGCCCCCCGACTCCACCAACGGCTTGATGGGCTCGCTGCCCATCAGGAAAAGGCGGGACACCAACTCGCTTCGGCATGGACATTGGTTCAGGATGGAGCACCTCTTAGGGATGCCTACCGGTCCCTGACGACAGACCGAGGCGCTGGCCGCATACCGTGGTTTGGGCCTGCCTTTTCAACCAAATTTCTCTACTTCGCCCAGGGTAGCTCGATCGACCCCAAGCACCTTATCCTGGATCAAGTTGTTTCCAAGAACCTCCGTATGGATGCGTGGCCACAGGCGCCAACGGCCGGTTGGTGGCCAGAAACGTACGAGCGGTACTGCAAGCTGCTTGGGCGTTGGGCCGATCAAGCAGCTGAGCGGCTGAATGGGGCGCGTCCTGTTCGAGCCGACGAGATAGAGATGACCCTCTTCCGACGCCAGCGTCCAAGCCTGTAGAGACAAGGTTGCCGGCAGCGCGCTTCAGAGTGGTGGTGCCGACTCCAGTACCGGAAAGTTTCCTGCGCCATGGGTTAGCCGGCAACAGCGGACTTTGCGGCCTGCGAGGCCCGCATCCACTCGGTCAGCCACGGTGCACGGACGCTTGACGTGATCCGGCAGTCCGCTACGAAGGTTCCCTTGGCGCCGGCGTCGATCCAGCCCTGCAGCGCGGAAAGGTCCGCCAAGGACCGGATCACAGCAGACTCTGCACCCAAAGCCCGGGCAACACCGCTGAAGTCCACCTCGGGAATCAGCATCGGCTTCTCGGTCAGGCCCTGCGAACCGTATTGGTGGATCTCGGCCCCGTAGGCGGCGTCGTTGTAGATCACCACGATGGCGCTGCGGGCCGCACCGATTAGCGATTCAAGATCGGACAGACCCATCAGGAACCCGCCGTCGCCAGAGGCCAGCACCAGGGTCCGTCCGTCCTCCACGGCGCGGGCGGCCCCGACGGCGCTCGCCAGTCCCAGCCCGATCGACTGGAAGGCAGTCCCCACCATCACCAGGTCCTGCGGCCGCGGGATGTTCCAGTACATCGGCGCCCAGCCGATGAAGTGGCCGCCGTCCTGGACCACTGTGCGGCGCGCCGGCAGTACGGCATCCAGCGCCGTGGCCAGGGCGCGCGGGTCCAGCCTGCCGTCCACGGTTTCGTCTGATCCGGGTTCATGCCCGGGGCCTTCCGCCAAGCGCTTGCGGGCTTCCGCGCGCCACGCCTCGGCTGCAGTCTCACCTTCAAGCAACAACAGGAGCCGTCCCGCAGCGGACTTTGCGTCCGCGCTGACGAACAGGTCCACCCGCGGGTTGGTGGGCTGCAGGGCGGTGTCGATCTGGATGGCGGTGCTGTTTGGGCCGAGCAGGTGCCCGAACCGCATGGTGAACGGGCTCAGGCTGGCCCCGGCCACCAGGACCACGTCCGCCTCGCCCATGAGGCCGGCCGCGGTGTCGGTGCCGAAACCGCCGGCCACGCCCAGGTACCCCTCGCCGTTGAGGAGTTTGAGCGCGAGGGCGGTTCCGGCGGTCAGTGCGCCGAGCCGGTCGGCGAGTTCGCGGAGTTCGGGCCCGGCGCCGGCGAGGTGCGCGCCCCGGCCGGCCAGGATCAGCGGCCGCCGTGCCCCGGCGAGGAGGCGGGCCACCCACGCAAGGTCGGTGGCGCCGTCGTCCGTCACCTCCAAAGCCGATGGCTCAGGAAGGTCCTCGTCCTCCGCTTCGAGGGCGGGGAGGTCGTAGGGGATGGCAAGCACGACGGCGGTGCGCCGGGTGAGTGCGTAGTCCACCGCCTGCCGGGTGACGGCGCCGGCGGCGTCGCGGGTGACGGTGAAGGTGGCCGCGCCGAGGCCGGCGGCGATGGCGGCCTGGTCAACGTCCCACGGCCGGGCGCCGCTGGTGGGGGCGTCACCGGTGACCAGCACGACGGGGATCTGCGCCTGGACGGCCTCGGCCAAGGCGGTGAGGGCGTTGGTGTAGCCGGGGCCGTAGGTGGTGGTGGCCGCCGCGAGCCGTCCCGAGGTGCGGTAGTAGGCGTCGGCCGCGGCGATGGCGGCGCCCTCGTGCCGGACCGGGGTGAAGCGCAGGCCCTGCTGCTCGGCGGCGTCCAGGAAGTAGACGTTTCCGTTGCCCATGACGCCGAAGACGTCGCTGACATAGCTGCTGAGAACCTGTGCCACGCGGCCCGAGACGGTAAGTGAAGTCATGCAGGAATCCTGCGGCCCGACATGTACATCGGCAACACACTGAAACGCAGCTGGGACTTTTGGCAGCGGCGGAGTAGAAGAACTGCCAAAACGCCCACTTGTGGCGTGCATCACCTCTAGTCAGCTGGTAGAGGCGGACTCCTGTCCGCTCAGCCGGCTGATGAGTCCGTCGTAGCGGGGCGGCATGAGTTCCAGGATGGAGATGGCCGTGCTGGTCCGCTCGATCCCGTCGATTTCCAGGATCTCGTTGGTGATGCGGTAGAGGTCGGCGGTGCCGCGGGCCACCACCTTGGCCATGAGGTCCGCGTCGCCGGTGGTGGCGTGCACCTCGATGACCTCCGGGATCGCGGCGAGCCCGTCCTCCACCGAGCCCGTCCGGGTCTGGCTGATGGACAGGGAGAGGAAGGCCATCAGCTCGTAGCCGAGCGCGGCCGGGTCCAGCCTGCGGCTGAAGGATCGGAGCGCGCCGCTGCGCTCCAGCCGCGCCAACCGCGCGTGGACGGTGTTGCGGGCGACGCCGAGTGTCCGGGAGAGTGCCAGGGCGCTGGCTTCGGGGTCCTTGTCCAGGGCAAGGATGATTCTGCCGTCGAGCGAATCGAGGGTACGGGATGTTGTGATGGTCATATTTTCACCAGAGGTACTAGAAGTTGAGCAGAAGTCCCAAGTACAGAAGCGTATCTTGCATTGTGGTCCGGGTCACTTCCATGATCGGTCCTCATGAGCCCTGAACAACTCCTGGCCCCACGCACGTTGCCCACCCTGCGGACAGCGGTGACCGGCCTGCCGGCCTACGTCCCCGGCCGACGCAGCGCCGGCGCGGACATCGCCGCCCTAGCCAGCAACGAAAGCCACTACGAGCCCCTGCCCGCCGCCACCGCTGCGGTGGCCGAAGCGGCCGGCCGGATGAACCGCTACCCGGACATGGCCGCCGTCGAACTCCGCAAACGGATCGCCCGGCACCTGGGCGTCACCGCAGAGGAGGTGGCGGTGGGGCCCGGCAGCGTGGGCGTCCTGCAGCAGATCATCACCGGACTGTGCGACTCCGGGGATGAGGTGGTGTTCGCGTGGCGCTCCTTCGAGGCCTACCCCATCCTGGTGGAGCTGGCGGGCGCCCGGCCGGTCCGCGTCCCGCTGGACGAGGCCGAAGGGCACGACCTGGACGCCATGGCCGCCGCCGTCACCGAGTGCACCAAAGTGATTCTGCTCTGCACCCCCAACAACCCCACCGGCGTGCCGATCAGCCACGACCGGCTCGAGGCGTTCCTGCAAACCGTCCGCTCCGACGTCCTGGTGGTGATCGACGAGGCCTACGTGGAGTACGCCGACGCCGGCAGCGGCCCCGATTCCCTGACGCTCTACCGCCGGTACCCGAACGTCTGCATCCTGCGCACCTTCTCCAAGGCCTACGGGCTCGCTGGCCTGCGCGTCGGGTACGCGATTACGACGGCGGCAATCGCCGAAGGTTTGCGCCGCACCGCCCTGCCGTTCGCCGTGAGCGCGCTGGCGCAGAAGGCCGCGATCGCGTCACTGGACGCGGGGGAGGAGATGGCAGCGCGGGTCTCTCAGGTGAAGCAGGAGCGTGCCCGGATGGCCGCCGCGTTGGAAGCCCAGGGCTGGACGCTTCAGCCGAGCCAGGGCAACTTCCTGTGGCTCCGCGCCGACGCCGGGCACCTGGCGACGCTGGTGGACGCGTTCAACGCCGCCGGCATCATGGTCCGCGGGTACCCGGGCGATGGCGTGCGGATCACCGTTGCCGACCCCGCCTCCAACAACCGCGTGCTCCGGCTCCTCGCTGCCCACGCGGGCTGACACCCTTCTGACCTTTCCCCAAACCCGTTCCACCTACAACCAGAGGACTCCCCATGGAACAACAGACAACGACGTCTGACCGCGCCCTCGGCGCAGCACTGAAGCCCCGGCAGCTCACCATGATGGGGCTGGGTAGCGCCATCGGCGCGGGCCTGTTCATCGGCTCCGGCGCGGGCATCCAAGCCGCCGGCCCGGCGGTGCTGATCTCCTACCTCGTGGCCGGCACGCTCATCATCCTGGTGATGTGGGCCCTCGGCGAGATGGCTGCCGCCAACCCGGACAGCGGTGCGTTCTCCGTCTACACGGCGAAGGCCTACGGGCCGGTGGCCGGCGCCACGGTGGGCTGGCTCTGGTGGATCCAGCTGGTGGTGGTCATCGCCGCCGAGGCGCTCGGTGCGGCGGGCCTGCTGGCCACCATCTCCCCCGCCCTGCCGGTGTGGCTGATGGCCCTGGTGTTCATCGTGGTGCTCACCGCCGTGAACCTGACCAGCGTGAAGAACTTCGGCGAGTTCGAGTTCTGGTTTGCCCTGCTCAAGGTGGCGGCGATCGTCGGGTTCCTGCTGGTGGGTGCCGCTCTGCTGTTCGGTTGGCTGCCGGGCGTGCAGTCGCCGGGCCTATCCAACTTCATGGGGGAGGGCTTCGCGCCGGGCGGCTTTGGCGGGATTGCGACAGCTTTGTTCGTGGTGGCGTTCGCGTTCGGCGGCACCGAGATCGTATCCGTGGCGGCAGCCGAGACCGCTGAGCCGGCCCGCAGTGTGAAGAAGGCCGTCCGGACGGTGCTGTGGCGCATCCTGGTGTTCTACATCGGTGCCATCTTCGTGATCGCGGCAGTGGTTCGCGTGGGTTCGGCGGGGCTGAAGAGCCCGTTCGCCGCCGTGCTGGACGCTGCCGGCATGCCTGGCGCTGCCACTGCCATCACTCTGGTGGCTGTCGCGGCGCTGCTCTCCGCCCTCAACGCCAACCTTTACGGCGCCTCCCGGATGGCCTTCTCCCTCGCGGAACGCGGTGAAGCACCTCGCGTGCTCGCTTCCGTGTCCAAGGCCCGGGTTCCGGTGGTTGCAGTCCTGGCCAGCGTGGCCTTCGGCGTTGTCACCGTGGTGCTGGAGTTGATGTTCCCCGAGATGGTCCTTGGCGTCCTGCTGAACATCGTGGGCTCCACCTGCCTGCTGGTGTGGACATCGGCGCTCCTGGCCCAGCTTGCGCTGCGTCTCCGCGCCGACCGCCTGGGCACGGAACTGCCCCTGCGGATGCCTGGTTTCCCGTGGCTCTCGGGCCTGGGTCTGGTCATCCTTGCGGCGATCTTCACGGTGGGGTTCATCGGCGAGGACTCACGTCCGCAGCTGCTGAGCACTTTCGGGCTCGTGGCGGCTCTGGCGGTGGGGTGCTGGCTGAACCACCGGAAACGGGAAACTGCGGCCGTTTCCGAAACTGTTGATGGAGCCAAGTCCCCGGTACTCGTCGACTGAACCATATGGGCCAGCCGAAGGGCGCGTCCGGCTGAGGTCGGGCGTGCTCTTGCCATCCGTAGTCATTCCTGGGCCTGGGCCTATACGTCTTAACCGCGACAGCAATTCCCACAGTATTCTCTGTGTATGGCCCTTTATCCCACAGAGCGTGCAGTAGCAGCAGCCCAAAGTTTTATTGCCGGAACCATGACACCGGAAGAGGCTCTTCTTCTCCATCTTCAAATTGGCATTCATATGATGGGTGAGCAACATGGCCCGTCCGGGTACTTTCGATTCGCTACAAATGCCGCATGGCCGGGCGGCCTGGCCGAAACGTTGGTCTCTCTGCTATTCGCAAACGCAGACAATAAGGACTGGGCACCTAATCACGAGTCCTATGTTGACGCGGCCCTTCGAAAGACCGCTGGAGGCGAAACCGAGGAACTTCGCTCCCTCAGTCTCTGGCGTGCACCTCGCCAGGGTAAGGGAAAGGGCAACGGAAGTATTACGGATGTGGATTTGTTCGTGCTCCGGGAAGGACTTAGTCAAGGCTATTGGCGGCAATTTCAGACACTAGTACCCGATACTATCTCTCGACTGCTGGATAGCCAGGAGCAAGCTTTCGGATGTCAGGTGAAGCTCCGGCTTGACTGGCTTGAAGAAGCCGATGATGGACATGACTCACTTCATTGGGGGTATTTTGTGCCCGGTCAACGGTTCGACCTTGCTGAATTCGTCGGTGCACCCACATGGTTGCCTCAGCCGGTGGATCTCTTTGTAGTTGCGAAATTTAGTGCTCAGCAGGGGGGAATCAGCGCCCGCGGCCGAATCTTCGATAAATGGGCTGTCCGCGATCAAATCCTGCGAAGCGTGCGTGAACGAATGGATCGAGGCGTAAAGTCTTTGGAGTTTGGGTCTCAACGATTTTCCTTTGGTGAGTGCATGGCCTTCCCCGCTGGCACAGGAATCGAAATCTCGGACCCACTCACCCGCCTAATTCGACGTCCGGTTCCCACCGAATAAACCCACTGCACGTATATGGAACCTCAAGCCCGTGGTGGCTGATGTATTGGCGGTGCAGTGACCATATTTCAGACGCAGGCTTATCACGAAGAATCAACCGCCCGTCTCTTTACGCAGGTTAGCTGCAACTCCAGGAGATAACCACTAGCCTGGCGCAGTGACTATTTTTTTTGGGGGATTGGCAGCGGAGCAGCTGCCAGAGGGCCTGTACGAAGTGCTCAACACGGATGTGCTCGGTGACTATCTGAGGCAAGAGCAAGGACTCCAGTCAGTCTTCGCAGACATAAACGACGAAGACTCCCCGGACATACTCGCCCGTCACGTGGCCGACGCGGTCCGGCGAGCCCTCGCGTCAGCCAAACCCACCGATCGAGTCTCCCTCGCAAACAGGCTTCTCCAGGAACTGGACACCCGAAACCGCATCGCACCGGGTCCAACTCAGCTCCAGTCTCTCCATCGCCCGGATAAGCTCAAACGTCGCAACCTGCGCCGTCCTAAGACCAAACTGAGCGATTCCGCTTTGCTGACTAACAGCAAAGACGATCCCAACCTCGCCGCCGAGCTTCGGGCCGAGATGGAGTCCGCTGACACGGTTGATCTTCTATGCGCATTCGTCCGCTGGACCGGCCTCAGGCTCCTGGAGCCTGCCCTTGAGCAACTCAAGGAGCGCGGCGCCAAGCTCCGGGTTATCACCACAACTTACATGGGCGCCACCGAACGCCGCGCCATTGACGAGCTCGTTGACCGGTACGGGGCCGAAGTCAAGATCAGCTACGAAACCCAAGCCACAAGGCTGCACGCCAAAGCCTGGCTGTTCCGCCGCAACACGGGTTTCGACACCGCCTACGTCGGCAGCTCTAACCTGAGCCAGGCTGCCCTCCTCGACGGGCTTGAATGGAACGTCCGGCTTAGTTCCGTCGCAACACCCGCCCTCCTGCAGAAGTTTGAGGTCACCTTCGACAGCTACTGGGAGCAGCGGGCTTTCCAGAGCTATGACCCGGAGCGCGACGGCGAAAAGCTGGACGCCGCGTTGGAACGGAGCGGCGGCCGTCGCACAGCGGCGCCGGATGCAACTACTGGTCTTGAGGTTCAGCCGTTCCTTCACCAGGAGGAGATGCTGGAGGACCTGGAAGCCGAGCGGCTCAAGGGCTTCAATCACAACCTCCTGGTCGCTGCCACGGGCACCGGCAAAACGGTTATAGCCGCTCTGGACTACAAACGGCTAAGCGAAACTGCCGGCCGCGACCTCAAACTACTCTTCGTCGCCCATCGTCAGGAGATTCTCAAACAGGCGATGCGCACTTACCGCGACGTCATGCAGGACGGCGCCTTCGGTGAACTCTACGTGGGGGAGCACAAGCCGCAGGAGTGGAAGCACATTTTCGCGTCTGTCCAGTCGCTGTCCTCCCTCGGCATCGAGCAACTGGAACCTGACTTTTTCGACGTCGTCGTCATCGATGAATTCCATCACGCCATGGCACCCACCTACCGCCGCCTGCTGGACTACCTGAAACCGCAGCAGCTCCTCGGGCTCACCGCGACACCTGAACGCGGCGACGGCGTCGACGTCGCCAAGCAGTTCTTCGAAGGCCGCACCGCAAGCGAGCTGAGGCTGTGGGACGCCCTCGACGCCGACCTGCTGGTGCCATTCCACTACTTCGGCGTCTCCGACGACGTCGACCTCAGCCGCCTGGAGTGGAAGCGCGGCAACTACGACGCCAACCAGCTAAGTGCCCTTTACACCGGAAACGACGCCCGCGCCGCCAAGGTGATCCGCGAACTAAGGGACAAGGTCACCAGCACCGACCAGATGCGGGCCATCGGCTTCTGCGTCTCCGTCCAGCACGCCCGTTACATGGCCGAGGTATTCAACCGGGCCGGCATCGCCTCCGTCGCCGTCGACGGCACCACCGACAATGCTGACCGGGAGGAAGCCCTCCGGCGCCTGGGGCAGCGGGAGATCAACTGCATCTTCGCCGTCGACCTCTTCAACGAAGGCCTGGACCTGCCCCAGGTGGACACCATCCTGCTGCTCCGGCCCACGCAGAGTGCCACGGTCTTCCTCCAGCAGCTGGGACGCGGGCTGCGCCGCGCCGAGGGCAAAGCGGTGCTGACGGTCCTGGACTTCATCGGCCAGCAGCGCCGTGAGTTCCGCTTTGATCTGCGCTACCGGGCGCTGACTGGCTACGGGCGCAAGGAGTTGGAGAAGGCTGTCGAGGACGAGTTCCCTTATCTGCCGTCCGGTTCCCAGATCGTGCTAGACCGGGTGGCACAGAAGGTGGTGCTGGACAACATCAGAGCACAGCTCCGGTTCAACCGGGCACAGCTGGTCCGCGATATTGCTTCGTACGCCGAGACCGAGCTGGAGGTCTATCTGGAGCGGTCGGGGAACGACGTGAAGACGATTTACCGTTCCACCAGGGACTCGTGGACCGGTTACCTCCGGCAGGGAGGGCTGATCGAAGGGTTCTCACCACTGGAGACCGTGCTACGCGGGAAAATTGAGGAGCTTTCGGACGCGGAGGAAAAGAAGCTGCTGGGCCGCATGGCCGCGCTGATTCACGTGGATGACCCGGAACGCGCTGCAGCATATTCGACGCTGGTTGCTGCCGACGCGCCCCGTTATGCGGAGCTTGGCATGCGCGAGCAGGCTTTTGCACGCATGCTGTTTTACACGCTCTGGGATGACGGCGGCGGATTCACAACATACGACGACGGCCTGGACCACTTGCGCGGCTACCAGTTTGTGTGCCGCGAGATTCGACAGGTCGTAAAGCTCGGAGTGGCGGCGTCTAAACACGCGGCGAAGAGTCTCGGGGCAGGGCTGCAGCATATTCCGCTGCTTTCGCATGCCACCTACCGGCGTGAGGAGGTACTGGCGGCACTGCAGTACGGTTCGCTGGAACAGGGAAAGAACGTCCAGCATCGGGAAGGCGTCGCATGGTGTCCGGCGACGTCTACCGATGCATTCTTTGTCACCCTGAACAAGGACGACAAGAAACACTCGGCGACCACGATGTACAAGGACTACGCCATCAGCCCCGAACTGTTCCACTGGGAATCCCAGAACGCGACGTCACGAGCGAGCCCGACGGGACGGCGCTACCTTGACCGGGCTTCATACGGCTCGAAAATTCTGATCTTCACGAGGGACACGGCCGATGACGAGACCGGGCTGACGGTTCCGTATACGTGCCTGGGTCAGGTGGACTACGTTCAGCACTCGGGGGAGAAGCCGATCGCGATCACTTGGAAGCTGCACCGGCCGATGCCAGCGGATGTGTTTGCGACTGCGGCGGCGGTAGCGCAATAGGGTTGTATCGAAGGCGGTCCATGAGTTCTCAAATGCGATATTCCGGGAGAAGGAGAAGGCTATTGACTCAGTGGGCGCTCGTTTCGAGAATTTCCGAACTGTCACCCAATGCGGCTTCCCATTGAGGAGGGGCATGATGTCACTAGGGAAAACTATTCGGCGGCCACTCGTAGTTGTTCGGGCTGGTTCTTCCTAGTGCATGTTACGGTGACTTGGTGTCGCATAGAGCCGTAATCCAGTCACTTCGTGAGTTCGTATTAGAACGAGAGTGGGGACAATTTCATAGCGTCGTCAATTTGGCCAAATCTATATCGATCGAGTCGGGCGAACTCCTGGAATGTTTCCAGTGGAGCGACGAAGCGGAACAACTGAGGGTTCAGTCTGAACTTGCTGACGTCTTGACCTATGCCTACCTCTTGGCCGACCGCCTAGGACTTGACCCGGACGCGATCGTTGCCGAGAAGCTCGAGGAGTCCCGGTCGAAGTACCCGGTGGAAAAAGCTCGCGGGCGGAGTTTGAAGTATGACGAGCTTTAGGATTGAGCGACGGAACTTCTCGCCTCGAGAGATTGAGCTACTGAGCCAGAGCGGCGCCCACTTCACTAACTGGCCCGTCGTATATACCCTAAATGATTCAAGAGACGTCTACGTCGGAGAGTCGAGAAGCGTCGCCTCTAGAATGCGGCAACATTTGAAGTCACCCGAAAAAGCCGGCTTACAAAGGGTGCATCTTGTCATCGACAACACATTTCATAAGTCTGCGTGCCTGGATCTCGAGTCGTTCCTAATTAGGCTTTTTGCCGGCGAGGGTCGCTATCAGGTACTAAATGGAAATGGCGGCATAAGTGACTCGGACTACTACGACCGCGCGAAGTACACTGGTTCCTTTAAGCAAATATTTGAAGAACTGCGTGCGGAAGGAATGTTTGAACGCACAATTCCTCAAATTGAAAATAGTGACCTCTTTAAGTTTTCGCCTTTTAAGGCCCTTAACCACGATCAGGCGGGGGCAGTAGGTGAGATCCTAGATGGCCTTCTTGGGGATCTTGAGGGTGGAGAACTAAGTACCAGTGTCATTCAAGGAGATCCCGGTACTGGAAAAACTATCATCGCAGTCTATCTCATGAAGCTCCTGCGCGACATTCAGCTTTCTGAAGAAGGTGAAAACTTTGATAGTGATTCAATCTTTGCAGATTACTTTGTTGAAGGAAATCGCGATCTCATTGCCAATATCAAAATTGGCCTAGTAATCCCGCAACAGTCGCTACGTTCAACTATTCGAAAGGTTTTCAACAAGACGCCTTCTCTTCATTCGAGCATGGTTCTGAGCCCGTTTGATCTCGCACCCTCCGAGGAACCTTACGATCTGCTAATAGTGGACGAAGCGCATAGGCTCAGCCAGCGTGCAAACCAGCCGTCCGGTCCTCAGAACAAGAAATATCGCGAGATCACGGAATCCCTGTTTGGCAAAGATGACCTTTCGATCACCCAGCTGGACTGGATCCGTGCGTGCAGCAGGCACCAGATCCTGCTAGTGGATTCTGAACAGAGTGTTAGGCCGGCGGACCTGCCCGAGCACTTGGTTCGGTCCCTCATAGAAGACTCGCAAGCCGAGAAGAGGTTTTATCGGCTGCGTTCTCAGATGCGTGTCCAAGGTGGCGCGGACTACATCAAGTACGTTCGTGGAATTTTTTCATCAGACCCCCCACCCCGTACGAAGATCGATGATTACGATTTTAGACTTTTTGATGATGTCAAAGACATGCATGAGGCCATACGCAGCAGAGAATCAGAGGTGCAGCTTTCCCGACTTGTGGCAGGCTTCGCTTGGCCTTGGAAAACAAAATCTAATCCAAGTGCTTTTGATATTGACATTGAGGGTTATCGTCTTCGCTGGAATCAAGCCCAAACTGACTGGATAAATTCAGCGACATCACTAGATGAGGTCGGCTCTATTCATACAGTTCAGGGATACGATCTGAACTACGCGGGTGTCATCATCGGACCTGATCTTCGCTTTGATATGGGCACTCAATCGATCATTGTTGATCGAGCGAGCTACTACGACAAGAAAGGCAAAGAAAACAACCCTAAGCTTGGGCTGGTGTACACCGACAGTGACTTGCTTAGGTACATCATCAATATTTATGCCGTCCTCATGACGAGGGGCATGCGGGGGACCTACGTGTATGTGCATGACAAAGCCCTACGCAAATACCTTCGCGGGTTCTTTCCGCAAGAGCCGGAAGGTTCGTTCAAGACCTCAGGAGTGGCAGGAGTTCATTGAGGCTTACCCGTGCCAACGAGCGCGCCAACCCCAGTCCAGGACGAGCTGGCCCAAACTGTCTCGACGCGGCATGAAGGCGTCTCGATATGAAGCGAGCCCAGACGCGAGCGTCGCTGTTTTGTGAGTAGAGTTTCTCGAATTAGAACAGTGCCGGCGAGGAAGTGCCGCCAGTTTCTTTGCGCTTCCTGGCGGCCTTAGCGCTCAAGGGCACGAACTTCTCGGATCCAGGAAGAGATTCGTAGAGTTGATTGGCCTTCTCGGCAACGTCTGCGGCCGACGTCTCGAGATAGGCAGCAGTGATTTCTGGGCAGATCCAGTCGAGCCCGACCATATGACGGAGGACCGCACTTGTTATGGCCCGTGCATCCGGAACCCGCTGGAGCGATACGGCGATATCATGCTTCTGGTCCAACAGGGGAAGGGGCGCTTCCCGAATGCGAATCACTCGGAACCCTGCATCCCAAAGCTTTCTTGTTTTTGAAGCGTCACGTTGCTCATGCGATTTACCCCGATGGGAATACGAACCATCGAACTCAACAATGACCTTGTAGGACTCAATGAATATGTCGACAGTATGCGGCCGGTTGTGGCCTATGTCGAGACGCTTCTGCTGGTGGGGATTTACATCCCCGGGAAAAGCTGCGTCGAACTCACATGCGAGCGCAACGTCGATTTTGGACCGCATTGCTGGTGCACACCATTTACAGCCGTCCTGATCCCGAGCACGAGCAACAACAGAGCTTGACCAGACATGCTCGGAGTTTTGCGGGCATACCCACCAAGCGCGTCGACTGCTTCCGACGGACACGTCTTCAGGTGTAAGCTCTCCGTTCTTGGTTGGATGCCATTGCTGGGCCAGCTGGGGTCGGTTGATACTCAAACGGTTTTCGTCGGTGGGACGCCTGCCACTGCAGAACGGGCACCCTGCTCCGTCTGCCGGACGGGAACTGACTACAGCCTCCCACCTGTGTGATGAGTCAGCTCGACAAATCCAAGATGCTCTGTAGTCGCTCCCGTAGGCGACTTCGCCTGGTCCCTTTTCGTTTTCCGGGTCCCACTCCGTCGCTAGAAGAGGCCTCACCCCGGCGACGCTGTTGGAAGAGTCGACTTGCTTCCCAGCACAGAACGGACACCCACTGCCTCGAAAGCGCGCGGCCGGAGAAGCTTTGTATTCGTGGCTGCTATCCCTTCGGCATATCCACCACACCTTGCGATTGGATTGGGCTGTTATCTCCGTGGGGGACAAGCGGAATTCGACTGAATTTCGCTCGTCGTGCCATGTTGCGACGAGGTCAGGACGGGCCGACGCCAAGTTGTTCTTCTCGCTGGGCTTCATTCCCTGGCAGGTGGCGCAGCCGTGACCCTTCGCCCGTACATACGGCGTCGTCAACCAGATGTGGCCTCTTTCGCAAATCCACCACACGGCCCGGTTGCTGCCGGGCCGGACGTGTGTCGGAGGAAACGCATTCCTATCCTCGCACCACTGAGCCGCGATGGCGGGGAAAAGGTTCGCTAGTGATTTCTCACCCTCATCGCGAACTGGGTTTTGCCGCTTCGCTTTTGGTTTTTGATTAGATGAGTCGCTGTAAAGTTCGGTCATTAGCATTCTCCTCAGGGCGAGTGCTGTGTAAAGACGACAGATAGAAGCAGATTCTTGGCTCGTCAACACGTGTATCTGCAAACCCGGACGACGGGCACCACTGCTCCCGGCCTCGTCTTGACTGATTTGAGTTAGGGGAGCGGCTGACGTTCGCCAACACTGATGGAGGACGACTGCGGCAGGTACTCCCGCCGTCGCCGTTCCATCCGGCGCTGCTGGCCGGGAGACGGGATGTTGGCGCGCTTGGCGCGGTTGCACCTGGCGCACGCGGCAACGAAGTTCTGCAGACTGGTGGAGCCGCCCTTGGACCACGGGTAAAAGTGGTCGCCATGCTCAGCCGTGCTGCCGCAGCGGCGGCCGAAGCCGGCTTCCAACTCGCACAGGCCGTTAGCTCGGGCCATCCCTTCGCGGCGTTGCTGGCGAGTGAAGCGGCGGACTGGGTCGCGGCGTCGCACATCCCGCCTGGTGATGATGGCTGCGGCGATGCCGAGCACGACTGCAACTACAAGGGGGAGCGCAGCTGCAGAGACGACGCGGTCGAACATGCCGAGCAACACTGCAGCGGCGACGGAAGGCCCCGCTCCGGAAACCGGTGGTGCCTTTGCCGTGAGGGCCGTCATCACCGAGGCGGCAAGCCATATCAGCACCGCCGAGTATGCCAACCGAAGCCCCTGCCGGGTCCAATAGATGCGGCCGAGTTCCGGCATTGCTTCCCCCAATTTTGTTCGCGGGCGTCCGCGATCGCTGATGTCCAGGGAATGCTATCGGCCAGGCTCAGTCCGGTGGCCCAGGATTGGCTCAGTTTTTGCTGAGCTTCCCGCCCAGGCCCCGCCGTCGTCCATGCCCCTGCTGCCGTCCCGTCGAATAGACGTAAGTCATTACCAGGTGCAAGGGTGGTCGGATGAATGCCGACATCAACTTCTACTTTGACCCCGTCTGCCCCTTCGCCTGGATGACGAGCAAGTGGGTGCGGCAGGTGCAGGCGCAGCGCGACTACACCGTGGACTGGCGGTTCATCTCGCTGCGGCTGATCAACTCCAATGTGGACTACGACGCGCATTTCCCGCCGGAGTACGAGGCCGGCCACACCGCCGGGCTCCGGCTTCTGCGGGTGGCGGCTCGGGCCCGCGCGGAGCATGGCCGCGAGTCGATAGCCAAGCTCTATGAGGCGTTCGGCATACACATCTTCGACACCGCACCGGACCCGGCCAAACAGCGCACCGAGGGCGAAATCCGTGAGCAGCGCGGGACACGTGCGTTCGTGGAGCCGATCCTCGCCGACGCAGGCTTGCCCCTGGCACTGGCGGACGCTCTCGACGACGAGTCTTGGGACCGCGAGATCCGTCAGGAGACGGATGAGGCGCTGGCGCTGACGGGCAAGGACGTAGGGACGCCCATCATCCACTTTGAACCTCCAGCCGGGGTGGCCTTCTTCGGCCCTGTGATCAGCCGGCTCCCGGACGACGACTCGGCCGCCGAACTGTGGGACCACGTGGTGGGGCTGGCACGCTTCCCTGGTTTTGCCGAGCTCAAGCGGAGCCTGCGTGAGCAGCCACAGCTTGCTGCCTTCGGCGTCGATGCCGATACCGTCGGCCAGCAGGAGGACTGGCACGGCGGCAGCCGGCGGCAGAAGAAATGACGTCAGTAGAGGATGGATCGATGAAGACAAACACCCGCCAACACCAGGAATCCGTCACGGTCCAGGTCTCAGCCGAGACGCTCTACGACCTGGTCTCCGATGTCACCCGCACCGGCGAGTGGAGCCCGGTCTGTACATCGTGCTGGTGGGACGACGAGGCCAGCGCCGGCCAGACCGGCGCCTGGTTCACCGGCCGCAACGAGATCCCGGGGCGGACCTGGGAGACCCGGTCGCAGGTGGTGGCTGCCGAGCGCGGCCGCGAGTTCGCCTGGGTGGTGGGTGGCCGCTTTGTCCGTTGGGGCTTCATCCTGACCCCGGCAGCCGACGGAACCATCCTGAGCGAGTCCTGGGAATTCCTGCCCGAGGGCATCGCGATGTTCCGGGATAAATACGGCGATGATGCAGACGCCCAGATCGCCGATCGCACCCAGCAGGCCCTCGACGGCATCCCGAAGACGCTCGCCGCGATCAAGCGGATCGCGGAGTCCTCAAAGAGGGCCTGACTTTCGGCCCTAGTTTCTGACTGTCCGCAAGGCCATGACTAAGGGGAGGAGTGGAACCCGCCGCCCCATTGACGCCCTGAGGGAGAAAGACCATGTTCGCCAGAATCAGCACCTACAAGACCGGCCCCGACACCCGCAGGGACAACCCCAGCGACGACGTCGTGAACAGCGTGCTCGAGCTCCCGGGATGCAAAGGCGTCTACTATCTGAACGGGAAGGAGACGGACAACGCCCTGTCCATCACCCTTTGGGACACGGAGGAAGCGATGGTGGCAAGCCGCCAGGCAGCCAGCAGGATCCGGGAGGAGAGCAGCCAGGCGGACAGGACCCGGATCGTCTCGGTGGAGGAATTCGAAGTGATGGCCAGCAGCCTTAAGGATTGAGCCGCCGTCGTTCGCCTTTGTTCGCCTCTGACCGCTATGCCGTGTTCCGCCCGCCGCTGAGGTCCAGCACCTGCCCGGTGGTGTAGCTCGCCTCCGGGGACAGCAGCCAGGCGGCAAGCGACGCGAACTCCGCCGGTTCGCCCACCCTAC
Organism: Arthrobacter sp. 8AJ; assembly: GCF_902506025.1. Classification (NCBI taxonomy): domain Bacteria; kingdom Bacillati; phylum Actinomycetota; class Actinomycetes; order Micrococcales; family Micrococcaceae; genus Arthrobacter; species Arthrobacter sp. 8AJ. The sequence continues at coordinate 3,087,019 of NZ_LR733289.1, read as the reverse complement.
CCATCGGCACCCTGGCGAGTAGCTCGGCGTTGCGCTCCGGCGAAAGGTCCTCCAGGAGGCGTGTCCGGAACATCGACGGCGCCACCGAATTCACCGTGACTCCGTCCGGCGCGGCTTCCTTGGCGGCCGTCTTCACCAGCGCCACCACGGCCGCCTTAGACGCGGAATACGCAGCCATGTTGGCGTTGCCCTCACGCGCGGCGATGGAAGCCAGCACGGCGATGCGGCCGTAGCCGGCGCCCCGCATGACGGGCAGCAGCGCGGCAAGGCCGTGGAAGCACCCGTCCAGGTTGATGGCGAACGTCCGCGACCAGCCCGCAAACGGCATGTCCTGCACCGCGGTTTCAGGTCCCTGCACCCCGTGGGCGAAGAGGGCCCCGTCAATGCGGCCGTGCTGCTTCAGCACCCCGGCCAGTACCGCATCCCAGTCCTGGCGTTGCGTGACATCCAGGCGCAGGGACGTTCCGGGCGCTTCTCCGTTGCCGGTGCCAAGGGCATCGGTGTTGACCACCGTCGCCCCCTCGGCGCGGAGGCGGTCGCTTGCTGCGGACCCCAGGCCTCCGGCCGCCCCGGTCACCAGGACCACCTGGCCCTGGAAGCGGCCGGGCCAAACGGGCGAGGGCTTGGCCGTTTCATTTACGGGGGTCATCGGATCTCCCCGTTCATGGCGGGACCGGGCGCGGCAGCCGCCGTGAGCGGTGCAAGGGTTTGCGCCAGGTGCTCGCCGACGGCGAAAGCCCGGGTGATCGCCGAGCCGAGGGTGGCCCCGCCGCCGGGGTAGTTGTTGCGGAAGACGCTGGCGGAGACGTTGCCGGCGGCGTAGAGCCGGGGGATCGGCTGGCGGCGGCGGTCCAGGACCTGGCCATTCAGGTCGGTGTCCAAGCCACCGGAGGTGCCCAGAGTCCCGGCCGACACCGGCACCGCAAAGAACGGTCCCGCCGTGAGCGGCGCCAGGCAGGGGTTGGGGGTCACTCCGGCGTCGCCCAGGAAGCGGTCCTGCGGGGTGGAGCCGCGGTGGAACTCGGTATCGACGCCGGCGGCTGCGTCGGTGTTGAACCTGGCGATAGTCTGTTCCAGCCCGGCCGGATCGATGCCGGTCTTTCCCGCCAGTTCCCGGAGCGTGTCCGTCCGCACCATCCAGTCCGCGGGCTTCCCGGGCGTGGAGCCGGCCACCGGGTACTTCTCCATGTAGGTGGAGTCGAAGACGAGCCAGGCCGGGTTGTTCTGCTGGCCCAGGGAGTGCGGGTCGATGGACGCGAACAACCGGGAGGCGTCATGGTAGTTCAGGGCCTCGTTGACGAAGCGCTTCCCCGCGGCGTTGACCGTGATGGACCCGGGCAGCGTCATTTCCACGTTGCCCATCCGTCCGGACTGGACGCCGTCGTACCGGTGCGCCGGGGTGCTGATGACCGGCACGCCCCACACTGCGGTCATGTCCGCCACGGCGGCGCCGGCCTTGAGGCCCAGTTCCAGCCCGTCGCCCTCGTTGGAGGGCGCGCTGATGGGGGTGATGGGGAAAGGCAGGAATGCCTTCCGCAGGCGCGGGTTCCATTCGAATCCGCCGGAGGCAAGCACGACGGCGGCCGCTTCCATCGTCCTGCTGCCTCCGCCCGCGCCGATGGTCACCTTCCAGCCGTTGCCGGGCCTGCCGTCGGGCCCGTTGTCCAGTGGGAGCAGGTCCAGGAGCGGCGCCGACGCGGCGATGCGCACGCCGCGGTCCAGTGCGCTCGCGAGGAGCCTGCCCACCAGGGCCCCGCCCATGGTCCGCACGCCGGCGGCGGCCCGGCGCGCCAGGAGCGCGGGGTCGGCCGCCCGGCCGTTCAGTTCATCGCGTTCGGTCATGGTCAGCAGCGGAAAGTACGAGGACGGGCGGATCAGCTCCGCCAGGCCGGGATAGCCCGCGGGGTCGAACGCATCATTGTCCAGGCCCCTGCCACCATCAGTGGCCCCGGCCCACTCCATGTGGTAATCCGGCCGGGCGATCGGCGTCATGGACACCTTGGTGTTGTTGACCAGATATTCGACGGCGCGCGGGGCCGTGCTGACGTACCATTCGATTTCCTGATCCGTCAGCACGTGCCGGCCCGCCTCGGTGAGATAGGCGACGGCGCCGGCATGGCTGTCAGCGAACCCCGCCTTCCGGGCAAGATGGTTGTTCGGTGCCCACATCACGCCGCCGCCGGCTGCCGTGGTGCCGCCCAGTTGCGGGGCCTTTTCGACCACCAGGACGGAGAGTCCGGCGTCGGCGGCGCGTACCGCTGCCACCAGCCCGGCGGCACCGCTGCCCGCCACCACTACGTCGTAGGAGCCGGCCAGATTCTCCACGGGAGTGGTCACGGAGTTCATGCCGTGACCGCTTCCCGGGCATTGGCGGCCGCTCCGGCAGCCTGCGCAGCGGGCATGTCGATGACGATTTTGCCCACCTTTTCGGTCCGGTTGCCCATCAGCGCATAGGCCTCCGGCAGCTCCCTGAAGCCAAAGCGGTGCGTCATGAGCGCCCGCGCCTGGCCGGGGTGCCGGGCCAGCAGTGCCAACCCGTCGGGAATCAGGTTCAGGCTGTTGCGGCTGCCCAGAATGTCGAGCTCTTTGAAGGGGATATCTTTCATGGAAAGCGTGACAGCGCGCGGCGAGATGCCCACCTGGACAATGCGGCCGGCGCTGGCCACGAGCCGGATGGCGTTTTCGAGCGAGGACGGAACGCCTGTGGCCTCGATGACCAGGATGGGGCCGTTGCCTTCCGTCAGGGCATCCAGCCGCGCGCTTTGCCCGGCGTCGGGAAAGGGTCCCGAGGGATCCACCAGGAGGGTGTCGGCGGCACCGAAGGCAGTGGCGAGCTCCAAACGGTCCGGTTCCGTGTCGGCGGCAATGACCTGCGCTCCCAGGTCGGTCAGGTACAGGGTGGCAAGGAGTCCGATGGGTCCGCTGCCCAGCACCAGCGCAGTTTCCCCGGCCGTTGCCCGGCCGCGGTTCACGGCCTGCATGGCGATCGACGCCGGTTCCCCCATCGCGGCGATCTCCAGCGGCAGCCCGTCGGGAACAGGGCACAGCTTTTCCACGGGGACGCTGAGCAGTTCCACCAGGGCACCGTCGGAATAGCAGCCGATGCAGCCGATGCTGCGGCAGACGTTGGGCCGACCCAGCCTGCACGGCTGGCATTGCCCGCAGTACGTCACGGGGCTGACGGCCACCCGGTCGCCGACGCTGATGTTGGCGCTGTTGTCCCCGATGGCCTCCACGACGCCGGAGAATTCATGGCCCTGCACGATGGGCAACTCGGTGGGGTAGTCGTCCTCCCAGATGTGCAGGTCCGTCCCGCACAGGGCGACGTGGTGGACCCGGACCAAGGCGTGGCCTGCCTCCAGGGAGGGCCCGGCCACTTCCTCGTAGCTGATGGTTTCCTTGGCGATGGTGCGTGCGGTCAGCATCCTTCCCTACTTCCCGTCCGCGCCGAAGAAGATGTTCCACTGCCGGATGCTGCGTTCTTCGACCAGGTTGTTCCGGAAGAACGGGTCCTGGTCCATCAGGGCCTCAACATCGGCCTTGGACTCACCTTCAATGACCAACAGCGCGCCAGGTACCTCCTCCGGGCCGAACGGGCCGCTCTTGAGGAGCCGGCCGCCGTCGAACTGCGACTGGAGGAACTCCACGTGGCTGGGACGGTGCGTGTCGCGGGCAGCGGCGGTCCCGTTCGCGTAGGAGTACGTGACGGCAAAAGTGGCCATGGAAAGTTCCTCTTCATTGAGTCGGAAGGTGTGCCGGCTTGTCGGGCCGGTCCGGGTGATTCCATGGTGCTGACCCGATTGAGACAAGTCCAATACTTATTCGGTCAATGACTATGTGCAGGAATTGCATAGTCGGTGACCCTGCGGGAGAAGAGTTTTTGGGCCTGGACCCCGCCCGGCCTTAGGCTGAGGGCGTGGGGAGGACTTCCTCCGCCACCTGCAGCGCCAGCTTAAGGGCAGGGGAGACGAGGGCTGGATTCCAGGCAATGCCGGATTCCAGCCGCGGCGCATTGCCCGAGAGCGGAATGAACACCGTGCCGCCGGGCATGATCGCGGCGACTGACCGGGGCATGAGGCTTACCCCCACGCCGCCGGCCACCAGGGACAATGCGGTGTAGGGATCCGACACTTCCTGCGCCACGCGCGTGCGGAACCCTGCAGCGGTGCACGCGGAAAAGATGGCCTCCCGGAGGGTCGATCCTTGGGCCTCGGGCATGGTGACGAAGCCGTCCGCGGCCAGTTCATGCAACGCGATTATGGACCGCCCGGCCAGCGGGTGGTCCACCGGGACCGTGCCTCCCAGCGGTTCCACCGCGATGCGCCTGGTGGCAAGGGACGGCGCGTCCACCGGCAGGCCGATGAAGGCCAGGTCCATCGAGCCGTTGTGCAGATGGCCCAGGGCGTCCTGCGTCAACAGTCCGCCGCTGAGGGTGAGGTCCAGTCCGGGATAACGCTGCCGCAGGGCGCGGGTCAGCGGCGGCAACGTGGTGTGGTTCAGTGCACCGGAGAACCCGATGGCCAGGCGGCCGTAAACGGTCCCCGTGTCAGCGGTTGCGGCCCGCCGGGCGAGGTCCAGCTCCTCGAGGATCTTCCGGGCGTGGGGCAGGAAGGACAGTCCTGCCGTGGTCAGCGAAACGGCCCGGGTATTGCGCTCGAACAGCTCCGCACCCAGGCTCTTTTCCAGCTTCTTGATGGTCTGGCTCAGCGGTGACTGTGCCATGCGCAGGCGGCTGGCCGCCCGGCCGAAGTGAAGCTCTTCGGCGACCGCCAGGAATGCCTCAATCTGCCGCAGTTCCATGTGCCTCCCGGTGGGCCGAGGTCCTGGCCCGATTGAGCGCTGATTCAACCTAGTTGCCCCGTTACTATAATCCCAGTGCACTTGATGCATTCCCATGGATCCGGGCGGCAAGCCACAGGCAGGCTGCCAGCAAGGGGCGCGTAAATGACCGAAATCCGGTGGCTTGAAGCCTTCGTCGCGGTTGCCGAGGAACTCCACTTCGGCCGCGCAGCACTCCGCCTGCATACTTCACAGTCCCCGCTGAGCCAGACAATCCGGAAGCTCGAGAACGACCTGGGCACGCGCCTATTCGAGCGGAACACCAGGAGCGTCGCACTCACGCCGGCCGGCCACGCCCTCCTTCCGCGGGCCTACCGCGTGCTCCAGGACATGCGCCTGGCGCGCGAGGCCGCCCTGGCTGAAGTGGAGGGTGTGCGCGGAAAGATCCTGATCGGATTCTCCGGGGCCGTGAACCACTTGACCCTGCCGCCGCTCACGCGCGCAGTGCGGCGGCGCCACCCCGACATTGAACTGGACCTCACCAGCAGGGTGCGCACCAGGGACGGCCTGGCAAGCGTTGCCAACGGAACCCTTGACCTGGCCTTCGTCGGCGTTGCCGAATCCCCGGATCCGTCAGTAGTGGCCCGGCTTGTTGCCCGGGAAGAAATCGGGGCGGTGCTTCCCTTGGACCATACGTTAGCCCGGGAGAAGTCGATACCGTTGCAGAGCCTGGCGGGCGACGACTTCATTTCGCCGCCCACGGACGGCTCGTCCTCCATGACGGAAGTGCTGCTGGCGTCCTGCATGGCGGCGGGGTTCCGGCCGCGCATCGTCCAGGAGTTGTCGGACCCGTACATGGTGCTGACGTTCGTGGCGGCGGGGGTCGGAGTCACATTGATGAGCAGCGGAATCTCGAGCATCATCCCTTCCGGTGCTACCTACGTGCCGCTGGACGCTCCGCATCACTACATGAACCACGCCATTGCCTGGTCCGCCGACAATGACTCGGCCGTGCTGAAAGCCGTGCTCGACGTGGTCGAGGAAGTCTTCCCGCCCGTCACAGCCTGACCGAACATAGATCGATCACAGCATAGTGCTAGATCAATTTAGTCGTGGACTAACTAAGTGATGGCACCCACACTGGATGCAGAAGCCGCCCCATGCGGCCACCCGGTTGCAGCGCACGCACAGCCTGCACAACCGTTCCAGTCCATGAAGGGAAGACCATGTCAGTGTCGACATCGGTGCCAGCACACCCAAAGAACAATGCCAAGATCGCAGCCGTCTCCGGATTCGTCGGCAGCGCGCTCGAATACTACGATTTCTTCATTTTCGGCTCGGCCGCAGCCCTGATCTTCGGGAAGCTCTTCTTCGCACCCGGCCCGTCCGCCATGCTGCTGTCCTTCGCCACGGTCGGTGTGGCGTACGTCGCCCGCCCGCTGGGCGCCGTCATCTGCGGACACCTGGGCGACAAGTTCGGCCGCAAGAAGGTCCTCCTGCTCACGCTCCTGCTGATGGGAACCTCCACCTTCCTCATCGGCTGCCTGCCCACCTACAACCAGATCGGCATGACGGCGCCGGTCCTCATCGTGGCGCTGCGGCTCCTCCAGGGGCTCTCCGCCGGCGGCGAATCGCCGGGCTCGAGCTCCCTGACCCTCGAGCACGCCCCCGACGGGAAACGGGCCTTCTACACCAGTTGGACCATGAGCGGGATCATGTTCGGCATCGTGCTCTCCACCCTTGTCTTCATCCCCGTGGCCTCTATGCCCGAGGAGCAGCTCCTGGCCTGGGGCTGGCGGATCCCGTTCCTGGCCAGCGCCGTGGTCACCGTCATCGCCTTCGTGCTCCGCAGGCTCCTCGAAGAACCCGAGGTGTTCAAGGAAGTCAAGGCCCACGATGAAGTGGTCAAGGTACCGCTGGTTACGCTCTTCCGGCACCACTGGGTAACTGTCCTTCGCGTCACCGCAATGTCGCTGTTCACCATCATCAACACCATCATCAACGTCTTCGCCCTCAGCTACGCCACCTCCGTCGTCGGGATGGAAAAGGGCCTGATGCTGACCGTGATCGCCGTGGCCAACCTAGCCGCCGTGGGCATGGGCCCGCTGGCAGGCATCCTCTCCGACCGCATCGGCCGCAAGCCCGTCTTCCTGTCCGGACTGGTGCTGCAGATGGCCATGATCTTTGTGTTCTTCGCGGCGCTGACGGCCGCGAACGTACCCCTGATCTTCCTCACCGGCATCGCCCTGATCGGCCTTGCCTACACCGCAACCAACGCCATCTACCCCGCCTACTTCCCGGAGCAGTTCCCGGTGAAGGTCCGCTACTCCGGAATGGCCGTGAGCCTGATGTTCGGCCTCCTCCTGGCAGGGTTCGCCCCGGTGATTTCCGAACTGCTGATCGGCGGCGACAAGGCCAACTGGGTTCCGGTCGCCATCTTCGCCGCAGCAGCCTGCGCCGTCTCCGCGATCGCGGCGCTGACGGCACCTGAGACGGCCAGGACTCCCACGCCGTTGCTGGGACTGAAAGCGGCCGGCTCCCGGCACCACGCGCCGTCGGCCCTGGCAGCAGACAAGGTGCAGGCGTGATGCTGCAAACCCTGGCGGGTCCGCAGCCGCTCCAGCCGCGCAAACCCGATGTCCACCACCGGTTCGTCGTGGGGCTGCTCGGCGCCGGCATCGCCGGCTCACTCACCCCCGGCCTCCATGAAGCGGAAGCGGACAGGCTTGGCGTGGCCTACAGCTACCGCATCATCGACCTGGACGCCCTGGGCGGGCAGGCCGGACGGTCCGCGGAGCTGGTCAGGAGCGCAGCGGAGCTCGGATACGACGGGCTCAACGTCACCCACCCGAGCAAGCAGCTGGTGCAGGATGGCCTGGACGAGCTCTCGCCCGATGCCCGCATCCTCGGCGCCGTGAACACCATCACCTTTCACGGCGGCAGGGCAGTGGGCCACAACACCGACCACACCGGCTTCATCGGCGGCTTTCGCGCCGGGCTCCCCTCGGCGCCCATCAACTCCGTCGTGCAGGTCGGCGCCGGGGGTGCCGGGGCGGCCGTGGCCTACGCCCTCCTCAACGCCGGTGCGGGCCACTTGGTGATCGCGGACATCGATGCTGACCGGGCCGAACGCCTCGCCGCCCGGCTGGCCCCCCACTTTCCCAACAGCGACGTGGCGGCGGCCCGCACCGATGCCATCGCCGGAACCATCCGCACCGCGGACGGCCTGGTCAACACCACGCCCATCGGCATGACCGGCCATCCCGGAATCCCGGTGGATCCCCACCTGCTGCACCCCGGGCTCTGGGTGGCGGACGTCATCTACCGTCCGCTCGAGACCGCGCTGGTCATGGCCGCCCGGGAGAAGGGCTGCGCGGTCCTGGACGGCGGACGGATGGTGGTGGGGCAGGCCGCCGCGGCATTCGAACTCTTCACCGGCATCCCCGCGGACCCGGACCACATGCTGGCCACCTTCCGCCAGGCAACACCCGCCTCCCACTCCGACCAGAAAGATGGCATTCGCCGATGACCAGCCCCTCACCCGCCACCTCCCGCCCGCTGCGCGTTGGAATCGCCGGATGCGGAGCGATCTCCCACAACCACCTGACCGCATTCCGTTCCCTCGACGGCCTCGAGGTCGTTGGCGTCTGCGACATCGACCCCCACCGTGCAGAGGCAACGGCACGGGAGTGGGGGATTCCCCACGCCGCGGGCACCGTGGATGCGCTGCTGGCACTGGATCTGGATATCGTCTCCGTCTGCACGCCCCACCCCACCCATGAAGAGGTGGTGCTGCAGGCGGCCGCAGCGGGAGTGCACGTACTCTGCGAGAAGCCGATCGCCGTCGAGCTGGCATCCGCGGAGCGCATGGTGCAGGCGTGCGACGTGGCGGGGGTGAAGCTGGGCGTCCTCTTCCAGCGGCGGTTCTGGCCGGCAGCCCAGCGCATCCGCGCCGCAATCGACGACGGGACCCTGGGCCGGCCCATCCTGGGCCAGTGCTCGGTGATGCTGCACCGCGACCCGGAGTACTACTCCCGGGACGCCTGGCGCGGGACCTGGGCGAACGACGGCGGCGGGGTCCTGATGACCCAGGCCATCCACTACATCGACCTGCTGCAGTGGTTCATGGGCGATGTTGCCGAGGTGTACGGCAGGATCAACACCTACAAACACGGCGGGCACATCGAGGTGGAGGACTCGGCGACAGCAGTCATCACCTTCACCTCCGGCGCCATGGCCACGCTTGAAGCGTCGACGGCGGTGTCCCCGAGTTTGGGCGTCCAGATCCGGATCACGGGGGAGACCGGAGCGTCCGCGTCGCTGACCGAATTCCCCGAAGGCAGCGACGGCCGCGTGGACCTGTGGGCGGTATCCGGGAAGGTCAGCACGGAGCCCGCCCACCCGGAAGGAATGGAGCCAAACGTCCCCCTGGCCACGATCAACGGCCAGCTCATTCCGCACCACACCACCCAGGTCCGCGACTTTGTCCGGGCCCTGCTTGAAGGCGGCGAGCCGGCCATCACCGGCCGCGATGCCACCAAGGCGCTGCGGATTCTGCTGGCGGTCTACGAATCATCCCGGACAGGCAGCCCGGTCCGCTTCACACCGCTGCCCGAAAGCGCACAATCCCCCGCACAGGTTGGGGGCTAAGGAAGAACAATGGAACAGAACACGCGCTACGCCGCCCGCCCCCTGACACTGGGCCGCAACGGCCGCACCCCCAAGACCCTCCGCAACCGGCTTGCCTCCGCTCCGATGGAACGCAACTACGGCACCACCGACGGGCGCATCACCGAGCAGTACATCGACTACCTCGTGACCCGGGCCAAAGCCGGGCTGGGCATGGTCACCACGGAAGCCACCTATGTCCGTGCCGACGGCAAGGGCCGCACCCACCAGCTGGGCCTGCACACTGACGCCATGATCCCGGGCCTGCGGAAACTCACGGACGCGCTGCACCGGGAAGGTGCGCTGGCCGCCGTCGAACTCAACCATGGCGGCCGCACCGCGCAGGCCGCCGTGTCCGGGTTCAAGAACGTGGCGCCGTCGCCCGTACCGTGCGAGGTGGCAGGCGGCGAAGTTCCCCGCGAGCTCTCCAGCGACGAGTGCGAAGGGCTCGTCGAAGCCTACGCCCAGGCTGCCCGCCGCGCGGTACAGGCCGGCTTCGACGTCATCAACCTCCACGGCGCCCACGGCTACCTGATCCACCAGTTCATGTCACCCATCTCCAACCTCCGCACGGACCGGTTCGGCGCGCCCGAGTACTTCATGAACAGGGTCATCGACGCGGTCCGGGCCGCAGTTCCGGACACCATCGTGGGCATGCGGGTCTCCGTACTGGAGGGCCCCGCCAACGGTATTTCCGCCGAAGGGCAGGTGGCCATCATCGCCAAGGCCCACCTGGACAAGCTGGACTTCCTGGACATCTCGGGCGGCAGTTACGAAGCGGGTGAATGGATCGTCCAGTCGGGGGAGTGGAAGCCCGGCATCCTCGCCGGCTACGCCCGGGCCTACCGCCAGTTCGGCATCCCCCTGGGGATGGCCGGCCGGCTCAACTCGCCGGGCATCATCGAAGAAGTCCTCGCCGCGGGGACCTGCGATTTCGTCAGCCTCGCCCGTGCCATCCACGCCGACCCGGCCTTTGTGGGCGGTGTCCTCCGCGGCGACCGCTACCGCCCCTGCATCGCCTGCAACGTCTGCATCGACAACCTGGGAATCGGCCAGGTGACCTGCACCGTCAACCCCGCGGTGGGCCGCTCCCGCGTCCCGGTCCCGACGCCGGCCGTCCGCGAGGGCGCCCGCGTGACGGTTGTGGGCGCCGGCCCCGCCGGCCTCACCGCCGCCCGGGAACTCGCCGAAGCCGGGGCGAAGGTGACAGTGTTCGACGACGGCGGGCGGCCGGGCGGCCAGTTCGCCTTCGCGGAGCGGATGAAATCGACCCCCGACTTCCACCGCTTCACCGAATGGTCGGCCGCAGAAAACGCCCGGCTGGGCATCGACCTTAAGCTGGGATCGCACGTGGATACCACCCGCCTGGACGCCTTGGTCCGCGGGACTGCGGCAGACGCCGTCGTGCTTGCCACCGGTGGTCTCCGGCCGGGCGCCGGCTTCCCGGGCGCAGGCTCTGGGGACGTCCTGGATATCCGGGACTGGCTCGCTGCGCACCCGGATGGCCTGGCGGGGGCCCCGGACGCTGCCGTGCCTGACGCCGTCACCATCTGGGGAGCGGACTCCGTCGCCATGAGCGTCGCCGACACGCTCGCGGACCGGGGGACCGCTGTCCTGCTGGTGGGCCCGCAGGACGCGATCGCCCCGGAATCCGGCCGCAGGGCCAAGATCCTGGCCGTTCCGCGGCTCCAGGCCAACCCCCGGGTCCGGATCCGGCTGGACACCGTCATCGAGGAGTACGACGGAACGCGGGTCCGGGTGTCCGGCCCGGGCTGCCCGCCCGAGGGGGAATGGCTGGACGCGCCGGGACCGCTGCTGGTCTCGCGCTCCGTGGTTCCGCTTGACGGCTCCGTCGCAGCCGAGGCCCGCGATGCGGAACTGAGCCTTATGGCCGGAGTGCCCGTGACCCTGGCCGGAACAGTGGTGGACCAGACGCCGGCGATCGCCTCCAATGCGGTCAAGAGCGGCTACGACGCGGCGCAAAGGATCGCCGCCCGCCTGGCCCCCGGCTCATTGGACGGCACGGACTCAATGGACAGCACGGACTACAGCTTGAACGGAGCACGCCGATGACGCACACCCCGCCCCGGCCCGTCGGGCTGGCCCAACTTTCCCTGCTCAACACCGCCCCGGCGGACCTCGTTGGCATTGCCGCCCAGGCGGGATTCGACTTCATTGGCGTGCGGGTCCGTCCGGTAACGCCCACGGAGCGGCCCTATGACCTGCAGCCGGGCTCGCCGATGCTGAGGGAGACCCTGGCGCGCATGCAGGACACCGGCGTCACCGTCCGGGACATCGAATTCCTGCTGCTGGACGGCAGCGACCAGCGCGACGCCTGGCTGCGGATGATGGAAGCCGGCCAGGCACTGGGCGCCAGCTCCATCACTGTTGCAGGAGGGGATCCCGACGCCGGGAGGCTGCTCACCACGCTGTCGTCCATGACCGAGGACGGCCGCGATTTTGGCATCACCCCCACCCTGGAAGCCATCTCGTACCAGCCGGTTGCGTCCATTGCCCAGGCAGCGGATCTGGCCGGCCGGGCAGGCTGCAACATCGTGGTGGACACGCTGCACTTCAACCGCTTCGTGGGTGCAGGCGCCGCCGGCCAGTGGGATGCGCTGCGCGCCCACGCAGCCCTTGTGCCGTTGCTTCAACTGTGTGACGGCCCGGTGGCACGGCCGGCCAGCCGGGACGCGCTCATCACCGAATCCCGGTCGGAACGGGAGGTTCCCGGCGAGGGGGAATTCGGGCTGGCGGAGGTGGTGGCCGCCCTGCCGGACGGCCTTCCGGTCAGTGCGGAGGCGCCGTCGGACCTGCGCGTCGCTGAACTGGGTGAGCTCGGGTGGGCGCGGCGGCTCAAGGCCGGCGTGGACACGGTGCTGGCGAAGGCCGACGCGCTGCGCGAATCAGGGACGCCCACGAAGGCGGGTGTGCAATGAGCACCACCACCGCAGGCGGAACCACCACCGATCTGGTGCCGGGCGTGCAGATCCCGCTCATCGGCCTGGGGACCTGGCCGCTGATGGGTGAGGATGCGTCCGCCGCCGTTTCGCAGGCCATCGCCAACGGCTACCGGCACATCGACACCGCCGAGAACTACGGCAACGAGGAAGCCGTGGGTGAAGGAATTCGCCGCAGCGGAATTGACCGGAGCCAGCTCTTCCTCACCACAAAGTTCAACACCCGCTGGCACAGCCGGACCGGCGTCCGGGAAGCCTTCGCGGAAGCAACCCGGCGGCTCGGCACGGACTACCTCGACCTGTTCCTGGTCCACTGGCCCAACCCCGCCCAGGGACGGTTCGTGGAAGCCTGCGAGGGACTCCAACAGCTGATGGATGACGGGTGCATCCGCGCATGGGGTGTCTCCAATTTCAAGCCGCCCCACCTGCAGCGCGTGCAGGCCGCGGGGCTGCGGGTACCCCTGAACCAGGTACAGGTGGACCCCGAACACGGCCAACCGGCACAGCTTGGCTGGCACGCCGGGCACGGGATCCTGACCGCTGCCTACAGCCCGCTGGGCCGCAACGGCAGCTTCCTCAGCCACCATGCCATCAGCGGCCCGGCCAGGGAGCTTGGGAAAACACCGGCCCAGATCGTCCTGCGGTGGCATGTCCAGCACGGCCGGATCGCCATCCCCAAGTCGGCACACCGGGAACGCCAGCGCCAAAACCTGGACGTCTTCAATTTCACCCTGACGCCACCGCAGCTCGCCGCCATTGACGCCCTCGAAACCGGTGCGCCGCCGCGCCTCGACTCCGACACCTACTTCCACTAAGAAAGCTTTGGCATGATGTCCCCTTCACAAACTCCTTCCCGGCTCCCGGACCTGGACTGCGACGTCCTGGTGATTGGTTCCGGCGCGGGCGGCCTGTCCGCCGCCGTGACCGCCGCCTACCACGGACTGAAAGTCGTCGTCGTCGAGAAAGCCGCCGTCTGCGGCGGTGCCACCTCCTGGTCCGGCGGCTGGGCCTGGACGCCCGGAAACCCGCTGGCCAAAGCCGCCGGCGTCAACGAAGACCGTGAACTTTTCCGGACCTATCTCCGCCACCGCCTCGGCCGGCACTACGAGGAAGACCGGGTTGACGCGTTCCTTGAGGCCGTTCCCCACATGGTGGGTTTCTTCCACAACAAGACCAGCCTGCAGTTCGTGCCCGGAGCCAAGATCAAGGACATTTACGGGGACACCCCGGGCGCCGGAACCGGGCACCGCTCCGTGGGTCCAAAACCGATCAATGCACGCCGGATCAAGCCCGCGCTCCGGGCCAGGATGCGCCACCAGCTCTACGAAACCTCATTCCTGGGCATGGGCATCATGGCGGGACCGGACCTGTCCAAGTTCCTCTCCGCCTCGCAGGGGGACATCCGGGGGATCTTCCACTCCGGCTGGCGGGTGGGATTCCACCTTCTGGATCTCCTTGCCTACCGGCGCAACATGCAGCTGGTCAACGGCACCGCGCTTACCGGCCGGCTGCTCAAATCGGCGGACGACCTGGGCGTGGACATCCGCGTCTCCACCCCGGCCCGGCACCTGCTCACCGATGAGACCGGGAAGGTGACGGGCGCCGTCGTAAGCTCCCCCCACGGCGAACTCCGGATCAATGCCTCCCGCGGCGTCGTCCTGGCCGCGGGGGGCTTTCCCAACGACGTCGCCCGCCGCCAAGCCCTTTTCCCCAAAACCCCGACCGGCCGGGAGCACTGGACCCTGGCGCCCAAGGAAACCACGGGGGACGGCATCACCATGGCCCAGGAGGTGGGTGCCCGCTTCGAGACCGGGGTGGCGTCCCCGGCCGCGTGGTGCCCGGTGTCGCTGGTCCCGTACCGGAAGGGACGCACAGGCACCTTCCCGCACATCATGGACCGGGCCAAGCCGGGCAGCATCGGGGTGCGGCGGGACGGCAAGCGGTTCGTCAACGAGGCCAACGGCTACTACGACTACGTGGAAGGCCTGCTGGCTGCCACCCCCGAGGGCGAACCCGCAGAAGCATGGCAGATCGCCGACGCCGCATTCGTGCGCAAGTACCCGCTGGGTATGGCCAAACCGCTGCCGGTGCCGCTGTTCCCGTACTTGCGCAGCGGATACCTGAAAAGGGGCAAGACCATCGAGGAACTTGCCGTGGCCTGTGGCATCGACCCGCTGGCCTTGGCCAGGACCGTTGCGGACTTCAACGACAACGCACGCCGGGGGGTCGACCCGGACTTCAACCGCGGCGCCACCGAGTTCAACAAGTACGGCGGTGACCCCGGGAACACCCCGAACCCCTCGCTGCGCCCCCTGGTGAAGGGGCCGTTCTACGCGGTGAAAATCGTCCCGGGATCCTTCGGAACCTTTGCGGGGCTGGCGGCCGACGCCCGGGCGCGCGTCCTGGATACCGACGGGCACCCCATCGAGGGCCTCTATGTCGCCGGCAACGACCAGGCCTCGGTCATGGGCGGGCACTACCCGGCCGGCGGGATCAACCTTGGCCCTGCCCTGACGTTTGGTTACATCGCCGGCCGCGACCTTGCCCGCGCCACCCACTATGAGGACGACGGCGCCCCCGCGCAGAATCAGCCCGTGCAACAATGACGCCATGACTCACGAGCAGCCTAGATTCTTTGCGCCGGAACTGGACGGCGCCGACCTCTCCGCCTTCGAAGCCGCCTATCAGGCCGCCCAAAAGAGTCTGGCCGAAGGCGGCATCCCCATCGGGGCTTCGATCGCGCGGGGCGGCGTGGTGATTGCGAGCGGACACAACGAACGGGTCCAGAACGCGGATCCGATCGCGCACGGTGAAATGTCCGCACTCCGCAGCGCCGGCCGGCAAAAGAGCTACCGGGACACCACGCTGTACACCACCCTGGCCCCGTGTGCCATGTGCGCCGGAACCATCATCCAGTTCAAGATCCCCCGCGTGGTGGTGGGGGAGGCAAGGACGTTCGACGGCGAACTGGAGCTTTTGCGGTCACGCGGGGTCGAGGTGGTGGTCCTGGATGATCAGCGTTGCGTGGACATGATGGTTGCGTTCCAGACTGAGAAGCAGGAACTGTGGGCGGAGGACATCGCCGAGTAGCGTCGGTGCCGCGCTGGATTGCGGTGGCTACGGGTGAACCGGTGTGGCGGCCTCGTTGCCCAACACCGTGGTCCACGGGCTGGCACTCCAGGACGTCACCACGCCGTTGATGACGTAGGGGTCTGCGGCTGCGAAGGCTTTTGCGGCCTCGAGCGGGTTCTCGCCGGTGAAGATCAGCAGCCCTTTGAAGGGGCCTTCGCCGATTGCGCCGCCGAGCAGGAGGTCGCCGCGTTCGACTGCTTCCCAGCCCGCCCGGAGGTGGTCTGCGCGGTACTGCCCGCGGCTTTCGAGGTAGTCGTCCGCGTAGGTGTATTCAAGTACGGCGTGCATGCGTGTCTCCGTTTCGGTTAGGGTTTCGTTCGCTGTAAAAGCAGCGTACCCACTGTGTGATGGCCGGAAACCGTGGCATCTTGGCCAAGACGGCGGAGCTTGTGGAGGCGGATGCTGTCGCCGTCGTGGTTCAAGGCTCCCGAGGCTAGCCCGGCTGCTCGTCAATGCCGCACCAGCCGGCAATGAAGAGGGCGATGCTCTTGGTAATCCGGCGGATGGATTCGACCGAGACCCGCTCGTCGAACCCGTGGATTGCCTCGGAAACCAGGCCGTACACAAGCGCTCACTGGTCCCTGCACCGGGCCTTGGAGTCAAGTATCCGCGGGGTGAGCGACTCCAATTTCAGATTTACGTCGTCCAAACCCAGATTTGCCGCATCCATCAAAGCTGCGTCGCGCAGGCTGGTAGCCCGCACCACGTTGCGGGCATACCCCAAAGCTTCTCCTATGTAACTGAGAGCTTCTTCCGACTGGGACACGTAAAGCAAACAAGAGGCCGGCGTAACCTCAACACGCTCCATCTTGGTGACGATTTTTTCAACTGGCACTTCAACTACACGCTCGACCTCAACCGTCCTGGCGGAGGTGGAGATTGCACCTATGCCGAAGCAGGAGACCATCACGAGAACTGCGGCACCAACTTTCATGCCAGTGAAATCCCTGGTTGTCGTTGTGGGCGTGTTAAAACGGCTCATCGTGTCTCCTTAGCCTGCGGGTGCCCCCGGTAGCTTGCACTAGACGGCTCGGCCGGACGATATTCGGCCCCGAAGCGTACCTTGCTGCCAAGGTCCCGATGCGAGTAACCGGGTAAGTCGAAGCCCGCTGTCTTATCGCTTATCTGTTCAATTCAAAGTACCTATGGCATGCAACGGCGAGAATGGGAATAGGGCATTTGTGTGGGCACTTGCGGTTTTCCCTAGTGCAAAAGAACCACAGCGTGCTGCCTACCCATGCCAAAAAGTTCGCTGAATCCGCCGGTCGCGGCAGCCGGCAATGGAGTCTGCTGGAAGATCACATTAAAAGGGGCAAGCCGCTTCCTTTGACCGAAAGCGGCTTGCCCTAAAGACGAACTCTAAGGTGCCAGTAAGGCACAGACGTCGACCACTTGGCCTGGGCCAGAGAAGAGCCGTCCTTCCCCTCCAGCTGGAGTGAGGGCGTAATTGACGTTTCCAGTCGTGTAGAAAAGCCCTTCCACGTGCTGCCCCTTTACGGCGGGAACAATGAGGAGGTTCTTCCCGACCGAGACGACCTCTTTGCTGCCGTCGGACAGGGTCTGTGTGTGGGTGGTACCGGTGATCAGGTACTTCAAGGTCTTTCCGTTAGCGGTCAACGTAATGGTCATACCCGGCGAGATCGCTATGACCCCGCCGTTCCCTTGGGATATCTCCTTTGATTTACCGGTCAGTTGGGCTGTCACGTCAAAGCCGGGACAGTCGTTTCCGAAGACATCCTCTAGCAGGAAGGGGTCTGTGGGATTTGGTGTGGGCGGTGCGGCAGCAGCAGGGCCGGCTATTCCGGCGAGTGCGGCTGTTGCTGCGACGGTAACGGGCATGGCGATGCGAGTGAGCCAGTTCTTCATTGAAGTACTCCGTTGTAGCTTTTGAATAGTTCCCCAAACGGGACAAGTCCCTGACTGCAAGGACTTGGAGTTTATGTAGGGGTATCAAAGGCATCACGAGTAATTGATACTCACATTTGATAGTTAGGGGCTACCCGCGTATTTTCGCCAAACTCGTAGTGCACTCTCCGAAAACTAGGGCGTAACCGCTGCCACCTCAACCTGAACCCCAGCGTCCTGGAACTTCTGCACCTGCCCGGGGTCGGCGCCGTCGTCCGTCACCAAAGTCCACGGCAACGCCAGACGCGCCCAAGCGTGGAACGGCCGCAGGCCCAACTTGGAGGAGTCCGCCAGAACATAAACGGAATGTCCGCGCCGCGCCATGAGCTCCTTGAGCCGGGTCTGGGCGTGGTCGGCCTCGCAGATGCCGTCCTCGGCGGTGACGGCGTCGGCGCCCAGGAACACGCGGTCAAAGCTCATCCGCTCCAGCGCCGCCTCGGCCAGCGGGCCTACAAAACTCTGGGACACACCCCGGAGCCGGCCGCCCAGGCAGTCCACCTCGATGCCCTCCGAATCGGCCAGCTCCTGCAAAGTGTTGATGCCCGGCGTCGTCACGGACAACGGGCCGAACCCGCGCAGCTCGTGCGCCAGGGCACCCGCGGTGGAGCCGGCGTCGAGCAGGATGTTCTCACCCGGCTGGATTACGGACGCAGCCCAGCGGGCGATGGCGTGCTTCTGCTCGAACGCCTCCCCGGTGCGCTGCCGCAGCGACGCCTCCGGGTGTGCGCCCATGGCCATCGCCCCGCCGTACGTCCGCGCCAGCCGGCCCTGCGAGTTCAGCAGCGCCAGGTCCCGCCGGATGGTAGAGGCCGTCACCTCGAACTTGGCCGAGAGTTCCTCCACGGAGGCCAGGCCGGTGGTCACGGCAAGGTGGTAGATCTCCTCGCGCCGCGCGTTTGCGCTGAGCATTCCCGGTCTCCTTCCCGTGGGCATGGCGGTGGCAGTGCTACCCATGCTAGTGCTCGGCAGGGACGGCAACGGCCGGCCAACGCTTGCACGCTGACCGGCCGTCCTGTTCGTGCAGGAGCTAGAGGGCTTCGTCCCGTGCCGGTGCCAGGTCAACAGCTTGCCGCAGGGCCTCGAGCAGCGACTCGTGGTCCGCGATGTTCTTGCCGGCGATGTCAAAGGCCGTGCCGTGGTCAACGGACGTCCGCACCACGGGGAGCCCCACGGTGATGTTGACGCCGTTCTCCAGACCCAGGACCTTCACGGGGCCGTGGCCCTGGTCGTGGTACTGGGCCACCACCAGGTCGAAGTCGCCGCGGCCAGCCAGGAAGAACAGGGTGTCCGCCGGGAGGGGACCGAAGGCGTTAATGCCTTCCGCCTGCGCTTTCTCGATGCCCGGCTGGATCTTCTCCGCCTCCTCGCCGTAGCCGAACAGCCCGTTCTCACCGGCATGCGGGTTGATGGCGCACACAGCGATCCGCGGGTTCTCGATGCCGGAGGTGCGCAGCAGTTCATACCCGCGCTTGATGGTCCGGTAGACCAGGTCCCCGTTGATCTTGGCGATGGCATCGATGAGCCCGATGTGGGTGGTCACGTGGATGACGCGCATCTTCGGCGCCGTCAGCATCATGGAGACTTCCTCGGTGCCGGTCAGTTCGGCGAGGAGTTCAGTATGGCCGGGGAACTTGTGCCCGGCTGCGTGCAGGGCCGCCTTGTTAAGGGGGCCTGTGCAGATGGCGTCCACCTTACGGTCCATCGCGAGCTGCACCGCCTTCTCGATGAACAGGTACGAACCGTGGCCAGCGGCGGCGGACAGCTCGCCCCAGGCGAGGTCCTCCGGGATGCAGTCGATGTCGAGGACGTCGATGGTGCCTTCCTGGAACAGCGCCTCCGACGGCTCGGCCACCTTCCGCAGGGCCAGCGGGCTGGCGACGATGTCCGCGGCGAGCTGCAGCCGGCGAAGATCGCCGATGACCAGCATCCGCGCCTTGGACCGGAGTTCGCTGTCCGCCAGGGCCTCGACGATGATTTCCGGGCCAATGCCGGCGGCGTCCCCCATGGTGATGGCTACGATCGGGCGTCCCATTACTTGGTACTCATTTCAGTCGTTGTGCTAGAGAAAAACTGTGTGGTCCTGGCCAGTGTGCCGGCATCGCCGAAGGCGCCGGCCTTGGTGACCAAGAGGGGGAGGGGCGCGGGCAGCAGGCTCATCACGACGCCGGGCTCAACCTCGCCCAGGACGGTGAAGCTGGCGACGCCGAGTGCCTTGAGGACCGCCGTCGCCGTTTCGCCGCCCGTCAGGACCAGCGCCTCGCAGTTCCCGATGCCGGCGGCAGTGGCGCGGGCCAGCGCTTCGGCCACGACCAGCGCCTGTGACTTGTCCACGGCCCCCATGGGATCCGGCGTCAGCACGACGTCGCTTCGCAGCATTGCGGCCGCTACCTTCCGGGCAACTGCCGGGTCCTCAAGTGCCCCGTGGTCCAGGGTTATGTGCTCGGCTCCTGCGGCGATAAGGGCCTCAGTCTGCTGCCGGGCGAGGCCGGAATAGCTGCCGATCACGGTCAGGGTCCGCTGTACGTGCCGGGCGGGGTCGCGGAGAACATCGCGTCCTTCTTCCCGTGCGGCAATGTGCCCGGCCAGCCCGCCGGAACCCACCAAGAGGGCGGGGAAGTCCAGCAGGGCTGCCGCGGCGGCGATCTGCTGAAGGTCATCGTCAGAGACCGCGTCAAGTACGACGGCGTCAGTCCCGCGGTCCCGAATGTCCTGCAGGTGCGCCGCCAGGTCCTCCGGGGTGCGTGCGGTGTCCCGGCCCACCAGTTCAGCGGAAAGACCTCCGGCGGCAACTGCTGCCGCGACGTCGCCGTCGAACCTTCCCTGCGCGTTCTGCGCACCGTTGATGTGGACGATGCCACCTACGGTGGTCCTTCCCGTGGCCGGAAAGGCAGGGGCCACCAGTGCCAGGCCCCTGCCGCGGCCGTTACGGACGCTGGCCAGCGCTGCGGCAATCTCCGGGCCGAGGTTGCCGCGGAGCAGCGAGTCAATCTTCTTGAAGACCTGCCGGTCCTGCCCAAGGGCCTGTGCCACCGCGGCAGCCACGGCGGAGGCAGCCTCCTCCGCCGCAAGGTAGCGGCTCTCGGTGTTGACCGACAGGATGTCCGCCTCCGGCCACGTGGAGGCCAGGTCAAGGATCACGCAACTGCTGTGGGTGGGTCCGTAGGCTGCGGCGGCATCTGCCGCTCCCGTCAGGTCGTCGGCGATGATTGCCCAGCGCTTGGCTGCGGTGGCGTTCATATTGCTGGGGACACCTCGCGGGTTTCCACGGTCTGCTTGGCCTTCAGGCGCTTAGCGTACCAAGCGACCATGAGGGGGCAGCCGATGGCGGTGACCACCACGGAGGCTGCCACCAGCACGGTGGCGGGGCCGGCTGCGGCAGAGTAGGCCGGGTTGGCGGCGGCCACCAGCATGGGAACGGTGGCGGCGTTGCCGGCAGTGGTTGCTGCCGCGAGGCCGGCGATGCCCGAGCCGCCGGTCAGCTTGTCAGCGAAGAAGAGCACGGCGCCGCCGGCGATGAGCACGAACAGGCCCAGGCCGACGCCCAGCAGTCCGGCGTTGAGCACCTGGCCCAGGTTCAGGCCGAAGCCGAGGGCCAGGGCGAAGAACGGAATCAGCACCGGTGCCGCGGCGGAGAGGAACTTGCGCATGGCCGGGTCCAGGGCGCCCAGGATCGCACCGAGGAGCAGCGGGATGACGGCGCCCACCAGGGCCTGCCACGGGAAAGCTGAGAGACCGGCGACGCCGAGGGTCACCATGGTCAGGAAGGGCCCGGATTCAAGGGTCATCACGGAGTAGGCCGCCACATCCTTGGGCTTGCCGTACTGGCCCATGAGCGCCATGTACATGCCGCCGTTGGTGTCGTTGAGGGCGGCCAGGATGGCCAGGACCGAGAGGCCTGAGAGCAGTCCGCCGTCGATGGGAAGTTCGCCCATGAACCTGCCGGCGATGACGCCGATGATGATGGCGAACAGGACCTTGCTGCCGAACAGCACGCCGCCCTTTTTCAGGATGTACGGGGTGGCCTTGATGTCGATGCTTGCGCCCATGCAGACGTAGAACACCGCGAGGATGGTGGTGCCGCCGGTGAAGAGCGCTCCTGTGAAGGAGCCGAAGAACTTGGCGGAATCCGGGGCGAAGGTGCCCAGAACGGCGCCTATGAGCAGGGGAATCAGCATCATGCCGCCAGGAACCTTTTCCATAGTGGCCTTGATTGGGACAGACATAAAGCAACCTCATTGTTGTTTGGGGAGGGGGAGGTCGGGCGGGCCGCCCAAAAGCATGATGTAGATCATAGGCACTACTGCGCGATTAGCGCAATGCTATTTGCGCGAAACGCGCAATCCGGATGCTTGGCACACAATCTGGCCTCGCGCCGTCGCAATGTCAGGGGCAGCTTTTACGCTCTGCCTGTGCCGAAATTTTCTGTTGCCCGTTCCCGCGCTGACCGTGCAGTGCCGGGCGGCCGGGTGGGCTATGACCTGACCGCCAGCCGTCTCCTGCTCCATACCTTCCAGACCGAGGATGCTTTCGAGGAGCTCCTTTCGACCGGGCAGCTCCTTCCGGACCCGGATCTGGCGGAACCGCTGTTCGCCGACGCCTACGCCTGGATGTTCCGGGAGATGGACCGCCGCCTTCCCACCAGCGGCGACGGCGCCCTTTGGTTCTGGGCGCGTACTACCCGTGAATACCTGGTCGACAGCTGCAGGCGCAACCGGGGAGACGTCCTGCTCACGTGCCGGATTCCGCGGGAACGGGTGCTGCTCTCGCACCACTGGGACTGGCATTGCGCCCTCAGCGGCATTCCGCACGTGCTGGAACTGCCCGGTGAAAGCGACGAGGACTATGACGCGCGGCGGGACCGGATCTGGGATGAACTGGACGACCGCAAGCGGGAGGCGGGCGTGCTTGGAAAGGGATTCCGGGACTGGCCCGAGGATGTGCGCAGGGATCTCGAACGGAGCTGGGAGCAGTTCCTCGACCCGTCAACCTACGGCAGGTGGGACACCGTGCAGGCAACGGCGCATGCTCTGTGCGCCGAGGACGTCGTCAGTGCCGTGCGATTGAACCCGCGGTAGGAGCCCGTCCGGTGCGGGAGTTCCCGAGGTTGGCCTGAGTGCCGGCCGCGGGAAACCGGCGCCACCGGCGTCGCCGGCCGAAACTGCACGTTCGTGCAAACGCCCGTGGTCGCTTGGCCCGCGGCTGGCATGCCCCCATTTAGCTACTCACCAGTAACAATACGCGTGCTGTGGGTCACAGTTGCCGCGGAGGCTGCTGCTGGTAAGCCCGGGTTTTGGCCGCACGTTCGTGCACTTCCGCTGCGCAGGAGCAGCACCACTGCCAGCATGGAAAACCTCGGCCGGACCTGATGGACACCCCCAAGACCATCAGCCCGGCTTCCCCATAGACAGACGAACAAAGAGGTTTCCATGTCATTGCTTAGCCGAGCCCTGTCCGTTGCCGCCGCTGCGGTCCTCGCCTCCTCATTGATGGCCGCTCCCGCCCAGGCCGTCGACATCTCCCCGCCCGGGGCCAACGACTGGTCCTGCAAACCTTCAGCCGAGCACCCTTACCCGGTGGTGTTGGTTCCCGGGACCTTCGAGAGCATGGAAAAGAACTGGTCCACACTCTCGCCGGACCTCAAGAGCCAGGGCTACTGCGTCTTCGCCCTCAACTACGGTGCCACCAACGGCGTTTACGCCACGGCCCCGGTCAAGGATTCCGCGAAGGAACTCGCCCCGTTCGTGGACGCCGTCCGCTCCGCCACCGGCGCCAAGCAGGTGGACCTGGTGGGCCACAGCCAGGGCGGCATGATGCCCCGCTACTACATGGGCTTCCTGGGCGGGGCCAAGTTCGTCCACCAGCTTGTCGGCATCGCACCGTCCAACCACGGCACCGAAGGCGTGATCCTTCCGCCGCCGGATCTGGTGCCCACGCCCGACTACACCGCCGCCGGATGCGCCGCGTGCGCAGACCAGCAGGCCGGTTCGCCCTTCATGAAGGAGCTGAACTCGATCGGCGATACCGTCGCGGGCCCCGCCTACACGGTCATTTCCACCACCCATGATGAAGTGGTCATCCCGTACAACAGCCAGTTCCTGAGCGGCAGCGCCCGTCAGGTCACCAACATCACCATCCAGGACAAGTGCCCGGCCGACGTCATCGAACACGACCAGACGCCCAACGATCCCGTGGTGCATCAGCTGGTGGCCAACGCCCTGGCCCAGGCATCCGGCCCGGCGGATCCCGCCTACCAGCCCGCCTGCATCTAGGGCGTAACGCAGTACGACGGCGGGAGGCCGGCCCTGAAAGCCGGCCTCCCGCCGTCGTGGTGTCTAAAGCCCCGGGCTGCGGGAGCTTAGCCGGCGTGCTCCGGCGCCGGGTTCCGCGCGGAAATGACCTGGGGTACGGTCACGAGCGCCACGACGGCCAGGGCGCCGGCGGCGGCGAACGCGTAGAAGCCCCACGGGTATGCGATGCCGGCGGCCACCAGTCCGCCGGTCACGGCAGGTCCGGCGATGGCACCTACGCGGCCCACGCCCGCGGCGAAGCCGAGGGCGGTGGCGCGCAGCCGCGCCGGGAACAGCTGGCTGACCCAGGCGTACACGAGCACCTGGGAGCTGAAGACGAACACTCCCGTGACGAAGACCAGGGCGTTGAGCAGGATGGCGTTGTCAACCTTGACGCTGAGGAGGGCAAGGCAGACCGCGGACAGGCCAAACCAGAGCAGCACGATCCGCTTTGTTCCGTGCTTGTCCGCCAGGATGCCGGCGATGATCAGGCCGGCCACGGCGCCCAGGTTCAGCACCAGGAGCAGCGAGATGCCTGCGCTGACGGGATAGCCGGCGGACGCCATGAGCTGCGGCAGCCAGGTGTTCAGGCCGTACACCAGCAGGAGCCCCATGAACGAGGCCGCAGCGATGGCCAGGGCCACCAGTGGGTACGGCTTCTTCGCGAGGTCGCGGACACTGCCCTGCTCCTGCTTCTTGGCCTCCCGTTCTGCCGGCAGGGTCTCGGGGAGCTTGAACCAGAGGAGTGGCACCAGGGCCAGGCCCGCGATGCCGCCCGCCACGAACATGGTGCGCCAGTCCGGGATGACCGTCAGCGCCAGGAAGGCCGTGGCCACTGCGCCGGCGTGGTATCCGGTCATGGTCCGGGTGGTCGACTTGCCCGCGGAGCCGGCGGGTGCGTAATCGTTCATGTAGGCCAGGGCAACCGGGAGGCAGGCGCCCAGCCCCAGGCCGGCCAGCAGCCGGAAAGTGCTGAACACTGCCACGTTGGGGGCCCAAATCACCGCGATGGTGAAGATGGAGAACCACAGGACACAGGCAACCAGCAGCTTGCGGTGCCCGAACCGGTCCGACAGCGGGGCAATGAACAGTGCGCCGAGTCCCACGCCCACGAGGGAGATGGTGGCGGCCAGCGTGGCGCCGACCGCGTCGAAGCCAAGCTCGCCGGTTTTGATGAGTGTGGGAATGACGGTGCCGAGCACCACCAGGTCGAAGCCGTCCAGGACCATGGCCAGCCAGCAAAGCCAGACCGGCCAGCGTGACGCGCGGGTGGAAGGAGACGTAGTCATGTAATCCTCTTTGATCAGGGAAGCGGGAGCGGCACGCCGCGATGCGAGCCCGGTCACCGGGGGGAGTGATCCACGGCATGCTTTCTCATGGGAGGCTACCGCGAAGTTCATTAAACGTACAAATGTTCGATCAGCGAACATGCAGGGCGAATACTCCTCTTGCCAGAGTTGCTTGTGGCAAGGCCTGTTCAGCTGTGGCTTGTGGGCGCAAGATAAGCCATGAAAAAGATGCTTACCGCAGGCCTGGCTGCGATGGTCCTGGTCCTCGGCGCAGTAACGGCGGCTGCCCCGGGGAACGGCGCCCCGCCGTCCTCGCCCGTACCGGGACAAATCCTGGTCAAATTCCAGGACAACAGCGCCGCTGCCGGGGTCCTGGGCCAGCATGGGCTCACCGACGGCCCGGCGATAGGCAGCACCGGCGCCCACCTCATCACAGTGCCGGCGGGCAGGGAACTGCAGCTCGTGGCGGCGCTGGGCCGCAGTTCCGCCGTTGAGTACGCCGAACCGGACGAACTGGTTACTGCCGCCACGGCCGACCCGTACTTCGACCGGCAGTACGCCCTGCAGAACACGGGCCAGTCCTTCACGAACACCGACGGAACGGTAACCGTCGCCGCGGGCACCACGGACGCCGATGTGGACGCCGTCGAGGCGTGGAATGTCACCATGGGAACCGGCGTCCGGGTGGCCCTCATCGATTCCGGGGTTGCCATCAACCACGAGGACATCTCATCCAAGGTGGTGGACCGGGCAAACTTCAGCGACACCCAGATCCTCGCCCCGGAGGATTTCGACCAGTACGGCCACGGCACCCACGTGGCCGGCATCGTGGCGGCCACGGCGGACAACTCCCTGGGCGTGGCAGGCGTGTGCCCGGGCTGTTCCATCCTGGACGCCAAGGTCCTCAACAGCAGCGGGTCCGGCTCTTCCTCGGGCATTGCCAAGGGCATCGACTGGGCTGTCGGCAAGGGTGCCAAGGTCATCAACATGAGCCTGGGCCAGCGGGTGTCGTCACGGACCCTCGAAGCTGCCGTGAACAACGCCTGGAACCAGGGAGTGGTGATCGTAGCCGCGGCCGGCAACGCCGGTACCCAGGCCCAGGTCTACCCGGGCGCCTATCCGAACGTCATAGCGGTAGCAGCAACCGACAACAATGACGCCAAGGCGTCCTTCTCCACGTACGGCAAATGGGTGGACGTCGCTGCCCCGGGGGTCCGGGTCTACTCGACCCTCCCGACCTACACGTCCGTCCTTGGTACGCAGAACAAGCTTTCGCCCGGCTACGACATCCTCAGCGGCACGTCAATGGCCTCACCCATCGTCGCCGCCACTGCCGCGCTTGTGTGGAGCACCCCATCGGGCACGTCAAACGCATCCGTCCGCGCCAAGGTGGAATCCTCAGCTGATCCCATCACCGGCACGGGTTCCTACTGGGCGCACGGCCGGGTGAACGCCTGCAAAGCAGTGGGCGCCGCGGGTTGTTGAGCGTGGCAGGCGGGGGTGCGGGTCCGCCGTCGTCCTCCCGCCGTCCGGTCCTGATTCCCGAAGGAGGCAACGGGATGCAGCCAGCGCTCCCTCGATCCAGGCGCTTTCGGCGTGCAGCAGCAACAGGCGCCGCCCTGCTGGCGCTCTTTGCCACGGGCTGCACCGGCACCCCGTCTCCACCGGGCAGCGCGTCACCGGCGCCGGACATCCATATCGCCGCTGTGGGCGACATGAACCCCCCTGCGAACACTGACCCGGACAGCCCATCCGGACGGAACGGCGCCGCCATCACCAAACTGGTCAGGACCAACGATATTGACGCGTTCCTGGGGCTCGGGGACTTCCAGTACAGCACCGGACGCTGCGAGGACTACGTGAACTTCTGGAAACCGCTGTGGGGCGGCACCCTGCCCAAGATGTACTGGGTGTCCGGCCCGAACCACGACTGGGAACCCGGCCGCAACGAAGACCTGGACAACTTCATGAACGGCCAATGCCCGGGGTCCCCGGACAAGGCGGCCATCAACGAGGAACGCGGGTTCATCGCGAACGGCCAGCCGTACTCCAGAGATTTCGGGAAATGGCACTTCGCGTTCCTGCCCTCCGCGCTGTGGCGCTACGACACCGCGGAGGCCAAGGCCGCGACCGGCTGGCTGGACAAGGATCTTGCTGCTGCGGAGGCGGCGGGCCAGCACCTGGCAGTCGTCTACCACGAGCCGTACTTCACGTCGGAGACGAGCGAGCACCGGCGGACTGCCGCCCAGAAGCCGTGGATCGATGTGATGTGGAAGCACCGCGTCCGGCTGACCCTGTCCGGTTCACAGCACAACTACGAGCGGTCCTGCCCTGTCAACAAGGCAGACAAGTGCGTCGATGAGGGCATGACCGCGTTCCAGGTTTCGACGGGAGGCATAGACCTGCGTCCTTTCACCAGCAGTCCGCCGTACATCGCAAAGCGGTTCAGCGACACCCACGGGTTCCTGCGGCTGACGCTCCATGCCGACGGTTCATTCGACTGGAACTTCGTGGCAACCACGGGGTCAGGCGAGGATTCGGGGACCCGCTCCGCGCCGTGACCACGCCTGGTGATCCTGCCCGCGGCGCGCGGCGGAGCCCATCTTTGGGGCTTTTACCCCTAGCCTGGCTGCCCGGCCCGGGGCAAAGATAGCCGGCATGAGAAAACTCTTCGCCGCCGGTCTCACGGCAGCAGCCATGGTGCTTGGCCCTGTCCCGCTGGCCCTTCCCGCCACCGCCGCGCACGGTGCGCCTGCCGTGCCGGGGCACATCATCGTCAAGTTCCGCGACGCCGGTGCTGCCGCCAACGTCCTCCAACGGCACGGCCTCGCTGGTGGGTCCAGCATCGGCGCCACGGGCGCCCAGCTGGTCAGCGTTGCCGCGGGAGGCGAAACGCAGCTCATCGACGCACTAAGCCGGGATCCCGCCGTCGAATACGCCGAACCGGACCAGCCGGTGGGTGCCGCCACCTCTGACCAATATTTCCCCCGCCAGTACGCCCTGCAGAATGACGGCCAGTCGTTCACCAACACCGCCGGCGACATCACGGTTCCTGCCGGCACCAAGGACGCTGATGTGGACGCCGTCGAGGCGTGGAACACCACCACCGGCAACGGCATCAAAGTCGCCGTCCTGGATTCCGGCGTCGCCAGCGACAACCCGGACATCGCCCCCAAGGTGGTGGCCCGCGCCAACTTCAGCAGCTCAGCCACCAAGGCCGGCGACCCCGTAGCGGAGGACTACTACGGCCACGGCACCCATGTGGCCGGCAACGTCGCCGCCACCGGTAACAACACCATCGGGGTGGCCGGCGTCTGCCCGGGCTGCACCATCCTGGCCGGCAAGGTCCTCAACGACAGTGGCGTGGGGTCCAGCTCCAGCCTGGCAAGCGGCATCGACTGGGCGGTCAGCAACGGTGCCAGGGTGATCAACATGAGCCTGGGAGTGCGGGCGTCGCGCACCCTGGAAGCCGCCGTCAACAACGCCTGGAACAAGGGGGTGGTCCTGGTGGCTGCGGCGGGCAACGGCGGCAACCAGACCAAGATCTATCCGGGCGCCTACCCCAACGTCATCGCCGTCGGCGCCACCGACAACAACGACGCCAAGGCTTCCTTCTCCACTTACGGCGCCAGCTGGGTGGACATCGCCGCGCCCGGCGTGAACGTCTACTCCACGTTCCCCAACCACCCGTTCGTCCTGGCAACACAGAACAACCGTTCGCAGGGCTATGACGTGGGCAATGGCAGTTCGATGTCCTCAGCCATCGTGGCCGCTGCCGCCGCCCTCGCCTGGAGCGCACACCCTGGCGCGACGAACGCGTCCATCCGGGCAGACGTGGAATCCACTGCCGACGATGTTCCCGGTACCGGCACCTACTGGGCATACGGCAGGGTCAACGCGGCCGCCGCCGTGAAGTAGCCCGGTGAAGCAGCCCGCGGCCGGAGACTAGCCCGCGGGCTTCAGGGCGGCCTGCCAGGCGGCAACCGCACGCGCCCCGCCCAGGGTCCAGGTGGCCGTCCCGGCTGAACCTGCCGTGCCCTGGACCTTGTCCGCGAGCTCGGCGATCTGGCCACCGGCGGCCTGCCAGCGCTGGGTCCAGCCGCTGGGTGCCGACGACACTATCGGGGATGCGCAGTCGCAGCCCACGCCGCCGATCAGCATGGCACCGTTGGTGGCGGTTGTGACGCTTGGGGCGGTGATGCTGGTGGCGGTGTACGTGGCGTCCACGGCCGTCGCGACCGGGCTGTCAAGCGGCGCGGTGTTGTTCACGCCCCGGTAGCCGGTGATGCCGCCGCCCCACTTCACGGCGGTGCCGAGGGTCCACGAGTAGCTGGCAGGATCCGAGGCGCCCACCACGTGGTAGTAGACGAAGACCTTGGCACCGGAGGTGGACGAGCTGTTGATGCCGAGGCCGTTGACCAGCGGAGTCCAGCCCGCCGGGACGGATGCCATGGCCGGGTTCAGGTCCGCCGTGATGGCAGCGACCAGGACATCGCCGGCCGCAGTACCGGCGGGAGCGCTGATGGAGACGGCGGAGGCAGCTGTTCCGGCGTAGGTGGTCACTGAGCCGACGGCGGTGATGCCGGCGGACGCTGTGGCTGCACTGACGGTGACGGTGGTGCTCGCTGAGCTGGAACCGGCGCTGTTGATGGCGGTGAGCTTCGCGGTGTAGGTACCGGCTGCCGCGTAGCTGTGGGCGGGATTCTGCGCTGTGGACGTGCCGCCGTCGCCGAACTCCCAGGCCCAGGACGTGGGCGTGCCGGTGGACGTGTCGGTGAAGGCGACGTTCAGCGGCGCGGTCCCGGAGGTGGGGGAGGCCGAGAAGGACGTCACCGGCGCTGTAACGGCCGGCCCCAGCGGACGGTCCGAGTACCAGTAGCGTTTGGCCACGTTGTCGCTGGCCATGACCACGATGCCCGTGGAGCTGTCCACCCCCTGCTTGGTGGTGGTCACATTGTTCATGCTGGACGACGAGGCGCTCTGGATGATGGGAGTCCCGCGGCCGGTGCCGAAGACCGGGTTGTCCATGGACGCCGTCTTCTCGTAGATGCTGCCGGCAACCCCGGAGTACGCGCAGCCGCTGACCGAGGTGGGCGGGGCGGTCTGGAACGCATGGACCAGGTTGTTCTGGGTGTCCAGGACAATCTGCGGCCTGCTGACGCAGTCACCGGTGGTGGAGATAGTCGATTGTGTGAAGGATCCCGTGCCCGGTTTGAAGACGAGCAGCAAAAGCTGCGGAAGGGTGGGATCACTGGAGATGTCGTTCAGGCTGGTTTTCACCGCGGCGAAGACCCGGCCGCTGGTATCCGACTGCAGGGACTTGATGTTCAGGTGGTCGTCGGCCTGTCCCTGGCCCCGGATGGCCGGCTGGAAGTTCCAGGACGACGATGCGGTGGGGGAGGTCCCGTCCGTGCGCGAGGCCCACCACACCGAGCCGGTGAGCTGGTCGCTCCACATCACGCCGATCTTGTTCTTGTTGTAGGACACCACGGCGGAGATGTCGTCCGGTGCCGGGTGCGGGTTGGAGACCGGGAGGACGAACGGCGCAGCCCAGCTGGAACCGCCGGGCGCCGAGTTGTTGACGTAGACCGTGTTGGTGAATCCGCTGGTGCTGTTGCCGGCCACCTGCGTCCACGTGGCCCAGATGGCGCCGGTGCTGTCCTCATCGATGGTCATCGATTCGCTGCTGTTGTTGGTGATGACCGTGGGGAACCCGGCGTCCAGCGTGTACTTCCCGCCGGCGTAGCTGTACCGGTAAAGGTAGGCGGGCTGTCCGGCGGCAGAGGGCACAGGGTTGGCGTCGGTGGAGACCGTGACCACGTGCGAGGCGATATAGAGGCGGCTGCCGTCCCACATGGTGTCCGCCAGGGTGCTGCCGCGGGTGTCATTGACCACGCCCGTGTTCACCCAGGTGGCGCTGGGGCGGTCCAGCCGGTAGATGCTCCAGCCGCTGCCGCTGGTCCACATGTCGGCCCACCAGGAGCCGTCATTCCACCAGAGCTTGCTCTGCGGCTTGTCAGAGGTAGGCGGATTGGCGACGCCTGAATAGGTGATGCTGGGGGTGCCGTAGACGGAGTCGGCGGATGCCGGGGGAGACGCGACGAGGGCCATTCCGGCTACCAGTGCCAGGACCACCGCGTGCCGTAACCACCTGGGGGAAACTGCGATCTTCATGGCCGGCTCCTGGGCGCTGATGCTTTAGGCAGATTCTCTTTTCCGCTGAGGTCGTGTTCGCCGGCCCAGCCCGGCGCGGACCCCCTGGGGGAACACGAAGGTACCCCTAGGGGACCAAGAGTAGGCTCCATTAGGTACCCCTACAAGGACAAGTGGTACCTGTTTTTGTTGCCTAGGGCTACGGGTATTCACGTGCTGGACTCTGCCCGCTGCTTGACCCCGCGGAGCACGCCAACCTCCAGGTGACTGTTGGGCTACACCGCCGGCAGCCTCATCGACGCGTTTGCGTCACTCTTGGCTTCGAGAGGAGCAGGAAACCCCGCAAATGAAGGGTGCTGCACCAGCAAGAGGCCCATAAGTCACGCAAACGCGTCCCCGCGGAAGGTCAGGCGCGCGGCTGCAGCCCCGGGACGCCGTCGCGGATCTCGAAGGAGGCCTTCGTGGAAACCGGGGCGCCCGGCGTCGTCACGTGGTCCAGCACCCGGAAGTCCGCGGTCATGGCGTCCCTGGTGATGCGCGTGCTCACGTAGCCGCGGTTGTCGTTATAGAACTTCAGGTGCGGGTTCCAGGCCATGGTGGCGTCCGTGGTGGAGCCGGTGCCGTCGCCGGTGGACGTGATGGAGGTGCAGACGAGCTCCGAGCCCACCACCGGGGAATCGGGATCCTTGTAGTCCACCTTGACGTCGTTGGCCCAGTTGCGGTGCACGTCGCCGGTGAGCACGACGGCGTTCCGGACGTTTGCGTCCACCCAGCCCTGGGTGATGCGGCGGCGGGAGGCCGCGTACCCGTCCCAGCCGTCCATGGACACGTCGTCGATCTCCGGTGCCTTGTTGCGGTCCCGCTCGGCGAAGAAGACCTGCTGGCCCAGGATGTCCCACCGCTGGGTGGAATTCCTGAATCCGTCCAGCAGCCACTTCTCCTGCTCGGCGCCGGTGATGGTCCGGTCCTCCGCCAGCCGCTCAGCCACGTTCTTCTTCCAGCCGTCACCGGCGAGCTGATCGTCGCGGTACTGCCGGGTATCCATCATGTGGAAGTTGGCCAGCTGGCCCCACTGGATCCTGCGGTAGATCTTCATGTCCGGCCCGGACGGGAGCGACGACGGGCGGAGCGGCATGTTCTCGTAGTAGGCCTGGAACGCGGCGGCGCGGCGCTGCCGGAAGTGCTCGGTGCTGTCGTTGAGCTGGCCGGCGTCGTTGTTCTCCGGCACGTCGTCCGCCCAGTTGTTGTCCACCTCGTGGTCATCCCACACCACTGCCCAGGGTGCGATGGCGTGCGCGGCCTGCAGATCGGCGTCGGCCTTGTACTGGGCGTGCCGCTGCCGGTAGGTCTCCAGCGTGACGGTCTCGGGGCCCTCGTGGTCCCGCGGGTTGCCACCGCCGATCACGTAGCTGCCCTTCTTGTACTCGTAGAGGTAGTCGCCAAGGTGCAGCACCAGGTCCGGGTGGTCCTCCGAGAGGCGGCGGTATGCGGTGAAGTAGCCGTGCTCGTACTGGGCGCAGCTGGCGAACGCCATGGCCAGGGAGGCGGGGGTCTCGTGCAGCGCGGGGCTGGTCAGGGTTCGGCCCACAGGGCTCACGTGCCGGCCGGCGCGGAACCGGTAGAAGTACTCGCGGCCTGCCTTCAGGCCCCGCAGTTCCACGTGCACCGAGTGCGCGGCCTCAGGACGGGCCTGCTCCACGCCGCGGGCCACCACGTTCCGCATGCCCTGGTCCTCGGCCACCTCCCACTGCACAGCCACCGGCCGCGACGGCATGCCGCCCAGCCCGTCCTCCGCCACGGGGTTCAGCGCCAGGCGCGTCCAGAGCACGAAGCCATCCGGCCACGGCTCGCCGGAGGCGATGCCGAGCATGAAGGGATCGGTACGGAGGCCGGCGTCGTCAGCGGTGGAAACAGCGACGGCGGCATTCGGCAGGGCGGCAACCAGGCCGGCTCCGAGGCCGGCGGAGATGAGGGTTCTGCGGGAGATGTTGTCCATGGCTCCCACGCTATTTCCAGCCGTTGTACAGGTTTTGAGGAGGATATGAATGCGCGGTTAACGGCGTGACAAGCCTTGTTAATCATTTCTTTGGATGCCGCCGTGGACGGGCCTTTGGACTCTGGATTCCGCAGGGCCTGCCGGGCAGAGTTGGGGCCGACCCATCCGGTTAGGGAAAGAAGGCACCACCATGCCCCGCACGTCCGTTATCACCGGTGCCGCGTCCGGCATCGGCAAGGCAACCAAGGACCTGCTCGAGCAGCGGGGCGAACGCGTGATCGGAGTGGATCTCCATGATGCGGAGGTGGTGGCTGACCTCTCCACCGCGGAGGGCCGCGCCGGCCTGGTGGACGCGGTGCGAAAAGTCAGCGGCGGCAGGATCGATGCCATCTACGCAGTGGCCGGGCTCGCCATCCCGGCTCCCGCCACGGTGGCCGTGAACTTCTTCGGCACCGTCGCCTCGGTGGACGGGCTCCGGCTGCTGCTGGCTGGGTCGGAGGCACCCCGCGCCGTGGTGGTGTCCTCCATGGCGGCACTCATGGCCAGCGACGATGAGCTGGTAGCGCTGCTCACCGCGGGGGACGAGCCCGGTTCCGTGGCCCGGGCCGGGGTCCTGGCCAAGGAACCAGCCACCACCGGCGGCCTCATTTACTCCTCCACGAAGCTGGCGCTGTCGCGGTGGGTCCGCCGGCAGGCTTCCACTGCAGCCTGGGCCGGCGCGGCGATCCCGCTGAACGCCGTGGCACCTGGTGTCATCGCAACGCCCATGACAGCCGAGCTGATCGATACCGAAGAGGAGCGGGAGGCGCTGCTGAAAATGGTCCCGATGCCGCTGAACGGTATCGCCGAACCCATCGTCGTTGCCCGCCTGCTGGCCTGGCTCAATAGCGCCGAAAACACGCACCTGTGCGGTCAAATTGTCTACGTTGACGGCGGCAGCGACGCTGTCCTGCGAGGTGACTCCGTCTGGTGACGGATGGGACCGGCCCCTAGCTGATGGCAGTCATGACGTTCCAGCCCGGGCCCACGTTGATGCGCCAGCCGAAGAGGCCGTTGCCCTGGCCCGGGTAGGTCCAGAGGGTCCCGTTGGTGTCGCGGGCGACGAGGTCGGGTTTGCCGTCCCCGGTGAGGTCGCCTGCTGCGCTGATGGCGGTCATGACGTTCCAGCCGGGGCCTACGTTGATGCGCCAGCCGAAGAGGCCGTTGCCCTGGCCGGGGTAGGTCCAGAGGGTGCCGTCGGTGTCTCGGGCAATCAGGTCCGGTTTGCCGTCTCCGGTGAGGTCGCCTGCTGCGCTGATGGCGGTCATGACGTTCCAGCCGTCGCCGACCTTGATCCGCCAGCCGAAGAGGCCGTTGCCGAGGCCGGGGTAGGTCCAGAGGGTCCCGTTGGTGTCTCGGGCAATCAGGTCAGGCTGCCCGTCTCCGGTGAGGTCGCCTGCTGCGCTGATGGACGTCATCACGTTCCAGCCGTCGCCCACCTTGATGCGCCATCCGAAGAGGCCGTTGCCGAGCCCCGGGTAGGTCCAGAGAGTCCCGTTGGTGTCGCGGGCAATGAGGTCGGGCTGCCCGTCTCCCGTGAGGTCGCCTGCTGCGCTGACCGCCGTCATGACGTTCCAGCCGTCGCCCACCTTGATGCGCCAGCCGAAGAGGCCGTTGCCCTGGCCCGGGTAAGTCCACAGGCTCCCGTTGCCGTCCTGTGCCAGCAGGTCTGCCTTGCCGTCACTGGTGAAGTCCCTCGCCACCGGAGCCGCGGCCGGGCCGGTAAAGAGCAGGCGGTTGGGGGTGCCTGTTGACACGTTGGTGACAGTGCCCTGGGTGGCGGCGGACGTAAGTTCCGCTGCCACCGCAGCCGGCGTCTGCTGCGGGTTCCGCGACAGGGAAAGCGCCGCAGCACCGGCAACGTGCGGAGACGCCATGGACGTGCCGCTCAAGGTCGCTACCGAGGTGGTGGAGGTGTCCCAGTCGGACTGGATGCCCACGCCCGGCGCGTACAGGTCAACGCAGCTCCCGTAGTTCGAGAAGCCTGCCTGCCGGTCCGAGGAATCGGTGGCGGCGACGGTCAGGGCCTCGGCCACCCGTGCCGGGGAGGTGGTGCACGCGTCCACCGCGGCGTTTCCGGCAGCCACCACGGCTGTGACGCCGTCATTGATGATTCCCCTGATGGCGTCATCCAGCGTGGTGCTGGTGGGGCCGCCAATGCTGAGGTTGGCCACCGCGGGCGTGCCGGCGGCATGCTGGGACGCGATCCAGTCGAGCCCCGCGATGACGTCCGAGTCATACCCGGACCCGTCGCAGCCGAGTACCCGCACCGGAACCACGCTGGCTGATTTGGCCACCCCGAAGGTCTTTCCGGCGATGATGCCGGCGACATGCGTGCCGTGGCCGTTGCAGTCGCTGCTGCCCTTGCCGTCGGCGATGGCCGTCCATCCTGCGGCCACCCGGCCGCCAAAGTCCGTATTTTCCGCCAGGACGCCGGTGTCGATGACGTAGGCGCTGACGCCCGCGCCACTGGCAGTGGGCGTGAAGGTGTTCGAGAGCGGGAGCGCCCGCTGGTCGATCCTGTCCAGGCCCCAGGGCGGTGACTGCTGGGTGTCGGAAACCGAAACGGGCGAATCCGGCTCAATCAGGGAGATCCGGGGCGAATGTGCCAGGGCAGCCGCCTGCGCTTTGGTGGCGGTGATGGCCGCTCCCCGGACCGCTGCGGAGAACGTCCTGCCGACGCGCACCCCCTGGGACCGAAGGGACTGCGCCTCCGCTGCCACGTCCGAGCCCTTGGTAAAACTGACCAGGTAGCGGCCCTCGTCACCGGCCAAGGGGCCGGCAGCCTGCGCGCCACCGCTGACTGCGGGGGAGGGCAGGGGAGCGACGGTCGCCGC
The DNA here is from genome assembly GCF_902506025.1 of Arthrobacter sp. 8AJ. NCBI lineage: Bacteria > Bacillati > Actinomycetota > Actinomycetes > Micrococcales > Micrococcaceae > Arthrobacter > Arthrobacter sp. 8AJ. The sequence continues at coordinate 3,050,974 of NZ_LR733289.1, read as the reverse complement.
AGGGGTGAATGCCGTGGCCGGGGAAGCCGCCAGCATGACGGCAGCCGCGGCTGCCAGCACCGCGCCGGCGGAGCCCCTGAATCGCTTGGAAAATGACATGGGTGGCCTCCTAGTGACCGATCCATCCTGCGGTGAATAAACCTCGAGCGGTTCCGCAGGCCGTTCCGGGCACTGCAAAGGAGGCAGGTGTTGCCCACCGGCAGCGGGTACAACCGCCGGCAGTAAATTCGGTAGCCCCAAACATCCCTTGTGCTCCCCAGCTTTCGGCGGAAACGGAAACCATTCCCTGGTCCACACTGCCCGTCCTGTCCAGGATCCCCGGCTGAGCCCGGGGTCTGTTCTCCAGCGCAGGCATAGCGCCGGACGGTGTGGCCCCGGCCATTTTACAACTCCCCGGTTACGGAAGCGGCGGCCCCACCTTGGCGCGCTCAACCAACGGGGCAGGACGCCCGGAAGGCCAGGTACCGCGGATCGCCGCGGCCCACCAACCGGCCCAGTGCCTCGACCGCCAGCGGGTCAACAGCTCCCATGTCCGTGGAAAGCCACTGAACCAGCAGCGAAACGTCCCCGCCGGCCCGCACGGCCGATCCCACGGCCAGGTCCAGCTGGTCCCGCAGCAGCTGCACGGCAAGGGCAACCGACCGGCGCAGCAGGGGTGCCCGGTACGCTTCCAGCGCTTCGGCCACATGCCCGTCGCGCAGCAACCGCAGGACCCTCCCGGAATCGGAATGTCCCGCAAGGCCAGGGGCCAGGCGGTAGGGGTTGGACTCCACGGCACCGCCCAGCATGGACCGCACCCGGAACATCTCGGTCCGGATGGCCTGCGGGGTTCCGGCATCCCCATGCAGCTCATAGGCCAGCTCCTCCGCGGACCAGCCCTGCGACCGCGAATCCAGCAGCGCCAGGATTTCCGCCCGGCGCAGGGTCAGCGGCGTGCGGCTCCCGTCAGCGAACACCGCCGCGGGCTTGTCGCCGAGCAGTTCCAGCGACTCCACCGCCACGGACCGGGCTGCAGCAGGCGCAGGCCGCCGCGACGCACGCCCGGAAGACGCACGCCCGGAAGACGCACCCACGGAAGAGGAGGCACCCGGGGAGGTGCCGCCGTCGGACGTTCCCAGCACGGCCTCCGCCACCCGGACGGCGCACCGCACCATCCGCAGCGTGTCCGCGCTGATGGTGTCCAGCGGTCCCGAGACATCCAGCACGCCCAGCACCCGTCCCGTGGCCGGGTCCGTAATGGGTGCCGCCGTGCAGGCCCACTCGTGGTGCGTGCGCACCAGGTGCTCGGCGGAGAACAGCTGCACGGGGCCGCCGGTGACCAGGGCCTCGCTGATGGCGTTGGTGCCGATGCCCGCCTCGGACCAGTCCGCGCCTTCGGAGAACTCCAGCGTGTCGGCCCGCCGGAGCACGGCCGGGCTGCCCACGCGCCACAGGATCTCGCCGCTGGCATCGGTGAGGACCAGCAGGTGGCGGCCGGACCGGGAATCATCGGCCAGGAGGTCGTGGAGCGCCGGCATCACCTGCTGCAGCCGGTGTTCCCGCCGCAGTTCCAGGACCTCGGACACCTCGTGCAGGTGCCGCGGGCTGTGCTGGTCCGGGCTGATGCCCAGGGCCATGGAGCGCCGCCACGACTCCGCCAGCGGCGTGGGGATCTCGGGCCGCGGGACACCGGCGATGACCAGCTCGTGCGCGCGCCGCAGCGTCCGTGCGTACCGCGCCGGGTCCGAAAACCTCTGGCCGTAGTCCACCGTTTCCTCCTCGCAGCCGGCTCCCTTGCCGGATCCGTGTAACGCCGCTGTTACCCCCGCCGCGTTCAACTGGTGATGCAGCTCACGCCCGCCCCAGCATATCGGGCAGGCGGAGCCCATGAAACAGCACAAAGGAGTGGAGATGACCCAAACACCCACGGCTGCCGCCCAGGCCTGGCTTGCCGGTCTGGATGAGGCGCTGCAGCGGCGCGACGTGGACGCCGCGCTGGAGCTCTTCGAGGACGACTGCTACTGGCGGGACTTCGTGGCGTTCACCTGGAACATCAAGACGCTGGAAGGAAAGGCGGACATCCGCCGCATGCTGGAGGCCACACTGGACAGCGTGCAGCCGGCCAACTGGGCGACCGCCGAGGACGCCGCCGGGGACGGGGACGCCGTGGAAGCCTGGATCACGTTCGAGACCGGCGCGGCCCGCGGCTACGGCCACCTCCGGCTCCGGGACGGCAAATGCTGGACGCTGCTGACCACCATGCAGGAGCTCAAGGGCTTCGAGGAAAAGAAGGGGCCGCGGCGCGAGCAGGGCGTGGCCCACGAGATTGTCCGGGGGCGCCGGTCCTGGAAGGAGCTCAAGGAGGAGCAGGAGGCGCGGCTCGGCTACGAGGAGCAGCCCTACTGCGTGATCATCGGCGGCGGCCAGGGCGGGATTGGCCTCGCCGCCCGGCTCAAGCGGCTGGGCGTGCCCACCATCATCGTCGAGAAGAACCAGAACCCCGGCGACTCCTGGCGCAACCGCTACAAGTCCCTGCACCTGCACGACCCCGTCTGGTACGACCACCTGCCCTACCTGAAGTTCCCGGACGACTGGCCCGTCTTCGCCGCCAAGGACAAGATCGGTGACTGGCTGGAGCACTACACCCGCATCATGGAGCTGAACTACTGGTCCGGCACCGAGTGCGTGGGAGCGGCGTACGACGACGGCACGCAGGAATGGGCGGTCAACGTCCTTCGCAACGGCGAACCGGTGACGCTCCGGCCGAAGCAGCTCATCTTCGCCCTGGGCGTCTCCGGCTACCCGAACATCCCGGTCTTCGACGGCGCCGAGTCCTTCCTGGGCGAGCAGCGCCACTCCTCCCAGCACCCGGGCGGCGGGGACTGGACGGGCAAGAAGGCCGTGGTGATCGGCTCCAACAACTCGGCGCACGATATCTGCGCGGACCTCTGGGAGCACGGGGCCGACGTCACCATGGTGCAGCGGTCCTCCACCCACATTGCCCGCAGCGAGTCCCTGATGGACCTGGCGCTGGGGGACCTGTACTCGGAGCGGGCGCTCGCGGCCGGCGTGACCACGGAAAAGGCCGATTTGCTGTTCGCCTCCCTGCCCATGCGCGTCCTGCCCGGGGCCCAGGTGCCGGTGTACCAGGAGATGGCATCCCGGGATGCCGGGTTCTACTCCCAGCTGGAGGCCGCCGGGTTCGACCTGGACTTTGGTGTGGACGGCTCCGGCCTGTTCGTGAAGTACCTGCGGCGCGGCTCCGGCTACTACATCGACGTCGGCGCCTCCCAGCTGATCATCGACGGCCGGGTGAAGCTGAAGAACGGGCAGGTCACCAAGATCACCGGCAATGCGGTGGTGATGGACGACGGCACCGAGCTGGAAGCGGACCTGATCGTCTATGCCACCGGGTACGGGTCCATGAACGGGTGGCTGGCGGACCTGGTCTCGCCCGAGATCGCGGACCGGGTGGGCAAATGCTGGGGATATGGCTCAGACACGCCAAAAGACCCTGGTCCGTGGGAGGGGGAGCTGCGCAATATGTGGAAGCCCACCAACGTGCCCAACCTCTGGATCCATGGCGGCAACCTGCACCAGAGCCGGCACTACTCCGCCTACCTGGCGCTGCAGCTGAAGGCCCGGATGGAAGGACTCGACACACCGGTCTACGAACTGCAGCCCAGCCACCACACCCGCTAGCCGCGTTTACAGCATGGAGGAATCATGAAGGCAGCACGTTTCCACGCCCGCAAGGACATCAGGATCGAGGACATCCCGGAGCCGGAACTCCGCGCGGGGGCGGTGAAGATCGACGTCGCGTGGTGCGGCATCTGCGGCACCGACCTGCACGAGTTCCTGGAGGGGCCAATCTTCTGTCCCGCGCCCGGGCATCCACACCCGCTGTCCCACGAGGAATCCCCGGTGACCCTGGGGCACGAATTCTCCGGGACTGTGGCCGAAGTCGGCGAAGGCGTGGAGGGGCTCGAGGTGGGTGACAACGTCGTCGTCGAACCCTACTTCGTGGACGGGACCTGCGACATGTGCCAGGCGGGCAGCTACCACCTGTGCCGGCAGATGGGGTTCATCGGGCTGTCCGGCGGCGGGGGAGGGCTGAGCGAGAAGATCGTGGTGGACCAGCGCTGGGTGCACCCCATCGGCAACATCCCGCTGGATGAGGCGGCGCTGATCGAGCCGCTGTCCGTGGCGCACCACGCGGTGGCGCGCAGCGGCGTGAAGGCCGGCGACACCGCGCTGGTGGGCGGGTCCGGGCCGATCGGCCTGCTCACCGCGGCGGTCCTCAAAGGCATGGGCGTGACCACGATCATCAGTGAGCTCACCCAGGCCCGCAAGGAGAAGGCCACCTCCAGCGGCGTGGCGGACCACGTCCTTGACCCGAGCAAGGAGGACGTCCCGGCGCGGGTGCGCGAGCTCACCGGGGGCACCGGGGCGGACGCCTTCGAATGCGCGGGGGTGAATGCCGTGCTGGACACCATGCTCGACGCCGTCCGGCCCGGGGCCGTGGTGGTCAACGTGTCCATCTGGGGCGCGCCGGCCACCGTGGACATGCAGAAGATCGTGCTCAAGGAGATCGACCTGCGCGGCACCATGGCCTACGTCCGCGACCACCCGGCGGTGATCAGGATGGTGCAGGAGGGGAAGGTGGACCTCAAGCCGTTCATCACGGGCAGGATCGCGCTGGAGGACCTGGTGGAGCAGGGCTTCGATACCCTCATCAACCACAAGGACACGGCCGTAAAGGTGCTGGTGAATCCGTAAAGCCGGCGAGGCTGCGGGGTGGGGGGCGTCGTCCCGCCCGCAGCCTTCCTGCTGCCGCAGCCGGCCGGCCCCCGTGCTTCCGCGTCAGGGGTCGGGAAGCTCCGCCGGATCGCATGTCCTTGAATCCACGGGCGCCCCGATGTACAGGTAGGCCGGGCTTTTCGACTCGATACTGACGATTGCTCCGGCTGCATTCGCGCTGCGCGCCACCGTCCAGCCGCCCGGTGTTGGGTCTGTCCCTCCAAACGCAGGAAAGCCGTATTTTGCCAGGACGGGGTCGCCGGCGGAGAAAATATCCGCGAACCGGTGTGAGGGCTCCACTACGTCGGCGCTGCTGACCATCGTCCTGGTTGCGAAGAAGCACCTGCCGTCGGCCAGCTTGTTCACGCTGGCCGGCAGATGCACGGTCCAGCTGATGCCGGGGAGCTGTTGTTCCAGGGCGGCGATCAGCTCCGCACGCAGTCCGTCGTATCTGGCGAAACTTTGCGCCACAGGGGCTGGTGATTCCGTGACCGGCGGTTCACTGCTCTTTTCGGGCACAGGATGTTTGGGACCGGCACACGCCGCCGAAACCAGCGACCCCAGAACCACCACAAGTGCCAGCCGGTACTGCCGTGGTGTTGCCCTGCACGCCATCTTTCCCCCAAGTCACCTCCAGGCCCAAGCAGGCCCTACTGCATGCTTCCACACGTGGGCGGGAGCCTGCGATGGGGAGACCTGCCCAAGACGCCAAAGGCCGGGCTCGGACTTTAGTCCCTGTTGTGGAGTAACCCCCAGGCGTACCTTGAGGGTGGGTTCCACAGCCGCGGAACCCGCATTCAAGGGGGCATCATGACCAGGCCCAGGCTTTCGGCACTCAGCGTTCTCGGGCTCAGCGGCCTGATGG
>NZ_LR733289.1:2831610-3045230 GCF_902506025.1 Arthrobacter sp. 8AJ | reverse complement strand
CCATGACGGCGACCCCGACGACGCCGGGCAGCACCTCAGCCGCGCCCACCACCCCAGGTGCCGCGCCGCCGTCGTCCGCCCCGGCAAGCCCGCCGCCCACGCGCGAACCAACGCAGGAACCCGCCCCTACCGGCCTTCCCGAGCAGATGGGGCCGCTGACCGTCTACTACGTGGCGGTAGGCGACAACGGCGTCTCGGGGCCCAGGATCGGGTGTGGTGACAGCCTGGTGGCCACCACCACGGCACCCGTCCGCTTCACGGACCAGGTGGGCCCCAGCGTGGGGACCCTGCTGGCGAATAAGAGCCGGGATGTGGGCCTGTCCGGACTGGTCAACGTCCTGTACCAGTCGAACCTGACCTACCTTGGCGGCGAGCTGAACGGCAGCACCATCACCATCTGGCTCTCCGGGCAGTTCATGCTGGGCGGCGTCTGCGACATCCCGCGGGCCAAGGCGCAGCTGGAATACACGGCCATGGCCGCCTCCGGCGCCACGGACGCGCAGGTGTTCGTCAACGGCCGGCCAATAGACGAAGTGCTGAGCCTTAAGTAGTTGTGAAGGGTGGCTTGCAGAGAGCATCCCCGAGGAGGCAACCGCATGGACCGCCTGCAACACCCGCTTTTCGCCCGGGCCTTCGCACGCGCCGTCGCCGGCATGGACCGCCGCGGGGCCGCAGAGCACCGCCGCCGCATCGTGGCCGGGCTGCAGGGAACTGTGGTCGAAATCGGCGCAGGGGCGGGATCGTCTTTTCCGCTGTACCCGCCTGCCGTCACTCATGTCCTCGCCCTGGAGCCCGATGACTATCTCAGAAGCGTGGCGGAGAAAGCAGCAGCATCGGCCAGTGTGCCGGTCACCGTTGTGGCCGGCGCCGCGGAGCACATTCCCGCCCCTTCCGGAAGCGTGGACGCCGTGGTGGCAAGTTTGGTCCTCTGCAGCGTCTGGGACCAGGCCACCGCCCTCGCGGAGATCCGCCGCGTGCTCAAGCCCGGCGGAACCCTGGCCTACTACGAGCACGTCCGGTCCGCCCATGCGGTCCTGGCCAGGGCCGAAGACGTGCTGACCCCGGTCTGGGGACGGTTCATGGGCGGCTGCCATCTCAACCGGGACACCCTTGCCGCCATCACCGCGGCGGGATTCACAGTCCAGGACAACCAACGCTTCGATTTTGCCGTTGCGCGGTTCAACCCGCCCATGGCCCACATCCTGGGAACCGCCATCAGCCCCGGGGCGCCTGATTGAACCGGCCCCGCCGTCGTACCCTTGCCTTAGGTTAAAACCACGAAGCCCACGCGTTCCGAACGGATCCGGCATGACAGACGTGAACGTCCAGGAGCGCAGCTCCCTCCAGCTGGCCATCACCGACGCCGCGAGCCTGACGGCGGAGCAGACGCTGGCGCGCCTGGGTTCCGGGCCTGGCGGCCTCACCGGGGAGGAAGCGGCCGCCCGCCTCCAGCAGCTGGGCCCCAACGCGGTCCGCACGCACCGCGCCAACGCCTGGGCTGTACTGGGCAGACAGTTTGCCAGCCCCATCCTCATTCTCCTGATCGTCACCGCCGGGTTGTCCCTCTTCCTTGGCGACGCCACCAACTCCATCGTCATCGGTGTGATCCTGCTGGCCAGCGTAGGCCTCGGCTTCACCAACGAGTACCGTGCGGAGCGGGCATCCGAAGCCCTGCACGACCGCGTAACGCACAGGGCCGTGGTGCTCCGCGACGGAACCACCGGTGAAGTGGACGTGACCGCCCTGGTGCCGGGCGACGTCGTCCATCTCTCCCTGGGTGCCATCATCCCGGCGGACATCCGGCTCCTGACCACCAACAGTCTTCTCTGCGATGAAAGCATCCTCACCGGGGAGTCCCAGCCTGCGGCCAAGGAAGTTGCTCCCGTTTCCGCCGGTTCAGCATTGGGCGACCTCGCCTCCTGCGTGTTCATGGGCACGGTGGTCCAGTCCGGCGGCTGCACCGGGGTGGTGGTGGCCACCGGCGGCCGGGCCGAATTCGGGCGCATCGCACTCGGGCTGGGCGAGAGGCAGCCGCAGACCGAGTTCCAGCTGGGACTCAAGCGGTTCTCCTTCCTGCTGCTGCAGGTAGCCATGGTGCTCACCTCGCTGATCTTCGTGGCCAACCTGCTGCTGCAACGTCCGCTCATTGAATCCCTGCTGTTCTCGCTGGCAATTGCCGTCGGCATCACCCCTAAGTTGCTCCCGGCCGTGGTCAGCACATCCTTGGCCACCGGCACCCGGCAGCTGGCCAAGCGCAAGGTGCTGGTCAAACGCCTGGTATGCATCGAGGACCTGGGGGACATGGACATCCTGGTCACGGACAAGACCGGCACCCTGACGGAGGGCAGGATCAGCTTCACCGGTGCGCTGCCAGCCGCCCCGGAGACGTCCGACGACGGCCTGCTCACCTTGGGCCTGCTGGCCACCGAGACCGATTATGCGGAGGCCAAGAATTCGCCGGCCGGGCAGAACCCGCTGGACGCCGCCCTCTGGGACAGCCCCGGGGCGTCCGGTTTCGATCCGGGGCGCTTCGAGCGGGTGGACCTGATCGGCTTTGACCACCAGCGCCGCCGCACCACCGTGCTGGTCCGGGAGCTCGCCGGCCCTGCGAAGCTGGTCACCAAGGGCGCCCCGGAGGACATCCTGGCCCTCTGCGGACCCACCCCGGCCGCCGTGCAGGCACTGCTGGACCAACAGTTCGACGCCGGCTCCCGGGTGGTTGCCGTGGCCACCCGCCCGGCCGCGGGGCTGGAAAGGCTGGCGCCGGCGGACGAGCGGAACCTGACCCTGGCCGGTTTCCTCGTCTTCCTGGACCGGCCCAAGGCCAACGCCCGGCAGTCCCTGGACCGCCTTGAGGCACTGGGGATTTCGGTGAAGATCGCCACCGGGGATAACGCCAAAGTTGCGGAGAAGGTCTGCGCGGACCTGGACGTGATTTCCGGCGGCACGCTCAACGGCTCCCAGGTTGAGGCGATGTCCGACGCCGACCTCGCCGCCGCCGTGCGGACGGCCACGATCTTCGCGCGCGTTTCGCCCGAACAAAAGGCGCGCATCATCGGCCTGCTGCGCCTCAGCGGCGGCTCCGTGGGCTTCATGGGCGACGGCGTCAACGACGCCCTGGCACTTCACAAGGCGGACATCGGCATTTCCGTGGACACCGCAACGGACGTGGCCAAAGACGCGGCCGACGTCGTGCTGCTGGACAAGGACCTGGGCGTGCTGGCGGACGGCGTGATGGAGGGCCGGCGGATCTTCGCCAACACCATCAAGTACGTGCTGATGGGCACGTCCAGCAATTTCGGCAACATGTTCAGCGCGGCGGTGGCCTCCGTGGTGCTGAGTTTCCTGCCCATGCTGCCGGGCCAGATCCTGCTGAACAACCTGCTGTACGACTCCGGGCAGTTGGCCATTCCGGGGGACCGGGTGGACAAGGAACAGCTGCGGGCGCCGTCGCACTGGGACATCGCGTTCATCCGGCGGTTCATGCTGCTGTTCGGGCCGATCAGTTCGCTGTTCGACTTCGCGACGTTCGGGCTGATGCTGTTCGTGTTCACTGCAGCGCCGGGGGAGTTCCGGGCCGGCTGGTTCATCGAATCCATCGCCACCCAGACGCTGATCATCTTCGCCATCCGCACCCGGCGGGTCCCCTTTCTGCGGAGCCGGCCCTCAGCGGGCCTCATCGCTGCCTCGCTGGGAGTTGTGGCCCTCGGCATCTTCCTGCCGCTGTCACCTGCGGCCGCAGTTCTGGGCTTCGACCCCTTGCCGGTGCCGTTCTTCCTGGCCCTGCTGGGCATGGTGGTGGTGTATCTGGTGCTGGTGGAGGCTGCCAAACAATGGTTCTTCGCACGCGACGCCCAGCAGCTGCCGGCCCTGCCGCCGCCCGTCCGGCGCCGGAAGGATACGCACCACATCTCCCGGCGGGCATTCCGGTTCAGCATCCCCGTCAAGGTGCCCCCTCACCCGGTCCCTGCGTCCCGCAGAAACCTGTTGAAGGGCCGAAGGGCACAGCGGGGGACGACTGTCCGTAACCTTTAGGGCGCGCAGTGCCGAGGGTTGTTAGCATGGTGAAAAGAGACGCTGGGGGCTTTCCAAAAACGGATCCGGGGTGATGCAGCCCGCCGTGGATGCGTTCGATTTCGGAGCGTTTTTACATGTGGCGTGAACCAATTAGGCGGCGGACCCGGGAACTCCTACGGGAGTTTGTAGAGCGGGCGGATGATCTTGTCCGGGCACAGGAACATGTCGAGGGGCTGCTCGGCGCAGTGGTCTCCATGACAGAGGACCTGAGCCTGGAAGCAGTACTGGACCGGCTGGTGCAGTCGGCGTGCGAACTGGTGGGGGCACGGTACGGGGCCCTGGGTGTCATCGGCGACGACCAGCAGCTCAGCCACTTCATCACCGTGGGCATCGATGAAGAGGGTGCCCGGGTCATCGGTGACCTGCCCACCGGCCATGGCGTGCTTGGCGAGCTGATCCGGGAACCCAAGCCGTTGCGGCTCCACGATTTGGGCGAGCATCCAATAGCGGTGGGGTTTCCTTCCAACCATCCGCCCATGAGCACCTTCCTGGGCGTCCCGGTCCGGGTCCGGAACGAGGTCTTCGGGAACCTGTACCTGACGGAGAAGATCGGTGACCAGGATTTCACCGGTGAGGACGAGGACCTCGCTGTCGCCCTGGCGGCGGCCGCCGGGGTGGCCATCCAGAACGCGAAGTTGTTTGATGACACCAGGCGGCGCCAGCGCTGGCTGGAAGCGGGCATGGAAGTCAGCGACCGCCTCAAGGACCAGCCACGCTCCGACACGGAGAACCTGGACATGATCGCTGAACGCGCCCTAAACGCCTCGGCTTCCGTCCTGGCCCTGATCGCCTCAGTGGGGCCGGACGGAATCATCAGGTGCCGGACCTCGGTGGGTGCCCAGTCGATGCCAGGCGGCCAGGAAATGCCTGCTGCCGCCGTCCTGTCAGAAGTCCTGGAAACGGGGGAGTCCAAGGTCCTGGCCGACCCGCTCCTGGTGTTCGATCCGACGTCTGCCGAGAAGTTGGGGCCGGTCCTGGTGGCTGCCCTGGGCAGCAACAGCGACGGCCACCGCGACAGCGTCCTGGTCCTGGCCAGGGCTGTTGGCGGAGCACGGTATACGGAAGTGGACGTTGAGCAAAGCGCCGTATTTGCGTCCCGGATAGGCCTGACGCTGGACCTGCTCAAGGCGAACCAGTTGCGGGAAGAGCACGCCCTGTTCATTGACCGGGAACGGATTGCGGCGGACCTGCACGACCTGGTGATCCAGCGGCTCTTCGCTGCCGGACTGAGCATCCAGGGCCTGCGCCGCTACACCGCGGATCCGCCTGCCCACGAGCGGCGCATTGCCGGGATCACAGCAGAACTGGATGACTGCATCCATCAGCTCCGGGACACCATCTACTCCCTGCAGGCCCGGGAGCCCGATAAGGAACTACTGAGCGGACGCGTGTTGCGCGCTGTCCAGGAGGCCGCAAACGCTTCCGGTTTCCTCCCCCGGATCCAGTTTTCCGGGCCGGTGGACGATGCGGTAGACGACGACGTCGCCGCACAGTTGCTCCCGGTACTCCACGAAAGCGTCAGCAACGCCGTCAGGCATTCGGGATCAGAGGACATCGCCATCCTGCTCGCCGTCCAGGATGGCGACGTGGTCCTCACAGTCCGGGATACCGGGCGCGGATTCAACGATCCGCAACGGGTCAGCGGGTTGACCAACATGAAGAACCGGGCCACCCGTCTGGGCGGGGAATGCATCATCGACAGCGTCCCGGGCAAGGGCACGAGTGTGACATGGAGGGCGCCCGCTGCCGGCTGAGCGGGTTACTGGACCGTGGCCGGCTCAAAATGGTGCCTGCTCACGATGGTTCCGGGGTGGCGGTCAGGGGGCGGTCAGTGCAGCAGCTCCCACGCTCGGGGGATGGGAGCGGGAATCAGGTGGCCCCGCCGCCGGAAGCCCAGTTTATGGAGCACAGAAGACACGTGGGTGGCCACGGCGGCGTCCGGCAGCACCATCTCCTGCCCGATCTGGGGGTTGGTCAGTCCGCGGGCCATGAGGGCGAGTACATTCCGTTCCGTCCGCGTCATGGCCTTCAGCCAAGGGGCTGAAGCGGTGGCGTACAGGCTCTCGGCCACCCGCTCCCTGACGCCGGGGCCGATGGGGGAAATGCCGGCGGCCGTGCTGCGGATGCAGTTGATCAACGCATCGCTGTCTCCGATTCGCTTGAGCACGTAGCCAGAAGCGCCCGCCAGGACCGCTGCCCGTACGGCGTGCTGTTCGTCCCAGCCGGTAAGGATCAGGCAACGCACCTCAGGAGCGGTGGAGCGCAGGTCGCGGCACACCTCGATGCCCGTGCCGTCCGGGAGCCTGTCATCCAGCACCACGATGTCCGGCTGCAGGACGTGGATCAGGCGCCGGGCTTCTGCAGCGGATCCGCTTTCGCCAACTACATCGAAGCCAAAGTGTTCGAGCAGGTCGCCAAGGCCTTTCCGGACCATTTCATGGTCAGTGAGGATGAAGACCCGGAGGGGCAGGATGGCGGACCAAGACTCGTCGGGGGGTGCTGCAGGTGTATTCATGAAGACGCTCTCATCAACTCGATGCCCTCCCCGGCTGCCCTTTCCCCTGCAGCCGCCCCTCCGGGAGGAACTTCATTAAATTATCGGGCACTTAGGGCCAGTCAATTCCCAGCGCCGTCCCGGAGGAAGCCGGAACCTCCCGGGGGACGCTGCAGACGGCGCAGATGGTGCTGTGCTCGGGCCCCGCTACCCATTCATGGAACTCCTCCAGCCGGTATTCATACCGCCCCCCGAGATTCTGGAGCCGGTTCAGGGCCACGCTGGCAGTTTCCCACGAACCCCAGCGGCCCACCACCCCTCCGCTGTCCTTGGAAATGACATTGCATCCGCCGTGTCCGAGCTCGGCGGCGTGGTCCAGGCCGCCTGGCGGTTCGTTGCCGGCGTGTACGGCCTTGTACTCGTCCATGGTTGCCAATGTTCCATACCTCCCTGCCCAGGCTCAGGCGGCCTGCTGCTGCGGCCGGGTGAGGAAAACCTCCAGCGACTGGAGCGTGGCGACTGCGTCCTGGAAGGCGGGGTTGCGGTGCGGATGCAGCCGGTGCAGCAGGCCTCCGTTGTATTGGAGGCGGCGGCGTGCGGTGCTGACGGCGCGGACAGCGTGGTGGGGATCTTCAGGACGGCGCGGCAGGACGCTGTTCAGGCACTGGATCGAAGCAAGGGCGACGGCCAGGACGTTGGCATCCATTTGCTGGCCCGCTGCACGGTGCTGCCGCAGCTGGACGGCGAAACCGTCCCAGATTTCCCGTGCGGCCGCCCGGGCCACCTCGGTCCTGGCCCCGTTAGCGGAGAGTCCCCGGTCCAGGAACTCCTTGTACAGGGCGTCGAACCGGTCGGCCTGCTCTTCGGCCTTCTCCGTAGCGTCACGGTCCGGAGCAGATGCCGGGACGAAATTGGACGGGTGGAGGAGCATCGCCCGCCGGCGCGCGGCGTCCGCCTGCGACAGGGGAGCGGGACGGAAGGTGAGGATGTCAGCGGACATGTCGGCCCTTTCAAAATCCAGCCAGCTGGGTGCGGCTGCACGCCGGCGGGCATCCTTGACGGTGCCTCCGGCGGAAAGTCACTGGGGGTTTCACGGTGGAAAGCCGCTCCGGCCTCGCAATGTGAGGACCCGGACGGTGCCTTTACAAGGATGCCAATCCTCCCGGGCCCGCTATAGGGCTGAAGGTCCCGTCCTGGACGCGGGCCACCGGCGGTCACCGGGGCCGGGGGCTTTGTGCCCTGTTTCAGGCTCCGAGGCCGCCCTAGCCTGAAACAAACAGGGCGGTGTAAGGCCGCCTGCCGGATCCGGGAGGCACACGGTGAAATCGGCAAACGCAAGCATCATCGCAGGCGTGATCCTCATTGCCCTGGGCGGCCTGTTGCTCCTGGACCGGCTGGGCGTCATCGACACTGCTGCGTTCGTGGCGCCGCTGATCTTCGCGGCCGTGGGGGTGCTGTTCCTGTCCCTGTTCATCCGGCGCCGGGAGAGCTGGTGGGCGGCCATCCCCGGGTCCGTGTTCCTGGGCCTGGCAGCTGTTGTCATCGCCACCGAGCTCACCGGAGGCGCCTGGGGCGCGGCCTTCCTGTTCCTCTTCATGGGTGCCGGGTTCGGGGCCGTGTTCGTGCGGGAACCGGGCAATTGGTGGGCGCTGATACCTTCCGGCGTCATGTTTACGCTGGCGGTCATCGTGGGCCTCCCGCAGGAACTGCAGGGTACGCCCACGGCAGCCGTCCTCTTCCTGGGCCTGGCGGCCACCTTCGGCGTGCTTTCCCTGGTCCCGGTCCGCGTTGATGAGGCCGGCAACCGCAGGGAACGGATGAAATGGCCGTTGATTCCGGCGGGCATCCTTGCCGTCATGGGCCTGATCTTCGTGCTGCAGGCCATGGCCGTGCTGATCCCGGTGGATTTCGCCTTCCCTGCAGTAATGATCGTGGCCGGCATCGCCCTCATGGTCTACGCCTACCTTGCCCACCGCGACGGCCGGCAGAGGGCCCACGGTCCCGGCCCGCGGGCAGGCTGACCCGGCACGCTGCGACCGCCAGCCACAGTTCGGCGCGGCCGATGGCTGCCACCAGGGGCAACTGGTCGGCGCGGCCCAGGTAGATCCTGGCTACGGCGTACATGCCGAGGGGGAAGATCACGCTCCACAGGCCCGGCTCGTAGGACAACGGCACGCGGTGGAGCACGTGGCGCCACCAGCCGGCGGCGGGGAGCACCGGGAAGAGCCACGAGGCGAAGGACCAGAACACCACGGAGGCGCCGGCCACCAGCCCGCGCGTTGCATCCACCATGGGCGCGCCTGCCATCTCCACGGTCCGTGCGCCAATTCCGGCGTCCACGGCACGACGTAGCCGAGCACCACCCAGGCGAGCACCGCGACCGCGAGCAGCACCGCCGTCGCGCCCTGCCATCCCGCCATGCCAAGGCGCGTCCCCAGCAGCGTTTGTTCCGGCGATGAACGTGAAGAAGCCGAACGCCCGCCCGGGATCCATGAAGTCGCTGCGCATGTCGGCGGCGAACCTGGCCAGGCGGAACAGGCTGGGGACAAGAATCAGGAGGTAGGAGAGGGCGCACACCACCAGCAGCGCCATGGACAGTGCGTGGAAGCCCTCAAGCACGGGCCCCACGGAGATGATGCCGCTGCCCATGGTGAGCGCGAAGTAGCCGGGAGTGAGCGTCCGTCCGCGGGGTTCCGCAGAAACAGAGGAAAAGGTCCCAGCCGCCAGCTACGACGCTGCCTGTGCCCGTGCCCAGTGCGCCCCCAGCAGCGCGGCAACCCGCTCCGGCTCCGCACGGTGCGGCGGGTCGAAATGGTGCCGGCGGGGAAACACCTCCAGCCGGAAATCAGGGAAGACTCGGGACAGGCGCCCAGCGTTGTCCCCCTGCTCATCCGGGCTGCTCATGCCGCCCAGCACAAAGAGCACCGGCTTTTCGAAGGCCGCCAGCCGGCCGCGGTCCAGGCCGTAGGTGTTGAACGCATGCAGGAAGGCGCTGATCCCGGCCGGGCGCTTGGCCATCCACGGCGGCGGGGGACCCGGCGGCGGAGGCGGCAGGACGGCGTCGGGCTTCACCTGCAGCCTCATGAAGGCGGCCATGAATTCCTCCTGCGGCAGGTCGCGCAGTTCTCCGTACCGGTGCCACAGCCGCGTGTGCTCCGGGCTCCAGTCCCAGGTGCCTGCCCAGGCCGGTTCAAGCAGGGCCAGGCTCAGCAGCCGTTCCGGGTTCCGGGCCGTGAGCGCCAGGGCCGCTGCGCCACCACCGGAATACCCCAGCAGGTGGAAGGTATCCCAGCCGCGGGCGTCCGCCTCGCGGAGCACGCCGTCCGCTTCGGTATCCAGGCTCCAGTCCGGCGGGGGAGCATCGCCCGCGTAGAGCTCAAGGTCCTTGGCCACGGCATCAACCGTGCCATCCAGTGCCGCCAGCAACGCGCCGTATGCGGGGCCGGCGGGGAGGACGCTGCCGGGCAGGAGGATGACCCGGAACGGTTCCATGGCTGGGGCTCCTTCCGACGGTACGCCAGGGGCGGACACGGTTACTTCGCCGCCGCTCCGCGTGCCCCGGCTTTGGTGGCCCGGCCCTTCGGCTCCTTGGCTTCCTTGGGCGGCAGGGTGGCGACGTAAGCCAGCGCCTTTTCGGCCCATGCCCGCGCCCGGGTGTCGTCGCCGTCGCCCTCTTCATTCCACACTTCAGGCAGCCCGGTGTAGCCACCCATGGGCCTGTCCGCCGGCCCGAACGGGACGGTCCGTTCTGATGACTCCAGCAGCTCCGCGTCCTCCCGGGAGAGCTTCACCCCGATGGTGGACCCGAACAGTCCCGCGAACATGTTGCCGTTGATGAACGCGCCGAGATTGCCGAACATCGGCTTCACCACAACTCCGGGATGGCTGGGGACCACGCGGCGGAACCGCTCTTTTTCTTCCTCGGTTGCCTTGGGCATTTCCATGGCGTCACCTCCCGGTGGCAGGGTTTTTCCGCAGGTCTGGATGCAGGATATGCCCGTTGGGTGCCGCCGTCGAGGGCTGGCCGCCACCCCTGGGCAGCAGGCAAGAATTCCGCCCCTGAGCAGGTCAAACTTCCCGCGCCGGTGCTATACCTGACCATAGGCAACTACTTTGTGGCTGCCTTGGGAAGGGCGAATTCCGAGGATCCGGGGGCTTCCCCGGAGGGTTGGAGGCGATGGTGCTGACAACTCCAGGGCCGGGCCCCGCCGGACGCAGCACGCGGACGGGCCGGAAGCACCTGGGCGGACTGGTCCTCGCCGCGCTCGCCCTGCTCACCGGCTGCAGCGGAGGCACCAGCCAGTCGGTGTCCACGGCCCTCAAAGACAGTTCCTCCGCCGTCGCCACCGCCCGCATAGCGCTCCGCCAGGACATGGACGGGAAACTGACCCGTGCCGCAGCCTCCACCACGCTTGACGATGAGCTCAAGGAGATCCAGACCAGCCGGAGCACCGTCCTGAAGCTCTCCCCGGCCACGCAGGAGGAGCGCGACACCCAGAAGCAGGCGCTGGACGTGCTGGACCAGTGCGCCGCCGGCTTTGCCACGGCACGCGCCGCGTTGGCAGCGAACGACGGCGGCACCCCCTCCGTGTCCGACGGGGACAAGGCGCTCGCCGACGCGCAGGACGCCCTCAAACAGCTCGAAGGCAAGGTGGGGTCCCCATGAAGGCTGAACCGTGAAGCGGCTCCTCGGCGTCGCGCTCGGGATCCTCACTGCCATCGGCGGGTTTGTGGACATCGGGGACTTGGTGACCAACGCCGTCGTCGGATCCCGCTTTGGCCTGTCCCTGGTGTGGATGGTGGCTGTGGGCGTGGTGGGGATCTGCCTGTTCGCCAACATGTCCGGCCGGGTGGCTGCGGCCTCGGGCCGGGCTACCTTTGAGGTGATCCGCGAACGGCTGGGCGCGCGGGCCGGGCTGGCCAACCTCGCGGCGTCCTTCCTGATCAACCTGATGACCGTGACGGCCGAGATCGGAGGCGTTGCCCTGGCCCTGCAGCTGGCCAGCAGCGTGTGCTACCTGCTGTGGATTCCCGTGGCGGCGCTGGCCGTGTGGCTGGTGGTCTGGCGCGTCAGGTTCACCATCATGGAGAACGTCACGGGCCTGCTGGGGCTGACCCTGATCATCTTTGCGGTGGCACTGTTCCTGCTGAAGCCGGACTGGGGCATGCTGGCCGGGCAGCTGGGGCCCGCTGTGCCGGAACAGGAAACGGTGTGGACGTACAGCTACTACGCCATCGCCCTGTTCGGCGCGGCCATGACCCCGTATGAGGTGTTCTTCTTCTCCTCGGGCGCCGTGGAGGAGGGGTGGACGGTTAAGGACCTGCTCCAGGAGCGGATCAACGTCCTGGTGGGATTCCCGCTGGGCGGCCTGCTGTCCGTCGCCATCGCCGCGTGCGCCGCCGTCGTCCTGCTCCCGGCCGGAATCTCGGTGACCTCGCTGTCCCAGGTGGTCCTGCCCGTCGCGGAGGGCGCCGGGAAGGTCGGGTTGGCGCTGGTCCTGGTGGGGATCGTGGCGGCGACGTTCGGTGCGGCGCTGGAAACCACACTCTCCAGCGGCTACACGCTGGCCCAGTTCTTTGGCTGGTCCTGGGGCAAGTTCCGCCGGCCCGCGGAGGCCGCCCGCTTCCACCTGGCCATGATCGTGTGCCTGCTTGTGGGCATCGGGGTCCTGGCTACCGGCGTGGATCCGGTGCTGGTGACCGAATATTCGGTGGTGTTCTCGGCGATCGCCCTGCCCCTGACCTACCTGCCCATCCTCATCGTGGCCAACGACCCCCAGTACATGCGCGAGCATGTCAACGGGAGGGTGGTCAATGTCCTGGGCATGGTCTACCTGGTGATCATCCTGGTGGCCTCCATCGCCGCCATCCCCCTCATGATCGTGACAGGAGCCGGCTCATGACATCCTCGCCCGACCCGCTGCTTCCCGCCCCGCCGGTGGCCGGGCGCGTCCTGGACGCCCAGTTGCACCTGCTGGACCGGCAGGTTCTGGATCACGACGGCGTCCCGGTCACCACCGTCGACGACCTCGAGTTGAGCGGGCCCGCGGTGGACGTGGAGATTGAGCCGGGGACCGCGGCGCCGGTCGTCACTGCATTGCTGACGGGGCCGGTGCTGGGGACGCGCATCTTTGGCGGCAGGCCGCCGTCGTCCCGGCTGATCCGCATCCCGTGGAAGGACGTGGCCGAGGTGGGTGTGGTGCTGGGGCTTGGCATCGGTGGTGAGCGGCTGGACGCGGGCTGGGTGGAGCGGTGGGTCCGGGACAAGATCATTGCGCGCATTCCGGGAGGCCGCCATGATCCTCGGTGACCTGCTGGGGACCCCCGTCCATGATGCCGACGGCGGGAGGCTGGGCCGGGTGGCAGACGTCAGGTTTGTCCTGGACGGCACCCCGCAGCAGCTGATGGCGGAGCCGCGCGTGCTGGGGCTGGTCATCGGCCCGCACAGCACGGCCTCCTTCATGGGCTACGACCGGAACGGCCTCACGCGGCCCCGGCTGGTGGCCAGGATCCTCCGCTGGCGGCACCGCGGGTCCTTCCTGGTGCTGTGGGAGGACATCGCCATGGTGGGCCCGCGCTCGGTCCGGCTCCGGCCCGGGTTCACCCGCTACAGCGCGGCGCTGCAGAAGGCTGCGAACGGATAGGGCGGAGTTGAAGAGACCCGCAATTAGGCGTGCGGCGGATCTCCTGTAGTGTTGACCCTGTTGTTGTGTTTATGCAGTTGGTAGTTCAGGCAGTACGCACGGTCGAAAGTCCGTGTTCTTCTGAAGTAGCGGTTTTTGAACACCCCACGCCGGAGGGCCCGAAAGTCGGGACGTTCCCTCCACCTTCACGAAGGACAAAAATAATGGCTACTGGTACCGTCAAATGGTTTAACGCTGAAAAGGGCTTCGGCTTCATCTCCCCGGACGACTCCTCGCAGGACGTTTTCGCGCACTACTCCGCGATCAACTCCTCCGGCTTCCGCTCCCTCGAAGAGAACCAGAAGGTTTCCTTCGACACCGAGCAGGGCCCCAAGGGTCCCCAGGCCACCAACATCCAGGCTCTCTAATTTCCTAGGGATCCGGGACCGTTAGGTTTCAAAAGCAGGGCTTGCCGTTTCACGGCAAGCCCTGCTTTTTTGTTAACCCGCGCCTTTCGTGGTCCGCTCCCAGGCCCTCGGTTTTTCCTCCTCGACAAAGTTCAGTTGAAGGAGCAATCTATTAGGTGCGTACGTACGCAGCGTGCCAACCCCACGCCCACGGCGGCGTTTGGAAAACTCCAACCAGCGCGGCACCAGTTGGGGTGGTGCATGTCCGGCACGATGCTCGGCCGGCCCGGCTGCCTGCGCTCCCCGGCATCGGCAGCCGGCACTTTCACTCCGATAATCAGTGGCCGGTTCGGCCCCATGAGCAGTGACTTGAATCGGCCATAGCTGTACACCGGCTGATGGCCGGTTGCCGTTCAAGGAAGCATTGCTATGAAGAGTAGTCGGGGAAGCAATTCCAGATTCAAGAAACTGGCGTTTATCGTTGCCTTCGCTGTTTCGCTGCTGGCCTCAATGGCTGCAGCGGGTCCCGCCTCGGCGGGCCAGCCGGGCCACCGGACGTGGGAGGTCCAGGTGGGCTCTGAGTCCCGCAACCAGGCAATCCAGGGCATGCAGTTCCTCCCCTCCGAGATTTTCATCAACGAGCAGGACACCATCACATGGGAGGCCAACTCCGCGGAGATCCACACAGTGACGTTCCTGGCATCGGGACAGCCGCTGCAGCCGTTCAATCCGTTCAACAACGATGAGCTGTTGAAGCGCGGAGGGGATAGCTACGACGGGCATTCGTATTACAACTCGGGCCTCCTGGCCAACGTTGACGTGCCCGGCTTCCCGGACGCCAGGAGTTACAGCCTGGCGTTCCCGCGCGAAGGCGATTTCACCTACTACTGCCTGGTTCACGGCGCCGTGATGAAGGGGACGGTGCACGTCCGCGAGCAGGGGACTGACTATCCGTACAGCCAGGCCGATTACGACAAGTCATCGCGGGCCGAGGAGCGGTCCATCCTGCGCGACGGACGCGAGCTCACCGCTGACCTGGCGGACCAGGCCAACAGTCACAGGGTGATCGCAGGCGGTGACGACGGCGTTGCGATGGTTATGCGCTTCGTCCGGCCCACCGTGACAGTGCATGTGGGCGATACCGTCGTGTTCGCCAATACCGGCATGGACGCTCCCCATACCGTCACGTTTGGTACCGAACCGGCGAACATTTTCGCCCCGTCCGGCGACCCGACGCATTTCACCGGGGGCAACCTCAACTCGGGAATCATGTGGCCCGGCGCTGAGTTCGCGGTGACCTTCCAGGCACAAGGTACGTTCGAGTACATCTGTGCACTCCATGACTACATGGGCATGGTGGGGAAGGTGAAGGTCGTCGACTGACGCCTGATTTCCACGCGGTCCGGTTGGGGCGGTTGCCCCGGCCGGACCGTTTGCGTGTCCCCGGTGTCAGTGCAGCCCCATCGCCTCTCGCACTTCATCGAGGATGTGGTGCATGGCCCGTTCCGCCACGGCAGTGTCTCCGCCGGCCACGGCAGCCGCCACATCCTCGTGTGCCTGCAGCGCCTCGGCCCGCGGCTTGAACGGCATAAGCCCTTGCCGGGTGCGGCTGGTCAGGACCTCCGCCACCATCCCCTCCAGCGCCCGGAACATTTCGTTGCCGCAGCTGCGCAGCAGCAGTTGGTGGAAGGCGATGTCGGCGGCCAGGAAAGCCTGCAGGTCCCCGGCTTCCCCCAGGCGGCGGAGGTCCCCGGCCAGGGACACCAGCTGTGCGCGTTCGGCGGCGCTGGCCCGGCGTGCGGCGCCGGCGGCGGCAATGGGCTCGACGGCGATGCGGAGTTCGGTCAGGCTGCTGTACTGCAGCTCCCGCCGGTCCGAGGCCAGCCGCCACCGCACCAGCTTCGGGTCAAAGACATTCCACAATGACGGGTCCTGCACCACGATGCCCACCCGGCGCCGGGAATAGACCAAATTCATGGACTCCAGGACTTTCATGGTGTCCCGCGCGACGGTGCGCGAGATCCCGTAGTCCTGCTGCAGCCCTTCAAGGGTCAGCCTGCTTCCCGGCGCGAGGCGCCCGGAGGCGACAGCGACTCCCACCGCCTCAAGCACCCGTTCGTGCATGGCCGGGGAGGACCCGCCGTCGTGCATCTCATCGCCATCCTGGACTGTCGCCGTCGACATTCTCTCCCCGTTCGCTCACGCGCCGCTGCGCCCTCCCAGAATAGCGGGGATTGGACGAAAGGTATGACTTGTGACACGAATAGATAGCATCTTTCAGAAGGAAAGGTGATACCTTATCGCTTGGCCCGTTGCAGGCGGGTCCACATCGAGCTTCTTCGAAAGCCAAAGACGTCTTCTCCGGAGGTATGACATGCAGTATCCAGCCACGCACCTTGTGGTCATGGGCGTTGCCGGTTCCGGCAAATCAACCCTGGCCGCGGCACTTTCCCGCCAACTGGGCTGGGCATACGCCGAAGCGGACGAATTCCACCCCGCCGCAAACATCGCCAAGATGAGCCAGGGCATCCCCCTCCAGGACGAAGACCGCTGGCCGTGGCTGGAGGAGATCCGTGACTGGATGACCGCCCAGGCTGCCGCAGGCAAGAGCACGGTCCTGACCTGCTCCGCGCTCAAGCGGGGATACCGGGAACTGCTGTCCGGCGCCCAGGGCCGCGTGGTCTTCCTCCACCTTGACGGCGGGGCGGACCTGATCAGCCAGCGCATGCAGGGCCGGGAAGGGCACTTCATGCCGCCCACGCTGCTGCCCAGCCAGCTGGCCACCCTGGAGCCTCTCACCCCGGAAGAGATCGCCGCCGGCAGCCTCCGCCTCGACATCTCGCGCTCACCCGAAGAGCTGGTCGCCGCCGTCGTACAGGCCCTCAACCTCCCCACCGGCCAGGCGCCCGGCGCGTCCTGACCCCCCAAATCCCCAACCCTGTTTCAAAGGAGAACCATGACCATCGAAGGATGGACCCAGACGATGGGCGCAGGTCCACTGCTGCTCATCGCCGCGGCGGCAATTCTCGTGCTGCTGTTCCTGATCATCCGGCTGCGGATGCACGCCCTGATCGCCCTGATCCTCATCAGCCTCGCCACGGCCTTCGCCACGGGGATCCCCGCCAACAAGGTGGTTCCCGTCCTGGTGGACGGCTTCGGCACCACCCTGGGAACCGTGGCCCTGCTCGTTGGCCTGGGCGCGATGCTCGGCCGGATCGTGGAAACCAGCGGCGGCGCCAAGGTCCTGGCCGATTACCTGATCGGCATCTTCGGTGAAAAACGCGCCCCGTTCGCACTCGGCCTGGCCTCACTGATCTTCGGCTTCCCCATCTTCTTCGACGCCGGCCTGGTGGTCATGCTGCCCGTGGTCTTCGCCGTCGCCCACCGCCTGGGCGGGGGAGTGCTCCGCTACGGCCTGCCCGCCGCCGGCGCCTTCTCGGTGATGCACATCTTCCTGCCGCCGCACCCGGGCCCGGTCTCCGCCGCCGCCTTCTTCGACGCGAACATCGGCCTGGTGCTCATCGCCGGCCTCATCACCGCCATCCCCACCTGGTACGTCACCGCCTACCTCTACGGCCTGTACACGGGCAAGAAGCTGGTCCTCCCCGTCCCCGAAATCCTGGGCCACGCCAGCGCCGAGGCCGAGGCGCACCCGCCCCGGTTCCGCACCATCATCGGGCTGCTGCTCCTGCCGCTGGTGCTGATCTTCCTCAACACCGGCCTGAACACCCTGGCGTCCTCCGGTGCGCTGGATGACTCCGTCAAGAAGGAACAGTGGTTCCAGGTCCTGCGCACCATCGGTGAAACCCCGGTGGCCCTGCTCATCGCAGTGCTCGCGGCGCTGTTCGTGCTGGGAACCCGCCGGGGCCGCGACGCCGGCGCCCTGGAGAAGCTGCTCGAGTCCTCCCTGGGACCGGTTTGCTCCGTCATCCTGATTACCGGCGCCGGCGGCATGTTCGGCGGCGTCCTGCGCACCTCCGGCATCGGCAAGGCGCTGGCGGACGTGCTGGGCAACGTGGGCATCCCGCTGATCCTGGCCGGGTTCCTGATCTCCGCCATCCTGCGCATTGCCCAGGGCTCCGCCACCGTCGCGCTGACCACCACCGCCGGCCTCATTGCTCCCGCCGTGGCGGGTGGCGGCCTGAACGGCATGCAGATCGCCGCCATGGTCATCGCCGTGGCTGCCGGATCCGTGGTGGTATCCCACGTCAACGACTCAGGCTTCTGGCTCGTGGGCCGTTTCTTCGGGATGGACGTCAAGACCACCCTGAAGACCTGGACCGTCATGGAAACCCTCATCGGCGTGATGGGCTTCGCCGTCGCCGCCGTCATCTTCCTGGCGGCCGGCGCGGTGGGCTGACACCCTCCTGTCCGGGAGCACGGCGGGGCGGCTGGTGGGAACACCGGCCGCCCCGCCGTCGTTGTGCCCCTTGGTGTGCCATGCCGGTGCGCCACCCGCCGACCAAAGGACACCCCTTGACGACTCCCCGCACGATCGTGATCACCGGCGCCAGCGACGGCATTGGAGCGGCAGCCGCAAGGACGCTGGCCCGGGCAGGGGACCAGGTGGTCGTCGTCGGCCGTTCCGCCGGCAAGACCCGCGCCCTGGCCGGGGACATCGGCGCCGACCACTACCTGGCCGACTTCGCCGACCTCGCACAGGTCCGCGACCTCGCGGAGAAACTGAAGGCAAACTACCCGCGCATCGATGTCCTGGCCAACAACGCCGGCGCGATCATGGGCAAGCGGACGCTCACCGTGGACGGCAACGAGACGACGTTCCAGGTCAACCACCTGGCACCGTTCCTGCTCACCACCCTCCTGATGGACACGCTCACCGCCAGCGGCGCCAAGGTGATCAACACCTCCAGCGCCGCCAACAACTTCGGCAAGCTGGACCTCTTCGACCTCAACGCCGAGTACGGGTACAGCACCAACCGCGCCTACGGCACGGGCAAGCTCGCCAACATCCTGTTCACCTCCGAGCTGCACCGCCGCTTCCATGACCAGGGGATTACGACGGCGGCATTCCACCCGGGCGTGGTCCGCACCAACTTCGCGGCGGAGTCCGGAAGCCCGTGGCGGCATGCCTACACCACCCTGCTGAACCGCTTCATGCTCAGCCCGGACCAGGGCGCCGACACGATGCTTTGGCTCATCAACGGCACCGCGGGCATGGACTGGATTTCCGGGGCCTACTACGCCAAGCGCGCCCTGGCCAAGGCCAACGCCCAGGCCTACGACGCCGGACTGGCGCGCGGGCTGTGGGAGAAGAGCGAAGAGCTGGTCAAGGCCTTTGCCTGACCGCTGTGTCACTCACAGCCGACACCGTCGTGGTCAGCATCGAGTCCGTAGATGTCGCGGCCGATGACCTGGACGGGGCCACGGACGTAGGCCGGCCCGTTGCCGCTTCCACCTGCGCAGTCAACGTCGGAGGCGATGGGAACGCAGCCTGAGTAGTTCGGGTCGCAGCTGGGGTTCGTTCCCGGCACGGGCTGGGGCGCAGGCGCGGGCGCTGGAGGTGCGGCGGCCCTGGCCGCGGCGTCTGCAGCGGCTTTGGCTGCAGCCGCGTCCTGGGCCGCCTTCGCCTCAGCCGCTTGCAGGGCTGCAGCCTCTGCTGCGGCCTTGTCCGCGGCATCCTTGTCCGCCGCGGCTTTGTCTGCGGCCGCCTCTTCAGCAGCAGCCTTCTCAGCTGCAGCTTTCGCTGCAGCTGCCTGTTCGGCTGCGGCCTTGTCGGCGGCCGCTTTGGCGGCAGCGGCCGCAGCCAGTTTGTCGGAGACGCGCTTGGACACTGCGGCCTCCAGCCACACCAGCCTGCCTGACTCGTCCTTGGTGCACACATAGCTGCTTCCGCCAGAGACCTGCCGGGCGTCGATGGCCGTGCACGGGGTGTCCGCAATGGGCTTCGCGGCAGGTGTGGCCGTGGCGGATTCGGTGGCGGGGCGGGCAGCAACGGACAGCGAGGCCTGTGTGGAGCAGCCGGTCAGCAGGAGGAGCACGGCGGCCGCGGCCCCCGCGCGCAATATCGGTTGCCGGGGCCCTGCCGCGGCAGGCGTCCCGTCCCCGCGGTACGCGCGAAAAGGCAAAGAAAAGTGTCGACTGGCAGGCATGTTTCCCCCAATGGCGTGCGCTGGATGCGATGGCACGGCCAGCGTAGCTTCGTCCATCGGGGGGAAGAGCGGTTAGGCGGAAACCTTGAGTTTTAAGCGGCAGGAGCGCTGCCCGGCTTATCCCGGACAGCGCTCCTGCCGTTCCTGCTCTGCAGCAGTGGGGTTATGTCATTGCCCTGCCGGGTGCCCGTTGTGGGTGATCGAGGCAACGGTCCCGGTCTGTTCGTTCAGCAGGACCTTGTCGTTGCGCTCATGATGGAAGTTGAACATTGCGTCCACTGACCCGGCCTTCGCATCAGCCGAGGAGTCGCCGATCTGGCCGGTGTGCCAGTTGTCCTCGATGAAGCGCAGGATGGAGGCCTGGTCGGTTTCGGTGTGGTCCACAAAGTTCTTCTTCGCATACGGGGAGATGACCACCAGCGGCTGGCGGGGGCCGGGTCCGCAGCGGTCGGCGTAGCCGCCGGCCACGGGGACGCCCTTCGCTGCGGCGTCCTGGCACCATGCGGCGTCGTCGGTGCCGGTGGAGGCGTTCTTGGGCTGCGCGGCGGCGTGGTCGTACCAGCCGTCGGAGTCGTCATAGGCGAGGACGACGGCGGTGTTGTCCCAGTTCTTGGACTGCTGGATCTGGTTGACGGTTTTGGCGATGAAGTTCTGCTCGTCAACCGGATCCGAGTAGGCGGCATGGCCGTCCTGGAACATGCCCGCTTTCAGGAAGGAGACGGCTGGCATGTTATCGCTGTCCACCACCTTGCTGAAATCGGTCAGGTCGTACTGGTGGTTGGCCTGGCCGTCGTGTCCGATTTCGGCGTCCGAGGCCGGGGCCAGGTGGTGCGGGTTGGCGGTGGAGGCGTAGTACTGGAAGGGCTGGTGGTGCGGGGAGTAGTCCACCACGGAGGCGCCGGCGGCGTTGGTGTGGCTGGCAAGGCATGATGCCGGGGTGCCATCGGCAGCCGCGGTGGTGGGGGCGAAGCCGCCCTGGAACCAGCCCCAGGACGTGCCCTGGGCGTTGAGCAGGTCGCCAATGTTCCTGCCGGTCATGCCGGCAAGGTTGTTGGTCTTGGCATGGCTGTTGTTGGAGCAGTCATCGTAGACCGGGTCGGGATCGTTGATCACCGTTCCGACGCCGTTTGCGTCGGGCTGCCGGACCGCGCTGCTTCCCGTGGCCGGCGTGGCGACGGGCTGGCCGGCGGCGGTGTATTCCTTGGCGCCGTGGGTCTGGCCCGAAATCAGGTTCAGCGCGCCGGGGGTCGACGGACCGAAGACGGTGCTGAAGTGGTTGTCGCTCATGGCGTAGTTCTGGGCGTAGTTCCAGATGCCGGTGACGGTGTTGCCGTCGTAGTAGTCCATGGTCAGGCCGGGGCGGCCGTACTGGTTGGTGCCGCAGGCGTCGCGGCTGGTGAACTGGACGAACTTGTCCATCAGGCCGCCGTTGTAGGCGTTCTGCTCGGCCTTGTAGCCGTGGTCCTGGTCGCAGGTGACGGCCTGCATCGGGGAGAGCCGCGCGGGCTGGACGGAGTTGGGGTTGTTCGGCGCCAGCAGGCCGGCGTTGGCCAGGGTATTGATGTCCTTGGGTGTGTCGTCCGCCGCCGTGAAGGAGCCGGCGGGGGAGCCTGATCCTTGAAGCGTCTCACCCGGGGTGTTTGCCGCCTTGGGGTAGGTGGCGAAGTAGTGGTCGAATGACACGTTTTCCTGGAAGAGGACCACGACGTGCTTGATGGGCGTCGCCGTGGCGTCCTGGGTGCCGGCGGCCGTGGCCGGGCCGGCGCTGACGCCGACCAGTCCGGCCGTCACTGCCGAAGCAGCCAGGACGGCCGCGCCGGTGGCCGCAGCAACTCTGTTTCTGGTGAATCTCGGTGCCGTAAAAGGCATGGGGTATCCAATCGTTCCTGCTCAGGGGCGCACCTGCCGCCGGACGGGGCAGGTGCAGGGAGGGTTCTGCTGCTACTTGGCGGGGGTGACGTCGGCCTCGTAGGTGAGGATCTCGGTGCCGTTGCCTTCGTCGCCGTTGTCGGGGGCCACCGTCATGCTCAGGTGGTTGCCGTCGGCGGTCATTTTGAACGGGTTGCGGGTGGCCACGTGCCCGGCAGTGGACCACTGCTGGAACGGGACCTCGCGTGTCACCTGATGGGACTTCAGGTCGATCATTGCCATGCCGCCCAGTTCATAGGTGGCCGCTGTCCCGCCGGCGGACGGAGTCTGCGGGAGGTTGGTCACTCCGCCGCAGAGCATCTTCGCATTGGGCACGTACTGGCAGTCCTGGTAGTCAATGAAATAGTTCGGGTTCTCCCAGGCGGCGAGTTCCTTGCCCTGCAGGTCCCATTCGGCGAACCGCCGGGAACCCCAGGTGTTGCCCACGAGGTGGCCGGTCTGCTTGTCCAGGACGATGCCGCCAAAGTGGTCTTTGACTTCAAACTGCTTGTGCACGTCCAGGGTCTGTGCGTCCACCTTGTAGATGATGGCGCTGCTGTCCGGCCGGTACTGGGCTACCGGAACCCACACGTTGGTGCCGTCGAAGTCGATGCCGCCCGGGTGGTACATGTCGCCCTCGCCCAGGATGATGTCCTTTTGCAGGTTGCCGGCCTTGTCCATGACGAACAGGTGGCCGATGCCTTTGCCGGGTGTGCGGTCGTAGCCGCCCTGGGGAGTGGGGTACTTGACGGTGGGTTCGAGGATCTGCACGGCCGAGAGGAAGATGTGGTCCTGGCTGTAGGCGATTCCCTCGGTGTGGTACGTGGGGAAGTTCAGCTTCAGCTTGGACGTCTGCTGCCAGGCGGTGTTGCGGGTGACGGAGTCGAACGCGGTGGCCAGGTCGGTGTCCGTTTCATGGTGGGTTCCGGCTGCGGGACTGGTGCCCTGCGCCGGGACGGTGGCCTGTGCTGCGGCGGTTCCGCCGGCCGCGCAGGCGGCAACGATGAGGGAGGCGGCCAGTGTCAGGGCACGCCGGTTGGGTTTGGGGCTCATGGTGGGGGCCTCTTAAGGTTGGGGTCTCAACAGGAGCTCCCAAGTTACTAATGGGTAATGAACCGGGAATGGCGGCCCGGTTAACGACTGCTGGCGCCCCGCTGACCTGTTGGCGCACGGGGCGGGTCCCTAGCGGCTGTTGCGCGCGAGCGCCTCTCCGATGATGCGGGCACCTTCCGGGTAGGCACCGGGGTTCGGTCCTGAGTAGTTGAGGCGGATGAACGCGCCGGCGGGCTCGGCGGGAAACCACCCGGTGCCGGCGGCGATGATCACGCCGGCGTCCCCGCAGTCACGCACCAGCCGTGGAAGGTCTGTGGTGTCCGGCAGCCGCAGCCACAGGTTCAGTCCGCCCCTTGGCAGGTTGTCGAGGTGTGCCTGCGGAACGTGCTCCCGGATGCTGGTGGCCAGCAGGTCCCGGCGGGCCTGCAGTTGCTGGCGGAGGCTGCGCAGGTGGGTCTGCCATCCGGGTTGCGTCACCACGTCCAACGCCGCTGCCTGCAGGAGTCCGCTGACGTACATCGACTCAGCGGCGCGGTGGCCCAGGATGCGTTCCCGCGCCGGCCCGCGCACGATCACGGCGGCAATGCGGATGGCCGTGGACACGCTCTTGGTCAACGACCTGATGTAGACCACATGGCCGGAATCATCCTGCGTGGCCAACGGGACGGGGTTCGAGGTGATGCCGAAATCGTGGGCCCAGTCGTCCTCCACCAGGAAGGCACCACGCCGGCGGGCTATGTCGAGGATCTCGGCGCCCCGGCCCGCCGCCCACTGGGCCCCGGTGGGATTCGCATAGTTGGGCTGCACGTAGAACGCCCGGGCCCCGGTCTCGGCAAAGGCGCGGTCCACGTCGGCGGGGTCCGGGCCTTCGGGCCCTGTGGGCACCGGGACCACCCGCACCCCGGTCTGGGCGGCGGCCAGGATGGCACCCCAATACGACGGCGACTCCATGAGCAGAGGCTGTCCCGCGCCCACCAGCGCCCGGAAGATGGAGCTGAGTCCGCTTTGGCTGCCGGGCAGGACGATGACGTCGTTTGGCGTTGGGGGCGTGATCCCCACGGGGGTTGCCGCGCCCAGTTCCTGGGCGAACCATTGCTGCAGTTCGGGCATGCCGGCGGCGGGCGGCCGGGACAGGGCCGCGTCGCCGCGGGCGGCGCGGGACAGCGCGGAGCGGACCAGCCGTTCCGGCAGCAGCTCGCGGTCCGGGTAGCCGGAGTGGAACCAGATGGCGTCGCCGGGGACGTTGCGCATGGTGTCCGACGACGGCGGCAGCGGAGATGACGGCGAGCGCAGCGCTGCGGTCTGCCAGCCATAGTCCGACGGGCGTGCGGTGCGGACGGCACGGACAAACGTCCCGACGCCGGGCCGGCTTTCGATCAGGCCCTGCGAGGCCAGCGCCTGCAGAGCCTTCTGGACCGTCACGGGGCTCGCCTGGTACTCGGCCACCAGCGAGCGGGTGGACGGCAGTTTGGCTCCGGGCGCCGCTCCCGCAACCCATTGCCGGAGTGCCGCCACGATCCGTGAACTGCTATCGTTGTTCATGAAAGAACATAGTAGCGCTACTGTCCTGGATGGCCCAGTGATACTGTCCCGGCCGTCCACCGGGATCTGGTGGGGCCTGCTGGGCGTTGCGGCCTTCTCCTTCACCGTTCCCTTCACCCGTTTGGCTGTCGCCGGGTTCCCGCCGTTGTTCATCGGTTCCGGCCGGGCCGTGATGGCCGCTGTCCTTGCCGCCGCAGCGCTCGCCATCAACCGCCAGCGGCTGCCGCATCCAGACACCTGGCTGCGGCTGGCGCCAGTGGCCGGTGGCGTCGTCGCAGGCTTTCCGCTGCTGACGTCCTACGCCCTCACCGCCGTGCCGGCCGCCCACGGCGCCGTGGTTATCGCCCTCCTGCCCGCCGCCACGGCCACGGTGGCCGTGCTGCGCACAGGCGAGCGTCCACCGGCCCTCTTCTGGGCCGTGGCGGTGCTTGGCTCGCTGGCAGCCATAACCTTTGCCGTCCTGCAGTCCGGGGGAGCGGGACAGCTGCACTGGGCAGACCTCCTGCTGCTTGGCGCCGTTGCCTGTGCCGCGGTGGGGTATGCGGAGGGTGGCCTGCTGGCCCGCGAACTGGGCTCGTGGCAGACCATCGCCTGGGCGCTGGTCCTCGCCGCGCCGGCCATGCTGGTCCTGGCCGTTGTCTCCGTCCAGGGCCAGCCGCCGTCGGCCACCCCCACCCAGTGGGCCGCGTTCGGTTATCTGGCCGTGGTCAGCATGTTCCTTGGCTTCTTCGCCTGGTACCGCGGGCTGGCCACCGGCCCCATGGCGCAGGTGAGCCAGATCCAGCTGCTGCAGCCGGTGATGAGCATCTGCTGGGCCGCGCTCCTTTTGGGCGAGGCGCTCACCTGGCCCACGGTGGCCGGCGCCCTCGCCGTCATCCTTTGCGCCGCCGCGGCCGTCCGCATCCGGCTCAAACCAACCTCCCAGCCGCACGAAAGGACACTCCCATGTACATTCCCGCCCACTTCGCCGCCCAGCCCGGCGCCATCCGGAACCTCCTTGCACACGCCGGTGCCGCCAATCTCGTCACCATGACAGACGGCGGCCTGCTGGCAACGCTGCTGCCCGTCGCGTTCAATCCGGCGGTGGGGGAGCATGGCGCACTGCAGGCGCACATGGCGCGGAACAACCCGCAATGGTCCAGCACCCCCACCGCGGAGGCGCTCGCCATCATCCAGGGCCCCGATGACTACATCTCGCCGTCGTGGTATCCCGCCAAAGCAGAGCATGGCCGCGTGGTTCCCACCTGGAACTACAGCACCGCACACGTCTACGGCGAGCTGGTGGTCCATGACGACGCCGGCTGGCTGGCACGCCATGTCCGGCACCTGACCGGCCTGCACGAGGGCGGCCGGCCGGATCCGTGGGCCGTGGACGACGCCCCGGAAAAGTTCATCGCCGGGCAGCTGCGCGCGATTGTGGGCGTGGAACTGGTGATCACCAGGATCGAGGCGAAGGAGAAACTCAGCCAGAACCGCTCCGATGCCGACGCCGCAGGGGTGGCGGCGGGACTCCGGGCCATCGGGCGGGAAGCCGGAGCGGCCGCCGTCGAACGCGTCCGCCCCTGACTCCCGGGAAACCGGCGGGCGCTAGGCCGTCCGTTCCAGGAGCACCATCACCTCGTAGTGCGTGGTCTGCGGGAACATGTCCAAAACCCGTGCCCGCCGGGCTGTAAAGGACGGGAGCGCGGCCAGGTCGCGGGCCAGCGACTGGGCGTTGCAGCTGGAGTAGACCACATGCTGGACATCGGATGACTCCAGCCAGCCGCACAGCTCCTTGCCGATGCCGCGCCGCGGCGGGTTCACGATCACCAGCTCCGGCGACTGCTCCGCGGCGAGGGCAAACGCCGTGGCGTCGCCGGCGTGGAATTCCATGCCCGCCAGGCCTGCCTCGTCACTGCTGAGCCGCGCCGAGACGATGGCCTCGCTGCTGGCTTCAATGCCGGTGACCGTGCGGGACGGGGCAGCGCTGTGCAGGGCGAAGCCGCCAACGCCGCAGTACAGGTCCCACACCGAGGCCGGCGCCAGCTCGTTGACCCACTCGCGCCCCTGCCGGTACAGGGCCGCGGCCATGCCGGTGTTGGTCTGGAAGAAGCTCTGCGGCCTCAGGTGCAGGTTGATGTCATTGACCCGCATCTCCAGCGTGAACTGCTCCGTCAGCAGGATCTCGCGGTCGCCTTCGAGGACGGCCTTGTGCTCGGGGAGCAGGTTGACGGAGACCACCTTGACCTGCGGCAGGTCGGCCAGGAGATCGGGGAGGTGCTTCCGGATGCGCGGCAGGGTCTGCTCGGAGCGGAGGACCAGGCGGAGCATGACCTCACCTGCCGGGGATTCGGTGATGATGACGTGCTTGAGTTCGCCGGTCCGGCGCGGAACGTCGTAGGGCGTCAGGCGGAGGCGGCGGATATAGGTGGCCAGCACCGGGAAGACAGCCCGCAGGCCGGGGGAGCAGACGCCGCACTTGCGCAGGTCCACGCCGTGGCCGTCGGCGTCAAGGATTCCGATGGCGGGGTTCTGCGCCGTCCCGCCGATCACCATCTTGGCCTTGTTGCGGAAGCCGGACTCCTGGCTGGCCACGGGCTCCAGCCACTCCAGCGAGGCGTGGTCGGACAGGAGGCCCCGGCAGTGCAGCTGCTTGCCGGCCAGCTGTTCGCTGTACGGCCTGCCCATCTGGGTGCAGGAGCGGCAGGTGCCGGTATCAAAGTAGGAACAGCGCATGACTGGTCAAGTTTACCCGGTCGCCTTCCCGGCCGGGACGGGAAGGTACGACGGCGGCACCCGGCCACGTGCCATCGTCGCACCTTCCAGCACGGCCGCAAACGTAACCCCGTGCAATATGAGCATGCTTCCATGCTTTTGATGCCGCGAAATTCGGCAGCCATGCTACTTTCGGCACTGACACCGTGCATTTATTCGTTTGGAGACCCGTGGAACCCACACCCCCGCTCACCCTCGATCCACGGCCTGCGGCACCGCAGCCCGTGGAGTCCGCCCTCCGCCGTTCCATGGGGCCTCGCCATCTGGTCATGATCGCCATGGGTGGGGTGATCGGCTCCGGCCTCTTCGTCAGCTCGGGCTACACCATCTCCCAGGCCGGCCCGCTTGGCGCCGTCATCGCGTACCTGGTGGGCGCCTTCGTGGTGTACATGGTCATGGCATGCCTGGGCGAACTGGCCATCGCCTATCCCGTATCCGGCGCCTTCCACATCTACGCCGCCCGCTCCATCGGGCCGGCCACGGGGTTCGCCACCGCCTGGCTGTACTGGCTGTGCTGGGCCGTGGCCATCGGCTCCGAGTTCACCGCGTCCGGGCTCCTCATGCAGCGCTGGTTCCCGGACGTTGAGGTGTGGGTCTGGTGCCTGGTCTTTGCCGCCATCCTCTTTGGCTTCAACGCCGTCTCCTCCCGGTTCTTCGGCGAGGCCGAGTTCTGGTTCGCCATCGTGAAGGTGGCCGCCATCATCGGCCTGATCGTCCTGGGCGGGGCGGCGCTGTTCGGCTTCCACCCGCTCAGCAACGGCGGCAACCACCCGCTCCTGCTCCAGAACTTCGCCACGGAATCGGGCCTCTTCCCCAACGGATTCACCGGCATCCTGGTCACGGTGCTGGCCGTCTTCTATGCCTTCTCCGGGTCGGAACTGATCGGCGTCGCCGCCGGTGAGACCAAGGACCCCGCAACCGCCATTCCCAAGGCCATGCGCACCACCGTGATCCGGCTGCTGATCTTCTTCGTGGGCGCTATTACCGTTATCGCCGGCACCATCCCCTACACGGAAGTGGGGCTGGACGAGAGCCCGTTCGTCACTGTCTTCTCCGCCATCGGCGTGCCGTTCGCCGCGGACATCATGAACTTCGTCATCATCACGGCTCTGCTGTCCGCCGGAAACAGCGGCCTCTACTCCTGCGCCCGGATGCTGTATTCGCTCGCCGATGAAGGGCATGCACCCCGCGCCCTGAAGAAGCTGAACCGCCGCGGCATTCCCATGGTGGCCCTCTCCGTGAGCATGGTGGGCGGCCTCGCCTCCCTGCTCAGCAGCGTGGTGGCCCCGGAAACTGTCTACCTGGTCCTCGTCTCGGTGGCAGGCTTCGCCGTGGTGGGTGTGTGGATGTCCATCACCGCCTCGCACTACTTCCACCGCCGCGCCTTCGTCCGCGACGGCGGCGACGTCTCCACCCTTGCCTACCGGGCGCCCCTGTTCCCGCTGGTCCCCATCCTCGCGTTCTCCCTCTGCATCATCTCCCTGGTCGGCATCGCGCTCGACCCGGCCCAGGCAGCGGCGCTCTACTTCGGCATCCCCTTTGTCGCCGCCTGCTACGCCTACTTCCACTTCCGGCACGGACGCAGCGCCGCGCGGGCCGGCCGGTAGGCAGGGCACGGACGACGACGGCAGCGCCCTGGGTGGAACAAGCAGCGCCCGTGGAACAATGGGGCCGTTGTCGGCAGCCGGGAGGGCAGGAAAGCGTGGAATCAACCGCCGAAGCGTCCTCGATGGCGCAGGGACTGCGGATCCTGCGGCACGTGGTGGAACGGGAAAAGCGGGGGCAGGCGCCGCTGGGTGTTTCGCAGCTCGCCGCGGAGCTTGGCATGGAACAAAGCCGGGTGTCGCGCCTGGCCCAGGAGCTGTGCGGCCTGGAACTGCTGGAGCGCTTTGACCGCGGGCCGTTCCGGACAGGCCCCCGCTTCTTCGGCCTTGCCGCCGCCTTGAACACGGGCTGGGTCCGGGAGGCGAAGCCGCTGCTTGAGGAGCTGGTCGCCGGGCTGGGGGTGCGGGCACGGCTTTCGGTCCGCGACGGGTACCGGGTCATCCTGCTCCGCGCCTCGAGCAATGAAGGCGTGCCCGGCAGTTTCGTGGTGCCCGGCATGGTCACGCCCGTCTGGTGCACCGGCGCCGGGAGGGCCCTGCTGTGGGACTTCGACCGGTCCGCCCTGGCCGAACTGCTCGCGGACGTGAATTACATCGGCATCGGCGGACCCGGCGCTGCCCACACTACCGACGGTATCTGGGATCTCATGGAGCGGGACCGCACTGCCGGGTTCATCGCCGCCGAGGAGGAGTTTGAACACGGCGTGGTGGAGCTCGCCGTGCCCGTGCGGGACGCAGGCGGTTCCATCCTGGGGGCGCTCAGTGTGCTGGGCAGCCGCGGAGAGTTCGGAGCTGATTCCGCCGCCGCGGCAGCTGTGCTTTCGGCCGCCGCCACGCGCCTCGGTGCACCCGGGACCTGAGGCTCAGCTCCGGTAGCCGAGCCTTGACTCGAGCCAGGATCCCCGGGCCATCAGGGCGGCTGCGCATGATTCCCGCCGTGGTTCCAGCCGGTCCTTGATACCCACGATCTGCAGGGCCGCCACCACGTCGCCCTTGAAGTCGCGGACCGGCACGGCCAGGGAGTACAGCCCGGGCTCGGCTTCTTCATCCACGATCGAGTATCCGCGGGCGCGCGCGGTTTCCCGCCGCGCCAGGAACTCATCTACATTTGCAGGCGTGTTGGGGCCGTGGCGCGTGAACACGACTTGTGAAAACACGCTTCGGACCTCCTCTTCCGGTGCCTCCCACAGGACCGCCTGGCCGGCGTCACTGCAGTAGGCGGGATAGGGGCGGCCCAGCCATGAACCCACCAGGTTGCTGCCCGCCGGGACACTCTCACCGATGGTCACCGTGCTGTCACCGCGCAGTACTCCAAGGAAGCACGCCTCGTTGGTCCCGGCGGCCAGGGCGTCCAGGGCGGTGGCGCCGTCGGCCTGGAGGCGGCGTTCGGTCAGCAGTTGCGCGTCGGTGAAGACCGACCAGTCCAGGACGTAGGTGCGCGCCGCAGTGCGGGCCAGGAAGCCTTCCTGTCCGCCGGTCCGCAGGCTGCGGGACACCTGGCTCCGGTCCCGGTCCAGATCGGCGGCGACCTCGGCGGCGCTGCCGCCGGGAAACCCCCGGGTGTGGCGTTCCCCCACGGCAAGCACGGCCTGGATTCCGCGGCCCATGCTGGAGGTCTTCGACATAGAAGGGAGTCTAGCGATCCCCAAGGGGCCCTCCCGTGCGGCAGAGTTGTCGGCGCCGGTAACACTCAGTAAAAGCATGAGTCCATGCCTATAGTGAACTTATGCCTCCCCTTTCTTCCCTCTCCGCCGCACTGGAATCCGGCCGCACCCTGATTGCCGACGGCGCCCTGGCCACCGAACTGGAGGCGCGCGGCTGCAACCTGGACGACCCCCTGTGGTCGGCCAAAGTCCTGCTGGAGCAGCCCGGGCTTATCAGGGACGTGCACCGCGACTACTTCGCGGCGGGTGCGAACATCGCCACCACAGCCAGCTACCAGGCAACGCCCCGGGGGTTTGC
This sequence comes from Arthrobacter sp. 8AJ, assembly GCF_902506025.1. Taxonomy (NCBI): domain Bacteria; kingdom Bacillati; phylum Actinomycetota; class Actinomycetes; order Micrococcales; family Micrococcaceae; genus Arthrobacter; species Arthrobacter sp. 8AJ. The sequence goes on along the minus strand of NZ_LR733289.1, from coordinate 3,014,696 downwards.
GGCACGGGGCATGGCTGAGGAGGAAGCCCTGGACCTGGTGGAACTGTCCGTCCGGCTGGCGGATGAAGCCCGGCGGGAGCACCTGATGGAGCATCCGGACGCCGGGCCGCTGCTGGTGGGGGGCTCCGTGGGCCCATACGGCGCCTATCTCGCGGACGGCTCGGAATACCGGGGGGACTACAGCCTCGCCCCAGGGGAGTTCGAGGAGTTCCATGCTCCCCGCGTAGCGGCACTGGTCAAGGCCGGCGTGGACTTCCTCGCCTTCGAGACGCTGCCCTCCTTCGCCGAGGCGGAGGCCCTGCTGGCACTCAGCCGGGAACACGGCGTCGACACATGGTTCTCCTTTTCCCTTCGCGACGGCGGCCACATCAGCGACGGCACGCCGCTGGCCGATGTCGCGCAACGCGTGAACGGGCAACCGCACGTTGCGGCGGTCGGAGTGAACTGCGTGCCCCTTGGCCTGGTACGGCCGGCGCTGGCCGCCCTGCGCCCGCACACGGACATACCCCTGGTGGCCTACCCGAATTCGGGGGAGACCTACGATTCCGCAACCAAGACGTGGAGCCAGGCAAGCGGAGACGAGGGCGGCGCGGCCGGGGGAGGGGCGCCTGCAAGCCTGGCCGCCGGCGCCGGGGAATGGCAGCAAGCGGGCGCGCGCATCCTGGGCGGCTGCTGCCGGACCACTCCACGGGACATCGCCGCATTGGCCGCGCAGGCGTAGCCTTCCGGGAACACTGCCGCCTCCACGGGTGTTAAACCCAGTGGAGAAGCGAACAATGGACACCAGAACTTACACAGCACTTGTCATACCGGCCGGCAATGCCGAGCCCATCCGCCTGGAACAGGTTGACGCGGACCTGAAGGCCCTTGAAGCCCTGGTGGGCGGCCCGCTGGAATCCGTGATCCGCGGCGACTGGCATGTCTACCTCAACGCGGAAAGCGTCACGAGGCTCCTGCCGGTCAACTTCCGCGCGGGGCAGCTGATGCACGAATGCGGCCTGGACCTTGACGGGATCCGCGGCACCGCAGTTTTCCTGGGCCGCGGCGAACACGGCACCGAGGCAGACATCCCCGAGCACCTGGAGCGGCTCGTGGAGGAGCTTTTCGGGGCGTTGGCCGCCTAGTCGCTGGCGCGTACACCGTAGGTGCTCAGCACGTTGCCCTTGCTGGTTGCCGACTGCTCCTGCAGCACCAGGCGCGTCAGCGGGTCGCCGTCCTCGAACAGCCGGCGGCCGCTGCCGGCGATCACGGGGTGGGTCATCAGCTGCAGCGAGTCCAGCAGCCCGGCGAACAGCAGCTGGCGCACCACGGAGATGCTTCCGCACACGGCGATTTCCCCGCCGTCGCGTTCCTTTAGCGCACCCACGAATTCCGTCAGCGGCGCGTCCATCACCCGCGAGTTCTGCCATTCCAGCGGTCCCGTCAACGTGCGCGACGCAACGAACTTTTCCACGGGGTTGATGAACGCGGCAAAGTCCTGGTCCTGCGCAGCGGTGGGCCAGTAATCCGCCCACTCCTGATAGCTCACGCGGCCCAGGATGACGGTGTCCACGCTGTTGATCATCCTGGCCAGGCCCGCACCGAGTTCCTCATCGAAGCTGTCGAACTGGAACTTGAAAGGTTCGGACACCACCCCGTCCACGGAGTGGAACAGGCCGGCAGTGACTTTGCGCATGGGAGCCTCCAGATAATGTGCGGACAGGCCCTACGGTATTCGGCCAGGTCCTTTGCGGGAAGGGTTTTGGGGCGGCCGTTTCGGCCCCCGGATACGGACGACGCCGGAAGCCGCGTTAGCTTCATCACTCGCCGTGTTGTCTTGCGCGGTTTCGAACCTGCCGGGCCCCATACTGGTGAGTGAACGGCTTTCGCCGTCCCCCCGGCCAGGCAGGAGGAAGTGCATGGAAACCCTGAAAAAAGTCGTGACCAACCAGTATTTTCCTGCCGGCGCCGTGCTGACGGCCGTCCTGCTGTTCTGGGTCGTCGCCATGCTGGGCGGCCTGTCGCTGCTCAACAACAACCAGCCGCCGTTGACCACCCTGACCTGGATGCTGTTCGTCTACGCCGCAGCCGTGCTGACGCCCCTCGCGGGACTGCTGGCCGCCGTCGACCTGGTGCGCCGCTGGCGCCGCGACCGCGCTGCCGTCCCGGCCGCCTCCACGCCCGCCGGCACGGCCAGCGTTCCTGCCGGTGCCGGGGAACCAGCCCAGCCCGCGCAGCCGCAAAACTCCCAGCCGCAGGCTTCCCAGCCCCAGAACTCCCAGCCCGCGCCGGCCAAGCCGCAGCGCCCGGGCCGCCAGGAAGCAGCCTGATCCCGGAGCCTTCCGGCTACCTGCCCTTCAGCGCGTTGAGGGCTTCTTCCGCGTGGTGCAAAGCCTGGTGCAGCCTGTCACCGGGTTCCGGCAGCGAGAAAAGGTACCCCTGGAGTGAATCGCACTCCAGTGCCGTCAGGTAGTCCGCCTGCGCTGCTGTCTCGATGCCCTCCGCCGTCACGGTAAGGCCCAGGCTGTGCGCCATGTTGATCATGGAGCTGAGGATGGGCAGGCGCTCATTGCCGGTCCGCACCATGGAGACGAAGGTCTTGTCGATCTTGACGGTGTCCACGGGCAGGTCCTGCAGCCGGCCCAGCGAGGAATAGCCGGTGCCAAAGTCATCCAGCGCCACCCGGGCGCCCGCGTCCCGCAGCGCGCTGAGCTGCTGGATCAGGCTGCAGTCGGCGTCGAAGAACACGCTCTCGGTAACTTCCACGACCAGCTGGTAGGGCGCCACCCCGCTGGCTTCCGCCAGCCGCAGGACGTTTTCGGCGAAGTCGGGTGCCTGCAGCTGCACGCCGGAGACGTTCACCGCCAGGGACCGTGACGGATCCTCGCTGAGCCACTGGGACAGCTGCACCATTCCGGTGGCCATCACCTCGGCCCCGATCTCGCCGATCAGCCCGGTGCGCTCGGCGAGTGGGATGAAGATCGACGGCGGTATCCGCTCGCCGCCCCGGTCCCACCTGGCCAGCGCCTCCAGTTGGACCACCTGCCCCATGCGGTGCGAGACAATCGGCTGGAAGTCCACGGTGATTTCGCCGCGGGGCACGGCCAGCTGGAGGCCGCTTTCCATGTGCGTCCGCTGTACCAGGGCCTGCATCATGTCCGGGTGGAACCGCAGGAACCGGTTCTTGCCGGCGGCCTTGGCGGCGTACATCGCGATGTCCGCATGCCGCAGCAGTTCGGACGGGCCCACGCTGTCCTGGCCCAGGGAGGCGAGCCCCAGGCTCAGGCTGGGGCGCAGGACGGTGCCGCCGATGGTCACCGGGACGTGCAGGCAGCGCACGATGCACGCGGCGATTGCGTCGGCGTCGGGGCAGGCCGTCAGGAGCACCACAAACTCGTCGCCGCCCAGCCGGGCCACGACGTCGGCCGTGGGAACGCAGCCGCGGAGCCGGCGTGCCACCTCGATGAGCATGTCATCGCCCGCCTGGTGGCCAAGGATATCGTTGACTTCCTTGAAGTCGTCGAGGTCCAGGAGCAGGACATCCACGGTCTTCAGCCGCGGTTCCTGCAGGGATTCGGCCAGGGCATCGTTGAAGACGGCCCGGTTGGCCAGCCCGGTCAGGGGGTCCTGGAAGGCCATGGCGCGCAGCTTCTCAGCCTGCACGGCGAGGTCCATCAGGGCCTGCTGTGCCTGCTCCTGCGCTTTCCGCCGCGGCGTCACGTCGCGGAAGCTCCATACGCGGCCCACGATTTTCTCACCGACGCGTTGCGGGCGGGAATAGCGTTCCAGGGTCCGGCCGTCGCGGAGTTCCACCACGTCGTGGCTTTCGGCTGCCGGGTCCTCCTGGACTTCGCCCAGCCGCGCGGCGAAGGGCACGGGATCTGCAATCTGCGCCATGACCAGCCTCAGCGCCGGCTCCTCGCTGTCGGCCTCCATCATCTCGGGAGGGATGCCCCACATGGTGAGGAACTGGTCGTTGAATCCGGCCACGCTGCCGTCGGTGGCGATGACCAGGATGCCGTCGGCAGTTGATTCAAGGGTGGCCGTCAACAGGGACATGGCCTCGCGGAGGTTGGCGTCGGCTGTCTTGCGGTGCGCAGTGCCGCGCGCAGAAAGCAGCAGCCGTGCGCCGGCGGGGCCGCTTATGCCGGCGCCGTTTGGTTGGGTGCCGTCCGGGTCCGGCCCGGGGAGGACGGCCACGGCCAGTTCGACTGCGGTCTCGGTGCCATCCCCGCGCAGGGCGCTGATTTCCAGCGGCGGGGGATGCTCTTCCGGGTGGGTGAGGAGCTGGTGCAGCAGATGGGCCACGTCGTCGCGGAAACCCTCGCCGATCAGCAGCCGGTGGTCCAGGCCGGTGAAGGCGTCCCGGTGCAGGGCAAACAGCCGTGCCGCTGCCGCGTTTACGGCCAGGACGGTGCCGTCCGCAGCCAGGGCCAAAAGGGCATCCGGACTTGCGTCCATGACCCCGCCAAAAGTTTGTAATGCCACATTGTTGTCACGGCCCGAAAAACCGGTCATCACACCACCCCTTCGCCATCATAAAGGCCGCAGGGGGAAATTGGGCCGGTACCCATACCTTCATATTGGTCCAGCACGGACCTGGCCCCGGACGTAAAAAGCGCCGGACCCCACAATGGGGTCCGGCGCCTCTTACTGATGAATAGGGGAAAGCCGCTACACCCGGCGGCCGCTGCGGTTGGTGACGGCGCCGTAGATCAGCAGCACGATGATCGAGCCGAGGATGGCCAGCAGCCAGGTCCTGATGTCAAAGAATTCGGCCAGTCCGCCGCCGAAGATCAGTGATCCGATCCAGCCGCCCAGGATGGCCCCAACAACGCCGAGGACCATGGTGATCACCCAGCCGCCGCCTTGGCGTCCCGGCAGGATGGCCTTTGCAATGGCTCCAGCAATCAGGCCCAAAATGAGAAATCCGATAATGCCCATGTTGCCACTCCTTGTCAGTAAGTTGTGCCGGGCCCCCATTTCCGGTTCCCTCATTCAATCAGCAGGCTTACTACTCTGCAAGGCTTTCAATATCACAGGATGACTATCAGTTTGACCCGAATTCCGCGAACTTTTCTCCGGCGGTAAAGCGGCTGCCGGTAAGATTGGGTTTCCCTGCATCTGATGAAGGAGCTCCGGCATGTCCAGCCACACCCAGCGGCCGCGTGCCATCTTCCTTGACATCGACGGCACCTACGCTGACCACGGGCTGGCTCCGGAGGCCCACGTGGATGCCGTCCGGACCGCACGGAAGCTGGGCCACCTGGTGTTCGTCTGCACCGGACGTCCCCTGTCCATGGTGCCCGGGCACATCCTCGAAGCAGGATTCGACGGCACCATTACCGGCGCCGGCGCCAGGGTGGAGGTCAGCGGTGAAGTCCTCAAGGACACCCGCTTTGAGCCGGAGCTGGCGGCACGCATCGTCGAAACGCTCGACGCGCACGGTGCGGCCTACATCCTGGAAGCGCCGGAGGCCCTGCACGGCCGGACGGGCGTGGACCGGCGGCTGCGGGAGGTCCTCGGGCCCATCTTTGCCGGCCGGCCGCAGCATGACGGCGTCCTCAGCACGGACGTTGATCCGCTCGAGGACATCCTGGGGCCCATGCAGTACAGCGACGACCTCCGCGCCACGTCCTACGCCAAAATCTCCTGCTTCGACTCGCCGGTGCCGCTGGGCCGCCTGATGGAAACCTTCGGCCCCGGGGTGGGGCTGATTCCCAGCTCGCTGTCGGCGCTGGGCGAGCGTGCCGGGGAGATCTACATGGCGGGCACCCATAAGGCCGTGGGTATCCAGGTGGTGGAGGCCCGGCTCGGCCTGGACCGGGCAGACATCGTGGCCATCGGCGACAGCGCCAACGACGTGGAGATGCTCGAGTACGCGGGCGTGGGCATCGCCGTGGAAGGTGGCCATCCCTCCGTTCTTGCCGTAGCTGACAGGGTTACCGCCGCGCCGGCCGGTGGCGGCGTTGCGCTGGCCTTCGCCGAGCTGGGGCTCCTGGGCTGAACCTCAGTGTGCGGCCGCCGCCAAGGCGCCCGCGGCGGTCCCAAGTCCTCGCACCACCCAGCCCTGTTCCTGCCAGGCGGCAGCATCCAGCACATTGCGCGCATCCAGGACCACCCGGCCTCGTACCTGCTGCCCGGTCGAGGCGGGGCACAGCTGCCGGTACTCGTCCCATTCGGTGAGGAGCAACACCAGTTCGGCGTCCTGGAGCGCCCGCGCCGCGGAGGACTCGAACCGGAGGCGTGGGTAGCGGCGCCACGCAAGGTTCACCGCTTTGGGGTCCGTGACGGTCACATGGGCACCGGCGGCGGCCAGCCGGTCCGCGACATCCAGTGCCGGGGAGTCGCGGATGTCATCGGTATCCGGTTTGAAGGATGCACCCAGCACGGTGATGGAACGCCCGGCGAGCGCCCCGCCGCACAGTTCCGCCGCCAGGCGCACCGTGCGTTCCCGCTGGCCCAGGTTCACTGCATCCACCAGCCGCATCCAGTCCTCCACCGCGGGCACGCCCAGGGTGGCTGCCTGGGTTCGGAAGCTGCGGATGTCCTTGGGCAGGCAGCCGCCGCCGAAACCAAGACCCGCGTGCAGGTACCGGCCACCGATCCGCGGATCCAGCCCCATCGCCTCGCTGAGCTCGGTGACGTCAGCGCCCGCGGCATCGCACAGTCCACCGACGGCGTTGATGAAGCTGACCTTGGTTGCCAGGTAGGCGTTCGCGGCCGATTTGATGAGCTCTGCCGTGGCGAAATTGCAGACCAGCCGCGGGATCCCGGCAGCCAGCAGCGGCTCATAGACGCCGTCCAGGGCCGCCGTCACCCCCAGGGGTGCGCCGGTGGCGGGATGGAAGGCGGCGGCCCGGCCGCCGTCCACGCCGTAGACCAGCCGGTCCGGGACCAGGGAGTCCTTGACGGCGGTGCCCTGCCGGAGGAACTCGGGATTCCAGCCGAGCAGCACATCAGGCCGTGCGGCCAGGACATCCTGAAGCATGTCCACGGTGCCAACGGGCACCGTGGATTTACCGACGACGACGGCGCCCGCGGCCAGGTGCGGCAGCAAGGCCGCCGCGGCGGAGACCAGGAAGGAAAGGTCGGCGGCGTCGGACGTCTTGTCCTGCGGCGTCCCCACGCACAGAAAGTGCACCTGGGCGTCCCCTGCGTCGGCGGGATCGGTGGAGAAGTGCAGCCGTCCGGTGGCGCGGCCGTGCTCCAGGAGTTCATCCAGTCCAGGTTCGTGGAACGGTGCGGCTCCCCGCGCCAGTTGCGCCACCTTGCCGGGGTCGACGTCGATGCCCACCACGGTGTGGCCCATGGAGGCCAGGGTTGCTGCGTGGACCGCGCCCAGGTATCCGCAGCCGATCACGGAAATCTTCATGATGATGCTCCTGCCTTTGAAACCTTTTGTGCTGGTGCGGGCGCCCCCGCGATGACGTCCGCGTAGTGCTGCACCAGTTCCGTGCAGAGCGCGGGCCATGTCCTGTCCTGGACCGAGGCGTGTGCTGCGGCCGCAAAAGCCCGCCGTTTGGCGTCGTCGCCCACCAGGTCCTGCACCCGGGCCCGCATGGCGGACAGGTCGCCCGGTTCGTAGAGCCACCCGGTGCGCGAGTTCTCCACCAGGTCCAACGGGCCGCCCCGCCCTGTGGCCACCACCGGTACACCCGATGCCATGGCCTCCTGGATGGTCTGGCAGAAGGTTTCGAACTCGCCGGGATGGACGAACAGGTCGAACGATGCCACCGCCCGTGCCAGGTCATCACCGCCCAGGAATCCGGTGAAGACTGCCCGGGGGAGTGCCGCCTCAAGGGCTGCCCGCTGCGGGCCGTCGCCCACAACCACAAGCCTGGTGTTGGGAATGCCGGCGAGGGCGGCAAGGTCTTCCACCTGCTTTTCGACCGCCAGCCTGCCCACGTAGCCGATGATCCGTTCCCCGCCCGGAGCCACCGAAGCCCGCCACCCGTCGTCGCGCTTTGCCGGCGAAAACCTCGCGGTGTCCACGCCGCGGCGCCACATGCGCACCCGCGGAATGCCCCGGCCGCGCAACTGGTTCAGCGCGAAGGTTGAGGGCACCAGGGTGCGTGAGGAGAGCAGGTGGATGTTCTCCACCCTGTTCCAGGCCCAGTTTTCCAGGAAGGGAACGCCGTACCGGGCGGCGTAGCTGGGAACTTCGGTCTGGTAGATGGCCACGGTGGGGATGCCCAGCTGGTGCGCAGCCTGTGCGGCACGCCAGCCCAGCACGAACGGCGAGGCAAGGTGGACAACGTCGGGCGCGTACTCGGCAAGGATTCGCTTGACCCGGTACACACCTCCCAGTGCCACCCGCACATTCGTGTAGCCGGCCAGCGGGACCGCGGGCAGCCTGTGCACCTCCGCCCCCTTGACCCGGCCCGCGGCCTCCCCGTCATGTCCGGAAGGCGCGATGACCAGCACCTCGTCGCCGCGCTCCTGGAGGTGGTCCAGGACCCGCAGGATGGAATGGGTGACGCCGTTCATCAGCGGCAAAAAAGATTCGGCAACGATTGCGATCCTCACCCCTCCACCGTGGTTGCCTTCCTTGAAATGACGGGGGAGGAAGCGTTACCTCGAGGAGAAGGCCGGGTGAACAACTGCAGCGGCCCGCCAAAAAAAATTACTAAGTAGGCTTTGCATTTGATGCTAAGCATGCTTACGGTAGTGGGGCAGTCAGCGCAGAGCCTCAAGCAGCCGGGGCGGAAGCCGGATGACGGGAGAATGCCCCGGTCCGGAACATCCACTGCTGGCAGACCCAGTGCAAAGACCATCCAAAGGAGACGTCATGCTCAACAGGGAAAACCTTGAAAACCTGCTCACCAAGGGCGGCAACGTCGTCGGTTCCGACGGCACGAAAATCGGTTCGATCGGTCAGCTGTACGCAGACGATGACACGGGCGAGCCCACATGGGTCACCGTGAAGACGGGGCTCTTCGGTACCTCCGAGTCCTTCGTTCCGGTGGAGGGCGCGCACAACCAGGGCGAAGACCTGGTGGTTCCCTTCACCAAGGAGCACGTCAAGGACGCTCCCCGCGTGGATGCGGACGGCCACCTCACCCCGGAGGAAGAGGACCGGCTCTACACGTACTACGACCGCGGTGCCCGGACCTACACCGAGGCCCGTTCCGGCACCGCCGGGGACGTTGACCTGCAGGGCGACGCCGACCTGAACGCAGGCACCCCCACCGCGGGGATCGGTGCAGGCCGCGACACGTATGACCGCGACGAAACCACACGCGGAACCGTTGGCCACGACACCTCCGGCCCCACCACGGACGACGCCATGACGCGGTCCGAGGAGCAGCTGCACGTGGGCAAGGAACGCGAAGCCACCGGCCGGGCACGGCTGCGGAAGTACGTCACCACCGAAAACGTCACCAAGACCATCCCGGTGGAGCGTGAAGAAGTACGCATCGAGCGGGAGCCCATCACGGACGGCAACCGCGGTGCAGCCTTCGACGGGCCTGCCATCAGCGAAGAAGAGCACGAGGTGGTCCTGCACGAGGAACGCCCCGTCGTTGAGAAGGAAGCCGTTCCCGTGGAGCGGGTCCGCCTGGACAAGGAAGTTGTCCGTGACGACGTCACGGTCAATGAGGAAGTCCGCAAGGAAAACATCGAAACAGACGGCGACACCCGTCGCTGATCGGGACCCGGGGCTCCGGCCCCCAGTTCCGCGGGCAGCCCGGATGAATCAGCTGCCCTGACACGGTGAACGGCGCCGGGAGCCTCCAGGAGGCTCCGGGCGCCGCACTGTTTAAAACGCTGGTGCAGCCGCGCCGGAAGCGGTGGCTGCACCAGCCAGTAGGACGAATATCTTCAGAACTTACGGTTCATCTCTCATTCGCGGCTCCTGTTTTCCCGGTTGACGGTATCCGGGTACACGGCTGGCAGTGTCCACGTCCGGCAGCCAGCAGAAATCACACCATGCCCTCAGCGGGGCGGCGGGTTGTGGTTTCTACCAATTTTACGGCGGGGCAGGGCAAAAAGCGCCGCACGCCGGGGCATTTGATTGGTGATCAGTGGATCCCCGGAGCCTGTCGTTCGCGGGTCCGGCACGCCCGGCGTGACACCATGGAACACGATGAAACTGCGCGCTGATCAGACCGGAGACCGTGGCCTACCCATGCCGTTGTGGCTGCAGGGTGCCCTTGAAGCGGCGCAGGCGGCCATCATTTCGGCCCTGGTGGTCGTGGCGCCCATCGTTGCCGTCTGGGCCACTGCCGGATTCCAGAACGGGCAGTTCGAAGTCCTGGCCCGCCTGGCCGGGCAGTCCTGGCTCCTGGTCCATGGGGTGCCGCTGGAACTTGCCGGCACAGGACCCGGGACTGCCACCCACGGCGGGTCCGGCATCCTGAGCCTGATTCCGCTGGGCCTGACCCTCATCCCTTTCCTCCTGGCCTGGCGCGCCGGCCGGCGGCTGGCCCGCGCCTCCTATACGGACCAGCTGTGGCAGGCGCTGCTTGGCTCGTGGGCAGTGTATGCAGCGTTCGGCGCCGCTACCGGGTTCGTCTGCCGCAGCGCCGACGTCGGCATCAACCTCTGGTTCGCCATGCTGGTTCCCCTGGTCCCGTTCGGGCTGGGAATGGTGGTTGGCGCCCGGAGGGAGGCCGGGTCCTGGAGCCGGCTCATCGGCGTTGACGCGGTGGACTGGATCTCGCGCACCAGCCAGCACTCACGCTGGGCCGGATCGTACTTCGCATCCGCGGCGAAAGCGGGGTCCGTCGCCGTGCTGTCCGCCCTCACCCTCGCCGCAGTCCTGCTGGCGGCAGACCTGTTCATCCACTGGAACCTGGTGGTTTCCGTTTATGAAGCGCTCGACGCCGGCCCGGTGGGAGGTGCCGCCCTCACCATCGCGCAGCTAGGTTTCCTGCCCAACCTTGTGGTGTTCGCCCTCGCCTGGACGTCGGGCGCCGGGTTTGCGATGGGGGCGGGCTCCCAGGCCGGGGCGCTGGGGACCGCCGTCGGGCCGCTTCCGTCCATACCGGTCCTGGCTGCCATCCCGTCGGGGTCCCTGGACTACGCCTTCGTGGCCCTGGTTGTTCCGGTGCTGGCAGGTGTCATGGCGGGATGGTGGTTCCTGCGGGAGGGCGAAAACCACTTCGACGAGTGGCTCGCCATCAAGGTGCATGCCCGCTGGTTCACCGCCACCGTCTCCACGCTGGTGCTCGGCGTGCTCGTGGGCGTGGCGGCGGGCCTGCTGACGGCCTGCCTGGCCTGGATCGCCAGGGGGTCAGCCGGCCTTGGCCGCCTGACGGCCATTGGGCCCGACCCCCTGTGGACCGGCCTGTGGGTGGCTGCCGAGGTAGGCATCGGCGTCGTTGTCGGTTACGCTGCCGGACCGTGGCTGGAGCGGGAGAACACCGGGGCGGCGGAACACGATGCGGAGCTGGTCCACTAGGACCAGGCCGCCGCTAGCGGACCTTGGTGGGCAGGAGGTCCTGGAACTGGGCCATGCACGCATGGGTGGCCCGGTCCGTCAGCGCCCGGCCCAGGCACGCCTGGTACTCGCGCACCTGGTCAAACAGGACCATGGTGGTGACGATCAGCAGCACCATGACGGCGGCCACCACCAGTCCGGAAATGGTGCCGAGGAGAACCAGCCTGGATTCCTTGAGGCGGATTGACCGGACCAGCAGGACGATCCCGAGGACCAGGCCCGCGGCGGTCAGCACGGTCGCCAGCCACAGGTAGCCGACGTCCAGCTGGTACACGAAGAACGATCCGAGGACCGAGACCACGAACATCCGGAACAGGGTGCGGGTCTTGGCAAGGGAGGCTTTCGCCGCCTCGCTGAGCGGGGGCCTGACCTGCTGCTGCCCGCTCCGGCCAGGTTCGCTGTTCATGTTTTCCAGCGTACGCGAGCCTGCACCTAAGCTGGACCAATGCGTATCGTCGTCCTCGTTTCCGGAACCGGGTCCAATCTTCAGGCAGTTATCGACGCCGTCAAGGCCGGGGACCTCGACGTGGACATCGCAGCGGTGGGCGCGGACCGCGAGGGAACCTACGGCGTCGAGCGTTCCGCTGCCGCCGGGATCCCCACCTTCGTGGTGGACTTCAAGGCCTACCCGGACCGCGCGGACTGGAACGCAGCACTGACCCGGGCTGTGGCCGCCTACAAGCCGGACGTGGTGGTTTCTTCCGGGTTCATGCGGATCGTCAGCCCGGAGTTCATCGACGCTTTCCACGGCAAATACCTCAACACACACCCGGCACTGCTCCCCGCTTTCCCCGGTGCGCACGGCGTCCGGGATGCCATGGCGTACGGCGTGAAGGTCACCGGCTGCACCGTGCACTGGGCAGACGCCGGCGTGGACACCGGCCCCATCATTGCCCAGGAAGCCGTGGCCATCGAGGACACGGACACCGAGGAAACCCTGCACGAGCGCATCAAGGTGGTGGAGCGCCGGCTGCTGGTCTCCACCCTGGCCGCCCTGGCGGCAGACCCTTCATTCGCCGCGCCCCAGCCCAACTAGGTCGCGCCAAGTGTCGTTTTACCCCCTCAAAACGACAGCTGGCGCTACCTACATTGTTTGAGTGGGCCGAGCCTGTGGATAACGTCCAGCAAGGACAGTTGCGGCTGCCACCATGGGCTGATGAAGGTTCCTCGTCCCATGCCCGGACAATTTGAGTCGCTGCCGTTCACCTTCCGGGAGGCAGTCGACGCCGGCATCACCCGCCGCCGGCTACGTCACCGCGGCTTGCAGCGGCCCAGCAGGGGCGTCCGGGTGCCGGACTCCTGCGGCCGAACGGATTTGGCCGCTTGCCTCCGGCCCTACACCCTGGTGACGGAATTTGCCGCGGCTTCCCACGCATCCGCTTTTCTGTTGTGGCAGTTTCCAGGGTTCCTGCCAGGCTGCAACGAACCGCTGTTGCATGTCTCCCGTCCCGACACGGTGGCCATCATGCGCCGGCCCGGTGTGAGGGGCCACCGGGGACAGTTTTTCGACGACGAGATTGTCAGCCACCAGGGCCTGCTGGTCACGTCGCGGACCCGGACGTGGCTGGATTGCTCCCGCAAGATGGGCATTGAGGAATTGACTGTTGTTGCAGACCATCTGATCCGATACCCGCGCCCGGAATTCGAAGGCAGATTCGAACCCTATGCAACGCTTGAAGATCTGGCCGAGATGCTGGACAGGCACAAGGGAACACCCGGAATACGCAAGGCCCGTCTTGCCCTTGATTTGGCCAGGGTGGGTTCCGACTCCGCACAGGAAACCAGGTTGCGGCTGGCTCTGGAGTATGCCGGCTTGCCCGAACCTCTACTGAACGTGCCCACGCCGCTGGCCCCCGGCGTCGTACGTCAACCCGACCTGAGCTATCCCGAACAGAAGGTGGCGGTGGAATACGACGGTGAGGGACATTCGGCAGCGGGACAGATTGAGCGGGACATTGCCCGCGAAGAGGATTTCGGACGCGGTGGATGGGTTCTTGTGCGAATCTCAAAGCGGCACATGGAACAAGACGCGAAGCTGGCGGTGGCAAAAGTGCAGCGGACCATGCTGGCCCGCGGCTGGTTGCCCGGAGGCTAGAACCAGGTAGCGCCAAGTGTCGTATTGAGGCTCCAGAACGACACTTGGCGCTACCTGGTTGGGAAAGGTTACTCCAGGCGGGCCTGGCGGGTTTCGGGGGAGAAGAACGCCATCCACAGCACGGAGGCCAGCACCAGGGCACCGGCCAGGGCGAAGGATGTGGCCAGCCCGAGTTCCGGCCAGAAGTAGTTGGCGAAGATCAGCGGCCCAAAACCCGCACCGAGCCGGGAGAATGTGGACGCCCAGCCGAATCCGGTGCCGCGCAGTTCGGTGGGATAGAGCTCGGAGACATACGCATAGAGCACCGGAATGGCCACCTGCACCACGAACCCGAACACCAGCAGCCAAAACACCGCGGCCGTGGGGATGTCCACCACGAATGCCACGATCACCAGGGTCAGCGCGGACAGCGGACCGGTGATGGCAAGGATCCATTTGCGCCCCACACGTTCCACCAGGAGCGCCGCCACCACCACGCCCAGGAAGCCGACGGCGGCCATGGACGCCGTGGTGACGAACGCCTTGTACTCGGCGAAACCTGCGCCGATAAGGATCCTCGGCATCCATGTCAGGGACAGGTAGTACACCAGCAGGATGCTGAAGAACAGGGCCCAGGCGGCAGCCGTGATCTTCCAGTTGAACTGCCACACCGAGCGCAGCTGGGTCCAGGCGCTGCCGGCGGAAAGCCGGGGAACGTCCCGGGCGTCGGGAAGGCTGTAGGCGCGGGGTTCCGCCCCGGTGGCTTCCACCAGCCCATCGATGATTTTGGCGGCTTCTTCCCGCCGCCCCTTCCTGATCAGGAACAGCGGGGATTCCGGCACGCTCCGCCGGATCCAGAAGACCAGCAGGGCGGGAAGCACCATCACCAGCATGGTCAGGCGCCAGTCGCCGTAGAGGGCCACCAGTCCGGCGGAGACGAACCCCGCCAGGGCTGCGCCGATGGGCCACCAGCCGTCCATGGCTGTCAGCACCTTGCCGCGCTGCTTCCGGGGGGTGAACTCACCCACCAGGGCGTAATCCACGGGAATGCAGCCGCCCAGGCCAAACCCGGCCATGAACCGGAAGACGCAGAACCAGATGAAGTCAGGGGCGAACGCGCCCAGGACGGTGAAGACCGAGAACAGCAGCAAGGTGGCGGTGAAGGCCTTCTTGCGGCCCACGGTGTCCGCGATCGTTCCCCAGATGAAGGCACCCAGGGCCATGCCGATCAGGTTTGCGGTACCCACCCAGGCGGCCTCTCCCGCGGAGAGCGACCAGTGCTTGGACAGCAACGGAATCAGGATGCCGTTCAGGGTCACATCCCAGGCGTCGAACATGAAGCCGAGGCCCCCGATCAGGAAGATCCTGCCCTGGACTTTCCATCGCCAGGGCAGTTCCTGGACCACCTGTTCGCCGCTGGGCACAGTGGTGTAAGTGTTCATCGCCGCCTCCTGTTCAAAACTCTAGCCCGCCCCCACGGCGTTCACACTCCGGCTGACACACCGGCCAACCGCGCCTTCGCGATAAACTGGCCCTATCCCCACCAACCGCGGCCCTGTTCCGCGAGATAAGACGGAGACATTTGTGAGCTTCACGCAGCATGAGCGCGTATCCATTGACCGTGTACCCATCCGCCGGGCCCTGATCTCGGTTTACGACAAAACCGGTCTGGAGGAGCTCGCAACGGGCCTGCACGCCGCGGGCGTAAAGCTCGTCTCCACCGGTTCCACGGCCAAGAAGATCGCCGCCGCGGGCATTCCCGTGCAGGAGGTTGAGGAAGTCACCGGTTCGCCCGAGATGCTGGACGGCCGCGTCAAGACGCTGCACCCGCGCGTCCACGGCGGAATCCTGGCGGACCGCCGCCTCCCCGCCCACATGGAAACCCTCGCCAGCATGGACATCGAAGCCTTCGACCTGGTGGTGGTGAATCTCTACCCGTTCGTGGAAACCGTCAAGTCCGGTGCCGCGCAGGATGACGTCGTGGAGCAGATCGACATCGGCGGCCCCGCCATGGTGCGGTCGGCCGCGAAGAACCACGCCGCCGTCGCCATCGTGGTGGATCCGTCCTTCTACGGCCAGGTGGTGGAGGCTGCCGCCGCCGGTGGCTTCGACCTGAAGACGCGCCGCCGCCTCGCTGCCAAGGCATTCGCCCACACCGCTGCCTACGACAACGCGGTGGCCACCTGGACCGCCAGCCAGTTCCTGGACGAGGACGGCGACGGCGTCATCGACTGGCCCGCCTACGCCGGCCTGTCCCTGGAGCGTTCCGAGGTCCTGCGCTACGGCGAAAACCCGCACCAGCAGGCCGCCCTGTACGTGGACAAGGCTGCGCCGATGGGCATCGCCCAGGCGGACCAGCTGCACGGCAAGGCCATGAGCTACAACAACTTCGTTGACGCCGACGCCGCCCTGCGCGCCGCCTACGACTTCGCTGAGCCCGCCGTCGCCATCATCAAGCACGCCAACCCGTGCGGTGTGGCCGTCGGGTCCGCCGATGCCGCGGACCCCATTGCCGATGCCCACGCCAAGGCGCACGCCTGCGATCCGGTCTCGGCGTTCGGTGGCGTCATCGCCGCGAACCGCACCGTGACTGCCGGCATGGCTAACACCGTCAAGGACATCTTCACCGAGGTGGTCATCGCTCCCGGCTTCGAGCCCGAGGCCGTGGAGATCCTCTCCAAGAAGAAGAACATCCGCCTGCTCGCCCTGCCCGAGGGCTACGGCCGCTACCCCACGGAGTTCCGCCAGGTTTCCGGCGGCATGCTGGTCCAAGTCACGGACAAGGTGGACGCTGAAGGCGACAACCCCGCCAACTGGACCCTCGCCGCCGGTGAAGCCGCGGACGACAAGACCCTCGCGGACCTCGCCTTCGCCTGGACCGCCTGCCGGGCCGCGAAGTCCAACGCCATCCTCCTGGCAGAGAACGGCGCCGCAGTGGGCATCGGCATGGGCCAGGTCAACCGCCTGGATTCCTGCCGCCTGGCCGTGGAGCGGGCCAACACCCTGGGTGTCACGGTGGAGTCCGACGTCGACGGTGCCGGCGGCGCTTCCAACGCGAGCGGTTCAGGCGCACCTGAGCGGGCCCGCGGTGCCGTGGCCGCCTCCGACGCGTTCTTCCCGTTCGCCGACGGACTGCAGATCCTGATCGACGCCGGCGTCCGCGCCGTGGTGCAGCCGGGCGGTTCCGTCCGGGATGAGGAAGTCATTGCCGCAGCGAACGCCGCCGGCATCACGATGTACTTCACCGGAGCCCGCCACTTCTTCCACTGATAGCCACGCTTCATCGCGGGCCCGGATTAACGAGACGGCGCCCGTCCCCTGTGCAGGGGACGGGCGCCGTCGTCGTTGTGCTGGTTCAGTCCTGGTCGTCTTGGCCGGGGCCGGGCTCCGGGAGCTGAATCTCCCGGGGCTTCGCCGCCGCCATCCGCTCCTCTGTCCAGTACTCGAGGACTTCCTCGGGGGACTGGTTCAGGTCCACGTGGCTGACGGGATCCTCCTTCGGATCAGGTGCCTTAGGACTTTGCTGCACTGTTGAAGGTTGCCTGGATGACTTTGCCCCAGTACGGGCCGTACATCACCGCTGAGCCGTTGTAGCCATAGCTGTTGATGGAGTTCTGTACGCCGTCTGAGCCGATGCCGATGAACCACGGGCCGCCCGAGGAGCCGCCCGTCATGTCGCACGGGATGCCCTGGGTACCGAACTGGGGGTTGTTCGGGTCATCCGTGGCCGTACCGGTGCAGCTGAACAGTGACGTGCCGTTGAACGGCGAGGCCTGCGGGTAGCCGTACGAGGTGTAGGTCAGGCCCCGTGCCTGGTTGAAGGCAGTGCCAGAGCCGCCGACAACGTCGGTGAGCCGGTCACCGTTGCTGTCCGTATTCACGACGGCGAAGCCGGTGTCGTAGGTCATGTCGCCGTTGGAGGCCCACTGGGTGGGGGCGTACAGGGCCCTGGCGGTCCACTTGCCGTAGGGTGCCGCGCCGTTGTCGTAGGCGGGCACGAAGACGAAGTTGGTGGCGTACGCGCCCGGGCCCTCGTTTACGCAGTGACCGGCGGTAGCCACGGTGCTGCCGTTGGTCGAGGCGACGGCGTTGCCCGAGCACACATAGTTGGTGCCGCCCATGGTGAAGAAGACTTTGCCGATGTGGGAGACGGGATTCTCGCTCTGGGCAATGGTGGGCTTGCCCTTGGTCCCCTTGGTGGAGGAAGGCTTGCCCTTCTCGACCAGGGCGGCGCTGGAGCGGTTGCCGCGGCCCAGCGCCTTGCCGGCCAGGGTGTCACCTGAGACGGCGCTCTGCATGCGCTCCGGAGTCCAGTAATCCGCTGCGCCGTCGGCATTGAGCGTGACGCCGGCCACGGACGGGGCTTCATGTCCATCCGACGGTGCGGGCGCGGCAGAGGCCCCGCCGGCCGAGGTGAGTGCCAGCACGGCGGCAGCCGAGAAAGTCAGGAGGCCGGAAGCCAGAGACCTGGTGCGTGTCATTGTTGTCCTGTCTGAACGGGGTTTGGGCCCTGGATCGGGAGTGACTTAGCGAATTTATCGCCACCGGACAAGTTTGTACACAGTAGTGAGATATCAAATACCGGCTTAGGACCCTTTCACTGCCCCGGCCGCCCCCTTGGTGGCGACGGCGGCCCCGGCACCCGGGCGTGTCCCGCCGTCGGCCGTTCTCCATCGCTGTAATCCTGCCCACCGCCGGGGTAACGCTGGGACTCCGGTACGGTTCAACGCCATGTCCTCGGGTAAGTTGTACATGGTGAAATAGACCGAATTTTTCACAACCAAGCCGACCCACAGGGAGACGCCCGCGCATGTCCAAGATTATCTACACCCACACCGACGAAGCGCCGATGCTGGCTACCTATTCGTTCCTGCCCATCATCGAGGCGTTCGCTTCGACTGCAGGTGTGGAGGTGGAGACCCGCGACATTTCGCTCGCCGGCCGCATCATTGCTGTGTTCGGTGACTACCTCACCCCGGAGCAGCAGATCGGTGACGCCCTTGCTGAACTCGGTGAGCTGGCGAAGACGCCGGAAGCCAACATCATCAAGCTGCCCAACATCAGCGCCTCCATCCCGCAGCTGAAGGCGGCCATCGCCGAGCTGCAGGGCAAGGGCTACGCCCTGCCGGATTACCCGGACAACCCCTCCTCCGACGAGGAAACCGCCATCCGCTCGCGCTACGACAAGATCAAGGGCTCCGCCGTGAACCCGGTCCTGCGTGAAGGCAACTCGGACCGCCGCGCGCCGCTGTCCGTCAAGAACTACGCACGCCAGAACCCCCACTCCATGGGCGCCTGGACCTCCGACTCCAAGACCAACGTGGCCACCATGGGCCAGGACGACTTCCGTTCCAACGAGAAGTCCGTGGTCATCGAGTCAGACGGCACCATCGCCATCCAGCTGGTCCGTGAAGACGGGTCCGTGAAGGTCCTGAAGAAGGCTTTCCCGGTCCTGGCCGGTGAGGTCATCGACGGCACCGTGATGCGCGCCGCCGCCCTGGACGAGTTTTTGAAGGCCCAGGTTGCCCGCGCCAAGGAAGAAGGCGTGCTGTTCTCCGCGCACCTGAAGGCCACCATGATGAAGGTCTCGGACCCCATCATCTTCGGCCACGTGGTCAAGGCCTACTTCTCGGAACTGTTCCAGACTTACGGCAAGCAGCTCTCCGCCGCCGGCATCAGCCCCAACAACGGCCTTGCCGCCATCCTCAGCAGCCTCGAGGACCTGCCGGAAGACGTCCGCGACGGCGTGCAGAACCTGATCAAGAAGGGCCTGGAAGACGGTCCCGCCCTGGCCATGGTGGACTCTGACAAGGGCATCACCACCCTGAACGTCCCCAGCGACGTCATCGTGGACGCCTCCATGCCCGCCATGATCCGCAGCTCGGGCCACATGTGGGGCCCGGACGGCAAGGAAGCGGACACCCTGGCCGTGCTTCCGGACAGCTCCTACGCCGGCATCTACCAGGTGGTCATCGATGACTGCCGCGCCAACGGCGCCTACGACCCCACCACCATGGGCACCGTGCCCAACGTCGGCCTCATGGCACAGGCGGCCGAGGAATACGGCAGCCACGACAAGACGTTCGAGATCCAGGAAGCCGGCAAGGTACAGGTCGTTGACGGCTCCGGCAACGTCCTGATCGAGCACGAAGTCTCCGAGGGCGACATCTGGCGCGCCTGCCAGACCAAGGACGCCCCCATCCGCGACTGGGTCAAGCTGGCCGTCACCCGCGCCCGCGCCTCCCAGACCCCCGCCGTGTTCTGGCTGGACGAGGAACGTGCCCACGACGCCAACCTGATCGCCAAGGTCAACGAATACCTGAAGGACCACGACACCGAGGGCCTGGACATCCAGATCATGGCCCCGGTCAAGGCCACTGCCTTCACCCTGGAGCGCATCCGCAAGGGCCAGGACACCATCTCCGTCACGGGCAACGTGCTCCGCGACTACCTGACGGACCTGTTCCCCATCCTGGAACTGGGCACCAGCGCCAAGATGCTCTCCGTCGTCCCGCTGATGAACGGCGGCGGACTCTTCGAGACCGGCGCCGGCGGCTCGGCCCCGAAGCACGTCCAGCAGCTGCTCAAGGAAAACCACCTCCGCTGGGACAGCCTGGGTGAGTTCCTGGCCCTGGCCGTGAGTTTCGAACACCTGGCCACCACCACGGGCAACGCCCGCGCCCAGGTCCTGGCCGACACGCTGGACCGCGCCACCGGCACCTTCCTGCTGGAGAACAAGTCCCCGAGCCGCCGTGCCGGCGAACTGGACAACCGTGGCAGCCACTACTTCCTGGCCCGCTACTGGGCCGAGGAACTGGCCAAGCAGACGGACGACGCCGACCTGGCCGCCGCGTTCAGCTCGGTCGCCAACGAGCTTTCCTCCAAGGAGGAAACGATCGTGGGCGAGCTGGCCGAGGCCCAGGGCTCACCTGTGGACATCGGGGGCTACTACCGCCCGGATGACGCCAAGGCTTCGTCCGTGATGCGTCCTTCCGCCACCCTGAACAAGGTCATCGCCAGCCTGGCCTAGTACCGGCTGGTAAGGCAGAGAGAAGCGGTGCCCCGGTTTCCACCGGAGCACCGCTTCTTTTGCTTTGTCACTTAGCCTGGGCGCGGTTCAGTTCTTGCCTTTGCCCTTGTCACCGTTGTTCTTGCCGCCGTCCGCTCCGTTGCCGCCGGCACTGCCCTGTGCCGGGGCCGGTGCGGGAGCTGCCTGAGACGCAGGTGCGGGGGAGGGATCCTGGGCTGCCTGGGCGGCGGCAACGCGGGCGTCTTCGGCAGCCTTCGCGGCCGCCGCCTGCGCGGCAACCGCTTCGGTGAGGTCTGCCCGGACGGCGGTGGCCACGGTGGTGATGCTGCGGCGCCGCTCTTCGGAGACCTGGCCCTTCGCCTGGGCAGCCGAAAGGTCCGCTTCGAGGCCCTCCAGTGCCTTGAGCGCGGCTGCGGGATCGTTTTGGGAGGAAGCCTGGGTTACCTCAAGGACCCGCGCCTGGAGCTGTGTTGCCGCTTCGCGCTGCAGCCCGCTCCCAGGGGCGGCACAGGCGTTGAGGAAGGTGGCTGCCAGCAGGGCCGCCACGCAGGCCAGCAGCAGCCGGCCCGGCACGGCCTGCCGAAGGGTCACGGCGCCACGCTCTTTTGAAGTTCCTGCAGGTGGTCGCCCAGGACACCGGTCACCGTGGGGTAGGGGACGACGTCGGCGGGCCGGGCGGAGATGCTCATCATCACCGCGGCAGCGGCTGCGGCAATCACCAGGGCAGCGAGCACCACGGCAAGCCAGATCCGCTGGTTCCGTGAGAGGCGGGGCTTGCCGGCAGCCTTGGCCGGGGAGGGGGTGGCCGCCGTCCCGGAACCGGATTGCCGGACAGAATCAGATGCGGGCGCAGGATCAGATGCGGTCGCAGGAGCCTGGGCCGACGGATCGTCAGAGGACCCCGTCGCTCCGGTGGCCCCGGCTGCCTCCCGGACGTCATCCACCGACTCTTCGGCAGTGATGGTCGGAGGGTGGAAGGGCATGGCCGGCAGTACCCGCGTGGTCTCCGGCACCAGTTCTCCGGGCGTTGAGGCCGGGGAAACCAACGCCTGGCGGAGGGCGGTCTCGATGTCGGCGGCCGATGGCCGCTCCAGCGGCTCGACGGTGGTCATGGAACGGATGAGGTCGGCCCACTCCGCGGGGACGTCGTCGGGAATTTCCGGGGCGCGGTGAAGCCGGGCAACCGCGGATTCCACCGCGCTGCCGGGGTATTCCACGGTGCCCTTGATGCATTCCAGCAGCACCAGCCCGAAGGAGTAGATGTCCGTGGCTGACGACAGCGGCTTGCCCAGGGCCTGTTCCGGGCTGAGGTAGGCGGCGGTGCCCACCATGGTGCCCGTGGCAGTGAGCCGGGTGGAATCCACGATCCTGGCGATGCCAAAGTCCGTGAGTTTGGGCCGCAGAGGCTCGCCGGGCCGGATCTGGACCAGGAGGATGTTGCCCGGTTTGATGTCGCGGTGAATGATGCCCAGACCGTGCACATAGGCCAGCGCGTCCGCGATGCCCGCGCCGATGACGCTCAGCTCTTCAAGGGGTACCCTGCTGTGCCGGATACGGGCGCGCAGGTCCTGGCCCTCCACGAGCTCCATGGTCAGGAACGGCCGGGGCTCATCCGGAATGCGGTCATCGATACCGGCGTCGAAGAGGGTTACCAGACCGGGGTGGTTGAGTGTGGCGAGGAGCCGGATCTCCGCTTCCTGGCGCTTGAGTTCATCCGCGTCCGGGGCCTGCGGGGCGAAGAGCTTCAACGCGACGTCGCGGCCCAGGTTTTCGTCCCGCGCACAGTACACCGATGACATTCCGCCGCGGCCGATGACATCACCCAACCGGTAGCGACCGCCGACAACTTCATTCTTGATGGAGCTAGGCGATTCCGCCACCATGACCGTTCCTCCCGGTGCGCTGCGGCACTGTCGTACCTCAAATTATACGGGCGGTGAGGTGGAAGCAGCGATTGACCAGGCTTTCCCGTTCCGGCACGCCGACGGCCCGGCGGCGATTTTACGAACCTTCGCCGCCGGACCACCGGCTTCAAGGACATGTGTGCTGACGACATGTTTCTTGTGCTGTTGTTGTGTTTCGGGGCTGCTGTCCTCCTTCCGTCAGCCCGCCGGGTGCTGCCGCTTCAGGCGCACAGTCGCGGGCGGTTACTGTCCTGCCGTGGGGCCGCTAGGACACCTTGCGCTTGCGGAGCGCCAGGAGTCCGGCGGCCAGGAGCAGCAGGGCCAGGGGGACCAGCGATCCGTCCCAGCCGGTCTTGGCGAGGCCGGTGTGGGCAGCGCCTCCGTTGGCAAGGGCGGCATTACCGGCGGCCGTGGTGCCGCGGGGGACCGATACGGTACCGATTGCCCCGCTCACCGCGGTTGAGCCGGCCGGTGCTGCCGCGAAGCCCTCTGTTCCTGTATCACCGGCGCCACCGCTGGAGTCGCCGCCCGTGATGTCCGAGCCCGGGGTGCTGGTGCCGGGATCCATCGTTCCGGGATCAGCTGTTCCCGGGTCAAGGGTTCCGGGGTCAAGGGTTCCGGTGTCGCCCGTGGTTCCGTCACCCGGGGTGGTGCCGGGATCGGAAGTTCCCGGCGTGCCTGTGGTGTTGTCGCCGATGAGCCCGATGCCGAGGTCGATGCCAAGGTCGACCACAGCATCCAGGCCGCTGCCGTCTGCTGTCCCGGCGCCCACAGCAGCACCAAGGTCCGCGCCTGCATCGATGACACCTGCCGTGTCACCGTCCGTGACAGCCCCGAGGGTGATGTCGAGGGCTGCGTCCACCGTGCTGCCGGCACCGGTGGCGTCACCATCGGTGAGGCCGCCCAGGCCCAGGCCTGCGGCTGCATCGACCGCGAGGTCTGCCACGGTGCCGTCCGTAGTCCCGGTGCCGGTGGTGCCGAGGCCGAGGTTGACGTCTGCTGCCGCTGCCAGGTCGGTGGTGCCGGTGGTTGCGGGGTCGGTGGTCGTCGCGGTCCCGAGGCCGAGGTTGACGTCTGCTGCCGCTGCCAGGTCGGTGGTGCCTGTGGTGGCAGGATCAGTGGTGGTCACTGTGCCGAGGCCGAGGTTGACGTCTGCCGCGGCTGCCAGGTCGGTGGTGCCGGTGGTTGCGGGATCAGTGGTGGTTACAGACCCGAGTCCGAGGTCCACGGCGGCACCGACGGCGAGGTTCGCCGTGGTGCCGTCCGTTGTTCCGGTGGCGATGGCGGCGGGATCAGTGGTCGCCACAGTCCCCAGTCCGAGGTTGACGTCCACTGCGGCGGCGACACCTGTTGATCCGGCCGGCGTTGGGTCACCCAGCAGGCCCAACGACGTCGAGTCAGCGGGTGCCGCCGCCGAGATAAGGGCGGAGGCGGAAAGATCCGTCCCGCTGGTGGTGTCCGCCGCGTTGGCGGTGGCGCAGCCGAAGGCCAGGAGGCCGCCGGCAAAGAGGGTGCTCAGCAACCCCCTGCGAAGGGTGCAGTTCATGGTGTTTACTCCTGAAATAGTTGAGTGTCCGGGCGCTGGACAGCTGCCCGTAAAGCCGCGTGCTGCCCTCGGGAGGGCAGAGGGCCTCAACTAGTCAGGGGAAGAGCCGGGGTCGAACGACACCGGCGCAGGGGCATGCTCGGAGGACCGGTCGGCGCGAACACTTCCGGCCCGGTCAAAATCGAAGTCGAAAGGGTCGAGCCACGCAGCGGCAGGGGACGCTCCGCCCGCTGATCCTCCGCTGCCCGTGCCGGACGCCGGGGCTGCCGGAGCCTGGGCACGCAGGGGCAACGTGTCCGGCAGGGGCTGCTCCTGGACGGCGCCAGCCGTCACGGATTCCCCGGACTGCGGCGCCGCCGTATGGGCCAGGATGCCCGCGCCCGCGGCTTCCATGAACGCGCCGGGGTGGGCTGCTGGTGCCGTGGATGAGACTTCAACAGCCTGGTCAGATTCCGGGGCCGTGTTCATGGCACCCGGCGCATCGTCCACGGCTGCCGGTTGATCCTGCGCGGGAGCAGGGACCACCTCGGCGGGAACGTCCACTTGCACGGCATCCAAGGGCGGGACGGGCAACGGAACAGTTCCGGTCAAAAGATCTGAAACCGGTTGGAGCACAGGCTCCAGGACCGGAACCGCCTCGGCTGCAGGGGCTGCGACTTCCTGGGCTACACCGGCAGCCACGGTATCGGCCAGCTCAGCAAGGGGAGCCGAGACCTCTGAAACCGTTCCGGCCGGAACCACTTGGTCCACCACGGGAACGGCGGCAATAAGGTTGTCCGCGAGGCCGGCAACCGGCGTTACGACAGGCTGCAGCAGCCCGGGGGACGCGGCTGGTCCAGCCGCCGACCCGGCAGGGGCCGGTGAAACCGCAGCTGCAAGATCCTGGCTCAGGGAAGACACCGAACTGGTGGCGCCGCCGAGCAGTGAAGTGGAATCGGTGCCGGCATCGGCAGTTGCAGCCGTAGATGAGAGAGTCAACCAGGTGGCCGCGGCTGCTCCTGCCAGGAGCAGTGGGCGCAGGGCATGCCATGGCGAACTACTACGAGCCATGCGTACCACCCCCCAGTGACCGGCGCAATCGATGCTTTCTAAATGCTAAGACTGCTTATCGCCTGAAGTCCAGCATTCACTAAAGGGAATTTACAAATGCCGGACACGGGCGCAGAAAACTGTCAAGGCAGAATCGGGCAGCCACAGTGGTGTGACCAGCGGGCCAAAGCTGCCCGCCGCCGTCGAACGCAGCCTTTGATGATCCTGCTAGTGGCTGTCGTTGGGGTAGGTCACGCCGAGCTGTGCGCGCACACCGTCGAAGAGGCGCATGGTGTTCAGGGTGTCCTCAAGCGGCATGACCGGACTCTCAGTCAGCCCCTGCTGGACACACCTCATCACCTCGCGCAGCTCGTAGGCGTAGCCCTTTCCCACGACGTCGAAGGTCTCCGTCCGGCGGTCCTCCCACCCCTTCGCGATGACCAGTTCGCGGGGGTTGTTGATGGAGCCCACGCTTTGCAGGAAGCCCAGGCTGCCGGCCACCGTGGCAGTGCGGGGTCCGTGGGCCAGCAGGGAGGAGGTGAGCTGGACCTGGGCGGCGTGGCCGTAGCCAAGGCTCAGGGCGTTCTGCGCATCGACGCCGTCGTCGTTGACGAAGCCCGTGGCGCTGACGGTCTGCGGGAAGCCAAGCGTGCCGAGCGCCCACAGGAGTGGGTACACGGACAGATCCAGCAGTGCGCCCCCGCCGTCCTTCCGGGCCCACAGCCTGGCGGTGGGGGAGTACGGTGCCGGGAACCCAAGGTCAGCGGTCACCCAATGGATGTCGCCCAGCTCTCCGGAAGCAGCGATGTCGAAGGCACGCTGCATCGAGGGCAGGAACCGGCTCCAGACCGCCTCCATGAGGAAGAGCTTCCGGCTGCGCGCCACCTCGATGAGTTCCGCCGCTTCCCGGGCGTTGATGGTGAAAGCCTTCTCGCACAGCACGTGCTTGCCGGCGTTGAGGGCGGCGAGAACCATCTCGTGGTGCTGCGCGTGCGGGGTCGCGACGTACACAACATCCACGGCGTCATCGGCCAGCAGCCGCTGGTAGCCGGGCACCCCGCCGTCGTCCCCGTACGCCTTGGAAAAGTCGTACGCCACGGCGAACGCGTCCGCGGTGTCCTGCGCCCTGGAACTGACCGCATACAGCTCGGCGTCATCAAGCAGCGCGAGATCCTGCGAGACGGCGCGGGCAATGCTGCCCGTGGCGATGATTCCCCAGCGCAGGGGAGCCCCGGTGGCGGACCGGGGATCCTGGTTGGGCTGGCTGGAAAGCCACGGCTTTGCGATCGGAGCAGTCATAGCTGCAATCCTGTCACAGGGCCGCCGGACGGCCCCGGAATTCCGCGCCCCGTGCGGTGGCTGGCAGCGGAAAGAGGCCGACGGCGGGAGGACGCTTTGGGCGTTTCCCCCGCCGCCGGCCCTGCCGGGCCCGGTTTCTCCGGGTCAGGCCGTGGCGGCGACGGCGCTCCGTCCCCGGACCGGCTCTTCCGTCAGCTGGCCCTGCTGCAGGCGGAACCGGCGGTCGGTCTTGTTCGCCAGGACCCTGTCGTGGGTGACCACCAGGATGGTGGTGTTGTGGTCGCGGCTCAGCGAGTTGAGGAGCTCGATGATGTGGTCGCCGGTCTGCTCATCCAGGTTGCCGGTGGGCTCGTCCGCCAGGATCAGTTTCGGCTCATTGGCCAGGGCGCGGGCAATGGCCACGCGCTGCTGCTCGCCGCCGGAGAGCCTGTTGATCCGCCGGTCGTGCTTGGACGGATCAAGCTGGACCTGTTCCAGCAAGTCCTTGGCGCGCTGCAGCCGCGCGGCCTTGCGGACCCCGGCGAACTCCATGGGCAGCATGACGTTGTCCACGGCGGACAGGTTGGGGATCAGGTTGAACTGCTGGAACACGAAGCCGATGTCCCTGCGCCGGTATTCCGTCAGCTTGGTGTCCGGCAGGCTTGCCAGGCTCACGCCGTCCACCACGACGTCCCCGCTGGTGGGTTTGTCCAGCGCACCCAGCAGGGACAGCAGGGTGCTCTTGCCGCTGCCGCTCTTGCCCACGATGGAGGCCAGGGTGCCCTGCTCCAGGACAAAGCTGACATCGTTGACCGGCTTGATGGTGCGGTCACCGGAGTTGAAGGTGCGGACCAGGTTCTTGACTTCAATCATGGCTATTCTCCTCGCAGGACTTCGATGGGACGGATGCGCGCGGTAAGCAGCGCGGGTACCAGGGCGCCGATAATGGCCACGCCGAACACGGCGGCGATGCCACTGGCGATCACGCCCGGCGATGCGCTCGCGGTGACCGAGTTCAGGAGCTGGGAGGCGCCGCCGAAGGGGCCGCCCTGGCCGCCCGGGAAGCCGCCCGCCCCGCCGGGGCCGCGGCCCGTGCTGGCAGTGGTTGTGGTGGTGTTGCTGCTGATCAGGGCGGACGCGATGCCGCCGCTGGCGAAGGATGCTATGGCTGCGCCCACTGCGCTGCCCAGGGCCGCGAGGACCAGGGCTTCGAGGACGAACTGCAGGCCGATGGTGCGGTTGGGTGCGCCGATGGCTTTCAGGACCCCGATTTCGTGGCGGCGCTCGCGGACCAGCATCACCATGATGAGCAGGATGATCAGCCCGGCGGTTCCGAGGGCGGCGATGAAGGCGATGAAGGAGATGTTCTTGACGCTGTCCAGGGAGCTGACGGCGGTCTGCAGGTTCTGCCCCTGGGTGACGTCTGCCTTGTCGGTGCCGAGGGCGGCCTGCAGGGCCGTCTTGGTGGTCGCGACGTTGTCCATCGAGTTGACCGTGACGATCATGCTGGACAGTTCACCGGGCGTCCCGGCGAGTGTTTGGGCCGTGGGGAGGGTGACATAAACAGCGTTGTTGCCGAAGGCCGTTCCGGCGTCGAACAGTCCGGTTAGCGTGTAGGTCTGGTCATTGATGGTGAAGGTGGAGCCGACGGATAGGCCGTTCTTCTCCGCCAGGGTGGTTCCCAGCAGCGCCCCGGTGGAGGCTGCCGAGTAGTCGCCCAGCCCGGTGCCCTGGGTAATGTTCAGGGTTTTGCCGGTGGTGTCCACTTCAGCGCCGATACCCGTGGCGGTGATCGGCAGCGACCGGACCGGCTGCTGCGTGCTTCCGGTGGATCCAGTGGTTCCGTTGGCCTGCTGGTTGCGGTTGCCCAGGGTGCCTGCGTCCACCGCGGCGGTAAGGCTCGTGGTCAGGGTCGCTGCGGCCTGGCCGCCGGGGCCCGCCTGCCCGGTTTGGCCGCCCGGTGCGGTTTGTCCAGCCTGCGCCGTTTGTGCTGCGGCAGCAGCCGCGTTCCGCAGCCGCAGGGATGAGGTCCCGACGACGGCGCTGACGTTGGGGACGCCGGCGGCGGTGGCTGCCTGGTCGGCTGTGAGCGGCTCTCCGCCGCCTTCGAAGCCTTGGCCGCCGGCGGGGTTGACGGTCAGGACGGTGCCGACGGAGGCGTTGAGCTCCTGCACTTTCGCCCCGACTGCCTGGTTCGCCACCAGCATGGCCAGTGCCAGGCCAATGGCGACGGCCAGCACCGCAACAACAGCTGCGGTGCGGACCTTGTTTCTGAAGGCATTGCCTACGCTTCGGGCAAGGACGCTCACGTTACTCCTATGGCTCAGGTGCCGGCGCGGGAGGCCGGCTTCCCATCAACCCTCGCCGGGCATCCTGTGCCGCAATCCGGCCGGACCTGTGTTTGGCCTGTGAAGGATGTTGCTGTTGAGGCAGGACGCAGGAAAGCCCGGTCCTGTTGAAGGACCGGGCTTTCCGCTTGCCGGGGTTTACCCGGCGTTACCGACTGTGTTACTTGGTGATCGGGCCGAGTACGGGATCGTCCGTGTAGGCCGTCTTGACGTTGGCCGAGGTCACGATGACCGGCTCCAGCAGGTAGGCGGGAACAACCTTGTTGCCATTGTTGTAGGACTTGTCGTCGTTGACCTCAGGCTTCTTGCCGGCCTGCAGGTCCTTGACCATGGTGATGGCGTGCTCAACGAGCTTGCGGGTGTCCTTGTTGATGGTGGAGTACTGCTCGCCTGCGATGATCGACTTGACCGACTCAACCTCGGAGTCCTGGCCGGTGACAACCGGGATCGGCTTGCCGGCAGCCTTGACCGAGGTCAGGATTGCGCGGGCCAGGGTGTCGTTGGGGGAGAGGACGCCGTCCACGTTGGCGCTGGTGTAGCTGCCGCTGAGCAGGGTGTCCATGCGGCGCTGGGCGTTTTCAGCCTTCCAGCCCTGGGTCACGGCCTGCTCGAAGCTGTTCTGCCCGGAGACGACCTTCAGGGTGCCGTCGTCGATCTTGGGCTTCAGGACGCTCATGGCACCGTTGAAGAACACCTTGGCGTTGGCATCGTCCGGGGAACCGGCGAACAGTTCGATGTTGTACGGACCAGTGGGCTTCTTCGCCTTCATGCCGTCCAGCAGGGCCTGGCCCTGGAGCACGCCGACCTTGAAGTTGTCATAGGCCACGTAGTAGTCCACGTTGTCCGTGTTCAGCAGGAGGCGGTCGTACGCGATGATCGTGGCGCCGGCGTCCTTGGCCTGCTTGAGCTGGGTACCCAGCTGGGAGCCGTCGATGGCGCCCACGATAATGACCTTGGCACCCTTGGTGACCATGGCGCTGATCTGGTTCTGCTGCTCCGACACGCCGCCGTTGGCGAACTGGACGTCAGCCTTGAACCCGGCACCGTTGAGGCCGTCGTTGAACAGCTTTTCGGCCAGGACCCAGTTTTCACTGGTCTTCTGGGGGAGGGCAACGCCGATGGAGGACTTTTGGTCGAATCCCGTGGCACCGGTGCTGGACCCGCCGGACGGCTCCGAGCGGCCGCAGCCCGTCAGCGCCAGTGCTGCGATGGCAGCTACCGCTGCGGCCTTTCCTGCTTTACCAAACATTCGCATTGTTGGTTCTCTTTCTTTGAGTGATGGAACGGTATTCAGGCTGCAAACTTCAGGCTTCCCTGGCGATCGCTTCCTTGGTGGAGGTGGTTTCGTCGGGCTGGATGGGGCTGCTGGGTCCGCCGGAGGGACGGTTCATGTTCCGGGTCAGCATGCCGATGATGGAGCGTTTGCCCTGGGACTTGTTGTAGACGTCGAAGGCGACGGCGATCAGGAGCACCAGGCCCTTGATGATCTGGGTGAGGTCGGCGCCGACGCCGAGGAGCTGCAGGCCGTTGTTGAGCACTGCCATGACCAGGCCACCAATGATGGAGCCGACCACGGTACCCACACCGCCGGTCACTGCCGCGCCGCCAATGAAGACGGCGGCGATGGCGTCCAGCTCCCAGCCCACGCCGTCGAAGGGTCCTGATGCGGTGGAGCGGCCCACGAAGATCATGCCGGCCAGGCCGGCCAGGATGGACATGTTCATCATGACCAGGAAGTTGACCTTCTTGGACTGGACGCCGGAGAGTTCGGCCGCATGCCGGTTGCCGCCGACGGCGTAGACGTGGCGGCCCAGGATGGTGCGGGAGGAGATGAAGCCGTAGATCAGTACCAGCACGGCCAGGATTAGGCCGGGGATGGGGAACGAGGTGCCGGGACGGCCGGTGGCGAAGAGGTACGTGGCGTAGAGGATGGCGGCGCAGATGAGCACCAGCTTCAGCACGGTGACCCACATTTCGGGGACCTCGGCGCCGAGCGCCTTGGCCCGGGCCCGGGAGCGGAGTTCGCCCACCACGACGAAGACCGCGACTGCGACACCCATCAGGATCGTGAGGTTGTTGTAGCCGGTGTCCGGACCCACCTCGGGCAGGTAGCCGGAGCCGATGTACTGGAAGTCGTTGGGTACGGGAATGGTGTTGGACTTGCCCACGAACTGGTTGAAGCCGCGGAAGAGGAGCATGCCGGCCAGCGTCACGATGAAGGCGGGGATGCCCACATACGCGGTCCACCAGCCTTGCCAGGCGCCGATGACCGCACCCAGCACCAGGCCCAGCAGGACGCCTGCCCACCACGGGATGCCCCAGTCGCGGATGGCGAGGGCGACGGTGACGCCGACGAACGCGGCGACGGAGCCGACCGAGAGGTCGATGTGGCCTGCGATGATCACCAGCACCATGCCGATGGCCAGGATCAGGATGTAGGAGTTGCCGTTGAAGAGGTTGATGACGTTGCCGGGGGTCAGCGTCCGGCCTTCGGTGGCGAACTGGAAGAAAATGATCAGGGCCACGAGGGCAAAGATCATGCCGAATTGGCGGGTGTTGCCGCCAAACAGCTTTTTGAGGGCGTTCATGGTGTCAGTCCTTGTGTCCGGAAGGTTCTGGATGGGCCAGAGGGTCAGGCGGCTTTTCGGGTGGCGGAGGTCATCAGCTTCATCAGGCTTTCCTGGCTGGCCTCGTCTTTGTTCAGGACACCTGTGATGGCGCCTTCGAAGATGGTGTAGATGCGGTCGGACAAGCCCAGGAGCTCGGGCAGTTCGGAAGAGATGACGATGACTCCCTTGCCCTGGTTGGCCAGCTGCTGGATGATCCCGTAGATCTCGTATTTGGCTCCGACATCGATGCCGCGGGTGGGTTCATCCAGGATCAGCAGGTCCGGGTCGGTGAACATCCACTTGGCCAGGACCACCTTCTGCTGGTTGCCGCCGGACAGCTTGGCCACGCCTTCCTCCACGGAGGGCGTCTTGGTGCGCAGTGACTTGCGGTACTGCTCGGCCACCGTGAACTCCTGGTTGGGGTCAACCACCGAGTTGTGGCTGATCTTCTTCAGGGCGGCTGCCACGGTGGTGGTCTTGATGTCATCGAGGAGGTTCAGGCCCAGGGTCTTGCGGTCCTCGGTGACGTATCCCAGCCCGGCGTCGATCGCCTGGCGGACGTTCTTGAGGACCACTTCCTTGCCGTCCTTGTAGATGTGGCCGTCAATGAAACGGCCGTAGGAGCGGCCGAAGACGGAGCGGGCCAGTTCGGTGCGTCCGGCGCCCATGAGGCCGGCGAACCCTACGATTTCTCCGCGGCGGACGTAGAAGTTGGAGTTCTTGCAGATCAGGCGGTCCTGGACGTTGGGGTGGCCCACGGTCCAGTTCTTGACCTCGAAGAACACCTCTCCGATCTTGGGGGTGTGGTCCGGGAACCGGGATTCGAGGGTGCGGCCCACCATGCCCTTGATGATGCGGTCCTCATCCACGCCGTCCTTCTTGACGTCGAGCGTCTCGATGGATTTGCCGTCGCGGATGATGGTGATGGAATCGGCGATCTGCTCGATCTCGTTGAGCTTGTGGGAGATGATGATCGACGTGATGCCCTTGGCCTTCAGGCCCAGCATCAGGTCCAGCAGGTGCTGTGAATCCGATTCGTTCAGGGCTGCGGTGGGCTCGTCCAGGATGAGGATCTTCACGGACTTGTTCAGGGCCTTGGCAATTTCCACCAGCTGCTGCTTGCCGACGCCGATTTCCTTGATGGGGGTATCGGGGTCGTCCCGCAGGCCGACCCTGGCCAGGAGGTCCAGGGACCGCAGGCGGGCCTCGCCCCAGTCGATGATGCCGCGCTTGGTGGGCTCGTTGCCCAGGAAGATGTTCTCCATGATGGACAGTTCGGGGATCAGCGCCAGTTCCTGGTGGATGATCACGATGCCGGCGTGCTCGCTGGCCCTGATGTCCCGGAACTGCTGGACCTGCCCCTGGTAGACGATGTCGCCGTCGTAGCTTCCGTACGGGTACACGCCGGACAGGACCTTCATGAGGGTGGATTTGCCGGCGCCGTTTTCGCCGCAGATGGCGTGGATTTCGCCTGCCTTCACCCGGAGGCTCACGTTCGACAAGGCTTTAACGCCGGGAAATTCCTTGGTGATGGACCGCATCTCGAGAATGACCGGGTCCGCGTGCGTGGTCTGGGACGTCATGAGCCCTAACCCTCCAATGCAATGACTTCTTTGTCCGGCCGGCAAAGCGCAGGGCCGTCTGAACCAAAAGTAAACTGGATCACAGCTATTGTCGTCAAGTCTTTAACGCAATTGCTGGATAACGAAATGGTCTACGCCTTGCGGATCCCGGCGTGCTGGAACACCAGGGCGGCGGCGCCAAGCGCCTCCGCCCGGTCCCCGAGCGAGGACATGGTGAGGGTTGTCGTCTCGCCGATCACGGGCACTGCATGGCGGATCAATCCTCTGCGGATGGGGTCCAGCAGAATGTCGCCCAGGCCCGCCAGGGGCCCTCCCACCACGATGACCTCAGGGTTGATCAGGTTGGCCACATTGCCCAGTGCGCGGCCCACGGCCAGTCCGGCATCGTCCACGACCCTAAGGGTGGCGGAGTCGCGGTTCAGGGCCTTGCGGACAATGTCGGCCGGAGTCATCGGCGGGTCTTCGCCGCGGCTGAGGAGCTCGATCATGGTGGTGGTGGAGGCGATGGTTTCCAGGCAGCCGCGGTTGCCGCAACGGCACACCAGGCCCTGCTCATGGATGGTCGCGTGCCCTATTTCGCCGGTGATTCCCACGTTGCCGTAGTAGGGGGCGCCGTTGAGGATCAGGCCGGCACCGATGCCCGATCCGATCTTCATGAACATCAGGTTGCTGACCCCGGAGTGCTGCCCCCACGTCACCTCGGACCAGGCGCCGAGGTTGGCGTCATTGTCAACAAAGACGGGGATTCTCAAGGTTTCCTCAAGGTGCTGGAGGATGTTGATGCCTACCCATTCGGGAAGGATTGCGCCCTGGGCCACCGTCCCTGTCCGGCGGTCGATGGGGCCCGGAATTCCGACGCCGGCGCCCACGACCGAGGAGCGCTCCACCCCGCTTTCCCGCAACAGTTTCTCCAGGAGCGCCACCGCGGCCTGGATGCCGTCATCCGCCTGGTGGCCCAGGGGGAGCATTATCGATTCTTCGGCGATGACGTGGTAGCTGAGCGAGGCGAGGACCACCCGCAGGTGCCGCCGGCCGAAGTCGATGCCCACGGCCACGGCGCCGTTGCTGTTCAGCCGCACGTTCAGTGCCCGCCGCCCGGAGCTGGTGATCGGCTCGGTGGATGCCAGACCGGAATCGAGCATGATCTTGACGATGTTGGAGACGGTGGCGGTGGACAGCCCCGTCTGCCGGGCCAGTTCCGCCTGGGTGGACGGGCCGCCCATCAGGGTCTCGATAATCCGCTGCTGGTTCAGCTGCCGCAGGGCGGACTGCGATCCGGGATTTTTAGGTTTGCTCCTCGTTGAGCGCGTAGTTGCGGACATGCTAAGAAGATTGCCCTACCGCTGCGCTTGTAGTCAAGAAGTTAACGCATGGCTGCGTCGAATGCAGTTGGGAACGGTACGCAGGGCCCACGCCGGATCCCCGTGCATTCCGTCCCGGCATGCCTGCGGGTGGGTCCAAACGACCCGTCATCCGCCGCCTGCGGCTGGCTAGGCTGGTAGGCGGAAACAATCCAGCCCAGCCCTGTTCCCGTGGCCGGGCATGAAGAAGGTGGTAATGATGCTGCTCTCCGTCCTGCAGGCGAATGCGGTGGTCCTGGATATTGGGGCCAACCTGCGCACCGTGGACGATGCCGCCCGCTGGGCCGCGCAGGCCGGTGCCGACGTGCTGCTCACGCCGGAACTGTTTCCCGTGGGCTATGCCCCGCTGCGGCTGCGCAGCGAACTGGATCCGGCGGCCCTCCCCGCCATCCGCGCCCGCCTGGCGGACACCGCGCGCCGGCACAGGATCGCGCTCGTCTACAGCCTGCCCGTCCCGGTGCGCACTGAACCACCATCCGCCGGTGCGGCCGGATGGCACATTTCAGCCACCCTGGTGGACGCCCACGGCATGGAAATCCTCAACTACGCCAAGGTGCACCTCTTTGGCAACGAGGAACGCGAGGCATTTGTCGCAGCCGCGGAACCTCCCGCCGTCGTGGATTTCCACGGCATCCCTACCTCACTGCTGATCTGCTACGACATCGAGTTCCCCGAGGCCGCACGGGCGGCTGCTGCCCGGGGTGCCGAGCTGCTCCTGGTGCCCACCGCATTGTCGGCCGGCTTCGAGGCAGTACCGCAGGTGCTTGTCCGCGCCCGTGCGCTGGAAAGCCAGCTCACTGTGGCGTACGCCAACCACTGCGGAAGCGAGGACGCCTACGCTTTTGGGGGCGGAAGCGTGGTGGCGGGGCCCGACGGGACGCTCCTCGCCGAGGCCGGCGATGCCCCGGCGCTGCTGTTTGCCGAGGTGGGCACGGAGGCCGTCCGGGCAGCACGCAATGCAGTCCCGTACCTGCGGGAACGCCGGCCCAGGCTGTACCGGGAGTGGGAGGCAGCCCTGCTGCGGGAACCGGGCCACCCTGGGGGCATCGGCGCCTAGCCGCTGCCCGTCAGCCCGTCAGCCAGTCCCGTCCCTCAGTCAGCCCTGCCCGCCAAGCTGTCTGCGTACTGCAGCGCAATCCACAGCTCTGCCCGCACCTGTGCCTGGTTCAGGTCCATCTGGAGCAGCTCGCCAAGGACGCCGATCTGCCGCCGAACGCTGTTCCGGTGCAGGCCCAGCAGTTTGGCGGACGCGTCCCAGCTGCCGTTCTCGCTGAGCCAGCCGCGGAGGACAGACAGCAGCGGATGGCGCCGGTCCGGCTCCAGCGCCAGGACCGGCTGCAGGAGGCGTTCGGCCAGCAAAGTCCCGGCCTCACGGCCCAGCAGTCCGGTGACGGACCAGGACACCTCATCGGCCCGGATGCTCTGCCCGCTTCTCTGGACCTGGCCGCGCAGGGAGGTGGCCCGCTGGTAGGCGGCGGACAAGCCGGCGAGCTCGGTCGGTTCGCCCACCACCAGGCGCCACCCGAGCTTCTCCACATCGGCAAGCAGGGCATCATCCACCCTGAGCCGGGTCACGGCGGCGAAGCCGTAGTCAGTGATCTCCACCAGTTTTGTGTCGAGCATCCGGCGCCACTGCAGCAGTTCCCGGACGGGGCCGTCTCCTGCCGGCCACTGGGGCGCTTCCACGTTGATGCCCTGCACAACCCGCATGGGCGCGGACCGGGTGGAGGAAAGGCTCTGCGCCAGCAGGTCCTTGAGCCCGTTCACATGCCTGGTCCCGCCCGCGGTGAGGCTTTCGGGGTGCAGCAGGACGGCGGTGGCCAGCTGGCTTGGAGCCAGCGACCCGCTGGTGCGTTGCCGCACCAGCAGTTCGAGCAATCCGACCGCGGACTGGACCACGTTGTTCTGTGCGGGGGTCAGCGGAACGTCGGAGCCCAGAACCAGGGCGCCAAGATTGGCATCCTTGGTGCTGCGCAGCGGGTGGCCCACCACCAGCGCCGAGCCCGGCAGGTCAAAGCCGTCCATCTCCACCCGGGGGCCCCGGCCGGACAGCAGCCGTTCCAGCATCGGTTCCAGCAGGGAAAGTTCGACGGCGGTGCTGCCGCCGGCACTGGTGCCGCGTGCCCGGACCCGGCCGTCCGCCCCCACCATGACCGCCCATACCGGCACGCGCTGGACCAGGGCGGCCAGCAGTTCATGCTCCGGCCTGGGGGAGAGGACGGCCCGCATGAGTCGCCGGTTGGTCTCCGCCAGCTGCCGGAAGACCCGGGCATTGTCAGTCTCCAGGAGCTGTGAGAACTGGAGGCCGATCGCCGCGAACGGAAGCGACTCAGGCACCTCGAACAGGGTGAGGTTGTGCCGCCGGCACGCGTCCAGCACCACGTCCGGGACGGCATCGAAGTAGGGCCTGATCCCGAACCCGAGGGCCGCCACCTTGGCCTCCACCAGCCGCCGGACATACGCATCCACCCTGGCCGGAGTGCCGCCGTCGCCCAGGAAGGGAAGCCCGGCGGTGAGCAGGAACTCACCCTCCGGCAAATAGGGTGTGGGGTCCTCCAGTTCGCTGGGTTCAACCCACCGCAACAGACGGCCGCCGCTGCCGCCGTCGTGGAGCGTTTTCAGCAGCGGCGGCAGCTGGTCAAGGAACTGCTGGAGGGTGACGAAGCTCAGCCGTCCGGACTCCGCGGGTCCCACAGTCATGGCTCGCACCGGCGTCGACCGGCACCCGGCAGCCGGCGCACCCGGCGGCTGCAGGCGCCGGATTGCAGGATCCGCTGCGTTTGTGCATAAAGTCTCACGGTGGATCACTATAAGTCATTTTGCACCAGGTTGAGAGTTGGCTCACATGCCAATGTTGGTCAGGGGAAACCGACAACTACTCTGAAGGGACGTCAACGGTGACTGTGCCTGTAACCACCGAAAAACCCATCGCGCCAACCATCGGACGGCCCGGCCTCCGGGCCCAGCTGCTCCGGCGTAAACCAATAGGCCACATGGTCAGCGAAGCCGAAGGCGCCGGTGGGGGAACCGGCCTGGTGCGCAGCTTCGGCGTCCTGCACCTGACGATGATCAGCGTGGGTGCCACCCTGGGGACGGGCATCCTGGTGATCCTCGGCGAATCGGTTCCACTGGCCGGACCGGCCATCTGGATTTCATTCATCATCGCCGGCCTGGCCGCGCTGCTCTCCGCGGTGTCGTACGCCGAGATGGCCGGCCTGGTCCCGGCCGCAGGGTCGAGCTACTCCTATTCCTACGCCACCATGGGGGAGGGCATGGCCTGGATCTGCGGATGGTGCCTCGTCCTTGAATACGCCGTTTCCGTGGCCGCCGTGGCCGTCGGCGCGGGCCAGTACGTCAACGAAACGCTGGCTGTGTTCGGGCAGGTGCTGCCCGACGCGATGTCCCAGCCTCCCGGCGACGGCGGCCTGGTGAACGTTCCGGCGGTGGCCATCGTCGTGCTCGCCACCATCCTGCTGGTCCGCGGTGCCCGGGAAAGCGCCTGGATCAACACCGCCATCGTCATCGTCAAAGTAGGCATCCTGCTGTTCTTCTGCGCCGTGGCTTTTACCGCCTTCAACGCAGGAAACTTCGAGCCGCTCATGCCCATGGGGGCCGCAGGCGTCTCCGCCGCCGCCTCCAGGGTGTTCTTTTCCTACATTGGGTTCGACGCCGCCTCCACGGCCGGCGAGGAAGCCCGGAACCCCAAGCGCGACCTGCCCCGCGCCATCCTGCTGTCCATGGTGATCGTCACCAGCATCTACGTCCTGGTGGCCGTTGCCGCCATCGGCGCCCGCCCCTGGGGCTGGTTCGACGGAACCGAAGCCGCCCTGGTCCAGATCCTCGAGGAGACCACGCACCAGCCGTGGGTTGCGTTGGTCTTCTCCGTCGGCGCTGTCCTTGCGATCGCCAGCATCGTCCTCACCGTCCTCTACGGGCAGACCCGCATCCTCATGTCGATGTCCCGGGATGGACTGGTGCCCGCGGTCTTCAGCCGCGTCTCACCCCGCACCGGCACCCCGGCCGCCGGTACCCTGATCGTCGGCACCGCCGTCGCCCTCACCGCAGGGCTGGTGCCGCTTGGCGCCCTGGCCGACGCCACCAGCATCGGAACCCTGTTCGCGTTCGCGCTGGTCAACGTGGCCGTTATCTACCTGCGCCGCAACCGCCCGGACCTGAAGCGCAGCTTCCGGGTGCCGCTGTACCCCATCACCCCCGTCCTGGGCACGCTCATGTGCGCCTACCTGATGGCAAACCTTGGCGCCGAAACCTGGGTGGTGTTCGGCGCGTGGATGCTCGTGGGCATCGCCATCTACTTCGGCTATGGACGCCGGAACTCCAAGGTAGCGGCCCTGAGCGAGCTCGACTACCGTGAACTGACCGCCAAGGCCCCCGGCCAGGAACCTGTGAAAGCAGAACAATCATGACCATCGCCACCGAGCTGCCTGCCTCCGACCCCTCCAGCACCTCCACGCCGCCGGCGGACGCGGCAAGGCGGGGCGCCGGTGAACAGGCAGCTCCCATCACCATGCTGAACCCCGATTTCCCGTTCAGCTACGACCACTACCTGGCCCACGCGGACGGACTGGGAACCGTCCCGCCGGAGCTGTACGGCACGGAGGTGGCCGTCATCGGCGCCGGGCTGTCCGGGCTGGTGACCGCCTATGAACTGATGAAACTCGGACTGCGGCCCGTGGTCTATGAAGCGGACCAGATCGGCGGCCGTCTCCGCACCGCAGCCTTCCCGGCGGCCCCCGGCGTGGTGGCGGACCTGGGCGGCATGCGGTTCCCGGTCTCCGGCAAGGCCTTCTACCACTACGTGGACCTGCTGGGCC
This sequence comes from Arthrobacter sp. 8AJ, assembly GCF_902506025.1. Taxonomy (NCBI): domain Bacteria; kingdom Bacillati; phylum Actinomycetota; class Actinomycetes; order Micrococcales; family Micrococcaceae; genus Arthrobacter; species Arthrobacter sp. 8AJ. The sequence goes on along the minus strand of NZ_LR733289.1, from coordinate 2,975,680 downwards.
TGGAGACCCAGGACTTCCCCAACCCCCTGGCCGAGGCCACCTCCAGCACGGTGATCGAACTGGCAGGCAAGAAGTACTACGCGGAAAAGCCGGGCGACCTTCCGCCGTTCTTCCGCGAAGTGGCCGACGCCTGGAAGGCAGCAGTCAACGACGGCGCCAGGTTCGTGGAGATGCAGGACGCCATCAAGGCGCGGGACATGGCCAGGATCAAGGAACTCTGGAATGAGCTGCTCCCGCTCATGGATGAGCAGACCTTCTACGGTTTCATCGCCGCCAGCGAGTCCTTTAAGAAGGCAGGCTTCGCCCACCGTGAAGCCTTTGGCCAGGTGGGGTTCGGCACCGGCGGCTGGGACACGGACTTCCCCAACTCCATCCTGGAAATCCTCCGCGTGGTCTACACCGACGCAGACGACCAGCACCGGCTGATCCGCGGGGGAGCGCAGCGGCTGCCCGAGGCACTGTGGCAGCACGCGCCGTCGGACATGGTGCACTGGCCGGCCGGCACCTCCCTGGCCTCGCTGCACTCCGGCTCGCCCCGCGGCGCTGTGGGGAAGATCAGCCGGGACCCTGACGGCAACCTGCGGGTCCGGGAGCGTTGGGGCCGCGAGGCCAGCTACCCGGCCGTCGTTACCACCTGCCAGTCGTGGCTGCTGTCCACCCGCATCCACACCGAGGAGGCACTGTTCCCGGCCGAACTGTGGACCGCCATGGAGAAATCGCATTACATGCAGTCCTCCAAGACCTTTGTGATGGTGGACCGGCCCTTCTGGAAGGACATCGACCCCGAAACGGGCAATGAGGTCCTGTCCATGACGCTGACGGACAGGCTGAACCGCGCCACCTACCTGCTGGACAACGGCCCGGACCAGCCCGCCGTCATCCTGTTGTCCTACACCTGGAATGACGACGCCCTGAAGTGGCTGGCCCTGGACGCGGACGAGCGCGTGGAACTGATGCTGCACTCGCTGGAGCAGATCTACCCCGGCGTGGACATCGCCGGGCACATCGTGGGCCAGCCCATCACCGTGTCCTGGGAGGCGGACCCCAACTTCATGGGCGCCTTCAAGGCCAACCTCCCCGGACACTACCGCTACCAGCAGCGGCTGTTCACGCACTTCAAGCAGGACAGGCTGCCGGAATCCCAGCGCGGCATCTTCCTGGGGGGCGACGACGTCTCCTTCACCGCCGGCTGGGCAGAAGGCGCCGTGACCACCGGGCTGAACGCGGTGTGGGGCGTGGTGAAGCACCTGGGCGGGTCATCGGCGCCGGGGAACCCGGGCCCAGGCGACCTGCTGGACGAGTTCGGGCCGATCAGCCTGGATTAGCCTTCAGAAGCGTGGAGCTCGCGGTGTTTCGCCGCGAGTTCCACGTAGCGCGCCGCATTGGCGCGGACGCCGTCGAACTCTTCATCGGTGAGTTCGCGGCGCACCTTGGCGGGCACGCCCGCCACCAGCGAGCGGGGCGGAACCACCGTACCTTCGAGCACCACGGCGCCGGCGGCCACCAGCGAGCCGGCGCCGATCACTGCCCCGTTGAGGACGGTGGCGCCCATGCCGATCAGGCAGTCGTCCTCCACCGTGCAGCCATGCACGACGGCGGCGTGCCCCACGCTGACCCGCTGGCCCAGCGTGCAGGGGAAGCCGGGGTCGGCGTGCAGCACCACATTGTCCTGCAGGTTGCTTCCGCCGCCCACGGTGATGGCCGCGGTGTCGGCCCGGACGGAGACGCCGTAGAAGGCGCTGGCGTCCGGGCCCAGGATGGCATTGCCGATGATCGAGGCCGACGGGGCCACGAACGCTGATTCATGGACAGCCGGGGAATTGCCGGCGAAAGGGTAGAGAGGAGCCATGGCTTCACCCTAAGCCACCCCTCCACCCAACTGAGTAGCAAAAGATGCCGTTTTGGGGCTTCAAAACGGCATCTACTGCGACCTAGTTGAAGACCACCGTACGGTTGCCGTCCAGCAGCACCCGGTGCTCGGCGTGCCACTGCACGGCCTGCACCAGCGTGCGGCCCTCCACGTCGCGGCCCATCTGCACGAACTGCTCCGGCGTGCGCGCATGGTCCACGCGGATGACTTCCTGTTCGATGATCGGGCCCTCGTCCAGGGCGGCGGTCACATAGTGTGCCGTGGCGCCGATCAGCTTCACGCCGCGGGCATGCGCCTGGTGGTACGGCTTGGCACCCTTGAAGGACGGCAGGAACGAGTGGTGGATGTTGATGGCCTTGCCGGTCAGGTCGGTGCAGAGCTCGTCGGAGAGGATCTGCATGTAGCGGGCCAGGACGGTCAGCTGGATGTCGTGTTCGGCGATGAGGGCGCGGAGCTTGTCCTCGGCCTGGACCTTGGTGTCCCTGGTCACGGGGATGTAGTGGAACGGGATGCCGTAGAACTCGGCGAGCCCTGCCAGGTCCTGGTGGTTGGAGACGATGGCGGGGATTTCAATGGGGAGCGTGCCGGAACGCTGCTGGAAGAGCAGGTCGTTGAGGCAGTGCGCCGAGGTGCTGGCCATCACCAGGGTGCGCACCTTGTCACCAACGGTATCGAGGTTCCACTGCATGGAGAACGCTTCCGCCACCGGTTCCAGCGCCGCCCGCAGCTCGGACTTGGGGGCTGCCGTGGTCACCTCCACGCGCATGAAGAAGTTGCCGGTGGAAGGGCTGCCGTACTGCTGCGAGTCCATGATGTTGCACCCTGCAACCAGCAGGGCTCCGGCCACGGCGTGGACGATTCCGGGGCGGTCCGGGCAGGACAGGGTGACGACGTACGCTTGGTTCAGCTGCTCTTGATTCACGCGTAATAGCCTACCCGCGCCGCGGGTGCCGGTTTTGGTAGGCTGGAAGGGTCGCAACTGGCGTTGGGTGGCTAACCACCAGGGAGCGGCAATCACGAAGACCACGGATCGTACGCCTGGGCCGAGGGTCATGTCTTGCCGGAATTGGGGTTGCCCCTGCGTCAGCACAGCAGCACCATGCCGGGCTTTCACGCCCTGTCATCAACGCGGTGCGGAAGCGCGCCAGCCGGTAGCCTGACCTAAGCAGTGCCCGTATCCCTAGCCAGGAGTTCTTCGTGACTACTACAGCCACCTCAACCACAGCCGTCAGCAACCAGCCGCTGGCTGAGCTTGACCCCGAAATTGCCGCAGTCCTTGATCAGGAGCTCGGCCGCCAGCGCGGCACCCTGGAAATGATTGCTTCCGAGAACTTCGCGCCCCGCGCCGTGATGGAAGCCCAGGGCTCCGTCCTCACCAACAAGTACGCCGAGGGCTACCCGGGCCGCCGCTACTACGGCGGCTGCGAATACGTCGACGTTGCAGAACAGCTGGCCATCGATCGGGTCAAGGCCCTGTTCGGCGCCGAGTTCGCCAACGTCCAACCGCACTCCGGCGCGCAGGCCAACGCCGCCGCGCTCTCCGCCATGATCACCCCCGGCGACAAGATCCTGGGCCTGTCCCTGGCCCACGGCGGCCACCTGACCCACGGCATGAAGCTGAACTTCTCCGGCAAGCTGTACAACGTGGCTGCCTACCAGGTGGAGGAAGACAACTTCCGCATCGATATGGACAAGCTCCGCGAGCAGGCCATCGCCGAAAAGCCCCAGGTGATCATCGCCGGCTGGTCCGCCTACCCGCGCCACCTGGACTTCGCCGCCTTCCGCTCCATCGCCGATGAAGTGGGCGCGCTCCTCTGGACCGACATGGCACACTTCGCCGGCCTGGTGGCAGCCGGTCTGCACCCCAGCCCGGTGCCGCACTCCGACGTCGTCACCTCCACCGTGCACAAGACCCTCGCCGGTCCCCGCTCGGGCGTGATCCTTGCCAAGGAACAGTGGGCCAAGAAGCTCAACTCCAGCGTCTTCCCGGGCCAGCAGGGCGGCCCGCTGATGCACGTCATCGCTGCCAAGGCCGTGGCCTTCAAGATCGCCGGCACCCAGGAATTCAAGGAGCGCCAGGAGCGCGTCCTGGAAGGCGCCCGGATCATCGCCGACCGCCTGAACCAGGCCGACGTCGCCGAAGCCGGCGTCTCCGTCCTCACCGGCGGCACCGACGTGCACCTGGTGCTGGTTGACCTTCGCAACTCGCAGCTGGACGGCCAGCAGGCCGAGGACCTCCTGCACTCCGTGGGCATCACCGTCAACCGCAACGCCGTGCCGTTCGACCCCCGCCCGCCGATGGTCACCTCCGGCCTGCGCATCGGCACCCCGGCCCTGGCCACCCGCGGCTTCGGCGCCAACGAGTTCACCGAGGTTGCCGAGATCATCGCCACCGCCCTCAAGGCAGGCAGCAGCGCCGACGTCGAGGCCCTCCAGGCCCGCGTGGACAAGCTGGCGGCCGACTTCCCGCTCTACCCGCAGCACGAGCAGTGGTAAGCAATGACTGAAACCACAACCGCACAGATCCTTGACGGCAAGGCCACCGCCGCTGCCATCAAGGCCGAGCTGACCGAACGCGTGGCCGCACTCAAGGCCAAGGGCGTCACTCCCGGCATCGCCACTGTGCTGGTGGGCGCCGACCCTGCCTCGCAGCTGTATGTCTCCATGAAGCACAAGCAGTCGGTGCAGATCGGGATGAACTCCATCCAGCGCGAGCTCCCGGCGGACGCCACCCAGGAACAGGTAGAGGCCCTCATTGACGAACTCAATGCGGACCCCGCCTGCCACGGGTACATCGTGCAGCTGCCGCTGCCCAAGCACCTGGACACGGACGCCATCCTGGAGCGCATAGACCCCGCCAAGGACGCCGACGGGCTGCACCCCACCAACCTTGGCCGGCTGGTGCTGAACGTCAACAACAAGATCACCACCCCGCTGCCGTGCACCCCGCGGGGAGTCATCGAGCTGCTGGAGCGCAACGGGTACAGCCTGGCCGGCAAGCACGTGGTGGTGGTGGGCCGCGGCGTCACCATCGGCCGCTCGATCGGCCTGCTGCTCACGCGGCGGGACGTCAACGCCACCGTGACCCTGACCCACACCGGCACCACCAACCTCTCGGAGCTGCTGAAGCAGGCGGACGTCATTGTGGGCGCGGCGGGCGTGAAGCACATCGTCAAGGCCGCGGACGTGAAGCCGGGCGCTGCCCTGCTGGACGTCGGCGTCACCCGCGAGACCGATCCGGAGACCGGCAAGAGCCGCGTCTACGGGGACATCGATCCTGCCGCCGCCGAGGTGGCCGGCTGGATCTCACCGAACCCCGGTGGAGTAGGCCCCATGACCGTGGCGCTGCTGATGACCAACGTTGTGGAGGCTGCCGAACGCGCAGCAGGCGTCGGGGAGTAGTCCCGGCCCAAACCGCTCGACGGCGGCACGGTACCTTTCGCAGGGAAGGTGCCGGGCCGCCGTCGGCCGTTTAATCGCAGCGCAGGCTAAGCCAGGCGCGGCCGTGCACCTACTCCCGGGGGAGTACGGGCGCTACGCCGCCTATCTGATTACTTTCGCGGCCCGCGGGAATAGGCTCGGACCATGCAGCGCCGATTCAGGGGACCACCCACCGCCGTCATCGTGGTGGTGGTCGCCGTGATCCAGGTGGCGGGGTCGGCGTTCGCGTCGGTGCGCCAGCCTGGACACGCGCCGCTGGACCCCCTGGCGCTGGCATTGCTGCTGCTGGGGCCCGCCGCGCTGGCTTTCCGCCGGCGCGCGCCGCTGGTGATGCTGCCCGTTGCCGCCGGGGCCACCGCAGCCTACCTTGCCCTGGGCTACGCGTGGGGCCCGGTGGTCCTCTCCTTTGCGCTGGCACTGATCCTGACGGCGGCGGCCGGAAAGCGCGCTGTGGCATGGTCCGGGGCCGCGGCGGGAATCCTGGCATTGTTTTTGGCCGCCGCGCGCAGCGGCGATGAAGCGGCGTTCGTCCGCGCCTTCGCCGGGTCCTCATGGCTGGCCATCCTCGTCCTGATCGGGGAAGGGGTGCGGTTCCGCGGCGAACGGGTGGCCGAACGGCGCCGCCAGGAGGCCGCGGCGGAGCAGGCTGCCCGCGATGAATACCGGCTTGCCCTGGCGCGGGACATCCATGACGTGGTGGCACATTCGCTGTCCCTGATCAATGTCCGGGCCTCGGTGGCGCTGCACCTGGGCGAGAAGGATCCGGCGCAGTTCCGCCCTGCCCTGGAGACCATCAAGGCAGCGAGCAGGGAATCACTGGCTGAAGTCCGCCAGCTGCTGGGCGTGCTCCGGGAAGATGCGCCGTTGAGCCCCACCAGCCGGCCCAGCCTGGCCCGGGTCCCGGAAGTCGTTGACAACGCGCGGCGGGCCGGGCTCGATGTCCGGTTCCAGGCCGGCCCGGGCCTGGACCACGTTCCCGCTGCAGCCCAGGAAGCGGCATACCGGATTGTGCAGGAGGCCCTGACCAATGTGGTCCGGCATTCCGGGGCGCGGACGGCCCGGGTCTCCATCCACGCGGCGAAAGGGGAACTGCTGGTGACCATTGACGACGACGGCGCCGGGGCCGGCACAGCGCCCGAAGGCAACGGCATCACCGGCATGCGGGAGCGGGTGGCAGCTTTGGGCGGCAGGCTTGAGCTGGGGCCGGCGCAGTCCGGTTCGGGCTGGCGGGTCCGCGCGGTCCTCCCGCTGGCCGCCCATGCAGGGCAGGGACCAGGATGATCAGCATCCTGCTGGCCGATGACCAGAACCTGATCCGTGCGGGCTTCCGGGCTCTGCTGGACGCCGAAGCCGACATGAAGGTTGTAGCCGAATGCGGGACCGGGCGCGACGCGGTGCGGCTGGCCCGCCAGTGGCATCCCGACGTGGTCCTGATGGATATCCGCATGCCGGACGGTGACGGCCTGGAGGCTACGCGGCAGATCCTCTCCGATGCGGCGCTGCCAGGTACCCGGGTGGTCATTCTCACCACCTTCGAGCTGGACGACTACATCACCGAGGCGGTGCGGGCCGGGGCCGCCGGTTTCCTGGTCAAGGACACTGAACCGGCCGAGCTGCTGCGCGCAGTCCGCATTGTGCACGACGGAGACGCGCTGCTGTCGCCCTCGGTGACCCGGCGGATCATGGCCCAGCTGGCGCGGAACTCCCGCGCCGCCGAACCGCCGGTGGCACTGGACCGCATCACCGACCGGGAACGGGAAGTCCTCCAGCTTGTGGGGGAGGGTTTGAACAACGCGGAAATCGCCGGACGCCTGTTCATCACTCCGCTCACGGCAAAGACGCATGTCTCGCGGATCATGGCGAAGCTGATGGTCAGGGACAGGGCGCAACTGGTGGTGCTGGCCTACGAATCCGGCCTGGTCCGGCCCGGCTGGGCCGGCTGAGTCCGGCACGGGATGCAGCAGCAGGACTCCCCAGGGAGTACGCGGCCCCGTACAGGTGACTCCCGCCGCCGGACGCGCCGGCCGGGGTGCGGCAACGAGACTCGATACAAGGCCGGATCCCCGGCCGGTTAAAAGAGTCTGGAGAACAAAAAATGTTGGCTTCACTGAGCACCGCCCTGTCCACCACCGCCCTGTCTGCGGCTGCGCAGGTGCCGGCCGATACGGTCGCCTACGGACCCTGGCACGGTGCCTTTTCCCCCTGGTTCCTGTTGTTCCCGCTCTTCTGGATCCTGGTCATCGCGCTGTTCATCTTCGTGGCCCGCAGGGCCTGGCGCCGCAACCAGCACTGGGCAGCGGCCCAGGGGGCCGAAGGAGTGCTGCGTGAGCGCTATGCCCGGGGCGAGGTTGACGAGACCGAGTACCGCCAACGGCTGGAGGTCCTGCGCAGCGGGGACCGGCGGCAGAAGTGACCCGGGCCGCCCGGGGCTGTTCGCCGGGGGTGGAAGGCGGCCGAAGCACAGGCCGGGGTTTGAGACAATAGCTCCATGCGAACTTTGGGCAGCTCCTCGTCATCCGCCAAACCCGCAAGGGCCGGTTTTTCGATGTTCCGGATCAGCGGGCCGGGCCTGATGGTCCTGGTGACGGCGTTCATTGTTGCCGTCATCTTCGCCGCCAACCAGAACGACGTCGTGGGCTGGGTTGTTGCCGTCATCGCCGCGTTCTGGCTGGCACTGGCCGCGTTCGTGGTCTTCAGCATCCAACGGGCCGCCAAAAAGGCCGGTGCCAAGCTGTCCGAGGCACAAAGCGCCTTCCACACCGCAACCGGCCGCGCCCCGGCGCAGGCATCGGCCGACCATGGGAGCACCCGTGTGGTGTACGAGCGCACCGAGGCCGACGAAGTACGCGACCTGAAACTGGACCACTCCTTCAAAATCGTCCAGGTGCAGATCCGCGTGGTGGAAGAGGAACGGGCCAAGGGCGCCGCCGCCAACCAGGACACCATCAACCGCGCCCTCGAGACGATCGAGATCACGGCCACCAATGCCCGGGACATGATCAAGTCCCCCGGCGGCAGCGGAGAGCCGGTGACCGGAACCATCATCGACTAGAGTGGAGCGGGTGAGCTCGGCATTGAACAAGGACCACCTTCGCATCGCATCAATCAACGTCAACGGCCTCCGGGCTGCCTACAAAAACGGCATGGCGGCGTGGCTGGAACCGCGCGAAGTGGACATCCTCTGCCTGCAGGAAGTGCGCGCCCCTGACGCGATCGTCCGGCAGCTGCTCGGCGAAGGCTGGCATATCCTGCACGCCGAGGCGGAAGCAAAAGGCCGTGCCGGCGTCGCCATCGCCTCCCGCCAGGAGCCGCTCGAAACCAGGAACGGCATTGGGGATGATTACTTCGCCACCGCCGGGCGCTGGGTGGAGGCCGATTTCCGCGTCCCTGACGCTGCGGGAAACCCCGTCCAGCTCACCGTTGCCAGCGCCTACGTGCACTCCGGCGAGGTAGGGACTCCCAAGCAGGACGACAAGTACCGCTTCCTTGACGTCATGAGCACCCGGCTTCCGGAGCTGACCAAGCACAGCGACCATGCGCTGGTGGTGGGGGACCTCAACGTCGCCCACACGCCCCGGGACATCAGGAACTCCAAGGGCAACCTCAAGAAGGCCGGCCACCTGCCGGAGGAACGCGCGTACTTCGACCGGTTCTTTGGTGAGGAAATCGGCTGGCATGACGTCCACCGGAACCTTGCCGGCGACGTCGACGGGCCATACACATGGTGGTCCTGGCGCGGCAAGGCGTTCGACAACGACACCGGGTGGCGCATCGACTACCACATGGCCACCCCCGGACTGGCAGCATCCGCCATTTCCGCCGTTGTCGACCGTGCAGCCACCTGGGATACCCGCTTCTCCGATCACGCCCCGCTGGTAGTGGACTACCAGCTCTAAGCCCGAAAGTTTTCCATGACCACCCAGACTCCCTCCACTGCCAAGAAGCGCATCCTTTCCGGCGCCAAGCCCACCGCGGATTCCCTGCACCTGGGCAACTACATCGGCGCCGTGCGCAACTGGGTGGACATGCAGGCGGAATACGACGCCGTCTTCTTCATCCCGGACCTGCATGCCATCACGGTGGATTTCGATCCCGCCGAACTGGCCAAGCGCACCCGCATTGTGGCGGCGCAGTACATCGCCGCCGGCATCGACCCGGACAAGAGCATCTTCTTTGTCCAGTCCCATGTCCCGGAGCACGCACAGCTTGCCTGGGCGCTGAACTGCATCACCGGCTTCGGTGAGGCGTCCCGGATGACCCAGTTCAAGGACAAGACCCAGAAGTCGGGCGCTGACGCCGCAACGCTGGGCCTTTTCGCCTACCCCACGCTGATGGCCGCGGATATCCTCCTGTACCAGAGCGATCTGGTGCCGGTCGGCGAGGACCAGCGGCAGCACCTGGAACTGACCCGGAACCTCGCGCAGCGTTTCAACACCCGGTTTGGCCACACCTTCACGGTTCCCGAGGCGACGATCGTCAAGGAAAGCGCCAAGATCTACGACCTCCAGAACCCCAGCGCCAAGATGTCCAAGACGGGGGAGTCCCCCAACGGTGCCATCCAGCTGCTGGAGGATCCCAAGATCGCCGCCAAGCGCATCAAATCGGCAGTGACGGACGCGGGCACGGACATCCGCTTCGACGCCGAGGAGAAGCCCGGGGTCTCCAACCTGCTGACCATCTACTCTTCCCTGACCGGGAAGTCGGTGGCGGAGCTCGAAGCCGAGTACCAGGGGAAGATGTACGGCCACCTCAAGGTGGACCTCGCGGAGGTGGTGGTGGACTTCATCACCCCGCTCCGCAACCGGACCAACGAGCTGATGGCTGATCCCGCCGAGCTTGACCGGCTGCTGGCCCTCGGTGCGGAACGGGCCCGGGAAATTGCCTCCGTCACGCTGGGCCAGGTATACCAGCGCATGGGCTTCCTGCCGTCCCTCAGCCTCGCAGGAGTCCGCTAGCGCTATGTCTTCGAGAAACGTCACCGCCAGGGGAGGTGCCTTCTCCGCCGGCCAGGCGGAGCGGAACCTGGCTGACCGCTTCGAAGACCAGTCCGGCCACAACGCGGCAACGGACCGTGAGATGCCCCGCAGCGACGAAATCAGTGTGGGCGTCATCCTGGGCTTTCCCGCCGAGATAGCTGACGAACTGCAGCGCTGGCGCGCGTCCTTTGGCGATCCCCTGGCCGGGGTGGTGCCCGCGCACATCACGCTGGTCACCACCACTCCCACCCAGGACTGGGAGGCCACCCGCCGGCACGTCCGCGAGGTGGCCCGCTGCCAGAGCCCCTTCATGGTGACCATCGCCGGAACCGGAACTTTCCGGCCGGTTTCGCCGGTGGTGTTCATCAACGTGGAGGACGGCTTCGAGGAGTGCGTGGACCTGCACCGCAAGCTGCAGCAGGGTCCCCTTCACCGGGAACTGCCCTTTGCCTACCATCCCCACGTCACCATCGCCCATGATGTCGCCCCTGAAAGCCTGGATGAAGCCGAAACGGTGTTAAAGAACTACAGGGCCACCTTCCCCGTGGTTAGCATGGGACTCTATGAGCATGATGCCGACGGCATCTGGCAGCTACGGGAAGAGCTGGACTTTGGGACCGAAACTGACAACCACGCCGGCACCAGCTTCACGGACGCTGCCGCGGACACCACAACCGAAGGCGGCTGACCGGTCGCCGCTGCCCACGCAGCATGCCCAGCTGAAGCTGGCCGTCATCCAAAAGCGGATGGAATGGGGAAAAGCCAGGAGAGCGGGCGGCGGCGTGGTGCCGGGCCTGATGGCACTGATCCAGTGGCTGCTGGCCAAACTCAACACTTTGCGCCCCATGCGGGCCTTCCAGCACTACAACCTCCAGCACGGGCCCCTGCTGAGCGCCGGCATTGGCTTCCGGATGTTCTTCTCCATCACCGGCCTCCTCACCACCGGGTTTTCGATAGCCGGGCTTGTCCTCAGCGGACAGCCGGCCCTCCTCGACACCATTGTTGCCACGGTGGCGCACAGCGCCCCCGGTCTCCTGAAAGTCGGCAACGGGGACGGACTGGTGGACCCGAAGGACCTCCTGAACCCGGGCGGCCTCGGCTGGACGGCGGTTATTGCCGCTGTGGTCACCATCATCACCTCGCTGGGCTGGATCAACGGGATGAGGGACGGGCTGCGCGGCGTGCTGCAACTTCCTCCGCTTGTGGTCAACCCCATCCTGGTGCGGCTGCGCGACGCCGGTACCCTGCTGCTGCTGGGGCTGGCCCTGGTGATCAGCGCGGGCGCCTCCCTTGTCTTCGGCACGGCGGCGGGTTGGGTGGTGGGTTTCCTGCATCTCAGCGACGCCGTGGCTGGTCCCCTCACCACGTCCGTCAAGATCGTGGTGCCGCTGGTCCTGAACTGGGTCACCGCGCTGATCATGTTCCGGCTCGCCGCCGGACTGAAACTGTCCCGGCAGGCGCTGCTCGAAGGCACCATTCTGGCCGCCGTAGGCACTACCGTTCTGCAGATCTTCAGCACTGAGCTGCTGGCAGGTGCCAGCCGGAACCCAATCCTGGCCTCATTCGCCATCATCATCGGACTGCTGATCTGGTTCAACCTGGTCAGCCAGGTCTACCTTGTCTCAGCCGGGTGGTCGGCGATCCGTGAGGCTGACCTGGAGTCCGGCGGCGCTCCGCGGAAAACCATCCTCGGCGCGCGGCGGGCCACGCCCCAGACCTGACCTGCCGTGCCGGGTGAGGCCTGCAGGGATATCGGGCCGTGGCCGGCTGTTTTACGGCGCCGGCACCAGCCCCTCCCACGCCACCGTCCAGCCCGCTGGAAAGCCGGGGGCGTGCCGGTCCGGGCCGTTATCCCAGCCGGCTGCCATCAGGGCGACGGCGGCAAGCAGGCCGCCATTGCCCGGCAGGTACAGGGGCAGCGAGTCCGTCTGGCGGTTGTGCCCGTTGGACAGCACCGTATTCTTTCCGGCCTCCCGCAGGAGCGCGTTGACTGCGGCCTCGGGGCGGCCCAGGCGCGCAGCGGTCATGGCCATGACCGGATAGTCCCAGCCCCACGTGCTGTCCCAGTCCCAGTCCGCCAGGACATCCTCAAGCGTGGCGTTCATGATGCCTTCGTCGATCAGGTCCGTCAGCGGCAGGACGCCGAGCGCACAAAGCATTGAGGGGTGGTCTGTCCTGATGGTGAAGGGTTCCACGTCCATGGCTGCGTAGACGCCATTGAGCACGCGCGGAGGCACCAGGCCGTCCGCCACCGTGAGCCAGGACTGCAAGGGTTCCAGCCCCAGCCGCTCCCGCCAGGCGGCGGCGGTGCGCAGGCCCCACTGCCAGTACGCGAGTTCAAAGGTGGGGTTGGTGACCGTCCCGCGGAGGGAACCGTAGCATTCCTGCGCGGGAATGAGGGGCGGGCCCAGCTCAAATCCGCGCGGTGTGGGGTGGGCGAAGCCGGCCATGAAGTGGGCGGATTCGAAGACGATGTCCGCAAATTCCTCCAGCACCTCCCGGCACGGACGGCTCCGGTACACCAGTTCCGCCAAGTGGATGGGATGCGGCTGCTGCCAGATAAGGAAGGTGCCGATCGGGCTGGGGCTCTCCCTTCCGTCCGGACCTGTCTGCTTTGGCCAGCGGGCGCCGTCGAACCCTTGTCCCCGGGCCGTTTCCCGTGCGCCCTCCAGCACCGTGGCGTACCAGCGCAGGGACGGCAGGAGGAGCTCCACCCGGTTCCAGTGCGCAAAGTGGGCGGCGTGCCACCAGTGCATCTCCAGGTGGAAACGTCCGCGCCAGGAATTGCAGACCAGCCCGGTTTCCTGCGGCGGCAGGGACCCTGAACAGTTGACGGCCGTGAGGTATTGGGATAGCACGATGCGCCGTTCCAGCTCAGCGGCCCGGGGATCCGCCGTGGCAGCCAGTTCCACGGCACCGCCGGATCCCCAGAAGCGTGGCCAGTGCGACGCCGACGCGGCGGCGACAGTGCTGCCAGGCAACGGAGGAGTCCCCAACGGATGCCCGGCGCCGGGAGGCAGCGGAGTGCTTGCCTCCGCCTTTCCGGCCACCCGGGAAAGGCCCGCGCCGCCGCGCGGAATACAGTCACCATCTCCGGCGCTAAGGAAGGCGATGGACAGGTCCAGGACGGCCGGATCGGCATCCACGCACGAATGTATCCTCACGTGGTGCGTCCCTGTTTGGTCCACGGTCAGGCCCTGCCCCGAAACCACCACCTGGTACCGCGCGTTATCCAGTTCGCGGTGCACGATCCAGCTGGTGGATCCGGGGTGGAGCTCTGAGGGGTGTGGTTGGCCAAGGCGGGTTGTGTGCGCCTCGGGCTGCTCCCAGCCGGCCGCGTTGTGCCACGCCTCTGAGCCGTACGGAAAGTCAATGCCGATCACCAGCCCGTCCCGGACCGCAGTCGACTCCACCCGGATGCCCAGTTCGTCGCGGTCCGGATGGCAGGCTGTGGTGACCTTGGCCGGATGGCCCGCAACCGTGAACGTACTGGTGACGGTGCCGGTCCACAGATCCAGGGTCTGGCTGGTGCCGGAGAGTTCGCCGCTGCTGAGCGGCCGGCCGGTGCCGCCCTGCAGCAGGTGGAAGCCGATGCGTCCGAGGTCCAGGCGGTGCGGGTTGGCGCGAAGCCATGTTTCTGCTGCTGAGGTGCCCGTTTCACGGTCATTGACGATGTCTCCCACCATGTCCACGTACGGCACCGGGCCGCGCGGTGAATCGTAGAGGACAGTGGACCCTGCCAGGGTGCAGTGTTCCCCGCCCGGCGTGGAGTGCCAGCCCCACGCGGACTGTGTCCCCAGCAGGGTTCCCGGCGGGAGTGCGTCCTCGCGCGGCCCCACAGGGTAATCGCGCGGAAGCGTCTGCAGCCCGGTGAGGTCCATGGTGAAAGCGAACTCGCCGTTGCCCACGGAGAGGGGACTGCGAGGATCAAGCGTCCGCTGCCGGACATTGTGGCGCCGCACCAGTGCTTCCCGGTCGATGGGGGCTGGACCGTCTGAAGGGACTCCTCCGGCTCTGTCCGGTCCTGCAGTGCTGCCGTGGCTGCGCAAAGTGCACGTCCTCCTGGGGGATGGCTGGTGACCGGGATGTCCGGCGCACGACGCGCCGTCCCGTCCACTGCGGACCAAGGTTCCCGGACGGTGAGAAAGCGGTTTCCGCGATCCATCATTGGCTGGTTCCAGGGCGGTGTCAAGGCCTTCCCGGGCGCGGAACGGCCCGAAAGTTTTCGGCGGCAACGCCGTGCGGACCAGGATACCCGCCGCCTATTGACGGCCTGCAAAACGTGTTGATACGTTTCACGAAACCGTTTTCCAGCCCCCTGATCCAGGAAGAAGCCTGCCCAATGACGCGCCACGGTATGCCCCGCATTCGTCAGTCCATTGCCATCCTGTCAGCAGCAGCCATGCTGGCCGTGACCGCGGGTTGTTCCAGCCCATCGTCCAACAAGGCCGAGGATGGGCCGGTGGAAATCCGGTTCTCCTGGTGGGGCAACGCCGGCCGCGCCGACCTGACCAACAAAGCCATCGCGGAATTCGAGGCAGCCAACCCCACCATCAAGGTCAAGCCGGAGTACGGGGACATCGGCGGTTACTTCGACAAGCTTGCCACCCAGATGGCCGCCAACGACGCCCCGGACGTGATCACCATGGGCGGCGCGTATCCCGCGGAATATGCCAACCGCGGGGCGTTGCTGGACCTGTCGAAGGTAGAGGGGTCACTCGACTTGTCCAAGCTGGACCAGGGTGCGCGGGAAAACGGCCAGGTCAAAGGAAAGCAGTACGGGGTCTCCACGGGAGCCAACGCACTGGCGATCGTGGTGAACCCCGCAGTCTTCACGGCTGCGGGCGTCCCCATGCCGGATGACAGCACCTGGAGCTGGGATGACTTTGCCAGGATTGCCGGCGACATCACGGCCAAGAGCCCGAAGGGGACCTACGGAACGGCGACCGTCCTCACCCATGACTCTCTGGATGCCTTCGCCCGCCAGCGTGGAGAATCGCTCTACACCCAGGACGGCCAACTGGGACTGGGCAAGGAGACGGTGCGGGACTACTTCGATTACTCACTGAAGCTCAGCGAATCCGGCGCCGCCCCCAGTGCTTCCGAAACGGTGGAAAAGCTCAACGTCAGCACCGAGCAGACGCTCATGGGCATGGGCAAGGCCGGGATGATGCTGACCTGGAGCAACTCGCTGACTGCCCTCAGCAAGGCTTCAGGCGCAGACCTAAAGCTGCTCAAGCTTCCCGGCGAAAAACCCACTCCGGGAATCTGGCTCCAGTCCTCGCAGTTCTACACCATCTCCGCCCGCAGCAAGCACACCGACGCTGCGGCTAAGCTGGTGGACTTCCTGGTGAACAACCAGGCCGCCGCCAGGATCATCCAAAGCGACAGGGGCATCCCCGGCAACGCCGATATGCGGGCCGCTATCCAGGACGGCCTCACGCCGCAGGGGAAGGTCGAAGCCGGGTACATCGACCAGATCGGCAAAATGGACTTCGCTCCCACCTA
The DNA here is from genome assembly GCF_902506025.1 of Arthrobacter sp. 8AJ. Classification (NCBI taxonomy): domain Bacteria; kingdom Bacillati; phylum Actinomycetota; class Actinomycetes; order Micrococcales; family Micrococcaceae; genus Arthrobacter; species Arthrobacter sp. 8AJ. Next base: position 2,959,885 of record NZ_LR733289.1, on the reverse strand, counting down.
CATCGGCCCTACCGGTTCCACCGCGGTTTCCGAGATCACCGCCCGGATCAACACCGACGTCCTGTTCAAGCGGCTCACACCGGAGAAGGCGGCCGAACAGTGGATCAGCGAGAGCAAGGCAGCCATCGGCAAGTAGGCTTCCCGCCACAGGCGGCGCGGCCGGATCAGGCGGGGGTTGCGTCCAGGTACTGGTCAGCCCAGGCAGCGATAATCCGCGCGGCCCGTGCGGCCTGCCCCTTGCCGGTCAGGAGGTGGTCGCTTCCCTCGAGCGAGACGAAGTTCCGCGGGTGCCGTGCGGTCTGGAAGATGGTGCTGGCATTCTCAATCCCCACGGTGTTGTCGGTAGGGGAGTGGAGCACCATCAGCGGCTTGTGCAGCTGCCTGATGCAGTCCGTGAGGTCCGCGTTCTCCAGGTCCTCCACGAAATGCCGGCGGATTTCCACGCGTTTGCCGCCCAGGTCCACCTCGGCGCTGCCCTCACTCAGGATCCGGTCCAGTGCGGCATCGAACACATGGGCCACGTGTTTGGGGGAGAAGGGCGCTCCCACGGTGGCAACGGCGTCCAGTTCGGGAATTTCCCGGGCAGCGGCGAGGACCGCAGCGCCGCCGAACGAATGGCCCACCAGCAGCGAGATTTCCTTCCCCTCGCTGCGCATGAATTCCGCCGCCTTCACCGTGTCCGCAACCTTGTGGCTGAAGGATCCGGCAGACCATTCCCCGGCGGAGCCGCCCAGGCCCACATTGTCGAAACGCAGCATGCCGATGCCGCTGTCAGCCAGGGCCTTGCACATCCGTGCCGCGGAGGGACTGTCCTTGCCCAGCGTGAAGCCGTGCGAAAAGACGCCCCAGCCTTTGACGGGGCCCTCGGGAACATCGATGATGCCGGAGAGCATCTCTCCGGTGGAGCCGGCGAAGGACACTTTTTCGGAGCGGGACATGCTGTCCCCTTTCTGTGCGGAAAGGCTGTGCGGAAACGAACGACGGCGCCCTCCACCACGTGTGGTGGGTGACGCCGTCGGCCGTTGTTTCTGTGTTGAACGCGCCTAGATCCTGCGGGCCAGGATGGCCTGCTTGACCTCCGCGATGGCCTGCGTGACCTGGATGCCGCGGGGGCATGCCTCCGAGCAGTTGAAGGTGGTGCGGCAGCGCCACACGCCTTCCTTGTCGTTGAGGATCTCCAGGCGCATGTCGCCGGCATCATCGCGGGAGTCGAAGATGAAGCGGTGCGCGTTCACGATGGCGGCGGGGCCGAAGTACTGCCCGTCGGTCCAGAACACGGGGCAGGAGGACGTGCACGCAGCACACAGGATGCACTTGGTGGTGTCATCAAAGCGCTCACGGTCCTCTGCGGACTGCAGGCGCTCCCGGGTGGGCTCGTGGCCCTTGTTGATCAGGAAGGGCATGACTTCGCGGTACGACTGGAAGAACGGCTCCATGTCCACGATCAGGTCCTTTTCCACCGGCAGGCCCTTGATGGGCTCCACCGTGATGGGCTTGGACGTGTCCAGGTCCTTCAGGAGGGTCTTGCAGGCAAGGCGGTTGCGGCCGTTGATGCGCATGGCGTCCGAGCCGCACACGCCGTGGGCGCAGGAGCGGCGGAACGACAGGGTGCCGTCCATCTCCCACTTCACCTTGTGCAGGGCGTCCAGGACACGGTCCGTGCCGTACATGGTCAGGTGGAAATCGTCCCAGGTTGATTCCCCGGAGACCTCCGGGTTGTACCGGCGGACCCGCAGGTGGACGTCGAACGTGGGGATTTCCCCGCCCCCGCCAACGCCGGCAGGAAGTTCAACCTTTGAGGCTGGCTCAGCGATTTCAGCGGTCATCTTAGTACTTCCTCACCATCGGCTCGTAGCGGGTAAAGACAACCGGCTTGGTGGCCAGGCGGATGCCGGCGATTGATTCTGCCGATCCGTCAGCCGGCGCATGGTCATCCTTGTACGCCATGGAGTGCTTCATGAATTTCTCGTCGTCACGCTCGGGGAAGTCCTCGCGGAAGTGTCCGCCGCGGGATTCCTCACGGTGCAGGGCGGCCACGGTCATGACCTTGGCCAGTTCCAGCAGGAAGCCGAGTTCAACGGCCTCGAGCAGGTCCAGGTTGAAGCGCTTGCCCTTGTCCTGGACGTTGATGCGCTTGTAGCGCTCTTCGAAGGATTCGATGTCGCGCAGCACCTGGTTCAGGGTGTCCGCCGTACGGAACACCTGCATGTTCGCGTCCATCGTGTCCTGCAGTTCCTTGCGGATCTGCGCCACCTTCTCGTCGCCGGTGCCGTTGCGGGCAATGTCCAGCAGCTCGGTGGTGTATGCCAGCGGGTTCTCCGGCAGTTCCACGTAAGGCGCGGTCTTTGCGTACTCCGCGGCGGCGATGCCGGCGCGCTTACCGAAGACGTTGATGTCCAGCAGCGAGTTGGTGCCCAGGCGGTTGGAGCCGTGGACGGAGACGCAGGCAACTTCACCAGCGGCGTAGAGGCCGGGGATTACGGTGTCGTTGTCCTGCAGCACCTCGGTCTGGATGTTCGTGGGAATGCCGCCCATGGCGTAGTGCGCGGTGGGGAACACCGGCACCGGCTCGGTGTACGGTTCCACGCCCAGGTAGGTGCGGGCGAACTCGGTGATGTCCGGGAGCTTGGCGTCAATGTGCGCCGGCTCCAGGTGGGTCAGGTCCAGGAGGACGTAATCCTTGTTTGGGCCGCAGCCGCGGCCCTCGCGCACCTCGTTGGCCATGGAACGGGCCACGATGTCACGCGGCGCCAGGTCCTTGATGGTGGGGGCGTAGCGCTCCATGAAGCGCTCACCCTCCGAGTTGCGGAGGATTGCACCTTCACCGCGGGCGGCCTCGGACAGCAGGATGCCCAGGCCGGCCAGGCCGGTGGGGTGGAACTGGAAGAATTCCATGTCTTCCAGCGGGATGCCGCGGCGGAAGGCGATGCCCATGCCGTCACCGGTCAGGGTGTGGGCGTTGGAGGTGGTCTTGAAGACCTTGCCGGCGCCACCGGAGGCGAACACCACGGACTTGGCCTGGAACACGTGCAGTTCACCGGAGGCGAGGTCGTAGGAGACGACGCCGGCCACGCGCTTCTGCTTGTAGGCAGTGCCGTCTTCGCGGACTGCGTCCTCTTCAACCGTCAGCAGGTCCAGGACGTAGTACTCGTTGTAGAACTCAACGTTGTGCTTGACGCAGTTTTGGTACAGGGTCTGCAGGATCATGTGGCCGGTACGGTCCGCGGCGTAGCATGCACGGCGGACGGGAGCCTTGCCGTGGTCACGGGTGTGGCCACCGAAGCGGCGCTGGTCGATGCGGCCCTCGGGCGTGCGGTTGAAGGGCAGGCCCATCTTTTCCAGGTCCAGCACGGCGTCGATGGCTTCCTTGGCCATGACCTCGGCGGCGTCCTGGTCAACCAGGTAGTCGCCGCCCTTGACGGTGTCGAAGGTGTGCCATTCCCAGTTGTCTTCCTCGACATTGGCAAGGGCTGCACACATGCCACCCTGTGCCGCACCCGTGTGCGAGCGGGTGGGGTAGAGCTTGGTCAGTACTGCTGTGCGCGCGCGCTGACCGGACTCGATCGCGGCGCGCATGCCAGCGCCACCGGCACCGACGATGACGACGTCGTACTTATGGACCTGCATACCAGACGCTCTTTCTCTCAAAATTCGCTATAAAACAACGGGGCGGCTTTGCCTGCTCCGCAAAACAGGGCCCGCGGACAAGCCCGCGGGCCCAGGGTCGTGCCAGTGCTAGGCAGGGCAGAAGCCGCCCGGAAGGGCAACGCCGTTCACTACGGGGCACGGGTTGAAGGTGAAGATGACCAGAGTGCCCAGGAGGATGATGACCACAGCGGCCGCGTAGAGAACGGTCTTCAGCCAGCGGCGGGTGGACGTCTTCTCGGCGTAGTCGTTGATGATGGTCCGCACGCCGTTGGTGCCGTGCAGCATGGCCAGCCACAGCATGGCCAGGTCCCAGAACTGCCAGAACGGGTCGGCCCACTTGCCGGCCACGAAGCCGAAGTCAATGGCGTGGATGCCGTCGCCGACCATCAGGTTCACGAACAGGTGGCCGAAGATGAGGACCACCAGCACCACGCCGGAAAGGCGCATGAACAGCCAGGCGATCATCTCGAAGTTGCCCTTGGACCCGCCGCTGCGGCGGTACTGCGGAGCGATCCGGCCGCTGCGGGGGCTCTCGATGGTTGCAGTCATGGCTTAGTGACCTCCGAGGGCGAGGGACAGGTGGCGGATGGAGAAGGCGACCATGGTCACGACCCAGAGGGCCAGGACTGCCCACAGCATCTGCCGCTGGTACTTGGCGCCCTTCTTCCAGAAGTCGACCGCGATGATCCGCAGGCCATTGAAGGCGTGGAAAACGATGGCAGCCACAAGGCCGGTCTCACCCAGCGCCATCAGCGGATTCTTGTAGGCGCCGATCACGGCGGTGTAGGCCTCCGGTGACACACGCACCAAGGAGGTGTCCAGGACGTGGACCAACAAGAAGAAAAAGATCACTACACCGGTAATACGGTGTCCTACCCAGGACCACATGCCTTCACGGCCGCGGTACAAGGTGCCAGCTGGTTTTGTCGGCACTGATAAACCTCCCTGCAACACAGCGGCGCTGGCATGAGATCCATGCGGGGGGAACGCCTGCTGCGAGAGCACTCGTAGCTCAGGCCTAAATCTAGGCTTCGCTAACAGCTTATTCAATTTAGGCGTTTGTTGGTGCCCAGTGCTGGAGCGGATTTTCCGGGGAAATGAGACAAACACCACATCCGTGCGGGCCCAAAGGCCGGGGCGGAGGCCAAAACGCGGGCCCATGCGCCGCCACAGGAGCCGCCCGCGGCCCTTCAGCTAAAGTAGCCGTGATGAGTACAGACAAAGTGACAAGCCCGGCTTCACCCCTTGACCGCTTCATTGCGGTGATTCCGGCAGGCGGAGTGGGGACCCGCCTCTGGCCTCTGTCACGAGCAGCAGCTCCCAAGTTCCTTCACGATCTCACCGGATCGGGCAGCACGTTGCTGCGCGCCACCTACGACCGGCTGCACCCCCTCGCGGGCAACCGGATGCTGGTGGTGACCGGCCAGGCGCACCGTGAAGCCGTGTGCCGCCAGCTACCTGAGGTGCGCGACTCCGACCTTGTCCTGGAGTCCGAGCCCAAGGACTCCGGTGCGGCAATCGGCCTTGCGGCGGCAATCCTGCACGAACGCGATCCCGACACCATCATGGGTTCCTTCGCCGCCGACCAGGTGATCAGCCCGGACAACCTCTTCCAGGAGGCCGTCCGGGAAGCCATCCATACCGCTGCTGCCGGCAAGATCGTGACCATCGGCATCAAGCCCACCCACCCGTCCACCGGTTTCGGTTACATCCGTTCCGGCAAGGCCCTCCACATCGAAGGCGCCCCCAGCGCCCACGACGTCGTGGAATTCGTCGAAAAGCCGGACGAGACGGTGGCCCAGCAGTACGTGGACAGCGGTGACTACGTGTGGAACGCCGGCATGTTCGTGGCGCCCGTGTCGCTGATGCTCAAGCACCTCGAGGCCAACCAGCCCGAACTGTTCCAGGGCCTGCAGGAAATCGCGCGTGCCTGGGACACCCCCCAGCGTGACGAGGTCACTGCCCGCATCTGGCCCACCCTGCCCAAGATCGCCATCGATTACGCGGTGGCCGAACCTGCCGCCGAAGCCGGGGACGTCGCCGTCGTGCCAGGTTCCTTCCGCTGGGACGACGTCGGCGACTTCGCCTCGGTCGGCCGCCTCAACAGCGCCAAGGAAGTGGACGACGTAACGGTCCTCGGTGAAGGCGCCCGCGTGTTCACCGAGAATTCCAGCGGCGTCGTTGTCACCGACACCAAGCGTGTCATCGCCCTGATCGGAATCCAGGACGTTGTCATCGTGGATACGCCGGACGCCCTGTTGGTGACCACCATGGCCAATTCCCAGCGCGTGAAGGCTGCCGTGGACGCCCTGAAGGCTAGCGGGGACACGGACGTCCTCTGACCGGGAACCTGCCGGCACTCCGTGTGCCGGCAGGGCCGGGATGTAACGCGGCTCAGTGAATGGGCGCTAATGCCGCCACCCTCGCTAGAGTGAAACAGTGCGCAACTACACTACTGAAGCCGAGCCCACCGCCCTGGTGGCTCCCTGGCTCGAACCGCTCCTGCCGGAACTGATCGAATTCCGCCGGGACCTGCATGCGCACCCGGAACTGTCGTTCAAGGAGTTCCGCACCACGGACAAGCTCGCCGAACGGCTCGAAGCCGCAGGCCTGAGCCCCCGCCGCCTGGAAGGCACCGGCCTGACGGTGGACGTGGGCGAAGGCCCCATCGCCACGGCCCTGCGCGGTGACATCGACGCCCTGCCCATCATCGAGGAGACGGGCCTGCCGTTCGCGTCGAAGAACCACGGCGTGACCCACGCCTGCGGCCATGATGTGCACACCACCACCATGCTGGGCATTGCCCTGGTCCTGCACCGGATGCACCAGGAAGCACCCCTCGGCGCCACCGTCCGCATCATCTTCCAGCCTGCCGAGGAAACCATGCCCGGCGGCGCACATGCCTGCATCGAGCAGGGTGTCCTGGACGGCGTGCCCCGGATCCTTGCCCTGCACTGCGACCCGCGGATCGAAGTGGGCAAGGTGGGCACCAGGATCGGTGCCATCACATCGGCCTCGGACACCATCCGGATCGAACTGTCCGGGCGTGGCGGCCACACCTCCCGCCCGCACCTCACTGAGGACCTCGTGTTCGCGCTGGCGCAGATTGCGGTCAACGTGCCGGCTGTGCTGTCCCGCAGGGTGGACGTCCGCAGTGGCGTTTCCGTGGTGTGGGGTCAGATCACCGCAGGTTCGGCGCCCAACGCGATCCCCGGCAGCGGCTACATGGCGGGAACCATGCGCTGCCTGGACCGGGATGCCTGGCATGCCGCCGGTGAACTGCTCGACGAGGTGGTGCACCAGGTGGCCGCGCCCTACGGCGTGGACGTCCACCTTGAACACACCAGGGGAGTGCCGCCGGTGGTGAACTCCGAGCATGAGACGGCGATCATCGAGGCTGCTGCCCGCGCTGAGATCGGGGAAAGCGCCGTGGTGCTGACACCCCAGTCCATGGGCGGCGAGGACTTCGCCTGGTTCCTGGCCGAACTTCCGGGCGCGATGATGCGGCTGGGCACCAAAACGCCCGGCGGCGAGGACTACGACCTGCACCGCGGCGACTACATCCTGGACGAACGGTCCCTGGGCCTGGGCATCAGGGTGCTCACCGCGGCCGCCCTGCGCACCATCCGGGACCTGGAGCAGGCGCCCCTTTCCTAGCCCCGTCCCGCCGCAGGGCCGGCCGGCAGGTGCGGATCCCGCGGCGGGAACGCACGACGGCGTTTCAACCGGGGGCGGTCCGCGCTGCGGTAAGTTGTGCACAATTTAGTTGTGCGCTACGGTAGTTCCATGACCGAAGCACCCCGCCTGGACCGGCAAGTATGTTTTGCGCTCTATTCGGCGTCCCGGGCCGCCACCGCCGTCTACCGGCCGGTCCTGGATGAGCTGGGACTCACTTACCCGCAGTACCTGGTGATGCTGGTCCTGTGGGAAAGCGAACCCCGGGGCGTGAAGGAGCTTGGCGGGGAACTTGGCCTCGATTCCGGCACCCTGTCGCCCCTGCTCAAACGGCTGGAAACGCTGGGGCTGGTGGAACGGCGGCGGTCCGGCGAGGACGAGCGCCGCGTTGCGATCCACCTGACGCCCGCCGGACGGAACCTCAGCGGCCCGGCGAGTGCCATTCCGCAGCGGCTGGCCGATGCCGCGGGGCTCTCCCTGGGCGAACTTGAACAGCTGCGGACCACCCTGGGCAAGCTCACGGCGGCACTGCACGAATCACTGTGACCCCGACTACTGCACCATCCCAACGACAGGACGGATATCTTTCGTGAAGACTCTCTACACCGCAGAGGCCCTGGCCTCGGGCGAAGGCCGTGACGGCGCTGCCCGCAGCAACGACGGCAAGCTCGCAGTGGCCCTCGCCAGCCCGGTCGAACTCGGTGGCAGCGGCCAGGGCACCAACCCCGAACAGCTCTTTGCCGCAGGGTACGCCGCCTGCTTCCACTCGGCCCTGCGCCTGGTCGGCCGCAAGGCAGGCGCAGACCTCACGGATTCGGCAGTGGCAGCGAAGATCCATCTCGGGCAGCTGGACGGCGGCGCCGGCTTCGGGCTGGCCGCCGAACTGGAAATCGCCCTTCCGGCCCTGGACTTGGCCACCGCAGAGGACCTGGTGGCCAAGGCACACCAGGTCTGCCCCTATTCGAACGCCACGCGCGGCAACATCGCCGTCGACCTCAAGATCCTGGAGTACGCAGCATGAGCACAGCCCTCGCAACCACCACCCGTGAAATCCGGCTCGCCTCCCGCCCCGTGGGGCGCCCGTCCGGTGAGAACTTCGAACTCGCAGAGTCACCGCTGCCCGCACTTGAAGACGGCCAGATCCTGGTGCGCAACCTCTTCATGTCCGTGGACCCGTACATGCGGGGCCGCATGAACGACGTCAAGTCCTACTCCGCCCCCTTCGCCGTGGGCAAAGCGCTCGACGGCGGTGCGGTGGGTAAGGTGATCGCGTCCCGTTCGTCGGCACACAAGGAGGGCGACGTCGTCGTCCATTCCCTGGGTTGGCGGGAGTATGCGGTGGTGGACGGCAATGCTGCCACCCCTGCCCGCACTGACCTGGCACCGGCGTCGGCTTTCCTCGGCGCCCTGGGCATGACCGGGCTGACGGCCTACACCGGCCTGTTGAAGGTAGCGGAATTCAAGCCGGGGGACGCCGTGTTCGTCTCCGGCGCCGCAGGTGCGGTGGGCTCCCTGGTGGGCCAGATCGCCAAGGCCATGGGCGCCTCCCGCGTCATCGGTTCGGCCGGCTCGCCCGCCAAGGTGGCCCGGCTCCTGGAACTCGGCTTTGACGCTGCCTTCGACTACCACGACGGCCCCGTCCTCAAGCAGTTGGAGAAGGCAGCCGGCCCGGCCGGCATCGACGTCTACTTCGACAACGTAGGGGGCGAGCACCTCGAGGCCGCCCTGGCGGTCCTGAACGTCGGCGGCCGCGTGGCGATGTGCGGCGCCATCGCCCAGTACAACTCCACGGAACCCACCCCCGCCCCCCACAACCTCATGCAGGCAATCGGCAAGCAGCTGACCCTGCGCGGCTTCCTGGTGGGCGGTCAGCGGCAGCACGCGGCTGAGTTCGCGGAGAATATGGCTGGCTGGCTGGCGGATGGGACGGTGCGTTACGACGAGACGATCGTGGACGGGCTGGAGAACGCTCCGCAGGCCTTCATGGACCTCCTGGACGGGGCAAACACCGGCAAGATGCTGGTCCGGCTGTAGCCCAAGCACTGATCCAACCGAAGAACCATAAGCAGTAGGGGCGCCTCCATTGGAGGCGCCCCTACTGCTTGGTAACAACTTGTAAACAATATTCGGGGTCAGCTCCCACCGTGCTATGGGGACGTGGCGCAGGCCACTAAAGTGATTGCCATCAGTGCGCTCCGGCGCAGTGCTGCGTGCCTTCAGTGAAAACAGAATTTCAGCGCCGAAACGGACACTCATTGAATTCCGCCCGTAGTGCCACTCGCATCATCCCTGGAGGAAAATTGAAGAAATCACTGCGTGCCGGCTTCAAGCGCGGTTCAATGGCCGGTGTGGCCACCCTCGGTGCGTCCGCTTTGCTGCTCACCGGTTGCGGAGCCGCCCCGTCTGCGTCCGGCCCCTCCGGTTCAGCGACCGCCTCGGACTACACCGCATGCATGGTGTCCGACTCCGGAGGATTCGACGACAAGTCGTTCAACCAGTCCGGCTACGAGGGCCTGCAGAGCGCCGTGAAGGACCTCGGCATCAAGGAAAAGCACGTCCAGTCCAAGGCTGACACGGACTACGATCCCAACCTCCGCTCCATGGTCCAGCAGGGCTGCAAGCTGACCGTTACTGTCGGCTTCCTGCTCGGCGACGCCACCAAGTCCATCGCGACGGCCAACCCGAACAGCCACTTCGCCATCATTGACTACAACGACCCCACGTTCCCCAAGAACGTCAAGCCGATCGTCTATGACACTGCCCAGGCCGCGTTCCTGGCCGGCTACCTGGCAGCAGGCACCTCAAAGACGGGGAAGGTCGCAACCTTCGGCGGCATCAACATTCCCACCGTCACCATCTTCATGGACGGCTTTGCCGATGGCGTGAAGTACTACAACGAGAAGAAGGGCAAGAGCGTCCAGCTCATCGGCTGGGACAAGGACAAGCAGGACGGCACCTTCGTTGGTGACTTCAAGCAGGTGGACAAGGGCAAGGTCCTGACCCAGGGGTTCCTTGACCAGGGCGCAGACATTGTTCTTCCGGTGGCCGGACCCGTTGGCGGCGGCGCGGGCAGTGCGATCCTCGATGCCAAGTCCAAAGGCAAGGACGCCAAGCTCATCTGGGTTGACTCCGATGGCTACCTGACTGCCCCGGATTACAAGTCCGTGATCCTCTCCTCCGTCCAGAAGACCATGTCCACCGCTGTGGAGACGGTCATCAAGGACGACAAGGACGGCAAATTCGACGCGTCGCCCTACATCGGAACCCTGGCAAACGGCGGCGTGGCCCTGGCGCCGTTCCACGATCTGGATTCCGCCGTGCCGGCAGACCTGAAGAGCGACCTGGACCAGCTCAAGAAGGACATCATCTCCGGCACCGTCAAGGTCGAGTCGAAGTCCAGCCCCACCAAGTAAGCACCGAACCGCGGGGCGCGCTGCCCTTCCGCCGTTACCCCGGCCGAAGGGCAGCGCGTTCTGTTTTGCTGGCAACAGACGGTCGCCGGCACCATGCAGGCGGTGCCCATTGCCGCCTTCCTGCCCTGCCCAGGAACCATCCGTGACACTAGGCTGGGACTACCCGCTGCCTCGCCGCCGACAGCGCGCCGGAGCAGATCCATACACACACAGATTGGTTGGGGTCTTGAAACTCGAACTGAAAGGGATCACGAAGAGATTCGGGTCCCTGGTAGCCAATGACCACATTGATTTGGTCGTTGAACCCGGGCAGGTGCACTGCCTCCTGGGCGAGAACGGCGCAGGGAAATCCACCCTGATGAACGTGCTCTACGGCCTGTACGATCCGACCGAAGGTGAAATCCTGGTCGATGGCAAGCCCGTCGTCTTCAAAGACCCCGGCGAGGCCATGGCGGCCGGCATCGGGATGGTCCACCAGCACTTCATGCTCATCCCGGTCTTCACCGTGGCCGAGAATGTGGCGCTGGGCAATGAGGCCACCAAAGCCGCCGGCCTGCTCAACCTGGAAGCCACGCGCGAAAAGATCCGCCGCATCTCGGACCAGTACGGGTTCGACGTCGACCCCGACGCCATGGTGGAGGACCTGCCCGTCGGCGTCCAGCAGCGGGTCGAGATCATCAAGGCGCTGGTGCGTGATGCCGAGGTACTCATTCTCGATGAACCCACCGCCGTGCTGACGCCGCAGGAAACCGATGAGCTCCTGGACATCATCCGGCAGCTGAAGCGCGACGGTAAGTCAATCGTCTTCATCTCCCACAAACTGCGTGAAGTCAAAGCCATCTCAGACACCATCACGGTCATCCGCCGCGGCAAGGTGGTGGGGCAGGCGGATCCCACGGCTTCCCCCACTGAACTGGCGTCCGCCATGGTTGGCCGCACGGTGAGCCTGACCCTCGACAAGGCGCCCGCCAAGCCCGGTGACGTGACCTTCAAGGTCCGCAACCTGACAGTGACGGACCACAACGGCCAGCACGTGGTCAATGACCTGTCCTTCGACATCGCCAAGGGCGAAGTGCTGGCCATCGCAGGAGTGCAAGGCAACGGCCAGACTGAACTGACCGAGGCGATCCTTGGCGTGCAGCCGCACGTAGCCGGGTCCATCACGCTCGACGGCGAGGAACTGCTGGGCAGGAGCGTCAAGCACGTCCTAGGTGCCGGTGTGGGCTTCGTCCCCGAGGACCGCACCATTGACGGTCTGGTGGGCACGTTCACCATCTCCGAAAACATGATCCTGGACCTCTACGACAAAGCGCCCTTCGCACGCGGCGTGGGGATGAAGCCGGGCGTGATCGCGGAGAACGCCGCCAGGAAGGTCGAGGAATTCGACGTTCGCACGCCCTCCGTGTCCGCGGCGGTGGGCACCCTTTCCGGCGGCAACCAGCAGAAGGTGGTCCTGGCCCGTGAGCTCTCCCGTCCGCTGCGGCTGTTCATCGCCTCGCAGCCCACACGTGGTCTCGACGTCGGCTCGATTGAGTTTGTGCACAAGCGGGTCATCGCCGAACGCGACCACGGGACGCCGGTCATGATCGTGTCCACAGAACTGGACGAAGTACTTCAGCTGGCCGACCGGATCGCCGTGCTCTACCGCGGCCGGCTGGTGGGAATCGTACCCGCCACCACGTCCCGCGACGTTCTGGGCCTGATGATGGCCGGTGTCCCGGCCACCGAAGCCGAAGCCAGCGCCGCCGCCCCTGTTTCCGGCGCCACCACCACGGCGGCGGTATCGGAGCCTGCCGGCCACGAAGGAGAATCCCATGTCTGAAAAGACAACCCCGGAACCGCGGACCGGCCGCAACGGCGCCCCGGAGCCCGTCGACACCCCGGTGCCCGGCGGCACCACCTCCGAGGCTGTGGCCTCCGACGTCGTCCTTGACACCGCCGGTGGCCAGATGCCGCCGTCTGCCGTTCCGGCAGCCACCCAGCGGCGCGGCCGGGACCATGACCGGGATGGAAGCGGTTCCGTCCTGCACCAGATCTTCACCGGCAACGCCATGGTCTCCTTCCTCTCCGTGCTGCTGGCGATCGTGCTCGGCGGCATCCTGATGGCAGTGACCAACCCCAAGGTCGCCGTCACGGCCGGTTACTTCTTCGCCCAGCCCGGGGACCTCCTGACCGAGGTCATCCGTCCCTACACTGCCCTGGTACAGGGGTCCATCTTCAACTGGGCCGGCGCCGACCTGGCAGCCCAGCTGTACCCGATCACCGAGACCCTCACCGTCGCAACCCCGCTGATCTGCGCGGGGCTCGGCGTCGCGCTGGCGTTCCGCGCCGGCCTGTTCAACATCGGCGCCCAAGGCCAGATCATCTTCGGCGCGCTCTTCGGCGCCTACGTAGGGTTTGCTTGGCACCTGCCCATCGGCCTGCACCTGCTGGTCGTTATCCTGGCCGGCCTCGTCGGCGGCGCGGTCTGGGGCAGCGTCGTGGGCCTGCTGAAGGCACGGACCGGGGCGCACGAGGTGATCGTGACCATCATGCTCAATTACATCGCCAACTTCCTGCTGCTGTTCCTACTCACCACCCCGGCTTTCCAGCGCAAGGGTTCCACGAACCCGATCTCGCCTTTCCTTGATTCCACCGCGTTGTTCCCCGAACTGCTCGGACCGCAATTCCGCCTGCACGCCGGCTTCCTGGCCGCGATAGCGGCCACCGCCTTCGTGTGGTGGCTGCTGAACCGCTCAACGATCGGTTTTGAGTTCCGCGCCGTCGGTGCGAACCCCAGCGCGGCCCGCACCGCTGGCATCAACGTGGCCCGCAGCACCATCCTGGTGATGGCGATCGCCGGTGCTCTGGCCGGCTTGGCCGGCGTGGCCCAGGTGTCCGGGACGGAAAAGTACCTCTCCGGCGGTGTCGCTGCCTCCATCGGTTTTGATGCCATCACGGTGGCGCTGCTGGGACGCTCGACGCCGTGGGGAACCTTCTTCGCCGGCCTGCTGTTCGGCGCCTTCCGCGCCGGCGGCGTGGCAATGCAGGCCCAGACGCAGACGCCGATCGACATTGTGCTCGTCATCCAGTCCCTGATTGTGCTGTTCATCGCAGCACCGCCGCTGGTCCGTGCGATATTCGGACTCAACCCCCGTAAGAAAAAGACCACTACGAGTGGGACCGCAGGTTCGCGTGCCGGCGGCGTCAAGAGCGGAGCGGCAGCATGAGCGCCACCACACAATCTCCCACCGGCAAACAGCCGGGCACCGGTAAGGGAACCAGCAGCACCAGCGGAGCCACCCGCGCCGGAGGCCGGACAGGCACAACCGAACTGGTGAGCTGGAAAGCCGGCGTTGGCCTTGGCCTGCTCGCCATCCTGGGAACCGTGCTGTTCGGTTTCCTGGCCAACCCAAAATCTGCCGGCTTCCGGATTGCCGAGGCCCGCGATCCGAACGCCTCCTCTACGGCGGCGTGGGTCACCCTGGCCGTGGCGCTGGCCGCCGCGGCCTACGTCGGTTACCGCTGGGTCAGCCAGCGGCGGGAGGGCGGGGGAGTAGACCGCTGGATACCCGCCACCACCATCGCTGCCGTCGCCGTCCTGGGCCTGGCCGCCCTCGGCGTCGCCCGGGTTGAAAAGATTACCGTGCCTTCGATGGCGCTGGGCTGGATCTGCTCCGTCGTGCTGCTCGCACTGGCAGGGTCCGCCTGTTTCCTGACCGTGCAGCGGCGGCGCACTCCCGGATGGCTGGGCGGCATTTTCGCAGTGGTCTTCCTCGTCGGCTTCATGATCTGGATCGTCGCCGGCGGCCGTGACCCCGAACCCTCCATCTCCCTCGGCGGCCTCATGGCCGGTGCCGTGACCCTGGCCGTACCGCTGGTGTTTGGCTCACTCTCCGGTGTGCTGTGCGAACGGGCCGGCGTGGTTAATATCGCCATCGAAGGCCAACTGCTGCTCGGGGCGTTCTCCGCCGCCGTCGTTGCCACCGTGACCGGCAACGTCTACGTTGGGCTCATCTCGGCCGCAGTCGCCGGTGCGCTCGTGTCCCTGGTCCTGGCCATCGTGAGCATCAAGTACCTCGTCAACCAGATCATCGTCGGCGTGGTCCTCAATGTCCTGATCAGCGGCCTCACCAGCTTCCTCTTCTCCACCCTGCTCACGGCGGACCCCGAACACCTCAACAAGCCCGGCCGGCTGCAGGCCGTGGATATTCCGTTCCTCGCCGACATCCCGATCATCGGCCCCATTCTGTTCCGCCAGTCCCTGGTGGGCTACCTCATGTACGTCGCCGTGATCGTGGTCTACGTGGGCCTTTTCCACACCAAGTGGGGCCTGCGCGTGCGCGCCGTCGGCGAACACCCCCAGGCGGCCGACACGGTGGGCATCAACGTCAACCGGACCCGCTTCATCAACGTCCTCATGGGCGGGGCCATCGCAGGAATCGGCGGCTCCTTCTTCACCCTGGTGTCGGTGGATGCGTTCAGCAAGGACATGTCCGGCGGCCGCGGCTACATTGCCCTGGCAGCCATGATCTTCGGGCGGTGGAATCCGATCGGCGCGTTCCTGGCGGCGTTGCTGTTTGGCTTCGCCGACAACCTGCAAAGCATCATCACCATCATCGGTTCTCCCGTCCCCAGCCAGTTCATGGCGATGCTCCCCTACGCCCTGACCGTCGTCGCGGTGGCGGGCCTGGTAGGACGGTCCAGGCCGCCCGCGGCCGACGGCATACCGTACGTCAAGGGATGACCGCCGTGGACAACACACAACAGGTGGACTGGGCAGCCCTGGAAGCTGCCGCCGCAGCCGCCATGAAGAATGCGTACGCCCCGTATTCAAAGTTTCCGGTGGGAGCCGCTGCCCTGACGGTGGACGGCCGGATCGTCAGCGGCTGCAACGTGGAAAATGCCAGTTACGGACTGACCCTCTGCGCGGAGTGCGTCCTGGTGGGGGAACTGCAGATGACCGGCGGGGGACTGCTGCGGGCGTTCTACTGCGTGGACGGTGAGGGCACCGTCCTCATGCCCTGCGGCCGCTGCCGGCAGCTGCTGTACGAATTCAGCGCCCCCGGCATGCAGCTCATGACCAACCGCGGCATCAAGACTATGGACCAGGTGCTGCCTGACGCCTTTGGTCCCGAACACCTGGAGGAGACCCGGTGACCGACAGCAAAGCAGAGGCGTTCGACGCCGTAGACATCATCCGCACCAAGCGTGACAAGGGGACGCTGAGCCCCGAACAGATCGACTGGACCATCGACGCGTACACGCGTGGGGCCATCGCGGACGAACAGATGGCTGCCCTGAACATGGCCATCCTACTCAACGGCATGGACCGCGCCGAAATCGCCCGGTGGACCGCCGCCATGATCGCCTCGGGGGAGCGGATGGATTTCTCCAGCCTCCGTCGACCAGACGGCGGCCTGAAATACACCTCCGACAAACATTCCACCGGTGGCGTGGGGGACAAGATCACCCTGCCGCTGGCCCCGCTGGTGGCGGTGTTCGGCGTGGCCGTCCCGCAGCTGTCCGGCCGCGGGCTGGGGCACACCGGGGGCACCCTGGACAAGCTGGAGTCCATTCCGGGATGGCGGGCCAACCTGGCAAACGACGAAATCCTGGCCCAGCTCCAGGACGTCGGGGCGGTCATCTGCGCCGCCGGTGCCGGCCTGGCCCCGGCCGACAAGAAGCTCTATGCGCTGCGCGACGTCACGGGAACGGTTGAGGCCATCCCGCTGATCGCCTCCTCCATCATGAGCAAGAAGATCGCCGAGGGCACCGGCTCCCTGGTCCTGGACGTCAAGGTGGGCAGCGGAGCCTTCATGAAGGATGAAGCCAAAGCCCGCGAACTGGCGGAGACCATGGTGGCGCTCGGCAAGGACGCGGGGGTCAACACCGTTGCGTTGCTGACCAACATGAACACCCCCCTGGGCCTCACCGCCGGCAATGCCATCGAAGTCGAGGAATCGGTGGAGGTGCTGGCGGGCGGCGGCCCGGAGGACGTGGTGGAACTGACCGTCCGGCTCGCCGAGGAGATGCTCGCCTGTGCAGGGGTCCACGACGCCGACCCCGCCGCCGCCCTCAAGGACGGCCGGGCCATGGACGTCTGGAACCGGATGATCACCGCCCAGGGCGGCGACCCCCGCGCGGCGCTCCCGGAGGCCCGGGAATCCGACGTCGTCTATGCCCCTGCCGACGGGGTGCTGGTGGAACTGGACGCGCTCGCTGTCGGTGTGGCTGCATGGCGGCTGGGTGCCGGCCGCGCCCGCAAGGAGGACGCCGTACAGGCGGGGGCCGGGGTGCGCATGCACGCCAAGCCCGGCGCCACCGTGCGGGCAGGGGAGCCCCTGATGACGCTGCTCACCGACACTCCGGAGCGGTTCGCCCGTGCCCGGGAAGCCCTGGAACACGCAGTGGTCATCGCTCCGGAAGGTTCGCGGCCAGCCCAGCAGCTCATCATCGACCGCATAGCATAGGGACCCATGCAGGCCATCAATGACTTCATCCTCGCCGCAGCCGGCCAGCCGTGGGTGCTGGTCCTGGTGCTGGCGTGCTGCATCATTGACGGCTTCTTCCCGCCCGTTCCCAGTGAGTCCGTGGTGGTGGGCCTCGCCGCCGTGGCCTCCACCGCGGATGTTCCCAACCCGCTGCTCCTGGTCCTTGTCGCGGCGGCGGGTGCATTCCTCGGGGACAACATCGCGTACCTGCTGGGCCGCCGGGTGGGCACCAGGCGCTGGGCGTGGATGCGCGGGCCGCGCATGCAAAGTGCGTTCCGCTGGGCGGGCCGGGAGCTGCACAAGCGGCCGGCATCGCTGATCCTGGTGGCCCGCTTCGTCCCGATCGGCCGGGTGGCGGTGAACCTGACCGCCGGGGTCACGCACTACCCGCACCTGCGGTTCGTGGGCCTGACCATCCTTTCGGCCAGCCTGTGGGCCGGCTACTCGGTGGCGATCGGGCTGTTTTTCGGCCAGTGGTTCGAGAACAACCACGTCCTGGGCGCAGCGATTGCCATTGTCTGCGCGGTAGCGCTGGGCATCGTGGTGGACCTGGTCATCAACAAATTCCGGGGCAAACCCAACGTGGTGGAACGGATCCGGGAACCCGGCGCCTGACCAGCGCGTTTAAGGGGTAATTCCGGGCATTGGGGCGTAGCGGACAGGGCCCGGAGCGTGGGACACTTAGGAACGATTTCCGCTTTGGCTGCGGCACTTTGGCTGTGTCATTTTTATACAGGAGCAACACCGCGTGGAGTTTATTAATGAGGCCGTGCTCCATGCAGCGGGCCAGTGGTGGATTTACCCGGTTCTGCTGGCGTTCTTCTTCGTGGACGGCTTCGCCATGGTGGTCCCCAGCGAGACCCTCATCGTGGCGCTCGCAGCCTTCTCGCGGCACAGCGGCGAACCCAATCTCTGGCTCCTGGGGCTCACTGCACTGGTCGGCGCCATTGCCGGTGACAACATGGCCTACATGCTCGGCCGCAAAATCGGCCTGGAGCGGTGGGGATGGATGCGCCGGCCCAAGGTCCGGAAAGTCTTCGCCTGGGCCCGCTATGAACTTGAGAAACGCGGCGCGGTACTGATCTTCACCGCCCGCTACATCCCGTGGGGCCGGGTGGCGGTCAACTACGTGGCCGGAAGCACCGGCTTCTCGCACCGCAGGTTCTTCGTCTTCGACGCCTTTGCCTGTGTGACCTGGGTGGGCTACTCCCTTGGCATCGGCCTGCTGGCCAGCTCGTTCCCGTGGCTGCACCACAACCCGCTGCTGAGCGCCGGCATCGCCGTCGTCTTCGCCATTGTCCTGGGTGTGCTCATCGACCACCTGCTCCGCTGGTGGCACAAACGGCTGGGCCGGCATGACGCCCCCGAGGCGGACGAGTGGGCCGAAGGGTCCTCCGGTTCCGGGCAGGAAGACCGGCCCGGCATGCAGGCCCTTGTGGTGCCCTCGGCAGAGGCCGGACCCGCGGCCAAGTAGCGGCTGGCTTTGAACTGCGGCCCACCCTAAGGTGGGAACGTGACTGAGCCCATTGTTGACGCTGCCCCTGCCATCGATTTTGACCTGAAGAGCCTGCCCAAGGTTTCCCTCCACGACCACCTGGACGGAGGACTCCGTCCGGCCACCATCATCGAACTGGCGGAGGCCGTTGGCCACACGCTTCCCTCAACGGACCCCGTGGCCCTGGGACAGTGGTTCCGCGAATCAGCCGACTCCGGATCCCTGGTCCGCTACCTGGAAACATTCGACCACACGGTCGCCGTCATGCAGACCTACGACGGCCTGTTCCGCGTGGCCAAGGAGTTCGTCGAGGACCTCGCGGACGACGGCGTGGTGTACGGCGAAGTGCGCTGGGCGCCGGAACAGCACCTCCAGAAGGGACTCAGCCTTGACGAAGCCGTGGAGGCAGTCCAGGACGGACTGGAAGCCGGCGTCGAGGCCGTCTCCGAGACCGGACGCGAGATCCAGGTGGGCCAGCTGATCACCGCCATGCGCCACGCCGACCGCGGCCAGGAGATCGCCGAACTCGCCGTCCGACACCGCAACCAGGGTGCAGTGGGCTTCGACATTGCCGGTGCCGAGGACGGATTCCTGCCCAGCCGCTTCAGGGATGCCTTCACGTATCTCGCCCAGCACAATTTCCCCGCCACCGTGCACGCAGGCGAGGCTGCCGGGCTGGAGAGCATCCAGTCCGCGCTGGTGGACGGCCGCGCCCTCCGGCTGGGACACGGCGTCCGCATCGCCGAGGACATCATGGTGGAATTCGACGACGACGAGGAAGCCGGGGACACCGTTGGCCTGGTCACCCTGGGCGACCTCTCCAGCTGGGTCCGCGACCGCGGCATCGCCCTGGAAATCTGCCCTTCCTCCAACCTGCAGACCGGCGCCATCGCGGAGTTCGGCGAAGGCATCGAAAGCCACCCCCTGGACATGCTCTACCAGCTGGGCTTCAACGTCACCATCAACACCGATAACCGCCTGATGAGCGGCGTTACCCTCACCGACGAGTTCAACCTGCTGGTGGAAACCTTCGACTATGACCTCGATGACCTGCTGGAGCTGACCCTCAACGCCGCCGAGGCATCCTTCCTGCCCCTGGAGGAAAAGGAAGCGCTGGTGGAGTACATCAACGACGCCTACGCCAACCTTGGCTGATCCGGAATCCCGGCCCGGCAGTTCTGCAACAGCGGAACTGCTGGGCCTGATCGCCCAGCTGCGCGTGCACTGCCCCTGGATGGGCGCCCTGACGCACGCGTCGCTGGTGGAATACCTCCTGGAAGAGGCCTACGAAGTGGCCGAGACCATCGAGGAAGGCCACCCCGACGCCGAGCTGCAGGGCGAGCTCGGTGACGTGCTGCTCCAAGTGGTACTGCATGCCCGCCTGGCTGAGGAGCGCGGCGCCTTCACGTTCGACGACGTGGCGCGCGGGCTGGGTGCCAAAATGATCCGCCGGAATCCCCACGTCTTCCGGCCTGACGGCTCCCTGCAGGACAGCTTCCCGGCCACCGTGGCGGAGATCGAGCAGAAGTGGGATGCCGTCAAGCGGGCCGAAAAGCCGGAACGGCAGGACCCCTTCGACGGCATACCGCAGGCCCTCCCGGCGCTGGCCAGGGCACAGAAGTCCCTGGCCCGTGCAGCACGTGCGGGCCTTGGGCTCCCCGCGGGCTCTCCCGTCCCCGACAGCGAGGAGGAGCTCGGGAACCTGCTGCTCGCCGTCGTCCGTTCTGCGCGGGACAACGGCATGGACGCAGAGCGCGCCCTGCATGCCGCCGTCCGCCGCTACCAGCGTGACCAGAGTGACCAAAGCGACCAAGCGCCATCATGACGTCCGGGCCTTGACCGGTTTGAGTAACCCGGAGCACTCTCGACTAGGCTGGACCGTGACGAGTACGTCGAGTTTTCTGCCTGATCCCCCCCGTTAATCGCCCATAAGGAGCAAATTCATGGCGCTTATCGATGCCATCCACGCCCGCGAGATCCTCGATTCCCGCGGCAACCCCACCGTTGAAGTTGAAGTCCTGCTGTCGGACGGCCAGATTGGCCGCGCCGCGGTTCCCTCCGGCGCCTCCACCGGTGAGCACGAGGCCGTTGAACTGCGTGACGGCGACAAGGGCCGCTACCTGGGCAAGGGCGTGCAGAAGGCCGTCGACGCCGTGATCGACCAGATCGCCCCCGCCCTGACCGGGTTCGACGCCACCGACCAGCGCAGCATCGACCAGGCCATGCTGGACCTGGACGGCACCCCCAACAAGGGCAAGCTGGGCGCCAACGCCATCCTGGGCGTCTCCCTGGCCGTCGCCAACGCAGCCGCAGCCTCCGCCGACCTGCCGCTCTACAAGTACCTGGGCGGCCCGAACGCCCACGTCCTGCCCGTGCCGCTGATGAACATCCTCAACGGTGGCTCCCACGCCGACTCCGACGTCGACATCCAGGAATTCATGATCGCCCCCATCGGCGCAGAGACCTTCTCCGAAGGCCTGCGCTGGGGCGTTGAGGTCTACCACAACCTCAAGTCCGTGCTGCAGCAGAAGGGCCTCTCCACTGGCCTCGGCGACGAAGGCGGCTTCGCGCCCAACCTGCCGTCCAACCGCGCAGCCCTGGACCTCATCACCGAAGCCATCAAGAACGCCGGCTACACCCCGGGCAAGGACATCGCCCTGGCCCTGGACGTTGCCTCCTCCGAGTTCTACAAGGACGGCGCCTACCAGTTCGAAGGCAAGTCCCTGTCCGCCAGCGACATGAGCGCCTACTACGGCGAACTCGTTGCCGACTACCCGCTGGTCTCCATCGAGGACCCGCTGGACGAGAACGACTGGGACGGCTGGAAGACCCTCACCGACGCCATCGGCGACAAGGTCCAGCTGGTGGGTGACGACCTCTTCGTCACCAACCCCTCCATCCTGCAGCGTGGCATCGACACCAGGACCGCCAACTCCCTGCTGGTCAAGGTCAACCAGATCGGTTCGCTGACTGAGACCCTGGACGCCGTCAGCCTGGCCCAGCGTGCCGGCTACACCACCATCACCTCGCACCGCTCCGGCGAAACCGAGGACACCACCATCGCCGACATCGCCGTGGCCACCAACGCCGGCCAGATCAAGACCGGTGCACCGGCCCGCTCCGAGCGCGTAGCCAAGTACAACCAGCTGCTGCGCATCGAAGAAGAACTGGACGACGCCGCACGCTACGCCGGCCGCAGCGCCTTCCCGCGTTTCAAGGGCTAGTAACCGCCCAAACCCATCCGCGGTGGCTATGGTTGAAAGACCATAGCCACCGCTGTTGTTTCCAGCAGCATTTGTTCAGCAGTGAACGTCCAGCACAGATAGTGGCGGCCCCGGCAGGCTGCGTTTCAGGAGTGTCATGGCTACCCGCCGCCCCAAAGTTCCCAAGGTCGCCCCCGCCCGTCCAGCCAAGGCAACGGACGACGACGGATCCTCCGGCGGTGCCGAGGTCATCCGGGCGGATTTCCGGCCGGCCAAGGGCGGGCCCGCGGCGGGCGCCGCACCTGCGAAGGACAACCACGCGGGCGGAACTGCTCCGGGCCGGCCCGGGAAAGCGGGGGAGGCCAAGGCGGTCAGGCCAACCGCCGGGCGCAAAGGAAGCAGCCCCGTTGACGGCAAGGACGCCCGCAGCCCCGAAGAGGAGCAGCATCCTGTCCCCGCCAAGGCCTTTTCCGGCCGCATGCTCGCGCTGGCCGTGGTGATGATCGCCATCACCGTCATGCTGGCCCCCACGGTCAAGATCTTCTTCGACAAGAAGGCCGAAATAGACGCCCTGAACGCGGATATCGCCGCACGCCAGGCCGAAGGCGACGCCCTCCGCCAGCAGGTGTCGCGCTGGCAGGACCCCAACTACGTCAAGCAGCAGGCCCGCGACCGCATTAACATGGTTATGCCGGGCGAAACCGGCTACTGGGTTTTTGGCAGCGATGAGCCGGCCGGAGAAAGCAGTAGCCCCGCCGGCGCAGCAGCACAAGACCCCGCCGATCTGCCGTGGGTGGATTCCCTGTGGGAGTCCATCAGGCGCGCGGCCACAGACTGAACCGCACAGGAAGGACGGCCCGCGACAGTGGAATACAACACGGCAGCCGCCCGGGACGAATCCCGCCAACCAACAGCACACGACCTTGAAGTACTGAGCAGGCAGCTGGGACGACCCGTCCGCGACGTCGTGGAGATTCCGGCCCGCTGCGTCTGTGGCAACCCCCTCGTGGCCGCCACCGCGCCCCGGCTGAGCAACGGTACCCCGTTTCCCACCACCTTCTACCTGACGCACCCGGTGATCACGTCCGCGGTTTCCAGGCTTGAAGCCGCCGGGGTCATGAACAACATGAACGAGCAGCTGGCCGCGGACGCCCGGCTTGCCGCTGCCTACCGGGCGGCCCACGGGGAGTACCTTGCCGCCCGCGACGCCATCGGCCAGCGTTCCGGAATCGGTCCGGTCCCCGAAATTGACGGCGTGTCCGCGGGCGGGATGCCCACCCGCGTCAAATGCCTGCATGTCCTGGTGGGCCACTCCCTTGCAGCGGGCAGCGGCGTCAACCCCCTGGGTGACCAGGCCCTGGACATGATCAGCGAATGGTGGACTGCTGACAAGTGCTACTGCGACGGCGCCTGGGACACCACCGGTGAGGCACCATCCCGGGACCTCAGCCGGCACGGGCCCCAAGGGCTCCCGGACATTGTGGGCCGCCCCGCCCCGGTCCGGAAATCCGCCGGAACCACAGAGGCGTCCGAATGACCCGCGTCGCCGCCATCGACTGCGGCACCAACTCCATCCGGCTCCTCATCGCCGACATCGACCGCAGTAACGGCGGCACAAAGCTCACCGACGTGGTCCGGGAGATGCGCGTGGTCCGGCTGGGCCAGGGCGTGGACGCCACCGGCGAACTGGCTCCGGAGGCGCTGGAACGCACGCTTGGCGCCACGGCCGATTACGCCCGCCTGATCAAGGAGCATGGCGCGGAGCGGATCCGGTTTGTTGCCACCTCCGCGAGCCGCGATGCACGCAACCGGGACGTCTTCGTGGACGGCGTCAGGGAGCTGCTGGGAGTGGAACCTGAGGTCATCTCCGGGGACGAAGAAGCGGCGTTGTCCTTTGCCGGGGCCAGCAGCGTGCTGCCCGTCCTCGACGGCCAGCAGGTGCTCGTGGTGGACCTCGGCGGGGGAAGCACCGAATTCGTCCTGGGCACCGCGGCCGGCGTGACCGCTGCCAAGTCCGTGGACATCGGCTGCGTCCGGCTGACTGAACGCCACCTGCGCAACGATCCGCCCACTGCCGAACAGATTGCCGCCGCGGAAGCCGACGTGGACGAAGCCATGGCCCGCGCCGGACGCGACGTGCCCCTGGAACGCGCCACCGCCGTCGTCGGTGTTGCCGGGTCCGTCACCACCATCACCGCGCACGCGCTCCACCTGCCCGAATACTCGCCCCACGCCATCCACGGGGCCTCGCTGCCCATCGGGGACATCCGCGACGCCGCCACCGACCTGCTGGGGATGACCCGGGCCGGGCGGGCTGCGCTGCCGTACATGCATCCAGGCCGCGTGGATGTCATCGGCGCCGGGGGACTGGTGTGGCGCCGCATCCTGGAACGGATGGGGGAGCTGACCGGCGGGAAAGTCACCGCGGCCACCGCAAGCGAGCACGACATCCTTGACGGCATCGCGCTGAGCATCGGGTAGCCCATGCATCCCACCCCAGCTTCAACCCCGCTCGTGTCCCGCGCCGCGGCCGCCGCAATGGCCGTCCTGCTGGCCGCGTGCTGCCTGTTCGCCGGCCTGTTCACGGCTCCCGCCGCACACGCCGACGAGTGGCGCGACAAGGAATACTGGCTCGCGGACTCGGGCATCACCAAGGCCTGGGAAGTGTCAAAGGGCGCCGGCGTCAAGGTGGCCGTCATCGACAGCGGCATTGATGCCCAGCACCCGGACCTCAAGGGCGCCGTTGTCGGCGGTTACGATGCCTCCGGCTCAGGCCCCCCAGCCCCGGGCCGGCTGTTCCCCCGGACGGCATCATCGGCGTCGCGCCCGAAGCGCAGCTCCTCTCCGTCTCCACCTGGCTGGGCTCGGCCAATCCGTCGGGCAAAAGCGACCAGGACCAGATTCCCGAGGCGGTCCGCTGGGCGGTGGACAACGGCGCCAAGGTCATCAACATCTCGCTCGGCAGCACCACGCCGCAGTGGCCGCAGAGCTGGGACGCCGCCTTCCTGTACGCCGAACAGAAGGACGTGGTCATCGTCGCCGCCGCCGGGAACCGGGTGGGAGGCAATACCCAGGTGGGCGCCCCTGCCACCATCCCGGGCGTGCTCACCGTCGCCGGCCTGGACCGCAAGAACGTGGCCAGCGTGGACGCTTCCTCGCAGGGCATCAGCATTGGGGTGGCTGCACCGGCCGAGAACCTCCTGGGCGGCCTTCCGGCCGGAGGCTATGCCGAATGGGCCGGAACCTCCGGGTCCACGCCCATCGTCGCAGGCGTTGCTGCCCTGATCCGGTCCAAGTGGCCGGACATGAGCGCCGAACAGGTGATCAACAGGATCGTCTCCACGGCGAAGGACGCAGGAGCCCCGGGCAAGGATCCGCTGTACGGCTACGGCATCCTCAACGCTGAGGCAGCGCTCAAGGCTGACGTCCCGGAGGTTTCAGTCAATCCGCTGGGCACCATCGCCGAGTGGATCCGCGTGCACAGGCGCGGCAATGCCGCCCCGGCAACGCCGCTGCCCACCGCAACCTCAGTGCCAAGTGCGGCACCCACGCTGCCCGAAGCCACCGTTCCTGCCGCGAAGGCGCCGTCCCAGCGCGACAGTGCCATCGGCGCCGCCGTCGTCATCGGTTTTGCCGCCCTGTTCGTGGCCATCATCGCCGCCGCTGCCGTCCAGCTCCGACGGGCTGCCCGCAACCCTTCCCTTGCCGTGGAAGAACCCGACACGGGCGTGATGGAAAGCGTCAAATCCCGCCCGGATTCCTAGGTTACGGGGGCTCCGTACGGCTAGTGAAGATTTTCACAAACTCCTGTATCCTTGAACAATGGCAACCACCCCACAGCTCCAGGACCGTCCCAGGGTACTCGTCGTCGGCGGCGGGTACGTCGGCCTGTACGTAGCACTGAAACTGCAGAAGAAGATCGCGAATGCCGGTGGCATCGTCACCGTCGTCGATCCCCTGCCCTACATGACTTACCAGCCCTTCCTCCCCGAGGTGGCAGGTGGCAACATCGAAGCCCGCCACGCAGTGGTCTCCCACCGCCAGCACCTCAAGCAGACGGAACTCATCCAGGGCCGCGTCACGTCGATCGACCACGTCAACCGGACGGCCGTGGTGGCTCCTGCCGACGGCGGCGAGAACTTTGAGGTTCCCTACTTCGACGTCGTGCTCGCAGCCGGCGCCATCACCCGCACCTTCCCCATCAAGGGGCTGGCGGACAAGGGCATCGGCCTGAAGACCATCGAGGAAGCCGTTGCCCTGCGCAACAAGCTCCTGGAGCGCATTGAGGTTGCCTCCACCATGACGGACCCCGCAGCCCGCGCCAAGGCCCTCACCTTCGTGGTGGTCGGCGGCGGCTTCGCCGGCATCGAGTGCATTACCGAAATGGAAGACCTCGCCCGCGCCGCCGTGCGCAACAACCCCCGCATCAAGCAGGAGGAAGTCCGCTTCGTCCTGGTCGAAGCCATGGGCCGCATCATGCCCGAGGTCACGGCCAAGCAGGCTGACTGGGTGGTTGAGCACCTGCGCAGCCGCGGCATCGAGGTCCTGCTGAACACCTCGCTGGACAGCGCCGAAGGCACCCTGAAGCTCATCAACCTCCCGGACAAGACCCCTGCCCAGGAGTTCGAGGCAGACACCCTGGTGTGGACGGCCGGCGTGCAGGCGAACCCGATGGTCCGCTCCACCGACTTCCCGCTCGAACCCCGTGGCCGCGTCCGCGTCCTGCCGGACCTGCGCATCGCAGGCGACGAAGGCATTGTGGAGAACGCTTGGGCCGCCGGCGACATCGCCGCTGTTCCGGACCTCACCGGCAAGGGCCTACCGGACGGCACCTGCGTCCCCAATGCCCAGCACGCCCTGCGCCAGGCCAAGCGCCTCGCCAAGAACCTGTGGGCTTCCCGCTGGGACAAGCCGCTGGCCGACTACAAGCACAAGAACCTTGGTGCCGTAGCAGGCTTCGGCGAATGGAAGGGCGTTGCCAACATCAACCTCCTGGGCCGCATCGGCCTCAAGGGCGGACTCGCCTGGCTGGCCCACCGCGGCTACCACGGCATGGCCATGCCCACGGTGGAGCGCAAGTTCCGCGTCATCCTGAACTGGATCATCGGCTTCTTCGCCGGACGCGACACCACGCAGCTGATGGACCTGGACAACCCCCGCGGCGCCTTCGTCTCAGCAGCCACCCCGGCACCGAAGCCTGCCGCTGCCCCCGCAGCGGTGCCGGCCGCCGGCTCCAGCGCCACCGCCGCCGCTCCCAAGGAAACGGTAGCGGCCAACGCCAAGTAGCGCGCCTGTTCCACCACGCTTCACAGCGTCCGACGGCGGCTGTCCCCTTTGCGGGGGCGGCCGCCGTCGGCGTTTCCAGCCAACGCGTCCCGGGCAGGTACCATTGACCCGGCGCCCCAGTAGCCCAATTGGCAGAGGCAGCGGACTTAAAATCCGCGTGTTGTGGGTTCGAGTCCCACCTGGGGTACAACTGTCCCTTCCGGCGCCCGCCGGTGCCTGGACACCAGGAAGCCGCCTGCACAGCAGGCGGCTTCCGGCGTTTAATTCCGCATATGCAACGACTGTTATAAGGCTGTGACCTCAGTCACTTAGTTTCGCTGCTGTCTATGCACTAGCTTGAACCTAAATCAGGAATACCTGGTCCCATTCCGGGCGCCGAAGCGCCCCATTGATCCGCACGCGCATCGCATGGCCCTGTTTCGGAAGGCAGACAAATGTACCGAAAGAAAGTCCTCACCTCGTTGGCAGCGGCAGCCACATTCAGCATGCTGCTGTCGGCCTGTGCCAACCAGGCAGGCCCCGGCACCACCGAAAGCTCGGGATCGTCCAGCAAGGTGAACATCCCCGCCATTTCGAAAGTCGACGTCCCTGCCGGCGCGGTAAAGCCCGCCGGCGACGGCAAGGCGACCTGCCCCGCGACCACCACGCTCGCCTACGCAGGCGCGCAGACCGGCCCCAACGCCCAGCTTGGCGTCAACATCTTCAACGGCATCCAGCTGGCCATTGACCAGCACAACAAGTCCAACCCGGGCTGCCAGGTCCAGTTCAAGAAGTTCGACACTGAAGGCGACCCCAACAAGGCCACCGGCCCCGTCACCCAGCTGGTGAGCGAGTCGGACATCGTGGGCGTGATCGGCCTGCCGTTCTCCGGCGAATCCAAGGCCACGGGCAACATCTTCGAGCAGAAGGGCCTGGTCCACATCACCCCGTCGGCCACCAACCCCACGCTGACCGAAAACGGCTGGACCACCTTCTTCCGCGGCCTCGGCAATGACGCCGTCCAGGGCCCCGCAGCCGCCAAGTTCCTCACCGGCAAGCTCGGCGCCAAGAAGGTGTACCTGGTCCAGGATGACTCCGACTACGGCATTGGCCTGGGAACCTCCACCTCCGCGGGCCTGGGCAGTGCCCTGGCCGGAACGGAGAAGGTGACCACAGGGCAGAAGGACTTCTCCGCCGTGATCTCCAAGATCATGAACGCCAAGGCCGACGCCGTGTTCTACGCCGGCTACTACGCCGAAGGCGCACCGTTCGACCAGCAGCTGGTTGGCAAGGGATTCACCGGAACGTTCGTGGCACCTGACGGTGTCAAGGACGACCAGTTCATCAAGCAGGCAGGCGACGCTTCCAACAACGCCTACTTCACGTGCCCCTGCCTGCCGGGCGAGCTCATCCCCGACTTCGCCTCGGCCTACAAGGACGTCTCCAAGGGAGCGGAACCCGGAACGTACTCCATCGAGGGCTACGACGCCGCAACCGTACTCCTCTCCGGCATTGACGCAGGCAAGCAGAGCCGTGCGGACCTGCTGGCCTGGGTCAAGGCCTACGACAAGGACGGCCTGAGCAAGCACTACAAGTGGGATGCCAAGGGCGAGCTCCAGGCCCCGACCGTCTACGGCTACAAGGTGGAAAACGGAAAGATCGTTCCCATCGGCCCCATCGGGGAGTAGCAACCAGCACGAACCGGCTGTGGGGGCCAGCATCAGCGGGCCCCCACAGCCTTTTCTTCGCTTGGCAGCAGCCCAGGACCAAGCAACGTCAATAGACACAAGTCCCACGGCCGGGCCCACAAGGCCGCGTGCAACTGGATCAGGATGTTCCCATGCTTCCCTCTCTTGTCCCACTACTCCCGATGGAAAACGACTGGATCACCTTCGACATACCGTCCCTGGCCCAGAACTTCTGGAGTGCCACGTTTGACGGCCTCACGTTCGGGGCCATCTATGCGCTCGTAGCGCTGGGCTACACCCTGGTTTACGGCGTCCTGAACCTGATCAACTTCGCCCACTCGGAAGTGTTCATCGTTGGCTGCTACGCAGTCTTCTTTACCCTCAGCAGCCTTGGCTTCGGCCCCTCAGCTCCCCGGCTCGACATCTGGGCCATCATCCTGAACCTGCTGCTGGCGCTGGTCCTGGCCATGGTGGCGTCAGCCGTGACAGCGTTCCTGCTGGAGCGGATCGCCTACAAACCCCTGCGGCAACGGAACGCGCCCCGCCTGGTCTTCCTGATCACCGCCATTGGTGCTTCCTTCACCATCCAGTACCTCATTTACCTGTGGCGCGGTCCCAGCCCCGAACTGGCCCTGACCATGTTCCGGCCCACCCCCATTTTCGACGTCTTCGGCACCATCATCGATTCGCAGCAGCTGGTGATCATCATCGCCGCCGTGATCATGATGGTGGGCATCGACAGGTTCATCAGCAAGTCGCGCACCGGCCGCGGCATCCGGGCGGTCGCCCAGGATCCCGACACCGCCACGTTGATGGGCGTCAACAAAGAGCGCATCATTATTACCACCTTCGTCATCGGAGGCCTGCTCGCAGGAGCCGCCGCCTTGTTCTACGTCATGAAAATCCCGTCCGGTGTCCAGTACAGCGGTGGCTTCGTCCTGGGCATCAAGGCGTTCGCTGCCGCGGTGCTTGGCGGCATCGGCAACGTGCGCGGAGCACTGCTGGGCGGACTGCTCCTTGGCCTGATCGGCAACTACGGCCAGATCCTGCTGGGCAATTCGCAGTGGACGGACGTCGTGGCGTTCGTGGTGCTGGTGCTCGTGCTGCTGCTGCGGCCCGAGGGCATCCTGGGAACCTCCCTTGGAAGGAGCAAAGCATGAGTATGACGGACGGCCCCACGCCGCTGCAGACAGCGGCCGCCGAGCAGGCAGCTGAGGAACGCGAAGCTTCCGAGAAAGCCGCGGGAAAGAGCGACCTTCGCCAGCGGGGCAAACGCAAGCCCGGCTACTTCTCCGACCGCTGGCACGCCCTGTCCCGCCAACAGCAGTGGGCCTTCCTGGTCATCGTGGTGGTCCTGGCCTACCTGCTGCCGCTGCTCAACCCGCCGATCATCACCACCGAACCCGGCAACAACTTCGCCCTGGCATGTTTCGACATGGCACGCTTTGCGCTGATCGCCGTTGGCCTCAACATCGTGGTGGGGTACGCCGGCCTGCTGGACCTTGGCTACGTCGCCTTCTTTGCGGTGGGTTCGTACGTTGCCGCCATGCTGACCAGCCCGGATTCGCCCTACCTGCACATCCCTTACCTGTGGACGCTTCCGGTGGCCATGGCAGTCACCATGTTCTTCGGCGTCATGCTGGGCGTGCCCACACTCCGGCTCCGGGGCGACTATCTCGCCATCGTGACGCTCGGCTTCGGCGAGATCATCCGCATCCTGGCCACCATCATTCCTGCCATGAAGGGCCAGGTGGGCTTCCAGAACGTCGGCCACCCGCCGGGTGACGGGGCTGACGGGACGCCGATCTTCTCCAACTCAAACGGTGTGCCCTGGTACTGGCTGACCCTGACCATCATCATCATCGTCACCCTCCTGGTGGGCAACCTGGAACGCAGCCGGGTGGGCCGCGCCTGGATTGCCATCCGCGAAGATGAGGACGCCGCGGAAATCATGGGTGTTCCCACCTTCAAGTACAAGGTGTGGGCCTTCGCCATCGGCGCTGCCGTCGGCGGGCTTTCCGGTGCACTCTTCGCCGGGCAGGTGGGGTTCGTCAACAACCAGAAGTTCGACGTCACCACATCCATCCTGTTCCTCGCCGCAGTGGTGCTGGGAGGTGCCGGCAACAAAGTGGGCGCCATCCTGGGTGGGGCCCTGGTCAGCTACATCCCGTTGAGGTTCACGGCCATCGCCGAATACAAGTACCTGATCTTCGGGATTGCGCTGGTGCTGATCATGATCTTCCGTTCCCAGGGACTCCTTCCCGCACGGCAGCGGCTGCTGGCGTACGGCAGGACGGCACTCAACAAGGTCACCAGCCGCGATGGCACGGAGCCGAAAGACTCGAACAATCCACCAGCCGGCCCCGGGACGCATGCGGCCGGACAGAGAGGAGCGGAGGCATGAGCTCCGAGGAAAGGCACGCGGGCTCCAGCAGTGTGGAGGAGCAGCCGGCCCAGGACAGCACTGCCCAGGACAGCACGGTCCAGGACGGCTCGGCGGCTCCCGTCGCGCCGGAGCTGGACATGGAGGCCCTCGCTGAAGCTGGAGTGGACCAGGAACTGGCCGAGAAGGTGGCCCCGGACCGCGATATTGCGGTCAAGGTGGGCGACAACATTGTCGAGGTGCAAAACCTGACCATTAAGTTCGGCGGCCTGGTGGCACTGGACAACATCAGCTTCAACATCAAGCGCGGCGAGATCCTTGGCCTCATCGGGCCCAACGGCGCCGGGAAGACCACGTGCTTCAATGCGATGACCGGCGTGTACAAGCCCACCAGCGGAAAAGTGGTGCTGGAGGGGCAGGTCCTGAACGGCATCAAGCAGCACAAGATCACCCGGCTGGGCCTGTCCCGCACGTTCCAGAACATCCGCCTGTTCGGTGAGATGACCGCCCTGGAGAACGTGGTGGTGGGCCTGGACGCGCGGCACCGGACCAGCGTCGGCGGGGCGCTGCTGCGCCTGCCCACCCATATCAAGGAGGAAAAGTCGGCCATCGAGCGCGGCATGGCCCTGCTGGACTTCGTGGGGATCGGCAGCCATGCCCATGTCCTGTCCCGGCAGCTGCCGTACGGCTACCAGCGCCGGCTCGAGATAGCGCGCGCCTTGGCCACTGATCCAAAGGTCCTCTGCCTGGACGAACCGGCAGCCGGCTTCAACCCGGCCGAAAAGGAGGAACTGATGGCGCTGATCCGCACCATCAGGGATGAGGGCTACACCGTGCTGCTGATCGAGCACGACATGAAGCTGGTCATGGGTGTGACAGACCGGATTGTCGTACTGGAATTCGGTAAGAAGATCGCGGACGGACTGCCGCGGGAGATCCGCGAAGACCCGCGTGTTATTGCTGCTTACCTAGGGGAGCCTGAAGATGACGTTGCTTGAACTTGAGGGAGTGTCCGTCCACTACGGCCGAATCCAGGCCCTGCGGGACATCTCCTTTACCGTGGACGAAGGCGAAGTGGTGGCGCTGATCGGGGCCAACGGTGCCGGCAAGACCACCACCATGCGGACCATCTCCGGCCTGCTGAACTGCTCCGAGGGCAGGATTACCTTCGAGGGCCAGGACATCACCAAGATGAAGGCCCACATCCGCGTGGTGCACGGAATCTCCCAGGCCCCCGAAGGGCGCGGCATCTTCCCTGGCATGACCGTGATGGAGAACCTCGACATGGGAACGTTCGGGCGCAAGGACAGAAGCGGTGTGGGCAAGGACCTGGACCGCGTCTTTGACTTGTTTCCCCGGTTGAAGGAGCGGGAAAAGCAGTTTGGGGGAACCATGTCTGGCGGTGAGCAGCAGATGCTGGCGATCGGACGTGCGCTGATGTCCAATCCGAGACTGCTGCTGCTCGACGAGCCCTCCATGGGCCTCGCCCCACAGTTCATCCGCCAGATTTTCAAGATCATCAAGGAAATCAACAACCAGGGCACCACGGTCCTGGTGGTGGAGCAGAACGCCAACCAGGCCCTGGCCGGAGCGCACCGCGCCTTCGTTCTGGAGACGGGGGCGATCACCCACAGCGGCACCGGCAAGCAGCTGCTGGAAGATCCCTCGATCAAGGAGGCCTACCTGGGCGTGGGCTAATTCGCCTGATGGGGCCCGGTGCCGGACCGGCGGCAACGGTCACGGTTCGGTTGCAACCGGGCCCCTTGGGAACTTTCGCGGCGGCCCCCACGTGGGAATTGGTAGCGTAACCACAAGCTCATCACCCACACCCACATGGAGGAATCCCGCAATGGCACTTGGCGGCAACCCGATCTTCAACGGAAAGAATTTCCGTGGAGCCACCCAGGCACCGCCTGTCCCGCAGGCTCCCTACGGCGCTCCCTACGGCCAGGCGTCGTACGGTCAGCAGCCTTACGGCCAGCAACCGTACGGTCAGCAGGGCTGGGGCACGCAGCCCCAGAGCATGACCGACGAACAGCTGCGGCAGATGTACAGCCAGCCCTCGGCGGGCCCCGCGGATACTGGCCGGATGACGTTCGACGACGTCATCATGAAGACCGCTGCCTGCCTCGCCGCGGTGATTGCCGGCGCAGCAGTCACCTTGGTGGTGGCGCAGGGCCTGGCTTCCATGCTGATGATCGTCGGCGCCCTGGGCGGCTTTGTCCTGGCATTGGTGAACACCTTCAAGAAGCAGCCGTCGCCGGCGCTGATCCTGGCCTACGCCGCATTGGAAGGTCTCTTCCTCGGCGGCCTGACCCGGATCCTGGATGGCATGTTCCCCGGCGTCGGGCTGCAGGCAGTTGTCGGCACGCTTTCGGTGTTCGCCGTGACCCTGCTGCTGTTCAAGAGCGGGAAGGTCCGCGCCACCCCGAAGGCCATGCGGTTCTTTATGATCGCCATCATCGGCTATGCCGTGTTCTCCCTGGTCAACATGGTGATGATGTGGACAGGCGTCCTGCAGCAACCCTTCGGCATGCGCAGCATTGAGATCTTCGGCATCCCGCTGGGCGTCTTCATCGGACTGCTCGCCATCGGCCTCGCAGCCTTCTCGCTGATCATGGACTTCACCAGCATCGAAGAGGGCGTCCGCAACGGTGCCCCGCAGCGCTTCTCCTGGACGGCGGCCTTCGGCCTGACCGTCACGCTGGTCTGGCTGTACGTGGAGATCATCCGCCTGCTGGCCATCCTGCGCGGCGACGACTAGGCACTCCGGCAACCTCCCGCCGTCGTACGTTAACCAACTGTGGGCCCCACCAAACTGGTGGGGCCCACAGCCGTTAAAGCGCTCCAGACGGACCGCGCCCGCTTAGGCGATCCGCATGGCGCCGGCGGCGGGGGAGACGGTGAAGATGTCCGGCGCCGCGAAGCCGGCGTCTGCGAAAGCCTTGACGACGGCGTCACGCACCTTCTGTTCGGCGTCCAGCGGCGTCAGGGCAATAGCCGCCCCGCCGAAGCCGCCGCCCGTCATGCGTGCGCCGATGGCCCCGTTGGCACGGGAGGTGTCCACGGCAAGGTCCAGCTCCGGGCACGAGATTTCGAAGTCGTCGCGCATGGAGGCGTGGCTGGCGTCCAGCAGGGGGCCGATGGCGTCGGGGCCCGGGCCGTCCAGCAGATCCACGGTCTGGAGCACCCGGTCGTTCTCGGTGACGACGTGCCGGACGCGACGGAACGTGACCTCGTCCAGCAGCCCGCTGGCTTCCTCAAGGTCCGCCACCTCCAGGTCCCGCAAGGCCTTCACCCCCATGACCTCCGCGCCCAGCTCGCAGGATGCGCGCCGCGAGGCGTAGCCCCCGTCGGCGTGGGAGTGCGACACCTTGGTGTCGATCACCAGGAGCACCAGGCCGGCGGGCCCGGTCTCAAACGGGACCAGGCGCGCCGTCTGGTCCCGGCAGTCCAGGAAAACTGCGTGGCCTTGTGAACCGCGCAGGGACGCGGACTGGTCCATGATGCCGGTGGGTGCCCCGACGAAGTCATTTTCGGCCCGCTGGGTGGCCAGCACCATGTCCTCGGCCTCCAGTCCGGCGCCCGTGAGGTCGTTCAGTGCGGTGATGACGGCACATTCAATGGCGTGCGACGATGACAGGCCGGCGCCGAGCGGAACGTTTGAGTCCAGGAGCAGGTCCAGTCCGGGGACGTCGATGCCCTGTTGCCGCAGCGCCCACACGACGCCCAGGGGGTACTTGGTCCAGCCCTTTGCCGTTCCCGGCTGCAGGGTCTCGAGATTGGTGCTGACCACCCCCTGGTCGCCATACGTGGACAGCAGCCGCATGGTGGCGTCCTGGCGCACGGCGACGGCCACCCGCGCGGTGCGGTCGATGGCGAAGGGCAGAACGAAGCCTTCGTTGTAGTCCGTGTGTTCGCCGATGAGGTTGACCCGCCCGGGCGCCTGCCACACGCCGTCGGGAGCGCGGCCGAATTCCTGCTCAAAGCGGGCGCCAAGGTCCTGCGGTGTGGCACCTGCGGCCTGGCTGTTGTCCTGGTTCCGGGTGCTCACGCGGAGGCTCCTTCCGGGTTGGCCGCGAGGGCGGCAGCAGGCGTGGACGACGGTGGGACGGCAACATTGCGGAGCCGTTCCGCCACGCTTTCGGGAGTGGTGTCATTGATGAAAGCGCCCATGGCTGCCTCCGACCCTGCCAGGTACTTCAGCTTGTCGGCTGCCCTGCGCGGGGAGGTCAGCTGCAGGTGGAGGTATCCCGCCGGCCGCAGGACGTCATCCAGCGGGGCCTGGTGCCACGCGGAGATGTAGGGAGTGGGCGTGGGGTACAGGGCGTCAACCCGCTTGAGCAGGTCCAGGTAGACATGCGCCAACTCATCCTTCTCCTCCCCGTCCAAGGCCGCGAGGTCGGCGACCTGGCGGTGCGGCACCAGGTGGATTTCCAGGGGCCACCGGGCTGCGAAGGGCACGTAGGCGCTGAAGTGCGTTCCTTCCAACACCATCCTGCTGCCGTCCTCCCGCTCGGCCCGCAGCAGCGAACCGGTCAGGGTTTCCCTGCCGTCCGTTGCGTCGTAATACTTCCGGGCCGCCGCACCCAGGACGCCGGCGCGGGGCGTGACGTAGGGGTAGGCGTAGATCTGGCCGTGCGGGTGGTGCAGCGTGACGCCGATGTCGGCGCCGCGGTTTTCGAACGGGAAGACCTGCTTGATCCCCGTCATGGCACTGAGGGCAGCCGTGCGGTGCGACCAGGCTTCGATCACGGTCCGGGACCGCTCCTGGCTCAGCCCGCTGAAGGATCCCGTGTGGTCCGGGGTGAACGACACCACCTCGCAGCGGCCGTATGCGGGTCCCTTCGTTCCCCAACCGGCATGCTCGGGAACCGGCCCGAGCGCCGGTCCCAGGGAGGGGAACCGGTTCTCGAAGACCACCACGTCATAGTCCGCGGCAGGAATCTCCGAAGCATTCCCGGGAGTGGTGGGACAGATGGGGCACTGGTCTGCCGGCGGAAGGTGGGTACGGGCCTGGCGGTGCGCGGCAACGGCCACCCATTCATCCGTCAGCGCATCGAAGCGGACCTCGCCCGGTTCGCCCCGCGGCGGCAGGCCCCGATGATCGGTGGTGAGGTGCCCGGCGCGGGAGGTGCTGGTGCCGGCGTCGTCGAAATACATCAGCTCCCGGCCGTCGGAGAGTCTGGTGCTGGTAATCCCTGTCATGCAAAAAGTTTGGCACAACCGATCAGAAAAGAATAGTTAACAACAAAAAGTAACAAGGTTCGGGATGGAGGTGAGGCGCCGCCCGTTGTACGGTAATCCTCATGACTGCCTCTTCCCCACAGGAAACCTCCGTTGCATCCACCCGGACCTGCACCACCGGCCGGCAATACGAACTGCGCCGGGGCGATGCCGTGGCCGTAGTCACCGAGCTCGCCGCGGGGCTGCGCTCGTTCAGCCGTGGCGGGGTCCTGCTGACCGAGACTTATGGGGACGACGAGATCTCCCCGGGCGGCGCCGGCATCACGCTGGCCCCCTGGGCCAACAGGGTGGAGGACGGGCAATGGTTCCTCGACGGCAGGAAACAGCAGCTGGACATCACCGAAGTGTCCCGCAACAACGCCAGCCACGGCCTGCTTCGAAACGCCGGCTATGCCCTGGTGGGGGAGTCCCCGCACGCCGTGGCGCTGGAAGCGGTCGTCTTCCCGCAGCACGGCTATCCCTTTCTGGTGCGGCACCGGGTGGACTACCAGCTTTCCGAGGACCTCGGGCTGCGCGTCCGGCAGACCCTCACCAATGACGGTACGGCGGCAGCGCCTTTCGTCCTCGGCGCGCACCCCTACCTGCGGGTCGGTGACACTCCGGTCGAGGAACTGAAGCTGACCGTTGCCGCCGACACCCGTCTGGTGACCGATGAGCGCTTGATTCCGCGCAGTCCGGCCCCGGTCGACGGGGACGTTGACTTCCGTTCCGGCCGGCACGTCGCGGACCTGGCAGTGGACGTGGCCCTGACGGACCTCCGGTTTGAGGGCGGCGTGGCCCGGCACACCCTTGCAGCCGGTGACGGCAGCGCGGTGTCGCTCTGGCAGGACGAATCCTGCCGGTACGTCCACATCTTCGTGAGCACCGTGTATCCAGGCCGGACCCGGGCCGTGGCGGTGGAGCCAATGACGGGGCCGGCCAATGCGTTCAACTCCGGTGACGGCCTCCGGTGGCTGCCTGCAGGGGAGTCCTTCAGCATGGAATGGGGGATCGACTACGCACCCGGCGCGGCACGGTAGTTTGCATTGGGCCACCGCTGGGGAAGTATGGGGATATGACGCCAAAAGAGGACGACGTTACCCTTGCCCACCCAGCACCGGTCCAACCGGCTCCCGCGCCGGCAGCGGCCGCGGCCGCACCCCTGAGGGTCCTGACGGACCGTGAGCTGGACAAGGACATCCCGTACGGCATCCGCATCGCAGCTTCCTGGTCATGGCGGCTCGGCCTGATCCTCCTGATGGCGGGAACGCTGGTGTGGCTGCTTAGCCACATCACCCTCCTGATCATTCCGATCATGGTGGCCGCGCTCCTCGCCGGACTGCTCAGCCCGGTCACGGCATGGCTGAAGAGGCGGGGGCTTCCCCCGGGACTGGCCGTCGCAGTGACAGTCCTTGGCTTCATCGGCGTCATCGCCGGTGCCCTGGCCCTGGTGGGCAGGCAACTGGTGGTCGGTTTCGGCGAACTGTATTCCCAGGCGCTTGAGGGCGTCCGGCAGGTCCAGGACTGGCTGTCCGCCGGGCCCCTGCACCTGACCGCCACCCAGATTGACCAGTACGTCAAGGAAGCCACCGACGCCCTCCAGAACAACAGCAGCAGCATCCTCAGCGGCGCCCTGTCCTTCGGGAGCACCGCCGGACACTTCGCAGCCGGGATGCTCCTCTCGCTGTTCATCCTCATCTTCTTCCTCCTGGAGGGAGACCGGATCTGGGCTTTCCTGGTCAGGATGCTTCCCCGCAAAGCCCGGGCCGCCACGTTCGGCGCCGGCCACAAAGGCTGGGCATCAATGGTCAGCTACGCGCGCATCCAGATGTTTGTCGCCGCTGTCGATGCGCTGGGCATCGGCGTCGGCGCGGCCATCATTGGGGTACCGCTCGCGCTTCCCCTGGGCGTGCTGGTCTTCCTCGGCTCCTTCATCCCGGTAGTGGGCGCCCTGGTGACCGGCGTCGTTGCCGTCCTGCTGGCACTGGTGGCCAACGGTCCCGTGAACGCCCTGATCATGCTGGGCATCGTCCTGCTGGTCCAGCAGCTCGAGGGCCACATCCTGCAGCCCCTGGTCATGGGCAAGGCAGTCTCGCTCCACCCGGTGGCAGTAATCCTCAGCGTTGCGGCCGGATCCTACCTCGCCGGCATCCCCGGGGCGCTGTTCTCGGTACCCATCCTGGCCGTAGCAAACTCGGCCGTTCGCTACATTGCGGCCAGAACGTGGGAACATGAACAGGTGCCGGTTATTGCCGGAAGGCCCATCACAGCCGGAGCGGGCGGGGACAACACCATCGAGGACGTTGAGCCGCCGTCTGCATCCGACGCCGGGAACGGCCGGGCGGCAGGCACTTCATCCGAACACCGTGATGCCCGCACCGCCTCTCCGGAGGGCGCCGGGGCAGAACCCAAAGGAGAGTAGTCCGTGAAGATCCTTGAAACCCTTCCCGTCACACTGGACGATGTCCTTGAGGCGCAGAAGCTGCTTGACGGGATCATTGCGCGCACGCCCGTGGAATCGTCCCGGGCGCTGGGGGGCATGGTGGGCGGCGACGTCCATTTCAAATGCGAAAACCTGCAGCGCGCCGGCTCGTTCAAGGTCCGCGGTGCCTACGTACGGATGGCCCGGCTCTCGCCGGAAGAGAAAAAGCGGGGCGTGGTGGCGGCGTCGGCCGGCAACCACGCACAGGGCGTTGCCGTTGCCGCCAAAAGTCTTGGCATCAAGGCCCGGATCTACATGCCGCTGGGCGTAGCACTGCCCAAGCTTGCCGCCACCCGCAGCCACGGTGCCGAAGTCATCCTGCACGGGCACAACGTGGACGAGGCGCTCGCTGAAGCCCAGCGCTACAGCGATGAAACCGGCATGGTCTTCGTCCATCCGTTCGACAATGTGGACGTGGTGGCAGGCCAGGGGACCGTAGGCCTGGAAATCCTTGAGCAGGTCCCCAACGTCGACACCGTCCTCATGGGCGTGGGCGGCGGCGGGCTCCTGGCGGGAGTCGCCGTCGCCATCAAGGCCCGCGCACGGGAACTCGGCCGGGAGATCCGCATCATCGGCGTCCAGGCGGAGAACGCCGCCGCGTACCCGCCCTCGCTTGCCGCTGACGCCCTGGTACCGCTGAAGCGGGTCTCCACCATGGCGGACGGCATTGCCGTGGGACGCCCGGGACAGCTGCCTTTCAGCATCATCCGCGAGCTGGTGGATGACGTGGTCACCGTCAGCGAGGACTCGCTGGCCCGCGCGCTGATCTTCCTGCTCGAGCGGGCCAAGATGGTGGTGGAACCCGCCGGCGCAGTGGGCGTGGCCGCCCTCATGGACGGCAAGATCGAGAACCCGGGCTCCACGGTGGTGGTCCTCTCCGGCGGAAACATCGACCCCATGCTGATGCTCAAGGTCATCCAGCGCGGCCTCTCCGCCGCAGGGCGCTACATGACCGTTCGGATGATGCTTGATGACCGCCCCGGCTCCCTGGCAACCATTGCCCGCATCATCGCCGAAAATGATGCCAACGTCACCGGCCTGGACCACACCCGGGTGGGTGGATCCATCAGCATGGGCGATGTCTCGATCACCGTGAACCTGGAGACCAAGGGCCACCAGCACGGTGAACAGGTCCTCAGCGCCCTCCGTGCCGAGGGCTTCCAGCCCATCGTTGTGCACTAGGAGCGGCCATGGCCGGACTGGGCAGCGGACTGACGGGTAACGGAGGCGGCCCGGCGCGGCAAACCATCGCCGCGCGCGCCAAGGGCGGCCTGGTGGTTCTGGGCGGCTTCGTGGCCCTGCTGTTCGCCATCGAGGTGGTCAACACGCTGATGATGGGCGCCCTC
This sequence comes from Arthrobacter sp. 8AJ, assembly GCF_902506025.1. NCBI lineage: Bacteria > Bacillati > Actinomycetota > Actinomycetes > Micrococcales > Micrococcaceae > Arthrobacter > Arthrobacter sp. 8AJ. The sequence continues at coordinate 2,919,588 of NZ_LR733289.1, read as the reverse complement.
ACGCGGACCTTCGGCCTGCGGCCCAGGAGCGCCGACGGGCTGCTGGACATCTTCACCTTCCCGCTCCTGCATGCCAACCTGAACCATCTGCTGTCCAACAGCCTGCCCCTGGTCATCTTCGGCTTCCTCGTGTTCCTCTCGGGGCTCCGCGTGTTCCTCACCGCGCTGGCCTTCAGTTGGCTCGGCAGCGGGGTCACCGTCTGGCTTATCGGCAACGGCGTCACGGTGGGCGCGTCCGGCCTGGTCTTCGGGCTCTTCGCGTTCCTTCTGGTGCGTGGCTTCTTCAACCGCAGCTGGCGGCAGATCCTGCTCGCGGTGGTCCTCTTCATGGGGTACGGGAGCATCCTGCTCGGTGCCTTGCCCTTTGTGGCAGGCTACGTGAGCTGGCAGGCGCACCTGGGCGGCGCCGCGGGCGGGGTAGTGGCGGCCCTGCTGCTTCGTCCGCGCCTCCCTGCGCTCCCGCGCCAGTCCTGACCGCCGGTCCTCCCCGGCGGCGCGCCCGGGCAGTTCTTGCGGCGCAGACAGAAAAGCGGCGGCCGTCCCCGTGGGGACGGCCGCCGCTTTTGCCGGACCGGCCTGCTGCTTGTCCTGGCGTTACCCGGCGTAGGGCTTGGCGGAGAGGATCTCCACCTTGATGTCCTTGCCGTTCGGCGCAACGTAGCTGAGGGTCTCGCCCTCCTTGTGCCCCAGGATGGCCGCACCCAGGGGCGACTTCTCGCTGAAGACATCCAGGTCCGAGTCGCCGGCGATTTCGCGCGATCCCAGCAGGAAGGTCTCCTCATCCCCGGCGATCCTGGCAACCACGAGCATGCCGGGCTCAACGATGCCGTCATCGGCAGGCGCTTCACCCACATGGGCGTCCCGGAGCAGGACGGTCAGCTGGCGGATGCGGGCTTCAATCTTGCCCTGCTCCTCCTTGGCCGCGTGGTAGCCCCCGTTTTCTTTGAGGTCCCCCTCTTGCCGCGCTGCTTCAATCTTCTGGACGATCTCCGCCCGGCCTGCGCCGGAAAGGTGGTCCAGCTCTGCCTTCAGGCGGTCAAAAGCTTCCTGGGTAAGCCAGGCTGCAGATGCGCTGTTGGTGGTAGACACGGACTTCTCCTCTAGTGGTCTTACATGCAAAAGACCCCGCCACGGTGGCCACTTGTGGAACAGTAACCAGCTCAGCGGGGTAAAGGTATCTCTCCATTGTAGTCAATCCCTTGGAGATAACCCAACAATCAAGCGTCGCGCATCACATCCCTTAGGACTCCCCGCCGGGAATCCAGCAGCTGTCCACCACTCCGGACACGGACGCCGACTCCGTGCGCAACGTGACGCGCTGGGCAACTGTCCTGCCGCCGTCGGGCGTTGAGTCCGCCGCCGACGGCGGGATGTCCACCACCTTCCAGCCCACCACGGCAAACTTGGCGTCCAGCGCCTTCACGGCGCACTTGACGGGCTTGGCCGGTTCCCGGGTCACCTGGAAATCGACCTCGGCGAGGGTGGCATCGGTGGTGCTGTAACCCACGTCCTTGAACGTCACCCCGGAGAGCGAATTGGACGTGGTCACCCAGGCCAGGAACCCGATCCCCACGGCCAGCGCGACGCCGATGGCCAGCCGGGCGGCCCTGGGGGAGAGCCGGCGCTTTTTAGCACCATACCGATTGGCTAGGCTAGTGTCTGCGGGCGCGGATTGGGCCGGCTGGTCCGGGGAAGTCACCAGACCAGTTTAGTGCCCTTTCCGCCGGCGCTTTCGCGGTGGCACCAGCTGCCGGCAAGGCGCTGCGCCCGCCGCATCACCCGTATGCTGCCCCAGAGCCGCGAAAGACAAAATTAAGGAGCCGTCCCCTCCATGACAGCGCCCAGCAAATCCCAGGTGCCGCTCCGGCTGCTCGCGGTCCACGCCCACCCGGATGACGAATCCAGCAAGGGTGCTGCGACCATGGCCATGTATGCATCCACCGGCGTGGACGTCCTGGTGGCAACCTGCACGGACGGCTCCCGCGGTGACATCCAGAACCCGGCAGTTGAAGGTGAGCCGCATCCCAAGCGGGACATGGCCGGCGCGCGAAGGCTGGAGATGCAGCGGGCCGCCGCCATCCTGGGCATCCGCCAGCGCTGGCTGGGCTTTGTGGACTCCGGCCTCCCCGAGGGTGACCCGCTCCCGCCCCTTCCGGCCGGCTCCTTCGCCACCCTGCCCCTGCAGCAGGCGGCCGCGCCCCTGGTCCGGCTGGTCCGGTCCTTTAAGCCGCATGTCATCCTCAGTTATGACGAGAACGGCGGCTACCCCCACCCGGACCACATCATGGCCCACCGGGTAGCCGTGGAAGCGTTCGAGGCAGCGGGGGATCCGGAACGGTACCCGGACGCGGGGGACGCCTGGGAGCCCAGCAAGCTCTATTACGACCGTGCCTTCAGCCCGGAGAGGTTCCGGGCACTGCACTTTGCGCTCGAAGAGGCGGGTCTGCAGTCCCCGTATGCCGAGCGCCTGGCCGCGTGGCTGGAGTCCGATGCGGAGGGGCACACGCCACCTCCTGCCGCGCACCCCACCACCACCCAGGTGGACTGCGGCGACTTCTTCGAAATGCGCGACGACGCACTGCGCGCCCACCGCACGCAGGTGGACCCGCTGGGGTTCTTCTTCGCGGTTTCCCCGGACATGCAGCGCCGGGTCTGGCCCTGGGAAGACTACTCCCTGATCCACTCCCGGGTGCCGTCCGAGCTCCCCGAGAAGGACCTGTTCGCCGGGCTAAGATAGACAGGCAGGCCATTTCTATCTTGCGTAGAAGACAGGTGCGGTGACGGGCCGTTCCGTCCGCATCCTGCTGCATCCGTTCCACCAGAAGGTATTAACCGTGCATTCTCTGCTCCTCAGCCTCGCCACCACGCCGAGCCCGCTGCCCACTCCGACGCTCCGGGACGGAATATCCGAGGACCAGGTAACACCGGGCCTTCTGGGGTTCATCATGACGGCCTTCTTTGTTGTGGCCACCGCCCTGCTCATTGTGGACATGGTGCGGCGGATCCGCAGGGTCCGCTACCGCGCCCAGGTGGAGGAGGAACGCCTGGCCGCCGCTGCCGCGGCTGACGTGGACGCCGCAGACGCCCAGGACGGGCTCGACGACGGCACCCGCCAGGCAGCGCCGGACGCCAACGGAAACGGCCCGGCAAACGGGCTTCCGCGGCCCCGCGAATAAGAGGGTCCCGCCGCCGGGGCGGCTTTAGGCAAGGACCGCCAGCGCGATCGCCACGAAGTGGGCCGCGAAGGCAAACACGGTGAACGCGTGGAACAGTTCGTGGAAACCGAAGTGGTAGTAGCTGAAGTTCGGCTTCTTGAGGGCGTAGAAGACAGCGCCCGTGATGTAGAGGACGCCGCCCACGCAGATCAGCACTGCTGCTGGAATGCTGGCCTGGAAGAACTGCGGCAGGTAGAACAGCGCGCCGCAGCCCAGCGCGATGTAGATCGGCACGTAGAGCCAGCGTGGCGCATCAGTCCAGAGCAGCCGGAATAGTACTCCGAGGATGGCCCCGGCCCAGATGACCCACAGGAGCACCACTGCCTGCTGGCGTTCCAGCAGGGTCCATGCCAGTGGCGTGTACGTGCCGGCGATCACCAGCATGATGTTGGTATGGTCCAGCCGCTTCAGGATGAGCTTGACCCGCGGGGACCAGTTGCCGCGATGGTAGACGGCGCTGACACCGAACAGCAGAACGCCGGTGGCAGCGTAGATGGCAGAGGTGACCCGGCGGTCAACCGTGGGTGCGAGGACAACCAGGATGATCCCTGCGGCCAGGGCCAGCGGGGCCGTGACTGTGTGGATCCAGCCGCGCCATTTGGGCTTGATCATCAGTAGTTCCGCCAGGCGTACCGCGGCATCATCCACCGCGCTGGGCTCCGGATCCGGGCCGGGGTTCCGGTCCTCGGGCCGGGGTGCCGGGGAGGCCTGCGGGGAGTCGCTGTTCATGGCACCAGAATAACTTACGGGCCGGTAAGTTACCGCTCAGTAACATCCCTTTGGGTCCGGTCCTGAGGTCCTGCCCGTCCCGGGGCGTCCCGGGCGGTAGCCTAGGATGTGGATGTACGTACGGCAGGAAAGTCAGGTGAGTGGACGCGTGGAGTTGCCCGGGTTCCTCTATGGCTATTACGAGCGCCGGCTGCTCAAGGACCTCCCGCGCGACCGCATTCCCCGGCACATAGGTGTCATGGTGGACGGAAACCGGCGCTGGGCCAAGCAGTTCAATGCCCCCACTGCCCAGGGCCACCAGGCGGGAGCGGACAAGATCCACGAATTCCTGGGCTGGTGCCAGGAGCTCGGGGTCAAGGTGGTGACGCTGTACATGCTCTCCACGGACAACATGAACCGCTCCAGCGAGGAACTGGACCTCCTGATGGGGATCATCGCCAACACCCTGGACCGGCTGGATGAAGACGCGAACATCTCCGTGCATGCCATGGGTGCCCCTGAACTGCTTCCGGACTACCTGGCTGAGCGGCTGAACAAACTCACGGCCAGGACTCCTGTGCGGGAAAAAATCCACGTCAATGTGGCGGTGGGGTACGGGGGCCGCAGGGAGATTGTCGACGCCGTCCGTGAACTCCTGCATGACGCCGTCGCCAAGGGCATGGATATTTCCAAGCTTGCCGATGACCTGTGCGTCGACGACATCTCCCGGTACCTGTACACGCGGGGCCAGCCGGATCCGGACCTGGTGATCAGGACGTCGGGGGAGCAGCGCCTCTCCGGCTTCCTGATGTGGCAGAGCGCCTACAGCGAGTTCTACTTTTGCGAGGCCCTGTGGCCCGCCTTCCGGAAGGTCGACTTCCTCCGCGCCCTGCGGGACTACGCCGGGCGGCAGCGGCGCTTCGGCACCTGAAACCCGCGGTTCATCACGAGTTCATACATCCGCCGGAGAAATCGCCGCTAAATAGTTGCGGAAATCACCCGGAGTGGATTTACGTTATATCCATCAGCAGGCAAAACCGCCGGCTGATCGGGGAGGCCAGTACATGGAGCGAAACATCGCACCGGGTGTATGGGAGGCCGGATCCGGCCTCGTGGCCGAGCCGCCTCACCACTAACAATTCCGGGCTGGCGCCCGGGGCTGGAGTCGATGTGGCTACTTCTGAACAACTGCCCGAGGTCCTGGTTGGACAGGGCGGAAAAGCTACCTCTCGCGCCGAGCGAGCCACCTCTGTGACCGGCGCAGCAACTGATGCTGCGGCCGGTTTTGCTGTCTCCGGAAGGGAAGCCGACATCCACACCTTCGTCATCGACACCTCCGTCCTGCTCTCCGACCCGCGGGCACTCCTGCGGTTCGCCGAACATGAGGTGGTAGTCCCCGTCGTGGTCATCACCGAACTCGAAGCCAAACGGCACGATCCGGAACTGGGTTATTTCGCCCGGAATGCCCTGCGGCTCCTGGACGACCTCCGGGTCAAGCACGGCGGCCTGAACCAGCCCCTTCCCATCGGGGACGAGGGCGGCACCCTCATGGTGGAACTGAACCACATCTCCGCAGAGGTGCTCCCGCTGGGCTTCCGCAGCGGGGACAATGACAGCCGCATCCTCGCCGTCGCCAAGAACCTGGCCAACGAGGGGCGCAACGTCACAGTGGTCTCCAAGGACCTGCCCATGCGCGTCAAAGCCTCCGCCATGGGCCTTACCGCCGACGAGTACCGCAACGAACTGGTCAAGGACTCCGGCTGGACCGGCGTTGCCGAAGTCGAGGCGGACGAACAGGACATCGCCACCCTCTACGGCCACGAACCGGTCTTCATCCCCGCCGCCGCGGAACTGCCCGTCAACACCGGGCTGGTGCTGCTCTCCAACCGTGGTTCCGCACTGGGCCGGGTGGGCGCCGACAAGCAGGTCCGCCTGGTCAAGGGCGACCGTGACGTGTTCGGCCTGCACGGCCGTTCCGCCGAACAGCGGCTGGCCATCGACATGCTGATGGACCCGGGCGTGGGCATCGTCTCCATCGGCGGGCGGGCCGGCACCGGCAAGTCGGCACTGGCCCTCTGCGCGGGCCTCGAGGCTGTGCTGGAACGCCGCGAACACCGCAAAGTGATCGTCTTCCGGCCCCTCTTCGCGGTGGGCGGCCAGGAACTCGGCTACCTGCCGGGTTCGGAGTCCGAGAAGATGAACCCGTGGGCGCAGGCAGTCTTTGACACCCTGGGCGCCCTGGTCAGCCAGGAAGTAGTGGAAGAGGTCATGGACCGGGGCATGCTCGAGGTCATGCCCCTCACCCACATCCGCGGACGTTCCCTCCACGATGCCTTCGTGATCGTCGACGAGGCCCAGTCCCTCGAAAAGAACGTCCTCCTCACCGTTATGAGCCGCATGGGCCAGAACTCCAAGATCGTGCTCACCCACGACGTCGCCCAGCGTGACAACCTCCGCGTGGGGCGCCACGACGGAATCGCCGCCGTCGTCGAAACCCTGAAAGGACACCCGCTCTTCGGCCACATCACCCTGACCCGCTCGGAACGTTCACCGATCGCGGCCCTGGTGACGGAACTCCTGGAGGGCTGACCTTACCTACGCAAGGGGCCGTGGCCCGGTTCGCCGGGCCACGGCCCTTCGTGCGTTTCGGTGGCTGGGTACGTCCGCCCCAAGCCCTTCGCCGTCGCTTAGACACCTCCCGGCGCGCTGCTTCGGTCGCTGGGCGACCTGCGCAACGCTCTGGTCGGCGATGCGCTCCTACGCGAAGGACTTGGGCCGGCCTTGTACAGTCAAGCGACCTTAAGTAACTTTGCCACCGCCTCGTGGCCCTCGACCTGCAATGTCCAGTCCGGGCGGTTGAAGGTTTCGGGGGTGAGGCGGACGTGCTGGAGTGTTTCGACCTTGGTGCCCCAGGCTTTGCGGCTGGTGCCGTTCAGTTCGTAGCCCAGGGAACGGGAGACGCCCAGGGAGGCGCTGTTCCACGCGGCGGCCTCCGACTCCGCGACCTCAGCGCCGAGCCAGTCAAAGGCCCACAGGACGACGGCGGCCCGCATCTCCCTGCCCAGTCCCCGGCCCTGAACTGACTTTTTGAGCCAGGAGCCGGTGGTGACAGTCTTCAGCACCGCGAAGTCCTTGGCACCAACGTCCTGGCACCCGATGAACTGCCCTTCATGCCAGATCCCCAGGAGCAGCGTCCAGTGCTCCGGCGTGAACTCCCCGCGGCAGCGCCAGTACCAGCGGGCCATGTTGGGGCCCAGCTCGTCGCCGGGCAGCTCGGTCCACGGCGTGCTGAACGGGTTCCTGGTGGGCTCGTGGATTCCGCTGCGGGCGGCGTCGACAGCCGCCGGGATGTCCTGGTCGGTGATGGGCCGGAGCTCCAGCCGGGGCGTGGTCAGCCTGAGGTCGAACAGGGGCCAGATGGAGCTCATCGTCGTCATCCGCGAAGCCTAGCCGACCGGGACCAGGAGGACCTGTCACTTTCAGGCGGGAATGTCCCAGCTGATGTGCCGGCGGACGTCGGTGAGGTTCATGGACTGGGCCAGGAACAGGTCATCCAGCATGTACTCGTCCACGGCGATGATCCGGATCCAGTGGCCATACCCTTCCGTTTCCGGTTCCAGCGACTGGCTGGACACACAGACGCCGGTCCCCACGTCTACGCGCAGCAGGGACCGGCCGGGCAGGCACAGGGGAGCGGCAGGATCAACGGGGCGGTAGGCGGCGTTGGGGACCACCACGGCTTCAAGGACTGTCCGCCCCTCGTGGTCGGAATACCGCACCTCCCGGATGTCCAGCGCGTTGCTGCCGGGAAACTCGATGGGCACGGGTGCATTGCCCGCGAGCTCCACGGGGTCCAGCGCAGCCGAGAAGCGGCCGTTGCCGAATCCGGGCTCGCCGTAGGCGGCCTCGGGGCGGCGGCGTACCAGTCCGGCGTCGTCATAGACGGGGGTGACCAGGTGCGGGGGGAGGAGCCAGGACTTGCGCGTGGCGCTCACATAGAAGACGTCCCGGGAATCGTTGATCCCCGTAGTGCTGTGCAGGACCAGGCGCTCGGGGCTCTCTAGCCGGAGCGCCCCCGGACGGCGCAGCCAGGCGCGGACGAACGGGGCGCCCGGGGCGGGGGCCGACGCAAAGGCCTGGTCCCAGTACTCAAACCGCATTGACTGCCACTTCCAAGGGGAGGAGCGGCAGAGGTTCCGGAACACGGCGGCCAGGTCCGCCGGGGAGGCAGGTGATTCCGGAACCGGGCTGCGCCGGGAGTCCCAGGTCGACATATCCACATTTTACGCGGGGGCGCTACGGCGGGAATGGGTGGATCCAGTAGCATCCGAGGGGTGATCGGACGACTCGGTGAACTTTGGCAGCACACCCCGCTTGCCTTCTGGCTGGTGCTGGCGGCCTGCCTCTACTTTGCGGTGATGGCGGTGCGGCTGACCATCATCGACGTCCGGCACCACCTTTTACCCAACCGGATCGTCTTTCCGTCCTATGCGGTGGCCGGCGTGCTCCTTCTGGCGGCAGCCGCCGTTGCCTGGGCCAGCCCACTTTCGGCCGCCGGTGACACCACTGGGATCCTGTCGGCCCCTGCCCTCCGCGTGGTGGCCGGAGCCGGGATCCTGTGGCTGTTCTACTTCGTCCTCCGCTTTGTGTACCCGCCGGGCATGGGGTTCGGCGACGTCAAACTCGCAGGAGTGCTGGGCATGTACCTCGGCTATCTCAGCTGGGGACACCTGTTCGCGGGGACCTTCCTGGCCTTCCTGCTGGGCGGCCTGTGGTCCGTAGCCCTTCTTGCAGCCCGGCGGGGGACTTTGAAATCGTCCATCCCGTTCGGGCCGTTCATGCTCGCCGGGGCCGCAGCCGCCATGCTGCTTCCCACCTGAGCGGCGGGGCGTCCGCTTGGTGATTGGATAGGCTGGCGCTATGCCTGCACCCGAATACGTCCTGAAGCTCCGCAAGAAGATCGGCAACGATCCCATCTGGGTTCCCGGTGTGCGGGGCGTGGTGGTGGATGACGCCGGCCGGATCCTGCTGGCTCAGCGGGCTGACAACGGCCAATGGGCGCTGGTCAGCGGAATGCTGGACCCCGGCGAGCAGCCGGCCCGCGGGCTGATCCGTGAGATCTTCGAGGAAACGGCTGTGGTGGCCGAGGCAGAGCGCGTGGTGTCGGTTGGCGCTGTGGGGCCGGTCACGTATCCCAACGGTGACGTCTGCGAATTCCTGGACGTCGTGTTCCTGTGCCGCTACGTCTCCGGCGAAGCCAGGGTCAATGACGACGAATCCCTGGCTGTCGGCTGGTTTACCCTTGATGACCTTCCCGACCTGATGCCCGGGCACCTCACCAGCATCCGCCAGGCGCTGGCACCCTCCGCAGCCGTCCACTTCGAGCCCTAGAGGCTGCCGCGACGGCGGTCAGCGGCCCGGGGAAACCAGCTCGCCGTCGTCGTCCTTAACAAGGTCCCCGTTACGTCCGGCTTCCGCGTCCTCGGCGGCGGCGGCGGCGGGAAGCCCGGCGGCGAGCCGCTCTGCCTCCTCGCCGCCCACGGCCTCACCGCGGGCCACCATACCGGCGGTGTCGGACAACGGGATCTGCTTCAGCGTGAGGGCCAGCAGCAGCGCGACGGCGATGAAGGGGAGCAGGTACCAGAACACGGGCGCCAAGGAGTCGGCGTAGGCGTTCACGATGGCGTCGCGCAGCTGTTCGGGGAGCTGGTTCAGTGCCTGCGGATCCAGGGTCCGCGTGGACTGCCCGGCCTGCTCGGCGGAGGCGCCAGCGCCGGTGAACGCGCTGGTGAGGGCCTCGGACAACCGGGTGGTGAAGATCGAGCCGAACACGGCCACGCCCATGGCGGCCCCCACTTCGCGGAAGTAGTTGTTGGTGCTGGTGGCGGTGCCGATCTGGTCGGCCGGTACGGAGTTCTGGACCACCAGGACCACCACCTGCATGATCAGGCCCAGGCCGGCGCCGAAGACGAACAGCTGCAGGCAGATGACCCAGATGGGGGTGCTGGCGGCAAGGGTGGTCATCCAGAGCATGGCGGCCATGGTGAAGACGGCGCCCAGGATGGGGAACATCCTGTACTTGCCTGTTTTGGAGATCCGGATGCCGGAGTAGATGGAGGTGCCCATGAGGCCGGCCATCATGGGGAGCATGAGGAGCCCGGATTCTGCGGCGGACGTGCCGGAGGACATCTGCAGGAACGTGGGGACGAATGCGATGGCGGAGAACATGCCCAGGCCCAGGGTGAAGCCGATGGCCGTGGCGTTGATGAAGATCCGGTTCCGGAACAGGCTCAGCGGGATGATGGGGTCCTCGGCGCGCCGCTCAACCATGATGAAGGCGGCCGCGGACACGAGCAGGCCCATTCCAAAGGCCCAGGTGAGGGGCGAATCCCAGCCCTGGTCCTTCTTGCCGCCAAAGTCGGTGAAGAAGATCAGGCACGTGGTGGCGGCGGACAGCAGGACAACGCCCAGGACGTCGATCCGCTTTTCCGCCTTCTTGTTGGGCAGGGTCAGGGCGAACCAGGCGATGGCGAAGGCGGCCAGGCCAACCGGGATGTTGATGTAGAAGGCCCATTCCCAGGTGAGGTGGTCCACGAAGAAGCCGCCCAGCAGCGGGCCGGCCACGGCCGAGAGGCCGAAGATGGCACCGAGCGGACCCATGTACTTGCCGCGCTCCTTGGCGGGAACGATGTCGGCGATGATCGCCTGGGAGAGGATCATGAGCCCGCCGCCGCCCAGGCCCTGAACGGCGCGGAAGATGACGAATCCCCAGAAATCGGTGGCCAGGGCGCAGCCCACCGACGCGAGCGTGAAGAGCGCGATGGCCACCAGGAAGAGGTTGCGGCGGCCCAGGATGTCACCGAACTTGCCGTAGATCGGCATCACGATGGTGGTGGCCAGCAGGTAGGCGGTAGTGATCCAGGCCTGGTGCTCCACGCCGCCAAGCTTGCCCACGATGGTGGGCATGGCCGTGGAGACGATGGTCTGGTCCAGGCTTGACAGCAGCATTCCGGCGATCAGCGCGGAGAAGATGATCCAGATGCGTTTTTGCGTCAACAGCAGGGGCCCTGCCGGCGCCTTGGTGGTGGCGGTACTCATGATTGTCCTTCTGCTGCGGTGGTGTCAGGGGTGTTAAACGGTTGTGAAAACAGGACGCTGGCGGCGGAAATGTTCTCCAGCAGCAGGTCCGGGTAGCTGCGGGTGTTGCCGTCGGAGAAGTAGGCCATGCTGCTTTTGCGGGCGATGGTGCTGAGCAGGACCACGGCCATCTGCACCACCGGGTGGTCGGCGGCTACTCCTTCGCGCCGGGCAACGTCCCGGGCGAACTGGGCCTCGCGCTGCTCCGTGACGCCGATGATCCTGAGGATGAGCTGCGGTTCCTTGCGGACCACCCCGATGAGCTGCCGGGTGTCTTCCTCCGAGGCCGACATGTCTTCGGCCAGGCGCAGGGAGAGTGTCACCAGGTCCCGGAAGAGGGTGGGGGAGATCTGTCCTGCCGGTGATCCGGCTCCGCCGGCAACGAACTCCTCGATGACGTCGGACGGGATGTCGTCGTCCGCGTGGCCGATGATGGCGTCTTCCTTGGTGGGGAAGTAGTTGAAGAAGGTCCGGCGGGAGATGCCCGCGGCCTCGCACACTTCCTCCACGGTATATCCGTTGAGTCCGCGTTCAGCCGTCAGGGCCCGGGCAGCCGAGGTGATGGCGCTGCGGGTGGCCGCGCGCTTGCGCTCACGCAGGCCGTCAGAAGGTGCACTATCAGTCACAAAGTAAATTTTTGCACTAAAACATCTGGAGTGCAAACTTCAGTTGCCGACCTGCAGTTGCCTTAAAGTACGACGGCGGCCGGCGCCTTTCGTGCGAAAGGTGCCGGCCGCCGTCGGACGTTTTGGCCTGTTGGGCCTTGTTTGGCTTGTCAGGCCTTGTGGGCCGGGGCCGTCATGGTGGTAACGTCCAGGGCTTTGTCGAGATCGGCTTCGGAGACCTTGCCGTCGCCCTCGCCGACGAAGCCGAGCTTCTCGGTGGCCTGGCGGATGGTCAGGCCTTCCTTGACGGCGGTCTTGGCGATCTTGGCGGCGTTCTCGTAGCCGATGTACTTGTTCAGCGGGGTGACGATGGACGGGGAAGCCTCGGCCAGGAAGCGGGCGCGCTCCACGTTGGCGGTAATGCCGTCGATCATCTTGTCCGCCATGACGCGGCTGGTGTTGGCCAGCAGGCGAATGGACTCCAGCAGGTTGGCGGCCATGACCGGGATGCCCACGTTGAGTTCGAAGGCGCCGTTGGTGCCGGACCAGGCGATGGCGGTGTCGTTGCCGATGACCTGGGCGGCCACCATGATGGAGGCCTCACAGATGACCGGGTTCACCTTGCCGGGCATGATCGAGGAGCCGGGCTGCAGGTCGGGGATGGCGATTTCGCCGAGGCCCGTGTTGGGGCCCGAACCCATCCAGCGAAGGTCGTTGTTGATCTTCATGAACGAGATGGCGATGTTGCGCAGCTGGCTGGACGCTTCAATCAGGCCGTCGCGGTTGGCCTGGGCCTCAAAGTGGTCGCGGGCCTCGGTCAGCGGCAGGCCGGTGTCCGTGGCGAGCAGCTCGATGACGCGCTCGGGGAAGCCGGCGGGGGTGTTGATGCCGGTGCCCACGGCGGTGCCGCCCAGGGGCACCTCAGCCACGCGGGGGAGCGAGGCGTTGATGCGCTCGATGCCGTAGCGGACCTGCGCCGCGTAGCCGCCGAACTCCTGGCCCAGGGTGACCGGGGTGGCGTCCATGAGGTGGGTGCGCCCGGACTTGACGACGTCCTTGAACTCAACGGCCTTGCGCTCCAGCGACTCTGCCAGGTAGCCCAGGGCGGGAATGAGGTCGTTGATCAGCGCGGACGTGGCGGCAACGTGCACGGACGTGGGGAACACGTCGTTGGAGGACTGCGAGGCGTTGACGTGGTCGTTGGGGTGGACCACCTTGTCGCTGCCTGCGGCCTTCAGCGCACGCGTGGCCAGCTCTGCCAGGACCTCGTTGGTGTTCATGTTCGAGGACGTGCCGGAGCCGGTCTGGAAAACGTCGATGGGGAAGTCGCCGTCGTACTTGCCGGCAGCCACCTCATCGGCAGCGTCGGCAATCGCCTTGGCCAGCTCGCCGTCGAGCACGCCCAGTTCTGCGTTGGCCTGGGCGGCAGCCTTCTTGACCCGTGCCAGCGCCTCGATGTGGGTGCGCTCCAGGGTCTTGCCGGAGATGGGGAAATTCTCTACTGCCCGCTGCGTCTGCGCGCGGTACAGTGCGTTCACGGGGACGCGGACTTCGCCCATCGTGTCATGTTCAATGCGGAACTCTTCAGTGGAAGTCATGGGGCTAGCTTATGGCTCCCGGGTGCCCCATCGAAAACCGTTAAGGGAGCATCGCCGGCGGCCCGCTGGGCCGCCGGCGCAGGGTTCCTAGAGCTCGCCGATTCCGGAAACAAGGTCGGCGCGGCCCTCTGCCAGACGGTACGACAGGCCGATGACCGCGGTCCGGCCCTCCTCGATTGCGGTGGAAATCACACGCGAGCTGTCCGCAAGGCGATGGGACATCTGCTTGACGTTCTCCACCACCATGTCGTTGACCTCGGGCTGGTTGTTCCGCAGGGACGTCAGGACGGAAGGCGTAATGCGTTCCACGAGGTCGCGGATGAAGCCTGCGGGCATTTCACCGGTCTCCACGGCATCCCTGGTGGCGGTTACGGCGCCGCAGCTGTCGTGCCCAAGGACCACGATCAGCGGCACCCCCAGCACCGCGACGCTGTATTCAAGGGAGCCCAGGACGGCGTCGTCAATCACCTGTCCGGCGGTGCGGACCACGAAGACGTCGCCCAGGCCGACGTCGAAGATAATTTCGGCAGCGAGCCGGGAGTCGGAGCAGCCGAAGATAACGGCGAAGGGATTTTGCGTCTCGACCAGTTCCGAGCGCCGTGAAGCGTTCTGGTTGGGATGGGAGGATTCGCCGTTTACGAAACGTTCGTTGCCTTCGCGCAGGCGGCGCCAGGCCAGTGCAGGGGTCAGGTTAGTAGCCATGCTTACTACGTTAAGGCGCGGCAGTGGCGGAAGGGGAAACTGTGACGGCGGGGTTGGCGTCAAGAGAAGTGACGACGGCGGCCGCGAGGGTTGAGAATTCGTCCAGCTGAGCTGCCCCGGAGAGGACAACGGTGCTGCCGCGGTAGTTCAGGACCATCGACTTTTCGCCCTTGCCGGTGTCCCGCAGTTCCCAATCCCGGCCACCGGCATTCCGTGAGCCGGTAACGGGAGCGTTCTTGGTCTGCTGGAGCAGCCAGGTGGGGTTGGCCTGCGTGGTCTGCACCAAAGCGATGAAGGATGTCTTGGGAGTCACGTAGCCGACCTCCCAGGTAGGCACCCCGCTGCCCGTCCCCGCTTCCCACCGGGCGTAATTTGCCCGGAAGGCGTTGCCGGTGTCCGGTGCCACGGGTGTGAATCCCGCCACATCTGCGGCGTTCCGGGCCACCGACGCCACATCGATGTCCGGGCGGTACCCCTCGCTCTTGGGCTGCGGATTCATGAGGACAACGGGCAGGAACGCCGCGATGCTGAGCACCAGGGCAATGATCATGCCGATCACCGAAGCATTGGCGCGCTTGGCCGCGGCCGCCGGAATGACGGGCTTCACCGGGGTGCCGGCACTGTTGCCCGCGGCGCCGGGACGGCCATCGGGCTGTGCCGGGCCGGAGCTGGGACTGGTGGCTTCCTGCATGTCATTCACCCCTCTATAGTCGCCCATCCCGGAGCCGGAGTTCCATTCGGGCTGGTCCGCGGGCCCCGGCCGGCGGCCAGGCACATTTCGGGGTTGCGTCACGGGCCACCCCCAGCGCGGCGCCACGACTATGATCGATAACAGAGGAATCACCGTTCTGCTGCACCGGCGGGCGGGTTCAATGATCGCCACTCGAAGAAGAGGTTCACGTGTCACCAGCGTCCATGACCCAGAAGTACTCCACGATTTCGCCGTCCCTTGCGGTGGGCCACGACGAGCCGGACCGCAACCTTGCCCTTGAACTTGTCCGCGTCACCGAAGCCGCGGCCATCGCCGGCGGCCACTGGGTTGGCTTCGGTGACAAGAACACCGCCGACGGCGCCGCCGTCGACGCCATGCGTTCCTTCCTGCAAACCGTCCACTTCAACGGCGTCGTGGTCATCGGCGAGGGCGAGAAGGACGAAGCGCCCATGCTGTTCAACGGTGAGCGCGTTGGCGACGGCACCGGCCCCGAGGTGGACGTCGCCGTCGACCCGATCGACGGAACCCGCCTGACCGCCCTGGGCATCAACAACGCGCTGGCCGTCCTGGCTGTTGCCGAGCGTGGCTCCATGTTCGATCCCTCCGCCGTGTTCTACATGGAAAAGCTCGTCACCGGCCCCGAGGCCGCAGACATGGTGGACCTGCGCCTGCCGGTCAAGCAGAACCTGCACCTGATCGCCAAGGCCAAGGGCGTGAAAGTCAACCAGCTCAACGTCATGATCCTCGACCGCGACCGCCACCGCCCGCTGGTGGAGGAGATCCGCGAAGCCGGTGCCCGCACCAAATTCATCATGGACGGCGACGTCGCCGGCGCCATTGCCGCGGCCCGCTCCGGCACCGGGGTGGACGCGCTCATGGGCATCGGCGGCACCCCTGAGGGCATCGTGGCAGCCTGTGCCATCAAGTCCCTGGGCGGCGTCATCCAGGGCCGCCTGTGGCCCACCAGCGACGAAGAGAAGCAGAAGGCCATCGACGCCGGGCACGATCTCGAACGGGTGCTTTCCACCAACGACCTCGTTTCCAGCGACAACTGCTACTTCGCCGCCACCGGCATCACGGACGGCGACCTGCTCAAGGGCGTGCGCTACTCCAAGGACAAGGTCCTCACCCAGTCCATCGTGATGCGTTCCAAGTCCGGAACCATCCGTTTCGTGGAGGGCGAGCACCAGGCCAGCAAGTGGGAAGGCTACGCCCGCAAGAACTGACCGCCAGGTCCTGCTGACTGCAAAGCCCCCGGTGCGCCACACACGCGCCGGGGGCTTTGGCGTTAAGGCCTTGGTATAGGGTTTAAGCCATGATTCCTGCTGTTGTGCCCTGTACTGACCGCGCCCTCTGGGACGAGCACGTTGACCGGTTCCAGGGGCATCCGCAACAGCTGTGGGGCTGGGGCGAGACCAAGGCCGCCCACGGCTGGGCCGTTGACCGGGTCCTGGTCAAGGCCGGGGACGAAACCATCGGCTGCGCCCAGCTCCTGGTCCGCCGGCTGCCCGTCCCCTTCCGTGCCCTCGTCTACATTCCCCGGGGACCCATGTGCTCAGTGGAGAACGCGCAGGTGGTCCTGAACCGGCTGGCCGAGCACGCCGCCCTCCGCCACCGGGGCGTGGCCCTCAGCATCGAACCGGACTGGGACCGGGATTCCGCATTCACCGGTGCCGTGGCCGCCGCGGGCTTCCGCGAATCGACCAACACCGTCCTCATTCCGCGCACGCTCATCCTGGACCTCAGCCGCTCCGACGACGAGCTGATGGCCGAGATGTCCAAGTCCACGCGGGCAAACATCCGCAAGGCCATGCGCAGCGACGTTGAATTCCGCAAGGTCAAAAACGATTCCGAGGTGGACCAGGTGCTGGCCATCTACCACCAGACAGCCGAGCGGGCAGGCTTCGGCATCCACGAGGACCAGTACTACCGGGACATCTTCCGGAACCTCGGCGACTCCTCGCCCATCATCGCCGCTTTCGATGGCGAGCAGATGCTTGCCTTCACCTGGCTTTCGCGCAGCGGCGCCACCGCCTTCGAGCTCTACGGCGGCGTCTCCGCCGAAGGCCAGAAACAGCGCGTGAACTACGGCGTGAAGTGGGCCGCGCTGCAGGCCATGCGGGAAGACGGTTGCAGCCGCTACGACTTCAACGGCCTCCTGAACGACGGCATTTCCGATTTCAAGAAGCAGTTCGCCAAGCACGAGAACATGCTCATGGGAACGTGGGAAAGGCCGCTGTCGCCGTTCTATCCCGCCTACTCGAAGGCCATGCCGCTCGCCCGCAAGGGCCTCCAGCAGGCGCGCCGGCTGCTGAAAGGCGCCGCCGGGCAGGTCCGCCCGTTGGTCCGGAAACTGCGTCCGGGCAGCTAGCCGCAGGGCTAACCCCGGCAACGCCAAAAAGGGCGGCCGCGGCACTTACGAAAGTGCCGCAGCCGCCCTTTTGCTGTTGCGGGCTGCCGGAAGTGCTAGAGACCAGTGGTCACGGCGAAGGCCAGCGCAGCCCCGGTGCTGCCGGCAACCCGGTGGACGTTGACCGGCGCCTCGGCCGCGGCGATGAACGCGCTGCCGCCCTGTGCGAGTTCCAGGTCGCCCTTGGGGGAGTCGAGGTAGACGGCGCCGGCCACCACAATGACCACTGCCGCGCCTGCCTGCGCCAGCGGGACCGGAGCGGCGTCCTGCCCCAGTTCGATGCGCTGCAGCTGGAACTCCCCGAACGGGGGACGGAACAGTTCCTGGTCCATCACCGTCTTTTCCGCGCCGAGCATCGGAACAGCCACAGGATGGAAATCGATGGTGTTCAGGAGTTCCGGGACGTCCACGAATTTGGGCGTCAGGCCGCCGCGCAGGACGTTGTCGGAGGACGCCATGACCTCCACACCCAGCCCGTGCAGGTAGGCGTGCACGTTTCCGGCGGGAAGGTAGACCGCCTCACCGGGCTTCAGGGAGATCCGGTTCAGCAGCAGTGAGATCAGCACGCCGGGATCGCCGGGATACTTTTCGTTGAGGCTGATGACAGTGCCCAGCTCGGCCTGGTAGGGCTCAAGCGGTGCCCCGGACAGGAGGGCTGCCACCACCAGGGCGGTGTCCTCTGCCACGCCCTGGCCGCCGGCGATCAGCCGTTCAAAGGCCCGGCGCAGTCCTGCGCTTTCATCCGGGGCGGCAAGATCCTCGATCAGGGCCTGGACCAGCTCCGGGGACTGGCCGCCCGCGGGGAAGGCAGCCGCAACGTGCTGCAGGATCTTTCGGGTCTCGGCCGCCGGCCGGAATCCGCACAATGCCTCGAACGGCGTGAGCGCGAAGATCATCTCGGGCTTGTGGTTGTCATCCTTGTAGTTCCGGTTGGGGGCATGGGCATCCAGCCCGGCTGCGTTTTCCCGGGCGAATCCTTCCCGGGCCTGGTCCAGGCTCGGGTGGACCTGGAGGGAGAGCGGCTGCGCGGCCGCAAGGATCTTGGCCAGGAACGGCAGCCGGGGGCCAAAGGCCGCCACGGATTCCGCGCCCAGGAAATGTTCGGGGTCGGAGGAGATCAGGGAATCCAGCGGGCTCCGGGTCCCGTCCTCCGGCAGGTGCGCCACGGACGGCGAGTCAGGGTGCGCGCCGATCCACAGTTCGGCCTCCGGGCGCCCCGACTCGGGACGGCCCAGCAGCGACGCGATCGCCGTCGTCGAACCCCAGGCGTAGTCCCGCAGGACGTTGTCAATCTCGTACAAAACCGTTCCGTTCCTTGATGGGTGGGAGCTGATGGGTGGGCCCTAGAGCGGGGCGCACTGACCGTTGGTGGCTACGAGTTGGCGGATGGCCTCCTCGTTGCCCTCCAGCTTGAGCTGGGTCAGCATCTCTTCGGTGATCGGCTCGCCGTCGGGTGTGGTGGTCACCGGCGTGAAGTCCGACGGCGAGGGCTGCCGGACAGCGCTGCCCGCGGCGGGCAGGGTGGCGGGGACAGCCCCGGCCGCCTGGACGTGTCCGGCGCCTGCCTGCGGAACTGCCGTGCCGTCGTCGGGAATTCCTGCCGACTGTGCACCCTTGGCGGATGCGGATGCCAGCAGCTGGTCCACCCGTTCGTGGATCTGGTCGAAGTCGGGGTTCGTGGAGAACGACGCATCGAAGTCCGGAGGGCCGATGGTCAGCCGTTTGACGTCCTTGCCCCGCGCCTTGATCGCGAGGTCCAGGAAACTGCCCAGCTGGGCGGAAGAGATGTTTGATTCCACCACCTTGGTTCCCGCGCCGGCGATGTCCTCGAACTTGGACAGCAGGGTGGCGGGGTCAAGCTGTTTCAGCATTGCCTGCTGCACGCACTGCTGGCGCTGGATGCGGGAGTAGTCATCCACGTACTCGCGCGAGCGTCCGTACCAGAGGGCCTGGGCGCCGTTGAGCGTCTGGTCCCCGGCCGGAATCCACCCGAGGGGCATCCCGTGGGTCTTGGTGGCCTCGTCGAAGTAGCCGCTCATGGGAACCCAGGCGCCGGCCTTGATCCGGATGCCTCCCATGGCGTCGATCAGGGTGGAGAACCCCTCCATGTCAACGAGCACGTAAGCCTGGATTTTCATGCCCAGCGTTCCGGAAACGGCTTCCATGGTTGCCTGCGCTCCGGGGTCCGCCACACCGGGATAGAGGTCCGCGTGCTCGTTGGTGACCTCGGTGTTGATGGCGTTGATCAGGCACTCGTCGCCGCAGTCGTAGCCGTCGGGATAGAGGGCCCGCATGGGGGAGTTTTCGCTGAACTGGGCGTTCTGGAAGTTCCTGGGGACGGAAATAATGGCGGTCTGGCCCGTTTGGGCGTCCACGCTCAGGATGGACAGGCTGTCCGGCCGGCGGCCCGTGCGGTCGTCGCCGGCGTCGCCGCCCATCATGAGGAAGTTGTAGCGCCCGTCCACCGGTTCGATGGCGGGACCGGACGAAAAGATGTTGCCGATGGCGTTGCGGCCTACGTTCAGCAGGTAGGCGGCATACCCCATGGAGCCACTGCCCAGGACCAGGGCCACCACCAGGGCTATGCCGACGGCGGGTCGGGCCCGCGGTGCCAGCAGGACAGGGCGGATGAGGCGCAGGGTATTCAGGAACAGGAGGGCCCAGCCGAGGGCCAGCGCCGACATCACCACCACCAGCAGCAGCGAGGTGACCGGGTTGGTGGCGATGCTGATGACCAGGCTCCGGTTGACCAGCAAGAGAACCATTGCCAGCAGCAGGAGTGCCCACACGCAGAGCGTTACCCGCAGGGCTGTCCGTCCCAGCTTCCTGTCGCCCGCCACGAGTTGGGCGCTGCCCGGTACCAGGAGGGTCAGCAGGACCAGGACGAAGGCACGCTTGGTCCTGACTGCGGGAGAAGCGCTGACCGGATAGCGGACCGGGTCCGTCAGTGACGGACCGGAGCCGGTATTGAGAACGCTGCTGCTGGCCATGCCCGGCGCCCTAACGGCTGCCCCGAAGGGCGCTGGAGCCGCCGGGGAAGACTTCGCTGACTTTCTGCCGCAGGTTCGCGCCCTTGCGGGTGGCGACGGCGTTCAGGTCCGCGGCGAAGTCGAGGAGATCGGAGCGCAGGGACGCGGCAAGTTCATCGGTGCCGGACGCCAGCATCCGCACGGCCAGGAGCCCTGCGTTGCGGGCACCGGCGATGGAGACCGTGGCCACCGGCACGCCTGCCGGCATCTGGACGATGGAGAGCAGGGAGTCCATCCCGTCGAGGGTCTTCAGGGGAACGGGAACCCCGATCACCGGCAGGGGCGTGACGCTGGCAAGCATGCCCGGCAGGTGGGCCGCGCCGCCGGCACCGGCGATGATGACGCGCAGCCCGCGCTCGTGCGCGGTTTGGCCGTACCGGATCATCTCGGTGGGCATCCGGTGGGCGGAGACGACGTCCGCTTCAAAGGGGATGCCGAATTCGGCCAGGGCGTCCGCCGCAGCCTCCATGACCGGCCAGTCAGAGTCGGAGCCCATGACCAGGCCCACCAGGGGGCCAGCGGCGGAACCGGCGGCGGGGGTGGCTTCGGCGCTCATGCGTTCTCCTCGAAAATTGCGGAAGGTTCTTCGGTGGTAACCCGCCCGTCGCGGATGATGCCCGCCACGGCCGTGGCCCGGCGGCGGACGGAGTCCACTTCCGTCGTCGAACTGCCCATCAGGTTGACGTGGCCGATCTTGCGCCCGGGCCGCACCGACTTGCCGTAGCAGTGCACCTTGGCAGCGGGTTCGGTGGCCAGCGCCATGGGGTAGGCGGAGTACAGATCCTGGTTGTCTCCGCCCAGGAAGTTCTTCATCACGGTTACGGGTGCCAGCGCGTCGGTGGCACCCAACGGCAGGTTCAGGACTGCGCGGAGGTGCTGTTCGAACTGGCTGGTGATGGAACCGTCCTGGGTCCAGTGGCCGGTGTTGTGTGGGCGCATGGCCAGTTCGTTGATCAGGAAGCCGGCCCCCATGCCCGGGGTTTCGAACAGTTCCACGGCAAGGACGCCGGTGACGTCAAGCTCGGCGGCGATGCGCAATGCTGCGTCCTCAGCTGCGGCAGCAACCTCCAGCGGGATGTCCAGCGCGGGTGCGATCACCTCGTCGCAGACGCCGTCCACCTGGATGGTGTGGACCACGGGCCAGGCGCGGGCCTCGCCGTCGGGGGTGCGGGCCACGAGGGCGGAGAGTTCGCGGGTGAACTCGACCTTCGCCTCGGCCAGCAGGGGACACATGGCGGCAAACCAGTCGGCGGCTTCCGCGGCCTCTTCCGCTGAGGCGACGATCCGCACACCCTTGCCGTCGTAGCCGCCCCGGGGGGTTTTCAGCACGACGGGCCAGCCTGTTTCGTCGCCGAAGCGGACCAGCGCGTCAACGTCCGCCACGGACGCCCACGCGGGATTGGGCAGTTCCAGCCGGTCGATGGCGGCCCGCATGACCAGCTTGTCCTGGGCATGGACCAGGGCATCCGGTCCGGGCTGGACGTTGACTCCGGCATCCTGCAGGGCGCGGAGGTGGTCCGTCGGCACGTGCTCGTGGTCGAACGTCATGACATCCAGGCCTTCTGCGAAGTCCAGGAGTGTCTGCAGGTCCTTGTAATCGCCCACCGGTGTGGCGGGGACGGCCGACACTGCCGAAACGTCCTCACCTTCGGCGAGGACACGCAGTTCAAAGCCGAGTGCTGTAGCGGCAGGGGCCATCATTCGCGCGAGCTGGCCGCCGCCAACCACGCCTATCACTGGAAAAGTCACATCTGCCAGCCTACCGAAGACGGGCCCGATCCCGCTTTTACGGCCCGGCGGGTGAACGGTATTTTCCACGGGCGGGACAAAGGTCACCTGCTTCTGCGGGGCGGCTCAAAGCTTTGGGGGCTAAAATGGACCTTTGGCCGAGTGGCCCACAGTTCGTCGCGGCCATGGAGGGTCATGTTTAGTGCACTTGCAGATCGTATCCGGGGGCTCGCCTCACTCTTCTGGCGCGAGGTGGCCAAGTTCGGTGCGGTGGGCGGTGTGGCGTTCGTCATTGACAACGGCCTGACCTATTACCTGATGCACGGCCCCATGTCGGACAGCGAGGCGAAGGCGCGATTCGTGGGCGCGACCGTTGCCACGGTCTTCTCGTGGGTGGCAAACCGCTTCTGGACCTTCCGGCACCGCCGGCAGGCCAACGTGCTCCGCGAGTTCATCATGTTCGTCATCATCAACGGCATTGGCATCGGCATCTCCACCGGATTTACGGCACTGGCCAAGTACTGGATGGGAATCGACGACAAGAACCTGCTGTTCCTGGCGGGCGTGGCCGGCATCCTGGTGGCCACGGTTGTCCGCTTCTTCGCGTACCGGTTCCTGGTCTTCAACCAGGAACTGGACCAGGAGCCGGAATTCTCCCACGACCACGAAATCATCGAAGCCCACCCGCACCGCGAGCCCGCACGCGCGGCGGAGCGTCCGGCGCCCACTTCCGCCGACGGCGGCCCGCAGGCCTAGCGTTCAGCACTGCTAGCTGCCGTGGATGCGTTCGTCCGCGCGCAGTTTGTCAGTGAGGGCCACCTCGGGATGGGTCAGCACCACCGACCCGTCCCGCAGCCAGGCACCCAGCGCACTGGACAACGCTGATTCGAGTCCCCGGTCTGCGGGGATATGAACCCTGGCGCCCTCCTCATGCTGCAGGGCAAAACCGGTCAACAAGTCCCGGTGGGGGATGGCATTCCCGTCGGCGGTCCGGAGGGCGCAGCCTGCCGGATCCGGATCGGTGTGCGGCATGAACACGTCCCCGTGGGAACGCACTTCGGCCGCGTAGTCGATCCAACCCGCGGGAAGACCGCCGGCCCACCGCATGGCGAGGGCGGGGAGCGCCACGGCGATGACAGCGTCATGCTGCCCGGTGGCCGCAGCGGGATCGTCTGTGGCGAGGAAGTCGGCCGGGCCGCCGTCGAATACTGTTTCCAGGCCAAGCTGCCAGCCGGCCAGCGCCCACACCATGGCTTTCCAGTGCGCCGGAAGGGCAAGCCGCAGCCGCATGCCCGGCTCCGCATCCAGTTCGTCCTGCAGCAGGTTGCTGGTCTTTGCCACCCAGTTGTCCAGGACCCGTCCGGACAATTCCACCCGCTCCGAGTCTGGGCCGTACCACGTGAGGCGTGGGGCCGTGGAGTTGCCCGAGCGAAGGGTGCCCATCAGGTCGATTGCGGGGGTTGTCGTCATGGGTTCATCCTGCCACTCCGGTTTGCCCCGGTCATCCGGCGGCAGCTGCCTTTTCTTCGCACGCAGCCTTAAGTGATGTTAATCACCATGGTTGCTAAGCGTGCTTGCTATTTCCGCGAAGACCGGGTATTTTCCCCGCCAGCCTTGTGTTTTTGAGGGGTTTTGGGCCCTGGAGGCCGGGCTGCCGTCCACGCCACGCCGGGGCCGGGAAAAATCCCGGGCGTGGCGTGCGCAAGCTTCTGAAGCGGGACTGTCTATTATCCCGGCAACGGCTTGACTAGCCCTAGTTACACACGTGTAATTAGGTAACTAAAGCAATTGCGTAAATACCGGCACACAACCGAGTGTCCACGTATCCAGGCAGTGGCTGAAACATCAGGAGGGTCGCCGTGGGGCAAGCAGAGCGTATCCAGGAAGATGCCGTCGTGGCCGGTCAGGCAACGGCAAAGTACCGTGCGCGGGGGGTGCCCAGCGATTGGTACGTGGATCCCGCCGATCCTGATGCTGCGGAGCGGTACAACAGGAATTCCACCAGCGTCCTCGAAGACCAGGCTACGGCGTTCCTTGCAGCGCATGAAGCCCTCCTGGACGGCGGCGCGGAGCCGGAAGACGACCTCGATCCGCCCATGGAAATTGCTGCCGCCGGGACGGCCCAGCCGGTCTGGATCGGGCTGCCGCTCCAACAGGACTTCGACGACGAAGGCGAACTGGGCTGGCAGACGGACGCTCTGTGCGCACAGACGGATCCGGAAGCCTTCTTCCCCGAAAAGGGCGGCTCCACCCGCGATGCCAAGAAGGTTTGCGGCGCCTGCAACGTGAGGTCCCAGTGCCTTGAGTACGCGTTGGCCAATGACGAACGGTTCGGTATCTGGGGAGGCCTTTCCGAGCGTGAGCGCCGGCGGCTAAGGAAGCGAGCAATCTAATTCTTCAGGATGTCCATGTCACTGCCGTTGTGGTTGCCCACAACGGCAGTGCCTATCTGCCCAGAACCCTTTCAGCCCTGGCGGCCCAAACCCGCCCGGCTGACCGTGCCGTTGGCGTCGACGCCGGCTCCGGCGACGATTCCTGCAGCCTCCTCAGGGAGGCCCTGGGCGACGCCGCCGTTGTCAGCCAACCCCGGGGCAAAGGCGGCATGGGTGCCGCCGTCTCCGCCGCGCTTTCAGCGCTGGTGCCCTTCGACGGAAACGCTGACGGTGGCCGCACGGAGTGGATCTGGCTGCTGCACGACGACGCCGCGCCCGCGCCCGAAGCCCTCGCGGAACTTCTGGGCGCCGTGGAGCGCGCACCCTCGGTGACTGTTGCCGGCTGCAAGCAACTGGACTGGCATTCCCCGCGGAAACTCATGGACGTGGGCCTTTCCACCAGCAGGTGGGCCGAGCGGCTTACCCTCATCGACGCCGATGAGATGGACCAGGGCCAGTACGACGGACGCACCGACACCTTCGCCGTGAATTCCGCCGGCATGCTGGTCCGCCGCGACGTCTGGGAACACCTGGGCGGTTTCGATCCCGCCCTCCCGGGCAGCGGCGACGACGTCGACTTCTGCTGGCGGAACCGCCTGGCAGGACACCGCGTGGTGGTGGTGCCTGCCGCAAGAATGTTCCATGTGGCGCACCGGCCGCACGCCCTGGGCAACCCGTCCGCAGCCCGCAAGGCGCAGGTCCACCTGCGCCTGAAGCACAGTCCGCTGTGGATGGTTCCCATCCATGGCCTCGGCGCATTGCTCGGCAGCCTCTTCAAGCTGGTCCTGAGCATCGTGGTCAAAGACCCCGGCCACGGCATCTCCCAGCTTCTTGCCACGTCCGCCGCCCTGGGCCGGCCCAGGGCCGTGGCCAAGGCCCGGCGGGCAGCCAAACGTACGCGGCGCATCCGCCGCTCCGTCATCCGCAAACTCCAGACTCCGCGCCGTGAGGTGTGGAGCCACCGCCGGTCCTTGATGGAGGCGCTGGGATCCGACGGGTCGGGCGCCGACCACCTCGTGCAGGATCCGCTCGCGCACCAGCCCACCGGCGACGCCGCGGACGACTTCGCCGCCCTCGCCACCAGCAAGCGCGGCTGGGTGGGCAACGGTGCCCTGGCCGCCGTCATCATCGCATCAGTGGCCTCGCTGCTGGCGCTGGCAGGACTGTTCCGGGCCCGGGCTGTCACCGGCGGCGCCCTGATCCCCGTGTCTGCGGGGCTGGGGGACATCTGGCACAACGCCAACAGCTGGTGGATCAGCCTGGGTGCGGGCCTTCCCGGCCGCGGCGATCCCTTCGACTATGTCCTGTGGGTCATCGGCCTCGCCGGCGGAGGCGATGCCAACGCCGCCATGGCCTGGCTGCTTCTGCTCGGTGCCCCGCTGTCCGGACTCACCGCGTGGTTCGCCGCGGGCGGGGTGACCGAACGCCGCCGGCTCCGTTTCGCGGCCGCGATCTTCTGGGCCGCCGCACCGGCGCTCCAGGCCGCGCTGAACCAGGGCCGGGCAGGGGCGTTGATCGCGCACATCATGCTGCCGCTGGTGGTCCTGGGCCTGCTGCGCGCTACGGGATCGGCCATTGGACACGGACGGTTCAGCGCCACCGCGGCGTCCATCTATCCGGCTGGCGAGCAACTCCCGGCCAAGGCGGGCATCAACGGAGTGCCGTCGTGGACAGCGGCCGCAGCTGCCGGCCTGGCGCTGGCGGTCACCACCGCGTCGGCCCCCTCCCTGCTCATCCCCGCTACCGTGGTCATTGTGCTGTGCGGCCTCCTGCTGGGACGGCGCGGACGGACAGTGTGGTGGGCGCTGCTGCCCAGCGCAGCCCTGGTTGTCCCCTTTGCACTGTCCACACTCGACAGGCCGCGTGCACTCCTGGCCGACCCGGGACTCCCACTGGGATTCGACGCCGCTCCGCTGTGGCAGCAGATCCTGGGCCAGCCCCTGTCATTCGACCCCGCCGGCGGCCTCCAGGGACTGGCGGTCTTCACGGGCGGGACCGTGCCCTGGGCCCTGCTGCTGGCCGTGCTCATTGCAGGGCCGGTGGTGCTCCTTGCCATTGTGGGACTCTTCAGCGCCGGACGCCGCGCCCGGACAGCCAGATGGTTCTGGACCGGCTCCATCGTCGCCCTGGCCGGTGGATGGCTGGCAGGCCACGTTGCCACAGGGCTGAGCGCTGATGTCATGGTGACGCCATTCCCCGGACCCTCAGTGTCCGCCGCATCCTTTGCCCTCCTGGCTGCAGCCCTCCTCGGTGCCGAACAACTGCTGTCCGCGGCCGACCGGGCCTCCGGCGATGGCGCGAAGACCGCGACGGCGGCCCGCACCGTCCTGGCGCTCGGCCTGGTGGTACTGCTGGCCGGGCCGCTGGCAGGCATGGCCGCCTGGTCCGCGCAGAACCTGCTGCGTCCGGCCACCACTGCCGCACCCGCAGCCCAGGCAGGCCCACCCGCTCCATCCGCGGCGGTGTCCGGGAACGGGGGAGCGCTGGGTGCTGCGCGACTGGTGGAGGCCGCGACCGGACGCTCCCTTCCCGCCACCGCCATCGACCGCGGAACCGGTCCGGAACAGACGCGCACCCTCCTGCTCAGCACCGGAGACGACGGCACCTTCAGCGCATCGCTGATGCGCGGGTCCGGCACCACGCTGGACAGCCTCTCCGCCATCGCCTCAGCCCGAAACATCGTCGGTGCCCCCGGTGCTGAAAAAGTGCGCGACGACGACGATGTCACCGCAGCCGTCCGACGCGTTGTCGCCACCATGGTTGCGGGGCAGGGCGTGGATCCCCGTTCCGACCTCGAACAGCTCGGTGTTGGCTTCGTGGTGCTCCGCTCCGCGGATACCGCAGCCCAGTTGACCGCAAGCCGGATGGACGCAGTCCCCGGCCTGGTGGCCGTGGGGCAGACCGACGTCGGCTGGCTGTGGCGGATCAGCCCGCTGAACCAGCGGAACCTCCAGGCTGCCGACGTGGCCCACCGTGTCCGTATTGTTGACGCCGGCGGTTCGGCCACAGCGCTGGTCGCTTCCGGCACCGACGACGTCGATGCAGCTGTCCCCGCGGGCCCCGAAGGCCGCCTGGCAGTGCTTGCCGAGCGGGCGGATCCCGGGTGGAGCGCCTGGCTCGACGGGCGCAAGCTGACCTCCACCACCTCCGGCTGGGCGCAGGCCTTCACCCTTCCCGCAACCGCCGGCCAGTTGACGGTCCGCTACGAGAACCCGTGGTCGTTCTGGGCTGCTGCCGGCCAAATCGTGGTGATAGGGCTCACCGTCATCCTCGCAATCCCCATGCCCGCCCGGCGGCCGCGGACCGGCCTCTCACGGGACGAGGGCTCCCTGCGTAAGGAACACCAACATGCATGAGCACACCCCACCGGCTGCCAAGGCGGGGGCAGGCGCCGGCGCACCGGATGCTGCCGAACCGTCGCTGCCCGCTGAACAGCCGGCACCGGCAGGGAAACCCGCTTCCGCCGTTGAGCCTGCCGTAGCGGAAACCGGAGCCGGGCAGGGCCGGAAACCGTCCGGCCGCGGCTCCACGCGCATGCCGGGCGGGAAGGGCCGTGCCGCTTCCGTCGCCGGAGTGGCGGCAGGCGTCCTGATTCTTGCCGGCGGCGGAGCTGTAGTGGCCGCCGGATCGCTGATGCCGGAGCCCGCCTCCAGCCGGACGGTACCGGCGGCCGAAGCCGCTGTTCCCGCGGGGGCCAGCCTCGGCGTGTGCCCGGGCCCTGCACGGCTGCTGGAGGGCACCGAGGCCGGCACCGATGCCCAGTTCCGGCCCGAGTCGGCCACTGCGGCAACCCGGGTCAGTGCGGCAGTGCTCAGCGCCGGAGGTGTGTTGCCGGGGAGCCGGCTGGCGCACCTGGATGGGACAGCCGCCGTCGACATCGCCAAGGACCCGGGTCCGGCGCCCACCCCCGGAGCCCCCCAGGAGCTCCGTGCCGCAGTGGTGGCGGACCGCACCGTGGACCAGGTGAACGTCCTGAGCGCCAACGCCGTGGCAAACCAGAATGCGTCCGCCGCGGGCGCCATGAAATACACGGCCACCGACGGCGACCTGCAGGGCAGTGCTGCGGCTACCTGCGTGCAACCCTCGAACGACCAATGGCTGGCGGGTGCCAGCACCACGGTTGGCCGCACCTCCATCCTCGCGCTGACCAATGCCTCCAGCACACCAGCCACGGTGAGCCTTGAACTGTTCGGTTCGGGCGGCCAAATCCAGGCGCCCGGCAGCCGGGGCCTGCTGGTGGCACCCGGCACCACACGCAGCGTAGTCCTCGCCGGCCTCGCACCCAACGAGTCCCAGCTCAGCGTGCACGTCCGCAGCGCCGGTGGACCGGTTGCAGCCTCCATCCAGCAAAGCTTCCTGCGCGGCCTTACCCCGGGCGGGGTGGACTACATCAGCCCCGGGACTGCCCCCGCGGTCCGCCAGGTGATGACAGGAGTGGACATCCAGGACCCCGCCGGACTCGCTGCCCTGACGGCACAGCCCGGCTACCGTGACGCCGGGCCGGCCCTCGAACTGACCGTTCCCGGCGCCTCCGATGCTGTGGTGGAAATCAAGCTGTACGGACGGGACGGCCAGCACGCGCTTCCCTCCGGCGGGGTCATCACCGCAAAAGCCGGTTCAACCACCGAGGTGTCGCTGGCCGGGGTTCCCGCCGGGCAGTACACGGTAGCCGCCTCATCCGACGTCTCCTTCCTCGCCGGCGCACGGATGAGCCGCGGGCTCCAGGCGGGACAAGCCTCGGATGTGGCGTGGGCGGCATCGGCAGTGCGGCTCGGCAGCCAGCACGTGGTTCCCGTCCCCAAGGGCGGCCAGCGCCAGCTGGTGTTCGGGGTCCTGGATACCAGGGCCACCATTACCTATGCCCCCATCACGGCTGACGGAAAGGTGCGTGCCGCGGCCTCGGCCGACATAGCGGGCGGCACCACGGCCTCCATCAGCATTCCTGCCCAGGCCGAGGGCGCGGACGTCGTTGGCTATGTGGTCTCTGCCTCCGGTGACGCCGCCTATGGAGCGGTGCTCGTGGGGCAGGATGGCCGCAACGATGTTTCCTCCCTGGCCTTCCTGGCTGCTGCTGCCGGCCAGGAAACGGTGCCGGTCACACTGGGTTACTAAGGCGGCCCCGGCTCCTAAGGCCGGGGCAGAGGTCCGGGTTCTGCGTGGGGCCGGTTCAGTAGCGGCGGCGGTACACGGGATCCAGGGTCTCCGGTGCCACGCCAAGCATTTCCGCCGTGTGTTCCACCACCACGTCGTGGACCAGGTCCTGGAGCTCTTCGACGCTGGAGCACGCCTGTTCCACCACGCGCCGGTACACCGTAATCATGGGTCCGTCCTCGCCTGCGGCGGGGGTGTAGGAGCCCATGGGTGGCGTGGACGCATTCGCCGCCAGCTGCTCGAGGTCCGGCGGGATTTCATCCACGCCAAACCGTACGCCGTCCAGGGTCTTGCCCCAGATGTCGTGCAGCCGCTGGGCTGAGTCCAGCACCATGTCGTCGAAGCGGTCGGCGCGCGTGCGGTATCCGGGATGGGTGGGCAGCATCACCTCGCCGCGGAGGCCGCGGCCGTGCCGGTTCCGGCGCCGTCTGGAGAAGCTCCTGCCGGCGGTTTCCACGCCCGATGCCGCGGGGGCATCCGGGTCAGCCAACCGGACCGAAAAACCTGATTCATGGTTCGATGACTGCATACATCGACTGTAAACCCGGGGGAGCATTTACGCGATACATCCCCTCTGCTCCGGGGGCGCGTCGGGCCCTGCCCGCAATGCACGGGTTTTGGGTGCCGAAGGGGTAGTCTGTGATGTCGTGGGAGCTATCCGTCAATGTTCAAGGTCTGCCTGCCGCCAGTCGGCGGTAGCCACCCTGACGTACGTGTACGCGGACTCCACCGCCGTCCTGGGTCCGCTCGCCACCTATGCCGAACCGCACTGCTACGACCTCTGCGAGCAGCACGCTGATTCTTTGACGGTGCCCCGCGGCTGGGAGGTGCTGCGCCTTGCCATGCCGTCCACCCCGCAGCAGCCTGGACCCGATGACCTGCTGGCGCTGGCCAACGCTGTTCGCGACGCCGCAGCCCTCCCTCCGGAGCCCCAGGCGCCTGCCCAGCGGGCACACCATTCCGCCCTGGAAGCTCCGGCCGGCACCGAAGGCGCACGTCGGGGGCACCTGCGGGTCCTCCGGGAACCTTCCTGAGCCCCATCTGGCGGTAGGCTGGAAGCTGCACATCTTTTCCGCTACCGGCGCGAGCGCGCCCGCCAGGGAGCATGAACAAATGCCAAAGATCAGTCCCGAGCTGTTGTCCGTCCTGCGTTGCCCCGTGACCGGCTCGCCCCTGGTCCAGGAGGGGGAGGAGCTGGTGGCCACCGCCGCCGGGGATACGGGCGTCAGGAACCGGTACGCCATCGAGGACGGGATCCCTTTGCTGCTGCCTCCGGAGCTGCTGGCTGCAGCAGCCTCGGCAGGTTCCGACCAGCACGATCCCGCTGCAGCAGGGCACTAGTTCACCTGCCTCCGCACGCACAGAAACAGCAGCACGGGGACTGGACCAGGACCCGGACCAAGCAAAGGACCACCCATGACTTTTGACTACAAAGTTGCCGACATCTCCCTGGCGGAAGCCGGCCGGCACCAGATCCGCCTGGCCGAGCACGAAATGCCCGGCCTGATGTCCCTCCGCGAGGAGTTCGGCCCCACCCAGCCGCTCAAGGGCGCCCGCATTGCCGGTTCCCTGCACATGACGGTGCAGACCGCCGTGCTGATCGAAACCCTCACGGCACTGGGCGCCGAGGTCCGCTGGGCCTCCTGCAACATCTTCTCCACCCAGGACGAAGCCGCCGCGGCTGTGGTGGTGGGCAAGGGCACCGTTGAGGATCCGCAGGGCGTGCCGGTGTTCGCCTGGAAGGGCGAAACCCTTGAGGAATACTGGTGGACCGCCGAGCAGATCCTCACCTGGCCCGGAGCTGAGACCAACCCCGAGCTCGGTCCCAACATGATCCTGGACGACGGCGGCGACGCCACCATGCTGGTGCACAAGGGTGTTGAGTTCGAAGCCGTTGGCAACGTTCCCTCCGCGGATCCCGAGGATTCGGAGGAATACGGCATCTTCCTCGACGTGCTGCGCCGTTCCCTGGCCGCGGACGCGAAGAAGTGGACCCGGACCGCTGCCACGATCAGGGGCGTCAGCGAGGAAACCACCACCGGCGTCCACCGCCTGTACCAGCTGGCCGACCAGGGCAAGCTGCTCTTCCCCGCCATCAACGTCAACGACTCCGTGACCAAGAGCAAGTTCGACAACAAGTACGGCATCCGCCACTCCCTGCCCGACGGCATCAACCGGGCCACGGATGTGCTCATGGGCGGCAAGGTAGCCGTCGTATGCGGCTATGGCGACGTGGGCAAGGGCGCCGCCGAGGCCCTCCGCGGCCAGGGTTCGCGCGTGATCGTCACCGAGATCGACCCCATCTGCGCGCTGCAGGCAGCCATGGACGGCTACCAGGTGGCCAAGCTGGAATCCGTCCTGGCGCAGGGCGACATCTTCATCACCACCACGGGCAACAAGGACGTCATCCTGGCCGAGCACATGGCCGGCATGAAGAACAAGGCCATCGTGGGCAACATCGGCCACTTCGACAACGAAATCGACATTGCCGGGCTGGGACGCATCCCGGGCGTCAAAAAGGTCGAAATCAAGCCGCAGGTCCACGAGTGGGTCTTCGACGAAGGCACTGCCACCGAACGGTCCATCATTGTCCTGTCCGAAGGCCGCCTGCTCAACCTCGGCAACGCCACGGGCCACCCGTCCTTCGTCATGAGCAACTCCTTCGCCAACCAGACCATTGCCCAGATCGAGCTGTGGACCAAACGGGACCAGCACGAGTATGAGAACAAGGTCTACGTC
This sequence comes from Arthrobacter sp. 8AJ, assembly GCF_902506025.1. Lineage (NCBI taxonomy): Bacteria > Bacillati > Actinomycetota > Actinomycetes > Micrococcales > Micrococcaceae > Arthrobacter > Arthrobacter sp. 8AJ. The sequence continues at coordinate 2,887,422 of NZ_LR733289.1, read as the reverse complement.
CTGCCCAAGGTCCTGGATGAAAAGGTGGCGCGGCTGCACCTGGACGCCCTGGGCGTGGAGCTCACCGAGCTGAGCAAGGACCAGGCGGAGTACCTGGACATCGATGTGGCCGGCCCTTACAAGCCGGAGCACTATCGTTACTGAGACGTAAGGGCCCGGGCGCGTTCAAGCGCCCGGGCCGTTATTTTCTGCACGTAGGATCGAAAACATGGAGCCTGATGTAAAGCCCCGCCGCAGGGGGAGCGCCAAGAAAGTCCTTGCCGTGGCCGCCGTGTGTGTCCTGGCTGCCGTTGGCGGGGTTTTCGCAGCCGTCGCTCCAGGCCTTGCGGGCGGACCCCTGGAATCCGAGGCAGGCTCCGCACTGCGGACATCGCCGGGCATTGCATCGCCCGTTGTGCCGCCGGTCAAGCTTGACGCGGCCCCGGCCAACGGTGCCAAGCAGGTCAATCCCGCCGCCCCAGTGTCGCTGAAGGTAGGCAACGGGATCATCCAGCGCGTCACCCTCGCCAGCACCGCCGGGAAGACCATTGACGGCAGCATTGACGCCAGTGGGACGTCGTGGTCCGCCACGGCTCCCTTGGAGTTCAACACCGAGTACAGCTACACGTACGTGGTCAAGGACTCTGCAGGGCGCGAAACCAGCACCACCCAGTCCTTCAATACCGTCTCCAGCTCGCATGAGGCGGACGCCGCCATCTATCCGCTGAACGGCATGAAGGTTGGCGTCGGCCAGCCCCTGCAGATCATCTTCAGTGAGCCCGTGACCAACCGTGCCGCCGTCGAAAAGGCCATCAAGGTCACCACCACGGCAGGACAGGCCGGGGCATTCCACTGGTACAGCGACACCATGGTTCGGTACCGGCCCGAAAACTTCTGGGCGGCGAACTCCACCATCACCATGGACATGCAGCTCTTCGGCGTCGACCTTGGAAACGGGCAGATCGCGAACTTCAATAAGAAGGTGAACGTCAACATTGGGGACAAGAAGGTGGCAATCGCGGACGCCACAGCCCACACGTTCACGCTGAGCGTCAACGACCAGCCCGTCAAGACGCTCCCCGTCAGCATGGGGGACAAGCGCTTCCCGTCCGCCAAGGGATACGCGGTGCTGATGGAGAAGAACCGGTTCGACCACTTCCGGGCTGCGAGCATCGGCCTGAAACCGGATGACCCCGCCTACTACGGTGAGGCCGACGTCGAATACACCATCCGCCTCACGCTGAGCGGCGCCTACATCCACCAGGCACTCGAGTCCGCCTATCCGTATATCGGGAACACCAATGTGTCCCACGGCTGCATCGGGTTCCTTCCGGACGGGGCAGCCTGGGTGTTCGACAACATGGGAACCGGCGACGTCGTCCAGATCATCAACACAGAGGGTGACTACGCGGCGAACACCGACGGGTATGGCGACTGGAACATTCCCTGGAGCGAGTACGACAACTAAGTCACTCGGCGAAGGGCAGGCGCTGCAGCCGCTGGCCGGTCTCCGTGTTCCGCCGGCGTGACTGCGTCAACCTGGTGTACTCCCTGTTCCGGCGTTCAGCGACGACGGCGGCCAGGTAGTCATCGGGACCGGTCCCGGGCGGCGGGGCGGGTGCCACATGGGCCGAGAGTTCTTCGGCGATCGCCTGGGCCATTCCTGCCCTGGAAAACGGAGCCATCCGCCCGGCCTGGCGGATAAACTGGGCGGCCCTGCGCGCCGTGGCGTCGGGGATGCGCCCAATGTCCGCCGCGGCAGCCCAGGACTGCAGGTACGGCGGCACGAAAACCCGGACGGCCGCGTCCGCTGGAACCCGGCTGCGCACAGCGTACGTGCCGGCGAGCAGGTCGCCGAGCCGCCGGGATTTGTCGTTGAAGAGCGCCACGGCGAGGGCAAGGCCGCCAAACGTCAGGTAAATCTCAAGGAATCCGGTCAGCCCGCGGATCACGGCGTGCCGGAACCGGATGGCGCCCCCGTCCTCCCGCACCACCCGCAGGCCGGTGGCCAGTTTGCCGAGCGACCGGCCCCGGCTGAGTGTTTCCACCCCCACCGGCACCACCACCAGGCAAAAAACGACGGCGGCCAGGCCCAGGGCGCGCGCGGCAGCATCGTCCAGGTCAGCGCCGGCGGCGGACAGGCCAATCATGATCAGCACGAGCAGGACCACATGGACGACGACGTCGATGACCAGGCCAAGGGCCCGGGCCGCGAAGCTCGCTGGCCGCAGCTCGAGTACTACTGCCTCGCCGGTGATTATCTGGCTCACACTGCGTCCCCGCCCTTCGCAGCTGCTGGTATGGACCGTCCGATGGTGCGGACGGTCAAAGTCTAATGCCGGGCGCTAGGCTGTAGCCGTGGACATGGATGCCTTCGCCGCCGTTAACGCTGACAAATGGGCGCGGCTGCAGGAGCTCGCGGGAAAAGGCAGGCTCACCGGCGCCGAGTCTGACGAGCTGCTGGCGCTGTACCAGTCGACGTCCGGCCACCTGTCGCTGGTCCGTTCCGTGGCCCCGGAAAGCGGGCTGTCGGCATCCCTCTCAGCCACGCTGGCCCAGGCGAGGACCCGTTTTACCGGTGCACGGTCCAATGCCATGGCTGACCTTGCCAGGTTCTTCGTGGTGGCACTGCCGGCTGCGCTGTACCGACTGACCTGGCTGACGCTGGCGTGTGGAGCAGCCTTCGTCCTCATCGCCGCGGCGTATGCGGCATGGATCGGGACGTCACCGGAGGCACTCCGGGCCGTAGCCTCCGAGACCGATGCCGCCCAGTATGTGGAGCAGGACTTCATCAACTACTACTCGGAGAACCCTGCAGCGTCCTTCGCCGGAGCCGTATGGACCAACAACGCGTGGATCAGTGCTCAGGCCGTGGCCCTGGGGATCACCGGGGTCTGGGTGCCGATGATCCTGTTCGGCAATGCCCAGGGAGTGGGCATTGCCGCCGGAATCTTCGCGTCCGTCGGCAAATCGGATGTTTTCTTCAGCTACATCCTGCCGCATGGGCTGATGGAGCTGACCGCCGTCTTTGTTGCCTCGGCCGCGGGACTGCGGATTTTCTGGGCCATGGTCTCGCCCGGGCCGCGGACCAGGGGGCGGGCGGTCGCGGAAGAAGGCCGGTCGCTGGTCACGGTGGCCCTGGGGCTGGTCCTCGTACTGTTCGTCTCGGGGCTGGTGGAAGGCTTTGTCACGCCCAGCCCGCTGCCTGCCTGGGCCAGGATCGGCATCGGCGCGGCCGTCCTCGCCGCGTACTGGATCTACGTCCTGGTGTGGGGCAGGCGCGCATTCCTCGCCGGGGAACGCGGGGACCTCCGCCGGGAAGACGCGGGCTACACGGAAATCGCTGCCTGAATCGTTGTAATCCTGCCGGGGTGGTTCCTCGCCCAGCGGAAGTCCCTGACGGTAGGCTCGACAGCAGAATCAATCGCACCGGCGGCATGGGGCCGGTGCGGAACCCAACGGAAGTGACGCTGCTGTGAATGACGAAACACCGGTCCGCGCCAAAAGCGCTGCGCCGCAGCCGGAACCTTTGCTGGATACGTCCAGGGATTCCGACGAGCCCGCGTTCTCCTGGCTGACGCCCACTGATGGCGGCACGTCCGACGGCGACAACACCGACGGCGACACGTCCGGCGGAGAGAAGCCCGGCGGCGACACGACCGACGGGGCAGAACCGCTCGGGGACAGGCCTGCCCGGCAGGAGTCCGCGGCAGAAGGCAACTCCGTCCAACCCGAAAGCCGTGCCCACCGCAGGGCTGCGGAAGCCGCCGTCGAATCCTCCGCCACGGGGAATCCCGCTCCCGTCCCGTCCGCTGCCGGCCGGCCCGGCTCCGGCCCGTCGACCGCCACCGCCTCCACGGACGGGCATGCCGGCAGCAGTGCCTCGCCGGTTTTCAAGGAGCCCCTTCCCACCTCGGCCCTGCACGTCCGTCCCCCTGAGGAGGAAGTGGAGCGCCGCAACGCCCAGCGTGAAAGCGCCGCGAACGCCAAGCCTGTGGCACCCCGCGTCATGCAGGTCCTGCTGGCCATCATTTACCCGTTCATCCTCCTGATCCTTGCCGTCCGGGCGGTGACCACCCCGCTCTTCCTCTGGGTGGAGTACAACCGTCCCGGTTTCCCGGGCGATGGCTACGGCTTCAGCACCGACGACAGGATGACCTACGGCTCCTACGCCGTGGACTACCTCCTCAACTGGTCCGGCCCCAGGTACCTGGGCGATCTGGTGCAGCGCGGCGGCGATAAGCTCTTCAAGGACGGCGAAGTCAGCCACATGGCCGACGTCAAAACGGTCATCCTGTCCACCTTCGGCGCCGGTGCGCTGCTGCTCCTCCTGGCGCTGATCGCAATCCTGTACCTGCGCAGGCGCAGCACCGGGGGAGTCCGGCGGGGCCTCTTCGCCGGCTCCATCATCACGCTGGTCCTCATCCTGGGCCTGGGAGCACTGGCGGCACTGGGCTGGCAGCAGTTCTTCACCGAGTTCCACCGGATCTTCTTCGCTGACGGGTCCTGGACGTTCAGCCTGGACGACACCCTGATCAGGCTGTTCCCCAGCCAGTTCTGGATCGACGCGGGCATCGGCATCGGTGCCCTGGTGCTCCTGGCATCCATCGTGACGCTGGTGCTCACGTGGCCCACCCGCCGCCGCCGCGGTGTTGCGCCGCAGGAAAAGCGCGTGGACGGGGAGCAGGAAAAGGTGGATCAGCCGTAGATCTTGGCGATCTCCGCCTGGAACTCCTTGACGACGGCGGCCCGCTTCAGTTTCAGTGACGGCGTCAGGTGCCCGGACTCCACGCTGAATTCGGCGTCCAGGAGCCTGAACGTCCGTACCGACTCGGCTTTGGACACCATCTGGTTGGCAAGGTCCACTGCCTCCTGAAGGGCGGCCAGGACCTGGGGGTCGCCGGCAGCTTCACTGAGGGGGAGCGGAGGCAGGCCACGCTCGGACCGCCAGTCGGCAACGCCTTCCGGGTCCAGCGTCAGCAGGGCCGAGACGAACGGCTTGCCGTCGCCCACCACCACCGCATGGCCCACCAGCTGGTGGGCGCGGATCTTTTCCTCCAGCGGCCCCGGCGCCACGTTCTTGCCGCCCGCAGTGACCAGCAGGTCCTTCTTCCGGCCCGTGACGGTGAGGAAGCCGTCCTTGTCCAGGACGCCAAGGTCACCGGTGCGGAAGAAGCCATCCACGAATGCCTCGGCGTTCGCCGCCGGGTTGCCGTGGTAACCCCTGAAGACGCCGATTCCCTTCACCAGGATTTCGCCGTCTTCAGCAACGCGAATGGTGGTGCCCGGAATGGGGATCCCCACAGTTCCCACCTTGGTGCGGGACGGGGTGTTGGCGGTGCAGGGCGCCGTGGTCTCGGTCAGCCCGTAACCCTCCAGGACGGGAATCCCCACGCCACGGAAAAAGTGTGCATCCTCGGACGCCAGCGGGCTGGCCCCCGAAACGGTATATCCCACCTCTCCGCCCAGCGCCTGGCGCAGCCGCGGATAGACCAGGCGGTCATACACCGCATGCCGGGCCCGGACCAGCAGCCCGGGGCCCGGACCGTCGCCCCGGCTCTGCCGGTCCAGTTCCCGGGAGTACGCGATCGCGGCTGCTGCCGCGGCATCGAACAGCCTCCCCTTGCCTGCCGCGGCGGCCTTGTGCGCTGCCGTTGCCCGGACCTTTTCGAAGATGCGCGGCACCACCAGCAGGAAGGTGGGCCGGAACGTGCCGAGGTCTTCCAGGAGCTGCGCCGCGCCCGGAGTGTGTCCCAGGGTTGCCCCTGCAGCCAGGCAGACCACTTGGACGGCCCGGGCCAGCACGTGGGCCAGCGGCAGGAACATCAAGGTGCGGGCCTGGTCCTTTTGCAGGATTTCGGGCAGGAACGCAACGATGTTCCTGGCCACCAGGGCGAAGTTCCCATGCGTGATCTCGCAGCCCTTGGGCTTTCCCGTGGTGCCCGAGGTGTACACCAGCGAGGCGAGGTCGGCCAGCCCCGCGCGGCTGCGCTGCCGCTCCAGCTCGGCATCGCTGACTCCGGTGCCTGCAGCGGCGAGGCTGGCAAGGTCCGGGGCCTCGCCGTCGTAATCCATCCGAACCACGTTGACCAGGCGGTCGCTGAGCTCGGCGGAACCTGCCACCACGCCGGTGACCAGCTGCACCGTGGCGCGGTCGCCGGCGAAGACGCGGCGGACTCCTGCGTCCTGGATGATCCACTGCACCTGGCTTGCGGAGGACGTCTCGTAGATGGGTACCGTGACGCCGCCGGCGAACCAGATGGCAAAGTCCACCAGCGTCCACTCATAGGAGGTGCGGGACATGACGGCCACGGTGTCGCCGGGCTCCAGGCCGCCGGCGATGAGGCCTTTGGCCAGGGCGCTGACGTCCTGCAGGAACTTCTGCGCGGTGACATCCACCCAGCCGTTGGGGCCCTTCCGCCGGTACAGGGCGTGGGCCGGGTTGGCGGCGTGCTGCTCCAGCAGCAGGTCCGTTACGTTGCTGCCGGCGTCAAGCTCAACCAGCAGTTCGGTACTCGCTTCTCTCACAGCAGGTCTCCGTTTCCGCTGCCACGCCGCGGCAGCGGCTCCATCAGGTCTCTGTTGCCATCCTGCCCTAGATCCAGGATGGCATCCACATCCGGACTTTCCAGTCGACGTACGGGATCACTTCGGCTGTCCAGATCGGGTAGAAGAATGCCGACAGCAGCACTACCGCGGCAAGGAACAGGACCACCAGGTACAGTCCGGAGCGACGGCGCCACGGCGGATCCGAGGACCTTCCCAGCACCAGCCCCAGGCAGTACACCAGGGCCAGGACAAGGAACGGTTCAAAGGAGACCGCGTAGAAGTAGAACATGGTCCGCTCCGGATACATGAACCACGGCAGGTAGCCCGCAGCCACGCCGGCCAGCACGGCCCCGGCGCGCCAGTCCCGGCGTCCCGCCCACCAGAACAGCAGGACCACCAGCGCGATGGCCGCCGGCCACCAGATCAGCGGGTTCCCGACCGACAGGATGGCGGAGGTGCACTTCTCCACGTCACAGCCCGGGGTGCCCTGGGGCGGGGATTCATAGAAGAACGACGTGGGCCGCCCCATCACCAGCCAGCTCCAGGCGCTGGCCTGGTAGGGGTGCTCCGAACTCAGGCCCTGATGGAAGTTGTACGCCTCCAGGTGGTAGTGGACCAGGGACCTGACTGAGTCGGGGAGCCACCCCCATTCCGCCGACGGGTTGCTTTCCGCCCAATGGCGGAAGTAGGCGTTGTCCGACAGGAACCAGCCTGTCCAGGTCGCCGAGTAGACGATCCCTGCCACGGGGACCATGCCGATGAACGCCGGGATGCCGTCCCGGATGGCTCCGCCGCTGATCCAGCCCCGGATGCCCGCCACCCGCCGGGCGTTGAGGTCCCAGAGCAGGGTGAGGAGGCCAAAACCGGCCAGGAAGAACAGGCCCGACCATTTGGTGCCCACCGCCAGGCCCATGCAGACCCCGGCGGCAACCCGCCACCAGCGCACGCCCAGCCATGGGCCGGTCAGCAACGTGCCGGCCGGTGGCTGTCCGCCGTTCGCGGCAGCGGCGCGTGCCAGCCGTGCGGCCAGGCGGCGGCGCCCGTCGTCGCGGTCCATCAGCAGGGCGCCGAAGGCGGCAAGGATCCAGAACGTGAGGAAGATGTCCAGCAGCGATGTCCGGGACATCACCAGGTGGTGGCCGTCGACGGCGAGGAGCAGCCCCGCCGCGCCCGCCAGGGGAAGCGAGCGGAACAGTTTCAGGGCGATCAGGGAGACCAGCAGCACGGTGAGGGTGCCCGTAAGTGCTGCCGCGAAGCGCCAGCCAAAGGGGTTCTCCGGCCCGAACAGCCACATGCCCGCCGCAATCATCCATTTGCCGACCGGCGGATGGACCACATATTCCGGAGTGTTCAGCAGGACATCGGGGTTCCCGGCGTTGAAGGAATCATTGGCTTTGTCCGGCCAGCTGCGTTCGTAGCCGCTGATCAGGTAGGAGTAGGCATCCTTGACGTAGTACGTCTCGTCGAACACCAGCTTGTGCGGCACTTCGAGGCGGATGAACCGGAGGAGGCCGCCGGCCACCGCCGTGAGCACCGGGACCAGGATGTACCAGAGCCGCAGCGACGGCGGATAGTCGCGCCAGGATAGTCCGGTACCGATCAGCCTGGTCGTCAGCGCCTCGGCGGTGAACGCTTCGTCCGGCCGGCTGATCCAGGGCCGGACTGCTTTCCCGCCGGGTTCCCCTGCAGTGGCGCCGGTGCCGGCTGGGGATGCCGCCGGGCTGGGTTTCCCGGCCCCGGCGGGCCGCGTCGAGGTCTGCGTCACGAGCCCCATGCTACCTTTTGCGGCTGGAAGACCCGGCAGCAGTAGGCTTGGTGGGTGGACCCGAACCCCAGCCCCCTTCCCGAGCCCGCCCCTTCGACGGCGGGACGGATCGTCCTTGCCGCCACTCCGATCGGGAACACCGGCGATGCCTCCGCCCGGCTGGTGGAACTGCTGGGCACCGCGGACATCGTGGCGGCAGAGGACACCCGGCGGCTGCACCGCCTGGTCCAAAGCCTGGGTGTCGCCGTTGCGGGCCGCGTCATCAGCTACCACGAGCACAATGAGGCCACCCGGACGGCCGAGCTCCTGGACCAGGTCCGTGCAGGCAGCACTCTTCTCATGGTTACGGACGCCGGGATGCCCGCGGTGTCCGATCCCGGTTTCCGGCTGGTGGAGGGGGCCATCGCCGCGGGGCTTCCCGTGACCGCTGTCCCCGGGCCGTCCGCGGTCCTCACGGCGCTGGCACTGTCCGGCCTGCCTACTGACCGGTTCTGCTTTGAAGGGTTCCTGCCCCGCAAGGCCGGTGAGAGGGCCTCGCGCCTCGCGGACCTTGCAGGGGAGCGGCGCACCATGGTGTTCTTCGAGGCGCCCCACCGGCTTGAAGCCATGCTGCGGGCCCTGCGGGAGAGGTTCGGCCCGGACCGGCCCATCGCAGTGTGCCGGGAACTGACCAAGACGTATGAGGAAGTCATCCGCGGCACCGTGGGCGAGCTCCTGCAGTGGGCTGAGGACAACGAGGTCCGCGGCGAGATTGCCGTGGTGCTTGGCGGCGCCCCCGAACAGGCAGCCGGCACCCCGGAGGACCACGTTGCGGCCGTCAATGAACTGGTGGCCCAGGGCATCCGGCTGAAGGAGGCCGTAGCCGCCGTCGCCGAAGATGCCCGGGTCAGCAAGCGGGAGCTCTACTCGGCGGTCCTGGCCGCACGGTAGCGGGCAGCGAAGCCGTTCGTGACGCGCTGCGCCCGTGCTGTGCAGCTGCACAGCACGGCGGCGATTCCGCAGTGCGCAACGGCGTAGACCATGGGGGTGGCCCGCAGTAGTCTGGCAGTTAATCAGCCCCATGATCCCGGTCACTCCGGCCGCGGCGACGGGCTGCCACAACCCTACCGACGAGGGAGTCATCGTGACTGTCACTGCACAGCCGGCCGTTACCGCCGAGCGCGAAACCCGGCTTTTGGCCTCCGTTCCCACTGGGCTGCTCATCAACGGTGAGTGGCGCGACGCCGCGTCCGGCAAGACGTTCGACGTCGAGGATCCTGCCACCGGGAAGGTGCTGCTGAGCATTGCCGACGCCGGCCCCGAAGATGGTGCGGCGGCCTTGGACGCTGCTGCGGCAGCCCAGGAGTCCTGGGCGAAGGTGCCGCCCCGTGAGCGGGGGGAAATCCTCCGCCGGGCCTTTGACCTGGTGACGGAACGGGCTGAAGACTTCGCCCTCCTGATGACCCTGGAAATGGGCAAGCCGCTGGCCGAAGCCCGCGGCGAAGTGACGTACGGGGCGGAGTTCCTGCGCTGGTTCTCTGAGGAAGCAGTACGTGCCTTTGGGCGTTACTCGGTGTCTCCGGATGGCAAATCCCGTCTCCTGGTGGCCAAGAAGCCGGTGGGCCCCTGCCTGCTGATCACCCCGTGGAACTTCCCGCTGGCCATGGCCACCCGCAAGATCGCGCCCGCCGTCGCTGCCGGCTGCACCATGGTGCTGAAGTCCGCGAACCTCACGCCGCTGACGTCCCAGCTGTTCGCCTCCGTCATGCAGGAGGCCGGCCTGCCCGCCGGTGTCCTCAACGTCATCCCCACCTCCACGGCCGGGGCCACCACGGGACCGCTGATCAAGGATTCCCGCCTCCGCAAGCTGTCCTTCACCGGCTCCACCGAGGTGGGCCGCCGCCTGCTGGCCGACGCCTCCGAAAACGTGCTGCGCACCTCCATGGAGCTGGGCGGCAATGCCCCGTTCCTGGTCTTCGAGGACGCCGACCTGGATGCTGCCGTCACCGGCGCGATGGCCGCAAAGCTCCGCAACATGGGCGAGGCCTGCACCGCTGCCAACCGGTTCATCGTCCATGAGTCGGTGGCGGCCGAATTCGCCGGGAAGTTCGCCGCGAAGATGAAGGAAATGACCACCGCCCGGGGCACCGAACCCGAATCCAAGGTGGGCCCGCTGATCGACGGCAAGAGCCGGGACAAGGTGCACGAGCTGGTCTCCGACGCCCTGGCCTCCGGTGCCAAGGCAGTCCTGGGCGGCGCTCCCGTGGAGGGGCCGGGCTACTTCTACCAGCCCACCATCCTGTCCGGCGTTTCCGAGGGGACCCGGATCCTGTCCGAGGAAATCTTCGGCCCGGTGGCCCCGATCATCACCTTCAGCAGCGAGGACGAGGCCGTCCGGCTGGCCAACAACACCGAATACGGCCTGGTGGCGTACGTCTTCACCAAGGACATCAACCGCGGTATCCGGATGGGCGAGCGGCTGGAAACCGGCATGCTGGGCCTGAACGCCGGCGTCATCTCCAACGCCGCGGCACCTTTCGGTGGCGTGAAGCAGTCGGGCCTGGGCCGCGAAGGCGGCCTGGAAGGCATCGAGGAGTACCTCTACACGCAGTACATCGGCATCGCCGACCCCTACGCCGGCTAGCCCCGGCAGTCCGCAAGACCACACGTGCCGGCCGGGACTTCCCCGGCCGGTACCTGTGTGTTCAGCCCCCGCCTGCCCTGCCGCCGCCGTCGTCCGGCGCTGACCTGAAGCGTGCCCGGGCGTGCGGCACCCGGCGGATGGCACGGCCGGCAGCGCTGAACGGCATCCTGAGCAGCCGGCCCAGCCGCAGGGTGACCGACGGCGGGACCCACGAAGCAGCCCAACGCCTTGGCAGCGGGGCATTGGCGCGCAGTGACGCCTCCACGGCGGCAATGCCGGCTGCAAGGTCCTGGACTGCTGCGTCGGCGGAACTGCCGGCGCCGGGACGTCCATACCTGTGGTGCTCAAAGGCTGAGGTGAGGGAGGCCACCGCCCCGTGGGCGTCCTGGTCCATACCGCCGGGTTCGCCCAGCAGGGTGCTGCGGAACCGGGCCGCGTAGGCCCGCGGCGTCTCGCTGTTCCCCGCGGGCAGCCCGTAGTCGGTGCCGAGGTCCCGGAGTTCGCTCCACGCCAGCGGGACGGCCAGGTCAGGGCGCTTCGGGTGCAGCCGCCGGGACCGGGCGCCGGCGCGTACCAGGTGCGGCGCGGCGGCCAGGAGTACCAGGCCCACCGCTCCGGCCGTCCCAAGGAGCCAAGGCATCAGGGGCACGCCGTCGCCGGAGCCGCTTCCGCCTGCGCTGGGGAGGGCCTGTGCCGTTGCGCTGGGGGAGGGTGCTGGTACCGGGACGGTGTCGGGAATGAGTCCGTCGTTGTTGCCCAGCGATTCCGCCACTGATGGTGCTGAGGTCTCCGTGGCGTAGTCAGGGACCACTCCCCGCGAAGGGGTCGGTTCGAAGGGCACCCAGCCCAGGCCCTGGAAGTACAGTTCCGGCCAGGCGTGGGCGTCGCGCGCGTCGGCCTCGTACTCAGGGAGGGACCCCTGGCCGGCCACCGTTATGGTGGCCCCTGTGAGCCTGCCGGGGGCGTAGCCCACGGCAATCCTGCTCGGAATGCCCTCCAGCCTGGCCATCACGGCCATCGCGGAGGCGTAGTGGATGCAGTAGCCGCTCTTCTGCTGCAGGAAATCTGCCAGGACGGAGAGCCCGTTGCCGTCGTAGCCGCCCTGCACCGGTGACTGCAGCGAGTAGGTGAACTCGGACGAGCGCAGGTACTTCTGGATGGCCATGGCTTTTTGGTACGGCGTCCCGGCGGATCCGGCCACAGTCTGTGCAGTGGTTTTGACGATGTCCGGCACATTGCCCGGAATCCTGGTGAAGACGTCGGGGATGCCGCGCGCCGGGGCCGAGGACTGGGCCAGCAGGGCTGCGGAGAGCTTGGGCACGGCAGAGGTCACCAGGTATTCCTGCCGCCGGGTGGTGGTGTCCGTGCCCTTGATGCTCAGCGTGGCCGGATCCCAGGTCCACTCGCCGCCCAGGCCGCGGACGGTTTCAGGGGCATAGGGGACCGGCAGGTAGGGGCTGGTGAAGGAACCGGCGTCGACGGCGGTGACCAGGCGCACCTGCTCGTCGGTGAGGACTTGATAGCCGGGGTCGATCCGGCCGTCAAGGGGGACCCGGGATGCGTTGCGGTCGTCGGGGCCCCAGGAGTCGCCGTCGAAGTTGTCCACGGTCACCGAGCGCAGGTAGAGGGGCGTGGGTGAATTGGTGGCGTACGTGATCCTGCCGCTTCCGTCGGGGGTGCGAAGGCTGTTGCCCAGCGTGATCATCGGGTTGAGGCCGGTGGAAGCGCCCCACGGATTCAGCCTGGACCCCTGGGGGAAGGTGCCGCGGTCGAAGCCTGGAATAGCCAGTGGCAGCACCAGGGTGGCGGCCAGGGCCACGGCCCCGGTCAGCGCGGCGCGGCGCAGCAGTCCGGGACTGCGTGCCGGTCCGCCCTGCAGCCTGCCGTCCGGGGCGAACCACTGGCTGACGGCAAGGATCAGCAGGTATCCCGCCGCGGTGGCAAGGAAACTCCCGACGCCCACGCTTTGGGGTTTGATCATGGCCGGGACCACCAGCAGGGCCAGCAGGCCGGTGCCGGAAGCGGCCGGCATCCCCAGGGGCACCGCGAGGGCATCGACCAGAATGACCGCCAGGCCGAGCACGGCGCAGACCACCATGACAATTCCGGCGTTGGGCGCCACGGGCGCTGTCTCCGCCAGCACGGTTTCGCTGGCGCGCTGGATCAGCCGGTCCAGCTCAGGCAGCGTGGCACCGGTGGGGACCACCCACAGGAAGCTGGAACTGCGGAAGAAGGTCATGGTCAGGACGCCGCCCAGCGCCACGAACCCTCCGGCGGTGACCAGCAGCGGCTGGGCGCGGACGGAACGGAGCGCGGCAAGCGTGAGGGCCACCGCCAGCACGGTGGTCATGGCGGGCCAGTACCAGTTCCAGCCGCGAAGGACACCGTTCAGGGACAGGGCCGCTCCGCAGACCGCCAAGGAGATTGCTGCCGCCATGGCCCAGGGATAGGCGCCGGCACCGGTGCGCCCCGCAGGAATCCGCGGGTTGTCCCGGGCCTGGTGTCCTGAACCCGTCGTCCGGGCCGGTGCGATGGTCATTTCGCCACCCCCGCTCCCCGGCGGACCTCCGCTGCGGGCGCGACGGGCAGGGCGGGGTCCTGGGCGAACTGGCCCCAGGCAGCAGCAAGCCGGGTCTTCGGCGCCGCGGCTACGGCCCGCCAGCCGCCCTGCCGCAGCACGTCGAGGACATCCTGGAACTCCGCGGGCCGTTCCACGGCGAGGAGTGCGAACGCATCGGTCCCGTACGCGGCAGCCGGTGCCAGGGCTGCTGCCTCCTCCTTGGTAATCCGGCCCAACACTGCGATCAGCGGCCCCCGCATGCGGTGCGCGGACAGCTTGTCCATCAATCGGTCATCAAATGCCGGCGGCCCCTGGTCGCTGCCCACGTGCGTCCGCGCCCCGGCAGCAGCCCGCCGCTCTATGTTCCTGCCGGGCAGCTCCGGGTGCGCTCCGTCCCGCCGCGGGTGGAGCGTGCCGGAGAGATGGATGGCCGCCAGGCTCTCGGCGATCGACTGCAGGCCGGATGCGCCGCTGTACTCCTCCGCCCCAGGCTCCGGAGAGGAGGGCGAGTGAAGGAATGCCGGGTCGCCGCCGGCATCCAGCAGTCGAAGGCTGTAATTGCGTTCAGCCAGGTGGGCGCCGGCGGACATGGCGGCAACCACGGACCACTCGAAGGTGTCGCTGGTGGCGGGCGCATGCCCATCGTGGCCGGGAAGCCCCGGCATGGATGTTCCAAGGCCGCCGGCGAACGTGCTGGAACGATGGTCAAGGATGATGGTCGCTTCCGGCGTGGTGACCGATTCCTCCTGCCGGACCATCAGGGCCCCGTGCCTGGCCGTCGCCGCCCAATGGACCCTCCGCATGGGGTCCCCATGGCGGTATTCGCGGGTCATGACATCGTCGTCGCTGGGATTCGCGCGCACGCGGGTGGCAGTGACGCCGTCGTTGCCCCGCGCTCCGCCCAGCCCGGTGGCAGGCAGAGCGACGGCGGCCGGCGTCACGGTGAGGACGTCGCCGTCGTCAATGGGCCGCCGGTGCAGCGAAAGGCCGAAGGGGTCGGTGAACTCTGCCGTTACCGGCCCAATCCTGAACTGCCCGCGATACCTGGACGTCAGGTGGTATTCGTAACGGCTGGTGCCGCCGGTGGCGGAACGGGACGGGAACCGGAACGCGGGTGCCTGGCCAAACTGTGCCGGCAGCCGCTCCTCCATGACCACCCGCCCGCTGCCCGGGCCGGTCCTGGCCACCGCAAGGTTGACCGTGGCCGGTGCCGACGTTTCCACCGGGGAGGGGTTGAATTCCCGGTAGACCCGGAAGCGGGGTTTCACCAGGCGAACGCCTGCGAGGGAGACGAGCGGAAGCACCAGCAGCAGCAGGGCCAGCGTCAGGAGGTCGCGGCGGCCCATGACCTGGGCTGCAGCCAGCGTGAAGGCACCGGCCGCCAGCATGCCCCATCCGCGCCTGGTGAACAGGTGCTTCGGGAGCTTGTGCAGGAAGGCCATGGTGTGCGCCTAGCGGTTCCTGCTGCCGGCGGCCGCCGCTGCCCGGTTGGGCTGCCCCGGGGCCGCCTGGGGCACGGGCAGCCGGGACAGGATGCTGCGCAGGATGCTGTGCGGGGTCTCGCCTGCGCCGGCAGCTTTCCGGTCAAGGATGATCCGGTGCGCCAGGACGGCTTCGGCCACATCACCGACGTCGTCCGGAAGCACAAAATCGCGCCCGTCCAAGGCGGCGGTGGCCTTGGCGGCGCGCAGCAGCTGCAGCATGGACCGGGGGCTCGCGCCCAGCCGCAGCAGCGGGCTTTCCCTCGTGGCCCTCCCTATCGAGACCGTGTATTCCTTCACGGGATCCGAGACGTAAACCTGCTGGACGGTGGCGATCATGGCGGCAACATCGGAAGCGGTGACCACGGGGGTGACGGTGGCCAGCGGCGAGACTGCCTGGTGCGTCTCCAGCATCTCGATCTCTGCGTCCTTGTCCGGGTAGCCCATGGAAATCCGGGCCATGAACCTGTCCCGCTGCGCCTCCGGCAGCGGATATGTCCCTTCCATTTCGATGGGGTTCTGGGTGGCCACCACCATGAACGGCTCATCGAGTTTGTAGGACGTGCCGTCCACCGTGACCTGGTGCTCCTCCATGCATTCCAGGAGGGCCGACTGGGTCTTGGCGGACGCGCGGTTGATTTCGTCGCCGATGACGATGTTGGCGAACACCGCGCCGGGCCGGAATTCGAAGAGCCTGGAGGCCTGGTTGTAGATGGACACCCCGGTCACGTCGGAGGGGAGGAGATCCGGGGTGAACTGGATGCGGTTGACGGTGCAGTCAATGGTCCGCGCGAGGGTTTTTGCCAGCAGGGTCTTTCCGACGCCGGGCACGTCCTCCACCAACAGGTGGCCCTGGGCGAGGAGGACGGTGAGCGCCAGCTTGGCGGCATCGGACTTGCCGTCGATGACGGTATTGACCGTGGTCAGGATGCGTTGCGCTGCTGCGTGGAAGGCACCGGAATCCATGGCTGCAGGCCGGTGGCCGTTCAGGTGGCTGACGGAATCGGCGACGCCGGCCAGGTTCAGGTTCGGTGCGCCTGCGTTGTTGGCAGTGCGTCGGTGGGGTTCCATCGGCAACCTTTCAGCCCGGGTTTCACCTGGACGTGACAGCAAGCCTGCCTTCGCCCCTCGGTGGGCGTGCGCGTGTCTTCGTTCCAGACTACTAACACAACTGCCGTGCCTGACAGAGAGTTCCGGCAAATATAGGGGAGCCTTGGGCCGTTAGGCTGGTTGGATGTGCAATTCGTCGATTCCCGCCGCCTACCGGGTGCCCGCCGCAGACGCGGAACCGGAAGCGGACGCCGGGCGCCGGAAGGATTTCCCGCCTGCGCCGGAGCCCCTGCCAGTACCGGTCATGGACAACCACACCCACCTGGACTTCCCGGAAGGAAAGGGTCCCGTCGGGATCAAAGCTGCACTGGATGCGGCAGAGGCCGTGGGCGTGCAGGGTGCGGTGCAGGTGGGCTGCGACCTGGAGTCCTCGCGGTTCACGGCGGAGGCGGTGGACCAGGACCAACGGCTCCTGGGAGCTGTGGCACTGCATCCCAACGATGCTCCGCACTACGCCGCCCGGGGCGGACTGGAAGCGGCCCTTGCCGAGATCGAACAGCTGGCCGCGCATCCCCGCATCCGGGCCATCGGCGAAACCGGGCTGGACTTCTACCGCACCGAAGGCGAAGGGCTGCGGCACCAGGAGTACTCCTTCAGGCGGCACATCGACATCGCCAAGCGCCTCGACCTCACCCTGCAGATCCATGACCGGGACGCGCACAGCGACGTGGTCCGTGTGCTCCGGGAGGAGGGTGCACCGGAAAGGGTGGTGTTCCACTGCTTCTCCGGTGACGAGGACCTGGCACGGACGTGTAACGAACAGGGCTGGTGGATGTCTTTTGCCGGCACCCTGACGTTCAGGAATGCCGCCAACCTCCGTGCCGCGCTCGCGGTCGCGGACCGGGAGCTGGTCATGGTGGAAACGGACGCTCCCTTCCTGACGCCGCACCCGCACAGGGGGCGGCCGAACGCGAGCTATATGGTCCCGTACACCGTGCGGGCCATGGCAGAATTGACAGGCTCCGACCTCGCCGCACTATGCACCTCCATCAGCGAAAATACCGTGCGGGCATACGGATCCTGGGCTTAATCCCACCCTTCTGCGACACCCGCGATCGCATACCTGGTATGCAAAAATGTTGGCTGCTTTATAACGCTACGGTTACAGTGGGAAACTATTAGCCGGGGTCGGGGAAGGCCAACGGGTAATTTCACTCCACGTGCAGCCGGGCCCGTCTGTCCAACATCGGGCCTTGCCGCTGCGCGGAGTGTGGTGGCGCACTGGTGCCCGGACTCTCCTTTTTGAGGTTGCTCCGGGCATTTTATTGCGCATTCCCCGTGCCCGGATGGACCGAGAGTTACGGGCAATCGTGATCAAGTTCTTCACATCGGACGGCAAGTTCAGCTTTATAAAGGTTGGCGCCCAGCTGCTGGTGCTTTGCGGCCTGGTCGCAGGCCTCGTAGCCTTCGTGGGCAATAACAAAACAATCACGCTTAACGTGGACGGCCAAGCGTCGTCCGTGCAGTCCTTTGGTGGAACAGTGGAACAGGTGGTCAAGAGCGCCAACCTGGACCTGAAGCCCGGCGACCGCGTTTCCCCCTCCCTTGACGCCACCGTCCAGAACGGCACCGTCATCAACATCAACCAAGCCAAAGAAGTCAAGGTCAGCCTTGACGGGGCCGAAAAGACGGTCAACACCACGGCGCAGGACGTCGAAGACCTGGTGACTGAACTCGGTGTGGCCAGCGCCTCGTCGGTTTCGGCGCCCAAGGATGCCACCCTTTCGCTGGCCGGTTCCTACGTCTCCATCTCCACGCCCAAGACCGTCAGCATCGTGGCCGACGGCAAGGTGAACACCGCCACCACCACCGCCCCCACGGTCGGCAAGGTCCTCGAAGACTCCGGCGTGACCCTCGGCGCCAACGACCGCACCTCCCAGCCGGCCAACGCCAACGTGGTGAACAACATGGTCATCAAGGTTTCCCGGGTTGACACCGGCCAGACCGCCGTCACCAGCGAAGACGTTCCCTTTGACACCGTCACCGCCGAAAGCGCGGACATGCTCAAGGGTGAGAAGGAAGTGACCCAGGCCGGGGCCGCCGGAAAGATCGAGCGCACCTTCAAGCTGGTGCTCGTGGACGGCCGGGAGGCTTCCCGCACCCTGGTTTCGGAAAACGTAGCGGTCCAGCCGGTCACCGAGAAGGTCACCGTGGGCACCAAAGCCAAGCCTGCACCCCAGGCCGCCGCAGCCCCCGCGGCCGCCAACACCGGCGCAGCAGCACCGGCCATGATGAACGAAGCCATGTGGGACAAGATTGCCCAGTGTGAGTCCACCGGAAACTGGAGCATCAACAGCGGCAACGGCTACTACGGCGGCCTGCAGTTCGACATCCAGACCTGGATTGGCGCCGGCGGCGGCGCCTATGCGCCCAACGCCAGCCTGGCCACCAAGGCGCAGCAGATCGACATCGCCAACCGCGTCTACGCACAGCGTGGCCTGTCACCGTGGGGCTGCGGCTGGGCCGCCAGCCGCTGATCGGCCGGCATCAACGCGCAAAAAACGGCTGTGGCCGGCCCCGGGTACTCCGGGGCCGGCCACAGCCGTTAACGGGGGAGGGCCAAGTGCCGCGCGGGATAGGATACCTAGGTGACTGAACCGATCCCCGCCGTTCCCGCACCGTTGTTCGGTGCCTCCGACATACGCCGGATGGCAGAGGAAATTGGGGTCAGGCCCACCAAGACCCTGGGCCAAAACTTTGTCATTGACGGCAATACCATCCGCCGGATTGTGGCCGCGGCAGGCGTGGGGCCGGATGAAACAGTGCTCGAGGTCGGTCCGGGGCTGGGCTCCCTGACGCTGGGGCTGCTCGACGCGGCAGCGGCGGTCGTCGCCGTCGAAATCGATCCGGTCCTTGCCGCAAAGCTCCCCGAAACCGTGAAGGAATGGCGCCCGGCCGCTGCAAACGCGTTTCACCTGGTGCACGCCGATGCCATGAAGGTCACCGAACTGCCGGTGCAACCCACGGCGCTCGTAGCCAACCTGCCCTACAACGTGGCAGTTCCCGTGGTGCTGCACCTCCTGCAGCATTTCCCCAGCCTGCAGCACGGCCTGGTGATGGTGCAGGACGAGGTGGCAGACCGGTTGGCAGCCGGACCCGGATCCAAAACCTACGGTGTTCCCTCCGTCAAGGCCGCCTGGTACAGCCAGATGCGCAAGGCCGGCGTGATCGGCATGAACGTCTTTTGGCCGGCCCCCAAAATCCATTCCGGGCTTGTGGCCTTCACCCGCCGCGAACCCCCCGCCACCACCGCCACCCGCGAACAGGTGTTTGCCGTGGTGGACGCCGCGTTTGCGCAGCGGCGCAAAACGCTCCGGGCCGCCCTGGCAGGCTGGGCCGGGGGAGCGCCGGAAGCTGAGCGTTGCCTGCTGGCAGCCGGCGTCGACCCCACCGCACGCGGCGAGGTCATCGACATCGCCGCATTCGCCAGGATCGCCGAAGCCAGGGAAAACCGCCCGTGAACGCGGGACTTGAGAGGGCGGCCAGGGGGCGGTTCGCGGCCAGGACGGTGCGCGTCAAGGCACCCGGCAAGGTCAACGTGTCCCTGGCCGTTGGGCCGCTGCGGCCTGACGGCTACCACTCGGTGGCCAGCGTCTACCTCGCAGTGTCCCTCTATGAGGAAGTGGCAGCCACCAGCACCGCCGCCCCGGGAATCACCATCAGCCTCAGCCCCGAAAGCACCCTGGACCTCGACGCCGTCGACATTCCCCTGGACAGCAGCAACCTTGCGTACAAGGCGGCCGCCATCATGGCCGACGTCTCCGAACACGCCACCGGCGTGCACCTGGAGATCACCAAGCGGGTCCCGGTGGCCGGCGGCATGGGCGGCGGATCGGCCGATGCCGCTGCCACGCTCCTGGCCTGCGACGCCCTCTGGAACAGCGGTCTGTCCCGTGAGGAACTGGCACACCTTGCAGCGGAACTGGGTGCCGACGTCCCCTTCTCGCTCCTGGGTGGAACCGCCGTCGGACTTGGCCTGGGCGACGAACTCTCTCCGGCCCTGGCCAAGGCGCAGACCCACTGGGTCCTGGTGGTGGCCGACTACGGCCTCTCCACTCCCGAGGTGTACCGGACCCTGGACCGGTTGCGCGACGCCGAGGGAATCGACGCCGGGGAACCCACCGGTGTTGACCCGAAGATCCTGGCGGCGCTGCGGGGCGGCGACGCGGAATCCCTGAGCCGCGTGCTGGTCAACGACCTGCAAAGGGCGTCCATTGAACTCTCGCCTGCGATGCGCGATACGCTGGGAATCGGCGAGTCCCACGGCGCCATGGCGGGCATGGTCTCCGGATCCGGCCCCACCGTGGCTTTGCTGGCCGAGGATTCCGTGGCAGCCGCTGCCCTCGCAGAGGACCTGCAGCGCTACGGCCTGACAGCACTCGCCGTCCACGGCCCGGTCCCGGGCGCGCGCATCATCTCCGACACCCTCCTTTAATACTTCCAGTCCGGCAGCAGAAAGCAGTTCCCTTTGGCACACCTTCTTGGCGGCGAAAACCTCACGGTTTCCTACGCAACCCGCACCGTCCTGGACGGCATCACCCTGGGACTGGAGGAGGGGGACCGGATCGGCATGGTGGGCCGCAACGGTGACGGCAAGTCCACCCTGATGCGACTGCTGTCCCTGCGCTCCACCCCGGACTCCGGCCGTGTCACCAAACGCGGCGACGTCAACGTGGGATACCTGGACCAGAGCGACGTACTCGACGGCGACCTCACGGTGGGTGCTGCGATCGTAGGGGACCAGGCGGACTACGAATGGGCCCGCAACCCCCGCATCCGGGAAATCATGGGCGGCCTGGTGTCCGACGTCGACTGGCACGCCAATGTCCACGCCCTCTCCGGCGGCCAGAAGCGGCGGGTGGCCCTGGCCAAGCTGCTCATCGAGGACCACGACGTCATCATGCTCGACGAACCCACCAACCACCTCGACGTCGAGGGCGTTGCCTGGCTGGCCCGGCACCTGAAGACGCGCTGGCGGCCCAACCAGGGCGCCTTCCTGGTGGTTACCCACGACCGTTGGTTCCTCGACGAAGTCTGCACCAAGACCTGGGAGGTCCACGACGGGATCGTGGACCCCTTTGAAGGCGGTTACGCCGCCTACGTCCTGGCCCGGGCCGAACGGGACCGGATGGCATCCGTGGTGGAGGGCAAGCGCCAGCAACTGGTTAAAAAAGAACTCGCCTGGCTGCGCCGGGGTGCCCCTGCCCGGACCGCCAAGCCGAAGTTCCGGATCGAGGCAGCCAACGCGCTCATCGCCGACGTTCCGGCTCCGCGTGACTCCATGGCGCTGAGCAAGATGGCCACCGCCCGCCAGGGCAAGGATGTCCTGGACCTTGAGAACGTGTCCCTGAACTTCCAGGGCGGCGACGACGGCAGGAAGCTCTTCGACAACATCACCCTCCGGCTGGCCCCGGGGGAGCGGCTGGGCCTGGTGGGCGTCAACGGCGCCGGCAAGACCACCCTCCTGAAACTGCTCAACGGCGAGATCGCGCCCGACGCCGGGAAGCTGAAGCGCGGCAAAACAGTGGTCACCGCGGTCCTCACCCAGGAGGTCAAGGAGCTCGACGACGTCGCTGACCTGCGCGTCATTGAGGTCATTGAGCGGGAAAAGCGTTCCTTCAACGTGGGCGGCAAGGAATTCACGGCCGGCCAGCTGGTGGAGCAGCTCGGGTTCACCAACCAGAAGCAGTGGACGCCGGTGAAGGACCTCTCCGGCGGTGAGCGCCGCCGCCTGCAGCTCCTCCGGCTGCTGGTGGGCGAACCCAACGTGCTGATGCTCGACGAGCCCACCAACGACCTCGACACCGATACCCTCGCCGCCGTCGAGGACGTCCTGGACGGCTGGCCGGGCACCCTGGTGGTGGTCAGCCACGACCGCTACCTGCTCGAAAGGGTGACCGACCACCAGATGGCACTGCTCGGCGACGGCAAGCTGCGCGGCCTGCCCGGGGGCGTGGACCAGTACCTGGAACTGCGCGACTCAGCCTTGGCCGGCTCAACCGTGACCGGCGGCGGAAACCCCGTCACCAGCGCCGGGCAGGCGCAGGCTGCCGGGGGCACCGGTGCAGGCCCCTCCGAGGCCGAGAAGCGCGACGCCCGCAAAGCCCTCAACAGGATCGAGCGCCAGCTCAAGAAGCTCGACCAGGAGGAAAAGAAACTCCATGACGCCATGGTGAAAACCACCGAGGCCGGCGACTTCGACAAGCTCGCCGACCAGAACAAGCAGCTTAAAGACCTCACGGACGAAAAGGACGCCCTGGAACTGGAGTGGCTGGAGTCCTCGGAACTCCTCGGCGACTGACCCCCTTCGCCGCGGACGGAACCACGGCAAGGCTTAGGGTTCAGACTGCAGCTCAGGGTCCTTCTTGAGGCCGGTCAGGCCGTTCCAGGCGAGGTTGACCAGGTGCGCGGCAACGGTCTGCTTGTCGGGCTGGCGGCTGTCCTGCCACCATTGCCCCGTCATCGCCACCATGCCCACGAGCATCTGGGCGTACATGGCGCCGTCTTCGCCGCTGAGGCCGCGGCGGGAGAATTCGTCGGAGAGGATGTGTTCCACCCGGGCGGTGACGTGGGACAGCAGGGTGGAGAAGGCGCCCTCGGGCTGTGAGGGCGGAGCGTCCCGCATCAGGATACGGAAGCCCTCCGTGCGTTCCTCGATGTAGGTAAGCAGGGCCAGGGCGGCGCGTTCCACGAGGACGCGGGGCTTGGCTTCCTCGGTGAGGGCGGCGTTGACCGCGTCCAGCAGGATGTGGAATTCGCAGTCCACTACTTCGGTGTAGAGGCCTTCCTTGGAACCGAAGTGTTCATAGATGACCGGTTTGGACACTCCCGCGCAGGCTGCAATCTCCTCGATGGTGGTCCCGTCCAGCCCCCGGACGGCGAAAAGGCCGCGGCCGACGTCGATCAGCTGGCTCCGGCGCTGCAGGCCAGTCATCCGCATCCGCGGAAGGTTGTTGCTCACCTTCCCATCATGCCCCACCGCCGGCGGCGGTATTCAGCGGGGCGGGCGGGAGCGGAGCGCCCCGTGTCGCGCGGGGCCCTGAACCCGTGGCAAAATAGGGACTTGTGCCCCGGGCCTTGAGTCCTCCGGCACGGTCCGCTCTGGTGTAACGGCAGCACCCCGGCCTTTGGAGCCGTGGAGTATAGGTTCGAATCCTATGGGCGGAACTGCTGCGCGGGGCGCGATCATGAGGATGGCACCCGGTGCCCGGCGGCCTGGCCCGCCGGACGCCGTCAAGCGCCAGCACAACCAAGCAAGGAGAGCCCGTACGTGATCCCCGAGAATGCCGGCCCGGCCGCTGTAATCGTTCTGGCAGCAGGCGCCGGTACCCGGATGAAGTCGCGTACCCCCAAGATCCTGCATGAGATCGGCGGCCTCTCCATGGTGGGCCACGCCCTCCGTGCGGCCCGCGGCATCGCCCCACAAAGGCTTGCGATTGTGGTGCGCCACGAACGCGACCTGGTGGCCGGCCACGTATCGGCCCTCGACCCCGACGCCGTCATTGTGGACCAGGACGACGTGCCCGGCACCGGCCGCGCCGTGGAAGCCGCCCTGCATGCCCTGCACGCGGATGAGGACCTGGCTGGAACCGTGGTGGTCACCTACGGTGACGTGCCCCTGCTGTCCGGCGACCTGCTGAAGGAACTCGTTGCCACCCACGAACGCGAAGGCAACGCCGTCACGGTCCTCACGGCGGTCCTGGACGACGCCTCCGGCTACGGCCGCATCCTTCGCGGTGAGGACGGCTCCGTCACCGGCATCCGCGAACATAAGGACGCCTCTGAGGCCGAAAAGCTGATCCGGGAAGTCAATTCCGGGATCTACGCCTTCGACGCCGGTGTGCTCCGCGAGGCGCTGGCCAAGGTGACCACCGACAACGCCCAGGGCGAGAAATACCTCACCGACGTGCTGGGACTCGCACGCGAGGCAGGCGGCCGCGTTGCCGCCGTCGTCACCGCTGACCGCTGGCAGGTGGAGGGCGCCAATGACCGCGTTCAGCTCGCCGCCCTCGGCGCCGAGCTGAACCGCCGCACGGTGGAAGCCTGGATGCGTGCCGGCGTCACTGTCGTGGACCCCTCCACCACCTGGATCGATTCCTCCGTCACCCTGGACGAGGACGTCCGGCTCCTGCCCAACACCCAGCTGCACGGCACCACCACGGTGGCCAGGGACGCCGTCGTGGGCCCCGACACCACCCTGACCGACGTCGAGGTCGGCGAGGGCGCCACGGTGGTCCGCACCCATGGCTCCGGCTCGGTGATCGGCCCGCGCGCCGCCGTCGGCCCCTTCACCTACCTTCGCCCCGGCACCGTCCTGGGCGAAAAGGGAAAGATCGGCGCCTTTTACGAAACCAAGAACGTCACCATCGGCCGTGGCTCCAAGCTGTCCCACCTGGGGTATGCCGGGGACGCCGAAATCGGCGAGGACACCAACATCGGCTGTGGCAACATCACGGCCAATTACGACGGCGAGAAGAAGCACCGCACGGTGATCGGCTCGGGCGTCCGGACAGGCTCCAACACGGTCTTTGTTGCCCCGGTCACCGTGGGGGACGGCGCCTACAGCGGCGCCGGCGCGGTGATCCGCAAAGACGTACCGGCCGGTGCCCTGGCGCTGAGCATCGCCGCGCAGCGCAACACCGAAGGCTGGGTTCCGGCGCACCGCCCCGGAACCCGCTCCGCCGAACTGGCCCAGGCGGCCACCAACGACTCCTCAAGTACCCCGGCATCTACAGAAGAGGGCAAGTAACAATGAGCGAAATTACGGCGCACGGCGAGAAGAAGCTGGTGCTTGCCTCCGGGCGGGCCCATCCGGAGCTGGCCCGGGAAATCGCCAAGGAGCTCGGCACCGAACTCCTCCCGCTGGATGCCTACGACTTCGCGAACGGCGAGATCTACGTCCGCGCCGGCGAGAGTGTCCGCGGCACCGACGCCTTCGTGATCCAGGCGCACCCCGCCCCGCTGAACAACCACCTGATGGAACAGCTGATCATGATCGATTCGCTGAAGCGGGCCTCCGCCAAGCGGATCACCGTGGTTTCGCCGTTCTATCCGTATGCCCGCCAGGACAAGAAGGGCCGCGGCCGCGAACCCATCTCCGCCCGGCTGGTGGCGGATCTCTACAAGACCGCCGGCGCCGACCGCATCATGAGCGTGGACCTGCACACCTCCCAGATCCAGGGCTTCTTCGACGGCCCGGTTGACCACCTGATGGCCATTCCGCTGCTGGCCGACTACATCCGGACCCGCGTGGGCTCGGACAACATCACCGTTGTGTCCCCGGACACCGGCCGCGTCCGCGTTGCCGAACAGTGGGCCGAACGCCTGGGCGGGGCACCCCTTGCCTTCGTCCACAAGAGCCGCGACCTCACCGTCCCCAACCAGGCCGTCTCCAAGACCGTCGTGGGCCAGATCGAGGGGCGCACCTGCGTCCTGATCGACGACATGATCGATACCGGCGGAACCATCTCCGGCGCCGTCACCGTCCTGAAGAACGCCGGCGCCAAGGATGTCATCATCGCGGCCACCCACGCCGTCTTCTCCGACCCCGCCGCCCGCCGCCTCTCGGAGTCCGGCGCGCGCGAAGTGGTGGTCACCAACACGCTCCCGCTCGGTTCGTCCCAGCGCTTCCCGCAGCTGACGGTCCTTTCGATCGCGCCACTGATCGCCAGGGCCATCCGCGAGGTGTTCGACGACGGTTCGGTCACCAGCCTCTTCGACGGCAAGGCCTAGGACAGTACTTGACGAAACCCCGCCGGCAGGAGCCGGCGGGGTCTGGGCCCACGCCGCCCCCTGAGCTTGCGAGCTCAGGGGGCGGTGCGGATTAAAGGAAATGGTCCCCGCACTGGTAGGCTTTTAGGCGATACCTTGGCGAGGGAGGGCATAACCTCCGTTATCGACTGGGTCTGCGTCCCTCCTGCGGGGACTGCCTTCTTGAAGGGCCGCCTTCCGGCCGCCCGGCGTTGAAGGTCACACCAGACCTCCGCCCTTGCTGAACCCCGTTTAGTCTTCAAGGAGATTTCCATGTCTGAGCAGAAGCTCGCAGCAGAACTGCGCACCGAATTCGGCAAGGGCTACGCCCGCCGCGCCCGGATGGCCAACCTGATCCCCGCCGTCATCTACGGCCACGGCGCAGACCCCATCCACGTGACCCTGCCGGCAAAGGCCACCACCCTGGCCGTCCGCACCCCCAACGCCCTGCTGTCCCTGGACATCAACGGCGAAGGCCACCTGGCCCTGGTCAAGGACGTCCAGCGCGATCCCGTAAAGCAGATCATCGAGCACATCGACCTCCTGACCGTCCGCCAGGGCGAAAAGGTCACGGTTGACGTTCCGGTCCACGTTGAAGGCGAATCGGCCCCCGGCACCGTCCACAACCTGGAACTGACGGTCGTCTCCCTCGAGGCCGAGGCCACCCACCTGCCCACCGCCATCGAGGTCAGCATCGAAGGCCGCGCCGCCGGCGAGCACATCCACGCCTCCGACCTGGTCCTGCCCAAGGGCACCGTCCTCCTGACCGACGCCGAGGCACTCGTGGTGAACATCTCCGAGGCCGTCGAAATCGCCGAGGAAGGCGAAGAAACCGAAGCTGCCGCAGAAGGCGCAGCAGAGGAAGCTCCCGCAGCCGAAGAAGAAGCAGCCGAGTAACCACTCCGCCGTTTCCCGCAGTGGCCGGACCTCCAGGGGTCCGGCCACTGCCATGTCCGCAGGCCGGCGTCCTTCTATGCGCTGCCATCCTGTCCACGCCGTCCCCCTAGGATTGAACCCATGACAGACACCTGGCTGATCGTCGGCCTCGGCAACCCCGGTGCGCAGTACCAAGGCAACAGGCACAACGTAGGCCAGATGGTGCTCGATGAAATTGCGGGCCGCATCGGGGCCGGCTTCAAGACCCATAAGGCCCGGGCCCAGGTCCTTGAAGGCCGGCTGGGCATTGGTGGGCCCAGGGTGGTCCTGGCGAAGCCGATGAGCTACATGAACGTTTCCGGTGGGCCGGTCTCCGCCCTCGCCAACTTCTATGGCATCGCCGCAGACCATGTGGTCGCGGTACACGACGAGATCGACATCCCGTTCAACACGGTCAAACTCAAGCTCGGCGGCGGGGAAGGCGGCCACAACGGTTTGCGGGACATCTCCAAGGCGCTCGGCACCAAGGACTACCTGCGGGTCCGCGTAGGGGTGGGCCGTCCGCCCGGCAGGATGGACACCGCCGACTACGTATTGCGCGACTTTGGCGCCGCGGAGCTCAAGGAACTGCCCTTCCTGCTGGACGACGCGGCCGATGCCGTAGAGTCCCTCCTCCGTGACGGGCTCACCGCCGCCCAGCAGAAATTCCACCCTGCCAAAGCGGCCTCACCACAGACAGAAACGTAAAAGTTCCCTCCGGCCCTGTTTCCGTGTCTGTGGCACAGGGTACTCTTCTTCCTATGCGGGGGAGCAATGGGGCTACATCCCGCTATTGCAGGATGTAGGGGAAAAGTTCATGTCGATCGAGCCACTCAGCTGGGGACGTGGGTCAACGCCGCAAGGTGACGGGCTGCCCACGCCGACCTCCGGGGCCCCGGAGGGCCAGCAATGGTCCATGCCTGCACGAAGCGCCAACCTCGACGCCGTCCGCACCGCCCTGACCAGCGAAAACTCCCTGGGTGTCGTGATCACCGGTGCCAGGGGAGTGGGTAAGTCCTCCTTGGCCCGCGCAGCAGTTGCGGACCTCGGTCCGGACGTCTGGTCATTGCAGCTCCGGAGCGGGCCTTCGGGCTCCACCACCCCGTACGGCTGCCTGTCGTTCCTGCTGGCCCGGCTGCCGCAGGCCTACATGGGGTCGCCCACCGCCATCCTGCGCGGCATCACCTCGCTTATCCGCAGCGACGCCGCCGGAAGGCCCTGCGTCATCACGCTGGACACCTCCACCAGCATCGACGACATGAGCGCCGGCGTGCTGCTGAACGTCCTGCTGACCGGTACGGCGAAAATTGTTGCCGTTGCCCCCAATTCCAGTGACTTGCCGGCGGATTTCCACTGGCTGCTCACGGACCGGAAGCTGACCGAAGTACGGCTCAGCAACCTCAACGAGCTGCAGACCAGGCAGGTCCTGCTGTCCCTGCTGGGCCACCGCGTCGCTTCCTCCCTGGTCAGCACCTACCACCAGATGGTGGGTGGAAATCCCTTGCTGCTCAAAGCCCTGGTCACCGAACAGCAGCTCTCCGGAAACCTTGTCCTGTCTGATTCCGTCTGGACGCTGCGGGACAAGGTGGTCCTCGACGGCGCTGCCAGCCTTGATGACATCGTCCGCTCCCGGTGGTCGCGGGAAACACCCGGAACCCGGGAGGTCATCGAGATGCTCTCCTGCGCCCGGCGGGTGGAGCTCTCCAGCCTTACCGCCATTTACGGCGCGGACGTGGTCGCTGACATGGAAGACGGCGGACTGCTGGAGATTGATGACTCCGAGCACCGCTGGGTGTCGCTGCGGGAGAAATACATCGGGGACGTCGTCAGGACCTGGCTGAGCATTTCCCGGCGGCGGGAGCTTCGCAACGTTTTGCTGGGCGGCCGGGAGCCGGATCCGGCAGCCATGACGGTGGAGGAACTGATGTCCTTTGCCGCCTGGACCCACGAGTGCGAGGCCGAGCTGGCTCCGGCGCTGGCGCTGGCGGCGGCCCAGGCCGCGGTCCAGCTCTTCGATCCCCGTTTTGCTTTGACCTACGCGGAAATGGTGCAGAGGACCGACGCCGGGTGGGCGTCCGCGCAGCGGCAAAAGGCCGCGGCGTACCTTCAGTTGGACCTGCCGGTCCAGGCCCTCTCCGCCCTGGAGGATATTTCCCAGCCAGAACTTGAAGCCCTGGACTTTGAGGAATATGCCCAGGTAGTTGCCGCCAAAGCGCGGGTCATGCGCTCCCTTCCGGAGCAGGCGGCCAAGGTCCCGGAACTGCTCGCCTTCGCCCGGGAACGGCTGGACCGGACGGCCCAGGGGTCTTCCTGGCCCGCGCCGGCAGCAGTGGCGGCGAACCGCATCTCCTTGAGTGAATTCGAATACCAGGCCCATGCCGGTGAGTACGCTGCCATGATCCCCGCGCTCGAACGTGCGGCCGATCCCGCCGTCAACCCGGACACCGAGTTCCGGCTCCAGTCCGCGATCACCCTGATGAGCGCCCTCGCGCTGACCGGTCGCGAGATGGACGCCCTGGGCCTTATGCGGCAGCTCGGCGGCCAGCTCACCGACGCCTCGCACATCGTCGGCCTCCGTGAGCGCTACATCAGGGAGGCCTACTTCGTCCTGCTGGTGGCGGGGCAGTGGCGGCGCTGCATCGATCTCCTCACCCCCTTCAGCGCCGGCCAGCCCCACCGGCTGCCGTACCGCAGCGCCGCCACCGAGCTCGCTGCCGGGGTGGCCTTTGCTTTTTCCGGCCGCGGCGAAGCCGCCCTGGAGCCCCTGATCTCCGCTGCAGCCCAGCTGGAGCTGCAACCGGTCCAGGCGGCGCTGCGAACCGCGTACGCGGCCACGGCCCTGGCTTATGCGCAGACCGGCAACGCTGCGTTCGCCCGCAAGTACCTCACCAAGCTGCAACGGACGTCCGGCAAGGCAGGATTCGCCACGGAGAGCATCATCGAATTCTGTGCGCTGGTCGCCGGCCGGTGGCTGGGAGACTCGGAAGCGGTGGCCGGCCTCAAGCAGGGTGCCCGCCGTAACCTGGAGGCGGGCAGGCACACCATCGCCGGCCTCTACCTGCTGGCAGCAACCGTGAACGGCAGCGATACCGACTTCCGTCTTCTGGAGGACATCGCCGGTCACCGGCAGGGCCCGCTGGCGGAAGTGTCACGGCTGATCGCCGTCGGAAGCAGGACAAAGGATGCCAAGGCCCTGCTCGCCGGCGGCGAACTCGCGGCCACGCTCGAACTCGACGCCGTGGAAGCCCGATGCATGGCACTTGCGGTGGATTTCGCCCGCCAGGAGGGGGACGCCCTCTCTGCACGGACGGCGCAGGCACGGCTGGACATCCTGGCCGCCACAGTCTCCAACCTGCCGATCGTGCCCAGCAGCGGGAGCCCGCTGCTGACCAGCCGGGAACGGCAAATTGCCCGGATGGCCGGCCGCGGCGCCTCAAACCGTGACATCGCCATGGAAATGGGTGTGTCAGTCCGCACCGTTGAAGGCCATCTGTACCAGGTCTTCACTAAGCTGGGCGTGACTTCAAGGGGTGATCTGACTGGACTCGTCTAATGGCCACAAGCCGCCGGCTGCGCACCGGCTCCTGACCGGCCGCCGGGAGCCGGTGGACCGGATCTGCAACATGGTGCGGAACGGCACCCACCAGGCCGTCTTCATCATGGCCGGCGCGGGCATTGGAAAGTCGGCAGTGACTGACGCCGTGACGGAGCGCCTCGCCGGGAGCATGAGCATCCTGCGCATCCACGCCAGCTCGGCCCTGGCAGGGGTGCCGTTCGGGGTCCTGACTCCCTATACGGGGGAGCTCACGGCGGAGGAGTCTGTCTCACCCGTCGCGGTGCTCCGTTCCATGTGGTCTTACTTCGAGAAGCTGAAGGGCGGCAACGGAGCTCCTGTCCTGCTTGCCGTGGACGATGCCCACCACCTGGACGACGCATCGGCAGGCGTGCTGGCCGAGGTGATCTCGGCCGGCTGGGCCACCGTGGTGGCGGCCGCCCGTCCCCGGCCCGGCCTGCCGCAGCCGTTGGACCAGCTGTGGTACGACGGTCTTGCCGAGCGCGTGGACCTCCGTCCCCTCAACCGCGAACAGATTGAAGAGGTCCTGGCCCACGCCCTTGACGGGACAGTCCCTGGAGCGACTGTGGACGCCATTTGGAATGCGTCGGGAGGCAACCCCCGGATACTCGATGCCCTGCTCCATGACTCTGCTGAGGCCGGCGTCCTCGCTAAACGCAACGGAATCTGGATGCTGCTGGGCTCCCTGCCCGCGGACGGGCCACGCCTTGCAGCGGTGGTGGCCAAGGACCACCTCCGGCGCGGGCCCGAGGAACAGGAAGCCCTGAAGCTCATCGCCCTGGCAGGGCCGGTGGGCAGGAAAGTCATCGAAGACATCAGCGGGGCTGCGGTGGTCCGTTCACTGCTGGACCAGCAAATGATCGTTGAAGCGCCCGGAATCCCGGCCGAGCTTGCCCTCTGGAACGGGCTCTTTGCCGGCGCCATCAGGAATACTGTCTCCGTCTCCCGCAGCCTCCAGCTGCTGGAGAAGGTCAAGGCCCACCAGGACCCCACCCTGCTGCAGGGGGAGGGCCGGCTGCGGTCCGTGGAGTGGGCCCTGGAGTGCGGACTCCGGGTCAGTGACGACGAGCTGCTGTCGGCAGCCAAAGAGGCCCTGCTGAGGTTCCGCAACCACAGTGCGCGTTCCATCGCGGCACGCATCCACCATCCTCCGCTGGTTCCGATGGCCCAGGCCATCCAGGCGCGGGCACTGTACAACGAAGGCTCCTATTCGGAGGCCGCGGCCCTCCTGGACGCCTGCTGGCTCCCGCTGGCGGGGGACACCGAGGGTCCGGCGGTCCTGCTGCTCCGGGTTTCGGCACACCAGGCCCTCGGCCACACCCTTGGCGTGGTGGCGGATGACGTCGAAAAGCACGCCGCACCTTCCGGCGGCGAAAAGAGCTGGCAGGAAGAACTCCTGCACCTGCTGCAGCTGGCTGCCGAGGTCAACGTCCAGGCGTTGAACGACTACGTGGACGCCATGCGGAAGCGCCGCGCAGGCTCCGGCGGCGAACCCCTCCGTGCCATGGCCGAGGGGCTGCTGGCCCATGCCCTGGCTTCCGCCGGACGCCCCGTACAGGGCCTGGAGGCTGCCCTGCTGGCAGCCTCGGAGCTTCCCCCGTTGCAGGGCAGCCTTTTTTTCTTCCCGGAGTTCGTGCTGGGGCGGCTGGTCTCCGACTACCTGGCCATGGGTGAATGGGAGTCGGCTGAGCGGGAACTCAACCACTACGCCGCCGGAAATGCGCCCGGGGCCGCCACCTTCAACGGAAGCCTTGAGCTGCTCCAGGGCTACTCGCTGCTGCGGCAGGGGAGAATGGAGCGCGCCTACCAGGTGCTGCTGCCCGCCGTCGAGGCGCTGAGGCTCAACGACCCGCTGCAGCTGTACCGGTTCGGCACCGCACTGGGCTTCTACGCCGCGGCCAGGCTGGGGGACTCGGAACAGGCAAAGCGCCTGGAACAGGATCACAAAGATGCCGGTGCCGGCTGGCCCGCGCATGATCTCCTTGCCGAAGCCTACGTGTCCGCGGCTGCCGAATACCTTGCCCGGGACGGCAAGGGCCTGGCCGCCTTACAGACGCTGATGACCACCACGGAGGCGTCCGCCCGGACCGGAAACCTCCTTGAAGTCTTCGCCATGTGCTGGGACCTCGGTGACCCCTCGGTTGTCCCCATGGTGCAGACGGCCGCCCGCGGCGTGGAAGGCCGCTGGGCGGAAGCCCTGCTGACCCTGGCCACCGCTTGGGAAAACGCCGACGGCGATACCCTCATGGCAACGGCTGCCTCGCTGGAGGAGGCAGGCTTTGTCAACCTGGCCCGGGAAGCGTATGCCCGCGCCAGCACGGTACTGGAACAGGCCGGCGAACGCCGCCGGTCCCGGCAGGCCGTTGCCCAGCGCGAGAAGTGCGACCACGAACTCGGGGAACGGTTCCGGGAAGGCCGCTTCATTGCAGCGGCGCCGGCCGTCCGCCTCACCCGGCGGGAACAGGACATCGTGGAGCTGGCAGTGCAGGGGCTGACCGACCGGGAGATTGCGCAGCGGCTGATGGTCTCCGTACGGACGGTGGAGGGCCACCTGTACCGCACCTACGTCAAGCTTGGGGTCCGAAGCCGCGATGAGCTGGAGTCCGCCCTCCCCAAGTAGGTCCCGGCCGCCGCGCGCGCTGTTTTCCGCCTAGCTGTCCGTTCCCAGGTCCTGTGCGCCCTCGTGCGGGTAGCCGCTGCCCGCCGGACGCAGTTACCCGCTGCCCGCGGGACGTAGGTTCCCGCGGGACGCAGTTACCCGCTGCCCACGGGTCGCCGGCCGCGTAGGAGGGCCGCGCCCCGGTAGTTCTCCCCGGGGGATTCGAGTACTTCCTACTCGTGTACGGGAGGCCGCCGCAGGCTTTACTTAAGGAGGCAAAGCAAAGCGGCCGGCTGGAAGCCGCGGAGCAGGCCGAACAGGACATTGAGGCCCTCTCAACTTCCGGTCCCCACGGGGCCCGGGCATAGACGGGGCCGGCGACGTCAGAGTCTTCTGAGACCGAGACTCTCCCCCCAGCCGTCGCCGGCCCTCTGCTCCCTCGGCTGAAGCCCGGGGCAGCGGTGGCGGCTGCCCCTCCCGGGCGGCCGCCACAGCCGTGTGTGGGACAATTGGGTGTCAGACATTGGCAGCCCAAGGAGTTCGTTTTGGCCGTAGTATCAACGCCAGCCACACTGGAACATGCCGTCCCTGTCATGGACAACGCCGAGGTGCTGCGCATCCGCAATGACTTCCCGGTCCTCAACCAGCTGGTCAACGGGCAGCCGCTGGTCTACCTCGACTCCGGGGCCACGTCGCAGAATCCCTTGAGCGTCATCGAAGCGGAGCAGGAGTTCTACGAGCAGCGCAATGCTGCGGTGCACCGCGGGGCCCACCATCTTGCGGTGGAGGCCACGGAGGTCTTCGAAGACGCCCGGCAGACCATTGCCGACTTCATTGGTGCCGACTACGCCGAAACCATCTGGACGTCCAACGCCACAGAAGGACTGAACCTCCTGTCCTATGCGCTCTCCAATGCCGGGCTGTGGGCTGCCCAGGGGCGCGGCGACCAAGCCCTCAGGGGGCTGGCCCTGAAGCCCGGAGACGAAATCGTGGTGACGGAAATGGAGCACCACGCCAACCTGATTCCGTGGCAGGAGCTGGCATTCCGCACGGGGGCCACGCTCCGCTACATCCCCATTGGGGATGACGGCAGCCTCCGCATGGAGCAGGCGGAAAGCATCATCGGCCCGCGCACCAAAGTCCTGGCTTTCACCCACGCTTCGAACGTCCTGGGAATCATCAACCCCGTACAGGAACTGACGGCCCTGGGACATGCCGTGGGCGCCTTGGTTGTCCTGGATGCCTGCCAGTCCGCGCCGCACCTGCCCTTGGATGTCAAGGAGTTGGACGTGGATTTCGCGGTCTTCTCCGGCCACAAGATGCTTGCCCCCACCGGGATCGGAGTGCTCTACGGGCGCCAGGAGCTCCTGGACATCCTGCCGCCGTTCCTGACGGGCGGATCCATGATCACCACTGTCACCATGGAACGGGCCGAGTACCTTCCGGCGCCGCAGCGTTTCGAGGCCGGGACGCAGCGCATCTCCCAGGCAGTTGCCCTGGCCGCCGCCGCCAACTACCTCACCGAGACGGGGCTGGACCGCATCCACCGGTGGGAGGCAGAGCTGGGCCAGCGCATGGTGGTGGGACTGGAGGGCATTCCCGGTATCAGGGTCTTGGGTCCGGCCGCCGGGCAGGAGCGGATCGGCCTTGCCGCGTTCGACGTCGAAGGTGTCCACGCCCACGACGTCGGCCAGTTCCTGGACTCACGGGGAATTGCCGTCCGCGTGGGGCACCACTGCGCCCAGCCGCTGCACCGAAGGCTTGGCTTGACCGCCACCACCCGCGCCAGCGCCTACCTCTACAACACCACTGACGACGTGGACCGCTTCCTCGAAGCCGTCGCGGGCGTCCGGGCCTACTTCCGCGCCTAGCGGAGAAGACGAAAGGTGACACCATGAGCCTTGACCAGCTGTACCAGCAAATCATCCTGGATCATTCCAAGGCCCGCCACGGCAGCGGGCTGGCCGCCACGGAAGCACCCGAAGGCACTTCCACAGGGCAGTCCCACCAGCTCAACCCCGTGTGCGGAGACGAAGTGACCCTTCGGCTCGCCGTCCAGGAGGGAAAGGTGGCCCAGATTGCGTGGGACGGGGCCGGGTGCTCCATCTCCATGGCCTCCGCATCCGTCCTCACCGACCTCGCCGAGGGCATGACAGTGGCCGAGCTGCATGAAGTCATCGACAGCTTCCGGGAGGTGCTGCGCTCCCGGGGCAAGGTCCACGCCGATCCCGAACTGCTGGGGGACGCCGCTGCGTTCGAAGGAGTGGCCCGCTACGCAGCCCGGGTGAAGTGCGCCATGATTTCCTGGGTGGCGGCCGAGGACGCGCTCAACCAGGCGGCCTGAGCCGGACAGCAAACAGCCCGGGCCTTCTCCAGCAGGAGGAAGGCCCGGGCTGTTTCGCGCAGACGGCGCCTGGCGTGGTCCGGCAGCCTAGCCGAGCAGGCCGAGGACGCCGATTACGGCGGTGGCCAGTCCGAGCACCATGGAGATGCTTACCAGCACCACGTGCACGGTCAGGAACCTGGTTGCCTTGCCGGCGGCATCCCTGGCGCGCGGATCCTTCATGACCCGGCGAAGGAACTGCGGCCAGACCACCAGGGACCAGACGCCGGCGATGATCAGGACCAGCGCGGCGAAGACGGGAAGCTGCATGGGGCTAGTGGCTTTCCAGCCAGGCCTGCGCCTGGGCAGCCTGCAGGTTCAGTGCCTTGGCCACCATGGGCTCGGCGGCGTCGGCGATCTTTCCGCCGAGGAACGGTACCGAAGACTTCACGGCGCCTTCCAGCTCAACGCGGGTTCCGCCGGCGTCGGCCACCAGACGCTGGACAGCGGTGACGTCCACCGGGGCGCCCGCGATCTTCAGCGAGATGTTGCTCTGGCGGGAGCCGTCCGCCGCGGGGGCTTCCCAGTTCTCCACCTGGGTCACCTTGAGGTGCTCACCCACGAATTTACGGGCGATTTCGGGCAGCCGGGTCGTGGGGAGGGTGCGTACGGAGGTGGCGTTGAAGGCCCCTGCGATGTCGCCGTCCACGGTGAATGATTCCAGGGTGCCCCCCACCAGCTGGCTGACGTGGCGCTGGAAATCCTCGTTCACCAGCACAGCGGCAACGCTGTCAACGGAGTGCGGAAGGGTGGTGGTTGCGCTCAGCGCCATGGGTCCTCCTGGGACGTCGGGAAAGGATTTACGCCTCCAACATCCTACGGGGTCAGCTGGGCGCGGTCCGCATCGGCCAGTTTCTGCGCGGCCGTGGTGATGTTCCGTGCCATGGCCGGGAAGATCAGGCTGTGGAAGGGGAGGACGGCGAGCCAGTAGAGCCGTCCGCTCAGGCCCTTGGGAAAGAAAATGGCGCGCTGCCGGTAGCGGCTGCCACCGCCGTCGGGCTCAACGGACAGCTCCAGCCAGGCCCGTCCCGGCGCGCGCATCTCCGCCCGCAGCCGCAGGAGGCTGCCGTGTTCGATCTTCTCCACCCGCCACCAGTCCACTACTTCCCCCGCCACCAGCGTGTGCGGGTGCCGGCGGCCGCGGAGCAGGCCTGCGCCGCCGGTGAGTTTGTCCAGCCAGCCGCGGACCTGCCAGGCCAGGGGCAGCGAGTACCAGCCATTGCGTCCGCCGATGCCTTCGATGATGGTCCAGACATGGGCGGGATCCACGTCGCCGTGGAACGTCCGCTCGTCGATGTACACCTTGTGCCCGGCCCAGTCGGGGTCGCTGGGCAACGGATCGGAGTCGGCGCCGGCATTGGCCCACGTGGTTTCCACCTGGCCGTCCCGCTCCTTGCCCAGTGCCAGCGCCACCGCTGTCCGGTAAGGGGTCAGGCCGCCGTCGGGCTGCGGGATGTACTCGTCGACGTCGTGCTCGTTGGACACCGCGTCATGCTGCAACGACTGGACCAGCGGGACCGCCATGGACCACGGGATGGGCGTGGTCAGCGCCACCCAGATGCCTGCCAGCTTGGGCGCAGGGATGGGCAGCGCCAGCACCACCCGGTAGGGCAGGCCTGCTTCCGCAGAGTATTCCTGCATCATCCTGGCGTAGGTCAGCACCTGCCGGCAGCCGATATCGAACGTCCTGTTGATGGTGCCCTCCAGAGACGCGGCAGCAACCAGGTAGTACAGGACGTCCCGTACGGCGATAGCCTCGATCCGGTTGCGCACCCAGCTGGGCGCCGGCATCAGCGGCAGCGTTTCGGAGAGATGGCGGATCATTTCGAAGGATGCGGAGCCGGAACCGATCACCACGCCTGCCTGGAACACCACGGCGTCCACGGGGCTGTCCAGGAACACCTTGCCCACCGCCTCCCGGGACCGCATGTGGGTGGACAGCTCGACCCCTTGCGGGTGCAGGCCGCCCAGGTACACGATCCTGTGCACTCCCGCGTCGGCGGCAGCGTCCGCGGCGGTCCTGGCCATGGCCTTTTCCTTCGCTTCGAACCCGGCCCCGGCAGCCATGGAATGGACCAGGTAATAGAAGACGTCGACGCCGGCCAGGGCTTCGCGGAGGGCGTCGCCGTCGTCGAGGCTGCTTTGCACGACGTCCACGTTGTCCCGCCACGGGACACCGGCGATTTTCTCGGGGGAGCGGACCAGCACCTTCACGGTGTGGCCTGCCTCGAGCAGCCTGGGCACCAGCCGCCCGCCGATGTAGCCGGTAGCACCGGTCACGAGGACGGTCTTAGGTGTTGGCTGGGCACTCATTGCGGTCATGCTGGCTCCTGTTCGTCCCAAGCAATTCGCAGCGGCCGCCCATGAGGACGGCTGCCCGGCGAAAAGGCTGCGGAAATGGATCGGCATTGCCAGCCTAGATCCATTCCGGCGGTGATAGGCGCCGTGCCGCCATGTCGTTCCTGCGCGGTAGGCTGGGAGAACCCGGGATTCGCAGCGAATTTCGGGTTTTCGCGTTGCCTGCTTGTTTCGATGAACACCACAGGAGCTTCTGCCATGAGTCTTCCCGGCCAGTCCGCCGCCGGCACATCCAGCACGGGCAAGTCCGCCGCGCTCCCGACGCTGGACGGACTCCGCCGCGCCCTTGAACCGGACCAGACGTTCGCCCGGGTCCAGGCCGAGGCCGCCCGTGGCTTTGCCGTCCGCGGCCAGGATTACCAGATCAGTGCGCCCGCGGGCCTGCGCCCCGTGCTGCTGGCGGAGATGGCGGACGGCCTCGCCGCGGCCGCGGCAGAACAGTCCGCGGAGCCGGGCGTCGTGCTTGCCGTCACCGCCACCGGCCGTGAGGCGGAGGACCTGTCCGCAGCCCTGCGGGCCTACCTGCCTGCCGATTCGGTGGCCGAGTTCCCCAGTTGGGAGACCCTCCCGCACGAGCGGCTTTCGCCGCGTTCGGACACGGTGGGCCGCCGGCTGTCCGTGCTGCGCCGCCTGGCGCATCCGGAAAGCTCGACGGCGGCCCGGCTGCGCGTCGTCGTCGCGCCCGTCCGCGCCGTGGTCCAGCCCGTGGTGGCCGGCCTCGGCGACCTGGTCCCCGTCACCCTCAAGGTTGGCCAGGACGTTCCGTTCAGCAGCGTGGTGAAGAGCCTGGCGGACGCCGCCTACGCCAGGGTGGACATGGTGACGCACCGCGGCGAGTTCGCTGTCCGCGGCGGCATCATCGACGTCTTCCCGCCCACGGAGGACCATCCCATCCGCGTGGAGTTCTTCGGCGACGAGGTGGACCAGATGCGCTGGTTCGCGGTGGCTGACCAGCGCTCGCTGTCCGCCCCCGGCATCCACCACCCCACCGAACTGCACGCCCCGCCGTGCCGTGAAATCCTGATCACCCCCTCGGTGATGTCCCGCGCGGCCACGTTGAAATCCCAGCTTCCGGCCGCCGCCGACATGCTGGAGAAGATCGCCGGCGGCATCGCGGTGGAAGGCATGGAATCGCTGGCACCTGTCCTGGTGGATGCGATGGTTCCCTTCGTGGACCAGTTGCCGGCCGATTCCATCGCCGTGGTGATCGAACCCGAGAAGGTGCGCACCCGTGCGCACGACCTCGCTGCCACCAACGAAGAGTTCCTTGAGGCGGCGTGGTCCACCGCGTCCGACGGCGGGGCGGCACCCCTGGACCTCAGCTCACAGGCGTCGGCCGCGCTGCATTCGGCGAGCTTCCGGTCGCTGGCCGAAACCCGCGGCTCAGCCCTGGCGCACGGGGTCTCCTGGTGGTCCATCACCTCGCTGGCCCAGGATGCGGAGCTGCTGCCTGAGATCGACGTCCTGAACCTGCACGCCCGGGAACCCCGCGGCTACCAGGGCGACGTTGCGGAGATGATGGACTTCATCGGCTCCCACGTCCGCGACCAGTGGCGGATCGTGGTGGCTACCGAGGGCCCGGGGCCCGCGCAGCGCCTGGCGGAACTCTTCCACGAAAACGACATCCCCTGCGCCCGGGTGGACAGCCTGGACCACGAGCCCCAGGCCGGCATCATCGAAGTGACCACCGCCGCCGTCGGCCGCGGCTTTGTCCTGGACGGGCTCAAACTTGGCCTGCTCACCGAGGCCGACCTGCTGGGCCGTACCTCTGCCGGGTCCACCAAGGACATGCGGCGGATGCCCTCCAAGCGGCGCAACGCCGTCGACCCCCTGCAGCTGGTGGCGGGGGACCACGTGGTCCACGAACAGCACGGCATCGGCCGGTTCGTGGAACTCATCCAGCGCAAGGTGGCCGGCGGCGGCGACGGCGTCCGGGAATACCTGGTGCTGGAATACGCGCCCGCCAAGCGCGGCGCCCCCGGCGACCGTTTGTTCGTCCCCACGGACCAGCTGGACCAGGTGACCCGCTACGTTGGCGGCGACGCCCCGGTCCTGAGCAAGATGGGCGGCGCGGACTGGGCCAGCACCAAGTCCAAGGCCCGCAAGGCCGTCAAGGAGATCGCCGGTGAACTGATCCGGCTGTACTCGGCCCGCATGGCCTCCCGTGGGCACGCCTTCGCCCCCGACACCCCCTGGCAGCGCGAGCTGGAGGAAGCCTTCCCGTACGTGGAGACGCCGGACCAGCTGACCACCATCAACGAGGTCAAGGCGGACATGGAGCGGGAAATCCCCATGGACCGGCTGGTGTCCGGCGACGTGGGCTACGGAAAGACCGAAATTGCGGTGCGCGCTGCATTCAAGGCCGTGCAGGACGGCAAGCAGGTGGCCGTGCTGGTACCCACCACCCTGCTGGCCCAGCAGCACTACGAGACCTTCACCGAGCGGTTCTCCGGTTTCCCCCTGCGCGTCAAGCCGCTGTCCCGGTTCCAGTCCGCCAAGGAGTCCAAGGAAACCGCCGAGGGCGTCAAGAGCGGCGCCGTGGACGTGGTGATCGGCACCCACCGGCTGCTGTCCAAGGACTTCGAGTTCAAGGACCTGGGCCTGGTGATCGTTGACGAGGAACAGCGGTTCGGCGTGGAACATAAGGAAGCGCTGAAGAAGATGCGCACCAACGTGGACGTCCTGGCCATGAGCGCCACCCCGATTCCCCGCACACTGGAAATGTCCCTCACCGGCATCCGGGAAACCTCCACGCTGGCCACCCCGCCGGAGGAGCGGCACCCGGTGCTGACCTACGTTGGTCCGTACACGGACAAGCAGACCTCTGCCGCCATCCGCCGCGAGCTAATGCGCGAAGGGCAGGTGTTCCTGGTCCACAACCGGGTGTCCACCATCGAGCGGACCGCGGCGAAGATCCGCGAACTGGTCCCGGAAGCACGGGTTGAGGTGGCGCACGGCAAGATGTCCGAAAGCCGCCTGGAACAGATCATCGTGGACTTCTGGGAACGGCGCTTCGACGTCCTGGTGTGCACCACCATCATCGAGACCGGCCTGGACATCTCCAACGCAAACACGCTGATCGTGGACGGGGCGGACAAGTACGGCCTGTCCCAGCTGCACCAGCTCCGCGGCCGTGTGGGCCGTGGCCGGGAACGTGCCTACGCGTACTTCCTGTATCCCTCAGAGAAGCCCCTGGGCGAGGTGGCGCTGGAACGGCTCAAAGCCGTCGCCGCACACAACGAGCTCGGTGCCGGCATGCAGCTGGCCATGAAGGACCTGGAGATCCGCGGTGCCGGCAACCTGCTGGGCGGGGAACAGTCCGGCCACATCCAGGGGGTGGGTTTCGACCTGTACATCCGCCTGGTGGGCGAGGCCGTGGCGGACTTCCGCGGCGAAGCCGAAGAGAAGGCCGCGGAGATGAAGATCGAGCTGCCGGTCAACGCGCACCTGCCGCATGACTACGTTCCCGGCGAACGGCTGCGCCTGGAGGCCTACCGCAAGCTCGCCGCAGCCCTCACGAACGAGGCCATCGACGAGGTCCAGGCCGAGCTGGTGGACCGCTATGGCGAGCTGCCGCTGCCCGCGCAGAACCTGGTGGAGGTGGCGCGGTTCCGTGTCGCCGCCCGTGAGGCCGGCCTGTCCGACGTGGCGCTGCAGGGCAACTTCATCAAGTTCTCCCCGGCATCGCTCCCGGAGTCCAAGACCATGCGGCTGAACCGGATGTACCCCGGGTCACAGTCCAAGCCGGCCCTGGACGCCATCCTCATTCCCAAGCCCAAGACGGCACGGATCGGCGGCCGGGACCTCCAGGACGCCGAGATCCTGGAATGGGCCAACGGCGTCATCCGGAACATCTTTTCCGATGCCCCACTGGCGGTGAGTTAGCACTTGATGGGAGGACACCACGCCGCGTCGGGAGCCGCGGCGTGGGTAGCTGTTGCGTCCACCGGCCCGTACACGCTGGGCTGGTACCCGCTGGATCCCACCGGCATCCTGATCGGCGGCATGGCCACCGCGGGCACCGCACTGGTGTGCGACTGGGACCACCGGTCCAGCACGGTGGCCCATTCGCTGCCGCCGCTGTCCAACGTGATTGCGCGCGGCATTGAGAATGCCAGCGGCGGCCACCGGCAGGGAACGCACTCCATCCTCGGGGCGGCGTTCTTCGTCTTCCTGGCCGGCCTGGCATCGCAGGTCCACATGGACACGGGATGGGGGCGCCTCTCCGTCGGCGCCGGGCTGCTGTGCATGTTCCTGATCAACATCGCGGCGAAGGCACTGAAACTCTTTCCCAAGAGCGGCTTCATCTCCAACTGGATCTTCGCGCTGGTCATGGCCGGCCTGGTCACGGCCTACGCGCCGGAACAGTGGACCTGGCTGCCCACGTCGATGCTGATCGGAGTGGTGGTGCACATCGTCGGAGACCTCATCACCACCGGGGGAGTACCGCTGCTGTGGCCGCTGGTGGTCCGGCCGCCGAAAATGCTCCGCCGGCTGCCCCTGCTGCGGAACATCTGGCGCGCCAACGGCGCCCTGTCCGTGCCCCTGCTGGGCCGGGCCGGTTCCAAGCGGGAATGGCTGGTGCTGATCCCGGTGAGCGCCTACGCCATGGTGGGGATGACCATGGCCGGCTGGGCCATTGCCCAGCACCACTGGGGCCGCGTGGCGGCGGCCGCAGGCGCGTGGATCAGGCTCTGGTTCTAGCCGGGGGCACCAAGGCCACCAAATGAGGAAGGGACCCCGGACAGCGTCCGGGGTCCCTTCTTGTGCTGCTGTTCAGGCCTTTAGTGCTCGCCGGCCGAGTCGGAGCGGCCAAAGATGGTCTGCGGAAGCCAGAACGCCAGGGCGAAGAGGCCCAGGCAGACGGCCATGGGCCACGGGTTGCCCAGGGTGAGGAAGGACAGCGAGTAGATGGCACCCAGGAACAGGGCGAAGCAGATCACGAACAGGACCACGCTGGTGGCGAGGTTGTTTTCGTTCTGCGGGGTCCGGACGGTTTCCTTGTTGGACGCAGTGTCCCTGCTGGACGCGTTGATCTGGCTGGACATGTGTTCCTCCTCGGCCCCGCGGGGCTTGATCTGTGGCGGCTTCCGGCCAGGGTCAGTAAGCGGCTGAACCCTGTTCACCCTTGACGATGGCAATTCCGGAGCTGGCACCAATTCGTGTTGCACCTGCTGCAATCATAGCCTGCGCATCGGCAAGGGACCGTACGCCACCGGAGGCCTTGACCCCCACCTCCGGGCCCACGGTCCTGCGCATCAGGGCCACGTCCTGGACGGTGGCGCCCCCGCCGTTGAACCCCGTGGAAGTCTTCACGAAGTCGGCTCCGGCCTCCACGGCAGCCTGGCACGCCAGCACCTTCTGCTCATCCGTCAGGAGGGCTGTTTCGATGATGACTTTCAGGATGGCGCCGCCCGCGTGCACGGTCTCGGCTACCGCGGCGATGTCCTCGACGAGGGCGCCCTTGTCGTTGGCCCGGGCGGCAGCAATGTTGATCACCATGTCCACCTCCGCCGCGCCGTCCAGGACCGCGCCGCGGGCTTCGAACGACTTCACGTCCGTAGGAGTGGCCCCCAGGGGGAAGCCCACCACGGAGCACGTGAGGACACCCGAGCCCCTGAGGGCGGTGGTGACGGTCTTGACCCAGAGGGGATTGACGCAGACCGACTTGAACCGGTACTCGGCCGCCTCGGCGCAGACCTTCAGCACGTCAGCTTCCGAGGCCTCGGGCTTGAGCAGCGTGTGGTCAATGTAGGAGGCGATGTCCGCGGGGCCGGCCGGGTGGGCGGTGCCTGCGTGAACTGTGGCTTCGTTGCTCATGATGGTCCTCTCGGAGGGCCTTGTGGGCCCGGCGTTGACTCGGTTTCGGGAACCATCTTGTCACAGCGGGCCGCACCGCAGCAGGCCCCACGCGGAGGCACCGGGAGCACCGGGAGCGCCCGGCACGCCCGCAGCGGGGTACGGCCGCTCAGGCCGCCTGCAGGGCCGGCGCTTCCGCTGCCGCCGTCAGCAGCTGGGTGGCGCAGGCGCCTGCCGCCGAAGCCGCTGCCACCAGCAGCCCCAGCCGCACGCCGTCGAACGCTGCCGCGTCCCCGATGGCCCAGATCCCCGGAACAGACGTGCGGTAGTCCCGGCTGATCACGATGCCACCCCCGGCTGCGGTCTGCAGGCCCGCGCTGGCGGCCAGGCCATCGCGGGAGACCCGTTCCTCAGCCAGGACAACCAGGTCACCGGTCATGCTGCTGCCATCCTCGAAGACCACGGCGGACGCGGCAACCCGGGAGGCGGATGCACCGGATACGACCGCAGGGATGACGGCGGCGGGGCGGGCAGTGGTGCGGATGGGCCGCACACCCTTGGCCCGCAGAACCGCTTCGGCCTGTCCCGCCGCTGCTCCGGTGCCCACCAGGATCCCCACCGGGCGCCGCCCCAGCTCCCGAGCCACCTTCTGCACGCCCTTCGCGATGCGCGGTGCGTCATCGATGGTGGCATAGCTCAGGCACTGCGCGGCCCCGTCGACCGGGTTCGCCACGGGTGTGGAGCCGGTGGCGATGACCAGCTGGTCGTAGGCGAACTCCATGCCGTCAGCCGTTGCCACCGTGCGGTTGACCGCGTCGATGTGGCTGGCAGGCTGGCCAAAGCGTACGGAAACCTGGGGGAGCAGGGCCAGCTCCAGCAGTTCGTTGGGGGTGTCATCGCGGTTGCTCAGCACGGTGATGGTGCCGGTGAACCGGGCACGGTCCAGTTGCGCCACCAGGGCCTGCGCAGCGGGGCCGGCGCCGGCAATGACGATGCGGGTTGCGGTGGAGGTGGACGGTGAGGGTGCCGGAGCGGACATGTGCTGGCCCTTTCGCTGGCGGCCGGTAAGCGGCCGGAACTTCGTGATGGAACACAGCGTAGGCGCGCGTCTTTTCCGGGGTGTTTCCCTTCAGTTGCTGTTTAACGGGCCCATGTTCGCCAGTATTTACCGGCCGGTAACAGAACCCGTG
This sequence comes from Arthrobacter sp. 8AJ, assembly GCF_902506025.1. Classification (NCBI taxonomy): domain Bacteria; kingdom Bacillati; phylum Actinomycetota; class Actinomycetes; order Micrococcales; family Micrococcaceae; genus Arthrobacter; species Arthrobacter sp. 8AJ. The sequence continues at coordinate 2,842,787 of NZ_LR733289.1, read as the reverse complement.
ACGCACCTCTCATTCGTCCGTCCGCCGACACAAAAGCCGCCGCGCCGGGCGCTGGGCGCCCGGCCGCGACCACTTAGACGCGGATCCGGTACCCGCGCTTGACCACGGTTTCGATCAGCTTGCCGTCCGGCAGCGAGGACCGCAGGCGGCTCACGGTCATGTCCAGCGCGTGGACGGAGCCGCGCAGTTCCAGCAGGTCGGACAGCGATTCGCGGGACAGGACCGCGCCGCCGGCGCCGAGCAGGGCACGCAGGAGCAGCAGGGGAGCCGGTGCCAGTTCCACTTGCTGGCCGTCGATGCGCAGGCTCCGGCCCCGAAGCTCAATGCTCCCGGAGCGGGTCTCCAGCCGCCGGACGTGGTTCAGTGCCAGGTGCTCGCACACCAGCCGGATGAGGGCGCCCATCCGGAACCGCTCCGGGATGAGCGGCGTGATGCCGGCGTCCAGGAGGGGCTGGGCCGTGACGGGACCCACCACGGCCGTGGTGACGTTCAGTTTCAGGCTCTCCACCAGCTGCTTGTAGAGCCCCATCTCATGGGCCGTGCTCCACATGGCGTCCACGGCGGGGGCGCTGGTGAAGGTCAGGACGTCCAGGTTGCCGGTGCAGGCGGCGTCGATCAGCCGCGGAAGCCTGTCCTCGCCGTCGGGCTTGACCCAGCGGTAGGGCGTGACTGTCAGGACCGTGGCGCCGGACATGCGCAGGCGCTCGATTTGCCGCACATCGGTGTAGCCGTGCAGCTGCATGGCAACGGTTTTGCCGCGGACGCCCTCGGTGAGCAGCATATCCACCAGGGTGGAGGTGGTTTCGTCGCTGCTGATGCCGACGTCGGCAAGGCCCGCCGCGCGCACCGCACCGCGGGCTTTCGGTCCCCGGACGAACATGCGGCAGCTGCCCAGCGTCTCCAGCAGCTCGTCGCCGATCCCGAAGGAATCCGCTGCCTCGCACCAGCGGCGCATGCCATACGCGGTGGTGGCGATGCAGAGATCGGGTTTGGCCGCGATGATGGCCCGGGTGTCCTCGATGAGGCGCATGTCCTCCTGGACGGGGGCGATCTTCAGTGCGGGGGCGTGCAGCACTTCGGCGCCGCGCCGTTCCAGGGCCTCGATCAGGTCGCGGGACCGCCGGTCCGAGGTGACGCCGATGCGGAATCCCTCCAGCGGCGACTCCGCGGCGTCTGTGGATTCTTCAGCCTGCGGTGATTCGGCCGGTGCAAGTGCAGTCATGGGGGTCAATCCTTTCATGATCCCAGCAGCGAGGCCGCCAGCCGGTCCAGGTCGGCGACGGCAGCGGCGTGCTGCTGGTTGGCTTCAGCCACCCGCACTACCTCACCGATCACCAGCACGGCAGGGTTGCTGCAGCCGGCCGCGGCAGAGGTGATGGTGCCCAGATCGGCGATGGTGGTGCGCTGGCCCGGCCGGTATCCGCGTTCCACCACTGCCATGGGCATGTCCGGGCGCATCCCGGCACGGCGGAGGCCGGCGGCGAGCTGGTGGAGGGTGCCGATGCCCATGAGCACCACGATGGTGCCGCCCAGGCCGGCCAGGTGGTGGTGCTCTTTTTCGGTCAGCGGGGCATGTCCGGAAACCACCGTGAACATATGGCTGACTTCCCGGTGGGTGACCGGGATGCCAGCAGCGGCGGGCACCGAGATGGCGCTGGTCACGCCGGACACCACCTGGACCTGGACGCCGGCGGCCACGCAGGCGGCTACTTCCTCGCCTCCGCGGCCGAATACGTAGGGGTCCCCGCCCTTGAGGCGGACCACATTGTTCCCGGCCAGTGCACTTTCCACCATCAGCTTTTCGATATCCGACTGGCTGACCTTGTGGTGCCCCGGCTTCTTCCCCACATCCACGAGTTCCGCGGACGTCAGCAGCGGCAGTTCCTGGTACGGAGCGAGGCGGTCATAAAACACCACGTCCGCATCGCGCAGCGCCTTGACGGCGGCCACGGTGAGGAGGTCGCTGGTGCCCGGCCCGCCCCCTACCAGGGTGACGTGCCCGGCGGCACCGGCGGCAGGTTCGGCAGCGACCGGGATGCCTGCGTCCCGGCAGCGGTCCAGGAGGCCGGCCCAGCCGGGCTGCCCGTCCTCGACGGCGGCCACCAGGAACAGTCCTTTCGGCAGCGGGGCGCCCTGGGCGGCATGCGGGCTGGTGAGGCGGTGGACGACGGCGCCCGCGGCTTTGTACCGCCGCACCGCCTGCCGCGCGGCAGCAGGGGTGCCGGTCACCAGGACGTCCCGGCCGGTGAGGTCGATACTGAGCTGCATGGTTATGCCTCGTTTCCAGGGGTGGTCGTGGTGGTGCGGACCGGGATGGAGGACCCGATCAGGACCTTTCCCTTTTCTTCGGGAGTGGCGGGGCGCATCTGGCCGCGCTCGTCCGGGACGAAGGTGATGGAATCGTCCTTTTGGTCGGGGGCGTTGACGAAGGAGCGGAACCGGCGCAGGCGCTCGGGGTCCTTCAGGGTGTCGGCCCATTCGTCGACGTAGGTGTCCACGTGCTTGGCCATGGCAGCCTCGAGCTCTGCGGCGATGCCCAGCGTGTCCTTGACCACCACGTCCTCCACGTGCTTGATGCCGCCGTCGAGCTCTTCCTGCCACCGGGCGGTGCGCTGCAGGCGGTCGGCGGTGCGGATGTAGTACATGAAGTAGCGGTCGATGTACTTGATCAGGGTCTCGTCGTCCAGGTCCTTGGCCAGCAGCTGTGCGTGCGCCGGCGTGGCACCGCCATTGCCGCCCACATAGAGGTTCCAGCCGTCGGCGGTGGCGATCACGCCCACGTCCTTGCCGCGCGCCTCGGCGCATTCGCGGGCGCAGCCGGAGACGCCCATCTTGAGCTTGTGCGGGCTCCGCAGGCCGCGGTACCGCAGCTCCAGCTGGATGGCCATGGCCACGGAGTCCTGGACACCGAACCTGCACCAGGTGGAACCGACGCAGGACTTCACCGTGCGCAGGCTCTTGCCGTACGCCTGGCCGGACTCGAAGCCGGCGTCCACCAGTTCCTTCCAGATCTCCGGGAGCTGTTCGAGCCGGGCGCCGAACATGTCGATCCGCTGGCCGCCGGTGATCTTGGTGTACAGGCCGTACTTTTCGGCGACGGCGGCTATTACTCCGAGCTTCTTCGGGGTGATCTCGCCACCGGCGATGCGGGGGACCACCGAGTAGGTGCCGTCCTTCTGCATGTTCGCCAGGGCACGGTCGTTGGTGTCCTGCAGGGTTCCGCGGCCGGCGTCCAGCACGTAGGCGCTGTTCTGGCTGGCCAGGATGTTGGCAATGGTGGGCTTGCAGATGTCGCAGCCCGCGCCGGTGCCGTACTTGGCCATGATCTCCTCGAAGGAGGTCAGCCCCAGGACACGGATGGCGTCGAAGAGTTCTTGCCGGGACAGTTCGATGTGCTCGCACAGGGCCTTGGAAACCTCGACGCCGGACTTGGTCAGCTCAGTTTCCAGCAGCTTCTTCAACATCGGCACGCAGGAACCGCACTGGGTGCCGGCACGGGTGCAGCCCTTCAGCTCGCCCAGCTCCTGGACGGGGGCGTTGCCCTCGCAGGCGCCGCAGCCGTTGATGGTGTCCCTGATGGTTCCCGCGGTGACGTTGTTGCAGGAGCAGAGGGTGGCGTCGTCCGGCAGTTCGGTTTCCGGAGCGTCCCCGCCGCCGGCCGCGCTGAGGAACGCGCCGGGCTCGGCGGGAAGTTCGCGGCCCAGGAGCGGGCGCAGGCTCATGTACGGGGAGGCGTCGCCCACGAAGATGCCGCCCAGGAGGGTCTTCGCGTCGTCGGTGGTCACGATCTTCTGGTACACGCCGCGGGCGGGGTCGGCGTAGACGATTTCGAGGGCATGTTCGGTGCGGGCGAAGGCATCGCCGAAGCTGGCAACGTCCACGCCTGAGAGCTTGAGCTTGGTGGCCGTGTCGAAACCCGGGAAGGTGGCGTCGCCGCCGTGGAGCCGGTCGGCCACAATCTCGGCCATGGTGTTGGCGGGCGCCACCAGGCCCAGGCACATGCCGCCGAAGTTGGCCACTTCGCCAATGGCCCAGATGCCCGGTACTTCGGTGGCGCAGTAATCGTTGATGACCACCCCGCCGCGGGGGCCCAGGCTGAAGAGCTGGTCTTCGCCCTCGGCGGCGCGGAAGAGTTCGTCGCGGGGTTTGACGCCGACGGCGACAATCACCAGGTCTGCCGGGATGACGCGTTCGTCAGCCATGAGCACTCCGGTGACCTGGCCGTCGTCGTCCGCCAAAATCTCGGAAGGGAACACACCGCCGTGGACCTCGAAGCCTTTCGCCTCGATGAGCCGGCCCAGGGCCTGGCCCGCACCCTCGTCCAGCTGGGTGTTCATCAGCCAGGGAGCCCCGTTGATGACGACGGGGGTGGCGCCGAGCTGCTCGGTGCCGGCGGCCGACTCAAGGCCCAGGAGTCCGCCGCCGATGGTCACCGCGTTGATCTTGCGGCCGAGCTTTGCGGTGAGTTCGGCGATGGCCTTGTTGATGGCCCACACGTCCTCAAGCGTCCGGTACACGTGGGCGTGCTCAGCACCGGGGATGGGCAGGCGTACGGCGTCCGAGCCCGTGGCCACCACCAGCTGGTCGTACTCGTAGCTGTGGCCGGCGGCGGTTTCCACGCTCTTTGTTTCCGGATTGATCTTCACCACGCGCTCGCCGGTCTTCAGGACCAGCGAGCCGTGGTCCCACATGGAGGCGGTGCCCAGGGTGAGGTCCACCCCGGCATCGGTGAGGGCCTTGGAAAGTGCCACCCGGTCGTAGGGGAGGTGGGCTTCCTCGGTGAGGACCGTGACATGCCAGCCGTCGAGGCCGCGGGCATGCATGGCGTCCGCAAAACGGTGGGCCGCTGGGCCGCCGCCGGCGACGACGATGCGGCGCGGAGTCTCTGTGCTTGAAGTCTGTTCGGTCACTGTGGGCCTTTCGCATGGGCCGCAGACGGTGCTCTGCAGCTTGTGCATCCAGCCTAGGAAGGGGCAGTTTCGCCTCAGTTTCCCAATTGTTTCGTCAACTTAACTTCTGCATCACGAACGCATTTCCGCCCGCGTTAGGTCTCTTTTACGCGCCGGACACATTCACCGCACCCCTTTGAAACACCCGGACCCTAGCGTGGGACACGGCCGCAAAAGCTGCCAATGCAAGGGACAACAGGCACAGGGAAAGGAGCCGGACATGACGGCAACACTTGAACTTGGGGCGCTCGCCGCCGAATCAGACACCGCCGGGTTCGGGACCGGCTGGCACCGTGTCTGCATGGTGGATGACCTCGAACCGGCATGGGGCGAGGCCGCCCTGGTGGCAGGCCGCCAGGTGGCACTGTTCCGCACCGGCCCCAGCGAAGTCTTCGCCGTGGCGCATGAGGACCCCGCCACCGGAGCCCACGTCATGGCCCGCGGTATCCTCGGCTCCAAGGGCACCCGCCCCACGATCGCCTCGCCGCTGCACAAGGAGGTCTACGATCTGGAGACCGGTGAATGCTTCACCACTCCGGGCCTGCGGCTGGCAGCGTTCAGCACCCGTGTCAGGGACGGCTTCGTCGAGGTGGAGCTCTAGGATTTTCCGCAGGGTAAGGGCGCGCCGAAGAGGCACGCCCTTTCCCCGGTTAAAGTCCCAGCGCCTCGCTCACGTCGTGGAGGACTTCATCGAGGGAGGCGCGTGCCGCCTGGCGTGCCGCCGGCAGTTCCGCGGCGGAGCCCACCTGGTGGATGACTTCCAGGTAGCACTTGAGTTTGGGCTCGGTGCCGCTGGGCCGGATGATCACGCGGGTCAGGTTCCGGGTGATGTAGAGCAGGCCCTCCGTGGGCGGCAACTGCGCGCTGCCTTCGGCCAGGTCCGTGAACACCTCCACCGCTGACTGCCCGAACGACTCCGGCGGGGAAACCCTGAGGCGGTTCATCATGGCGTCCAGCAGTCCCAGGTCCGCAACCCTGATGCTCAGCTGGTCACTGGCATGCAGGCCGTGCTGGAGGTACAGCTCGTCCAGGGTGTCGAAGACCGTCTTGCCCGCGGCCTTGGCGGTGGCAGCGAGTTCGGCAATCAGGACTGCGGCGGAAATGCCGTCCTTGTCCTTCACCTGCTCCGGCGCCACGCAGTAGCCCAGCGCCTCCTCATACCCGTAGACCAGCCCGGGCACCCGCGAAATCCACTTGAATCCGGTCAGCGTTTCCTCATGGTCGAGTCCGGCGGCGGCGGCGATGCGCGCCAGTAGGCGGGAGGACACAATCGAATTGGCGAACACACGGCGGCCGTCAGCCTCCGCAAGGGAGTCGCCGTCCGCGAGCCGGGCCACCATGTGGGCGCCCAGCAGGGACCCCACTTCGTCCCCGCGGAGCATGCGCCACGCGCCGGTGTCGGGGTCCTTGGCCGCCACGGCAGCCCTGTCGGCGTCGGGGTCATTGGCGATGACCAGGTCGGCGTCCAGCCGCGCCGCTGCCTCCAGGGCAAGGTCCAGTGCGCCGGGTTCCTCCGGGTTGGGGAAACTGACGGTGGGGAAATCGGGGTCCGGATCGGCCTGCTCGGCCACCACAGTGACATCCGTGAAACCTGCCGCCTTGAGCACTTCCAGCGCCGTCCCGCCGCCGACGCCGTGCAGCGGCGTCAGGACAATCCGGAGATCGCGGGCCGGAAAGCGCTCCGGCATGGCGAGTGCCGCCGTCGCCCGCTGGTACTCGGCGGCGATGGAGCCGTCAAGGACGGTCCATCCGTCTCCTGCCAGCGCTATGGACTCCAGCGGCCCCACGGCGCTGATGCGCGCGGCGATTTCGGCATCGTACGGCGCCACGATCTGGGCGCCGTCGCCCTCTGCCGTTACCGCGTGCCGCCCCAGGTACACCTTGTACCCGTTGTCCTGCGGCGGGTTGTGGCTGGCGGTGACCATGACGCCGCCGTCGCACTCCAGGGCGCGGACAGCGTAGGCCAGCAGGGGAGTGGGGAGGGCTGCCGGCAGCAGGAAGGTCTCGATGCCGGCCGCGGTGAAGATCGCCGCCGTTTCCGCGGCGAAAATATCCGAGTTGTACCGGGCGTCATAGCCGACGACGGCACGCGGCCGGGTGCCGGCCGCCGCCTTGGCCACGGCGTCCACCAGGAACGCCGCGAGTCCCGCTGCAGCCCGGCGGACCACCACCCGGTTCATCCGGTTTGGGCCGGGGCCCAGCGCGGCCCGCAGTCCCGCAGTGCCGAACTGCAGTGTGCCGCGGAAGCTGTCTTCCAGTTCCTGCCGGGCCGCGGGATCGCCATCCTCCACGAGGCGGACCAGCTCGAGGAGCGACGCCTTCGTTGCGGGATCCGGGTCTTGGGCAGCCCATTCGCGGGCTTCGGTGAGCAGGCGAAGTTCGGCATCGGAAGACGTCATGGGCATAACGCTATCGTCATTGCCCGCCCACGTGGCGCACCCCGGGCGCCTGACCCGTTAGAGCCGGGCGATGATGTCAGCCAGCAGCCTGGAAATGCGCGGGCCCGCTGCCTGGCCGGACTCGATGACTTCCTGGTGGCTGAGCGGCTGGGGGCTGATGCCTGCCGCAAGGTTGGTGACCAGCGAAATGCCGAACACCTCCATGCCGGCATGACGGCCTGCGATGGCCTCAAGCGCCGTCGACATCCCGATGAGGTCCGCGCCGATCCGCTTGGCATACTGCACCTCCGCCGGGGTCTCATAGTGCGGGCCGGGGAACTGTGCGTACACGCCCTCGTCCAGGGTGGGGTCCACTTCCCGGGCCAGCCCGCGGATTCGCGGCGAATACAGGTCCGTCAGGTCCACGAACGTAGCGCCTTCCAGCGGGGAGGCGGCGGTGAGGTTGATGTGGTCTTTGATCAGCACCGGGGTGCCGGGGGCCCAGTCCTCGTTGAGGCCGCCGCAGCCGTTGGTGAGGACGAGGGTGCTGCATCCGGCAGCCGCAGCGGTCCGGATGCCGTGCACCACGGCGCGGACGCCCCTGCCCTCGTAGTAGTGGGTGCGCGCGCCCAGGACCAGGGCGCGCTTGCCGGACGTGGTCAGCACGGAGCGGATGGTGCCAACGTGGCCTTCCACGGCGGGGGCGTGGAAGCCGGGAACTTCCTCGGCGGACAGCGTGGCGGTGGTCTCGCCGATCAGGTCTGCGGCCTCGCCCCACCCGGAACCGAGAACCAGGGCGGTGTCATGGCGGTCCACTCCGGTTTCTTCCGCAATGTAGTCCGCGGCGGCGCGGGCGGCGGCGAACGGGTCCGTGTTCAGGAAGTCTGTTGTACTCACCAGTACAAGTTATCCTGCCGCCCACGTTGCCCCGGTCACGGCAGGCCCGGAAAGCACCCTGATTTCTTGGTGGTCGGGCCGTAAATGGGAGAGAATGGATGACTGTGACTACGCATCCAGATTTCAGTTCCCCCCGGATCGCAATCCTGGGAGGTGGTCCCGGCGGATACGAAGCTGCCATGGTGGCCGCCTCTTTGGGGGCGACCGTTACCGTCATCGAACGTGCCGGGCTCGGTGGATCCGCGGTGCTGACCGACGTAGTCCCCTCCAAGACCCTCATTGCCACGGCCGACCTCATGACCCGCGTCGCGGAAGCCGGCGAGCTGGGGGTGAAGTTCGACGTCGACGGCGGCGACTTCGTCCCGGTCATGCGCGCCGACCTCAAGCACATCAACGACCGCCTCCTTAACCTGGCCCGCAACCAGTCCCGGGACATCCGCGACGGCCTGGAGAAACAGGGCGTGCGCATCATCGAAGGCTCCGGCCGGCTCCTGGACAGCCACCGGATCGAAGTCCTGACCGTGGACGGCACCGAAACCGTCGAAGCCGACACCATCCTGCTGGCGGTAGGCGCGCACCCCCGCGAGCTGGAAACGGCCCGCCCGGACGGCGAACGGATCCTGAACTGGACGCAGATCTACAACCTCGACGAGCTGCCCGAGGAGCTCATTGTGGTGGGGTCCGGCGTCACCGGCGCCGAATTCGCGTCCGCCTACAACGGCCTGGGTTCCAAGGTCACCCTGGTCTCCAGCCGTGACCGTGTGCTGCCCGGCTCAGACGTTGACGCCGCAGTGGTCCTGGAGGAAGTCTTTGAACGCCGCGGTGTGCGGGTCCTGTCCCGCTCCCGCGCCCAGACCGTGGAACGCACGGACGATGGCGTGGTGGTCACCCTCTCCAACGGCACCAAGGTGACCGGCAGCCACTGCCTCCTGTGCCTTGGCTCCATCCCCAACACTGCCGGGATTGGCCTTGAGGAGGCCGGCGTGGCCGTGAGCGAAAGCGGCCACATCAAGGTCGACGGCGTCTCCCGGACCACGGCCCCGAACATTTACGCCGCCGGTGACTGCACCGGCGTCCTGCCGCTGGCCTCCGTGGCCGCCATGCAGGGCCGGATCGCGGTGGCGCACTTCATGGGCGACGGCGTCACCCCGCTCAAGCTCCACCAGGTGGCCTCCAACATCTTCACCTCACCGGAAATCGCGAACGTGGGCGTCTCCGAAGCCGAGATCGAGTCGGGCAAGTACCAGGCCGACGTCATCAAGCTCTCCCTGCGCAGCAATGCCCGCGCCAAGATGCGCAACGCCAAGGACGGGTTCGTGAAGATCTTCGCCCGGAAGGGCTCCGGCACGGTGATCGGCGGCGTGGTGGTCGGACCCAATGCCTCGGAGCTGATCTTCCCCATTTCCATCGCGGTCAAGCAGAAGCTGCACGTGGACGACGTCGCCAGCACGTTTACGGTGTACCCGTCGCTCACCGGATCCATCTCCGAGGCAGCCCGCCGCCTGCACGTCCACATGTAAGGGCCGAAGGGCCCGCATTCGGCGGGCGTTCGGTTGTTACACTCTGCCCATGATTGGGCTTCCCCTTGCGGGAAACGCGCTGGTGCATGCCGGCATGGTGGGGCTGGGCATCGGTGCAGCCCTCCTGTTCTACGCCTATGAGAAGCGCCGCCGTGGCCTCACCGACCCCCGCTTGTGGCCCATCGCCGGTTTCGCCGTAGCCTTTGGCGGTATCGGTTCCCGCGTGCTCACCTGGGACGTATCCCGGCAGGTGTCCCTGGCGGACTGGTGGGGCAACGGTGACCGGAGCATCCTTGCGGGACTGGTGGGGGCGTGGTTCGGCGTCCACCTTGGCAAACGGCTGACAGGTTACAGGGAGTCCACGGGAGACCTGCTGGCGCCTGCGGTGGCCCTGGCCTTGGTTGTCGGGCGGGTGGGCTGCCTGCTCACCGAGCTCCCGGGCACTCCCACCGGCGGATCCTGGGGCATTATCCTCACCCCTGCCCAGGCTGCGCTGGCCGGTGCCCCGGCGGGAGTGGCACTCCATCCGTCCTTCGCCTACGAGATCGCCTTCCATCTGGCCGCCTTCGCCCTGATGTGGCGTTACCGGGACGCCCTGCCCCATCCCGGTGACCTCTTCATCTGTTTCGTCAGCGCCTACGCCGTCTTCAGGTTCTTCGTCGAGTTCGTCCGGGGAAACGAGGTCCTCTGGCTTGGTTTGAGCCGCCCCCAACTGTTCCTGCTGGCGGTCCTGCCTCTCCTGGCCTGGCGCGTCCGGCGCGTGTTCAGGAAGCCCGTCCGCCCTGCGCTGGAAGGAACCGTGGCATGAGCGACGAAACCCCGGATGGGCCACTGCAGCCACCGCGGCGGGACGACGCCCAGGACAACGAACCACGGGGCGGATCGCTGGGGCTCGGCGCCGTGGTTGGCGCCGTGGCGCTGTACGCGGTCTACGTCCTGGGAACCATGGCCCAGGGGCCCTATGCCTGGGCCGCCAGCGTCCTCGCCGTGCCGGCCCCGTTCATCCCCATCGTCCTGTACCTGGCCGTGGCGATCGTGCTTGCAGTACGGCGCCGGACGGCGCTCTGGGGTGCAGGGCTGCTGATCGGCCTGGGCGCTTTCGTCCTGCTCGGCGGCGGCCTCTGCATCGGCTTCCTTGTCCAGGTCCGGGCCTGACATGGACGATGACCGGCAAGTTCCGCCCCCTCCGAAGGAGCCCCACCGCCCGGGACAGCAGCGGGAACCACGGCGAGGCTACCTGGGCCCGGGGCTCTCATTTGGGGCTTTGGCGTTGTACATCCTCTACCTCTGGGCAACAATCGGCGTCGGTGCGCCGAATTCCTGGGCGACCAGCATCCTGGCCGGCCCCGCAGCCTTCGTCCCCATCGCCGTCTACCTGGGACTGGGCATTGCCCTTGCCGTCCGCCCCGGCACCGCGAGGACCGGGGCGGGGA
>NZ_LR733289.1:2783407-2831510 GCF_902506025.1 Arthrobacter sp. 8AJ | reverse complement strand
GATGGGGCTGGGCATCTTCCTGCTGCTCGGCGGGGGACTGTGCGTGGGAGCCCTCGCACAGACCAGAATCTGAGAAGGGAGCACTGATCAATGAGGTCGCGAGAGTTGCCAGGGACCGGCCAGCCGCTGCGGGGTGACCGGATCCACCGCTACGTCACGGCGTTCTGCCCCCGTTGCCACGACACCAACCCTCCACTCAGCGAGGTCCGGCGGCTGTCCGGGGCGTTGCTGGTCCGCGACGGGCGGGTGTGGCTTGAACGAGGTTGCCCGGAGCACGGGCTGGTCCGCACGCTCTATGACGAGTCCCCGGAGATCCTTCGCTACCTGGAGAAATGGCAGGCGCCCACCAAGCAGCATGTTCCTGACCGGCCAGGCAATTTCCGTCCCATCCCCGAGGCGTATGCCTACGGGCTTCCGGCCATGCAGACCCAGCACACCTGCATCCTGCTCCAGGACATCATCGAGCACTGCAACCTGAAGTGCCCCACCTGTTTCACGGCCTCCGGGCCGCAGCTGCAGGGCGTGGCTCCGCTGGAGGAGGTGCTGGCCAATATCGATACCCGCCTGGCACGCGAGAACAACCGCCTCGATGTGCTGATGTTGTCCGGCGGTGAACCAACGCTGTACCCGTACCTGGCGGAACTGCTGGACGAACTCGTGGCCCGGCCGATCGTGCGGATCATGGTGAACAGCAACGGCATGCTGATAGCCACTGACGACGAACTGCTTGCCCTGTTGGCGCGGCACCGTGACCGCGTGGAGGTTTACCTCCAATACGACGGCTCTTCCAGGGAGGCATCGATCCACCACCGGGGCGGCGACCTGACCCGCTACAAGGATGCGGCCATCTCCCGGCTGTCCGCGGCCGGAATATTCACCACCCTGACCATGACGGCATCCCTGGGCGTCAATGACAGTGAGATCGGTGACGTGGTGATGCGTGCGCTGGAGACCCAGTTCGTGGGCGGCGTGGCGCTGCAGCCCGTGTTCGGTTCCGGGCGCGGGCACGGCATCGATCCCCTGGACCGGCTCACGCATACAGGCGTCCTGGACAGGCTTGAGTCACAAACCGGCGGCGTGGTCTCCTGGCACGACCTCACGGCACTGCCGTGCTCCCATCCGCACTGCGCATCGGTGGGCTACATGCTCAAGGACGACGCCGGCACCTGGCGTTCCCTGGCAGCGCTTATCGGCCACGACCAATTGCTGGGGTGGCTCGAACTCAATCCTGACAGCATCGCCAACCGGATTGCTGACAGCGCCATCCCGCTGGAACTGCGGAACCTGATGAAAACCTCGCTGCTGGACCTGCTGAGTGAGCAGTCGTCCCTGTCGCACCCACGGACCATGGATCTGTGGAAGAACATCTGCACGCAGTGCGACCTTGGCATCGGAACGCTGACCACCCTGGCGGCAGGCAAGCTTCCGGGCCAGCAGCAGCGCCTGCGCCGGCTCCTGGCCGAGCGGGTCACCCGGATCATGGTCAAGCCCTTCATGGACATGTCCACCATGATCGAGGAACGGCTCACCCAGTGCTGCGTCCACGTCGGAACCAAGGGCGACGACGCGGAGCACCAGTGCGCGCCCTTCTGCGCTGTCCAGGCATGGCCCTCCCTGGCCCGGCAGCGGATGAGCACGGCAACCGGTGCACAGCTGCTTCCGGGGCGCCAGGTCTAGGGCAGGGCCATGGACCCCGCTTCCAACGCCCGCCGCATCGCGGGAGGGCCTACGCCCTCCCAGCTGGTGCGCCGGCACGCCGCAGCACACTCCACCCCGGAGGGTCCAGGCACCCCCGCACCCACGGGCCAGGCACCCTATGACTCGCTCCGGCTGTGTATTTTTGCCACCGTCGCGCTGCTGGGATGGCTGGCGGGACCGGCCGCCCTGGTTGTCTTCGCCGGCCTGGGATTTGCGGGTTACTGGAAGGCGAGACGGCGGGGCCTGGCACGGTCCAAATGCCTCCTGCGCGACACGCGGCTCGTGCTCGCTTACCTGGGTGCCCTCCTCGCAGCGGGCGCTTACGGAATCTACGTGGCGGCGGGGCAATGGTTAGGGGTGTGACAGGTGCGTGGGGTGCTGTCCTCCCTGGAACGGGCAGGGGCCTAGAACGGGTACGGGGCGATGTCCGGGCGCATGGTGAGCCACTGGATCTCGGTGAATGACTCCATGTTGGCGTGGTGGCCGCCGATCCGCGAGCCGTTGCCGGAGTTCTTCGTTCCGCCGAACGGGGAGTTCGCTTCATCGGAGACGGTCTGTTCGTTGATGTGGACCTTCCCGGAGTCGAGCCGGTCGGCGATGGTCATGGCCATTCCGACGTCGCCCAGGATCCCGATGGACAGGCCGTACTCATTGTCGTTGGCCAGCGCCACAGCCTCATCCACGGTGGAGAACTTCATCACCGGGGCCACGGGGCCGAAGATTTCGTCCTTCCAGGCAGGACTGTCAGTGTCCAGGTCAACCAGCACGGCGGGCTGGTAGAACCGGCCGTCGTGGGTGCCGCCGGCGGCGAGCCGGGCGCCTGCCTGGACCGCGTCCTGGACGATCCCGTCCACCCGCTGCAGCTGGCGCTCGTCGATCACGGGACCCAGCGCCACGGTGCCGCTCTTGGGATCTCCCACGGGCAGGTGGGCCGCCTTCTCCGACAAGGCGGCAACGTAGTCGTCGTAGATGTCCTCATGCACGATGTGGCGTCCGGCGGCCATGCAGATCTGGCCCTGGTGCATGAACGATCCGAACGCCGCCGCGGACGCCGCCTTGGCCAGGTCGGCACCGGGCAGCACGATCAGCGCGTTGTTGCCGCCCAGTTCCAGGTGCGCACGCTTAAGAAGCCGGCCCGCCGTTTCACCGATCTTCCGGCCGGCCGCCGTCGATCCCGTGAAGGCGATCACGCGGACCTCGGGGGCTTCGACGACGGCGGCTCCGATGTCCGCGCCGCCGGGCAGCAGGGAGAGCAGGCCCTGCGGAAGCCCGGCCTCCTCGAAGATGCGCACCACGGTCACGCCGCCGCAGACCGCGGTCCGCGGGTCCGGCTTAAGCAGCACGGCGTTACCCAATGCCAGGGCAGGTGCCACGGCGCGGATGGAAAGGATCAGCGGGAAGTTGAACGGCGCGATGACGGAGACGACGCCCACCGGACGGCGCCGGGCAAAGGACCAGCGGTTTTCGTTGGACGTGAGGACGTCCCCGGCAGGGAGTGAGGGCAGCGCCGAGGCGTCGTAGCATTCGTTGGCGGCGATATGCGTTTCCAGCGCTGCCTTGGGCGGGATGCCCCCGGACTCGCGCACGATCCAGTCCTGGACCTCGGCTGCGTGCTCCTCCCAGAGCTGCCCGGCGCGGCGCAGTACCGCGGCGCGGTCCTCCGGGTTGCGGGCGGACCATTCCTTCTGTGCCTTCGCGGCGGCGCTTGCTGCTTCCCGGACGTCGTCGACGGAGGCGACGCCGTAGCTGCCGAGCTGTCCGCCGGTGGCCGGTTCCATGCTGGTGCCGGTACCGCCGCCGCCCGCCCGCCAGCCGTTGAGGTAGATCTTGCCTTCCCAGAGGGCGGAGTCGAGCAGGGACATGGCAGGTCCTTTCGTTGTTCCGGACGTCAGGCGTCCGGCCTGGAAGATGGGAGCGCGGGTCAGTCCCGTCCATCACATGCTGTGCGGACGCCGCGGTCAAGGGCATGGACAGGAAAAGGCAGCGGTATCCGTGCAGAGGCTTATGCCGACGCCGGGAGCGTATTCCGGGCGGCCGGGTCCCGCCGTGCCAGCCGCGAGGCCACCAGGTAGGTAATGCCGGTTATCAGCGGAACCGCGCTGGCGGAGGCCAAGGAGGCCGCAGGCCCCGACCGGCCAAGAACCGTGATCAGCAGCGGCAGCGTGCCAATGGCAAACAGCAGCCAGCCGGCCGCGCCTGACCGTTTAAGTCCCAGGACAGCGGCCGGGAACGCCAGGGCGACGACGCCGATGGCCACCACCGGCCCGTTCGAATCCTGGAGGCTGCGGGCCGTCGCGGGATCGAGGGCGAACCACACGCAGACCGCGACGAGTAGCACGGCCAGCGCCGCCAGGAGGGGAGATGCTCCGGCCGGCCGGAACCAGGCGAGGGCCGCAAGGACCACCATGGGAGCAAACCAGGACAAGGTCATCATCAGCCCCGTCATGCCGCCGGGCTGATCCATGGCGTAGCCGCCAATGAAGGTCACGGCCGCCGCAGTAAAGACCGTCATGACCACCGCGCCCATCTTCACCAGTGCACGGGCCCGGCGCTGGGGATCCTTCTCCCGGACAAGGAGTACTCCGGCCACGGCGGCGAGCACCACCGCGGCGAAGGCCAGTATGAGAGGGAAGGACATGGGTGCCTCCTGCGGCCAGTGGAATCCTGTGACCATTCAAGCCCTGGGGAATCCCGGTGCCAAGGGGCCAAAGCCCCGCAGCTGCTATGCGGCGGCTGCCTGGAAGTGCCGTTCGATGAGACCCTTGATGTCCTCATGGCAGCCGCCGCACCCGGTTCCGGCGCGGGTGGCCCTGGAAACCTCGGCCACCGTGGAGCAGCCGTCAGAGGCCGCCGCCGTGATGGCCGCCCCGCTGACCCCCGCGCACCGGCACACGGTCCCCGCGGGGTCGGCAGCCCCGCCCCCGGGCAGCTGGTCCGGTCCATCCAGGCGCAGGAGCAGTGACCGGTCGGCGGGCAGCTCGGCACCCCGTTCAAAAAGCCCCACCAGTTCGGCTGCGGTCCGGGGCATGCCCACGGCCACCAGGCCTTCCAGCACACCGCCCCGGGTGGTCATCTTCACGTACCGGCCGTGCTCCGGATCCGCCCACTGTGACACCTGCAGGCGTGGCCTGCCGTTGACCGCTCCGGCCGTGAGTGCTTCCTCATCCCACGGCTCGGCGGCGTTGTCCCCGGCCACGGCCATGTTCATGCCGCGGGCTTTCAGGACCACGACGCCGGGCTGTTCCGGCGGCAGCGCGGGGAGCACTTCGGCGTCCGTTTCCGCCCCCTCGGCCAGCAGGGTGAGATAGCCGGCCAGCCATTCGGCCTGCCGCCATCCAGGACCCACCAGGCCGGAGGGCCCCTTGGCGTTGCGGCAGGCTGCGCAGCCGGGATCCGGGCAGCGGACCTCGGCGCAGTCGCCAATGGCGAAGATATGCGGTTCGTGGTGCGCCCGCAGCCGGTGGTCCACCAGGATCCCGGTGCCGGTGGAGAGGCCGCAGCCTTCGGCCAGCTCCGTCCGGGGACGCACGCCGCAGGAGATGACCAGGAGGTCACCGTCGATCGCTGATCCGTCGTCCAGCAGCAAAGCCGAAAACCCGCCGTCGGGCGCGTTGTGCTCAACGCCGGTGGACCGGGCGTTGCCGGCCACCCGGACGCCGCAGCGGCGCAGCCCGGCAGCCAGAACCGCCCCGCCGCCGCGGTCGATGCTGCGGCCCAGCGGGTGCGGGCCGTTGTGGACCACGGTGACCGTCGCGCCTTCCTCCGCGGCCGCCAGCGCCGTCTCCAGGCCCAGGACGCCGCCGCCCAGGACCACCACGCGCTTGCCGCCTTCCACCGCCTGCCGCAGCACTTCCGCGTCGCGCAGGTCCCGCAGTGCCGTGACTCCGGCAGGCAGCACGGGGGAAGACGGGTCCGGATTGATGCCGGTGAGGTTGGGAATCACCGGCCGGGATCCGGTGGCAAACACCAGCCGGTCGTAGTGCACGGACGCGCCGTCGGACAGGGCCACCTGCTGCCGCGCCCGGTCCACGCGCTTAACCCGTACGCCCAGCCGGACATCCACACCCTCGGCAACCAGCTCCGCGCTGTCGGCGAGGGCAAGGGCGTCAGCGGTGGTCCGGCCGACGCCGAGATCGGCCACCAGGACGCGGTTGTAGGCGGCCTCGGCTTCCTGGCCCACCACCGTGAGCCTGGCGTGTCCGCTGCGCACGGCGGGCAGGAGCTCCTCCACCAGCCGGGCGGCCACGGGGCCGAATCCCACAATGACAATCTGCTCGCTCATGAGGCCTCCGTCGTTTGAAGCATGCGGGCGGATTCGGGCGCGGCCACGGGCCGGACCCAAACGGTGTTGAACTTGAACTCGGGCATCCCGGAGACCGGATCCGTCGCCGCTTCCGTCAACCGGTTGGCGCTCTCAGCCCCGGGAAAGTGGAAGGGCAGGAACACCGTTTCCGGGCGGATCGCCGTGCTGTGCTCGGCCCGGCACACCACCTCGCCGCGCCCGTTGGACACCGACACCAGTGTTCCGGCGGCGATGCCCATGGCGTCGGCCGCCGCCGGGTGGATCTGCATCCTGGCCTCCGGCTGGGCGGCGGCGAGCTCGGCGACCCGGCGGGTCTGGGCGCCGGACTGGTAGTGCTCCAGGAGGCGGCCGGTGATGAGGGTCATGGGTGTGCCGGCGGGGCGTGTTGCGTGCCCGGCCGCTTCAGGCGCGGGAGTCCGACGGCGGCGCGGCGCCACCGGGACCATGACCGCCTTGCCGTCGGGGTGGGCGAAGCCGTCCCGGAACAGCCGGGGCGTTCCGGCGCTGCCGGCCGGGTACGGCCAGTAGGCGGCCTCGCCGCGGTCCAGCATGGCGTAGTCGATGCCGGAGTAGTCGGCCATGCCGCCCGCGGAAGCCAGGCGGAGTTCCTCGAAGACGGTTTCCGGATCGTCGCTGTAGGTGGAGGGGGCGTCCAGGCGCTCGGCCAGGCGGGCCATGATCCAGAGTTCGCTGCGGGCGCCGGCGGGAGGGGCGATGGCACGGCGGCGGCGCAGGACGCGGCCTTCCAGGTTGGTCAGGGTGCCCTCCTCCTCCGCCCACTGGAGCACGGGAAGGATCAGGTCCGCCTCCGCAGCGGTCTCCGACAGGAAGAAGTCGCAGACCACCAGGAAGTCCAGGCTCCGCAGCCCCTCGATCACGGCGTTGGCGTCAGGTGCCGCCACCGCGATGTTGGAGGCGTGGACAAAAAGGCACCGGACGCCGTCGGGCTGTCCCAGTGATTTCAGCAGCTGGACGGCGGGCAGGCCGGGGCCGGGGATGAGTTCATCGGGGATGCCCCAGACCGCGGCGACGTGCGCGCGGGCGGCGGGGTCGGTGATCTTGCGGTAGCCGGGCAGCTGGTCGGCTTTCTGGCCGTGCTCGCGGCCGCCCTGGCCATTGCCCTGGCCGGTGAGGGTGCCGTAGCCGCTGCGGGCGGACCCGGGCAGGCCCAGCAGGAGGCTGAGGTTGATGGCCGCGGTGGCGGTGTCCGTGCCGTCCACGTGCTGTTCCACGCCGCGGCCGGTGAGGATGTAGCTGCCGCCCCTGCTGGCGCCTGCGGCAAGCATCCTGGCGGTTTCGCGGATCAGGTCCGCGGGGACGCCGGTGATGGACTGGACGCGTTCAGGCCAGAAGGCGTTCACGCTGCGGACGACGGCGCTGTAGCCCGAGGTGCGCTCCTGGAGGTAGGCGGTGTCCATCAGGTCCTCGTGGATGACCACGTGCGAAAGGCCCAGCAGCAGGGTGAGGTCGGTGCCGGGAAGGGGCTGGAGGTGGAGGCCGGCGCCGTCGGCCGTGAAGGCCGCGGTGGCGGAGCGGCGGGGATCCACCACAACCAGCCCGCCGGCGTCGCGGGCTCCCTGCAGGTGCTGGACGAACGGCGGCATGGTCTCGGCAACGTTTGAGCCGAGCATCAGGATGGTGCTGGCGGTGTCCAGGGCCTCGAGCGGGAACGGCAGCCCGCGGTCCACGCCGAAGGCGCGCATTCCCGCTGCGGCCGCGGAGGACATGCAGAACCTGCCGTTGTAGTCGATCCGGGAGGTGCCCAGCGCCAGCCGGGCGAACTTGCCCAGCTGGTAGGCCTTTTCATTGGTGAGGCCGCCGCCGCCGAAGACGCCGACGGCGTCCGCACCGTACCGGGCGCGGGCGTCCTTGACTGCCGCAGCGGCGAGGTTCAGGGCCTGGTCCCAGCCGATGGGACGGTGGATCCCGTCAGCACCTCTGAGCAGGGGCTCGGTGATCCTGCCCGCGTGGTTCAGGAGCGTGGCCGAGGTCCAGCCCTTGCGGCACAGGCCGCCGCGGTTGGTGGGGAAGTCCCGGCCGGCCACGTCCAGGACGGGGGATGCCTTGGAGCCGGCAGGTGCAGGAGCGGGGCCTGGCCCCGGCTGCGAAGCCGGGGCCAGGCCCGCCGGGGACGTGAGCGTCATGGCGCACTGCAGGGCGCAGTAAGGGCAGTGCGTGTCGGCGCTTTTGGTCATGTTAGACGTTTCCCATCGCGTTCCGGCCGGCGTTGCGGATGTAGCAGGTCCAGCAGACCACCAGCATCAGGACGTAGGCGCCGACGAATCCGTAGAAGGCCGGGGTGTAGGAGCCGCTGGCGGTGCTGGAGGCATTGAGCACCTGGGGGATCACGAAGCCGCCGTAAGCGCCGATCGCGGAGATCAGGCCGAGGGCCGAGGACGCGAGCCGCTGGGTGGCCACCGGGTTTGCACCGTTGCGGGCAGCCCGGCTGGAGGTGGCGAAGATGACCGGAATCATCCGGTAAGTGGCCCCGTTGCCGAAGCCGCTGGCAGTGAACAGCATCAGGAAGAGGACCAGGAAGAGCAGGAAGTTCTTCAGCGGCAGGGTCCAGATCATGGTCAGCGTGATCACGGCCATCGCGGCGAAGGCGGACACGGTCATCCGGGCCCCGCCCATGCGGTCCGCCATGCGGCCGCCGTAGGGACGGGCCAGCGAACCCACCAGGGGGCCGAGGAAGGCCAGGGACAGGGCCACGGTTCCCACTCCAATGGAGGAGAACGCGGGGAAGTAGTCCTTGATCAGCTTGGGGAATACACCGGCGAAGCCGATGAAGGAGCCGAAGGTGCCGATGTACAGCAGCGCCATGATCCACAGGTGCGGTTCCTTCAGTGCAGCGACCGAGCCGGCCACGTCACCCTTGGCGCTGGTGAGGTTGTTCATGTACTTGAAGGCGCCGAATGCGGCCAGCAGGATGAAGGGGACCCACATCCAGCCCGCCAGGGGAAGGTTGACGGTGCCCGCGGCAAGCAGGGTGATGACGATGGGAACGGCAAGCTGTGCGACGGCGGCCCCCAGGTTTCCGCCCGCGGCGTTCAGTCCCAGCGCCCAGCCTTTTTCCCTGGCCGGGTAGAAGAACGTGATGTTGGCCATCGAGCTGGCGAAGTTGCCGCCGCCGAAGCCGGCGAGGGCAGCCACGAGGAGCATGACACCGAACGGTGTGTCCGGGTTGGAGACGCAGAGGGCCAGCCCGGTGGAGGGGATCAGGAGCAGCAGGGCGGAGACGATGGTCCAGTTGCGGCCGCCGAAGCGGGGGACCATGAAGGTGTAGGGGATGCGGAGGGTGGCACCCACCAGGCTTGGCATGGAGATGAGCCAGAAGATTTCCGAGGTGGAGAAGGTGAAGCCTGCGGCGGGAAGCTGGACCACGACGATGGACCACAGCTGCCAGACGACGAAGCCGAGGAACTCGGCGAAGATGGACCAGTTCAGGTTGCGGCGGGCGATGGCCCGGCCTGCGGCCTCCCACTGTTCCTTGTTCTCGGCATCCCAGTTGGCGATCCAGCGGCCGGGGCGGAATTTAAGGGCGGGGGCGTCAGTAGTGCGGGTAGGGCCGGGCTGTGCGCTGGCGGATACGGCATCAACGGTGCGGTCAACAGTCACGGGTTACCTCCTTCGGGGGATGTTGTTCCTCCAAGGTAGGGACGGCGCGTTTCGCGGACAGTCGATGTTTGTTAACGCGCTGTGACTTTTGCCTATCCGGGCCCGCCATGCGGCGTGAGGCGGTGCCGGGGCCAGGAATATGAGATGCACAACACAGGTCCGCATTGTGGACGTTTCGTCCATTGACTGGACGCGGCGAAGTAAGATCGAACTCTAACTATTCGCGCCGGGAGGCAGCACTGCCTGCGCCCGGCCGATCTCACGAAAGCGCTTACCCATGTCATCCACCGATACCACCAAGGTGCCTGGTTCGCACCAGCCGGTGAACTCCCGCGGCCGCGTTATCGTGGCCAGCCTGATCGGCACCACTGTGGAGTTCTACGACTTCTACGTCTATGCCACGGCCGCCGTGCTCGTGTTCCCGAAGCTCTTCTTCCCGGGCGCGAACGAAACCACCCAGCTGCTGAGCTCCTTCGCCGTCTTCGGCGTGGCCTTCGTTGCCCGCCCCCTCGGCTCGATCGTCTTCGGGCACTTCGGCGACAAGTTCGGCCGCAAGGGAACCCTTGTGGCGTCGCTGCTGACCATGGGCATCGCAACCTTCCTCATCGGCTGCCTGCCCACGGCGCTGGTTCCGGGCTGGGAGTTCTGGGCGCCGGCCATGCTGGTGGTCCTGCGGTTCGCCCAGGGCCTGGCCCTCGGCGGCGAGTGGAGCGGCGCGGCCCTGCTGGCCACGGAGAATGCCCCCGCCAACAAGCGCGCCATCTACGGCACCTTCCCGCAGCTCGGTGCCCCCATCGGCTTCATCATTGCCAACGTCATCTTCCTGGTGGCCAGCTACACCCTGACCCCGGAAGCTTTCCAGGCCTGGGGCTGGCGCGTCCCGTTCCTGCTCAGCGCCGTCATGGTGATCCTGGGCCTCTACGTCCGGCTCAAGCTGATCGAAACCCCGGCCTTCACCAAGGTGGTGGAATCGAACGAGGTAGCCAAGCTTCCGCTGGGCCGGGTCTTCAAGTCCAGCTGGCGCCAGCTGATCCTGGGCACCTTCATCATGCTGGCCACGTATGTGCTGTTCTACCTGATGACCACGTTCACGCTGACCTACGGCACCAAGCCCACTTTGGAGGGCGCCAAGGCCGCAGCCGAAAAGGCCGGCAAGCCCATGTCCGAAGCCGCTGCCGCCGCGTTCGTTCCGGGCCTTGGCTACAGCCGCAACGATTTCCTCTGGATGCTGATTGCCGGCGTCGTATTCTTTGGCATTTTCACCCTGGTCTCCGGACCGTTGGCCGAGAAGTACGGCCGCCGCAAGATGCTCATGGCCGTCACCGCCGGCATTTTCGTCTTCGGCCTGCTGTTTGTCCCGCTGTTCAGCGGCGGCTTCGTGGGCACCATGGGCCTGCTGATCCTCGGGTTCTCCCTCATGGGCCTCACCTTCGGCCCCATGGGTGCGCTGCTGCCGGAACTGTTCCCCACGAACGTCCGGTACACCGGCTCAGCCATCAGCTACAACTTCTCCAGCATCCTGGGTGCCGCGGTGGCCCCGTTCATCGCCGTCGCCCTGTGGGAAGCCGCCAAGGGCAGCCCGCTGCTGGTAGGCATCTACCTGACATCCATGGCTGTGCTGACCCTGATCGCGCTGTTCCTCACCCGTGAGACCCGCGACCTGGACTACGAGAACAACGTCGCCTGACGCTTCGTTTGCCCCAATGCCCGGCGCTGCCTTTCGGCACGCCGGGCATTGCCGTTTTTACCGGGCGTAGCGGGCCACGAAGTTCTTCAGTACGGCCATGGGCTCGGTGACGGTGAACCGCCGTGCGGCAGCCATGAGCTCCTCGGCGGACTCCGGTGGAAAGTACCCGGCGTCCCGGTAGATATCGATCCGCGTCACCAGCCCGTCGGCGTCCAGTTCGGGGTGGAACTGGGTGGCGTACAGGTTGGTCCTGATCCGGAACATGTGGACCGGGCAGGTGGCGGCCCGTGCCAGGAGGACAGCGTGCGGGGGCAGCGAGCTGACGGCCTCCTTGTGTCCGGTCAGCGCCGTGAACCGTTGGGGCATTCCCTGCAGGACGGGGTCCTGCAGGCCTTCGCGGGTCAGCTCCACTTCCACCGCGCCGAGGGGCTCGCCATAGGTCCGGTCGATCACGGCGCCCTGGTGGCTCCCGAGGGTGCCCACCCCGTAACAGGCGCCAAGGAACGGGAAGTCGCGGGCCACCAGCTGGTCCAGCAGTGCGGCCAGCTCCTGCTCTACCCGGTGCTGGACCGTGCTCTTGTGCTCCGGCGGGTCGCTGGACGTGAACGGGCTGCCGCCCACGATGACACCGGAGTACCTGGAGAGGTCCAGCGGGGGCAGGGGAGCGGCTTCGAGCCGGATCCGGTGCAGCTCCCGCTCCTCCAGCCCGCCGTACCTTAGGTATGCGGCGTACTCGTCCTCAGCGGCGGCGTCTTCCGCGCGGGAGGCCAGGAGCAGGAAAGGCAGCATGTGCTAAGTCTGCATCCTGCCGGCGCCGCCTGCCAGCATTCGAGCAGCGGTCACCGTGCCGGCAACGGGCCCCCGGGCACCCGCAGGCGCCCGCGGGGCAGCCGGCTCAGGCCGGAGGCTGCGTGAGCGAGCGGCGGGACTGTGGCCGGGCGGCGGGGTCCGCGTGCCGGTGCACCAGCTTCCAGTAGCCCTCCTCGCGGCGGAAGATGCTGGTCACGCGGAGCGCGAACTCCTCCGTGGCGGCGGCGCTGTCCAGCCGTGCCCGGAAGTGTTCGGTCTCCACCAGGTATGCGGTGTCGCGGGCCGTGTAGGAGGTGACGGTGTCGAAGCCCAGCATCTCGCCGTCGCGGAACTGCCGCGCGGCCTGGTCCAGCCGCGCCTCCACCTGCGCCCAGCCGCGGGCTATGCCGCCGAACGGGTTGGCCAGGGTGACGTCATCCAGCCGGGAATACAGGTCCTTGATCGGCGCCGGGTTTCCCCGGGTGATTTCAGGGACCGCCTGGTGGTAGCGGTCCACTTCTTCCTGGAAACTTGGTGCGAGCATGGCTGCGTGCGCCGCTTTCTAGTCTTCGATGGTGGCGATAATGGCGCCCGCGGACACCGTTTCGCCCGCCGTTGCCGTCAGGCCCGTGATGGTGCCGGACCGGTGCGCGGTGAGGGGCTGTTCCATCTTCATGGCCTCGAGGACCACCACCAGGTCGCCTTCGGTGACCACGTCCCCGTGCGCCACGGCCACCTTCACGATGGTGCCCTGCATGGGGGAGGTCAGCGCATTGCCGGTGGCCGCAGCCGGACCGGCGGAGCGGGAGCGCTTCTTGGACTTGCCCGGCTTGCCGGCGGCGGCCGAGGCCGTTCCCGGGGTGCCCAGGGATGCGGGGAGGACCACCTCGAGGCGCTTGCCGCCCACTTCCACCACCACGCGCTGGCGCTCCTCGGCGGAGCCCTCGCCGTCAACGGCAGTGTCCGGGGTCCAAGCCGGCAGGTTGTTGGTGAACTCGGTTTCGATCCAGCGCGTGTGGACCGTGAAGGGCCCCTCGGCGGGTGCGAAGGCTGGATCCGTTACCACTGCGAGGTCGAACGGGATGACGGTGGGGATGCCCTCCACCACCATTTCCTCCAGCGCGCGGCGGGCGCGCTGCAGGGCCTGCGGGCGGCTGGCACCGGTGATGATGAGCTTGGACAGCATGGAGTCGAAGTTCCCGCTGATGACGTCGCCCTGTTCCACGCCGGAATCGACGCGGACGCCGGGACCGGTGGGGTTCTTCAGGACGCGGAGCGTGCCGGGGGCGGGCAGGAAGTTGCGGCCCGGGTCCTCGCCGGTGATGCGGAACTCGATGGAGTGTCCGCGCACCTCGGGATCGCCGTAGCCCAGTTCCTCGCCGCGGGCCAGCCGGAACTGCTCGCGGACCAGGTCGATCCCGGTGACTTCCTCGGAGACGCAGTGCTCCACCTGCAGGCGGGTGTTGACCTCGAGGAAGGAAATGGTCCCGTCCTGGCCCACCAGGAATTCGCACGTGCCGGCGCCCAGGTAGCCGGCCTCCTTCAGGATCGCCTTGGAGGATTCGTAGAGACGGCGGTTCTGGTCTTCGGTGAGGAAGGGTGCCGGAGCTTCCTCGACGAGTTTCTGGTTGCGCCGCTGGAGGGAGCAGTCGCGGGTGGACACCACTACCACGTTGCCGTGGGCGTCGGCCAGGCACTGGGTTTCCACGTGCCGGGGAGCGTCCAGGAAGCGCTCGATGAAGCATTCGCCGCGGCCGAAGGCGGCGGTTGCCTCGCGGACGGCGGATTCGTAGAGTTCGGGGATTTCCTCGCGGGTGCGGGCTACCTTGATGCCGCGGCCGCCGCCGCCGAAGGCCGCCTTGATGGCCACCGGCAGGCCGTGCCGGTCTACGAACTCCAG
This sequence comes from Arthrobacter sp. 8AJ, assembly GCF_902506025.1. Classification (NCBI taxonomy): domain Bacteria; kingdom Bacillati; phylum Actinomycetota; class Actinomycetes; order Micrococcales; family Micrococcaceae; genus Arthrobacter; species Arthrobacter sp. 8AJ. The sequence goes on along the minus strand of NZ_LR733289.1, from coordinate 2,817,515 downwards.
GACTTCCTCGGCGGATTCGACGGGGTCGGCGGTGCCGGGGACCAGGGGAGCGCCCACCTTTTCGGCGATGTGCCGGGCGCGGACCTTGTCGCCCAGGGCGGAGATGGCCTCCGGGGAGGGGCCGATCCAGGTGATGCCCGCGGCAATCACCTTGGCGGCGAACTCGGCGTTCTCGGCCAGGAAGCCGTAGCCGGGGTGGATGGCGTCGGCGCCGGACTGGCGGGCGGCGTCAATGATCTTGTCCATGAGCAGGTACGACTCGGCAGCGGTGGTCCCGCCCAGGGCGTAGGCCTCGTCAGCGAGCCGGACGTGCAGCGCATCGCGGTCCGGGTCAGCGTAGACGGCCACGGAGGCGATGCCTTCATCCCGGGCCGCCCGGATGATCCGCACGGCGATTTCGCCGCGGTTGGCGATCAGCACCTTTGTGAGGCTGGGCTGCGTGGTTCCTGCGGACTGCTCCAAATTTGCTGACAAGGCGTCTCCTTCTTTCCTTCAGGGAGCCTAGCGCGGTTTTGGAGGTTCCGCCGATATTACTTGCGGAATCCGCGTGTAAACCGGGCCGCCTTTGTAGGGAAGCTACAAGTGGTGCAGAAAAGGGAGTACTTTACCGCGGCGGCCAGAGGTCCGTGATGCGAACGTTGGCAGCAGCGAGCAGGCCGCGCAGGGTGGAGACGGAGAGGCCGACGACGGCGTGCGGGTCGCCGTCGACCTTCCGGATGAAGGCCCCGCCCAGGCCGTCGATCGTGAAGGAGCCGGCGCAGTGCAGCGGCTCGCCGGTGGCGATATAGGCGTCGATTTCCTCCGGTGCCATGTCCAGGAAGGACACCTCGGCGGAGGCGACCGCCCCGAGCGTGGCGCCCGAACCGCGGGCGGCGCCGTCGTCGTCGTCGTCCGTGTCCCTGCAGTCCACAAGCCAGTGCCCCGTGTGCAGCACCCCCGCGCTGCCGCTCATGCGGAGCATCCGTTCCCGCGCGACGTCGGCGGTGTACGGCTTGCCGTGCGCCTCGCCGTCGAACTCGAAAACGGAGTCGCAGCCAAGGACCAGTGCGCCCTCTGCTTCCGGCAGCGCGGCGACGGCTTCGGCCTTGGCACGTGCCAGCAGCAGCGCGGTGTCGTGCGGGTCCGTGACGCCGTAGTGTGCCTGGACGGCCGCTTCGTCGACGTCGGAGACCAGCACGGTGTGGCGGATGCCGGCCTCCGCCAGGAGCTTGGTGCGGGCGGGGGACTGGGAGGCGAGGATCAGATGGAGCACCGTTTCAGCCTAGTGGACCAGCTCGCCCGGAGCCGGTGCGGCCTGGCAGCGGTTGAGCTTGGCGCCCTCCACGTCCACGTCCGGCAGGATCCGGTCCAGCCAGCGCGGCAGCCACCAGGACTTGGCGCCCAGCAGGTACATCACGGCCGGGACGATGGTCATCCGGACCACGAACGCGTCGAACAGGACGCCGAAGGCCATCGCGAAGCCCAGCGGCCGGACCATGGTGAGGTGGCTGAAGATGAAGCCGGAGAACACGCTGACCATGATGATCGCGGCGGCGGTGACCACGGCGGCCGCGTGCCGGAAGCCCACCCGCACCGCTTCCTTGGCTGACGATCCGTGCATGTAGGCCTCGCGCATACCGGAGGCGATGAACACCTGGTAGTCCATGGCCAGGCCGAACAGCACGCCGATCAGGATGATGGGCAGGAAGCTCAGCACGGCGCCCGGATTGGCAACATCGAAGACGTTCCCCAGCCAGCCCCACTGGTAGACGGCCACCACGGCGCCGAAGGCGGCCGACAAGGACAGCAGGAATCCGCCCGTGGCCAGCAGCGGGACCACGATGGAGCGGAACACCAGCAGGAGCAGGATCAGGGAAAGTCCGACGACGATCGCCAGGTAGGGCGGCAGGGCGTCACCGAGCTTGGTGGAGACGTCCACGTTGCCGGCGGTTTGGCCGGTCAGGCCCATGGCAACGTCGTAGTCGGCCTTGATTTCGGCGTTAAGGCCCCGGAGTTCGTCGACCACCTTGACCGTGCTGGCGCTGGCCGGGCCTTCCTTGGGGATGACCTGGAAGACGGCGGTCCGGCGGTCCTCGCTGAGCGCCACCGGTACAGCGGCCACCACATTGTCCACGGCCCGGAGCTTGTCCGCGATGTCGAACTGCAGCTTCTGCGCCTGGGCCGCGTCAAGGTTCGCGGGGAACTCGCCCACGGCCACGATCGGCCCGGTGACGCCTTCGCCGAAGCTGCGGGCGGTCAGGTCGTAGGCCTGGTAGGCCTCGGACTCCACGGGTTCGGACCCGCCGTCGGGCAGGGCCAGCTGGAGCTGGGTGGCGGGCAGGGCCAGGGTGCCCAGCAGGACGATGCCGGCGGTCAGGGCAACCCAGGGGTGCTTGGTGACCAGGCCGCCCCACCCGTGGGTGCTTCGTTCGCGGTCGACGGCGATATCTGCGGCTTCGTGGCCCGGCTCGGCGTTGTGCGCCTCGGACTTGGCCCAGGCCCGCCTGGAGATGATGCGGCGGCCAATCAGGGACAGCATGGCGGGGGTCAGGGTGATGGCGACCAGTACCGCCACTGCGACGGTTCCCGCGGCGGCCAGGCCCATGACGGTTAGGAACGGCAGTCCCGGGACCACCAGGGCGGCAAGGGCGATGATCACGGTGAGGCCGGCGAAGACTACCGCGTTGCCGGAGGTACCGTTGGCCCGGGCCACGGACTCCTCAGGGTCCATTCCGGCCAGGAGCTGCGTCCGGTGCCGGTTGACGATGAACAGCGAATAGTCGATGCCGACGGCGAGGCCCAGCATGAGGGCCAGCATGGGGGAGATGGAGCTCATGTCGAACAGGCCGGAGAGGGCGAAGGTGATGCCGACGCCCACGCCGACGCCGATGATGGCCATCAGCAGCGGCAGTCCGGCCGCGATCAGCGTCCCCAGCATGAGGATCAGGACCAGCGCCGCGACGGCGATGCCGACAATTTCCGCCGTGCCGAACAGGGCCGAGATGTCCTCGGTGATTTCCTTGCTGGCAAAGGCCTGGACGCCGGCGGAGGACGTCTCGTGGGCGATCTCCTGGACCTGCTTGCGCACCGCCGGGGCGAGCCCGTTGATGGAGGTGTTGAACTGCACCTGTGCCACCGCGGCCTTGTTGTCCTCCGAGACGAAGCGGATGGCGGAGGCCGCCTGGGCCTGGCGCTTGCCAAGTTCCAGCTTCGCCTTGTTGGCCTCCAGTTCCTGGGCGCCGGCGTCGAGCTTGGCCTGGCCGGCAGCCAGCGCTGCCTTTTGCTGGCCCAGCTGGGCCTCGACCACGGCTGCGGGCGCGCCGGCGGCGGTGAGTTGCTGCTCGGCTGCCGCCAGCTGTGCCTTGCCGGCCTCCAGCTGCGCCCGGGAGGCGTCCAGCTGTGCCTGGCCGGCCGCCAGTTGCTTTTCGCCGTCGGTGATGGCCTTGCCGGCCTGGTCCACCTGGGCCTGGGTGGCGAACGGATCCACCGTGCCGCGGACCTCGGGGATGGTCTGGAGTTTCTTCAGCGCATCCGTGACGGCCGCGCGGCTCTCAGCCTTGAACCCGCCGTCGGGGGCTTCGAAGACGATCGTGGCGCTTCCGCCCGAGGCTGCCGGCAAATCCTGCTTGAGCTTGTCCGCGATCCGCTGGGTCTCGGTACCCGGGATCTGGAAGTTGTTGGACAGCGTGCCATGGAAGGCCGCGGCGGAACCGCCAACGGCCACCAGCACGGCAAGCCCGAGGGAGATGACAAGCCAGCGCCGGCGGTAGGAGAACTTGCCGAGGCGGTAGAGGAGGAGTGCCATGCGGGAGGACCGATCTGATCAGGAGGAACGGGTGGCGGATGGGAAAGCAGTGGTGGTGAAGCCGGCGCCCAGCAGGGCCATGGCATCGATCAGCAGTTGGCGGAGTTCCGCCAGGGAGGCGGGTGACAGGTCCGGGCCGCGCCGGCTGAACCAGACCTCCATGGCGGCCTTTCCGCAGGAGATGATGGAGCCGGCCAGGGCGTGGACATACAGCTCGTCCCGCTCCCCGGGGGTGCCGGCGAGGCGTTCGCGGGCCACGGTGAAGACCTGGGCCCGGCAGTGGTCCCACGCCTCCAGTTCCGTGTGGGACATCAGCGGGCTCTGCTGGGTCAGCGTGAACAGTTCAGCCAGGGGCGCGATGGCCTTGGGATCGGCCAGGGCCACCAGTGCGGCCTGGGCCGACTCAAGCATGGGCTCGTCCGCCGGGCGGAGGCGCAGTTGCTGGATGGCGTTGTCCAGGAAGCCATGGACGATGGACGCCAGGGCGGCGTCGGTGCTGCTGAAGTAGTTAAAGAAAGTGCGCCGCGAAATGCCTGCGGCATCGGCGATGTCCTCCACCGTGAAGTTGCCGGGGCCCTTGGAACGCAGGAGTCCCAGGGCGGCATCGGTGATGGCCTGGCGGGTGGCGGCCTTGTTCAGCTCGCGCCGGGAAGGGGCGGCGGATCCGGCGTCCTGCGACGCGTCGGGCGGTGAAAAGGGGCTGGGCACGGCCTTACACTACGTGCAAGTTTGCACTGCATGCAAGTTATCTGCGCGGGGGCTCAGGTGCGGGGGTGTCTCCGGATTCACAGGAGAACGAAAGGTTCCCAACAGCCTTTGCTGAACCTGGTCGCGGATGCTTGGAATGTCCCGCCACCAGGCGTATCACCAGCAGCCGTCAGGCGACGGCGAATCAGGAGACAAGAAATGACACGCACGAAGAAGATGACCCTGGGCCTGTCAGCCGCGGCGCTGGCGCTCGGTGCAGGAATCGGCGTGGCCGGCATGGCCTCTGCCACCACCACAACTCCCGCTCCCACGCCGAGTGCAAGTTCCAGCGCCTCCGCTGACGGCGGCACCGGCACCGGCCACGACGGCATGGGCAGGCATGGCGGCCGCGGCGGCCACGGCATGGAGCAGGCCTCCGCGCTGGCAGCGAAACTCGGTGTGGACGAAGCCAAGGTGACTGACGCGCTGAAGGCCTTCCGCGACGCCAACAAGCCCGCCGCTCCGCCCGCCGACGGCCAGAAGCCGGACCCCGCCGCGCGCGAGGCCGCGCTCGCCAAGTCCCTGGCTGAGTCGTTGGGCATCGATGAGGCGAAGGTGACGGCCGCCCTCCAGGAGATCCGCAGCGAGGAGCAGTCCGAGCACGCCGCCGCGCTCAAGACGCGCCTGGACAAGGCCGTGGCCGATGGAAAGCTGACGCAGGCGGAAGCCGACGCCGTGACCAAGGCGGTCCAGAGCGGGGTGATTGGCGGGGGCGGTCGCTGACTGATGCCGGCCGCTGACTGCTGCCGGCCGGTGAATGGCCGGAGGCACAGCCCATGAAACAAAAAAGACGTCCCCGGGAGGTTTCCCGGGGACGTCTTTCATTGCTGCTGCGCGTTATGCCTTTGCATCCTGCAGTTCGCGGGGTGCGGTGTCGGCGCTGGTGCCGTCCGTGGCGGGGCCACCGGCGGCGGCATCGCTGCCTGTTTCTTCCTCAACAAAGGGCGTGCCGTTGCGGGGGGCGTTGTACAGCGACTCGTCCAGGATGCCCTGGCGCTTGGCCACGATGGTGGGGACCAGTGCCTGGCCCGCGACGTTGACCGCGGTGCGGCCCATGTCCAGGATGGGGTCGATGGCAAGGAGGAGTCCGACGCCGGCCAGCGGCAGTCCCAGCGTGGAGAGCGTCAGCGTGAGCATCACCACGGCGCCGGTGGTGCCGGCGGTTGCAGCGGAGCCGAGGACGGAGACCAGGGCGATCAGCAGGTACTGGCTGAAGTCCAGGTGGATGCCGAAGAACTGGGCCACGAAGATCGCCGAGACGGCGGGGTAGATGGCTGCGCAGCCGTCCATCTTGGTGGTGGCGCCCAGGGGCACGGCGAACGAGGCGTAGGCGCGGGGGACGCCCAGGCTGCGCTCGGTCACGCGCTGGGTCAGCGGCAGCGTTCCCACCGAGGAACGGGACACGAAGGCCAGCTGCACGGCGGGCCATACGCCGGAGAAGTACTGCTTGATGGACAGGCCGTGGCTGCGGATCAGGATGGGGTAGACCACGAACAGCACCAGGACCAGGCCCGCGTAGATGGCAACGGTGAACTTGCCCAGCGAGCCGATGGTGTCCCAGCCGTAGACGGCGACGGCGTTGCCGATGAGGCCGATGGTGCCCAGCGGCGCGATGCGGATGATCCACCACAGCACCTTCTGGATCACGGCAAGGGCTGATGCGTTAAGGGTGAGGAACGGCTCTGCGGCTTTGCCCACCTTCAGCGCGGCGACGCCCACCGCGATGGCGATGACCAGGATCTGCAGGACGTTGAAGCTGACCGACGTGGTGACGGCGCCGGAATCGGCGACGGTGGAGCTGGCGCCCAGGCCGAGGAAGTTCTTGGGGAAGAGGCCTACGAGGAAGGCCCACCAGTCACCGGACTTGCCGGTGTACTTGGCGTCTCCGGCGATGCCGGTGTTGGCGCCGGGCTGCAGCAGCACGCCCAGTCCCATGCCGATCAGCACGGCGATCAGGGACGTGATGGCGAACCACAGGAGCGTGTTCCACGCCAGCCGGGCGGCATTGGATACCTGCCGCAGGTTGGAGATGGAACTGACGACGGCGGTGAAGATCAGCGGAACAACGGCGGTCTGCAGCAGAGACACATAGCTTGAGCCGATGGTCTGCAGCGTGGCGCCGAGGGCGTTGGGGTTGGTCTTGGTACTGCCGGTGTACTTTGCCAGCAGGCCGAGGCCAAGACCCACAATGAGGGCGGCGATGATCTGGAAGCCGAAGGAACCCGCCCACTTGGGGAGCTGGAATCCGGTCTTCCCTGCGGGGGAGGGGGTGCTTGTCTGAGTGCTCACCAGAACAAGCTAGACCTCCGCTAAATATCACGTCGAACCAACATTGAGAAATATTACGCGGCTGGGATGCGGGCCCCAGCCGGAAATCCCCGGAGAATCAGGGATAACGACGGCATTTGTTACTTATTCCCGGCGGGGGTGTGCTTAACGTCTCGTGGTTCGTGGTGTTTCCTGACCGTCAGGTAGAGCCGATGGGCGGTGATCACGATGGCCAGCCACGCGGCACCCAGTGCCCAGGCCGCCAGCACATCGGTGAGCCAGTGATGGCCCAGGAAGACCCTGCTTAGGCCGATCGCGACGGCGAAGAGGGCTGCCGCCGCGGCGGTGAGGATGCGGGCGCGGTTCGAGTGGAGCCGCAGGATGATGAGGTACGCCACGATGCCTGCTATCACCACCGCGTTCAGTGAGTGTCCACTGGGAAACGATGCCGAGTGTTCGTAGGGCGGTACGGCGTCGCTGAGGTCCGGCCGCGTGCGTCCCACGAGGCGCTTGCCGGCGATGGTCATCAGCAGTGAACCCAGGCCCGCGGTGACGATCAGGATGACGGGGGTCCAGGAGCGGCGCCGCAACGCGAGCACCGCCATGATGGCGACGGCGAGGACCGGCATCCCGATGGTCCCGCCAACATCGGTGAAGGCCGTGACCGCCACATCCAGGGCAGGGGTACGGAGGTCCTTGCTGGCCGCCAATACCGGATGGTCAAGTCCGGCCACCCCGTCGGCGGCCACGACCGCTTCATAGACCTCGCTGAACGCGGCGGTCAGGGCGGCGGAAATGACCGCCCCCACCAGCAGCGTCAGGATCAGTGCGCCATGCGGGCCCAGTACCTGGCTGATGCGGTGGACCACTTCCACCAGGCGCCGGCCTGTCCGGGTGTCCCATCTGGTGAGGTCCTTGCCGCCGACGGTCGTGTCCTGGCGCAGTTCCCCACGCACCCCCGTCCCGGCCGGTGTCCCTTGGAGGTTGGTCAACGTCGTCTCCCTGTCCCTGCGGCGGTGCGCGCCACGGCAATTTAGTAAGTAAGCTTATGGATTGCCGTGGGCGCTGTCCACCGAATGCCGGGGGCGCGGTCCGCCGGCCAGGGATCCGGCCGGGGGATGGACTGTCAGCCCAGCAGCGCCCGGCGCAGGGTATCGAGCCCAACAGAGCCGATGTTGAGGGCCCTGGTGTGGAACTCCTTCAGGTCGAACCCGGGCCGTGACTCCAGCTCCGCACGGATCTGTTCCCAGAGCCGCTGGCCAACTTTGTAGGAGGGGGCCTGGCCCGGCCAGCCAAGGTAGCGGGTGAACTCGAAGTTGAGCTGGCCTTCGCTGATGGGGAGGTTTTCCTTGAGGAATCCGTAGCCCTTGTCCGGGGTCCAGGTGCCGGTTCCCCAGCGTTCGGGCATCTCGAGTTCGAGGTGCACGCCGATGTCGAAGACCACGCGGGCTGCCCGCATGCGCTGCATGTCCAGCATTCCCATGTGGTCGCCGGGATCGTTCAGGTAGCCCAGTTCCTGCATGAGCTTCTCGGCGTAGAGGGCCCAGCCCTCGCCGTGGCCGGAGGTCCAGCAGACGTTCCGGCGCCACTTGTTAAGCAGTTCGCGCCGGTAGGTGGCGGTGGCCACCTGGAGGTGGTGGCCGGGGACGCCCTCGTGGTACACGGTGGTGGTTTCGGCCCAGGTGGTGAAGGTGTCCTCGCCTGCGGGAACGGACCACCACATGCGGCCGGGCCGGCTGAAGTCGTCGGACGGGCCGGTGTAATAGATGCCGCCCTCGTCGGTGGGGGCAATCCGGCACTCAAGTGTCTTCATCACCTCGGGGATGTCGAAGTGCACGCCGGAGAGTTCGGCCACGGCTTTGTCGGAGAGGCCCTGCATCCATTGCCGCAGCGCCTCCGTGCCTTTCAGTTGCCGTGCGGGGTCGTTGTTGAGGATTTCCTTGGCTTCGGCAATGGTGGCGCCTGGCTTGATGGCGGCTGCGACCTGTTCCTGCTCCGCGATGAGGCGGTCGAGTTCCTGGACGCCCCACGCGTACGTTTCCTCCAGGTCCACCTCTGCGCCGAGGAAGGACCGGGAGGCCAGTGCGTAGCGGGCCCTGCCCACGGCATCCTTTTCGGGAGCAGCGGGGAGCAGTTCGGTGCGCAGGAATTCCGCCAGGCCGGCGTAGGCCCGGCGGGCGGCGGCAGCACCGGCGTCGAGCTTCTCCTGCAGGGCCGTGGGAAGCGGCCCCGCATCCGTGGCGGCACCCGCGGCCAGTTTTGCGAAGAAGCCGTCCCCGGCGGCGTACTTGCTGACCTGTTCGATGACGATGCGCACTTGGCGGGCAGCGGCGACCTTGCCTGCATCTTTGGCCATGCGCAGGGACTCGGTGTAGCCGCTGATGGCCGCCGGCACGTTGTGTGCGCGCCCGGCGATGTGCTCCCAGTCCTGTTCGGTTCCGGTGGGCATGAGGTCGAAGATGGCGCGGATGTCCTGGGCCGGGGAGGCAATATTGTTCAGGTCCGCATACTCCCACCCGGAGGCATGGATCAGCAGTTGCAGGCCCAACCGCTCCTGCATGGCGTCCAGGGTGACGGCGTCCACGTCGTCCTCCGGCTCCAGGCCTTCCAGCGCAACGAGGGCGTCCCGTGCCGCCTCGGCGAACCCGGCGATGCCGGCAGGGGAGAAGTCCTGGTATTCCGTCTCATGTCCCGGCAGGCCAAGGGTGGTGGCAAAGGTCGGATTGAGCCTGATCAGGGTGTCGGTGTAGTTGTCCGCGACATCGTCGATCCGGGTATGCGGGCGCGTGGCGGGTGCAGTGTCGGTAGTCACATCCCGAGCCTACCGGCCGCATGGACAGGATGTGGAAGCTGTCAGCCCTGGCTGCGTTTCCAGGCTCCCGGTCCGGGCGTGGGGGCAAGCCGCAGCTGCTGCCTCCGCACCCAGTGCCGCACGCTGGCGGTCCTGGCCGGCGCCGGGCTTTCCCCGCTGAGGGAAAGGACGACGGCGGCCAGCGCGGCCAGTTCCTCGGCGTTCGGCTGCCCTTTGACCACAGAGAGCAGGGGTGCGGCGACTGCCGCGTCCGGGGCTTCGGCGGGCTCAGGCGCCCCTGGGGTGCTGATCACAGCGGGATGTTCCCGTGCTTCTTGGCGGGGAGGCTGGCCCTCTTGTCCCGCAGGGCGCGCAGTCCCTTGATGATCTGGAGACGGGTGTCCGAGGGGGCGATGACAGCGTCCACGTAGCCCAGCTCGGCGGCCTGGTAGGGGTTGAGGAGTTCTTCCTCGTACTGCTGGATCACCTGGGCGCGGCGGGCCTCGACGTCGCCGCCGTCCTCGGCAACGGCTGCGAGGTCGCGGCGGTAGAGGATGTTCACCGCACCCTGCGCACCCATCACGCCGATCTGCGCCGTGGGCCACGCCAGATTCAGGTCGGCACCGAGCTTCTTGGAGCCCATGACGATGTAGGCGCCCCCGTAGGCCTTGCGGGTGATGACGGTGAGCTTGGGGACGGTGGCCTCGGCGTAGGCGTAGAGAAGCTTCGCGCCGCGGCGGATGATGCCCTGGAACTCCTGGTCCTTGCCGGGCAGGAAGCCGGGGACATCCACCAGGGTGATGATGGGGATGTTGAAGGCGTCGCAGTGGCGCACGAAGCGGGCCGCCTTTTCCGATGCGGCGATGTCCAGGGTGCCGGCGAACTGGAGGGGCTGGTTGGCCACGATGCCTACCGTGTGGCCCTCCACCCGGCCATAGCCGATCATCACGTTGGGCGCGTACAGGGCCTGCATCTCCAGGAAGTGCCCGTCGTCCACGATCTGCTCCACCACTGCGCGCATGTCGTAGGGCTGGTTGGCTGAATCCGGAACCAGCGTGTCCAGGGCGAGGTCGTCGTCGTCGATCTCCAACTCCTGCTGGTGCCCCAGGACCGGTGCCTCTGCCAGGTTGTTCGAGGGGAGGAAGTCCAGCAGTTCGCGGACGAACTCGATGGCATCTGTCTCGTCCGAGGCCAGGTAGGTGGAGGTTCCGGTGGTGGCGTTGTGCTGCCGGGCGCCGCCGAGGGTTTCCATGTCCACGTCCTCGCCGGTGACGGTCTTGATGACGTCCGGGCCGGTGATGAACATGTGTGAGGTCTTGTCCACCATCACCACGTAGTCGGTGAGCGCGGGGGAGTAGGCCGCGCCGCCGGCGGACGGGCCCATGATGAGCGAAATCTGCGGCACCACGCCGGATGCGTGGACGTTGTTGCGGAAGATGTCCGCAAACATGGCCAGCGACGCCACGCCTTCCTGGATGCGGGCGCCGCCCCCGTCCAGGATGCCGACGACGGGGCACCCGTTGCGGAGCGCGAACTCCTGGACCTTGACGATCTTTTCGCCGTTGACCTGGCTCAGCGATCCGCCGTAGACCGTGAAGTCCTGGCTGTAGACCGCCACCAGGCGTCCGTCCACGGTGCCGTAGCCGGAGACCAGGCCATCGCCCAGCGGCTTCTTCTTTTCCATGCCAAAGGCGGTGGAGCGGTGCACGGCCAGGGCGTCAAACTCAACAAACGAGTCCTCGTCCAGCAGCAGCGCGATGCGCTCGCGGGCAGTGTTCTTGCCGCGGGCGTGCTGCTTTTCGATGGCTTCGGGACCGGAAGGCTGTTCGGCGCGCGCCTGGCGGTCGCGGAAATCGGCAATCTTTCCCGCTGTCGTTGTCAGATCGTGGCTCATCAAGTGTCTCCGGCTCTGTAGCAGGTCAGTTCTGTCGGCTGGCGGCCCGTGTTGTCCGGCGCTTTAAGTAGCATCCACACAAAAGACCAACCCTGCTGGCAAGTCTAGTGACGGTTTGGGCGCCGACGGCTGTAGGGAACCTACAATTTTCTGCGGGTCGAGCAACCCCTTCGCAATGTTACTCGCCGGTAACATAGTTGGGTTACAGTGTTCCCATGACTTCAAGCGACGATGCTTTGCATGCCTCCGAAAGCCCGTACCGGGCCGCCGGCTCCCTGGCGGGCCGGACCATCCTGCTGTCCGGCGGCAGCCGCGGGATCGGCCTGGCCATCGCCCTGAGGGCGGCCCGGGACGGCGCCAATATCGTCCTCCTTGCCAAGACGGGGGAGCCGCACCCCAAGCTTGCCGGAACGGTCTACACCGCAGCCCGGGAGCTGGAGGCGGCCGGAGGCCAGGCGTTGCCCCTGGTGGGCGACGTGCGCAGGGACGAGGACGTGGCAGGCGCCGTGGCCGCCGCCGTGGACCGGTTCGGCGGCATCGACGTCGTCATCAACAATGCCTCCGCCATTGACCTCTCCACCACGGACGCCGTGGACATGAAGAAGTACGACCTCATGCAGGACATCAACGTCCGCGGCACTTTCCTGCTGTCCAAGTTGGCGCTCCCGGCGCTGCGTGCGTCCGGACAGGGGCACATCCTGACGCTCTCGCCGCCGCTGAACCTCCACCCCTCCTGGGCTGGAAAGCACCTCGCCTACACCATGGCCAAATACGGGATGAGCCTGACCACCCTGGGCCTGGCCGAGGAACTGAAGGCTGACGGGATCAGGGTCAACTCACTGTGGCCATGCACGCTGATCGACACGGCGGCCATCCGCAACATGCCCCACGGCGACACCATGGTGCTGGCCGCGCGCGGCCCGCAGATCATGGCCGACGCCGCCCACGCCGTCCTGACCGGAAGCAACCTCGCCGCGGGCGCGCCGCCGTCGGGCAACTTCTACACGGATGAGCAGGTCCTCGCCGCCGCGGGCGTGACCGACTTCCGCCCCTACAGCCTGGGGGCACCGGAAGACCGGCTGGTTCCCGACATCTTCCTCTAGCAGGCCCCCGGCGGTGCCCTGACGGTCTGTTCCGGGACGGCAGGTGGCTGGGAGGGACCCGGCGCGGCTCGGTAGGATCTAGCTATGGATGACGCACATGCACCGGGTTCCCCCCTGAACCGAGGGGACCTGGCCGACCAGCGTTTCCTCGCCGCCACGGGGATCCCCCGGATCGACGTCGTGGACTCCACCGGCTCCACCAACGCCGACCTCCTGCGCGGTGTCACGGTGGACCCCGGGGCCTGGCCGGACCTCTCCGTCCTGACGGCGGAGTACCAGACAGCCGCACGGGGACGCCTGGACAGGCGGTGGGAGGCGCCCCCGCTGAGCTCGGTGTCGGTCTCCGTGGTGCTGCGTCCGGTCAACGCGGAGGGCAGGCCCCTCCCCACCCAGAGCTACTCCTGGCTGTCCCTCATCGCAGCCCTGGCGCTGCGTGAAACACTGCTGGAAACGGCGGGCCTCCCGGCCGAGCTCAAATGGCCCAACGACGTCCTGGTGCGCGGCAGGAAGATCGCCGGCATCCTGGCCCAGCTGGGCCCCATGGTGGACGGCAGCGTGCCCCCCGTGATCCTGGGGACCGGGCTGAACGTCACCCTGCGCGAAAGCGAACTTCCGGTTCCCACTGCCACGTCCGTGGCCATCGAAGGTGCCCGCACCACCGACCGCACCGCGCTGCTGAAAAGCTACCTGTCCCACTTCGCGGTCCTGTACCGCAGTTTCTGCAACGCCGACGGCGACCCGACGGCCGGCATGGCGGGGGGCCCTTCGCTCCACAAAAGAGTGGAGGCCGTCATGGTCACCCTGGGAAAGCAGGTACGCGCGCAGCTGCCCGGCGACCACGAAATCATTGGGCATGCCTCCCGGCTGGATGACTATGGCTCCCTGTTGGTGATGGACCGGGACTCGCACGAGCACGTGGTCACCGCCGGGGACGTGGTGCACCTGCGGCCCTGGACATCCCCGGACGCGCCAAACCAGGGTGGGTATGCGTAAAACCCTCGTGCCAGGGGAGCAGGTCATCGTCACTACCCGTCCGCAGCCGAGGAAGCTTGCCGGAGCCGCCGTGGCCTTTGTCCTGGCGCCGGCACTTGCCGCCTTCGCCAGCGCCTGGGTCATCCGCGGCGGGGCCGCCCGCCTGGCGCCTGCCCTGGGCCGGCAGTGGACGCCCTGGCTCGTGACCGCCTGCGTCCTCGCCGCTGCAGCCGTATGGCTGGGCTACTGCCTGCCCCGTCTGCTGCGCTGGCAAGGCACCCGCTACACCCTGACCAGCCAGCGGATGGTGGCCCGGTATGGCCTGCTGAACCGGCGGGACCAGCAGGTGAACCTGGCGTCGGTGCGCAACCTGACGGTCCATGAATCGCTGCTGCAGCGACTGGTGCGCTCAGGGAATATATCCTTGGAAACCGGGCACCAGGGCATGGTGACCTTTCGCGACGTGCCCGAGGTTGCCCGGTTCCGCGACTTTATCCTCGACGCCATCGGGGAACTGCCGGAGGACAGCGGGACCCAGCCGGGTGGCGCGACGTATTACCCCGCCGGTGCTTTTCCGGAGGACATGAGAGAAGGTGGACGGGATGACCGATGAGGCCCAGCAGGAACGCGTCGAGCGCATCCCGACCGGAACCGCCGCCGTCGAGCCTGCTTCCGGCGACTACCACGCCGGCGCGTCGTTGGCCGGTCCGGATTCCCCCGCGGAGATGCCCGCCGTCGACCGGCACCCGCCCACAGGTGCCATGTCCGCCGAACGCCTGGCCATGAAGGCGCTCGAAGCCCGGCTGCTGGGTGGTGAACGCAAGCTCCGCCGCCGTGAAGTTGCTGCCGGCGCGGGACTCTCACTGCTCTCTGCCCGCAAACTGTGGCGCGCCCTGGGGTTCCCGAACTTCGGCGATGAGGACGTGGCCTTCACCGAACGTGACCAGGCGGCCCTGTCCACGGTGGTGGACCTGGTCCGCGCCGGCAAGCTCACGGAGGAAGCCGCCATTTCGGTGACCCGCTCCATCGGCCAAATGACCGACCGCATGGTGGTCTGGCAGATCGAAGCGCTGGTGGAGGACATGGTCCACGAGCAGGGCGTCACGGATGCCGTGGCCCGCAAGCGCCTGGTCAACGAACTGCCCGCGCTGGTGGACGCGCTGGAGGAAGTGCTGGTCTACTCCTGGCGCCGCCAGCTCAACGCCGGGGTCCAGCGGCTCGCGGTCCGGGCCGAAGCCGGCCTGCAGGCCAGCGAAGAAGGCCGCGAAGGCGACGAGGATGACGCTCCGCTGCCCCTGGCCCGCGCCGTGGGGTTCGCTGACCTGGTCTCCTACACCAGCCTGTCCCGCCGGATGAACGAAAAGACGCTCGCCCGCCTGGTCCAGCGCTTCGAGAACAAGTGCGCCGAGATCATCTCCGTCGGCGGCGGCCGGCTGGTCAAGACGGTCGGCGATGAAGTCCTGTACATCGCCGAAACCCCGGCAGCCGGTGCCGAGATCTCCCTGGCGCTCGCCGAGGCCTTCACCGAGGACGAGATCCTCCCCGAAGCCCGGGTGGCCATGGTGTGGGGCAGGATCCTGTCCCGCCTGGGCGACATCTACGGTCCCACTGTCAATCTCGCAGCGCGCCTGACCACCCTTGCGGATCCGGGAACGGTGCTGGTGGACTCCATGACCGCCTCCGCCCTGGAGCACGACGAGCGGTTCGTCCTGATTCCCCAGGAGCCGGAAAACGTGCGCGGCTTCGGCGAGATCAATCCCGTCCGCCTCACGCGGGGCCGGGGCAAGGGCCTGGTCCTCGACTAGGAACCAGGTTTTGGCCGCCGCCAGGCCTGCTGAAAGAATTTGTCCATTTGTTGGCGTATAGCGGTATCGTTGTGGTCCCGGGGTCCCGTGACGCCGGCTGCAGGCAAAGGGCCTAGATCTACCGGGGGATTTTCACTCATGAAACGTCGCGGACAAACGCGCGCCCAAAGCCCTGTCTCCGGCACGCCCCGGTGGAGCCGCCTGGCGCGCTCCCGGTGGTTCTCCGGTACTGCGTTTGGTGCTGTGGTTGCTGTGGTGGTGACGGGTGCTGTGTTGTATCCGGGGTTTAAGACCACTGAGGTGGAGTTGAATGACGGTGGTGTGTGGGTTGTTTCGAAGTCCCGGAATGCTGTGGGGCGGTTGAATTATCCGTCGCGGGTGTTGGATGGTGCGGTGACGCCGGCGTCGACGACGTTTGATGTGTTGCAGCATGCCGGTGAGGTGTTTGTTGATGATGAGACCGGTTCGACGTTGAACCAGGTGTCGCCGGCGAATATGCGGTTGGGTGGGGATAAGCAGTTGCCGGGGGCGGCTGATGTGAGTTTTGGGGCGCGGACGATTTCGGTGACGGATGCTGTGTCGGGGAAGGTGTGGGCGGTGTCTCCGTCCACGGTGAATGGTTTTGATAAGGAAGCGTCCGAGCCGGTGATGGTTGGTTCGGCGGGTCTTGTGTCTGTGGTGGGTTCTGATGACCGGATTTATTCGGCGGATCCGAAGACCGGGGCTGTGACGGTGACGGGTGTTGACGCTGATGGTGGTGTGACGTCGTCGGAGTCCAGTACCTGGGATGGTCTTAAGGGTGCCGGGGATCTGCAGATGACCGTGGTGGGGGACCAGCCGGTGGTGTTGGATGCTGCTGCGGGGAACCTGTTCCTGCCTGGTGGTAAGCGGTTGGCGTTGGAGGATGCCCGGGATGCGAAGTTGCAGCAGCCTGGGCCGGGCAGTGATGTTGTGGCGGTGGCGACGCGGAAGGCGTTGTTGAAGCAGCCGTTGGATGGTGGGACGGCGAAGACGGTGGGGTTCGACGGCGAGGGGGTTCCTGCTGCGCCGGTGCAGTTGGGCGGGTGTGTGCATGCGGCGTGGTCGGGTGCGAACAAGTATGTCCGGGATTGCGTCAATGATGCTGATGATAAGAATGTTGCGGTGCCCAAGGCGAGTGCGTCGCCGTCGTATGTTTTCCGGGTGAACCGGGATCTGGTGGTCCTGAATGATGTGAACTCGGGGAATGTGTGGTTGGTCAACCAGAACATGCAGCTGGTGAACAACTGGGACGACGTCATCCCACCGCAGCAGACCTCGGACGACGCCGACAAGGACTCCGCCGACGAAGTCCAGCAGACCGTGCTGCCGGACCGCACCAAGCCCAACAGCGCCCCCGTGGCCAAACCTGACCAGTTCGGCATCCGCGCCGGGAAGACAACTATCCTGCCCGTCCTGGACAACGACTCCGACCCCGACGGCGACGTCCTCACCGTCCGTACCCCCGAAGGCGTGAAAACCGGCGCCGTCTCGCCCATCTACGGATCCACGGGCCTCCAGGTGGCCGTGCCCGCCGACAAGACCGGCAGCGAAACCTTCAAGTACACCGTGGACGACGGCCGCGGGCTGTCAGCGTCGGCGGACATCACCCTCAACATCATTCCGCCCGGCACCAACACCCCGCCGCGGCAAAAGCCCAACCGGAACACCACGCTGGTGGTCCAGTCAGGCAAAGCTGTCACCCAGAACATCCTTCCGGACTGGATTGATCCCGACGGCGATGACCTGTTCGCCGTCTCCGTGTCCAGCACCGACCCGCTGGACCAGGCCCGGATCCGCCCCGACGGTCAGCTGACCTTCCAGGACTCCGGCACCGCCCCGGGCCGGAAAGTCCTCACCGTCACAGTCTCGGACGGACAGTCCACCGCCGAAGGCAAGGTCACCGTGGACGTCAGGAGCCCCGGGGCCCTGCCGCCCATCGCCAACGCCGACCATGTGGTGGCCGTGGCCGGCACCGATACCGTCATCACCCCGCTCAAGAACGATTCGGACCCGCAGGGCGGGGCGCTGCGGCTGGCGCAGGCCACGCCGGATGCCGAGTCCACAGCTACCCTGAACCCGGACCAGCAGACGTTCACGTTCAATTCCCGGACCCTTGGCGCCCACTACGTCAGCTACCTGGTGACCAACGGCCCGGCCAGCGCCCAACAGCTGGTGCGCGTCGATGTGGTGCCGGGCACCGACCAGGGTGCGCCGGTCGCCGTCCGCGACACGGCGCTGCTTCCCACCGGCGGGGATGTCCTGGTGGACGTCCTTGGCAACGACTCGGATCCCTCCGGTGGAGTGCTGGTGGTGCAGTCCGTAACCGCCGACGCCGGCCTGCCGGTCAGCGTGGCAGTGCTGGACCACTCGGTGGTGAGGATCACCGACATCCGCGCCGAAGGCCAGCTGACGGTCCGGTATACCGTCTCCAACGGACGCTCGTCCGCCACCGGCGAGATCGCCGTGCTGATGGTTCCCGCTCCGGCCAAGCTCCAGGCGCCGCAGGCCAAGCCGGACGAGGCCACGGTCAGGGCGAACGACGTCGTCACCATCCCCGTCCTGGCCAACGACGCCGACCCCAACGGCTCCAAGCTCACCCTGCTGCCGGAACTCGCCCAGCAGCCTGACGCCGCCGACGGCCGCATGTTCGTGGCGGGCGACCAGCTGCGGTTCGTGGCCGGCCCCGAAGCGAAGACCGTGTACGCCATTTACAAGGTCCAAAACGAATCCGGGCAGGTGGACTCGCAACAGGTCACCATCCGCATCCGGGCCCGGGACGATGACCGCAACACGCGGCCCGAGCCCCGCAACCTGACCGCCCGCGTGGTGGCCGGGATGACCGTCAAGGTGCCCGTGCCCCTGGACGGCATCGACGCCGACGGCGACTCCGTCCAGCTCATCGGCATCGACAAGGCACCGGCCATGGGAACCGCCGTGGTACGCGACGGCTACCTCGAGTTCACGGCCGCCGGCGACGCCGCCGGCACTGACAGCTTCACCTACCGGGTCCGGGACAGGATCGGTGCCGAGAACACCGGAACCGTCATTGTGGGCATTGCCCCGCCGGAGGCCAACAACCAGAAGCCCATCGCGGTGGACGACGCCGTGGATGTCCGGCCCGGCCGCAAGGTGGCCGTGGAGGCGCTGGCCAACGATTCGGACCCCGACGGCGATCCGCTCAGCCTGGTTTCCGACGGGTTCGAGGCCAAGCCGGACCTGCAGGTCGAGGCTACGGACGGCGCCAAGATACTGTTCACTGCGCCCGGCACCGCCGGCAACGAAAGCATCAGCTACCGCATCCAGGACGACAAGAAGGCTTCCGCCAGCGCCGTGATCCGGGTGCGGATCAGCCCGGACGCCGAACTCAAGCGCCCCGTGGCCAAGGACGACCGGGTGACGGTGGCCGAAACCCTCGGCAAGACCGCTGTTGACGTCCCCGTCCTGAAAAACGACTCCGATGCCGACGGCGTGGCCTCCGAGCTGAAGATCAGCCTCCCCGACGGCAACCCGAACGCCCGGACCGGCGACTCGGGCAACGTGGTGGTGACCCTCACCCCTGAAGACCAGCTGATTCCCTACACGGTCACGGACGTCGACGGCCTCACCTCCACCGCCCTGATGTGGATTCCCGGCCAAGGCGCGCAGTATCCCACCCTCGCCAAGACCGACCCGGTTGAAGTCATGTCCGGCAAGGACGTCACCCTGGACCTGTCCGAATACGTCCGCGTCCGCAACGGCCGCACCGCGAGGATCACCGTGGCCGACTCCGTGCGCGTCCAGGGCGGATCACCGGAGGGCGTCATCCAGTCCGACGGCAAGGCCCTGCGCTACACCGCGAAACCGGACTACGTGGGCCCCGGCTCCATCACCTTCGAAGTGACGGACGGCTCCGGACCCGACGACGGCGACGGCCTGAAATCCACGCTGGTGATCATGACCAAGGTGATCCCGGACCCCAACGCCAACCATCCGCCCACCTTCAGCGGTACCTCCGTGGATGTTCCCAAGGCCGAACAGGCAACGGTGGACCTCGCCGGGCTGGCCAAGGACGTGGACGAACGGGACAAGGACAACCTCCGCTTCGAACTGGATGGGACCCTTCCCGCCGGATTCAACGCAAAGGTCGACGGCGCCACCCTCGCCATCACCGCTGACGGTTCCCTGGGCATCGGCGTCACCGGAAACATCCAGGTGAAGGTCACCGACGGCAGGTCTCCCGCCGTGAGTGCCACCATCACCGCACGCCACGTTGCCTCCAACCGGCCCCTGCCGGTGGCTAACGATGATGCGGTGGACAAGGCCAACGCCGGGAAGACCGAACAGGTCAACGTCCTGGCCAACGACTTCAACCCCTTCCCGGACACGCCCCTGCGGATCGTTGGCGCCACGGTGGAGACGGGCTCCGCAGCCGGTCAGCCGTCCGTGTCGGGAGACAGCATCACCGTTACCCCGGCTGACGGGTACAAGGGAGTCATGGTGGTCCGCTACACCGTGGCCGACAAGACAGGCGACCTGTCCCGCCAGGTGGACGGCCGCCTGCGGCTCACCGTCCGGGGCAAACCCGACGCACCGTCCGCCCCCAGCGCTACCGACGTCCGCAGCCGCACCGCCGTGCTCAAGTGGGCCCCGCCGTCGGACAATGGAGCGCCCATCACCGGGTACACCGTCCGCTCAAACAACGGCTTCGAACAGAAGTGCCCCACCACCACCTGCACATTGAGCGGGCTCACCAACAACGTAAAGTACGTTTTCACGGTGCTCGCCACCAACGAGGTGGGGGACTCGCAGGCTTCGCCGCAGTCCAACGAAATCCGCCCTGACGAAAAGCCGTCACCGCCTGAAGCCCCCACGGTGAAGGCCGGGGACAAGACGATGGCGGTCACCTGGCCCGCGGCGAAGACCGAGGGCTCACCGGTGAAGCACTACAACCTGGAAATTTCGCCGCCGCCGGCCAGCGGGGTGGCCGTGAAGAACGAGGTCGCCGGGCTGAACTACACCTGGACCGGCCTCACCAACGGCGTGAAGTACAAGGTGCGTGCGCAGGCCGTCAACGAGCTTGGCGCCTCCGACTGGGGGACGTATTCTGCGGAGGACAATCCCGCCGGTGTCCCGGCGGCACCTGCAGCACCTTCGTCCGCCGTCGCATCATCCGTGGGGACCCAGAACCAGCTTCGGGTCACGTGGGCCGAACCCAACACCAACGGCGATCCGATCAGCACCTATTACGTCACCATGAGCGGTGGCAACGCCCCCGCCCAGACGCAGACCGTCCCCGGCAACGTCCGCACGGCGAACTTCACTGCCAACAACTCCGAGGCCGCCTACACGTTCACGGTGCAGGCTGAGAACAAGGCCGGCAAAGGCGCGGTCAGCCCGCCCTCCGCGCCCCGCCGCGCCACCGGCAAGCTCGCAACGGTCTCCGGCGTCACGGCCACGCCGGCGAACACCGGCGGAGCAGGACGCGCCGTGACCGTGGACTTCCGCAAACTGACCGCGGCGGAACGCAACGGTTCTGCCGAAAACGAGGTCAGCTACAGCTACAACGCCAGCAACGGCGCCCGCGGCCCCATCACGCCCGGCCAGACCATCGGCGGCTTTACCAACGGCAGCGCGGTCAGCATCACCGTCGTCGCCAACTCCACGGTGGCGCCCAGTTCGGACGCCAGCACCCCTGCCACCACCACACCGTACGGATCCCCGGGCACCCCCTCCGCGTCCGGCCAAAACGGCGGCGTGAACCAAAAGTCCGCCACCCTGAACTGGTCATCCCCGTCCACCAGCACCAATGACGTGGCGCAAACCAGGATCAGCATCAACAACGGCGGCTGGGAAAACGTTGCCCCCTCCGGCAGCAGGACGGTCAACACGGCAAACTTCGGTGACACCGTCACCATTGCGGTCCAGACCTTTAACTCCGTCGGCACCGGCAGCGCGGTGGTCACGGCCAGCGCCACTGCCGGCAAGCAGGGACTGTGGGAAACCCGGATCAAGACCTCCGACCCCAACTTCGTCAGGAGTTGCACCTTCACCCTGGGCGGCTCGAACTACCGGCCCAGTCCCTACTTCGACTGTGACGGCGTCAACGCGGACAGCCCGCCCTGGTTCTACAAGGCGGACCAGGACCGCATCATGGTGGCGTGCTACATCGACCAGAGCGACAACTGGTCCGGCAACGGAATCGTCCGCTGGTGGCGGGTTGAATCCGGTTCCGCGCGCAACGTTGGCCGGTACGTCATCGCCGGCCACACCACGCTTGCGGATCCCGCCGGCCTGGGGGCCCCACATTGCTGACAGGCAGGGCCCGGGTGGGCGGGCAGTTGTCCCCATCGCGGGGGTTGCGGCGGTTCGGTAGGCTTGCCGCGGGGAAAGAAAGCCTGCTGCCTGTCCTGCGACCGGGCCGCCATCTGGCTACACAATCTGAGGGAAAAGTAACGCTGTGACAACTCTGCTGGGGAAGCTTGGGCTGAAAAAGCGACATAGGAAGCTCGTCACTGGTACTGCGTTTGGTGCTGTGGTTGCTGTGGTGGTGACGGGTGCTGTGTTGTATCCGGGGTTCAAGACCACTGAGGTGGAGTTGAATGACGGTGGTGTGTGGGTTGTTTCGAAGTCCCGGAATGCTGTGGGGCGGTTGAATTATCCGTCGCGGGTGTTGGATGGTGCGGTGACGCCGGCGTCGACGACGTTTGATGTGTTGCAGCATGCCGGTGAGGTGTTTGTTGATGATGAGACCGGTTCGACGTTGAACCAGGTGTCGCCGGCGAATATGCGGTTGGGTGGGGATAAGCAGTTGCCGGGGGCGGCTGATGTGAGTTTTGGGGCGCGGACGATTTCGGTGACGGATGCTGTGTCGGGGAAGGTGTGGGCGGTGTCTCCGTCCACGGTGAATGGTTTTGATAAGGAAGCGTCCGAGCCGGTGATGGTTGGTTCGGCGGGTCTTGTGTCTGTGGTGGGTTCTGATGACCGGATTTATTCGGCGGATCCGAAGACCGGGGCTGTGACGGTGACGGGTGTTGACGCTGATGGTGGTGTGACGTCGTCGGAGTCCAGTACCTGGGATGGTCTTAAGGGTGCCGGGGATCTGCAGATGACCGTGGTGGGGGACCAGCCGGTGGTGTTGGATGCTGCTGCGGGGAACCTGTTCCTGCCTGGTGGTAAGCGGTTGGCGTTGGAGGATGCCCGGGATGCGAAGTTGCAGCAGCCTGGGCCGGGCAGTGATGTTGTGGCGGTGGCGACGCGGAAGGCGTTGTTGAAGCAGCCGTTGGATGGTGGGACGGCGAAGACGGTGGGGTTCGACGGCGAGGGGGTTCCGGCTGCTCCGGTGCAGTTGGGCGGGTGTGTGCATGCGGCGTGGTCGGGTGCGAACAAGTATGTCCGGGATTGCGTCAATGATGCTGATGATAAGAATGTTGCGGTGCCGAAGGCGAGTGCGTCGCCGTCGTATGTTTTCCGGGTGAACCGGGACCTGGTGGTCCTGAATGATGTGAACTCGGGGAATGTGTGGTTGGTCAACCAGAACATGCAGCTGGTGAACAACTGGGACGACGTCATCCCACCCAAGAACCAGTCCGACGACCAGGACCAGGAGTCGGCGGACAACAACACCATCAACATCCTGCCGGACCGCACCAAACCCAACCGTCCGCCCGAAACCAAGCCCGACGCCGTCGGAGTCCGCCCGGGCCGCACCACCATCCTGCCCGTCCTGGACAACGACTCCGACCCCGACGGCGACGTCCTCACCGCAGCGGTGGGGGACGCCGGACCCAAATCGGGAACGCTGGAAAGCATCTACGGCGGCACCGCCTTCCAGATCACCGTCCCCGCAGACGCCAAGCCGGGCACCGAGACCTTCAACTACAGTGCCTCGGACGGCCGCGGCCTGTCCGCCACGGGCCAGGTCACGCTCAGCGTGGTGGGACCCGACGAAAACAAGCCGCCCAAGTTCAAGCGCGGCGAAGACACCACCATGCTGGTGGAACAGGGCAAGACCGTCAGCCAGAACATCCTCACCGACTGGATCGATCCCGACGGCGACGACCTGGTCCTGCTGGACGCCAAGGCCGACAACGACCAGGACCAGGTGAAGGTCCGGCGCGACGGGCTGCTTACCTTCCAGGATTCCGGCGCCACCGCCGGCAAGAAGAACGTCCAGGTCACCATCTGGGACGGCCGCGCCACCGTCACGGGGAAGGTGGTGGTTAATGTCCAGCCGCCCGGAGCCCTGGCACCCGTGGTCAACGCTGACCACGTCACCGCCGTGGTGGGCCAGGACCTGGTCATTTCCCCGTTGAAGAACGACGTCGACCCCAACGGAGGTGCCCTCCGCCTGGCCCAGGTGGAAGCCAACGGCCCGGCCGAACTTGGCCCCGTCACCGACGGCGGCACCTTCACGTTCCGCAGCAGCACCCCCGGCCCCGTCTACCTGACCTATATCGCCAGCAACGGCCCCCAAAGCAGCCAGGGCCTCATCCGGGTGGATGTGGAATCCGGCAACGACGGCGGCGACCCCGTGGCAGTCCATGACGTTGCCCTGATGCCCACCGGCGGCAGCGTGCTGCTGGACCCCTTGGCCAATGACTCCGACCCATCCGGCGGTGTCCTGGTGCTGCAGTCCGTGAAGCTCCCGGACAATGCGACGGTGTCCGTCAGCGTGATCAACCACAGCGTCCTGCGCATCACGGACATCCTGGGGACCAAGGACCCCATCCTGTTCGAATACACCATGTCCAACGGAAAGAAGTCGGCCACCGGCTCAGTCTCCGTGGTGCCGGTCCCGGCACCGGCCGTGGTGGAAGCACCCCAGCCCAAGCCGGACGAGGTGAATGTCCGCGTCAATGACGTGGTCACCATCCCCGTCCTGGACAACGACACCCACCCGCAGGGGCAGGAACTGACCGTGGACCCGGTCCTGCCGCAGGCGGTTGATCCTGCCGACGGCAAGAGCTTCGTCTCCGAGAACACGCTCCGGTTCATTGCGGGCAGCCAGCCCAAGACCGTGCGCGCCATCTACAACGCGGTGGATCCGCAAGGCCAGAAGAGCGCCGCCGCCGTGACCATCCACATCCTTCCGCTCGAAGGCGCGGAGAACTCCCGGCCGCAGCCGCGGAACCTCACCGCCCGGGTGGTGGCTGCCGGTACCGTCCGCATTCCGGTTCCCCTGGACGGCATCGATCCGGACGGCGACTCCGTGCAGCTGACCGGCATCGACAGCACCCCCGCCATGGGAACCGCCACCGTCGGCAGCAACTTCATCGACTTCACTGCTGCCGGGGACGGCGCCGGCACCGACACGTTCCGCTACAAGGTGGTGGACCGCCAGGGCGCCGTGAACACGGGAACCGTCACGGTGGGTATCGCACCCCGCGGTGACATGAACCAAAAGCCCACCCCCGTGGACGATGAGGTCAGGGTGCGCCCGGGCCGCCAGATCGCCGTCGATGCCCTCGCCAACGACACCGATCCCGACGGCGACCGCATCCGCATCCTGACCGACGGCATCGAGGCCGACCCGGCCCTGCAGGCCACCGTCAGCAAGAACAGCGGCCGCATCATCCTCCTGGCCCCCAACGAGGCCGGAACCGTCAACGTGCGCTACACCATCGCGGACGACCGGGACGCCACCGCCCAGGCCACCATCCGCCTGGTGGTCGACAACGACGTGCCGCTGAAGGCGCCGATCGCCCGTGACGACAGGGTGACGTCCGCCCAGGCCATGGGGAAGACCGCCGTAGACGTTCCGGTCCTCAAGAACGACGAGGATCCCGACGGCGTCGGCGAGAACCTGAAGATCAGCACGGACGCCACCACGGCCCGGCCCGGCGGCAACGGCAACGTCCTGGTGGACCTCACCGAGCAGCCACAGCTCATCCCGTACACCGTGGAAGACGTGGACGGCCAGCAGTCCACAGCCATCATCTGGGTGCCGGGCCTGGGCCAGCAGGTTCCCACCCTGGCCAAGGACGAAGTCATCGATGTGGTTGCCGGCCAGTCCGTCGACGTCGACCTGAAGGAATGGGTCAAGGTCCGGGAGGGACGCTCACCCCGGCTGACCCAGGCGGACCGGATCAAGCTCATCGGTGCCGACGGCGGCGATCCGGTGACGCGCGACGGCACCGGCCTGAAATACACGGCAGGTGCGGATTATGTGGGCCCCGGTTCACTGACCTTCGAGGTGACCGACGGAACCGGACCGGACGATCCTGCCGGACTCAAGTCCACCCTCAGCATCCGCACCAAGGTCCTCCCGGACCCGAACAAGAACAACCCGCCGGAACTGCTGGGCGCCAACGTGGATGTTCCCAAGGGCGACTCGGCCACCACGGACCTCGGCAAGCTCACCTCCGATCCGGACCAGGACGACGTCGAGAAGATGAAGTACGAAGTGGTGGGCGATTCCCCGGGCGGGTTCAACGCACGCATCGACGGCAAGACGCTGAAGGTGTCGGCGGCCGATTCCACGGCAACCGGAACCCGCGCCGCCGTGCAGGTCAAGGCAACCGACCCCCGCGGGCTCCAGGCCACGGCCACGTACCAGCTTGCCGTGACCGCCTCCAACCGGCCCAAGCCGGTGGCGAACGACGACGTGCAGGACAACGCCGCCGCCGGCAAGCCGGTGACCATCAATGTGCTGGCCAACGACGCCAACCCGTTCCCGGAAACACCGCTGAAGATCATTGCCGCGAACACCGAAACGGGCAGCGGCAATGTGGGCGTCAACGGTGACTCTGTGACCGTCACGCCGGCGCCCGGTTTCACCGGAACCATGGTGGTGGCGTACACGGTGGAAGACAAGACACAGGACAGCTCCAGGCATGCCACCGCGCGTGTCCGGCTGACCGTCAAGGACAAGCCTGCAGCGCCCACCACGCCGCAGGCGCAAAGCGTGGGCGACCAGACCGCACTGCTCACCTGGTCCGCGCCGGCCGACCGGGGCTCCGCCATCACCAAGTACACCGTCTACGGTGAGGGCGGGTTCCGGCAGGAGTGCCCGGCCAACACCTGCACCCTGAACGGCCTGACCAACAACACCACCTACCACTTCCAGGTGACGGCCACCAACGAGTTCGGCGATTCCGACCGCTCGCCGGCGTCCGCCGATGTCCGCCCGGACGTCAAACCGGATACGCCGCTGGCGCCGTCGCTGAAGTTCGGCGACAAGCAGCTGACGGTGAACTGGACTGCCCCGGCGAGCAAGGGCTCGCCGGTGAAGTCCTACGACCTGGAAATCTCGCCGGCTCCGGCCGGGCAGAACGCCCAGATCCAGGGACTGACGTCAGTCAGCTACGTCTGGAAGGGCCTCCAGAACGGCGTCTCCTACAAGGTCCGGGTCCTGGCCCGCAACGATGCCAAGGACCCCTCCGAGTGGAGCCCGTATTCGGCGGCCGAGGTGCCGGCCGGCGTCCCCGCCACTCCGGCGGCGCCGAGCGTGGCACAGGCGACGCCGGTGGGTTCGCAGAGCCAGCTGAGGGTGGTTTGGGCCGCGCCCAACAACAACGGTGACGCGGTCTCGGCCTACACCCTGACCACGCTCCGGGGCGGTGCCGCGGTCTCCAGCCAGCAGGTGTCCGGCACGTCGCAGAACGTCACCGTGGATAACTCGGAAACGAACTACACGTTTACGGTCTCGGCAACCAACAAGGCCGGAACGGGCGGCACGAGCGCGCAGTCCGCCGCAATCCGGGCAGCAGGCAAACCTGGCACTGTCAACGCTGGAACCGTCAAAGAGAACGGGACCAGCGGTCAGCTCGACGTTACGTTCACGCCCCTGACGGATGCGCAGCGCAACGGCTCCACGGCGTCCGAGATTGCCTACTCATACAACGCAGACGGAAAGACAGGTGCCATCAAGGCCGGGGGAGGAACCATCGGTGGCATGACCAATGGTCGGGACATCACCGTGACCATCATTGCCACGTCCACCAAGAACAATATGTCCGGTGACGCCAAGGCCATCGGCACCGGGAACCCCTACGGTCCTGCCAATGCCCCCAGCATCAACGGCGGCACCTCGGCGAAGGGCGATGGCCAGGTGCACTGGACCTGGAATGACCCGGCGACGAACGGCAGGCCCCTTAGCTACTACGAGGTGAGCATGGATGGTGGCGGCTGGCAGAACGTCGGCAAGGCGAACAAGTTCGATACCGGAGCCGGCGGGTGGAGCACGAGCCACAAACTGCGGGTCCGCGCCTACACCGTCACCAACGGGGCAATCGGCGGACCGGTGACCTCTACCTCCGGTCCGGATAACACCCCACCCCCGCCCACGGACTGGTACGTCACGGCAAGCCCGGTGCGCAGCTGCACGGAGCCCCGCCAGGGGACGGACAGCTACATTGCCGGCAATCCGTCCCAGTGCACCGGTGCCGGCAAGTGGCTCGATGCCGGTGCCCCATCCACGGCGGACCGCTACCAGGTCTGGTACAAGACCTCCAACAACCCCAGCGGCATCTGGTACCACCTGAATTCGGGGATGGCGTCGGGCAACTGGCTCCGCTGCGACACCTCCAATGTGGGCTGCAACCCGCCGAACGGCATGCCAAACCGCTAGCAATCTCCGGAAGCACAACTGTGGGCCCGGCTACCCGGGGCTCACAGAAGATTCGATCCATCAGAAGGAAGCACATCTCATGACCATGACCATTGAGCAGGCCGAGTGGTTTGCTGGCACGTTCGAAAAGCTGGTTGCCAACGTGGGCCAGGCGGTGCTGGGCAAGGAACACGTCATCCGGCTGACCTTCACCGCCATGCTGGCCGAGGGCCACGTCCTGTTCGAGGACGCCCCGGGTACGGGCAAAACCTCCCTTGCCCGCGCGCTGGCTGCCACCGTGCAGGGCTCCAACAACCGCATCCAGTTCACCCCGGACCTGCTACCCTCCGACGTCACCGGTGTGACCATCTACGACCAGAAGACGCAGAAGTTCGAGTTCCACAAGGGCCCGATCTTCAACAACATCGTCCTGGCCGACGAAATCAACCGTGCCTCGCCCAAGACCCAGTCGGCGCTGCTGGAGGTCATGGAGGAATCCCGCGTGACCGTGGACGGCGTCACGTACTCGGCAGGGCGGCCCTTCATGGTGATGGCCACCCAGAACCCGATCGAGCAGGCAGGTACCTACCGCCTTCCCGAGGCGCAGCTTGACCGCTTCCTGATCAAGACCTCCATCGGCTACCCGGACCACGCGTCCACGGTCCGGCTCCTGGGCGGCAGCAACCTGAAGGACCGCTCCAAGGAACTCTCCGCCGTCATCACCACCCAGGCAGTGGCGGACATGGCAGATCTCGCCGCAACAGCCCACGTGGACACTGCCGTGCTGGAATACATCTCCAGGCTGTGCGAGGAAACCCGCAACGCCCCGGAAACGCGCCTTGGGGTGTCAGTGCGTGGTGCCCTGGCCATGGTGCGGGCCGCCAAGGTCTGGGCCGCCGCGCAGGGCCGGAATTTCGTTCTGCCGGACGACATCAAGGAACTGGCCTCCGTGGTGTGGACCCACCGGTTCGTGATGGACCCCGAAGCAGAGTTCTCCGGCGCCACCGCTGAGGCCGTGCTGACCCGGATCCTGGCCGACGTCGCCGCCCCGCAGCAGCGCACCAACGCCTGATCCGCCCGGCTGCGGCCGACCGCCGCAGCCACCGTCATCCCATTCCAGCGCAACAACGAAGGCACACCCCTATGTCCGACGGCACGTCCAGCGGTACCCCGTTGACCCGGCTCGCGGAGCGTTTCCAGCACCTCTTCCACCGGAACGGCCGCCCCACCCGGCTGCACCCTGCCGCGGTGTGGTCCGAGGCCAGCAGTACCGCACTCCAGGCCCTGACGCCCGCATGGCGGTCCGTCCGGGACACCTGGCTGAAGTACGCGTGGCCGGTGCTTTCCGTGGTCAGCATCCTGGGCTGGTCCGTCCTCGCCGCCGCGATCCTGCTCTGGACCACAGGACAGGCATTCGGCTGGCAGGAAGCCACGGCGGCGGCCATAGCCGCCTTCGCCATGTTCGTCATCGCAGTGGCCTTCATCCTGGGCCGGTCCTCGTACGGGGTGGTCCTGGACCTGGCCCGCACCCGGGTGGCGGTGGGGGACAGCGCCGTCGGCAGCATCGCGGTCTCCAACACCTCGGCGCGTCCCCTCCTGCCGGCCGCGCTGGAACTCCCGGTGGGCAGCACCACCGCCGTGTTCCACCTGCCCCGGATGAAGCCCGGCCAGGTGCACGAAGACCTGTTCACCATCCCCACCGCGCGCCGCGCCGTCATCGTGGTGGGACCGGTCCGCTCCGTGCGGGCGGACCCGCTGCACCTGCTGCGCCGCCAGGTCCTCTGGACTGAGCCGGAGGACCTCTTCGTCCACCCGCGGACCGTGGCCCTGGCCGGCTCCGCCGCAGGCTTCATCCGCGACCTCGAGGGCATGCCCACCACGGACCTCTCCAGCGCCGACGTCTCCTTCCACGCCCTGCGCGACTACGTGCCGGGCGATGACCGCAGGCACATCCACTGGAAGACCACCGCCCGCACCAACAAGCTGATGGTGCGCCAGTTCGAGGAAACGCGCCGCGCCCACCTGGCCATTTCGCTGTCCATCAACACCGAGGAATACGCTTCCGAGACCGAATTCGAGATGGCCATCTCCGTGGCTGCCTCCATCGGCCGGCAGGCCATCCGCGAACAGCGTGAACTGGATGTCCTGACCCAGAAGGGCCCCCTGCGCTGCGAAACCGGCCGCAACATGCTGGACGACATGACCCGGATCGTCGGCGCCCCCATGCGCCGCACCGCCGTCGACCTCGCCCGGACCCTGGCTGACACCGTGCCCAACGCCTCCGTCGTCTTCTTCGTGGTGGGCAGCAACGTCACGGCAACCCAGCTTCGCTCCGCCGCCGCCTCCGTGCCGCCCGGTGTGCGCAGCCTGGCCGTCAGGGTGGAAGCCGGCGCCGCCCCCACCCGGGCCAACATCGCAGACCTTACTGTCCTGACCCTCGGCGACCTGGCCGACCTTGCCATCGTGCTGAGAAAGGCGGCACCATGAGCACCGCACCGGGCCGATCCCGACAAACCCCTGCCCCGCAGACCCGCAGCCGCCGCAAGGTGGCCAACCAGGAGTCGGCGTTCGCGGACGGCCAGCCGCTATGGCACTTCCTGCTCGACGCCGGAGCCCTGGTGGTCCTGCTGGGCCTGGGACTGCTCGGCTTCGGCCTGAGCTTCGGCGGGGACCCGTACTACCTGCTGTCGGGTTTCGGCGGCATCATCCTGGGCCTGGCCATCGGTGCGGTCAACGCCCACCTGCGCCTGGGCCTGCTCATCACCACCGCACTGGCCCTTGCCGCGTACCTGCTCTTTGGCACCTGGCTGGCGGTCCCTGATGCTGCCATCGCCGGCTTCGTCCCCACCCTGGATTCGCTGCGGACCCTGCTCCTCGGCGTCGTCTTCGCCTGGAAGGACATGCTCACGGTGGGCGTGCCCGTGGGAACTGCCGGCGGCGTGCTCATTGTCCCCTTCCTGAGCTCCCTGATCACGGCGCTCGTCGCGGCGCTGCTGACATGGCGCACCAAAAGCCCCTACCTGCCCCTCCTGCCCGTGCTGGTCCTGTTCGTCACGGGCATCGCCTTCAGCACCAACGCGGCGTTCCTGACCCTGGAACGCGGCATCGGCCTGACCGTGCTGGGCATCGCGTGGGCCACGTTCCGCCGGGACGCGCTCCGGCGGAACAACACCCGGCGGGTGTCCGTGAACAACCCGCAGACGGATACCGCCGCCGCACGGCGTGCCCGGATCCGCCGGCTGGGCATGGCTGCGGGAGTCATTGCCGCCAGCGTGGGAGTCACCGCAGTGGCCGTACCGCTGGTCAGCGCAGGAGAGGACCGGAAAGTCCTCCGCAACGTGGTGGTGCCCCCGTTCGACCCCAAGGACTACATCACGCCCCTGGCAAGCTTCCGGACATACGTGAAGGACAAGAAGGACGACACCCTGTTCGTGGTCAAGGGCCTCCCGAGGGACGGCCGGGTCCGGCTCGGCGCCCTGGATGCCTTCAACGGGACTAACTACAACATGGACCCCAATGGCTCCGGAAACTTCAGCAAGGTGGGCGATGCGAAATCCATCAACACCCTCGCCGACTCATCCGGTGTGGTGCCCACCAACGACTACTCGATCAGCATCAACATCGAGGACTACCAGGGCTACTTTGTCCCCGGCGGACGAAAGACCACCGGCATCAGCTTTGACCAGTCCGGCTCCGCCGCCGCTGCGGGCCTCTACTTCAACCCCGGCTCCGACACCGCGGTGACCACCAGCGGGCTGTCCCGCGGCGACTCCTACAGCGTCCAGGTTTCCGATCCCGTCAAGCTCGAGCACGGGCAGTTGACGCAGTACGACTTCGCAAAGATTTCCCTCCCGGATGCACTGGAGGTGCCGCCGGTGGTGGGCTCCCAGGCCAACGACCTGTCCGCCGATGCGCCAACCGCCATCGACCGGGTGCGCCAGATCGAAGCCCACTTCCAAAAAACCGGGGCGTTCAGCAACGGTTTGGTCAGTGAAGGCCAGCTGCCCAGCGTCTCCGGTCACGGCTCGGCCCGCATCCGCAGCCTGCTGACGGCCAAGCAGATGCTGGGTGACGATGAGCAGTACGCGGTGGCCATATCCCTGATGCTCCGCCACCTGGCCATCCCGTCCCGCGTGGTGATGGGTTTCTACCCTGAGCCGACCAGCCCGGAGAACGGTGCAGGCGAGGTGAAGATCACCGGCAAGGATGTCCACGCCTGGGTTGAGGTCGCCTTTGAACGGGTTGGCTGGGTCAGCTTCGATCCCACCCCGCCCAAGGACAACATCCCCATCCCGCCTGACCCCGAGAACAAGTCCAAGCCCAAGCCACAGGTGCTGCAGCCGCCGCCCCCGCCGCAGGAGCCGGCAGACCTGCCGCCGGACTCCTCACCGGACGCGCTGGATGCCGACCAGAAGAAGAACAACCCGTGGCTGTTCTGGGGTGCCCTCCTGGGTGCACTGGGCGTCGTCGCGATCCCGCTGGTGATCCTGGCCCTGCCGCTGCTGCTGATCGCCCTCTTGAAGACACGACGGCGGAAGTCGCGTTTCCGCGATGGGCACCCCGCCCAGCGCGTGGGCGGAGGATGGAACGAGGTGGTGAGCCTTGCGACAGACCTGGGCGCCGCCGTCGACACCCGCGCGACGCGGCGGGAGAGTGCTGCCGTCCTGGCCGAAGCGTTCCCAGCCACCCAGGGAACCACCACCATGCTGGCGCGCCGGGCGGACGCCTCGATCTTCGGAGCGGGGGAGCCCACCGAGGAGGAAGTCCGAGAGTACTGGACCATCGTTGACGGGTCCCTCAAGGAGATGACCTCCTCCATCGGATTCTGGCGGCGCCAGCAGGCACGGTTCTCGCCGCGGTCGCTCCTTGCCGACGCCAGGACCGCGATGAACTCCGGCCAGGGCCTCAAGCTGCGCGGCGGACGCGTGGCGCTGCCGGCGGTGGGCGGAATCCTGGCTGCGCGCCGCCGCCGGAATGCCGGCGGGAACCCTGCCACGGGCCGGGCGGAATCGCCCAACGCACCTTCATCGCCCCGGCCGGATGCGCCGGCCCGGGACACGAACGAGCCAGACCAGCAAGGACCCCACCAGCAGTGATGCCCGACGCCGAACGCTGCCCGCGCTGCCAACAGCAGATCCGCGCGGGAGCCACCTTCTGCACCGCCTGCGGCGCGCCGCTGCCCAACCGGGCGGCGCGCCGCACCCGCACCCCGGACCCGCTGGAGCACCAGGACAGGAGTGACGCCAGGGAAGCGCGCCCCACGCACGCGCCCGGGATTCCCGGTACTATCCCGGTAGTAGAAAGGCCCCCGGCAGGTCAGCCGGCGGGCACAGCACATACGGGCAACGCGCGCAGGGGCACCCTGCATACGGGCACCGGGCCGGGCACAACCGGCGGTTCCACAAGGGTGGAAGCCGCTCCAGGGGGAGGAACGGGAATGGCAGTGAACCTTCAGCTTGTTCCGGCTGCGGCGGGCAAGCGGCTTGGCGCTGCCGTCATCGACTGGCTGCCCGGGGTGGCAGTGCTGGTGGTGACGTTCGCCATCGGATTTGCCGGGATCACCCGCACCAGGAGCGGAGGGTTCATCGTGTACGACACCTCTTCCCTGGTGCTGTTCGGCGGACTCGGCCTGGGCCTCACCCTGGCCTACCTGTTCGTCGTGCTCGGTCTGGAAGCCCGCAGCGGCAAAACGCCCGGCAACCTGGCCATGGGCATCCGCAGCGCGGACCAGGACGGCTACGCACCCGGCGCGGGCGCTGTGTTCCTGCGCGGCCTCATCACCGGGGCGGGCATCCTCCTGGCCCTGCTGGCGGCAGTGCTGGTAGTGGTCTTCAAATGGTTCGACGCCGCCCTGTTCATCCTCGGCCCGCTGCTCCTGGTGGGTGCTGCCTGGGCTGTGCTGGTGGTGGTTTCCAACCGTTGGGACAAGAACGGCGGCCTCCGGGGCTGGAATGACACCGCTGCCAAGACCCTGGTGTTCGACGTCAAGGCAGGCAGGGACCCCATCACCACCGGCGGCATCCAGGGTCCCTACAGCTTCGCGCCCCTGGACCTCCCGCCCGTGCAGCAGGTGCTCTCCCCGGTGGCCGGCGCCAAATCGCCGCAAACCGCCGCACCCCAAGCCGCCGCACCCCAAACCCCTGGCTCCCAGCCACCTGCTCCGGTACTGCAAACTCCTGCACCTGCTGTCCCGGCCC
>NZ_LR733289.1:2630962-2783307 GCF_902506025.1 Arthrobacter sp. 8AJ | reverse complement strand
GCCCCGGCGGCTCCGGCGCCGCAGGTCAACGGACCGCAGGCGTCCGCGCCGCAAGCACCTGCGCCATCGGCCACCATGCCTTCGCAGACCATGCCGTACACCTCGCCGGCGTCCTTCGCGCCGCCTGCGGCCGGCTCCCAGGGCGTTCCCCCGGGGCACCGGGTGCCTTCGCAGCATGTGGACGACGACGTCGAACGCACCCAGGTGCGTCCCGGCGCCGGAGGACCAGCCCAGGTGGCCGTCCTCCGCATCCGCCTGGACGACGGCCGCGACTTCCAGCTGGACCGCAGCGTCCTGGTGGGCCGGAACCCGGTGGGGCAATCGGGCGAACAGCACGCCCAGCTGCTGGCTGTAGACGACCCCGGGCGCTCCATCTCCAAGACGCACCTGCACCTGCTCACTGACGGTGCGGGCATCTGGGTGACGGATCGGCAGTCGACCAACGGAAGCGCCGTCACCACCCCGGACGGCCTGCGCACCCCCCTGGTGCCGGGCGTCCCCACGTTTGTTACCCCGGGATCCAGCGTGCACTTTGGAGACCGTACCTTTTACCTAGGACAGGCATGAACCAGCACCCCGCCAGTGTTTCCTCCACCATCCAGCCGGGGCCGGGCCTCAGCCTCACCTACGGCTACGGGACGGACAGGGGACTCCGCCGGGAGCTGAACGAAGATTCCTACATCGCCGCCGACCCGATCTTCGCCGTGGCTGACGGCATGGGCGGACACGAGGCCGGCGAAATCGCCAGCGGCCTGTGCGTGCGCGCCCTGGCAGAAATGCCCCAGGTCACCACGGGGGAGCGGAACATTACCGCGTCCCTCCTCCAGGAGTACCTGGTCCGTGCCGACGCCTCCATCCGCGAAGCCACAGGCGCCCGCGCCGGCACCACGCTGACGGGCGCTGTGGTGGTGGAGCAAATGGGCGTGCCGTACTGGCTGGTCATGAACATTGGCGATTCCCGCACCTACCGGCTCAGCCAGGGCCGGTTCGAGCAGATCAGCGTGGACCATTCCGAGGTCCAGGAGCTCGTGGACGCCGGCGAGATCACCGCACAGGAAGCCACCGTCCATCCCCGCCGCCACGTGGTCACCCGGGCCCTGGGCACCGGGGACGAGACGGAGGCGGACTACTGGCTCCTCCCCGTGGAGGAAGGCGACCGGGTGCTGGTCTGCTCGGACGGCCTCACCGGGGAATTGCCGGACGAGGAGATCCTCCGAATCCTCAGCACCGTGGCTGCGCCGCAGGACGCAGTGGATGCCCTGATCCAGGCCGCCCTGCGCAGCGGCGGGCGGGACAACGTGACGGCCATCGTGGTGGACGCCAGGAACGTAGCGAACGACGACGGCACCGGCACCACGGCACCCCGCCACACCCCGGCGGACGGGGACGAAGTGACGCTGCCGCGGCCGGCTGCGTCCGAAGCCGTCACGCAGCCCCTGCCGGCGCCCGTCGAAGCAAGTACCGACCAGGACGGAGAGCCCGGACGATGACCGGCGCCAGCTACATTCCCGGCACCTGGCTGGGCATCGTCCGGTCCGGGACCGCAGTCCTCCTGGGCCCGGAGACACCCGCCGGACTCGCAGGGGCCATTTGGGAGCTCCTGGCTTCGCAGCCCGAGCCGCACGAGGTCCTGGCAGCCGTCACCAGCAGTTCCGGTGGCTCCCTGACCCGTATCCCGTCCTTTGGCATCCTGGACTTCAACGGGTCCTTGCGGGTCTTCCTGCGTGGTGACCTCGACCTCACCGTGGAGCAGCCCGGCGGCCCGGTGGAGCTCGACGGCCGCGACGTGACCACCTGGAACGAGCGCAGGTTCGTCGTGCCCGGGACATGCCGGCTGGGTATCGCCGGCGGTGCCACGGCGGGGCAGGCCGCGGGACGCTCCGGCCAGCCGCTCGGTGAACAGCTGCTGGGTGAACAGCTGCTGGGGGAACAGCCGCTGGCTGAACTGCCGCTGGGGGAGGGGGTGGTGCTGCTCCAGTCGCTGACCCTGTGCGCGCCGGCCGGCCCTGCCGCCGTCGGTGGTCCTGCCGCAGTGGACCGCGAAGAATCCCCGGGGAAACCGGCCAGTGTTGATGGCCCGTTCGCCGTCAGTTCTTCCGGCGAGGTGGACGGCCCCGCCGGTTTCGCTCCGCCGTTGGCCCCCGAACCTGCCGCTGAAACGGTGGCGGCGGATCACCGGGAGGCGGCCGACGAGTCCCAGGGCCGGCCTGGCACTTTCACTCCAGCTGAATCTTCCGTGGACGTGCGCGAACCTGCGGACATGCCGGATCCGGAACCCGCCGTGCGCCACCTCGACCCGGAGGCCACGATTGCCCCCGGCGCGATCATTGACGCCGACGGAGAGCTTCTCGAAGCAACCGGCACCGAAGACCCGGCCGGCCCTGGGGACCCAGGATCGGAGCTGCCCGGTTCCGCGGGAGCAGGCATAGACTCAACCGCCCCTGCGGCAGGCCACGGTGATGCGGGTCCCGCGGTGGAGATGACCACGTCCTACGACCACCTCTGGGACCGGACCGTGATGCGGAACATCGAGGATGCCGCCGTGCGGGAGGACCCCGACGCCGACTCCGGACATGTAGTGCCGCAGCAACAGCCGGCGCTGCCCGCAGCCGAACCACTCCCTGCCCTGGGCACGGGGGAGGATGCGGCGCCGGGTGGCTCGTCGGCCGAATCCGGAGCAGGACTTGCCGGAGCAGCAGATGCCGGACCAGCAGATGCCCGTTCAGACGCTGCCGCCGGACACGGTGACGGCTCGAACGGCGCGGCTGCCACTCCGTCCCGTCCCGCTTCCTCCGGTGTCCTCATCGATTCCGTCCCCTGGCGCACTGCAGGGACGGCGCCCGCACCGACGGGACCCGGCACCGGCAGCGACGCTCCCGCCCGGGAGCCCGCGCCCTTCCAGGGACCTCCGGCTGCCTATGAGCCCGGTCCGGCTGCCTTCGGGCCTGCCCCGGTCCATGAGCTGCCTGCTGATGGGCCGCCCGCCCATAATCCGCCAGCCCATATTCCACAGGTCCAGCAGCCGGACACGGGCCAGGAAACCGGCGCCGGCTTCGATCCCGACCATGATGGCCAGACGGTCATGAAGAGCAGCGTCGCCGGATCAACGGCCGGCCCTGCCGCGGACGCACCTGCGGCCCGGCAGGATGCGGGCGGCGGCCCGCTGGTGCTGGCGCGCGTCTGCGCCCAGGGCCATGCCAATCCGCCCACCCGCGCCCAGTGCAGCGTCTGCGGGGCCGCCCTGTTGCCCGATGCGGTGCAGGTAGCGCGTCCCAGGCTGGGACGGATGCGGCTGTCCACCGGCGACCTGCTGGACCTCGACCAGTCCATGGTGATCGGCCGCCAGCCGTCGGTGTCCCGGGTCCAGGGCGGCGTGATGCCGCGCCTGGTGCAGGTGGCCAGCCCGGGCGGTGACATCTCGCGGTCCCACGTGGAGGTGCGGCTTGAGGGCTGGCACGTGATGCTCTGCGACCTCAAGGCCACCAACGGCACCGTCCTGGTCCGCGAAGGCCAACCGCCCCGCCGTCTCGCCCAGAACGAGATGGCCATCCTGCTCGACGGTGATATCGCCGAACTGGGCGACAACATCTCATTGCGTTTTGAGGAGATTCCTTGAGTTCCAAACGGCCTGTTGCGCCGCCGCCCCGCATTCCGGGGTTCACCTACATCAGCCTGCTCGGTTCGGGCGGCTTTTCCGACGTCTACCTCTACGAACAGGACAGGCCGCGCCGGAAAGTCGCCGTCAAGGTGCTGCTCTCGGACCTGAAGACCGAGGGCGCCCGGCGGCGTTTCGAGTCCGAGGCCAACCTCATGGCCCAGCTGTCCTCGCACCCGTACATCGTCACCATTTTCGAGGCGGAAGTGACGGACGACGGGCATTCCTACCTGGCCATGGAGTATTGTTCCCGGCCCAGCCTGGACGTGCGGTACCGGCGGCAGCGCTTCAGCGTTGATGAAGTCCTGGCCGTCGGCATCCAGGTGGCCTCCGCCGTCGAAACCGCGCACCGTGCCGGCATCGCCCACCGCGACATCAAGCCAGCCAACATCCTGGTGACGGACTACAACCGTCCCGCGCTGACCGACTTCGGGATCTCCGGTACCCTTGCCGGGGACTCCGACGACGACTCGGGCATGTCCATTCCCTGGTCCCCGCCGGAGCAGTTCCGCGACGGCAGTGTCGACGGCGTCATGGTGGACGTGTGGGCCCTCGGTGCTACCCTGTACACCCTGCTGGCCGGCCGCTCGCCCTTCGTCATGCCGGGGGCGGACAACTCGCAGCGGGAACTGATCAACCGGATCAGCAACTTGCCGCTGCCCCGGCTGGGCCGTCCGGACGTGCCGGAATCGCTGGAACTGGCCCTGGCCACCGCCATGGCCAAGTCGCCGCAGTCACGGTATTCCTCCGCGCACGCCTTCGCCCTGGCCCTCCAGCGGATCCAGGCTGAGCTCAACCTCTCCGTGACTCCCTTCGAAGTCCTCGAGGAACCCCAGCAGGAGGAAAGCCACCCGGACGACGGCACCGAGGAAACCCGCGTCCGCAGCATCGCCGCCATCGAGCCCCTGCCGTGCCCTCCATCCCGGCGGGCCCCGCCGGAGCGGTTGGCCCCCGAGCAGGCGCGGCCGACGGCGGCGGCCAGGGGGAGTGGGCACAGTCCACCGTCCTGCGCGGCAGCACAGGCGCGGCGAACTATGGTGCCCCGGTAAGCGACGACGCCGGGCCGGACACCTACACCGCCGACGCCACCGTCCACCGGCCCGTGAACGTGGACCAGCCCCAGGCGGAGCCGGCGGCAGACCATGGCAAGCGCAACCTCTGGCTCGCGCTGGCCGGCGGAACCCTCCTGGCCCTGGCGGCGGTGGTGGGCATCGTGGTGGCCAACACAGCGACCGGAACGCCCAAAGCCGTGGACACCCAGCAGGTCAGCAAGCCGCCGGCGGACGCCGTGGACAGCGGCACCGTCCCCAGTGTTGAAGGCCTCACGGCATCACGAAAGCCCGAAGATCCAAACACCATCATCTTCTCCTGGACCAACCCGCAGCCCAGGGAGGGCGACTCCTACAAATACCGCACCAAATCCGCCAAGGCGGACGGACCCTACGAAACCACCAAGGTACCGAAGACCTTTGTTTCCGGGTTCGGCCCCACTCCCATTTGCCTGGAAGTGATCCTGGTGCGGGCCGACGGCAGCGCCTCGCCGGAAGGCCAGGACTCCATCGCCTGCCTGCAGGACTAGCCAGCTGATGACGCAAACACATTGCCCACTGAGGAGGCACAGATCATGGGGGATCTAGCAATAGATTTCTGTGGCGAATGGTACGAGCCATCGGATGAGGACATCTTCAATATCGGCCGCGAAGGCGACGTTGAAGTGGACGACAACCCGTACCTGCACCGGCAGTTCCTGCAGGTGGCCCGCTACGACGGCATTTGGTGGCTGAGCAACGTCGGCAGCATGCTGTCCGCCACCGTGGCTGACGCGTCCGGCGGCATGCAGGCCTGGCTGTCGCCCGGCGCCCGGATTCCGCTGGTGTTCAGCCACACCAACGTCATCTTCACGGCCGGGCCCACCACCTACGAGTTCGCCGTGCACCTGAAGACGCCATCCTTCCGGCAGGAAGCCCGGGAAGGCGCCAGCAGCGGCGACACCACCATCGGCCCCGTGGTCTTCACCGACGCCCAGAAGGCGCTGATCGTGGCCCTCGCCGAGCCCGTGCTCCGGCGCGAAGGCACCGGGTTCAGCACCATCCCGTCCTCGGCGGCCGCCGCCAGGACCCTGGGCTGGGCGCTGACCCGTTTCAACCGCAAACTGGACAACGTCTGCGACAAGCTGGACCGCGTGGGCGTGGTGGGGCTGCGCGGAGGCGGCGGGAAACTGGCCACCAACCGCCGCGCCCGCCTGGTGGAGCACGCCGTCACCACCCACCTGGTGACACCCGATGACCTGTACCTGCTCGAAAAGATGAGGGGCGTGGACGAAGGATGAGGATCCGGCTGACACTCCGCCGCGAACCCGCCGACGCCAAGGACCTGGCCGTCACGGTGGACGGCCTGGCCACCGTGGCCGACATCGCCACCGTGCTCTGGGCGGCCGACCCTGACCGGAAGGGCACCCCTGCCCCGGACAACCTGTCCCTGCGCATCGACGAAGCCTTCGTGGGTGCCGGCATCAGCGGCAACGTCCTGGCCCGCGAAGACAACCTGCTCGAATCGGGCCTGCGCCCCGGCTCCGTGGTGTCGCTGGCCCAGGTCAGCGGGCAGTTCCACGAACCCGGAGCCA
Source organism: Arthrobacter sp. 8AJ (assembly GCF_902506025.1). Lineage (NCBI taxonomy): Bacteria > Bacillati > Actinomycetota > Actinomycetes > Micrococcales > Micrococcaceae > Arthrobacter > Arthrobacter sp. 8AJ. The sequence continues at coordinate 2,777,029 of NZ_LR733289.1, read as the reverse complement.
GCCGTGGGCCTGCTGCGGCCACGTTGCGCGTGTTGTCCGGGCCCGACGTCGGCCGCGAATTTTCGCTGCCCATCGGCACCAGTTACATCGGCCGGGACCGGGACGTGGATATCCGCCTGACGGATCCGCTCACGTCCAAACGGCATGCCCGGATCACGGTGGGAGAAAGCATCGAGATCGTGGACACCAATTCCGCCAACGGCCTCCTGATGGACGGGCTGCCGGTCACGCGCGCCACCCTGAACTCGTCCGACACGGTGACCCTGGGGGACACCACCGTCACTGTGGTGCCCCTGGGGCATAATCACGCGGCAGCGCCGACGTCGCCCCTTGTGGACTTCAACCGCTCCCCGCGCGTGGTGCCCCGCTTCGACGTGCCCAAGCGCGTCCTTCCTGCCGGGCCCAAGCGGCCCGAGGACCAGCCGTTCCCTTACATCATGCTGGTGGCACCCCTGATGATGGGCGCGGTCATCTTCGCGGTCACGCAGAACGTGCTGTCCATGGTGTTCATGCTGATGATGCCCCTGTTCATCGTGGGCCACTACGTGGACACCAGGATGCGGACGCGGAAGCAGCAGAAGGAACAGCTCAAGCAGTTCCGGGCGTCCATGGCCGCCTTCCGGCAGGACATCACCGAACTGCAGCAGGTGGAACGGGCGGTCCGGCTCCAGGAAGCGCCGTCGGTCAGCGACACCGTGGATGCCATCTACAAGCTCGGGCCACTGCTGTGGACGCACCGGCCCGAGCACTCCTCGTTCCTGGGCCTGCGCTTCGGGCTGGGGACCGGGCCGTCACGCATCCCGCTGGAGGAACCCTCCAACAATGACACCGAAGTCCAGTACGCCCGCGAGATCCAGGACTGCATCAAGCAGTTCAGCGAGATCGAAGGCGTCCCCGTGGTCTCCCAGCTGCGCACCTCCGGGGCCCTTGGCATCGCCGGCGCCCGCGGCCTGGTGGACGATGTTGCCCGCGGCATGGTGCTGCAGCTCGTGGGCCTGCATTCCCCGGCCGAGGTGGTCCTGACGGCCATCACGTCCGCGCAGTCCCGCGAACGGTGGAACTGGCTGCAGTGGCTGCCGCACGTGGGCTCGGGGCACAGCCCGCTGGGCGGGGACCACCTGGCAGCCGGGTCTGCCGGCGGCTCCTCCCTGCTGGCCCGGCTTGAGGACTTGGTGGACGCCCGCGAAGCGGCGGCCAAACGGACTGCCCCGGAACTGCGCCCCGGCATCGACCCCGTCAAGCATGAACTCGAAGAGCCCGTCCTTCCCTCGGTGCTGGTCATCGTGGAGGACGACGCTCCGGTGGACCGCGGCCGGCTCACCCGGCTGGCGGAACGCGGGCCCGACTCCGGCGTCCACGTCCTGTGGGTGGCCACCGACATCCAGGCCCTGCCCGCCGCCTGCCGCGACTTCATGGTGGTGGACGGCGACCACGGCACCACCACTGGCCAGGTGCGCCTGGGCCGCCACACCTATCCCGTCAGCTGCGAGAGCGTGGACGCGGAACTCGCCGCCCAGCTCGCCCGGATGCTGGCCCCCGTGGTGGACGTGGGCAAGCCCGTCAACGACGACTCCGACCTGCCGCGCGCCGTGTCCTACGCGACGCTGATCGGCAAGGACTTCCTGGACAACCCGCAGTCCGTGGCCGAGCGCTGGACGGAAAACAACTCCGTGCACGCCACCGCGGTGGCGAACCGCAAGGACAACGGCACGCTCCGGGCCCTGGTGGGGTCCAAGGGCATCGAGCCGCTGTACCTGGACCTGAAGAACGAGGGCCCGCACGCGTTGGTCGGCGGCACCACCGGCGCGGGCAAGTCCGAGTTCCTGCAGTCCTGGGTCATGGGCATGGCCGCGGCGTACAGCCCGGACAGGGTCAGCTTCCTGTTCGTGGATTACAAGGGCGGCGCCGCATTCGCGGACTGCATCAACCTGCCGCACACCGTCGGGCTGGTCACCGACCTGTCCCCGCACCTGGTGCGCCGTGCCCTGACGTCCCTGCGCGCGGAGCTGCATTACCGTGAGCAGCTGCTGAACCGGAAGAAGGCCAAGGACCTGCTGGCCCTGCAGCGCGAGGCAGACCCGGAGGCCCCGCCGTACCTGATCATCATCGTGGACGAGTTCGCCGCCCTGGCCAACGATGTTCCCGAGTTCGTGGACGGGGTGGTGGATGTGGCCGCCCGTGGCCGCTCCCTGGGCCTGCACCTGATCCTGGCCACCCAGCGGCCCGCCGGCGTCATCAAGGACAATCTCCGCGCCAACACCAACCTCCGGGTTGCGTTGCGCATGGCCGATGAGGACGATGCCACGGACATCCTGGGCGTCCCGGACGCCGCCTACTTCGACCCCGCCATTCCGGGCCGCGGTGCCGCCAAGACGGGGCCCGGCCGCATCCAGGGGTTCCAGACCGGCTACGCCGGCGGCTGGACCACCGACAAGCCGCAGCGGCCCCAGATCGACATCGTGGAAATGGCTTTCGGTTCGGGTCCCAGCTGGGAAGCGCCCGCCCCTGACAAGCCCGTTGCCCAGGAACCGGCCGGCCCCAACGACATTGCCCGGATGACTTCCACCATCGTGCACGCCGCGGACACCCTGGCCATCCAGCCGCCGCGCAAGCCATGGCTGGATGAACTGGCCAAGACCTACGATTTCTCGAAGCTGCCCAACCCGCGAACCGACGAACAGCTGCTCCTGGGCGTTGCCGACGATCCCGTGCACCAGGACCAGCCCACCGTGTTTTACGAACCGGACCGGGACGGCAACATGGCCATTTACGGAACGGGCGGTTCCGGCAAGTCCGCAGCCCTGCGCGGCATTGCCATTGCCGCCGCGGTCACCCCGCGCGGCGGCCCTGTCCACGTGTACGGCATCGATTGCGGTTCTTCGGGGCTGCGGATGCTGGAGGAGCTTCCGCACGTGGGCGAGATCATCAACGGCGACGACGTGGAACGCGTTGGGCGCCTGCTGCGCCTCCTGCGGGACATCGCCGAGCTGCGGTCCGCACAGTTCGCAGAGGTGCGGGCGTCCACCATCGTGGAGTACCGGAAGCTGGCCAACCGGCCGGACGAGAAGCGGATCTTCGTGCTGGTGGACGGCATGTCCGCGTTCCGGGAGGCATATGAGCACAGCAAGCTTTCCGGGCTCTGGGACATCTTCCTGCAGCTCGCCACCGACGGCCGCACCCTGGGCATCCACCTGGTGGTGACGGGGGACCGGCCCAACGCCGTCCCCGCGTCGCTGCTCGCCTCCATCCAGCGCCGGCTGGTGCTGCGGCTCTCCAATGAAGACGACTACATCTCGATGGACGTCCCCAGGGATGTGCTCACCGCCACGTCGCCCCCGGGCCGCGGGCTGCTGGACGGACTTGAGGTGCAGCTCGCCGTCCTGGGTGGCAACTCCAACCTGGCCCTGCAGGCCCGGGAAGTCCATAAGCTCAGCGAAGCCATGCTGCGCCAGGGCCTGGACACCGCGCCGGGCATCGAACGGCTGCCTGAGCAGGTGGACCTGGATGTCCTGCCCGCCGGCAGCCCGGACCTGCCGGTGATCGGCGTGGACGACGAGTCCCTGCAGCCCGCGGAGGTCATGGCGCGGGGCCCGCTGCTGCTGGCAGGCCCGCCGGGTGCCGGACGGACCGTGGCCCTGGTGACCCTGGCCTACGCACTGCGCCGGTCCAACCCCGCCACGGAGCTGATCTACCTCGGGTCGCGCCGGTCCGCCGTCGCCTCCCTTCCCATCTGGAACCGCTCGGTGGTGGGACCGGACGACCTCGCCGAGGTGGTGGAGGACCTGGTGGAGCACTCCACCGGGAATCCGGGAGCGGTGGCCTTCTTCATCGAGGGCCTGACGGAATTCACCGACACCATCGCTGAATCCGGCATGGCGCAGCTGGTGACCGCGTCGCTGAAGGCGGACCAATGGGTGGTGGGCGAGTCCGAATCCTCCACCTGGTCCAGTGCCTGGCAGCTTGCCCAGCCGTTCAAATCCGGGCGGCGGGGCCTGCTCCTCAACCCGGGGGACATCGAAGGCGACAGCCTGCTCAATACCTCGCTGGGCCGGGTGAGTCCGGACTTCATCCCGGGCCGCGGGTACGTGGTGGGACGCGGCAAAGCGCGGAAAATCCAGGTGGCGCTTCCACCGGAAAACCGGGACTGAGCAGGCCCGAAAAAGGCGGGGCCGCTGCTGCGGCGGATTTGCGGCCCCGCCCGGCGCTGTAGAAGACTACCGGGGACACCAGAAAGCCGTGGTGGGGGGGCTGCGCGCATCGAAAGGTAGCAATGACCCCGTCCGCCCCGGTCCGCCACGCTGTTACGACGACGGCTTCCGCAGCTGTCCTGGCCCTGGCCTTTGGCTTCTTCCCAACAGGCCCGGCACTTGCTGCCACTGCCGACCCCACGCCCGCTCCGGCGTCGGACACCCTGGCGCCAGCCGACTGCGGATTGCTGTGCATTCCCATCCTTGCCAGCAGCCCCGACGCCGGCCCAACCGGGCGCCCACGCAAATCAAAGGATCCCGTGCCGGTGGCACCGGTCCCCGACGATTCCGCCCCCGAAACCCCCTCAGCGACTGCCGGCTACCGCCCGCCCACCGGCCCCTCCAGTGGACAGGACTGGAACAGTCCCGTGACCCGGACCACTGCGCCCACCAAGTTGGCCGCCGTTGCTCCCGCCGGGGGCGGGGGCCCGGACGGGCCGGCACCGGGGCCGATCGCGATCGGAACACTGCTGGTGGGTGCGTCCGCCGGAGCTTTCGCCTGGTGGAACCGGAACCGCAACCGGCTCCGGTCGCACTGAGCCTGGGTGCCTGCCACGCCGCCGTGCCCGGTGGCTGTCGGAGGTGTAAGGCAAGATAGGTCTGTGAGCACAGGACCAGGACCCGCAGAACAGACCGCCGCCCGGACCACGGCACCGCACGAGCCCGAAGCGATTCCCACCGAGGCCATCCGCGAGGAATATGACAACCTCGCGGACCTGGTCCGGAAGTACCGGTTTGCGTACTACCAGGAGGACGCGCCGCTGGTATCGGACGCCGAGTTCGATTCCCTCTTCCGCCGCCTCGAGGAGATCGAGGCGCTGCACCCGGAACTGGTGGCCAACGATTCACCCACCCAGGAAGTGGGCGGCGAGGTGTCCGCCGCGTTTGCTCCGGTGCAACACCTGCAGCGGATGTACAGCCTCGAGGATGTCTTCTCCCTGGAGGAGCTTGAGGCATGGCTGAACCGGGCCGAGGCCGGCATCGAAAAAATCGGGGACGGCGGAGCAAAGGCGGCGTGGCTGACCGAACTGAAAATCGATGGCCTGGCGGTCAACCTCCTGTACCGCGACGGCAAACTGGTGCGGGCTGCCACCCGCGGCGACGGCACCACAGGTGAGGACATTACCCACAACCTGCTCACCATCAAGGAAATCCCGCAGGAACTGCGTGGCAGCGGTTTCCCCGCCGAAATGGAAGTGCGCGGCGAGGTCTTCATCCCGTCCAAGGCCTTCGCCGAGTTCAATGAGGCCCTGATCGAAGCCGGGAAGGCGCCGCTGGCCAATCCCCGAAACGCCGCCGCCGGCTCGCTGCGGCAAAAGGATCCGGCGGAGACGGCCAAGCGGCCACTGAAAATGTTTGTCCACGGCATCGGCGCCCGGGAGGGCCTTGCCGCCGGCAGCCAGTCGGAGACCTACGGCCTGCTGAAGGAGTGGGGCCTGCCGGTGAGCCCGTACTTCGAGGTGCTGGAAGCCCGGGACGACGTCCTCGGATTCATCAAGCGGTACGGGGACCAGCGCCACAAGCTGCTTCACGAAATCGACGGCATCGTCATCAAAGTCGATGATTTCGCCACCCAGCGCGCCCTGGGCAACACCACCCGTGTTCCCCGCTGGGCCGTGGCGTACAAGTACCCACCGGAGGAAGTCCACACCAAGCTGCTGGATATCCAGGTCAACGTGGGCCGCACCGGCCGCGTCACGCCCTACGGTGTGATGGAGCCGGTCAAGGTTGCCGGATCCACCGTGGAAATGGCCACCCTGCACAACCAGGACGTGGTCAAGGCCAAGGGCGTCAAGATCGGCGACATCGTCATCCTGCGGAAGGCGGGGGACGTCATCCCCGAAATCGTGGGCCCGGTCCTGAACCTCCGGGACCAGCAGGACCCGCCGGTACGCGACTTCGTGATGCCCACCGAGTGCCCATCCTGCGGTACCCCGTTGGCACCTGCGAAGGAGGGGGACGTGGATGTCCGCTGCCCCAACGCGAGGTCCTGCCCGTCCCAGCTCCGGGAGCGCGTGTTCCACGTAGCCGGCCGGGGTGCCTTCGATATCGAGGCCCTGGGCTGGGAGGCGGCCATCGCACTGACCCAGCCTGCCGAACCGGACACCCCTCCGCTGACCTCCGAAGCCCGCTTGTTCGACCTCACCCCCGAGGACCTGGCCGGTGTCCGGATCCGGCGTGAAAAGAAGAGTAAAGGCGTTCCCACCGGCGAATACGAGCTGGTGCCGTACTTCTTCAGCAAGGGCACGGCCAAGTCGCCGTCCAAGCCCACCGCCACCACCCAGAAACTGTTCAAGGAACTTGAAAAGGCCAAGACCCAGCCGCTGTGGCGCGTCCTGGTGGCCCTGTCCATCCGCCACGTCGGTCCCCGCGCATCCCGGGCCCTGGCGCAGGCGTTCGGCAGCATGGACCGCATCCGCGCCGCGTCCGAGGAAGAACTTGCGCATGTGGACGGCGTTGGCCCCACAATTGCCGCCGCACTGAAGGAATGGTTCGCCGAGGACTGGCACGTCGAGATCATCGACCGCTGGGGCGCCGCCGGGGTCCGCATGGAGGACGAACGCGACGAGTCCATGCCGCGCACCCTTGAGGGACTGACCGTGGTGGTCACGGGCTCCCTGCCCAACTTCAGCCGCGACGAAGCCAAGGAAGCCATCCTGCTCCGCGGCGGCAAGGCGGCCGGCTCCGTTTCCAAGAACACCAGTTACGTGGTGGCCGGCGAAAGTGCCGGCAGCAAGCTGGACAAGGCAGAGCAGCTGGGCGTCCGCGTCCTGGACGAGGACGGGTTCCGGCAACTGCTCGACGGCGGCCCGGCGGCCGTGGGGGATGCCGCGGCAAGAGATGCCGTGGAACCGGGCGGGGATGACGGGGGCAACGAAGAGGCGACCGTACCTGCCTCTGCAGGGGAGGACACAGTACAGGACAGCACCGTGGAGGAGAACGCATGACGTCCGCAACGGAATTGCTGGAGGTAGCCAAACAGGCCGCCGCGGCAGGCGCAAAAGTCCTGTCCGGCCGTGACGGCAACGCCCTGGACGCGAGCAACAAGGGAGCCGCCGGGGACTGGGTCACGGCCTTCGACCTGGCCGCGGAAAACGCCGTACGCCGCGTCATCACCGCTGCCCGCCCGGGCGACAGCATCACCGGCGAGGAACAGGGAACCACCCGGGCCGCCGACCCCACCGGTTACCGCTGGTCCATCGACCCCCTGGACGGCACCACCAACTTCATCCGCAACATCGTCTACTACGCCACCTCCGTGGCGGTTGCCGATGCCGACGGCGTCTGGCTGGCCGGCGTCGTCAACGCCCCTGCCTTGGGGCGGGTGTACTACGCTGCCCGCGGCCAGGGTGCGTGGCTGGACGAACGCGGCATTGTCACCAGGCTGGACGGACCGGTTCCGGGCCGCGCCGGGCAGATCCTGGCCACCGGGTTCAGCTACGAGCCCGATGTCCGCGCCCAGCAGGCGGCCGCCTTCGGTACTTTGATGGATGGCTTTGCCGATGTCCGCCGGCTTGGTTCCGCCGCCCTGGACCTGTGCATGGTGGCGGACGGAACCCACGATGCCTACGGCGAGCGGGGTCTGAATGAGCATGACTTTTCAGCCGGCGCCCTGATCGCGGAGGAGGCCGGCTGCTGGGTGCGCAGGCCGCGCCTGACGAGCCCCCTCGACGGCGGCCCCACCGATGGCGAACGCCTGGACGCCTGGACCTGTGCCGCCAGCCTGGAGCTGTCCGGCAAGTTTCCGCTCTGAGTCGGCATGGGAACCGGCCTCATCGAAAGAGCGGGGCCGCCCGTTCTGATAGTTCTGTCACGGAAAGTGCCTTCCTGCCGTACGGCGCCCCGGCCCGCCACTAGCATTGACGGGTGCAGCCGCAGATAACTATCCGTCCCGCCGTCGAGGCCGACTTCGCCGCCATTGCCCGCATCACCGGAGCTTCGTATCTTTCGGCAGGCTACTTCGACGACGCCGCGCACCCCTACATGGTGAAGATCATGGATGTGGCAGAGCGCGCGGAGCAGGCCACCATCTGGGTGGCGGAGCGGGACGGAGCTGTCATCGGTTCCGTCACGCTGGCACTGGCGGGGGAGCCGTACGCGGACATTGCCCTGCAGGATGAGCTGGAATTCCGGATGCTGGTGGTGGACCCTGCCGTGCAGCGCAGCGGCGCCGGCAAAGCCATGGTGGACGCCATCATCGGCCATGCCAGGACCCTTCCCGGCATCCGTGCGGTGGCCCTCACCACCGGTCAAACCTGGGAAAGCGCGCACGGGCTGTACCGCAAGACCGGCTTCCAGCGGGTGCCTGAGCGGGACTGGCTGGTCCCCGGAACCGACATAAAACTGCTGGTTTACCGGCGCGACCTGTAGCAGCCCTACAGTGGTGGCGACCCATTCCAGCTTTGAAAGGCCCACCCATGCGCAAAACCTTCGGCAGCGGATCCGTCTGGGAACAGACCCTCGGCTATTCCCGCGCCGTCCAGGTGGACAACACCCTCTACATCTCTGCCACCGCAGCCAGCGGTGACGACGGAATCGTGGGGGATGACTTCTACACCCAGACCCAGTACATCCTGCAGAAACTCGGCAAGGTCCTGGCTGAGGCCGGCTTCGGCTACGGGGACGTGGTGCAGTCCAAGCTGTACCTGACGGACATCAGCAAGTGGGAAGAGGCCGGCCGGGCCCACGGCGAGGTGTTCGGCGAGATCCGTCCCACCCTCTCCCTGGTCCACGTGCTCCCGTTCCTGGACCCGAAGATGCTCGTCGAGATCGAACTGGTCGCGCAGAAGAGCGAGTAAGTTTCCGGCCCTACCGTGCCGGCAGGCCGTAGCGGTGCTCGGGCCTGCCGGTGGTGCCGTAGCGGAGCTGGATGTCCACTGCGCCGTCGTCCGCCAGCGAGGACAGGTACCGCTGGGCGGTGGCGCGGGAAACGCCCACCCGGGCGGCCACCTCGGCGGCAGAGTACTGCTCGCCGGGGGCCAGCGATTCCAGTACCGCGGCCTCCGTCGCGGAGCGTGGTTTCGACGACGGCGTGACGTCCCCCGGAATCAGCGCGCGTTTGGCGCGCTCCACGGCGTCCTGGTCCAGTGCCCCGGGCTGGCCCAGGAGGCGCCGGTACCGGGCATAGGAACGCAGCTGCTGGGACAGTGACTCCGCCGTGAAGGGCTTGAGTAGGTATCCCAGTGCGCCGCGGCGGAACGCGACCCGGACCGACGCGGGATCAGACGCGGCGCTGAGGATGATCGTGTCCACATCCAGCTGCTGCAGCAGGTCCAGGCCGGAGGCGTCCGGAAGGTACACGTCCAGCAGCACCAGGTCCGGCCGCAGGCTGTGGATCGCCTGCAGGGCCAGCGACGCCGTTCCGACGGGCGCCAGCGCCAGGAACCCCGCCACCGAATCCACGTACGCGGCGTGCAGCTTGGCCACGTGGAAGTCGTCGTCCACGATCAGGACCCGAAAATCGTCAGCCATTCTTTTCCTTTCCGGCTTCCCCCGTGGTCTTTGCGGCAGGGCTCCCTGCCGTCGTGTGCGGAAGGGTGGCCATGAACACGGCCCCCGGGCCGCCCCTGGCTCCGCGGTCGAGCACCTTCACATCGCCGCCCCGGCGCCGTGCCAGCTGGCGGGCCAGCGCCAGTCCGAAGCCCTGGCCGCCGCCGGCGCGGACCGGGCCGGAAGCGGTGGTGAAACCTTCGGCAAACACGGCGTCCGTGTCTGTGCCTTCTGCCAGCCCGTCACCGGAGTCCGCCACCACGACGTGAAGCGTGCCGCCGTCATCGTCCGGCTCATCCAGCACCTCCAGCTCAACCCAGCGGTCCGCGGACGAGCCCGCCACGGCGGCGTTCACGGCGTTGTCGAGCAGGTTCCCCAGCACCGTGGTCACGTCCTGGGCCTCCGTCACCTGCCCGCGGACCAGGGTCTCCGGCCCGATGCGCAGTGCGACGCCCCGCTCGTCGGCCTCCACGCCCTTGGCGCCCACGAAGGCCTGCAGGTACGGGTCCTGCAGCAGCTCGGCCTGGTCCACCGGGAACTTCAGCGGGCCGGTAGCGGCGAGGCCGGCAAGGTAGTCGCGCGCCTCCTGGTGCTGGCCTATGCCCAGGAAGCCGGCAAGGGTGTGCAGCTGGTTGGCGAACTCGTGCCGCTGGGCGCGCAGCGCGGTGGACATGGTGCCCACGGCGTCGAGTTGCCGCGTAAGCTCCTGCAGTTCCGTCCGGTCACGCAGCATGACCACCCAGCCCAGGTCCTCCCGGCGGTGCAGGGCTTTGCGCGCATTCACCACCAGCACCCGGCCGCCGGCCACCAGCTCGAGGGCATCCTGGTTTGATCCGCCGGTGGCAACCGCCGGGCCCGCAACCCCGGTCCCGGGGCGCGTGAGGGACTTCAGCTGTTCCGGGACGGGCGCGTCCTCCCAGCGGGATCCCGACAGGTCCGGCAGTCCCAGCAGCCGCTGCGCTGCGGCATTGAAGACGCTGACCCGGCCGTCGGCACTGACGCCGATCACGCCGTCGTCCACGCCCTGCAGCACCGCCACCTGGTCATGGACCAGCGTGCTGATTTCTTCCGGTTCCAGGCCCAGGGTGAGGCGCTGCAGGCGCCGGCGCAGCAGGAAGGAGCCCAAAACCCCAGCCAGGAGTGCGCCCGCGGCGGTCAGTGCCACGGGCCCGATGTCCCGGGCCACGCTCTGGGCCACGGTTTCCATGGAGTAACCCACGCTCACCTCGCCCACCACCGCGCCGGTGCCGGGTGCGTAGACCGGAACTTTCGCGCCGGCGGACGGGCCGAGTGTTCCGGTGTTGCGGGTGGTGACCTCCTGCCCGGACAACGCCTCGGAGGGGTCCGTGCTGACCTTCTCACCGAGCCGTTGCGGATCCGGGTGGGCCAGCCGGATGCCCGTTTCGTCCGTGATGACCACGAACAGGGCGCCGGTCCTGGTCCGCGCCGCCTCGGCGGATGCCTGCAGCGGCCCGGCCAGGAGCTCTGCCGCCGGGGGAGTGCCGGGCTGTCCGCTGATGGCCAGCACATCGGCGCGGACCTCGGGGTCGGAGGCAACGGTCCGGGCCAGCGTCAGTGCCTGGTTCTCCGCATCGCTGCCCACCCGGTCATACGTCAGCCACGCGTGCACGGAGGTGCTCAGCAGCACCACCAGCAGCACCACGGCCAGCTGCAGCAACAGCGTCTGGGTGGAAAACCGCAGCGGCTGCCGGGGCGCGGAACGCTGCATTCATCCTCCTTGACGGGTGGCGGCGGGCCAGGGTTTCGGCGCCTAAGCGCCGTGAGCACAATGAGCAAAATGCTCCCAATAAGCAGTATGCCAATCAATTGAGCCAAAGGCACTGCCGTGACGCCCGCCACCCTACAGTCTGTAGCACGCGTCACACCGCTGTGCCGCTGTTCACAAGAAGGAGCCGGCTGTGCTGGTAATACTTGGATTCGCCATGATCGCGGTATTCATGGTGCTGATCATGACGAAGAAGTTGACGCCAGTGCTGGCGTTGATCATTGTCCCTACTGTTTTCGGCCTGTTCGCCGGTGCCGGCCTGGGCATCGGCGACATGGTGATGGACTCCATGAAGTCCATGACCTCCACCGCGGCCCTGCTGATGTTCGCCATCATCTACTTCGGCCTGATGATCGACGTCGGGCTCTTTGACCCGCTGGTGAAGTTCATCCTCCGCAAGCTGGGCAACGACCCCGCCAAGGTGGTCCTGGGCACCGCCATCCTGGCCGCCGCCGTGTCCCTGGACGGCGACGGGTCCACCACCTTCATCCTCACCACCGCCGCGATGCTGCCGGTCTACCTGCGCCTCAAGATGAGCCCCGTGGTCCTCACCTGCGTGGCCGGCCTGGCCAACGGCACCATGAACATCCTGCCCTGGGGCGGCCCCACGGCCCGCGCCGCCACCGCCCTGAAGATCGACGTCAACGACGTCTTCGTCCCCATGATCCCGTCCCTCGTGGCCGGCCTGGTGGTCGTCTTCGCCTTCTCCTGGCTGCTCGGCCTGCAGGAACGCAACCGCCTCCGCGCCACGGCCCCCGAGATCTGGGGCGTGCCGGACACTGCGGAAGAGTTCGACGGCGGCACCTCCACAGGTGCCTCAGGCACCGGCGCTTCCGGAACCGGCGCTTCCGGAACCGGCGCTTCCGGAACCGGCGCTTTTGGAAGTGGCCGCCGCAAGGGCGGCAACCCCGGCGGAGCAGCCCCCGCCGGTGGTTCGGTGGCGGTCCTGGACCGCACCGAAACCCTGGTGGACGAGCACGACTCCGCCATGGCGGACACCGCGCTCGACCCCAACCGCAGCACCCTGCGCCCCAAGCTGTTCTGGTTCAACCTGGCCCTGACCGTCGCCGTCATGGTGGTGCTCGTCGCCAACGTCATCCCGCTGCCGTTCGTGTTCATGGTGGGCGCCGCAATCGCCCTGCTGGTCAACTTCCCCAAGGTCAAGGACCAGGGCGCCCAGCTGATTGCGCACGCACCGTCCATCGTCGCCGTGGTCAGCATGGTCATGGCCGCCGCCGTCCTCACCGGCGTCCTCAAGGGCACCGGCATGGTGGAAGCAATGTCCGCGTGGCTGGTCCAGATCATCCCCACCTCCATGGGCCCGTTCATGGCGGTCATCACCGGTGTGCTCAGCATTCCCATGACGTTCTTCATGAGCAACGACGCGTTCTACTTCGGCGTCCTGCCCGTCCTCAGCGAAACCGCTGCCCACTACGGTGTCGGCGCCGCTGACATGGCCCGTGCCTCCATCACCGGCCAGCCGTTCCACCTGCAGAGCCCGCTGGTTCCGGCCATCCTGCTGCTGGTCTCGCTGGCCAAGGTGGACCTGGGCGACCACCACAAAAAGGTCCTGTGGCGCACCGCCGTCATCTCCCTGGTAATGCTCGGAGTCGGCATGCTTACCGGAGCCATTGGAATCGGCTAGTCTATAGCTGCCCGTGCTCCTGTCCCCGAGGCAGGCCGGGTATCGAAGGTGCCCGTCTGACGCCCGCTGGGGGATGTCAGACGGGCATCTGCGTTTCCGCACTAGACTGGATCGGAAAACAATTCGAACTTTGCAGGGGAGATCCATGGCTGCGATCAACCGTGACGACGTGGCGCATCTCGCGCGGCTCGCTCACATCGAGATGAGTGCAGAAGAGCTGGACAGGATGGCCGGCGAGCTCGCCGTCATCGTGGATTCGGTCAAGTCCGTCAGCGAGGCCGCGGGGGACGACGTCCCGGCCACCTCGCACCCCATCCCGCTGACCAACGTGTTCCGTGAGGACGTTGTGGGACACACCTTCACCGCGGAACAGGCTCTCTCCGGCGCCCCGGACTCCGACGAAAACCGTTTCAAGGTTCCGGCCATCCTGGATGAGGCATAGACATGACTGAAAAGAACACCAGCGCCGGCACCCTGATCCGGCTGTCCGCCGCACAGCTTGCCGAGAAGCTGCGCGCCGGCGAAGTCACCGCCGTCGAAGCCACCCAGGCCCACCTGGACCGCATTGCCGCCGTCGACGGGAAAGTCAACGCCTTCCTGCACGTCAACGCGGAAGAAGCGCTCGCCGTCGCCGCCGAGGTGGACGCCATCCGCGCCGCCGGCGGAGCGGAAGCAGAAGCACTGCACTACCTGGCCGGCGTCCCCATCGCCGTCAAGGACCTGATCGTCACCATCGGCCAGCCCACCACCGCCGGCTCGAAGATCCTCGAAGGCTGGCACAGCCCGTACGACGCCACCGTCGTCGAACGCCTTCGCGCCGCAAAGATGCCCATCCTGGGCAAGACCAACCTGGACGAGTTCGCCATGGGCTCCTCCACGGAGCACTCCGCCTACGGCCCCACCCGCAACCCCTGGGACCTGGACCGGATCCCCGGCGGCTCGGGTGGTGGCTCCGCTGCCGCCGTCGCCGCCTTCGAGGCGCCCCTGGCCCTGGGCACGGACACCGGCGGCTCCATCCGCCAGCCCGGCGCCGTCACCGGAACCGTTGGTGTGAAGCCCACCTACGGCAGCGTCTCCCGCTACGGCGCCATCGCCATGGCGTCCTCCCTGGACCAGATCGGCCCCGTCACCCGCACCGTGCTGGACTCCGCGCTCCTGCACCAGGTCATCGGCGGCCACGATCCCCGCGACTCCACCTCGCTGCCCGAACCCCTGGCGGACCTCGTTGCCGCCGCGAAGACCGGCAACGTCGAGGGCCTGCGGATCGGCATCATCAAGGAACTGCACGGCGAGGGCTACCAGGCCGGCGTCGAAAACCGTTTCAACGACGCCCTGGAGCTGCTCAAGGAAGCCGGCGCGGAGATCGTTGAGGTCTCCTGCCCCAACTTCCAGTACGCCCTGGGCGCCTACTACCTGATCATGCCGTCCGAGGCCTCATCCAACCTGGCCAAGTTCGACGGCGTCCGGTACGGCCTGCGCGTCCTCCCCGAAGATGGCCCCATGACCATCGAACGCGTGATGGGTGCCACCCGCGCCGCCGGCTTCGGCGACGAAGTCAAGCGCCGCATCATCCTGGGCACCTACGCCTTGTCCGCCGGTTACTACGACGCCTACTACGGCTCGGCCCAGAAGGTCCGCACGCTGGTGCAGCGGGACTTCGAGGCCGCCTTTGCGCAGGCTGACGTCCTGATCTCGCCCACCGCCCCCACCACGGCGTTCCCGCTCGGCGAAAAACTGGACGATCCGCTGGCCATGTACCTCAACGACGTCGCCACCATCCCGGCCAACCTTGCCGGCGTCCCCGGCCTGTCGCTGCCTGGCGGCCTGGCGGACGAGGACGGGCTGCCTGTCGGTATCCAGTTGCTGGCCCCGGCCCGCGAGGACGCCCGCCTGTACCGGGTGGGTGCGGTCCTTGAATCGCTGCTCGAAGCCAAGTGGGGCGGCCCGCTGCTGGCCCAGGCTCCCGACCTTGCCGTTGCCGGAACCCTCGAAACCCAGGAGGCAAAATAATGAGCACTGATGACATCCTGAGCTTCGAAGAGGCCATGGAGAAGTACGATCCCGTCCTGGGGTTCGAGGTCCACGTGGAGCTGAACACCAAGACCAAGATGTTCTCCTCCGCCCCCAACGTCTTCGGCGACGAGCCCAACACCAACGTCAACGAGGTGGACCTGGGTATGCCCGGCGTCCTGCCCGTGGTGAACAAGACGGCCATCGAGTCCTCCATCAAGATCGGCCTGGCGCTGAACTGCAAGATCGCCGAATCCTGCCGCTTCGCCCGGAAGCAGTACTTCTACCCGGACACCCCCAAGAACTTCCAGACGTCCCAGTACGACGAGCCCATCGCCTACGACGGCTACCTGGACGTCGAGCTCGAGGACGGCACCGTGTTCCGCGTGGAGATCGAGCGCGCGCACATGGAGGAGGACGCCGGGAAGCTGACCCACATGGGCGGCGCCACCGGCCGGATCCAGGGCGCCGACTTCTCGCTGGTGGACTACAACCGTGCCGGTGTTCCGCTGGTGGAAATCGTCACCAAGCCCATCGAGGGCGCCGGGTCCCGTGCACCGGAACTGGCCAAGGCCTACGTGGCGGCCGTCCGGGAGATCGTGAAGAACCTGGGCGTGTCCGACGCGAAGATGGAACGGGGCAACGTCCGCTGCGACGCGAACGTTTCGCTCCGCCCGCACGGCCGTGAGCGGTTCGGCATCCGTTCCGAGACGAAGAACGTGAACTCGCTCCGCGCGGTGGAGCACGCCGTCCGCTACGAGATCCAGCGCCACGCCGCTGTCCTGGACTCGGGTGAACCGGTGATCCAGGAGACCCGCCACTGGCACGAGGACACCCGCACCACCACGTCCGGCCGCGCCAAGTCCGACGCGGACGACTACCGCTACTTCCCGGAACCGGACCTGGTTCCCGTGGTGGCCTCCCGGGAATGGGTGGAGGAACTGCGCGCCACCCTGCCCGAGCCGCCGGCCGAGCGCCGCAAGCGCCTCAAGGCCGACTGGGGCTACTCCGACCTCGAATTCCGCGACGTGGTCAACGCCGGCGTCCTGGACGAGATAGAGGAAACCATTGCCGCCGGCGCCACCGCATCCGTGGCCCGCAAGTGGTGGATGGGTGAGATCGTGGGCCGCGCCAAGGCTGCCGACGTCGATCCCGGCCAGCTGGGCGTCGAGGCTGCCACGGTGGTGGAGCTGAGCCGCATGGTTGAGGCGGGCAAGATCAACAACAAGATGGCCTCCCAGGTGCTGGACGCCGTGCTCGCCGGTGAGGGCACCCCGGAGGAGATCGTGGAGAAGCGCGGCCTCGCCGTCGTATCCGACGACGGGCCCCTCCTGGAAGCCATCGACGCCGCACTCGCCGCGCAGCCCGGCGTCGCGGACAAGATCCGTGGCGGCAAGGTGCAGGCCATCGGCGCGATCGTGGGCGGGGTCATGAAGGCTACCCGTGGACAGGCCGACGCCGGCCGCGTGAAGGAACTGATCCTGGAGAAGCTGGGCGTCACCGTCTAGTACACCCCTGCAGGACCCAACTGGGTAGCGCCAGGTGTCGTTTTGAACCCTCATAACGACACCTGGTGCTACCCAGTTCCGCGTTAAGTACTCAGGCGGCGCTCAGTGAAACTACCCGTGGTTGGGCGCCTGCGGCGGACTTACACTGGAGCCCACAGGGCGCCGGTGCCCTGGCTGCGTGCGGGAGGAACAACCATGGTGGTCCGGGAACCTATGAGGATGCGCAAGGCGGTACTGGGCGGTGCCGTGGCCGTGGCACTTACCGGGACAGGGGCCGCCCTCGCCTGGTCGGCAACCGGGACGCCCGCACCCACGCCGTCGCCCTCACCATCATCACAATCAGCGCCCGGCAACTCAGGCAACGCCCCGGGGCCACATAAGCCCGGCAAGGCCGAGCGCGGGCAACTCCTGCACGGCGAAGGCGTCGCCAGGAAGCCCGACGGAACCTACCAGACGGTCCTGGAACAGAACGGGACCGTGGAGTCGGTCAGCGATACCGCCATCACCGTCAAGAGCGGGGACGGCTTCTCCCAGACCTACACCGTCAATGGCGACACGAAGGTGACCACGATTCCTCCGGCCGCCAATCCAGGTGCAACGCCAAGCCCGGAAGCGACGCCCAGCCCCGGTGGAAAGTCCGACGACGGCAAGCGGCTTAAGCCGAAGGAGGGGACCATCGCGGACATCGCCGCCGGGGACACCGTGCGCATCGCCGGCGTCAAGGACGGGGACAAAGCCACGGCCACGCGGATCGTGAAGGGCGCCGGTGACGGGCCCGGACTGGGGCTGGGGCGTGGGTTGGGACGCGGGCCGGGCCATGTCCCGGGTAACGGTCAAGGACTTGGACACAAGATGGGCAAGGGCAACCACCAGGACGGCCAGGACTCGTAGCCTCCAGTACGCCGGCCGGCTCAGCCCTGTTTCACCAGCCCCGCCATGATGTCCTCCAGCGCCTCGCAGACCATCACCACGGAGCGGCGCTTGAGGTTCTCCGGCCGGGCCAGCAGGTCGATCCTGCGGCGGGTGCTGATCCCCTCCAGGGGTCGCAGCACGATGTCCGGGTTCAGGACCGGGCCCGCCGTGTACCTGGGGAGCAGCCCCACCACACCGCCGGCAGCCACGAGTGCCGCCACGGTGGAATAGTCGTTGATGCGGTGCACGATATTAGGCTCGCGGCTGGAGACGGCGGCGACGGCGGACAGGACATCGGCGGGGGAGTAGCCGGGGTGGCTGGTCACCCAGGCCTCTGTACCGACGTCGTCCGCCGTGACCGTCTCCTGTTGGGCCAGGGGATGGCCGGCGGGCAGCGCCACGTCCAGCGGCTCATGCGCCAGCGGGATCACCGCAACCCGTTCCGCCGGCCAGCGGGGACTGTGGTCCATGCGGTGCGCCAGCACCAGGTCGTACCGGGCGGTGAGGGCCGGGAAGTCCTGTTGCGCGACGTCCTCGTCGGACAGCTCGATCCGCGGGTGCTCCGGCCGGTCCAGCATGCGGGCCAGAGGCGCGAACAGGGCCTGCCCGGCGCTGTGGAACCCGCTGACGGTCACCCTCCCGGCGGGCGAGCCGTGGTACGTGCCCAGCGCGCCCCGGGCGTCGGCCATGGCACTGACGACGGCGGCGCCCGCGTCGGCGAGAACCTGGCCGGCTTCCGTGAGCACCAGGTTCCGGCCTTCCTTGCGCGTCAGCGGCACCTCCACGGTGCGCTGCAGGTGCGCCAGTTGCTGCGATACTGCCGACGGGGTGACCATGAGCGTATCGGCCACGGCCTTCACACTGCCCAGGGCGCCCAGTTCCCGCAGGATTTCAAGCTGATGAACCTCCATACGTCCACTCTAATCATTAGGACTGCTACATCGTCGATTGAGAAAATCCCTGTTGTGCTAAAGCATCGGCAGGGCTTCAATGGGGACGTACCCCGCAGATTGAATGCCAAGCAGTAAGGATGCCAATGAAGGCCCTGTATAAAGCCGGCCCCCACGCCGGATTCGAGCTCGTCGAACGGCCCGAACCCGCAGCAGGCCCGGCTGACGTGAAGATCCGGGTCATGACCACCGGAATCTGCGGCACGGATCTGCACATCCAGTCCTGGGACGCCTGGGCGCAGGGGATCATCGAAGCCCCCCTGATTGCCGGCCACGAGTTCTACGGCGAAGTGGTTGAAGTGGGCGAGGACGTCCGGGAGGTCAAGGTCGGGGACAGGGTCTCCGGCGAAGGCCACGTGGTCTGCGGCATCTGCCGGAACTGCCGTGCCGGACGCCGCCAGATGTGCATCCACACGGTCAGCGTGGGAGTCCAGCGCGATGGCGCCTTTGCCGAATACGTCGTGATCCCCGAAACCAATGTCTGGGTCCACCATGATCCCTCCGTCACGCCCGAACTCGGTGCCATCTTCGACCCCTTCGGAAATGCCGTCCACACAGCACTCAGCTTCCCGCTGGTGGGCGAGGACGTGCTCATCACCGGCGCAGGCCCCATCGGCCTCATGGCCATCGCCGTGGCCCGCCACGCCGGAGCGCGGAAGATCGTCATCACGGACGTGTCCCGGCCGCGGCTGGACCTGGCACGGCAACTCGGAGCCGATCTCGCCATCGACGTCTCCACCACCCGGGTGCGCGACGCCCAACGTGAGCTGGGCATGCGCGAAGGCTTCGACGTCGGAATGGAAATGTCTGGCCACCCCTCGGCCCTGCCTGAGATGATCGACAACATGAACCACGGCGGCCGGATCGCCATGCTGGGCCTGCCCAGCCAGGAGATCACCATCGACTGGGGCAAAGTGGTCACCCACATGCTCACGCTCAAGGGCATCTACGGCCGCGAAATGTACGAAACCTGGTACGCCATGAGCGCCATGCTCTCCTCCAACCCGGTGCTGCACGCCGGTATCTCCGCCGTGGTGACGGACACGCTGCCCGCCACGGAATGGGAAAAAGGCTTCGAGATCGCCCGCAGCGGCGTGGGCGGCAAAGTTGTCCTCGACTGGACCCGACTGTAAGGAACCCCATGTACACCTCCCTCAAGGACCAGCTGCGCGAAGAACTGGACGGGATCCGCACCGCGGGACTGTACAAGACCGAACGCAGCATCAGCTCGCCCCAGTCCAGCCACATCACCGCCGGGCAGATTGGCGGCCCCGGAGCCGACGTGCTCAATTTCTGCGCCAACAACTACCTGGGCCTGGCTGACCACCCGGACATCATCAGCACCGCCAAGGCCGCCATGGATGAGCGCGGCTTCGGCATGGCCAGCGTCCGGTTCATCTGCGGCACCCAGGACCTGCACCTGGAGCTGGAAGCCAAGGTCTCCGCGTTCCTGGGCACCGAGGACACCATCCTGTTCTCCAGCTGCTTCGACGCCAACGGCGGCGTGTTCGAGTCCCTGCTGGGACCGGACGACGCCGTGATCTCCGACGCGCTCAACCACGCCTCCATCATCGACGGCATCCGCCTCTGCAAGGCCCGCCGCTACCGCTACGCCAACCAGGACATGGCCGAACTCGAGGCGCGCCTGCAGGAGGCACAGGACGCCCGCCGGACACTGATCGTCACTGACGGCGTGTTCTCCATGGACGGCTACCTGGCCCCGCTTGAGGCCATCTGCGACCTCGCCGAAAAGTACGGCGCCATGGTCATGGTGGACGACTCCCACGCAGTGGGCTTCATGGGCGCCACCGGGGCCGGGACTCCCGAGCACGCCGGTGTCTCCGACCGGGTGGACATCTACACCGGCACCTTCGGCAAGGCCCTGGGCGGAGCGTCCGGCGGGTACGTCTCCGGACGCGGGGAGATCGTGGCCATGCTGCGCCAGAAGGCGCGGCCCTACCTGTTCTCCAATTCCCTGGCTCCCGCCATTGTTGCCGCGACCCTCAAGGCGCTTGACCTGGTGCAGAACTCGGCCGACCTTCGCCGCCGCCTGTTCGAAAACGCCGGGCTGTTCCGCCGCCGGATGACCGAGGAGGGCTTCGACCTGCTTCCCGGCGAGCACGCCATTGTCCCGGTCATGTTTGGCGACGCCGTCATGGCGGCCAAGGTGGCGGACCGGATGCTGCAGCACGGCGTCTTCGTCACTGCCTTCAGTTTCCCGGTGGTTCCGCGCGGTGCCGCCAGGATCCGGGTGCAGCTCTCCGCTGCGCACTCAGCGGACGACGTCGAAGCGTGCGTAGGTGCCTTCGTCGCCAGCCGGGCCGAGGCAGCAGCCTGACGGGACTCCCCGACGGCGGGGTTTCAGTTCGCAGGAACTCTGTCAGGATGGACGAATGGCAGCACACTACGATGTCCTGATTGTGGGCGGCGGCATCGCCGGCCTGTCCCTGGCGTCCGCCCTCGCCGGCCGCTGCAGCGTTGCGCTGGTGGAGGCGGAGCAGGAACTGGCGTACCACACGTCCTCCCGCTCCGCCCGCCAGCTGATCCCCAGCTACGGGCCTCCCGTGGTGCAGGAGCTTACCGTCCGGACCCTTGAGTTGCTCGCAGCCCGCGACGCAGAATCGCCCGAACCCGTCCTGACGCAGCGCAGTTTCATGCTGGTGGGCTCTGCGGAGGATGTCGCCGCGGAGGCCAGCGGGCACATGCAGTCCATTGCCGTGGACCGTGCCCTTGAGCTGTGCCCTGCGCTGGTCCCGGGAACCTTTGAAGCCGCCGGACTGGATACCGGCTCCTTTGGCTGCAACGCGCCGCTGCTGCTGGAGGACCACCGCAAGCGGGCGCTCGCCGCCGGAGCCGACATCATCACCGGTGCCCGCGTTCATTCGGCACAACGGCTGGGTTCCGGGTGGCAGGTGGGTGCCGGTGCAGAGGGTTTTGAGGCCGGGGTGCTGGTCAATGCGGCAGGCGCCTGGGCGGACGAACTGGCGGTGCTTAGCGGCGTCGAGAAGCTGGGACTCCAGCCGTACCGGCGCACTGCGGCGATTGCCGCCGTCGACCATCCCTTGCCTGCCGCCACCCCCATGGTGGCAGCGGCGGACAACACGTTCTATTTCCGGCCGGACGGGCAGGACGTGCTGATTTCTCCCTCGGAGACTGTGCCCAGCGGGCCCGAAGATGCGCGCCCGCGTCCCGGCGATGTGGAACGCCTGGTGGAAAAGCTCAATGCATTCACCAGCCTGGGGATCAGCGGCATCCGACGGGCATGGACGGGCCTGCGCACGGAAGCCGCGGACGGGGTGCCGGTGGCCGGGTTCGACGCAGAGGCTGCCGGGTTCTACTGGCTGGCAGGGCAGGGCGGCTATGGCTTCCAGACCTCTGCCGCGATGGCCGAGTTGGCAGCGGGGCAGATTCTTGCCGCGCTGCACTCTTCCGGCGGTGCCGCCCCCGCCGATGGGGCTGCCGACGGTCCGGAATCCCGGACAGCACAGGCCCTGGCAGCCACACGCTGGTCCATCCGACGCTGAAGAATGATTCCATGAGCACCCTGATCACCAACATCGCCGAGCTGATGACGCAGGACCTGGAACACCGGGTCTTGAAGGACGCGGCGGTGGTGGTCGAGGGCGAACGGATCTCCTGGATTGGGGCAGCGGCCGATGCTCCCGCCGCGGATGACGCGGTCGATGCCGGCGGCCGGGCCATGCTGCCGGGGTGGGTGGACTCGCACAGCCACCTGCTGTTTGCCGGGGACCGCACCGCAGAATTCGAGGCACGGATGGCGGGGGAGGCCTACGCCGCCGGCGGCATCGCCGTCACCATGAACGCCACGCGTGCCACGTCCGATTTCGACCTCACCCGCCTGGCCATGGGGCGGGTGGCCGAGGCCGTATCCCAGGGCACCACTTACCTGGAAACCAAGACCGGCTATGGACTGGACGTTGAGCATGAGGCCCGGAGCGCGCGCATTGCCTCCACCATCGCGGACCAGGTGACCTACCTCGGCGCGCACCTGGTGCCTGCCGGGCAGGATCCGGAGGCTTATACGGACCTGGTCTGCGGGCCGATGCTCGCCGCGGTCCGCCCGTACGTCCAGTGGGCTGACGTCTTCTGCGAGGAGGGCGCGTTCAACGCGGAGCAGTCACACCGTGTGCTGGTGGCCTGCCGTGACGCCGGGCTGGGGCTGCGCGTGCACGGCAACCAGCTCGGTGAAGGCCCCGGTGTGCAGCTCGCCGTGGAGCTGGGCGCGGCCAGCGTGGACCACGTCAATTACCTTGCAGCGCAGGATGTGAAAGCGCTGGCAGCGTCCTGGTCGGGCTGGGACCCTGCCGTGGGGACGGGGGAGCGGGGCACTGTTGCCACCTGCCTTCCTGCCTGCGACCTGTCCACCCGCCAGCCGTTGGCCCCCGCCCGCGAACTCCTCGACGCCGGTGTGCAGGTGGCCTTGGCATCCAATTGCAACCCGGGCACGTCGTACACCAGTTCCATGGCTTTCTGCGTGACGACGGCCGTGCTCCAGATGCGCCTCAGCGTGCACGAGGCTGTCCGTGCCGCCACCTACGGCGGCGCGCTGGCGTTGCACAAGGAAGCCGGGCGGGATGCCGACGGCGAACGCGCCGTGGGGTCCATCGCCGTCGGACACCGGGCCGACCTGCACCTGCTGAACGCGCCGTCTGCTACGCATCTCGCTTACCGGCCGGGGATGCCGCTGACGTACGCTGTGTGGCGGGCCGGAACCCGGGAACGGTAATCACAGGCGCCGCTTTGATTGTTCCTGATTGTTTCCCTAGGGTTATAATCAGGAAACGTCATCAGGAGTGGTGGCTGATGGATCGAAAGGCCCGCTTGTATGACGCGCACCGACCGGCTGACGGCGATTCTTGACCTGCTGGCCAAGACCGGGCAGGTGGAGGTTGACGAGATCGTCAGCACCCTCAACGTTTCCCCTGCCACGGCCCGGCGCGACCTGGACAGCCTTGCCAAGCGACGCCTGCTGACGCGGACCCGCGGCGGCGCCACCACCGGCGCCCTCGCATACGACCTGCCCGGACGTTACAACCGCGACGACCATGCCGAAGCCAAGGAACAGATCGCGCAGTGTGCCTCTGCCTTGATCCGGCCGGGTGCGGTGATCGGTCTCTGCGGTGGCACCACCAGCACCGCCCTTGCGCAGATCCTGGCCACCCGCGAGGACCTGAACGCACCCTCCAACCAGCCCACCCTCACCGTGGTGACGAATGCCATCAACATTGCCGGCCAACTGGCGGTCCGGCCCAACATCAAGGTGATGGTGACCGGCGGCATCCTGAACCCGCGGTCGTACGAGCTCGTGGGCCCTTACACGGACATCATCATGCAGAAGGTGGTGCTGGACATCGCCTTCATCGGTGTCAACGGCATCGACCCAGAAGTGGGACCCACCAACACGGGGGAGGGGGAAGCCTCTGTCAACGCCTTGCTGGCTTCCCGCGCCAGGGTGTCCTACGTCCTGGCTGATTCCTCCAAAGTTGGCGTGCGGGCTTTTGCCACCATGGACGGCTATGACTTCACCCGGCTGATCACCGATTCCGGCATTTCTGCGCGCGACAAGGCAGCGTTCGAAGCCAACGGCACGGAAGTGATCGTCGCACCCGCCTAAACCCCTTGGGCGGTGCGCGGCCCGCGTACCGTGCTGTCCAACATCTGCAGCTCCATCAGGCCGGATCCAGAAACTGAAGGCAAGATGGGAACATGCTGGTTCCCTCCCGCCGTCGACTGCGGCTCGAAGTCTGGATCGTCCTGGGCCTGTCCCTGGGCCAGTCCGCTGTCTACTCCGTGGTGCAGCTGCTCGACAAGATGACCCGCGCCCCGCTGGCCGAGGGCACCTCCACCCTGAACCGGTCGCAAAGCACCCGCGAGTACTTCGACCTCACCTACCAGCTGCTGGACATCATCTTTGCGCTGGTTCCAGTACTGCTGGTTCTCTACTTCCTCACCGACCAGCGGCAGGCTTCGCCCGGCAACGCACGCAACTCCGGTTCGGCATTCCAAAAGCTCGGATTCAACTTCGCCCGGCCCGGGAGGGACCTCCTGCAGGGCGTCGGGCTCGCCGCGCTGATTGGCATACCGTCCCTGGGGCTTTACGCGGCCGGCCGGGCCCTCGGCATCACCACCGCCATCATTCCCAGTGCACTGGACTCGTATTGGTGGACTGTTCCGGTCCTGATCCTGTCGGCGATGCGCCATGCGGTGCTCGAGGAAGTCATTGTGGTGGGCTACCTCCTGGACCGCTTCGGCAAATTCGGCTGGAGCACGCCACTGGCCATCGCCGTGAGTTCCGTGCTGCGCGGCAGCTACCACCTCTACCAGGGCTTCGGGCCCTTCATTGGAAACGCGGTGATGGGGGTGGTCTTCGCCTGGCTCTACACCCGCACCAAGCGCGTCATGCCGTTGGTCATCGCCCACGCGCTGCTGGACATCGTGGCATTCGTCGGCTTCAGCCTCTTCGGTAAGGCCGTGGGGCTGGGATAGTGGCGCCGAGGCTTCGCTGCAAGGGGTAGAGGTTACCTGCACGGCACAAGTGCTGTGTCCCCGCAATGCCCAACACCACCCACATTCACATGCCCAGCAGCAGCTGCCAGTCCGCCTGCGGGTCAGCGGGCAGCTCGAAAAACTTTGCATGGAACTCATCCCACAAGGGATCAGTGGGGCAAAGCTCGCTGGGGTCCACCATGTTCTCACCTGGCGGTTCTTCGACAGGCGGATCTGGCCACTCCGGCATCCCCGCAAGGAACTCTTGCCACAACGGATCCTCCGATAGGTGCGGCCCGCGCCGTGGTGGCGCCGTAGCCAGTGGAACGGGGTCGCTAAGCCGGGCAGTGTCATCAAGTCCAGCCCTGGATCCGGGCCGAGCTGACGCGTCGACGGGCGCCGCAACAGCATCCATCGGCAAGCTTCCCGATGGCCACTGGGCCGGTTCGGGGTCGGGGTGTTCTGGGTTGTAGTGCCTGCCTGTGGGTGAGGTCCAGCCGGGTGGTTCATTCTTGTTGGCCGGATCTGGCGTCCATCTGGTGTGGTGTTTGAGCCGGTGGTGTTTGGGTCAGAGCTGGGCCAAGTTACTGGTTCCAGTGGTGCCGCCGTGTTCCCACGCTTGTAGGTGGTCGGTTTCGTTGTCGGGGGTGCGGTTGGTGCAGCCCCGGAAGGTGCACTTGGTATCGCGCATCCTGATCCACCGTTTGATGGCTTCGGTGAGCCGGTAGTTTTTCCGGCCGATTTCCAGTGGTGCGCCGTCGCGTGGGTCGATGAGGACCCGGTAGAAGGAGTCCGCCCCGTCGGCGACGAGTTTGCGGGCCATGGATGCCGGGATCGGCCCGAAACCATCAAGCATGGCGGGTTCGTCGGTGGCTCCGAGGAGGGCGAAGACGGGCACTGTGACCAGGACGTCGGCCCGCGGGGTGGGGACCTGCCCGACCGCCGAGGGATTCCCGGTTTGTGTAGTGTTCCCAGTACCGAGGAGCAGGGATGCGGCGATGTCGGGGCGGAGTTGGGTAAGGGTGCGGGGTTCGTCGGGGCCTTGGAGTCCGCGGGCGGTTGCGGTGGTGCGGTTCCAGATGGCGCAGGCGGTGTCCCCGGGGAGGTAGNCGCGCGGTGGCCGTGGTGCGGTTCCAGATGGCGCAGGCGGTGTCCCCGGGGAGGTAGAGGGAGACCCAGGCCATGCCGTCCTT
Organism: Arthrobacter sp. 8AJ; assembly: GCF_902506025.1. NCBI lineage: Bacteria > Bacillati > Actinomycetota > Actinomycetes > Micrococcales > Micrococcaceae > Arthrobacter > Arthrobacter sp. 8AJ. Next base: position 2,750,781 of record NZ_LR733289.1, on the reverse strand, counting down.
GTCGGGGGTGTATTCCATCCGCCGGTCGGCCACCCCCATCACATGGCGTTTCTCGATCGATTCTGGATGGTGGCGTTCCCGCCAGCCACGGACCTTGGCTCGGAACCGGGACGGTGCGAGCTCGCCGGGGGTGGCGCCGCGGGCGGGCTGGGGTGCGTCAGGGTCGAAGAAGTGCGCCGCCAGCGACGCCGCGCCCTCAGTGGTGAGGACTTCGGTTTCGTCGGCAATGATGCGGGCGTGCTGCCAGGACATGTCCCCGGCGGACAGTGCATCGAACACCAGCGGCAGGGAGCAGATCCGGCGTGAGTGCTCCACCAAAGCGCCCGCGGCCGCGGAGCTGATGGTCAGCACCCCGGCGATCTCCTCCACCACCGACATGTCCGCGTAAGTGCGGTCCTGGACAGTGGCGTCCGGCGGCGTCATCGCCTGCTGGAAGGCAACGGCTTCGGCAGTATCCAGCGCCTTCATCGCGGCGAGCTGCGCCTCCAGCCGGGCCGCAACCTCCAGCCGTTCCAGCCGGATCTCATACCGCCGTTGAAGCACGTCAACACGGGAACCAATGCCGGCGCCGGCAGCCAGGGAAGTATCTTCGAAATCAAGCGCATCGAGAGCAGCAACAGAGGAACGAACACCCTCCAAAGCCACCTCAACACCACCGCTGATTCCCATAGCCACATCATGCAACGAGGCACTGACATTCAAAGTGTGCGCGGTTCATGCTGGCGTCCCTCATAACGGCGCAGGGGGCAGCTTCTTAAATTAATTCGGCCGCCATTGGGTGGTGACGCCGTTGTCACCACCCAATGGCGGCCGAAGTTTGCCCGGGCACAACCCGGGGACCTCCCCGAAGAAATCCGGGGAGGAACGGGGGAGGGTCAGATGGTGACGGCTCCGTTGGAGGTTTCAAAGGTGACCGAGAGGATGCCCGGGGTTCCGTGCGGGGCGACCCACTCCACCGCAACGTCCTCGAGCGGCTTCTCCACCGGCTCACCCAGCCACTCGGTGACGCGCGAGGCGGAACCGGCGATGGTCAGGCAGCTCATCTTGAGGTTGCTCTCGTACGCGTGGGACGGGTGGAGCGAGGGATCGCCCTCCCACTTGAGCATGTACGGCACCTGGGGATCGGCGATGAGGCCCAGGATGCCAATCTGCTTCCAGACCAGTTCGCGGCCGTCCGGGAACTTGCGGTTGCCGTTCACGGCGGCGCGGCCCAGGCGTTCCTCGAAGGGGGCGAGGTCGTCCACTTCGACGCACCAGCCCATCCATCCGCCACCAGCAGCGGAGCGGGCACGTACTGCCTGTCCGAACGGTGCCTTGTCCGATGCCGGGTGGTCCAGGACCTCAACGACTTCGAGGTACTTGTGGCCGGCGAGCGGGATGATCATATTCCGGGTTCCGAAGCGGGGGTGTACGCCACCCTTCACTGCCTCAACGCCGAGGGCAGTTGCAATACGTTCGGTAGTGGCCGCGAGGCCATCGTGTTCACAGGCGTAAGAGACGTGATCCATGCGCATGCGAACATCTTGGCACTTTGTGATCAGGCTCTCAGCTAAGGGTACCCTTACTAGCATTTGTGGCGCCCGGCGCCCCCGTTATTCAGCCGAGACAGTGGCCGGAAGACCATGTTCGTCACAATGCTGTCCACGGCAACCGTCCGGTTCCTAGACTGGGCCCAGGTCATGAGTGCCAGCGCCAAGCCCCGGCTCGCTGGCCGGCAACCCTCCATCCGCGGTGGGGTGCCCCGGGTGAAGACCTGGCTCTTCGGCAACAGCCGGGAGCAAGCGCGGCCCGTACTGCCGGTGAGCATGCCGGGCCCATGTCAAAGGAGATTTGGATGTCCAACGGATGGTCCTTCGAAACCCGCCAGATCCATGCAGGCCAGGCGGCGGACAGCGCCACGGGTGCCCGCGCCCTGCCCATCTACCAGACCACGTCATTCGTGTTTCCCAGCGCTGAAAGCGCCGCCAACCGTTTTGCCCTGGCTGAACTTGCGCCCATCTATACCCGCATCGGCAATCCCACCCAGGACGCCGTCGAGCAACGGATTGCCAGCCTCGAAGGAGGCCTGGCCGCGCTGCTGCTGAGCTCCGGGCAGGCCGCCGAAACCTTCGCTGTCCTGAACATCGCCGAGGCAGGGGACCACATCGTGGCCAGCCCCAGCCTTTACGGCGGAACCTACAACCTGTTCGCGCACACGCTGAAGAAGTTCGGCATCTCGGTGACCTTCGTGGCCGATCCGGACAACCTGGACCAGTGGCGCGATGCCGTGCAGCCCAACACCAAGCTCTTCTTCGGTGAAGTGGTCTCCAACCCGCGCCAGGATGTCCTGGACATCGAAGGCATCTCCGAGGTGGCCCACCAGGCCGGAGTTCCTCTCATCGTGGACAACACCTTGTCCACCCCTTACCTGATCCGCCCGCTGGAGTGGGGTGCGGATATTGTCCTGCACTCGGCCACCAAGTACCTGGGCGGCCACGGCTCGGCCATTGCCGGAGTCATCGTCGATTCCGGCAAGTTCGATTTCGGCAAGGATCCGGAACGGTTCCCCGGCTTCAACACCCCGGACCCCACCTACAACGGCCTGGTCTACGCCCGCGATCTCGGTGAAGGCGGCGCACTCGGCGCCAATCTCTCCTACATCCTCAAGGCCCGTGTGCAGTTGCTGCGCGACCTCGGCTCAGCCGTCTCGCCCTTCAACGCGTTCCTGATTTCCCAGGGCCTGGAGACGTTGAGTCTGCGGGTGGAGCGCCACGTTGCGAACGCCACGGAAGTGGCGCGCTGGCTGGAGGCAAGGGACGACGTCGAATCCGTCGCCTACGCGGGGCTGCCCTCCAGCCCCTGGTACGAGCGTGGCCGCAAGTACGGACCCAAGGGGACGGGCGCCGTCGTGGCCTTCAACCTGGCCGGCGGGGCAGAGGCGGGCAAGCGCTTCGTCGACGCCCTGGAGCTGCATTCCCACGTGGCCAACATCGGCGACGTCCGCTCCCTGGTCATCCACCCCGCGTCCACCACGCACAGCCAGCTCTCGCCGGAGCAGCAGGTTGTGGCCGGCGTGCACCCGGGCCTGGTCCGGCTTTCCGTTGGCCTGGAGCACATCGACGACATCCTGGCCGACCTGGAGGCAGGGTTCCGGGCAGCCAAGGGCGCCGACGCGTAGCCCCAAACGCGAGCGTCGCAGCATGTGCCGGCCGGCAAACCGGGAAGTCACAACCAGTCATACTCTTGGCCTGGAGTGGGGGGTGTTTCGTACACTCGAACCAGGTCATGAGTGCCAGTGACAGCCCCGGCTTGCTGGCCGGCAACCCTCCATCCGCGGTGGGGTGCCCCGGGTGAGGACCTGGCCTGCCGGTCAGACGACGGCAGGCAAGCGCGTAGAAGAGGTCTTGCCATGACGGTTACCGTCGCCCGAACCACCATCCCCCAACACGGAATCGTCCGTTACGCCTCCATCGGGGGACTGGAACTCGAAGCCGGGGGATACCTCCCGGACGTCACCCTGGCCTACGAAACCTGGGGGACGCTCAACGCGGACGCCAGCAACGCCATCCTGATCGAGCATGCGCTGACCGGCAGCACCCACGTGACCCGCGGCGACACCGACGAAGAAGGCTGGTGGGAACAGCTGGCCGGCCCCGGCGCTCCCGTGGACACGGACCGCTTCTTCGTGGTGTCCATCAATATCGTTGGCGGCTGCTACGGATCTACCGGCCCGTCATCGCCCGCGCCGGACGGAAAGCCCTGGGGCTCCAGGTTTCCCCTCGTCACACTGCGCGACAGCACCGTTGCCGAGGCAAGGCTCGCGGACCAGCTGGGCATCAAGAGCTGGTTCGCCGTCCTCGGCGGATCCATGGGCGGCGCCCGCGCCCTGGAATGGGCGGTGACGTACCCGGAAAGGGTGCAGCGCTGCGCGGTGATCTCCGTGGGAGCCGCCAGTACTGCCGAACAGATTGCCTTCGCGCAGGCCCAGACGCTGGCCATCCGGCAGGACCCCAATTTCAACGGCGGGGACTACTACGGCGGTCCGTGCCCGGAAGACGGGCTGGCGCTCGCCCGGCGCATCGCCCACATCACCTACCGGTCGGCTGCCGAACTGGAAGGCCGCTTCGGCCGGGCACCCCAGGCGCCCGAGTCGCCCCTGCAGGGGGAAGTTCTTGCCTCCCGCGGCCGCTACCAGGTGGAAAGCTACCTGGACCACCAGGGCAACAAGCTGGTGAAGCGCTTCGATGCCAACAGCTATATCGCCCTGACCGAGGCACTGATGAGCCACGATGTGTGCCGGGGACGGGGAACCTTGACCGAAACCCTCGCCGCCTCTACGGCACGGTTCTTCGTGGCCGCCGTCGACTCGGACCGGCTCTATTTTCCGTCGCAGTCCCACGAACTGGCCCAGGCGCTGCCCGGGGACGTGGACGTCCATGTCATCCAGGCACCGATCGGGCACGACGGGTTCCTCACCGAGATCGGGCAGTTGGGCGGCCGGCTGCGGAGCAGCTTCCTGGTCTAGGCGCCGCCTGGCGCGCAGCCCTTAATGTGCATTCCTGCAGATGCGTTCTGCACTAATCGGCGTTGAGGTTGCGCCGCAGGCAGACCATACTCATCGAATCCGGCTTTCGTGGTGTGCATCACACCCGTCTGCCATTGACTGGTCCCCGTGGTGTCGACGACGACGCCGAAGGAGTTCGCATGAGTACGGAAAGCTCCGCCGCAAGGCGTATAGAGGAAACCGACGTCAAGGCCTCAGGCCTGAAGAAAGTGGTGACGGCCTCCATGGCCGGCACGGTCGTGGAATGGTACGAGTTCTTCCTCTACGCATCGGCCGCCACCCTGGTGTTCGGGAAGGCCTTCTTCCCCAACGCCGGCACGGAACTGGACGGCATCATCGCTGCCTTCCTCACCTATGCCGTCGGTTTCGTCGCACGCCCTATTGGCGGCATTGTCTTTGGCCACTTCGGCGATAAGTTCGGCCGCAAGCAGCTGCTGCAGCTGAGCATCATCCTGGTGGGGGTCTCCACCTTCCTCATGGGCTGCCTGCCCACCTTCGGACAGATCGGCTACTGGGCGCCCGCGCTGCTGGTCTTCCTGCGGTTCGCCCAGGGCTTTGCCGTGGGCGGGGAGTGGGGCGGCGCCGTGCTCCTCGTGGCAGAGCACAGCCCCAGCAAGTCACGCGGCTTCTGGGCCAGCTGGCCGCAATCGGCAGTGCCGCTGGGCAACCTGCTGGCCACGGCCGTGCTGTTCGTCCTCTCCTCCACGCTGACGCAGGACGCGTTCCTGGGCTGGGGCTGGCGCGTGGCGTTCTGGCTCTCCGCCGTGATCGTCATCATCGGTTACTACATCCGCACCAAGGTCAACGACGCTCCCATCTTCCTGGAGGCCCGCAAAGAGGTGGACGCCGGCCACAAGGGCTACGGCGTAGCCGAGGTGTTCCGGCGCTACCCGCGCGGCGTCTTCACCGCCATGGGCCTGCGCTTCGCGGAAAACATCCTCTACTACCTGGTGGTCACGTTCTCCATCACCTACCTGAAGACGGTGGTGCAGGCTGACACCACGCGGATCCTGCTGCTGCTGCTCCTTGCGCACGCCGTCCACTTCGCCGTCGTGCCCATGGTGGGCAAGCTGTCGGACCGCTTCGGCCGCAAGCCCGTCTACATGGCCGGCGCCATCATGGGTGCCACCTGGGGCTTCTTTGCCTTCCCCATGATGGACACCAAGAACGATGTCATCATCCTGGCGGCCATCATGATCGGCCTGGTGTTCCACGCCTTCATGTATGCCGGGCAGCCCGCCATCATGGCGGAAATGTTCCCCACCCGGATGCGGTATTCCGGCGTCTCCCTGGGATACCAAGTGACGTCCATCGTGGCGGGCTCACTGGCGCCGATCATCGCCGCGTCCCTGCTGGGTACCTACAAGTCCTCCGTCCCGGTGGCGGTGTACCTGCTCATCGCGTGTGCCATCACCGCCGTCGCGGTCTTCTTCCTGAAGGAAACCCGGGGCATCTCGCTGCACGACGTTGACGCGGCCGACGCCAAGGGCACGGCAGACCTGCTCGCTGCCAGCAAGAAGTAGGCCCATGAAAGCCGCCGTCCTCTATTCCACCGTTCCCGCCCCGGCCAGCGCCGAGGGAAAACAGAGCTACGCCGAGTCCCGGCCCCTGCTGGTGCAGGAGCTGGAGCAGCCGGAGCCGCGCGCCGGTGAGCTCGGAGTCTCCATCACCTACTCAAGCCTGTGCCATTCGGACCTGTCCGTCGTGGACGGTTCACGCGTCCGGCCCCTTCCCATGGCCCTGGGACACGAGGCCGTGGGGCGGGTGGTGTCCGTGGGCGACGGCGTCTCCGACGTATCCGTGGGGGACCATGTGGTTCTGGTGTTCGTGCCCAGCTGCGGCCAGTGCCGGGCCTGCCTTTCCGGCAGGCCCGCGCTCTGCCACCGGGCAGCTGAGGTGAATGGATCCGGAGACCTGCTCCATGGTCCGGCACTGTTGCGTACGCCGGCGGGGGAGCGGATCAACCACCACCTGGGCGTTTCCGCCTTCGCTGACTACGCGGTGGTTGCGCGGGAATCAGTGGTGGTGATTGACGACGACGTCCCGGACACCGTGGCGGCGATGTTTGGTTGCGCCGTGCTCACCGGAATGGGAGCGGTGTTCAACACCGCCGCAGTCGGCCCCGGCCAGTCCGTGGCAGTGTTCGGCCTGGGGGCGGTGGGCCTGTCCGCCGTGATGGCGGCCCGCCTGGCCGGGGCCACGAGCGTCATCGCCATCGACCCCAACCAGGGGAAGCACCAGCTGGCCCGCGACGCCGGGGCCACCGCGGTAGGGATGCCGGAGGACGCGGGGCGGCTGATTGAGGAAGCAGCCGGCGACGGAGTCGACGTCGCCATCGAAGCGGTGGGCTCAGCCGGTGTCATCGCATCCTGCCTGGAGCGGGTCACCAGGGGTGGCGCGGTGGTCTCCGTGGGCCTGCCCCACCCCTCCGCAGAGTTGACGGTCCCGGCCCTGCAGTTTGCCGGGGCCGGCAAGCGGCTGCTGGGCTCCTACATGGGCGACGCCGTTCCAGCGCGGGACATCCCCAGGTACCTCGGGTACTGGCGGGAGGGCAAACTGCCGGTTGAGCTGCTGCACACCGACACCCGGCCACTCAGCGAGATCAACGAGGGCCTTGATGCGCTCGCAGCGGGACAGGTAGTGCGGCGGCTCTTCCGGGCCTGAACCGTCAGGCAGGTTCTTCACCCGGCCCGGTTCCTCACCCGGCGAGCAGCAACGAGCGCTCCTTCACCTCGTCCTTCAGGGCCGCGATCACGGCCTGCACCCGCGCTGACCGGAGCGACTCCGGCCGTGCAACGGCCCAGATGGGCAGCTGGCGCTCAAAATCACCTGGCAGGACGGGGACGAAATCTTCACGGTCTCCCACCATGAAGTTCGGCAGCAGCCCAATGCCGGCGCCCTGGCGCACCGCCTCCACCTGGGCGAACACGCTCGTGGCCTGGAAGCTTGTCCTGGGCGTCGGAAGCTGTGATGACCAGCGGGGCCCAAGCTCCGCCACTTGGAGCGCAGACTCCACGTAAGAGACAAACGCGTGCTGCCCCACGTCGTCGAGCGTTTCCGGCAGGCCGTGCTGCGCGGCATAGCCGGGGCTGGCGTAGAGGCGCAGGTAGTAGTTGCTCAGGAAGATGGTCTGCGCGGTGCTGACGTCGGCCCGGCCCACCACGATCTCCAGGTCCACCCCTGACCGGTTCTGGCTGACTTTCCGGGTGGCGCTCAGCATTTCGATGTTCAGCTGCGGGTTTTGCTGCTGGAGCCGCACCAGCGACGGGGTGACGAATACGGCTCCAACTCCGTCGGTGGTGGCGACCCGGACCAGGCCGGCAAGGGCACTCTGGTCCTGGCTGATCAGGCCCGACAACGAGCCAAGGGTGCTTTCGATCGCCTCCGCCGCCTCCACTGCGGCCGCACCAAGCTTCGTCAATTCCCAGCCGTGCGGGCTGCGCTCCAGGGTGCGCCCGCCCAACTGTTTGTCCAGGGCGAGGATCCGGCGGGAAATAGTGGTGTGTGTGGTGCCCAGGGTCTCGGCCACCGCATTGAACCGGCCCAGGCGCGCCACGGTCAGCAGGATGAGCAGGTCGTCGGGGCTGGGCAACCGTCTCGAATCCACGGGCGGCCTTCCTCTTGTGTGCATCAATGCACAGAGCGTCTGTAATTTTTCCCCTTGATTGCACTCTAGCAGGGTGTGATCGTAGACACAGACATGCCGGCAGTAACGCCGGAATGGAAGCAAAGGAGCTTACGCATGGCAGTTATCGGATGGATCGGCCTGGGCAACATGGGCGGCCACATGTCGGTGAACCTGGTGAAGGCCGGGCACGATGTGCGCGGCTTCGACCTTAACCCCGCGGCACTGGCAGCCGCCGAGGCAGGCGGCGTCAAGCGTGCAGCCAGCATCGCCGAAGCGGTGGACGGCGCGGACGCCGTGTTCACCATGCTGCCCAAGGGTGAACACGCCCGCGCCGTCTACCTTGGGGAGGACGGTGTTCTGAAGCATGCGGATACCCGCACGCTGCTCATCGACTCCTCCACCATCGACATCGCCTCCGCGCAGGAACTGCACGACGCCGCTGCTGCCGCCGGCTTCCGCTTCGTGGACGCCCCGGTGTCCGGCGGAATGAGCGGCGCCGAGGCCGGAACCCTGACGTTCATGGTGGGCGGTGAAGAGGGTGCCGTCAAAGACGCCTCGGGCTACATCGGGCCCATGTCCGGAAATATCATTCCCACGGGTGGCCCCACCACGGGCCAGGCAGCCAAGATCTGCAACAACCTGATGCTCTTCATCAACCTCGCCTCCACCGCGGAGGGTGCTGTCCTGGCTGACCGGCTGGGCCTGGACAAGCAGGTCTTCTGGAACATCGCCTCGGTCTCGTCGGGGGACTCCTGGGCGCTGCGGACCTGGTACCCGGTCCCCGGCGTGGTTCCCACCGCGGCCTCCAACAACGACTTCGCACCGACGTTCACCACCGAGCTCGCGAACAAGGACATCGGCCTGGCCATCAGCGCCGCCGAGGACACCGGCACGCCGCTGGAAATTGGCAAACATGTGCAGCAGCTCTTCCAGCGGCTTATCGACGCCGGTGATGCGGGCAAGGACTGCTCCATGATCATCAAGCTCGTGGACGGCTCGCTCCAGCCCGCCGACGGGACGCCGTCCAACTAACCGCGCCGTCCAACGCAGACACGCAGTCCAACCAACCACGCCGCAAGAACCGCAGGAAAAGAGACACCCTTGGAAACCATTCCGCACTACATCAACGGCGCCCGCGTCACCGATGCCGACCGCTTCGGTCCGGTCTTCAATCCCGCCACCGGCCAGCAGGAGAAGCAGGTGGCGCTCGCCTCGGCGGCACGGACAGAGGAAGCCATCGCCGCAGCCCGCGCCGCGCTGCCGGCCTGGCGGGCCACCAGCCTGGCCAAGCGCACCACCATCTTCTTCAAGGTCCGCGAGATCCTCACCGAGCGAAAGTCCGAGCTCGCGGCGATCCTCACCAGCGAGCACGGCAAGGTCCTCTCCGACGCCGAAGGTGAAATTGCCCGCGGCCTGGAGAACATCGACTTCGCCACAGGCCTGTCCCACATGCTCAAAGGCGAACGCTCGGAGCAGGTCTCCAGCGGCATCGACGTGCACTCCGTCCGCCAGCCGGTGGGCGTGGTGGCGTGCATTACCCCGTTCAACTTCCCGGCCATGGTGCCGCTGTGGATGATCGGGAGCGCCCTGGCGTGCGGCAACACGGTGCTGCTGAAGCCCAGTGAGAAGGATCCGTCGGCGGCCGTCTTCATCGCAGAGGCCTTCGCCGAGGCGGGCCTGCCGGCCGGGGTCCTGAACGTGGTCCAGGGGAACAAGGAAGCGGTCGACGTCCTGCTCGAGCACCCTGAGGTGAAGGCAGTCAGCTTCGTGGGCTCCACCCCCGTGGCCCAGTCCATCTACAAGCGGGCAGCTGAGCACGGCAAGCGGGTGCAGGCCCTGGGCGGCGCGAAGAACCACATGGTGGTGCTTCCCGACGCCGACCTGGACATGGCTGCCGACGCGGCGGTTTCCGCCGCCTACGGTTCCGCCGGTGAACGCTGCATGGCCGTCAGCGTCCTGGTGGCCGTGGGCAACATCGCCGACGACCTGGTGAAGGCGATATCCAGCCGCATGGCAGACCTGAAGATCGGTGCGGGAACCGACCCCGCCTCGCAGATGGGTCCCCTGATCACCGCGGAGCACCGCGACCGGGTGGCATCTTACGTTTCAGGTGCCGAAGGCGAAGGGGCCACCGTAGTGGTGGACGGCCGCTCCCAGCAGTTCGACTCCGACGGGTTCTTCATTGGGGTCAGCCTGGTGGACCACGTCAAGCCGGGCATGAAGGTGTACGACGACGAGATTTTCGGCCCCGTCCTGTCCGTGGTCCGGGTCGATACCTACAGCGACGCGGTGCAGCTGGTCAATGACAACCAGTTCGGCAACGGCACGGCCATCTTCACCCGCGACGGCGGGGCGGCGCGGCAGTTCGAGTTCGACGTTGAGGCAGGCATGGTGGGCGTCAACGTCCCCATCCCGGTCCCGGTGGGCACGTTCTCGTTCGGCGGCTGGAAGAACTCGCTGTTCGGCGACACCCACATGTACGGGCCCGACAGCATCCGGTTCTACACCCGCGGCAAAGTGGTGACCACCCGCTGGCCGGACCCCTCCACCTCCGTGATCGACCTGGGCTTCCCGCAAGTGGACTAGGCAAGTGGATTAAGCACCACCACCTGGCACGCGGATTAAACAACACCAGACCGGGTTAAGAAACAACAGGCCGGGGACCGTCATTCGGTCCCCGGCCTGTTGTGTGCAGGGGCTGCTAAGCACCAGGGCGGCTAGCCGTTCATGATGTCGCCGCGGCGCTTCATGTACTCCTCCATGGACAGCTCACCGTTGCTGTACTGCTGGTCCAGCTCCGCGAGTTTCCGCGCCCGGTATCCTTGCGGGCCTGAGGGTGGCGGGGGAGTGGCGGGTCCGGAAGACTGCTCCGGTCCCTGCTGCTGGTAGGGCGCTTGGTACGCCTGCTGCTGGTAGGGCGGCTGCTGGGGCTGCTGCTGGAACGGCGGTTCCTGCCCGAAGCCCTGCGACCCAGCGCCGTGACGGGGGTCCGTCATGGGCGGCTGCCCGTACTGGTACGGCACGGGCGGCTGGCCCGGCTGCCCGGGCCGGCCGAAGCCGCCGGAGAAGTAGTCCTGCTGGGTGTACCCGTCCCGCGGCTGGTTGCTCTGCGGCCCGGCGGAACCGGGGAACTGGCCATAGCCCGGGAACTGGTTGGAACCAGGGAACTGGTTCGGACCTGGAAACTGGCCGGGCAAGCCCTGGCCCCGGTCCCGCCGTGCCATGGATCGCCGGTACGCCCGCATGGCCATGGGGACAACGAAGGACAGGATAATGATCCAGAAAAACAAGCTGCTCACGGTGCCGCGCCTCTCGAGTGTTGTCCTTCCAGCCTAACCCCGGAAGCGTTACCGGCGGCTGGGTTCCGAGGTTCCCAACGGACCCTCGCCGGAACCCAACGGGACGCCCGGGCCAAAGATGGGACCCGGCGTCGGCCGCTTTGCCATGACGCCGTCACCCGAGGACTGGCGCCGCAGCCGGCGCAGCACCCACGGCACGAAATATTCGCGTGCCCACACGAAGTCCCCGCTCCGGGCCTCCCGCCACGTGCGCGGCGGCAGAGGCTTGGGCTGCAGCGGTTCCAGCGAATGCTGAACGTTCAGCGCGTCCAGCACCATGGCGGCAATCGTGTGGTGCCCCAAGGGGGAGAAGTGCAGGCGGTCCTGGTCCCACATCTGCGGGTCGCTCAGCTGCCGCAGCGACCACATGTCCGCGATGACCGCGTCATGCCGGGCTGCCACCGTCCGCAGGTTCTCGTTGTAGATGGCCACCTTGCTGCGGATCCTGCCCAGCACGGAGGAACCCGTGTCCGGCCCGTTGAACAGCACCACCGTGGCGCCGCCCATGGACAGGATCTGGACTACGGAGTCGAGTTTCTCGGCCAGGGCATCAGGATCGCCGCCGGGGCGGATGAGATCGTTCCCGCCGGCGGAGAGGGTGACCAGGTCCGGCTTCAGCTCCAGGGCCGGGGCCAGCTGCTGGTCCACGATCTGCTGCAGCAGCCTGCCGCGGACGGCAAGGTTGGCGTATGCGAAATCCGGCTGGGTGCGGCCCAGCTCTTCGGCAACGCGGTCGGCCCAGCCGCGGTGGCCGCCGGGGCTTGAGGGTTCGGGGTCGCCGATGCCCTCGGTAAAGGAGTCGCCCATCGCCACATACCGGGTCCAGGGGTGGGAACCGGGGTGCGCGGACGGGGTCTGGATGGCACTTGCGTCAGTCACGGTCCTATCCTGCCTTCCGTCTTGCTGCCTACGCGAACGTAGGTTGTTACTTTCCGGTAACTGTAAGAATGGAAACCATGACTGACGCCGAAGTATTTCCTGCCCCCGTTGTCCTGTGGTCCCATCCGGAAGACCAGCGCGCCGGCAAGCCGCTGCTGGTGCTGCTCCACGGCTACGGCGCCAATGAGCGGGACCTGCTCAGCCTGGCCGACCTGCTGCCCGGGGACTTCGCCGTAGCGTCGCTGCGGGCGCCGATCGCCATGGGCCCCGGCTTCACCTGGTTCCCGCTGACGGCCTCGATCGAGTACTCGCTGGAACGGGTCAAGAAGGCTTCGGCCTACGTGCTGGAGTGGATCGACACCATCCGGGTGGGGCATCCGTCCGTCACCCTGCTGGGTTTCTCCATGGGCATGGCGATGGCCACCACGCTCCTGCGCCAGCGGCCCACGGACTTCGCCGCCGTCGTCGGACTGTCAGGCTTCGTGGTGGACGCCGGCGATGACCCCACGTTCAAGGACGCCGAGCTGGACGGAACCGTGCCCATGTTCTGGGGCCGGGACCAGCAGGACCCCGTGATCACCCAGGACAAAATCGAGTTCACCATGGGCTGGGTGCGCAAGCACGTCAAGCTCACCAAGGTGCTCTACACCGGCATGTGGCACGGCATCAACCAGCAGGAGATCGGGCACGTGGGGGAGTTCCTCACCCACGAAGTGCTCAACAAATAGGACGTACGACGGCGCGCGGCGGCTTGGGCGTCCCGGGCGCCCGGCCGGCGCCGTCAGTCAGCGTTGGGCGCGACCACCCGGACGCTCTGGCCGTTGACCGTGACGGTGTCTCCGTTGTGCAGCTGGCGGCCACGGCGGTCATCGATCTCGCCGTTGACCTTGACCAGGCCGTTCTTGATGAGCTCAGCGGCCTCCACCCCGTCCTCAACGAGGTTGGCGAGCTTCAGCAGCTGGCCAAGCCGGATCATGCTGTCGCGGATGGGGACGTCCTCAATGGGGTTGCTCATAGAGCAATAATGCCTGAACTAAGGTGGATTCAATGACCTCCCCTTCACGCCTGCCGGCACTTGCAGGCCTGCCCCTGGCCGTGGGTTCCGGCCTGGCCATCCCCGTCCAGGGCCGCATCAACGGGGCGCTGGGCGCCCGCCTCAATGACGGAATCGCCGCGGCAGCCGTGAGCTTCAGCACAGGCCTGCTGGTCATGATCGTCATTTCCCTGGTCCTGCCGCGGGGACGGGCAGGCCTGGCCGCCATCATCCCGGCGGTCCGCAACCGTGCCTTTCCCCGCATCTACGTGGTGGCCGGTGCCATCGGTGCATTGTTCGTCTTTGCCCAGTCCTTCACCGTGGGCATCCTCGGTGTGGCCCTGTTCACCGTGGCCACCGTCACCGGACAGACTGTCAGCGGCCTGCTGGTGGACCGGCTGGGAATCGGGCCGGCTGGAAAAAAATCCGTCACCGGCATCCGCATCATTGGCTGCATCCTGACCATCGCCGCCGTCGCCTGGGCGGTGTCGCCCCGGTTCAGCAGCGGAGGCTCAGGGGACGGGGCCGCCGGGTTGCTGCTTCCCATCCTGCTGCCCGTGGCGGCGGGGTTCCTCATGAGCTTCCAGCAGGCCATGAACGGCACCGCCACCCTCCACTACGGCACTCCCATTGCCGCGACGTTGGTCAACTTCGTGGCCGGCTGCACCGTGCTCTGGGTCGCGTTGGCCGTGAAGCTCGCGGTGGCCGGCCCCGCCAACCCGCTGCCGGGGGAATGGTGGTACTACCTGGGCGGACCCATGGGCTGCGTCTTCATTGGGCTGGGCGCCCTCCTGGTCCGCAGCCTGGGCGTACTGGTCACCGGGCTGGGCATGATCGCGGGCCAACTGCTCGGCTCGCTGGCCCTGGACCTGGCGCTGCCCGCCCCGGGCACCGTCGTGGCGCCGGCCACCGTGCTGGGAACCCTGCTCACGCTCGGCGCCATTGTCCTGGCCACCCTGCCGTGGCCCCGGGGCGCGCTGCGCAGGCAGCGGCCGGTACGCTAGGACACAAGCTTTTCCACGATCTTCCTTCATCCGCCCCGACCCGCTGCCCTGCGCCCCAGGTGCAAGGCAGCGCCGGGCCTGACAACCCGCGGACCGCACCCAGCGGCCCTGTAGAAATTGGAGTTACCCCATGGCAGCAAAATCCGTCCTCGACCAGGTCATTTCCCTCTCCAAGCGGAGGGGCTTCGTGTTCCAGGCCGGTGAGATCTACGGCGGTTCGCGCTCTGCCTGGGATTACGGCCCCCTCGGTGCCGAGCTGAAGGAAAACATCAAGCGCCAGTGGTGGCAGTCCGTGGTCCGCGGCCGCGAGGACGTGGTGGGCCTGGACTCCTCCGTGATCCTGCCCCGCCAGGTATGGGAAGCATCCGGCCACGTTGAGGTCTTCTCCGACCCCTTGGTGGAATGCCTGTCCTGCCACAAGCGCTACCGGGCCGACCACCTCGAGGAAGAATACGAGGAAAAGAAGGGCCGCCCCGCCGAGAACGGCCTGAAGGACATCGCCTGCGCCAACTGCGGCACCCGCGGCCAGTGGACCGAGCCGCAGGAGTTCTCCGGCCTGCTCAAGACCTACCTTGGCCCGGTGGCCAGCGAAGAGGGCCTGCACTACCTGCGGCCCGAAACGGCGCAGGGCATCTTCGTGAACTTCAACAACGTGCTCACCACCTCCCGGAAGAAGCCGCCGTTCGGCATCGGCCAGATCGGCAAGTCGTTCCGCAACGAGATCACCCCCGGCAACTTCATCTTCCGCACCCGCGAGTTCGAGCAGATGGAGATGGAGTTCTTCGTCGAGCCCGGCACCGATGAGGAATGGCACAAGTACTGGATGAACGAGCGCATGGCCTGGTACACCGGCCTGGGCATCCGCGAGGAGAACCTGCGCTTCTTCGAACACCCCAAGGAAAAGCTCAGCCACTACTCCAAGGGCACCACGGACATCGAGTACCGCTTCGGTTTCCAGGGCTCGGAGTGGGGCGAGCTGGAAGGCATCGCCAACCGCACCGACTTCGACCTCTCCACCCACGCCAAGGCCTCCGGCACGGACCTGAGCTACTTCAACCAGGCCACCAACGAGCGCTACACCCCGTACGTCATCGAGCCCGCGGCCGGCCTGACCCGTTCCTTCATGGCGTTCCTGGTGGACGCCTACACCGAGGACGAGGCCCCCAACGCCAAGGGCGGCGTGGACGTGCGCACGGTACTGAAGCTGGACCCGCGCCTGGCGCCGGTCAAGGCCGCCGTGCTGCCGCTGAGCCGCAATGAGGACCTGTCCCCGAAGGCCAAGGCCCTGGGCGCGCAGCTGCGGAAGAACTGGAACATCGACTTCGACGACGCCGGCGCAATCGGCCGCCGCTACCGCCGCCAGGACGAGATCGGCACCCCGTTCTGCATCACCGTGGACTTCGATACCCTCGAGGACCAGGCCGTCACCATCCGCGAGCGGGACACCATGAGCCAGGAACGCGTCTCCCTGGACAAGGTGGAAGGCTACCTGGCGGCACGGCTGATCGGCGCCTGAGCATGGCCATCGAATACCGCGAATGGCGGGACGGCGACGACCTTGCCCTGCTGGAAATCTGGGGCGGTCCGGAGACCGCGCAGGCCCGCCAGTTCCGCGGCGCCCTCGCCGTGTCCTCCAACGGAGGGAACGGCACCCCGTGGCGCCGCTGCATCGTGGCCGAAGACGTTGTTGACGGCGTCGGCATCCCCGTCGCAGCCGGGGTCGTTTATGAAGCCTCCCTGCACCCGGAACGCCTGTGGACGTACGTTGAAGTCGCGCGGGACCACCGCCGCAACGGCATCGGTGCCACCCTCCTGGCCATGCTGCGCCGCGAGGCCGGGAACGCGCCGTCGGGGGTTTCCAAGCTCCGCGCCAAGGTAGAGCCGGGCAGCCCCGGCGCCGCTTTCGCCGAAGCCGCCGGGCTGGCACCCATCCAGCGTTCCCGGCTGGTCATCGTGGAGCCGGGAGCCCTCCGGCTGCCCGTGTTCCCGGACAAGGACCACGGCGGCCGCCCCATCGACGGTGAGAACGCCGGTTCGGACATCGTCATGGACCTGGCCACCGGCTCGGTGGAGCTGACTGACGTGGTGGGCCGCTACTACACCTCCATCCACGGCTGGGACTCCCCGGGGGTCCTCTCCGTGGGCCAGGTGCAGAAGCTCTTCCTGGACGAGCTCACCGGTGCGCACGGTGCCATCGTGCTCCGCGCCCAGCCGGAATCCGCGTTCGGCCAGGGTGTGGCACCCAGCAAGAAGGGCCGCATCCGGGCGTTCGCGGTCAGCTACGCCGCCCCCGCCGGGCCCGACGACGCACCCAACGCGGAGGTGGGCCCGGGCGTGGACACGCCCACGGACGTTTTCGTTGGCCACGAGCCCTCGCTCGATGCTGACGATGCCGCCGAGGCGGTACGGGACATGCTCGCCCTGATCGCCTACCAGCACCCGGTCATGCTGGAACTGGACGATTCCATGACGGCTCTGCGCGCCGCCGTCGAGCCCCTCCTGGAGAGCGGCAAAGCCCGCCTGGCGGGCGCGGAGACCCTGGTGGTCTCCGACTAACCAGCCCCGCCCCAACTGGGTAGCGCCAAGTGTCGTTTTGACCCCTCAAAACGACACTTGGCGCTACCTACTTGGACGGCTACTTTCCGCGGGGAGCACGACGGCGGCCCGCGGCTGCGTCGGAAGCGTCCAGCAGCTGCCGTTCGGCGTCAGTTGGTGCACCGCCGCCCAGCCGTGCCGGCATCCACCATGCCCCGGGTTCCGGCCGGAGCGGAAAGCCGGCGATGCAGCGGTCGATTCCCGCCTGCAGCGTGCCGCGCAAAGTTTCCGTTGCCGCCTCAACGTCAACGCCGGCCGGAAATACCACCGGCTCGTCCACATGGACCCGCACCGGTGCCCGCCAGCTGCGGCGGAAGGAGAAGCCGTGACCCCGGGTCAGGATACGGTGGGCGCCCCAGATGGATACCGGAATGACCGGAACCCCCGCCTCCGCCGCCATCCGGACAGCCCCCGTGCGGCATTCGCGGACGGTGAAGCTCCTGCTGACCCCAGCCTCGGGGAACACCGCCAGGTATTCGCCTTCCCGCAGCCTGGCCACGGCAGCGGCATAAGCATCTGCGCGGCCGGTATATCCCACCACCACATGGCCGCTGGCGCTGATGGCGGGCCCCGCCAGCCAGTGGTCCGCCGCGCCCTGGTGGACCAGGAACCGCAACTGGGCCCGGCTGCGGCGCCACAGGAGCAGTTCGACGACCGCAAAATCCACGTAGCCGAAGTGCGTCACGGCGAACACCGCGCCGTGCCCGCGGACGGCCTTCCGGGAGGGACCGCGGGCCGGTCCCTGGGCAGGCAGGTGCTCCAGGCCGGTGGCTTGAATGTCCAGTTGCAGGGCCCAGCGCAGGAACTGGCCGGTGCGGACGATCAGGCGGTAGAAGTGGTCGTTGGCCGGGGGACGCCAGGGCACGGCTCCGGCCTACAGGGTGACGTGGACGGAGGACTCGGGAAGCAGATCCGTGAAGGCACGGGACGGCTGGACGCCGGCGCCCGTGCTCTCGGCGAAGGATTTGATGACGAACCCGGTGGCCAACGTCTGCCACACGCGGACCTTCCGCAGCATGAAGTGCCCCACGCCCTTGAGTGAGACGTACTGCATGCTCGCGGCGTCAGCGGAAGCCCGGCGGGCGAAGGCGAGCGACTGTGAGGGGCTGGTCATGTGGTCGGTGGTGCCGTGGATGATGAGGACTTTCCTGCCGGTGACCCTGTCCGCCGGGGTTTCCGGGCCCAGCCAGGGCGCCAGCGCCACCACGGCCTCCACCTGCGGATGGTCTGCCGCGCACATGGCGGTCAGCCCGCCCATGGAGTGTCCCAGCAGGAAAACGGGAACGTCGGGGTGGCGTTCCGCGATCTGCTGCAGGGCCCACCGGGCGTCCTGCAGCGGGGACATGTCCGGGCCGTTCCAGCCGCGGACGCTGTTGCGCAGGGACCAGACGGCCAGTCCGTGTTTCCGGCCGGCACGGTGCAGGTGCCTGGCGAAAGGAATCATCCTGGCCGGGCTCAGGTGCCGTGCCTCCACCGGTTCCCGGCTGTGGGCCTTGCCGCCGTGCAGGACCAGGACCACGCCTTTGGTGCTGCCGGATGCTTCCAGGACGCTCAGCACTGGCCGGTGGGCGGGAAGAAGGGGCGCCTGCCCGGCCCGCACCGCGCCGCTGTCCGGTGTCCCGTTAGTACCGGTCCCGGCCCCATTAATACCGGTTCCCCTGCTGCCGGCCCCCTGTGCACCACGGTTGTCCATGACTGGTTCCTCCCCATCCCGATGGTCCATTTATAAACCCTAAGGCGCCGCACGTAGAGTTCAACCATGAGGTTGTACTGCTGATGGGCGCCGGTCACTCCCACGCTTCATTGGATCATTCGGAGCCGACGCCCCAGGCGATGGCTGCCCGCAGCAAGGCGAACCGCATCCTGGCTGCGGTGCTCATTCCGTTGGCGCTGCTGACCCTGGCAGGGATGGCCGCGCTGTGGCCGTCCGGCAGCAAGGAGGGGGTCTCGCTGGCCAACCCGTACTCCACGGCCCCCGGGGTCACCTTCGATACCGGCACCATCCAGAACGTGGTCACCGGGAACTGCATGCAGGACACCGGCCAGCAGGGAACAAACCAGCAGGGAACAAACCAGCAGGGGAGCGGGCAGCAGGACACCGGCCAGCAGCCAACAGGCCAGCAGCAACCCGCCCAGAAGGCCCCGCAGCAGGCGCCAGGCCAAGGTTCGGACTGCACCTTCGCCTTCACCGAACCGGACAAGGGCGGCAGCCCGGTAAAGGTGGTCATCAACCCTGACGTGGCCGCATCCCACGGGGTCAAACCCGGCGACCAGATCCGGTACCTGAACCTTTCAAACGCCCAGGGCGCCACCGGGTCGCAGGGGTCCCCGGCTTACATCTTCGTGGACTTCGTCCGGACCATGCCCATTGTCCTGCTCGCCGTCCTCTACGCCGTGGTGGTCATCGCCGTCGCCAGGTGGCGGGGGCTCCGGGCCCTGATCGGCCTGGTGGGCGCATACTTCGTACTGGCGAACTTCCTGCTCCCGGGCCTGGTGGAAGGCAAACCGCCGCTCCTGCTGGCGCTGGTGGGCTCCACGGTGATCATGATCGGGGTGCTCTACTTCGCCCACGGGTTCTCCGCACGCACGTCGACGGCGCTGCTGGGCACCATTTTCGGCCTGGCCATCACGGCCCTCCTGGCGGCCTGGGCCACCGACGCCGCCAACCTCGCCGGCGTGGGCAGCCACGACGCCGCCACCCTGGTGAACACGTCGTCGAACATCTCCATCTCCGGCGTCATCCTGTGCGGGCTCATCATTTCCGGCCTGGGCGTCCTGAACGATGTCACCATCACCCAGTCTTCGGCCGTGTGGGAGCTTTACGAACTGGCACCGGCCAGCAGCGCCCGCAAGCTGTTCACGTCCGCCATGCGGATCGGCCGCGACCACATTGCCTCCACCGTTTACACCATCGCCTTCGCCTACGCCGGTGCCGCACTGCCCATCCTGATCATCGTCATGCTCTACGACCGGCCACTCATGGACACCCTCACCAGCGCCGAGCTCTCCGAGGAGGTCATCCGGACGCTCGTGGGATCCATCGGACTTGTCCTGGCCATCCCGGTGACCACCCTGATCGCCGTCCTCGTGGTCAAGGCAACAGGCATCAAGGCAGGCGGCGTGCAGGCACCAATCGCCGGGCCTGGGGACGGAACGCACGACGCCGGGCACAGCCACGCGGACGACGTCGCGGACACCGGGGCGCTCGCCGCAGCCGCCCTTGAGGAACGCAGCCGGCGCACCGCCGTCGAACCCGGCGTCCTGCCCACGGAAGAGGCCGGCACCCGCCGGGGCCGGCGGGCGGACCGCGGCTGACCTGCGTCCAAACCCAAGGCTGGACCTGCGCTCACTGCCTCCGGCGGGTTACTGGTAGTCGGCCAGCCAAAGGTCCGGACCGAAGACTTCGTACTGGATGTCCTTCGCCCGCACGCCTGCGCCCACCAGGGCCGTCCGCACTGCCTGCATGAAGGGCATGGGGCCGCAGAGGTAATACTCGCCGTCGGACGGCAACTGGACGTCCTTGATGTTCATGAATCCGGAATGCACGCTGCCGTCGGCCGAAGAGCCCCCGCTGTCCGCGTTGAGGAACCAGGTATGGAGGGAAGCATCAGGGAGCGCGGCGAGGTCGGCCGTCACCTGTTTCCGCAATGCAAAGGAGGCAGGGGAGTCGTCCGCGTGCAGGAACAGGACCTTCCGCTGCGAACCGGACTTGACCAGGTGGGACAGCATGCCGGCCATGGGCGTGACTCCGATGCCCGCGCTTGCCAGCACCACGGGCCGGTCAGTGTATTCCAGCACCACATCGCCAAAGGGCGCGGAGAGGGTGACCTCGTCGCCCACATTGACGTGGTCGTGCAGGAGGCTGGACATCTCACCGTCCGGCGCACCCTCGGTGCGCACGCGCTTGACGGCGAACCGCCGGTGCTGGCCGTCGTCGGCCTGGGTGAGGCTGTACTGGCGCGGCTGCAGGACGCCGTCGGGCATCTGCATGCGGATGGTGACGTACTGTCCCGGCAGCGACGGCTTGACCTCCCTCTCGTCGGTCCGCTCCACCACGAAACTGACAACGTCGTCGGTTTCCTGGATCTTTTCGGCCACCCGCCAGGTGCGCCAGACAGTTTCCGGGCTCAGCCGGACTGCGTCATAGAGCCCGCGTTCCTTGTTGATGAGCATGTTGGCCATGAGCCAGTAGACCTCGTCCCAGGCCGCGGCCACCTCAGGGGTCACGGCGTCGCCCAGGACATCCACAATGGCCCACATCAGGTTGTCGTGCACCACCTGGTACTGCTCAGGACTCAGGCCCAGGGAGACGTGCTTGTGCGAAATACGGGACAGCAGGTGGTCCGGCAGGTGGGTGGGGTCGTTGACCAGGAAGCCGGCGAACGCGGCAACGGAACCGGCCAGCGCCTGCTGCTGCCGGCCATCGGCCTGGTTGCCGCGGTTGAACAGGCCGTTGAGCAGTTCGGGGTGTTCGCCGAACATGTGCTTGTAGAAACGGGAGGCGATCTCCTGGATATGTTCGCCGACGACGGGAAGGGTCGCCTGGATCACGGGGTATGCGGTGTCGGAAAGCATGGGCAAGTCTCCTTCAAACTTCCTGGCTGGTTGTCCGTCCCCGCGCCACGCTAACAGCCGTCCGAAACCGGGGACAGGTACTTTGGCACTGGACGGGATCACCGATTTGCCCGGCTTTGCAACAATGGACAGGTGACTGTTGCTGCAACTCCTCCCGCCCCCAAGCTGGAACTCCCGCCCCTGAAGCTGGGACCCATCACGGTGGACACCCCCGTGATCCTGGCTCCCATGGCCGGCATCACCAACTCCGCCTTCCGCAGGCTCTGCCGTGAGTACGGCGGCGGCATGTATGTGGCGGAGATGGTCACTTCCCGCGCGCTTGTGGAGCGGACCCCCGAATCCCTCCGCATCATTTCGCACGACGACGACGAAAAGGTCCGCTCCGTCCAGCTGTACGGCGTGGACCCCGGCACGGTCGGCGCTGCCGTGCGGATGCTCGTGGAGGAGGACCGGGCCGACCACATCGACCTCAACTTCGGCTGCCCCGTCCCCAAGGTGACCCGGCGCGGCGGCGGCTCGGCCCTGCCCTGGAAGATCGATCTCTTCACCTCGATCGTGCAGACCGCCGTCAAGGAAGCCTCCAAGGGCAACATTCCGCTGACCATCAAGATGCGCAAGGGGATCGACGACGACCACCTCACGTACCTCGACGCCGGCCGGATCGCCCGCGACGCCGGTGTCGCCGCCGTCGCGCTCCACGGCCGGACGGCCGCGCAGTTCTATTCGGGCAAGGCCGACTGGTCCGCCATCGCCCGCCTCCGCGAAGCCCTTCCGGACATTCCGGTGCTGGGCAATGGCGATATCTGGTCCGCTGAGGACGCCGTCCGGATGGTCCGCGAAACCGGCGTGGACGGCGTGGTGGTGGGCCGCGGCTGCCAGGGGAGGCCCTGGCTGTTCGGCGACCTGCAGGCCGCGTTCGAAGGCAGCGACGTCCGGCACCGCCCCAACCTCCGCCAGGTGGCCGAAGGCGTGTACCGCCACGCTGAACTGATGGTGGAAACCTTCGGCGACGAAGGCAAGGCACTGCGGGAGATCCGCAAGCACATCGCCTGGTACTTCAAGGGCTACGTGGTGGGAGGGGAACTGCGCACCCGGCTGGCGCTGGTGACCAGCCTGGAGGTGCTCCGGGACACGCTGGCCGAGCTGGACCTGGACTCGCCCTACCCCGGAGTGGACGCCGAGGGCCCCCGCGGCCGTGCCGGGTCGCCGAAAAGGCCCGCCCTGCCCAAGGACTGGCTGGACTCCCGGGCACTCAACGAGGACCAGTCCAAGGACATCGCGGCCGCAGAGCTGGACGTTTCCGGTGGCTGAGGCATCCCTGGCCGGACACCCGCCCGCGGGCACCCCCACCGCAGCCCTGGCGCTGCCGGGCTACGACACGCACGATTCCGCCCGTTGGGTGGAGGAACCGCCCAAGAGCACGTACCGCTCCGACTTTGAGCGGGACCGCGCCCGGGTGCTGCACTCGTCCGCCTTGCGCCGGCTGGGCGCCAAAACCCAGGTGGTGGCACCGGACACCGACGACTTTGTCCGCACCCGCCTCACCCACAGCCTGGAAGTGGCACAGGTGGGCCGCGAACTGGGCCGGGCCCTTGGCTGCGATCCGGATGTCGTGGACACCGCCTGCCTCAGCCACGACCTCGGCCACCCGCCCTTCGGCCACAACGGCGAATCGGCACTGAACGAGGTGGCCCACGCCATCGGCGGCTTCGAAGGCAACGCCCAGACCCTCCGGCTGCTCACCCGGCTCGAACCCAAGGTGCTCACCGCCGACGGACAGCCCGCCGGACTGAACCTCACCCGCGCCAGCCTTGACGCGGCGTCGAAATACCCCTGGTCAGCGCTGGAGGCACCGGTGATCCACGGGCAGAGGACCAGCAAGTTCGGCGCCTACGAGGATGATCTCCCCATCTTCAACTGGCTCCGCGAAGGTGCTCCGGAACGCCGGACCTGCCTCGAAGCCCAGGTCATGGACCTGGCGGACGACATCTCCTACTCCGTCCATGACGTGGAGGACGCGATCGTCGCCGGCCACTTCCAGCTGCGCTGGATGGACAACCCGGACCACCGCGCACGCGTGGTGGGCTACGCCAAGCAGTGGTACCTGCCGCACAACGACCCCGCCGCGATTGACGCCGCCCTCGCCCGGCTGGAGGCCACCGACGTCTGGGTGCGCGAGGCCGACGGCAGCCGCAAATCCATGGCGGCCCTGAAGAACATGACCAGCCAGCTGATCGGCCGGTTCTGCCAGAGTGCCCTGGAAACCACCCGCGCCGTCTACGGGCCGGAAAACCTGACCCGCTACAGCGCCGAACTGATGGTTCCCGACGAAACCGTCATGGAGATCGCGGTGATGAAGGGCCTGGCCACCACCTTCGTGATGACCACGGAGCACCGGCAACCCATCTACGAGCGGCAGAGGGAAGTGCTCCATGCCCTGGTGACCGCCCTCAGCGCCGCGGGTGACCGGCACCTGGAGCCGATGTTCGCGGCGGACTGGCGGACGGCGGACGACGACGGCGCGCGCCTTCGCGTGGTCATCGACCAGGTGGCCTCACTCACCGATGGATCGGCCCTGGCCATGTACGAGCGCCTGGTGGGGAGCCTGCCCTCGCTCTGGTGACCCGCCGCTGGCTCCAGCCCGGACGTCCGCCCGATCAACAGCTTCCTTAAAGCATCTACACAGGAACGAAGCGCACCATGGGAGGAAAGACAGGCCGCTAGGAACGGGAGCTGGTCATGAGTACTCGCAGCAGGGGCAAGCGCCTGGCCACCGGGATCACCGCGGCCGTAGGTGTGGGCAGCTTCGCCGCTGCCGGGGTCGCGGCAGCTGCCGTGTACGCCGCAACGCCGTCCGTCATCGCCAGGACCACTCCCGCCACGGACACCAGCACGCAGGGAAGCACCCCTAAAACCGGTCCTGCCCGCTCCGACGACGATGACTACGGGACCCACCAGGACAGCAGCCCCCGCCGCTCCAAGAGCTACGGCAATTACGGCAGCACCACGCCGGTCCAGCCAGGCAACGGCGGTACCGTCCACGGCCGGTCCTCGGGGTCTTGACGTGGCACGTTCCGCAATGGCAGGTCCCGGTGCCCCGGCTGCCAGGACCGCCGAACACACAGCACCCCCGCACGGCACAGCATCTCCGCACGGCACAGCGCACACCAGCTGGACTGTTTGGGGGCTTGAGGCCTCGGTCACGGTCACGGAACCGGCACTGCTTGCCGCGGCCGGGGACATTGTCCGGGATGCCGTGGCGGAGGTTGACCTCGCCTGCAGCCGCTTCCGCGAAGATTCGGAACTGATGATGCTCCAGCCCCACATGGCGCGGGGTGTAAGCATCAGCCCCATGTTCCGGCTCCTCCTTGAACGTGCCCTGGACGCTGCCCGGATGACCGGCGGCGACGTTGACCCCACTCTCGGAGCCGACCTGGCCGCGTTGGGCCACGGCCCGGGAATGCAGGGCAGGCCGGGGCTCACCAGTGTGCCGGTGTCGCAGCAGCCTGGGCCATCCCAGCCGGTACCGCAGCATCGATCGACGCCCCGGGCCCCCGGCTGGTCCCGCCTCCAGCTCGGGGCAGGGACCCTCACCGTGCCGGCCGACCTCCGCCTGGACCTGGGGGCGTCAGCAAAGGCAGTCGCGGCCGATCTTGCGGCCGCAGCTGTCTGCCGGGAGCTGGGCTGCGGGGTGCTCGTGGGCCTGGGCGGTGACCTGGCCAGCGCCGGGCCCGGACCGCAGGAGGACGGCAAGCCCGGCCACTGGCAGATCATGGTGCAGGACCTTCCCGCCGACCCTGCCCAGTACATCTCCCTGGCCCCGGGGTTCGCCGTGGCCTCGTCCAGTACGCAGAAACGCCGCTGGCAGCACCAGGGGATGCAGGTCCACCACATCCTTGACCCCCGCTTTGGCCTCCCCGCCGAGCAGGTCTGGCGTTCGGTGAGTGTCGCAGCGCCCACCTGCCTGGAAGCGAACGGCTTCAGTACCGCGGCCATTGTCCGCGGCTTCGCTGCCCTGGACTGGTTGCGGACCGAAGGCATTGCTGCCCGGCTGGTGGACAGCCGGGGCAGGGTCGCCACCACCGGCGGCTGGCCGCCGGAAACCTGGAACCCCGTTGGGAACACCGGAGAAAGCAATACTCCCGGGGGTGGCGGCCATGGATGAGGCCATGTGGGCGTTCGGCCGGGTCAGCGGGTTCGTGTCCCTGGTACTGTTCACGGCGTCGGTGCTGCTGGGCATCCTCAACCGGTCCGGCCGGCCCCTGTTGGTGCTGCCCCGGTTCTCCATCAGCCTCCTGCACCGGAACATCGCCCTGCTCGCCACACTGTTCCTCGGACTGCATGCGGGGTCCCTGCTCCTTGACTCCTTTGCCAAGCTCAACCCGGTGGACATCGTGGTGCCGTTCCTGGGCTCCTTCCAGCCGTTCTGGCAGGGGCTGGGAACCGTGGCGCTGGACCTTGTCCTGGCCGTGGTGGTGACGGGCCTGCTGCGGCACCGGATCGGGCAGCGCAGCTTCAAGGCCGTGCACTGGCTCAGCTACGGCGTCTGGCCGGTGGCGATGGCGCACGCGTTGGGCAACGGCACCGACGTCTCCAGCGGCTGGTTCCTCCTGCTGGCCGCGGCGTCCGCAGTGGCCGTAGCTGCGGCCCTGCTGTGGCGGCTGAGCCCCTCCTTCCTCGAAACCTCCCACGCCCGGCAAGGACACCTCCCGTGAGCCCCGCCAAGGACACCTACCCGACCGCGCCCCTCCACGCCATACAGGACAACAGGGGGCAGGAACCGCGGCTCCTGGCAGCAGGCCCTGACGCAGACTTGGAACAGCACCTCGGCACCTTCGGACCCTGGGAGCCGAACGCCGCCGGAGCCGGCCTGCTGGAGGCCCTCGCGGAGGCTGGACTGACCGGGCGGGGCGGAGCCGCGTTCGAAACCTGGCGCAAGGCCACTGCCGCTGCCGGGTCCGGCAGGAAGGGCCTGTTTGCGGCCCGGCCGGTAGTGATCGCCAACGGCGCCGAGGGCGAACCGCTCAGCTTCAAGGACCGCACCCTCCTTGCCCACGCGCCCCACCTGGTCATCGACGGGCTGGCCGCCCTGGCCGCGGCCCTTGGCGGCGCAAGCATGTACGTCTACGCACCGGCGGCCGGCCTGCCCCGCGTGCAGCAGGCCATCGGCGAACGCCCCCGGGCCAACCGGATCCGGGTGGTGCAGGCACCCGAAACCTTCATCTCCGGCGAGTCGAGCGCCGTCGTCAATATGATCGGCAACGGCAGCGCTGTCCCCACCGACCAGCGCCGGCGCCTCAGCGAGTCCGGCCTCAACGGCCGGCCCACACTGGTGGTCAACGTCGAAACCCTCGCCCAGGTTGCCCTGATCGCCCGCTACGGGGCGCAGTGGTTCCGCCAGGCGGGCACCGCGGCGGACCCGGGTACCCGGCTGGTGTCCGTTTCCGGGCCTGCCCCGGTCCGGGATGTGGTGCTGGAGGTGCCCGGCGGTGCGCAGCTTTCGGCTGTCCTGCAGGAGGCGGGCATGGACCCTGCCGCCTTGTCCGCCGTCCTGGTGGGCGGCTACCACGGCCGGTGGGTGCGGCCCGCGGCGCACGCGCTCTCACCCGTGGGGCCGCCGGACCGGACCGCCCGGCCGGGCGCAGGCGTGATCCATGCCCTGGATCTGCAGACCTGCGGCATCCAGGCGACGGCGCGGATCGTCAGCTACCTTGCCGACCAGTCCGCCAGGCAGTGCGGGCCCTGCATGTTCGGGCTGCCGGCCATGGCGTCCGTCCTCAACCGGATCGCCGGAGGGGAAACGAATCCCCGCCTTGCCTCCGAACTGGACCGGCTGGGGCGGCTGGTCTCCGGGCGGGGCGCGTGCAGGCACCCGGAAGGGACCACCGGGCTGGTCAGCAGTGCCCTGGAGGTCTTCGCCGCAGACTTCCGCGCCCACCTTTCCGGATACTGCACGGGCCCGGGAGGCGCAGCGGCATGAAAACCCACCTGCATATCGACTGGACCAGCTGCGACGGCCGCGGCCTGTGCGCCGAACTGCTTCCCGGGGTGCTGGACCGGGACGACTGGGGGTACCCCGTGGCGCGCGGGAAGACGGGCCGCGACAGGACCGACGTTCCGCTGCGTGACGCCGACCGTGAAGCTGCACAGGAGGCCGTCTTCCTCTGCCCCAAGCTGGCCCTCAGCCTGCTCGACGGGAGGACACCGGAACCCGGGACGCGGGTGCCCGGGCAGTGACGCCGGGCCGGTGACACTAAGATTGCTGTGTGGCTGGGCTGATTAAACGTGAAGATATTGACGAAGTACGCCAGCGCACGGACATCAAGGAAGTGGTTGACGGCTACGTCACGCTCAAGGGCGCCGGGCTGGGAACCTTCAAGGGCCTGTGCCCCTTCCATGACGAGCGCTCGCCGTCCTTCACCGTCCGTCCCCAGGTAGGCCGTTACCACTGCTTCGGCTGCGGCGAGGACGGCGATGTCATCGCCTTTGTCCAAAAGCAGGATCACAGCTCCTTCCAGGAAGCCGTGGAGAAGCTCGCGTCCAGGATCGGCTACGAGCTCCGCTACGAAGACGGTGGAACCGGTCCCAACCGCGAGGAAGTGGGCCGCCGCCAGCGGCTGCTGGACGCACACAAGATCGCGGACGAATTCTTCCGTGCCCAGATGCTCACGCCCGGCGCCGCAACGGCCCGCAACTTCCTGTTTGGCCGCGGCTTCGACCGGGCCGCCGCGGAACACTTTGGCTGCGGCTACGCACCCCAGGGGTGGGACGCCCTCCTGAAGCACCTGCGCGGCCGCGGCTTCACCGACGCCGAACTCAAGCTCACCGGAATGTTCAGCGAAGGAAACCGGGGCATCTACGACCGTTTCCGCGGGCGCCTCATCTGGCCCATCAAGGACATGGCCGGTGACACCATCGGCTTCGGCGCGCGCAAGCTGTATGAGGACGACCAGGGCCCCAAGTACCTCAACACCCCGGAGACCACCCTCTACAAGAAGTCCCAGGTCCTGTACGGCATCGACCTCGCCAAGAAGAGCATCGCCAAGGACAGGCAGCTGGTGGTGGTGGAGGGCTACACGGACGTCATGGCCTGCCACCTTGCAGGGATTACGACGGCGGTGGCCACCTGCGGCACGGCGTTCGGCACCGAGCACATCAAGATCGCCCGCCGGCTTTTGTCCGACGACGGCACCGGGGGAGAAGTGGTGTTCACCTTCGACGGCGACGCCGCCGGGCAGAAGGCAGCCCTGCGCGCCTTTGAAGAGGACCAGCGCTTCACCGCCCAGACGTATGTGGCTGTGGAACCCACAGGCGCGGACCCGTGCGATCTCCGCCTCAGCCGCGGGGACGAGGCGGTGCACGCCCTGATCCAGTCCCGGCGGCCGCTGTTCGAGTTCGCCATCCGCAGCACGCTCAAGCAGTTCAACCTGGACACCGTTGAAGGCCGCGTCCAGGGCCTCAAGGCATCCGTGCCCGTGGTGGCGGCCATCCGCGACGCCTCCACCCGGACGGGCTACTGCCAGGCCCTGACCGGCTGGCTGGGGATGCCGGACCCCAATGAGGTCCTGCGGATGGTCAACGCCGAAGTGAAGAACGCCGGAAAGCGCGGCGAGACCGGACGCCCCCCGGCTCCGGGCCAGCCGCAGCCAGGCGGCCCCTCCAGCCCGGCCCCTGCCCAAGCGGGGGCACCCGGCCTAGCTGCCGCGCCGTCGTCGGGCGTTGTCCCCTCCTTCCACCGCCCGGACCCGCGCGATCCCGTGGCTTCCATGGAGCGGCAGGCGCTCGAGGTGGCGCTGCAGCAGCCCTCCCTGCTGGCCGGCGGGGTGTGGGACCGCTTTGCCGCTGCCCGGTTCGCCATCCCTGCCTTCCAGGCCGTCCATGACGCCATGCGCGCCACTGGTCCCGGCCTGACCGTCGATCCGGTGCGGTGGGTGGAGCACGTCATGCACGAGGTGCCGGAACCCCTCCGGCCGCTGGTATCCGAGCTCGCCGTCGTGCCGCTGCCGGCCCACACCGAAGAAGCGGTGCTGAAGTACTGCCGCGACATTCTGTCCCGGCTTTTCGAACTCCAGATCACCCGGGTCAAAGCGGACAAGATGGGCCAGTTGCAGCGCCTTGACGCGGCGGCGGACCCGGAGACCTACCAGCGGCTCAACCGCGAGCTGATGATGCTGGAAATGGAACGCCGGGCCCTGCGCGCGGAGTCGTAGGGGTGGCCCGGCCAGCGGACCCGGAGGTGGGCCAGGTCACGGCCCCTCGATTTCGTTTCCGCGCCAAGAGTTTGCTAGGCTAATACCCGCTTCATTCCTCCTTAGCTCAATTGGCAGAGCATTCGACTGTTAATCGAAGGGTTGCTGGTTCAAGTCCAGCAGGAGGAGCTTCCATCCCCGTTCCGGCCTCCGGAACGGGGATTTTTGTTTCCCGGCAGGGCCCTCCGGGCCCGGAAAACCGCCGATTTCCCTTCGGCCGGAATCCTTTGCTAATGTCATACCTGCTTCATTCCTCCTTAGCTCAATTGGCAGAGCATTCGACTGTTAATCGAAGGGTTGCTGGTTCAAGTCCAGCAGGAGGAGCGCAACGAAAAATCCCCGTTCCTCCACATGGAGGAACGGGGATTTTTCTTTCCGCGGGGTGGGAGTTTGTTCAGACGAAATCCATTTCCACCTGCAGGAACCTTTCCGCCTCGGCGATGGCCGCCTGGAAGGCTTCCTGCTCCGTGGGGGACTTCCGGGGTTCACGCGGGCTCCACTCGTGCGGCGCGGAGTGGATCCTCACAAAGCCTGAGTCCGGGGGAGCGTAGAAAATCCCGAAGCGCTGCACCGGCCATTCCGGCGAGGTTTCCGGGGCCACCAGCAGGGCCGCGTTGAAGGCCGGATTGAACCATTGGGCGATGGGCCGGCGGCGGTCTTCCGTGAACAACCCCGCCGCGTAGAGCGCCGCGGACTGCTGTCCGGCCTGCGCACACAGCCGCTCCCACCACAGTGGCAGGATCCGGGCGTCGCACCGTTGCCATGTGGCCGGAAGTGGCGGTTGGTTCTGCCAGTTGGGCACGGCATCATTTTATCGCGGGAGCGGGCCTGGCGGCAGGGAATGCCGCACCGGCCTGCCACAACAAAATCGCGGCACGTCCTTCAGCGGCGGCCGCGGGATCCCGGATTCACCCGGTACAGGATCGCCGCGCCTGCCAGCGTCCCCAGGATGATGCCCCAGGCGGGGTTGCCCAGGGCGCGGCCGGCGAAATAACCCACGACGGCGCCAAGCACCGCCCCGAGGAAGAGTCCCCGTCCATTCCGGTGTGTGCGGCTCACAGGCTGCCTTTCGAGGGGGAGTGGGGACAGGGCAGGCCCGAAATCACGGACCACAGTGGAGGGGGGTCTCAGTGGATCGAGGGTACCGTGCGCGGCCGCACCACCAGCCACAGTGCTGCGATCGCCAGCAGGATGCAGGCCGCCTGCACTGCTCCCATGGGAGCGGCGCTGGTGATGCCGAGCCAGCCCACCACGGGGGAGATGAGCCCGGCCATGAGGAACGTGGCCGCGCCCAGCAGGGAGGCTGCCGTCCCCGCTTGGGCCGCGTGCCCGGCCAGGGCCAGCACCTGGACGCAGGGGAACATGAAGCCGGTGCCCATGATGTAGAACCAGAGCGGAACCATCACGCCCCATAGCCCCAGGCCTGCCCGGTCGAAGACCACGATCAGCATGGCCATCAGGAACATCCAGGCCGTGGCGCCCGCCAGGATCCACTGCGGAGGCACAATCCTGATAAGCCGCGAACTGGTCTGCACGCCGGCCACGATGCCCAGGGAGTTGATGCCAAAGAGCAGCCCGTACTGCTGGGCGGAGAACCCGAACACATCCTGGAACAGGAACGGCGAGGCCGACAGGTAGGTGAAGAGGCCACCGAAGTTGAAGCCCGCCACCATCAGCAGCCCCACGAAGATCCGGTCCGTAAACAGCGCCCGGTAGCGTTGCCGGGCGGTCATTCCGCTCCGGCCCCGCTTTTCCGGCGGAAGCGTCTCGCGGACCAGGAGCAGGGCGGCCACGATGACCAACGTCCCGTAGGCAGCCAGGAACACGAAGATGCCCGGCCACGGCATCACCAGGAGCAGCTGTGAACCGATGACGGGGGCAAGGATGGGCGCAAGCCCGTTGACCAGTGACATCCGGGAGAACATCCGCACCATGGCGTAGCCGGAAAACAGGTCCCGCACCATGGCCATGGCCACCACGCCGCCGCCGGCCGCGCCCACCCCCATCAGTACACGGAAGATCCCCAATGTGGTGATGTCCGTGGACAAGGCCGCGCCCAGGGATGCCGCGATGTGCAGCGCCGTGGCCAGGATCAGCGGAGTCCGGCGGCCGAACTTGTCGCTGAACGGACCCACCACCAGCTGCCCGAACGCGAAACCGACCGTGGTGCCCGCCAGGGTGAGCTGGACCTGGGCCTCGGTCACCCCCAGGCTTGCCTCCAGCGCCGGGAAGGCGGGCAGGTAGAGGTCGATGGTGAACGGACCGAGGGCCGTCAAAGCGCCCAGGAGGAGGATGTACAGAAGCTTCCGGCGGCGGGTCAGCAGGTCGCCCGGATTGGGGGGATTGGTCACGGAGAACAATCCTAGGCCCGGCCATGGCGGTTTTTGCAGCGTTGTAGGCCGCGCCGTCCGGCAAGCCCCCAAGTCCGCCCTGAACCTGAATGGTAGTTTTGGTGGCGTGGACTGTGCGGCTGCACATTTCCGCACTAAACGGATGCAGTATGGACCCATGAACCAGTAAGGCGGAACCGATGAGCGGACGTCACAGCGGGCGTACCAGCCCGGGATTGCGTATCACTGCGCTGCCCGGGACGGCAAGACTCCTTTTCCGGTTGGCCCCCCGCCAGCTCAATGACGAGATCGCCTTCGCCAAGATTGAACTTAAGCGCAAGGGCGTCCAGGTGGGGGTGGCCGCGGCCTTCTTCGCCGTAGCGCTTCTGTTCCTGGCGCTGCTGGTGGTCGGCCTGATCGTCGCTGCCATCATGGGGCTGGCCACCATCATGCCCGCGTGGCTGGCAGCCCTCCTGGTTTCCGCCGCTTTCCTGCTGATCGCCCTCGTCGGGGGCCTGGTGGGCCTCGCCCGGTTCAAGAAGGCCATGCCGCTGATGCCGGAGGAAACCATCCGTGGCATCAGGCACGATATCGGGGTCGCCCGCGAAGGTTCCGCCTTCAACCCGGCCGTCCTGGATCCTGAGAGCCCGGAAGCCAAGGCTGCGAAGGCCGCCAAGGCCGAGGCAGCCGCCAAGGCAAAAGCCGAGAAGGAAGCCAAGGCCGCCCGGCACGACCAGGAGTTCCCGCACGCATCCGAACCCGAGCTGGTGCGCCGCCTGAGCCAGCGCCGCCACCACCTCACCGAGGTCCGCGACGAGCTCGGCACGGAACTGGACGTCAAGACCCAGGCGCGCTATGTGCTGGCCGCCGCCCAGGTCAAGGCGCGCGAAGGCCAGGTACTGGCCCAGCGCGGCCTGGACGAGGCGGGGCAGCGGTTTGCGGCCCTGTCCGCCTCCGCTGACCTGCCCCGGCGCTGGAAGCCGCTGACGGCCCTTGTCGCCGCCGGTACGGTCCTGGTGGTCCTCCTGCGCAGGCTCCTGCGCGCCAACTAGGCCCCTGTTCCGCCACGCAAAAGTCCGGCGGAGGCTGTTTCCGCCTCTGAAGGCACAACCGAAAGACCGCGCCGCGGCGCAGCAGGAAGGAGAGGGGGACGGGTGAAGTTCATAGGTGCAGGCGCCCGCCCCGGCCATCCCCAGGTGGACCATGACCGCGTGGCCACCATTCCCAACCTGCTCACCGTGGTGCGGTTCATGGGTGTTCCGCTCTTCATCTGGCTGGTCCTCGCCCAAAAGGAATACGGCGCCGGCGTGATCGTCCTGGCTGTCATGGCTGGGACGGACTGGATTGATGGCTACATCGCCCGCCGGTTCGACCAGGCTTCCAAGCTGGGCAGGGTCCTTGACCCCATCGCCGACCGCCTCGCCCTGCTGGCGGTGGCCTTCACCCTGGTGATTGCCGGCGTCGTGCATTGGCTGTACCTGGCCGCGCTGGTGGTTCCCGATGCCGTCCTGCTGGTACTCACTCTCTCCCTCTTCCGCGGCCACCCGGACCTCCCGGTCAGCGTGGTGGGCAAGGTGCGGACCGGGCTGCTGCTTTTGGGCACCCCGCTGCTGGTCCTTTCCCGGCTGGACACCGGGTTCTCCGACCAGCTCTTCGCCACCGCCTGGGTGGTGCTGGGCCTGGGCCTCGTGGGTCACTGGATTGCCGCGTACAACTATTTCCGGGCCATGCTGCGCAAGGGCCGGGCATTGAAACAGCACGACGGCGGGAACGGCTGATGGTGTGGTTTGCCGTCGGCCTGGCGGTGCTTGGCGCCTTCTGCCTTGCGTTGGGTGCGCAGCGCCAGGGCAGCGCCGTCAAAGCCGATACCGGCGGCCTGGCCCTGAGCTCCAATGGCTTCCTGCGCCTCCTGCGCAATCCCCGGTGGATGCTTGGACTCCTGCTGCTGTGCACCGGCATGGCGATGAATGCCGTCGCCCTGGTCTCCGCACCGCTCACGGTCATCCAGCCCATCGGCGCCATTGCCCTTGTGATCACCACTGTGGTCAATGCCCGGGACCAGGACCTGACCATCAACCGCGCCACAGCGGTGTCCATTGCCGCGTGCGTCACCGGATCGGCGCTCTTCGTCCTCCTGGCGGTCAACGTCACCCAGGAGAACCACCATGTCAGCCCGGAGGATGAGCTCACCATCGTCCTGCTGCTGGCCCTGGCGGTGGGACTGTTCGGCACGCTGGCCGTGACGTTCAAGCACCGGATGAATGCGTTCATCTATATCCTCGGCGCCGGCATCCTGTTCGGCTTTGTGGCAGTCCTCACCCGGATCATCGGCAAGCACCTCCTGGATCCGAATGGCCTCTTCCTGCTGAATGTCCAGTGGTATTCGGTGGTGGCCATCATCGCGGCCGGCGGCCTGGGGTCCTGGTTCGTGCAGAGTGCGTACTCCACCGGTCCGCCGGACCTGGTGATCGCCGGACTCACAGTGGTGGACCCCATGGTGGGCATTGCCATCGGCGTCATCATCCTGGGCGAACTGCGCCCCGACGTCCATGCCGTCATGGCCATTGCGATGGGAACGGCTGCCGCCCTTGCTATCGTTGGGGTTATCGCCCTTTCCCGGCACCACCCGGAGGTCACCAAGCGCAAGAAGGACGCGCGGAAGGCCGCCGGCAGGCCGTCCCGCTAGTCCATTCCCGTCCGTAACCAGCAATCCCACGAAGCCCGGCGCCTTGCGCCAGCGGCCAACCGTGCTGTCAGTTCCACGCTGTCCGCACCGTGACCATCAGGAGTACTCCCCATGACCACGCCCGCCGACCAGCGCCCCCTGACAATCCTCATCGCCGCAGACACCTATCCGCCGGACGTCAACGGCGCGGCCCAGTTTGGCTACCGGCTGGCCAAGGGAATGACTGCCCGGGGCCACAACGTCCATGTCCTGGCGTCCCGCGACAGCAAGGGAAAGAGCTTCACCGAGTTCCGCGAGGAAGCAACCGTGCACCGGCTCCGGTCGCACAAGGCGTTCACCCACGAGAGCTTCCGCCTCTGCTTCCCCTGGGAAATCAAGAAGGAAATCAGCCTCCTCTTCGACCGGGTGAAGCCCGACGTCGTGCATATCCAAAGCCACTACATGATCGGCGAGCACGTTCTCTATGAGGCTGTGAAGCGCGGCGTCCGCATCATTGCCACCAACCACTTCATGCCCGAAAACCTCAACCCCTTCCTGCCGTTCCCGCAGTGGTTCAAGGACATCATTGGGCGGGTTTCCTGGAAGGACATGGGCAAGGTCATGGGCCAGGCGGACGTGGTGACAACGCCCACGCCGCTTGCCGCCCGCGCCATGCACGAGCACGCCTTCCTCCGCAAGGTTTTGCCGCTGTCCAACGGCATCGACTCCGCCGCCTACGAACTGCAGCCCGGTGAGCACATCGAGCCGCACGCCCACCCCACTGTCCTGTTCGCCGGCCGCCTCGCCGAGGAAAAGCACGTGGACGTGCTGATCGAGGCCATCGGCAAAACGCCGCCGGAGCTGAACGTACACCTGGAGATCGTGGGCGGCGGCGAAGTGCGCTCCGCCCTGGAGGACCTGGTGCGGCGGCTCGGCCTCACCAGCCGGGTCAAATTCCTGGGCCTGGCCAGCGACGAGGAACTGCGTACCGCCTACATCCGGGCCGACCTGTTCTGCATGCCCGGAACGGCGGAACTGCAGTCGCTGGTGACACTGGAAGCGATGTCCGCCTCCACCCCCGTGGTCCTGGCGGACGCCATGGCGCTGCCGCACCTGGTCCGCGACGGCGAGAACGGGTACCTCTTCACTCCCAACGACAGTGATGACCTGGCCAAGAAGATCACCCAGGTGCTGGAACTGCCCAAGGACCAACAGCAGGCCATGGGCCGCGCCAGCCGGCAGCTGGTGGAGCCGCACAGCATCCAGGGGACGCTGCAGACCTTCGAGGACCTGTACCGCGGCGCCTCCTACGAGGACAAAGTGGTCTGAACCCTTTCCCGGGTTTGCTAGAGTGTTTTTGCCCTGCCGGAGCATGGCGTCCGAACACCTGCTCCCGGGGCTTGGGGGGCTATAGCTCAGCTGGTTAGAGCGCGGGACTCATAATCCTAAGGTCCTCGGTTCAAGTCCGAGTAGCCCTACCTCAACCGCGGCCAACGAGTTTTTCGTTGGCCGCGGTTTTCTTGGTTAACCCAGCACCCTGCGGTATGTTACTGACCAGTAACATACCGTGCTCCGCTCCGCGGCATGGTCAGCGCTGATCATCAAAGAAGGTAACCATGGCCACCTCCGCAGCCGATTTCCCAGAGCTTCCCTACGCCGACGGCGACTTCTTCGCCTTCGAGCAGCTTCTCTCCGGCAAGGAGCAGGACCGGCTGGCCGAAGTCCGCGACTTCCTGGCGCGTGAGGTCAAGCCCATTGCGGTGGACTGCTGGAACCGCGGAGAGTTCCCCATGGACCTGGTACCGAAGCTTGCCGGGCTGGACCTGGTCAGCCCGGTGCGGAGGCAGGGGTATTCCAACCTCTTCGCCGGCATGCTGCACGCCGAAGCCACCCGTGCGGACGCCTCCATCGCCACGTTCCTGGGCGTGCACGACGGACTGTTCACCGGCTCCATTGAGTTGCTGGCGTCCAAGGAGCAGCAGGACGAATGGCTTCCCGATATCTACGCGCTGAAGAAGATCGGGGCCTTCGGCCTGACCGAGCCGCTGGGCGGCAGTGACGTGGCCGGCGGAACGCGCACCACGGCGCGCAGGGACGGGGACAACTGGATCCTCAACGGCGCAAAGCGCTGGATCGGCAATGCCACGTTCTCCGACTGGGTGGTGGTGTACGCCCGCGACGTGGCGGACAACCAGGTCAAGGGCTTCCTGGTGGACACCACGCTGCCTGGATACAGCGCAACAAAGATCGAGAACAAGATCTCCCTGCGGACTGTCCAGAATGCCGACATCGTCCTGACGGACGTCGTGGTGCCGGACCACTTCAAGCTCGCCAACGCCAACAGCTTCCGCGACGTCAACAAGGTGCTCAAAGTCACCCGCCTGTCAGTTGCCTGGCAGGCCGTGGGCCTCCAGATGGCCGCCTTCGATGTTGCCCGCCGCTATGCCGTGGAGCGCCAGCAGTTTGGCCGCCCCCTGGCCTCCTTCCAGCTCATCCAGGACCAGCTGGTCCGGATCCTGGGCAACACGGTCAGCTCCATGGGCATGATGGTCCGGCTCTCCCAGTTGGAGGACGCCGGGGAGGCGAAGGACGAACAATCCGCACTGGCCAAGGCCTTCGCCACCGACCGCATGAGGGAGAGTGTGGCGCTGGGCCGCAGCATCCTGGGCGGCAACGGCATCGTGACCGACTACGGGATGGCCAAAATCTTCGCCGACGCGGAGGCCATCTACTCCTACGAGGGCACGGCCGAAATCAACACCCTGGTGACAGGGCGGGCCATCACCGGGATCTCGGCGATCGTCTAGGCGGGACGCCCCCACGGGGAGTTGTCTGACTGACTGATGCTCCGGGGCCATGCCTGCGTTCTCCGTGGCTATGGTCCACCGGCTACCGGCAGCAGGATGGACGGGCGGAGGTCCAGGACGAACTGCAGGGGATTGACGTAGTCCTCTCCTTCCCGCACGCCCCAGTGCAGGCACTGCGCCGCCGGACAATGCCCCGGCAGCACAGTGCCAATGACCTCGCCCCGGGCCACGGTGGCGCCCACGGCCAACGTGCTTTCCACGGGTTCGAAACTGCTCCGCAGGCCGCCGCCATGGTCGATGGTGATCACGGGACGGTCCACCACCACGCCCGCGAAACTCACCGTTCCGGCTGCAGGTGACAAGACCTGCGTGCCTGTGCCGAAGTCAAGGTCTACGCCCCGGTGCCCGCTCAGCCATGGCTTGGGCGGCGGATCGAAAGGGCGCAGCACCGGCGGGCGCGGTGCCAAGGGCCACTGCCAGGAAGGGGTGGCACCCGCCCGGGTGGCCGTCGTCGTACTTCCCCGCCGGGCGGCGGCCGCATGGCTGAAGCCGGCGGCACTGTTCGGGATGGCTGCGCTGTTCGGGATGGCTGCGCTGTTCGGGATGGCTGCGCTGTAGGGGAGGGCCACGCTGTTCGAAAGGCCCGCGCCCGGGGTGGCAATCGACGCCGGCAGCAGCAGGAAGGCGGCCAGCAGGACTGATGTCTTCATGCGACCAGCCTGCCCGCCTGCACCGCGCGCCGACAGGGCCGGTTCCGGCTATGTGGACAACGGCCCGGGCAGGCACGGACTGTCCGGCGGGCGCGGGTGCCTGTAGTACACTTGATGGAGCAGTTTGCTGCGCCCTCAACGCGTTACGTCCCAGTGGTCCACCCCCGCGGTGCATCCCCCTGTCCGCATCGCGTCGGCACATCTCATTCAGGAGTGTGGGGGAGCAGCGGCTGACTACGCGCATCCAGCCCTCCGGCAGCCAACGCCCCGGCGTCGTCCATGGAGGATCGCGCTTCCTGCGGTCAGGCTTTCGTCCTGATGGGAAGTGCGGGGGATGCCAGGAGCACGGCCCGTCCGGGCCACGCTGATCAACCGTCAACTATTGGCAGGGTAAGAAGCCTCCGGGTTTTCTCATGAATGACCTGCCGGAAAATAAGGAGCGCCGGAATGCCCGTCGTAACCATGCGCCAGCTGCTTGACAGCGGCGTCCACTTTGGACACCAGACCCGCCGTTGGAACCCGAAGATGAAGCGCTTCATCTTCACCGAGCGCAACGGCATCTACATCATCGACCTGCAGCAGTCGCTGTCCTACATCGACCGCGCCTACGAGTTCGTCAAGGCCACTGTTGCCCACGGCGGCACCGTGCTCTTCGTCGGCACCAAGAAGCAGGCCCAGGAAGCAATTGCCGAGCAGGCAACGCGCGTGGGCCAGCCCTACGTCAACCAGCGTTGGCTCGGCGGTATGCTGACCAACTTCCAGACGGTTGCCAAGCGTATCCAGCGCATGAAGGAACTCGAAGAGATCGACTTCGACGACGTCGCCGGTTCCGCTTACACCAAGAAGGAACTCCTGCTCCTCAAGCGTGAGCTCACCAAGCTGGAGTCCAACCTGGGCGGTATCCGCAACCTGACCAAGGCTCCGTCCCTGCTGTGGGTTGTTGACACCAAGAAGGAACACCTTGCCGTTGACGAGGCCAAGAAGCTGAACATCCCGGTTGTGGCCATCCTGGACACCAACTGCGATCCGGACGAAGTCGACTTCCCGATCCCGGGCAACGACGACGCCATCCGCTCCGTGAACCTCCTGACCCGCGTTGTTGCCGACGCTGTTGCAGAGGGCCTGATCGCCCGCAACAACCGCGGCACGGGCGCCACCGAAGCTCCGGAAGAGCCGCTGGCCGAGTGGGAGCGCGAGCTCCTCGAAGGCAGCAAGGCAGAAGCTGCTGCCGCTCCGGCTGAGAACGCTGAAGCCCCGGCCGCCGAGGAAGCTCCGGCTGCCGCCGAGGCTCCCGCCGAAGACGCCAAGTAACACACGCAAAATCCGGATTCTCCGCGCTGTCCGCAGCCGGAGCTGCTGACAGGATGGCAGCCCACCCCCGTGGGCTGCCGTCCTGTCGGTCCGTACACCACCACACATTTCTAGACAGAGGGGTTCACATGGCGAACTACACTGCCGCGGACATCAAGGCCCTGCGCGAGCGCACCGGCGCCGGCATGATGGACGTCAAGAAGGCTCTTGACGAAGCCAACGGTGACGCCGAGAAGGCCATCGAGATCATCCGCATCAAGGGCCTCAAGGGCGCTACCAAGCGCGAGGGCCGCTCCACCGCTGAAGGCCTCGTGGCCGCCAAGGTCAGCAACGGGGTCGGCGTCATGATCGAGGTCAACTGCGAGACCGACTTCGTCGCCAAGGCTGACAAGTTCATCCAGCTGGCCGACAAGGTCCTGGCCGTGGCCGTCGAGTCCGGCGCTGCCGACCTCGAGACCCTGCTGGCCACCGACGTTGACGGCAAGCCGCTCTCCGAGGTTGTCGTCGAAGAAGGCGCCATCCTGGGCGAGAAGGTTGTTGTCCGCCGCATCTCCCGCGTTGAGGGTGCAACGGTTGACGCCTACCTGCACAAGACGTCCAAGGACCTCCCGGCCCAGGTCGGCGTTCTGTTCGCTGTCGACGGTGAAGGCGAAGCCGCCACCGCCGCTGCCCACGACGTCGCCGTGCACATCGCCGCCATGGCCCCGAACTACCTCACCCGTGAGGACGTTCCGGCCGAGCTCGTCGAGTCCGAGCGCCGCATCGCGGAAGAGACCGCCAAGGCCGAGGGCAAGCCTGAGGCTGCCCTCACCAAGATTGTGGAAGGCCGCGTGACGGGCTTCTACAAGGGCGAGGTCCTGGTTGACCAGGCATTCGCCAAGGACGCCAAGAAGTCCGTGGCACAGGTCCTCGAAGAGGCCGGTGTCAAGGGAACCGCCTTCACGCGTTTCCGCGTCGGCTCCTAGCCGAAACTGCAAGGGGGTGGCCACTTCGGTGGCCGCCCCTTTTGCATGCGCCCAAACGGCTGGCAGTCCAGTCCATTTGGACCGCGGCCGGTTCCGGGCACCGGATCCGGCAGGATACCCTTTTTTCAGAGTCACCAACGGGAAGGCATCATGGAAGCCGTCAACACTGTCACGCATTCGGAAAAGAGCCGGCGGCGGGTCCTCCTGAAGCTCTCCGGCGAGGTCTTCGGCGGTGGGAAGCTCGGTGTCGACCCCGAGACCGTCCGCAACGTCGCCAAGCAGATCGCAGCAGCCGTCCCCGAAGTGGAGGTGGCCATTGTGGTGGGCGGCGGAAACTTCTTCCGCGGCGCCGAACTGTCCCAGAGCGGCATGGACCGCTCCCGCGCCGACTACATGGGCATGCTGGGAACGGTCATGAACTGCCTGGCGCTGCAGGATTTCCTGGAGCAGGCGGGCGTGGAAACCCGCGTCCAGAGCGCCATCACCATGGGCCAGGTGGCCGAGGCCTACATTCCCCGCCGCGCCATCCGCCACATGGAAAAGGGCCGCGTGGTCATTTTCGGCGCCGGCGCAGGCCTGCCCTACTTCTCCACCGACACCGTGGCCGCCCAGCGCGCGCTGGAAGTCCACGCCGACGTGGTCCTCATGGCCAAGAGCGGGGTGGATGCCGTGTACACCGCGGACCCCAAGAAGGACCCCACCGCGGAGCGGTTGGAGACCCTCAGCTACGACGATGCCCTGCGCCGCGACATCCGCGTCATGGACCAGACGGCCATGACCATGTGCAAGGACAACGACCTCTCCATGGTGGTTTTCGGCATGGAGGGTGAAGGCAACGTCACCCGCGCCATCCTTGGCGAAAAGCTGGGCACGCTGGTCACCGCCTAGCTGCGGCTAGGATGATTTCAGGACAGTTCCGTCCCCGCCCCTCCGGGCGGGGACGGAACCAGCAACAAAGAACCACGTGAGTGCATGGATCCGGCACCCCGGACTGCACCAGAACCGTCAGGAGAGACCGTGATCGAAGAAACCTTGCTCGAAGCCGAAGAAAAGATGGACAAGGCGGTAGAGGTAGCCAAGGAAGACTTCGCCGCCGTCCGCACCGGCCGCGCCAACCCGGGCCTCTACAACAAGGTCCTGGTGGACTACTACGGCTCGCCCACGCCGCTGCAGCAGCTGGCCTCCTTCGCCATCCCGGACGCCCGCACCATCCTGATCACCCCGTTCGACAAGACCGCCATGCGGGACATCGAACGTGCCCTGAGCGATTCCGAGGTCGGCGCGAACCCGTCCAACGACGGCAACGTCATCAGGATCACCATTCCTGAGCTGACCAAGGAACGCCGCAAGGAATACGTGAAGATCGTCAAGACCAAGGGCGAGGACGCCAAGATCTCCATCCGCAACATCCGCCGCAAGGCCAAGGAAACCCTGGACCGCCTGGTCAAGGACGGCGAGGCGGGCGAGGACGAAGGCAACCGCGCCGAGAAGGAACTGGACAGCCTCACCAAGGCCCACGTGGATGGCATCGACGAACTGCTCAAGCGCAAGGAAGCAGAGCTGCTCGAAGTCTGATGGGCCAGGCAGATCAGGCCCCCGCACCACGGGCGCGCACACGGGGGAAGCAGCCCAGGAGCAACCCGACGCCGAAGGCCGGGCGGAACCTGCCCGCCGCCGTCGTGGTGGGCCTGGCCATGCTTATCGCCGTACTCGGCGGGCTGCTGTTCCTCCCGCTGGCGTTCGTAGCCATCGTCACCGCCTTTGCCGTCTTTGGCGTGTGGGAGATCTACCGGGCGCTGGAAGCCAACGGCACCAGGATGCCCATCGTGCCGGTCATGACCGGCACGCTGGCCATGCCTTTCGCTGCCTACTTTGGCGGCATCGAAAGCCAGCTGTTCGCGCTGCTGCTCAGTGCGGTGGCCGTCCTGCTGTGGCGCTCGATCGAAAGTGCAGCGGGATCGGCCAACAGCATCTTCGCCGGTGTGTTCACCCTGGGGTGGGTTCCCTTCTTCATCAGCTTCGCCGCGCTGCCGCTGCACGCCGCAGGCACCACCCCGCTGGGGCTTTGGCCCGGCGGCATGGCCCCCATCGGCGCGTGGGAGATCGCCGTCATGCTCCTGCTGGTGGTCTCCAATGACACCTTCGGCTACCTGGTGGGCGCGTCGCTGGGAAAGCACCCCATGGCACCGAAGATCAGCCCCAAGAAGTCCTGGGAAGGCTTCGCCGGGTCGGTGGCAGGCGCCATGCTGATCGGCGTGCTGGCAGCCCTCTTCGTGCTGGACAAACCGTGGTGGGTGGGCGCCGTGCTCGCTGTCGGAACCGTGGCCGCGTCCACCGCCGGCGACCTCGCCGAGTCCATGGTCAAGCGTGAACTGGGCGTCAAGGACATGAGCAGCATCCTGCCCGGGCACGGGGGAGTGATGGACCGGCTGGACTCCATCGTCTTCGCCTCGCCGGTGGCGTTCATCCTGTACGGCCTGGTGGCCGGCGCCTGACCCTCCAGCCCGGCGCGCCGGGCCCCCGACACAAACATGGTCCCGGGCGGCCGCACCAATCGGGGCCCCCTAGACTGGTGCGGAAGCACTACCGCTGAAGAGCATTGAAGGAAACGAAGTGGCATTGGACATTCATCGGCAGATCCCTGCGTCCTTTGAGCGCGTGCAGCGCAGCGAGTACGGGTACAACGCCAGGCAGGTTGACCAGTTCCTGCAGCGGGCACGGATCTCCCTGGAAACACCCCAGGCCGCCACCGACCCCGTCAACAGCGCCGACGTGAGGGCCGTGTCCTTCGATCCCGTCAAAGGCGGCTACTCCGCCACGGTCGTGGACGCCGCCCTGGACCGGCTTGAGGACGCCTTCGCCCGCCGGGAACGGGATGAACTGATCGCGGCCCGCGGC
Organism: Arthrobacter sp. 8AJ; assembly: GCF_902506025.1. NCBI lineage: Bacteria > Bacillati > Actinomycetota > Actinomycetes > Micrococcales > Micrococcaceae > Arthrobacter > Arthrobacter sp. 8AJ. The sequence continues at coordinate 2,707,251 of NZ_LR733289.1, read as the reverse complement.
GAGGAAGCCTGGCTGCGCGAAATCGGGAGCCTCTCCGGCATCCTCCGGGGCCGCCTGCACCGGCCCGACGGAGACCGCTTCCGGCGGCCCACCAAGAAGAAGGCCCGCAGCTACAACATTGACGACGTCGACCGGCTGTGCCGCGAGCTCGTCGCCTACCTCGAACAGGACAAGCCGTTGAGCGTGGACAGCGTGCGCCGCGCCGTCTTCCGTCCCGCAGTGGGCCGCGACGGCTACGAGGAATCACAGGTGGACGCCTTCCTGGACCGCGTTGTCGAGCTGATGGCGGCCATCGACTGACACGTCTCTGCTGCCGGGGCTTTCAGTCCCTGGCCGGCGGGGTGGGGGAAAGCGGCGTGAAGCGGCGCCACACGTCCCGGTAGCTCCGGTACCCGCGCGCCGCCGACACCGCCAGGAACGCCACGCCGCAGAGGGCCCCCACGATGAGGCCGCCCGCTGTCCCTGCCCCGGCGAGCGTTACCAGCAGCCCGGCAACAATGGCAATCAAGGCAGCGTTCGCCGTCGTCATGAAGATCATGCTGCTGCCCGCCACATGGCTGAAAGAGCCGCGGTTGCCGAAGAAATAGTAGGTCTGCACCGAACCGGCCTCGTCGTCGTGGTGCGCGGCCATCAGGTACGGCGCCACGCCCGGGTCGAGGTCCACGTACGCGGCCCGCAGCCTGTTCATGGCCGTGACGTACATCAGGTCCTCATGGGCCACGTTCATCACCCGGAGCTGGGTCAGCAGCCCGATCGCGGTATCGATGAACAGGACAACCACTGCCAGCAGGACGAAGGCATCCGAAAAGCCGGTGGCCTGGCCCACCAGTGCCACGCTGACAATGCTGGCCGAAGTGAACGTCAGGAACATGCTGATGCGGGTCAGGACCTCGCCCTGGGCCGTGCTGCGCGATGCCAGCAGGCCCCAGTGCTCCGTGGCGAGCAGCTGGGCCCGCACGGAGGCCGGGACCCCGCCGTGCTGGTGGGAGGTGCCGCCGTCCTCGATGGACATGGCGTTATTGTCCTCCCGATCACCGTTCCGTCGCCAGCGGCCGTTCCGGGGTGTGCAGGCGGGTCATGATCCGCGGCATGGTGCCCGGGATCCGGTGGGAAGTGGCCCGGGACACGATGACCATCACCGCGAACGCGGCAGGCACGCTCCACGCCGCCGGCTGGGCGAGCCAGGGCGGCGTCAGGCCCGAACCCGATACTGCGCCCGCAATCATCGCCCCGCCGCACAGCACCCCGCCGGTCACCATGCCGGCGATGGCCCCGGCATCGGTCAGGCCGCGCCACCAGATGCCCAGCAGCAGGACGGGGCAGACCGTGGAAGCGGTGAACGCGAAGACCAGGCCCACGCTGCCGGCGAGTGCCAGGGAACCGGTCATGAACGCAAAGCCGAGCGGGACCAGGGCGGAGACGACGGCGGCGAGCCGGAACCCGCGGACGCTTCCGCCCAGGACGTCCTGGCTGATCACGCCGGCCAGGGAGACCACCAGGCCGGAGGTGGTGGACAGGAACGCCGCGAACGCCCCGGCCACCACCAGGGCGCTGAGCAGGTCGCCCGGTACCCCGCCCACGAGTTCGCCGGGCAGCCGCAGGACCATGGCGTCCGGCTGCCCCGAGCGGGCCAGGTCGGGGGCAAACATCCGGGCCACCAGCCCGTACGCGGTGGGGAAGAGGTAGAACACGGAGAGCAGGCCCAGGACGATCAGCGTGGTCCGCCGGGCCGAGTGCCCGTCCGGGTTGGTGTAGAAACGCACCAGCACGTGCGGCAGTCCCAAGGTGCCGAACAGCAGCGCCACGAGCAGGGACACGTTCTGGTACAGCCCGGCCGGTGCCACGCCCGTGGGGTTGACCGCGGGCAGGGACTGGGGCTCCGCCCCCTGGCCGGCCAGCACGAAGACGATGAACAGGATGGGCACGGCCAGGGCCGTCAGCTTCAGCCAGTACTGGAACGCCTGGACAAAGGTGATGGACCGCATCCCGCCTGCCACCACCGTGAGGCACACCACCACCACGACGGCAACGGAACCCACCCAGGACGGCAGGCCCGTGGCGATATGGATGGTCAGTGCCGCCCCGTGCAGCTGCGGCACGATGTACAGCCATCCCACCATCACCACCACCAGGCTGGTGACGCGCCGGACCGTCCGGGAGGCGAGCCGGGACTCGGTGAAGTCCGGAATCGTGTAGGCGCCGGACCGGCGCAGCGGGGCGGCAACGAAGAGCAGCAGCATCAGGTAGCCGGCGGTGTACCCCACCGGGAACCAGAGTGCATCCGTCCCGGACAGCAGGATGAGGCCTGCCACACCCAGGAAACTGGCTGCGGACAGGTATTCCCCGCCGATCGCCGACGCGTTCCACCAGGGGCGCACGGTCCGGGATGCAACGTAGAAGTCGCCGGTGGTGCGTGAGATCCGGAGCCCGTAAAACCCGATGATGGCCGTGGCGAGGGACACCACCGCGACCGCTGTGATGGCGACGCCGGCATTCACCTGCGCATCACTGTTCCCCTGCCAGGTCCCGGTACCGCGCCTCATTGCGTGCCGCCGTCCTGACGTACAGCCATGCGCTCAAGCCGATCACCGGGTAAATTCCCGCGCCCAGCAGCAGCCAGCCGAACGGGATGCCGGCGATCCGGGTATCGGCCAGGCCCGGAACCACCACCAGGGTCAGCGGGAATGCGGCCAGGATCAGCAGGAAGCCGCCCGCCACCACCAGGGCCAGCCGCAGCTGGGACCTGATCAGCGACCGGACAAACACCTGCCCCACCTCGGAGTCCTGCGCCGCTTCCCGCGACTCGAGCGCGCGGGGTGTGCCGCGCACCGCGGTGCGCGCAGACGCGCGCGGGGCCGTAACCCGGACCCGGGTCATGCGTGCGGCCTGATCCTGGTTGCCTCCAGCTTCTCCCGCACGATGGGCAGGTGCCGGCGGCTGATGGGCAGGCCGGCACCGGCCACCGTGACCCGCGGCCCGTCGGCGGCCAGCTTCATCGAGGACACATGCTTGAGTGCCACCAGGTAGGAGCGGTGCGTGCGGATGAAGCCGGCATCCGCCCACTGCTGTTCAAGGTCCGCCAGGGGCACCCGGATGAGGTAACTGGCGTCGGCGGTATGCAGCCGCGCGTAGTCGCCCTGTGCCTGGACGTACGTGACGTCGTCGCGCCGGATCATCCTGGTGGTCCCGCCCTGGTCCACCGTGATCATCTCCGGTGCCGCCCCGCCGTCGCGCAATTCGCTGATCCGCCCCACGGAACGTGCCAGGCGCTCGGCGCGCACCGGCTTGAGCAGGTAGTCCACGGCGGCGAGTTCGAACGCAGCCAGGGCATGGTCCTCATCGGCAGTGACAAAAACAACGGCCGGCGGATTGCTGCTGCGGGCGATGGCCCCGGCGATGTCCAGGCCTGACACCGCAGGCATATGGATGTCCAGGAAGACGGCGTCGATGCCGCCGGCGGACAGGGCCGCAAGCGCTTCAGCGCCGGACGTGGCACGCAGCACCTTCCCGATGCGCTCGTCCCTGCCCAGCAGGAAAGCCAGCTCCTCAACGGCGGGCAGCTCATCATCAACGACGAGGACGTTAATCATTCTCCTAGGGTACTTCCAGCGGAACGGCGCTCCTCACGCATCATGCCCGGGCTGGGACTTCGGCACCCGCATGGTGATCAGCGTTCCCTCGCCCGGCGCCGTTTCCACCACCAGGCCGTGATCGTTGCCGTACACCTGGCGGAGGCGCGCATCCACATTCCGCAGCCCCACATGGTCCCCGTCGGTATGGCCCGCCAGCACGGACCTGAGATGCTCCGGATCCATCCCTACGCCGTCGTCCTCGATGGTGACCTCGGCGAAGGCCCCGGCGTCCTCCGCCGTGATGCTGATGTGCCCGGGGCCCGCCTTGGCCTCGAGACCGTGCCGGACGGCATTCTCCACCAGCGGCTGCAGGCTGAGGAAGGGGATGACGGTGCCCAGCACCTCCGGGGCGATCCGCAGGCTGACCTGGACGCGCTCGCCGAACCGGGCACGCTCCAGGAGCAGGTAGCGGTCAATGCAGCGGAGCTCCTCGGCAAGGGTGGTGAAGTCCCCGTGCCGCCGGAATGAGTAGCGGGTGAAGTCCGCGAACTCGACCACCAGCTCCCTGGCCCGCTCCGGATCGGTGTTGATGAAGGATGCGATGGCGTTGAGCGAGTTGTAGATGAAATGCGGGCTGATCTGGGCGCGCAGCGCCCGGACTTCCGCTTCCATCAGCAGCGTGCGGGAGGCGTCCAGCTCGGCAAGTTCCACCTGGACCGCGACCCAGTCGGCCACTTCCCCCGTTGCCCTGACCAGGCCTGCCCCCGCGGAAGGGGCGAAAGCTGCCACCGCGCCCACCACCCGGGTGCCCGCGCGCACCGGGGCGATGACCCCGGCAAGGTGGCCGCCGGTTCCGTCTGCACCGGCGGAGAGAACTGCTGTCCGGCCGGACGCCAGGACATCCGCTGCGAGTTCCATCAGGCGTGGCCTGATGTCCTCGGCACCGCCGTCCCAGGCCAGGACACCGTTGGTATCCGTGATGGCCAGGGCATCGCAGGCCAGCAGGGCCCGCAGCTGGCGGCTGGCTTTCGCGGCGCCCGCCGGGTTCAGCCCGCGGCGCAGGTGCTGCCCGGCCTGGGAGGCAGCGTGGAGCGTGTGGTACGTGGCGCGTTCTGCGTCAGTGCCCAGCTCACGGAAGGAACGGAGCACCTTCAGGCCCACGCCGACGACGACGGCAATGGCCATGGCGATCACCGCAACGGCCGCGGCGGTGAGGAGGGGGGAGTCCGGCATGGTGCCCAGCGTAGCGGCGGGTGCCGCTTGCCGCAGCATCGCAACCGTTGAGCGACAGTGGGCGGTGAAGTGCTGGAACACAGCGGCGCGCGGGCGGCAGAGTGATTGGTGTCACATCTGCGGTGCCCCTGCGTGGTGCTGCCGGCCAGGCCCCCTGTCCAGCAGTCCGGGGCCCTCCGCCCGGTGTGTTCCGGCAACTCAATGAGGAGGAACGATGGGTAATGATGCCCATACTCCGGACGCAGCGGCGTCCGTGGACTTTGAACAAGTCCAGTCGACCGGGCAGTTCCAGGAATTGCGCAAGCGTCACCGCAGCTTTGTCTTCCCCATGGCAGTGGCCTTCCTGCTGTGGTACTTCGCCTATGTGCTGCTCGCCGACTACGCGGTGGGATTCATGTCCACCAAAGTCTGGGGCAACATCAACATCGGCCTGATCCTGGGCCTGCTCCAGTTCGTCTCGACCTTCGCCATCACCGGCTGGTACGTGCACTACTCCAACAAGCGGCTGGACCCCATCGCCACGGAGATCAGGCACGAAATCGAGGGGCACGAATTCGATAAGAACGGAAACCGAGTGGGCGGAGCCAACAAATGATCGCAATTCCCGCCGCGGTGGATGTCGCCGCCCTCAAGGACACCACCCTTCTGAACATGGGCATCTTCGGCCTGTTCGTGGCCGTGACCATGGTGATCGTGTTCCGCGCCAGCCGCAACAACAAGACCGCCGCCGATTACTACGCCGCCGGACGCTCCTTCACGGGCTCGCAGAACGGCACCGCCATCGCCGGCGACTACCTGTCCGCCGCCTCCTTCCTGGGAATTACCGGGGCCATCGCCATCAACGGCTACGACGGATTCATGTACTCCATCGGCTTCCTGGTGGCGTGGCTCGTGGCGCTGCTGCTGGTGGCTGAACTGCTGCGCAACACCGGCAAGTTCACCATGGCGGACGTGCTGTCCTTCCGTCTGAAGCAGCGGCCGGTCCGGATCGCCGCCGCCATCTCCACCCTCGCGGTCTGCTTCTTCTACCTGCTGGCCCAGATGGCCGGCGCGGGAAGCCTGATCTCCCTCCTGCTGGGCATCAGCGACTGGGGCGGACAGGCTTTGGTGATCATCGTCGTCGGCGCCCTCATGATCATGTACGTCCTGATCGGCGGCATGAAGGGCACCACCTGGGTCCAGATCATCAAGGCCATGCTGCTGATCGCCGGCGCCGCCGTAATGACCCTCTGGGTCCTGGCCATCTACGGCTTCAACCTCTCGGCCCTGCTGGGCGGCGCCGTGGAGACGGCCAAGAACCCGGCCGTCCTCAACCCGGGCCTGCAGTACGGCAAGTCGGACACCTCCAAGCTGGACTTCATGTCCCTCGGCCTGGCGCTGGTGCTGGGCACCGCCGCCCTGCCACACGTGCTGATGCGCTTCTACACGGTCCCGACCGCCAAGGAAGCCCGCAAATCGGTCGTCTGGTCCATCTGGCTGATCGGTATCTTCTACCTGTTCACCCTGGTGCTGGGCTACGGCGCCGCAGCGCTGGTCGGAGCTGACACGATCAAGGGCGCCCCCGGCGGGGTCAACTCGGCAGCTCCGCTGCTGGCATTCCACCTGGGCGGCCCGCTGCTGCTCGGCTTCATCTCCGCGGTGGCGTTTGCCACCATCCTGGCGGTGGTGGCCGGCCTGACCATTACGGCCGCAGCATCGTTCGCGCATGACATCTACGCCAATGTCATCGCCAAGGGCAAGGCCGACGCCGCCACAGAAGTCCGGGTTGCCCGGCGAACCGTGGTGGTCATCGGCATCCTGGCCATCCTGGGCGGCATCTTCGCCAACGGCCAGAACGTGGCCTTCCTGGTGGCACTGGCCTTCGCCGTCGCCGCATCGGCGAACCTGCCCACCATCATCTACTCCCTGTTCTGGCGGAAGTTCACTACGCAGGGCGCGCTGTGGAGCATGTACGGCGGCCTGGCTTCGGCGATTCTGCTCATCATCTTCTCCCCGGTGGTCTCGGGACTGAAGACCTCCATGATCCCCGGGGCAAACTTCGCCCTCTTCCCGCTCAGCAACCCGGGCATCGTCTCGATCCCGCTGGCCTTCTTCCTGGGCTGGCTGGGCACCACCCTGGACAAGAGGCGGGAGGACGTGACGAAGCAGGCCGAGATGGAAGTCCGCTCGCTGACCGGCATCGGTGCCGAAAAGGCGGTGGACCACTAAAGCCGGGACACTCCACGAACCGGGACACGCCGGAACGGGGAGGGCCTGAAACAGGGACCACACCCACCAGCGCCGAACGTGTTCCGGCGCAACGTGAAGAGCCTCCTGCCGCGGACTGCGGCACGGAGGCTCTTTCGTTGGGGACGGACCCGGTGGGTTTTCCTGCGGGCGGTCAGCGCTGGTGGTGGCCGCCCGGTGCCAGGTTCCCGTGTTCACCATGCGGCACGGCGTACTGGCCGGCCGTCGAGGCGGCGAGGCCCGGCGTCGTAATTCCGGCCACCAGCACCGCGCCGGCGAACGCTGCCAGCAACAGCCTCCCCGGGCGCATGCCGGCCCCTGCCGGCTGCCGCGCGCTGTCTTGCTGTGCACTGTCTTGCTGTGCACTGTCCTGCTGGCCACGGTGCCGCTGGAGCCACCCGAGCGAGGCGATGATCATCAGCGTCAGCAGGAGCGCCGAAAGCTGCGTCAGGCTGAGCCCGGAGGTGGTGGACGTGGGGAACGCGATGGCGGCCAGGTGGGCCGCAGCCGCGCCTGCCAGGGCGTACCGCGCCCACCGGTTGCCGGCCAGCCGGTCCTTGGCCAGGAAGGCCACGGCTCCGGCCAGGAGTGCGGCTCCCCACAGGCCGGCCGCCACACCCGCAAGAAGCCCTGCCGGTCCAGGGGAGTCCGCTGCGAGGAAGCTGGAGGAGATGGCCAGGTTGACCGAGCCCGCACCGAAGCCGGCGAACCCGGTGACCAGGCGAACCGAAGAGTCCGCCTGGGGCGCCGTGGACTGCACCGTCACCGGGTGGGCGGGCGGTGCCGTGGGCCGGAGCGAAACCATGCCGGACCTTGGCATGCTAGGCGCGGGCAGCGGCCGGGGACTTGTCCAGGGACAGGCCCACGCCGAGGAGGAGCACGGCGCTGGCGAGGTGGAGGACGTTGTCGGCACCGTTCAGGGCGATAATGTTCAGCGGCGAGTTCAGCAGGAACAGCCCCACGATGCCCACCAGGAGGTAGACGGCGCCGACGGAGGAGTTCACGGTGCGTGCGCTGTCAGTCCCGCGGAGGCCGGCGAAGAGCAGCGCGGCGCCGATGGCCAGGTGGATGACGTTGTGCAGCGGGTTGACCTCGAAGATGATCAGGTTGGCGCCTTCCGTGGCGACAAAGCCGACGCCTGACGTTACGGCGAAGCCCAGGAGGCCCACCAGCAGGTAGACAGCTCCGAAAATGGTGGCGACGAGGCGGTTGGGTGAGTTGCGCATGGTCCGAATCCTTCCTTCAGGGCGGGTGGATTGTCCCGCCGGACGGGGCCCCCGGACGGGGCCCTCGGAAGCGATTCGGATCATTGCCGGGGTCGGATGGGTGAAAAGGTCAGTACCCTTTGCATTTTCCGTCCGGCTGGTCCCGGCTAGGCCGCGGGGCGCAGCTTGATGTTGGTCATCAGCAGCTTGTCGGTGCCCTGGAAGCGGTAGGCCAAGTCAACCTTCTTTCCGGTGCAGCTGATCTGGCCCACCACCTCGGCGGACTTCACGCCGTTATCAGTGGCAACCTTGAGGTTGTTGTAGGCCGGCTGGCAGGAACTGTCCATTTCCAGGCTCTTAACGCCGGAGATGAAGGCCTCCTTGGAAAGCTGCTTCTTGAGGTCCGGGTCAAGGTATTCGTCGTAGGCGCCGGACGAATCGCCGGCAATCACCTTCTTGGTGAAATCATCCGCAAGGCCACGTGCCTGGTTGGTGGCGCTTCCCACCACGTTCACCAGGATCACGATGCCGAGGATCACCAGGAGCAGCACCCCGCCAATGCTGCCAAGGATGATCCACAGCTTCCGCGGGCTCCGCTGGCGTGGCGGCTCCCCGGGAAGGCCGAACGGCGCGGGCTGCTCCGGCAGCCGGCCAAACTGCTGTGGCGTGAAGCCCGCCTGGCCCTGCCGGTACGGATCCTGGGGACTGCTCAAGGGTGGGCCTTTCGTGGAACAGGCGCTCTGGCGCCCGGCGGACTGCCCCGGACCGTCCCGGCCCGGCACATGACTGCAACCAGCCTATAACCCAGGCCGCCGCCGTCGTGCCTGAAGTGCGGCACCGGAGGTTCCGCTGCTGCTAGCTGCCTTCGGAGGCGCGGTCCAGCAGGGGCTGCACCCGGAAGGGGATCAGCTCGCCCATGGCCAGTGCCGTGTCTGCCCGCTCCACGCCGTCGCACGCCAGGATCTTGCCGTTGATGCGGAAAAGGTCCTCGGCGTCCCTGGCCACCACGCGCAGCAGCAGGTCTGCCGACCCCGTCAGCCCGTAACCCTCCAGGACCTCGGGGATGGCGGCGATTTCCCCGGCAAGCCGCCCGAGTTTCTGCTGCTGGACGTGGACGGAGATGAACGCCATCAGCGGATAGCCCAGTGCCACCGGGTTGAGGCGCCGCTCGAAGGACAGGAAGACGTGCTTCTTTTCCAGTTGGGCCATGCGCGCCTGGACGGTATTGCGGGACAGGCCAAGCTTCTGCGCGAGGGCCACCACGGTACGGCGCGGATCCTGCGCCAACGCCGACAGCAGGCGGGTGTCAGTGCCATCCAAAGCTCGCATAATGCGCAACGCTAGCACGGTGCCGGGGCGCGGGACAGGGCACTTTGCTCAGAAACAGCGGCGGTGGTTGTACCCTCTGGGCATTGTGAGTAGGGTCACAGTATCTGGGGCAATGACGCCCGGAAGGCCGGTGGCGGCAGGGGCCAAAAGCCCGCAAACCACGGGTCAACGACGTTCGAAGGTTGCGGCAATCGTGTCTACAGACCAAACGGCCCATGACGGCGCTAACACCCCACAAAGCGCAGGGAATCCGGGAGAAACCGGGCCGGAATTCCTTCAGCTGATTACCCCGGCCGGTGAACGGATCAGCCACCCGGAGTTCGATTTCTGGGTCCGGGACGTCACCGATGACCAGTTGTGCTCCCTCTTTGAGGACATGACCGTCATCCGGCGGATTGATGTTGAGGCCACAGCCCTGCAGCGGCAGGGGGAGCTGGCCCTCTGGCCCCCGCTCCTGGGCCAGGAGGCGGCCCAGATCGGGTCCGGACGGTCACTGCGCGCAGACGACTTTGTGTTCTCCAGCTACCGCGAGAACGGCGTGGCCTACTGCCGCGGCGTGGACCTGACGGACCTCCTGCGGGTCTGGCGCGGAAACGCCTCCGGCGGCTGGGACCCGTACAGCATCAACATGGCCACCCCGCAGATCATCATTGGCGCCCAGACCCTGCATGCCACCGGCTACGCCATGGGCATCCAGAACGATGGTGCCGATGCCGTGGCCGTCACCTACTTTGGCGACGGTGCCACCAGTGAGGGCGACGTGAACGAGGCCATGGTGTTCGCGGCCAGCTTCCAGGTCCCGGTGGTGTTCTTCTGCACCAACAACCACTGGGCCATCTCCGAGCCCGTGCGCCTGCAGTCCCACATCCAGCTCGCGGACCGCGCCACCGGTTTCGGAATCCCCAGCCTGCGGGTGGACGGCAACGATGTCCTGGCGGTCATGGCCGCCACCAGGCTGGCCCTTGACCGCGCACGGCGCGGCGGCGGCCCCACCTTTATCGAAGCCGTCAGCTACCGCATGGGGCCGCACACCACCGCCGACGACCCCACCCGGTACCGGGACGCCAATGAGCTGGAGGACTGGGCCGCCAAGGACCCCATCAGCCGGCTGGCCGGCCTCCTGGAGCGCAAGGGACTGCTGACCGGGGAGCTGCAGCAGCACGTCAAGGACAAGGCCGACACCGTGGCCGCGCAGATGCGCCGCGGCTGCACCACCATGCCGGAGCCCCAGCCCATGGACATCTTCAAGCATGTCTACAGCACGCCCAATTCCTGGCTGGAACGCCAGCAGGACCACTATGCACGGTATTTGGCCTCCTTCGGCGATCCCGCAGGTGCCGTTTCAGAGGAAGGTGCACGCTGATGACCCAGTTGACCTTTGCCCGCGCCATCAACGCCGGGCTCCGGAAGTCGCTGGAAAACGACTCCAAGGTGGTTCTCCTCGGCGAGGACATCGGCGCCCTGGGCGGTGTGTTCCGCGTGACGGACGGCCTGCAAAAGGACTTCGGAACCCACCGCGTGGTGGACACCCCGCTGGCGGAGTCCGCCATCGTGGGAACCGCCGTCGGCCTGGCCTACCGCGGCTACCGGCCCGTCGTGGAAATACAGTTCGACGGGTTCATCTATCCGGCCTTCGACCAGATCGTCAGCCAGGTTGCCAAGCTGCACTACCGCACCCGTGGGGCCGTCAAAATGCCCATCACCATCAGGGTCCCGTTCGGCGGCGGCATTGGCTCACCGGAGCACCATTCCGAATCCCCGGAAGCCTACTTCACCCATACCTCGGGGCTGCGGGTGGTCACCGTGGCCAACCCCCAGGACGCCTATACGGTCATCCAGCAGGCCATCGCCTGTGACGATCCCGTCCTCTACTTCGAGCCCAAGCGCCGCTACCACGACAAAGGCGAGGTGGACGAGAACGCAGATCCCGCCTCGACCCTCCCCATGGACAAGGCCCGGGTGCTGACCGACGGCAGTGACGTGACCCTGGTGGCCTACGGGCCACTGGTCAAGACCGCCCTGGACGCAGCCTCCGCCGCCGCGGACGAGGGCATCTCCATTGAAGTCATCGACCTGCGCTCGCTGGCCCCCGTGGACTACGAACCGGTGGTGGCCTCGGTGCGCAAGACCGGGCGCCTGGTGGTCACGCACGAGGCTGCCCAGTCCGGCGGGCTGGGAGCGGAAGTGGCGGCCAGCATCACCGAACGGTGCTTCTACCACCTCGAGGCCGCTCCGGTCCGGGTGACGGGGTTCGACATTCCCTACCCCTACTCCAAGCTGGAAATGCACCACCTCCCGGGCCTGGACCGCATCCTGGACGGCGTGGACCGTGCCCTTGGCCGCCCCAATTCCCTGAGTGGACTGGAAGGATGAGCGCCACCATGATCAAGGAATTCCGTCTCCCGGACCTGGGGGAGGGACTCACGGAGTCTGAAATCCTCAGCTGGAAAGTGGACGTCGGCGACACCGTCAGCCTGAACCAGGTCATCGCCGAGGTGGAGACCGCCAAAGCCGTGGTGGAGCTCCCGTCGCCCTTCGCCGGGGTCATCAAAGAACTTCATGAACAGCCCGGTTCCGTGGTGGAGGTGGGCAAGCCGATTGTCTCCTTCGAGGTGGCGGACGACGCCGGGTCCGCACCTTTGGCGCCGTCCGGCGCCGCGGGCGCGGGGTCCGGGGAGGCTGCGCTGGACACCCCGAAAAGGGAACCGAACCTCGTGGGGTACGGCGCCGTCGTCGAAGGTTCCGGGCGCCCGACGCGCCGGGCGCGGAACTTTGCCCCGGTGGTTGAGGCGGGGGGAACCAAAGCCCCGGAGGCCGGCCCGGTCGAGCCTGCAGCTGTCCAACCAGCACCTGTGGAGGGCAAGGCCGCCGAACGTCCCCGGTCCACGCCCCCGGTCCGCAAGCTGGCCAAGGACCTGGGCATGGACCTCGCCCAGGTTCCCGGGACCGGTCCCGGCGGTCTGATCACGCGGGAGGACGTGCAGGAGTTTTCCGGCCACGCCGCGGAACCTGCCCTGCAGGCGCAGGGGGCCGCGTCCCCAGGCGGAGCCAGGCCGGGGGAGCGGGAGACCCGGACCCCCATCAAGGGGGTACGCAAGCACACCGCTGCCGCGATGGTGCAGAGCGCCTTCACCGCGCCCCATGCCACCGAATTCCTGACCGTGGATGTCACGCCGAGCCTTGAGTTGCTGGCCAAACTCAAGACCAGCAGGGAGTTCGCGGGTATCAAGCTCACCCCGTTGACGCTCGCCGCCAAAGCCCTCCTGATCGCCCTGCGCCGCAACCCGGCACTGAACTCCCGCTGGGACGAAGAAAACCAGGAGATCGTCACCTTCAATTACGTGAACCTGGGCATCGCGGCGGCCACGCCGCGCGGACTCACGGTTCCGAACATCAAGGACGCCGAGGCCCTTCCGCTCCCGCAGCTGGCCCAGGCGCTCACCGCGCTTGCCGAAACCGCACGCGCGGGCAAGACCACGCCGGCGGACCTCTCCGGCGGCACCATTTCCATCACCAACATCGGCGTCTTCGGCATCGACGCCGGCACCCCCATCCTCAATCCGGGGGAGGCGGCGATCCTCGGCCTGGGGGCGGTCCGGACCATGCCATGGGAATACCGGGGCGAGGTGGCGCTGCGCCAGGTGCTGACGCTGAGCCTGTCCTTCGACCACCGCCTGGTGGACGGGGAGCAAGGCTCCCGGTTCCTGGCGGACGTGGGGGCCATCCTGGCCGAGCCGGGCATGGTGCTCACCATGGTGTAGCGGCTCCTGGCCTGCACATCACCGGCCCCGGCCCGCATAAGCGGTGCTGCCAGGGGCCGGTTGTGCTGCCAGGGGCCGCTCGTGTGGTGCCGAGTGCCGGGCGGGTCAGGCCGAGGGTACGGTCAGGGCGGCGAGCGCCATCCGTTCCAGCAAGGGACGGGCGACGCCGGCTGCCATGCGCCTGCCATGGCTGCGGACCGAGTGCGGGGTGGAGTTGATCAGGCCGAACGTGGCGTGGGCGCGCATCCGCAGCTCAGCGTGGTCGGTCGCGGGATGGACCTTGGCCAGGACGTCCACCCACACCTCCACGTAGCTGCGCTGCAGTGTGCGTACGGCCAGCTGGTCCTGCTCGGACAGGTTGGTGAAGTCCCGGTCCTGCACGCGGATCACGTCCGGCTTGCCGAGGGCGAAATCCACCTGGAACTCCACCAGCTGACGGAGCGCGGCCTGGGGGTCGGCAGTATGCTCCACCACCTGGCGGCCGCCGTCAAGCAGTTCCTGGCTCACCGTGACCAGCAAGTCCGCCAGGACTGCCTGCTTGCCCGGAAAGTGGCGGTACACCGCAGGTCCGCTGACGCCTGCCGCCGCGCCCAGGTCCTCCAGCGAGACCCGGTTGAAGCCGTTGGCCGCGAACAGCGAGGCAGCAGCGGACAGCAAAGCCTGCCGCCGGTTCTCCTTGGCCCTGCCGCGCTGGGTTGTTGGCGTGGGGGGAGTGGCGGCCTGGGCCATGGGGGCCTGGGCTGTGGTGGCTTGGACTGCAGGGGCTTGGGCGGCAGGGGCCGGCTGCGCTGTATTGCTGGACACTTTTCCTCCTTGAGCCAGCCCAGAGTCTAGCAACGCGGCGATGTGTTGGACATCACAGTTAATCGAGACTAACCTGAATTTCAGTTATTAGTCACTAACCGAGTTGGCCTGGCGGCCGCCCGGACCCACACAAGGACGGAACGTCGATGGAGACCCTGGCCACCCGGCTCGACCCGGCAAGCGAGTCCTTCCGCACCAACCGGGACGAGCAGCTCTCGCTCGCCGGGGAGCTGCGGAAGAAGCTGGCGGATGCGGCGCTGGGCGGGCCCCAAAAGTCGCGGGACCGCCACGTGGCCCGGGGCAAGCTGCTGCCGCGGGACCGGATCGACCAACTGCTGGATGACGGCAGCCCCTTCCTGGAAATTGCGCCCCTTGCGGCCAACGGGATGTACGGTGACGACGCACCCGGCGCAGGAGTGATCGCCGGAATCGGCCTGGTGCATGGCCGCCACGTCCTGGTGATCTCCAACGACGCAACCGTCAAGGGCGGAACCTATTACCCCATGACGGTGAAGAAGCACCTCCGCGCCCAGGAGATCGCGCTGGAAAACCGGCTGCCCTGCATCTACCTGGTGGACTCGGGAGGCGCCTTCCTGCCCAAGCAGGACGAGGTGTTCCCGGACAAGGAGCACTTCGGCCGGATCTTCTACAACCAGGCGCGACTCTCGGCGGCCAAGATCCCGCAGCTCGCCGCCGTCATGGGCTCCTGCACGGCGGGCGGAGCCTACGTCCCCGCGATGAGTGACGAGACCGTCATTGTCCGGAACCAGGGCACCATCTTCCTGGGCGGCCCGCCGCTGGTAAAGGCAGCCATCGGGGAAATCGTCACCGCCGAGGAACTGGGCGGCGGAGAGGTGCACTCCCGGGTCTCCGGAGTGACGGACCACCTGGCCGAAAACGACGAACATGCCCTCCAGATCATCAGGGACATCGTTGCCACGCTGCCGCCTCCCGCCGCGCCGGCCTGGCAGGTGGAACCCGCCGTCGAACCGGCAGCGGACCCGGAAGGGCTCTACGGCGCCGTGCCCACGGACGTCAACGCACCTTACGACGTCCACGAAGTCATCGCCCGCCTGGTGGACGGCAGTAAATTCCACGAGTTCAAAAAGGACTACGGCACCACCTTGGTCACGGGATTCGCCCGGATCGATGGACACCCCGTGGGCATCGTGGCAAACAACGGCGTGCTGTTCAGCGAGTCCTCCCTCAAGGGCGCGCACTTCATTGAGCTGTGCGACCAGCGCGGCATCCCGCTGCTGTTCCTGCAGAACATCTCCGGCTTCATGGTGGGCCGGGACGCCGAGCAGGGCGGCATCGCCAAAAACGGGGCCAAGATGGTGACCGCCGTTGCCACAGCCCGCGTCCCCAAGCTGACAGTGGTCATCGGCGGCTCCTTCGGCGCCGGCAACTACTCCATGTGCGGCCGTGCCTACTCGCCGCGGTTCCTGTGGATGTGGCCCGCTGCCCGGATCTCGGTCATGGGCGGCAACCAGGCGGCCGGCGTACTGGCCACCGTGAAGCGGGACCAGTACGAAGCGGCGGGGGAGGAGTGGGCGGCAGAGGACGAGGAAGCCTTCAAAGCGCCCATCCGCCGGCAGTACGAGGACCAGGGCAGTCCCTACTACTCCACCGCCCGGCTGTGGGACGACGGTGTCATCGACCCCGCCGATACGCGCACCGTCCTGGGCCTGGCGCTTGATGTCGTCTCCCGCACCCCCTTGCCGGAGACCTCCTTCGGCCTCTTCCGGATGTGAGCCAGCAATGACCATGCAGACCAATACCGCCATGCACCAAGGCACCACCGGCGCCCAGGCCGGAGAAGCCGGCACCAGGCCCCTCTTCAGCGCCGTCCTGGTGGCCAACCGTGGTGAAATTGCGTGCCGCGTCATCCGCACGCTGCGGCTCCTGGGAATCCGGTCGGTCGCGGTCTACAGCGATGCCGACGCCGGCGCCCGCCACGTGCGCGAGGCTGACACTGCCGTGCGCATTGGCCCCGCCGCGGCAACCGAAAGCTACCTCAGCATCGACGCCATCCTGGCGGCGTGCCGGCAGTCAGGCGCTGACGCGGTCCACCCCGGTTACGGCTTCCTGAGCGAAAATGCGGACTTCGCCCGTGCCCTCGAAAAAGCCGGCATTGCCTTCATCGGTCCCGGCGTGGAAGCCCTGAACGTCATGGGCGACAAGATCCGCGCCAAGAACCATGTGGCAGGGTATGGCGTGCCAGTGGTCCCCGGCATTGCCAGGCCCGGCATGACGGACAGCGAACTGGTGGACGCTGCTGCCGCCGTCGGCTATCCCCTCCTGATCAAGCCCTCTGCCGGCGGGGGCGGCAAAGGCATGCACGTCGTCGAAAAGCAGGCGGACCTGCCCGCCGCCCTGGCCACCGCACGGCGTGTGGCCGCAGCCGCCTTCGGGGACGACACCCTGTTCCTGGAGCGACTGGTGACCACACCGCGGCATATCGAGGTGCAGGTGCTGGCGGACGGCCACGGCAACGTCATCCACCTCGGCGAACGCGAGTGCTCCCTGCAGCGGCGGCACCAGAAAGTCATCGAGGAAGCCCCTTCGCCCCTGCTGGAAAGCCTCCCCAACGGCGCGGACGTCCGTGCGCGGATCGGAGAGGCCGCCTGCAACGCCGCCCGCAGCGTGAACTACACCGGGGCCGGAACCGTGGAGTTCCTGGTCTCGGACAATGCGCCGGATGAGTTCTTCTTCATGGAGATGAACACCCGGCTGCAGGTGGAGCACCCGGTCACCGAAATGGTCACCGGAATCGACCTGGTGGAATGGCAGGTACGGATCGCCGCCGGTGAGCCGCTGACCGTCCGGCAGGCTGACGTCAGCCTTTCCGGCCATGCGGTGGAGGCGCGGGTCTACGCCGAGGTGCCGGAGAAGAACTTCCTCCCGTCCACCGGGACGGTCCTCCAGCTGGACGAACTGCCGGACGCAACGGACAGCCGCGTCCGGGTGGATTCATCCCTGGTGGAGGGCCTGGAGCTCTCCGCGAATTACGACCCCATGATCTCGAAGGTGATCGCCTGGGGCACGGACCGCACTGAGGCCCTGGAATCCCTCGACGCGGCGCTGGCCGGCTACACGGCGCTGGGCATTGAGACCAACGTCGAGTACCTGCGGCTCCTGGTCAACGATTCCGATGTCCGAGCCGGGCACCTGGACACCGGGCTGATCGAACGGAAGCAGCCGGCGCTGGAATTCCGGCGCGTCGGCACCCCCGAACTGGTGGCCGCCGCCCTGTACGCCCTCACCCGGGAGGCGCAGGACCACCCCGCGCCGGCCGGCGGACCGTGGCAGGCCCGCAGCGGGTGGCGCCTGGGTGCGCCCGCGCCGCGCCGGATCAGCCTGGGAACGCCCGACGGCGGTGTGGCAACGGTGCAGGTCAGCGGAAGCCCCACCGGCGCCGACACTGCCGTGGTTGCTGTTGACGGCGGCGCCCGGCAGGCCGCGGCGCTGAGCCTGGCGGAGGACGGCAGCGCAGTCCTGACCCTTGGCGGGGAGGCACGGGAGTACCAGGTGGCCGTACCGCACGGGCAACCGCTCCAGCTCTTCCTCGGCAACGGCGGCTGGTCCTGCCGGCTGGAACTCCTGACCCGTGAAGCGCGGCTGGAACGGGTACTGGCAGCCGTGCAGCGCCAGGAAGGTGCGGCCGACCCCGAGGTGCGCTCGCCGATGCCGGGAACCGTGGTGGCCGTCCCGGTCAGCGACGGGGATGCGGTGGAGGCCGGGGAGGTCCTGGTGTCCGTGGAGGCCATGAAGATGGAGCACCACCTGGTGGCCCCCCTGGCAGGAACGGTCCACCTGGCCGCCCGCACCGGTGACCTTGTGAAGGCGGATCAGATCCTGGCCACCATCCACCCGCATCCCACCGGTGCGGAACCCGCTTCCACGGACACCGGCACAGACGCAGACACAGACACCCAGCAAGGCGAAGGAGCCTGACCATGACCGGTTTTGAACTTACCGAGGAATACCAGGACCTCAGCGACACCGTCCGCGACTTCGCGGACAACGTGGTGGCCCCGGTCTCCGCCAAGCACGACGAAGAGCACAGCTTCCCCTATGAAGTGGTGAAGCAGATGGCGGAGATGGGCCTGTTCGGGCTGCCGTTCCCGGAGGAGTATGGCGGCATGGGCGGGGACTACTTTGCCCTGGCGCTCGCGCTGGAGCAGCTGGGCCGTGTGGACCAGTCGGTCGCCATCACCCTGGAGGCCGGCGTGTCCCTCGGTGCCATGCCGGTGTACCGGTTCGGCACGGACGCACAGAAACAGGAATGGCTGCCCATGCTGGCGTCCGGCCAGGCGCTCGCCGGGTTCGGGCTCACCGAACCCGAAGCAGGCTCCGACGCCGGCGGCACCAAGACCCACGCCCGGCGGGAGGACGGCCACTGGGTCATCAACGGCAACAAGGAGTTCATCACCAACTCCGGAACCGACATCACCCGGTTGGTCACCGTCACGGCGGTTACCGGGCAAAAGGAGCGCGAAGACGGGTCCATTCAAAAAGAGATTTCCACCATCCTGGTACCCACCGACACACCCGGCTTCAAGGCCGAAAAGCCCTACAACAAGGTGGGCTGGAACGCCTCGGACACCCACCCCCTCACCCTGAAGGACGTCCGGGTGCCGGAGGAAAACCTGCTTGGCGCCGAGGGGCGCGGCTACGCCAACTTCCTGTCCATCCTGGACGAGGGCCGGATCGCCATCGCCGCACTGGCCACCGGTGCCGCCCAGGGCTGCGTCGACCAGTCCGTCAAATACGCCCGCGAGCGCCGGGCGTTCGGCCACGAAATCGGCAAGTACCAGGCCATTTCGTTCAAGATCGCCCGGATGGAAGCGCGGGCGCACACGGCCCGCCTGGCCTACTACGACGCGGCCGCAAGGATGCTGGCCGGCAAGCCGTTCAAGACCCAGGCGGCCATCGCTAAGATGGTCGCAGGCGAGGCGGCCATGGACAATGCGCGGGATGCCACCCAGGTGTTCGGCGGCTATGGCTTCATCAACGAGTTCACCGTGGCACGCCACTACCGCGACTCCAAGATCCTTGAAGTGGGGGAGGGCACCACGGAGGTCCAGCTGATGCTGATCGCCCGCGAACTGGGACTTTAGCCGGCCCGAAAGGATCAATGATGATTGACAAGGTTGTTGCCAGTGCAGACCACGCCGTTGCGGACATCCCCGACGGCGCGTCGCTGGCCGTGGGCGGGTTCGGGCTCTGCGGAATTCCGGTGGCCCTGATCGACGCCCTCCACCGGGCCGGCACCTCGGGGCTGGAAACCGTCAGCAACAACTGCGGCGTGGATGACTGGGGGCTCGGCATCCTGCTCCGTGACGGCCGCATCCGCCGCACCATCAGCTCCTACGTAGGCGAGAACAAGGAATTCGCCCGCCAGTACCTGGCCGGCGAGCTCGAGGTGGTGCTCACCCCGCAGGGCACGCTGGCGGAAAAACTGCGGGCCGGCGGGGCCGGGATTCCGGCGTTCTACACCAAGGCAGGGGTCGGCACGCAGGTGTCCGACGGCGGCCTGCCGCAGAAGTACGACGCCAACGGCGGGATCGCGGTTGCTTCCGCCCCGAAGGAAGTGCGCTCCTTCGGGGGAGTGGATTACGTCCTGGAAGAGTCACTCACACCTGACTTCGGGTTGGTGCACGCGTGGAAGGGCGACCGGCACGGCAACCTGGTTTTCCACGCCACGGCCATGAACTTCAACCCGCTGTGCGCCATGGCAGGGCGCATCACCATCGCCGAGGTGGAGGAACTCGTGGAGCCCGGCGAACTGGACCCGGAGCACATCCACACCCCCGGGATTTTCGTCCAGCGGGTGGTCCTGGCCCAGGACGGGGAAAAACGGATCGAAAAGCGGACGGTGGCACTCAACCAGGCAGGAGCATGACCATGGATCCCAACAGCCCCGAAGCGCCCCGGCCCGAAGCAGTACGCCCGGAATACCGGCGGGCCGGTTCCCGGCAGTATTCCGGGCCCGGTGACTCCACATCGGCGGAAACCAAAGGCTGGACGCGGAACGAACTCGCCGCACGCGTAGCCAGGGAACTCCGCAACGGCCAGTACGTGAACCTGGGCATCGGGATGCCCACCCTGATCCCCAACTACATCCCGGCGGGCGTGGAAGTGGTGCTGCACTCCGAGAACGGAATCCTCGGCGTCGGACCCTACCCAACAGAGGAAGCCATCGATCCCGACCTGATCAACGCCGGCAAGGAGACCGTCACGGTCAACAGGGGAGCGGCGTTCTTCGACTCGGCCACGTCCTTCGGCATGATCCGCGGCGGCCACGTTGACGTGGCCGTGCTCGGCGCCATGGAGGTGGCCGCCAACGGGGACCTGGCCAACTGGATGATCCCGGGAAAGATGGTCAAGGGCATGGGCGGGGCCATGGACCTGGTGTTCGGGGCCAAGCGCGTGATCGTGATGATGGAACACGTCGACCGCAACGGCAACCCCAAGATCGTCCAGGAATGCTCGCTCCCGCTGACCGGGAAGGGCTGCGTGGACCGGATCATCACGG
The DNA here is from genome assembly GCF_902506025.1 of Arthrobacter sp. 8AJ. Lineage (NCBI taxonomy): Bacteria > Bacillati > Actinomycetota > Actinomycetes > Micrococcales > Micrococcaceae > Arthrobacter > Arthrobacter sp. 8AJ. The sequence continues at coordinate 2,686,580 of NZ_LR733289.1, read as the reverse complement.
ACCTGGCCGTCATCGACGTCGTCCGGGACGGCAGCGGATCGCGGCTGGTCCTGAGCGAACTGGCCCCCAACGTCTCCGTGGAGGATGTAGTGGCCGCCACCGGTGCGGACCTGTTCGAGGAAGACCGGGAACTCACCGTATGACCGGCAGCAACCACGCGGACGGCAACCCCACGGACGGCAACCCCGCGGACCGTAAACCCACGGAAGACGGCGGCCGGCGGGTCATCGAGCAGCGCGGCCTGTACTTCGACGAACTTGAGGACGGCCTGGTGTATGCGCACCGTCCGGGCCGGACGGTGACGGAAACCGACAACGTCCTCTTCAGCACCCTGACCATGAACACCCAGGCGCTGCACCTGGACGCCGCCTGGAGCGCCGGCCAGCCCTTCGGGCAGCGGCTGATGAACTCCATGTTCACCCTGGCCACCATGGTGGGCCAGTCCGTCACCCAGCTGACCCAGGGGACCATCATCGCCCAACTGGGCCTGACGGACGTTGCCTTCCCGCACCCGCTGTACCACGGGGACACGCTGTACACGGAGACAGTCGTCACCGGCAGGAGGCTTTCGGCCTCACGCCCGGGCCAGGGCATCGTTACCTTGGAGCACACCGGCCGCAACCAGGACGGCGCCGTGGTGGCACGTGCCACCCGCAGCTGCCTGATGTGGACCCGGGAGGCACATCAGAACGCGCAGAGCAGCCAAAACGTCGGAGAATAGCCTTATGACCTTTGTGATGGGCCCCGCCCTGCTCTTCTGCCCCGCCGACCGTCCCGAGCGCTACCAAAAGGCCGCCGCCCGCGCGGACGCCGTCATCCTGGACCTCGAGGACGCGGTGGCGCCGGCAGACAAGCAGCGGGCCCGCGGCGCCATCCTGGCCCAGCTGGGCACCACAGGCGTCGAGCCCGAGCTTGAGCCCAGCTGTACCATTGTCAGGGTCAACCCCGTGGGCACGGAGGACTTCGAAAAGGACCTGCACTGCCTGGCGCACACGCCCTACCGCACCGTGATGCTGGCCAAGGCTGAATCGGCCGACCAGCTCAAGGCGCTGGAGGGATACCAGGTGATTGCGCTGTGCGAAACGGCGGTGGGCGTCCTCAACGCCCCGGCGATCGCCGCGGCGCCGAATGTGGTGGGCCTGATGTGGGGGGCTGAGGACCTGCTGGCTTCCCTGGGCGGTACGTCCAGCCGGACGGACGACGGCGGCTACCGGGCAGTGGCCCTGCACGCCCGCTCGTCAGTGCTCCTGGCAGCGCGGGCGCACGGCAAGGAAGCAGTGGACGCCGTGTACACCACCATCCCGGACCTCGACGGGCTGGCTGCTGAAGCGGCCGACGCCGTGGCCTCCGGCTTCAGCTCCAAGGCCTGCATCCATCCCAGCCAGGCAGCCGTGGTCCGCAAGGCCTATGCGCCCTCGGACGATGAGGTGGCCGCAGCCACCGCCCTGCTGGACGCTGCCGCGTCGGCGGGCTCCGGGGTCTTCAAGTACCAGGGCAAAATGATCGACGGCCCCATCCTCAAGCACGCCCAGGAGATCGTCCGGCGCGCTGCCGTGGAGGCATAACTACCGTTGCCGTCCCTCCGGCCGCCGGAGGGACGTGGCCGGGATCGGCTCATACAGCAGCGTCCGCACCCAGCGGTTCCCTGTTTTCCGGAACTCCTTCCGGCTGGCGAAGCGGTAATGGAAACTGCGCACGCGCACCCAGCGTGGCGCGGCGCCGTCGAACGGGTCCTTCCGCAGCAGCCGCAGCATCTGCCGGTCCGCCGCCAGCAGCTTGCCCAGGAAGGCGTAGAACCATTCCTCGTGCACGGTCCGCAGCGGCAGGAACCACATCAGCCAGTCCAGCCGCAGGTGATACGGAGCCCACTGCCGCGGAATCCGGCGCACGTCCCCCGGCTTGCCCTTGAAGCCGTACTCGCGCCAGTCCGAACTGTCACCGGGGTCCTCGTCCAGCGTGCCCTCCACCACGATCTCGATGCGCTGCTTGGTCACCGTGCCAAACGCGCCGTAGGCGTTGACCAGCTGCCACCGGTTGAAGCTGGCGTTCATCAGCTGCCGGCGGGAGAAGAGGTTCCGCAGCGGCCAGTAGCTCAGCACCAGCAGCAGGACCGACGCCGCCAAGGTCACGGCCAGCCACCACAGCGGGGTTTCCGGCCGGGCACCCGCGGCGGCATTCCAGTCCGCGGGGATGGCGGGGATCACGGCGTGCGCCACGGGGTCGCTGACCGCCGCGAACGCCAGCACGATCGCCATCCAGTTCAGCCAGGCGAAGTTGCCGCTGGCCACCAGCCACAGCTGGGTCACCACCACCACTCCCGCCGCGACGCTTGCCACGGGCTGGGGTGCGAACAGCAGGAACGGCACCACCAGCTGGGCGATGTGGTTGCCCACCACCTCGATCCGGTGCAGCGGCCTGGGCAGCAGGTGGGCCTGCCGGCTCAACGGCCCGGGCATGGGCTGGGTTTCGTGGTGGTAGTACAGGGCGGTCAGGTCGCGCCACTCCCTGCCGCCGCGGATCTTGATCATTCCTGCGCCGAACTCCAGCCGGAACACCAGCCACACGGTCAGGATCAGGATGGTCCGGGGCGGCTCCGTCTGGTTGGAACCCAGGAAGCCCACCGTGAAACCCGCCTCCAGGAGCAGCATTTCCCAGCCGAACCCGTAGAAGGTCTGGCCCACGTTCACGATGGACATGTACAGCAGCCACAGGGCCAGGAACGCAATCAGCGGCACCCAGGGCGGGCCCAGCTGCGGGATTCCGGCCACCAGCAGCGCCGACACCACCAGCCCTGCGGCGCAGACTCCGCGCAGCAGCCCGTCCGAGTACCGCCAGCGGAACAGCGTAGGCCGGCGAAAGCGGGAGAACGCGGACAGGAACCCGGGCACCGGGAGGAGGCCGCGCTCGCCGAGCAGGGCGGGGAACTGGTTCATCGTGGACAGGAACGCAACAAAATACAGCGCCGCCACACCCCGTTGCAGCACCTGCCGGGCGAACCCGTATTCCGGCGCGTCAAACCACCACAGCCAGTCCACGGATTCCACGTTACGCCCGGTCACGCGGGGGTCAAGGTGCACCATCGGGTCCGGGCGGAGCAGGGCCAGGGGCGTCAAAGGGGCCCGGACGGGTGCGGGATACTTAACCCATGCAGCCACGCAGAATCGTCCTCCTCGGATCCACCGGTTCCATCGGCACCCAGGCGATTGACGTCGTCGACGGCGCCCCGCACCTGTTCGAGGTGGTGGCGCTCAGTGCCGGGGGCGGCAACCTGGAACTCCTGGCGCAGCAGGCGGTCCACACCGGCGCCGCGGCGGTGGGGATTGCCGGCGGGGATCCTGCCCGGCTGGCGGCACTGATCAGCGACGCCGCCGCTGCGGCAGGCCGCCAGGGGTACCGGCCGGAGATCGTGGCGGGCCCGGACGCGTCCGCCCGCATCGCCGCGATTGAGGCGGACGTGGTGCTCAACGGCATCACCGGATCCATCGGCCTGGCACCCACGCTCGCGGCCCTCAAGTCCGGGGCCACCCTTGCCCTTGCCAACAAAGAGTCCCTGATCGTGGGCGGCAGCCTGGTCAAGGCCGCAGCCCGCGAAGGCCAGATCGTCCCCGTCGATTCGGAGCACTCCGCCATCGCCCAGTGCCTGCGCTCCGGCACTCCCGATGAGGTGAACAAGCTCATCCTCACAGCTTCAGGAGGACCGTTCCGGGGCAGGAGCCGGGAAGAGCTCCACTCCGTCACCCCCCGGGAAGCCCTGGCCCACCCCACCTGGGACATGGGCGTCATGGTCACCACCAACTCGGCCACCCTGGTGAACAAGGGCCTGGAAGTCATCGAGGCGCACCTTCTGTTCGACATTCCCCTGGACCGGATCGACGTCGTCGTGCACCCCCAGTCCGTGGTCCATTCCATGGTCCAGTTCGTGGACGGCTCCACCATCGCCCAGGCGTCCCCGCCCGACATGCGCCTGCCCATTGCCCTGGGGCTCGGCTGGCCGGCCCGCGTGCCCAACGCCGCCGTCCCGTGCGACTGGACCCAGGCCGCCACCTGGACCTTCGAGCCGCTGGACACGGATGCCTTTCCCGCCGTCGGGCTGGCCAAGGACGCCGCCAAGCAGGGAAGCACCTACCCTGCTGTCTTCAATGCGGCCAACGAGGAAGCGGTCACGGCGTTCCATGCCGGCCGGATCCGGTTCACCGACATTGTCGACACCGTGGGCAGTGTGCTCAGCGAACACGCAGGTTCCTCCGGGCTGACGGTGGAATCCGTGCTGGATGCTGAAAGCTGGGCACGCGCCCGGGCCCACGAACGTTTAGCAGTCAGCAGTCTCTAGGAAGCAGCAGCACCTCCATGACCCCTGTCCTACTTTTCATCCTCGGCGTTGTCTTCGTCGCCCTTGGCATCGCCGTGTCCATTGCGCTCCACGAAGTGGGCCACCTGGTGCCCGCCAAGCTCTTCAAGGTCCGCGTCACCAAGTACATGATCGGGTTCGGCCCCACACTGTGGTCGCGCCGGAAGGGCGAAACCGAATACGGCGTGAAGGCCGTGCCGCTGGGCGGCTACGTCTCCATGATCGGCATGTATCCGCCGAACAAGGAGGACGGCTCGGTCCGGCCTTCGAGCACCGGCATGTTCCAGACGCTGGCCACCGAGGCCCGTTCCATGGCCCACGAGGAAGTGGGGCCCGGCGACGAAAACCGGGTCTTCTACCGCCTGCCGGTCTGGAAGAAGGTCATCGTGATGCTGGGCGGCCCGGCCATGAACATGATCCTTGGCGTGCTGCTCACCGCCATTCTGCTGATGGGCTTCGGTGTTGCGACGGCCACCACCACCATTTCCGACGTGTCCAAGTGCCAGGTAGCCGCAGGGCAGACCGTCGACCCCGATTCCGCCGACTGCCAGTTGACGCCCGCCGCCGCGGCCGGCCTGAAGCCCAATGACACCATCACCTCCTTCGACGGCAAACCTGTCACCAGGTGGGACCAGTTGACGGAATGGATCCGCACTTCCGCCGGCAAGGAAGTCGCTATTACGGTGCAGCGGGACGGCAACCCGGTATCCACCACCGTGACCCCCGTCCTGTCGGCCCGGCCGGTCATGGGAACCGACGGTCGCCAGGCCACCGACGCCGCCGGCAACCTCCAGTACCAGGACGTCGGATTCCTTGGCATCGGCGCGCAGACGGCGCTGGTGCCCCAGCCGGCGTCGTCCGTCCTGCCCATGGCGGGGGAGAACATCCGCCAGGTGGCCGGTGTTGTCTTCAACCTGCCTGCCCGCGTGGTGGGCGTGGCCAAGGCTGCGTTCAGCGAAGAGCCGCGCGATCCCAACGGGCCCATCAGCGTGGTTGGCGTGGGCAGGGTTGCAGGCGAGGTGGCAGCCATGGAGGCCGTGCCGATGCAGTCCCGGGTGGCAACCCTCGTCGGACTGCTGGCCGGCCTGAACTTCGCACTTGCGGTGTTCAACCTGGTCCCGCTCCTCCCACTTGACGGCGGCCACGTTGCGGGCGCCCTGTACGAGGGCGTCCGGCGCCGGGTGGCAAAGCTGCGTGGGCGGCCGGATCCCGGGGCCTTCGACATCGCCAAACTGCTTCCCGTCACGTACGTGGTCGCGGCGCTGTTGATGGGCATGAGCGCGTTGTTGATTTACGCGGACATCGTCAAGCCGGTCAATCTGTTCGGATAATCGCCCCGTATCGGTTGACTTTCGAAAATCAGCCAAATCTGATTGATTGATCAGTCTCAACCGCCTATGGTTGAGGGATGTTCGTCATGACCATCGATCAGCGCGGAAGTACCGGTGACCAGGACCGTGTACCGGCCCTGCTGGACCAGCTTGCCGGCCTTGAGCTGCCCGACCCGGAACAGCCGGTCTTCGAGCGCTCCGTAGGGGATGAAGTCCAGGGAGTGGTGCGGGACGCCTCCGCCGTGGTGGAGATAGCCCTGCACGCGCTCCGCGGCGGCCACTGGTACATAGGCATTGGCGTTGGGACCGTGGTCCTGCCGCCCCACGCCAGTCCCCGGGAAGGAACCGGAACGGCCTTTGTTGCCGCGCGGAAGGCTGTTGAGCTTGCCAAGGGCGCCGGTTCCCAGGTGCCGTTGTCGGTGGTGCCCGGCATCATGGCAGGGGAAGCGGCCAAGGGTGTCGCTGCAGCGGAGGGGGTGCAGGCTTGTGCCAATGCGGAGGCGGTGCTCCGGCTGCTGGGCCGGCTTGTCCAGGACCGCACGGAAGCGCAGTGGCGGGTGGTGGACGCCCTGCGCCGCCTGGGCGCGCGGGGCCAGAGCCAGGGCCGGCACGGAAGCCAGAAGCACGTGGCGCTTGAACTCGGAATTTCGGAGCAGTCGGTGAGCCGTACCGTGCTTCGCTCCGGGTGGCAGGAAGAATGGGCAGCCAGACCGGCCGCGTCCATGCTCCTTGGTTTTGCCGACTCCCGGGTTGGCCGGGCCGAAAAGGATGTCCCTGCGCAGCAACAGGTACCCGTGCGGCGGCAGGGGCCTGGGCAGCAAAAGCCGGCGGACCGGACTGAAGGAGACACGTGACCGCACTGTGGGTGGCAGTGGCCTTGGTGGTGGCGGGCTTTGCCGGCTGGCCGGTCACTGCGCTGGTGTTCAAGCTCGCCCGGACCATCGACGACAGGGCAGATGCCGCCAAGGCCGCGGAGGAAGCCCGGGCGGCGGAAGAGGACCCGTCGGCTGACGTCACCGTCGATGACCCTTCCCCTGCCTCCGCGGGGCCGCGCGGAGGCACCGTGCCGGCGGCGGGCGCAGACCCGGATCCTGACGCAGATCTGGCTCGTGACGCAGACCCGGCTCGTGACGCTGCCGGCGGTGCAGGCAACCAGGCAGTGGACCGTGAGCTGACCGCTACTCCCGGCCGGCCGGCGTCGGACGGTCCCGCAGCCGGACCCGCCGCACCCAGCCAGCGCATCCTGCGCGGCGGGGCCATCATCGGCGTGCTGGAGCGGCTGGGGGTGTGCCTTGCCATCCTTACCGGCCAGCCCGTGGCCATCGCCTACATCGTTGCGATCAAGGGCCTGGGCAGGTTCGCCGAGCTGAAGGAGACGCCGGTGGCGGCTGAGCGTTTCATCATCGGGACCCTCACTTCCATGCTCTGGGCCGCCGGCACCGCTGCCGCGGTCAAAGTCCTCTTCCTGCACTGACTGCAGCCCACTGGGCGCAGTCCGCTCCGCCCCGGCACATCCTCCGGCATTGGGGATTGGGACGGTACCAGGGCGGCCATGGCGATAGGGTAGCGGTATGACAGTTTTTGCCGTTGAGTACGTTTATGCCGCCAACTCCACCGAAACCCGCAATGAGGTCCGCCCCGCGCACCGGGAATGGACAGGCGGCCTGGCACAGGACAGCGTCATCGTGGCCAGCGGCCCCTACGGCGACGGCGCGGGTGCCCTGCTGATCTTCAAGGCGTCAGATGAAGGCGCCCTCAACTCGATCCTCAAGAAGGACCCTTTCGCCGAAGCCGGTGTGATCGCCGGAACCCGCATCACCGAATGGTCTCCGGTAACCGGCATGCTGGCCGGGATTGCCGCGTAGCCGCCTTTTTACCCTTTCAACTCAAGGAGTCCACGTGACCTCGGTCAGCCTGGGAATGCCGTCAGCACCACCGCCCGTCCTTGCCCCCCGCCGCAAGACGCGCCAAATCAAGGTCGGCTCGGTAGGCGTCGGATCTGATTTCCCCATCAGCGTGCAGTCCATGACCACCACGCCCACCACGGATATCAACGCCACCCTGCAGCAAATCGCCGAGCTCACGGCGTCCGGCTGCGACATTGTCCGCGTGGCCTGCCCGTCCGCCGACGATGCCGAGGCGCTGCCCATCATCGCCCGGAAATCACAGATCCCGGTCATCGCGGACATACACTTCCAGCCCAAGTACGTCTTCGCAGCCATCGAGGCCGGCTGTGCGGCAGTGCGCGTGAACCCCGGAAACATCCGCAAGTTCGATGACCAGGTCAAGGAGATCGCCGCCGCCGCCAAGGACCACGGCACCTCCATCCGCATCGGGGTCAACGCGGGCTCCCTGGAGCCGGGCATCCTCAAGAAGTACGGCAAGGCCACCCCCGAAGCGCTGGTTGAGTCAGCGGTCTGGGAAGCCTCGCTCTTCGAGGAACACGGCTTCCACGACTTCAAGATCTCCGTAAAGCACAACGACCCCGTGATCATGGTGGCCGCCTACGAGATGCTCGCGGAAAAAGGCGACTGGCCCCTGCACCTGGGCGTCACCGAAGCCGGCCCCGCCTTCCAGGGGACCATCAAGTCCGCCACGGCCTTCGGGGCGCTCCTCTCCCGCGGCATCGGCGACACCATCCGGGTGTCCCTCTCCGCGCCGCCGGTGGAGGAGATCAAGGTGGGCAACCAGATCCTCCAGTCGCTGAACCTGCGCCCTCGCAAGCTTGAAATTGTGTCCTGCCCTTCCTGCGGCCGTGCCCAGGTTGACGTGTACACTCTCGCAGAACAGGTCACCGCCGGGCTGGAAGGGATGGAGATCCCGCTGCGCGTGGCAGTCATGGGCTGCGTCGTCAACGGCCCCGGTGAGGCCCGCGAAGCTGATCTTGGTGTTGCCTCCGGCAACGGCAAGGGCCAGATCTTCGTGAAGGGCGAGGTCATCAAGACTGTTCCCGAGAGCGCAATTGTTGAGACACTGATCGAAGAGGCTATGCGTATCGCGGAAGAGATGGGGGAGGCCGATGGCGAAGATGCTGTCAAGGGTAGCCCCGTGGTTAGCGTCTCGTAAGGACGCGGCGGACCCCGCGGGTCTTTCTGTCCGTACCCTCGACGGCCAGGACACCCCCGCGCTGACATCGCTCGCCGGGCAGGACCCGGTAACCAACGTATTCATCCTGGCGCATCTTCGTGCCACGGGAACGGCGGCACCCACCAGCGGCGGTGCCGGGGTCATCGGCGTTTTCGACGACGGCATCCTTGCCGGTGCGTGCTGGGCCGGAGCCAACCTGGTTCCGGTCCAGCTCGATCCCGCCCTGGCCCCCCTGGTGGCCGAGGCCGCCAACAGCTCCGGGCGCCGGTATGCGTCTGCCTTCGGTCCGGCGGATGCGGTGCTGGCGCTCCATGCCGAACTGGCGGAGCTCGGCCACCGTGCCCACGAGGTCCGGGCGGACCAGCCACTGATGGTCATTGAGGGACCGCCCCTGGTGCAGCCCGATCCCGGCCTGGCCCTGGGGAACCTGGCCGACTTCGACCGCATCCTCCCGGCCTGCGCCGCCATGTTCGAGGAGGAGGTGGGCTACTCGCCGTACCTTGGCGGCAGGGAGTTCTACAGCCGCCGCGTCGAGGGCCTCATCCGGCAGGGTCATTCCATGGTCCACCTCAATGACGCGGGGGAGGTGGTGTTCAAAGCCGAGCTGGGGGCGGTCACGGACGATGTCACCCAGGTCCAGGGGGTCTGGATGAATCCGGTCTTCCGCGGCCAGGGGTTGAGTGCCGGCTACATGTCGGCAGTCGTGGAAAAGGCCCAGCAGATAGCGCCCGTGACCAGCCTTTATGTCAACGGCTTCAACACCAGGGCAAGATCCACGTACGAACGCGTCGGCTTCCGCCAGGTGGGCACCTTCGCTACAGTTCTCTTCTAGCCGGCGGTCGCCGGTTCCAAGCAGAATATTGGGGGAAAAGTGAAGACATCGGTGCTGGGAACTTTCGGGGCTTCAGTCCTTTTGGCCGTAGCAGTTTCTGCGTGTGGGGGACCCGGGCCGCAGGCCGCAGAGTCCTCACCCGCACCGTCCGCGGGGTCCGGCACCACAGCCGCCGGCCCCACCGCCACGGCAACTCCTACGCCAACCCCGACGGCGAAGGCATACACGGCCGAAGAGCTGGCTGCCATAGTGGGCCAGGTGCGGGACGCGGCCGACCGGAGGCTGACCGTCCTGCCCAGTGCCGATATCAACACCACGCTGGAGCAGACGAAGTCGATGCTTGCCTCCATCGACGTCAAGCCGGAGGAGTGCAAGGCGCTGGCTGCCGCAAGCACCGTGCCTTCGGTTGACGGAGCAGCCATGGCGGTGGGCATGAGCAATGATGCGTCCACAGGCGCTGTCACTGCCCTGTCTTTGGTTGCCGGCCTGGACCAAAGCTTCCTCAGCAAGGTTGCCGACCCATCGGAGCAGTTGGCGAAATGCTCTTCAATGACCATGACTGCCTCGGGTATGGACGTCTCGGTCACCATCACGCCGGTGGACGCCGGCACGCAGCCCGGTGCGGTCGCCTACCGCACGGACAGTGCCCTGCCGGACGGCCGTACCCAGTCCACCATCACGGCGCAGCTGGTCCGCCAGGGCGTGGTGCTCACCTCGGTTGCGTCCGGCGGTGCAAGCGAGGCCGACGCCGTCCGTCGGGCAGGTGCGCTCCTTGACTCCGCGGCCGCCCTGGTGAAGTAACAACCGGCAACGGCAGTGACAACCGGCGGCAAACACGGGGCAAACGGATTCCCAAAATAAAAACACTTGTCAAACGTGTGCACGATCACATAAGTTCGATCTAGCTGCGCTGGAAGTGGGGTGGGCGGCCTCACCAGTCCTCACCAGTACTCAGGCGATAACGGCGTTGAGCCACGCCCGGATGCGATGACCAGCCCTATTGGGGGGCCAGGGGCTTTGTATTCCCGGGCGTGGCTCTACTGTGTCCGGGGGTGGTCCCTGGTGCTCCCGCCACCGCCAGTAAGTCCCGCCGGTTGAGTGCCGGTAGATTAGTACCCAGACGAATTTGTCCGGCCCTGCTGACCCAGCACTTCCCCAGAAACGGATACCACCCGTGGTCCTACGACTGTCCCAGCTTTTCCTGCGCACGCTGCGCGAAGACCCCGTCGACGCCGAGGTTGCCAGCCACAAACTCCTGGTCCGCGCCGGCTACATCCGCCGCGCCGCCCCCGGCATCTACACCTGGCTGCCGCTGGGGCTGAGCGTCCTGCGCAAGGTCGAGGAAATCATCCGCGAGGAAATGACGGCCATCGGCGCCCAGGAAGTCCACTTCCCGGCCCTGCTGCCCCGGGAACCGTATGAGGCCACCAACCGCTGGACCGAATACGGCGAGGGCCTGTTCCGGCTGCAGGATCGCAAGGGCGCCGACTACCTGCTGGCCCCCACGCACGAGGAAATGTTCACGCTCCTGGTCAAGGACCTGTACTCGTCCTACAAGGACCTGCCGCTGAGCCTGTACCAGATCCAGAACAAGTACCGCGACGAGGCACGTCCCCGGGCAGGGCTCCTCCGCGGCCGTGAGTTCATCATGAAGGATTCCTACTCCTTCGACGTCGACGACGCCGGCCTGGATGCCAGCTACGCAGCGCACCGCGCCGCCTACCTGAAGATCTTCGACCGCCTCGGGCTTGAGGTTGTGCCGGTAGCGGCCACTGCCGGCGCCATGGGCGGATCCAGGAGCGAGGAATTCCTGTTCCCCACCGAGATTGGCGAGGACACGTTCGTCCGCTCCGCAGGCGGCTACGCGGCCAACGTGGAGGCTGTCACCACGGTGGTCCCCGAGCCGATCGACTTCACCAATGCTCCGGCCGCGGAAGTCCTGGACACCCCGGACACGCCCACCATCGAGACCCTGGTTGCCGCGTCCAACCAGATTGCCCCGCGGGCAGAGGCCGACGGCGGCGCCTGGACTGCCGCCGACACGCTCAAGAACGTGGTCCTCGCCGTCACGCTGCCCACTGGTGAGCGTCAGCTGGTGGTCATCGGCGTTCCCGGCGACCGCGCGGTGGACCTCAAGCGCGTCGAAGCCAACATCGGCGCCTTCCTGCCCATCGCGGGCGAGATCGGACTTGAGCAGGCCGGCGAGGAGGACCTGAAGAAGCAGCCGCTGATCGTCAAGGGCTACCTGGGCCCGGGCCTTTCCCTGGACCAGGCCCTCCTCGGCGCCGAGAGCGCCACAAAGCTCCTCTACCTGGTGGACCCGCGCGTGGTCAGCGGCACCGCCTGGATCACCGGTGCCAACGAGGCGGGCAAGCACGTCTTCGGTTTGGTCGCGGGCCGCGACTTTACCTGGGACGGCGTGATCGAGTGCACCGAAGTCCGTGCCGGCGATCCTTCGCCCGACGGCTCCGGCCCCCTGGAAACCGCCCGCGGCATCGAAATGGGCCACATCTTCCAGCTGGGCCGCAAGTACGCCGAAGCCCTGGACCTCAAGGTGCTGGACCAGAACGGCAAGCAGGTAGTGGTCACCATGGGTTCCTACGGCGTCGGCGTAACCCGGGCCGTGGCAGCCCTGGCCGAAGCCAACCACGATGACCGCGGCCTGGTCTGGCCCCGCACCGTGGCACCTGCCGACGTGCATGTGGTGGCCGTGGGCCGCGGCGAAGAGATCTTCCAGGCAGCGGAGAAACTCTCGGCAGATCTCGAAGCGGCAGGCCTGTCGGTCATCTACGACGACCGTCCCAAGGTCTCGCCCGGCGTGAAGTTCGGCGACGCGGAACTGGTGGGCGTTCCCACCATCCTCGCCGTGGGCCGCGGGCTGGTGGACGGTGTGGTGGAAATCAAGGACCGCCGCAGCGGTGAAGCCGAGAACATCGAGGTGGACAAGGCCGTCGACTACGTGGTCAACGCCGTCCGCAACCAGTGATCTCCGGCTTCGAATCGATCCAGCTCAACACCATCATCCTGATCGTGGTGGCTGGATTCGCAGCCGGCTGGGTTGACGCGGTGGTGGGCGGCGGGGGCCTTATCCAGCTTCCCGCACTGCTGCTGGTTCCCGGCATCGCGCCGGTCCAGGCGCTGGCCACCAACAAGATGGGCTCCATCTTCGGGACCGCCACCAGCGCCGCCACGTACTACCGGAGGGTGGGGCCGGACCTTCGGACGGCCGTCCCCATGGCCGTCATAGCCCTCGCGGGCAGCTTCGGCGGGGCGAGCCTGGCGGCCACCCTGCCGGCCGGGGTCTTCAAGCCCATCATCGTGGTGGCGCTGGTCGCCGTCGCGCTTTTCACCGCCCTCAAACCCAGCGTCGGCGAGCTGACGGCACTGCGGCACGAAGGCCACCGGCACTATGTGGTGGCCTGCCTCATCGGTGCGGTGATCGGGTTCTATGACGGACTCATCGGCCCCGGGACGGGGTCCTTCCTGGTCATCGCCCTGGTGTCCGCCATGGGGTATGCGTTCCTGGAAGCGAGCGCCAAGGCCAAGATCGTGAACATGGCCACGAACGCCGGGGCGCTGCTGTTCTTCCTCCCGCACGGCTCCATCCTGTGGGGCATCGGCCTGCTGCTCGGGGCAGCGAACATGGCCGGAGGCTACCTGGGCGCCCGGACCGCCGTGCAGCAGGGCAGCAAGTTTGTCCGGGTGGTCTTCCTGGTGGTTGTCGGGGCCTTGATCGTCAAGCTCGGCTACGACGTCTGGCAGGAGAACTTCGCCTGACCCCGGCCCGGGAACTGGTTCTCGTGACCCGGGCGTGCCCGGCGTAGCATGCAGGTATGGCACACGGCGACGACGGGTATGCCGCGGCGTTGGCAGCCGCAGCAGGGCACTCGCAGGCCTGGCTGGCCAGCCTCCGGGACCGCCCTGTAGGCCCCCGCGTGCCTGCCTCTGACCTTGCCGGCGTGTTTGGCGGCCCACTGCCCGCAGCAGGCATGCCCGCTGCTGAGGTGATCGATTTCCTTGCCACGCAGGCCGAGCCCGGGCTGATGGCCATGCCCTCGGGCCGGTTCTTCGGCTGGGTCATCGGCGGTACCCTGCCCGCTGCCCTGGCCTCAGACTGGCTGGTGAGCGCCTGGGACCAGAACGCGGCCATGCGCTACGCCACCCCCGCCACAGCCGCCATAGAGGACGGCGCCGGAAAGTGGCTGCTGGACCTGCTGGGGCTGCCCGGCGGGTCCGACGTCGGCTTCGTCACCGGGGCCACCATGGCCAACTTCACTGGGATGGCCTCCGCCCGCTGGCGGCTCCTGGCCGACGCCGGATGGGACCTGGACCGGGACGGCCTGTCCGGGGCGCCGCGGATCCGCTGCTTCGTGGGCCGGGAACGGCACGACACTGTCGACCTTGGCCTCCGCTACCTTGGCCTGGGGAAGCCAATCCAGGTCGACGCCGACGCGCAGGGCCGCCTGCTTCCCGCCGCGCTGGACGCCGCCCTCGCCGCCGGGTCCGGCCCCGCCCTGGTATGCCTCCAGGCGGGCAACGTGCACTCGGGCGCCTTTGACCCCTTTGCCGAGGCCATCGCCGTCGCACGCAAACACGGCGCGTGGGTCCACGTCGATGGCGCCTTTGGCCTGTGGGCCGCCGCTGTGCCGGAACTGCGGCACCTCACCCGGGGGTTTGAAGAGGCGGATTCGTGGGGCACCGACGCCCACAAGACCCTGAACGTGCCCTACGACTGCGGCATCGCCATCGTCCGGGACCCGTCGGCACTGCGGGCTGCGATGGGCCTGCATGCCAGCTACCTGGTGCATGACGCCGAAGGCCCGGGCGACCCTTTCGAAAAAGTCCCCGAGCTGTCCCGGCGCGCACGGGGAGTGCCGGTCTGGGCGGCCCTGAAAAGCCTCGGCCGCGACGGGGTGGCCGCGCACGTGGGCGGCCTGGCCGCGGCAGCAACGGCCATCGCGGAGGGGGTGGCGGCCCTGGACGGGGTGGAGGTACTCAACGATGTCGGCTACACCCAGGTGTGCCTGGCATTCGGGGATGACGACACCACCCGCGCAGTCACCGCCCGCATCATCGAGGAGGGAAAGGTGTGGATGTCCGGTTCGCACTGGCGGGACCGCGACATCCTCCGGGTTTCGGTGAGCAACTGGCACACGGCGGGTGAGGATGTGGCCACGGCAGTGGACGCTGTCCGGTCAGCCCTTGCCGCGGTGCGGAACTCCTGACCATCCAGCACCAATGCCCGCCTTCCGGCAGCAGGGCGGGACCCTATCCGCCCTGCCCAGGTTCCGGCAGCGAATGGGGATGCGGCAGGCCCTCCAGGGTGTTTCCGGCGAGGGTGCTGGCTACCCAAAGCGACCGCGCCAGGTCACCCCTATGGCCCTTCCCGGCATACCACAGCGCGTTTTCCACCTCCCTGGCGATGCCCCATTCCCTGGCCGCGTCCGGGTCCAGCCCGGCGGCGGTGCTGAAATCGTGGCAGCGGCCGAGGAGCGCTGGAGCGGGCCGGGCCGCGGGCAGGTCTCCCAGGCGGTTCCAGAGCAGCGGCGCAACCGCGAACTCGGGCTCACCGATCATGGGCTGGGGGTCGATCGCCGCATAGCCGGCCGCGGCTGCCTCCGCTGTTCCAGGCCGGGCCAGGATGTTCAGGAAATGCAGGTCCGTGTGGACCAGGAGATCCCGGCCGGACCGGCGTCCCACCGCGCCGCGTGTCTGGCACACCTCCAGCGCCGCTTCCAACAGCCACCGGGGAAACGGCCGTCCCATTTGTTCCCAGTCCGCGGGCAGGTCATCGCTCCATTGTTCGGCCCGGGCAGCTATGTGGGTGAACTCCTGCCATTCCGGGCGATGGTCCGGGACGAGTCCCAGCTGACGCACCAATCCGCCCCACACCTGCGCTGCCTCATCCAGCGGCAGGTCCGCCAATGACCGGCCGGCGTCGAGGCGCTCCAGGAGCATGGCACAGGATCCGCTGTCCGAGGCCAGCAGGAGGACGGCACCGCGGCCGTCCCAGAGCGCCAGCGCATGCCGCTCCACCTTGGCCTCATCGTGGGGAAAAGCGATTTTGAGGGCTGCCGGCGAGCCGTCATCCTGCCGTACCGGCACGACCAGGCCGCCGTGGCCGCTCCAGGGGAAGCAGCCCGGCGCCAGGTCAACCTCCAGATGCCACTGTTCCAGGCGCTCGGCCAGCAGGCGCGGAAGACTGCCCAGCCAGTCCCGTCCCGCACTGCTGCGGGCATAGCGGGAAGCGAGGTCAGGGGGAACGGGAACGGCAGCCGGCACGGCGCCCGGTGACAAGGGGCCGGGCACCACGGGATCAGACAACACCGGAGGCGCCGAGCAGGTTGCCGATCACGAACGTTGCCGCGAGGGCCAGGGCGCCGCCCACCACCACGCGGACAGCTGCCCTGGTTTTCGAGCCGCCGCCAATCCAGGCACCGAGTGCACCTGTCAACGCCAGGGCCACCAGCACCGATATGAACGTCAGCGGGACCCGGATCCCTGGCGGCGGCAGCAGGATGGCCAGCATGGGCAGGATGGCGCCAATAGTGAAGGCAATGGCCGAGGCGAAAGCCGCGTGCCAGGGACTGACAATGTCCGCTTCGTCGATGTTGAGCTCGGCGGACAGGTGCGCTGCCAGGACATCATGGGCCGTAAGCTCGCTGGCGACCTTGGCCGCCGTCTCCGGGGTGAGGCCCTTGGCCTGGTAGATGGCGGTCAGCTCAGCCAGTTCCGCTTCCGGGTCCTCCGCCAGCTCGCGGCGCTCCTTCTCGATCAGCGCCCGCTGGCTGTCGCTTTGGCTGCTGACGGAAACATATTCGCCCAGCGCCATGGACACCGCACCGCCCACCACCCCGGCTACGCCCGCCGTGAGGATGGGGCCCAGCTCGGCGGTGGCCCCGGCCACGCCCACGACGATGGCGGCAACAGAGACGATGCCGTCGTTGGCGCCCAGGACACCGGCGCGCAGCCAGTTCAGCCGGTGCGCTGTATCGTCGCCGTGCGGCTCAGTCTCCAGGTGGCGGTTCAGGTCCGGGCCGGCTGCATTGGTCCCCGGGGCATCGGCCGGTTCGTCCGCGTTCATCCCTTCAGCAAACCACCCCCGCCCGCCCAATGCCACCCTCCACAAGGCCTTCCTTCGGGACCGGATCCAGGGCGGGACGGCGGTCCGTTCAGCGGGGGTCAGGATGCGGCGGCCGACGGCGCCAGGCCGGTCCCGGCGGGAAGGGCAGGCAGTTGCCCGGTGTCCAGGAGCAGGCCCGGCACAGGCCCGGGGTCTGCTCCCCAGCGCAGGGCACGGCCTGCGGCGGAGCGAAGGGCTGCCAGGGCCCATGTCCGGTCCTGGCCCTGCGAGACGGCCACAACGTCGCCATACGAGGCCAGCGTTGCCGCCTCAAGTTTGCCCAGCCCGGCGGCCGGGGCAGCCAGGAAGCCCGGATCGAGGACGTACCCGGGCTGTTGCGGCACGGGGCCGCCGCAGGCCGCCCGGAGCCGTTCCGCCGCGGCCGCAGCCAGATCCTTGTGCACGCCCAGGAATTCCGACGCCGGACCGGCCTCGGCGGGAGCGAGGCGGGGGAGCGCCGCCTGGTAGCCGTAAACGGCCCGCTGCTCGGCGGAAACGGCCGCGGCCAGGGCCTGGCGCGTGCCGGGGGCAGTGCCTGGCGCCGCGCTGTCCTTGGCGGACGGGGCTGAGACGGACGGGGCTGAGGCGGGCGGGGCTGAGGCCGGCGTGCCTGAAGGGGCCGGGGACAACATGGCCTGGACTGAAGGCGAGGGGCACGGGGAAGCGGCTGCTGCTGTCCCGGGCGCCTCGGCGTCGGGTCCTGGGGTTCCCTGCGGTGCGGGGACCCCGGCGGCAGCGGCAAGACGCCCGGCCGCGATGAGCTGCGCGGTGCCGGCGCCCGCGAGAAGCCGTGCCATGCCGCCGTCGGCCGTTTCAGCGTCCCTGAGCCGGATGGCCCCGCTGGTGGCCAGGGCCTGGACCAGCTCCGCGGTGTTTCGTGGACCGGCGACGGACGCTGGTGACGCACCTGCCTGCGGCGATGCCTGGGGCGGGCCGCCCGCAGGCCCGGTCGGGGCACCGGTCACGGAGGCGGCGCCCGGGGGCATCAACGCCCTGGCCTGAATGGTCAGCAAGGTCACAACAGGGTCCACAGCGGTGGAATCCGCGGCGCCCGCGGAAGCGAGCTGCATTCCGGCGGCCCGCAGATCGAGGGCCGCACTGAACGCTGCCGCCCGGGCGCGCTCAGAAAACGGAGGCTCGGCAGGGGCAGGTTTTTCCGCGGGAATCAGGGCGAAACCGAGGCTCAGGACAACCAGGGCAGCAAGCGCAAAGACGGCAAATCGGATCGGGCGCATGCGGGGGTCGGTGTCCTGGCGGCGGTCTTTCACAACAGACCATGGTGTCACGCTGAGGGGGCACCCCGGTGCACCACTGGACCGGTAAAATAGCTACGCTAGTAAACACCACATCATCTATAGGGAGGGCGGCCGGCATCGTGAGCAATGCAGAAGCCACGGCTTCACCAGACCATACCGGTACGGGAAGCGGATCCGCGCCGGCCCACAATCCTGAAGCTGCCAGGCTCCGGGCCCGCCTGGAACCCGCGGTCCAGGCCAACCGCCTGTACCTCGAGGATGTTGCCATCATCCCCGGCTCCCACCGGGTGGTCCACGTTGTGGTGGACCTGCCGCAGGAGGAGACCGGCGGAGTCAGCCTTGACGTCATCGCGGACATCTCCCGGGTGCTCTCTGACGTGCTGGACAACGACCCCAACGACGACGGGCGGCCCTACGACCTCGAGGTGTCCTCACCCGGCGTCGGGCGTCCCCTGACCGAACCCCGGCACTGGCACCGCGCCCGCGGCCGGATGGTCAAGGTCAACGTCATCCAGGGCGAAAACGTCACCGGCCGCATCCACGCCGTGGACGGCGGGGGAGTAACGGTTATCCCCGAAATGCCCGTCAAGAAGGGCATGAAGCCCCGGCAGGGTGACCCGGTAAAACTTCCTTTCGACAGGATCCGCAACGGAAAAGTCGAGATCGAATTCAGCCACCTCCCGGAGGACGGTCTGGAACCTGAACACAATGGACCTTCCGAGGAGGCCTGATGGATATTGACATGAGCGCACTGAGACTTTTGGAGCGTGAGCGTGAAATCCCGCTGGACCTCCTGATCCCCACCATCGAGCAGGCGCTCCTGGTGGCCTACCACAAGTCACCCGGCGCCTTCGAAAAAGCCCGCGCCGAACTGGACCGCAAGAGCGGCCACGTCACCATCTGGGCTGTCGAGATTGACGACGACGGCGCGCCCATCGGTGAATTCGAGCACACCCCGGAGGGGTTCGGCCGCATCGCTGCCAGCACCGCACGGCAGATCATCCTGCAGCGGCTCCGCGACGTTGAGGACGACAACGTCCTGGGCGAGTTCAAGGGCCGCGAAGGCGAACTGGTGTCCGGCACCATCCAGCAGGGCAACAACCCGCACATGATCCAGGTCAACCTGGGGTCGATCGAGGCTCTCCTGCCGCCGCCCGAGCAGGTTCCCGGTGAAAAGTACATCCACGGCAACCGGCTGCGCGCCCTGGTCATCGATGTGCACCGCGGCACCAAGGGCCCGTCCGTCACGCTGTCCCGGTCGCACCCGGGCCTGGTCCGGAAGCTCTTCGAACTCGAAGTGCCCGAGATCGCCGACCACTCCGTGGAAATCGTGGCGCTGGCCCGCGAAGCCGGGCACCGCACCAAGATCGCCGTCAAGGCGAACACCCCGGGAATCAACGCCAAGGGTGCCTGCATCGGTGAAATGGGCTCCCGCGTCCGCGCCGTCATGACCGAGCTGAACGACGAAAAGATCGACATCGTCGATTTCAGCGAGAACCCGGCCACGTTCATTGCCAGTGCCCTGTCGCCGTCGCGCGTGAATTCGGTCACCATCACGGACGAGGCAACGCGCTCCGCCCGGGTGGTGGTCCCCGACTACCAGCTGTCCCTGGCCATCGGCAAGGAAGGCCAGAACGCCCGCCTGGCGGCCAAGCTGACCGGGTGGCGCATCGACATCGTCTCCGACGCCGCGGGCAACCGCGATAAGTGAGGTCCGGGCAGGGTGGCTGCTGCACCGCAACAGCCACCCGGTTTCGGGCAGAACGGCCCGGAGGGGCTAGAATAGATAAGACCGCGCCTAACGGCCGGTAGCCGTGTGCCTTGGGCGTGCTCGTTTCCGTTACTGCGGAAACGGTAAAACCTGCGGCCAGCAGAAAGAACGTCAGGACGATGACCGTGGCAGAAATGCTTTCCACCGGGAATCAGCCCCAACGTACCTGCATCGGATGCCGGAAGAAGGGTCCGCGGTCGCAGTTGCTCCGGCTCGTCGCCGAAGGCAGCGGGTCAACCGCTGTCCTGGTGGATGAACGACGCCGGATGGCTGGCCGGGGTGCATGGCTGCACCCCAGCGCATCGTGCCTGGCTCTGGCGATCAAGCGGCGAGCATTCGGGCGTGCCCTTCAGGGCGCAACCGGGACCGCCGCCGTCGAACACCGGATCACGTCAGGCCCGAACGTTGACGCCGCCCCGGTGGCTGCAACACCAACCGTCCAACCTGAAAGCGGGTCAGAAATCTGATGGAAACCCGATGAGTTCCCAGCGATGAGTGCGTAACGATGACAACTTTGTTGCGCTCTGCAATGGGCCCCTTCGCATCAACAGCGGCTGGGGTCCGCAGTAAGAAGTAGACGGTTCGTGCCTGGCTCGGTGCGGACCGAGACAGGAGAAATGTGGCCAAGGTCCGCGTACATGAGCTCGCCAAAGAGCTCGGTATAACTTCCAAAGATGCAGTGACAAAACTGCAGGAACTGGGCGAATTCGTTCGCTCCGCCTCGTCAACTATCGAGGCCCCCGTTGTGCGTAAACCCGCAGCACCGTCTGCGGGTGCTCCTTCCACGGGTGCCAAGCCCGGTGCACGCCCGGCCCCCAAGGCCGAGACCCCGGCTCCCTCCGCCCGTCCGGGTGGATCCACACCGGGTGCCTCCGGCCCCCGTCCCGGCGGACCCCGTCCGGGCAACAACCCCTTCGCCACTTCCCAGGGCATGCCCCGGGGCCGCGGCGGAGACGGTGAGCGCGCCCCGCGCCCCGGCAACAACCCGTTTGCCACCTCGCAGGGCATGCCCCGTCCCGGCGGCAGCCGCACCGACGGCGACCGTCCCGGTGGCCCGCGCCCCGCAGCAGGTGCAGGCGGACCGCGTCCCGGTGGGCCGCGTCCCGCTGCCGGTGCCGGTGGGCCCCGCCCCGCCGCAGGTGCAGGCGGACCCCGTCCGGGTGCACCGCGTCCCGGTGGTCCCCGTCCCACGCCCGGCATGATGCCCAACCGCACTGAGCGTCCCGCACCCGCAGGTGCAGGCCGTCCCGGCGGCGGCCGCGGTCCCGGACGCCCCGGTGGCGCTCCCGGCACCGGTGGTCCCGGTGGTGGCGGCGGTGCTCCCGCCGGCGGCGGTTTCGGCAAGGGCGGCCGCGGCCGCGGCGGCACCCAGGGTGCCTTCGGCAAGGGCGGCGCAGGCCGTGGCAAGCAGCGCAAGTCCAAGCGCGCCAAGCGCCAGGAACTTGAGCAGATGAGTGCCCCGTCGCTGGGTGGCGTGAGCGTACCCCGCGGCGACGGCAACACCGTCATCCGGCTTCGCCGTGGCTCGTCCATCACGGACTTCGCCGACAAGATCGAGGCAAACCCCGCCGCACTGGTCACCGTGCTGTTCCACCTCGGTGAAATGGCCACGGCCACCCAGTCGCTGGACGAAGAGACCTTCGCCCTGCTTGGCGAGGAACTGGGCTACAAGCTCCAGGTTGTCTCGCCGGAGGACGAGGAGCGCGAGCTGCTCTCCGGCTTCGACATCGACTTCGACGCTGAGCTCGAAGCCGAAGGCGACGAAGACCTTGAGGCACGTCCTCCAGTAGTCACCGTCATGGGCCACGTCGACCACGGTAAGACCCGACTGCTCGATGCCATCCGCAAGTCCGACGTCATGGCCGGCGAACACGGCGGCATCACCCAGCACATCGGTGCCTACCAGGTCACGCACAACCATGAAGGCACCGACCGCAAGATCACCTTCATCGATACCCCGGGCCACGAGGCGTTCACCGCCATGCGTGCCCGTGGTGCCAAGGTCACCGACATCGCCATCCTGGTGGTCGCAGCGGATGACGGCGTCATGCCGCAGACCGTTGAGGCCCTCAACCACGCCCAGGCGGCCAATGTGCCGATCGTCGTGGCCGTGAACAAGATCGACAAGGAAGGCGCCAACCCGGACAAGGTCCGCGGCCAGCTGACCGAGTACGGCCTGGTTCCCGAGGAATACGGTGGCGACACCATGTTCGTCGAGGTCTCTGCCCGCCAGAACCTCAACATCGACGAGCTGCTTGAGGCCGTCCTGCTCACCGCGGACGCTGCCCTGGACATGCGCGCCAACCCGAACAAGGACGCCCGCGGCATCGCGATCGAAGCCAACCTGGACAAGGGCCGCGGTGCTGTTGCCACCGTCCTGGTCCAGTCCGGTACCCTGCGCGTCGGCGACACCATCGTGGCAGGCACGGCCCACGGCCGCGTCCGTGCGATGTTCGACGACGACGGCAGCGCCCTGACCGAGGCCGGCCCGTCCCGCCCCGTCCAGGTGCTGGGTCTGTCCAACGTGCCGCGCGCCGGCGACACCTTCTTCGTGACCGCTGACGAGCGCACCGCCCGCCAGATCGCCGAGAAGCGTGAAGCAGCCGACCGCAACGCCGCCCTGGCCAAGCGCCGCAAGCGCATCAGCCTGGAAGACTTCGACCAGGCCGTCGCCGAGGGCAAGATCGACACCCTCAACCTCATCCTCAAGGGTGACGTGTCCGGTGCCGTGGAAGCCCTCGAAGACGCGCTGCTCAAGATCGACGTCGGCGAAGGCGTGCAGCTGCGCGTCATCCACCGCGGTGTGGGTGCCATCACGCAGAACGACGTCAACCTGGCAACGGTCGACTCCGCCGTCATCATCGGCTTCAACGTCAAGCCCGCCGAGCGGGTTGCCGAACTGGCAGACCGCGAAGGCGTCGACATGCGCTTCTACTCCGTCATCTACGCAGCAATCGATGACATCGAAGCAGCGCTCAAGGGCATGCTCAAGCCGGAATACGAAGAATTCCAGCTCGGCACCGCCGAGGTCCGCGAAGTCTTCCGCTCCTCCAAGTTCGGAAACATCGCCGGCTCGATCGTCCGCTCGGGCATCATCCGCCGCAACACCAAGGCGCGCGTCAGCCGCGACGGCAAGATCATCGGCGACAACCTCACCATCGAGACGCTCAAGCGCTTCAAGGACGACGCCACCGAGGTCCGCACGGACTTCGAGTGTGGTATCGGTCTTGGGTCGTACAACGACATCACCGAAGGCGACATCATCGAGACCTTCGAGATGCGCGAGAAGCCGCGCGTCTAAGCTGGTCCGCCTTCGGGCAGTCAGCAGTGCCAGGTGCGGGGCCGTTGGATTTTTCCGGCGGCCCCGCCCCTTCGCTGGGCGGCCTACGTCTTACGACGTCGGCCACCCAGCTCCGGCAGGCCCGATGCCACTCCCTGGCCGCCGGAAAAATCCAACGCAGGTCCGTCGTGCACTCGCCACAGCGCGGGGCAGCCGGCCCCAGGTGCGTGGCAGATAACTGAAACGTCCGATCGCGGCCCCCGTGCCGCCGTCGTGCGTCCCTAATTTTTTCTTCTTATAGGAGTTGTTCATGGCTGATCCGGCACGTGCTGCCAAGTTGGCGCAGCGGATTAAGGTTGTTGTTGCTGAGGCTCTGGGCCGGAAGGTCAAGGATCCCCGGCTGGAGGGCATTACTGTTACTGATGCCCGCGTGACCAATGATCTGCAGCATGCCACTGTTTACTACACCGTCTTTGGCGACCAGGCTGTCCAGGCCGACGCTGCCAAGGGGCTTGAGAAGGCCAAGGGCGTGCTCCGGCAGGAGGTGGGCCGGAACATCACCGTACGCCTGACCCCCACCCTGGAGTTTGTGGCTGACCAGATTCCGGTGGTCGCGTCCAACCTCGAAGAACTGCTCCGCGAGGCCAAGAGGCGCGACGCCGAGGTGGCCGCCCTTGCCGCCAATGCGCGGCACGCAGGCGACGCCGACCCGTACAAGTCCGACGCGTCCGCCGACGTGGACATCGACGAGGACGACTTCGACGAAGAGGACCTGGACCTCACCGACGACGAGGACCTCGACGAGGACGGCCACAAGTAAAGACGCACACCAGGGCCCGGGAACGTATCCCGGGCCCTGAGGCATTTAATCCCGCCGCGCCCTGCCGGCGGAGGAGGCTGCCGCTACCGGAGGTCGGCCTTGATGACCTTGCCCGCAGGCGGCTGCGACGGGTCACCCAGGGCGTCGATGGTGGCGTAGAGCGTATGGCCGCTGATGTCGACATCGGCGGGCATGTTCACCGCCAGGAACTGGGAGCGGTCCCCGTCACAGGTGAACTTCAGGATCTCGCCGCCGAACAGCGATGCAACATAGACATCACCGTTGCCTGCTACCGCCAGGCCCGTGGGGCTGAGGATGTCCTCTGCCCAGAGGTCGGTGTCGCCGTTCCACGGGTTGATCCTGAAAATGGCACCGCGGGCCCCGAGTTCAGGTCCTTCCGGGCCGCCCGGCAGGGACGTCACATACAGCATCCCGTCAGGTCCGATCCCCACATCCGTGGGAACCGGTTCAAAGGCATACTCATGGCCCACCACGCACGCGGGCACCTCCACCGTGTTTCCCATCATGTCCGTGGGAATCCGCAGGCCCGCCGGAACCACGGCCGGCCGCGGCGGCAGCACGGCGACAGTGTCGATGTCACCGTTCTTCAGGTTCACCTTGAGCACGGCGTTCATGCCTGCATCCGCAACATAGGCAGTGTTGTCGCGCACCGCCAGCGCATATGGATGGGAATCCACGATGCCCCTGTAGCTGGGGGGCGGGAACTGCGGCCACGCGGCGAGGCACTGGGCGCTGACGTCGTCGCCGAATCCGTAGTGCTGGTCACCGTCGGGGTTGTGGCTCCGCTCGTAATCGGCAAAGTCGGCGATGGTCTCAACATCGCCCCGGGCGTCAATGGACTTCAGGTACCCGTGCAGCCCTGCGGGGTCGCCCTGGCCGGCGCCCACGCTTTCAAGGAAGTACGTCGTGCTGCCGCGGGTGTCGGCCCCGGCCACCTCCCAGCCCTGGGGAGTGTCCGTGGAAAGGTCCTCCGTGGACCCGTCCCGGTCGATCCGGGTGAGCTTTCCGGCAAAATCCTGGGACACCAGGACGGATTTTCCGGGTCCGGCAGTGACATGCAGCGGCGAGACGAAGCCTCCTGCAACCACATCGTAATCCGGTGTCTTGGCGGAAGCGGCGGCAGGGCCTGCGGACGCGATGGCAGCGGCCGAGGCCGCCGTACAGGCTAAGAGTGCGAGTCTTTTGTTCATTGGGTACTCCGGGGTGCGGGCCCTTGCGGGCTGGATGTGGAGCCTCCGCGGAGGCAAAATGGATCCCCCGGGCGCAAGCGTAGGCCCGTACCGGCTGGTAGTGGTTGGGGGCATCTCCCCTTTTTGGCCCCCTTTCCATCCCCCTCCGGGGCGCCCGTGGCTAGGATCGTGCTATGACCTCCGCGGACCAAGGCAACAGCCCTTCCATCGACCCTGAGTTGAGCCAATACCTTGGGCAGGCCGTGGACCTGGCCACGCGGAACGTCGGCGAGGGCGGCGGCCCCTTCGGAGCGGTGGTGGTGACCCCCGACGGGCGCGTCCACGCCGGGGTCAACCGGGTGACCCGGGACAACGATCCCACCGCCCACGCCGAGGTGGTGGCCATCCGGGCCGCGGCGGCAGCGACCGTGAATTTCGACCTCACCGGCTCAGTCCTCTACGCAAGCTGTGAGCCGTGCCCCATGTGCCTGGCATCGGCCCTGTGGGCCAGGATCGGCCACGTCTACTTCGCCGCCGACCGGCACGGGGCAGCGGCTGCAGGCTTTGATGACGCGCTCTTCTACGACTACTTCAATGGCGCCGCGCCGGAGCTGATGCCGGTGACCAGGGGTGACATCCCTACGTCGGACCTCCCCTTCCAGACGTGGCGCGCCTTTGACAGCAGGAAGAAATACTAGCCATGGAACCCACACTCGTCAGCTGCCCCAGCTGCGGGAAGACCAACCGCGTGCCCGCACAGGCTGCCGGCCACCCCCGCTGCGGCAACTGCAAGGCAGACCTGCCGTGGATCGTGTCCGCGGGCGATGGTGACTTCGCTGCCGTGGCGGAGCAGTCCCCAGTTCCGGTGCTGGTGGATTTTTGGGCGGCCTGGTGCGGACCCTGCCGCATGGTCAGCCCCGTCCTGGACAAGCTGGCCCGTGAACGGCCGGGGAAGATCAAGCTGGTGAAGGTGGACGTGGACAAGTCGCCCGGCCTGTCGCGGCGGTTCGACGTGCAGGCCATCCCCACGCTGATGGTGCTCGTGGACGGCAAGGTCGCGGCCCGCCAGGCAGGCGCCGCGCCGGCAGAGGCGCTGCGGTCCTGGCTGGACAAAGCGTTGGCCGGCGCCCGCAGCTGATACTGCCTGGCCCGGGTTTTAACGGCCGGCGGCAGGAAGCCGGGACAGTCCTTCCAACAGATCCTGCTTCCGGCCGCACAGCGCGATCCGGACCCACCCCTCGCCGATGGACCCGAAAGCGGTCCCGGGAGCCAGCGCCACCCCGGAGTCGGCCAGGAACCGCCGGACCCAGCTCCGCACATCGCCGCCGGTTACGTGGGACATGTCCGCCCACAGGTAGAACGCGCCCTGCGCCGGCAGGTAGCGGATGCCCTTCGCCGCCAGGACCGCGGACGCCGCATCCCGGTTGTCCCGATAGTGCTGGTGCGCGTGCCGCACGTAGTCCTGCGGCCCGGTGAGGGCTGCGAGCGCGGCGTACTGCGGGGCGGACGCCACGCAGGAGACGATCGATTCCATGACGTTGTCCATCTGCTGCTCCAGCCCCGGCGGGCAGATGAGCGCGCCGATCCGCAGGCCGGTCAGGCCGTAGGTCTTGGACAGCGTCAATGAGGTGAACACCCGCGCATCCTCGGCCGTGCCGCCGTCGAATTGTGCCGGGCTGACGTGCGGGACATCGTAGGTGAATGCCTCGTAGCACTCGTCGGAGATGACCCAGATGTCATGCCTTCGGGCCAGCTCCACCAGCTCACGGACCAGGTCTTCACTGAGCACGGCGCCGAGCGGGTTGGACGGGGAGTTGAGTACCAGGACCCGGGTGCGGCTGGTGATCAGGGCTTCCACGTCCGCGACCCGGGGCTGGAAGCCGTGGTCCGGGTGCAGGGGATAGCCGACGGGAACGGCGTTCAGCAGCCGGCTGGTCATGGCGAAGGTGGGGTAGCCCGGGTTCGGGATCAGGATCTCGTCGCCGGGGGAGAGCAGCAGGCTCATGGCGAAGTGCAGGCCCTGCTGCGCGCCGGAGACCACGTACACCCGCTCCGCGCCGACGTCCACGCCCTGTTCCTCCCGGAACCTGGCGGCGAACGCTTCGCGGAGGGCCGGGATCCCGGCGTTGGGCGTGTAGTTGGTCTCGTCCCGGTCCAGGCAGGCGATGCCGGCGTCCAGTACGTGGCGGGGGAGGGGGAAGCCGGGCTCCCCGATGCTGAGCACCACGGCGCCGGGAGTGCGCCAAGCGGCCTCGGTAATCTCACGGATCTGGTTGACGGGCACGTCGCGGACATGGGCGGCAAGCTCAGGCATGCCAGCCATCCTAGCCGTCCCCTGCCCTGCCTCCGCCCCGTCCGGTGACGTGGCCGCCGTGGTGGGGCGCCGCCGTCGTCCGCTCCCTGCCGGTTCCCTGCACATGCGCTCCAACCTGCGCCCATATACTGGGAGGCGTGCTTTCTGGACTGGTGATAGTGGACAAGCCGCAGGGATGGACCAGCCATGATGTGGTTGGCCGGATGCGGCGCCTCGCAGGGACCCGGAAAGTGGGGCATGCAGGAACCCTCGATCCCATGGCCACCGGTGTGCTGGTGCTGGGCATCAACAAAGCCACCCGGCTGCTGACCTACATCGTGGGCACCTCCAAGACCTACACCGCCACCATCCGGCTGGGCCAGTCCACGGTGACCGACGACGCGGAGGGCGAGGTCACGGCCACCACCAGCGCGGCCGGC
The DNA here is from genome assembly GCF_902506025.1 of Arthrobacter sp. 8AJ. Taxonomy (NCBI): domain Bacteria; kingdom Bacillati; phylum Actinomycetota; class Actinomycetes; order Micrococcales; family Micrococcaceae; genus Arthrobacter; species Arthrobacter sp. 8AJ. Next base: position 2,658,809 of record NZ_LR733289.1, on the reverse strand, counting down.
ATCACCGACCAGCAGATTCACGACGGCGTCGCGGAGCTGACGGGCGACATCCAGCAGGTGCCCAGCAGCGTCAGCGCGATCAAGGTCAACGGCGAACGCGCCTACGCCCGCGTGCGGTCCGGCGAGGACGTCAAGCTCGCCGCGCGCCCCGTCACCATCCACCGGTTCGACGTGCATGGCATCCACAGGGACGCGGCAGCGGACGTGGTGGACCTGGATGTAACGGTGGAATGCTCCTCCGGCACGTACATCCGTGCCCTCGCCCGGGACCTGGGCAACGCCCTCGGCGTCGGCGGCCACCTCACCGCGCTCCGCCGGACCCAGGTGGGGCCCTACTCGCTGGACCAGGCGCGGACCCTCGAACAGCTCGCCGATGAGCTCAATGTCCTGGACATGTCCCTCGCCGCCAGGGCGCTGATGCCCAACCGGGAACTCACCGCCGAAGAAACCGCCGAGATCTCCTTCGGCCGGCGGATCGCGGCCGGTGCTGCAGCCGGGACGCCCGGCGCCGCCACGGTGGAGCACCCTGCCGCGGCCTTCGCTCCCGACGGCACCCTGGTGGCCCTTCTCGCCGACGCGGGAAGCTACGCCAAACCGGTCCTGGTCTTCGCCCCCGGCACCGGGCCTGGCGCCGGGGCCGGACCTGGCGACGGTGCGGCAACAACCTCCGCAGCGGAGGCATAGGCGTGGACGCGTACTTTTGGATCATCCTGGTGGTCGGCCTGGTATCCACCCTGCTGTGCCTGGGCGCCGGGATCCTGAAGAAGGCACCCAACGACGTCACCATCCTGTCCGTCGTGGCCGTCGAAGTGGCCCTGGTGGTCTACCTGGTGGGGTCGATCGTCCGCGTGATCGCCGGCGAACCGATCGCAGGGGAAGCCTGGGAGTTCTGGGGCTACATGGCCACCGCGATGCTCCTGCCACCCGCCGCCATCTACTGGTCCATCCTGGAGCGCACGCGGTGGAGCAACTTTGTCCTGGCCGCTGTCGGCGTCACGGCGCTGGTGATGGCAGCCCGAATGAATCAGATCTGGTACTGAAGTGGAAGAAGCAGCAGAAATGAAAGACCAGCAGGCCCAGCCCGCCACCGGAGAAACCGTCCGCAACACCCGCAATACCGGGCCCGGGCGCCTCCTGATCGCGGTGTACGGGGTGTTCGCCATCTCGGCCACCGCCCGCGCCGGCTACCAGATCCTCACCAAGTTCTCCGAGGCACCCCTGGCCTACCTGCTCTCCGCCTTTGCCGCCCTGGTCTACATCCTGGCCACCGTGTCACTGGCCAAGGCCGGAACCACATGGTTCAAGGTTTCGGTTGCGGCGGTGCTGGTGGAACTTGCCGGCGTCCTGGTGGTGGGGACCCTGAGCATCCTGGACTCCGTGCAGTTCCCGCATGAGACCGTCTGGTCGCTGTTTGGCCGCGGCTACGGTTTCATCCCGCTGCTGCTGCCCATCCTGGGGCTGGTGTGGCTTTACCGGCGCCGGCCCTCACAGGCGAAGACTGCGCAGTGACGGGCAAAGCTGCACAGTGAATCCGGGTAATCTTGAAGAGTTCCGCGGCCGGAAGGGTCCCGGAACGTTGATGCTTTCAGGCAGCTTAAGGCGAGGGTGATGGTTTACATCTGGAACGATCCGTCCGATGTCCCGGCGGACTTCGGCCCATCTGTTGTCACTTTCGGCAACTTCGACGGCGTTCACCGAGGCCACCAGCAGGTGCTGTCCCAGCTGATCCGGTCGGCCCGCCTCTCCCATGCCAAGGCAGTGGCCGTCACGTTCGACCCCCACCCCGCGGTGATCCACCGGCCGGAGGCTGCACCGGAGCTCATCATGGGCCTGGATGACAAGCTGGAGGCGCTGGGCGAGCTGGGCCTGGACGCGATCCTGGTGGTCAAGTACTCCCTGGACCTCGCCAGCCTCACGGCCGAAGAGTTCGTGGAGCAGTACCTGGTGGACTGCCTGCACGCCAGCCACGTGGTCATCGGCCACGATGCCCGGTTCGGCCGCGGCAACTCCGGCGACCTGGACACCATGAAGGCGCTCGGCGAAAAATTCGGCTTCGATGTCCAGGTGATCAGCGAATTCGGGGCCGAAGGCTACCCGCTGCATGACGACGACGGCACGGACCGCCGCTGTTCCTCCACCTGGGTGCGCGAAGCGCTGCAGGCCGGAGATGTCACCACCGCTGCATCGGTCCTGGGGCGGCCGCACCGGATGCGCGGCGAGGTGGTCCACGGCGCCGCCCGCGGCAGGGCACTGGGGTTCCCCACGGCGAACCTTGCCTCCAACGCCACAGGGCTGATTCCCGCCGACGGCATTTACGCCGGGTGGCTGGTGGACCAGGCCGGCAAGCGCTGGCCCGCGGCCATCTCCGTGGGGTCCAACCCCACGTTCGACGGCGTCAGCCGCCAGGTCGAGGCGCACGTCATCGACAGGCCCAAGGAAGCCGTGGAGGACTTCGATCTGTACGGCCAGACAGTGATCGTTGAATTCGTGGAGCGGCTTCGCGGCATGGTGGCCTACCGTGGCCCTGAGGCACTGGTGGAACAGATGCGGCTGGACGTGGCCCAGGCCCACCAGCTCCTGGGCGGCCGTTGACAGTACGGCCCGGGTGACAACAACGAAAGGCAGGACGTGTCCGTCGAGAAGAACACCCGCAAGCTGGATAAGGGGATTGTCCGCGACTTCAGCTCACGGATGAGCTACGCCTCCTACCTGCAGCTCCCCACCCTGCTCAGTGCCCAGCAGCCGGTCAGCCAGCCCGAACACCACGACGAACTGCTGTTCATCATCCAGCACCAGACCACGGAGTTGTGGCTGAAACTGGTCCTGCATGAACTGCGCAGCGCCGCCGCCTGGCTCCGCGACGACGACCTCGGTTCGGCGCTCAAGGGCATCGCCCGGGTCAAGCACATCCAGAAGACCCTCACCGAACAGTGGTCCGTGCTGGCCACCCTGACACCCACCGAGTATTCGCAGTTCCGGGGCTTCCTGGGCAACTCGTCAGGGTTCCAGTCCGCACAATACCGGGCCGTCGAATTCGTCCTGGGAAACAAGAACCGCAAGATGCTGCCGGTCTTCGAATCCGATCCTGAGGCCCACGCAATGCTCGAGGAACTTCTTGCTGCTCCCAGCATCTACGACGAGTTCCTGGCCTACCTCTCCCGGCAGGGCTTCGACGTCCTGCCCGCAGTCCTGGACCGGGACGTGACCCGCGCCCACGAGTTCACCCCGGAGCTGGTACCGCTCTTCAAGCACATCTACGAGAATGCCGCGGACAACTGGGCGGCCTACGAGGCCTGCGAGGAACTGGTGGACCTGGAGGATAATTTCCAGCTCTGGCGGTTCCGGCACCTGCGCACCGTCCAGCGGACCATCGGCATGAAGACCGGCACCGGCGGATCCAGCGGTGTGACCTTCCTGCAGAAGGCCCTGGAACTGACTTTCTTCCCGGAACTATTCGCGGTCAGGACGGAGATCGGACAATGAGCATCCACCAGGAAAACATCGCCGGCGTGACAGCGGAAACGCTCCGGCAGCGCGCCGGGGAGCTGGACCGGAAAGACGCCCTGGCGCACTACCGCGACCACTTCATCGGCACGGACACGCCCCTGTCCTACCTGGACGGTAACTCGCTGGGCCGGCCCCTGAAGCGGACGGCGGACGACGTCGCTGCCTTCATCCGCGACGAGTGGGGCGGCCGGCTGATCCGCGGCTGGGACGAACAGTGGCTCGCCATGCCGCAGGCCATGGGCGACCAGCTGGGCCGTGCCGTCCTGGGTGCGGCGCCGGGGCAGACCATCATCGCCGACTCCACCACCGTGGTGCTGTACAAGCTGATCCGGGCAGCCCTCGCCGCCGCGGCGGACCCGGACCGGAACGAGTTGGTGCTCGACACCGAAAACTTCCCCACCGACCGCTACCTGGTGGAGGGCATCGCCCTCGAGGAAGGCCTGACACTCCGCTGGATCGAACCGGATCCCGCCGCAGGGGTGACCCTTGAGCAGGTGCGCCAGGCCACCGGGCCGCGCACCGCCGTCGTCCTCCTCAGCCAGATCGCCTACCGTTCAGGCCACCTCGCTGACCTGCCGGGCATCACCAAAGCAGTGCACGACGCCGGCGCCCTGGTGGTGTGGGACCTGTGCCATTCGGCGGGGTCGGTGGAGATCGACCTGGACGGCGCGGACGTGGACTTCGCCGCGGGCTGCACCTACAAGTACCTCAACGGAGGCCCCGGCTCCCCGGCGTTCGCCTACGTCAACGCACGGCACCTGCCCGCACTGAACCAGCCGATCTGGGGCTGGATGGGACGCAAAGACGCTTTCGAGATGGCGGCCGGCTACCAGCCGGCATCCGGCATCCGTGGGTTCCTCAGCGGCACTCCCGCGATCTTCGGCATGATCGCCATGCAGGGGACCCTGGACCTCATCGAAGAGGCCGGCATGGCCGCCATCCGGTCGAAGTCCGAAGACCTTACCGCCTTCGCCGTTGAGGTCTTTGACGCGTGGCTGGAACCCCTGGGAGCCGAACTGGCCACGCCACGGAATCCGGGGGAGCGGGGCGGGCACATCACGGTGGACCACGCGGACTTCACGAAGGGAACCGTCGAGGCCCTGTGGGACGGCGATGTCATCCCCGACTTCCGCTCGCCGCACGGCATCCGGGTGGGCCTGTCACCCCTGAGCACCAGCTTTGCCGAAGTGCTCCACGGCATGGCCGCCATCCGGGACAGGCTGCAGGGCTGACCACGGCGGTGATCCCGCCGCACGTGTTTCGACAAGGTTAGGCCCGGGCCGGTAAACTGGACGATGGATCCGGCTGCAGTCCGTGGCGGCTGGTTCCTGTTGGTGGCGGCCCCTTCCGGATTACCGGGGCGGACGAACACGGCAGACCCGGCAGTGAGTTACTGACCTGGGCCCTCACGGCACATTCCCAAGGAGTTATTGTGGCACTTGACGCCGCTGTAAAGCAGTCCATCATCAAGGAATACGCAACCGCCGAAGGCGACACCGGTTCACCGGAGGTCCAGGTTGCCGTCCTGACCCAGCGGATCAAGGATCTGACTGAGCACATGAAGGAGCACAAGCACGACTACCACACCCAGCGCGGTCTGCTGGCCATGGTTGGTCGCCGCAAGCGCATGCTGAGCTACCTCAAGAAGACTGACATCGCCCGCTACCGTTCGCTCATCGAGCGCCTCGGCCTGCGCCGCTAGTCTGGCTTTGGGGCGGCCCTTTCCATCCGGAACGGGCCGCCTTCTTCAAATGAAAAACTAAACAGGAGGATCAACCGCATCACGCATTCGCGGTCCTCGGTAGTGATCCCCGGGAACGGCTTCGTTGACTGAAGCCGGCGGCCCGTGGGTCTCGATCGATGACCGGGTGCAGGGCCAGTAGACAGATGCTGGCCGGGTTGATGCGGCTGGACTTCCGTAAAAAAGAAACGGAGGTGACTCTCTTGGAGGGTCCCGAAATCCAGTTCTCGGAAGCAGTCATTGACAATGGCCGTTTCGGCAAGCGCGTAATCCGCTTCGAAACCGGCCGGCTTGCCAAGCAGGCAGCCGGCGCGGCCATGGTGTACATCGACGATGACACCGCGCTGCTGTCCGCAACCACCGCCGGCAAGCACCCGCGTGAAGGCTTCGACTTCTTCCCGCTGACCGTCGACGTCGAAGAGCGCATGTACGCTGCCGGCCGTATCCCGGGCTCATTCTTCCGCCGCGAAGGCCGCCCGTCCACCGAAGCCATCCTGGCCTGCCGCCTGATGGACCGCCCGCTGCGCCCCGCCTTCATCAAGGGCCTGCGCAACGAGGTCCAGATCGTGGTCACCGTCCTGGCCATCAACCCGGACGAGCTCTACGACGTGGTGGCCATCAACGCCTCCTCCATGTCCACGCAGCTGTCCGGCCTGCCGTTCTCCGGCCCCATCGGCGGCGTCCGCGTTGCCCTGGTGAACGACGAAAACGGATCCCAGTGGGTTGCTTTCCCCAAGCACTCCCAGCTGGAAAACTCCGTGTTCAACATGGTGGTTGCCGGCCGCGTTGCCGGTGACGACGTCGCCATCATGATGGTCGAGGCCGAAGCCACGGACAACTCCTGGAACCTCATCAAGGAACAGGGCGCCACCGCCCCCACCGAAGAGGTTGTGGCCGAGGGCCTGGAGGCTGCCAAGCCGTTCATCAAGGCCCTGTGCGACGCCCAGGCTGACCTGGCCGCCCGCGCTGCCAAGCCCACGGTCGAGTTCCCGGTCTTCCTGGACTACGAGGACGACGCTTACGCCGCCGTCGAGTCCGCTGCCGCCGACAAGCTCGCCGCCGTCTTCCAGATCGCCGACAAGCAGGAACGCGACAACGCTTCCGACGCACTCAAGGACGAGGTCCTCGCCGGCCTCGCCGGCCAGTTCGAAGGCCGCGAGAAGGAACTCTCCGCAGCGTTCCGCTCGGTCACCAAGCACGTTGTGCGCCAGCGCATCCTCAAGGACCAGGTCCGCATCGACGGCCGTGGCCTGACGGACATCCGCCAGCTCACCGCCGAGGTCGAGGTCCTGCCCCGCGTCCACGGCTCCGCCATCTTCGAACGCGGCGAGACCCAGATCATGGGTGTCACCACGCTGAACATGCTCAAGATGGAACAGCAGATCGACTCGCTGTCGCCGGTCACGCGCAAGCGCTACATGCACAACTACAACTTCCCGCCGTACTCCACCGGTGAAACCGGCCGCGTGGGCTCGCCCAAGCGCCGCGAAATCGGCCACGGCGCCCTGGCCGAGCGCGCACTCGTGCCCGTCCTGCCGTCCCGCGAGGAATTCCCCTACGCCATCCGCCAGGTGTCCGAAGCCCTCGGCTCCAACGGTTCGACGTCGATGGGTTCCGTCTGCGCCTCCACCCTGTCCCTGCTGAACGCCGGTGTGCCCCTGAAGGCCGCCGTCGCCGGCATCGCCATGGGCCTGGTCTCCGACCAGGTGGACGGCCAGACCCGCTACGCAGCCCTGACCGACATCCTCGGCGCCGAAGACGCCTTCGGTGACATGGACTTCAAGGTTGCCGGTACCTCCGAGTTCGTCACGGCCATCCAGCTGGACACCAAGCTCGACGGCATCCCGGCCTCGGTCCTGGCCGCAGCCCTGAAGCAGGCCCGCGAAGCCCGCCTGCACATCCTCGAGGTCATCAACTCGGCCATCGACACCCCGGACGAGCTCTCCGAGTTCGCACCGCGCGTCATCGCCGTGAAGATCCCCGTGGACAAGATCGGCGAGGTCATCGGCCCCAAGGGCAAGATGATCAACCAGATCCAGGAAGACACCGGCGCCGACATCTCCATCGAGGACGACGGCACCGTCTACATTGGCGCCACCAACGGTCCGTCTGCCGACGCAGCACGCTCCGCCATCAACGCCATCGCGAACCCGCAGGTCCCGGAAATCGGCGAGCGCTACCTGGGTACGGTCGTCAAGACCACCACCTTCGGTGCCTTCGTATCGCTGACCCCGGGCAAGGACGGCCTCCTGCACATCTCCGAGCTCCGCAAGCTGGCCAACGGCAAGCGCGTGGACAACGTGGAGGATGTGGTCTCCGTCGGTCAGAAGATCCAGGTGGAAATCACCAAGATTGACGACCGCGGAAAGCTCTCGCTCGCCCCGGTGGTCGCTGAGGAAGAGGCTCCGGCCGACTCCGAGCGCGCTCACGCCACGGAGCCTGCCGAAGGCGCTGACGTCTAACAGCCCGGGCTTCCCGGCACAAGCATGAAGCGGCGGGACCGGTGGATGATCCACCGGTCCCGCCGCTGTTACGATGGCAGCCAGATCCGGCTGCCCGTCCTGAAAGGCATCAATGACTGTTGTACCCCTGCCGCTTGAGCAGAACCACGCCGGCGACACCCTGGTCCACGGCTCCGACGGCGGGTCCGAGGTTCGGCGTTCCGTGCTGCCGGGGGGAGTGCGGGTACTGACGGAAGCGATGCCGGGCCAACGGTCAGCCACCATCGGGTTCTGGGTGGGAGTAGGCTCCCGCGACGAAGCTCCCGGCCAGCACGGATCCACCCACTTCCTTGAACACCTGCTGTTCAAGGGCACCAGGCGCCGCACGGCCCTGGAGATCGCCTCCGCCTTTGATGAGGTGGGCGGCGAATCGAACGCGGCCACCGCCAAGGAAAGCACCTGCTACTTTGCCCGGGTCCTGGACTCGGACCTGCCGATGGCCATCGACGTCATAGCGGACATGATCACCGGCGCCGTGCTGGACCCTGACGAGATGGAGCAGGAACGGGACGTCATCCTCGAGGAAATCGCCATGGACAGCGATGACCCCACCGATGTTGCCCACGAGCACTTCGTGGCCAAGGTCCTGGGCAGCCACCCGCTTGGCCGTCCCATCGGCGGCACCCCCGCGGCCATCAAGGCCGTTGCCAGGGACTCCGTGTGGGAGCACTACCGCAGGTACTACAAACCGGAGGAACTGGTCATCACCGCCGCGGGCGGCCTGGACCACGACGTCGTCTGCGGCCTTGTGGTGGACGCCCTCCAGGCCGCGGGCTGGTCACTGGAACCGGACGCGGCACCGGTGCAGCGCCGCTCCACCGAACGTGCCCTGATCACCGGAACCGCCGGCCTGCACGTGGTCAAGCGCGCGGTGGAGCAGGCGAACATCATCATGGGATGCCCCACCATCGTTGCCACCGACGAGCGCCGCTACGTCATGAGCGTCCTGAATGCGGTGCTGGGCGGCGGCATGTCCTCCAGGCTGTTCCAGGAAGTCCGCGAGAAGCGCGGCCTGGTGTACTCCACCTACTCCTTTGCCTCGTCCTACGCCGACGCCGGCTATTTCGGCATGTACGCGGGCTGCACACCATCCAAGGTCCGGCAGGTGCTGGACCTGCTGGCGATCGAGCTGGACAAGCTCGCCGAACACGGAATCTCCGAGGACGAGCTCCGCAAGGCCGTGGGACAGCTTGGCGGCGGAATCGTCCTGGCCCTGGAGGACACGGGCTCGCGGATGTCCCGGCTGGGCAGGGCCGAACTGGTGTCCGGCGAATACCAGGACATTGATGAGACGCTGCGCCTCATCAAGGCCGTCACCGTTGAACAGGTCCAGGAACTGGCTGCCGAACTCGCCGCAGCGCCGCGGACCGTCACAGTGGTTGGCCCGTTCGAGGAGAACGAGACCTTCGGGCTGTAGCCAACCGGCTGCATACGGCACAGAGGCTGGCGGCGCCACGCAGAAGAGTCCATCCTGAGGTGCAAGGGATTCATGTCTGCAGGCGGGGCGATGGGCGGTGCACGAAATGGAGCAAGGGCATCCTGCCCTGTCCGGCCTTCTGGGCCACTGGCGGGGCCAAACCCACGTCGCTGCAGGCCCATGGGGGCCCGAACGCAGTGTCGACGCCGAGGTGACCTACAGCCGGGTGGCCGCGGGACTGGGCGTCGTGCAGAGCTACCGCCACGTCGAACCGGACGGCAGCCATTTTGAAGGCCACGGCATCTTCACTGTCGATCCGGTCCACAACGACGTGCTCTGGTATTACGTGGACAGTACTGGCGTGCCGCCCGGTACTGCCGCGCGCTGTACCTGGCGCCACGGCGTCCTCCGCGTTGATCGTCCCAGCGACGCCGGATGGACCCGCCACTCCCTCCTGCTCCGTGACGGTGTCCTGACCCACGTCACCGAGTTGCGCTCAGTTGCCAGGGACGACGACGGCGGTGCAGCAGGTGCGGAAGCCGCTGCGGATGGACGAAGCCCGGCCTACAGGCCGTTTATGCGCTCGGTCTTCCACCGGGTCTGAGGTGCTTCGACTGGCTTGAACTGCTCGCCGGGGCCTTCGCTGCGGCTCAAGGCTCAAGGCTCAAGGCTCAGGGCTCAGCCTCAACGATGCGCGTCCGGGGTGCTCCAGCGAGGGCAGGGGCGTTGGCAAGGGACCGCCAGACGTTTTCGCGGAGGTTCGACAGCAGCCGCTCTGCCTGGTCCCGGTCAGCGAAGTCCAGCTCCACCACGACGTAGTGGGGGTCTCCGATCGGCCGGCCGATCCTGTGCGCCAGCACGCCCGAGGCGGCACGGCCCACCGGGTCACGGTCGAAGGCCGACTTCCAGGTGGGGAAGTCGGTGATGGAGTGTTCGATCTGCAGCGTGTACATGGGAAGCCCCTTTTCCTCTAGCCAGGATGAGATGCATGACACTGCCTAAAGTAGGCGGGCCGGAATCCTCCGGGTATCCCAGAATTCTGGATGGCACATCCACGCAAACGATGCGGGAGGACCGGCGCATACTGGAGGCATGAAGAGGGCCTGGGCGATGGACCGAAGCCTGGACCACATCCGGGTTCTCGCCGGGTCGGGACTGGACCACCAGGCCCTAAGGAAGGCCGTGCTGGGGGAGTTGGGCAGGACGCTGCCCTTCGATGCCTTCGTGTGGCCGCTCTGCGACCCCCGCACCACGGTGGGAATGGCGCCCCGGGCCAGGATTCCCTGCCCCCGGGAGTTACCCGCACTCATCCGGCTCAAGTACCTCTCGGAGCCGGCGCGCTGGACGGGGCTCATGGACTCGTCGTCCCCGGCGCTAAGCCTTCAGCATGCAACCCGGGGGGAGCCCGCGCTAAGCCTGGCATGGAGGGGAGTAATGAAGGGCTGCGGCGTCCGGGACGTGCTGTCAGTCGTCGTTGCCGACAAATACGGATGCTGGGCGTGGCTTGATCTCTGGCGGACCGGAACCGCAACGGACTTCACCCTGGATGAAGCCAAATACATGGGCAAGGTGGCAGCCGAATTAACCGCGGGGCTGCGGCGGTCTGTTGCCGGGCAGTTCCAGGCAGGCCCCGTGTTCCAGGCAGGCCGCGCACTCGAGGCCGGCCAGGTGTTCCAGTCAGGCACAGGGCAGCGGGACCTGCCCGAACAGGCCGTCCTGACGTTGGACGAAGATCTGTCGGTGGCCGGCCAGAGCGCCTCGGTTGCCGGATGGCTGCGGCTGCTGCAGCCCGGGCCGTCCCCTCACCATCAGGTGCCCGCCGAGGTCCTGAACGTTGCGGCCCAACTGCTCGCCAGGGAAGCGGGAGTCGACGCGCACGACGCGGAATGCAGGGTCCATATCGGCGAAGGCCGCTGGGCCATGCTGCGGGCCACCCGTATGGACTCGGGGCAGACCGGTGCTGTGAATTCCGGGCAGGACGCAGCCGCGGCGCCCCTGGCCGTAACCATCCAGGGCTGCCCACCTTCGGACCGGCTGGACATGTTCGCCAGGTCTTTTGGCCTGACGCCCCGGCAGCGGGAGCTGCTGCTGCTGTCCGCCGCCGGCGCGGACACGGGAACAATGGCTGAGGCCCAAGGGGTGACCTCCTACACGGTGCAGGACCAGTTCAAGCAGATCTTCCAAGCCTGCGGCGTCCACAGCCGCGCGTCCATGCTGGCCAAGGCGTTGGGGAGTTAGCAAGGCCAGTGCACGGCATGCCCTTCCTAGGGCCACGGCTGCATCGTCTTCCAGCAGTCCTTCAACGGGTCCGGCGGGAGCAAAATTGGGCGCGAATAGAACGCCTCCCACAGGGGGTCGTCGACCGGAATATCCTCCGGCTCATCGAGCGCTTGCTCTATGGGTTCGCCGTCGTGCAGCTCCACGCCTCCCGTTCCTGCGTAGTAGTTTTCCGGCACGGTCGATGCTGGCGGCGCAACCGGCAGACCCAGCCCTGGCGGCCAGTGGGTTGGTTCTGCATCCTGATGCTCTGGGTTGTAATGGCGTCCGGTGGGTGAAGTCCAGCCGGGCGGTTCGTGATTGTTGGCCGGCCCGGGTGTCCACCTGCTGTTGTGTTTGAGCCGGTGGTGCCTTGGGCACAGCTGAGCCAAATTACTTGCTCCGGTAACGCCGCCGTGTTGCCACGCTTGTAGGTGGTCGGTTTCGTTGTCGGGGGTGCGGTTGGTGCAGCCGGGGAACGTGCACTTGGCGTCGCGCATCCTGATCCAGCGTTTGATGGTTTCGGTGAGCCGGTCGTTTTTGCGGCCTATCTCCAGGGGTGCCCCGTCCCTGGGGTCGACGAGGACCCGGTAGAACGAGTCAGCCCCGTCGGCGACAAGTTTGCGGGCCATGGAGGCCGGAATCGGCCCGAAACCATCGAGCATTGCGGTTTCATCGGTCTGACCGAGCAGGGAGAATACGGGCACCATCACCAGGACGTCTGCCCGCGGGGTGGGGACCTGCCCGACCGCCGGGGGTTTCCCGGTCTGTGTGGTGTTCCCAGTGCCGAGAAGCAGTGATGCGGCGATGTCGGGGCGGAGTTGGGTGAGGGTGCGGGGTTCGTCGGGGCCTTGGAGTCCGCGGGCGGTGGCGGTGGTCCGGTTCCAGACGGCAGAGGCGGTATCTCCAGGAAGGTAGAGCGAGACCCAGGCCATGCCGTCCTTGTCGGGGGTGTATTCCATCCGCCGGTCGGCCAGTCCCTTTGCGTGGCGTTTCTCGATCGACTCGGGGTGGTGGCGTTCCCGCCAACCACGGACCTTCGCCCGGAACCGGGACGGAACGAGGTCGCCGGGGGCCGCGCCACGGGCAGGCTGGGGTGCGTCGGGGTCGAAGAAATGCGCAACCAACGCAACAGCACCAGCCCCATCGAGACTCTCGGTTTCGTCCGCGACAATCCGGGCGTGCTGCCACGACATGTCCCCGGCGGACAGTACATCGAACACCAGCGGCAGGGAACAAATCCGCCGCGACTGCTCCACGAACACCCCAGCCGCGGCAGAGCTGAGGGTCAGGACCCCGGCGATCTCCTCCACCGTCGACATCTGCGCGTAGGTGCGGTCCTGGACCGAAGCATCCGGCGGCGTCATCGCCTCCTGCAGTTCAACGGCCCGCGCAGCCTGCCGGGACTTTACCGCGGCGAGCTGCGCCTCCAGCCGGGCCATCAGCTCCAAGCCTTCCAGGCACAGCTCGTACCGGTGCTGCAGCACGTCAATATCGCCAGCCGCAGCTTTCAGCGCTGAATGTTCGAGGTTCCGGTCTTCAAGAGCGAGAGCATCAAGGGCAGCAACAGAGGTATGAACACCCTCCAACACCGCCCCAAGACCACCGCTGATTCCCATACCCACATCATCCAGCGTGGGTCTGACAATCAAGCCCCTACCGCGAAACCCCGACAGTCAAAACCGTCATGGCTCCAGCAGCCCTAAGCGCCTAGCCCCCGGCGAAGGGCGGCAGCACGTCCACGACGTCGCCGGGGCCAAGGACGGTTGCCTGGTCCCGCACGGCCACCTCATTGAGCAGGAAGCTGCTCCGCGAAAGAAGCCGGGGAAGCGGCGGAGTGCCCGCCGGAGGCTCCGCGCGCTCCACGGCGGCGATGGCTGCCAGCAGGTCCGCTACCGTGGCGCCCTCGGGCAGCTGGAACTTTTCTTCCTCGAAGCCGGCTGCAGCGCGCGCGGCAGCAAAATAGCGTACAAGCATCTGTGTCAGCCCCCGATGGCGCTCATGCTGCGGTCCGGCTGGACGAAGTCCGCAGCGTCAAGTCCCACGTGGTCCATGCCGTGGGCCTTTGGTTTGATCCACATGGCGTCCTGCCACCGCTGCGCCAGTTCCGCATCGGAGGCGCCCGCGCGCAGCAGGCCCAGCAGGTCGAACTCCTCGCGTGAGAACAGGCAGCTCATGATCTTGCCCTCGGCAGTAATCCTGGTGCGGCGGCAGTCGGCGCAGAACGGTTCGGTGACGGAGGCAATGATGCCCACTGTTCCCAAAACCGGGCTGTCGGTATCAGCGGAACCCGCCACCCGCCGTCGTACTTCAAACCGCTCCGCGGGAGCGCCGTCACGCGCCCGGGGATCCGGGGTGAGGACGTAGTCCCGGGACAGCAGTCCGCGGATTTCGGCGGCGGTGATCATGTTGCGCCGCGTCCAGCCATGGTCGGCATCGAGCGGCATCTGCTCAATGAACCGCAGTTCGTACCCGCGCTCCAGCGCCCACGCCAGCAGCTGTGGCGACTCGGCGTCGTTGATGCCCCGCATCAGGACCGCGTTCAGTTTGACCGGGCCCAGCCCGGCAGCCCAGGCAGCGTCCACGCCGGCCAGGACCTGGTTGAGGAAAGGGCGCCGGGTCAGCTTGGTGAACGTCTCTTCATGCAGCGAGTCCAACGACACGTTGATGCGGGTCAGCCCGGCGTCCTTGAGCGCCGCCGCCTTCTTTGCCAGGCCGACGCCGTTGGTGGTCATGGAGATCGGCAGGTCCGGGTGGTTGGCCCGCAGAGCCGCGATGATGTCCACCAGGTCATGCCGGACCAGTGGCTCACCGCCGGTCAGCCGCAGTTCCCGGACGCCCAGCTGCTCCACGCCGACCTTGACGATCCGCACGATTTCCCCGGCCGACATCACTGCCTGCTTGGCGAGCCATTCCAGGCCTTCCGCAGGCATGCAGTAGGTGCAGCGGAGGTTGCACTTGTCCGTCAGAGACAGCCTCATGTCCGTGGCGCGGCGGCCATACCGGTCCGCCAGTCCCGCCGGCGCATCCGCGGGCCGTCGTGCGGGGACGCCGGGCAGCGCCGATGCTGCTTCCTCCCGCGGCTGCGGCATGCCTAGCTGGACACTCATGAATTCAGGCTACGCCACGTTGCGCCGCGCATCACACCTGTGACCGGGAAGCGGAAGCACCTGGCGCATCCGGGGACATCATCCACGCGCGGAGCGCCGGCGAACCTATGCTGGAAGTTGTGAGGAGTTCCCGGCAAAGGCACGGAGCGGACGACGACGGCGCCGGCCTTGGGGAGCGTGCGGAAAGTCCCGTCCGGCACCGGGCAGTCCTGCGCACCGGGGCCCGCTGGGCCGCGGCTGCCGGAATAGGTGCAGCCGCCGGCGGCGTCGCCGTGGGGGAGCTGGCGGCAGGTCTTGCCAGCCCCTCCCTTTCACCGCTGACCGCTGTGGGCGGGGCTGTCATCGATGCCGTCCCGCCCGGTGTCAAGGACTGGGCCATCGCCCTCTTCGGCACGGCGGACAAGGCTGCGCTCCTGGCGGCCATGGCGCTGGCCATTGCCGTGCTGGCCGCAGTTGCCGGCGTCCTCGAGCGCCGACGGCGGTTCGCCGGTGCCGCCGTGATGGGCATCTTCGGGCTGGCCGGCGTGGCAGCGGTCCTGACACGGTCCCAGGTGACCCCTGCAGCCCTCGTGCTTCCGCTCCTGGCCGCGGCAGTCGCCGTCGTGCTGTTGCGTTTCCTGGCCCGGCGGCTGCAGGCGTGGGAGGACCTGGAACCTGGAGACGCAGGCCCGGAAGGCGAAGGCCCCGGCGACACAGGGCCTGCCGGAACCGGCACCGCCGCTTCCCGACGCAGTTTCCTCCAGGCCCTTGCCACCACTGCCGCGGCCACTGCTTTGGGCGGAGTGCTGGCGGGAATCTGGCGCGGCGCCGCCGCAGCGGTCAGTGAAGCCAGGGCACGCATTTCCCTTCCCCTGCCGGCGTCAGCCGCGCCGCCCATTCCCGCCGCTGCAGAGCCGGGCGTGGCCGGCATGCCGCCGCTGGTCACCCCGAACCCGGACTTCTACCGAATCGACACAGCGCTGGCTGTCCCCGCGGTCAGCCCGGAGACGTGGGTCCTCAAAGTCACCGGACGGGTGGCCCGCGAAGTCCAGCTTTCCTTCGCCGACCTCCTTGCCAAGCCCTTGGTTGAACGCCACGTCACCATTGCCTGCGTGTCCAATGAGGTGGGCGGGGACCTGATTGGCAACGCCCGCTGGCTCGGCTGGCCGGTGCGTGAACTGCTGGCCCTGGCCGGTCCCCAGCCGGGCGCGGATATGGTCCTCTCCCGAAGCGCCGATGGCTGGACCGCCGGAACGCCGCTGGATGCCCTGACCGACGGCAGGGACGCGCTGCTTGCCGTGGGCATGAACGGTGAGCCGCTGCCGCTGGAGCACGGCTTTCCGGTGCGCCTGGTGGTCCCCGGCCTTTACGGCTATGTGTCAGCCACCAAGTGGGTCACCGAGCTCAAGGTCACCAGGTTCGCCGACGACGCCGGGTACTGGACGCCGCGGGGCTGGTCCGCGCGCGGGCCCATCAAGACGTCGTCGCGCATCGACGTGCCCCGCAGCGGGCGCCCGGTCAGCGCAGGAACCGTGGTTTTCGGCGGAGTTGCCTGGGCCCAGCACACCGGCATTGGGAAAGTGGAGCTGCGGGTCAACCGGGGACCGTGGCAGGAAGCCGAGCTGGCCCAGGGCATCTCGGTGGACACGTGGTACCAGTGGAAGCTGGCCGTCCACCTCACCCCGGGGCAGTACGAGGTCCAGGTCCGGGCCACGAACCTGTTGGGTGAACCCCAGGACGAAACGGCGCGGCCCCCGGCGCCGGACGGAGCTACGGGATTCCACACGGTTAGAGTGGACGTGAAATCCTGATGGCCGCGACCAAAGGCGTACCCATGACCAGCCACCCCCACGGCAAGGCCGAGCCTGCGCGGAGCGTCGCTGCGCATGCGGCCGCCGTTGCGGAACTCCTCCAGCCGCTCCGCTCGCCGGAGCGCACGGAAGTCCTGCCGCTCATCCAGGCGCTGGGCCGCGGCCTGGTGGACCATGTCGCCGCTCCGATCAGCCTTCCTCCGTTCGCCAACTCGCAGATGGACGGGTACGCCGTCCGCTCGGGCGACCTGTCGGGCGCCGGCGCGGACCTGCGCATCGTGCCCCCGGTTCCAGCCGGGTCCAGCCCGCAGCCGCTGGCGCCCGGAACGGCCGCCCCGATCATGACCGGTGCCATGATCCCGGAGGGGGCTGACGCCGTCGTACCTATTGAAAAAGCGGTGCCGGACCGCTTCCCGGAGCCCGCCCCGGACGGCGCAGTGAACTGGAACGGCACAGTGAAACTGAACGGCACAGCGAACTGGAACGGCACAGTGAAACTGCCTGCCACCGCCCCGGGAACGTATGTCCGCGCCGCCGGCAGCGACATTGCTGCGGGGGAGCGGGCCCTGGCTGCCGGTACCTGCCTGGGGCCGGCGCAGTTGGGGCTGCTCGCCGCGCTGGGCATCCCGGAAGTGACGGTTTCTAAGGCCGCCACCGTCCTGCTTGTCACGACCGGGGACGAGGTGGTGGATCCCGGCCGGGACCTCGCGCCGGGCAAGATCTACGACTCCAACGGAACCCTCCTGGAAGCCGCCATGCAGCAGGCCGGGCTGACTGTCCGGCGCACCGCCATTTCCACCGACAACCCCGCGGAACTGCTCGCGCTGCTGCGCGCCGGGAGCCCGCGCGCGGACCTGATCGTGACCACGGGCGGGGTCAGCAAGGGCGCTTACGAGGTGGTGCGCCAGGCGATGGCAGGCCAGCCTGTCGAGTTCCTGCACGTGGCCATGCAGCCCGGTGGTCCCCAGGGAATCGGAACATTCGACGGCGTTCCCTTCCTTGGATTCCCGGGCAATCCGGTCAGCTGCCTGGTGTCCTTCGAAATGTTCCTCCGTCCCGCCCTGTCAGCATTCCTCGGGGCGCCGGCACCGAGGCTGCCCCTGCGTGCCCGCCTGGACCAGCCCCTGGCGTCCCCCGCGCACAAGCACCAGGTCCGCCGTGGAAGCCTGCAGCCGGACGGGACCGTGAAGCTGGAGGGCGGCGAGGGCTCGCACCTGATGCACGCGCTCGCCGGTTCCAACGTCCTGGTCCACGTTCCCGCCGGCGTAACGGAGCTCGCCGCCGGCGACGAGGTGGAAGTATGGATGTTGTGAAAGCAGAACAAACCCCCGCACTGACGCACCTGCGCCAGGACGGCAGCGCCCAGATGGTGGATGTTTCCGCCAAGGCAGAAACAACCCGCGAGGCCACGGCCACCGCCACGGTCCGGACCACCCCGGAGGTGATGCGGCTCCTGGGCACCGGGGGGCTTCCCAAGGGGGACGCGCTGGCCGTCGCCCGCGTCGCCGGCATCATGGCGGCCAAGAAGACCCCGGACCTGATTCCGCTGTGCCATCCGCTGCCCCTCGCCAAAGTCACGGTCGATTTCGACCTCGGCGAAGATGCCGTCTCCATCAGCTCCACTGTCAAGACACGGGGCGTCACGGGAGTGGAAATGGAGGCCCTGACCGCCGCGTCGGTGGCGGCCCTCAGCGTCTACGACATGATCAAGGCCGTGGACAAACATGCCGTCCTGACAGACATCAAGGTGCTGGCCAAGAGTGGCGGCAAGAGCGGAGACTGGGCCCTGTGACCACCCCCCACATCCTGCATCTCCCCGAACCGCACCGGCACGGCGACGTGCAGGGGCGGAAGGCCGGCGTCGTCATCGCCTCCACCCGGGCCGCCGCCGGCATCTACGACGACGAGACCGGACCGGTCATCACCGACTGGCTCACTGAACATGGCTTCGACGTCTTCCCGGCCATGGTGGTCCCCGACGGCGATCCCGTGGGCGCCGCCATCCGGGCGCTCCTCACCCAGCACCCCGCCGTCGTCATCACCAGCGGCGGCACCGGCCTCAGCCCGGACGACCGGACACCGGATGTCACCCTGCCGCTGCTGGACCGGGAAATCCCCGGCATCATGGAGGCGATTCGCCGCGCCGGCGCTGCCAAGACCCCGCTGGCTGCCCTCAGCCGGGGATATGCCGGTGCCGCCGGGCGTACCTTCATCGTGAACCTGCCCGGATCGCCCAAGGGCGTCATGGACGGGCTGACCGTCCTGGACCCGGTGATCGGACATCTTTGTGACCAGCTGGAAGGCGGACATGGGCACTGAAGCATTCGAAGTAGTGAGCGCGGTCCTAAGCGCGGAGCCCATCTCCGTGGACCAGGCAATCGCAGCAGTGGAAAGCGACACGGCCGGCGCCGTGGTCAGCTTCAGCGGCGTGGTGCGCAACCACGACGGCGGCAAGGCCGTTGAGCGCCTCAGCTACAGTGCGCACCCGACGGCGCACCAGGTGATGGCCGACGTCGTCGCGCGCCTCGTTGCCGAACAGAACGCCGAAGCAGGTGCCGGCACCGGACAGCCCGTCCGGATCTGGGCGGCGCACCGGATCGGGATGCTGGAGATCGGGGACCCCGCCCTGGTGTGCGCGGTGTCCGCCGCGCACCGCGGGCAGGCGTTCGCCGTCTGCTCCGATCTGGTGGACCGCATTAAGGAACAGGTGCCCATCTGGAAGGAACAGTTCTTCTCGGACGGCACCGTCGAATGGGTCGGCGCAGGCAGCTGACGCTGCTACCCGGACGGCCCCCGGGTGCGAGGTAACGCACGCCATCCGGTTCCTGCCCGCACCCGTCCCGCCGGTAGGGTTAATGCCATGACCGAACAACTCTCCGTTCCCAAGCTGGTGGCCGTCCTTGGTGCCAATGGACGCATGGGCGCCGAGGCCGTCAAGGCCATCGACGCCGCGCCCGACATGAAGCTCGTTGCAGCCCTGGGACGGGGTGACTCGCTGGAGCAGCTGGCAGCCTCATGTGCCCGGTACGTGGTGGACCTGACGGTTCCCGAAAGCACCGAAGCGAACGTCCGCTTCGCCGTCGAGCATGGCATCCACGCCGTGGTGGGAACCACCGGCTGGGACACGGGGCGGCTGTCCGCCCTGGAATCCCTGCTGGCAGCGCACCCGGAGACCGGCGTTCTCATCGCCCCCAACTTCGCCCTGGGCTCGGTGCTGGCCTCTGCCTTCGCCGCGAAGGCGTCCAAATACTTCGAATCGGTGGAGATCATCGAGCTGCACCATCCCGACAAGGTGGACGCCCCTTCCGGCACCGCAGTCCGCACCGCTGAGCTGATCGCCGCCGAACGCCGGGCAGCGCAGGTGCCGCCCAGCCCGGATGCCACCACCAGTGAACGTGCCGGCGCCCGCGGCTGTGAGGTGGACGGCGTCCGGGTCCACAGTGTCCGGCTTCGCGGCCTCGTGGCACACCAGGAAGTCCTCCTGGGTGGCCCGGGCGAACAACTGACCCTCCGCCACGATTCCTTCGACCGCGCCTCGTTCATGCCCGGCGTGCTCCTGGGCCTGCGCAACGTTGCCGCGCACCCGGGGCTGACCTTCGGCCTGGACGGCTACCTGGACCTGGGGCTCTAAGCCGTGAACGGGCTCCTTGCCGGCTTCCGGAAGAACCGCACCAAGATCTGGGTGGGCGCTGTGACGCTGCTGCTGGTCTTCTACCTGGTGGTGTCGTTCCAACGCTCACTCCTGCTCCTGACGGACAGCAACCTCACGGCCAAGGCCATCGGCGCCGCCTACCTGGTGCTGCCTGTGGTGGGTGCCTGGGCCCTGATCCGCGAGCTGATGTTCGGTGCCCGCACCGAGCAGATGGCCAAGGTCCTGGAAGCCGAAGGCGGGCTGCCCGTCGATGAGCTTCCGCGCACGCCGGGCGGCAGGATCGTCCGGGCCGCGGCGGACGCTGAATTCGAAAAGTACCGGGCCGAAGCCGAGGCCGCTCCCGATGACTGGCGTTCCTGGTTCCGCCTCAGCTGTGCCTACGACGCGGCTGGCGACCGCAAACGTGCGCGGGCGTCCATGCGTGACGCCGTGAAGCTCTTCACCGCCGCCTCCTGATACCGGCCTGCGCCAGCCCTGCTCCCGCAGGCCCCGCGCTCCGCGGCCTCCTGCGCCGTTTAGTGCGATGGGCATTTCTGCCCATCGCAGTCCGTTGCCGTCCGCGGTAGGTTTTGTTTAGTAAAGACTCTTTAGCTTTGGGGGAAAGCATGAGGTTGGCCATGTCCATGCCGCGGGCGTGGGCCAGCTGTACCCCAGGCCCTCTCCCCGGGCAGCCGCACCCATCCCTGCCACGCACCAGCGCTCCCTTGCCGCGTGCCGGGAAGCCGGAGGCTGCCTGATGCTGCACGCACCCCACCCTTGAACCGCCCGCACACCTGCACCCGTGCACCCAAGAACCCGCACCTTTGGACAGAAGGACCATCCATGAGCCACCCGAATTTCCCCAACCCATCGCAGAGCGGGCCGTCCGCTCCGCCCATTCCGCCGGCCCCGTCCACCTTCGGCGGACAATCCACTTTTGAGGGGCACTACCCCGGAGCTCCGCAGGGGGATTACCAGCCGGGGCTCCACGGCAGCGGCCCCTACCCGGACGGTCCCCGGAAGTCGTTCATGACAACCTGGATCCTTTCGCTGCTGCTGGGTAGCTTCGGCGCGGACCGCTTCTACCTTGGCAAGATCGGCTCGGGCATCGCCAAGCTCCTGACGGCCGGCGGCCTCGGCATCTGGGCCATCGTGGACCTGATCATCACCTTGACCGGAAACACCAGGGACAAGGATGGCCGCCCGCTTGAGGGCTACCCGGAGAACAAGAAGAAGGCCTGGATCATCACCGGCGTCGTCTGGCTCATCAGCATCATCACCGGAATCCTGCTGACCATCATGTCCGTCGCCATGATCGGAGCTGCCCTAGACAACCGGAAGCTCCCCGTATCTCCCGAGCTTCCGTCGGCCTCGCAGGCAGCGCCCAACCCGTCACGTGGAACAACCCCGTCGAACGGAGCCGCTCCGTCCAGTGGCGCCGACGCCGGTGCAAACTCCTTCGTTGCCACCGTGTCCGAAGGCAACACCGTCAAGATCAGCGTCCTCGATTCCATCTACACAGCCGAAATCCCGGGCATGACCTACATGCAGCCGAAGAACGGCGGTTTCCTCGCGGTCAAGGTGTCCTGGGAGACGCTGACCGGAAGCAGCTTCTCCAGCCCCTCGAATTTCAAGGTCTACGACGCCGAGGGCAAAGAGGGCGAACTGGTCTATCTTGACGATGGCATGGGCGCCCTGCCCACCGACGAGGTCGGTGCCGGCGATGTCCGCCAGGGCGTCATTGCGTTTGATGTGAAGAAGGGCCCCACCCAGGTTGTTGTCAACGATGACTTCGGCGACAAGACGGCCACCTTCACCCTGACCCCGCAGTAGCAGCCGAAGCACTGCAGCCGGTTTCAGAACGGAACCCGCGGCCCCACTTTCCGGTGGGGGCGCGGGTTCTTTTTCATTCCAGGGCGGGGCGAAGCCGGGCCAGACGAGGTACACGGCCTTGGTTCAGGAGAGGGCCTTGAAGCCGCCCCGGCCCACCACGGCCGCCGCATGGCCCGCCCATTCCAGCGGGCCGCGCCAGGACAGCCGCGCAAAGACAATGCCGACAGTGATGGCAGTGGCCGCCTGGGCAAAGTACATCCCGTCCTCCGTCCAGCCGGCAGGCAGGGGTTTCAGATAGAAGCTGGACACCACCCAGACGTGCACTGTGTACAGGGTCAGCGTCATGGCGCCGGCCCCGCGCAGCGGAAGCAGCAGGTCCAGGTCCACCCACTGCGCGAGGCGCCCCAGCAGCAGGCAGGCGCCAATGACTGCCGCCGCCACTGCCGAGGTGTGCAGCAGGTCAAGCGGAGTTCCCGAGTGCGGTGCGGCCGATGCCAGCCACCACCAGGAGCCCTCCTGGGGGATACCTGTCAGGTTGACCTGCAGCACGCTGCCCAGCGGATACCCCGGGGAATTGAGGACCTTTTCCAGCGCTGCCAGGCCGCCCCAGTCCTCCATGGCCGCTGCCCCCAGGGCCTTGGCTGCCACGGCCACCACCGTTCCGGCCGCCAGCAGCAGTATGGGAACCAGTGCCTTGGTGAGGGCCAGGCGGCCGATCAACAGTCCCACCAGCAGGTAGGACAGCCACTGGAACACCGGGTAGTACCCGGTAAAGAACACATCCGCGAGCAGCCGGGAAGGTGTTCCGAGGTCTTCCCAGCCCGGGTTGTGGCCCAGCTTCAGGGGAGGCTCAGGGGCAAGGAGCCAGGGCCGCATGAGGTATGCCAGCACCGGCGAGGCAAGGATCCAGCCACCGGCCCAGGCGCACAGCGGCTTCACGCCAAGCCCCAGGAAGGGGAGGATGCACAGGAACAGCACGGCGTAGTGGACCAGGATAATGGCC
Organism: Arthrobacter sp. 8AJ; assembly: GCF_902506025.1. NCBI lineage: Bacteria > Bacillati > Actinomycetota > Actinomycetes > Micrococcales > Micrococcaceae > Arthrobacter > Arthrobacter sp. 8AJ. Next base: position 2,636,020 of record NZ_LR733289.1, on the reverse strand, counting down.
ACGTTCACCTCCAGGCCGCCCAGGGTAAGTCCGACGGCGGCAATCACCAGGGCGCGCAGCGCCACACCGCGCCGGGCGGCGGAGAGCCCGGGGCCTGCCAGCGGCTTGTCCTTCCCGGTGGACAGGGCAAGTCCCACGCCGGCCAGCACGGCGAAGAGGGCGGCGGCGCGTCCCGAGAAGGTGAGGCCAATCCAGGTTGGCGTGAGGTTTGCATTCGATTCGAACGTCGGCAGCAGGTGGGTGGCCATCATGCCCAGCAACGCCACGCCGCGGGCGGCGTCGATGCCCCGGAGGCGCCCCTGTTGTTGCCTGCCTGGGGCCTTGCGGGACCGGGTGGCCGGGCTTCGGGACGTCATGACCAGATCGTCTCACATGCTGCTCCTGGGTCGCTTGTCACAGCGGGCGCCAGCGGTGCCCGGAGCGCCAGCATCCCTTGTATTCGAATATATGTTCGAATAGCATGTCGGGTATGGAAATGACGTCGTCCGGAGCATCCGGATCCAGGGGAGGAGCGGCCGGGGGAGCCGCCCATAAAACCAGCGGGCAAGGGCGCCGGCAGCCGGAAGCCCCGCCGGGCAGTCTGCAGGCGGCCCCGGTGCGGGAGGGCAATGTGCAGGCGGGTCCTGCATGGGAGGGCCGTGCGCCGGCAGGCGCCCCTCAGGCGGACCATGTGCAGCCCGGGAGCCTGCCGCGCCGTCACGCCCCGGACGTCCTTCCGCCCGGGGATCCTGGCGCCGCCGACGGGCCACTGAAGGCGATGAGTCCCGGAGTGGTGGACTACCTGTTCCGCCAGCTTGTTTCCGGGCGGCCAGCGGAGGACGTCGCGTGGGAACGGGAAGGCGTCAGCCTTGCGGCCCAGCCGGAGGGGGCAGAGCTGGCCCGCAGGCTTGCTGAAACGGATCTTGATGCCCTGACGCCCACGGAGTTGTTCCATTACGTGCGGGCGGCGCAGCGGCTCGCATCCTGGGCAGAGGGCCTTCGGCAGTCGGCGGTCGGCCGCTATTGCCATGCGGGGGCGGACGCTCCACGGCCAGAGCGGCGCCGTATTTGACGTTCGTCACGCCCGTGGCATTGTCCTAACCAGCCGGGGACAGGGTAACGTTTTTTCCATGGCTGACTCTTCCGCGCACATCCCTGCCCTCGGTACCCTCCTGACCGCCATGGTCACGCCGTTCACCAAGGACGGCGCAGTGGATTACGACCAGGCGGCAGCGCTGGCCAGCAAGCTGGTCGACGACGGCTGTGACGGCCTGGTGGTCACCGGCACAACCGGCGAGACCTCCACGCTGACTGACGAAGAGAACCTCGGCATGTTCCGCGCCGTGAAGGACGCCGTGGGCGGCCGGGCGGCCATCATTGCCGGGACCGGCACCAATGACACCGCGCACTCGGTCCACCTCTCCCAGCAGGCTGCTGCCCTCGGCGTCGACGGCCTCCTCCTGGTGACCCCTTACTACAACAAGCCCAGCCAGGCCGGTGTCCGCGCCCACTTCGAGACCATCGCCTCCGCCGTGGACGTACCCGTCATGCTGTACGACATCCCCGGCCGGTCCTCGATTCCGATCGAACCCGACACCATGATCCGGTTGGCGCAGCACCCCAACATCGTCGCCGTCAAGGACGCCAAGGCAGACCTCACCGCAGCCACCCGCGTCATGGCGGAAACCGACCTCCTGTTCTACTCGGGCGACGACGGGCTGACCCTTCCCTGGATGGCGCTGGGCGCCGTCGGCCTGGTGGGTGTCACCACCCACGTCGCCACCCGCCGCTTCCGCGAGCTCATCGACGCCGTCAACGCCAATGACCTTGGGACTGCGCGCAAGATCAACTTCGAGCTGCAGCCCGTGGTCCGCGCAACCATGACCCGTGTCCAGGGGGCCGTGGCAGCCAAACAGATTCTTAAATGGCAGGGAGTCCTGCCCAACTCGATTGTCCGTTTGCCCCTCGTGGAGCCGGACGAAACCGAGATCGAAACCATCCGCGGGGATTTGGCGGAAGCGGGGCTGGTCTTCTCCTGAGGCTAAGACCGGCACCCTTCCGCCTGGAAAGAAGTGCACTATGACCCAAACTGCCCTTACCGGCCTCGTCACCCCTCCGCGCCTGCCCCAGGGCACCCTGCGGATCGTCCCGCTTGGCGGGCTGGGGGAGATCGGCCGGAACATGGCCGTGTTCGAAATCGACGGCAAACTGCTGATCGTGGACTGCGGCGTCCTCTTTCCCGAGGAAACCCAGCCCGGCGTTGACCTGATCCTGCCGGACTTCTCGTACATCGAGGACCGGCTGGACGACGTCGTGGCCGTGATCCTCACACATGGCCACGAGGACCACATCGGCGCCGTGCCGTACCTGCTGCGCCTGCGCAACGACATCCCTCTGGTGGGCTCCCAGCTGACGCTGGCCCTGATCGAGGCGAAGCTGCAGGAGCACCGCATCCGGCCCTACACGCTGACCGTTGAAGAAGGCCAGGTGGAGAAATTCGGGCCGTTCGAATGCGAGTTCGTCGCCGTCAACCACTCCATCCCGGATGCCCTTGCCGTGTTCATCCGCACGGCCGGCGGCACGGTCCTGCACACCGGTGACTTCAAGATGGACCAGCTGCCGCTGGACGGACGCATCACCGACCTGCGCCACTTCGCCAAGCTGGGCGAGGAGGGCGTTGACCTCTTCATGTCCGACTCCACCAACGCCGACGTGCCCGGATTCACCACGGCCGAGAAGGAAATCGGCCCCACCCTGGAGCGGCTTTTCGGCCAGGCCACCAAGCGCATCATCGTGGCGTCTTTCTCCTCCCACGTCCACCGCGTGCAGCAGGTCCTTGACGCCGCTGCCAAGCACAACCGCAAGGTGGCCTTTGTGGGCCGCTCCATGGTCCGCAACATGGCCATCGCGGAGAAGCTGGGCTACCTGGACGTCCCTTCCGGGCTGATCGTCGACATCAAGAACATCGACAACCTGCCGGACAACCGCGTGGTCCTCATGTCCACCGGCTCCCAGGGCGAGCCCATGGCGGCCCTGTCCCGGATGGCAAACGGCGACCACCGCGTGGTGGTGGGCGACGGCGATACCGTCATCCTGGCGTCCAGCCTCATCCCGGGCAACGAGAATGCGGTGTTCCGGATTATCAACGGCCTCCTCAAGCTCGGCGCCGACGTGATCCACAAGGGCAACGCCAAGGTCCACGTGTCCGGCCACGCAGCAGCCGGGGAACTGCTCTACTGCTACAACATCCTCGAGCCGCTCAACGCCATGCCCGTGCACGGCGAGACCCGCCACCTGATCGCCAACGGCAAGATCGCCATTGAGTCCGGAGTCCCGGAAGCCAGCGTCATCCTTGCCGACAACGGCACGGTCATCGACCTCCGCGACCACCAGGCGGACATCGTGGGCCAGGTGGAGGTTGGATTCGTCTACGTTGACGGCTCCAGCGTGGGCGAAATCACCGACGCGGACCTCAAGGACCGCCGCATCCTGGGCGATGAAGGCTTCATCTCGATCATCACGGTTATCCACCGGGCCACCGGCAAGGTGGTGTCCGGGCCCGAGATCCACGCCCGCGGTGTTGCCGAGGACGATTCAGTCTTCGACGACATCATCCCCAAGATCAACGCGGCACTGGAAGAAGCAGTCCAGAACCACGCCGACCACACCAGCCACCAGCTCCAGCAGGTGGTGCGCCGCGTCGTGGGCACCTGGGTCAACCGCAAGCTGCGCCGCAAGCCCATGATCATCCCGGTGGTCCTCGAAGCCTAAGATTAGCTCCGCTGTCGCAGGGCAGGTTCGGAAGGCCCCGGTTCACCGTGAACCGGGGCCTTCCGCGTGTCCGGGCGGTGCGGCCGGCGCCCCCAACCGATGCGCTCCCCGGGCCCCGATATCCCCGGAATCACAGCATGCTTCCGGTACCGTGGCTACTATGGCCACACGTACTACTTCCGCGCCCAAAGGTACCGGCAGGGGCAGCTCCGGCAGCAAATCCGGGAGCTCCACAGCCCGCGGAACCGGCTCCACTGCCAGCAAGGCCGGGCGCGGCGGCTCATCCAGCACCGCACGCACGCGCCCGCTTCCCGCCGTCGAACACCACCAGCCGTGGCTGCTGCGCGTGGTAGGCGGGGCATGGCTGGGCATGGGCCACCTGGTGGGCGGGGGAGTGCGCCGCATCGGCCATGACGTCAGTGACCTTCCCGCCGAGGACCGCCGCGACGGCGCCGCGCTGTTCAACCTGGCGCTGGGGGTTTTCATCGCCACGTTCGCCTGGTGGGGCCTGACGGGCTGGTTCCCGGACGCCGTCTACGCCGTGGTGAACGGCACCTTCGGCTGGATCTCCCTGCTGCTTCCGCTCATGCTGTTCGTCTGCGCCTTCCGGTTGTTCCGGCAGCCCTCCGACGGCCGGGGCAACAACAGGGTGGGCATCGGCTTCCTGATCATGACGTTCGCCGGCTGCGGCCTGGCGCACATCCTGGGCGGCCAGCCCACCGTCGCCGACGGCTTCGACGGCCTCCGCAAAGCCGGCGGCATGCTTGGCTTCCTGGCGGCCACGCCGCTGGCCGCCATCCATCCCGCCGTTCCTGTGGCCCTCTACGGCCTGCTCGCCTTCGTGTCCCTGCTGATCATCACGGCCACCCCGTTCACGGCCATCCCGCGCCGCATCCGCGGAGCCTACGAGCACCTCATGGGCATCGACCTGATGGACCAGGAACGGCCCGACGTCCACGACCGCAGCTACCTGGAACGGACGGCCCCCGCCGCACCCCGCAAGAAGAAGCGCAAGCTCTTTGGCAAGGACCAGGAGTCCGAGCCAGGCCTTGAGGGCTACGTGGGCGACGAAGCGTTTGAGCACGCCGTCATTGACGACGACGAGCAGGAACCTGCCCGGCCCGCGCCGGGCGTGCGGCGGCCCACCCAGGCGGAGATCGCCGTCGAAAAAATCAAGGCAGCCCAGGGCCTGGGCGCCGCGTCGCAGGCGTCACTCCCGGACAACGCCACCGAGGCCATCCCACTGGTCATCCCGGGGGCTGCTGCTCCCGGCAAGCCCGCAGCAGCGCCCACCGTGCCCTCCAACCC
>NZ_LR733289.1:2576986-2630862 GCF_902506025.1 Arthrobacter sp. 8AJ | reverse complement strand
CCCCATCCCGCAGCGGACCGAGCAGCTTTCACTCGCCGGCGACGTCACGTACACCCTCCCGGCCTCGGACTTCCTGACCCCCGGATCCATCCCCAAGGAGCGCACGGAAGCGAACGACGCCGTCGTCGCCGCCCTGACCGATACCCTGCAGCAGTTCAACGTTGACGCCACCGTCACCGGCTTCAGCCGCGGCCCCACCGTCACCCGGTACGAGATCGAACTCTCACCGGGCACCAAGGTGGAGCGTGTCACCGCCCTGTCCAAGAACATCTCCTACGCCGTCGCCTCCAGCGATGTCCGCATCCTCAGCCCCATCCCGGGCAAGTCGGCCATCGGCATCGAGATCCCCAACACGGACCGCGAAACCGTCTCCCTGGGCGATGTCCTCCGCAGCCAGAACGCCCGCCGCACGGATCACCCGATGGTCATGGGCGTGGGCAAGGACGTGGAGGGTGGCTACGTGGTGGCCAACCTGGCCAAGATGCCGCACCTCCTGGTGGCTGGTGCCACCGGTGCCGGTAAGTCGTCCTTCGTGAACTCAATGATCACGTCCATCCTGATGCGTGCCACCCCGGACGAGGTCCGCATGGTCATGGTGGACCCCAAGCGTGTGGAACTGACCGCCTACGAGGGCGTTCCGCACCTGATCACTCCCATCATCACCAACCCCAAGAAGGCGGCCGAAGCGCTGCAGTGGGTGGTACGGGAAATGGACGCCCGCTACGACGACCTCGCCAACTACGGCTTCAAGCACATCGACGACTTCAACAAGGCCGTGCGCGCCGGCAAGGTCCAGCCGCCGGTCGACTCCAAACGCGTCATCCGGCCCTACCCGTACCTGCTGGTGATCGTGGACGAACTCGCCGACCTCATGATGGTGGCCCCCCGCGACGTCGAAGACTCCATCGTCCGCATCACCCAGCTGGCCCGTGCCGCCGGCATCCACCTGGTCCTGGCCACCCAGCGGCCCTCCGTCGACGTGGTCACGGGCCTCATCAAAGCCAACGTGCCCTCGCGCATGGCCTTCGCCACGTCCTCCGTCACGGACTCCCGGGTGGTCCTGGACCAGCCGGGCGCCGAGAAGCTCATCGGCCAGGGTGACGCGCTCTTCCTGCCCATGGGCGCCTCCAAGGCGATGCGTGTCCAGGGCGCCTGGGTCACGGAGTCGGAGATCCACAAAGTGGTGGAGCACGTCAAGGGACAGCTGCAGGCTGTCTACCGTGACGACGTCGCCCCTGAAGCGGAAAAGAAGCAGATCGACGACGACATCGGGGACGACCTCGAGGTGCTGCTGCAGGCCACCGAACTGGTGGTCACCACCCAATTCGGCTCCACCTCCATGCTGCAGCGCAAGCTCCGGGTCGGGTTCGCCAAGGCCGGCCGGCTCATGGACCTCCTCGAATCCAGGGGAGTGGTGGGCCCCTCGGAGGGTTCCAAGGCGCGTGACGTCCTGGTGAAGCCGGACGACCTCGCCGCCGTCCTCGCCGCGATGAAGGGCCAGGAAGCCCCTGCGGCGCCTGACTCGCAGACCGCCGCACTCAGTGACAATGCCAACGCCAACATCGCCCAGGGCGGCTACGCCGAAGACCTGGTGGCTGCGGACCTGGACCAGAGGAAGCAGAACGTCGAATACTACGACGGCTCGGATTCGGCCCCGGGCGGCTACGGCGATGACGACGACGGCTCCGAAGACGCGTGGTCCCTCACGGGACGCTAGGCCGGTAGCCTAGGAACGTGACTAGCACCGATGCCACCGCCGCCGGCCAAGGCCGAGCCGGGGTCTGGAACCTTCCCAATGTCCTGACCATGATCCGCATTGTGCTGGTCCCGTTCTTCGTGTGGTTCCTCGTCGCGGATGCGCCGGGGCTGCACAGTACCTCCGGACCGTGGCGCTGGGCGGCGGTGGCGGCGTTCGCCGTCGCCATCTACACCGACAAGCTCGACGGCGATATCGCCAGGAGCCGGAACCTCGTTACGGACTTCGGCAAGATCGCCGATCCCATCGCCGACAAGCTCCTCATCGGCTCCGCCCTGGTGATGCTGTCCCTGCTGGGCGAACTGCCCTGGTGGGCAACCCTGGTGATCCTGGTCCGGGAATGGGGCATCACTGCGCTGCGTTTCTTCGTGATCCGCTACGGCGTCATCCCCGCTTCCCGCGGCGGCAAGCTCAAGACCGTCGTGCAGACCGCGGCGATCTTCCTGTACCTGCTGCCGTTCGGGGCGTTCGCGCCGTGGATGTCCTGGGTAGCGTTTGCCGTCATGATGGCCGCCGTGGCAATCACGCTGTGGACCGGCGTTGAATACGTGATTGAAGCCATGCGCCTCCGTGCGAAGGGCAAGCGCCAGGCAGGGACCGCGGAAGGGCAGGAACAGGCATGAGCAACCTCCACCAGCTGGCCGCCCAGGCCGTCAGGCAGGCGCTCGAGTCAGGACGGACCGTTGCCACCGCGGAATCTTTGACGGCCGGAATGGTGTCCGCGGTCCTCGCCGACACGCCCGGAGCCTCCGGCATGCTCCAGGGCGGCGTCGTGGCCTACCAGAACTCCGTGAAGGACGCGGTGCTGCACGTCCCTTCCGACCTGCTGGCCCGTGCCGGCTCCGTCGACCCCGACGTCGCCCGTGCCATGGCGGCCGGGGCGCGCACTGTCCTGGGTGCCGACGTCGGGCTTTCCACCACCGGCGTCGCCGGTCCCGAGGCCCATGACGGCAAGCCCGTAGGCCGGGTTTACATTGGAATTGCCACGGCTGCCGGCACCGCCGGTTTCGAATACACCTTTACCGGCAGCAGGCCGGACATCCGGGCCGCTGCGTGCGGCGCCGCGCTGGAAAGACTGCTTGAGGCCCTGTCCGGCTGACCTTCGCCGCCTGCGAAGTTACCGGGCGTAAAGTTGCCGGGAACAAAAGCCGGTACCGATTAGTTATTACATTGTGTCGCTTCCGGAGAGCGGAGGCGCCTAGGATGAAATGACCAAGACGGGTTCGCCGGCGGCGGACCTGACCAATGAGGGAGCAAGGCGATACAGATGGTAAAGCAGCCCGTATCCGTAAACGGCGTTGTCCGCTGGAAGGATGTGGGCCTCGCCGAACAGGCTAAGAGCGAACAGAAGGAGCGCAAGATGGTAGTACTTCGTCACGAAATCGGTGATGTCCTGCGCGATGTCCGCCAGCGTCAGGGGCGCACGCTCCGTGAAGTTTCGCACAGCGCCCGTGTCTCCCTGGGATACCTCAGCGAAGTGGAGCGCGGCCAGAAGGAAGCATCATCAGAGCTTCTGTCCTCGATCTGCTCGGCACTGGATGTTCCGTTGTCAAGCATGCTCCGTGAGGTCAGCGACCGCGTGGCAGTAGCCGAAGGCGTCGCAGTTCCGGACACCGTTCCGCAGGAATTCTCCCAGCGTTACGGCCGTGACCTGGAACGCGACCTCAACACTGAACTGAACGACGAACTCTCCACGGGCCTCCTCTCCGGCGCCCGGTAAAAGCAGCCCCACCCCAGGGTGGGACGAGGAAACAGCAGGAAGCCCCCGGCCGTGCCGGGGGCTTCCTGCTGCCGCCTAGTTGTCGGATGCGTCTTCCTGCGCGGTGGACGGGTCCGCCGCTTCCCTGGCGAACCCGTCACGCTCATAGGTGGAGTTCAGCTTGGCCATGCAGCGGGCCAGCTCCTGCAGGTCCTCCACCGGCCACTCGCGCAGCCGCTCCTGGAAGACCTGGCGCCGGGCGTCCTGGACCTGGTGCATCTTCTCTTCGCCCTTCGGCGTCAGCCGGATGGACTGCGCCCGCCGGTCCAGGGGGTCCGCCTCCTTGGACACCAGGCCCAGGCTTTCCAGGAAGGCGATCTGCCGGCTGACCGACGGCTTGCCCACGCCGATGTTCATGGCAAGGTCGGTGAGCCGGATGGGTCCTTCCCGGCGGATGACCGTCAGGAGCCCATACGCGGCAGGCTCCATGTCCGGGTGAACCTCGCGCGAGAGCTGGTTGGAGATGGCCCGGGCCCGCCGCCAAAAGAGGCTGATTTGGTGTTCGACATTCTGAAGCGCGGCGTCGGCGGCATCGTTGCCTGTGTCCTGCCGCGGCGGGAGATCCGGGGAGTTGCTCATGGCAACAATTCTAGGGTCCGCAATCATGAGAGGATTTACCGATGCGAATCAGCGAGTACTGGCGTCTCATGGATGACGAGTTCGGTGCGGGGTACTCCCGCGTGCTGAGCAGTACCCTGGTCCTTGCCGGCGTAGGCGGACGCACCGCTGACCAGGCCCTGGCCGCGGGCGTTGAGCCGCGGAAGGTATGGCTTGCTGTCTGCGACGTCCAGGACGTCCCGGCGGAACGGCGGCTCGGGCGAGACATCGCCCCGCGCCGCGATTGACGGCGGCGCCCGCCTCGATGCGGGCGCCAAGGATCCCGCCGCCTGACACGCCGCAGGAACTCCACTCTTCGAATACCTGTTCGGATAACGCTATGCTTTTTCCATCGGGTTTATCCACATAGCCGTTGTCCTCCGGCCGGAATGTCAGTGGGTCCCCTTAGCGTCAGAGATGACCAATACAACGGCCGCGAAGGCCACCATCGAGAAAGCATTAGAGGTGTCAACCATGGCGGCAGCCCCGGATCGTGCAAAAGCGCTGGAAGCAGCGCTTGCCCAGATTGACAAGCAGTTCGGCAAGGGCTCGGTCATGCGCCTGGGCGACGAAGTCCGCGCTCCGATCGAAGTCATCCCCACCGGCTCCATCGCCCTGGACGTCGCCCTTGGCATTGGCGGGCTCCCGCGCGGCCGCGTCATTGAAATCTACGGTCCTGAATCGTCGGGTAAAACCACCGTGGCCCTGCACGCCGTGGCGAACGCACAGCGCGCGGGCGGGATCGCAGCGTTCATCGACGCCGAGCACGCCCTGGACCCTGACTACGCCGCCAAGCTCGGCGTGGACACGGATGCCCTCCTGGTCTCGCAGCCGGATACCGGCGAGCAGGCCCTGGAGATCATGGACATGCTGGTCGGCTCCGGCTCCCTGGACGTCATCGTCATCGACTCCGTGGCCGCCCTGGTGCCGCGCGCTGAAATCGAAGGCGACATGGGTGACAGCCACGTCGGCCTCCAGGCCCGGCTCATGAGCCAGGCACTGCGTAAGATCACCGGCCGCCTGAGCCAGACCAAGACCACCGCCATCTTCATCAACCAGCTCCGTGAAAAGATCGGCGTGTTCTTCGGTTCCCCGGAAACCACCACCGGTGGTAAGGCGCTGAAGTTCTACGCGTCGGTCCGCATCGACGTCCGCCGGATCCAGACCCTCAAGGAGGGTGCCGATTCCGTCGGTAACCGGACCAAGGCCAAGATCGTCAAGAACAAGATGGCTCCGCCTTTCAAGGTCGCCGAGTTCGACATCATCTACGGCCAGGGCATCTCCCGTGAGGGCGGCATCATCGACATGGGCGTTGAGCACGGCATCATCAAGAAGTCGGGCTCCTGGTTCACCTACGACGGTGACCAGCTGGGCCAGGGCATGGAGAACTCGCGCCGGTTCCTCCGCGACAACCCTGAGCTGGCCGCCGAGCTGGAGCGCCTCATCAAGGAGAAGCTCGGTGTCGGGGTCAAGCCTGCGGAGGATGAGTCCAAGGACTCACCAAAGCTGAAAGCTGTCGACGGGTTCTAGCCCTTGACCGGACCACGAACACGGCGGCCCCGTACCGGCACCCCCTCAACAGGGGTGCCGGACGGGTATGCAGTCCCTGACGACCCGCAGGCCGCGGACGCCGAACCGGACCCGTTTACGGTGGCGCAGGCAATCGTGTACCGGCAGCTGACGGCGGCGCCTAAGAGCAGGCTGCAGCTTGCCCGGAAACTGGCCGAACGGAACATCCCGGAGCACGTCGCCGAGGCCGTTCTGGACAAGTTCCAGGAAGTCCGGCTGATTAACGATGCAGAATTCGCTGACATGTGGGTCAGGAGCCGCGCCCAGTCCCGCAAGCTTGCCAAGGGCGCGCTGAGGCGTGAGCTCGCTGAGAAAGGCATCGACCAGGAGACAGCGGCTTCAGCCCTGGAACAACTGACTGACGCCGACGAGGAGGCCGCTGCGCGCGCCCTGGTTGAGCGCAAGCTCCGGCCCGGGACAGACCTGTCCGGTCCCGGGGAACGGGACAAAGCAGTGCGGCGCGTGGCGTCCATGCTGGCAAGAAAGGGTTACCAGCCCTCGCAGGCGTTCCGGATCGTCAACGATGTCCTCGATTCCCAGCAGGACCCCGACAGCGGGGGCCTCCAAAGCCGGTACCCTTAACGGGTGAGTTTGACCATTCCTTCCCCCCAATCCGGCGCCACCCCTTCCGTCGACGCAGGGACGGTCCCGCAAACCGGAGCCCTGCCCCGCACCTACCAGGTGCGCACCTTCGGCTGCCAGATGAACGTCCACGACTCGGAACGGATGTCCGGCCTGCTCGAGGCCGCGGGCTACGTCCCGGCGGAGGGCGAGCACGCCGACGTGGTGGTGTTCAACACTTGTGCGGTCCGGGAAAACGCGGACAACAAGCTCTACGGCAACCTGGGCATCCTGGCGCCCGTGAAGGCTGCCAACCCCGGGATGCAGATCGCCGTGGGCGGTTGCCTGGCGCAAAAGGACCGCGAGACGATCCTCAAGAAGGCGCCGTGGGTGGACGCAGTCTTCGGCACCCACAACGTCGGTGCCCTTCCCGCCCTCCTGGACCGGGCGCGGCACAACAACGAAGCGCAGCTGGAGATCCTGGAATCCCTGGACGTCTTCCCGTCAACGTTGCCCACCAAACGTGACTCTGTCTACTCCGGCTGGGTGTCCATCTCCGTGGGCTGCAACAACACCTGCACCTTCTGCATCGTGCCCGCCCTCCGCGGCAAGGAAAAGGACCGCCGGCCCGGAGAGATCCTCGCCGAGATCCAGGCACTCGTGGACGATGGCGCCATTGAAGTCACCCTGCTCGGCCAGAACGTCAACTCCTACGGGGTGGAATTCGGGGACCGGCAGGCATTCTCCAAGCTCCTGCGTGCCTGCGGAGAGATCGAGGGGCTCGAACGCGTCCGGTTCACCAGCCCGCACCCCGCCGCCTTCACGGATGACGTCATTGACGCCATGGCAGAGACGCCGAACGTGATGCCGCAGCTGCACATGCCGCTCCAGTCCGGGTCGGACAGCATCCTCCGGGCTATGAAGCGTTCCTACCGGTCCACCAAGTTCCTGGGCATCCTGGACAAGGTCCGCGAAAGAATCCCGCACGCCGCCATTTCCACCGACATCATCGTGGGCTTCCCGGGTGAAACGGAGGAGGACTTCCAGGCGACCCTGGACGTGGTGGAAAAGTCCCGCTTCGCCACCGCCTTCACGTTCCAGTATTCAAAGCGTCCCGGCACGCCCGCGGCTGACCTGCCCGACCAGCTCCCCAAGGCCGTGGTCCAGGAACGCTTCGAACGCCTCACCGCGCTGCAGGACCGCATCGCCGCGGAGGAAAACCGGAAGCAGCTTGGCCGCCGGCTCGAAGTCATGGTGACCGCACAGTCCGGGCGGAAGTCTGAGGAAACCCACCGGCTGTCCGGCCGGTCGCAGGACCAGCGCCTCGTCCATTTCTCGGTCCCGGAGGGTGCACCTGCCCCGAGGCCGGGGGACCTCGTCACCGTCACCATTACCGAGGCCGCGGCTTTCCACCTGGTCTCCGACCCCACGCCTGAGGACTACACCCTTCGCCGTTCACGGGCAGGGGACGCGTGGGACAGATCCCAGGCCGACTCCTGCGGCGCGCCGGTCCCCGCTTCCGGAGAGGCACGTAAGGGCGTCTCCCTCGGCATGCCCTCACTGCCGCTGCGCACCCGCTGACAGGTGGCTGCCCCGCCCGTCATCGCCGTCGTCGGTCCCACCGGCTCCGGAAAGTCCGACCTTGCCGTCAACCTTGCCCTCGAACTGGACGGCGAGGTCATTAACGCCGATGCCATGCAGTTCTACCGCGGCATGGACATCGGCACCGCCAAAATCACGGTGGCCGAGCGCAGGGGAGTGCCGCACCACCTCCTCGACATCCTGGACGTGACCCAGGAAGCCAGTGTTTCCGACTTCCAGGCCCAGGCGCGCGAAACCATCGACGACATCCATGGGCGCGGCAAGCGCGCCATCCTGGCAGGGGGCTCCGGGCTGTACGTCCGGGCCGCCCTGGACGTCCTGGAATTCCCGGGGACCGACCCTGCGCTGCGTGCCCGGCTTGAAGCGGAGCACGCGGAAGTCGGCACAGGTGAACTCCTGGCCAGGCTCCGGAGGGTGGATCCCACCTCCGCTGACCGGGTCTCCGATGCACGGCGCATCATCCGCGCGCTGGAGGTCCACGAACTCACCGGGCGCCCGTTCAGCTCCTACATGCCGCGGAGGGAGTACCACCAGCCCGCCGTCCAGGTGGGCCTCGGCGTGGACCGCGAGGTTTTGCGGGACCGGCTGGCAGCCCGCGTGCACCGGATGGTGGACTCCGGCCTGCTGGGGGAGGTCCGGATGCTCGATGCCAAAGGCCTGCGCCGCGGCAAGACCGCGTCCCGTGCCCTGGGCTATGCACAGTTCCTGCGGGTCCTCGATGGCGCCTCCACCGTTGAGGCTGCCGCGGAGGAAACCATCGTGGCCACCCGCCAGTTTGCCCGGCGCCAGTTGACCTGGTTCCGCGCCGATCCCCGCATCACGTGGCTGGACTGGCAGGCTCCGGAGCTCATTGGCAAGGCAGCGGAGTTGTGCCGGTAGCTGCGGTTTCAGGACCGGCAGCATCCGCCGCTACGCTTGGGATCATGAATGCTACCCCCGCAGAAACCACCGGGCCCGCCCTGCGCACACTGAGCGGGCTCCGCTTTTCCAAGGGGCACGGCACCGGCAACGACTTCGTCCTGGTGGCGGACCCCGAGGGGACGCACGTGATCGGTGCCGACCAGGCCGCCGCCCTGTGCGACCGGCACCGTGGCATCGGGGCCGACGGCCTGATCAGGGCCGTCCCGTCCCGCTTCCTGCCGGAGGGCCGCGAACTGCTCGCCGGCACCCCGGACGCGGAGTGGTTCATGGATTACCGCAACGCCGACGGCTCCCTGTCCGAGATGTGCGGCAACGGGGTCAGGGTCTTCGTCCACTTCCTGCGGACCGAGGGCCTGATCGACCTGCCCGACGGCGGATCGCTCACCATCGGCACGCGGGGCGGCGTCAAGACCGTGGTCCGGACCGGAGACGGCTACGCGGTGGACATGGGACCCTGGGAGTTCATTTTCCCCGGGGAAGCCAGCGCCAAGGCCATGGATTCCCTTGTCACCGCCGACGGGCTGGAGGTTCCCCGGCCGGCACTCTCCGTGAGCATGGGCAACCCGCATACGGTGGTGGCCCTCGCTGAACTTGCGGAGCTCGCGGGCACCCGGCTGTTCACCGCTCCGAAGGTCGACCCGGTACCCGCGAACGGGACCAACGTGGAATTCGTGGTGCCGGCAGAACCGCTGGTCCATGACGGCGTCGGCTCCGTAACCATGCGGGTGCACGAGCGCGGCGTGGGGGAGACCCAGTCCTGCGGGACGGGCGCCTGTGCTGCCGCCGTCGCCACCAGGCACTGGGCCGGAGCGGAAGCCCCCGACGCCTGGCAGGTCCACGTTCCGGGAGGAGTGGTGGGCGTGAAGTTCTTCGCCGGCCCCGGTGGCCACGAGCATGTGGAGCTCAGCGGTCCCGCCGTCATTGTGGCGAGTGGGACGCTTTCCTGACCTTCAGGATCCGGAAGGACTTGGACGTCGATTCGCGGGTCACGGTGAAGGAACTGTCCAGTTCGGCGGCCAGCCAGCGCTGAAGGGAATCAGAGCCAAGGTTCTTCTGCACCACCAGCCACGCGGTGCCGCCCTCCGCCAGGCGCGGCAGCCACAGCTTGAGCAGGGCATGCAGTTCGTCCTTGCCGATCCTGATGGGAGGGTTGGACCAGATTGTGTCGAAGCGGATGCCGGGATCCACGGCCTGGGGCGTGCTGGCGACGACATTGGACAGTCCCAGCGCGGCGGCGTTCTCGTTGGTCAGGGTGATGCAGCGTTCGTTGACATCCACGGCGTAGACCTTTGATTCGGGGGCCAGCAGCGCCATAGTGAGCGCCACCGGACCCCAGCCGCACCCGATATCCAGGAGATTGCCCTCGGGATTCGGGGCCGGAACTTCGGCGAGGAGCACCGCGGTGCCCTTGTCGATTCCGTCGGGGCTGAAGATGCCCGTGGAGGTCTGGAGCCGTCGCGTCTCACCGGCCAGTTCCACCGTCAAAGGCTTCCGGGTAAAGGGGCCGGCAGGGGAAGTGCTGAAATAGTGTGCGGACTCCATAACTGGCCAGAGTAGTTCCCCCTGCAGCGTAATGGGAAACCGGCGAGAAGGCCCTCTGCTACGCTGGAAGGCATGTTCCTGATCTTCGAGTAGCCGGTACGGGCAATGCCCGTCCGCAGCCTGTCCTCCAGCGACAGTCGGTCCCGCAGCGACGCAGGTTTCCATGCCTTCCGCTTTGCGCACCGGCCAGACCGTTCCGTCTGAGCCGGACGCCGGACAATACTCGAAAGTCAGCCCGTTGCTGCACTTCCTGCCATTCTCCGGCCTCTTCCAGCCCTGCCGCCGTCGTGACGCGGCATTCGAGCCCCGGCATTGCAGCCGGCGGCGAAACAACCAGGAGAACTGCATGACCGCAGGCCGTCAGCCCAGCGCGAATACTTTCCAACTTCCACCCAATCAGCACTATTCTGGAACTGCCGAATCTTCAAAGGAGACCATGACCAGCCAGCCCAATACCGGTTCCGATCCAGCCGCCCAGGACATGAGTCCGCAGGAGATCCAGGCTGTCATCGACCGGATCCTCGCCAAGGACGTACCGGCCAGAAACGTCAGCACGCCCGGTGGTGAAGGCGGCGGTGGAAAAGCGGTGCTCGGCAAGGCGCAGGCCATTTCCCGCCTTGACGAAGAACACTCAACGTACGACGGCGACCAGCAGGACCTCGAGGAACGGCGCGCGCTGCGCCGGCGGGCAGGCCTGTCCACCGAACTCGAAGACGTCACCGAGGTCGAATACCGGCAGCTGCGCCTGGAACGCGTCGTCCTCGCCGGGCTCTGGTCCGAAGGAACGCTTGCCGACGCCGAAAACTCGTTGCGTGAGCTCGCCGCCCTCGCCGAGACCGCCGGTTCGGAGGTCCTCGACGGGTTGGTGCAGCGCCGCGACAAACCGGACCCCGGGACGTTCCTGGGTTCCGGCAAGGCCCAGGAGCTGAAGGACATCGTCATGGCCACCGGCGCGGACACCGTGGTGGTGGACGCCGAACTGGCACCTTCCCAGCGCCGCGGCCTTGAGGACATCGTCAAGGTCAAGGTCATCGACCGCACGGCCCTGATCCTGGACATCTTCGCGCAGCATGCCAAGAGCCGTGAAGGCAAGGCCCAGGTGGAACTGGCACAGCTGGAATACCTCCTTCCCCGCCTGCGCGGCTGGGGCGAGTCGATGTCCCGCCAGGCCGGTGGCCAGGTGGGCGGCGCTGCTGCCGGCATGGGCTCGCGTGGTCCCGGTGAGACCAAGATCGAACTGGACCGGCGCCGGATCCGTACCCGCATGGCAAAGCTGCGGCGCGAAATTGCCGCCATGAAGCCGGCCCGCGAGACCAAACGGGCCAACCGCCGTCGTAACGAAGTGCCCTCCGTGGCAATCGCCGGGTACACCAACGCCGGCAAGTCCTCGCTGCTGAACAGGCTCACGGACGCAGGTGTCCTCGTGGAGAACGCGCTGTTCGCCACGCTGGATCCCACCGTCCGCAAGGCCGAAACCGCTGACGGCCTGGGGTACACCCTGGCCGACACCGTCGGATTCGTCCGTTCGCTGCCCACCCAGTTGGTGGAAGCCTTTCGTTCCACCCTGGAAGAGGTCGCCGACTCGGACCTGATCCTGCACGTGGTGGACGTTTCGCACCCTGACCCCGAAGGGCAGATCGCAGCGGTCCGGAAGGTCTTCAGCGAAGTCGATGCCCGCAAGGTGCCGGAAATCATCGTCCTGAACAAGGCCGATGCGGCCGACCCCTTCGTGGTGGAACGGCTGAAGCAGCGCGAGCCGCGGCACGTGGTGGTCTCCGCCCGGACGGGGGAGGGCATTCCGGAACTCCTAAAGGCCATCAGTGAGTCCATTCCCCGGCCATCGGTCAAGATGGAGCTGCTCATTCCGTACGACCGCGGGGACCTGCTCAGCAAGCTCCACGAGTCCGACGCCGAAATCCTCAGCCTGGACCACGTTGAGGCAGGCACCAGGGCTGCCGTGATGGTCCGGGAGGGCCTCGCGTCTGAACTGGAACCATTCGTCGTCAATGACTGACCCCGCGGCCGGCGAAGCTGCGCAGACGGCGGGCGAGCAGTTCGTTATTGAACTGCTCGACCGCGCCGTCGCCGGCATGGGCGGACAAAGCCGCAGCGGACAACACGAAATGGCCCGCCAGGTGGCCCGGGCCATCGAAACGGGCAACCACTTGTTGGTCCAGGCAGGCACCGGCACCGGCAAATCGCTCGCCTACCTGGTGCCGCTTATCGCCCATGCCCTGGAAAGCAACAAGCCGGCCCTGGTGTCCACGGCCACGCTGGCATTGCAGACCCAGATTGTGGGCAGGGACCTGCCCCGGCTCCTGAAGAACATCACGCCGGCACTGGACCGGCCGGTCAAGGTTGCCCTGGTCAAGGGGCGGTCCAACTACGTTTGCCGCCATAAGCTTGAAGGCGGGTTCCCGTCAGAGGAACCCTCGGAAGGTCAGCTCTTCTCCCTGGGAGAGGACACCAGCGTTCCACATTTCGCTGCTTCCGTGGGCGGACCATCGTCGCAGCTTGGCAAGGAAGTGGTGCGGCTCCGCGAATGGGCTGAAAAGACAGCCACCGGCGACAGGGACGAGCTCCTGCCGGGTGTGACCGACCGTGCCTGGCGCCAGGTTTCCGTGACCTCGATGGAATGCCTGGGGGCACAGAAATGCCCAATGGCCGCCGAATGCTTCAGCGAACTCGCCCGCCAGGACGCAGCCGACGCCGATGTGGTGGTGACCAACCACGCCATGCTGGCCGTCAGCGCGTTCGAGGGACTCGCGGTCCTGCCCGAATACGACGTCGTGGTGGTGGACGAAGCGCACGAACTGCAGGACCGGGTCACTGGCGCCGTGTCCGGACAGTTGTCCGTGGCCATGGTCCACGCTGCCGCTTCGGGTGCCCGGAAACATACCGCCATCACCGTTGATGCCCTGAACGCCGCAGCTGCAAACCTGGAGCTGGCTCTTGCCGGCGCGCCGAACGGTCTGCTTCCCAACGGGCTGAATGATGAACAGCTCGACTGCGTGGACCAATTGCGTGAAGCGTGCCGGGCCGCGTTGTCCGATTCCAAAGGGGACAGCAACACCACAGCCGACGGCGGGCGGCAGCTGGCGCGTTCCCGGCTGATGCTCATCCTGGAACTCTGCGAAAGGCTCATTGCTGCACGCGAGAACCGCGAAGTGGTGTGGTTTTCCCGCGCCAGCACCTTCGACCCCGGCCAGGGATACTCAGCGCCCGATGACAGTGCACCGGTGCTGATTAACATAGCCCCGCTGTCCGTCGCCGGCAGGCTGCGGGAGGGGCTTTTTGCGGACCATACCGTCGTGCTGACCTCTGCCACCCTGGCCATTGGCTCCGCCTTTGAACCGGCGGCCGGGGGACTGGGCCTGGTAGGCGACGGAGCCCCCAGCTGGACGGGCGTGGATGTTGGCTCGCCCTTCGACTATCCCAAACAGGGCATCCTCTACGTCGCCGGCCACCTGCCCAAGCCCGGCCGCGGCGTGTCACCGGAAGCGCTGTCAGAACTCGAAGCACTCATCAAGGCATCCGGTGGGGGCGCCCTGTGCCTGTTCTCCTCGCGTCGGGCCGCCGAAGAGGCCGCCGATGCCCTCCGGCCCAAGCTCAATATGACTGTTCTCTGCCAGGGCGAGTCGACCATGACCGCCCTGGTGAAGCAATTCGCCGACGAACCGGACACCTGCCTCTTCGGAACCATGTCCCTGTGGCAGGGCGTCGACGTTCCCGGAGGATCCTGCCGGCTGGTGGTGATAGACCGCATCCCCTTCCCGCGGCCGGACGATCCCCTGATGACGGCGCGTTCGCGTGCCGTGGCGCAGGCAGGGGGAAACGGCTTCATGTCCGTTTCTGCCACCCACGCGGCCATCCGGCTTGCGCAGGGCGCCGGCCGCCTGATCAGGTCTACCGGGGACAAAGGGGTGGTGGCTGTCCTGGACTCACGGCTGGCCACCGAACGCTATGCGGGATTCCTGCGCGGGGCGCTGCCCCCGTTCTGGGCCACCACCGATCGCGCCAAGGCGCTGGCTGCGCTCACCCGGCTTGGTGCCGACGCTTCCTGAGAAACCGCCGGACAACGCCTGCGCGGATGCCGCGCAGGCGTGCGCAGGCTAGAGCGAACGCAGGACTGAGACGACCTTGCCCATGATGGTGGCGTGGTCGCCCAGGATTGGTTCGTACTGCGTGTTCTGGGGGAGCAGCCAGGTGTGTCCGTCGCGCTGGCGGAACGTCTTCACGGTCGCCTCGTCGTCCAGCAGGGCAGCAACAATGTCCCCGTTGGCAGCGTCAGCCTGCCGCCGCACCACCACCCAGTCGCCGTCGCAAATGGCGGCGTCCACCATGGAGTCACCGGCCACCCTCAGCATGAAAAGTTCGCCCTGGCCCACCAGCTGGCGGGGCAGCGGCATGACGTCTTCCACGAGCTGTTCGGCGAGGATGGGGCCGCCGGCGGCAATCCGGCCCACCAGCGGAACCATGGCCGTATCCAGCGCGGTGGGCAGTTCGGTGACCGTGGCGCCGCCGCCCGCAGCCTGCGGCGCAGGAGACGCGCCGGCGCCTTTGCCCCCGCCGTCGAGCGTGAGCGGCATCAGCACTTCCATGGCGCGCGGCCGCTTGGGGTCGCGGCGCAGGTAACCCAGCTTCTCCAACTGTGAGAGCTGGTGGGTCACGCTGGACAGGCTCGCAAGGCCGACGGTATCGCCGATCTCGCGCATGGAGGGCGGATAACCGTTCTCGTTGACCGAGCGCTGGATGGTTTCGAGGATCTTTTTCTGCCGTGGGGTCAGGCCCTTGGCTGTCCTCTTGGATTGCGGGGCGGTCCTGCCCCCGGCGGCTGCTGCTGCCATATTCGCCAATGCCTTTCGCTTGCCGCCGGATCTTCCGTGTGCGGCTGTTCCACAGTGCCGCCGGAAGGACTCCCACTGTCATTGTCAGACCCTGCTGTTCAACTTCAGTGGTGGATGTTCTGTGGTTTCAAAACTAGGCCAGCCACATTGCTTTTTCAAACATTTGTTCTAGCGAGTCTCGACATTGTTCGTTGATAGGTGCTAAAACTTAACAAGCAAAGTTCGAACATGTGTTCTAACCAGCAGGTGCCCCATTCGAATACGCGGCCGGGAGAAGTCCCGGCGCGATATGAACGGCAAGGCAGCAGCGGGCGGACACCCGGGCAGCACGGCAAGTCCAGGAGGGCTTAGTTCATGTCAGCTTTATCTCTTCACCAGGTTTCACCTTCGTCCGCACCCCTGCGGCTGACCCGCCGGGGGAGGATCGTCCTGATCGGAGTTCCGCTCGTGCTCCTGGCTGTACTCCTGCTGTCGCTTTCGGGCCTCTTCCACTCCCCGGCCAAGGCCTCGGACTCGGCCGCCGACCTTGCCGTGACGCCCACCGTCACGGTGACCGTGCAGTCCGGCCAGTCGCTGTGGGCCATTGCGGGCGCCGTCGCTCCGGACCGGGACGCCCGGGACGTCGTGGCGGACATCGTCCAGCTCAACAACCTTGCCGCGGGCACCGTTCTTCCGGGCCAGCAGCTCTTCGTCCCCACTCACTGACCGTCCCCACTCACTGACCGTCCCCGCCCACTGACCGGCCGCCCACTGACCGGCCGCCCACTGACCGGCCGCCCACTGACCGGCGCCACCCCTGAGTTCGTGGCCTCTGCGAGGGTGGCCTGCCTGGCTGGCTGGCAAGCCCTGGAGCGGGCCGCCGCGGGACATGCCGAGGGCGAACAGGAACCGTCACATTTTCCGGTCGTTGCCGCGGCAACTAAACTGTTCAGGTGAACGACCAGCTAGAACGTCTGAACCGGCTTCCCCTCCGCAGCAACCTCCGCGGCCTGACCCCTTACGGGGCGCCCCAACTGGACGTCCCCATTCTGCTGAACGTCAATGAAAACACCCATGGCGTCCCCGCCGACGTGCGCGCAGCCATCAGTGCCGCCGTGACGGAGGCCGCTGCGGGTCTAAACCGTTACCCGGACCGTGAGTTCACCGCGCTCCGGAAGGCCCTGGCCGAATACCTCGGGCATGGGCTCCATGAAACCAACCTGTGGGCCGCCAACGGTTCCAACGAGGTCCTCCAGCAGATCCTCCAGGCCTTTGGCGGTCCGGGCCGCACCGCACTGGGTTTCCCGCCCACGTACTCCATGTACCCCCTGCTGGCCAGCGGAACAGACACGCAGTACATCACCGGGGAGCGCGCGGAGGGCTATGACCTCAGCGCGGAGTCGGCCGCGCGCCAGGTCAAGGAACTGCAGCCGAACATCGTGTTCCTCTGCTCGCCCAACAACCCCACCGGGACCGGACTTGGGCTGGACGTCGTGGAGGCCGTCTACGAGGCCGGTTCGGACAGCCAGGCCATCGTCATAGTCGATGAGGCGTACCACGAGTTCGCGCACGACGGAACGCCCAGCGCGCTGACGCTCCTGCCCGGCCGTGAGCGGCTGATCGTGTCCCGCACCATGAGCAAGGCGTTCGCCCTGGCGGGGGCCCGGCTCGGCTACATGGCCGCTGCACCCGAGGTCACCGACGCCCTGCGCCTGGTCCGCCTGCCGTACCACCTGTCCGCCATCACCCAGGCCACCGCCCTGGCCGCACTCGAACACCGCGAAGCGCTCATGGCCGACGTCGAGGACATTAAGAAGCAGCGGGACCGCATCGTGGCCGAACTGACCAGGATGGGCCTCAAGCCCGCCGCGTCGGACTCCAACTACGTGTTCTTTGGCGGCCTGGAAAATCCGCACCAGGTCTGGCAGGAACTGCTGGACGCGGGCGTGCTCATCCGGGACGTGGGCATCCCCGGCCACCTCCGGGTCACCGCAGGCACTGAGGCGGAAACCACAGCCTTCCTCACGTCCCTGGAACGCATCCTTGCCGGCCACGCCGCGCTTCACGCCTAGACTTGATACTGCGGCGCTGGTCGCCTTGAACCACTCCTTCTCCCACTAAGGATCCTTCACCATGAGTCCAACCGGATCGAATACGGCTGCTGCCCGGACCGCCCGCATGGAGCGTGCCACCAGCGAGTCCTCCGTACTCGTGGAGATCAACCTCGACGGAACCGGCGTGTCGGACATCGATACCTCGGTGCCGTTCTATGACCACATGCTGACCGCCCTGTGCAAGCACTCGCTGATCGACATGACGGTCAAGGCCACCGGCGACACCCTCATCGACGTCCACCACACCGTGGAGGACGTCGCCATCACCTTCGGCGAGGTCCTGCGGACCGCCCTGGGCAACAAAGCAGGGATCCGCCGGTTCGGCGAAGCCACCGTGCCGCTGGATGAGGCCCTTGCCAATGCGGTGGTGGACGTGTCCGGCCGCCCGTATCTGGTGCACGGGGGTGAGCCGGCGGGCCAGGAATACCACCTGATCGGCGGCCACTTCACCGGGTCCCTGACCCGCCACGTGTTCGAGGCCATCACCCTGCACGCCGGCATCTGCCTGCACATGAACGTGATTGCCGGCCGGGACCCGCACCACATCGTCGAGGCACAGTTCAAGGCCTTTGCCCGCGCCCTCCGCGCCGCCGTCGAACCGGATCCCCGGGTTGAGGGCATCCCGTCCACCAAGGGTGCGCTGTGAGCGGGCAGGTCCTGAAGGACGGGGCAATCATCGACCCGTCGGCGTCGCGCAGCCTGCCGTCGCCGGAGGGCAAGCCCACGGTCACGGTGCTGGACTACGGGTCCGGGAACGTCCGCTCGGCCGTGCGCGCGCTGGAACGTGCCGGCGCGGAAGTGGTCCTGAGCGCCAAGCCGGAGGACGTGCTGAACGCGGACGGCCTGGTGGTGCCGGGCGTCGGCGCGTTCGAGACCGTGATGCGCGAGCTCAAGGCCGTGGACGGCATCCGGCTCATCGGCCGGCGCGTGGCAGGCGGCCGCCCGGTCCTTGGGATCTGCGTGGGCCTGCAGGTCCTGTTTGAAGCCGGCGTCGAACACGGCACCGAAGCGCAGGGCATCGGCGAATGGCCCGGCAAGGTGGAGGCACTCCCCGCCGAAGTTGTTCCGCACATGGGCTGGAACACCGTCAAGGTCCCCGAAGGCTCGAAACTCTTTGCCGGCGTCGAAAATGAGCGGTTCTACTTCGTGCACTCCTACGGCGTGCAGGAATGGAACTTCGACGTCATCCAGCCCCGGATGGCGCCGCCCCTGGTTACCTGGTCCGAGCATGGCGGACCGTTCATCGCCGCCGTAGAAAACGGCCCGCTCTGCGCCACCCAGTTCCACCCCGAAAAGTCCGGCGATGCCGGTGCGCGGCTCCTGCGCAACTGGGTGGAAGGCCTGCGCAAGCCGGCCGCCGCTGACTCCGGCGCCCCGGCCGCCGACGCCGGCAGTGACGCCTAGATGTGGCCCGTACTCCTGACGGGCCTCGCCGGCCTGCTGATTGGCGGCGGCATCTCGTTCCGGCAGCAGCGCAAGCCCCCCTGGACCCAGGTGGCCTTTTATATCCTGGCCGCCATGTCGCTGGTCGCCGCCTACCTGCTCACGCTGCCGGCCGGCTGATCCAGGGGCTCCGCGGCACTGCCTGAGCGCGCCGACTTCCACCCGCCTTTGCCCGAAACCGAAGAACCAACACCGAGGATGAGTATGACCACCGCACATGACCTGCCGGTACTTGAACTGCTGCCTGCCGTCGACGTCGTCAACGGCCAGGCCGTCCGGCTGGTCCAGGGCGAGGCAGGAAGCGAAACCAGCTACGGAACGCCCCTCGAAGCGGCGCTGAACTGGCAGCAGCAGGGCGCCGAATGGGTTCACCTGGTGGACCTTGACGCAGCGTTTGGGCGTGGCTCCAACGCCGACCTGCTCCGCGAGGTGGTGGGCAGGCTGGACATCAAGGTGGAGCTCTCGGGCGGCCTCCGCGATGACGAGACCCTGGAAGCAGCCCTCGATTTGGGTGTGGCACGCGTCAACCTCGGGACCGCGGCACTGGAAAACCCGGAGTGGACTGCCCGGGCCATCGAGCGCTTCGGCGACAAGATCGCCGTCGGCCTTGACGTCCGGGGGACCACCCTGGCCGGCCGTGGCTGGACGAAGGAAGGCGGGGACCTGTGGGACGTGCTGGGCCGCCTCGAAGAGGCCGGCTGCGCCCGCTATGTGGTGACCGATGTGACCAAGGACGGCACCCTGCAGGGCCCGAACGTTGAACTCCTGCGCCAGATGGTGGAGAAGACCGGCAAGCCCGTGGTGGCCTCCGGCGGCATCTCCAGCCTGGACGACCTCAAGGTCCTCCGCTCGCTGGTTCCCCTGGGCGTCGAAGGCGCCATTGTGGGCAAGGCCCTCTACGCCGGAGCCTTCACGCTGCCCGAAGCCCTCGACGTCGCCGGCCGCCGCTAGGCGCGGGGAAGCAGCCCGGCCATGCCCAGCTCCGAAGAACCGGTAAACCCTCCCGCCCGCCACCTGCCCGGACATATCGCGGCGGCGCTGGCCGGCGCCGGTGGTGCCACGGACTCCGCGGGACAGCCATGGGCCGGCCGCAGCCTCGCCGGTGAGGACGCAAAGATCCACAACTTCGAGGACGACGACGGAACGGCCGACGCCGGCTACCTCGGCGCAATTGCCGCGCTCCGCCAGGGGCGGGGCGACGAGGCTGACGTCGTTGCGTCGCTGGCCACGGCCCGGGTCTTCATTCCCATCGTGGCGCAGCTGGCTGAAGAGGCAGAAACAGAGCACGGGCTGCACGCCGACAAACAGGCGGATATGGCGCTGGTGACGCTGAAGGCTGCGGACGGACGGACTGCGCTGCCGGCCTTCACCTCGGCGGACGCATTGTCCGCATGGCATCCCGAGGCCCGTCCGGTGGCCGTCTACGCCGCCCGCGCGGCGCTCTCGGCCGTCGCCGAAGGTGCAGAACTCCTGGTCCTGGATCCGGGCGCCGACGTGACGTTCGTGGTGCGCAGGCCCGGTGTCTGGGCCCTCGCCCAGCAGCATGGCTGGACCCCTTCCTACAGTGACCAGGAGCTTGCCGCCGAAATGGGCACCGCTGCCGCCGGCTTCGCGGCTGTCCGCGGCATCGAGCTGCTGCCTGGCAGGGGAGTGGCCGCCATGGCCGCCGACGGCTCTGTTGTTCCAGGCGGTGGTGCCGGGCCGGAGCTGCAAGTGGTGCTTTACCTTGAAGACGGCCTCGACGCTGCCGGTGTGCAGGAGCTGGTGGCCGGCCTGCAGTCAGAGTGGTCACAGAATGTATTGTTTGGGGAGCGCGTCGACTCCCTTGAAATCAAACTGAGGCGCGCTCCCGATTAACCGCTGCAGGGTGGGTGATCCCCGCCGGTACAGCGGAATACCCTGAAGGACCGCTTCGTGAATTTCGCTCTCTACCGGGAGTTGCTCGCCATCCGGCCGATCCGGCGGCTGCTGCTGGTGGGCATGGTTGCCCGCATCCCGCATTCAGCCGCGGGGGTCCTGCTGACCCTGCACATTGTCCTCACCCTGGGCCAGGGCTACGCCGCAGCCGGCGCTGCAGCGGCGGTCATGACCATCGGCATTGCCCTCGGGGCGCCGTGGCGGGGGAGGCGCGTGGATACCGTGGGGTTGCGGACCGCCCTCATCCCGTCGGTCATCTCGGAGACCGTGATCTGGTCCATCGTGCCCCATGTGTCGTACCAGTGGCTCCTGCCGCTGGTCTTCGTGGGCGGCCTGCTCACATTGCCCATTTTCAGCGTGGTGCGGCAATCCCTGGGTGTCCTGGCCGAGGGTGACCAGCGGCGCACCGCGTTTGCCCTGGACGCCATCACCACGGAATTCGTGTTCATGATCGGGCCGGCCGCCGGCGCCGTCGTAGCTACCCGCGGCCACACTACTGCGGGACTGACAGTGGTGGGCGTGGCTACGTCCCTCGCCGGGCTGTTCCTCATGTGGTTCAACCCGCCCACCCGCAGCCGGGACCAAACGGTCGAATGCGTCGAGGATGAACAGCACGCTGCGGAAGTCGCCGTCGTCTCCACGGCACCGGCGCATGTCCAGGAAGCGGCCGCGGAGCTGGCCCCTGCGGGCGCGGCCACCAGCGCGGCGCAGGGCGGCCTGCGGGGGAGGCTGGCCGGGGGCTTCGCCTGGTTCACCGCCACGGTCGCGGCACTCTTCGCCGTTGCCGCCGGCGCGGGCATGGTCCTCAGCGGCACCGACGTCGGCATTGTCGCGGCCCTGGAAACCGGCGGCCACCAGAGCGAAATCGGAATTGTCTTTGTCTTCTGGTGCGCTGCCTCTGTGCTGGGCGGCCTGATTTACGGCGCCATGCACCGGCCCATTCCACCTGTCATCCTGCTGCTGGGCATGGCCGCGCTGACGCTGCCCATGGCCTTCGCCCACGACACGTGGACGCTTGCCTTCATATCCGTCCTCCCCGGCCTGCTCTGCGCCCCCGTGCTGTCCGCGGCCTCCGAGAAGGTCGCGGACCTGGTATCGGAGGAACGGCGCGGGGAGGCCATGGGCTGGTACGGTTCCGCGCTGACCGCCGGCGTTGCGCTCGGTTCGCCCCTCGCCGGGGTCTTCATCGACATCATGGGCCCCTCCGGCGGCTTCGTGTCCGTCGGCGCCGCCGGCGTGCTGCTCTGCCTGGTGGGCCTAGCGCTCCAGCAGCGCCGCCGCCGCGCCGCCGCCTGAGCGGCCCCGTCCAGCGGGGAGTTAAAGCGCGACGGCGGGACAGCCTGCAAAGGCCGTCCCGCCGTCGGACGCTGCTTGGGGGAGTTGCTCCCTAGTTCACGGCCCCGGTGTACTTTTCACCCGGGCCTTTGCCCGGTGCATCCGGAATCAGCGACTCTTCACGGAAAGCCAGCTGCAGGGACCGCAGGCCGTCGCGCAAGGGCCCGGCGTGCTGGGACCCGATCTCGGGGGCGGCTGCGGTCACCAGGCCGGCCAGCGCGGTGATCAGCTTCCGGGCCTCGTCGAGGTCCTTGAGTTCGGCTGCGTTGTCCTCTGCGGCCAGGCCAAGCTTTACCGCGGCCGCGCTCATCAGGTGGACGGCGGCCGTGGTGATGACCTCGATGGCGGGAACTTCGGAGATGTCGCGGATCTGTTGTGAAACGTCTGCGCCTGCTTCGCCCGGCTCGAAGACGTACGAATTACTGTCTGAGGTGCTCATACTGGTAAGCTTGACACAGACCGACTGGATGTCGTTATTTCAGAGATTGTCCCAAACGATCAGGTTCCCAACAGCGCTTCGCGGCGTTGACGGGAATTTTTTCTGTAGAATGGCTTCCAGTTTGCAAGCGGAGTTCTCTCCCACCCGCGTCAGCCGCTGTCCCACCCGTTCCTTTGGAACCTGCAGGGACGCAAGGTTGCCGGGTACCTGGTTGGGCATGGGCCGGCATTTGCCGGGACCGTGCGCGTGCAGCCCTTTGCGGGGTTGCCGGTCCAACCTCTTTGAGGCCTTCGATTGCTCCGGCAATTGGGGGCCTTCTTCATTTGCCGGACTCAACAACAAACACAGGAGCTTTAACATTAGCGAGCCAAGAATCAATGAGCGTATCCGCGTCCCCGAGGTGCGGCTGGTCGGCCCTGCAGGTGAACAGGTAGGAATCGTCCGTATTGAGGATGCCCTGCGCCTGGCTGCCGAGTCCGACCTTGATCTCGTTGAAGTTGCACCTCAGGCGAAGCCTCCGGTGTGCAAGCTGATGGACTTCGGCAAGTACAAGTACGAGGCCGCAGTCAAGGCACGTGAGGCCCGGAAGAACCAGACGAACACGGTTCTGAAGGAAATCCGCTTCCGCCTGAAGATCGACACCCACGACTACGAGACCAAGCGCGGCCACGCCCTGCGCTTCCTCGGCGCCGGGGACAAGGTCAAGGCCATGATCCAGTTCCGTGGCCGTGAGCAGCAGCGTCCGGAGATGGGCATCCGCCTGCTCCAGCGCTTCGCGGACGACGTCGCCGAAGTCGGCGTGGTGGAGTCCAGCCCCCGTATCGACGGCCGCAACATGGTCATGGTGGTTGGTCCGCTGAAGAACAAGGCTGAGGCCAAGGCGGAAGCACGCCGGGCAACCCAGCGCGCCGAGGCCAAGGCCCAGAACGAAGCCAAGGCTGCGGGACGGGTTGACACCTCCGGCGAGGACCAGGCCCCCATGACCCAGTCACTGGCGGACCTCCTGCCGGAAGGCTTCACCGTCTCCACTGAACCGGAGGCACCGGCCGCGGACAGCGCCCCGGCTGAAGCCCCTGCTGCCGCTCCCGAGCAGGAAGCCCCCAAGGCCCCCGCTCCGAAGCAGGAAGCTCCGAAGCAGGAAGCCCCGAAGGCCGAAGCCCCCAAGGCTCCCGCTCCGAAGCAGGAAGCTCCGAAGCAGGAAGCCCCGAAGGCCGCCGCTCCCAAGGCTGCTGCACCGAAGGCCGCCGCTCCGGCGCCCAAGCCTGCAGCTGCCGCCAAGCCGGAAGCTGCCGCACCGTCGGCGCCGAAGCCGGCTGGTGTGCCTGCGCCGCCGAAGCCGGTGGCCAGGCCTGCTGCACCGAAGCCTGCTGCCCGCCCTGCCCCCAAGGCAGTGCCGAAGCCGGCCGGTAAGAAGACCAACTAGTTCACAGCTGCCGGGGCGTGTCCCCGGCAGTCAGCAACCAGCATGCTGCCCGCAGGGGTGGCTGCGCGATAGAACTGCCGGCCCCCGGGTCCGCAGAAACGTAAGGAGATCGGTTCCCATGCCGAAGATGAAGACCCACAGTGGTGCTAAGAAGCGCTTCAAGCTGACCGGCAGCGGCAAGCTGCGCCGCCAGCAGGCCAACCGCCGCCACTACCTGGAGCACAAGTCCAGCCGCCTGACCCGCCGCCTTGCCGGCGACAAGATCGTCTTCAAGGGCGACGCCAAGGTCATCCGGAAGATGCTCGGCATCTAGTTTCCAAGTTTATTGATGGACCGCCCACCGGTGGTCCGTCACCTGCCAAACAGCCTTCTCAGGCCGCCGGAACACCGGCAACAGATGCTTGGGATCAGATTTTCGAAGGAGTACGCACGTGGCACGTGTGAAGAGGGCGGTCAACGCCCACAAGAAGCGCCGGGTTGTTCTTGAACGGGCGAAGGGTTACCGCGGACAGCGTTCGCGCCTGTACCGCAAGGCCAAGGAACAGCTGCTGCACTCGTTTGTGTACAGCTACGGTGACCGCAAGAAGAAGAAGGGCGACTTCCGCCGCCTGTGGATCCAGCGCATCAACGCTGCGTCCCGCGCCAACGGCCTCACCTACAACCGCCTCATCCAGGGCCTGAAGGCCGCTGAGGTCGAGGTTGACCGCCGCATGCTGGCCGAGCTTGCCGTTTCTGACGCCAACGCCTTCGCCGCACTGGTCCAGGTGGCCAAGGACTCCCTGCCGGCAGACACCTCCGCCAAGAAGGTTGCCGCAGCCTAGCAGCCGCTGCCGCCCCTCGCCTGAGGGGCCAGTTCAGGAACTGGAAGCGTCAGCTACTACAGTTCTTGTATGAACGAAACCGGGCGCCCGCAAGATCTTCCACTGTCCAACCCCCGAGCCGATCGGGTCAGGGACGTGGCAAAGCTTGCAGGGCGCCCGGCCCGTTTAAAGCGTGGCCAGTTCCTTGCCGAGGGGCCGCAGGCGGTCCGGGAAGCCCTCAAGCTCCACCAGCAGCGCCTCGCGGCGGGAGCGCCCGGAGTGGTTACCGAGGTATTCGCCAGCGAAAGCTGCCTGGACCGCTTCCCCGAATTTGAACAGCTCGCCGAAGGCACCAACGCCCGGCTGGCCACCGATGAGGTCCTGGCGGCCATGGCGGACACCGTCAACCCGCAGGGAATCGTGGCCGTCTGCAGGTTCGTGGACGTTGAGCTGTCGGCCGTGCTCGACGCCGGTCCGCGCCTGATTGCCGTGCTGTGCCAGGTCCGGGACCCGGGAAATGCAGGAACCGTGCTGCGTGCGGCCGATTCGGCCGGCGCCGACGCCGTCATTTTTACAGCGTCCAGCGTGGATATCTACAATCCCAAGGCGGTCCGCTCCACCGCAGGGTCGCTGTTCCATCTTCCGGTCGTCCTGGCCGCAGATCCCGCGGAACTGGCTGCCGCCTGCAAGGCCCGGGGCATCGGCGTCCTCGCTGCCGACGGTTACGGGCAGCTGGACCTGGATGTCCTGCAGGACGAGAACGCGCGGCGCAGGCTCACCGGGGACGGCCCTGAATCCGCCTTTGACCTCGCTGCGCCGACCGCCTGGTTCTTTGGGAATGAGGCCCAGGGACTCTCGGATGAGGAGCTTGAACTGGCCGACCACCGGGTGGCGGTCCCGGTGTACGGCGCGGCCGAAAGCCTCAACCTTGGAACCGCAGCTACCGTGTGCCTCTACGCCAGCGCCCGATCCCAGCGCCGCCCCGATACTGCCGCCGGGCAGGTCAGCGCCGGGTAAGGGGAGCACGACGGCGGCCGGCGGCCCGCGCCCGGCCGCACTCCCGGTGCCCGCATGCACATCCGCGGAGCAGCATTGTTGCCGGGCACAAAGAAAGGCCCCGGAAATCCGGGGCCCGATGGTTGTTGCTGGACAGAGTTATCAGGGAGCGCGGCTGGCTTTTCCGCGTCCGGTGACGGCTCCGTAGATGCCGGCGACAACCAGGCCGCCGACGATAGCGAGAATCCAGGTGCCGAGGTCGAAGAAGGCAAGATCGCCCTTGTTGAACAGGAGGCTGCCAATCCAGCCGCCAACGATGGCTCCAACGACACCCAGGATGAGGCTGGTAACCCAGCCGCCGCCGACCCGTCCGGGCATAACGGCTTTAACGATGGCCCCGACAATCAGGCCCAGAATAATCCAAGCAAGAAAACCCATGTCTCCTCCTCATTGTGACCGGGATTAATAGTCCCGATGAGCCTCAAGCTAACATAAGCACCCCGCAAAGTCAGTAGCCCCAAAAAGGGCGTTGCCGCATCGTTAGGAGCGTGTATCGGCGGGGAGTTTCAGGGGCCGTGGCCGCGGGGCGCGCAGTGGGCCACGGCTTAGCCCGCCAGCGGCCTCTTGCGTTCCAGCAGGCCGCTGAGGAGGGCGACGCCGAAACCGAGGACGGCCAGGACGGCGCCGACGAGTGCCGGGGCAACAAAGCCCCACCCGAGGGCGATGACCACTCCACCAAGGAACGCGCCGAGTGCGTTGGCGACGTTGAGGGCGGCATGGTTGAGGGAAGATGCCAGCGACGGTGCATCCGGGGAGGCGTCGAGGAGCCGGGTCTGCAGGGCAGGGATCAGCATGGAACCGGAAGCTCCCACCACGAACACCATCACCATGGCGCTCCACTGCCAGTGGGCTGCCACCGCGTAAACCACCAGGGCCACGGCAATGGCCGGGAGGACCCGGTAGAGGGTGCCCATTACCGATTTGTCGGCCAACCTGCCACCCACGATGTTGCCGGCCACCATCCCCAGTCCGTACAGGGCCACCACCAGGGGGAGCAGCCCCGACGGGATGCCGGCCACGGCCGTCATGGTGTGCGCGATGTAGGTGTAGGTGGCGAAGAAGCCGCCGAAGCCCACGATGCCCACCAGGAGGGCCAACCAGACCTGTAGCCGCTTGAGGGCGCCAAGTTCGCGACGGATGCTGGCATCGGGGTGGGCCTGCTGGAACGGGACGAACTTCCACACCATGGCCAGGGCCACCAGGCCGATGGCGCCCACCAGGACAAACAGCAGGCGCCACCCGAAGGTTTGGCCCAGCCAGGTGGCGAACGGGACGCCCACCACGTTGGAGACACTGAGCCCGGCCATGACCATGGAGATGGCCCAGCCCCGCCGGGTGGGGGGAACCAGGGATGCAGCGATGACGGCAGCAACTCCGAAGAACGCCCCGTGGGGCAGCCCGGCGGCAAAGCGGGACACGAGCATCGTCCCGTAGTCAGGGGCTATGAACGAGGTCAGGTTGGCCACGGTGAAGAACAGCAGGAGGCCCAGTGCCAGTTTCTTGCGGGGCAGCCTGGCGCCGACGGCGGCAAGGAGCGGAGCGCCTACCACGACTCCCAGTGCGTAGGCGGAGATCAGGTGCCCGGCCTCTGGAGTACTGATCCCCAGGCCCTGTTCCACTTCCTTCAGCAGGCCCATCATGGTGAACTCGGTGACGCCGATGCCCACCCCGCCCATGGCCAGGGCAAAGATGGCCATGCCGACGTTGGGGGTCTTGGTGCCGGCTGCCGTGGACGGGGAAAGGACGCTGCTCATATGCCTGCTTTTCAAAAAGTGGAACTGGAACTGGAACTGGGACGGGACGCCACGGCAATGGGGCAGGAATCCGGACAGTGAGGCCAACCCCGGGCGGGCAGGCCCTATTCCCTGGGACGGGAAATGCTGATCCGGGCTGTTCCCATTGTGGCCCATAGAATGGGCCGGTGACTGGACTGATTCAGGTAGTGGGCGGAGCCGTGGTGGACAGCCTTGCCAATCCAACGGCACTGCTGGTGGCGAGGCGGAGCGCTCCGGAGCACCTCGCCGGGCTGTGGGAGTTCCCCGGAGGCAAGGTGGAACACGGCGAGGCGCCCGAAGCGGCACTGGTACGGGAACTGGCCGAGGAGCTGGGAATCGGGGTGCGGCTGGGGGCAGAGCTGCCGGCGGAAACACCGGCCGGATGGCCCCTGAACGACCGGGCCAGCATGAGGGTCTGGTTCGCCGAGGTGACCCGTGGCGATCCCGCACCTTTGGAAGACCATGACGAACTGCGCTGGATCCGGCTGCAGGACAGCGAAGCAGTCCTGGGGCTGCCGTGGATTCCGGCCGATTACCCGATTGTGCGTGCCCTCCTGGAGTCAGTGGACGCACTGGTGCCGGGGCAGGGCCGGGCCCACGCCTGATAATCCAGGCTGCTCAGAACAGGGAATCCTGCACCGCGGACGGCGACGCTGAAGCAGCCGTGGGACCTCCGGGCGCTGCAGCCGGAATGCTCCCCGCCGGATACTCCGCTTCCTCGGCGCGTGGATCATCCACGTCCCGGTTGTCGAGGTCCCTGTTGTTGAGGTCCCGGTGGCTGAAGCCGGAGGAATGCGAAAAGCCGTGGCGTGCCTTGAAATAGCGGACCTTGCCGGCAAGCCACGTCCGGTATTCCTTGGACGCGTAGGAGCCGGTCCCGTAGAGCCGCCGGTAGCGGCCGGCCAGTTCGGGATGGTTGGCGGCGATCCACTTCATGAACCATTCCCTGGTGCCCGGCTTCAGGTACAGCGCGCCCGCGCTGACTCCGGTTGCGCCGGCGGCCGCCAGGGAACCGAACAGCGCATCCAGGGCTTCATCGCTGTCCGAGAGCCACGGCAGGATGGGCATCGCCATGACGCCGCAGGGCAGCCCGGCTTCGCGCAGCCGGGACACCAGTTTGAGCCGGGCCCTGGGCCCCGGGGTGCCGGGCTCGATCGCCTCGGAGAGGGCTTCGTCGGTCATGGCCAGGGAGATGCCAAGCCCTACCGGCACCTGCGCGGCAGCACTCTTGAGCAGCGGGATGTCCCGTGCCAGCAGCGTCCCTTTGGTGAGGATGGACAGGGGAGTGCCGGACTCCGCCAGGGCATTGATGATGCCAGGCATGAGCCGGTACCTGCCCTCGGCCCGCTGGTAGGGGTCGGTGTTGGTGCCCAGCGCCACCTGCTGGCGCGTCCATGAGGCCTTGTTCAGTTCCTTCCGGAGGACTTCCGCGGCGTTGACCTTCACCACCACCTGGCTGTCGAAATCCATGCCGGCGTCGAAGTCAAGGTAGGTGTGGCTCTTGCGGGCAAAGCAGTAAACGCAGGCGTGGCTGCAGCCGCGGTAGGGATTCACTGTCCACTCGAAAGGCATCTTCGATCCCGCCGGGACCCTGTTGAGCACCGATTTTGCGGTGACCTCGTGGAACGTGATCCCGGCGAACTCGGGGGTGGTGACCGAGCGGACCAGCCCGGCCAGCGGAAGCAGCGCGGGACCGGGTCCTCCTGCGGTTTCCGGCGTGGGCACCAGTGCTTGCGCTTCCCATCTCATGGGACCCATTCGAAAACATGTTCGAATTTAAGTCAAGGCGCCACGCAGTCGAAGCCAGTGGAAACTATGCCTCGACGCGGCCCATACGGCTCCAGGCGCCATCGGGGCTAGGGCCGCAGTTCCCATGTGACGGTGACGGCTGCCTCCACCCGGTTCAGGCCCGGCTCAACCTGTGGACCTTCCGTGGCGGATGCCCGCTGCAGCCCGGCAAACGGTACCGGTCCCGGCGCCGGGCGCTGGTCGGTGACGGACAGGACCCGGCCCAGGCCGGCCGAGGCCAGTGCGGCATACTGCGCAGCGGAACCCAGCGCGTCCTGCCAGGCCGCGTCACGCGCCTGCGCCCGGACCACTGAGTCGTCCGAAAGGACCAGCTGCAGGCTGTTCAGGCGGACATTGTCCCCGGCGGTGTGGACGGCTGCTGAAACTGTGGCCGCCGCGCTGCCGAGGTCCCGCAGCCTGACCGCGAGGCTGCTGGAGGCAATGTAGCCCACAAGCCGCTGGCCCTCACCGTCCCGCCAGGCGAGGTCCGCTCGGACGGCCAGGCCGGCCGAGCGGATATCGTCCGGGGAAACGCCCCGGCTGCGGAGGGCCGCTCCAACTGCCGCCAGGTCCCTGCCTGCTGCCGCGTAGGCTTCCGCCACCGATTCGGCGCGGCACTCCATGCCTATGGAAACAAGCATCAGGTCCGGTGCGGCCTCCGCCCATCCAGTCCCCGTGACGGTGATGGCCCCAGGATCCCGGCGGTCCTGCGGGTCCTGGCCCGTCACGGCTGCCTCGCCGCCCGGAGTGGGTAACCGCCGGCGGCAAGGCCTGCCCGCCGCTCGAAGATGTTCGCCGTCCCCGGATTGCCGGTGCGCAGCACGGACCAGCCGGCGGCTGCCAGGTACAAGGGGATGAAGGGCAGCCCCAGGCACCACGCGTACTGGCTGCAATGCCGTTCCTCGTGTCCCAGGAGCGCAGGCCGGGACAGCAGGTCCGCAGCCGTGCTGCGGCACAGCACCACGTTGCCCAGGGTGAAGGCGCCGGCGAAAGGCAGCCGCCAGCGGTAGCCGGCCGCAATGATCAGGCCGCGCGGCCCCCGGCTGATCCGGGTCCGGGCGGCCAGGGCGACGGCGAGCCCGGCCAGGGTGCTCCCGTTGAGGAGGTTTGCTGCCCGCCTGAGCCGCTGGGCCGTCGTCGGGCCATTCACCGAACCTGCGTGCTGCCGCAACGTCATGAGGCCATGGTAACCGGAGGGTTCTACTAGACTGGAGGGCAGTGGCCGCCGGTCCTGCCGGCGAGCCCTGACCTGGTCATTGAATGACACTGACGTTCAGCGCATTCATCCATGACCTGCCAGCGACGGAGGCACCGGGCGGGAAACCGCGCAGGGCTGCCCCGGCCGCAGGCAGCCACGACTCGTAGCTAAGAACAGTAGATGACTGAAACTTTGCCGGGCGCCGCCATCCCGAACCCCACGGATGAGGCCGCCATCAACGCCGCTGTAGACCAGGCCATCACCGCCATCGCCGGTGCGGCCACCCTTGACGAGCTGAAGGCGGTGCGCCTCGCCCACAGCGGCGAAAAATCGCCGCTTAGCCTGGCCAACCGGGAAATCGGCCGCCTCCCCAAGGACCAGAAGGCGCTCGCCGGAAAGCTGATGGGTGCTTCCCGCGGCCGGGTCAACAAGGCGCTCGCCGACCGGACCGAGGTACTCGAAGCCGAGAATGATGCCCGGATCCTGGTTGAGGAGACCGTGGACGTCACCGCTGCCCCCCGCCGCCGCCGCGCCGGTGCGCGCCACCCGCTGTCCACCCTGCAGGACCGCGTGGCGGACATCTTCGTGGGAATGGGCTGGGAGATCGCGGAGGGCCCCGAGGTGGAATCCGAGTGGTTCAACTTCGACGCCCTGAACTTCAAGCCGGACCACCCGGCCCGCGAAATGCAGGACACCTTCTTCGTGGAGCCGCCCGAAGCCCACCTGCTGATGCGCACCCACACCTCCCCGGTGCAGGTCCGCTCCATGCTCGAGCGTGAGGTGCCCATCTACGTGCTGTGCCCGGGCAAGGTGTTCCGCACCGATGAGCTGGACGCCACCCACACCCCGGTGTTCCACCAGTTTGAGGGCCTTGCCATCGACAAGGGCCTGTCCATGGCGGACCTGCTGGGCACCCTGGAGCACTTCACCCGGCAAATGTTCGGCGAGGAGGCGAAGGTCCGCCTGCGCCCCAACTACTTCCCGTTCACCGAGCCCTCCGCCGAGCTGGACATCTTCCACCCCGGCGCCAAGGGCGGCCCGCGCTGGATCGAGTGGGGCGGCTGCGGCATGGTCAACCCCAACGTCCTGCGCGCTGCGGGCATCGACCCGGACGTCTATTCAGGTTTTGCCTTCGGCATGGGCATCGAGCGTGCCCTCATGTTCCGCAACGAGGTTGCCGACATGCACGACATGATCGAAGGCGATGTACGGTTCAGCGAGCACTTCGGGATGGAGATCTAACAGTGCGTATCCCACTTTCCTGGCTGCGGGAATTCGCAGCAGTACCGGCCGGAGCAACGGCCGAAGACGTCATGGAAGAACTGGTCAAGGTCGGCTTTGAAGAAGAAGCCG
Source organism: Arthrobacter sp. 8AJ (assembly GCF_902506025.1). Classification (NCBI taxonomy): domain Bacteria; kingdom Bacillati; phylum Actinomycetota; class Actinomycetes; order Micrococcales; family Micrococcaceae; genus Arthrobacter; species Arthrobacter sp. 8AJ. The sequence goes on along the minus strand of NZ_LR733289.1, from coordinate 2,599,088 downwards.
TCCACCGTCCCACGGACACCCTCCAGGGCCCCGTGGTGGTGGGCCAGGTCCTGAGCCTGGTCAAGGAACCGCAGACCAACGGCAAGACCATCAACTGGTGCCAGGTCCGCGTAGTCCCCGAAGGCAAGGAACAGACCCTCACCGGGGACGGCATCGACCCGTCCGGCGTCCAAGGCATCATCTGCGGCGCGCACAACTTCGTTGAGGGCGACAAAGTGGTGGTCACGCTTCCGGGCGCCGTGCTGCCCGGCGACTTCCGCATCTCCGCCCGCAAGACGTACGGCCACCTTTCCGCCGGCATGATCGCCTCGGTCCGCGAACTGGGCATCGGCGAGGACCATGACGGCATCCTGGTGCTGTCCCGCATCGGGCTGGACCCTGAGGTGGGTACCGACGCCATGGAGCTCCTGGGCCTGTACGACCAGGCAGCCGAAATCAACGTCACCCCGGACCGCGGCTACGCCTTCTCCATCCGCGGCGTGGCCCGCGAATACGCGCACGCCACCGGCACCGCCTTCACGGATCCCGCCTCCAGGGTCCAGGCGCCGGCCGAACTTTCCGGCGGTTACGGCGTCAAGCTCAACGACGACGCCCCGATCTACGGCAAGGCCGGCTGCGACCGGTTCGTGGCCCGCACCGTCAGGGGCGTGGACGCCACCCGTCCCACCCCGCCATGGATGGTCTCCCGGCTCCGGCTCGCCGGCATCCGCTCCATCTCGCTGCCGGTGGACATCTCCAACTACGTCATGCTCGAACTGGGCCAGCCCACGCACTGCTATGACCTGGACAAGCTCTCCGGCGACATCGTGGTGCGCCGCGCCGCCGCAGGGGAGAAGATCACCACCCTGGACGGCAAGGAACGTACCCTTGACGCCGAGGACCTGCTCATCACCGACGACTCCGGCGCCATCGGCATCGCAGGCGTCATGGGCGGCGCGGCCACCGAGGTGAGCGATTCGACGTCGAACATCCTGGTTGAGGCGGCGCACTTTGACGACGTGTCCATCGGCAGGTCCCGGCGCAGGCACAAGCTGCCGTCCGAGGCGTCCAAGCGCTTCGAACGCGGCGTGGACTGGCAGGTGGCGGGCATCGCCGCCCAGCGCGTGGTGGACCTCCTGGTGGAACTGGCCGGCGGCACTGCCGACGAAGCCGGCACCGACGTCGGGACCGCCCCGGAAACCGTCACCATCGAGCTGCCCGCAGGCTTCGCTGCCGCACGGATTGGCATCGACTTCACCGAAGACCAGATCGTCACCTCGCTTGAGGACCTGGGCGCCGTGGTGGCAAAGCACGACGCCGGGTGGACGGTGACGCCGCCGAGCTGGCGGAGCGATCTGGAGACCAAGGAAGACCTGACCGAGGAAATCGCCCGGCTGGTGGGCTACGACAAGATCCCCGCCACGCTGCCGGTCGCCCCTCCGGGCCGCGGCCTCACCCGTGTCCAGCAGCAGCGCCGCCGCCTCATCCAGGCACTGGCCGACGCCGGACTCACCGAGGTCCTGTCCTACCCGTTCGTCTCCAAGGCGGCCAACGACACCTTCGGCGTGGCTGACGAAGGAGGGGCGCGGACCGCCCTCAAGCTGGCCAACCCGATCAGCGAGGAGCACGGCTACCTGCGCACGTCCATCCTGCCCGGACTGATCGAGGTGGCCAAGCGCAACCACTCCCGTGGCTTCCGGGACCTGGCCCTGTTCGAATCCGGCCTGGTGTTCCTGCCCGAGGGGACGGTGGGCACGGCCTCCATCCCGCCGCTGGGTGCCAAGCCTGCCGATGAGGTTCTTGACGCTTTGTACGACGGCGTCCCGAACCAGCCGTTCCACATCGCGGCAGTCCTCACCGGCCACGATTCCCCGGCCGCCGCGTCCCACACGCCCCGTGTGTGGGACTGGGCCGACGCCCTGGACATGGCCCGGCTTGCCGGCGACGTGCTGGGCGTGGACCTGGTGGTCAGCCAGGGCAGCCACCAGGCGTTCCACCCCGGCCGCACCGCCCGGCTGGCGCTGCGCACGGGGGAGACCGTTGGCTACGCCGGCGAACTGCACCCCAAGCTGCTGGCCGCCTCGGACATGCCCGCCCGTTCGGTGGCACTGGAACTTGATGCCGATGCCCTGTTCGAAGCCGCGCCGGACGTGATTGTGGCCCGCCACATTTCCACGTTCCCGGTGGCCACCCAGGACGTGGCGCTCGTGGTCCCGGCCGACGTGCCGGCAGACGACGTCCTTGCCGCCCTGCGCGAAGGCGCCGGAGAGCTGCTGGAAGACGTGGCGCTGTTCGACGTTTACGCAGGCAAGGGCATCGAGGACGGCAAGAAGTCGCTGGCCTTCGGGCTCCGCTTCCGGGCCGCCGACCGCACCCTGACCGCTGACGAGGCCTCGGCGGCGCGTGAAGGCGCAGTGGCGCTGGCTGCCGAACGCTTCGGAGCTGTCCAGCGGTAGGGTTCCTGCAGGCTTTTCGGGAAGGGCGGGTCATGGCGCAATGCGAAGTGCGCGCCATCCCGCCCTTCCTGCTGTCCGGGAAAGACAGCGGGATGCAGGAGGAGGCCGAAGGCCTCCTGGACAGCGTCGAGCTGGCGCGGGCCAAGGCTTTGCCGCCAGCCGCCGGCATTGCTTTTCTGGCCGGCCGGCTGGCGCAGCGGAGGCTCGCCGCGGAGCTGCTCTCACTTCCCGCCGCAGACCTCACCGTGGCCTACAGCTGCCCGCAGTGCGGGACCGGCCCCGGGGTGGGCCACGGCCGGCCGGGATACAGCTATCGGGGCGCCCCTGTGCCGCTGGCACTGAGCTTGTCCCGGGCAGCGGGCTGGACATTGTTGGTGGCTGTGGTGGACGCCTCGCCGGGAACGCGGCTGGGCGCCGACATCGAGGATCCGTCCCGTACCGGCTTTGACGGGTTCGACGGGCTCGCCCTGACGCCTGCGGAGCGCCGGAACCTCCGGAACGTCAGGGTGGAGCTGCTGCCGGCGGCGAGGGCCAGGCTCTGGGCACGCAAGGAAGCCTGGCTGAAAATGACCGGTGACGGACTCCGGACTGCGCCGTCCACCGTGGACGTCAGCGGGCGTCCCGGCCTGCGGGACCTGGGCCCTGCTGAAACCGGGCTGCCCGCACACCTGGCCGCCGCCGTCGCACTCTCCGGACCCGTTCAGGCCAGCGGAAGCGGCGGCAGCGGCTCCTCGTAAAGCCAGGGGTGCAGCAGCGGCTCCGCATCGACAGCTGTGGCGCTGCTGACCGCCACGATGAAGTCCTGCGTCGTGACCCAGCCGTGCCTGTGACCGGCTGTCCAGTCCTGCAGGACGGCGAAAAAGGCGAGGTCGCCCACGGCCATCCGGACGGCGTGCAGGGCCAGGGCGCCCCGCTTGTACACGCGGTCATCGAACATGCGCGCCGGACCGGGATCGCCCACCAGGATGTCCTGGTCCTCCGCCTGCAACCGCTGCCAGGCCGCCGCGGCCCGCTCCGCCACGCTCATAACGCCTGCTTCCTCGGACCAGATCCACTCGGCATAGCAGGCGAAGCCCTCGTGCAGCCAGATGTCCTGCCACCCCGCAGCGGTCAGGGAATTGCCAAACCACTGATGCGACAGCTCATGGGCGATCAGGCGCTGGGACTCCCAGTCCAGGCCCAGGTGGTTGGGACCCAGGATTGCCATCGATTGCGCCTCAAGCGGGATTTCCAGTTCGTCCTCGGTCACTACCACCGTGTACGCGGGAAACGGATAAGGGCCAAAGCAATTGCTGAACGTGCTCATCATTGCCGGTTGCCGGGCCAGTCCTGTCCTGGCACGGTCCGCCAAGGCGTGGGAGACCGCCACGGACTGCGGAACCGGGGCCCCGTGCCGTCCGGCGTCCAGCTCCAACGGCACGTACCTGCCAATCTGGACGGTCGCAAGATAGGCGGCCATCGGCTCCGCCTGTTCGTAGACCCAGGTTTCCCGGCTGGCGCGGGCCGTATGCGATTGCAGTACGCCGTTGCACACCACCCGGTAGTTCGCTTCAGTGGTGACCGTGAACCGGTAGCTGGCCTTGTCCCTGGAGTGGTCGTTGCAGGGGAACCAGGAGGGGGCACCGTTGGGTTGCCCGGCCACCAGGACACCGTCCGTCAGTTCCTCCCAGCCCACCTCGCCCCAGGGTCCGCGCCGCGGCCGCGGGTTGCCCTCATAGCGCACCTCCAGGGTGAAGGGCTGTTTCGGTTCGAAGGGGGCTTGCGAGGTGACGACCAGCTGCCCGGCCCGCTGGCTGAACCGAAGCGGTTTGCGGCCATCCAGCAGGACCTTGGTGGCGCGCAGGCCAACGAGGTCCAGGACAATGGCCGACGTCGGAGCGCAAGTGACGCCGTGCAGCACCGCTTTGCCGCTGAGCCGGTTGCTGGCCACCCGGTAGTCCAGGTCCAGTTCGTACCTCTCGACGCGGAAGGCGTTTGTCCCGGCACCGGGCAGGTACGGGTCCGGGGAGGTTCCGGTGGCTGCGGGAATGCTGCCCCGGGCGGCTGATGCTGAAGAACTCATGGGACCTTCGGTTAGGTGGCAGACGGCGATCCGGGCCCGCTCCATGGGCTGACCGGGTTACCCATCCAGTACGTCGCGGCGGGCACTGCTTCGCCGCGCATCACCAAGGATGCCGGCCCCACCGTTCCGCCGGCGCCGATGCTGGCCTGGGGAAGGATGACCCCGTGCGGGCCCATGGTGGCCCCGTCCTCGAGCGTAACAGCGTCAATGCTCATCACACGGTCGTGGAACAGGTGCGTCTGCACCACGCAGCCCCGGTTGACCGTGGAATTCCTGCCAAGGACCACCAGGTCGGCTTCAGGCAGCCAGTAGCTCTCGCACCACGTGCCGCTGCCAATTTTCGCCCCGAGCGCCCGCAGCCACCAGACCAGCGCCGGGGTGCCCGATGCTGCCCGGGCGAACCACGGCGCCGTGACTAGTTCGATGAAGCTGTCCACCACTTCGTTCCGCCAGATAAAGGAGCTCCACAGAGGATGTTCGCCGGGCCGGATCCGCCCCACCAGCACCCATTTCGCGGCGACGGACGACCCTGCCGCCACGAGGCCCGCCAACAGCATCACGACGCCGGTGAGCAGGGCGGCGGCGGCGTAGCCCCAGGTCGCTGCAATCCAGTCGAAGGCCAGCATGGTGCCGGCCGCGATGGCGACCGTGAGCATGACCGGCAGAAAGCGGCCCAGTTCCCACAGGGTGCGGGCGACTTTCAGCCGCGCCGGGGGCTGGAAAGTGCGCGAATCGTCGGAGGCGATCGCCGTCCGCCGCAACCGGACGGGCGGGCTTCCCAGCCAGGAGGTGCCGGACTTTGCCTTCGCCGGTGTGGCGGACAAGACGGCCACGAGTGAGTTCTTGGGGACGCTGCGGCCCGCGGCGGTCATGCCCGAATTGCCCAGGAAGGACCTTTTGCCGATCTTCGCCGGTGCCACCCGCAGCCAGCCGCCGTCGAGTTCGTAGGAGGCCACCATGGTGTCGTCGGCGAGGAAGGCGCCCTCGCCCACGGTGGTCATCTTCGGTATCAGCAGCACGGTGGAGGCCTCGACGTTCTTACCGACCTTCGCGCCCAGCAGGCGCAGCCACACCGGCGTGAACAGGCTCGCGTAGATGGGGAAAAGCAGGTCCCTGGCCAGGTCCAGCACCCGCTCGGTGGCCCAGATCTGCCACCCCACCCGGCTGCGGATCCGGTAGTAGCCCTCCGTGATCCCGATGGAGAGGAGCCGCGTGGCAACCAGCACCAGGACGGCGTTCGTGGCGAACCACACCAGCGATGCCGGAGCAAGGGCCGCCAGCAGCCGGGGGAGGGCCCCGGTCAGCGACGTACTGCCCTGGACGAAGGTGAACGCGACCCACAGCGCGGCGGCAGCAGACGAGTACGGAATGAAGGACAGGCACGCAGACGCCAGGGAAAATCCGGCAAACCACGCACGTGCGGCAAACCTGCCCTGGGGCGGGGCATGTGGCACGCTGTGTTTGGCCTTGCCCTGCCGGCGGGCCGGTGAACCTGCGGCCAATTGGCCTGCCTTCACCTTCCCCAGCACCGCGGAACCGGCTTCCACCTGCGCCCCGGCCCCAATCGAGGCGCCGGGCATCAGCGTGCTGCGTGCACCCACGCTGGCACCGCGGCCAATGCGGATAGCCCCAATGTGAACGTCGTCGCCGTCGATCCACCAGCCTGACAGGTCCACCTCCGGTTCCACGTTGGCTCCGCTGCCGAGCGTCAGCAGCCCCGTGACGGGCGGCAGCGAATGAAGCTGGACGTCCCTGCCGATCTTCGCCCCCAGCGCCCGGGCGTAGTACGGCACCCAGGGCGCACTGGCGAGGCTGATGGCCCCTGCCAGGTCCTGGATCTGTTCTGCCAGCCACAACCGCAGGTGGACCCGCCCGGACCGGGGATAGATGCCTGGCCTGACGCCGCGGAGGAGGATCCTCGCGGCTGCGATGGACAGCAGCATTCGTCCGGCCGGGCTGACGAACACCAGCCAGGACGCTGCCACCCACCACCATGAAATGGTTGGTGCGGCAGTAAATCCGGCGAGTCCGGCCAACAGGTTGTTGATTGCCATGAGGTAGGTCAGCCACCGCATGCCCACCAGGATGTGCAGCGGCACACCCATCAGTGTCTGGAAGACCTGCGACTTCCTGGCAGTTGGCCGGACCGTCCGCTCCCGCGCAGGAGCGGAGTCCCCGGATTGGTTGACCTGCCGCGCCAGCTCCACCAGTGCCCCCACCCTCGGCGTCGCGTAAACATCGGCCACGGTGATGGTGGGGTAGCGGACCCTCAGCGCGGAGACCAGCTGGGCGGCGGACAGCGAACCGCCGCCGTAGGCGAAGAAGTCGGCGTCCAGCGATGTGACGGGGCTGCCCAGCACGCTGCTCCACTGTTCCACCACCCACGCGGCATCATCCGGAAGGTTCAGCGGAGCGGCATCCGCCTCTGCGGCGCCTGCACCCGCCAGGGGCCACGGCAGGGCGTGCCGGTCCACTTTTCCGCTGGTCTTGGTGGGCAGCGAGTCAACTGTCGTCAACAATGGCACCAGCGCCGCCGGAAGGCTTTCCGCCAGCTGTTCCCGTGCGGCACCCAGGTCCATGTCGTGGCCCGGTGCGGGGGCAAGGTAGCCCACCAGGATGTGGTTGCCTGCGGCGGTGGTCTGCACGGCGGCCGCCGCGCCGGCCACCCCGGGAAGGGCCTGCATGGCTGCGTCGATCTCGCCGAGTTCGATCCGGCGGCCGCCCAGCTTGACCTGGTCGTCCGCGCGGCCCTGGAAGATCAGGCCGGCCTGTTCGAACCGCACGAGGTCCCCCGAGCGGTAAGCCCGCTCCCACCCCAGGCTGGGCATGGGCGCGTACTTTTCCGCGTCCTTGGCCGGATCCAGGTACCGTGCCAGCCCCACCCCGCCGATAATCAGTTCACCCGTTCCGCCCTCGGGCACCGGGACACCCGCGGCATCGACAACGGCAAGGTCCCAACCGTCCAGGGGCAGTCCGATCCGTATTGGTCCAGGGCCGCCCAGCGGCGCCGCGCAGGCCACCACCGTTGCTTCCGTGGGGCCGTACGTGTTCCAGACCTCCCGGCCCTCCACGGCCAGGCGGTCGGCGAGTTCCGGCGGGCAGGCCTCGCCGCCGAAGATCAGGAGCCGGACGTTTTCGAGGGATTCGGCGGGCCACAGGGCTGCGAGCGTGGGCACCGTGGAGACGGCGGTGATTGCGTGGTTGATCAGCCAGGGGCCGAGGTCCATGCCGGTGCGGACCAAGGCGCGCGGTGCAGGTACCAGGCAGGCGCCGTGGCGCCAGGCGAGCCACATTTCCTCGCAGGAGGCGTCGAAGGCAACCGAAAGGCCGGCCAGGACGCGGTCCTGGGGGCCGAGCGGATCATCCTGGAGGAAAAGCCGGGCCTCCGCATCGACGAAGGCTGCGGCCGAGCGGTGCTGGACGGCCACCCCCTTGGGTGTTCCGGTGGACCCCGACGTGAAGATGATCCAGGCGTCATCCCCGGGTCCGGGTAGGCGCGCGCCCTTGAATGGGCCGCTGCGTGCCGCACCTGACGGCCCCGGCCCGACGGAGCCCCCGGCCCCCAGGACGGCTGCCACCCGGGCTTCGCCAAACACGAGCCGGGCACGTTCTTCGGGATCGTCCGCATCCACGGGAACGTAGGCTGCGCCCACCAGGAGGATGGCAAGGATGGAGACATACAGTTCGTTGGTCCCGGAGGGGATCCGCACGCCAATCCTGTCGCCGGCGCCCAGGCCGGCGAGGTGGAGCCGGCGTCCCGTGGCACGGACCTCGTCCAGCAATTGGGCGTAACTGAGCGACGTGCGGCCGTCATCCAGTGCCGAGGCGTCAGGAAACCGGGCGGCCGTGTCCTGCAGCACATCAATGAGGGTCCGGGCCGGCGGCGCCGCGGGAGCCCCGGCCAGCTGGGGCCGGAAAACGGCAACGCTGTGGCCGGCGTCCCCGGACTCCTGGTCCCGGCCGCCGGCTCCTGCACCGTCCCGGATGATGCTGGCTGGCTCCACGCCGGAACCGGAATCCCCGAAGGGGACCTGCTGCTGAGTCACTTGCGCATTGTGCCGGGACAAGATGAACGGAAGGTGTCGTGCACGCCCGGACGGGCCGTTTCAGGCCGTTCGGGCGTTTGCCCGTTGTTCACGTCGCCCGTGCCTAGGGAACCAGCAGGACTTTCCCGGTGGTCTTGCGGCCTTCGAGGTCGCGGTGCGCCTGCCCGGCCTGGCTGAGCGGGTAGCGTGCACCGATCCGGACCTTCAGGCTGCCGTCGGCCGCGGCGGCGAACACCTCGTCCGAACGCCAGCGCCGCTCCGCCGCGTCCCGCAGGTAGTGGCCCATGGTGGGGCGCGTCAGGAATAGGGAGCCCGCGGCGTTGAGGCGCTGCGGGTCAAACGGCGGGACGGGCCCGGAAGCCGCCCCGAACAGCACCAGCATGCCCCGGATCCGCAAGGCTGCCAGGGAGCCGTCGAACGTATCCTTCCCCACGCCGTCGTAGACGACGTCGACGCCGGTACCGCTGGTGATGTCCCTGACCCGCTCCGCGAAGCCGTCGTAGCGCAGCACGTGGTGCGCGCCGGCGTCGAGCGCAAGCTGCTCCTTTTCGTCGGTGGAGACCGTGGTGATGACTTCCGCGCCCCGTGCCTTGAGCAGCTGGATCAGCAGCAGCCCCACGCCCCCGGCGCCCGCGTGCAGCAGGACCTTGTGGCCGGGCTCCACCTTGAAGGTGGAATTCATCAGGTAGTGGGCGGTGACGCCCTGCAGGGGGAGCGCTGCGGCAGTGAAAACATCCAGGCCTTTCGGTACCGGCAGTGCGGCATCCTCATCCACCAGCGCGTAGTCCGCGTAGCAGCTGATGCCTTCAGCGGTAGCCACCCGGCTGCCCACGGCGAAGCCGGTCACGCCCTCGCCGACTGCCTCGACAGTGCCCGCGGCCTCCGAACCTGGAGTGAAGGGGTAGGGGACTTTGTACGTGCCGCTGCGCTTATAGGTGTCGATGAAGTTGACGCCGGCCGCCCCGACCTTGACCAGCAGCTGCCCGGGGCCCGGAACGGGGGGCTCCGCCTCCGTGTACTCAAGGACTTCCGGTCCGCCTGCCTGCCGTGCGACGATTGCGTGCGTCATGGCTCTCCTTTCGCGGGTCCCGGCGTCTCCGGCCCCGGCTGCCGAAACCATCCTAGGGACACTCCCGGGCGGCACGACAAGTGCCGCGTTACCCGGACGCGCTCGAATGCATAATTATCAGTACCAATGCATAACTATTGCTGTATAGTCGGAGCATGACTATTTCTGTTGCGGTTTCGGGAGCCAGCGGATACGCCGGGGGAGAGGTCCTCCGCCTCCTTGCCGGGCACCCCGGTGTGACCATTGGCGCCATCACAGCCCACAGCAACGCCGGTTCCCGCCTCGGTGAACTCCAGCCCCACCTGCACGGACTGGCCAGCCGCATCCTCGAGGACACCACGGTGGAAAACCTGTCCGGACACGACGTCGTGTTCCTCGCGCTGCCGCACGGTGCCTCCGCAGAGATCGCTGCCCAGCTGCCGGACGGGACCGTGGTGATCGACGCAGGAGCCGACCACCGCCTCGAAGATCCCGCCGCCTGGGAAAAGTTCTACGGCTCCGCCCACGCCGGCACCTGGCCCTACGGACTTCCCGAGCTCCCCGGCCAGCGCGAAGCCCTCAAAGGAGCCAAGCGCATCGCCGTTCCCGGCTGCTACCCCACGTCCGCCCTCCTGGCGTTGACCCCCGGGTTCGCCGCGCACCTGCTGGAGCCCGACGACGTCGTGATCGTTTCCGCGTCCGGCACCTCAGGCGCGGGCAAGGCCGCCAAAGTCAACCTGATCGGCTCGGAGGTCATGGGCTCCATGAGCCCCTACGGCGTCGGCGGCGGCCACCGGCACACGCCGGAAATCGAGCAGGGCCTGTCCAACGCGGCGGGGGAGCAGGTCACCGTATCCTTTACGCCTACCCTTGCCCCGATGAGCCGCGGCATCCTGACCACCGCCACGGCCAAGGTCAAGGCCGGCACCACGGCGGCGGAACTGCGCCTGGCCTGGGCCGAGGCGTACGAGGATGAGCCGTTCGTCCACCTGCTGCCGGAAGGCCAGTGGCCCACCACCAAATCGGTCCAGAGCTCCAACCATGCCGCCATGCAGCTGGCCTTCGACGCCCACACCGGCCGGGTCATCGTCACCTGCGTCATCGACAACCTCACCAAGGGCACTGCCGGCGGCGCCGTGCAGTCCATGAACATCGCACTCGGCCTGCCGGAAACCGCCGGCCTCAACCTGCAGGGAGTAGCCCCGTGACCATCACCGCACCCCAGGGATTCCGGGCCGCCGGCGTCACTGCCGGACTCAAGGCCTCCGGCAATCCGGACCTCGCCCTGGTCGTCAACGACGGCCCCTCCAAGGCCGCCGCCGCCGTGTTCACCAGCAACCGGGTGGCAGCAGCCCCCGTGCACTGGTCCCGCCAGGTGGTCTCCGACGGCCGGGTGGACGCCGTCATCCTCAACTCCGGCGGCGCCAACGCCTGCACCGGCCCCACCGGGTTCCAGAACACCCACAGCACAGCGGAAAAAGTGGCGAAGGTTCTGGGGATCTCGGCCACTGACGTCTTCGTCTGCTCCACCGGCCTGATCGGCGAGCAGCTGCCCATGGACAAGATCCTTCCGGGGGTGGAGGCTGCCGCGGCGGGGCTCAGCACCGACGGCGGTCCGGCCGCCGGCACCGCCATCATGACCACGGACAGCGTGCCCAAATCAGCGCTCTTCATCGGCACCGACGCCGACGGCCAGGAGTTCAGCATCGGCGGCATCGCCAAGGGGGCAGGCATGCTGGCCCCGGGCCTGGCCACCATGCTGGTGGTGCTCACCACGGACGCCGACGTACAGCCCGAAATGCTCGACGTCGTCCTCCGCGATGCCACCCGCGTCACCTTTGACCGCGCCGACTCGGACGGCTGCATGTCCACCAACGACACCGTGGTCCTGCTGGCCTCCGGCGCTTCCGGGGCTGTGCCCACAGCCGAAGCGTTCGGTGCCGGGCTGACCCAGGTCTGCGCCGAGCTGGCACGCAAACTGATCGCCGATGCCGAGGGCGCCAGCCACGACATCGCCATCCGGACCTTCAACGCGGCCAGTGAAGCCGACGCCGAGACGGTCAGCCGCTCCGTGGCCCGCTCCAACCTCTTCAAGGCCGCCATCTTCGGCAAGGACCCCAACTGGGGACGTGTGCTCTCCGCCGTGGGAACCACCGACGCCGCCTTCGAGCCGGACAAACTCAACGTGGCCATGAACGGCATCCAGATCTGCCGGAACGGCAGCATCGGCGATGACCGCTCCCTGGTGGACCTGGAACCCCGCGAAGTGCTGGTGGAAATCGACCTGCAGGCAGGCGACGCCGAAGCCACCATTTGGACCAACGACCTCACCCACGACTACGTGCACGAAAACAGCGCCTACTCCAGCTAGGAGCCCCGGCCACGGCAATACCGCCAGGCACAAGCCGCTGTGGAAAGTGACAACATGAACACCCAGACGCGTGAAACCACCAGCATGTCCGCCGCCCAGGACAAGGCCGCGACCCTGATCGAGGCCCTGCCCTGGATCCAGCGGTTCGCCGGCACCACCATGGTGATCAAGTACGGCGGTAACGCCATGGTCAACGACGAACTCCGGCGTGCCTTCGCCGAGGACATCGTCTTCCTCCACCACGTGGGCATCCACCCGGTGGTGGTCCACGGCGGCGGCCCGCAGATCAACTCCATGCTGGGCCGGCTGGGCATCGAATCCGAGTTCAAGGGCGGCCTGCGCGTCACCACCCCGGAAGCCATGGACGTGGTCCGCATGGTCCTCACCGGCCAGGTGGGGCGCGAACTGGTGGGCCTGATCAACTCCCACGGACCCTACGCCGTCGGCATGTCCGGTGAAGACGGCGGCCTGCTCCGCGCAGTCCGCACCGGGACCGTGGTGGACGGCGAAGACGTGGACCTCGGGCTGGTAGGCGAGGTGGTCGGCGTCGACCCCGCCGGCATCGTGGACATCCTCGCCGCCGGCCGCATCCCCGTGATCTCCACGGTCGCCCCGGAGATTGTCGACGGCGGTGACGGCGTAGCTGGCGCTGCGCGGTTCCAGCCCACCGGCCAGGTCCTCAACGTCAACGCCGACACAGCAGCGGCCGCCGTCGCCTCCGCGCTGGGTGCCTCCAAACTCGTCATCCTGACCGACGTCGAAGGCCTGTATGCCAACTGGCCGGACAAGTCCTCGCTGATCTCCTCCCTCACGGCCTCCGAGCTGCGGGACATGCTGCCCAGGCTCGAATCAGGCATGATCCCCAAGATGGCCGCCTGCCTGAAGGCCATCGACGAAGGCGTGGAACGCGCGCACATCGTGGACGGGCGCCTGCCCCACTCCATGCTTCTTGAAACATTCACGACGGCGGGCATCGGCACGCAGGTGGTCCCGGACGAGGAGAACAACGCATGAGTAAGCACACCGCGGAGGTTGAGCTGGTCGAAACCCCGGTGGCCGAACTGGTGGAAACCAAGGGCCACGCGGGCTCCGAGTGGCTCTCCCGCTACTCCACCTCGCTGATGAACGTGTTCGGCACGCCCCAGCGCGTCCTGGTACGCGGCGCCGGCTGCCTCGTGTGGGACGCCGACGGCAAGGAATACCTGGACCTGCTCGGCGGCATTGCCGTCAACGCCCTCGGCCACGCCCACCCCTTCGTGACCTCAGTCATCGCCAGCCAGTTGGCAACCCTGGGCCACGTCTCGAACTTCTTCACCAGCCCCACGCAGGTGGCCCTGGCGGAGAAACTTCTGGAGCTGACCCACGCCCCTGCCGGGTCCAAGGTGTTCTTCAGCAACTCCGGCACGGAAGCGAACGAGGCAGCCTTCAAGCTTGCCCGCCGCAACACCGGCGCCGGCGACACCAAGCGGACCAAAATCATCGCCCTCGAAGGCGCGTTCCACGGCCGGACCATGGGAGCCCTGGCGCTGACCGCCAAGGAAGCCTACCGGGCGCCGTTCGAACCGCTGCCCGGTGGCGTGGTGCACATCCCGTTCGGCGACATCGGTGCGCTGGAGGCAGCAGTGGATGACACCGTTGCCGCCGTCTTCCTGGAGCCTATCCAGGGTGAGGCCGGCGTCCGGCCGCTGCCCCCGGGCTACCTGAAGGCTGCGCGCGAGGCCACCACCAAAGCCGGAGCACTCCTGATCCTCGATGAGGTCCAGACCGGCATCGGGCGGACCGGCAAGTGGCTGGCCAGCGAAGACGCCGGGATCGTCCCCGACGCCGTCACCCTGGCCAAGGGCCTCGGCGGCGGCTTCCCCATCGGTGCCCTCATCACCTTTGGCGGCCAGACGTCGTCGTTGCTCTCCGCCGGCCAGCACGGCACCACGTTCGGCGGCAACCCGGTGGCCACCGCGGCCGCCCTGGCCACCCTCCATGCGCTGGAAAGCCAGAATGTCCTGGCCAACGCCACCACGGTGGGCGCGCACCTGCGCTCCGGGCTCGCCCGGATTCCCGGCGTCACGGAAGTCCGCGGCGAAGGACTGCTGATCGGATTCGACCTCGACGCCGACGTCGCCCCCGCCGTCGTGCAGGCCGCCCTCGACGCAGGCTTCATCGTCAACAGCCCCGGCCCGCGCACCATCCGCCTGGCCCCGCCGCTAATCCTCACCACGGCCCAGGCCGACACCTTCCTCACCGCTTTCCCGGCAATCCTCCAAGCAGCTAAGGACGCCCAGTGACCACCGCAACCCGGCACTTTCTCAAGGACACCGACCTCAGCCCCGTCGAGCAGGCAGAGGTCCTGGAACTCGCAGCCCGGATGAAGGCCGCCCCGTACAGCGTCCAGCCCTTCGCCGCCGAGCGCAGCGGCCGCAAGACCGTGGCCGTGATCTTCGACAAGACCTCCACCCGGACCCGCGTGTCCTTCGCCACCGGCGTTGCCGACATGGGCGGCAACGCGCTGGTCATCAACCCGGGCGAAGCCCAGATCGGGCACAAGGAATCCGTGGAGGACACCGCCAAGGTCCTCGAACGGATGGTGTCCACCATCGTGTGGCGCACCGGCGCGCACGCAGGCCTGGTGGCCATGGCGGAGAACTCCAGGGTCCCGGTCATCAACGCCCTGTGCGACGACTACCACCCGTGCCAGCTCCTGGCCGACCTGTTGGCAGTCAAGGAACACAAGGGCGAACTCAAGGGCCTCACCATGAGCTACCTGGGCGACGCTGCCAACAACATGGCCAACTCCTACCTCCTGGCCGGAGTCACCGCCGGCATGCACGTCCGCATCGCCGGGCCGGCGGGCTACCTGCCCGCGGAGGACATCGTCGCGGCAGCCCGGGAGCGTGCGGCCGAAACCGGCGGCTCCGTGCTCATCACCACCGACGCCAAGGAAGCGCTGCAGGGCGCAGACGTCGTAGCCACCGACACCTGGGTGTCCATGGGCCAGGAGGCCGAAAAGGAAGCCCGGATGCAGCTGTTCCGGGACTACTCCGTGGACTCGGACGCCATGGCACTCGCCGCGGATGACGCCGTCGTGCTTCACTGCCTGCCCGCCTACCGCGGCTATGAAATCTCCGCCGACGTCATCGACGGCCCGCAGTCCATCGTCTGGGACGAAGCCGAAAACCGGCTGCACGCCCAGAAGGCGCTGATGGCCTGGCTGATGCACCGCTCGGGCCTTGCCTTCGTGGACGGACTTTCCCCCGTCGAAGGCACCGGAGAGAGCACGTTCTAGTGTCCGCCCAGCCGTCCTCCCCGGGCACCAGCCCCGCCACCAAGACCGCCCGACAGGCGCGCATCACCGCCATCCTCACCGGGCAGTCCGTGCGTTCCCAGGCGGAGCTTGCGGCGCTGCTGGCGGACGATGGCGTCCAGGTCACCCAGGCCACGCTGTCCCGCGACCTCGTGGAACTGGGGGCCGTCCGGGTCCGCGGGAAGGAGGGCGTCCTGGTGTACGCCGTCCCCGGCGAAGGAGGCGAACGGGGCGCCAAGAGCGGAGTCACCCAGGAGATCCTGGATGCCCGGCTCGCCCGGTTGTGCAGCGAACTGCTGGTCACCGCCGAAGCGTCCGCCAACATCGCAGTCCTCCGGACGCCGCCCGGAGCTGCGAACTTCCTGGCCCTGGCCATCGACCACTCGGTGATGCCGTCCATCCTGGGCACCATCGCCGGTGACGATACCGTCCTGCTGGTCTCCCGGGACCCGCTGGGTGGCCCGGACCTCGCCGCCCGCTTCCTGCAACTGGCTGAGGAAGCCGGGCAATAAGCTTGAAGACAACAAATCAACCAACCCCAACAAGGAGCATTTAAAGTGACTGAACGCATTGTGCTGGCCTACTCCGGCGGCCTGGACACGTCCGTCGCCATCGGCTGGATCGGTGAAGCCACCGGTGCCGAGGTCATCGCCGTGGCGGTCGACGTCGGACAGGGCGGCGAATCGCTCGAAACCATCCGCCAGCGCGCCCTGGGCTGCGGCGCCGTCGAAGCCTACGTCGCCGACGCGTCGGACGAGTTCGCCAACGAATACTGCGTCCCCACGCTGAAGGCCAACGCCCTGTACCAGGGCCACTACCCGCTGGTGTCCGCCATCTCCCGCCCGGTCATCGTCAAGCACCTGGTCAAGGCAGCCCGCGAATTCGGCGCCACCACCGTTGCCCACGGCTGCACCGGCAAGGGCAACGACCAGGTCCGCTTTGAAGTCGGCATCCAGACCCTGGGCCCGGACCTGAAGTGCATCGCACCGGTGCGCGACCTCGCCCTGACCCGCGACAAGGCCATCGCCTTCGCCGAGGAAAAGGGACTGCCGATTGAGACCACCAAGAAGAACCCGTACTCCATCGACCAGAACGTCTGGGGACGCGCCGTCGAAACCGGCTACCTCGAGGACATCTGGAACGCCCCCACCAAGGACATCTACGACTACACCGCCACCCCGGAGTTCCCGCCGGCACCGGATGAGGTCACCATCTCCTTCGAAGCCGGCGTGCCCGTCGCGATCGATGGCGTCAAGGTCACCCCGCTGCAGGCCATCAAGGAACTGAACCGCCGCGCCGGTGCACAGGGCGTCGGCCGCATCGACGTCGTCGAGGACCGCCTGGTGGGTATCAAGTCCCGCGAAATCTACGAAGCCCCCGGCGCCATGGCGCTGATCACCGCCCACAAGCACCTCGAGGACATCACCATCGAGCGCGAGCAGGCCCGCTTCAAGGCCACCGTGGGCCAGCGCTGGGCCGAGCTGGTTTACGACGGCCAGTGGTTCTCCCCGCTGAAGCGCTCCCTGGATGCCTTCATCGAGGACACCCAGAAGTACGTCTCCGGCGATATCCGCATGACCCTGCACGGCGGCCAGGCCATCGTCAACGGCCGCCGCTCCGACACCTCGCTGTACGACTTCTCGCTGGCCACCTACGACACCGGTGACACCTTCGACCAGTCCCAGGCCAAGGGCTTCATCGAGCTGTGGGGTATGTCCGCCAAGGTCGCTTCCGGCCGCGACATCCGCGTCGCAGGGAAGTAGCCCGCGTGGCTGAGCAAAAAACGGAGGCAACCAACGCAGGTGCCCTGTGGGGCGGCCGGTTCGCCGGCGGCCCCGCGGACGCCCTCGCGGCGCTGAGCAAGTCCACGCACTTCGACTGGCGGCTGGCCCGCTACGACATCGCCGGCTCCAAGGCGCACGCCCGCGTGCTGCACAAAGCCGGCCTGCTCGACGACGCGGAGCTCGAAGGCATGCTCGCGGCCCTGACGCAGCTGGACGAGGACGTGGCGTCCGGCGCCTACCTGCCGGCGGAGTCCGATGAGGACGTGCACGGTTCGCTGGAACGCGGCCTGATCGAGCGCGCCGGTGCCCAGCTGGGCGGCAAGCTCCGCGCCGGCCGGTCCCGCAACGACCAGGTGGCAACCCTGGGCCGGATGTTCCTGCGGGACCACGCCCGGATCATTGCCCGCGGTGTCCTGGCCACCGTGGACGCGCTGGTGGAGCAGGCCAAGGCGCACCATGGCGTTGCGATGCCGGGCCGCACCCACCTGCAGCACGCCCAGCCGGTCCTGCTCAGCCACCACCTCCTGGCCCACGCCTGGGCCCTGCTGCGCGACGTGCAGCGGCTCCAGGACTGGGACAAGCGGGCGGGTGTTTCGCCCTACGGTTCGGGCGCCCTGGCCGGCTCCTCGCTGGGGCTGGACCCGGAAGCGGTGGCGGCCGACCTTGGGTTCTTCTCCGCCGTGCACAACTCGATCGACGGCACCGCCTCCCGCGACGTCTTCGCCGAGTTCGCGTGGGTCTGCTCGATGATCGGCGTGGATCTGTCCCGGATCTCCGAGGAAGTCATCTTCTGGGCCACCAAGGAGTTCTCCTTCGTCACGCTGGATGATTCGTACTCCACGGGGTCCTCGATCATGCCGCAGAAGAAGAACCCGGATGTGGCCGAGCTGGCCCGCGGCAAGGCAGGGCGTTTGATCGGCAACCTGACCGGGCTGCTGGCCACGCTCAAGGGCCTGCCGCTGGCGTACAACCGCGACCTGCAGGAGGACAAGGAACCGGTGTTCGACGCCGCCGACACCCTGGAGCTGCTGCTCCCGGCCGTCTCCGGCATGATCGCCACCCTGAAATTCAACACGGAGCGGATGGAGTCCCTGGCGCCGCAGGGCTTCGCGCTGGCCACGGACATCGCCGAATGGCTGGTCCGCCAGGGCGTGCCGTTCCGCGAGGCCCACGAGCTGTCCGGTGCCGCCGTGAAGCAGGCGGAGTCCCGCGGCGTTGAGCTGTGGGACCTGACGGACGAAGAGTACGCCGCGATCTCGGAGCACCTGACCCCGGAGGTCCGGACCGTGCTGTCCACGGAGGGTTCGCTTAACAGCCGGAATTCCCAGGGCGGAACGGCGCCGGCCGCCGTCGAACGCCAGCTGGCTGCGCTGGAAGGCGAGCTTGCCGGCGTGCGGGAGTACGCCGGGTAGGAAACATTGTTGCCAAGGGCCCCGGGGCATGTTCCCCGGGGCCCTTGGCGTCTATGGCTAGGCTGGGGCCATGAGCGAAACCTTCCGCAAGTTCCTTCGCACCCTGCCCGACTTCCCGTCCGACCTGGCCGGCTTCGACCCCGGCAACGCACCGCAGGACCCGGCCTTGCTCTTCAAGCAGTGGCTGGACGAGGCACTGGATGCGGGGGAGCAGCAGCCGCACGCGTTCAGCCTCGCCACGGTGGGGGAAAGCACCGACGGCGCCCCGCAGCCGTCCTCGCGGATGCTCATCCTGAAGAACATTGACGACGACGGCTGGCACTTCGCCACGTCCCGCACCTCCCGCAAGGGCCGCGAGCTGTCGGGGTCACCGCGCGCGGCGATGAACTTCTACTGGCCGGCCCTGGGCCGCCAGGTGCGGGTGGCGGGTACCGTGGTTGAGCTTTCCGCCGAAGCCTCCGCCGTCGACTGGCACGAGCGGCCCCGGGCCGACGGCAGCGACAACCCGGACTGGCAGCTCTACGCCCTCCAGCCGGCCGAAATCGAGTTCTGGCAGGCCAGCAACGACCGCCGGCACGTCCGCCACCGTGTCGGGCGGGACGGAAGACCGCTGGACTGACTGCTCGGCTAGGCTAACCGCATGACGTCACCATCCCCTGCCGCCCTCCTCGCTGAACTGCACAAAGCCGCGGACGCACTGACCGCTGCGGTGGACCGGATTCCGGCCGGCGGCGAAAGGGCCCCTTCCACCCTTCCCGGCTGGAGCCGCGGCCACCTCCTGGCCCACATCGCCGGAATCTGCAGCGCGCTGGCCCGCCAGGTGGAATACGGGCGGTCCGGCAGGACGGTGGAGCTGTACGACGGCGGCGTGGACGGCCGCAACCGGGCCATCGAGCTTGCCGCCGGCCACAGCCTGGAGGAGCACCGGAAGGACGTTGCGGCCGCAGTGCAGCGGGCACTGGCGGCCTTCGATGCGCTGGGGGAGGACGAATGGCAAACGCGCATCGCCTTCCGCGACGGCGTGATTTTCGACGCCGGTTTGGCGCTCTGGCGCGAGCTGGTCATCCACACCGCGGACCTGGACACCGGCGCGGGACCCGAGACCTGGAACAGGGCATTCTGCTCCCACCTCTTCGACTTCCTCGCCGCCCGCGTGCCGGCGGAAACCCGGCTGGTCCTGCAGCCCGTGGCACTCCCGCCGCTGACCCTCGGAACCGGCGGCAGCACCGTCGTCGTCAGCGGGATGGTGACGGACATCGCCGCGTGGCTCGCAGGCCGGCAGCCGTCGCTGGACAGCCTGCGGGCCACGGCCGCCGGGGACGGCACCGATCTTCCCGGCCTGATGCCCTGGCCGTCGGCGATGCCGGACCCCAAGTAGCCAACGCCGGGGGAGTGGTCAGGCGGCCTCGCGGGCCAGCAGGCTCTCTTTGATGCGCAGGCCCCAGCGGAAACCGCCCAGCGAGCCGTCGGTCCGGATGACGCGGTGGCACGGCACGAACAGGGCAGCCGCGTTGAACGCGCAGGCACTGGCGGCGGCCCGCACGGCGCGCGGGTTGCCGGCCAGGGCGGCGTACTCCGAGTAGGTGACGGGTGAGCCCGGCTTGACCTGCCGCAGCACGTCCCAGGCGTGGGCACGGAACGGTCCGGACTGCTGGCGGACCGGCACCGCCATGGCCGGGGCGGGGTCACCGGCATAGAAGGCCTCCACGGCGGCTGAGATCCCGCCAAGGTCCGTTACCTCTTCCACGGCGTCGGGCCGCAGCATTGGATGGACCTGGCCGGTCAGGTCCGCCAGGCCGGCCGTCCAGCCGGACGCAAGGACCACGCCATCCTGGGCGAGGACCGTAAACGGACCGTCCGGCGTGGACAGCTGCAGCAGTTGGGCTTTCATGGCGTCCCTTTCGCGGGAATGGTGGTTTTTGCGGCGGGCCGGGCGGCAGCGCGCCAGAGGTGCATGGTGGCGTAGGAGCGCCACGGGCTGGTCTCCCGGAAGTCAGGGCTCAAGGCGCTGGTCCCATTATCGAGGGCGCGGATCCCGTTCCGCACGGCGGCGTCGTTGGCAAGGAAAATATCCGGGGCACCCAGGACCCGCATGGCGACGTACCCCACCGTCCAGGGCCCGACGCCGGGGAGCGGCAAAAGTGCCGCGGTGAGGCTTGGGAGGTCGTCGCCATAGCCGAAGTCCAGGCGGCCGCGGGCCATGGCCTCCGCAGCATGCAGCAGCGACTCGGTCCGGCGCCGGGGGCCGCGAAGCAGATGTCCTGCAGCAGCGATTTCCGCCGGAGTGGGAAACAGGCGGTCCAGGCCGTCGCCGGGGGCACTGGCGGGACTGCCCGCCGCGGACAACAGGGTCAAGGCTGTCCTGGCGGCCGCCACCGTGATCTGCTGGCCCACCATGGCCCGGATCAGCAGTTCCTGCGGATCCACCGCGCCCGGCAGGCGCATCCCCGGTGCGGAGGCAACGGAGCCGGCAAGCCTGGGATCGGCGGCGAGCGTGCCGTCGATCGCCTCCGGGTCCGCGTCCAGGTCGAACAGCCGGCGGACCCGGCTGAGCAGCGCCGGAAGGTCGCGAAGGTCCACCGCGCCGATGGTGAGGGTCAACGGCCGTTCCCGGGCCCCGTCGTCGTACTCCACCCTGAAGCGCGCGTCGCCGTGGGGGAGCCGCAGCGTCCGGGCATAGGAAGTGGGCGTGCCGTCCTCGACCCCGGGGATGGCGCGGACCGCCAGGAAGGAGAAGATGCCCGGATCGAAAGGCGGACGGTAGGGCAGGCCCAGGGTCAGGGCTGTGGCGCCGCCGCCGTTCACCGGATGGCGGACGGTCCTCCTGAGCGCCGTGGGCGTCATATCGAACACCTCGGCGATGGTCTCGTTGAACTGCCTGACGCTGCTGAAGCCTGCCGCAAAGGCGACGTCGGCGAGTTTCATCGATGTTGAAACCAGCAGGGTGCGGGCCGTCTGGGCCCTTGCGGCGCGGGCCAATGACAGGGGGCCGGCGCCAAGTTCCTGGCCGAGGATCCGGTTCAACTGGCGCGGCGAATACCCCAGCCGGGCGGCCAGGCCCGCCACGCCGTCGCGGTTGATCACGCCGTCGTTGATCAGGCGCATCGCCCGCCCCGCGATGTCCTGCCGCACGTTCCAGGCCGGGGTTCCGGGCACTGCCTCCGGCAGGCAGCGCTTGCAGGCGCGGTAGCCTGCCTCGTGTGCGGCGGCGGACGTCTCGTAGAACGTGACGTTGGAGGCCTTGGGGGTCCTGGCAGGGCACGACGGCCGGCAGTAGATCCCCGTGGTGCGGACGGCCGTAAAGAACTGGCCGTCGAACCGGGTATCGCGGGCATCGATTGCCCGGTAGCGCTGCCAGAAGTCCATGCCTCCATCCTGCCAGCCCCCGGACACGGCTACTAGCGGAAATCGGACATGGCCGTGAGCGTGCAGATCCACCCCTGACCCTTTTCCGGTGGCGGATGAAACCTGCGGGATCTGGGTAAGGTCAGCTAATGAACCAAAGCGCTGGGGCGACGGAACAAGTACGGGATTTCCTGTCCGCGGACGCCCGGGAACTCGCACCAAAGCTGCTCGGTGCCGTGCTCACCCATGAGTCCCGCGACGGTGCCGTGTCCGTCCGGCTCACCGAGGTGGAGGCCTATAT
>NZ_LR733289.1:2554731-2576886 GCF_902506025.1 Arthrobacter sp. 8AJ | reverse complement strand
CGCCCCCATGTTCGGCCCCGCCGGCCACCTCTACGTCTACTTCACCTATGGAATGCACCACTGCACCAACATCGTGTGCGGTCCGGCCGGCGTCGCGTCCGCCCTGCTGCTCCGGGCGGGGGAGGTGGTGGACGGGCTGGAGCTGGCCCGGCTGCGCCGTCCGACGTCCAAAACTCCTGCGGACCTTGCCAGCGGGCCGGCCCGCCTTGCCAAAGCGCTGGGATTGACGACGGCGGACAGCGGCCGCGACGCGCTGGCTCCGCCGTTCCGGCTGGAACTTCCGTCCGTTCCCGCCGGCGCGGTCAGTTCCGGTCCCCGGGTGGGGGTGGCCGGCGCCGGAGGCACGGACGAATACGCCTGGCGGTACTGGCTGACCGGCGACCCTACCGTGTCCAGATACAAGGCAGCGAAGCCGCGGACCCGGAAGCAGGCAGCGGAACCCCGGCCGGATGCAACGTTTCACCGGCGTTAACGGAAATGGTTGTAGAATGGACGGTCTGTCTTTTGCGATAGGGGAACGTTAATGCTTGACGCCGAATTGGCCCACGAACGGGAGTATGTAGCCGGCCTGTATGCCCGGCTGGAGGAACTCCGGGAGGAGAAGCGCCGCCAGTTGGCGCAGGTCCGTCGTGCCGGAGCCGTGGGCACCATGCAGAACGTTTCGGAGCGGGACGCGTTCGCAGCACTGTATGAGGACCGCCTGGCGCAGCTGGACGCCGTGGATGACCGGCTGGTTTTTGGCCGCCTGGACCTGGACTCCGGCGAAGCACAGTACATCGGCCGCATTGGCCTCACCACCGAGGACCTGCAGCGTCTCATGGTGGACTGGCGTGCCCCCGAGGCCGGGCACTTCTACCAGGCCACGGCCTTTGACCGGCAGGGCGTCCGCCGCCGCCGGCACCTGATCCTGCAGGGACGCGAGGTCAAGGCCATCGAGGACGATGTCCTGGACGCCGGGATGCTCACGGACGACGAATCGCTCCAGGGCGAAGGTGCCCTGCTGGCTGCCCTGAACTCCAAGCGGACCGGCCGCATGTCGGACATCGTCAGCACCATCCAGTCGGAGCAGGACCGGATCATCCGCTCCTCCATCTCCGGCGCCGTCGTGGTTCAGGGCGGCCCCGGCACGGGCAAGACCGCTGTGGCCCTGCACCGCGCCGCCTACCTGCTCTATACCCACCGTGACCGGCTCAAGAGTGCCGGCGTGCTGCTGGTGGGGCCGTCGTCGTCGTTCATGAAGTACATCGAACGGGTGCTGCCTTCTCTGGGTGAGACCGGCGTGGTCATGGCCAGCCTCGGCCGCCTGATGCCCGGCATCCACGCCGTGCCCGAAACAGACGCCGACGTCGCCGCCATCAAGGGGCGGCTGGACATGGCCGCCATCGTGGCCAACGCCGTCTCCAACCGCATGCGCGTCCCCGCCCAGAACCGGATCCTCGAAGTGGACGGCCGCAAGCTGACCCTTACGCCCCGGCAGGTGCGCCGCGCGCGGGAACGCGCCCGCGCCACCGGAAAGCCGTACAACGAGGCCCGCGTAACGTTCGTGAAGATCCTGCTGCGCGAACTGACCGAGCAGATGACCGAGCTCGTCGAGGCCGGAAACATTGGCAACAACGCAGACCGCTCCTACCTGGCCGAGGACGTCCGGACCGCCCGGGACGTCCGGATCGCCCTGAACCTGTGCTGGATGCCCATGACGCCGGAGAAGCTGATCTCCGACCTCTTCAGCAAGCCGGAAGTGCTGGAATTCTGCACCCCCCACCTGACCCCTGCCGAGCGGGCGCTGCTGCAGCGTCCGGCCGATGCGCCGTGGACCGAGTCCGACGTCCCGCTGCTGGATGAGGCCGCCGAGCTGCTTGGGGAGCTGGACCCGGCCGCAGGCCGCGGGCTGGCCCAGCAGGAGCACGACCGTGCCCGGGACCTCGCCAACGCAAAGCAGACCCTGGTCAACATGGAGGCCGCCGGCGTCGATCCGTTGATGTCCGCAGAGGAGCTCGCGGAGCAGAACCGGGAGCAGGAAGCCCGGCAGACGGCAGCCGAACGCGCAACGAGCGACCGCACGTGGGCGTTCGGGCACATCGTCGTGGATGAGGCCCAGGAGCTTTCGCCCATGCAATGGCGTCTGCTGGTGCGCCGCTGCCCGTTGAAGTCCTTCACTATCGTGGGCGACATTGCCCAGACCAGCTCCGTTGCCGGGGCCAATTCCTGGCAGGGGGCGCTGGCCCCGATGTTCGGCGACCGCTGGCAGCTGGAGGAGCTGACCGTCAACTACCGCACCCCGTCCCAGATCGCCGAGGCCGCCGTCAGGATGGCCAACGCCGCGGGCCTGGTGGTCTCCGCACCCAAGGCCGTCCGCGAGGGCCGCTGGGCCCCCATCATCGACGAGGTGCCCGCCGGCGGCATCGTGGACCGGCTGGTGGAGGTCCTTCCGGAGGAGCTTGCGGCGCTCGACGGCGGCCTGCTCGCCGTGATTGCCGACGGTGACCTCCTGCCCCAGGCAACGGCGGCCCTCCGTGCCGTATACGGCCGCAGGATCGGCACCGGGGCCGGCAGCTACGAGCAGGACATCGTGGTCATCAGCCCGCGTGAGGCAAAGGGCCTGGAGTTCGACGGCGTCGTGGTCCTGGAACCCTCCGTGATGCTCAACCACGAACACGGCAAAGTGGGGGACCTGTACGTCGCCATGACCCGCGCCACGCAGAGGCTGCGGCTGATCGCGGCGCAACCGGTCCCCGCCGGTATTGCCGGCTGACGGGGCAATCGGCGTTACTGCTAACTTAGGAAGCGTGCCAGAACTGAACATCCTCGAACCGCAGCGCAACGACCCCACTTTCGCCAATATTTGGCAGGAACTGAAGTGGCGTGGGCTGGTCCATGTTTCCACCGATGAAGCGGAGCTCGAAAAGCTGCTCGCCAACGGGCCGGTCACGTACTATTGCGGCTTCGACCCCACCGCGCCGAGCCTGCACCTGGGCAACCTGGTCCAGCTCCTGGTCATGCGGCGGCTTCAGCTGGCAGGGCACAAGCCCCTCGGCCTGGTGGGCGGGTCCACCGGCATGATCGGGGACCCGCGTCCGACGGCGGAACGCACCTTGAACACCAAGGACACGGTGGCGGAGTGGGTTGGCTACCTCCAGGCCCAGGTGCAGCGCTTCCTCAGCTTCGAGGGGGACAACGCTGCCAGGATGGTGAACAACCTGGACTGGACGGCGCCGCTGAGCGCCATCGACTTCCTGCGTGAAGTGGGCAAGCACTTCCGCGTGGGCACCATGCTGCGCAAGGACGCCGTGGCATCCCGGTTGAACTCCGATGAAGGCATCAGCTACACCGAGTTCAGCTACCAGATCCTGCAGGGCATGGACTACCTGCAGCTTTACCGCGACTACGGCTGCGTCCTGCAGACCGGCGGCTCGGACCAGTGGGGCAACCTCACCAGCGGTACGGAATTGATCCGGAAGGTGGAGGGCAAGAGCGTCCACGCCCTGGGGACCCCGCTCATCACCAACTCTGACGGAACCAAGTTCGGCAAGAGCGAGGGCAACGCCATCTGGCTCGATGCCGGCATGTGCAGCCCGTATGCGTTCTACCAGTTCTGGCTCAACACTGCGGACGCGGACGTGGTGGACCGGCTCAAGGTGTTCACCTTCCTGACCCGCGCGGAGATTGAAGAGATTGCCGTTTCGGTGGCGGAGCGTCCGTTTGCCCGTGAGGGTCAGCGGAAGCTTGCCTTCGAAGTGACCTCGTTGGTGCACGGCGTTGACGCCACCGAAAAGGTCATCGCAGCTTCGGCGGCGCTCTTCGGCAACGGCGATTTGGCCGCATTGGACAAGGCAACCCTGCAGGCTGCAACGTCCGAACTTCCTTCCACCACAGTGCAGGTGGATGAGATGGGGATTGTGGACCTGCTGGTGGCGTCCGGTCTTTCCGAAAGCAAGTCCGCCGCACGCCGGACCGTGGGTGAAGGCGGAGCCTACGTGAACAACGAGAAAGTCTCGGATCCTGAAGCTGTGATCTCCGAGTCGGAGCTCCTGCATGGCCAGTACCTGCTCCTGCGCCGGGGCAAGAAGAACCTGGCGACAGTGGAAGTACTGGTCCCGTAACCGCGGGAGCGCAACCTACCACCTGCACGCCCCTCGGCGGCCGATTTGCGCGGCCGCGGAGGGGCGTGTATTGTTTTCTGAGTCGCCGCCGCTGAGTGGTGACAAACCCCCAACTGATATTGAGAAGCAATTCTCGGCCATGCGGTGCATGGAACGAAGAATGCTTCCCATTTTGCTGGGCGGATTCATTCCGCAGAGTAAATTCCGGGAAAACAACCGGATTTGCAAAAGCGAATATGAATGAAATAAGATAAAAACATCGCAGCGAAGAAATACGGAAAAGAAATTCTTTTTTGAATTGTTCCGGGAATATTCGAATGTGTCTGTTGTTTGAGAACTCAATAGTGTGCCAAGTTTGTTGATACCGATTATGTATGTAATTGGTTGAATTTGCCGAATCGTGCCGCCCCTGTGGTGTGGTTTGGTGTTTTTAGCTGGTTTCAAAGCCGTGGTTTTGGCGGCGGTGACCGTGACCGTAAGCCGTTTGGTGACCGTCCGCGCCGCGATGGCGAGGGTGATCGCCGTGGTTTTGGCGGCGGTGACCGTGACCGTAAGCCGTTTGGTGACCGTCCGCGCCGCGATGGCGAGGGTGATCGCCGTGGTTTTGGCGGCGGTGACCGTGACCGTAAGCCGTTTGGTGACCGTCCCCGTCGCGATGGCGAGGGTGATCGCCGTGGTTTTGGCGGCGGCGATAACCGCAAGCCGTTCGGAGACCGGCAGGACCGGGCTCCCCGCAGCTTCGACCGCGGTGACTCCCGCGCCGAGTCCGGCCGTGGAGCCGGCCCCCGCAGCTTTGGCCGCGATCTCCAGGAAGACCGTCCTGTCCGCGTCCCCAACGCCGCTGACCTCCGCAGCGCCAACCGCCCGGACCGGGAACGCTCACCCGAAATCGATGAAGACGTCACGGGTAAAGAACTGGACCGCGCCACCCAGCACCAGATCAAGACCCTCGAAGCCAAGAGCTCGGAATGGGTGGCCCGCCACCTGGTGATGGCCGGCCGCCTCATCGATGACGAGCCGGAGCTTGCCTTCCAGCACGCCCTGGCAGCCAGCCGCCGCGGCGGCCGGCTCGCCGCTGTCCGGGAAGCCGTTGGCCTGACAGCCTACGCCGCCGGGCACTACGGTGAGGCGCTCCGCGAGTTCCGCACCTTCCGCCGTATCAGTGGTTCCAACGTCCACCTCCCCATCATGGCGGACTGCGAGCGTGGCCTGGGACGCCCCGACCGTGCCCTGGATGTGGCGCGCTCTGAGGAAGCCCAGGACCTGGATGCCCCCGGCAAGGTGGAACTGGCAATCGTCGCCGCCGGTGCGCGCACCGACCTGGGCCAGCTTGACGCGGCAGTAGCCGAACTTGAAATCCCGCAGCTGGACATGAACCGCGCGTTCTCCTACAGCCCGCGCCTCTTCCGCGCCTACGCCGATGCGCTGGCTGCAGTGGGGCGCGAAGACGAGTCGCAGAAGTGGAGCCGGCAGGCCGTCGTGGCAGAAAATGCCCTGGGCCTGGGCGCTGACGAAGAACCCGAAATCATCGACCTCGGCTGGGACGAGGAAGAGGAAGCCCGGGAAGAGGCAGAACGCCAGCGGATGCTGGACCGCGCCTCCAAGGGCACTGGGCCCGAAACGCCCGCAGCAGGTTCCACGGAGGCAGCTTCCGGGAGCGCCCGCGCAGCCGAGGCGAAGTCCTCACAGGACAGCAGCATCGACGACCAGGATGCCGACTACTTCGTTTCCGACGATGCAGAATCGGACCAGGACTCGGTGGAACACGACGAGCTCCACTCCGTGCCCGCGGACGACGCCGATGCGGACGACGCCGGTGCTGACGATGCCAGCGCAGACGACACCGCTGCCCAAGACAACGCAGGCATTGAGCACGACGAAGACCGCCGGGAAGACTGAACACAGATGAGCGATGTTTCCCTGGTTTCCCGCTTCGACGCACTCCTCGCCGACCTGGACGGCGTGGTCTACGCCGGGCCCCACGCCATTCCCGGAGCTGTTGAGTCGCTGAAGCAGCTTTCCGGGCTGGGCATTGGCCTGGGCTATGTCACCAACAACGCCTCCCGGTCACCGGCGGAAGTGGCCGCGCATCTCCGTGAGCTGGGTGCGCCGGCAGAGGACAACCAGGTGGTCAGTTCATCCCAGGCGGCGGCCGAGCTGCTCGCCTCGATGCTGGCTCCGGGGTCAAGGATCCTCATCACCGGCAGTCCGGCCCTCGCCCGCGAAATTGAGCTGGCGGGCCTGGTCCCGGTGGCCGGCCAGGATGAGGACCCGGTCGCCGTGGTCCAGGGTTTCAGCCCTGCCATTGGCTGGAAGGACCTGGCGGAAGCCACCTATGTGGTGAACGCCGGTGCCCTCTGGGTGGCCACCAACACGGACATGTCGATTCCCCAGGCGCGCGGCATCGCTCCTGGAAACGGCACCCTGGTGGCGGCGGTCGCTGCGGCCACCGGGCAGCAGCCGAAAGTCGCGGGTAAGCCGGAAGCGCCGCTTTTCCATTCGGCCGCCAAGCGGCTTGGCGCCGGGCGCCCCCTGGTGGTGGGCGACCGGCTGGACACGGACATCCTGGGCGGCAACAACGCCGGCTTCGCCACCGTGGCCGTCCTGACCGGCGTCGACACGCGCGAGACGATCCTGGCGGCCCGCGCCGCGGAACGTCCCGCGTACATCATCGAAAACCTTACGGACCTGCACCGGCCATACCCGGAGATAACGCACGACGACGGCACTTACACGTGCGGGCAGTCGACGGCGCGCGTGGCCAACGGAGCAGTGGGCATCATTGGCAGCCAGGACGACCTCAACTCGTGGCGCGCGGCGTGTGCCGCATGGTGGGCCGGGACGCCTGACGCGTCAACCCCGCAGGCGCCCAAGCTGGTGTGGCTGGATCACTAGACTGGTTCTATGACCGAGCTGACCGAACCGGACCATCCGACAGACCAGCCGGCACCGGAGTGGCCCCAGGCCCCCGGGCAGGACATCAGGGATCCGCAGGTGGCACAGGCCACTGCCAGGCTTCTCGACCTGCCCGGCCTTCCGGCAGCGGAGCACGAAGCCGTTTACAACGTGCTGCACGATGAACTGCTGGCCGCCCTCAACAGCGAACCCGCAGACAGCGGTCCCACAGGCAGCGAAAAGACCGGCGGGGCCGCCTGATGCCGGTACGCCTCGACCAGGCATTGGTGGCCCGCGGACTGGCCAGGTCCCGGACGCACGCAGCCTCGCTGATTGCCGAGGGCAAGGTCCGTTCCGGCGGCCAGGTCCTTGCCAAGGCCTCCCTGCAGGTTGACGACAGCCGGGACCTGGCCGTCGAACATGATGACCAGGACACCTACGCCAGCCGTGCCGGGCACAAGCTGGCCGGCGCCCTGGACGCATTCCCGGAGGTTTCGGCCCAAGGCAAAAGGTGCCTCGACGCCGGTGCCTCCACCGGCGGCTTCACGGACGTCCTGCTGAGGCGCGGGGCCGCACACGTGGTGGCGGTCGACGTCGGGCACGGCCAGCTGGTGCCGCACCTCCGGGACGACCCCCGCGTGGAGGTCCACGAGGGCATGAACGTCCGGTACATGGCGCCCGCGGACATCGGCGGCCCGGCCGCCCTGACCGTCGCCGACCTGTCCTTCATCTCCCTCACCCTTGTGGTGCAGCCGCTGGCTGACTGCACGGAGCCCGGCGGCGACCTGGTGCTGATGGTCAAGCCGCAATTCGAGATCGGTAAGGACCGCCTGGGCCGCACCGGCGTGGTGACGTCGGAGCGCGAGCGGCGGATGGCCGTGGAAAAGGTGGCCAAGGCGGCGCTCGACGCCGGCCTGGACCTGTGCGGCCTTGCGGCCAGTCCGCTGCCCGGACAGGACGGAAACGTCGAATACTTCCTGTGGATAAAACGCAGGATCACCCAAGACTTGCCTAAGATCGAAGAGCGTGAGGCAGCAGCTGCTGCTTTGCTCGGACAAATCTGGCCGAACCACTAGAGAGCGGAACCTGATGAGCAGGCGTGTACTGGTCCTTGCCCACACCGGCCGCGAGGAGTCACTGAAAGCCGCCTGGGAAGCCTGCGCCCTGCTGCATGCTTCAGGCATGGTCCCCGTGATGCAGGAGTCCGAACTGGGCGACATGGAACGGTTCTTCGGGCACCTGGCCCAGCCGGTGGAGGTGCTCCACGACCACGTCCAGCTGCCCGATGTGGAACTGGTCATGGTCCTTGGCGGCGATGGAACCATCCTCCGGGCCGCTGAGCTGGTCCGCGAGGTGGACGTGCCGCTGCTGGGCGTGAACCTGGGCCATGTGGGCTTCCTGGCTGAAAGCGAGCGGGCGGACCTTGCCCAGACCGTGGAGTGGATTGCCAGCCGCGAGTACACCGTTGAAGAGCGGATGACCATCGATGTCCAGGTCTGGGTGCGCGGCCAGAAGATTTGGCACACCTGGGCTTTAAACGAGGCCGCCATCGAGAAAGCCAACAGGGAACGGATGCTCGAGGTGGTGACCGAGGTGGACGAGCGACCGCTGACGTCCTTCGGCTCCGACGGCATCGTGCTGGCCACCCCCACGGGCTCCACGGCTTACGCGTTCTCCGCCGGGGGTCCCGTGGTGTGGCCGGAGGTGGAGGCGCTGGTGATCGTGCCCATCAGTGCGCATGCGCTCTTCGCCAAGCCCCTTGTCGTATCGCCCCGTTCCAGGCTCGCTGTTGAGGTGCTGGGACGCACCGACGCCCAGGGTGTCCTGTGGTGCGATGGCCGGCGCTCGGTGGACCTGCCGCCCGGCGCCCGCGTGGAAGTGACCAAATCGGCCACCCCGGTCCGGCTGGCCCGCACCCACCAGACCCCCTTCTCGGCCCGCCTGGTCCGCAAGTTCGAGCTGCCCATCCATGGCTGGCGCGGTCCGGTGCCCAAGTCCGACGCCGTGCACACCGGTCCCATCCCCATTGTGCGGACGCCACGGCCCATGCCGCCGCTGCCGGTACCGCATGCGGAGAACCCTGGCAGCGATCCCGATCCGTCGACTGCGAAGTGAAGCCATGCTTGAAGAACTGAGAATCCGCGATCTGGGCGTCATCACCGACGCAACGCTTCCGCTTGGCCCGGGACTGAGCGTGGTGACCGGCGAAACCGGTGCCGGCAAGACCATGGTGGTCACCGCCGTCGGACTGCTCCTCGGGGCGCGTTCCGATGCCGGCGCCGTCCGGAGCGGCGCAAAAAGTGCCACCGCGGAAGCGGTGCTCAAGCTCGACGCCGGACATCCGGCCATCGCCCGTGCGCTTGATGCCGGTGCCGAAGCCGAGGAGTTCGACGGCGGCGCCGAGCTCATCCTGGCCCGCCGCCTGGGTGCGGACGGCCGCAGCCGTGCGTTCCTCGGTGGGCGGGCTGCGCCGGTGGGCGTCCTGGCCGAGATCGGCGAATCGCTGGTGGTGGTGCACGGCCAGTCGGACCAGATCAGGCTCAAGAGCGCCACGGCCCAGCGGGAAGCCCTGGACAAGTTCGCCGGGGACAGCCTGGCCGGACCGCTGTCCGCGTACCAGGAGCTGTACAGCAGGTGGAAGGCCAGTCAGGCAGAACTGGACAGCCTGCGGAGCGCCGCACGGGACAGGCTCCGCGAAGCCGAATCCCTGGAGGCGGCCCTGGCCGAAATCGACGAGGTGGATCCGCAGCCGGGGGAGGACGAGCTCCTGAAGGCCGAGGCCGTCAAGCTCGCCAACGTCGAGGAACTGCGGATTGCCGCCAGCACGGCACACCAGGCCCTCATCGCCGAGGACTTCGGCGAGACCGGTGACGCCACCACCCTGGTGGATTCCGCCAAACGCACCCTGGAGCATGTGGCCGAGCACGACGCCGAACTCGGTTCCGCCGCCGCGCGGCTGGCGGAAGTGGGCTTCCTGCTCAATGACATCGCCACCGAACTGGCCAGTTACCAGGCCGGCCTGGACTCGGAGGGCCCGGAACGGCTCGCCGAGATCGAGGACCGGCGGGCAGCCCTGGCCAAGCTGGTCCGCAAATACGCCCCAACCATCGACGAAGTGCTGGAGTGGGCCGAAAAGGCCCGCGTCCGGTACGACGAGCTGCAGGACGACTCCTCCCGCATCGAAGCCCTGGACGCGGAGGTGGTCCGCGCCGAAGCAGAACTGACCAAGCAGTCGGCAGCCATCAGCAGGATCCGGGCCAAAGCAGCCAAGGACCTCTCTGCCCGGGTCAGTGCCGAGCTGAAGGCCCTGGCCATGGCCGACGCCACCCTGGTGATCAACCTCGAGTCCGCGGGGCAGCTGGGCCCCCACGGCGCGGACGAGATCACCTTCCTGCTGCAGCCGCACTCCGGAGCCCCGGCCCGGCCTCTGGGCAAAGGCGCGTCCGGTGGTGAACTGTCACGGGTGATGCTTGCCATCGAGGTGGTGCTCGCCGCCGTCGACCCCGTCCCCACGTTTGTGTTCGACGAGGTCGACGCCGGTGTGGGCGGACGCGCCGCCGTCGAGATTGGCCGCCGGCTGGCCATGCTGGCACGCCACGTGCAGGTGCTGGTGGTCACGCACCTTCCCCAGGTGGCCGCCTTTGCCGACCAGCACATCACCGTGACCAAAACGTCCGTCAGGGGAGCCGACGGCGGCACCGCCACCGGCTTCACCTCCAGTGACGTCCGCCTCCTTGACGGGCCGGAACGGGTGCGTGAACTCGCCCGCATGCTGGCCGGCCAGGAAGACTCCGAGTCCGCCCAGGCCCACGCCCAGGAACTGCTGGACGACGCCAAACTCCTGCCACAGCGGGCCTGACGCGGCAAAAGCGGGGGGAGCGGGCCGGTTGGCCTTCAATTAGCCGGATGGACGCCCCTTGATTCAGCGGCCCCATCCCAGCAGACTGGAACGCTTGGGTGCAGGTTCGGCCCGATCCGTGGAAGGCTCAATTGATGATAGGCTCGAATTCCGTGGTGCAGCGATCAAATTCCCGTGTAAATTCCCGGTTCCCGGGCTCCTCCAAGATGACCAAGCACATCTTCGTCACCGGCGGTGTGGCGTCCTCACTCGGTAAAGGACTGACGGCCTCCAGCCTCGGTCACCTGCTCCGGGCACGCGGCCTGTCCGTCACGATGCAGAAGCTCGATCCCTACCTGAATGTGGATCCGGGCACGATGAACCCCTTCCAGCACGGTGAGGTCTTCGTCACTGACGATGGCGCCGAAACGGACCTGGACATCGGGCACTACGAGCGCTTCCTCGATGAGAACCTTGAGGGTTCCGCGAACGTGACCACCGGCCAGGTGTACTCCACCGTGATCGCCAAGGAACGGCGTGGCGAATACCTCGGCGACACCGTCCAGGTCATCCCGCACATCACGGACGAGATCAAGCGCCGCATGCGGCTGCCTGCTGAAGGCAAGAACGCCCCCGACGTCATCATCACCGAAATCGGCGGCACCGTTGGCGACATCGAGTCCCAGCCGTTCCTCGAATCGGCCCGCCAGGTCCGCCAGGACGTGGGACGCGGCAACGTCTTCTTCGTGCACGTGTCACTGGTCCCCTACATCGGACCGTCGCAGGAACTGAAGACCAAGCCCACCCAGCACTCGGTGGCGGCCCTGCGCTCCATCGGTATCCAGCCCGAAGCCATCGTCATCCGCTCCGACCGCGAGATCCCCGAAGCCATGCGCGCCAAGATCGGCCGCATGTGCGACGTCGACCTCGAAGCCGTCATCGGCTGCCCGGACGCGCCCAGTATCTACGACATCCCCAAGACCCTGCACGCCCAGGGTCTGGACTCCTACATCGTCCGTGCACTGGACCTGCCGTTCAAGGACGTGGACTGGACCAGCTGGGACCGCCTCCTGGAGGCCGTCCACAACCCCAAGCACCAGGTCGAAATCGCCCTGGTGGGCAAGTACATCGACCTTCCGGACGCCTACCTCTCGGTGACTGAGGCCCTGCGTGCCGGCGGCTTCGCCAATGAGGCCAAGGTCAAGATCCGTTGGGTCCCTTCGGACGAGTGCGAGACCCGTGAGGGTGCCATCAAGGCGCTCGACGGTGTGGACGCCATCTGCGTGCCGGGCGGTTTCGGTATCCGTGGCCTCGAAGGCAAGCTGGGCGCCCTCAAGTTCGCCCGCGAGACCAAGCTGCCTGTGCTGGGCCTGTGCCTTGGCCTGCAGTGCATGGTCATCGAGTACGCCCGCAACGTGGTGGGCATGGAAGGTGCTTCCTCCAGCGAGTTCGAGCCGGATTCCAAGTACCCGGTCATCGCCACCATGGAGGAGCAGCTGGAGTTCGTGGAAGGCCGTGGCGACCTGGGCGGCACCATGCGCCTTGGCCTCTACGAAGCCAAGCTGGACGAGGGCTCGGTCATCGCCGGTACCTACGGCAAGACCACGGTCAGCGAACGGCACCGGCACCGCTACGAGGTCAACAACAAGTACCGCCAGCAGATTGCCGAGAAGGGCCTGGTCTTCTCCGGCACCTCCCCGGACGGCAAGCTCGTCGAATTCGTTGAGCTGCCGGCCGACGTCCACCCGTACTACGTGGCGACGCAGGCGCACCCCGAACTGAGTTCGCGGCCCACCCGCCCGCACCCGCTGTTCACCGGACTCGTCAAGGCGGCCCTGGATCACCAGAACGCGAACCACCAGGGTGCCGCCGACACGGACGCTGCCGCGGCAGGGGAGCCTGCAGCATCGGGTAGCGTTACCGCTAAGTAGTCAATAGAACAAAAAGGACGGCGCGATGCCTGGTACACCTGAAGCCACCCCTGCAAAACAGGTTTCGGATGCACCAAGCCCGCGCCGTCTTTTGTCTACGGAGAAGGTCTACCAAGGCCGGATCTGGGACGTCGTCAGTGACACCTTCCAGCTCTCCGAGTCCGGGGACGCCCTGACCCGTGACTACATCGACCACCCGGGTGCTGTCGCCGTCCTGCCCATGAACGGCGAAGGCCAGATCCTGCTGCTGAAGCAGTACCGGCACCCCGTGGGCATGGACCTTTGGGAAGTCCCCGCGGGCTTGCTGGACGTCGAAGGCGAAGACTTCGTGGTGGGGGCGGCGCGGGAACTCGCTGAGGAAGCGGACCTGGCGGCCGGGACATGGAACGTCCTGGCCGATGTCTTCAATTCCCCCGGATCCTCGAGTGAAGCCATCCGGATCTATCTGGCCCGCGACCTCACCGAGGTGCCGCACCACGAGCGCCACGAGCGGACGGACGAGGAAGCAGAGATCGAGTTCCATTGGATCAGCCTGGACGATGCCGTGGCCTCCGTCCTGGCAGGCCGCCTGCACAACCCGTCCGCCGTCGTCGGGATCCTTGCCGCTGCTGCGGCCCGGGCCGGCAACTATGAAGGGCTTCGTCCCGCCGACGCCCCCTGGCCCGCACACCCCAGCCAGCGCTGATGGTTCCGGGTCCCTCGGCTGAAGCGGCTCCGGAGGTCGAACAGGCTCCGAACCCCGGCGCTGCAAACGGTGCCGCCTTGGCCGGTGCTGCCCCGCCCGGAATACCGGCCGCGATCGAAGGCGGAATCACCGATTACCTCCAGCATGTTGGCGTGGAGCGGGGGCTTGCCGTGAACACGCTGGCAGCCTACCGGCGGGACCTCGCCCGCTACGCCCGCTACCTCGCCGCCGCAGGCTGCACACGTCCAGGTGACATCACCCGGCACCACGTCACCGGCTACGTCCGCGCCCTTTCGGACGGTTCCGACGGCGGGTCCACCCTGGGGGTGCGGTCCGCGGCCAGGACGGTGGTGGCGGTGCGGGGACTGCACAAGTTCTGGGCGCTGGAAGGCTACACGCCCGCTGATCCGGCCAGCGAAGTGCACCCGCCGATGGCCGGGAAGAGGCTGCCCAAAGCTATCAGCGTTGACGAGGTGACCCGCATCCTCGAAGCGGCGGGAACTGACACCGCCACGGGACTGCGGGACCGCGCCCTGCTCGAATTCCTCTATTCCACCGGCGCCAGGATCAGCGAAGCGGTGGGCCTGGACGTTGACGACATCTCCCTGGCCGCGCCGGAATCCGGGCCCGCCATTGTCCGCCTGTTCGGCAAGGGGTCCAAGGAACGGCTGGTGCCGCTGGGCTCCTACGGGGCCCGGGCACTGGATGCCTACCTGGTCCGCGGGCGCCCGCTGCTGGCCGCCAAGGGAAAGGGCACGCCCGCGCTGTTCCTTAATGCCCGCGGCGGGAGGATCAGCCGCCAGAGTGCCTGGACCATCCTGAAGGCGGCGGCGGAGAAGGCCAACATCACCCGCGATGTTTCGCCGCACACGCTTCGGCATTCATTCGCCACCCACCTGCTCGAAGGCGGCGCCGACGTCCGTGTGGTGCAGGAGCTGCTTGGCCATGCGTCGGTGACCACCACCCAGGTGTACACACTGGTCACTGCGGATACACTCCGCGAGATCTACGCCGCGGCACACCCGCGGGCACTGGGCTAGGATCCGCGGGCGGGCGGGGGATCATTCCATCACGTTGAGCGTCAGTTCCAGTCCGCTGAGGACCAGGGCCAGGAGGGTAGTGCCGAGCCCGGCCACCAGGAGCAGGCCCGGGTGGGCGAGGCCAATGACCACCCTCCGGAGTTCCGGGGAACGTCGCAGGAACCTTGCCGGGACGCGCGAATTTCCAGGCGCCTGGTGCCAGCCGCGGAGGCGGGCAAGGAACCAGGCGCAACGCACGATCAGGGCCATCCACAGCACAGACACAACCAACGGCACGGCGGCCACGAGGAGATTCAGGCCGAGCGAGGTGACTGCCCGCTCCGATTCACCTGCAAGCGCCTGGACCGTGGTTGAAACCGAGGCGCTGGCCACCACCGAGATGCCCCAGACCAGGAAAGCGGCCGTCAACGCCAGGAACCGCACGAAGAAGTGTGCCAGCACGGACTCTCCCGCGGGCCGCAGGTATGTGCGTGGAGTGGCATGCAGGACGGCCACCGTGCAGCCCAGGGTGGGCAGTGCGGCCATCCCCACGCACGCGTACCAGGCCCAGCCGGCCAGGTCCAGGTATTCGTCGGCGAGCATCAGCAACGCCCACGCTCCGGTCCACAGCCATCCGGCATACAGCGGACTCCTTACCAGCCAGCCAGGCAACCGGACGGTGCTGCGTCCCGGAGGCCGGACTCCCGGAGCGGGCGTGGACTGTTCCCCGCCTTCCGTGTTCATGGGGCTCACTGTAGCAACGGGCACCGGAGCGCGGCACCGCACCGCTGTACGGGGCCGGCGTCACGTTAAGCTGGAGCAATGACCGCAGCCGCTGTGACCCTATGCTTCCTTCTCCGTGACGGGGAAGACGGGGCCGAAGTCCTCCTGGGACTCAAGCAAACCGGGTTCGGCAAAGGCAAGATCGTAGGCATCGGCGGCCACGTTGAGCCGGGGGAGACCGACGCGGAGGCCGTGATCAGGGAAGTCCTTGAAGAGACCGGGGTGGTGCTGCAGGCGGAGGACTTGGTGGATGCCGGATCGGTCCACTTCCTTTTTCCCGCCCGCCCGGAATGGAACATGAAGACCACGCTGTTCACCGCCCGTACCTGGGAGGGCGAACCGCAACCCAGCGACGAGATCCTGCCCGAGTGGTTCCCGGTGGACACCCTCCCGGTGGACCGCATGTGGCAGGACGCGGACCACTGGCTGCCCGTGGTGCTGGAGGGCCGCAGGGTGAACGTAGTGGTCACCATGCACACTGACAACGAGACCGTCGCGTCATCCCGCAGCCTCCTGGGCTGACGCGGCAAACTCCAGGTTGTTAAAAGCCGACGGCGGGCCAGGCACCGCAGTGCCCGCCCGCCGTCGGACGTTCCAACCAAACCCTAGGCCAGGTGCCGTTCCTCCACCCCGTTGTACTCGCTCAACGGGCGGATCAGCGAGTTGGCGTCCAACTGCTCCATGATGTGCGCGGTCCAGCCGGTGATCCGGCTGGCCACGAACAGGGGGGTGAACGTGGGGGTGTCGAAGCCCATCAGGTGGTAGGTGGGCCCCGCCGGGTAGTCCAGGTTCGGCTTGATGGCCTTGGCTTCGTCCATCGCCGTTTCCAGGCCGTTGTACAGCCCCAGCAGTTCGGGGCGGCCGTAGTGGGCAATCATTTTGTCCAGGGCGGCCTTCATGGTGGGAACCCGGGAATCGCCGTGCTTGTACACACGGTGGCCGAACCCCATGACCTTCTTCTTCTGCGCCAGGGCATCCTCCATCCAGGCCTTCGCCCGCGCCGCAGCTTCCTCGAGGGACTCCTCCTGCCGGATGCCGATCTCGTCGAAGGTATGCATTACGGCTTCGTTCGCCCCGCCGTGCAGCGGACCCTTCAGGGCCCCGATGGCTCCGGTTACCGCTGAGTGCAGGTCCGAGAGCGTCGAGGTGATGACGCGCGCGGTGAACGTGGACGCGTTGAAGGAGTGCTCGGCGTAGAGGATCATCGAGACGTTGAAGGCATCCACCACCTCGGGCACCTGTTCCTCGCCGAAGGCCATCCACAGGAAGTTCGCCGAATAGCCCAGGTCATCGCGCGGCTCCACGAGCTCCTGGCCGTGGCGGCGGCGCTGGTCGTAGGCCACCACTGCGGGCATGGCGGCGAACAAGTCCACCGCTTTGCCCATGTTGGCCTCCCGCGACGAGTCCTCCGCCTGCGGGTGCCTGGCGCCCATCACCGAGGCCGCGGTCCGGCAGACATCCATCGGGTGCGAGGTCACCGGCAAGGCGTCGATGACCTGCTTGACCACGGGGTCGAGGGCGCGGCCGGCGCGCTCCCGCGCGGTGAACTCCGCGAGCTGCTCTTTTGTGGGCAGTTCGCCGTTCCACAGCAGGTAGGCCACTTCCTCGAAGCTGCAGCGGGCGGCCAGCTCCTGGACCGGGTAGCCGCGGTAGAGCAGCGAGTTGGTGTCCGGGTTGACCTTCGAAACCGCGGTGTAATCCACCACGACGCCGGCGAGGCCCTTTTTGATCTCATTTTCAGCCATGCTGAAACTCCTTTGTTCCTAACGCCTGTTGACCGGCCGGGGCCGGCAGTCCGGTGGGGGTGTCAGACTCCGGGGATCCGGAAGTTGAACACCCCGGTGTCAAAGTGGTTGTAGGCCTCATAGTCAACGAGGTCGTAGAGCCGGGCACGGGTCAGCATGTTTGGAACCTGTGCCTCCTGGGTGCCGTCGGATTTGATCGATTCCAGAGTACGCTCAGCAGCGCCCATGGCACTACGGAGCAGCGTTACCGGGTAGATGACCATGTTGACGCCCACGCCCGCCAGTTCATCCACGGTGAAGAGCGCGCTCTTGCCGAACTCGGTCATGTTGGCCAGGATCGGCACGTCCACCGCGTCCCGGATGGCCTTGAACTCGCTCAGGTCCTTCATGGCCTCGGGGAAGATTGCATC
Organism: Arthrobacter sp. 8AJ; assembly: GCF_902506025.1. NCBI lineage: Bacteria > Bacillati > Actinomycetota > Actinomycetes > Micrococcales > Micrococcaceae > Arthrobacter > Arthrobacter sp. 8AJ. Next base: position 2,559,480 of record NZ_LR733289.1, on the reverse strand, counting down.
CGCGCCGGCTTCAACCAGGGCCTTGGCTCGCTGCTGCGCCGCCTCCAGTCCATCGGTGGCCCGGATGTCGGTACGGGCCATGATGAGGAAGTTCGGGTCCCGGCGGGCGTCGGCGGCGGCCCGGATGCGTTTGGTGGCCGTGTCCAGGTCCACCACGTTCTTGCCGTCCAGGTGGCCGCAGCGCTTGGGGTTGAACTGGTCCTCGATGTGGCAGCCGGCCAGGCCGGCGTTTTCCAGTTCCTGGACGGTGCGGGCCACGTTCATCGGTTCACCGAACCCGGTGTCGGCGTCCACGATCGAGGGAAGGTCCGTCATGCGGGCGATCTGGCCCGCCCGGGTGGCTACCTCTGTCAGCGTGGTCAGGCCGATGTCCGGCAGGCCCAGGTCGTTGGCCAGGACGGCGCCGGAAATGTACACCCCGGCGAAGCCCTTCTCCTCGATCAGGCGGGCGGAGAGCGGGTTGAAGGCGCCGGGGAACTGCTGGATGGTCCCGGAGGCCAGCAGTTCCCGGAACCGGATCCGCTTCTGTTCCGGGGTTGTCTTTGAGTACAGCATCAGAAGAGTCCCTTCGGTGCCGCCGCGAGGTCGATCACGCCGGGGGCGGCGGTGATGTTCAGCTGGTCCAGCTCGCCGGCGGCGAGTTCGGGGAGCCGTTCGACGGCGGCGAGGAACCTTTCGATTTCCGCCTCTTCCACCAGGCCGGCGGCCAGCGTGCGGAACTTGTTCACGTACTGTTCCCGGGCGAACGGCCGGGCGCCCAGCGGGTGCGCGTCGGCCACGGCGATCTGGTCCGTGATGACGGTGCCGTCCTTGAGCGTGATCTCCACGGAACCGCCGAAGGCCTTCTCGGCGATGTCCAGGGAGTGGTAGCGGCGGGTCCATTCCGCGTCTTCCACCGTGGTGACCTTGTGCCACAGCTCCACGGTGTCCGGACGCGCGGCGCGCTCCGGGGCGTAGGAGTCCACGTGGTGCCAGGCGCCGTCCTGCAGCGCCACCGTGAAGATGTAGGGGATGGAGTGGTCCAGGGTCTCGCGGCTGGCGGTGGGGCTGTACTTCTGCGGATCGTTCGCGCCGGAGCCGATCACGTAGTGCGTGTGGTGGCTGGTCTTGATCAGCACGGACTCGACGTTGGCCGGGTCGGTGACCTCCGGGTGCTCACCGTGGAGCTTGCGGGCCAGGTCGATCCAGGCCTGCGCCTGGTACTCGGCGGAGTGCTCCTTGGTGTAGGTGTCCATGATGGCGCGCTTGGCCTCGCCCGGCGTCGGCAGCGGCACCATGTAGGAGGCGTCCGGGCCGTCCAGCATCCAGGCGATGACGCCGTCCTCGCCCTCGTAAATCGGCACGGGTGAGGTCTGGCCCCGCATGGCCCGGTCCGCGGACTCGACGGCCATCTTGCCGGCAAACGCCGGGGCGTGCGCCTTCCAGGTGGAGATCTCGCCCTTGCGGGACTGCCGGGTTGCGGTGGTGGTGTGCAGCGCCTGGCCCACCGACTGGAAGATCGTCTCGACGTCGAGGCCCAGCAGGGTGCCGATGCCGGCGGCGGCGGAGGGGCCGAGGTGGGCGACGTGGTCGATCTTGTGCTTGTGCAGGCAGATGGCCTTGACCAGGTTGACCTGGATTTCGTAGCCGGTGGCGATGCCGCGGATGAGGTCGTGCCCGCTGGACCCAACGTGCTGGGCCACGGCGAGGATCGGGGGAATGTTGTCACCGGGGTGGGAGTAGTCGGCTGCGAGGAAGGTGTCGTGGTAGTCGAGTTCCCGTACGGCCACGCCGTTGGCCCAGGCAGCCCATTCCGGTGCAACCCGTTCCTCGATGCCGAAGACCTTGGAGCCCTTGCCTCCGGTGCTGGGACCATGGGTGAGCGCCTGGGCCCGGGCAGCGACGATCGGGGCGCGGTTCAGGGAAGCAATGGCCACCGAGGCGTTGTCGATGACGCGGTTGATGACCATGTCGGTGACTTCGTCGGAGACGGCGACGGGATCGGCCGCGACCTGGGCGATCTTGTAGGCGAGCTGGTCCTCGCGGGGCAGGTTCTCTTCGCTCTTGTAGACGCGGACGTGGTGTTCCTTAACCATGGTGCTCCTTCGGGTGGGATGCGTGGGTTGCTTTGACGTGGGAGAGGCTTCGGTGCAGGTGGACGATCGTCGCCGCCTCAGCGAGCTTCGGGTTGCCGGCTGCGATGGCCTCCGCGATGGCGGCGTGTTCGGCCGCTGCGGCGGTGAGGCGGCGGGCGTCGTCCGCTGCAAGCCGGCGGATCCGGACCAGGTGCACGCGCAGGCTTCGCATGGCCTGGGCCAGGTAGGAGTTGGAGATGGCGGCGTCGATGGCGGCGTCCAGCCGGCCCACCAGTTCGTAATAGTCATGCAGGGCGGGGTCCCCGCCGCTGATCAGCGCGGGGGCATTGAGCAGTTCGCGCTGCAGCTGCTCGAACGTGGCAGCGTCCCCTCGCCGGGCAGCCAGGGCGGCGGCCTTGCCCTCAAGGGTTTCGCGCAGTTCGAACAGTTCGTCGATGTCCTCGAGGGAGATGTCGGTGACCACGACGCCGCGGCCGCCTGCCGTCGTCAGCCCCTCTGCCGTCAGGCGGCCCAGTGCTTCACGGAGCGGTGTGCGCGACACACCAAGGCGTTCGGACTGTTCCACCTCGGCCAGGACAGTACCGGGAGCGAGGCGCCATTCGATGATGTCGTCCCGCAGGGCCGCGTAGGCCTTGTCGCTGGCGCGCATGCAGTTCTCCTTCCTCGGTGACAGCATCAGTGTATACACAAGAGGCGTCGGATTACAGCAAAAGGGGAAAATATTCGGATTCCATCCAATTTCTGTATACATAACCCTTGTGGGGGGCGCACTCTGCCCGCTACCATGAGCTGCATCACAACGTCGTGGACGGGATACCCCTCATGGTCATCAAAAGCTACCGGGACAGCTATCAGCGCAGCCTCGAACAGCCCGAAGATTTTTGGCTGGAGGCAGCGCAGGAGATTTCCTGGACCTCTCCGCCGGGCCGGGCCCTGGACTCCAGCCGGGCACCGCTTTACAGCTGGTTCCCCGACGGCGCCCTGAACACCTGCTACAACGCGCTGGACCGGCACGTCGCCGAGGGCCGCGGAGGGCAGGATGCCCTGATCCATGACTCCGCCATGCTGGGTACACAGCAGCGCTACACCTACGCGGAACTGACGGACCTCGTGGCCCGCTTTGCCGGCGTGCTGCGGCTCCACGGCGTCGGCAAGGGCGACCGCGTGGTGATCTACATGCCCATGATCCCGGAAGCCGCCATCGCCATGCTGGCCACTGCCCGGCTGGGCGCGGTCCACTCGGTGGTCTTTGGCGGCTTCGCGCCCAAGGAGCTCGCCGCGCGCATCCGCGATGCCGCTCCCGCCGCCGTGGTCACCGCCTCCGGCGGGATCGAACCGGCCAGGCGCATCGAATACCTGCCGGCCGTCGCGGAGGCCCTCGGGCTGGCCGGCACGCCCGGCATTCCCGTGGTGGTCAAAGCGCGCGACGGCTTCGCATCGGCGGCCGGGGACCATGCTGGATGGCTGGACTGGGATTCGGCCATGGCTTCGGCCGAACCCGTGGCCCCTGTCGCCGTGCAGGCCACGGACCCGCTGTATATCCTCTACACTTCCGGAACAACGGGCGCGCCCAAGGGCGTGGTGCGGGACAACGGAGGGCACGCCGTCGCCCTGCGCTGGACCCTGCAAAACATTTACGGCATCGGCCCCGGCGACGTGATGTGGACGGCGTCCGACGTTGGCTGGGTGGTGGGGCACTCCTACATCGTTTATGGTCCGTTGCTGGCCGGAGCCACCACCGTGATGTACGAGGGCAAACCGGTGGGCACTCCTGACGCCGGGGCGTTCTGGCGCGTGGTCCAGGACCACAAGGTCAACGTGCTGTTCACCGCTCCCACGGCGCTGCGGGCCATCCGCAAGGCCGATCCGGAGGCATCGCTGCTGGGGAACTACGACGTCTCCAGCCTGCGGACGCTGTTCGCCGCCGGCGAGCGGCTGGACACGGACACGTTCCACTGGGCGTCCAGGGTTTTAGGCGTGCCCGTGGTGGACCACTGGTGGCAGACCGAGACAGGTTGGGCCATTTGCGCCAATCCGCGTGGACTGGAGCCATTGCCCATCAAGGCCGGCTCCCCGAGCGTTCCGATGCCCGGGTTCCGGCTGCGGATCCTCGACGGCGCGGGCGGGGAAGTGGAGCCCGGCACCGAAGGCAACATCGTCCTGGAGCTGCCGTTGCCGCCGGGCACCCTCACCACCCTGTGGAGAAACGATGAACGCTTTATCTCGTCCTACCTACAGGCCTTCGAGGGCTGCTACGCCACGGGCGATTCCGGCTACCGCGACGAGGACGGGTACCTGTTCGTCATGGGCCGCACCGACGACATCATCAATGTTGCCGGACACCGGCTGTCCACCGGCGCCATGGAACAGGTGATCGGCCAGCATCCGGCGGTTGCCGAGTGTGCCGTGATCGGCCTCGCCGACCCCCTCAAGGGCCAGCGCCCCAGCGGCTACGTGGTGCTCAAATCCGGCGTCGACATCCCCGAAGACGTCCTGGCCAAGGACCTGGTGGCCCTGGTCCGGCGGGACATTGGTGCGGTTGCGGACTTCAAGCATGTGACGGTGGTGGACGCGCTGCCCAAGACCCGGTCCGGGAAAATCCTCCGCAAGACCATGCGCCAGATCGCAGACGGCGAGGAGTACACCGTACCCTCAACCATCGAGGATCCCGGGG
>NZ_LR733289.1:2518183-2554643 GCF_902506025.1 Arthrobacter sp. 8AJ | reverse complement strand
CCCGCATGTTTAGCCTCGGCGCGTCAGCGCGCGTTCCAGCGGTACTCGTTCTCCGGCCTTCCCGGGGTGCCGTAGCGCGCGGTCCGGGAAACGGTGCCCGCGTCGGCAAGGTATTCCAGGTAGCGCCGCGCGGTTACCCGGGACATGCCCAGGGCATCCATGACCTCGGTGGCGGACACTGCTTCGGGCTGGCCGCGCAGGAACTCCTGGACCGAGCCGAGGGTCGAGGTGGACAGGCCTTTGGGAAGGGGAAGTTCGGACGGCGCACGGAGGCTCGCAAAAGCCTGGTCCACCTCGCTTTGTGAGGCACCCCCCTTGCCGGGACCGCCGTTGGAACCCGCCAGCTGCTGCCGGAACTGGCGGTAGTTTTCCAGCTTGTCCGAGAAGGTGGCGAACGTGAAGGGCTTGATCAGGTACTGGACCACGCCGATGGCGACGGCGCTGCGGACGATTGCCAGCTCGCGCACGGCGGTGATGGCGATGATGTCCGCGAGGATCCCGGCGGAGCGCATCCGCCGGGCGATGTCCAGGCCGTGCAGGTCGGGCAGGTTCATATCCAGCAGGACAAGTTCCACCGGCTCTCCCGCTGCCACGAATTCATTGAGGAGCCGCAGGGCGGACTGGCCATCGGGTGCAGTCCCCGCGAGCTCAAACCCTTCCAGCCGCCCCACGTACGCGGCATGGGCCGCGGAAGCGATGGCCTCGTCTTCGACGACGAGGACCCGGATGTTGCTCACTGTCTGTGCTCCTTATCCGCGGAGACCGCCGCAGGCAGGAATACTTCGAACTTGGCGCCGCGCCGGCCATTAATGGCCAGCGTACCGCCCAAACGCTGCACGGCCTGCCGGACCAGCGCCAGTCCAATGCCCCGGCCCCCCATCCCGGCGGGCTTGGTGCTGAACCCGTGCCGGAAGATTTTTTCCGAGTCCGCGGGGTCGATGGCCGCCCCGGAATCGTTGACGGCGATGTCCAGTCCTTCCTCGTCCGCCTCCAGCGTCAGCACCACCCGCCGCGGGGGAGGGGCGTCGGCAGCAGCATCAATCGCGTTGTCCAGCAGGTTGCCCAGGATCGTCACCAGGTCCTGGACGGCCACCCCGGGTGCGGCGCCCGAGCCGAGGGTGGAAACATCCAGCTGGACGCCGCGCTCGTGGGCTTCGGCCACCTTGCCCATGACCAGGGCTCCCACCACCGGTTCATCAATCGAGCTCACCATGTCGTCCGTCAGCTGCTGGCTCAGGGCCAGGTCCTGGGTGGCGAAATCGAGCGCTTCGCCCGTCCGGCCAAGCTCCAGGAGCGACACCATGGTGTGGAGCCGGTTGGCGTGTTCATGGGTCTGGGCCCGCAGCGCGTCCGAAAGGGTCCGCATGGTCTGCAGTTCGTTGCCCAGTGCCTCGATTTCCGTCCGGTCCCGGAGCGTGGCCACTGTTCCGTACACGGGGACCTTCCCCCGCGCCCCGGGGGACTCGGGCCCCCTGGCCGGCCCCTGGTTGACCACCAGCACGCGGGAACCGGTCAGCACCATCTCGTCCTTGGTGGTGCGCCCCGAATCGAACAGGCTGCGCAGCTCGCTGTCCAGGGGGAGGTCTGCCAGGGATGGGGGCCGCGTGGGATCGTTGCTGCCCGTTTCGGCCAGGCCCAGCAGTTCGGCAGCCTGGTCGTTGTACATCACCACGCGCTTCTTGGCATCGATGAGGATCAGCCCTTCGCGCACCGAGTGCAGCACTGATTCGTAGTAGGTGAACAACTGCGCCAGCTGTTCGGGCCCCCAGCCGCGTGTCACCCGCCGCAGATACCTGCCCAGCAGCCACGACGCCAGGGATCCGCCCACCAGCAGGGCGATGCCGACGGCCAGCAGGACCGGCAGGCGGCCGGTGAAGGCCACGTCGACGCTGCGGACGGTGACACCCGCCGCCACCAGCGCCTTCACGGTCCCTTGGGCGTCCTTGACCGGAACAATGGTCCGGACCGAAGGCCCTAGGGTGCCGGCAGTGACTTCGGTGAACGGTCTGCCCTGCAGGGCAACGTCGATTGAACCGATGTACGGCCGCCCCAGCTCTTCGTCCCTGGGGTGCGTCCAGCGGGTCCGGTCCGGAGCCATGATGGTGATGAAATCGATGTGGGCGGCGCTGGTGACGTCCTTGGCATAAGGCTGCAGGAGGGCGGACGGGTCCGGCGTGGCCGCGGCCTGGAGCACCAGGGGATTGGCGGCGATGGAGGCAGCCACTCCTTCCATGCGGCGCCCCGCCTCGTCATACGTACGGTCCCGGGCGTCCACGTAGGCCGCAGTCCCCACAATGGCGATGAAGGATACGACGATCAGCAGGTTCGCCAGGAAGAGCCGGCGGGCGATACTCCAGCGGTGGATCATGCCTGCCTCCTTCAGAACCCCGGGGGTGCCGCGACCAATATGAACGCAACGGTGAGCTGGATCACGGGGTGCCCAATGATGGATATCACATTGCACGGACGTGTTGAGCCCAGAGACTGCGCCGCAGCGTCTATCAGAATATCCACAAGGAGACACATCATGGCTTCTCAACGAGGAGAGTCGCTCGAGACCGCGACGCCGCGGCGCAAGGGACTGGACAAGTCCCACTACCTGTACATTGCCGTTATCGCCGCCGTCGTCCTCGGCGCGGTTGTCGGCCTGCTCTTCCCGGAGGTGGGCAAGTCCCTCAAGCCCCTGGGAGACGGGTTCGTCAAGCTCATCAAGATGATGATTGCCCCGGTCATCTTCTGCACGATTGTCCTGGGCATCGGATCCATTGCCAAGGCAGCCACCGTCGGCAAGGTGGGCGGCCTCGCCCTGGGCTACTTCATCATCATGTCCACCTTCGCCCTGGCCATCGGCCTCGTGGTGGGCAACCTGATCCACCCCGGCGAAGGCCTGAAGCTGACGCCCTACGACCCCAACAAGAAGGCCGCCACTGACAGCACCGTGGACTTCCTGATGGGCATCATCCCGGGTGACATCCCCGTCCTGCCCACCCTGCTGGCCGCCATCCTGGTGGGCTTCGCCCTGCAGAAGATGGGCACGCAGGGGACCCCCATCCTCAAGGCCATCGGCCACGCCCAGGGCCTGGTCTTCCGCATCCTCATCATGATCATGTGGCTCGCTCCGATTGGTGCCTTCGGTGCCATCGCCGCCGTCGTCGGCGCAACCGGCGTCCAGGCCATCGTGAGCATGTTCACCCTGATGATCGCCTTCTACATCACTTGCGCACTGTTCATCGTGGTCATCCTGGGCGGCCTCCTCCAGGTCGTTGCCGGCGTGAACATCTTCAAGCTGATGAAGTACCTGGCCCGCGAGTACCTCATCATCTTCTCCACCTCCTCCTCCGAAGCGGCGCTGCCCCGCCTGATCGCCAAGATGGAACACCTCGGCGTCTCCAAGCCCGTCGTGGGCGTCACCGTTCCCACGGGCTACTCCTTCAACCTGGACGGAACCGCCATCTACCTGACCATGGCGTCCCTCTTCGTTGCCAACGCCATGGGAACCCCGCTGGACCTCGGCGCCCAGATCTCCTTGCTGGTCTTCATGATCATCGCCTCCAAGGGTGCCGCCGGCGTCACCGGCGCCGGCCTGGCGACCCTCGCAGCAGGCCTGCAGGCACACCGTCCCGAGCTGCTGGGCGGCGTGGGCATGATCGTGGGAATCGACCGCTTCATGTCCGAGGCCCGCGCCCTGACCAACTTCACCGGCAACGCCGTAGCCACGGTCCTGGTGGGCACCTGGGTCAAGGAGATCGACGGCGGCCAGGTTGCCCGCGTCCTCTCCGGCGAAGTCCCCTTCGACGAGCAGACCATGATCGCCGGCCACGGCGAGATGGCACCGAAGGAAGAAGGCGCCCGCGAGGCCGCCAAGGCCTAGCCTCTGTCCCATAAGAGACGTGAAACCGCCCCTGCAGCCCTGCTGCGGGGGCGGTTTTTCGTTGCCCTGCAGTGCAACCTTCGACCTCAGCTAGAGGGTCAAGGCTCAACATTCGCGGAAAGTCAAGTTCCGTCGAATACCGTGTCGGGCGCTGTAACCTAGGGAGCAGAACGAACGGCGCTGGTCAGCCAGCGGCAGGAAATCACCGTCATCGAAAGTGTGGACAGATACGTGAGCAGCGAACAGGGTTCAGCAACTCTGGAGGGCACGGAATTCGACCTGGAAAACGCGGTGATGGGCCCCACGGGTCGCCCATACCGCGAGTTCCCGGAACCCGCGCCGCTGTCCTCCCACGGTCCGGCCCGCGTCATCGCCATGGTCAACCAGAAGGGCGGCGTCGGGAAGACCACCTCCACCATTAACCTGGCCGCGGCACTCGCCGAATACGGCCGGCGTGTCCTGCTGGTGGACTTCGACCCCCAGGGTGCGCTGTCGGCGGGCCTGGGCGTCAACCCGCACGAACTCGACCTCACCGTGTACAACGTCCTGATGGACCGCAAGGTGGACATCCGCGACGCCATCCACCAGACCGGTGTCGAGAACGTCGACCTGCTGCCGGCCAACATCGACCTCTCTGCGGCGGAAGTGCAGCTGGTGAACGAGGTGGCGCGCGAACAGGTCCTGGACCGCGCGCTGAAGAAGGTCGAAGACGACTACGACGTCGTCCTCATCGACTGCCAGCCGTCCCTGGGCCTCCTGACCGTCAACGCCCTCACCGCGGCCCACGGCGTCATCATCCCGCTCATTTGCGAGTTCTTTGCGCTCCGCGCCGTGGCCCTCCTCGTTGAGACCATCGACAAGGTCCAGGACAGGCTGAACCCGCGGCTGCAGGTGGACGGCGTGCTGGCCACCATGTACGACGCACGCACGCTGCACAGCCGCGAAGTGATCACCCGGCTGGTGGAGGCGTTCGGTGACAAAGTCTTTGAAACCGTCATCAAGCGCTCCATCAAGTTCGCGGATGCCACCGTGGCTGCGGAGCCCATCACCAGCTACGCCGGAAACCATGTGGGTGCTGACGCCTACCGCCGGCTGGCCAAGGAGCTGATCTCCCGCGGCGGCGCACCCTAAGCACGCCGTGGCCGAGACCAAACCCGGCTTCGAGGTGCGGCTGGCCAACTTCACGGGTCCGTTCGACCTCCTCCTGGGACTGATCGCCAAGCATCAGCTGGACATCACCGAAGTTGCCATCGCCACGGTCACCGATGAGTTCATCAAGTACATCCGCAAGCTGCAGGAGCTCGGCGAAGAATGGGCCCTGGACGAGGCCAGCGAGTTCCTGGTGATTGCCGCCACCCTGCTTGACCTCAAGGCAGCACGGCTCCTCCCGGCCGGAGAAGTCGAGGATGACGAGGACATCGCCCTGCTGGAGGCGCGGGACCTCCTGTTTGCCCGGCTGCTCCAGTACAAGGCCTTCAAGCAGGTGGCAGGCATCATGGGTGAAACCCTGCATCAGGAAGGCCGCCGCTTTCCACGGCAGGTGGCGCTCGAGGAACATTTCGCAGCCATGCTCCCCGAGCTCGTCTGGAAACATACGCCCCGGCAGTTCGCTGCACTGGCAGAAGCCGCGCTCCGGCCCAAGGCGCCGGCGCAGCCACCACAGGTTGCCCTCGGCCACCTGCACGGCGGCAATGTCAGCGTCAAGGAGCAGGCCGAAGTGCTGGGCCTCAGGCTCCAGCAGGAGTCACCCCTGACGTTCCGTTCCCTGATTGCCGACGCCGAGTCCACCCTGGTGGTGGTGGCCCGGTTTCTGGCCCTGCTGGAGTTGTTCCGGGACCGGGCTGTCTCGTTCGACCAGCTCTCCCCGCTGGCGGACCTTGCCATCCACTGGACGGCCGACCGCCGGGACTGGTCGGCGGAAAACCTAAGCGAAGAATTCGAGGAGCAACTGTGAACCCGCAGGAGGATACGCAGCCGCAGCAGACGCAGTGGCAGGACGACGCCGGCCACGGCCCCGCCTTCGCCGACCTTCCCGGCGGCGCCAAGGCTGCCCTGGAAGCCGTCCTCATGGTTTTGGACGAACCGGCCACGGAGGAGGAGCTGGCGGCAGGGGTGGGGCTGACGGTGGACTCGGTCCGCTCGCTGCTGGCAGAACTGCAGCGCGATTATAACGGCTATACTGTTAAAGCCCCGGAGGTGGAGAGTGCCAGCAGCGCTGGTATCGGTTCCAGTCCCCGGGGTTTTGAATTGCGGAGCATCGCCGGTGGCTGGCGCATCTACTCCCGCACGGAATTTGCCGACATTGTGGGCAAGTACGTGCTTGAGGGGCAGACTGCCAGGCTCACCCAGGCGGCGTTGGAAACACTGGCGGTCATCGCGTACCGCCAGCCCGTTTCCCGGGCGCGCGTGTCTGCAATTCGCGGGGTCAATGTTGACTCTGTCGTACGGACGCTGGCCCAGCGCGGGCTGATCGAGGACGCGGGAACAGATCCCGAGTCCGGCGCAATCCTCTACCGGACTACCTCGTATTTCCTCGAACGGATGGGAATCGGTTCAGTGGAGGACCTGCCCCAACTGTCGCCGCACCTTCCGGGGCTCGACGGGATCGCAGAGTTCTACGACGCCGGGACGATGTAGGCAGGACACCCCTGCCCGCAACAGTCCATCCAGCACGGTTATTTATCAGGGCAGACGAAGTCTGCGCGGCTGGCTAAGGTTGTCTTTGGACATCTCAGCCGGCCAAAACACATTTGAAGGACGGGTCATGACACAGGCGGGACGCCAGGGTTCACCACGTAACGGTTCGGGACGCGGCGGGAACGAACGCAACAGTTCACAGCGCAACCCGGCACAGGGCGGCAGCTTCAGCGGGGGCTCCCGCGGCGGAGCAGGCAAGCGATCCTCGGGATTCGGCGGGGACCGCCCGCACCGCGCGCCCAAGCCGCGCGAAGAGCGCTTCATCGACCCCGACCTCGCGGGGGACCAGCAGGGACGCGGAGCTGAGCCCGCCAGGGGTGCCAAGCCGTCGTCGCGCAAGCCCGCGGCCCGCAAGCCCGGTGCCGGGAAAGCCCCCGGAACCCCCGGTGCGCTCAAGCCCAAGCCGCGAACGGGCGCTCCCGGAGCAGCCGCTTCCCGTGCTTTCGGCAGCGAACGCTTTGGCCAGAACCTGGGGCCGGTCCGCAAGCCTGCACGGAAGAAGGGTCCCCGGGGCAACGTTCCCCAGTCCGAACTCCACGATGCCGACGGCGTGCGCCTCCAGAAGGTGATGGCCTCCGCAGGAGTCGCCTCCCGGCGCGTCTGCGAAGAGATGATCGCCGAGGGCCGTGTCGAAGTTGACGGCCAGGTAGTCACCGAACTCGGTGTCCGCGTAGACCCCAAGACTGCCGTGATCCACGTCGACGGCCTGCGGATCCAGCTGGACGAAAACCTGGTCTACATGGTGTTCAACAAGCCCAAGGGCGTGGTGTCCACCATGGAGGACCCCGAGGGCCGGCCCTGCATCAGCGACTTCCTGAAGAACAACAAGAACACCGGCGAACGCCTCTTCCACGTTGGCCGGCTCGACGTCGCCACCGAAGGCCTGCTGCTGCTGACCAACGACGGCGAACTCGCCAACCGGCTCACCCACCCCTCCTACGAGGTTCCCAAGACCTACCTGGTGCAGGTGCGCGGACCGTTCCCGCAGGGCGTCGGCGCCCAGTTGAAGGCCGGCGTCGAGCTGGAGGACGGCTTCGCTTCCGTTGACTCCTTCCGCCTGGTGGACTCCACCCCGGGCCACGTGCTGATTGAGGTTGTGCTCCACTCCGGCAAGAACCGCATTGTCCGGCGCCTGTTCGACGCTGTCGGCTTCCCGGTCCAGCGTCTGGTCCGCGTCAAGGTGGGCCCCATCGGGCTCGGCGACCAGCGCCAGGGCAGCATCCGCAACCTGGGCAAGCAGGAAGTCGGCCACCTGCTGGCATCCGTAGGGCTCTGAGGCATGTCCGCGTTCAAAAGCCAGGGCCGCGGCCACCTGGATGGCCCGGTGGTGGTCATTGGCACCGGGCTGCTGGGCACCAGCATTGGGCTGGGCCTGCGGGGGCGCGGCGTACCCGTGTTCCTCTCGGACCCGTCGCCCACCAACCAGGCGGTGGCCGTGGACATCGGTGCCGGCCGCCCGCTGTCGGAACTGGGCGATGCAGCGCCGCAGCTGGTGGTGGTGGCCGCCCCGCCGGACGTCACGGCCGACGTCGTCCTTGCCGCGCTGTCCAACTACCCGGACGCTGTGGTCATCGACATCGCCAGCGTGAAGGCGGACATCCTGGCCCGGCTGCGGGAATCGGGCGTCGACCTGTCCCGCTACGTGGGGACCCACCCCATGGCGGGCCGGGAAAAGTCCGGCCCCGTAGCGGCGCGCGGCGAGCTCTTCACGTCCATGCCCTGGGTGCTCTGCCCCTCCGAGGAAACGTCCGGTGCCGCTCTGCAGGTGGCCCGCTCGCTCGCCTCGGACCTGGGGGCCGTCGTCTCCCAGTTCACGGCGGACGAACACGACGAAGCCGTGGCACTGGTCTCGCACCTGCCCCAGGTGATGTCCTCACTGCTGGCCAGCCGGCTGCAGGGAACTCCTCTGCACGCGTTGTCCCTGGCAGGCAACGGACTGCGTGACGTCACCAGGATCGCGGCCAGCGACCCCACCCTGTGGGTCCAGATCCTCGGCGGCAACGCGGACAAGGTGGTAGAGATCCTCTACGGTGTCCGGGACGACCTGAACCGGTTGATTGGAACCCTGGAGAACCCCACCGCACCCGGGGCCCGGCTGGACCTCGCGCAGCTGATCAGCGAGGGCAACGCCGGCCAGGCGCGGATCCCCGGGAAACACGGTGGTCCGCCGCAGGCTTACGCATGGCTTACCGTCCTGGTGGATGACAAGCCTGGCCAGATCGCCCGGCTGCTCACCGAGATCGGGGAGATCGGCGTCAACCTGGAGGACATGCGGCTTGACCACTCGTCAGGCCAAAACGTGGGTATGGTGGAAATCTCCGTGTTGCCGAACAAGCACGACCACTTGATCGAAGCTCTCAACGACCGCGGATGGCGGGTACTTCAGTAATGACACAGGAACTCCTCGAATCCATGCGCGCCCTGCGCATCGGCCGGCCGCTGGTGGTTGCCATCGATGGGCCTTCAGGCTCCGGAAAATCCAGCGTGAGCAAGGAAGTTGCGCGCAGGCTCCGGCTGGCCTACCTGGACACCGGCGCCATGTACCGTGCCCTGACCTGGTACTGCGTGACTGAAGGCATCGACCTTGAGGACGGCGCGGCGGTGGAGCAGGCATCCAGGGACTTCGTCCTGGAACTGAGCACCAGTCCCATGGAGGAATATGTCCGGGTGGGCGGCGTGGACGTCACGGACGCCATCCGTGAGCCGGCCATCTCCTCCGCCGTCAGTGCCGTCGCCACCACCTTGGGCGCCCGGACCGAACTGATCCGGCGGCAGCGGGACCTGATCGAAAAGCACCACCGCCGGATGGTGGTGGAAGGCAGGGACATCACCACCGTCGTCGCGCCCGGGGCCGAGGTGCGCATGCTCCTCACCGCCAGCGAGGAAGCCCGCCTGCGCCGGCGTGGCATCCAGCTGGGCGGTACCCAGAACGCCGAGCAACTGGCAGCCCAGGTCACGCACCGCGATGCCAAGGACTCCACCGTGGTGAACTTCACGCAAGCCGCTTCCGGGGTGGTGACGCTGGACTCCTCGGACCTCGACTTCGAACAGACCGTGGATGCCGCCCTCGTCATCGTCACCAAGGTCCTGAACCGTGACTGACGCCGGGGCCGGCCTGCCGTCCGGGCTGACCACGGCATGGAGCAGGCCGGTGGGCTGGATCCTTGACCACCTGGTCTACCGGACCACCGTGACCGGCAGGACCAATGTCCCCACCGGCGGACCGGTGATCTTCGCAGGCAACCACATCAGCTTCCTTGACGGGCCGGTGATGTTTGGCGCCGCGCCGCGGCCGATGCACATCCTGGTGAAGCAGGAGATGTTCAAAGGTTTCCTGGGCCGCGTGCTCACCGCGTCCGGGCAGCTGCCCGTGGACCGCCGCGGTGACCGAGCAGCGCTGCAGCGCTGCAAGGACGTGCTCGACGCCGGGCGCTGCGTAGGGATTCTTCCGGAAGGGACCCGGGGGAGCGGCGCAGCCGCGGACATCAACGGGGGCGTGGCCTGGCTGGCGCTGAATTCCGGAGCCCCCGTGGTGCCGGTAGCCATCCTGGGCACCCGCCAGGGCGATGAGCACCTGGACTTCGTCCCACGGCCCGGTCGGCGCTTCCACGTCAGCTTCGGGTCAGCCCTGACCCTGGCCCGCAGGGCCGGGGAAACCGGCCGTGCTTCAATGGACAGGGCCGCGCAGGACATCCGTGCAGCGCTGGCAGGGCACGTCCAGGACACCATCCAACTCAGCGGGCAGACCCTGCCCTTCGCTGACCACAAAGACTTGACAGCAGTAGCCGGGGACGCCGGCAGATGACCACTAAGGACAGTGCAATGAGCGACACCACCCAGGCTTCCGGGCACTCCGGCGCCGACGACGAATACACCCCCACCGGCACCGACCAGGTTGCAGAGCGCCTGGCGGCGATTGGGGACGACGAGGCCGAGCTCCGCGCCGCCTCCCTCCGGGCCGGCCTGGAGGACTACGAGCTGGACGAGGACGACGCCGCCCTGCTGAGCGGCGAGTACGGCGACGAGGACCTCGAAGGTCCCCTCAAGCTGGACCCCGTCCTGGCCATTATCGGACGTCCGAACGTGGGCAAGTCCACCCTGGTGAACCGTATCCTGGGCCGCCGCGAAGCGGTCGTGGAGGATACTCCCGGCGTAACCCGCGACCGCGTGATGTACTCCGCGAACTGGAACGGACGCAACTTCACCCTGGTGGACACCGGGGGATGGGAACACGACGCCCGCGGCATCCACGCCAGGGTCGCGGAGCAGGCCGAGATGGCCGTGGAACTCGCTGACGCCGTCCTGTTCGTGGTGGACTCCGCCGTCGGCGCCACCGCCACGGACGAGGGCGTCATGAAGATGCTGCGCCGCAGCAAGAAGCCGGTCATCATGGTGGCCAACAAAGTGGACGACTTTGCCCAGGAAGCGGACAGCGCAGCACTCTGGGGCCTTGGCTTCGGCGAGCCCTACCCGGTGTCGGCCCTGCATGGCCGCGGGGTGGCCGACCTCCTGGACCACGTCATGGATGTCCTGCCCGAGTTTTCCACCGTTGAAGGCGTGGAACGCTCCGGCGGTCCGCGGCGTATCGCCCTGATCGGCCGCCCGAACGTGGGCAAGTCCTCGCTGCTGAACAAGCTCGCCGGATCCGAACGCGTGGTGGTGGACAACACCGCCGGCACCACCCGTGATCCGGTGGACGAATTCATCGAACTCGGCGGCCGCACCTGGCGCTTCGTGGACACCGCCGGCATCCGCCGCCGCCAGCACATGGCACAGGGCGCGGACTACTATGCCTCGCTCCGGACGCAGGCCGCGCTCGAGAAGGCGGAGGTCGCCGTCGTGCTCCTCGCCGTGGACGAGGTCCTCAGCGAACAGGACGTCCGCATCCTCCAGCTGGCCATCGAGTCCGGCCGCGCCCTTGTCCTGGCCTTCAACAAGTGGGACCTGCTCGACGACGAACGCCGCCGCTACCTGGAGCGCGAAATCGAACAGGACCTGGCACACGTTGACTGGGCCCCCCGGGTCAACATCTCGGCAAAGACCGGCTGGCACAAGGACCGCCTGGTCCCGGCCCTGGACCTGGCACTGGAGAACTGGGACCGGCGCATCCCCACCGGGCGCCTCAACGCCTTCCTGGGCGAGCTCGTTGCCGCACATCCGCACCCGGTCCGCGGCGGCAAGCAGCCCCGCATCCTCTTCGGCACCCAGGCCTCCAGCCGTCCGCCGAAGTTCGTGCTGTTCACCACCGGGTTCCTGGATCCCGGGTACCGCCGCTTCATCACGCGGCGCCTGCGCGAGACCTTCGGATTCGAGGGCACGCCCATCGAGGTGAGCATGCGCGTCCGCGAGAAGCGTGGCCGCAAGCGTTAATTGCGACACACCTTGGGACTGATCACCGGAAAGTGTCACTGGCACCCCTCCGGATCGTGTAAGCTCTTCTAGGTGGTTCGGCCGGACTGCTGATGAAGATCTTCGGATTTGAGTTCAGCGGAGAACGGCGGAACCAGCGGGCTGTAGCGCAGCTTGGTAGCGCACTTGACTGGGGGTCAAGGGGTCGCAGGTTCAAATCCTGTCAGCCCGACCAAAAAGCGGAAAGCGCCGGAGAATTTCTCCGGCGCTTTCCGCTTTTTTGGGTTTCATGGTCATTCCCGGCTGCGCACCCTCACGTGGACAAATCACCCCGGGAGCCGGGGGTGAATTGTCCGGTTGGGGGTGTCCTGGGTGGTGCAGGGCATGGTGGACAGTCAGCCGAGGGCCGCGTCGAGGGTGACGAAGCCGTAGCCGGCCGCCCGGAGCTGGGAGATCACCTGGGGGAGGGCCGCTGCGTCGAGCGTTGAGCCGTCGTCCGGGTTCGAGCCGAGGTGCATCAGGACGATCTCACCGGGCTGCGCGGAAGCCATGACGCGCTGGACGATAAAGTCCGGGCCGCGTGTTCCGTTCATAGTGCCTTGCCAGCCAAGGGTGTCGACGGTCCACCGGACCGCCGCGTAGCCGGCGCCGTTGACGTCGGCGATCGTGCGCGAATCGCGGGCGCCGAACGGGAAGCGGAAGAACGGGAGCGGGTCGCCTCCTGCGGCCTCGATGGCCCTCTGCGCGCCACCGATCTCGGCCGCGATCTGGGCGTCGGTCAGGGTGGTGAAGTCCGGGTGGGTCATGGAGTGGTTGCCGATTCGATTCCCCGCGTTGTAGATCAGGGCCGGGTCGGAGGGGAACTGGTTGACCCAGTTTCCGGTGAGGAAGAATGTGCCGGGGACCCCGTTGGCTGTGAGGGTGCTGAGGATCGATCGCAGGCCGGCGTCGTTGGCGCCGGCGTCGAACGTGAGTGCGACAACCTTCTGCGTGGTCGGAATCCGCTCGAGGTCCACGCCCAGGAGCGCTGATGGGATGCTGGTGTAGATGACCTCAATCCTGCTGCTGGCCTCATGCCACAGGATCGAACCGTGCTGGAAGTCGCTGCGGCGGCCGCCCGTGATGCCATACTCGTCGCTGGTCGGGTAGCCGAGCCTGCTGTGCTCCCAACCGAGTGCCGTCCACTGGGCGCGGATGGCTCCATGCACCTCGTGGGCTCCGGTGGCGGGGCTCCAGTACATCGAGCCCCCGGCGAAGTGGTTGAACCTGCCAACTCCGTCTGGGGTGGCGGTTTCGTCGGTGAGGGGGAAGCCGAGGAAGCCGGCCGGGCCGCCGAGTTCTGCGTAGTGTCCGCCGATTGAGCCGTGTATTTCGTGGGCTCCGGTGGCGGGGCTCCAGTAGATGGTGCCGCCGGCGTAGTTTTGGGCGCGGCCCCCAGCGATGTCGTACGGGCTGCCGACGGGCGCTCCGAGAAACGATGCGCCGCCGCCGAGCTGCTCATAGTGCTGGACGATCGCGTCGTCGCCAACCTGCTGGACCGCTGCCGACGCCGGAAGGCTCCGCTCCGAGGCTGCCGCTGACGCCGTGGCCGCGGGCGGACCCAGAGCCGTACCCCCGAGGCCACCGCCGAGGGCGAGGGCCAAGGCCATTCCGAGGACGGCGGGTCGGGACCGGCGCATTGTGACCCCTTCGTACTGACCGAGACATGCGAGCCTTGATCAAGACGCTACGCCCCGGGGGCGTGCCCGGGCAGGACCGGAAGTCCCGAATCTGCCCGGGCAGGCCGTGCAACGCCCCGGGTGCCTGATCTTCCTACTTCAGGAACTTGGACGTGCGCCGGTCAGCCAGGATCTTGCCCTTGGTCTGGCAGGTGGGGCAGTACTGCAGTGCGGTATCCGCAAACGACACCTCACGGACGGTGTCGCCGCAGACCGGGCAGGGTTGGCCGGCACGGGCGTGGACCCGCATATGGCTGCGTTTGACGTCCTTGAGATCCTTGGGCGGCTTGCCGGCCGCTTCCGCCAGCGCTGCGCCCAGTACGCTGTGGATGGCGTCGTGCAGCACCTGTACGGTCTCCCGGTCCAGTGACTTCGCGATGGCGAAGGGCGAGATGCGGGCCGCGTGCAGGATCTCGTCGCTGTACGCGTTGCCGATCCCCGCGATGACGCTCTGGCTGCGCAGGAGGCCCTTGATCTGCTGCGAACTGCCGGCCAGGATCTCAGCCAGCATGCCGGCGTCGAACGCCTCCGTGAAGGGGTCCGGGCCCAGCGAGGCGATGCCCGGCACCTCCTGCGGATCACGCACCACGTAGACCGCCAGGCTCTTCTTGGTACCCGCTTCCGTCAGGTCCAGCCCGCGCGGACCATCCGGCCCGGAGAAAGCGCCCCGGACCGCGATGAGGCCCTTGCCCATCCGGAGCTGGCTGTCGGCGGGGGAGTCCGTGAAGCGCACCCAGCCGGCCCGTGCCAGATGGAACACCAGGGAAATGCCGCCGGTATCGATGCTGATGAATTTTCCGAACCGCCGGACGCCGGATACGGTGCGGCCCTCGACCGCGTTATAGGGAGGATCGGCCGTCTTGAGCACGGCAAAGGAGACAACCTGCAGCTTGGTGACCACGCAGCCACGCAGCTGTTCATCAAGGAACGCGGCCAGGCCTGCGACTTCCGGCAGTTCCGGCATGGCCTACCCCACCTTCCCCAAAGATGCTGCACCGGTGCTTGCACTCATGGGTTCCATCTTGTCAGAAAGGCCCGTGCCGGCCCCGGCAGTTATGCCTATACTTTCAGCGGCGGCCCGATTTCCGGGCCCCTTGTGACATTGGCGCGTACCCCGATGAAAGGCCCCCCATGAGCAACATTCCCGAAGACCTGTCCTACACCGCCGAACACGAGTGGGTTACCGCCCCGAATGCCGACGGCGTGGTCCGCGTGGGAATCACGGATTTTGCCCAGGACGCGCTCGGAGACGTCGTCTACGCCCAGATGCCCGAGGTCGGCACGAAGATTACGGCAAACGAAGTGGTGGGTGAGGTTGAGTCCACCAAGAGCGTGAGCGACATCTACGCACCCGTTTCCGGCGAAGTCGTGGCACGCAACGACTCCCTGGACAGCGATTCGGCCCTGATCAACACCGATCCCTACGGCGACGGCTGGCTCATCGAGATCAAACTGGCCGAACCTGACGCCGTTGAGTCTTTGCTCAGTGCATCCGAGTACGAACAACAGGTAGGCTAAAGCTAACCGGTATTTCCGGTCCGGCCCCGCGTCGCGGGCATGGCGTCTGCGCACGTCAGAGCCCGGATCGGGAGCCGGCGCCGGACCTGCCGGACAGGACCGGAGACTAACCGTTGGTTGCGGGTTGAGTGCCCGCAACGTCTAAGAGGAGGAATCCATGGCTGGCCACAGACACAACCCTGCCGATGGGGAATACGGCACGGGTGCGGCTAGGTCGTCGGAGACCACCTCGATCCATCTCACCCCCGTCACTGACGAACCCATCATCGCGCCCAAGCTGTCCTCGGAAGAGCGCAACTCGGTGGAGGCCCTGCCTGCCGGCTCGGCGCTGCTCGTTGCCCACAGCGGCCCGAACGCCGGTGCCCGGTTCCTCCTGGATTCGGATGTGACCACCGCGGGGCGCCACCCCGACGCCGACATCTTCCTGGACGACGTCACGGTATCGCGGCGCCACGTGGAGTTCCGGCGCACCGCCCGCAGCTTCGAAGTGGTGGACAAGAACAGCCTCAATGGCACGTACGTCAACCATGACCGCGTGGACAGCGTGGAGCTGAAGTCCGGCAGCGAAGTCCAGATCGGCAAGTTCCGCCTCACCTTCTACCTGAGCCCTGCCACGGCTGCAGGCCGCAGCTGAACCGGGGACCGCTGCCTGTGGCAATGGCACAACCGGAACGCCGGGGCCCCCAGGTCCTGAACATTGGTGAAGTCCTCGCCCAGCTGAGCGCCGACTTCCCGGGCATGACCGCGTCGAAGATCCGCTTCCTGGAGGAAAAAGGGCTGATCAACCCGCGGCGCACCCCCGCTGGCTACCGGCAGTACTCGGATGGCGACGTGGAGC
Source organism: Arthrobacter sp. 8AJ (assembly GCF_902506025.1). Taxonomy (NCBI): domain Bacteria; kingdom Bacillati; phylum Actinomycetota; class Actinomycetes; order Micrococcales; family Micrococcaceae; genus Arthrobacter; species Arthrobacter sp. 8AJ. The sequence continues at coordinate 2,538,652 of NZ_LR733289.1, read as the reverse complement.
GGCTGCGGTTCGTGCTGGCCCTGCAGCGGGACCAGTACCTGCCCCTGAAGGTGATCAAGGACTACCTTGACGCCATCGACAGGGGAGAGCGGCCGGAGAACCTGCCGCCCGGCGTCGTGGTTTCCCCCCGCATTGTCTCCGATGAACTGGCCGCCGAACTGCAAAACCGTGGCCGCAAGCTGAGCGAGGAGCAGCTCCGTACCGAGTCCGGCGCCAGCGTACCGCTCCTGCAGTCGCTCCTGAGCTTCGGCCTCATCAGCCACAGCAACGGCCAGTTCGACGAGCACGCCCTCCAGGTGGCCCGCGCCTGCGTCCAGCTGGAAAGCCACGGCCTGGAACCACGGCACCTGAGGCCCTTCCAGGCAGCAGCCGAACGGGAATTCGGCCTGGTGGAACGCGCTGTCGCGCCACTTGCCTCACGCAAGGACTCGGCATCCCAGGCACGCGCGGCAGAGGCGGCCCGCGAGATCAGCGATCTTTGCCTCACCTTGCACCGGGCCCTGGTGCAGGACCACATCTCACGCATGGACATCTGATGATCGAAGTCGAGATTGTAGGCGTTCGCATCGAACTGCCTTCCAACCAGCCGCTGGTCCTGCTCAAAGAGATGCACGGCGAACGCCACGTTCCCATTTGGATTGGCACCCCGGAAGCCAGCGCCATCGCCCTGGCCCAGCAGGGCGTGGTCCCGCCCCGGCCCATGACCCACGATCTCCTGGTGGACGTGGTGGAGTCGCTGGGCCACTCCGTGGTCAGCGTCAACATCGTGGCCGTGGAGGACAACATCTTCTACGGGCAGCTGCAGTTCGAGAACGGCACCACTGTGAGCTCGCGCGCCTCGGACGCGCTGGCGGTTGCGCTGCGCGCCAAGTGCCGGATCTGGTGTGCCGATTCCGTAATGGACGAGGCAGGCGTCCGCATTACAGAGCACGACGAGGGGGAAGACGCCGAGCCGGGCCCCACCGTGGACGAGGAGCGCGAACTGCGGCGTTTCCGTGAATTCCTGGACGACGTGGAACCAGAGGACTTCGACGGCTAAGGTCACGTTAAGGTTAAAGTTAAGGCTGAAAGTTTCGACACGCCTCTTCGAAGCCCCCGAGGTCTTTGACCTCGGGACCCGCCGGGCCTAACGTCGAAGTATCAAGTTCCCTTGCTTACGGCAGCCGCGCAAGTCACACTGGAAAGTGCGCCCCGCGGAGAAATTACACCCATGGTCTTCATGCCAAGGATGCTGTATCAGTTCCGGGGGAGCGTACGACAAGGAGGATCCAGGTGAGTCCCAAAGGCGAAGCAGGCGGGCTTAAACAGCCCACGGCTGGTGTTGCTGTGCCCGTGAGTGGTGCCCAAGGCCTCCTGTTCACCGAAGACCTGCCGGTACTGGATGAAGACGCCGGCTACCGTGGCCCCACTGCCTGCAAGGCCGCAGGCATCACCTACCGCCAGCTCGATTACTGGGCCCGCACCGGACTCGTCGAACCGGCCGTCCGCGGCGCCGCCGGTTCAGGCTCGCAGCGGCTCTACGGATTCCGCGACATCCTGGTCCTCAAAGTGGTCAAAAGGCTCCTGGACACCGGAGTTTCCCTCCAGCAGATCCGCACCGCCGTGGAACACCTGCGGGAGCGCGGCGTTGAGGACCTGGCACAGATCACGCTCATGAGCGACGGTGCCAGCGTCTACGAGTGCACCTCCGCCGATGAGGTCATTGACCTGGTGCAGGGCGGCCAGGGCGTGTTCGGCATCGCAGTGGGACGCGTATGGCGCGAGGTCGAGGGCAGCCTTGCATCGCTGCCCAGCGAGCACGCCGCCGAACAGTCCTTTCCGGACGACGAACTGAGCAAGCGCCGGGCAGCGCGGAAGATCAGCTAACCCACCCGCAGCCATACGAATAAGGGGCCGCCCTCCAGCTGGAGGGCGGCCCCTTATTCGTTTAAGCGCTGTGGTTTCTGCGGCCTGCGGAACGTCCCGGTCAGCGGGCGCGGCTGCGGAGACCGCTGCCGGCCGTCATCAGGTTGGACAGCAGGTCGTCAAACAAACCGGCCGCGGACTTTGCCGAATCACCCGGCCAATGGTGGACGGGGTGGGCTGCGCCCTGGATCTGCTGCCAGTTGGCCTGCTCAGGAATGCGCGGGCTCAGCAGGAGTTCGCCGAACATGGACTCCATCTCCGCAAGCCGGTAGGTGTGCTCGGAGGAACCGCTCCGGACCCGGTTGGCAACGATCCCTGCCGGCGAAAGATTGGGCGCAAACTCCTGCTTGAACAGCTGGATGGCCCGCATGGTGCGTTCGGTACCGGCAACAGAGAACAGGCCCGGCTCGGCCACCAGGGCCACTTTGTCACTGGCCGCCCAGGCCATGCGCGTCAGGCCATTGAGCGAGGGCGGGCAGTCGACCAGGACCAGCTGGTAGTCCGCGGCGCCGGCGAGCACGGCGGAAAGCCGCCGGAGATCGCGGCGGCCAAGGTCCGGCCGGTCGTAGATACCGGTGTAGGCGGAGCCGACGGCGACATCCAGGACGGCGGGCCTGGAACCGTTGGAGGGGGCGCGGTCGGCCCAGCTGCTCCGCACCACGTTCTCAGCCAGCTTCGCCCGGCGCGGGCTCTTCAGCATCCTGCCGATATCCAGCTGGTCACCCGGCTGCACGCCTAGGGCGGTGGTGGCGTCGGCGTGCGGATCCAGGTCCACCACCAGCGTGCGTACTCCTGCGGCCAGCGCCGCAGACGCCAATCCTGTGGTGACGGAAGTCTTGCCGACTCCACCCTTGAGGCTGCTGATGCTGACTACTTGCACTTGAGAGACCAAAACCTAACGCCGGATGCCGTGTTGGGGGTAATGTTTGCCTCGGCAGAGCCGAAGCCGGACGGTCCTGCCGCCCTACTCATCATATGTTGATGCGTCGGCGAATCCTGCTTTATCGGGCGTCGGCATGGCACCGACTGTGCTGCCGGGGCGGTTTCCGCCAGCCAGGCTGAAAGCGTTCGGGACATGACGGGAAAATCTGTGACCGTGGCCACAAAGATTTGTGTTTGTCCTTGCAGGTCCTAGACACTGTGACCACTCATCGATCCACCCGCAATGATGCAGGAGAAGTATGTTTTCCAAAGTTCTGGTGGCCAACCGCGGCGAAATCGCGATCAGGGCCTTCCGCGCCGGCTACGAGCTGGGCGCTAAGACCGTTGCCGTTTTTCCCCAAGAGGACCGTAACTCGATCCACCGCCAGAAAGCGGACGAGGCCTACCTGATTGGCGAGGAAGGACATCCCGTCCGCGCATACCTGGACGTGGCGGAAGTGGTGCGCGTCGCGAAGGAGTCCGGCGCAGACGCCATCTACCCGGGCTACGGTTTCCTCTCCGAGAACCCGGAACTGGCACGAGCGGCAAAGGAAGCCGGCATCACTTTCGTGGGTCCGCCCGCCGAAGTGCTTGAGCTCGCCGGCAACAAGGTGGCGGCCCTGAAGGCGGCCCGGGAGGCCGGGGTGCCGGTCCTGAAGTCCAGCGAGCCGTCCAAAGACCTGGACGAGCTCCTGGCCGCCGCCGATGAGATCGGATTCCCCATTTTCGCCAAGGCTGTCGCCGGCGGCGGTGGCCGCGGCATGCGGCGGGTGGACACCCGCGAGGCACTGCCGGAAGCCCTGAAGTCAGCCATGCGCGAAGCCGATGCTGCGTTCGGTGATCCCACCATGTTCCTGGAGCAGGCGGTCCTCCGCCCGCGGCACATCGAAGTGCAGATCCTCGCGGACGCCGAGGGCAACGTCATGCACCTCTTCGAGCGCGACTGCTCCATCCAGCGGCGGCACCAGAAGGTCATCGAGATCGCCCCCGCGCCCAACCTTGATGAGGGCATCCGCCAGGCCCTGTACCGGGATGCCGTGAAGTTCGCCAAGGCACTGAACTACGTCAACGCCGGTACCGTCGAATTCCTGGTTGACACGGAGGGCGAGCGGGCGGGCCAGCACGTCTTCATCGAAATGAACCCGCGCATCCAGGTGGAGCACACGGTCACCGAGGAAGTCACGGACGTGGACCTGGTCCAGGCCCAGATGCGGATTGCCTCCGGAGAGACGCTGGCCGATCTTGGCCTCTCCCAGGACACCGTCCGGCTTCGCGGCGCCGCCCTCCAGAGCCGCATCACCACCGAGGACCCCGCCAACGGGTTCCGCCCCGACGTCGGAAAGATCACCGGATACCGTTCGGCAGGCGGTGCCGGTGTCCGCCTGGACGGCGGCACGGTCTACTCCGGTGCCGAGATCAGCCCCCACTTCGACTCCATGCTGGTCAAGCTCACCTGCCGCGGCAGGGATTACCCCGCCGCGGTTGCCCGCGCCCGCCGCGCACTTGCGGAGTTCCGCATCCGCGGCGTCTCCACGAACATCCCCTTCCTCCAGGCTGTGCTGGATGACCCGGACTTCATCGCTGGGGATGTGGCCACGAACTTCATCGACCAGCGCCCGGAGCTGCTCAAGGCCCGCGTCTCGGCCGACCGCGGCACCAAGCTCCTGACCTGGCTGGCCGACGTCACCGTCAACAAGCCCAACGGCGACCGGGCCGTGCATTCGGACCCGGCCCACAAGCTGCCCGACGTCAAGGACATGCAGGCAGGACCCGGTTCACGCCAGAAGCTTCTTGAGCTGGGCCCGGAAGGCTTCGCGAAGGCACTGCGCGGGCAGAATGCCGTTGCCGTCACCGACACCACCTTCCGTGACGCGCACCAGTCCCTGCTGGCCACGCGTGTCCGCACCCGCGACCTCGTCGCCGCCGGCCCCGCCGTTACGGCCCTCATGCCGCAGTTGCTGTCCGTCGAGGCCTGGGGCGGCGCCACCTATGACGTGGCACTGCGCTTCCTGGGCGAGGACCCCTGGGACCGGCTCGCTGCACTGCGCAAGGCCATGCCCAACGTCTGCATCCAGATGCTGCTGCGCGGCCGCAACACCGTGGGCTACACCCCTTACCCCGAAGAAGTGACCGAAGCTTTCGTCAACGAGGCTGCCGCTACGGGCATTGACATCTTCCGCATCTTCGACGCCCTGAACGACGTCAACCAGATGGCTCCTGCCATCCGCGCGGTCCGGGCCACCGGCACCGCCGTCGCAGAGGTGGCGCTTTGCTACACCGGCGACATGCTGGACCCGGAAGAGAAGCTTTACACCCTGGACTACTACCTGGGGCTGGCGCAGAAGATTGTCGACGCCGGAGCCCACATCCTGGCCATCAAGGACATGGCCGGGCTGCTTCGGCCCGCTGCCGCCGCCAAGCTCGTCGCGGCGCTGCGTGAACGCTTCGACCTGCCCGTCCACCTGCACACCCACGACACCGCAGGCGGCCAGCTGGCTACGCTCCTGGCGGCTGTCGACGCCGGTGTGGATGCCGTGGACGTGGCTTCCGCATCCCTGGCCGGCACCACCAGCCAGGTGTCGGCGTCGGCCCTTGTTGCTGCGCTGGCCCACACGCCCCGGGACACCGGCCTCAGCCTGGACGCCGTCAGCTCGCTCGAGCCGTACTGGGAGGCCGTCCGCCGCGTCTACGCGCCGTTCGAGTCCGGCCTGCCCGGCCCCACCGGCCGGGTGTACAAGCACGAGATTCCCGGCGGGCAGCTCTCCAACCTGCGCCAGCAGGCCATGGCCCTGGGCCTGGGGGAGCGGTTCGAAGCGATCGAGGACATGTACACGGCAGCGGACCGGATCCTTGGCCACCTGGTCAAGGTGACGCCGTCCTCCAAGGTGGTGGGCGACCTCGCCCTGCACCTGGTGGGACTCAACGCGGACCCCGCCGACTTCGAGGCCAACCCGCAGAACTACGACATCCCCGATTCCGTCATCGGCTTCCTGTCCGGCGAGCTCGGCGATCCTCCCGGAGGCTGGCCGGAACCCTTCCGCACCAAGGCCCTGCAGGGCAGGAGCGTCAAGGTCCGCGACGTCGAGCTCAGCGCCGAGGACAGCGCAGCGCTCAAGTCCGACTCCAAGACCCGGCAGCACACACTGAACCGGCTGCTTTTCGACGGGCCCACCAAGGACTACCTGAAGAGCGTGGAGACATACGGGAACATCTCGGTGCTGGATACCCGTGATTACCTCTACGGCCTCCAGCGCGGCACCGAGCACGAAATCCAGCTGGAACGCGGCGTACGGTTGATCGCCTCCCTGGAGGCCGTGTCGGAGCCGGACGAGAAGGGCATGCGTACCGTCATGTGCACGCTGAACGGCCAGTCCCGTCCCGTGGTGGTGCGCGACCGTTCCGTGGTGAGCAACGTCAAGGCCGCTGAGAAAGCCGATCCCGCGCAGCCCGGCCAGGTGGCCGCCCCCTTCGCAGGTGCCGTCACCGTCACCGTCAAGCCAGGGGAGACGGTCAAGGCCGGAGACACCGTGGCCACCATCGAGGCAATGAAGATGGAAGCGTCCATTACGACGCCGGTAGCCGGCAAGGTGTCCCGCCTCGCCATCTCCGCCGTGGAACAGGTCCAGGGCGGAGACCTGCTGCTGGTCATCGACCAGTAGGCTTCACCGGAGACGGCGAAAGGGTCCTCCCGCTCGTGAACGGCTCCCCGGAAGTTGGACTGATGAATTCAGTTCCGGCCTTCGGGGAGCAGTTTTGCGTGGAGAAGGAAAGCCCGCCATCCCGGGAACAGTGCAAAGCCGCAGTGGTCCGGTCAGGCCAGCCAGCGCCACCAGCGTGGCTGCTCCGGTTCCGGCGCCGGTTCAGGCTCCGGCTCCTCGCCGAGGGCCAGCGCGGCCTGGACGATGTCGTCCGCGGTGAGGGTCATGACGGCTTCACGATCGAGGGCGTCGAGGCTTTGTTCCTCGTCGAGCGAGAGCCGCAGCGCCTGGCGGTTGAGTGCCTGCTCGAACAGCGTGCGGGCGAACCGCGCGTTGCCGGAGTCTTCGCCCGCATGGAGCCCGGTGAAGATGCGGCGCAGCATCTGGTCCGCACCCGGCTCCAGCATGTACTCATGCTGGGCCAGCATCTGGTGGAAGATCGTCTGGAGCGCGTCCACGGAGTAATCGGGGAAGGTGATCTCACGGGCGAACCGGGAGCGCAGCCCGGGGTTCGAGAGCAGGAAGGACTCCATCAGCGCCGGATACCCTGCCACAATCACCACCAGGCGGTGGCGGTGGTCCTCCATCCGCTTGAGCAGGACCTCGATCGCCTCCGGGCCGAAGTCCATCCGGCCGTCCTCAGGGGCCAGCGCGTAGGCCTCATCGATGAACAGGACACCGTCCAGCGCGCGCCGGATCACCCGGTCCGTCTTGATGGCGGTCTGGCCGACGTACTGCCCCACCAGGCCCGAACGGTCCACCTCCACCAGGTGGCCTTTCTGCAGCAGGCCGACCGCGCGGTACATCTCGGCCAGGAGCCGCGCCACGGTGGTTTTGCCCGTGCCCGGGTTTCCCAGGAACACCAGGTGCTGTGATGTGGCAACCTCCGGCAGGCCGTGCGCCTTACGGCGTGCCTGAACCTGGAGCAGTGCGACGAGGGCCCGCACCTGTTCCTTCACGGTTTCCAGTCCGACCAGCGCGTCGAGTTCAGCCTGCACTTCGGACAGCGGCCGGGCCGGCCCGGGCCTGGCCCCCATGAGATCGCCCACGAGGTCGTCCACGCGCTCCGAACCGCCGGGCAGCTTGAGCTGATCGGCGAGGTGTCCGATGGTTTCGCGCAGGTCATCGAGCGGTTTGCGGCTGGCAGCCATGCAACCACTGTAGTACCCGATGCCCGGCCAGGGTGGTCCGTGGAACAGGAAAGGGTCCTCCCGCCATGGGAGGACCCTTTCGTGTTACCGGCCTCAGGAGCGCGGGGCGGAGTACATTTCCTCGATTACGCTTTCGAAGTCCTTCATGACCTGTGACCTTTTGACCTTCATTGACGGCGTGAGGTGCCCGGAGGCTTCGGTGAAGTCGGCCGGGACGATGCGGAAGGACTTGATGGCTTCGGCCTGGGAGACCGACGAATTTGCCGCGGTAATGAGGTCCTGCACTGCTGCCTTCACCACTGGATTGGCGGCTGCCTGCTCCAGGGTGGTGTCCGCCGGAAGGCCGTGGCGCTGGAGCCAGCCCGGCAGGGCTTCCTGGTCCAGGGTTACCAGGGCCCCGATGAAGGGCCTGTTGTCGCCCACCACGAGAACTTGCGATACCAGGGCGTCGGCACGGATCTGGTCCTCCAGCAGGGCCGGGATGACGTTCTTGCCGCCGGCGGTGACGATGATTTCCTTTTTGCGGCCGGTGATCCAGACGAAACCGTCGTCATCCAGCTTGCCAATGTCCCCCGTATGGAACCAGCCATCCGTGAACGCCTCCGCGGTGAGGTCGTCCCGCCCGTAGTAGCCGCGCATGACGCAGACTCCCTTGGCCAGGATCTCGCCGTCGTCGGCAATCTTGACGGAGTTGCCCGGGAGGGGCTTGCCCACGGAACCGATCTTGATCCGGGACGGGGTGTTCACCGTGATGGGCGCGGTGGTTTCGGTGAGTCCGTATCCCTCCAGCACCTGCAGGCCGATGCCCTGGAAGAAGTGGCCCAGCCGCTCGCCCAGGGGGCCGCCACCGGACACGGCATGGGCAACATGTCCACCCATGGCAGCCCGCAGCTTGCCGTAGACCAGCTTGTCGAACAACGCGTGCCGCAGCTTCAGGCCCAGTCCCACCCGTCCGTCCTGCCGCGCCTTCGAGAAGGCGATGGCAGTCTCGGCGGCCCGGTGGAAGATGGCACCCTTGCCGCCGTCCTCGGCCTTGGTCAGCGCGGAATTGTAGACCTTCTCGAAGACCCTGGGCACCGCCAGGATGAACGTCGGTTCGTAGCTCTGCAGGTCCGCCAGGAGGTTCTTGATGTCCGGGGTGTGGGCCACCGTGGTTCCGGCTGCCATCGCCAGCACCGAGATGTACCGGGCAAACACGTGGGCCAGCGGCAGGAACATGATGGTCTTGGCATGTTCGTGGACAATTTCGCCGATGATGCCCAGGGCATTGTCCGAGAGTTCCACGAAATTGCCGTGCGTCAGCTCACAGCCCTTGGGGCGTCCCGTGGTTCCGGAGGTGTAGATGATGGTGGCGACGTCCCGCAGTCCCGCAGCTTTGCGGCGGGACTCGAGGTCCTCGTCGCTGACGCCGCGGCCTGCTTCCCGGAGGCTGTCCAGGCCCTGGCCCTCAAGCTGCCACACGTGCTGCACGTCCGTCAGGCCTTCGGCGGTGACGGCCTGGCGGATGACGTTCTCGTGCTGGGCGGACTCGCCGAACGCGGCCACCGCGCCGGAGTCGCCCAGGTTCCAGGCCACCTGGGAAGGGGAGGAGGTTTCATAGATGGGGACCGAGACCGCTCCTGCGAACCAGATGGAAAAGTCCACGAGAGACCACTCGTAGCGGGTACGGGACATGATGCCCACACGGTCACCGGCGCCGACTCCACTCGCCATGAGCCCCTTGGCCAAAGCCTTGACGTCGGCCAGGAATTCGGTGGCGGACACATTGCGCCACGCACCCGAGGCGTCCAGGCGGGAAAACAGTGCCGGGTTGCTGGGCTTGGCCGCCTGCCGCAGCACCAGGTCAGTGATGTTGGTTTCGGGCGGGACAACAACCAGGGGCGGAACACTGAATTCGCGCACTATAGCTCCTTTGATATCTGAAGTCCCGCGCAGGGGGTTTGCCTAAAGACTAGTACCCCGGGCGGAACAGTGCAGTACACAAACCTACTGGCGAGTAACTTAGCCGTCAATGGGCGCTGTGAAGGGCTGTATGTCAAGACAATGTTTCCGCCCGCCTAGAATGGTGGACTATGTACGGACCGTTGCCCGGCGATCAGGCCGGCCCCCTGAAAAGACCAGCTCCGTGGCGCCGCCGTCCCGCCACCCACCGTGCCGGACAGCTCCATGGCGGCACCGGCGGCCACCTCCGCCTGGGCCGCAAGGGACTGGCCATCGGAATCGACATCGGGGGAACCAAGGTCGCTGCCGGCGTGGTGGACGCCGAAGGACGGATCCTCAGCGAGGCCCGCCGCTCAACCCCCGGAACGGACCCGCGGGCAGTAGAGCAGGTCATTGTCGAACTGGTGGAGGAACTCGGCCGGGGGCACCGCATCTGGTCAGTGGGCATCGGCGCAGCCGGCTGGATGGACCTTGCCGGCGGAACCGTCCTTTTCAGCCCGCACCTGGCCTGGCGCAACGAGCCACTGCGTGACAACCTCCAGCGGCTCCTCCGCCGTCCGGTGCTCCTGACCAACGACGCCGATGCCGCAGCATGGGCAGAGTGGCGCTTCGGCGCCGGCCAGGGGGAGGACCGGCTGGTCTGCATCACGCTGGGTACCGGCATCGGCGGCGCCATGGTGATGGACGGCAGGGTGGAACGCGGCCGCTTTGGCGTGGCAGGGGAGTTTGGCCACCAGATCATCATGCCGGGCGGCCACCGCTGCGAATGCGGCAACCGAGGCTGCTGGGAACAGTACGCTTCGGGCAACGCCCTGGGACGGGAAGCCCGGCTCCTGGCACGGTCCAACTCACCGATGGCCCAGGACCTGCTGGCGGCCGTGGGGGGACACCCGGAAGCGATCACCGGAGCCATCGTGACCGAACTGGCGCTCGCCGGCGACCCCGCTTCGCGGGAACTGATCGAGGAGGTCGGCGAATGGCTGGGCCTCGGGCTGGCCAACTTGGCAGCGGCCCTGGACCCGGGGCTGTTCGTTATCGGCGGCGGCCTGTGCTCAGCGGGCGACCTGCTGGTGGAACCGGCCCGCAAGGCCTTCGCGCGGAACCTGACGGGGCGCGGATTCCGCCCGGCTGCAGGGATCGAGCTGGCGGCCCTGGGCCCCAACGCGGGGCTCATCGGAGCTGCCGACCTTTCCCGCGTCAGCAGCCGCGTCCGCAGCTGAGGACGACGGCGGTGCGGCCGCCGGGGAGCTAGACCCTGGCGCCGTCGTCGTCGCCGTTCTTTTCCTGGGGCAGCTTCATGATCAGGTACACCGTGGCCAGCACGAACACCGCAACGATGCCAACGATGGCCAGCAGGGGCGCTGACCGCCAGAACATGGCTGAGAGCAGCAGTGCGACGGGTCCGCCGACGGCCCCGAGCCAGGCGAGCATGGTCAGGGGGTCGGTGCCGGCCAGGCTGGGCGGTTCCTCCGGCACGAACTCTTCGCCGTCGTCGTCCACGTCATAGTCCCTGGGACCCTCGCCGGGCACGTCCGCGCCATTCGCGGGCCGCGCCTGACGTTCGGCCGCGGACATTTCGGCGGGAGGAGTTCCCGCCAGCCCCAGGGGATCGAAGTCGCGGAACGTGGGTTGCGCGGGGGGTTCCGGCGCAGCAGCCACCGGACCGGTGGGCACGATCGCCACGGTGTCCGATTCCAGCCTTGCCACCAGGTCCAGCCAGACGGCGTCGTCCTGGTTGGCGCCCTGGTCCGGCTGGTCGGAGTCAGGCCTGTTCACTGCGGACCTCCTGTCCGGGCCGCGCCGGGCCGGCCGGCGCATCCTGCAGGGCGCGCCGGATGAACTCAACAGACCCCTCAAAGATGCGGTCGGCGTCGTTGTCCAGGGTCGCGACGTGGTAGCTGTTCTCCAGCCGCACCACTTCCAGCGGAGCGTGCGTCAGCCCGCGCCGGAGGGCGTCCATGCTGGCATCCGACACCACGTGGTCCACGGTGGAGCGGTAGACCTGCACGGGTGCGGTGACCCTGGGCAGGAGCCGGACGGTGTCCCTGAACATTTTGTTCAGTTCGTGGGCAGCGGCCACGGGTGTGCGTGCATAAGCACCCTCATCCATCCCTGCCTTGAGGATGTCATTGCCGATGGAGGGGGTGCTTTTGAGCACCAGCTTCAGGATCCCTGCCAAGGGCGCGCGGGGATCATCAATTACCAGGCCGGGGTTCACCAGGATCACTCCCGCGACAGGCCGGGTAGCGGCAATGCGCAGGGCCAGCGCCCCGCCCATGCTCAGGCCGGCTGCGAAGACCTGGTCGCACTCGGCGTCCAGCTCCAGGAAGGCGTCATCCAGGGCGCCGTGCCACTGCTGCCAACGGGTGCGGGCCAGGTCCTGCCACGTGGTCCCGTGGCCGGGCAACAGCGGCATGCGGACGGCGAAACCGGCTGCGGCGAACGCCGTGGCCCAGGCGCGCAGGCCATGGGGGCTTCCCGTGAAGCCGTGGGACAGGACCACCCCCGTACGGGATCCTTCGTCGCTGAAGGGGCTGGTGAACGGGCTGTGGTCCGGACCGGAGGTCATGGCGTCTCCAAGGGACTGGTACGGCGGGCGTGGGCGGCGACGAATTCTCCGGACCTGGCGAAGATCGCGGGCGCGTCAACGTCCAGAGTAGCCACATGGCCGCTGCTGGCAAGGTCCACCACGTCGGTGAGGTTCGGGCCCAACCCCTTCCGCAGCAGCGCCAGCGATGTGGGCGGGACCACGGCGTCGGTACGCGACTTGAAGACCTGGACCGGGGCGTCGACACCGGGCAGCGCCCGCACGGTTGCACCGAACAGTTTCTTGAGCTCATGCACTGCCGCGAGCGGCGTCAGGGAGTAATCGCCATCGTTCGTCGCCGGCGCCCCGGTCTGCTCCTCCTGGATGGGGACCGTGGTCCGCTGGAAGTATTTGAGGAGGCCGATGATCCGTACCCGGCGGTCATAGAAGCTCAGGCCCGGGTTAACGACGCTGACCCCTGCCACCTGGTGGCGGGATGCTGCGAGGAGGGCAATCGCACCGCCCATCGACAGGCCCGCCGTAAAACAGGAATCCGTCCGGGCCGCCAGCTCGAGGAGGGCCTTTTCGTAGCTGCGGTACCAGTCCTGCCAGCCGGTCAGCGCGAGCTGGCGCCAGTCTGTTCCATGCCCCGGCAGAAGCGGGACGGATACGGCGTATCCGAGGTCCGCGAGGTGCTGTGCCCACGGCATGATACTCAGGGGACTGCCCGTGAAACCGTGGCAAATGGCCACTCCGGTGCGGGCGTTGGCGCCGTGGCCCGGATAACTGAAAGCGGCCGGACGGGACGGGGGGCTGCTTTCAGTCATGACTCCATCGTGTCACTGTTCCAGCCAAATCTCACTAGAGTAGGGTTGCATTGAATCGCTGGCCAGGCCCGACGCAGGGCCCGGGGCTGCCTTCCGGAGAGGTTCACCACGTGTTCTATTGGGTCATGAAAAGGATCTTCCTCGGTCCGGTGATCAAGCTGCTCTTCAGACCCTGGGTCAAGGGCCTGGACAACATTCCGGCGCAGGGGGCCGCCATCATCGCCTCCAACCACCTGTCGTTCTCCGACTCCATCTTCATGCCGCTCATGGTGCGGCGCCCTGTGGTCTTCCTCGCCAAGTCGGAGTACTTCACGGGAACCGGCATCAAGGGCAGGCTCACGGCCGCGTTCTTCCGCCTCACCAACCAGTTGCCCATGGACCGCTCCGGGGGCGCTGCCTCCGCCGCGTCCCTGAACGCAGGGATGGAAGTACTCAGCGCCGGCGGCCTGCTGGGCATCTACCCGGAGGGCACGCGAAGCCCCGACGGACGGTTGTACCGCGGCAAGGTAGGCGTGGCACGGCTGGCGCTCCAGGCCGGGGTCCCCGTGATCCCCGTCGCCATGATCGGCACCGACAAGGTCCAGCCCATCGGCAAGCGCCTGCCCAACATCCGCAGGATCGGCATGATCTTCGGTGAACCACTGGATTTCAGCCAGTACCGGGAGCAGGCCGAGGACCGGACGGTCCAGCGCCAGGTCACGGACGAGATCATGTCCCGGCTGATGCGGCTCTCCGGCCAGGAATACGTGGATGAATACGCGGCCGTGGTGAAGCTGCGGCTGGCCGGGAAGCCGGAGGAACCGCGGGCTGCCGCCGAGCCCCTCGCGGCCCCGGCAGCCTCCGGAGACGGATTCGTCCAGGACTCCGGGTTAGGCCCGGCGCCGGGCCGCCCCGGTGTGGAGGACGACGCCGGCACAGAGGCCGCGGGATAGCGGAACCTTCCGGCGGCCCCGCGGCAGTTGTGACGGGGACAGCGGGCAGCGTGACGGTCCGGTGCCCGGCGCTGCCGCCCTGCCGCTAGTCTTAGAGGGTGACTGAGCTATCTGCAAAACCAGCCTTTTCTCTGTCCAGCACCGCCCAGAGCGGAGCGGCCAACTATCCCGGACTGGACCATTGGCGGGACCTTCCCATCTCCCAGCAGCCCAGCTGGCAGGACCGGGATGTCTTTGAGGCCTCAGTAAAGGAACTGTCGGTCCTGCCGCCGCTGGTGTTTGCAGGCGAAGTGGACGTGCTTCGCGAGCGGCTGGCTGCCGCTGCCCAGGGCAAGGCGTTCCTCCTGCAGGGCGGCGACTGCGCCGAGACCTTCGAGGCTGCCACGGCCGACAAGATCAGCGCCCGTGTGAAAACCATCCTCCAGATGGCGGTGGTGCTCACCTACGGTGCCGCCATGCCGGTCATCAAGATGGGCCGCATGGCGGGCCAGTTCGCCAAGCCGCGCTCCTCCAATGACGAAACACGTGACGGCGTGACCCTGCCTGCCTACCGCGGCGACATCGTCAACGGGTACGACTTCACCCCCGAGTCGCGCGGCCACGACGCCGCGCGCATGCTGCGGGCGTACCACACGTCGGCCTCCACCCTGAACCTCATCCGCGCCTTCACGCAGGGCGGTTTCGCGGACCTGCGCTCCGTGCACCAGTGGAACAAGGGGTTTACCGAAAACCCGGCCCACGCCCGTTACGAATCACTGGCCCGCGATATTGACCGTGCCATCAAGTTCATGGACTCCTGCGGCGCCGACTTCGAAGCCCTCAAGCGGGTGGAGTTCTTCGCAAGCCATGAGGCACTGCTCTTGGATTACGAACGCGCGCTGACCCGCATCGACTCCCGCACCGGCTTCCCGTACGACACCTCGGCCCATTTCCTCTGGATCGGCGAGCGTACCCGGGAACTGGACCACGCCCATGTCGACTTCCTCTCGCGGGTACGCAACCCCATCGGCGTGAAGCTGGGCCCGTCCACCACCGGTGACGACGCCCTGCGCCTGATCGACAAGCTCGACCCGGACCGCGAGCCCGGCCGCCTCACCTTCATCACCCGCATGGGCGCCGGCAACATCCGCGAAAAGCTGCCGGCCGTCGTCGAGAAGGTCACCGCCTCCGGGGCGCAGGTCCTGTGGGTCACCGACCCCATGCACGGCAACACCGTCACCTCGCCCAACGGTTACAAGACCCGGAACTTCGACGACGTCATCGACGAAGTGCGCGGGTTCTTCGAGGTGCACCACGGACTGGGGACTGTACCGGGCGGCCTGCACGTGGAGATGACAGGCGACGACGTCGCCGAGTGCCTGGGCGGCGCCGACCCGATCGACCAGGATGCGTTCCTGGACCGGTACGAGTCGGTCTGCGATCCCCGCCTGAACCACATGCAGTCACTCGAAATGGCCTTCCTGGTGGCCGGCGCGCTCGCCAAGCACTAGGAACCAAGCCAAACGGTTCCGGGGTGGGCAGGCTTATGCCTGCCCACCTGGACTACACCACCGTGATGGTGACGACGGAGCCTTCCGGGACCTCCCGGTCCACCGGCGACTGGTCCCGCACGGTGCCGAAGAAGCCGCCCAGGATGTTGTTCACCCGGACCTGGAAGCCCAGTGCCTCGAGCGCCTTGCGTGCCTCCGAGGCCTGCTTGCCGATGAAGCTGGGGACAGCCACCATCTTCGGGCCCTTGGAAATGGTCAGGGTCACCGTGCCGCCCCTGGTCAGCGTCCCGTTGGCCGGGGACTGGCTGACCACGGCGCCCTCCGGAACGTTCCGGTCGAACACCTGGTCGGGGGCTACCTCGGCAGTGAGGCCTGCTGCCTCAACCGCAGCGACGGCGTCGTCCTCGGCCTTACCGACGACCGACGGAACGGCAATAGGCTGCGGTCCCTTGGAAACCGTAAGTCCCACGGGAGTACCGTGCCGGGCAGGGGTGCCGGCAGCGGGATCCTGGGACAGGACGGTACCGGCAGCTGCTTCCTCATCAAATTTTTCGGTGACCGTCCCCAGCGCCATCTCCACCGCGTTCAGGGCGCTCTTCGCCGCGTCCAGAGTCCCGCCGGTAAGTGGTGGCAACGGGAAAAGCTGCGGCCCCTTGGACACCAGCAATGAGACGGGCTGGAACTTCCTGATTTCCGTCCCAGCGGCGGGCTCACTGCCCACCACGAGCCCGGTGGGCACGTCGTCGTCGAAGACGTCGCTCGTGGTGGAGCGGAAGCCCACCCCGTTGAGCAGTTGCTGGGCCTGTGCCACTGTCTTGTTGGCTACTGCCGGCACGGCAGCGGCGGCACCGGGGCCCATGCCGAAGAACCAGCCCGCGCCCGTCGCCAGCAGGGCCGCGAGGATGAGGACCACCACCCAGATGAAGCCGCGGCGGCGCGGATTTCCCTCCCGCAGGGTACGCACCGGAGTTGCGGCGGCCAGCGCGCGGAGCTTCTCGCTTTCCCGGTCCGCTTTCCGCTGCGCCCGCTTGCCCAGCCGCGGCGGCGGGGGAGACCAGCCGCTGTCCCCATCGTCGTCGTCGGGCAGCGTAAGCCCGGGCGGGTAAGCTGGCGCTGCCGGCCGGGAGGGAGGAAGCAGCGTTGTCGGATTGCTGGTGCGGCCCAGAATTTCCGTCGCGTGCTGCGACGCAGCGGCGGCCGCTGCCGGCGGCTGCAGGTCCAGCTCCGCATCGGTGAGGTTGGTCCGGATGTGGCGCAGCTCCTGGAGCAGCGCGTTGCCGTCCACGGGCCGGTTCTCGGGATCGTTGGCGGTACACCACTGCACCAGTTCATCCACTTCGCCGGCCAGCCGGGGGACCAGGTCCGACGGCGGCCCGACCATCCCGTTGACGTGCTGGTAGGCCACCTGGATGGGTACTTCGCCCTCGAACGGCTGCCGCCCGGTCAGCATTTCGTACAGCATGATGCCCACCGAGTAGACGTCGCTGCGCGCATCCGCCGGCTTGCCGAGGACCAGCTCCGGCGAGATGTAGGCCACGGTCCCGATCAGGGCTCCGGTGCTGGTTGAGCTGGTTACGGCACGGGCGAGGCCGAAGTCGCCGATCTTGATCCGGCCGTCGTCGGCGATCAGGACGTTTTCCGGCTTCACGTCGCGGTGGATGAAACCGGCTGCGTGTGCCGCTCCCAGCCCCTCCACCACCGGATCTATCAGTGCCAGCGCCAGCCGGGGTGGCAGGGCACCCCGGTCGCGGAGGACGTCCCTGAGCGTGTGGCCCTTGATGTATTCCATGACGAGGTAGGCGGTGTTGCCGTCGTTTCCCTGGTCCAAAACACCCACCACGTGCGGATGGGACAGGCGGGCGGCGGCCTTGGCCTCACGGCCCAGCCTGCCCAGGAAGTTTTCATCTGCTGCGAGGTGGGGATGCAGCACCTTGAGGGCCACCTCACGGTCCAGCCTTTGGTCCACGGCCAGGTAGACGGTGGACATCCCGCCACGGGCGAGCCTGGAGGTGACGGCATAGCGGTTGTCCACCAGCGTCCCTACAACTGGGTCTGACACGTGTTCCTGCACCTTACGATCCTAATCCCGCAGCAAAACGCGTCTGAAATGAAAACGGGTCCGAACCGGTAACGGTTCGGACCCGCAATCATGAAATTGGTCAGCGGCCGGAGCTCAGCTGAAGTTCTTCTGGTGCGCCTTGATGGCCGCCAGATAGGCCTTGGTGTCGTCGTACATACCGTTCTTGCTCACCGAGTACTGGCCCTGGTAATAACCGGCGATGGCGGTGTCCTGATCCTTGCTGGTGGCCAGGAGCTGCCGGATGATGGCTACCCCGGCCGTGGCGTTGTCGTACGGGTCCAGCAGGTTCAGCTTCCGCCCAACCAGGTCCGAGGCCCACTGCCCGGAGCTCGGAATGACCTGCATGGTGCCGATCGCGTTGGCGGGCGACACGGCGCGCTGGTTGAAGCCGGATTCCTGGAAGGCGAAAGCCAAAGCCAGGGAGGGGTCCACGCCCATGCGGCGTGCCGTGTCCGCAACGATGTTCTTCATTTCGTCCCGCGAGGGAACGGGCGAGGCGTTCAGCAGGGCCTTGTTTTCATTGGCGGAGCTGACAACAGCGGCCGGGTAGCTGAACCCCAGGAAAGAACTGGGCACCAGGGGAGCGGCTGCGGGCTGGGGTGCTGCTGCGGGCTGTGCTGCCTGGCCGGAGCCCCCGGGAATCACCAGCTTGCTGCCCGGGTAGATAACCGTGGTCATGCCCAGCTTGTTCGCGGCGAGCAGGTCCGACAGCTTGACGCCGTGGCGCGACGCGATGACGGAGAGCGTGTCGCCGGCCTTGATGGTGTAGGAGCCCGTTGCCGGTGCCGCGGTGTTTGCCAGCGGTGCAGGTGCAGGTGCGGCGGGAGCCGGGGCTGCGGGGGCGGGCGCGGAATCGCCGCCGCCCACCTTGACCTTCTGTCCCGGGTAGATGATGGAGCGCATGGAGAGGTTGTTCCAGGCGAAGACGTCCGAGAGGGAGACGTTGTGCCTGGCCGCGATGGCACCAAGGGTGTCGCCGGGCTTTACCGTGTAGGTCGCGCCGCCCGCGGGGGCCGGCGCTGCGGGAGCCGGAGCTGCGGGTGCAGCGGCGGGTGCAGGAGCCGCAGGCTCCGCGGAGCCGGACAGCTTGAGCTTCTGGCCCGGGTAAATAATCGTGTTGGCCTGCAGGTTGTTCAGCTTCAGGATGTCCCCGGTGTTCAGGCCGAACCGGCCGGCGATCCCGCTGACGGTATCCCCACGGACGATCGTGTACTCGGCGGGTGCCGCCGGCTGCGCGGGCTGGAACGCTGCGGGAATGGTGGTGGAGACAACTGCGGCGGGGATTACGGTGCCGGCCGCTTTCGCTGCAGCCTGTGCCTTCATTGCTGCTGCAAGGCTGCTGGGAATGTTCCGTACGGGCTGCTGGGCGGTCGCCGGCTGGGCGAGGGCCAAAGATGACAATACGACCGCTGGCAGCGCCGCAGTGGTGGCGGCAATCATCGGCAGACTCGGCTTGGGGGGCTGCTTGGGCGAGCGGGACATCGTCATCGGAAAGAATCCTCTTCTCAACTGCGGGTGCGGACGCGGACGGGGATGCCGCTGTCAATCTTGATACTACTGTGACTCAAGTTATTAGTGTTACAACTGTGATGTGTGTGAATCTCTCATGAATTTGCGGATAGCACAAGAATTTTGGAAATTCGGGTAATAGCTTCTTTTTGGGAGTGTCCGCAGGCCAGGGGCGGAATGAAATGCGCCGACTAGGCGCCGGGGTGGGCGGCGTGGCAACCTTGATCCGTGAGTAATGTAGAAAACCTGGTGGGCGAGTGGTTGCCGCTGCCCGACGTCGCCCGTTTGTTGGATGTATCAATCACCAAGGTGCACAGCCTTATTGACGAGCGTTCCCTGGCGGCTTTGCGCGTGGGGGACCGGAAAATCCGCTCGGTACCCGCGGAGTTCATCCAGGACGGCCAGGTAGTAGACAGCCTTAAGGGAACCATCGTGGTGCTGGCGGACGCCGGCTATTCAGACGAGGACCTTATTGTGTGGCTGTTTACGCAAGACGAGTCACTGCGTGGCCGCCCCATCGATGCCCTGCGTGAGGGCCGCAAGACGGAAATCAGGCGCAGGGCCCAAACCCTGGCCTGGTAACAGCCCGCTTCAGGAGGCTCGGCTGACCGTCGCTTCGGCCAGCCTCCGGAGGGCGGTTTTGGGCAACTCTTCCAGTTCAAGCCCGTCAAGTGCATCGAAGGCTGCCGAGCCGAATTCATTGATGAGGACTTCGGTGGCCTGGAGCGCTCCGGAGTCCTCGATGATCCGCCGGATCTCCAGGATGTCAGCGTCTGACAGATCCGGGCTGCCCAGGCTGGCATCGATGAATGCCGACTCTTCCGGCGAAGCCTGGTCCAGGGCGAGTGCCACCAAAACCGTCCGCTTTCCTTCGCGCAGGTCGTCGCCGGCCGGCTTCCCGGTGGTCAGCGGATCACCAAACACGCCCAGGACGTCATCGCGGAGCTGGAACGCTTCGCCCAGCGGGAGGGCAAATGCCGAGTATCCCCGGAGCAGCTCATTGGTGGCCCCGGCCAGGGCCCCACCCAGGGCCAGGGGGTGTTCGGTGGAGTACTTGGCACTCTTGAACCGGATGATCGACTGAGCCCTGCCGACGGCACCGGCCCGGTCCCGGACCGGACCTGCTACTTCTTCCAGGATGTCCAGGTACTGGCCGGCCATGACCTCTGCCCGCATGAGGTTGAAGATGAGCCTGGCCCGGCTGCCCGACGCAGCCCGTTCGCCGATGTCAGTGAACGCCTCTTCGCTGAAGGAAAGGCAAAGGTCGCCCGCAAGGATGGCAGCGGCCTGGCCAAACCGTTCGCTGTCCAGCGCCCAGCCCTGCGCAGTGTGCAGCTGGCTGAAACGGCGGTGCACGCTGGGACCGCCCCGCCGCGTATCCGAACGGTCGATGATGTCATCGTGGATCAGGGCGGCCGCCTGGAACAGTTCAAGTGCGGCACCGGCCGTGACGACCTGGCTGGCCCCCGCCTCGCCGCCTGCGCCCCG
>NZ_LR733289.1:2431536-2518083 GCF_902506025.1 Arthrobacter sp. 8AJ | reverse complement strand
CCCCAGTAGCACATCAGCGCCCGGAGGCGCTTGCCGCCGGTGACCAAATTGGAGATCGAGCCCATGATGGGTTCGATGTCGGGGGAAATGCCGGACATGACCGACTGCCGTGCCGTCAGGAAGCCTGTGAGCTCCCCGGCCACCCCTGCTACAAAGTCGGCCTGTTCATTCCTTAACTGCTCCGCGGCGGTCACTTTACCGACTCAGCAGCCACGTTGGCACCAATGGTGAAGGTGGAGACGCCGGCAGCTTCCACGACGGAGAGATTAACAGTCTCGTTGTCACCGCGGACGAAATCCTTGGATGCCACCCCGCCGACGTTGTCGCCCGGAACGGCCTTGAAACCCTGGCCCTCCAGAACCTTGCTGTAGAAATCGATGACAGAGGCGGTGGGCGCTTTGACGGTTCCCACGAGTGCCGCCGTGGACGGGGAAGACGCCTTGTCAAAGCTGCTGGACACCACCGTTGCACCGGTCATCAGCGGGAGGAGCTGCTGCGGAAAGCCTTCCACCACGGCGCCAACGGTTGCCGAGGTATTGGGCGACGCCGAGGGGCTCGGCGAGGCTGTCAGGGAGGACTGAGTGGCGGCGACGGAAGCGGATTGGGCAGGCTCGGCTTGTCCGGACGGGGCCTGGCTGCAGGCAGCCAAGACCAGCGCTCCGGCGGCGGCAAGCGCGGCGAGGCCAGCCGGCTTGAAGTATCCAATAGCCGTCACGACGACTTTCCTCCTGGTGTTGTGGGGGCGGAACCAGCCTCCAGTTTAGCCAGCCTGCGGTGCTCTCCCGACAAACAAGGGCAGCCCGCACGAACCGATAGGATGGCAGCCGTGGGGCCCGCAGGTATGAACCAGGCATCCGCCGCGCGCCCTCCGGCCCGGCGGCGCACGTGCATCATGCACGTAGACATGGACGCTTTCTTTGTCTCCGTGGAGCTGCGCACGCGCCCCGAACTTCGCGGCAAGCCCGTCATCGTCGGCTTCCCGGGGGAGCGCTCCGTGGTTCTCTCCGGGTCCTACGAAGCCCGGGCCTTTGGCGTCAAATCCGCGATGCCCATGGCCGTGGCCATGCGGATGTGTCCGCAGGCAGTAGTGATCGAACCCCGGCACAAGCTCTACTACGAGGTGTCCGGGCAGCTGATGGCCATCTTTGAATCCATCACGGGACTCGTGGAGCCGCTCAGCGTCGATGAAGCCTTCCTGGACGTTACAGGAGCCCTGCGGCGGCTGGGGCCGCCCAGGGGAATTGGCGAGCTGATCCGGCGCCGGGTCGCAGCGGAACTTGGCATCACCGCCTCGGTCGGGATTGCCGAGACCAAATTCGTTGCCAAGATCGCGTCCACCCGGTGCAAGCCCGACGGCCTGCTGCTCATCGGACCGGACCAGACCGTGCCCTACCTGCACAGTTTGCCCGTGGGTGCGCTCTGGGGTGTCGGTGCCAAGACCAAAGAGGTCCTGGCAAAGATGGGGATCAGCACCGTGGCGGACGTCGCCGCAACCCCGGTGTCGTCGCTGAAGAAGGTCCTGGGCGCTACGGGGGAGCACGTTCACCAGCTTGCCTGGGGCATCGATCCCCGTCCCGTCACGCCGGTGCGGCTGGAAAAGAGCATCGGAGCGGAAGAGACCTTTGCCACGGATACCGACGACGACGCCCTCCTTCGCCGGGAACTGCTGCGGCTTTCGCACCGGACCGCGGGCCGTCTGCGGAGTTCCGGGATGGTTGCCCGGACCGTGGCACTGAAGCTGCGGTTCGCCGACTTTTCCACGATCACCAGGAGCAGGACCGTCCAGACACCAGTGGACAGCGCCCAATTGATCTACGCGGTGGCACTCCAGCTCCTGGAGTCAGTCGGGACCAGGGCCATGGCCGTCCGGTTGGTGGGGGTCAGGGCCGAGCAGCTCGAGGAAACGGCCCGGACCTCGCTCCAGCTGAGCATTGACCGCAGGGATGACAACTGGCGCGCGGCCGAGCAGGCACTGGACGAGGTGGCGCGCAAATTCGGCAACAAATCGGTCCTTCCGGCCCGCCTGATGGAGCCGGAAAACCGGCCGGGGGACAGCACGCAACGGCCCGCCTGACGGGGTCCGCCGAAGTCATTGCCGTCTTTCAGATCAGCCCTCAACAATCTATCCTTAGAGGTACATAGTTTCGAGTGAATGGACTTACTGCCGGACCCTCTTGGACATGCTTCCGCTCCCGCGACTGTATGCTGGGTTCCCGTTTTGGCAATGGCTGGCCAAGCGGGAACTTTCCAGCAACAGCAGGCGTTCATCGGAGTAGAAGTTATGGCTGGGATCAGCCCGGACGTTGGCCTACAAAAGGAGGTCGTGATGCCGCTGTCGGAGCACGAACAGAAGCTGCTTGAGCAGCTTGAAAAGCAGCTTCACGAGGACGACCCGAAATTTGCGAACTCCATGGGTTCGGACCCGGGGCGTTCATGGTCAACCAGGCATGTGGTCATTGGGGTTCTCGGCGCGTTGGCCGGCGTCTTCCTGCTTCTGGTCGGGGTCACCCTCCAGAACATCTTTGTGGGAGTGCTGGGCTTCGTGGTCATGGGCGGGGGCGTTTACTTCGCCACCATGCGCAGTTCCCGTGGCAAAGCCGGGTCCAAGGCCGGCGGGGGAAAGCCCGGCAAACAAAGGAGTTCGTTTATGAGCAGCCTTGAAGAGCGGTGGGACGAGCGCCGCAGGGGTGAACCCTAGGCACTACGGAAGCCCGGCCGCTATCCGGCTCCAGGCTCCTCCATTTCGCTCCCCCCGCAACAGGGGGCCGCAGGAAAAGACCCGCTCCGGCGGGTCTTTTCCTATTTAAATCGGCAATTCCCCGCAAATTCCGGGGCTCCCGCCGGCTGGCCGAATTCAACCGGCGCCGCGGAGGCCGAAATTTCCTCCACTTCCCACCACCGCATCCAATCCGCGGCATTTCAAGGGACTATTCCCATATTTGGGGGCCGCAACGGCACGTTTTGCGTTGACTGTGGTGGAAAGTGGAGTAATGTGGAGGACATAAGAGGGTGGTTGCAACATAGGGGATGTGCAGTTCCTGACGGCGGACAGGCGGTGGGCCAGTGTTTCTGGGCACTCACTCGCCGCGTCTGGATGAAAAGGGACGGATCATTCTCCCCGCTAAGTTCCGCGAGGAGCTTGCCAGCGGCTTGGTGCTTACAAGGGGCCAGGAGCGTTGCATCTACGTCTTCAGCGAGAAGGAATTTGCGCGGGTCCACGAGCAGATGCGGGAGGCTCCAATCTCCTCCAAGCAGGCACGTGACTACATCCGCGTCTTTCTTTCTGGAGCCTCTGACGAGGTACCTGACAAGCAGGGGCGCGTGACCATTCCACCGGCGCTCCGGGAGTATGCAGGACTCGGAAGGGAACTTGCCGTCATCGGCGCCGGTACCCGCGCCGAGATCTGGGACGCCCAGGCTTGGAATGAATACCTCGCGGAGAAGGAGACGGCCTTTTCCGAAACTGACGATCCCATTCCGGGCATTCTCTGAATTCCGGAACGGGCGGCAGAGGTTTCTTGGATGAGATCTCCAGCCGGCCCATCGGCTGCCAACCTGGCTCACCTTCCCCGGAGCCAGGCGGGCGGAACGGTAGGCGCGGATGGGGATCTGATCCCAGAAGCATCCAGGGGACAACGACGGCGGGAAAGGACCAGGCATGACCGATCAACCCAAGCCCACGTCCGAACGCCATGTACCGGTCCTTCGCGACCGGTGCATCAACTTGTTGGCACCGGGATTCGAAGCGGCACGGCTGCGCGGCGAGACCCCCGTTGCCGTCGACACCACCCTGGGCATGGGCGGGCACTCGGAGGCCATGCTGCAGAGGTTTCCCGACCTCCACCTCATCGGCATCGACCGGGACGAGGAAGCGCTGGCCCTCGCGGGGGAACGGCTTGCTCCGTTCGCCGCCCGGACTGACCTGGTGCACGCCGTGTATGACGAGATCCAGGATGTCCTGGCAGACCTCGGCGTGGCCGAAGCCCACGGAATCCTCATGGACCTGGGTGTCTCGTCCCTGCAGCTGGACGAGCGTGAGCGCGGCTTCGCCTACTCTTTCGACGCGCCGCTGGACATGCGCATGGATACCAGCCGGGGCCAAACCGCCGCGGACGTGGTCAATACGTACAGCGAAGAGGACTTGGTCCGGATCATCCGCAAGTGGGGCGAGGAAAAGTTTGCCGGGCGGATCGCCAACAGGATCGTCTCAGCGCGTGCGGCCAAGCCCTTCACTACCACCGGCGAACTGGTGGAACAGATCCGTTCCGTGGTTCCGGCGTCCGCTGCGAAGTCCGGTGGACATCCCGCCAAAAGGACCTTCCAGGCTTTGCGGATCGAGGTCAACGAAGAGCTCGACGTCCTGGAACGGGCAGTTCCTGCCGCCGTCGATTCACTGGCCCTCGGCGGCCGCATCGTGGTCATGTCCTACCACTCACTGGAGGACAAGATCGTCAAAGGTGTTTTCCAGTCCCGCTCCAAGTCTTCGGCCCCCCTTGGTTTCCCGGTGGAGCTGGAAGAACACAAGCCCGAACTCAAGACCCTGACCAAAGGCACTGAGGTGCCCACCGCCGTCGAAATCGCCGAAAACCCGCGCGCCGCCTCCGCCAGGCTCCGCGCGGCAGAACGAATCAGAGCCAGGAGAGCTGCATGAGCACCGCCGCCGTCAAGAACTTTCCCGTTGTTTCCGGCAGCTCGGCGCCCGATACGAGGCAGGCAGGCAAACCCGGCGGGGGACAAAAAGCGCGCACACCGCTCTCCGTGGTCCGCTCGGCCCCGCGGAAACGGCGTGCCCCTTTCGTCGTGCTGTGCTTTGCCATGCTCGCAGTGGCGCTGGTTGCGGTGCTGGTCCTGAACATCTCGGTGTCCACCGCGCAGTACCAGCTGGTGGAGCTGCGTGCCAAGCAGAGCTCGCTGACCAAGGCAAACCAGGATCTCACCCAGCAGGTGCAGAGCTACGAGGCCCCGCAGAACCTCGCGGCCAAGGCCACGGAGCTGGGAATGGTGGCGTCGACCGTGAAGGGCCAGATCGACCTGTCGACGCTGTCAGTCACAGGAAAGGCCACCCCCGCGGTCAAGGGCGCGGCAACAGGAGCAGTCATCCCGTCGCCCGCCGTGGCAGGGCAGCTGATCGTGCCGCCGGCGAAGAGCGCGGACGCCAAGGGGGCAGCCGGTGACAAGGCCGCCGCGCCGGCCGCCGGCGCCGCTGCTGCCGCGGCTCCCTCCGCGGATGCCGCCCAGGCAGCTGCGGCCCAGGCGGCTGCAGCAGCACAGGCCGCAGCAGCTGCGGCGAAGCCGGCCCCCGAACTTCACGGCGGCTCCGTTCCGGCGCCGCAGCAGAAGGTCCCCGGCCAGTAGGCCGGCAGGCAGGTAAGGCAGCAGCGTCGAGCAGCAAGGAAATACACGGTGGCGAAGACGACCGGCACGGCAGGAAAAAGCAAGGTACCCAACGCCACGAAGCGCTTGCGGCTGGGGCTGGGCATCATGCTCACACTCCTGCTGGTGGTGGGCGGAAAGCTGTTCCTGGTCCAGGGGCTCGACGTCGGCGGCATGGCCGAAGCAGCCCTGAACAGCCGGATGACGTCCGCCATCCTGCCGGCCGAGCGGGGCAGCATCCTGGACTCGCGCGGCACCGTCCTGGCCAACAGCGTGATCCGCTACAACATCGTGGTTGACCAGCGCGTCAACACGAAAACCGACTCCTACAAGCGGCTGGAACAAACCGACGGCCACGAAAAGCTGGTGGATGTCAGCCGCGACCAGGCAATCTCCGAACTCGCCTCGGCCCTGGGCATGGACACCAATGCGGTCAGGGACGCCGTCACCGGGCAGCAGCCGTATTACATCGTGGCCAAGGACGTGAAGCCCGACGTTGAGGACCGTATCTCCAAGCTGCGGGTCCCGGGCATTGTGGCCGAAGGCGTGAGCAAG
Source organism: Arthrobacter sp. 8AJ (assembly GCF_902506025.1). Taxonomy (NCBI): domain Bacteria; kingdom Bacillati; phylum Actinomycetota; class Actinomycetes; order Micrococcales; family Micrococcaceae; genus Arthrobacter; species Arthrobacter sp. 8AJ. The sequence continues at coordinate 2,512,155 of NZ_LR733289.1, read as the reverse complement.
CGCGTCTACCCTAACGGTGCGGTCGCTGGGGGAGTGGTGGGATTCCTCCAGGACGGGACCACCGGGCTGGCCGGCATTGAGCAGACACAGGACGACAAGCTGAAGGGAACGGACGGCAAGCGCCTGTTCGAGATCGGCGCGGACGGGCTCCGCATCCCCGTGGGCCTTGACGAGCTGACCCCGCCCCAGAACGGCAAGGACGTCAAACTCACCCTCAATTCGGACCTGCAGTACTTTGCCCAGCAGGCCATCCAGAGCCAGGCGGACAAACTGAGCGCCGAATGGGGCGTCATCATCGTCATGGACGCCAAGACCGGCAACCTGCTTGCCCTGGCGGACACCAACTCCCCGGATCCCAACAACCCCGGGCTGGTGGCAGCGAAGGACCGCGGCGTCCGCTCCGTGACCGCAGCGTATGAGCCCGGCTCGGTGGAGAAGATGATGACCGCCGCGGCTGTCATCGATGAAGGCCTCGCCAAGCCACTGGACACGTTCACCATTCCGCCCACCTACACCGTGGACGGCCAGACGTTCAGCGATGCGTTTACGCACGGCACCGAGGAACGGACGCTGGCGGGAATCATCGGGTACTCCATGAACACCGGAACCGTGATGGCCGGCCAGCGGCTGAGCAAGGAACAGCGCTACGACTGGCTGAAGAAGTTCGGCATTGGCGAGGCGCCGGACATCGGACTTCCCGCAACGGCATCCGGCATCCTCTCGCCCCCGGACCAGTGGGACGGGCGCCAGCAGTACACCGTCCTGTTCGGGCAGGGCGTTTCGCAGTCCACCCTCCAGACGGTCCGTGCCTACCAGAGCATCGCGAACAACGGCGTGATGCTGCAGCCACGGCTGATCGACTCCTACATTTCCCCGGACGGGACTGAGGAGAAGGTACCGGCGCAGCCCTCCCGGCAGGTCGTTTCGGACAGCACGGCCCAGCAGGTCCAGGACATCCTGGAAAGCGCCGTCACCGAGGGCGAAATCAAGGACGCGGGCATCGACGGCTACCGCGTAGGAGCCAAGACGGGTACGTCCGAATCGCCCTGCGACGACGGCAAGTCCGGCTACTGCGGCTACACGGCCTCCATCGTGGGAATGGCGCCGATGGATGATCCGCGGTTTATTGTGGAGGTGGTGCTCCAGCGGCCGAAGGGCAGCATCTACGGCATCACCAACGGACCGGTGTTCCGCTCCGTTATGAGCCAGACGCTGCGGACCTACAACGTCCAGCCTTCAACCGGCGAGCCGGCCAGGATGCCCCAGTACGCCAAATAGCGGCTGTTCCAGGCCGGAAGTACCAGCAGCATACAGCGCATCACAGTGCCCGGGCCGAACCATGCCGGGCACGCACTAGCACCATCGGAGATTCCCTTGTCAGAGTTCACCACGCCCGGCAGCGATGCTGCCCGGGATGAAAGCGCAGGCCGCTTCCGGCCTGAAGCCGTCGCACCCGTCCCGCTGGCCGCCGTCGGGCAGGCCCTTGGCGTAGCCGTGCCCGCTCCTGCTGCTGACGTGGAAATCACAGGCATATCCCTCAACTCCCGCACCGTCGAGCCCGGCGACCTGTATGTGGCGTTGCCGGGCGCCAGCAGGCACGGCGCTGACTTTGCCAGGGACGCCATCGGCGCCGGGGCGGTGGCCGTCCTGACGGACGACGCCGGTGCGCGCCTGCTTGCCCTGTCCGCGGACACGCCGGTTCCCGTGCTCGTCGTCGCGAAACCCCGCAACGAGGTGGGGCCACTCTCTTCCATGATCTACCGCAGCCAGTCCGCGGACGGCCGCCCGCTGCAGCTTTTCGGCGTGACCGGCACCAACGGGAAGACCACCACCACCTACTTCGTCACCTCGCTGCTGCGTGCCCTGGGCCGGCAGACCGGGCTGATCGGGACAATCGAGATCCTGGCCGGCGGGCAGGCGATTCCCAGCCTTCTCACGACGCCGGAATCGACCGATGTCCACGGCCTCATCGCCCTCATGCACGAACGGGGGCTCGACGCCGCGGCCATGGAAGTGTCCTCGCATGCCATCTCCTACCAGCGGGTGGACGGACTTGTCTTCGACGTGGCCGGGTTCACCAACCTGACCCAGGACCACCTGGACCTGCACAACACCATGGAGGAGTACTTCGCCACCAAGGCAGAGCTTTTCACTCCAGGGCGTGCCCGGCAGGCAGTAGTAACGGTCGACGACGAATGGGGCCGGCGGCTGGCCGGCAGCGCCCAGGTGCCGGTCACCACCCTCAGCACCAGCGGCTCGGGCCCGGCGGACTGGACCGTTACCTCGGCCTCGCCGCGTGGCCTCGGGACCAGCTTCACCCTCGCGGGTCCGGACGGCGCCGTCCTGGACGTCCACACCGGACTGCCCGGCAGCTTCAACGTCGCGAACGCTGCCCTGGCCGTGCTCATGGTGCTGGCGTCCGGCGTCGGACTCTCCGACCTGCAGGCGGCCCTGGACCACGCCGACCCCTTCACCGTCGCCGTGCCCGGACGCATGCAGCTGATCTCCGACCGGCCTGCTGCCGTGGTGGACTTTGCGCACAACACCGACGCCCTGGCCAGGGCGCTGGAAGCCGTCAAATCCCCGGAACCGGACTCGCGCCTGATCGTCGTTTTCGGTGCCACGGGACAGCGGGACCAGGGCAAACGCCCCGCAATGGGTGCCATCGCTGCCCGGCTCGCAGACACCGTAATCATTACCGACGACGACCCGCACGACGAGGACGCGGCAGCGATCCGCGCCGACGTGCTGGCCGGGGCGCGTGATGCCGTGGAGACGGAGTCCCTGGGCGCCGAAGTGCTGGAGGTCTTCCCGCGGGAGGAAGCCATCCGGCATGCCGTGGCCCTGGCACGCCCCCAGGACAGCATTCTCGTCGCGGGACGCGGCCACGAGGTATGGCAGGAAGTGAAGGGCGTTAACCTCGCCCTGGACGACAGGGTTGAACTGCGCACCGCCTTGACAGCCAGGGGATTCAACGTTCTCCAAGACGACCGGATAGAGTCCTAGACCGAGATGATTGCATTTACTGCGGCGGAAATCGCCGAAATCACCAGCGGGCGCCTGGACGCCGATCCCGGAATTACGCCCCTCTCGGTGGTGACGGATTCACGCGAAGCCATCCAGGGTTCGCTTTACGTCGCGAAGCCGGGCGAGCACGCCGACGGCCACGATTTCATTGACGCAGCGTTCGCTGCCGGTGCGGTCCTGGCACTTGTCGAGCGCCCCGTACCCGGCCCCGACGGCACCGCCTACCCCTCCATCATGGTTCCCGACGCCGTCCTGGCGATGGGAGCCCTCGCCGCCGAAGCCGTCCGCCGCATCCGTGCCGCCCGTGCAGAAGCGGGAAGCCAGCTGACGGTTGTGGGCATCACCGGTTCAGCCGGCAAGACCACCACCAAGGACCTGCTGGCCGGAGTCCTGGCAACGCAGGGCAACACCGTGGCGCCCCAGGGCTCCTACAACGGCGAGGTGGGCGTCCCGCTCACGGTCTTCCGGGCGGGCACTGATACCCGCTACCTGGTCATTGAAATGGGGGCCACCGGCATTGGCCACATCCGCTACCTTGCGGAGATGGTCAAGCCGGACATCGGAGTTGTCCTGGCAGTGGGCACCGCACACGCCGGCGAGTTCGGGGGAGTCGGGAACATCGCGCTGGCCAAGGGCGAAATGGTTGAAGGCCTGACCGCCCAGGGAACGGCCATCATCAACCTCGACGACGAACGCGTCGCGGCCATGCGCAGCCGCACCGAGGCCACGGTCCTCGGATTTTCCGCGGAAGGCCGGCAGGACGCCCAGGTGCAGGCCCTGAATGCCGACACCAACGCCGGGGGCAGCCCCGAATTCGATCTCCAACTTCCCGACGGCGCCCCTCCCCGCCACGTGAGCAGCAGGCTCATCGGAGCCCACCACATGGGGAACCTGCTGGCAGCCGCCGCAGCGGCCTGGGCCGCAGGCGTGCCCGGAGACCACATCGCGGAGTCACTGAGCAACCAGGCAGCAGCCAGCCGCTGGCGCATGGAGCGTACCGAGCGGCACGACGGCGTCACCATCATCAACGATGCCTACAACGCCAACCCCGAATCAATGCGGGCAGCCCTTCGCACCCTGGCCGACCTTGGCCGGGGACGGCGCACCTGGGCCGTGCTGGGGGCCATGCTGGAACTCGGTGAGGACTCCATCCGCGAGCACACCGCCGTAGGCACCCAGGTTGTCCGCCTCAACATCTCGCGGCTGCTGGTAGTGGGCCGGGAAGCGAGGGCCCTCTACGTCTCCGCCGTGCAGGAGGGATCCTGGGGCGACGAATGCCTCTTCGCGGAGACGCTCGATGAGGCCTACGACGTCCTGGACGCAGAACTCGAGCCGGGCGACCTGGTGCTGTTCAAGTCCTCCAACAGCGTTGGACTCCGCCATTTGGGCGATCGGATAGCATTACCCCCAGCCCCCACCCCTGCCGACGAAAGGAGCACTCTGCTGTGATTGCTCTATTGATCGGCGCAGGCCTGGCCCTGCTCTTTGCCCTGGTGGGCACCCCGCTGTTCATCCGCCTGCTGGTGCACCGCGGCTACGGCCAGTTCATCCGTGACGACGGCCCCACCTCCCACCACACCAAGCGCGGGACGCCCACCATGGGCGGCACCGTCGTGGTGGCCGCAGTACTGCTGAGTTACGGACTCACCCACCTCATCATGCTGATGATGAACCCCGACTCACCCGGCCCCTCGGCCTCAGCACTCATCCTGCTGTTCCTCATGGTGGGTATGGGCCTGGTGGGTTTCCTGGACGACTTCATCAAGATCTCCCGGCAGCGGAGTTTGGGCCTGAACGCCAAAGCCAAGCTCATCCTCCAGGCGGCCGTCGGCATCGTCTTCGCCATCCTGGCATTGAACTTCCCCAACAGCGCCGGGCTGACGCCGGCGTCGACAAAGATTTCCCTGGTCCGCGACCTGCCCTGGCTCGACCTCGCCTTTGGCGGCACCGTCCTCGGCGCGATTCTGTTCGTCATCTGGTCCAACCTGATCGTCACCGCAGCCACGAACGGGGTGAACCTGACCGACGGATTGGACGGCCTTGCCGCCGGTGCCTCCATCATGGTCTTCGGCGCCTACACCCTTATGGGCATCTGGCAGAGCAACCAGGCCTGCGGTTCCCCCCGGGAGGCCGGCAGCGGCTGCTACCTCGTCAGGGACCCGCTGGACCTCGCCCTTCTGGCGGCCATCCTCAGCGCCGCCCTGGTGGGGTTCCTCTGGTGGAACACCTCCCCGGCGAAGATCTTCATGGGCGACACGGGGTCGCTGGCCATCGGCGGCGCCGTAGCCGGATTCGCCATCCTGTCCCGCACCGAACTGCTGCTGGGCATCGTGGGTGGCCTCTTTGTGCTGATCACGCTGTCCGTCATCATCCAGGTGGGCTACTTCAAGGCAACCGGCGGTAAACGTGTGTTCAAGATGGCGCCGCTGCAGCACCACTTTGAGTTGAAGGGCTGGGCCGAAGTGACCGTCGTCGTCCGGTTCTGGATCCTTGGCGGACTCTTCGTCGCCGTTGGCCTGGGCATCTTCTACGCTGAATGGGTTGTACTGCTGTGACCGTTTCCCCCCGCCTGGCAAACCTTGTCTCCTGGGACTCCGACTGGGCCGGCCTGCGCGTCGCCGTGACGGGCATCGGCGTCTCCGGCTTCGCGGCCGCGGACACCCTGATCGAGCTCGGCGCCCGCGTCGTGGTGGTGGACGCCGCCACCAGCGACACCGCACGTGCACACGCCGACACCCTGAAAATCGTCGGCGCCGCCGATGTCCTGCTGGGCCCTGACGCGGTGACCCACCTCCCACGGATCGACGGCGAACTGCCGGAACTGATCGTGACCTCGCCCGGGTGGCGCCCAGACCAGGCCCTCCTGGCGGCCGCGGCACGGAAGCACATCCCGGTGTGGGGCGACGTCGAACTTGCCTGGCGCGTGCGGATCAGGGAAGGCCGGAAGACGGCCGACTGGCTGGCCATCACCGGCACCAACGGCAAGACCACCACGGTGGGACTCACGGAATCGATGCTGCGGGCCGCAGGACTCAAAGCCATCGCTGTGGGCAACGTGGGCACCCCCATCCTTGATGCCCTTCGGGATCCCGTGGAGTACGACGTCTTCGCGGTGGAACTTTCCAGCTTCCAGCTGCACTGGGCGGAATCGGTGTCGCCTGTTGCCAGCGTTTGCCTCAACGTGGCCGAAGACCACGTTGACTGGCACGGCTCCTATGATTCCTACCTGGCCGACAAGGCGAAGGTCTACGAGCGGACCCAAAAAGCCTGCATCTACAACGCCGAGCAGGTGGAAACCGAACGCATGGTGGAAAACGCCGACGTGGTGGAGGGCTGCCGTGCCGTTGGCTTCACCACGCTGACGCCGGCCATCAGCATGCTCGGAGTGGTGGAAGGGCTGCTCGTGGACCGGGCGTTCATCGAAGAACGCAAGGACAGCGCAGCCGAACTCGCCTCCATGGCCGACCTTGGACCGCTGGCCCCGCGCCACATGGTGGCCAACGCCCTTGCCGCGGCCGGCCTGGTGCGCGCGTACGGCGTGGAGCCTAAGGCTGTGCGCCAGGGCATCCTGGACTACGTGCCCGGCGACCACCGCATCCAGCCTGTGGCCCGCCTGAACGGTGTCCTGTGGGTCAACGACTCCAAAGCCACCAACCCCCATGCCGCGTCGGCATCACTGTCAGCTTTCAGCAACGTGGTCTGGATTGCCGGCGGCCTCTCAAAAGGCGTGAGCTATGACGACCTGGTGCGGGATCACGCAGCGCGGCTCAAGGCCGTGGTCCTGATCGGAACAGACACGTCGCACCTCCGCGAAGCCCTCCAGCGACACGCGCCGGATGTCCCGGTGATCGAACCGGGGGCAGGTGACACTGAAGGAGTGGAGACTGCTTCGGCGCCCGGCGGCACCACTGCCGGTACCCCCGGCAATGGAGAACAGGTGATGTCCGGGGCCGTTGCGTCTGCGGCCCGGCTCGCCGAATCCGGCGATACCGTGCTCATGGCTCCGGCAGCTGCTTCCATGGATCAGTTCTCTTCCTACGCTCACCGTGGTGGTACTTTCATCGACGCTGTCCGCGAGCTGGTGGAAGGGCAGGCCCAGACCGGCGAGGAGTAACAATGGTCAGCACGCCCACCCGGCAGCAGGGTGTTAAGCCGAAGGGCGGCAAACCCCGCCCCGGCTCAACCGCCATCCGGCAGCCCGCCGCGGCCGGCGCAAAACTGCGCACCTTGTACCGCCGGTTCTGGTCCGCGCTTGAGGGCACGGGCAAGTCCCGGAACGGCTCCACCTACTACCTCATCCTTGGTGCCACCCTGGCCCTGACCGCCATTGGCATCATGATGGTCCTCTCCGCCTCGAGCGTTGAATCAATCGCCGCCGGCAAGTCCCCTTATGGCGATGCCCTCAAGCAGGGAGTCTTCGCCGCGATCGGCATCTTCACCATGTTCGTGCTCTCACGCATCAACGTTGTCTGGCTGAAGCGCCTCGCCTGGCCCGCCGTGGGGGCAGCCGTCCTGCTCCTGGGCCTGGTCCAGGTGGTGGGCACCGAGATCAACGGCAACCGGAACTGGATCGACCTTGGCGGCATCACCTTCCAGCCCTCCGAGGCGGCCAAACTGGCCCTTGCCCTCTGGCTGGCCACGGTGCTGGCCCGAAAGGGCAAGCTGCTGGGCAAATGGCAGCACGTGCTGGTACCCGCCATACCCATGGCAGCCATCGTCATCGTCCTGATCCTGGTGGGCAACGACCTGGGGACTGCCATGATCATCATGATGATCATGGCAGCGGCCCTGTTCTTCGCCGGCGTTCCGCTCTACCTGTTCGGCATCGCAGGCATCATCGCCGCCGCCGGCACCGCAGTCATGGCCGTCACCTCTTCAAACCGCATGTGCCGCATCACCTCCTGGTGGACCGGCCAGTCCTGCGCGGACGGGATTGACGCCAACTACCAGGCCACCAACGGCATGTACGGCCTGGCATCCGGAGGCTGGCTGGGCGTAGGCCTCGGGCAGAGCCGGCAAAAGTACAGCTGGATTCCCGAAGCCCACAACGACTTCATCTTCGCCATCATCGGCGAGGAACTCGGCCTGGTGGGCACCGTCGTCGTCCTGATCCTCTTCGCCATCCTCGGCGCTGCCATTTACCGCGTGGTCGTGGCACAGGAGGACATGTTCCACCGGGTCCTTGCCGGCACCATCATGGTCTGGCTGCTGGGCCAGGCCACCGTGAACATGTCCGTGGTCACCGGCCTCATGCCCGTCATCGGTGTTCCGCTGCCGTTCATCTCCTACGGCGGTTCGGCCCTGCTGATGTCGCTGTGTGCGGTGGGGGTGGTCCTCTCCCTGGCCCGGGAGCAGATGGCGCCTGCCATGCGACCCAAGCGGATGCTGAAGTTCAAGCTCCGGCCGGGGCGGGACAAGAACCAACCAAAGAATTCCAGAAAGCGTGCCTAACCCCAGATGACTCCGACACAACCTTCCATCGTCCTGGCCGGTGGCGGAACAGCCGGCCATATCAGCCCGTTGCTTGCCATCGCGGCGGCCCTGCGCAGCGAAGCCCCCGATGCTTCAATCCTGGCGGTCGGAACGCCGTCGGGAATGGAGACCCGGCTGGTTCCCGCAGCCGGCGTCCAGCTGGCCACGATCGACCGGGTGCCGTTTCCCCGCAGGCCATCCGCTGACCTGCTCCGCCTGCCGGCCCGGCTCGCCGGTGCCGTCCGGCAGGCCGGCGCCATTCTGGACCGGGCGCACGCCGACGTGCTGGTGGGCGTCGGCGGATACGTCTGCACACCCATGTACCTGGCCGCGCGGAAGCGCGGCATACCCCTGGTGATCCATGAGGCGAACGCCCGGCCGGGACTGGCCAACCGGGTGGGGGCCTTCCTCAAGGGCCGGGTGGCGGTGGCTTTCGAGGGCACTCCGCTCCGCGACGCGGTGCACGTGGGCATGCCCATGCGCAAGGAGATTTCCGGCCTGGACCGGAAGACTGCCCGCACCGCCGCACGCGAGGCCCTTGGGCTGGATCCCCACCAGCCCACCCTGATCGTCACCGGCGGGTCCTCCGGCGCGCAGAGCATCAACCGGACCATCGCTGCCTCCGTGGCCCTCCTTGCGGAGGCCGGTATCCAGACCCTCCACGTCACCGGCCGCGGAAAAACCGTCCTGGACCCGGCCGGGCAGCCCCTTGCCGCTGAGGGTTACCGGCAGGTGGAGTACATCGACGGCATGGAACGTGCCTACGCCGCGGCCGACCTTCTGCTGGCCCGGTCCGGGGCTGCCACGGTCTGTGAGGTCGCTGCCGTCGGCGTACCGGCAGTCCTGGTGCCCCTGCCCATCGGCAACGGGGAGCAGGCACTGAACGCAGCGGGCCTGGTTTCCGCAGGAGGCGCAGTACTCGTTGCCGACCGTGACTTCACTCCGGAATGGGTTGCGCGCGAGCTGGTTCCGCTGATCACCGATAAAGCACGGCTTGCCGCCATGGAAGCGAAGTCCTACCGGCTCGGCATCCGAAACGCCGACCAGCGCATGGCTGGTCTTGTCCTGGAAGCGGTATCTGCATGAACGCCCATAACACCCCCGGCCTGGAATCCCTTGGCAAGGTGCACTTCATCGGCATTGGGGGAGTAGGAATGTCTGCCGTGGCCCGCATCATGGTGGCGCGCGGCGTCCCGGTCAGCGGCTCCGACGCCAAGGACCTGCCCGTCATGGCGGACCTCGCCGCGGCCGGTGCACGCGTCGCCGTCGGCTACGCTGCAGGCAACCTGGCGGACGCGCAGACCGTGGTGGCCGGATCGGCAATCCGTGAAGACAACCCCGAACTGGCGGCAGCCCGCACGGCGGGCCTGCCCGTGCTGCACCGGTCCCAGGCGCTGGCCGCCACCATGGGTGATGACACCGTGGTTACGGTGGCCGGAACGCACGGCAAGTCGACCACCACGTCCATGGTCACCGTGCTGCTGCAGGCGGCGGGCCTGGACCCGTCGTTCGCGGTCGGCGCCAACATCCCCGCGCTGGGCGTCAACGCCGCGCACGGCACGTCCGGCATCTTCGTGGCCGAGGCGGACGAATCCGACGGATCCTTCCTGAACTACCGGCCCCGCATCGCCGTCGTCACCAACGTGGAGCCCGACCACCTTGACTACTACGGCACGGCCGAAGCCGTATACGAGTCCTTCGACCGCTTTACGGCGCTGCTGCCCGCGGACGGCCTCCTGGTGGCCTGCGCGGACGACGCCGGGGCGCTGGCCCTGGCCGAGCGCACCAGGGCCAGGGGCAACACCCGGGTGCTCCTGTACGGCACCAGCGAGGCCGCGGACGTCCGGCTGCACGACGACGGGCCGGGCCAGGTCGCGGTATCGGCACACGGCGCCCGGTACGGGCTGTTACTGCAGGTACCCGGCCGCCACAACGCGCTGAACGCGGCCGCCGCCTTCGCCGTCGCCCTTGAACTCGGCGTGGACCCTGCGGCTGCCGCCGCCGGCCTCGCCCACTTCGCCGGCGCCTCGCGGCGCTTCGAACTGAAGGGATCGGTACGGGGCGTCCGGGTCTTCGACGACTACGCCCACCACCCCACGGAAGTCCGTGCCGCCCTCACCGCCGCGCGTTCGGTGGCAGGCGGCCACAAGGTCCACGTCCTGTTCCAGCCGCACCTGTTTTCCCGCACCCGGGAGTTCGCGGCGCAGTTCGCAGACGCCCTCAACCTTGCCGATACCGCCCTGGTCCTGGACATCTACCCCGCCAGGGAGGATCCCATTCCGGGCGTCACCAGCCAGCTCATAGCCGACCACCTCACAGCGGGCGGGCGGCTGGCAGAGGGAGCCGACGCCGTCGAAACCCTGGCCAAGGCCGCCGCGGACGGGGACGTCGTCCTGACCGTCGGTGCCGGTGATGTCACGTCCTACGGCCCACGGATTGTGGAGGCGCTGCGTGCCTAGCTCCCGCCGTCCCACCTACGCCCCGCCCCGGCGGAATGGCCGCCCCGACGCAGCGCCTGCGGACAGTGCGGAGAAAGAGCCCCGATCGTCCGGGACGCCGGGCGCCTCCACAGGTGGCGATGTGATCACGGCATCCCGCAGCATCCCGGACCAGGCGCCGGCGCACAAGCCGGCGAAGGCGGAGAAACCCTCCGGGGCAACGGTGCTGGCCTTCCCCGAGCCCAAAGGCCGGCGCCGCAGGAAGAAAGTCCTGGCAGCTGCCGGAACAGTGGTTGCGCTGGTGGTGGGACTGCTGGCAGCCGCCATCTATTCGCCGGTGCTGGCCCTGCAGACCATCTCGGTGACGGGCACGCACTTCGTCACCCCGGCCCAGGTGCAGACGGCGCTGGAGCCACTGCGCGGCAAGCCGCTGCCCCAGATCAGCGACGACGACGTCCGCGGGCTCCTCGGCTCTTTGGTCCAGGTCAAATCCGTGTCCGTCGAGGCCCGGCCGCCGTCCACCCTCGCCGTTGCCGTGCATGAGCGGGCGCCCGTGGCGCTGGTCAAGCAGGGGGAGCAGTACCAGCTGGTGGACGTCGACGGCGTCCAGCTGGCCACCACCGATGATCCGGCGACGGCATCGCTGCCGGTCATCGACGGCGGTGCCGGTGCGATCGGACAGGACCTGTTCCGCGCCACGGCCGCAGTGCTGGGTGCCCTGCCGGCCGACGTCCTGGCGAAGCTGTCCAACGCGTCCGCGCAGTCCGTGGATGCCGTGGAACTCAAGCTCGTTGACGGCCAGACAATCGTGTGGGGCAACGCCTCGGAGAAGGAGCTCAAGGCCAAGGTCCTGGCCGCCCTCCTCAAGGCTCCGGCGGACCCCAAGAACCCGGTCAGGGTCTACGATGTCAGTGTGCCCCGGCACCCCGTGACGCGCTGAGCGCTTTCTTTCCCGGTATTAATCCGACACGCGGACCCGGTTATTGAATGTCGGAACCAGAGGAAATACCGTCACAGACAAGAGTTACTTGACATAACTCTAACCTTCAACCGGAGGGTTAGGGTTGAGGGTTTCAAGCTCACCATCAGTTTTCGCAATAAGACACGAACAAGGGACACGTAACGTGGCAGCTCCGCAGAATTACTTGGCCGTCATCAAAGTCGTCGGCATCGGCGGCGGTGGCGTGAACGCAGTCAACCGCATGATCGAGGTCGGCCTCAGGGGTGTTGAATTCATCGCCATCAACACCGACGCCCAGGCCCTGCTCATGAGCGACGCCGACGTGAAGCTCGACGTCGGACGCGAGCTGACCCGTGGCCTCGGTGCAGGCGCCAACCCCGAGGTAGGCAAGCAGGCCGCCGAGGACCACGCGGACGAGATCGAGGAAGTCCTCCGTGGCGCCGACATGGTCTTCGTCACCGCCGGTGAGGGTGGCGGCACGGGCACCGGTGGCGCGCCCGTCGTCGCCCGGATCGCCCGTTCGCTCGGTGCCCTGACCATTGGCGTGGTCACCCGTCCCTTCACCTTCGAAGGCCGCCGCCGCGCCGGTTCGGCAGAGGCAGGCATCGACGCCCTGCGCGACGAGGTGGATACCCTCATCGTGATCCCCAACGACCGCCTGCTGTCCATCAGCGACCGCAACGTGTCCGTCCTTGACGCGTTCCGCTCCGCCGACCAGGTCCTGCTGTCCGGTGTCCAGGGCATCACCGACCTCATCACCACCCCCGGCCTGATCAACCTTGACTTCGCGGACGTCAAGTCCGTCATGCAGGGTGCCGGCTCGGCCCTCATGGGCATCGGTTCGGCCCGCGGTGAAGACCGCGCCGTGAAGGCGGCCGAACTGGCCATTGCCTCGCCGCTGCTGGAAGCATCCATCGACGGCGCCCACGGCGTGCTGCTGTCCATCCAGGGTGGTTCGGACCTGGGCCTGTTTGAAATCAACGAGGCTGCCCGCCTGGTCCAGGAAGTGGCCCACCCCGAGGCAAACATCATTTTCGGTGCCGTCATCGACGACGCCCTGGGCGACGAAGCACGCGTCACCGTGATTGCCGCGGGTTTTGACGACGTCAAGGCCACCTCGCCCTCCATGGACCAGTCCCAGCCGCAGGCCGCGCCCCAGCGGCCGGCCGCCCCTGCTGCTGCTCCGGCTTCGGCGCACCCGCAGAGCGGAAACCACCAGGGCAACGGGAACCACCAGCAGAACGTCCAGCCGATCCACGCAGGCGTCGGCGCTGCCGGACTCAGCAACTGGGGTCAGCAGCGCCCGCAGGCCGTTCCGGCGGACTCCGGCTTCGACGTCGACCTGCCGTCCGTGGTGGAGCCGGACATGACCGGCACCCACCCGGATGACCTGGATGTTCCCGACTTCCTGAAGTAGGCAGCGGCTTGTTCCATTGGCGTGCCGACATCCTCCCGGGGGTGTCGGCCGCATTCACTGATGCGGGGGCGGGAAACCTTGCCCTGCACGTGGGGGATGATCCCGCCGCGGTCCAGGAGCGCCGGTCGCGCCTGGAAGAGTCCATCGCGGCGGCGCCCGGCTCGCTGCGCTTCATGAACCAGGTCCACGGCAACACCGTGGTGATCATGGACGCCGGGTCACCTGCCCCTGAGGCCGATGCCATGGTGTCCCGTGGCCTGCCCCTGGCGGTCATGGTGGCGGACTGCATTCCGGTGCTGCTGGCGGGGGAGTCCGCACACGGGCCCGTCCTTGCCGCCGTGCATGCCGGGCGCCCCGGCATCGCAAACGGTGTCCTTCCGGCCGCCGTGGACGGCATGAAGTCGCTGGGTGCGTCCCGGATCCGTGCCTGGCTGGGACCATCGATCTGCGGGTCCTGCTACGAAGTCCCCGCAGCCCTGCGCGACGAGGTGTCGGCCCTGGTTCCGGAGACACGGAGCACCACCGCCTGGGGAACGCCGGGGCTGGACCTTCCCGCCGGCGCACGCGCCCAGCTGGAGGCTTCCGGCGTCGAGGTGGAGTACGCCGGTTCCTGCACGCTGGAGACGGAAACGCTCTTTTCCTACCGGCGGGACCGGAACACGGGCCGCTTCGCCGGCCTGGTCTGGTGCCATGACTGAGCGGCCGGGCAGCGGGCAGGGAAATGATCCCCGCAGCGCGGAACTCGCCGAACGGCTCGCCGTGGTGCGGAAGCGGATCGCCGATGCGGCCGGCACCGCCGGCCGCAGAGACCGTCCGCCCTCGCTGATCGTGGTCACCAAGTTCCACCCGGCAGAGGACATCCGGCGCCTGGCCGCCCTCGGAATCACCGACGTCGGCGAAAACCGGGACCAGGAGGCCGCTGCCAAGGCGCTGGAGCTCGCCGATCTGGACCTGACCTGGCACTTCGTTGGCCAGCTGCAGACAAAGAAGGCCAAATCCGTGGCGCGCTACGCAGCCGCGGTCCACTCGGTGGACCGGCCGCAGCTCGTGGATGCGCTGGCAAAGGCTGCGCGGAACGAGATGGACTCCAACGGCCGGTCCCCCCTGGACTGCTTCATCCAGGTCAGCCTCGAGGAAAGAGAAGACGACGGCGACGGCGGCACGCACCGTGGCGGGACAGTCCCCGCCGACGTGCCCCTCCTGGCAGAGCGGATCGCCGCGGCTGACAGCCTGAACCTGGCCGGCGTCATGGCAGTTGCGCCGCTGGGAGCGCCGCCTGAACCGGCGTTCGAAAAGCTCGCCGGGATTTCCGCCCGGCTGGTCGCAGCGTACCCCGCAGCCACCGGCATCTCGGCAGGCATGAGCCAGGACCTGGAGGCGGCCATCAGGTTCGGGGCGACACACCTGCGAATCGGTTCCGATATTCTCGGTTCCCGTCCTGCCGTGGGGTAGCGTCGGACCTATTGGAAGTGATGGGCGGGGGACTCCAGTGCTGTCAAATCATTGGGCGGCCCGCTTACGGGACACGATTAGGAGTCGACCATGGCCGGCGCTCTGCGCAAGACAATGATCTATCTTGGGCTCGCCGACGGCGATGAGCATTACGAGTCCGAGCAACAGACCACACGTAAGGATGAGGACGAACCGATGGAAGTTGACCGCGAGGAACGCCGTGCTCCGGCGCCGGTCCGCGAAGTCAGCCGCGAGGCGTCCTACGCCCCTGAAGAGGAATACCGCGCCCCTGTGACCCCCATTAAGCGTGCGGCCTCGAGCCGCGAAGAGAATACCGGTCTGCGCCAGATCACCACCATCCACCCCCGCTCCTACAACGATGCCAAGCTCATCGGCGAGAGCTTCCGGGACGGCATCCCGGTGATCATGAACGTCACGGACATGGGCGAGGCCGATGCCAAGCGCCTGGTCGACTTCTCGGCAGGGCTCGTCTTTGGCCTGCGGGGAAGCATTGAACGGGTCACCAACAAGGTGTTCCTGCTCTCACCGTCCTACGTCGAAGTGATCGGTGACGACAAGAAGGCCAGCGATACGCAGGCCAGCTTCTTCAACCAGAGCTAAGCGCCATCCGCTGCGCACAGATGCCAGGCAGGGACACCTGCCTGGCATCTGTGCTGAAATAGACAAGACAACAGCAGTACGACAGCGGCCGGACGCAATGAACCGGCCGCACGAATATGGAGATATGAAATAAGTCATGGGAATTGTTTTCGGACTTCTCTATCTCGCCCTGCTGCTGTTCTTTGTGGCCCTCATCATCCGCCTGGTCTTCGACTGGGTACAGATGTTTGCGCGGGAGTGGCGGCCGCGGGGCGCGGCCCTGGTGGTGGCCCACGCCGTCTACTCCATCACGGACCCGCCACTGAAGGGGCTGCGGCGGCTGATTCCGCCACTCCGCCTCGGCGGCGTCTCCCTGGACCTGGGCTTCCTGATCCTGTTCATCGGCGTCAGTATCGCGATGAGCGTCACCAGGGGACTGGCCTGATTTTCCCCGCCGGACCCCGCAATGCAGTGTGTTCCTTCCCGGAACGGCTACTGTAAAGCGAAGAAACCTCCCGTTTGACACCGCAGTGTTGAATTAGAGTAAGCAGACCAAATTTAGGTACCTTAGTTTTGACGGCCGGAAGGCCTACTGACTAACCAGACCAGTGAGGTGACCAGATGGCTTTGACGCCAGAAGACGTTGTCAACAAGCGCTTTCAGCCCACCAAGTTCCGCGAGGGCTATGACCAGGACGAGGTTGACGACTTCCTGGACGAAATCGTCGTTGAACTCCGCCGCCTGAACCAGGAAAACGACGAGCTCCGCAAGAAGCTCGCCGAAGCAGGTTCCAGCGTTCCGGCAAGCTCAGCTGCCGCCCCCGTGGTGGAGAAGGTCCCCGCGCCGGTCAAGGCCGACAAGGACGAAGCCCGCGAGAAGGCTGAAGCCGAAGCGAAGGCTGCCGAAGCCAGCAAGAAGAAGGACGTCCAGCCGGCCGCTCCGGCCGCCGCCGCCCCCGTTGCACAGGCTCCCGCCGCTACTGCATCCGCCGAGTCCGCTGCCGGCCTGCTGGCCATGGCACAGCAGATGCACGACCGCCACGTCGCCGACGGCCAGGCCCAGAAGGACAAGATCATCGCCGAGGCGCAGATTGAAGCCAGCAGCCTCGTCAACGATGCCCAGGAAAAGTCCCGCAAGATCCTCGGCGCCCTGGAGCAGCAGCGCTCCGTCCTGGAACGCAAGGTGGAGCAGCTCCGCGGCTTCGAACGCGACTACCGCTCACGCCTGAAGGCCTACATCGAGGGCCAGCTCCGCGACCTGGATGCCCGCGGCTCCGTCGCGACGCCGGAAGTCAGCGAAGCCAACTAAGTCTGGCAGCACGTATTCTGAAAGCCGGTGGCTGAGGATTCCTCGGCCACCGGCTTTTGGCATTGACACCCAGTTCCACGAATTGAAAGCACCATGACTGACGAACTTGCCGCCGACGCCGCGCGCCCTGTCCCACCCTCGCCGCGCCCCCGCCGGGCGGTGCTGCTGTCCCTGTTCGCGGGGTTCGCGGTCTTCGCCTACGTCCTGGACCAGCTGACCAAGCTGTGGGTCACCTCCACCATGGTGGAAGGGGAACGGATCCCGGTGCTGCCGCCCCTGCTCCACTGGTACTTCATCCGGAACTCCGGCGCCGCGTTCTCCATCGGCGAGAACGTCACCTGGGTGTTTTCCATCATCATGGCCGGCGTGGCTGTCGCCATCCTTTTCCAGGTCCGCCGGCTGGGCTCCGCCTGGTGGTCCCTGGCCCTGGGCCTGCTGCTCGGCGGGGCGCTGGGGAACCTCACGGACCGGCTCTTCCGTGAGCCATCCTTCGGCATGGGACACGTGGTGGACTTCATCCAGCTTCCCAATTTCGCCATCTTCAACATTGCCGACTCCGCGGTGGTGTCCGCCGTCGCCATTATCTGCATCCTGACCATCCGCGGGATCGCCCTGGACGGAACACGGCTGGGGAGCGCACACAAGGACAAGCCTGGCCATGACTGACCGCATCGTCGTCGCCGAAGAATACGCCGGGGCGCGGGCGGACGCCGGCCTGGCCGGCCTCCTGGGCGTGTCCCGTTCCGTCGCCGCATCCCTTCTCGCGGACGGCCACGTCCTCAACCGGGGCAAGGCCCTGGGCAAGTCGGCAAAACTCGTGGCCGGGGACACCCTCGAGGTCACCGTCCCGGAACGGCGGGACCCGCTTGAAGTCGTGGAGGAAGTTGTGGAAGGCCTGAATATCCTGCTCGACGACGATGATTTCGTCGTCGTCGACAAACCCGTCGGCGTGGCAGCCCATCCCTCACCGGGCTGGGTGGGGCCCACCGTGGTGGGCGGGCTTGCCGCCGCCGGCTACCGGATCTCCACGTCGGGCGCCCCCGAGCGGGCAGGCATCGTCCACCGGCTCGACGTCGGGACCTCCGGGGTGATGGTGGTGGCCAAATCCGAGCGCGCCTACACCGCCCTCAAGCGCGCCTTCAAGGAGCGCACGGTGGACAAGGTCTACCACGCGGTGGTGCAGGGCCTTCCCGATCCCCTGACGGGCACCATCGATGCCCCCATCGGCCGCCACCCCGGGCACGACTGGCGTTTCGCCGTCATCGAGGACGGGCGCCCCTCCGTGACCCACTACGAAGTCCTGGAGGCCTTCGGCAAGGCCAGCCTGGTGGAAGTCCACCTTGAAACCGGCCGCACGCACCAGATCCGGGTCCATTTCTCCGCGCTCCGCCACCCCTGCGCCGGCGACCTCACCTACGGCGCCGATCCCCGCCTGGCCGCCAACCTGGGGCTCACGCGGCAGTGGCTGCACGCCCGTCAACTGGCCTTTGACCACCCCGTGACGGGGGAGCGCGTTACGGTCACCAGCGAGTACCCGCAGGACCTTTCCTACGCCCTGGAAGTGCTGGAATCGGGCCAGGCCTGACACGGCCGGCCTGGCAGTAGTGTCCGGGGGCAGCGCTTAGAATAGTGCGGTGAGTTCCAGCAATGATTCGTTTGTCCACCTGCACACCCACACCGAATATTCCATGCTGGATGGAGCGGCCCGCCTGGGGGAGCTGTTCGATGAGACCGAACGCCTGGGCATGCCGGCCCTCGCCACCACAGACCACGGCTACCTGTTCGGCGCGTTCGACTTCTGGCGCAAAGCCACGGACAAGGGCATCAAGCCGATCATCGGTGTCGAAGCCTATGTGACGCCCGGTACTGCCCGGACGGACAAGGAACGCGTGCGCTGGGGCGATGAATCCCAGCGCAAGGACGACGTCTCCGGCGGTGGGTCCTACACCCACATGACCCTCCTGAGCTACAACAACGTGGGCATGCGGAACCTCTTCCGGGCCTCCTCCATCGCGTCCCTCGACTCGGTCTTCGGCAAGTGGCCGCGGCTGGACCGGGAACTGCTCAACACCTACTCAGAGGGACTCATCGCCACCACGGGCTGCCCTTCCGGCGAGGTCCAGACCCGGCTCCGGCTCGGCCAGTACCGCGAAGCACTCGAGGCCGCAGCCGAGTTCCGCGACATCTTTGGCGCGGAGAACTACTTCTGCGAACTGATGGACCACGGGCTGGACATCGAACGCCGGGTCACCGGCGACCTGCTGCGGCTCGCCAAGGACCTGAACCTGCCCCTGGTGGCCACGAACGACCTCCACTACACGCACGAGCACGACGCCAAGGCGCACGAGGCCCTGCTGGCCATCCAGTCCGGCTCCACGCTGCTGGAACCCACCTATGACAACGGCGGCTCCCGGTTCGCCTTCTCCGGCAGCGGCTACTACCTGAAGTCCCCGCAGGAGATGCGGGAACTCTTCCGCGACCACCCGGAGGCGTGCGACAACACCCTGCTGATCGCCGAACGCTGCGAAGTGTCCTTCAACACCGACGCCAACTTCATGCCGCGGTTCCCCTGCCCGCCCGGCGAGGACGAGACCTCCTGGCTGGTCAAGGAAGTGGACAAGGGCCTGCAGTACCGCTACCCGGGCGGCATCCCGGATGAAGTCCGCAAGCAGGCCGACTACGAGCTCGGCGTCATCACCTCCATGGGTTTCCCCGGCTACTTCCTGGTGGTTGCCGACTTCATCAACTGGGCCAAGAACAACGGCATCCGGGTGGGCCCCGGGCGTGGTTCGGGTGCAGGCTCCATGGTGGCCTACGCCATGCGCATCACCGACCTCGACCCCCTGCGCCACGGGCTGATCTTTGAACGGTTCCTCAACCCGGACCGCGTCTCCATGCCCGACTTCGACGTCGACTTCGATGACCGGCGCCGCTCGGAAGTCATCGACTACGTCACCCGCAAGTACGGTGACGAGCGCGTCGCGATGATCGTCACCTACGGCACCATCAAGACCAAACAGGCCCTCAAGGACTCCTCCCGCGTCCTGGGCTACCCGTTCAGCATGGGCGAGACGCTGACCAAGGCACTGCCGCCGGCCGTGATGGCCAAGGACATTCCCCTGGCGGACATCCAGAATCCGGAGTCCAAGCGCTACAGCGAAGCAGGGGACTTCCGGCAGCTGATCGCCACCGACCCCGAAGCCGCCAAGGTCTTCGAAACGGCCCTCGGCATCGAAGGCCTAAAGCGCCAGTGGGGCGTGCACGCCGCCGGCGTCATCATGTCCTCGGACCCCATCATCGACGTCATCCCCATCATGCGCCGCTTCCAGGACGGCCAGGTGATCACCCAGTTCGACTACCCGACGTCCGAGGGCCTTGGCCTGATCAAGATGGACTTCCTGGGCCTGCGGAACCTGACGATCATTTCCGATGCCCTCGAGAACATCAAGATGAACCGCGGCATCGACCTGGACCTGGAAAACCTTGAGCTGGACGATGCCCCGTCCTACGAGCTCCTGGCCCGCGGCGACACCCTGGGCGTGTTCCAGCTCGACGGCGGTCCCATGCGGTCGCTGCTCAAGCTGATGAAGCCTGACAACTTCGAAGACATCTCCGCCGTCCTGGCGCTCTACCGTCCGGGCCCCATGGGCGCCAACGCCCACACCGACTATGCGCTGCGCAAGAACGGGATCCAGGAAGTCATCCCCATCCACCCGGAGCTGGAGGAGCCCCTCAAAGAGATCCTCGGCGGGACCTATGGCCTGATCGTGTACCAGGAGCAGGTCATGGCCGTGGCGCAGAAGCTGGCCGGCTACTCGCTGGGCCAGGCAGACATCCTCCGCCGCGCCATGGGCAAGAAGAAGAAATCCGAGCTGGACAAGCAGTTCGCCGGCTTCTCCCAGGGCATGCAGGACAACGGCTACTCCATGGAGGCCGTCAAGACCCTCTGGGACATCCTGCTGCCCTTCTCCGACTACGCCTTCAATAAAGCCCACTCGGCCGCCTATGGCGTGATCTCGTACTGGACCGCCTACCTCAAGGCCCACTACGCCCCTGAATACATGGCGGCGCTGCTGACCTCGGTGGGCGATGACAAGGACAAGTCGGCCATCTACCTCAACGAGTGCCGGCGCATGGGCATCACCGTGCTTCCGCCGGACGTCAACGAGTCCGCCCTGAACTTCACCCCGGTGGGCAACGACATCCGCTTCGGCATGGGCGCCATCCGCAACGTGGGCGTCAACGCCGTGGAAGCCATGGTGGCAGCCCGCGAAAGCGAGGGAGCGTTCACCTCCTTCAAGGACTACCTGATGAAGGTCCCGGCCGTGGTCTGCAACAAGCGGACCATCGAGTCCCTGATCAAATCCGGCGCGTTCGACTCCCTGGGCCACCACCGCCGCGCCCTGGCCATGATCCACGAAGAGGCCATCGACTCCGTCATCACCCTCAAGCGCAACGAGGCCATCGGCCAGTTCGACCTCTTCGCCGGTTTCGAAGACGCCGGGGCGGAATCGTCCTCCCTGAGCATCGAGATCCCGGACCTGCCCGAGTGGGAAAAGAAGGACAAGCTCTCCTTCGAACGGGACATGCTGGGCCTGTACGTGTCGGACCATCCGCTGCAGGGCCTGGAGGGACTCCTGGCCCAGCATGCAGAGATGAGCATTACCTCCATCATCGGCGAGGACGGGCCGCAGGACGGAGCGATCATCACGATCGCCGGCATGATCACGTCCCTGAGCCGCCGCATCGCAAAAGCCAGCGGCAATGCCTACGCCCGGGCCGAGGTGGAAGACCTGGGCGGCTCGATCGAAGTCATGTTCTTCGGGCAGGTCTATGGGCCGATCGCCTCCGTACTGGCGGAGGACCTGATCGTGGTGGTCAAGGGCCGGCTGCAGAAGCGCGACGACGGCGCCATCACGCTCAACTGCATGGAGCTTTCCGTTCCGGACCTGAGCGAAGGGCTGCACGGGCCCCTGGTCATCACCATGCCCACCCACAAGGCCACCGAGGCCGTGGTCACGGAGCTCGGCGACGTCCTGCGCACCCACCGGGGCAACTCGGAGGTGCGGCTGCACCTGCAAGGGGACACCCGGACCGAAATCATGGGCCTGCCCGTCCACCTTCGGGTGAACCCCAGCCCGTCGCTGTTCGGCGACCTGAAGGTCCTGCTGGGGCCCGCCTGCCTGGACGCCTGACAAACAGGCGGCCGACGGCGGGAATCACCTCCCGCCGTCGGCCGCCTTTTTGCTGCGCCGGTCTGTGGGCGTCAGATCTCGTAGTCCAGCGGCACCGGCTGCCCATAGGCGCCGCCGTGGTACAGCAGCGGCGATCCTTCGCCGCCCACCTGGCCGTCCACTACCTGGACCACCACCACGGCGTTGTTCTCGAACGAGAGCCGCATCTGGATCTCGCCGATCAGCCAGCCGGCAACATCCTTGAGGATGGGCACCCCGTGCGGACCGATCTCCCAGTGATTGCCTTCGAAGCGGTTGCCGGGGCGGGCAAAGCGGGCCGCCAGCTCCTGGTTCTCCAGCCCCAGCATGTGCACCCCCAGGTACTGGGTGTTGGCCACGGCGGGCCAGGACCTGGAGCTGCGGGCCATGTTGAACGTGAAGCGCGGCGGCTTCGCCGACAGGGACGCCACGGAGGTTGCCGTGAAGCCGTAGGGCTCATCCTGGTAATTCACGGTGATGATGGCGACGCCCGCGGCATGCCGGCGGAACATCTCCCTGAACGTCTGCTCGAACGGCTCGCTGTTGTCGGTCACCGGAACTCCTGAACTAAGTGGCGTAACTCTTTCCCCAAGCGTATTGGCCCACGGTCACGGCTGGAAAACAGGCGGCGGCCGCATCACGGCGGATGGCCTTGCAGGAACCTTTGTTAAGGTGTGTTGCATGACGAACTTCGCCCGCCCCGCCAGGCGGCTGCTGCCATGGTCCCTGCTGCTGGTCCCGGCGGCCGCGGGCATCCCGGCGGGCATCCTCTGGTGGGTCCTTGCCCCGGGCGGATTGAACCTGATCACCCGCGACCCAGCCCTGGCGGCCGGCACCGTGCCCCTGGTCTGGCTGCCGCGCGATCTCACGCTCGCAGGCATCCTGGTGCTGGCCGGCTGCCTGCTGGCCGTATTCCTGGCGGACGGCAAGCGCCCGGACCCGCAGGCGGCACTGCTCACCGGCCTGGCCGGGGCGTTCGCGGGCAGCGCCGTGGCATGGGGGACAGGTGTCCTGGCGGGACGGCTGTGGGGTCCGGCCGTCGACACGTCGGCAAACGCCAGCATCGCCTTCTCCCTGCGGGCGTGGCCGGTCCTGCTGCTCTGGCCTGCCGCCACGGCCGTGTCGGTCTTCATCCTGGAACTGGTGGGCGCCACGGGCAGAAAGCCTGATCCAGCCGGCGCGGAAACAGCAGGCGTGCACAGCCCCGTAAAATAGAGCGGTGACCACATCCCCGGAGTTTCCCGCCCCCGTGACAGCCGCCGTCGAGTTCCGCACCATTGACCTTCGGGGCCGCCACCTGAGCCTCCCGGCACTGCGCGCCGCGGTGCCACGCGCCAAGGGACAGACCGTGGCGGACGCCGAGGAAAAGGTCCTGCAGATCATTTCCGCCGTCCGGGAGCGCGGCTTCGCGGCGCTGGCCGAGCTGGCCGAACGGTTCGACGGCGTGGCGCAGGAGCACCCGCTGGTCCCCGGCGAGGCACTCGCCGCAGCGCTGGACCAGCTGGATCCGGCCGTGCGGGCTGCCTTGGAGGAATCCATCAGCCGGGCCCGGAAGTTCGCGGAGGGGCAGCGCCCGCGCAATGTCGACGTAGAACTGGGCGACGGCGCAGTGGTCAGCCAGAACTGGGTTCCGGTGGCCCGCGTGGGGCTGTACGTTCCCGGCGGCCTTGCCGTGTACCCGTCATCGGTGATCATGAACGTCGTGCCAGCACTGGCGGCGGGTGTGGAGTCCATCGCCCTGGCCTCGCCGCCCCAGAAGGAGTTCGGCGGGCTGCCGCACCCCACCATCCTGGCGGCGGCGGCGCTGCTGGGCATCACTGAGGTCTACGCCATCGGCGGGGCCCAGGCCATTGCCGCCTTCGCTTACGGCGTCGAAGCGACGGAGGCAGGTCCGGCCCTGGAGCCCGTGGACGTGGTCACCGGCCCCGGCAACATCTTCGTTGCCACGGCCAAACGCCTGGTTAAGGGCGTCGTCGGCATTGATTCAGAGGCCGGAACCACGGAGATCGCCATCCTGGCGGACGACTCCGCCCAGCCCGCCCTGGTTGCCGCCGACCTGCTCAGCCAGGCGGAGCACGATCCGAAGGCAGCCTCGGTCCTCATTACCGATTCCGAGGAGCTCGCCGCCGCCGTGCGTGCTGAACTGGCACTGCAGGCCGCCGCCACCAAGCACTCGGCCAGGGTGCAGGAGGCGCTGTCCGGTCCTCAGTCCGGCGTCGTGCTGGTGGACGGCCTCGAGCAGGGAATCGCTGCCTGTGACGCGTACGCAGCGGAGCACCTGGAAATCATGACCCGGGACGCTGCCGCCGTGGCCGCCCGCATCCGGAACGCGGGCGCGATCTTCGTGGGGGACTACAGCCCCGTCAGCCTTGGCGACTACTGCGCCGGCTCCAACCACGTGCTGCCCACCAGCGGTACGGCAGCCTTTTCCTCCGGGTTGAACGTCACCACCTTCCTGCGCGCCATCCAGGTGGTCAACTACAGCCGGGAAGCTCTGGCCGAGGTCAGCGGACACATCGTGAGCCTGTCCCGGGCCGAGGATCTTCCGGCCCACGGGGACGCGGTGACGGCCCGGTTCCCGGGCGATCGGTGATACCACTACATGTAGTAATTACAGGATTGTTATTACCCCACATCTGCCCGTAAACTGGGAACGCCACGGCATCGCCCCCCGGCGGTGCTGGTGGCTTCCAACGCCGTTGCACACCACAACCGAAAAGGGGGAACGCCATGTACTGCCCGTTCTGCCGCAACCCTGATTCCCGCGTGGTGGACAGCCGGATGGCTGATGACGGCTCGGCCATCCGCAGGCGCCGGCAATGCCCGGAATGCGGCCGCCGGTTCACCACGGTGGAAACCACCAGCCTGTCCGTGATCAAACGTTCCGGCGTGGGCGAGCCCTTCAGCCGCAGCAAGGTCATCAACGGCGTGCGCAAGGCGTGCCAGGGGCGCCCCGTGAGCGAGGATGACCTCGCCATGCTGGCCCAGGAAGTCGAAGAGCAGATCCGTGCCTCGGGCGCCGCCGAAATCGATGCGCACGAGGTGGGCCTGGTGATCCTCGGGCCGCTGCAGAAACTCGACGAGGTAGCCTACCTTCGCTTCGCCAGCGTGTACCAGGCCTTTGAGTCCCTCGAGGACTTCGAGACTGCCATTGCCCTGCTCCGCCACGAGGCCGGGGAAGGCGCCAAGGGCGCAGCCAAGAGCTCCGAGAAGACTCCCCTCTAAAACTCCGGTGGCGGCAGCGGAGGGGAAGCCGCAGCCGCCACCGGCACCACTCCTATTTCGCCAGGTTGTGCTGGAGCGCGATTTCCAGCGCCGCACCCACGATGCCTGCCTCGTTGCGGAGGACCGCCGGGACAATCGGGGTGCGGAGTTTGAGGTTGGGAAGGTACTCGTCGGCGCGCTTTGAAATCCCGCCGCCCACGATGAACAGTTCCGGCGAGAACAGGAACTCCACGTGCGAGAAGTAGCGCTGCAGGAGCACGCTGTACTCGTCCCAGGACAGCCCGTCCCGTTCGCGGGCAACGGCGGACGCCTTGGATTCGGCATCGTGGCCGTCAATTTCAAGGTGCCCCAGCTCTGCGTTGGGGACCAGCTTTCCGTCAAAGATGAAGGCTGAACCGATGCCGGTACCGAGCGTGATCACCAGGACAGTGCCGGCGACGCCTTCGCCGGCCCCGTAGCGTGCCTCTGCCAGGCCTGCGGCGTCCGCATCATTGATGACTTCCACCGGCCGGCCGAGCCGGGCCGTGAGGAGGGCGTCGATGTCCGTGTCCAGCCAGCTCTTGTCCACATTGGCTGCGGAGTGGACCACGCCGTGCTGGATGATGCCGGGAAAGGTCACGCCCACGGGGGAGCCGGCTTCC
This sequence comes from Arthrobacter sp. 8AJ, assembly GCF_902506025.1. Lineage (NCBI taxonomy): Bacteria > Bacillati > Actinomycetota > Actinomycetes > Micrococcales > Micrococcaceae > Arthrobacter > Arthrobacter sp. 8AJ. The sequence continues at coordinate 2,486,401 of NZ_LR733289.1, read as the reverse complement.
GGGGCTTCGGGGCGTGCCGAGAGTTCGGCCACCACCAGGGCCACGGCCTCGGCTACGGCCTCAGGGGTGGCGGGCTGCGGGGTGGGCACCCGGAAGCGTTCTCCGAGGAGCTTGCCCTTCTTCAGGTCGACAATGCCGCCCTTGATCCCCGTACCACCGATGTCGATGCCGATCAGCGGTGCGTTCTTGTGCGACTTCTCGTCCTTCTTGGCCAATGGGATTCCGTTCTTGACAGGGGCGGGCAGGAAAAGGGGCGGCTTTGGGGGCGGCCCGTAACAGGTGTCCGGTCTGCACCGGCAGCATGCCCAGGGGGCACGGGCAGAGCTACGGCAGGGTAAGGATTTCGGCGCCGGTCTCGGTGACCAGCAGGGTGTGCTCGAATTGGGCGGTTCGCTTGCGGTCCCGTGTGACCACGGTCCAGTCATCGCTCCACATGTCCCACTCCACGGTGCCCAGCGTGAGCATCGGTTCGATGGTGAACACCATTCCCGCTTCGATCACGGTGTTGTAGGCAGGGGCGGCATCGTAGTGCGGGATGATGAGCCCGGTGTGGAAGGCCTCTCCGACGCCATGGCCGGTGAAGTCGCGGACCACGCCGTAGCCAAAGCGCTTGGCATAGGACTGGATGGCCCTGCCAATGACGTTGATTTCACGCCCCGGCGCCACGGCCTTGATGGCCCGGCGCAGCGACTCCTGCGTACGCTCCACGAGGAGCCGGGATTCCTCGTCCACGTCCCCCACCAGGAACGTGTAGTTGGTGTCTCCGTGGACGCCGTTGAGGTAGGCCGTGATGTCGATGTTCAGGATGTCGCCGTCCCGGACCACGGTGCTGTCCGGGATGCCGTGGCAGATGACCTCGTTCAGGGAGGAACACAGCGACTTGGGGAATCCGCGGTAACCGAGCGTGGACGGGTAGGCGTTATGGTCCAGCAGGAATTCGTGGCCCACTTTGTCCAGCTCGTCGGTGGTGACCCCCGGCTGGATGTGTTTGCCCACTTCCACGATGGCCTGCGCCGCGATCTTCCCGGCAATCCGGATCTTCTCGATGGTCTCCGCAGACTTGACTTCGGAGCCGGTGAATTTGGCGGGTGCCGGCTTGCCGACGTATTCCGGACGGGGGATGGACGCCGGGACGGGACGCTGCGGACTCAGGGTACCCGGGGTGAGGGTGCCAATGGGTGCAGTCGAGGCAAGGGAAGGCATAGATTGATCATATAAGGCACCACAGAACGCCTAACAACCGACAAGCTGGGGAGGGGGCGCGTAAGTGTTTGTGTTACGTGGATCACCCCGGTATTCCTGTCGCCGGAACGAGGAGCAACGATGACTGAGTACTGGTTCAACGTCAATACCCACGAAGTGGAAGAGGACCGGCTGTCGGACTGGAGCCAGCTCATTGGGCCCTACAAGACCCGCGAAGAAGCTGAGCACGCCATCGAGAAGGTCCGGGCGCGCAACGAGGCCTGGGAAAAGGGCGACGACGACTGACGGGCTGTTTCCTGCCTAGAACGAGTGTTCCGGGCCGGGGAACGTGCCGGACCGGACGTCGTCCCCGTAGGCGGTGGCGGCGTCGTGCAGTGTGCTGCGCAGGTCCGCGTACTGCTTGACGAATTTGGCCATCCGGCCGCCGCGAAGCCCGGCCATGTCCTGCCAGACAAGGACCTGGCCCGTGGTGGCGTTCCCGGCCCCGATGCCGACAGTGGGCACGCCCACGGCGGCGTCAACCGCTGCGGCAGTCTCGGTCGGCACCATCTCCATCAGCACGCAAAACGCGCCGGCCTCCTCAAGGGCGAGGGCGTCCTCGATCAGCCGTTGGGCGTCGTCGCCGCGGCCCTGCACGCGGTAGCCGCCCAAGGCGTGTTCGCTCTGGGGCGTGAAGCCGATGTGGGCCATCACGGGGATGCCCGCCTGCACCATCGCGCGGACCGTGGGGGCGTAGTACTTCCCGCCCTCGATCTTCACCGCGTGGGCCAGCCCTTCCTTCAGGAACCTGACGCCCGCGCCGACGGCCTGTTCCGCGCTGACCTCGTAGCTGCCGAACGGCAGGTCGGCCACCACCAGGGCACGCTTGGCGGACCTGGCCACCGCCCGGCAGAGGGGGAGCAGTTCGTCAACGGTCACCGGGAGGCTGGTCTCATTGCCAAAGACGTTGTTGGACGCCGAGTCTCCGACCAGGAGCACCTCGATGCCGGCAGCATCGAAGATCTCGGCCGTGTACTGCTCGTACGCCGTGAGCATGGCAAACCTGGTGCCGTCACGCTTGGCCTGCTGCAGGTGGTGGATGCGGACCTTGGCGGGCTTCCGTTCGGCAGGAACCGGCACGCCGGGGCCGTTGCCGTACGGGGCGGGTACTTCTGCGGACGCGCTGGAGTCGGAGCTGTTGGAGGCCATGGGATGAGCGTAGTGCGGTACCGGCCGTCCTAGCTACCGCGGGCATCCCCGCAAAAAGGTGATAAGCGCCATAGCTCCGCGCCGGGACGGGGTGCCGGGTACCGCTGGAAACCGCGCCTGGGGGCATGTTTTGGGGACCGCCAGGTTAATGCTGTGTTACGCACGGCGCAGGCTCAAGCATCGGCGCCGAATGATTAGTACAGTGATGATGAACTGCTGCCGGCTTTCCCCTTTGCGCGGACCCCGGAGCATGGACGTTGACCGGAGAAGAGGCCATCATGGACCGCCAGCAAGAGTTTGTCCTGCGCACAATCGAAGAGCGCGACGTACGTTTCGTGCGCCTGTGGTTCACCGACGTCGTGGGTTCGCTGAAGTCAGTGGCGCTGGCCCCGGCGGAGGTCGAGGGCGCATTCGAGGAAGGCCTGGGGTTCGACGGTTCCTCCATCGAAGGCCTGGCCCGTGTTTTCGAATCCGACATGCTGGCCCAGCCGGATCCCGCCACCTTCCAGATCCTGCCGTGGCGCGGCGAGACCGAGCAGACGTCCAGGATGTTCTGCGACATCCTGACCCCCGACGGCGAGCCCTCCGCCGCCGATCCGCGCAACGTGCTCAAGCGGACCCTCGCCAAGGCCGCGGACATGGGCTTCACCTGCTACACCCACCCCGAGATCGAGTTCTACCTGCTCAAGTCGCACGAGCCGGGTCCGAACGGTGCTCCTGTTCCGGTGGACGAGGGCGGCTACTTTGACCATGTCCCCGGTGGCGTGGCCCAGGACTTCCGGCGCACCGCGGTGACCATGCTGGAATCGGTCGGCATTTCCGTGGAATTCAGCCACCACGAGGCAGGCCCGGGCCAGAACGAGATCGATCTCCGCTACGCCGACGCCCTGCAGACGGCGGACAACATCATGACGTTCCGCACCGTCATCAAGGAAGTGGCGCTCCAGCAGGGCACCTACGCCACGTTCATGCCCAAGCCGTTCACCGACCACCCCGGGTCCGGCATGCACACGCACTTCTCCCTGTTCGAAGGCGACAGCAACGCGTTCTTCGAAGCAGGGGCTGAGTTCCAGCTGTCCAAGACGGCCCGGCAGTTCATCGCCGGCATCCTCAAGCACGCACCGGAATTCACGGCCGTCACCAACCAGTTCGTCAACTCCTACAAGCGCCTGTGGGGCGGCGGCGAAGCACCCAGCTACCTCAGCTGGGGCCACAACAACCGCTCCGCGCTGGTCCGCGTGCCGCTGTATAAGCCCGGCAAGGGCCAGTCCGCCCGGATCGAGTACCGCGGCATCGACTCCGCCGCGAATCCGTACCTTGCCTACGCCGTGCTGCTCGGCGCGGGCCTGAAGGGCATCGAGGAGGGCTACGACCTTCCGGCCGCGGCAGAGGACGATGTCTGGTCGCTGAGCTCCGCGGAACGCCGCGCCATGGGCCATGACCCGCTCCCGGCCAGCCTGCACGATGCCATCCGTTCCATGGAGGATTCGGAGCTGATGCCGCAGATCCTGGGCGAACAGGTTTACGAGCACTTCCTGCGCAACAAGCGCGCCGAATGGCAGGACTACCGGCTTCAGGTGACGCCCTACGAGCTGCAGCGCAACCTCGGCATCCTCTAGGTGCCCGGCGTGAGCCTGGCACGCCGCCTGATCGCGGCCGGATTCAGCGACCTGGAGAAGGGCGAACGGTTCCTTGCCGCGCGCGAACTTGAGGGGCTGGACCAAGACAGGCTCTTTGCCGGGCTGCAGCTGGCCGCGAGCCCGGACACTGCCCTGCAGTCCCTGGTCCGGCTGATTGAAAAGCACCCGCAGCTGCGTGACCTGGCGGCCGCTGACGCGGAGGACAGCGAGCCCATGTACCGGGTCCTGGGCGCTTCCGAGGCCCTGGGGGAGTTCCTCATCAGGCACCCGGAACACCTGGAGGCCTTCCGGGTCCGGGCCAGTCCCGAGCCGCTGCCTGCCGACCCGGGCCGGCTGCGCACCACCCTCCTGCAGGCTGTGGGCGCCGACCCCCGCGCCGCACGTCCCGTGGCCGCCGCCACCGGCGCGGACGCCTACGCTGCCCTGCGCACGGCCTACCGGCGCGGACTGGTGGACCTCGCCGTCAAGGACCTCTGCGCCGCGGACCCGCTGGACTTCCTGCCATCGGTGGGCGGTGAACTGGCGGACCTGGCCGCGGCCGCCATCGAGGCTGCCCTCGCCGTATCCCGCGCTGAAGCGGCGGAGCAGCACAGCGCTGCCGACGTCGCCGACGTCGGCCTGGCAGTCATCGGCATGGGCAAATGCGGTGCCCGGGAACTGAACTACATTTCCGACGTCGACGTCATCTACGTCGTGGACGCCGGCAGCCTGGAGGACGCCCAGGCCAACACCATCGGCACGGCGCTGGCGAGCGGCATCTCCCGGGCGATCTCCTCGGTCGCGAGGGAACCCGGACTGTGGGAGGTGGACGCGAACCTGAGGCCCGAGGGCAAATCGGGGCCGCTGGTCCGCACCCTCGCCTCCCACGAGACGTACTACGCCAGGTGGGCCGAAAGCTGGGAATTCCAGGCGCTGCTCAAGGCCCGTGCCATCGCGGGCGACGCCGCACTGGGCCGGGCGTACGAGGAAGCCGTGGCGCCGCTGATCTGGAGCTCGGCCGGCCGGGAGGGCTTCGTCGAGTCCGTCCAGGCGATGCGGCGCCGGGTCACCGAGAACATTCCGGCCGCCGAGGAGCAGCGCCAGATCAAGCTGGGCCGCGGCGGACTGCGCGACGTTGAATTCACCGTCCAGCTGCTCCAGCTGGTGCATGGCAAGGCGGATGAGACATTACGACGGCGGGACACCACCTCTGCGATCGCTGCCCTGTCAGCGGGCGGTTACATTGGCCGTTCCGACGCGGCGGCCTTTGACAATGCCTACCGCTACCTGCGGCTCCTGGAACACCGGATCCAGCTGTTCCAGCTGCGCCGCACCCACCTCATGCCGGTGGCGGAGCCGGCACTGCGCTCGTTGGCCAAAGCCGTCCTGGGGCCGTTCTCCAACGAACGGCCCAGCCCGGACTCCCTGCTGTCCGCGTGGCAGCGGACCAAGCGCTCGGTCCGTGAACTGCACGAGCGCATCTTCTACCGGCCGCTGCTGAATACGGCAGCCAAACTCAGCAGCGAGGACGCCAGGCTGACCCCCGAGGCGGCGCAGGGACGGCTTGCGGCCCTTGGATACCGGGACCCGCAGGGGGCGATGCGCCACATTGAGGCGCTGACCGCCGGTGTGAGCCGCCGGGCCGCCCTGCAGCGCCAGCTCCTGCCCATCCTGCTCGACTGGCTCGCCGAGGGCGTGGACCCGGACGCAGGCCTTCTGGCCTTCCGCCGCGTCAGCGAAGCCCTGGGCACCACCCACTGGTACCTGGGCCTGCTCCGCGACTCCAACGCCGCCGCTGAACGCCTGTGCCACATGCTGTCCAACTCCCGGCTCATTGCGGACCTGCTCGAGGTCTCGCCGGAATCGGTGGCATGGCTGGGACAGGACAAGGACCTGGTTCCCGTGGGCTTTGAAGCCCAATGGCAGGAGATCACGGCAAAGATGTCGCGGCACGAGGACCCGGAGAGTGCCATGCGCCTGATCCGGCTGATCCGGCGGCGGGAAATCCTGCGCATCGCCATCGCCGATTCGGCCGGCCTCCTCGACCAGGAACAGGTGGGCAGGGCCCTGGCGGACACGGACCGCGCCGCCGTCCTGGGCGCGCTGCGGGTGGCGGAAGGAATAGTCTCTGCCGCCGGCCCGCTCAAAACCACGGTGCTGGTGGTGGCCATGGGCCGGCAGGGCGGCCGGGAGATCGGCTACGGCTCCGACGCCGACGTGATGTACGTCCACAGGGCGCTCCCCGGCTTTACCGAAGCGGAGGCGCAGGAACAGGCGGCCCGCATCGTGGCGAAGGTGTCCAGCCTCCTCACGCAGCCCCTGAAGCCGGCCATCATGGCGGAACGGGTCCTCCAGATGGACGCCGACCTCCGTCCCGAGGGGAAAAACGGGGCCATGGTGCGCTCCCTGGATTCCTTCGCCGAGTACTACCGCCGCTGGTCCCTGATCTGGGAAGCCCAGGCGCTCCTGCGGGCACGGCCCATGGCCGGCGATGATGCCCTGGCCGCTGATTTCCTCTCGCTGATCGACCCCATCCGGTACCCGGAAACCGTGGCGGAGCAGGACGTACGGGAGATCCGGCGCATCAAGGCCAGGGTGGAATCGGAGCGGTTGCCGCGCGGCGCCGACCCAGCACGGCACCTCAAACTCGGCCGCGGCGGCCTCAGCGATGTTGAGTGGCTGGTGCAGCTGCTGCAGCTCCAACATGCCGGGAAACACCCGGAACTCCGGACCACATCCACGCTGGAAGCCCTCACCGCAGCAGCGGAACTTGGACTGCTGGAGGCTGCCGACGCCGGTTTGCTGGCCGAGGCCTGGCGGCTGGCCAGCCGCATCCGGTCCGCCAATGTCATTTGGAACGGTAAGGCTTCCGATCTCCTGCCATCCTCCCGCCGCGACCTTGAAGCCGTGGCGCGCTGGTGCGGCTATGAGCCGGGACACGCAGCCGCGCTGGAGGAAGACTATTTGCGGGTGAGCCGCCGCGCCCGGGCTGTTTTTGAACGTGTCTTCTATGGGCACTGACTGGGTCTGGCTCATCCCGCTCCGGGACCTGGACGCGGATGCCCGCGCCATCCAGTTGGGCGCCATCGCGGACATGTCGCTCCTGGCAGGCCAGGAACGTTTCGTGGGCGACCCCCTGCGCATGGCGCTGGCAGGCCTGGCCGAGGAATCACGGCACCCCTACGTCGTGGAGGCCGGCGGGAACGCATCCGGTGTCCTGACCCTCCAGGCGGGGGCCGCCGGTCTTGCCGGGTGGCCCGACGACAGCTCAGCCTGGCTGCTGCGGGGCTTCCTCATCGACAGCCGGCACCAGGGCAGGGGGCTGGGCACGCTGGCGGCCGCTGCCGCTGTGGAGGCTGCCCGCAAGCTCACCGCCCGGCACCAAAGCGGCGAGTCCGGCGTCGTACTTTCCGTCAATGAGGACAACCATGCGGGCCTCTCCGCGTACCGCCGCGCCGGATTTGTCGACGCAGGGCCGTACCTGGGCGGTTCCGCGGGGCCGCAGCGGACCATGTTCCATAGCTTCGCTGCCGCCGCACCGGCGTAACGCGCCGGACCGGCATTGCGCTTAGCAAGCGTTTGCCCGATTATGTGGTTGGCGGTGTTCTCCAACCTTGTTGGGGGGAAGGCTGGACAGTCTTCGTCTCGGGGGGCATTCGTCAGGGGGTCCGGCTCCCGGTCTCAGCACGTCTGGAGACGGGCCCCCACCTTACGGTCTCCGTCCGCGGCCTTGACGGCCGGGACAACGCAAAAGGCGGCCACCGGATGAACCGGTAGCCGCCTTTGCTGTTTCAGCGCTCCTGCAGGGCAGGCCGCAGACTAGACGCCGTAGTAGAGCTCGAACTAAGCAGGCTTGATTGCGGGGGATTGGGTGAGGTTGAGAACCTTGATTTTCCGCGGTTTAGCATTGGGTGAGATTGGCAGCCGCGGGCATTTTTCGCCTCTCCTGCGGACTTTCTGCGGACTCGGCGCTAGTCCGCTGGAGGCCAAGTAAGACCGTTCCGCCTGTTGAAGTTTTCAGACCGTCGACGGGATTGCTTGGTCCCAATAGTCGTAGGTCGAGCCTTTAGGGATACGTCTAAGCGGTGCATCGCACGGATGGCGTCAACGTCCGACTGCTCAAAGCGGATCCTGGTCCCGTACTTGGAACGCGGCCACCGCTCCTTCACCATGAGCGACCGTATGCTGGCAGCGCTGATTTGAAGCATCTCGGCTAGGTCATCAACGGTGTATAGGCGGTCGCTCGGGGCTGGGGCTTCTTCGGGTTCCACCCCCACATATTAACCGGGCATGTACTCGTAGCCGGGTTCCAGGTCCTCGTACGGCGAGCGCAGCGTGTGCTGTTGCCGTTCCTTCTCCCGTTCTTCCGCTTCTATGCGGGTCATCATCGCCGCGAACCCCTCAGGGTCAAACTTCACCATGCCCAGAACAGTACGGTTCCCCTATGACAGGGCCACTGTCACTTTATGGCCTTCACCAGATCCAGGATGTGCGCGAACGCGGTCACCGGGACTGCTTCATCTTTGGAATCTGACTCACCCGGGGCGTAGCTCTTTCCGAAAGCCCGATCCACTAGCTCAAGTCGAGCACTATCAACAGTTTCCTTATCCTTGACGTTGGCCAGGAACGGTCCAAATGTCTGAAGTTCGAGTGCCATCCGCTTGCTTGCTGTCGCTCCTGTAACAAACCGTGAGCCAAGCCGAATTAACACCGTCGCAGCAGAGGCGCCAAGCACTCCCAGTGAGATACGTATAAGGAAGTGCTGCCAGATACCGTCCCCCTGTTGGCTTACCGGTGGAAAGAACAGCCATAGAACCAAAGGCAGGGCGGCGAGAACTAGAACGCCGAAACCGATCATGTAAAGTCGAAGTCCCAGTTTCTGCGCACTGGAAGCCTCTGTGTTGAATTCTCCAGCTAACTTTGCCCCGCCCGCCGCGGCGCTAATATTCGCATACTCCTTCTCATTCTCCTTAAGCGTTTTCAGCGCACCCGTTGCGCTGTTCAGGGTCTTGTCAATAGCATCCTTTTGGGCATCCGTGTAGTCTTCCAGCTCACCATGGGCCTGCTGTTTCCACTCATCGAAGGCATCAGTGTTCCTAGCTTGCAGATCGGCAACCTTTTCCAATCCTTTTTGCACCACGTCATCAATCCGGCTTTTCTCGTGGTCCACCGCACTCGATACAGCGAGGGCTTCCGTCCGGTACAGCTCGAATTCCCCTTCGACCTGAGCCTTCTTGGCATCAAGGTCGCTAACCAGCTGGGACAGCCTGTCCCGGGTCGCGTCGTATCTGGCTTCGAACTCTGCAATTTGTTGCTCCTGCATTTCCAGCAGGCCCTCGTAAAGGGTGTTGATCTGCTGAATTTGGGCGCCTTTGGCGTACGGGCGCGGCCAATTACCGATTTGAACCAGCAGCGACTCCGCGCTGCCGAGCGCGTTTTCTGTGTAGGGCCGGTAGTTGTAGTTTGCCTGCCGCTGTTGCAAGTAGCTGACGATCTGCGCGGCGATACTCTGGACCGGGCCGAGAAGCTGCTCGTTGAAAAGCGCGCTTGATGTCGCTGCTAGCGACCGGTACGAATCCACATACTTGAGGACGAACTCTATTCTCAGAAGCATTGGAACTTCATCGGCGGGCGGCTGAGTTTCCTGCACCTCTTTCACGCGGTTGAGGGCATCTTCAATCTGAGCCCATATGGCGTGTTGTTCAAATGCTTGCCTGTGCACCCTGTTCTGCTTTCAAGTCCCCTTGCGGGTGACCAGCTCACCCCCAAACAGTCCGTATCATAACGGCGAAATAGGTCCACGGGTGGCCGTGAACTGGAAGAAAGCCCCGGCCCACTTGAATTGAATGGGCCGTGGGCCTTCCGATGTTCTAGCGAATCCTCCCGCTAGCTACCGACGCGACACGGTCCATGCCGGATCCGACGCGGCCATCCACATATGCGGTGAACTCGTGTCCGTGCACTACCAGGCGTAGTGAGGATGGGAACGCCGGCGCCGCGACACTGAACGTCGGCTGCGACCATCCAACCCGGCCGCCCTCCGCGTAACCACGGAACGTACCGGCATTGATAGCAGCTAACACCCCGTCATACTTCCGGGACGACTTCTCGTTGATGATCCACTCACCAGAACGAACCTTCAACGGCTGACCATTCACCATCGCCAACACATTGTCCTGCGTCGGATCAGACGGTGCAGTCCCAGGAACAATGCCACCCTCAGCAAACCCGACCACATCACGCACGCGGCCACCCCTGAAAAGACCAGGCCGGCCACTACCCGAAGCATCACCATTCAAATCAGGCAGCGTCGAACGCTGAATAATCTCGTTGATTCGCTTGTTGTACGTCTCGTTGATTTCGACGTTCTTAGGGATGTTATTGATTGCACCCGTAGTCTGCTCAGCCATCGTCTTAGCCTGAGACGACATCCAAGAATCGACACTCACACCTTCCGGGATATGCAGGATAGAGCGAGTCAGCGTATTAGCCGCCGCATCACTAAGACCGAACCCCTTAGCAGTCGTAACCATCGCATCGTAGGTTTTATTCAGCTTCCTCTGGATTGCGTCCTGAGACTCACCGTTGGCAGCCGTAGCCTTCGCAGCGTTCAAGCCACGGGTCGTCATGTCCGTGAGAACATCATTCGCCGCACGGCCAGCCTCAGACATCAGATCCAAGTCAGTCTTCGTCTCGTTTAGGACACCGCCGTGAGCCTGCTCCGTAGCCATGATCGTGTCGATTTTGCCTTTGAGTGAGTCCAGGCCCTCATCGAACTTCGCCGTAGCATCACGAGCAGACAAAGTCAGCAACCCAGCATTGATCAGAGCGACCGTGAAGTTCGTCAGGTTGGTAACCGTGCCGTCAGCAGACACACCAATGTCTTCGAGGGCTTTAGTAACTTCCTCAGTCAGCGGGACAGCGCCAGATGCCGCAGCACCAAGCCCGCTCACACCGTCTGCTGCCCCCTTACTGGCAGCAGCGGCAGCCTGCATCGAAGCCGGCACCTTGCCCATAGCGAGGTCAAGTAGTTCCTGGCTCGTCAGAGTTACGTTGGCCTTATTAGCAAGGCCCTGCAACGCTTCCTTGTACCCAGGAAGAACGTCAAGAGCTACCTTCGCGCCCTTACCGTTCTTCTCAAACTCCTTAGTAAGCGTCTGGAAAGACTTTGCCGCTACATCAGCAGCGCCGTTCTTAGCGAGACTCCCCATCTGCTCACCAAGCCCAGCGAACTTATCTCGCACCTGACCAAGATCATTCTTAGCAGTGCCGGTCCAGTTAGATATGACATCAAGCGTGTCCTGGAGTCCGGAAGGAATATGGGGGTTCACTACTTCCTTGACGGCTCCCGCAAGGTCCCTAATATCCAGGCCCTTTGACGCCGCGGCATCATTGGATGCCTTAGCAACACCCCGAATTGCCTGCCCGAATTCTCCTGCCGATGTCGTATGGCTTTCGTTGAACACAGCACCAACAGCTTGGAGTGCAAGCAGACCTGCCGTTGCCGTTCCAGCAGCCTTGCCAACACCAGCCAGAGCTCCGCGAGCGCGACTTCCAGAGGGTGCGAGCTTTTTAAACGCCTGCATCGAATCAAGGATCTTCGGCGTCAGCGTAAGGAATGCGCCACCTACGAGAGCCGCTATGCCGGCAACGCCCGTAATGGCCGCGCCGGCATTGAGGATCGGCGTCGGAACGTTACCGATGGCATCAACAAGGTCTTCAGCGCCCTGCACCAGGCCGCGCAAGAAATCATTGGCACCAGAACCGGACTTCAGGAAGACGGTATCCATGGACCCGCCTAGCTTCTCAATGTCGCCGGCAAGGTTGTTCTGCATTCGGGCGGCAGTCTCAGCCGCAAAGCCAGCGTCATCAACAGCGTCTTCCCACTTACTAACGCCGGCAGCGCCCTCTTGGTACAGGATGTTTGCGGCGCGCACAGCATCCGAGCCGAAGAGTGTTTTGAGGGTAGCGTTGCGCTGCTCATCAGTCAGGCCCTTCAAAGCGTTCTGAAGGATCCCCGCGTACTCCGACATGCCCACGAACTTGCCCTGAGCGTCATAAGCGTGGATCCCGAGCTGATCCATCAACTGGGCAGCCTGCTTGGAGTTCGGATTCAGGGACATCAGCATCGTCTTGAACGACGGACCAGCATCCGAACCCGTCAAGCCGGCAGAAGCGAACGAAGCCAGGGCTCCAGTGGTTTCCTCAATGGTCAAGCCCGTAGACGCAGCAACCAGGCCGGACTGGTTCAGCGCAGCACCAAGGTCCTGCAAGGAACCCTGCGCCTTACCCGCGCCGGCAGCCAGAAGGTCAGCGATATGCGGGACCTTATCCCCGGACAACTTAAACTGCGTAAGAGCCGAGCTGGCGATTTCAGCAGCTTGACCAACACCCAGAGCACCCGCAGCAGCCAACGACAACGCCCCAGACAGGCCACCGCTCAGAATGTCCTTGGTAGCGACACCCGCCTTAGCTAGTTCCTCAATGCCCTGCGCTGCTTCCTGGGCAGAGAAAGACGTGTCGGCGCCCGCCTCGACGGCAGCGTTACGCAGCAACTGCATATTGCCGGCCGTCTCATGAGTTGCGGCGTCCACACTGGACATTGACTTGTCGAAATCCGCGTACGTCTTCACAGCTAGGCCCACGGCGGCAACTGCCGCCGCACCAAAGCCAAGCAGTCCCGCGCCGGTCTGCTCCCAAGCGTCTCGGTTCTTCGTCGCTGACTGAACAAGCTTCCCCATATGGGTGTCAGCAGCCTTGCCAGCGTCCTCAGTCGCTTTCTTGGTTTTCTCGGTAGCCGCCGCAGCTTCCGCCATTGAGGCTTTGAAGCCCTGGATTTCGGCTTTAAAAGCGCACGGCGACTGTCCTGGTTTGGGCCATATGCCCACCTCCTGTATTGGGTACAAAAAAGCCCGCCATGGGCGGGCTGCTAGATGTCTTGCTATTTAGTTATGGGCCACTGTGATACGAGTTCGATCCGCAGCGTCTTGCGAAGATTCCCGCAATTTAGACTCAAGCCCCAGTTAGGACGTGCGGAATTTGCTTACACTGGCATCTGCGTCTAGAAATCGCAAAATTGGGGGAAGCATGAAACTAAACAAGGCCGCGCTCGGAAGTTCCGGCATTCTCGCGGTACTCGCACTGTCTGCCTGCGGGTTGCAAACGGCGCCGGCAACGAGTGCAACGCAAACCCCCACTCCGTCTGACAGCTACATCAAACAAACACTCAGATCCTGCGGCGTGGTAAGCAGCAAGTATGCAACCCTGGGGGACAAGGACCGAACGGTGACCCTGCAAGGCCAGCCAAAGAGCAGCACTCGGGGTATGACCATGAAGGAGATTGGCTGCGTGCTTACGGGAGTTGATACCCCGGACAGTGTCATTTCTCGCATGGACGGAACTAGGGCCCTGGACGGCATGCAGAATGCTTCGTGGAAAGGCTACGAGGCCTCTTGGACCTTCCACCCGGACAATGGGGTAAGGATCATACTCACGGAGTCAAAGTAGCTCCGTGAAATCCCCCCAAGCGTACAAAGCAAAATCACCCTCCCGAGCCGTCCGGAGTTGCCGGGGCGGGTAGGGGGATGTGCCCCAGGGCGTTAGCGAGGCCCTCGCGGTCTGAAAGTCCGGTTGAGAACTGATGCCCACACACCGGGCGCGTCCTCCCAGCCGTACATGCGCCCATCCTGAGCCCTAACACGGCGACACACGCCGCCCTTGAACCAGCCGCGGAACTCGCCCCAGGGTGACTCGATGAGCTGCTGCGTCACACGGTTTGGGTCCTCCGAGCCTTTGAATACAGGTGCCACCACCGCACGTCTCGCCTGCCTCCTACTGCTCATGACGGACAACCCAGCCGAGGGGCAGCATGCCAGCTGGCGTAAGCCCTAGCTGCCCGCCTAGGTGCCTCATTTCTTGCGCCTGCCATGCTGATGCTGAACCGTCGTAAACGGCCACAGCGTGGCAGATGTAAGCCGCTACAGCAGGTATAAACGAGTCGTCCCACTCGTTAGCCTGCGGGCTTTTCCACAAATTCCGCCACAATTTCTTCTCTTCCGGGGCCCAATCGCGCGTTTTTGGCAATGAAGGGACGGGAAAAGAACACCCTTCAGCGGGAAGTTCAATCAGCCCGGAACGCACGCCAGGGCTGCGATGCCGGGAATTTGGCTTAACGGGATTTGCCTTCGGACCAGGCATAAATGGTCCTTTCTGTTGGGTCTATCTGCTTGCAAAACATCCTTTTCACCTCACCGGCGGTCTGGGCGGGGGTGAGCCTTTGGTCCCCTCCCCTGGGGTTATGGCAACGCCGTGTCCACCTTCCACTAAACCTCAGGTGGGACACGGCGTGCCGGTCTATGGGCAGAGCAGGGTTATACGTCTGCTGCTGCGATCTGTTCGATCTGGCTGTCATAGCTGAACCGTGTGAGTTCGGTAGGGGTGTCGAGGGCGAAGGCGCCTGCTTCCACGATGATCTCTTTGAGGCCGCTGATGTGGTCGTCTGTGGGTGGCTGCATCTCCCAGAGTTCTTCGAGCTTCTGGTCTTCGTAGGGGTGGGCTTCGATGTATGTGTTGGCGACGTTGACCCAGCCTGCTTCGACTGCGCGGCTGATGAGGGCTTTGACGAGGATCTGGTCGCCTGAGCGTTCGGCCCGGTCAAGGAGTGCGAGGGCTTTGCTTTCGTCGCGTAGGCCGAGGTTGGAGACTCGTTCGTGTGCGTCTCGGTAGGAGATGGCGTGCTGCGGCTCTGTGGCTGTGTTGCCGAAGAGTTGCCGGCGGAGGTCGTTGGTGCGGGTGGTGCGTGCCTGGAGTTCAGCGGCTTTGAGGTCGTTGATCGCCTTCTTGGTGTCCAGGTAGGTTCGGGCGATCTTGGAGAGCTTGCCTTCGGGGGTGAGCTTGCGGTCGTTGCGGACGGCTTCGGTGGTTTCGCGGAGGCGCTGGCGGAGGGTTGCTGCCTGGTTCGCGAGGTCTGTGTTGGCGGCGTTGTATCGTGCCACGGTGGTTCTCCTTTGTCGGGGAAGGTCTATGTGTTGATAGTCCCGCGGCTTTCCGGCATGGGTGCGAGGGTGCTTCCGGTGACGGCAGTCGAGCAGGGAGTGGAACGGGCGTGTCGTCTTCGGTACCGAACCTTGGTTCAGGGGAACACTGGGAACTGACCACATACAGTGGCACTCTTCGAAAGGAACCACGATGAAACAGCACCCGCGGTACAAGCAGGGCGAGACCTTCAAATGCAGCGAATGCGGATCTTTCACGACTGACGAATCACTCCCGGTCGAGACGTTTACCGGCTTGTCGTATACCGACTACGTCCCCAGCCGGTGCAGCAACGAATGGTGCAAGAACATGCGGCCCGAATTTCCAAGGGGCTGGTGGGAGAGCGCCGGGTGAAGGCTCAGTGCCCCTACCGTCGTTGCTGGCCCGGTGGGGGCACTTAAGGCCCCTACATCACCAGTTTTCATCTGCCCGTAAAATGGCGCCATGCCTCAGAATCGCCCAGCTGTTCCACGCCCGCTCGAACGTCGCCTCAAGGAGGAGGCCGGGTACAGGTGCGCCATCCCTCGGTGTGGTGGCACGATCAGGCTGGAGATGGCACACATTGAACCTTGGACCAAGGTGCAGAAACACGAGTTTGAGAACATGATCTGTCTTTGCGGTGAGTGCCATTGGCGCTACGACAAGATGGGTGAAATCCCGAAGCTTTCAATCCAAAACTTCAAGAGGAACCTGAGCCTGTTGTCTCACCGCTACAGCCAAGTCGAGAATCAGATACTCCGTCATTATGCGAAGATCCCCGACGGGGCAATCCTTACGAATTATCGGCTCCCGATCCATCCAGGGATGACAGTTCTCGTGTCGAACTTGGTGGGAGACGGGTTGTTCTCCGTCGAGCACGGGCAGGTGCGTCAGATCGTGATGGGGATCGATATGAACCTTGACTTGGTTCCAACTGAGGCCGGCGCAGCATTCATAGCGCAGATGGTTGAAGCGGGCGATCTTGATGCTGATGCCGAGGATGGTGAATGATCGGCACTGGAGAATTCTGCTCGATGAGGTCCACCCAAACCTTCGAACCACGAACCGCAGGTTAGGTGCGTCCGCTCCACGGGTGCCCTCTGTCCATGAGTCGCCGCACGCGATTACATTGACGCTGTTGTTCTCCAGTGCCGACCGGAACCGCCGTAGCTTGTCGCCCTTCGATTTGGGAGCTGCGTCAAGCTGCGCTGCAGCGGCGGCAGCCGCCGTAGCAGGCGTGGCATAAGTGGCGGTTAGTGAGGTGTCACTGAGCCGTGATGGTAGTGCGGCGTCGGGTACGGTTCCGGTGAGTCCGCCTGCCTGTATGGCGATGGGCCCGAACTTGGATGCGTCGTAACTAGCCCCGCTGGTGTGCGCGGTGGTGACTTTTACGAGGTCGCCGGTCTGGTTGCTGATGACCTGGTTGAGCGGGTAGAACGTGTTGGGCTGCCAAGCTGCGAGGTCGCCCCGGTCACCCTTATCACCCTTCGCCCCGGAGTTGCCGGGGTCGCCTTTAGGGCCGGGCACAGGATCCGTCGTAGTCAGCACGGACGTGAAGCTGGATCCGTTCTGCTTCCACACGACCGAAGTCCTGTTAGCAACCGTTAAGTCCGGGAAGAAGCCGTTCGCGTCGGCGCTCAGGGAGGTAGTGGTGAAGGCGCCGACCACGAGCGTGACGTTAAGCGGCGTGGTGAAAGTGGTGTCACCGATGGCGTAGACACTGCCGGTAGCGGACTTAGCCACCGATGCCGGGGTGGTGTTGAAGTTCAGAGCTGCGACTCTGGAATAGGTGTAATCAACCAAGATGGTTCTCCTTTGTTTTGGGTATGAAAAAACCCGCCAAAAGCGGCTCTAAGGTGTGTTGGCTTGACGCGTAACGGGGGATTTGTGTTTGTGCCTTATTCTGTCGTTCTGTCTTTATTCTCAAATTGGGGGAAACATGCAGTTCAAACCGTCAGCGGGCATCTTCGTCACAGGCCTTCTCTTATCGATCTTTGGCCCCATTGTCGGGGCCATCGGCATTGGTATCGCCAACTCCGCCAGTCGCTCTTACTTCTACGACAGCGGCGCGGCAGCGGGTGGCGGCTTTGTCGCGTTCCTTGGGTTCGCCACCGCCTTGGTCGGCATCATCCTCATCTACATCGGCGCCACTCGTGCCCTGCGCATCATTGACGCTTTACCGCACGTTCTGAACTTTCAGGGCCAGGGGCAGGCACCTCATGTACCCGCCCCTCAGCCTCCCGTCCAGCAACCCCAGCAGAGCTACACGCCGCAGCCACAGCAGCAGCCCCAGCCGCCGACCTACAGCCCGCCCCAGACCCCGCAGCACCTCGTTTACAACGAGACGCGAAACGAGCAGCAGCCGCCCATTTAGTAACTGTTAAGTCCTTATGCGGCTTTCTTCGCCGCGGTGAAGTGGGCTAAGTCTTCGTTGGTGATCCGCCAACGACCATCCACGTTTTCCGCGGGTAGCCGGCGTTCCTGGATCGCGAGGCGCACAGCCCTGTCCGTGATGCCAAGCCGCGTTCCAGCCTGGCTGGTGGTCATCCACTGCCTAGAGGATCCCGTTACTTCCGGCTCTGCTGGCTGCTGACTACCCGTTGCGGCACCACGCCACGCCAGAGCTGCCACCCTGAGGGCAACCAACACAGCGTCAGCTTCCGCATCCAAACCACGGGAACTGACACGGACGCTATTCAGGTCAGCGTGACGCTCCAACCATGCAGCGATACGACCAGGAACAATCACCACAGGCCCAGCCATGCCGTGCACGTAATGGGTGGGCGT
Organism: Arthrobacter sp. 8AJ; assembly: GCF_902506025.1. Taxonomy (NCBI): domain Bacteria; kingdom Bacillati; phylum Actinomycetota; class Actinomycetes; order Micrococcales; family Micrococcaceae; genus Arthrobacter; species Arthrobacter sp. 8AJ. The sequence continues at coordinate 2,468,591 of NZ_LR733289.1, read as the reverse complement.
GCGTTCGGCCGTCACAGACCACCGTCCTTAGCCGCCTGCAAAGCGTCTGCGATGTCGTTGGCAAGCCTGAGGGCCTGTTCCGTGGTGAGGACCATTCGGCAGCCGTGGCGGTTGAAGATCGCTACACCGGGCCAGAGCTTATCGGTGTGGTCATAACTCGCCTCGGAAATGACCCGCAGTGAGAGCACGTCGGCCTGGTTTTCCTTCCACCGAGTTCCGCTCGCGACAAACGTTCTGTGAGTCATTTTGCGGGCCTCGGTTCGTAAGTGGCGCGGACGCCCGTCTCGTGTTCTTCCACGGCGTCCACGAGTTCATTAGACAGCCGAGGGGCATCCGTCAGGGTCACTACTCCGCGAAGGTAGCGTTGCTGGAAGATGGCGACAGCCGGGACGAGCACACCGTCTGGAGCGCCGGAGATGTAGACGGGCCGGGCATGGTTGCACATCGAGTTGTCTAGGTTCTCGGTACTTGTAGGGGCGGGAGATGAAAGCAGTCTTAGGGGAAACCAATTAGAGGATTTCCTTTCTGATGTCCGCGTAGTTGGTGGCTATAGCTTCGTGGATGATGAGGGCCTTGATCGTGTCGCCGCCGGCTGCTACCCAAGGAGTGACGCCGTGATACGGACCAGGGCCCGGGTGATGTCTATCTGATGCTGTAGCGGATCCTCAGAACCCATCGCCGCGGTCATGAGGGTTATGTCGGTGATCGATTCCCGGTCGCTTATGGCTTGGCGGATCAGGGCAAGGGCTGTTTCTTCAGGAGGCAAGGGGCGCCTGCTTAGGTTCGGCCTTTGCCAGCCTTGCCTCGGCGGTCAGGGCTCTGGCTTGCCAGAACACAGCCCTGCGCTGCTCATGCTCGAATTTCTGGCGGTAGGCCTCGCCTTGGTCGGGCCAGTCCCACTGTTGTAGGACCCTAGGGCTGTAGTCGTATGTCATGGTTGACCTTTCGAATTTCTGCGTTCTTTTTCAACGGCATTCACCGCAGCTGTCCCCGTCGGGTCGCGATGCAGGGTGGTCTTTACGTAGTGCCGTTCCGGCTTGTTCTTCAGCGCCAGGAGCTGCTGCAAGTAGTTGTTTGCAAGATTCCGGTAATGGATGGTCTGGTGCTTCCAGTACTCGGCCAGTTCGGCGTCGGTCCGCGCAGTTGTCTGCTGCTCCTGGCTCATGCGGCTGATTCTGCGTATTCTGCGTATTCTGCGACGGGCAGGACACTTTCAAACATGCTCCGGTGAGGTACATACATCTGTGATGGCGGGCGCCCAGGTCCTCGGGATTCTGGCATCTGGACCCTAAACACCCATTCATGCTCTAGGAGGATGGCAAGCGCTTCTTTGATGGCCGTGGAATCCGGGAACACTGAACGGCTAGCCTTAGTGAGTAGGTCCCGCTCCGTAAAGCTAAAAAGCTTGTTGTCAATGATTATCATTCCCAACTCCTTAGCTTTCTTATGAGGATCAGAGATACTCATAAGGTGAAAAGCAGCTAGAGCAGCTGTGCAAAGTGTTCTGCGATAGCCGCCGCACAATCCGCAGTATCCGCAGAAACCAATTCATCCGTCGTTTTCCCGGACGCCAGGTGAAGTATCGGGCATCGCCCACTGAAGAGAGTCAGGCCGTCAGAAGTAAAGGCCTGGACGGCGAAGCTGAGTGACGAAGGCCTGGCTGACTCCACTGTTTATGCCCTGCATTCGAGGATGGGGCAGCTCTTCAGTGACGCTGTCCATGATGGTTTGCTGCCGAAGTCCCCGCTGAGTCGGCGCACGGCGCCCAAGGCAGGTAAGCAGCGACCATACGTTGCCACCACAGAACAGGTGTGGGCGCTCCATGACGCCATGCCGCCAGGCCAGCAGCCCGTAGTTCTTCTGGCAGCATTCCCAGGCCTCCGAATCGCTGAGGCCGTAGCCCTTCGTGTTTCCGATCTTGATTTCATGCGAGGTCTAATCAAGCCCGCCATCCAATATCCAGGAGTGGAGCTGAAGACGGAAGAGTCAAAGACGCCTATCCCAGTTCCGCAGAACCTTTGCCTTGAACTGTCGGTCAACCACACTAAGTGGGGGAGTGAAACCCTAGTCACCAACGAATGGGGTCGCAGCATTTCACCTCATAGGCTGGAGCACTACTTCCGTGAGGCTCGTGAAGTTGTGGAAGGGCTGCCAGAGGGCTTCCGCTTTCACGACCTTCGGCACTACTTCGCATCGCTCCTAATAGCGCAGGGTCTTGACGTGAAGGTAGTCCAGAAGAGCCTCAGGCATTCGTCGGCGAAGACAACCCTGGACACGTACGGGCACATGTGGCCGGACAAGGAAGAGTCGGCAAGGGCGGCAGTCTCCCGTGTGCTGGATGACAGATTGGACTCGCCGACTGCAAAGCAGGCGTAAGTATCCGGGCAGCAAAAAGGCCGGCCTTCGGGGTGAACCCAAGGGCCGGCCTTTTTTGTTTGAAGATTCTTGCGGACTGCTGGCGGACTATGCCCGCTTCAGTCGCGGGATCTTGCTAGACGCCGTAGTAGAGCTCGAACTCGTAGGGGTTCGGGCGCAGGGACAGCGGACGGATCTCGTTCTCGTACTTGTACTCGATCCAGGTGTCGATCAGGTCCTGGGTGAAGACACCGCCGGCCTGCAGGAACTCGTTGTCCTCGCGCAGGGCCTCCAGGGCTTCCTCGAGGGTGCCCGGAGCCTTGGGGATGTCCTTGGCTTCCTCGGCCGGGAGCTCGTAGAGGTCCTTGTCGATGGGAGCCGGGGGCTCGATGCGGTTGCGGATGCCGTCAATGCCGGCCATCAGCTGGGCAGCGAAGGCCAGGTAAGGGTTGGAGGAGGGGTCCGGAGCGCGGAATTCGATGCGCTTGGCCTTCGGGTTGGAGCCCGTGATGGGGATGCGGATACCGGCGGAGCGGTTGCCCTGCGAGTAGACCATGTTAACCGGAGCCTCGAAGCCCTTGACCAGGCGGCGGTAGGAGTTCACCGTCGGGTTGGTGAAGGCCAGGACGGCGGAGGAGTGCTGGAGCAGGCCGCCGATGTACCAGCGGGCGGTGTCGGACAGGCCGGCGTAGCCCTTCTCGTCGTAGAACAGCGGCTCGCCACCGTTCCACAGCGACTGGTGGCAGTGCATGCCCGAGCCGTTGTCGCCGAAGACAGGCTTCGGCATGAAGGTCACAGACTTGCCCCAGGCGTCAGCGGTGTTCTTGATGACGTACTTGAACTTCTGCAGGTCATCGGCAGCGTGGGTGAGGGTGGTGAACTTGTAGTTGATCTCGGCCTGGCCGGCGGATCCAACTTCGTGGTGGCTGCGCTCGACCTCGAGGCCGGCTTCGTCCAAGGCAACACACATGGCGTCGCGCAGGTCAGCCTGCTTGTCGGTGGGGGAGACCGGGAAGTAACCGCCCTTGACGGGGGTCTTGTAGCCCAGGTTGCCGCCTTCTTCCTCGCGGCCGCTGTTCCAGTGGGCTTCTTCGGAGTCGATCTTGTAGAAGCTGCCCTCGGGGGAGGACTGGTACTGGACGTTGTCGAACACGAAGAACTCGGCTTCGGGAGCGAAGAATGCGGTGTCGGCGATGCCGGTGGAGGCCAGGTAGGCCTCGGCCTTCTCGGCCACGCCGCGGGGGTCGCGGTGGTACGGGTCACCGGTGCGCGGGTTGACGATCGAGAAGTTCAGCGCGAGGGTCTTCTCCATGCGGAAGGTGTCCAGGAACGCGGTGGTGACGTCCGGGATCAGCTGCATGTCAGATTCGGCGATGCCCTGGAATCCGCGGATGGAGGAACCGTCGAAGAGCTGTCCGTTGACGAAGAAATCAGCGTCAACACTCTTCGCGGGGACGTTAAAGTGCTGCTGGACACCCGGAAGGTCGGTGAAGCGGATATCGACGAACTTTACATCTTCGTCCTTGATGAACTTGAGGACTTCGTCCGCAGTCTTGAACATCTATGCTCCTAACGCATATGTAAATATCTGGCATGCACGCCATGTGATCCAGCGCAATCCAAAATCAGGGAGAACGCATGTTGTCCCTGTCGCGTGTACCTGCCGGGGGATTGCTTGAAACTTCTAACAGACTATGGATCCGGCATTTCCCGTCCATGTCCGCATTGTTTCGGGCAGGTTACAGAATGCCCTGCTATGACCACGGTATCGTCCGTCCACAGTGTGGTCGAGTCCCATCCACACTGTGGGCGCGCTGCTGGCCCCGGGGTCGGTAAACTTGGACGGTGGTAAATCGCAAAGACATTGGCTCCTGGCTCACCGGACCTGACACCTCCGGCATCTCAAAGTATCCGGGGGAGCGCCTGGGACTGCCGGAGTCCGGTCCCGGCTCCATTGCCCGGGCAGGGCGCAGGATCGTTGCGATCATGATCGACTGGGGCATCGCACTGCTCATCAGCAACTTTGCCTTTGGCGGCGATTCCTGGGCCACGCTGGCGGTCTTCGCCATCGAACAGACCCTGCTGGTGGGCACCCTCGGGTACAGCATCGGCCACCGCATCATGGGCATCGCGGTGATCAAGCCGGGAGGCGGTACTCCGGGACCGCTGGCCGGCCTGGTCAGGGCAGTGCTCCTCTGCCTGGTTATCCCCGCAGTCATTTTCGACCCGGACCACCGCGGCCTGCACGACAAGGCCATGAACACGCTCCTCATCCGGCGCTGAGGCTCGGGCCTCCCCCGGGCAACGGCACACCAAGGGACAACGGCACACGACGGGCAACGGCGCCCGATGGCCATCGCCGCTCTAAGCGCCCGCCGGGTGCTTCCGCCGGAAGGCCCGCGCATTAGTGACGATCACGCCGCCGACGACGATGGCGCCGCCCACAAACTGCGCGGCTGTGTGGACCTGTCCGGCCAGAATGGTCAGGACTGCGGTGAAGACAGTGATCAGGTTGAGGAACACGCCGGCACCGGCCGCCGGCAGGACCGTCAGAGCGCGGTTCCACAGCACGTAGGACAGTACCGACGGAAAAATCGCTATGAAGAGCAATGACGCCAAGGCACTGCCCGTCCCAGGAAAAGCCAGGCCGCCCGTCGCGAACCGCACCGGGGCCAGCAGGGCCACCGCCACGGCTGCCTGCACTGCCGTAGCTGTGATCGGCGGGATCCTGGGCGCCAGGCGGCCAATGACCGTGTAGGCCGTCCAGACAACCACCGCCCCCACCATCAGCACCTCGCCGGTGCCGAAGCCGGCAGTGGCCAGCCGGCCCACATTCCCTCCGCTGATGACGATGAGGACGCCGGCCAGCGCCATCAGGACGCCGGCCACCGCCATCGGCGTGAGCCGCTCGCGCAGGAACACTGCGGCCGCCAGCGTGATCAGCGCCGGATTGAAGGCGTTGATCAGCGAGGCATTGAACGCATCGGTGTGTTCCAGGGCGAAGTACAGGAGAAGGTTGTAGCCGAGGAGCCCGCACACGCTGAGCGCCAGCAGCCACGGCCACGCAGCTGCAACGGACCGCCAGCAGGGCTTCTCCACAAGCTGGGCTATCAGCAGCAGCGGCACCAGTGCGATCGCCCACCGGAGGAAGACCAGGCTCAGGGGGTCGATGCTGTGGACAGCGCCGGCGCCCACCACGTAGTTGCCGGCCCAGAACAGGGTTGCCCCCAGCAGGGAGAGGAGAGCGGTTACCCGCCTGCGTCCCTGCGCGCGCGTGCCCGGCGTCCCGGCCTCCTGCGGCGGCTGTGACGTCAGTCCCTGCTCAACGGAGTCCACTGCGGCAGGCCTGTCCCGCTAGGCGCGGCTGGACTCGAGGGCCGGGGCGTCCGCTGCGCCGGCAGCGCTGAGGTACCCGCGGCGCCCGGCCCAACGTTCGAACAGGAGGGTGGCGAACGGGAAGATCGCCGAGACACCTGCCAGCACGGCCACCAGGAACGGCCAGCGCTGCACCCGCCACAGCATGAGCGCGGCGACCCCGTAACCGATGAACAGGGCACCGTGGACGGGGCCCGCCACCTGGACGCCGAGCTCCGTGGTGCCGGCAATCCATTTGAAATACATGCCGGCGAGGAGCGCGGCCCAACTGCAGGCTTCGGCCACGGCGAGGATGCGGAAGGCGCGGATCACTGTTGTCCTGAGGGGCATGGTCATGTCCTGTCGTCGGGCGGTGCGCTGGCCGCACATGTGATGGGAGGGCTGGGCGCGGCGGTTCGGGCACAAAGAAAAACGCCCCGGCTGCCGGCAGTGCCGGTACCGGGGCGTTCAACCAGCTAGCGTCCGCGGTTGGGACGGGCCTTGTAGGGGTCGATGCCCTTGGGAATGGGAAGCCTGCTGCCCATGGACGCGATGCGCTTGGATACCGTGCTGACTTCAAGTTTGGTCAGTTCGTTCTTCATCTTGCCCATCTGCTTGGCCACCTGGCTCAGCGGCACCTGGCCTTCGCCGCGGCCGGTCTGGATGGTGTGGACAGGAACGTTGGGCAGGATGCGCGCAAGGCGCTTGCGCTCGGCATCGAGCAGCGGCTTCACCCGGTGGGCGGGGCCCTCGCTGACAAGGACGACGCCGGGACGTCCTACGGCGCGGAACACGGCATCCTGCGTGCGCGGGTTGACGGCCACGGGCTGCTCTTCGGTGATCCAGCCGCGGCGGAGCGTGCCCAGGGCAGCGCCCGAAGCTCCGGGCTGGTTTTCGATCTGCGCGAACGCAGCACGCTCAGCGCGCCGGGACAGAATGAAGGTGGCCGCCAGCAAGCCGAGCGGAATGCCGATGATCAGGCCGGTAATCCAGTTATCCAGCCAGAAACCCACCAGGAAGCTCACGGCCACGACACCGAGGAACACCAGCAGCATGAGCCACGGAACCATGGGGTCGTGGCGGCGGGTCATGGTGAAGACCTCGCCGATCTGCTTGAGCCTGCTGGGCTTCTTGGCCTTAGCTTCCTTGGGCTTGCGCGTGAACAGGCCGCGCTTCACCGCGCTTGAGCCCGCCGGGGTGGAGTTGCTGGAGTCAGGGGATTTCGCCATAGTGCCTCAATTCTACGTGACTTAAACCAAAGGGCCGGACGCTGGAGTCTTCCGGCGTCCGGCCCTCTGCCACTTCACAAAGGAGACGTCACGGGTGTGCAGCGAGGAGGGTGCTGGCTTCCTGGCGGGTGGTGCCGGAGTCCTGGATGCCTTCGGCGATGTGGGCGAGTTCGGCGGGGATGTCGCGGCCTTTTTTGCGCATGGCGGTGGCCCAGAGGCGGCCGGCGCGGTAGGAGGAGCGGACCAGGGGTCCGGACATGACGCCGAGGAAGCCGATTTCTTCGGCTTCGTGCTGGAGGTCCACGAATTCCTGGGGTTTGACCCAGCGGTCCACGGGCAGGTGCCGTTCGGAGGGGCGCAGGTACTGGGTGATGGTGATCAGGTCGCAGCCGGCCTGGTGGAGGTCGCGGAGGGCTTCGCTGATTTCTTCGCGGGTTTCGCCCATGCCCAGGATGAGGTTGGATTTCGTGACCATGCCCAGGTTCCGGCCCTGGGTGATGACGTCCAGGGAGCGTTCGTAGCGGAACGCGGGGCGGATCCTTTTGAAGATCCGGGGCACGGTTTCGACGTTGTGCGCGAAGACTTCGGGGGCGGAGTCGCAGATCGCCTTGATGTGGTCGGGGTTGCCGGAGAAGTCGGGGATGAGCAGTTCCACGCCGGTGCCGGGGTTCAGTTCGTGGATTTTGCGGACGGTTTCGGCGTAGAGCCAGACGCCTTCGTCTTCGAGGTCGTCGCGGGCCACGCCGGTGACGGTGGCGTAGCGCAGCTGCATGGACTGTACGGAGCGGGCCACCTTGGTGGGTTCGAACATGTCCACGGGGGAGGGTTTGCCGGTGTCGATCTGGCAGAAGTCGCAGCGGCGGGTGCATTCGGAGCCGCCGATCAGGAAGGTGGCTTCCTTGTCTTCCCAGCATTCGAAGATGTTGGGGCAGCCGGCCTCTTCGCAGACGGTGTGCAGGCCTTCTTTTTTGACCAGGTTCTTCAGCCCGACGAACTCCGGGCCCATCTGGACCTTGGCCTTGATCCACTCCGGCTTGCGCTCCACCGGGACCGCAGCGTTGCGCTGCTCGATCCGCAGCATCTTCCGGCCTTCAGGTGCCAGGGTCATGATCGTGTTTCCTTTGTCTTCTTGGGGAATCGGAGTGTGCCCGTGTCAGCGGGGTGTCAGCATTCGACGACGTTGACGGCGAGGCCGCCCATGGCGGTTTCCTTGTATTTGTCGCTCATGTCTTTGCCGGTTTCGCGCATGGTGATGATGACTTCGTCGAGGGAGACGCGGTGGGTGCCGTCGCCCCAGAGCGCCATTTTCGCGGCGTTGATGGCTTTCGCGGCGGCGATCGCGTTCCGTTCGATGCAGGGGCTTCCTGGCGGGTGGTGCCGGAGTCCTGGATGCCTTCGGCGATGTGGGCGAGTTCGGCGGGGATGTCGCGGCCTTTTTTGCGCATGGCGGTGGCCCAGAGGCGGCCGGCGCGGTAGGAGGAGCGGACCAGGGGTCCGGACATGACGCCGAGGAAGCCGATTTCTTCGGCTTCGTGCTGGAGGTCCACGAATTCCTGGGGTTTGACCCAGCGGTCCACGGGCAGGTGCCGTTCGGAGGGGCGCAGGTACTGGGTGATGGTGATCAGGTCGCAGCCGGCCTGGTGGAGGTCGCGGAGGGCTTCGCTGATTTCTTCGCGGGTTTCGCCCATGCCCAGGATGAGGTTGGATTTCGTGACCATGCCCAGGTTCCGGCCCTGGGTGATGACGTCCAGGGAGCGTTCGTAGCGGAACGCGGGGCGGATCCTTTTGAAGATCCGGGGCACGGTTTCGACGTTGTGCGCGAAGACTTCGGGGGCGGAGTCGCAGATCGCCTTGATGTGGTCGGGGTTGCCGGAGAAGTCGGGGATGAGCAGTTCCACGCCGGTGCCGGGGTTCAGTTCGTGGATTTTGCGGACGGTTTCGGCGTAGAGCCAGACGCCTTCGTCTTCGAGGTCGTCGCGGGCCACGCCGGTGACGGTGGCGTAGCGCAGCTGCATGGACTGTACGGAGCGGGCCACCTTGGTGGGTTCGAACATGTCCACGGGGGAGGGTTTGCCGGTGTCGATCTGGCAGAAGTCGCAGCGGCGGGTGCATTCGGAGCCGCCGATCAGGAAGGTGGCTTCCTTGTCTTCCCAGCATTCGAAGATGTTGGGGCAGCCGGCCTCTTCGCAGACGGTGTGCAGGCCTTCTTTTTTGACCAGGTTCTTCAGCCCGACGAACTCCGGGCCCATCTGGACCTTGGCCTTGATCCACTCCGGCTTGCGCTCCACCGGGACCGCAGCGTTGCGCTGCTCGATCCGCAGCATCTTCCGGCCTTCAGGTGCCAAGGTTCTTCAGCCCGACGAACTCCGGGCCCATCTGGACCTTGGCCTTGATCCACTCCGGCTTGCGCTCCACCGGGACCGCAGCGTTGCGCTGCTCGATCCGCAGCATCTTCCGGCCTTCAGGTGCCAATGTCACAGTAGAGCTCCTTCAGGGCTCGAAACCAATGCTTCTTCGTGCTTGCGGAATTCCTCCACGAACCGCTCCGCGATGTCCGCGGGATGGATCTCCCTGCCCGTTTCAAGGGACATGGTGGTGACTCCGGCGTCGGTGATGCCGCAGGCGATGATCTGGCCGTAGGGCGCCAGGTCATTGCTGCAGTTGATGGCGACGCCGTGCATGGTGACGCCGTTCAGGACGCGGATGCCGATGGCCGCGATCTTGCGGTCGGGGCCCTTGGAATCGGCCTTGATCCATACGCCTGCGCGGCCTTTGATGCGTTCAGCCTTGATGCCGTAGTCCGCCATGACGGTGATCATGATTTCTTCCAGCCGCTCCACGTAGTCCCTGATCCCGGAGCGGTTCTTCAGCTTCAGGATGGGGTAGGCAACCAGCTGGCCGGGACCGTGCCAGGTCAGTTTGCCGCCGCGGTCCACTGCGACGACCGGCGTACCGTCAAAGGGCCGCTCGTGGTCCTCGGTAAGCTTGCCGGCCGTATATACAGCGGCGTGCTCCAAAAGAAGGACTGTGCTGGGCGCACTTCCGGCGACAACTTTGTCATGGAGTTCGCGCTGGGCATCCCAGCCTTCCATGTAATCAACGAAGTCGGGGGCAAGACCCAGCTGTGAAAACTCAAGAGTCATGGCATCCAGCTTAGACCCCGCAGCCGCACCGGCCCGGTTTAGTGTCCAAGCTCACCGGCCCTGCCCTTTGTGACTGCAACCGCCGGGGGCTGTGGATAACTTCTGCAGGCCGGACGGAACTCGGCTAGACATGGACCATGGACGATGCACAGGCACCCGACGTACCCGGCTACGACGTCGGCAGGCTGCTGGGCCGCGGCGGCAGCGCGGACGTGTGGCTGGCCAGGGAACAACGGACGGGACAGGAATACGCCCTCAAGTGCTTCCGGGCCGCCGGGAGCGGGACGCGCAGCAGCCCGGGCATCACCGAGGAGGAGGTGCGGCGGGAGATCCGCATCCTGTCAGTCCTGGACCACCAGCACCTGATCCGGGCCCACGACGCGGTGCAGGGGACGGAGCCGGGCAGTGGTACGGCTCTGACCATGGATTATGCTGCCGGCGGTTCCCTGGCCCAATTGGTGTCCGCCCGCGGCAGGCTCAGCGTGGGGGAGACGGTCACGGTATTGACGCCGATCGCCCAGGCCCTGGCGTACCTGCACGGCAAAGGCTTCACGCATTCCGACGTCTCGCCCGGAAACGTGCTCTTCACCGGGCAGGGAAAACCGATGCTGTCCGATCTCGGCGTCGCCCGGATGCTCGGGGACCCGGGCGGCGCCGGCACCGCGGGAACGGGCGGATTCCTTGATCCCGCACCGGTGGACGCGGTCCGTGCCGGCCTGCAGCCTGAACGCGATGTGTACTCGGTGGCTGCCCTTGGGTGGTACTGCCTCACAGGTGAAGCGCCGGGACGCACGGCCGACCGTCCGCCGTTGTCCCTGTTGGTTCCCGGGGTTCCCAAAGACCTCGCGGCTGCCCTGGAAGCAGGCCTGAACGATGAGCGGCGCCTGCGCCCGGACGCGCTGGCGCTGGCCACGGCCGTCTACCGCAGCGCCGAACCGCAGCCCGTGGATCTTTCCGACGCGGTCCACCCCACTGTCCTGCCTGAGCTGTTGACGCGACGGCACGTTCCCGCCGGGTCAAAGCGCAGCGCACTGCGAACGAAAGCCCAGGGCCTGCGACGCCGGGCGGCCACATCCCGCTGGTCCGCACGGCCGGGAGCGGCAACAACGACAACCACGCCGGCCAGGGGAAAGCACATGGACGGGCCCGTTGGCGGGCAGGCGCGGCGGGTGCTGCTGCGCTCCGCCATGCCGCTGATTGCCGCGGTGGCGGCAGTGGCGTGGTGGCTGTCGGCGACCGCAGGGGATGGCACGTGGCTTAAAGGTGCCGCACAGGGGCTGCCACCAACATCTGCGCCGTCAGCAAGTGCAGGTGCGGGTGCGGATGCCGATTCAGGCGGCGGTAATGGGCTTCCCTTGCCCGTGGACGCCGCACGGCGGCGGGCCGGAGCAGCTGATCCGGTGGAAGCCGTGCAGGGGCTGGCGGCGCTTCGCGACTATGCCTTCAGCAGCGGGGGCGTGGAACTGCTGGCCGAGGTGAATGCCCCCGGGTCGGCCGCCGCCGCGGCTGACCAGCGCGTCGCCGGCCAGTTTGCCGGATCCGGCCAGCGCCTCACCGGGTTCACCACCACGCTTTCCGAGATCGCCGCCGAAGATGGGGGCACCGAAGCCCATGCCGTGGTGCGGGCTGTGTCCGCTGCCTCCGGGTACCGGATGGTGGACGCCGGAGACACAGTAGTCGCCACGGGGGCACCCACCAGGCCGCAGCTGCTTCGGCTGGTGCTGGTCTCCGTGGAGGGGCGGTGGCTGGTAGCCGACATCCTTCCGGGCCCATGAACGGGCACTCCGGGCCGGAGTCCCCGGCAGGGCTAGTGGGGGCTGGTCTTTCCAGCCACCCAGCGGGCAGCATCTGCCAGGTGCCCGTGCTGCCACGTGAACCCTGCGGCGGTCAAGACCGCCGGCTCCATCCGCTGGCTGGACAGCAGCAGCTCGTCGGCCAGGCCTGGCATCACGGTGCGCAGCACAGGCGCAGGCACGCGCAGCACGGCGGGGCGGTGCAGGGCGTGGGCCAATGCCGCCACGATGGTATTGACATCCGCTTGCCCAGGGGCGGCCAGGTTGACCGGGCCGGAGACCGGGGAGCCCAGAAGGAACAGGAAAGCGGCCGAGACATCGGGCAGTGTCACCCAGGGCCAGAACTGGCGGCCGTTTCCGAAGGGGCCGCCCAGTCCCAGGCGCAGGAGCGGGAGCAGCTTGCCCAATGCGCCGCCTGAGGGGCTGAAGACCACCCCCGTCCGTGGTGTCACCACACGTACGCCTGCCGGCGCCGCAAGGGCTGCCTGCTCCCACTCCATGCAGATCTGCGCCAGGGTGCCAGAGCCGGCCGGTGCGTCCTCCCGAAGTACTGTGTTGCCCGCGTCGCCGTAGTAGTTCGAGCCTGATTGGCTGATGAAGGTGGCCGGTGGCGTATCAGCCCGTGCCATGGCCTGCACCAGGGTCCTGGTTGGTCCCAGGCGGGAACTGAAAAGTTCCTCCACCCGCCTGCGCGTCCATGGCCTGTCGCCGATTCCCGCTCCGGAGAGGTTGACGACGGCGTCAGCGCCCGAGAGTGCGCCCGGATCCAGGACGCCGGCCGCAGGGTCCCAGCGGACTTCGGCGGCGCTGGCAGGGGGCCGGCGGACCAGCGTCACCACCGAATGGCCGGCATTGCGGAATGCCGCGGACATGGAAGTGCCGATGAGCCCCGAGGCGCCGGCCATGACGATGTGCATGGTCCATCTCACCACGGCGGCGCGGGTTGTGTATCTCCCGCGGGGCGGGTGGGGGGTTGACTATGATCGAACGATGACCTCTTCGAGCTACTTCCGTTTCCCGCATTTGCACGGCGATCTGGTCACTTTCGTGGCCGAGGATGACGTGTGGATCGCGCCCCTGGACGGCGGCCGTGCCTGGCGTGTTTCCTCGCTCCAGCTTCCTGCCCGCAACCCGCGTTTCACCCCGGACGGCAAGCGCCTGGTGTGGACCGTGGTCCAGGGAACGGCGCCGGAGGTTGTGTCCGCACAGGTGGACGGCGGCGGGTACCGGCAGCTCACCTACTTTGGCCACAGCACCACCAAGGTCAAGGGATTCACCACCGGTGGTTCCGTGGTGGTCACCAGTGCCTTCCGCCAGGCTGAAAGCCGGCACACCCACGCCTACAGCGTTCCGCTCGAGGGCGGCTGGGCCCAGGAGCTCCCTTACGGGCCGGTGGAGTCCGTTGCCTTCGGTCCCGAGGTAGGCGACGAACGCCCTGTGGTGCTGGCCAGCGTGCTCTCCCGTGAGCCGGCGTGGTGGAAGCGCTACCGCGGCGGAACGGCCGGAAAGTTGTGGATCGACCGCGACGGCAACGGCGAGTTCGAACGCCTGCTGCCGGACCTCGACGGCAACCTCGCTGATCCGCTGTGGGTGGAGGGCCGGATCGCCTTCCTGTCAGACCACGAGGGCTACGGCAACATGTATTCGGTGCTTCCCAGCGGCAAGGACCTGCGCCGGCACACCGACCACCAGGACTTCTATGTCCGGCATGCAGCCACGGACGGCAAGCGGGTGATCTTCGAATCCGCAGGCGAACTCTGGGTCCTCCACGACCTTGCCGCAGACGCGGTCAAGCTCGACATCACCCTCGGCTCCGCCTCACAGACCCGCCGCCCCGCATTGCTCGACGCCGTCAAGCACCTGGGCGCGGTGGCGCCGGACATGGCGGGTGCCGCCAGTGCGGTGGAGTCCCACGGCACCATCCACTGGCTGCGGCACAAGGACGGTCCGTCCCGAATCATCGAGGCCACCCCGGGCGTCCGGGGACGGCTGCCCAGGCCGCTGGGGGACGGCCGCATTGCCTACATCGCCGACCACGACGGTGTGGAAGCACTGCAGATCAAGGACATCGCTGCACCCGTCCCGTACACTGCCGGGAAGGTGGACGCGCAGAACAACACCCCGACTGCTGCGGCCAACGCTTCCGCGGAGGCGGCAGCAACCGGCGGGGAGGACGCGGAAGCGGTCAGCCTTCCCCAGCCTGTTCCGGCGTCCGGCGCCAAGGCGCCGGCGGCCGCCACGGTCCACGTTCCCTCTGACGACGAGCAGCAGGCGGATGTGGCGCCACAGGCCGCAGCACCCGTGGCTGACGCCCAGGCAACCACGGCGGAGCCAGGCATCACCGTCCCGACGCCGTCCCGGGCCAGTTCCCTGGAGGCAAGCCCCAACGGCCACTGGGTTGCCCTCGGGACCTCCTTTGGTGACGTGTTCGTCGTGGACACCCGCAGCGGAGACCTCACACAGGTCGCCAGCATCGGGGAAGGCAGTATCTCGGAACTGGCCTGGTCCGCCGATTCCCGCTGGCTGGCATGGTCGGAGCCTGTCACCTCTTTCGGTTCGCGCAGCCGGCTGCGCCTGGCCACCGTGGACCGGCTCGACGCCGAACCCGTGGATGTCACCGACGGCCGCTTCCGCGACGCCTCCCCGGCCTTCACGCCGGACGGCAAATTCCTTGCCTTCCTGTCCAACCGCAGCTTCGACCCCGTGTACGACGGGCATTCGTTCGACCTTTCCTTCCCCAGCCCCATCAAGCCGTACCTGGTGGCACTGACGGCTGAGACGCCGTCGCCCTTTGGCCCTTCGGTTGATCCCGCGGGCGGGGAACTGGACGCCGGCGCGGACGCAAAATCCACGGACGCAGACGAGGCCGGGGACAATGCCGTGCCTGCCGTCACGGTGGACGCGGAGGGCCTGGCCCACCGCGTGATCGGCGTTCCCGTGCCGCAGGGCAACTACAGCTCGCTGAAGGCCGTTGACGGTGCACTCCTCTGGCTCGACTCCGTCCTGGCGGGCGTCACCGGCGACGGAAAGGCCAGCCAGGAGGACAAGGACGCCCGTCCCAGCCTTGTCCGGTACGACATCGCCCGGCGCAAGCAGGCAACCCTGGTGGACTCCGTGGACAGCTACCGCCTCTCCGGCGACCGCAGCAAAGTGGTGATCGTTGCCGACAAGCAGGTGACCGTGGTTCCGTCGGATGCCAAGGCGGATGAGGAATCCGGCAAGGTGGTCAAGGTGGACCTGGGCCGGATCCGTGTCCTGATGGATCCGCTGAGCGTCTGGGGACAGGCGTTCGACGAGGCCTGGCGCCTGCAGCGCGACTTCTTCTGGACCGAGGACATGGCCGGCCAGGACTGGGAGTCCATCCACACCCGGTACCGGCCCCTGGTGGAACGGCTGGGGTCCCACGACGACCTGGTGGACCTGCTGTGGGAACTGCACGGCGAACTGGGAACCTCCCACGCTTACGTGCGCCCCGCCGCCGTCACCGAACGCGGCAGCCGCGGACAAGGCAGGCTCGGCGCCGACCTCACGCACACCGCCCGCGGCTGGGAGATCACCCGCATCCTGGCGGGCGAGTCCTCTGACCCGCTGGCCACCTCCCCGCTTACCAGGCCGGGCGTCGGCGCCCAGGCGGGGGACATCCTGCTGGCCGTCGACGGCGTCCCGCTGTCCGAAAACGTCACACCCGCCATGCAGCTGGTCGGGGCTGCCGGCCGCGCCGTGGAGCTTACCCTCCTCAACGGGCCCGGGCATGGCGGTGCTGAAGGCACCCAGCGCCGGGTCGCCGTCGTGCCTGTCAAGGATGAGGAGCGCCTGCGGTACCAGGAATGGGTGGCGGGCAACCGGCGGACCGTCCGGGAGGCGTCGAACGGAACCTTCGGCTACCTGCACATTCCGGACATGATGGCCAACGGCTGGGCCCAACTGCACCGGGACCTGGACACGGAAACCGCGTTCGATGGCCTGATCGTCGACGTGCGCCGCAACCGTGGGGGACACACCTCGCAGCTTGTCGCTGAACTCATCGGCCGCAAGGTGACGGGATGGAGCATGCCGCGCGGGGAGAAGCCGCGCACCTACCCGCACCACGCGCCGAGGGGGCCCGTGATCATCCTTGCGGACGAATTTGCCGGGTCCGACGGCGACATCATCACCCAGGTCTCGAAACTGCGCGGCATCGGCCCGGTGATCGGAACGCGCACCTGGGGCGGTGTTGTTGGAATCGACAACCGCTTCACGCTGGCGGACGGCACTGGCGTCACCCAGCCCCGCTACGCCAACTGGTTCAGCGGCGGCGTGGGCTGGAGCGTGGAAAACTACGGCGTTGATCCGGACATCGAGGTGACCTACCCGCCGCACGCGTACGCTGCCGGACGGGATCCCCAGCTGGAGTACGGCATCGGTGCGCTGAAGGAAATGATCCAGGAACTGCCCACTGACCGGCCTCCGGCCCGCTCGGGCTACCGGAAACTGTTGCCTGCTCCGCTGCCGGCGCGCCGGCAGGACGGCTGACCTCACCGGCAGCAACAAAGGCCCTGCCCTTCCGGAATCCCGGAAGGGCAGGGCCTTTGGTGTTGTGCGGGGCCGTGCGGCCTAGGCCTGCAGCGTGGCGTCGAGGGTGATTTCGATGCCGGCCAGGGCCTGGGACACCGGGCAGCCCTTCTTGGCGGCCTCGGCAATGCGCTGGAAGTCTTCTTCCGAGATGCCGGGGATACGGGCGTTGAGGGTCAGGTGGCTGCCGGTGATGCCGGTTCCGGGCTGGAAGCCAACTTCCGACTTGGTGTTGACCTCTTCCGGCGTGAAGCCCGCCTGGCTGAGTTCGTGGCTGAAGGCCATGGAGAAGCAAGCCGAGTGGGCGGCTGCGATCAGCTCTTCCGGGCTGGTCTTTCCGCCGGCAGCCTCCGTGCGGGCCTTCCAGGTGACATCGAAGGTTCCCAGGCCCGAGCTGTCCAGGGTGGTGTTCCCCGAGCCCTCGGTCAGGCTTCCGGTCCATACGGTGTGGGCGTTGCGTGTTGTAGCCATGTCTCTCCTCAACGTCGATTCGGTCCGGGTCCGGCAGCATGGCCGGGCCCACCGTTTCCCATCCTAGGGATCCGGCACCTGCCATGCACGGATAATCCGCTCTCAGAGGATTATGACCGGCGGTCCGGACGGGGCCGTTACTGCCAGATCGTGGCGATGGCGATGTTGACCAGGGCCAGGCCGCCGACGCCGTGCGCGAGTCCGGTGGAGACCGGCTCACCCTTCTTGACCTTGCGGGATCCGATCACAGCCAGGACGGCAACCACAATGGCGATAACGAACTTGATGCCCAGCTTGGCGTAGTTGGGGTCCTTGTCCGGCAGGAACGGAAGGATGCCCATCATGGCGATGCCGGTGAGCAGCTGCAGGAAAGCGCCATCACGCTGGCGCGGGTGCACGGTGGGGGTCCGCATCGTGGCGATCCAGTAGCCCACGATCATGGCCGCGCCCACCACATGGAGGAAAACCAGGATGTTAAAGAGGATAATCATTGCTCCAGCTTAGCCAGTCAGTTCTACAGCCCGTAGCAAAGCCACGCTGTCCACCCGTGCCGGGTGCCTGTTAAACAACGACGGCGGCGCGCGCCGCCGGTGGTTATCCCACCGTTGGCACCCGCCGCCGTCGTTCGTGGCTGGCTGTTACAGCCCCAGGTCCGCTTCGAAGGCGCCTTCTTCGAGGCGTGCCTTCAGGGTCTGGAGGAACCGGCCCGCGTCCGCGCCGTCCACCAGGCGGTGGTCGTACGTCAGGGACAGGTACATCATGGAGCGGATGGCGATCGAGTCGTCACCGTTTTCGTCGGCAACCACAACGGGGCGCTTGACGATCGCGCCGGTGCCCAGGATGCCAACCTGCGGCTGGTTGATGATCGGGGTGTCGAACAGTGCGCCCACCGAACCGATGTTGGTGATGCTGAACGTGCCGCCGGACAGTTCGTCCGGACCGATCTTGCCGTCGCGGGTGCGCGAAGCAACATCGGCAATCTTGCCTGCCAGTCCGGCGAGGTTCAGGTTGCCGGCGTCGGAGATGACCGGGACCAGCAGGCCTTTATCGGTGTCGACGGCAATCGCCAGGTGCTCGGCGTTGTGATAGGTGATTTCCTGCTTGTCCTCGTCGTATGCAGCGTTGAGCTTGGGGTGCTGCTTGAGGGCCTCGGCCACTGCCTTGGCGATGAACGGCAGGAAGGTCAGCTTGGTGCCGTTCTGTGCCTGGAACGAGTTCTTGGCACGGGCGCGCAGCTTGGCGACCTTGGTCATGTCCACTTCGTGCACCTGCGTGAGCTGCGTGGAGACCTCGAGGGACTCGCGCATGCGGCGGGCGATGACCTGGCGGATGCGGGGAGCCTTCTGGGTGGTTCCACGCAGCGACGAGGCTGCTGCACCCGACGCGGCCGGGGCGGAAGCGGCAGGGGCTGCTGCCGGAGCCGCCGCCGGGGCAGCCTTGGCTTCGGCGGCGGCAATGACATCCTGCTTGCGGATGCGGCCGCCAACGCCGGTGCCTGACAGTGAGGAGATGTCCACGCCGTGCTGGTTTGCCAGCTTGCGGACCAGGGGAGTGACGTAGCCGGATTCAGAACCTGCAGCCGGCGCGGCTTCCTGGGCTGCCGGGGCAGCCTGCGGCTGCGGAGCCGCGGCAGCGGGGGCGCCGGAGCCGATAACGGCGAGTACGGAACCAACCTCGGCGGTCTCGTCCTCGTTGACCCGGATTTCCTGCAGCGTGCCGGCAACGGGGGAGGGGATCTCGGTGTCAACCTTGTCGGTGGAAACCTCGAGCAGGGGCTCGTCGACCTCGACGGAGTCGCCTACGGCCTTGAGCCAGCGGGTGACGGTGCCTTCGGTGACGCTCTCACCCAGTGCGGGGAGGGTTACTTCGTGGCTTTCGCCGCCGGCAGCCGGAGCTTCCTGGGCGGGCGCTTCCTGGGCAGGTGCTTCCTGTGCGGGCGCTGCTTCAGCGGGGGCTTCCTGTGCGGGAGCCTCCTGTGCCGGAGCGGCCGCGGGAGCTTCTTCGGCCGGGGCGGAACCGCCGCCGGAGCCGTCACCGATGCGGACCAGCGGTGCGCCTACCTCGGCGGTCTCATCTTCAGCGACCAGGATTTCTTCAATCACGCCAGCCACAGGAGAGGGGATTTCAGTGTCTACTTTGTCGGTGGAGACTTCGAGCAGCGGCTCGTCCACCTCTACCCGGTCACCTACCTGCTTAAGCCAGCGGGTGACGGTTCCTTCGGTGACACTCTCACCGAGGGCGGGCAAGTTAACGGATTCAGACATGTCGTCCCCGTTCTCCTTATTGATCTTTAGTGCGAATGATTGCTGCCTTGTTGGAAGCCTAGTGCACCCGGTCTGCGCGACCGGGTGCACCAGGCCTGGTAATGCTGGTGGGAACTAGCCGTGCAGCGGCTTGCCGGCCAGCGCCAGGTGCGCTTCGCCGAGGGCTTCGTTCTGGGTGGGGTGGGCGTGCAGCAACTGCGCCACATCCTCGGGGTATGCTTCCCAGTTCACGATCAGCTGGGCCTCGCCCACCTGCTCGCCCATGCGGGCGCCGATCATGTGGACGCCCACCACGGGGCCGTCCTTCTGGCGGACCAGCTTGACCAGGCCGGAGGTGCCCAGGATGGAGCTCTTGCCGTTGCCGGCCAGGTTGTATTCCTGGGTCTGGACCTGGTCGTCGCCGAACTTTTCCTTGGCAGCCTTCTCGGTGTAGCCAACGGTGGCGATTTCGGGCTCGGAGTAGGTGACCTTGGGGATGTTGATGTCCTCGACCACAACAGGCTTCAGGCCGGCGATTTCCTCGGCCACGAAGATGCCCTGCTGGTAGCCGCGGTGGGCCAGCTGCACGCCGGGGACGATGTCGCCGACGGCGTAGATGTTGCCGACGCCGGTGTGGAGGCGCTCGTTGGTAATGACGAAGCCGCGGTCGATGGTGACGCCGGCTTCCTCGTAGCCCAGGTTGGCCGTGACGGGGCCGCGGCCGACGGCGACGAGCAGCAGGTCTGCTTCGAACGTCTTGCCGTCCACCAGGGTGACCTTGACGCCGTCGTCGTTCTGCTCCACGCCCTGGAAGAAGACGCCGGTGGAGAACTTGATGCCGCGCTTCTTGAAGGCACGCTCGAAGTTCTTGATGATGGTGGCGTCCTCGTTGGGAACGAGGGAGGGCAGGCCTTCAACGATGGTGACGTCCACGCCGAACGACTTCCAGACCGAGGCGAATTCGACGCCGATGACGCCGCCGCCCAGGATGATGGCGCTCTTGGGGATGTAGTCCATGGTCAGCGCCTGGTCGGAGGTGATGACCTTGCCGCCGATTTCGAGGCCCGGGAGGGTGCGCGAGTAGGAGCCGGTGGCCAGGACGATGTTCTTGCCCTTGTAGGCGGTGCCGTTCACCACGACGGTGTCGGTGCCCTGGAGCTTGCCTTCACCCTCGATGACGGTGATGCCCTTGGACTTGATGAGGCCCTGCAGGCCCTTGTACTTGCCGGCGATGATGCCGTCCTTGTACGCGTTGACGGCGTTGATGTCGATGCCGTCGAGGGTGACGTTCACGCCGTACTTGGCGGAATCACGGGCGTGGTCGGCCAGCTCTGCGGAGTGCAGCAGGGCCTTGGTGGGGATGCAGCCGTTGTGGAGGCAGGTGCCGCCCAGCTTGCCCTTCTCCACGAGGCCGACGGTGAGGCCGAGCTGTACCGCACGCAGCGCTGCAGCGTATCCGCCGCTGCCGCCACCGAGTACCAGGATGTCGAATTCTTGCGCAGTTGCCTGATCGGCCACTAAAACGCTCCCTCGCGTGAACGATGACGCGATCAGCGCGCATCATCTGGTCTTGGAACTTGCACTGCCGTGATTATGTCAGCAGGGCAACTCTCTTGCATTTGTGACTACCGTGGTTCACCTTAGCGAACCACCTATCCATGCTCCACCTTGGCACTGCGTTTGTGGAGCGCTTGTGTCCAGTGTCACGCGGCTCTGTGGCACAGGGATCACCTGGCCGCAGAGCCGCGTGGCACCGGGGCTGCAGCCGTTCTCAGGCGGCGGCCAGGATGTCCTCCACGTAGGCCACCAGGGTACGGACGGTGCATCCGGTGCCCTGCTTGTGCGTGTAGCCGTACGGGCTGCCGTTGTTAAACGACGGTCCTGCGATGTCGATGTGCGCCCAGGGGATCTGTTCGCCTGCCTTGTCCTTACCCACGAATTCGCGCAGGAACACGGCTGCGGTCATCATGCCGCCATGCCGTTCGCCGATGTTGGCCAGGTCTGCCACCTGGGAATCGAGGGTGGGGCGCAGTTCCTCCGGCAGGGGCATGGGCCACACCAGTTCACCGGCACGGTCAGCCGCTGCCTTGAGCGCCCCCGTGACGCTGTCCGAGCCCATGACTCCCGCGGTGCGGTTCCCCAGCGCGATCAGCTGCGCGCCGGTGAGGGTGGCGACGTCGATGATCGCGTCAGGGTATTCGCGGCTCGCAGCGACGATGCCGTCCGCCATGACCAGCCGGCCTTCGGCGTCGGTATTGAGCACTTCCACGGTCTTGCCGCCGAACATGGTTAGGACGTCGGCAGGGCGTGAGGCGCCGCCGCCGGGCATGTTCTCGGCGATGCACAGCCAGGCGGTCGCCTTGACCGGCAGGCCCAGGCCGGCCAGGGCCAGGACAGTGTTAAGGACGACGGCGGCGCCCGCCATGTCGCTCTTCATGTCACCCATGTTCAGGGCAGGCTTGAGCGAGATTCCGCCGGTGTCGAACGTGATGCCCTTGCCGACGAGGGCGATCTTGGCGGTGGCCTTGGCGGGGGCGTACTCGACCTTGACCAGGCGGGGCTGGCGCGTGGAGCCCTTGCCCACGCCCATGATTCCGCCGAAGCCTTCCTTCTCAAGGCGCTTCTCATCCCAGACCGTCACCTTGACGGGCAGGCCCTTGGCCAGTTCCTTGGCGGCCTCCGCGAAAGATTCCGGGTAGAGGTGGCTGGGCGGCGTGTTGACGAGGGATCGGGTGTTGTTCACGGCCTTGGCAACGTGCCCGGCACGCTTGAGGGCCGCGTCCAGGTCCGCGCTGGCCGCCAGTTCGGTGAAAATCACGGCGTTGCGGACAGGATCCTTCAGCCCGTCAGTCGAGGAACGGAACTCGGTGAAGGAATAGGCGCCCAGTGCGGCACCTTCCGCGACCGCCGCGATGTCCTGCACCCCGGCGGTGGGGAATGCCAGGGTAACCGTGGCCAGGCCGGCCAGCTGCCGGACGGCGGACCCCGCTGCCCGGCGGAGCGACTCGCCCGTGAGCGTTCCGGCGGCGGGAACCTTGCCGACGCCGGCGAGGACCAGGATGCCTGCCCCGGTTTCGGGCAGGCCCGGCAGGCGGACCAGCTGGTCGGCAGCACCGGTCACCCCAAGTGCCTTGAGCGAGTCCGCGAGTGCCTCCGCGGACTTCGCCGTCAACGGGTTGTCCAGAAGAACCGGGCCATCGGCTCCCTGCCCCACCCCGATGACCACTGCGTCGCTGGGGCTCTTCTTAAGGTCCCGCGAGACGGTACTAAGGTTGACTTCAGTATTCTTGACCACAGGGATGAGTCCTCAATTCTCGAAATGTTCGGGCAGGGATGCATGTTGGGCGCTCTGCCATGGTGGCCCGGATCCGGCCGTTCCGGACGGTCCCGGGGTGGATGCAAGCCCGCCTGGCAGGCCAGTTCCGATCGTAGCCCTTACGCGGTGCCGCCGGAGAATTTCCTGAGAGGTGCGCCACACCTGCCGGCGGAATGCCCGGTGCGCCTGCCGCGTTATGAATGATGTCCACCCGCACCCCTGAAAGGAACATGCCGTGCTTGAACGGATTTCCGGCTCCCTGCTGGACCCCGACGCGCTCTATGCCAGCAACATTGAGCTGTTCCACAGCCCTGAACTCCAGGGGCTGAACATGGTCATGGGTTTCACCGGGTTTGCCGACGCCGGCCACGTGGTGAAGCAGATCAACGCCGAACTGCTGGACTCCCTCGACGCGCAGCCCGTTGCGGTCTTCGACGCGGACCAGCTGATCGACTACCGGTCCCGGCGGCCGCACCTGAGCTTCGTCGAAGACCACATCCAGGACTACCAGGAGCCCCGGCTGGCCCTCTACCGGCTGGTGGATGGCCTGGGGAAGCCCTTCCTCCTCCTGGCCGGCTTCGAACCCGACCTGCAGTGGGAACGGTTCGCCCGCGCCGTCGTGAACATCGTGGAGAGGCTCGACGTCAACCTGGTCACCTGGATCCACTCCATTCCCATGCCCGTGCCGCACACCCGCCCGGTAGGCGTGACCGTGCACGGAAACCGGCCCGAGCTGATCGAAGGCATCTCCGTCTGGAAGCCCACCGTTGAAGTTCCTGCCGCTGTGGGCCACATCCTGGAACTCCGCCTTGTTGAGGCGGGACGCAATGTTGCCGGATACGTCATCCATGTCCCGCACTACCTGGCCGAAGCCGAGTACCCCACCGCCGCCGTCGCCGGCCTCGAATACCTGGGCGCTGCGACGTCCCTCATGCTGCCCACTGACCGGCTCCGCGAATCGGGCCGCGAGGTCAGCCGCCAGATCGCCGAACAGATCGAGGCGTCCGAGGAAGTCCAGCAGGTGGTTTCCCGCCTCGAAACCCGGTACGACGAGAAGGCGGACGGCATGGTGCGCCGGTCGCTGCTGGCCAACGAGAACGACGAGCTTCCCGACGCCGACGACCTCGGTGCCGCCGTGGAGGCCTACCTGGCCAGGGAGAACCCCGGGCAGTAGCGCGGCGTCACAGCATCCGGGGTGCACGCACGCGCCGGGCATAATGAAGTGGTGACTGCACCCCGCGCCTGGCTTATCTGGACCATTGGAATTTTCGGGTACCTGGTGGCCGTGGCGCAGCGGACCTCATTCGGCGTGGTGGGACTCGAGGCCACGGAGCGGTTCCACGCCAGCGCGTCCGCCATCTCCTTCTTTACCGTCCTGCAGCTGCTGGTCTACGCCGGTCTCCAGATCCCCGTAGGCCTGCTGGTGGACAGATTCGGATCGCGGGCCATGATCGCCGGCGGCGCGGTCCTGATGGGACTCGGGCAGCTGCAGCTGGCCTTTGCCGACAGCATTCCGGGGGGCGTCCTGGGCCGCGTCCTGGTGGGAGCCGGAGATGCCATGACCTTCATTTCGGTGATCCGGCTGATTCCGCTGTGGTTCGCTCCCGCCCGCGTTCCCCTGGTCACCCAGCTGACCGGCATGTCCGGCCAGTTGGGGCAGCTGTTCAGTGTCCTGCCCTTCGCGCTGGTCCTGCATCTCTCCGGCTGGACCCCCGCGTTCCTGATGCTGGCGGGGATGTCCGCCC
Organism: Arthrobacter sp. 8AJ; assembly: GCF_902506025.1. Classification (NCBI taxonomy): domain Bacteria; kingdom Bacillati; phylum Actinomycetota; class Actinomycetes; order Micrococcales; family Micrococcaceae; genus Arthrobacter; species Arthrobacter sp. 8AJ. The sequence continues at coordinate 2,444,391 of NZ_LR733289.1, read as the reverse complement.
TCGCCGTCGTACTGGTCGTCCTGCTGCTGCAGGACGCTCCACCGGGCACCGAAAGGCCGCACGCGCGGCAGGGCCTCCGGGCGACCGGAGCGTCGCTGGCCCGAGCGTGGCGCCAGCCCGGCACCCGCCTGGGCATGTGGAGCCACTTCACCATCCAGTTTTCCGGCACCGTGTTTGCCATGACCTGGGGCTATCCGTTCCTGATCTCCGGCCAGGGCCTGGACGCCGGAACCGTCGCCGCCCTCATGGCGCTCTACGTCGCTGCCGCCATGGCGGTGGGCCCTTTCATTGGGCGCTTCGTTTCGCGGCACCCCCTGCGGCGTTCCACCATGGTCCTGCTGATCGCCGGCGGGACCGCCGCAGCCTGGGCCGCCGTGCTGCTGTTGCCCGGCCGCGCTCCGCTGTGGCTGTTGGCCGGCCTGGTGGTGGTGCTGGCAATCGGCGGCCCGGGATCGATGATCGGCTTCGACTTCGCCCGGACCTTCAACCCGGCGCACCGGATCGGCACCGCCACCGGGATCGTCAACGTTGGCGGCTTCATCGCGGCACTGGTGTCCATATTCCTGATCGGCCTGGTGCTCGACGTCCTCTACGCCTCCGGCTTCTCGCAGGGGGTGCTGTACGGACTGGATCCCTTCCGGTTGGCATTGAGCGTCCAGTTCCTGCTCCTGGCTTTTGGTGCCGCCGCCATCCTGGCCTGCCGGCGGAAGGTACGGCGGCAGATGGCCGACCAGGGGATTGTGGTGCCGCCACTGCGCAGCGCCCTGGCCCGGCAGCGCCGGGAAAGCCTGGCGCGCCGCCGCCAGACAACGCCTACGGACGACTGACTGCTCCTGCACAGGCCGGGTTTTGACCGCCCGGGGGCAGACTTGTCCACTTACGCGGGGAATCGCCTTACGGAAGGCCGGAGTCCGGGCGAAAGCTGGAGCCATGACAGCTTCAGAACGATTAACAGTCCGCGGTCCGGAAGACATCCTTGGCTTCATCCCACACTCACTGGGATATTGGCCCGTCTCCAGCCTGGTAGCCATGACGCTGCACGGCACCAGGCTCGGCGCCACGCTGCGGCTCGACCTTCCCGGACGGGACATCCAGGCAGCCCCGGCCGGTTTCGCCCGCGCCGTCCGCCGCTACCTCGAGGCAGACCGGGACGCTGACGGCTCGTTGCTGGCCGTTTTCACCAGCGACGCCGGGATGGTTCGGCCGTCCGCCTACGAGCACCTGATCTCTGCGGTCCAGTCAGCCCTTGCCGACGGTGGAATGCCCGTGCGCGATGCCTGGTTTGTGGGAGACCGCTACTGGCGCGACGCGTCATGCACCGATCCTTCGTGCTGCCCGGTTCCGGGGCGCCCCGTACAGCAGATCAGGGACAGCCTGCTGAACGCTGAGATGGTGTACCGGGGCAGCAGCGTTGGCCCGGCTCCCCGGACAGGCCGCGGCCCGGCGACGGCGGTCCCCGCCATGCATCTGGCCGCCGTCCTTGAGGCACAGGCCACCTGGGAGGAGGAGCTTGGCGGCAGGTCCGGATGCAGGGCACAGTTCAATGCCGTGCTCGACTTCTGGGAACTGCTGCTGGACCGGTCCCAGGCGGGGCCATGGATGCCCGACGTTGAGCGCGACGCTTTCCTGCGTGCCACGCTGCTCTGTCCCACCTGGCGCGATGCTGTGCTGGTCATGGCAGCGGCCGGCCGCAGCGCTGCGGAAGCCGGAGCCGAACAGTTTGGAGTCCTTCAGGATGCGGGTGCGGACGGCGGCGCAGCCGCAGTGGTGCCGCTGCCTCTGTTGCCTCCGGTGAACTTCCCGGGCCGCCGGGCACCGGGGAACGGCATGCGGGACGAACCTGCCGGCACGCCTGACCCGGCTGCCGTACCCCGGCGGTTGCGCCTGGTGCATGGCGCCCGGGGAACTTCCGGCCCCACGCCCGTCGGATATGGCGAGGTCCTGATGGGCCTGGCGCCGGACGTTCCCGACTGGGAGTGCCTGGACGCGCTGGACCGGGTCCTTGGGCAATTGGCTGTGCTGGGCGGCCGCCCGGCCGTTGCCGCGCTGACCCTTCAGGGCTGGGTTTCATGGTGCCGGGGCCGCGGATCCTATTCGGCCGCCTATCTGGGCCAGGCCCTTGAACTTGAACCGGGCTACCGGCTTGCTGAGCTGTTGCTGGACCTCGTGGGCAGGGGAACACTGTGCGGCTGGGCTGCGCGGAAGGATGCTGCATGGCAGAAGTTCCGGGAGGAAAGCCCGGAGGAAGGTGCGGGGGAGCAGGCTGGTGGGTAGGAGGCCCTGGACGCGGAGGGCAGGCGCAGGCGGAGGTCTGCACACAGGCCAGGCTTTGGCGGCCCATGGCGTCTCAGCGGGAACGGATAACGGCCGGGGAGGCCCGATCCGGGCAAATCATGAGACAATGGATGCCGAGACCCGGTTGGGTCCGTGTATCGAGTGCTTGTAACCGTCCCCGCGAGGGAACATTACAGCCGCTTCGGGAGTTGTCTTAAGTGACTCTGCCGGCCGTGGTGGCGCTTGGTTTTCATCACGGACTTGACAGGGTCATAGTGGTGTTGCCCGTATGGTGATTCCACAGACCACCGCTAGAAAGGTTTTCTGTGACCCCGTCTTCCACGAAGAAGGATTCCGCCGCCCAGGACGTCTTGTCCCCTGAGGAGAAGCAGGCCGCGACCAACGCCAAGCGGGCAGCCACGCGGGCTGCCAACAAGGCTTCGGCCGGCGAGGCTGGAGCGGACGGCAAGCGCGAGCCCAAGAAGCGTGGGCCCAAGCCCGGCGCCAAGGCTGCAGCAGCGGCCGCTGGAAAGTCCGGTGACGTCGACACGGACGAGGTCGAAGAAGTCGAGGAAGACCTCGACGACATCGTCCTCGAAGGTGCGGACGCAGTTGAGGATGCCGACGCTGAACCCGTCAAGGGTGCCGCCGGCAGCGGCAAGGGCTTCGTCTACTCCGACGCCGACGACGATGACGCCCCGGTGCAGCAGGTCATGTCTGCCGGTGCCACCGCTGACCCCGTCAAGGACTACCTGAAGCAGATCGGCAAGGTGGCACTGCTCAACGCGGAGCAGGAAGTGGACCTGGCGCTGCGGATCGAAGCCGGGCTGTTTGCCGAGGAGAAGATCGCCGCTGACGACGGATCCATGGATCCCAAGTACAAGCGGGAGCTCGAGTTCATCATCCACGACGGCAAGCGCGCCAAGAACCACCTGCTGGAGGCCAACCTGCGCCTGGTGGTCTCGCTGGCCAAGCGCTACACCGGCCGCGGCATGCTCTTCCTGGACCTGATCCAGGAAGGCAACCTTGGCCTGATCCGCGCCGTGGAGAAGTTCGACTACACCAAGGGCTTCAAGTTCTCCACCTACGCCACCTGGTGGATCCGCCAGGCAATTACCCGCGCCATGGCCGACCAGGCCCGCACCATCCGTATCCCGGTGCACATGGTTGAGGTCATCAACAAGCTGGCACGTGTCCAGCGCCAGATGCTGCAGGACCTGGGCCGCGAACCCACGCCCGAGGAGCTGGCACTGGAACTGGACATGACCCCGGAAAAGGTTGTCGAAGTCCAGAAGTACGGCCGCGAACCGATTTCGCTCCACACCCCCCTCGGTGAGGACGGCGATTCCGAGTTCGGTGACCTGATCGAGGACTCTGAGGCCGTTGTCCCGGCCGATGCCGTGAGCTTCACGCTCCTGCAGGAGCAGCTGCACTCGGTGCTGGATACCCTTTCCGAGCGCGAGGCCGGCGTCGTCGCCATGCGGTTCGGCCTGACGGATGGACAGCCGAAGACTTTAGACGAAATCGGAAAGGTCTATGGCGTCACCCGCGAGCGGATCCGCCAGATCGAATCGAAGACCATGTCCAAGCTCCGCCACCCGTCCAGGTCGCAGGTGCTGCGGGACTACCTGGACTAAACCCCTTCGCAGGGCCGAACAGGGGCCGTCCCGGATCCACTGAAAAGTGGGTCCGGGACGGCCCCTGTTAGTTTTAGGTTCTGTCGTCTCCGGGCTGGCACGCGGTCCTGTTGCGCTATGGGCCGGCCCAGTCCGGCTCTGCGTCCTTAAACGCCTGCGGGACCCTTCCGTGTGGAAGAGTCCCGCAGGGTTCGTTGTTACCGATGCCTCATCTAGTCGATTTCAACGGCAGCTTTCTCGTGAAGCTTTCCCGTCTCGTCGTGCCAGTCGGAGCTCAACGGCTTGAGCGTCGCCTCGACTGCACGGGCGTGGTGGCCGCAGAACAACAGCTCACCGCCGGAGGACTCGAGTACAACCCGGACATATGCCTGAGCTCCGCAACGGTCGCACCGGTCCAGTGCATTCAGCGTGCGGTCTGCCACTGCTGTTGTCATATCGGCCTCCTTAGTAGATCAGTACATCTATATAACCAGCATTCGTATCCAAACCATCGCAAGGATGGGGCAAGTTCGCTGTGCGCGTATCCGCAAGGTTCCGTCAAGAACTGCCCAGTTCCGCCCGTCACCAAGGCCCGTGGCGTGCCGCACACCCGCCCGCGGGTGTGGCAGACGGCTGTGGCCGCTGCCGCCGACTATTCTGGAAGGTGCGGTCCCAGCGCCGCGTCGACGTCCCTGAAGGAGTTCATCACCAGTGGCACCCAGCTCTGAGTACACCGCCCGGCACCTCTCCGTCCTGGAAGGCCTTGAAGCCGTCCGCAAGCGCCCGGGCATGTACATCGGTTCGACCGACTCGCGCGGCCTCATGCACTGCCTCTGGGAAATCATCGACAACTCCGTGGACGAGGCCCTGGCCGGATTCGGCCACGACATCCGCATCATCCTTCACGCGGACAACTCCGTGGAAATCCACGACGACGGCCGCGGCATCCCCATCGACAAGGAGCCCAAGACGGGCCTCACCGGCGTCGAAGTGGTGTTCACCAAGCTCCACGCCGGCGGCAAGTTCGGCGGCGGCTCCTACACCGCGTCCGGCGGCCTGCACGGCGTGGGCGCCTCAGTGGTCAACGCCCTGTCCTCGCGGCTGGACGTCGAGGTGGACCGGGGTGGCAAGACGTACCGCATGTCCTTTCGCCGCGGCGAACCCGGCCGCTTCAAGGACACCGGTTCCCGCCTCGACCCGGCAGCACCGTTCACGCCGTTCGTCAACGACTCCGTCCTGGACGTGGTGGGGAAGGCCAAGCGCGGCGTCACCGGGACCAGGATCCGCTACTGGGCGGACCGGCAGATCTTCACCCCAGACGCCAAGTTCTCCTACGAGGACCTCGTTGCCCGTGCCCGCCAGACCTCCTTCCTGGTGCCCGGCCTCAAGCTCACCGTGCGGGACGAGCGCAAGGTCCCCGGAACCCCGGGCGAGGCCGGCCCCCACGAAGAGGTCTTCCACCACGACGGCGGCATTTCCGAATTCGTCGAGTTCCTCGCCGCGGACCCGGCCGTCACCGACGTCTGGCGGCTGCACGGCGCAGGAAAGTTCAAGGAAACGGTCCCGGTCCTTGACGAACGCGGCCACAGCCAGCTGGCCGAGGTGGAGCGCGACTGCGAGGTGGACGTGGCGCTCCGCTGGGGGATCGGCTACGACAGCACCGTGCGGAGCTTCGTTAACATCATCGCCACCCCGAAGGGCGGAACGCACCAGTCAGGGTTCGAACAGGCCCTGATCAAGACCTTCCGCAAAGCCGTGGAGGCCAATGCCCGCAAGCTCAAGGCCGGCAACGACAAGATCGAAAAAGACGACATCTTCGCCGGCCTGACCGCCGTGCTGACCGTCCGGCTCGCCGAACCCCAGTTCGAGGGCCAGACCAAGGAGATCCTGGGCACCAGCGCCGTACGCGCCATCGTGGCCAAGGTGGTGGAGCGCGAAATCTCCGCCAAACTGTCCTCCAGCAACCGGAACGACAAGGCCCAGTCGGCACTGCTGCTGGAAAAGATCGTCAACGAGATGAAGTCCCGCATCTCGGCCCGCGTGCACAAGGAGACCCAACGGCGCAAGAACGCGCTGGAAACCTCCTCGATGCCCACCAAGCTCGCTGACTGCCGGACGGACGACGTCGAACGTTCCGAACTCTTCATCGTGGAAGGTGACTCCGCGCTGGGCACGGCCAAGCTGGCGCGCTCCTCCGACTTCCAGGCCCTGCTGCCCATCCGCGGCAAGATCCTCAACGTCCAAAAGGCATCGGTGGGGGACATGCTCTCCAACGCGGAGTGTGCAGCCCTGATCCAGGTGGTCGGGGCAGGCTCCGGCCGCAGCTTCGACATCAGCGCAGCGCGCTACGGCAAGGTCATCCTCATGACCGACGCCGACGTGGACGGTGCCCACATCCGGACGCTGCTGCTGACCCTCTTCTTCCGGTACATGCGGCCCATGATCCTTGAAGGCAGGGTGTTCGCCGCGGTCCCTCCGCTGCACCGGGTGGAAGTCATCAACGCCGGGCAGAAGGCCAACGAGATGATCTACACCTACTCCGAGGCCGAGCTCCACGTGCTCCTGGCCCGCCTGGCCAAGGAAGGCAAGCGGTACAAGGAACCGATCCAGCGCTACAAGGGCCTGGGGGAGATGGACGCCGAGCAGCTGGCCGAGACCACCATGGATCCGCGGCACCGCACCCTGCGCAAGGTGGGAATCGAAAACGCCCAGCAGGCCGAAGAGATCTTCGACCTGCTGATGGGCTCGGACGTTTCCCCGCGCAAGGACTTCATCATTGCCGGCGCATCCAGCCTGGACCGGGAGCGCATCGACGCCTGACCGCCGGCGGCGTCAGTTTGTGGCCGGGCAGGTGTGTGCGGCCGGCTTCAGCCGAGCAGCCCGGGGACCACAAGCAGTGCGGTGGGCAGCGCCAGGAGCAGCGCGCAGCCGGCCATGACCGCACTGCGGACGGCCGCCGGAAGCTGGGGCTGCGGCGTCAGGAGGCGGCTGACCCTGGAGGCTGCGGTCCGGACGGCGTCCGAGCCCGGCCCGCCCGATGCTGCCTCGAGTCCGGACAGGGCCAGCGTGGGAGAGGACGGCCGGATGTCCGTGGTGCCCGTATTGCCTGCAGAGCCGCTGGCCACAATGGCGATGGCCTTGATCAGGGTCGCTTTGCTCTCGGTCCGGAGCGCGACGTCGTCGGCCAGCATTTCGATCAGCGAATTCACCGACTCCTGCGCCAGCCTGGTGGTGGGCAGCCATGGAAGCGCCTGCCGCCAGGCTGCGAAGGCCCACAGGAGCAGGTGGTGCCGCTGGCTCAGGTGGGCGTTTTCGTGGATCAGGACGGCACGCAGTTCGGCCGGTTCAAGGGCCGCCATCAGGCCGTCCGACAGGACGGTCACCGAGCGTGCGCCGCCCGGGAGGCAGTAGGCCACAGGGGAATCGTGGTTGATGACGAGCGTTCCGGCGCCCTGGGCCGAGGGCGAGGCGAGGAGGGCGAGCAGTTCCCGGTGCCGGCGCCGCTGCCGCTGGATTTTGTAATACGTCAGCAGCAGCGTGAAGACCAGGTGGGCCGTGAGCAGTGCGGCAGCGGACAGCGCAAAGATATGCCAGAACCCCAGTGCCGTGGTGGGGGCATTGAAAAGCACCATGCCGGCAAGGGCGCGCAGCCCCGCGATGAGGTTGTCACCAACAGGTTCCAGGCCGTAGACCAGCATGGCGCCGATCATGGAAAGCCCACCTGCGAGTGCGATTGCCTGCCACAGCAGCATGGCCGTGAAGGGCGATCTGGCCGGCCACTGGGCCCGTGACAGGAGGATTGGCACCGGCCAGGCCAGGATTATCGCAAGGACCGCCAGCAGGTATGAGGCCCAGAACATGGTGTGTTAGAGGTGACCCAGCAGTTTGCGCAGCGTCTCGGCTTCACCTTCGGAGACAGACCCGATGAAGCGGGCCAGGACGGCCTCGCGGTCCGGGGCTGACCCAAGGACCTCATGCATGAGCTCGGCGGTGTGGTCAGCACGGCTGGACACTGCCTGGTACCGGTGCGGGCGGGTTCCGCGTTCGCGCTCAACCAGCCCTTTCTTCTCCAGGCGGGAAAGTACGGTAAGCACCGTCGTGACGGCCAGTTCCTTGCCTTCGTGGCCCGGACCGCCCTGTGCAGCCGACGTGCGCGCCAGCTGGTCCCTCAGGGTATTGGCCGTAGCCGCTTCCTGGCCCGCCCAGAGCAGGTCCATCACTGCCCGTTCCAGTTCACCAAGACTAGCCATTTCACTTTTCCTTTATTTCCCCGCACCGTGCGCTGTGAGGCGCCCGGTGACGACACGCGGTTGTTCAACTACACAACTAAATTTACCCCGAAACCGCCGAACCTTCTACATCGGGTAGAACATCTGGCGCGCCGCGTCCCGGTGGGCGATCCTTAGGGAGGGTGATCGGTTTTCGCCCGCCGTCGACCGTGTTCTACACTTTGTAGAAGTTACAGTTCTACGAAGCGTAGAAAACTGCATTGGCTAACAGTAGGGACTGCCATGGACGCCTTGGAAATCGCACGCTGGCAATTCGGTATCACCACGGTCTACCACTTCATGATGGTGCCGCTGACCATTGGCCTGGGCCTGGTGGTCGCCGTGATCCAGACGGCCTGGTACCGCACCGGCAAGCCCGAGTACCTGCGCATGACCAAGTTCTGGGGAAAGCTGTTCCTCATCAACTTCATCATGGGCGTTGCCACGGGCATCGTGCAGGAGTTCCAGTTCGGCATGGCCTGGAGCGAGTACAGCCGCTTCGTCGGTGACGTCTTCGGCGCACCGCTGGCCCTCGAGGCACTCCTGGCCTTCTTCGTCGAGTCCACCTTCCTGGGCCTCTGGATCTTCGGCTGGAAGCAGCTCAAGCCCGCCATCCACCTGGCCTGCCTCTGGGTGGCCGTTATAGGATCAGCACTTTCCGCCTACTTCATCATCGTGGCCAACAGCTGGATGCAGCACCCGGTGGGCGTGGAAATGATCAACGGCCGGCCCGTCATGACCGACGCCTGGGCAGTATTCACCAACAACACCGCCCTCGTCGCCGTCCCGCACACCCTGTTCGGCGCCCTCGCCGTGGCAGGCGGATTCCTCCTGGGCATTGCCTGGTACCACCTGTGGCGCAGGCGGCACGACGGCATTGACACCGTGGGCGCCGACGGCCGCGTCATCCCCGGTGAAGACGCCCGCATCCCCGGCCGCGACCGCACCGACCACAGCGTGTGGATCCGGTCCCTGCGCATCGGCGCCGTGGTGGCCATGATCTCCTTCGCCGGCACCGCGGTCACCGGTGACCTGCAGGGCAAGCTCATGTTCCAGCAGCAGCCCATGAAGATGGCCGCCGCGGAGGCCGCCTGCCACGACGGCACCGGGTTCTCCGTCCTGAGCATCGGCAACGTGGGATCCAAGAACTGCGACGACGTGGTGGCCGTGATCGAAGTCCCCGGCATCCTGTCCTTCCTGGCCAAGGGCGACTTCACCACCGAGGTCCAGGGCGTCAACAGCCTGCTGCCCGAGTACAAGGCCAACTACGGAACCCACCTGCCGGACAATCCCATCTACGGCGAACGCGCCGGCCAGGAAATCCAGTACGTCCCCGTCATGGAAGTCACTTACTGGGGCTTCCGGATGATGATCGGCTTCGGCGGACTCGCCGCCCTGGCGGCACTGGTGGCACTCTGGCTCACCCGCAAGGGGACGGTGCCCGAAGCACGGTGGCTCATGCGGCTGGCCGTGTTCGGCATCCTGGCACCCTTCGGCGCCAACGCCGCCGGCTGGATCTTCACCGAGATGGGCCGCCAGCCGTTCGTGGTTGCGCCCAACCCGGATCCCAGCGGCATTGACCAGGTGTTCATGTTCACCGCAGCCGCCGTGTCACCGGGTGTCTCCGCAGGGGAACTGATCGCCTCCCTGGTGGCCCTGACCGCCGTGTACGCCGTCCTGCTGGTGGTGGAAGTGAAACTGCTGGTCAAGTACATCCGCGGCGGCGTGGTCTCCGCGATGCCGGAACTCGCCCATGCACCCGCGGACGAAAACGAGGACCAGACGCCCGGCCCAGGCGGCAACGGGGACACCAAGCCCGCCGACGACGTCCTGGCCTTCGCCTACTAACCGCATCCGGCTCCAAAGACCGAGCAGAGGAAACACACAATGGAACTGCTGCCTACCATCTGGTTCATCGCCATCGCGGTGCTGTGGACCGGCTACCTCTTCCTGGAGGGCTTCGACCTGGGCGTCGGGATGCTGATGAAGCTCTTCGCCCGCAACAACACCGAACGCCGCGTGCTCCTGAACACCATCGGGCCCGTCTGGGACGGCAACGAGGTGTGGCTGCTGACTGCAGGCGGTGCCACCTTCGCCGCCTTCCCGCTCTGGTACGCGTCCTTGTTCTCCGCGCTCTACCTGCCGCTGCTGGTGGTCCTGCTGGCCCTGATCTTCCGTGCCGTGGCGTTCGAATACCGCGGCAAGGTGGACACCGACAGCTGGCGGAACCGTTGGGACTGGGCCATCGCGCTGGGCTCCTTCTTCGCCGCCTTCGGCGTGGGGGCCGCCCTGGCCCTCACCACCACCGGCCTGCCGCTGAACGCCAACGGCGACCGCGAGGGCGGCCCCATGGCCTGGTTCAGCGGCTACGCCCTTCTTGGCGGCGTGGCGGTGGTGGGGTTCTCCCTCCTGCACGCCTTGGCCTTCCTGGCCCTCAAGACCGATGGGGACGTTCGGCACCGGGCCCGCCAGTGGTTCGTGCGGCTCCTGCCGGTCCTGCTCCTGCCCATCGCGGCATGGGCACTCGCCATCCAGTTCATGGACGGCAAGCCCTGGACCTGGGCCGCCGTCGTCCTGGCCGTTGGCGCCGCCGTCGCTGCTTGGCTGCTGGCCCGGAGGGGCTCTGAAGGCAGGGCCTTCCTGGCCCTCGGCGGCTTCCTGGTGCTGGGCACCACCGCCATCTTCGGCGCCGTGTTCCCCGTGGTGCTGCCCTCCACGCTGGACAGCGCCTTCGACCTCACCATCTCCAACGCATCCTCCTCGGACTACACCCTGGGACTGATGAGCATCGTGGCGGCATTCGGCCTTCCCCTGGTGATTGCGTACCAGGCATGGACCTACTGGGTGTTCCGCCGCCGGGTGAGCGCCGCGCACATCCCGGAAGCCCACAGCTTCCTCCCGGCGGTCGCCGCCAGGGCCTTCACCACCAAGGGCTGACGTGCGCCCAACTTTTCCCGCCGGTCCGTCCACCCGCTCAGCGATCTATTGGCTGGGACTCCTGGCCGCGCTCAAGGCGCTGTCCCTGGTCCTCATCGGGCAGGCAGTGGCCTCCGTCCTGGCGGGACTGGTTGCCGGGAACCCGGAGTGGGGGAGCCAGCTGACCGCCGGACTTGCCGGCGTCGTCCTCCGCTCCCTGACCGTGTGGGGCCAGGCCGTCGCTGCACGCCGCGCGGCGCTGGGCGTGAAGGAGGAGCTTCGCGCTGAGCTGCTGGAGCGCGCCCTGCGCACCGGTGTGCGCGGATCCGGCGACGGCGGCCTGGCGGTCCTCGCCACCCGCGGCCTGGACGCCCTGGACAGCTACTACACCCAGTTCCTTCCCGCACTGGTCAACTGCGCGGCCGTTCCGCTGCTGCTGGGGGCCCGGATTCTCTTCGCGGACTGGGTGAGTGCGCTGGTCATCGTGCTGACGGTGCCGCTGATCCCGGTGTTCATGGTGCTGATCGGCCGGTACACCGAGGACAGCGTGCGGCAGGCCCAGGCGTCGCTGGCACGGCTCTCGGCGCACATGCTGGAGCTGGCCAAGGGCCTGCCGGTCCTGGTGGGGCTGGGACGTGCCACCGCCCAACGCAAGGCCCTTGAAGAGATTTCGGAGGAATACCGCTCGCGCACCATGGGCACTTTGCGCACCGCGTTCCTGTCCGCGCTGGCCCTGGAACTTATCGCCACCATTTCGGTGGCAGTGGTGGCCGTCTTCATTGGCGTCCGGCTGGTCCATGGTGACATGCCGCTTGAGGCCGGCCTGCTGGCGCTCATCCTGGCGCCGGACTGCTACCTTCCGCTGCGCGAACTTGGCACCGCCCACCACGCCAGCGACGACGGCAGGGTGGCGCTCGCCGCAACAGCATCCGTGACCGGGGCTCCCGAGGCTGCACCCCTGCCCGCTGCCAAGGCCGGCAGGCCCGGCGCTCCCTTGGAGGTCACCGGACTCACCGTGACGTATGCCAGCCGGTCCGGAGCCGCCGTCGGGCCCCTCACGTTCACCGCACCGCAGGACAGGATTGCCGCCCTGGACGGCCCCAGCGGCGCCGGCAAGAGCACCGTCCTGGGCGTTCTCGCCGGAACGGTCGGCGACGGCGGCGGGACCAGTATTACCGGGTCCATCAGCGGACTGGACCGCCGCGCGGTGGCCTGGGTGCCGCAGCACCCCGTCATGGTGGCCGGAACCGTCCTGGACGAGGTGCTGCTCTACCTCTCACCGGACCCCGGGCATGGCCCGGACAGGTTCACCACGGAAGAGGCTGCGCGCCGCTGCCTGGAACGCGCCGGCGCCGGGCACCTGGCAGCAAAGCACCAGGCGGAACTGAGCCCGGGCGAGCTGCGCCGGGTCGCACTGGCCCGCGGCCTGGCCCGGATCGAGGCCGGCGCCACCCTCCTGCTGCTCGACGAACCCACCGCACACCTCGATGACGCGTCCGCCGTGATCGTCGAGGACGCCATCCGCCGGCTCCGTGGCCAGGTCACCGTGATCCTGGTGGCCCACAACCAGCGCACCCGGCAGCTGGCGGACCTGCTGGTGCCGGTGGCGCCGGCGCCGGGGGCCGACGCCGTAGCCCACCAGGAGGGTGCTGCTGCCGCGTTGCTGCCCGCCACCATGCCGGCCACCCTTCCTGCCGGCCCGGCAGGAGTCCGCGCGGCAGACGAGGGGGCACCGGACGTCGCTTCCACGGACCTCCCCGCCACACGAAACCCGGCCGAGG
>NZ_LR733289.1:2332147-2431436 GCF_902506025.1 Arthrobacter sp. 8AJ | reverse complement strand
CCCTGACGGAGGCCGGACCCCTGGCGGCGGAGAAACCCCCGAGGGCCTGCAGCCTGTTCCCGCCAGGGCCGGGAATGCACCAGGCGTTGAACTGGTGGGTCTGGCCGCGGCATGGCCGGGCGGCTCTCCGGTCTTCTCCGGCGTGGATGCCGTGGCAGTCCCGGGACGTTGGCTGGCGGTCACCGGACCGTCCGGTTCCGGCAAATCCACGCTGCTCTCGGTGCTGCTGGGCTTCCTGCCACCGGCATCCGGCCAGGTCCTGGTCACCGGCCGGGCTGCCTGGTGCCCCCAGGAAGCCCACCTGTTCGATTCCACCATCCGGGGAAACCTGCTGCTGGGACGGCCCGCCACCAACGGCGCGACTCCGGCAGGGGACCACGACCTGGAGGCCGTCCTGGCCGCCGTCGGACTCTCCGCGCTGGTGGGCCGGCTGCCGGCGGGGCTGGACACCCGGATCGGGCCCGGCGGTGCCTTCCTGAGCGGCGGCGAGCGCCAGCGCCTGGCGGTAGCGCGGACCCTGCTGACGGGCGCGGAAGTGATCCTGCTGGATGAACCCACCGCCCACCTCGATGCCGGATCCGCGGCCGCCATGCTGGCCGACCTGCGCGCCGGACTGCGGGACCGCACCGTGGTGCTGGTGACGCACAACCCGGCTGACATCCACGCCGGCGACGCCCGGCTGGAGCTTTCAACCTCCGCCGGACAGCCCCGAGGATCCCTGGCGCCCTCGCGCTGAGCGTTGCCGGATGCGCTTCGCCGCACCGGCTTCGGGGGCCGGCGGACCCCGGACGTCAGCCGTCGACGTCGTGCAGGTGATGGACCACGTCGTGCAGGAAATACTGTGAAAGCGTCAGGACGGTGAACTCCGAGCCGTTGCTGCGCAGGCCCTTGCGGCCCCAGTCCTCTTCCGGGACGCCGGCGAAGGACTCGGCGGCCTCGTGACCTTCCGCCGCCAGTTCCGGGCCCACCTCGGATGGATCGGCGTTGGCGTAGTCCTTCTCAAGGGCTGTCCGGTCCTGGTCCCAGTCCGCGAAGCGGGCGCCATCCTCGGCGAGCATCAGGTTCAGGCGCTGGTTGAAAAGGGTGAAGACGTCCCGCACATGGCACGCGTACTCCAGCGCCGACCACGTCTGCCCGTCGGGGCGCTCCGCCGCGTCCGGCCGGCGAAGGACGGCCAGCCACCGGGGAATCAAGCTTTCGATGCTTCCGGGAACCGTGGCAGGGGTGGCCGTGGAGGCATGGAAATTGCATTCCGGGCAGGGCCGTGACAGGACCCAGGTCCAGTCCTTTTCATCAGGAACGATAGGCATGGGAGCAGTCTAAGCCGTGCGGGCCAAAAGACTCTGGGCCGGGTGCAGCGGCCCGGCCAGCGTGGCCGCATGAGCCCGGAAGCGCGCCTGGGCGCGCAGAGTATGGTGCAGCTGTCGGGCCTGACGAAGCGGTGCGGCCGGAACACAGCGCTCGACGACGTGACCCTCACCATTGGACCGGGCGAGGTGTTCGGATACCTGGGTCCCAACGGGGCAGGCAAGACCACCACCATCCGGCTCCTGATGGGGATGCTGCGACATTGTGCTGGTGGCCGCGGGCACCATTGCGGTGCTGGTGGCGTTCGCCGTCGCCGGGTTCAGGCGCAGGGACGTAGCCGGCTGAGCCGGAGGTGGCCGCAGCCCTGCTTCGCCACGGGCCCTGCTCCGCGACGGGCCCTACTCCGCGGCGTCCCCTGCTGCGCCGCCGTCCATCCATGCCATGGCCGGCCCCACCACGTCCACGGCCTGGGAGAGCGGGACGCCCGAGCCGTCACGGCGGCCGTGTTCCTGCGGCAGTGACCGCGCCACTCCGCCGGCGGAGGACGCCTTGGCCGGCCCGTGGCCCGCCCACGCGAGGAGCAGCATGTCCTCGCCCTTGAGGAACCGGTGCGACCGGACCCCTGCAGTGGCACGCCCCTTGGCCGGATATTCGGAGAATGCGGTGACCTTGGCCGTGCCCGGGGCGGTGCCTGGGAGGGCGCCGTTGGTCCCGGCGATGGTGACTACGACGGCGGCCTCGTCCTGGGGCTGTACGGCACCAAAGAAGATCACCTGGTCGCCCGCGGCGAGTTTGATCCCGGCCATGCCGCTGGCGGTTCGGCCCTGGGGACGGACCACGGCTGCGGGGAACTTCAGCAGCTGTGCTTCCCGGGTGAGGAACACCAGTTCGGTGTCATCGGCCCCGGCCGGAGCGACTCCCACCACCACGTCCTTGTCCTTCAGGGCGATGACTTCCCAGTCTTCCCGGTTCAGCGGGTAGTCCGGCTGGACCCGCTTCACCACGCCCTGCGCGGTGCCGATGGCCAGGACTTCATCCAGCCGCACGAACGCCACCAGGGTTTCACCCTTCACCAGGGTCAGGAACTCCTTGGCCGACACGCCGCCGGCCAGGTTGGGCAGGCCGGCCACGGGCGGCAGGACCGGCATGTCCATGACCTGCAGCCTGAGCATCCGGCCCTGCGAGGTGACCGCCGCGATTTCGCCGCGGGCCGACGTCTTGACCACCGAGGTGTACACGTCGTGCCTGCTCCGGGGGCCAGCCTCGGCCAGCGGTTCCTGGGTGCTGGTGCGTGCCACCTGACCGGAGGCGGTGAGGATGGCCCAGCAGGGGTCGTCAGCGATCTCCAGGGACAGCGGCGCAGCCTTGCCCTTCTTTGCCCCGGCAAGCTCGGCAGCGGCGACGGTGGGGGACACGGCCTCGGACTCCAGGAGGACCGTCCGGCGCGGGGTGCCGTGTTCCTCGGCAATCGCGCCCAGTTCGTCGGAGACCACGGTGCGGAGCAGTTCCTCGGAGTCCAGGATGGCCTGCAGTTCCGCGATCTCGCGGCGCAGCTCGTCCTGCTCCTTCTCCAGCTCGATCCGGGAGTACTTGGTGAGCTGCCGCAGGCGCAGTTCGAGGATGTAGTTGGCCTGGACCTCGGTGAGGTCGTAGATGGACATCAGCCGCTCACGGGCCGCCGCGGCCTCGTCCGAGGACCGGATGATCTGGATGACCTCATCGATGTCCACGATGGCGATCAGGAGGCCCTCCACCAGGTGCAGGCGGTCCTTCTTCTTGCCCAGGCGGTAGACGGTCCGGCGGCGGACCACGTTGATCCGGTGGTTGACGTAGACGGACAGCAGGTCCACCAGGCCCAGTGTCTGCGGCTGGCCGTCCACCAGCGTCACGTTGTTGATGCCGAAGGAGTCCTCCATCGGCGTGTAGCGGTAGAGCTGCTGCAGGACCGCGTTCGGGTTGAAGCCGTTCTTCAGCTCGATGACCAGCCGCAGCCCGTGCTTCCGGTCCGTCAGGTCCACGATGTCGCTGATGCCGGTCAGCTTCTTGGCGTTGACGGCATCCTTGATCTTCTCGATCACCTTTTCCGGGCCCACCATGTACGGCAGTTCGGTGACCACCAGGCCGGTGCGGCGTGCGGAGAGCTGTTCGACCTCCACCTTGGCGCGGGTCTTGAAGGATCCGCGGCCGGTGGCGTACGCGTCGCGGATGCCGTCCAGGCCCACGATCCGGCCGCCGCTGGGCAGGTCCGGGCCCGGGACGAACCGCATGAGGTCATCCAGGGTGGCGTCGGGGTTGGCGATCAGGTGCCGGGCGGCGGAGATGACCTCCACCAGGTTGTGCGGGGCCATGTTGGTGGCCATGCCGACGGCGATGCCGGTGGCGCCGTTGACCAGCAGGTTGGGGAAGGCGGCGGGCAGGACGTCCGGCTGGGTCAGCTGGTTGTCGTAGTTGGGGACGAAGTCCACCACGTCTTCGTCCAGGTGGTTGGTGAGCGTGAGGGCGGCCGCCGCCAGCCTGGCCTCGGTGTACCGCGGTGCTGCCGGGCCGTCGTCGAGCGAGCCGAAGTTGCCGTGCCCGTCGATCAGCGGCAGGCGCAGCGAAAAGTCCTGCGCCATGCGGACCATGGCGTCGTAGATGGCGGCGTCGCCGTGCGGGTGCAGCTTGCCCATGACCTCGCCCACCACGCGGGCGCTCTTGACGTGGCCGCGGTCAGGGCGCAGGCCCATGTCGCTCATCATGTACAGGATGCGGCGCTGTACCGGCTTGAGCCCGTCGCGCGCATCCGGCAGGGCCCGGGAGTAGATCACCGAGTACGCGTACTCCAGGAAGGAGCCCTGCATTTCGGACGTCACGTCGATATCGACGATGTTTTCCGTGTAGCTGTCGTCCACGATGGGTTTTGAACTTTGCCGGCGGGCCATGGGGTTTGGTGGATCCTTCTGCGGTTACTGCGCAGCCACAGGGTGTGCTGCGATAGTTTTTGGCTAGGCTAAGCCTATGGTGGATCAGCCCGGGGACGGCGAATATCCGGAACATTGGGAAGCCGATGTCGTCCTGCGGGACGGCGGGACAGCGCATCTGCGGCCCATCCACCCGTCGGACGCGGACGCCGTCCAGGCCTTCCATACCGGGCAGTCGCAGAATTCAATCTACATGCGCTTCTTTGCGTTCAAGGCCAGGCTGTCCGCCAAGGAGCTCAAGCGGTTCACCGAGGTGGACTACAAGGACCGGGTGGCGTTCGTCATCACCATTGGCGGCGAAATCATCGGCATCGGCCGGTATGACCGGCTGACCGATCCCACCGAGGCGGAGGTCGCCTTCAACATCGCCGACGCCCACCAGGGGAGGGGCATCGGGTCCATCCTGCTGGAGCACCTGGCCGCCGCGGCGCACGAAAACGGCATCCGGAAGTTCACCGCCGAGGTCCTGCCGGAGAACCGCAAGATGCTGATGGTCTTCTCCGACGCCGGCTACGACGTCAAGCGGCATTTCGACGACGGCGTCGTCAGCCTGGAATTCAACGTCGACCCCACCGAAAAATCCCGTGCCGTGATGGAATCCCGCGAGCACCGCGCGGAGGCGAGGAGCGTCCGGGAGCTGCTGGCGCCGTCGTCCGTTGCCGTCATCGGGGCGAGCCGCCGGTGGGGGACCGTGGGGTACCAGCTGCTGGAGCACATCATCGAGGGCGGTTTCCACGGCCCGGTGTACGCCATCAACCCGGAGGCGCTGGAACTGGCGGGCATGATGTCCTACGGCAAGCTCTCCGAAGTTCCCCAGCCCGTGCAGCTGGCCATGATCGCCGTGCCCTACGAGGAAGTCGCCGGCGTGGTGGAAGAGTGCGCGGCCGCGGGCGTCAAGGGCGTGGTGATCGCCTCCGCAGGCTTCGCGGACGACGGCGAACGCGGGCTCCAGCGGCAGCGCGCCCTGGTGCGCCAGGCCAGGGCGAACGGGATGCGGGTGATCGGGCCGGCGTCGCTGGGCATCGCCAACACCCACCCCGACGTCTCACTGAACGCCTCCATGGCGCCCACCATGCCGCTGCGCGGCAGCCTGGGCCTGTTCAGCCAGTCGGCGGCCATCGGCGTCTCGCTGTATGCCGCCTCCAGCCGGCGCCGGCTGGGGCTGTCCAGCCTGCTCTCGGCGGGCAACCGGGCGGACGTTTCCGGCAACGACATGATGCAGTACTGGGAGGACGACGCCGACACCTCCGCCGTGGGCCTGTACCTCGAATCGATCGGCAACCCGCGCAAGTTCTCCCGCATCGCACGCAGGCTGGCACGCACCAAGCCGGTCATCGTCGCCAAATCCGACACCATGGGGCTGCGCCTGCCACCAGGCCATGCCGTCCGCACCACGCAGGCGCCGGCGGGAGCGCTGGATGCCATGCTGCGCCAGTCCGGCGTGATCCGGGTGGAAACCGTGGAACAACTGGTGGATGTGGCACAGGTGGTGTCGGGAAGGCTGCTCCCAGCCGGGCCCGACGTCGCCATCTTCAGCAACTCCCAGGCGCTGGGCAACGTGGTGGCGGACAGCGCTGCGGCTCACGGCCTGGGAGTGGCGCAGGTGGTTTCCGGGCTCGACCTGGACGCCGGACAGTCCGTGGCCCTGCCCCTGCTCCGGAAGGCCCTCCTTGACGCCCTTGCCTCGGACGCCGTCCACGCCGCCGTCGCCGCACTGCTGCCTGCCCGCGGGCTGACGGTCGACGCGGTGGCCCAGGTCCTCGCAGAATGCTCCGCAAGCGCAGGGAAACCGGTGGTGGCAGCCTTCACCGGAATCCTGGACCCCGCCATCAACGTAGAGGGCCTGCTGGGAACCGAGGGGTGCACCGTCCCCTGCTTCTCAAACCCCGGCGCCGCGGTGGCCGCCCTCGCCGCGGTGGTCCGGTACGCGGAATGGGCCGCCCGCGACCAGGGGCACTTCGTGGAGCCCGCCGGCTGCGACCCGCGGCAGGCGGCGGCTGAGATCGATGAACTGCTGCGGGATGTCACGGGCGAACAGCTCAAGCAACTGGACCCGGCGGCAACCGCCTCCCTGCTGGGGCACTACGGTATTTCCGTCCTGCCCTCGGCGCCGTTCACCACTCCGGATGAGGCGGTCGCCGCCGCCGACTCACTGGGCTGGCCGGTGGTGCTGAAGACCACCGAACTTGCCCTCCGCCACCGGCTGGACCTCGGCGGCGTGCGGCTTGGCATCGAGGACGCCGAATCGCTGCGCCTGAATGTGCTGCAGATGCGGCGTGCGCTCGCTGCCTACGGAGATCCGGCCCTCGAAGTCCAGGCCATGGCTCCCGTGGGACAGGCGTGCACGTTCCGGGCCATCGAGGACCCCCTGCTGGGCCCGGTCATCTCGTTCGGCCTCGCCGGTGACGCCGTCAACCTCCTGGACGACTGGTCCCACCGGGTTCCGCCGCTTTCGGCGGCGGATGTCCACGACTTCATCCGGGCGCCCAGGGCGTCCCGGAAGCTCTTCGGCTACCAGGGCCTGCCGGCCGTGGACGTGCACGCGCTGGAGGACCTCGCGGGCAGGCTGGCATGGATGAAGGACAACCATCCGGAGATCGCACTGGTGGAATTCAACCCTGTCCTGTGCGGCACGTCCGGGGCCACCATCCTCGCCGCGGACGTGCGGATCGGCAACGCCGCGCAGCGCACCGACAGCGCCCGCCGGGCCATGCTGGGCTGAGGCGGTTAGCAAGTGACCGGCCGATCTGTGAAAATGGGGGCATGAGCTTCCAGCCTCCCGCGTCGGCGCCCGAAACGCCCGGAAACGAAAACCAGGCAGTCCGCCAGCACAGCTCACACAACCACGGAGTCCAGGGCCAGAGCCTCGAGGACGCGCTGCAGAAGGCCGGGTTCTACCCCCGCCTGGTATCCGATGTTGTCGATGACGCACTGGATGGCCGGGACTGCGTGGCGCACCTGGTGCACCTGGAAACGCACTTCGACCGGGCAGAAGTGCGCCGCCACATCACCGTCCTGGTCCTCACCGCGGACATGCTGGTCATCACCCATGTGGACGACCAGCAGCTGGATGAGGCGGGGGAGCAGATCGTCGCCCAGATCTCCACGGAGTCCGTTCCCGTGTCCCAGATCAGGTCGGTGGTCCTCAGCTACATGTACGCGCAGCCGCAGAACTACAAGCCCTCCGACCCGGTCCGGGAACTGACCCTGTCCATCGCATGGTCCGGCGGCCAGCGGCTGGACATGGGTCCGGCCAGCTGCGGCGATCCGCAGTGCGAAGCGGACCACGGCTACACCGGAACCATTGCGCAGGAGGACATCGTGCTCCGGATCAGCGCCGAAGCTGACGGGCTGCAGGCCGTGCAGGACGCCAAACTGTTTGCCCGGGCCCTGCGCGCCGTCAACACCGGTTCCGCCGCCCCCGTATCCCACGCCCAGTCCATGGCGCCGCGGCCGCGCTCCGGAGTGTTCGGCAACCGGCTCAGCCGCGGGCACCAGCAGCGCTGATGCCGGTAGACCGCCACCACGCCGCACAAGCCTCCGGACGCACCCCCGACCTTCCGCCTGCTCCCGCCTACGGGCATCGTTCCATCGCTGAAGTGCTGACCAGTGCAGCCGCAAGCCTTGGGGTGGAAGGTTTTGCCAATACCCTCGGATTCCCTGCTGCCTCACGGGTGTGCGTGGTCCTCGCGGACGGACTGGGCCGGAACCTCCTCAAGCAGAAATCCGCCCACACCCCCTTCCTGCGCTCTGTGCTTCAGGCCGGGCAGGGCGACGTCCCGGTGTGGCTGGACTCCGCCTTCCCTTCCACCACAGCAGCGGCCCTGTCCAGCTTTGGGACCGGGCTTCCTGCCGGCCAGCACGGCATGGTGGGCTACGACGTCCTGGACCCTGACCAGGACAAGGTGGTCAACCTGCTGGGGAACTGGGATCCGGGCGTCGATCCGTCGGCCTGGCAGCCGTTCCCTACCGTGTTCGAACGGATCGCCGGACAGGTGGACGTCAGCACGGTCAGCCTCTCCCAGTTCGACGGCTCGCCCATGACCCGGGCCGCACTCCGGGGCGGCAGGTTCATTCCGGGGACAACCGCCCATGCCCGGACCGCCGCCGCGGCCGAAGCCATGGCAGCATCCGGCCCGTCCCTCATGTATTTCTACGTCAACGACCTGGACAAGGCCGGCCACCGCTACGGCTGCCGCTCCGAGCAGTGGGAACACCAGCTGGAAGAGCTCGATGCCACCGTCAAGCGGCTCAACTCCACCCTTCCCGCCGGCACCACCATCCTGCTCACGGCAGACCACGGGATGCTGGACGTGGCCGAACCGCAGCGGATCGATTTCTCCACGGACCCCGCCCTGGTGGAGGGCGTCCGGCACACGGCAGGTGAACCACGGATGGTCCACCTGTACCTTGAAGAAACGCATCTGTCGGACGGCGGCGCGGAGCGGCTGCTGGCGGCTTGGAAGGCGCGGTTCGGCGACCGGATCTGGGCCTTCACACGCGGTGAAGCCGTGGCCGGGGGACTCTTCGGCAAGGATGTCCGGCCCGCTGTTGAAGGCAGGATCGGTGACGTCATGATCGCGGCGCGGGACGCCGTCGCGCTTTACGATGGCCGGCGCATGCGGCCGACTGCCATGGAGGTGGTGGGCCAGCACGGCTCGCTGACCAAGGCTGAGCGGGAGGTCCCGCTGCTCTGCTTCACGGCCGAAGGAAGGAACCGCCGGCGTGGCTGAGCTCATCTTCTTCTCCGGCACCATGGACTGCGGAAAGTCCACCCTGGCCCTGCAGATGGACTACAACCACCGGGCCCGCGGCCGCGGCGGTGTCCGGTTCAGCCGCAACGACCGCGCCGGTGAGTCCCGGATCTCCAGCCGCCTGGGTCTGGAGACGGACGCCGTGGAGGTGCTGGACAGCACCGACTTCTGGGAGGAAGTCATGATCCGCCGCACCCAGGGGCAGCGTGTGGACTACCTGATCTGCGACGAAGCACAGTTCTACACGCCCGAACAGGTGGAGCAGCTGGCCAAAGTGGTGGACGAGATCGACGTCGACGTCTTCGCGTTCGGCATCACCGCTGATTTCCGCACCAGGCTGTTCCCTGGCTCGCAGCGCCTGATCGAGCTCGCCGACCGGGTGCAGGTGCTCCAGGTGGAGGCGCTGTGCTGGTGCGGCCGCCGCGCCACCCACAATGCCAGGACGGTCGACGGCGTCATGGTCACCGAAGGTGCGCAGGTGGTGGTGGGCGATGTGGACATGGTGGTGGAAGCCGCTGCCCCCGAGGCAGGGCATGTTCCGGTGGTGGGGTACGAAACCTTGTGCCGGCGACACTTCATGAGGCGGGTGACGGCTCACGGCGCATCCCTGATGGCACAGCAGGACCAGTTGCTGCCGTTCGACGTCGATGCCTGCCTTTGGCACGGCTCCGGTGGACCCGGCGAGGGCCGGGGGACAGGCTCGAAGGGCTGACCCTTCCCCGCACGTATCCGAACTTCCGCACCGGCGCCTCCATTCCGGGAAGCAGAAGCGCTTCCTTGCGGCTCCGACTCAAAATGTCGTACCCCTTTGTCATGATGGGTTTATGGGGAAGGCAGCGGTGGCGAGGGCGTTCGGGGAGATCAAGGCTGCCCTTGCCGTGCTGAATGCAGAGGTTGATGGGGCCGGTGTGGTGCCTTTTTCTGCGGCGGATCCGTTGGCTGGGTTGGCGGATGGTTGCCTGGAGATTCTGGCCGGGTCCCGTGAGGTTGAGGCCGGGATCGCTGGGTTGAAGGCCAGGGCGGCGGTGACGTACTCGGACACCGCCCACGTTGTTGCGGGGCCGGATGTTCCGGTGCGTGCGCAGGAGATGGCGGTCGCGGCGGAGATCGGGTGTGTGCTGGCCCTGGGGCCGCGGGCGGCGTCGTCGTTCCTGGTCACCTCGCACGCGGTCACGGCGACGTTGCCGCGCACGCTGGAAGCTTTGCAGGCGGGAGTGATCTCCTGGAGCCACGCGGTGGTGATGTCGGACGAGACAGCGTGCCTTGATCCTGATGGGGCTGCGGCGTTGGAAGCGCATTTCCTGGACCCGGACGCCCCGGACCCGGCGCGGGGGTGCCCGGTGGGGCAGTTGCCGGCGCACCGGTTCAAGGCCAAGGCCCGGACTTGGCGGGAACGCCACCAGGCCGGGTCCATCGAAAAACGCCATGCCAAAGGGGTCGCGGAGCGGCGGGTGGAGTTCCGGCCGGACCAGGACGGGATGGCCTGGCTGTCCGCGTACCTGCCCGCGGACCAGGCCCTGGCCGGGTGGAACCGGCTTACCGCGGCCGCCAGGGGCAGGCAGGGACCGGACGAGCCCCGCAGCATGCCCCAACTCCGGGCCGACACCTTCGCCAACGCAATTCTCACCAACAGCACTCCGAACGTCGGCGACACCGGCGGCGGTGTCAGCTCCAGCGGCAGCTTCACCGAGGTTGAGGGTGCCGTCCGGGACGGTGTGCAGTCGCCGATCCGTGCGCAGGTGCTGGTCACGGTTCCGGTGTTCTCGCTGATGGGCGTGACGGATGAACCGGCGGTGCTGGATGGGTACGGCCCCATCCCGCCGTCAATGGCCAGGGCACTCGTCGCTGGCGGTGCTGGCACGTTCTACCGGGTGCTGGTGGATCCTCGGGACGGGGCACCGTTGGAAATCGGCCGGACAAGCTACCGGGTCACCAAAGCCATGCGGGCGTGGTTGCGGCTGCGGGATGGCAAATGCCCGTTCCCGGGCTGCAGCAACAACTCCCTGGACAACGACGCCGACCACATCCTCGCCTGGGCCAAGGGCGGCCCCACCGGGATCAGCAACCTGGGACAGCCCTGCCCGAAACACCACAAACTCCGCCACACCACCGCCTGGAAACCCACGGCCGCCACGAAGAACGAACCACCCGGCTGGACCTCACCCACCGGCCGCCACTACCAAAGCGAACACCAGGACTGGGAACCTGCCCAATGGCCTCCGGGATGGCCGTCCGGGTTCTTGCCCGAGGCCCGCAACAAGCCTGAGAACGGAGCCTTCTGGAAGATGCCCTCCTCCAGCACCTTGCCGTGTGATGCGCCCATGTGCGGCGCACGGCCGGGTTGAGCAGCGCTGACTGCTACTGGGCCGTCCGGCGGTAGCGGATGTGCGTGGCCAAGGGAGAGTGGAGTACCTCGACGGGTTCGAAGCCAAATGATTCAATGCCGTCAAAAATCCGTTCACCCGAACCGAGTAAAACCGGAGCGATGTCCAGGGTGAGCTCGTCGATCACGCCGGCGGCCAGCGCCTGGCGGACGGTGGATGCTCCGCCGGCAATATCCACTCCCTTGCCCCCGGCTGCCTCGAGCGCCGCCGCGTACGCCGCATCGAAGCCGTCGGTGACAAAGTGGAAGGTTGTCCCGCCCTCCATCTGGATCGGATCATGCGGGTAATGGGTAAGGACGAACACCGGCGCATGGTAGGGCGGCTCGGGGCCCCACCATCCGCTCCAGTCCTCGTCCCAGTCTCCGCGGACGGGACCAAACATGTTCCGGCCCATCACGTAGGCTCCCCGCGGGCGCATCAGCCAATCAGCCGCGATCCCGTTGGCCTCGTTGGCGCGGGGATCGCCGATGTGCCAGCCGTGGAGTTCAAGCCCCCGCTTGCCCAGCGGGTTCTCGCGGCTTTGGTCAGGCCCGGCGACGAACCCGTCCAGGGACATTGACATGTGGCAGGTGGTGTCCGGCACAGCGAACCTCCAGGGGTAAGTGCAGCTTCTGACCGATGGTGTGCGGGGAGCCTAGCATGCAGCAGTTGGAGGAACTACCCCTGAGGGTGCCGGCAGAGAGCCTTTAGTCGCTCCGTGTGCCGAAGACGATCTCGTCCCAGGACGGGACGCTGGAACGCTTGGGCCGGGCAGGCCGTTCCGGCGCCTCGGTCTCGGGCAACTGCCCGGTAGAGGGGGATGCATCGTTTTGCTTGGGTGCCGGGCGGCGGGGATTGCTGCCCAGCAGCTCATCCAGCCCGGCGCCGCCGGAGTTACCGGACCCGGCAGCAGGCGCGGAACCGGACGGCTTCTGCGGGGACGCCGCAATGGTGATTTCCCGGGTGTCGGTACTGACGCCGTCGTGAAGCCGCAGGGCGTCATCGTTGCCGTCCCGGTGCGGCGGGAGCAGGCTCAGCCGGGACAACATTGACGGCCTTGCATCACGGCGCCGGATGAACGAATCCCCCTGGGCGGCCGGTGCGTCCTGCGGCCCGTCCTGGGATTCGGGGTCCTCCGATTCCGGCTCAGGAGCGGCCTCGGCGGCTACCTCGGAAGGCCGCGGGTGGGCAGCCGGGACGCCATGGGCCAGGAGCAGCGCCAGGGCGTCGTCCGAATCTTCGTCCACACCCAGCCGCTGGCCGCGCCGCGACCGGAGCATGTCCAGGAGGCCGTCGGATTCCTTTGCGGCTTCCTGCGCAGGACCCTGACCCCCAGAGGATGCCTTGGAGGAGTCCGCGTCAGTCTCAAAATCGAAGGGGCGGTCGGAAACCGCCGTGAGGCGGCGCGCGGGAACGGGGCCGTCCAAAGGCTCGAGTTCGCTCAGCTGCTGTGCCCAGCGGTTGGTGTTCTGCAGCGATTTGCGGCCGGGGTTGAAGGTCCACAGCGCGGGCGGCTCTTCCCCGATTCCGGAGGTCCCGCCGGGTTTGGCCTCAAAGCTTGCCGAGACAGTCCAGGTGCCGTCCTGGCGCCGCCACGAGTCCCATTCCACAGTGCCTGGGTCGATGCCGTGGGCCGAAAGCCGGTGCGCCACCATGTCGCCCAGCGTGGCCGGGTTGTCGCCGAACGCGGACCGGTAGACGTCGTGGCCGGGGGAGGGTGCCGCGACTTCAACCTTCCGTGCCTGCTGCGCAACGTACTCGCGTTCCGCCAGCACCGGGCCCTCGTAGCGCTCCACCTTGGCCAGCGGCATCCCGGACAACTCCGCGACGTCGGCAGCGGTGGCACCCGCACGGATCCGGGCCTGGATATCCCTGGGGGACATGGGAACGGCAGGCCGCTCCGTCCTCGGTTTCGCCGTGGACCGGCTGGCCGTCCTGAGGGCCTCATCGATCGGCAGCTGGAACATCTCGCCGCCGGCCCCGCTCAACAGGAGATGCGTCCCGTCGTCGTGCACGCCTACAAGCCGTAGATCCTGCATACAAATCCTCCACCCTGGCATTACTATCAACCGAAACTCTGCCACCCGGCGGTGCGGATTTGGCTCAAGAGGCAGGGCGCGCCGTGATTTTCCGCCGGATCAGGGCCCGGGCGGGGCGTAACGGGAGTGTCAGCGGCGGGCCAGGGCTGCCGTCAGTTGGTCAGGGTGGCGGGTCGAGGCCAGCCAGTAGGGGGTCCGGTCGGCCGGGTCAGTGATTTCGATCTTCACCACCGGATCGATCCAGCCGCGGATGCAAAGGTAGGCCAGCCCGTTCAGCCGGGTGCCGCGCTCCGCCGTCGCTTCGCCGGACGTGAACTGCTGCACACCGCCCACAAAGCGGCGTTCGATGGTGGCCCGTCCAACAGTGAGGGCGTCCGGCGTCACCGTGATGGAAGGCGTGGAAAGGACCAGGAGGACCGTGATGATGGCCAGGAGCACCAGTGCCGCGGTGTAGCCCGCTGCCATGCTGATGGGGGCGAAGACCAGGATGCCGGCCGCGGAGACACCGGCTGCGATAACCCAGATCCAGGCGTTGGGCCACAGCTTCTCCCGGTAAATAACCGGTCCGCCAGTGGAGGGGGTGCTGGGAACGGACGCGGGCGAGCTTGATTCGGGCATAGCCCAAGCTTTCCACCTTTGGCCCGCTATTTCACCTTGAGGCAAGCCTCCCGGCCAGTGCCGTGGCCGCGGGCTCCTTAGGACTGATTCGGGGGCGCGGGTTAGAGTGAGTGACCACCCTGCAGGTCCAGTTGAAAATGCTGGATCCGGAGCTGGAAGCGCCGTCCTACGCACATCCGGGCGACGCCGGCGCAGACCTCCGTGCCCGCGAGGACGTGGTCCTGCTGCCGGGGGAGCGCAAACTGGTCCCCACCGGCGTCGCTATCGCACTTCCGGAAGGGTTCGTGGCGCTGATCCACCCCCGCTCCGGCCTGGCCACCAAGCACGGCCTCACGATCGTCAACGCGCCCGGCACCGTCGATGCGGGCTACCGGGGCGAGATCTCGGTGACCCTGCTGAACACCGACTCCTCCCAGCCGATTGAGCTGCGCCGCGGCGATAGAATTGCCCAAATGGTCATCCAGCGGGTGGAGTACGCCCAGTTCATTCCTGTCAGCGAGTTGAGCGGTTCCGTGCGCGGCACGGGCGGCTTTGGGTCCACCGGCGGTTTCAACGTCCCCGGAGCCTGACACCAGGACGCACCCGCTGCCACGCCAGCACGCACGACGGCGGGACCTCCGCAGTTCCCACCGGCACCATTCAGAACTGGCACATTTTCAGGATTAAGGAGTCACCCATGGTCTTTGGGCTCGGCAGGAAAGCAAAGAATGAAGAGCCGGCGCAGCCGGCCGACGAGCTGACGATCGCGGAGGCCGGAGAAGGCGAACCGGGCACTGCCGCCCGCCGCCAGGACGGCCCCTTCGACGAGTCCGAAATCAGCAGCCGCGACGGCTTTGTTGACCTCGGCGCCCTGCTCATCACCCCGAGCGAGGGCCTTCAGCTCCGCCTTGAGGTGGAAGAGGCAACGCAGCGGGTAGTGGCAGTCACCCTGGACCTTAACGGCTCCAGCCTCCAGCTGCAGGCGTTCGCCGCCCCCAAGACAGAGACGCTCTGGGACGAGATCCGCGAACAGATCGGCCAGTCAGTCGGCGCGCAGGGCGGCCAGGTTGAAGAGATCGAAGGCGCTTTCGGCACCGAACTGGTGGCCAAGCTGCCCGCCGGACTTCCGGACGGCAGCCAGGGCTACCGGGTGGCCCGCTTCATCGGCGTCGACGGTCCCCGCTGGTTCCTGCGCGGCGTCCTGGGTGGACCCGCCGCGCTGGAACGCCCCGCCGCGGAACCGCTCGAGTCCCTGTTCCGGCAGGTCGTGGTGGTCCGCGGGGACAGCCCCATGCCGCCGCGCGATCTTCTGCAGCTCAGGCTGCCCAAGGACGCTTCAGCCACTCCTCCGCCCGCCGCACCCACCCTGGAGGAGCCCGAACGTGGTCCCGAAATTACCCAGATCGGCTGAGTCCCCGCAGGACGGAGCCACGCAGTCACCGCGTGGGATCACTCCGCTGGGCCAACTCCCCGACCGGGGCCGCGTCACGTGCCAGGGACACATCGACTCCGTGACGTTTGTACCTGCCGACCGGACTGCCGAATTCAGCGCCATCGTTTCGGAGGACGACGCCGCACGTCCGGCCGCTCCGGGACAGGGCCGGCCACCGCGGCTCCGCGTCGTCTGGCTGGGCCGCCGCCGGGTGCCGGGCATCGAAGCAGGTGCGGAAATCCGGGTCGAGGGGATGCTGGCCCGCGGCAAGGACATGCCCACCATATTCAATCCCCGCTACGAGATACTGTCCCGCCAGGAGAACGAATGACCGCGCACCAGCCCGAACAGCCCACCGGACCTGAGAAGCCCGGCAGGAACGGGCAGCAGCAGGGCGGCCCTCAGGCTCCAGGTCCGTCCCCGGTTGCCGGCCTCGCCGCTGAGTACGCTGCAAAGGCCGGACTCCACCGCACCCACGACGGACGCGTGGACGTCCTGCGGAGCGCCGGCGGAGTGCAGGGCATTGCGGAGAGCATCGTTCCCGGCCTTGTCTTCCTGGTGGCCTTCACCATCACCCGCGAGCTCACCCTGTCCCTGGTGGCCGCCCTGGCGTCGGCAGCTGTGTTCACCGTGGTCCGGCTGGTGCAGCGGCGCCCCCTGACCCAGGCGCTGGCGGGAGTGGCCGGCGTCGGCATTTCCGCCTGGCTGGCCAACACCACCGGAAAGGCGGAGGACTTCTACCTTCCCGGCTTCTTCACCAACGGCGCCTACATCCTGGCGATGGTCCTTTCCATTGCCGTCAAGTGGCCCGTGGCGGGCCTCCTCTTCGGTTTCATCCGCAATGAGGGCGTGGAGTGGCGCAAGGAACCGGCCCGGGTCAAGGCATACCGGCTGGGCACGTGGATCATTGTCGCGGTCCTGGCGCTCCGGCTCATCGTGCAGGTGCCCCTCTACCTCATGGGCACCGACGGCCTCGCCGCACTCGCCACCACCCGCCTCATCATGGGCGCACCCCTGTACATCCTCGGGATCTGGGTTGCGTGGCTGGTAACCCGGCCTGCTCCGGCCGAGCCTGAAGCCGGCGCAGACCGTACGGCCTGACGCCCAGGCCTCGCGGCGGCCGGCCTAGCCGTCGAAGCCGTCGTCGTCCAAAGCATGGCCGTGGCCGCCCGCGGTGGCCGGCTGGCCGTTGCCCGGGGCCTGTTCCCCGGCGTCGATGCTGCCCGGGGCGGACGAGAGCAGCTCCCGCAGTCCGTCCTCGGCAGTAATGGTGGTGACGAAGAAAAGTTCGTCCCCGCCGTCGATGACGTCGTCCCTGCTGGGCGTAATCGGCGCCTGGTCCCGCAGGATGGCCACCAGGGTGGCGTCCTCCGGCCAGTGAATGTCTCCCACGGTCATGCCGATGACGTGGGAGTCGTGGGGCACGGTGAATTCCACCAGGGACGCCACCCCGGTCTGCAGCGTCAGCAGGCGGACCAGGTCACCGATCTCCACTGCCTCCTCCACGAGGGCGGTCATCAGCTGCGGGGTGTTGACGGCTACATCAACACCCCAGGAGTCATTGAACATCCAGTCATTCTTCGGGTTGTTCACCCGGCCCACGGTGCGGCCAACACCGAACTCGGTCTTCGCCAGCAGGGACACCACCAGGTTCACTTTGTCATCGCCCGTTGCGGAGACTACGACGTCGGCGTCCTCCACCTTGGCGCCCTGCAGCGTGGAGAGCTCGCACGCGTCGCCCACCAGCCAGTGGGCGCCCCGCAGGCCGCTGCGGCCGATCACCTCGGGCTTGAGGTCGATCAGGAGGATCTCGTGCTTATGCGCCAGCAATTCCCTGGCGATGGATGATCCGACGCTGCCGGCGCCGACGATAACGACTTTCACTGATACTCCTTGGCGGGGGCTTTGGCGAGGATCTGGGCGATCTGTGCGCTGCGGTCCACCTGCAGCATGGCGTGCACGGTGTCACCGTCCTGGTACGCCGTTCCGGCGCCAGGCAGCAGGCCCTCGCCAAAGCGGGTGACATAGGCCACGCGGACATCGGCGGCCTTCTCAATGCTGCTGATCCGGTGCCCGATCCAGCCGGCGTCCAGGTCCAGTTCAGCCAGGACCAGCCGGCCCGAGGGCTCACGGAAATCACCGGCGAGATGTTGTTCGGGAAGGATGCGGCGCAGCACCTGGTCCGCGCTCCAGCGGACGGCGGCCACCGTGGGGATGCCCAGGCGCTGGTAGATTTCGGCGCGACCCGGATCGTAGATCCTGGCGACGACATGCGGAACGTGGAAGGTCTCGCGGGCAACCCGGGTGGCCAGGATGTTCGAGTTGTCACCGCTGGAAACGGCGGCGAAGGCGTAGGCCTCGCCAACTCCTGCCTGCTTGAGGGTCTCGCGGTCAAAGCCCACACCGGTCACCTTCCGGCCAGTGAAGCCCTGGCGGAGCCGGCGGAACGCGCGGTCATCCTGGTCGATGATGGCCACGGAATGACCGGCATCCTCCAGCGTGTGCGCCAGCGTTGCCCCCACCCGGCCACATCCCATGATCACGAAATGCGCCACCGTATCTCCTTTGTATCTAAGTCAGGATCGTGCAGCTAGAACTCTACCGGCATGGCCCTTGTTAGGCCTGGCAGCGGCCCGTCATGACATCGTCCGCGAATCAGACTAGCTTTGTGGGGTGTTGACAATACTGAACGCCGTCAAACGCGTGCTGGTGGGCAGGCCCTTCCGGAATGACCGACTGGCCCACACCCTCCTTCCCAAGAAGATCGCATTGCCGATCTTTGCGTCCGATGCCCTCTCTTCCGTAGCCTACGCACCGGACGAGATCCTGCTCACCCTGGCACTGGCCGGTGTCAGCGCCGTGGCGATCTCTCCGTGGGTCGGCCTGGCGGTGATGGTGGTGCTGCTGACCGTGGTGGCCTCCTACCGGCAGAACGTCCACGCGTACCCGTCAGGCGGCGGCGACTACGAGATCGCCAACGAGAACATGGGCAAGTACGCCGGCCTGACGGTGGCGTCCGCCCTCCTGGTGGACTACGTCCTGACCGTCGCCGTGTCGATGTCCTCCGCCGCGGCGTACCTGACCACGGCTGTGCCCTCGCTGCACGGCGAGCAGGCCGTCATCGCCACCATCGGCGTCGTCATCCTGGCCCTGGTGAACCTGCGCGGCATCAAGGAAGCGGGCAGCGTCTTCGCCGTCCCCACCTACATCTTCATGGCGTCCATCCTCGGCATGACCGCGGTGGGCATGTTCCAGGCCGCCACGGGGCAGTTGGGCGAGGCGCCGTCGGCTGCGTTCACCATTGTTCCCGCCGAAGGCTTCGACCAGGGCCTGGTGGGCCTGGCCGGCGCCTTCCTGCTGCTGCGGGCCTTCTCTTCGGGCGCCGCGGCCCTGACCGGCGTCGAAGCCATCAGCAACGGCGTTCCCAACTTCCGGCACCCCAAGAGCAAGAACGCAGCCACCACCCTGCTGCTCCTGGGCGTGATCGGCGCCGCCATGCTGGCGGGCATCATCTACCTGGCAAATGCCACCAAGGTCCACATTGTGCTGGACCCCGCCAAGGAATTCCTGCTGAACGGCAGCCCGCTGCCTGAGGGCTACATCCAGAACCCGGCCATCAGCCAGATCGCGCAGACCATCTTCGGCGAAGGGTCCATCCCCTTCTACATCGTGGTGGCCGCTACCGGCGTCATCCTGGTGTTCGCCTCCAACACCGCCTTCAACGGCTTCCCGGTCCTGGGTTCCATCCTCGCCCAGGACGGCTACCTGCCCCGCCAGCTCCGGACCCGCGGCGACCGGCTCGCGTTCAGCAACGGCGTGCTGGCCCTCGCGGCAGGCGCCCTGGTGCTCATTATTTCGTTCGACGCGGACGTCACCAAGCTCATCCAGCTCTACATTGTCGGCGTCTTCATTTCCTTCACGCTCAGCCAGCTCGGCATGATCCGGCACTGGGGGCGCGAGCTGAAACTGGCCAAGGACAAGGCCGTCCGGCGGAAGATGATCAAGTCCCGGACCATCAACAGCATCGGCTTCGGCATGACCGGCCTGGTGCTGGTCATCGTCCTCATCACCAAGTTCCAGCAGGGCGCCTGGATTGCCCTGCTGGCCATGTTCATCCTCTTCCTGATCATGTGGAGCATCCGGGCCCACTACGACAACGTCGCCAAGGAACTCGCCGTGGACGAGGACTCCTCACCGCGCGCCCTGCCCACCAGGGTCCACGCCGTCCTGCTGGTCTCCCACGTCCGCAAGCCGGTGCTGCGGGCCCTGGCCTACGCGCGGGCATCCCGCCCCTCCCGGCTGGACGCCATCACCGTGGACATCGACCCGGACGAGACCGCACACACCATCGCGGACTGGGAAAAACTTGAGATCCCGGTGCCGCTGACCGTGCTCGCCAGCCCGTACCGCGAGACCGTCACGCCCATCATGGACTACGTCAAGCAGATGCGCCTGGATTCCCCGCGGGACCTAGTGGTGGTCTACATCCCCGAGTACGTGGTGGGCAAGTGGTGGGAGCAGTTGGTTCACAACCAGACCGCCCTCCGCATCAAGACCCGGCTGCACTTTGAACCGGGAGTCATGGTGGCCAGCGTTCCCTGGCAGCTCAAATCCTCCGAAGAAGCCAAGAACCTCCAGGATGTCCAGTGACCGCCAACCCTTCCGCCGCTTTGCCGGCATCAGATACTTCCCTGCCCGCAGGGGATGAAACCGGCCACACCGGTGAGGAGGCCGTCCTCGACGTCGGTCCGGTGGCCCACGGCGGGCACTGCGTGGCGCGCCATGAGGGCCGCGTGGTCTTTGTCCGGCACGCCATTCCGGGGGAGAAGGTCCGCGTCAGGCTCACCGACGCCGCGGACGGCGCCAAGTTCTGGCGGGCCGATGTCATCGAGGTGCTGGAAGCATCGCCGGACCGGGTGGAACACTTCTGGCACGTGGCCGATTCCCTGCGCGCCTGGGGCCACGGCCACCCGCCGGTGGGCGGGGCCGAGTTCGGGCACATGACCCTGGCCCGGCAGCGTAGCCTGAAAGCGGACGTCGTGGCAGAACAGCTCACCCGGCTGGCCGGCTTCGACCAGGTGCCGTCCGTATGGACCGGCGGGGTCGAACGCGTAGGGGAAGCGGACGACGGCGGCACCGGCCTGGGGTGGCGCACGCGGGCGAGTTTTTCGGTCACCCCGGGCGGCAGGCTCGGGATGCACGCCCACCGCTCCAACCACATCGTTGCGGTGCGGGAGATGCCCCTGGCAAGCGAAGCCATCAACGCACTGCGCCTGTGGGACCTGGACCTGCAGGGCATCGAACGGGTTGAGGTGGCCGCGCCGGCCAACGGTTCCCGGCCCCTGGTGCTCCTGGCCCCCGCGCCGGGCACCAAGGACAAGCGGCTGCGGGCGATCGCCGCGGCGCTGCCGGCGGACGCATCGGTGGCAGCCTTCGATCCGCAGGCCGGCACCGTCACGCAGCTCCGGGGACGCACCTGGGTGCAGGAATCCGCCGCCGGCCATGACTACCGGGTGACCGGCGAGGGTTTCTGGCAGATCCACCGCGACGCGCCCGGGACCCTTGTGGGGGCTGTCACAGAATTCCTCCGGCAGGGTGACTTCCTGAACCCCGGAGCCGTGGTCGCCGACCTCTACGCGGGCGCCGGGCTCTTCACCGCCGTGCTGGCTGATGCCGTAGGGGAGACGGGGTCCGTCCTCTCGGTTGAAGGGGCGCCGGGGGCAAGCCGGGATGCCCGGAAGAACCTGCACTCCGCACCGCAGGTGGAGGTGGTCCAGGGGCGCGTGGAGCGGGTCCTGCGCCAGAAACCGCGGAACTTCGACGCCCTGGTCCTCGACCCTCCCCGCGCCGGAGCCGGGAAAGCCGTTGTCGGCCAACTCGTCGCGTCGCAGCCCCGGGCCATTGCCTATGTGTCCTGCGATCCGGCGTCGTTCGCGCGTGACCTCGGTTACTTCCGACGCTCCGGGTGGGAGCTCGCCGGGCTGCGGGCCTTCGACCTGTACCCCCACACCCACCACCTCGAGACAGTGGCACTGCTGACTCCGGCTCCATGATGCCGCCACGGTTTTCGACTACGATGGCCGTAGTAGTCCCACGTCGCGCCCGAATTCTCGGCCGGCCGTGTGCAAATTTTCGGGCCCTGGAACTACTTAGGGCTTCCTAACTAGCAGGCGGTCAACCGCGCGACAAAGATGAAACTGTTGCGAGAGGAGTCCTGCGATGAGCACTGTGGACAG
The DNA here is from genome assembly GCF_902506025.1 of Arthrobacter sp. 8AJ. Classification (NCBI taxonomy): domain Bacteria; kingdom Bacillati; phylum Actinomycetota; class Actinomycetes; order Micrococcales; family Micrococcaceae; genus Arthrobacter; species Arthrobacter sp. 8AJ. The sequence goes on along the minus strand of NZ_LR733289.1, from coordinate 2,409,747 downwards.
CTTCGGTTCAAAAGGCAAACTTAATGTAGCCGGAACCGAGTACGAAATTTTCCGGTTGAACTCCGTTGAAGGTGCAGAAAACCTTCCGTTCAGCCTCAAGGTATTGCTTGAAAACCTGCTGAGGACCGAGGACGGCGCGAACATCACTGCCGATCACGTTCGCGCTTTGGCAGGCTGGGATCCGAATGCGGAACCCGATACAGAAATCCAGTTCACGCCGGCGCGCGTGATCATGCAGGACTTCACCGGTGTTCCCTGCGTGGTCGACCTGGCCACCATGCGTGAAGCCGTCAAGGACCTGGGTGGCGATCCCAAGCGGGTCAACCCGCTGGCACCGGCCGAAATGGTCATCGACCACTCCGTCCAGATCGACGCCTTCGGCAACTCCGGCGCACTGGAGCGCAACATGGAGATCGAATACCAGCGCAACGGTGAGCGCTACCAGTTCCTGCGCTGGGGCCAGACCGCATTTGACGACTTCAAGGTGGTCCCCCCGGGAACCGGCATCGTGCACCAGGTCAACATTGAATACCTGGCCCGCACCGTCATGACCCGCGAAGTGGACGGTGCACTGCGCGCCTACCCCGACACCTGCGTTGGCACCGACTCGCACACCACCATGGTCAACGGCCTGGGCGTGCTGGGCTGGGGCGTGGGCGGCATCGAAGCCGAGGCAGCAATGCTTGGCCAGCCCGTCTCCATGCTCATCCCGCGCGTCGTGGGCTTCAAGCTCAGCGGCAGCATCCCCGCCGGCGCCACCGCAACCGACGTGGTGCTGACCATCACCGAAATGCTGCGCAAGCACGGCGTGGTGGGCAAGTTCGTGGAGTTCTACGGTGAGGGCGTCGCGGCCGTGCCGCTGGCCAACCGCGCCACCATCGGCAACATGAGCCCCGAGTTCGGCTCCACCGCCGCCATGTTCCCCATCGACGACGTGACCCTGGACTACCTGCGCCTCACCGGCCGGTCCGAGCAGAACGTTGCCCTCGTGGAGTCCTACGCCAAGGAACAGGGCTTGTGGCACGATCCTTCCCGCGACATCAAGTTCTCCGAGTACCTGGAACTGGACCTGTCCACGGTTGTTCCGTCGATCGCCGGCCCCAAGCGCCCGCAGGACCGCATCGAGCTGACCGAGGCCAAGGACGAGTTCCGCCACGACCTGCTCAACTACGTCTCGCACGACGCGAACGCGGGCACCCTGGACGAGTCCCTCGAGGAGAGCTTCCCGGCTTCGGACGCGCCGTCCTTCACGGGCGGAGCGACCCATATCTCGGACACCGACCGCGAACCGCCGAAGTACTCCGCAGCGCATGGCGGCGCCGGGCGGATCTCCAACCCGGTGCCCGTAAAGATGGCTGACGGCCGCGAGTTTGAGCTGGACCACGGCGCGGTAACCATTGCGTCCATCACGTCCTGCACCAACACGTCCAACCCCTCGGTCATGCTCGCCGCCGCCGTGCTGGCGCGCAACGCCGTCGAAAAGGGCCTCACCGCCAAGCCGTGGGTCAAGACCTCCGTCGCCCCCGGCTCCAAGGTAGTCACCGACTACTACGAGAAGTCCGGCCTGACCCCGTACCTGGAGAAGCTCGGCTTCTACATCGTGGGCTACGGCTGCGCCACCTGCATCGGCAACTCGGGCCCGCTGGAAGCAGAGATCTCCGAGGCCATCCAGGCCAACGACCTCGCCGTCAGCGCCGTCCTGTCCGGCAACCGCAACTTCGAAGGCCGCATCAACCCGGACGTGAAGATGAACTACCTGGCGTCCCCGCCGCTGGTCATCGCCTACGCCCTGGCCGGTTCCATGGACTTCGACTTCGAGGCCGACCCGCTCGGCAAGGACGAGGCCGGCAACGACGTCTTCCTGAAGGACATCTGGCCCAACCCGGTTGAGGTCCAGCAGGTCATCGACTCGTCGATCGACAAGGACATGTTCGCCAAGGGCTACGAGGGCGTCTTCGAGGGCGACGACCGCTGGAAGGCACTGGACACCCCCGCCGGCGACACCTTCGCCTGGGACCAGAACTCCACCTACGTCCGGAAGCCCCCGTACTTCGAGGGCATGAAGGCCCAGCCGGAGCCCGTCAAGGACATCTCGGGCGCCCGCGTGCTCCTGAAGCTCGGCGACTCCGTCACCACCGACCACATCTCCCCGGCCGGTTCCTTCAAGTCCGACACCCCGGCCGGCCAGTACCTGCTGGCCAACGGCGTGGAGCGCAAGGACTTCAACTCCTACGGTTCGCGCCGTGGCAACCACGAAGTGATGATCCGCGGCACGTTCGCGAACATCCGTATCAAGAACCAGCTCCTGGACGGCGTTGAGGGTGGCTTCACCCGCGACTTCACCCAGGCTGACGGCCCGCAGGCATACGTCTACGACGCCGCGCAGAACTACCAGGCAGCCGGCACCCCGCTGGTGGTCCTGGCAGGCAAGGAATACGGTTCCGGGTCATCGCGCGACTGGGCTGCCAAGGGCACCGCACTGCTGGGCGTCAAGGCCGTCATCGCCGAGAGCTACGAGCGCATCCACCGCTCCAACCTCATCGGCATGGGCGTCCTGCCGCTGCAGTACCCGGCCGGCGAGAACGCTGCCAGCCTGGGCCTGACCGGCACGGAAACCTTCTCGGTGGAGGGCGTCACCGCCCTCAACGAGGGCAGCACGCCCAAGACCCTGAAGGTCACCGCCACCGCAGAGGACGGCTCCTCGAAGTCCTTCGACGCGGTGCTCCGCATCGACACCCCGGGCGAAGCGGACTACTACCGCAACGGCGGCATCCTGCAGTACGTGCTGCGCCAGATTTCCGCCAACTAGCGGGAACTGCCGCCCAGGCACCAACCTCCCCGAAGCCCCGGCCGGTCACCGACCAGCCGGGGCTTCGGCTTTGCATTCACACCAAGGCGTTAGAGTTAAACGGCACGTCTACCACCCGAAGGAGGGGTCATTGGGAATCTTGGACACCATCCGGAATCCGCAGGACCTGAACGAGTTGACCGAGGAACAGCTGGAACAGTTGGCTTCGGAGATCAGGGATTTCCTGATCACGAACGTCTCCCAGACGGGCGGCCACCTTGGGCCCAACCTCGGCGTCGTGGAACTGACGCTGGCCGTGCACCGCATCTTCGAATCCCCCCGCGACAGCATCGTCTTTGACACAGGGCACCAGTCCTACGTCCACAAGCTGCTCACCGGACGCCAGGACTTCAGCACGCTCCGCCAGGAAGGCGGGCTCTCCGGCTACCCGGACAGGGCCGAATCGGAACACGACATTGTGGAAAGCTCCCACGCGTCGTCGTCCCTGTCCTGGGCCGACGGCATTTCCCGGGCTCGCCAGCTCACCGGCGAAGGCGACCGGCATGTGGTGGCCATCATCGGCGATGGTGCCCTCACCGGCGGCATGGCCTGGGAAGCCATCAACAACATCGCGGCTGACAAGAAACGCCGCGTGGTCATCGTGGTCAACGACAACGGCCGGTCCTACGCCCCCACGGTGGGCGGCTTCGCCGACTACTTGGCGTCCCTGCGCCCCACCATCGACTCCTTCCGCGCCGCTCCCGCATACGAGGGCGCGCTTGACTGGTGGAAGAAGAAGCTCCAGGACGGCGGCCCCGTGGGGCAGTTCACCTACAAGAGCCTGCACGCCATGAAGAAGGGCATCAAGGACTGGTGGGCGCCGCAGGGCATGTTCGAGGACCTCGGCATGAAGTACATCGGCCCGGTGGACGGCCATAACCTCCAGGCCATGGAGCACGCGCTCTCCACTGCCCGGAACTACGGCGGCCCCGTGATCGTCCACGCCATGACGGAAAAGGGCCACGGCTACGCTCCGGCCCGGGCCCATGAAGCGGACCAGTTCCACGCTGTCGGCATCATTGACCCCGAAACGGGTGAGCCCACCGGCGCCGGCGGCGCCCAGTCCTGGACCTCCGTGTTCGCGGACGAGATCGCCGCCATCGCCGACGAACGCGACGACATCGTGGGCATCACAGGGGCCATGCTGATCCCGGTGGGCCTGCACAAATTCGCGGCCAAGCATCCCAAGCGCGTCATCGACGTCGGCATCGCGGAACAGCATGCGCTCACCGCAGCTGCGGGCATGGCTTTCGGCGGACTGCACCCGGTGGTGGCGGTGTACGCCACCTTCCTGAACCGGGCATTCGACCAGCTCCTCATGGACGTCGCCCTCCACAAGGCCGGCGTCACGATCGTCCTTGACCGGGCCGGCGTTACCGGCCCGGACGGCGCCAGCCACCACGGCATGTGGGACATGGCCATGGTCCAGATCGTCCCCGGATTGCACCTTGCCGCGCCCCGCGACGCCACTCGGCTCCGCGAGGAGCTGCGCGAAGCCGTTGCCATCAGCGATGCCCCCAGCGTCGTCCGCTTCTCCAAGGGATCCGTTGGCCCCGCCGTCGAGGCCCTGGAACGGCTCAGCGACGGCGTGGACATCCTGGCCCGCAGGCCTTCAGGCTCCACGGAAAACGACGTGCTGATCGTCAGCGTGGGCGCCATGGCCGAACTGGCCCTGGACGTTTCCAACCGGCTTGGCGCGCAGGGCATCAGCACCACCGTGGTGGATCCCCGCTGGGTCCTTCCCGTCCGCCGTTCCATCATTGCGCTGGCCTCACACCACCGCCTGGTGATCTGCATCGAAGACGGCGTCCGCGCAGGCGGCGTCGGCTCGCGTATCCGGCAGGAGATGCGTGCCGCGGGCGTCGACACCGCCCTGAACGAGGTGGGCCTGCCGGTGGAGTTCCTCGACCACGGCACCCGCAACCAGGTGCTGGAGCGCGTTGGGCTGACCGCCCAGCAGATCACGCACGACGTCGTCGCGCAGGTCCTGGGAACGAAGGTTCCCTTTGCGCGGCCCCTCCCCGGGCAGCAGCACCCCACCACCGGCAGCCTTCCGATCCTGTGAGGGACGAGGACGAACTGAAGTACCCCGGACCGGCGGGGGAGTCCGGACCGGTCCTGCACACCACCACCACACGCGTTCCCAACGGGCTGGAGCCGGGCCAGCTGGTGGTGTCCAGGAACCGCAAATGGAACGGCAAAGCCCACTGGGTGGTGCCGGGGCGGTACCTGGGCGAGGACCAGCACGGGTGGTGGATCTTCCAGGGCACCAATGAGTTCTGTTCCCGGCCCGGCGCCGCGTTCTACACCCGCTCGGACGCTGTCCTGCTGGTGCCGCGCCAGGGTGACTGGGTGGCCACGTTCTACGACTCCGCCCACCCCGGCGGAGTGCGGGTCTACATCGACCTCGCCGTGGGCCACGAGTGGACACACATCCGGCCTGCGGTAACCGAGTTCCATGTCATCGACATGGACCTGGACGTCATCCGGACCGCCGACCGCGGCGTCTTCATCGACGACCAGGACGAGTTCGCGGAACACAGCGTTTCCATGCACTACCCCCACCGTCTGATCGAGGACATCCAGGCCGCGGCGGACGGGCTCTACCACGCCGTCAAGGCACAGCACGCGCCTTTCGACGGCACCGACGTTGAATGGTTTACCAAAGGACGCACCACATGAGCGGCATTGTCAGGGTCTACAAACGTGACGACGAGGGCGCCCTCCAGTTCCGGGAAGCCTGGTTCGACGAGGAGTACTCCCAGTTCGTGATGAACTTCGGTGCCGTGGGGCACCAGAGCAAGACCGAGGAAACCGACGTCCCCGATGCCGGTGCTGCAGACGGCCTCCTGGACGCCTTTGCCGCACAGTGCGCCGAGGACGGCTACGCGGAGATCCCCAACGAGGAGCAGTTTTGGGTGGTGGCACAGTTCGCCCTCAAGACCAGGGAAGGCACCGACCGGGACCGCCGCCTTGAGCAAAAGGCCAAGGACGCCCTCATCAGCCACCTGGCCTGGCGCGGCCTGGGAACAGTGGAACGGTCCGAATTCACCGACTACAAGCTGAACATCTTCTGCCTGTGCCCGGACGTCAACAAGGCAGTCAACGCCATCAAGGTGTGCGCCCGCGGCGAGGACCTCGACTTCACCAAGCTCAGCATCGCGGCCGCCCCGTTCAGCGACCCCGACCAGTACAAGCTCAAGCACTCCGCCAAGCCCGCCAGCAGCTTCAGCCTCTAGGAGATCCCCGTGACCAGTTACCGCCGCGTTGGAAAATCAGGCCTCACCGTCTCCACCGTTGGCCTGGGCTGCAACAACCTGGGCCGCGCCAACACCGCCACGGAGTCGCAGGACGCCACGGACGCGGTGGTCAACGCCGCCATCGACTCCGGCATCACGCTGTTCGATGTGGCAGACAACTACGGCAGGGAAACGGGACTCAGCGAAACCATGCTGGGCAAGGCCCTCGGCAGCCGGCGCGGGGACGTGGTGGTTGCCACCAAATTCGGGATGGATGCCAAGGGGGCCAATGGTCCGGACTTCGGCGCCCGTGGTTCCCGGCGGTACATCATCCAGGCGGTGGAGGCCTCGCTGCGGCGGCTCGGTACCGACTGGATAGACCTTTACCAGTTCCACACCCCCGATCCGCTCACGCCCATCGACGAAACCCTGTCCGCGCTGGACACCTTGGTCCGCAGCGGCAAAGTCCGCTACATCGGCCACTCCAACCGCTCCGGCTGGCAGATCGCCCAAGCGGAATACGTGGCCCGCGAACTGGGCACCGCACGGTTCATCTCCTCGCAAAACCACTACAACCTCCTGGACCGGCGCGCCGAACTGGAGGTGACCCCGGCGGCGGAGGAATTCGGCCTGGGCGTCCTGCCATACTTCCCGCTGGCCAACGGCCTGCTGACCGGCAAGTATTCGCCGGGCCACGCTCCGGAAGGATCCCGGCTCAGCCACACCCGCACCAACATGGTGGACGACGCCGACTGGGACCAGCTGGGAAGGTACAGCGCCTTCGCGAAGGAGCGCGGCCTGACCGAGATCGAGGTGGCCTTCTCCTGGCTCGCCGCCCAGCCCTCGGTGGCCAGTGTCATCGCCGGCGCCACCAGGCCGGAACAGGTCCGGCAAAACGCGGAAGCGGCGGACTGGGTGCCCACCCCGGAGGACCTGGCCGCCCTGGACGGGATCTTCCCCGCCGTGCCCAAGGTCGCGCTCTTCTAGGCAACAGTGCCCGCCTACCTCCTGGACGTCGATACCGGCATCGACGATGCCCTGGCCCTTGCCTATCTTGCCGCCCTCCCGGACACGGAGTTCGTGGCGGTCACGGCCACCCCGGGCAACGTCGACGCCGACCAGGTGGCGCGCAACACCCTCGCCCTGCTGGAGCTGTGCGGGCGCCCTGGAGTGCAGGTGGCGGTGGGTGCCCGGAAGCCCCTGTCCATCCCCCTGATCACGACCCCGGAAACGCATGGGCCGCAGGGAATCGGCTACGCGGTGCTGCCTGAACCATCAGGCCAACCCAGTCCGCAGAATGCAGTGGACCTGTGGATCGAGCACGCCAGGGCCAGGCCGGGGGAGTTGACCGCGCTCATTACCGCTCCGCTCACCAACTTCGCTTTGGCCCTGCGGCAGGAACCGGAACTTCCCGATCTCCTGGCCAAAGTGGTAATCATGGGCGGCGCCTTCTACCACCAGGGCAACACCACACCCACCGCCGAGTGGAACACCCACGTGGATCCGCACGCGGCCAGGGAGGTCTACGCCGCCTACCGCGGCCGGCCGCTGGAGAAACTGCCCATCGTCTGCTCACTGGACACCACAGAACGCATGGAAATGCACCCGGCCCACGTCAGGGCGCTGGCCCGGGCTGCGGGCGCCGCCGTTCCGGAGCTGGTACTCCCGGAAGACCCTGAGGGCCGCCGCAGCACTTCCGACAACACCCTTATCAGGCACCTTTCGGACGCCCTGCGCTTCTACTTCGAGTTCCACCGGCTCTATGACCAGGGCTACCTAGCCCACGTCCATGACTTCTTTGCCGCCGGGGTGGCCGCCGGCACCCTTGAGTACGCCGCGCGCCCGGCCACGGTGGACGTCGAAACGGAATCGGGGCTCCTCATGGGAACAACCGTGGCAGACTTTCGCGGGCTTTGGGGCGCACCCCCGAATGCCCGGATCGTGTCCGCCAACAACCCGGAGCAGGCGTTCGGTGAGCTGGTGTCCGCCGTGGGGCGCCTGGCCCGGAAGACGGGGTGAGGCAGGCGATCCACGGCCGGCGCGGCAGGAACATCCTGCCCGGGACGCTGCCGGAGGATGGCCGGTAGAATGGGCTCCGGACCGGCCCGGCGCAGTTGCCGCCGGCTGCTGCCGAGGTGACATAGGCAGCCACATCCCGGCCCGGTACTGCCGGGCCACTGCCAGCACCCCAAAGGAACATTCCCCATGTCATCGCCCTCTTTGACGCTTCCGTCCCAGGAACGCCCCGCGGCCCGCCGCCGGCTGCTGGAGATCCTCGGCGCCCTGGCCATTGCCGCCACGTACGTCTACCTGGTCCTTAACCAGCCCGCAGACATCACCGGGGGTCCGGGCAGCGCATCGGCCCTGATCGCCCTCACCGGTTTCCTGGCAGGAGCGGTCCTGCTGATCGTCGCCGTGCTCCCCACCCTTCCTGCCTCCACCCTGGTGCTGATCCCGGTGGCGCTGGTCCTGAACATCGTGCTGGGCCAGTTTGTCGGCAGCACCCTGGTTCCCTTCTACCTCGACGCCATCGGCACGGTGCTGATCGCCGTTCTGGCCGGCCCGGCCGCCGGTGCCGCCACCGGCGCGCTCAGCAGCATTGTCTGGTCCTTCTTCAACCCCACCGTGCTGCCGTTCGCGGCAGGCGCCGCGCTCATCGGCTGCCTGGCCGGCCTCGCGGCACGCTACGGCCTCTTCCGCCGCTTCTACCTTGCCCCGGTTGCCGGCTTCGTCACCGGGATCATCGCAGGCGTCGTGTCCGCCCCCGTGGCAGCCTTCGTCTTCGGCGGAACGTCGGGCGTGGCCACCGGCGCCATCGTCAGTGCCTTCCGGGCCATGGGGGACACCCTCCTGGCCGCCATCACCAAGCAGGCACTCCTGTCCGACCCCATGGACAAGGCCATCGTGTTCACCATCGTGGCCGTCCTGGTCTACGCGCTGCCGCGCCGGACGCGGCAGCAGTTCCCCTTCATCCGCCGCCACCGGGTGCTCGCCGGCAGCAGCCCGGCCCCGGCGCCGCAGACGGGTGCGCACGCCGACGGTTCGAAGCAGGCACCGGGTACTGCGTCGGGACCGGCCAGCGATTCAGCGCTGAACGGCTGACCCAAGCACCGTGACAGCATCCCCGGCGGGCAGGACCGCGGCCCCGGCCAGGCGGGAGCGGCTTAATCCGCTGACCTCACTTGCCGCTGCCGCCAGCACCGCGGTCATGACGACGGCGGCAGCAAGCTGGGTGCTCTCAGGCACCGTGGCTGCAGCCTGCCTTGGCCTGTCACTGGCCACGGGCGCGGCCCGCCGCGTTGTGCCGGCTGCCGCGGCAGTCCTGGTCCCCCTCGGCCTTTCATTGCTGGTGCTGCACGGCCTCTTCTTCCCGGAAGGAAGGACCGTGCTGGCCGAGTGGGGACCTGCCCGCATCACGGCAGAGGGCCTGCAGTTTGCAGTGCAGCGCATCCTGCAGCTTGCCGCGGTGGTCCTGGCCCTGCTGCTGTTTTCCTTCAGTGTCAGCGTCCCGGACCTCGTGGCGGCCTTGTCGGCCCGCGGCGTGCAGGGCCGGTTCGCTTTCGTCCTGGCCTCCACCCTGACCCTGCTGCCGGCCATTGCCGGCCGGGCGCGCCGGATCCGGGAGGCGCAGGAATCGCGCGGCCTGGTCATCACCCGCGGGCTGCTGTCCAGGGTGGCGGCGTTCCGGCTGCAGGCGGTTCCCTTGGTCCTGTCCCTGATCGAGGATGCAGGGACCCGGGCCGCTGCCCTGGAAGCTCGTGGACTGGGCAACCCCGGACCACGGACTACCTACCGGGAAGTGCCCGATTCCACCGCCCAGCGGGCAGTGCGGGCCGTCCTGGTGGTGGCGGCACTGGCCGCACTGATTCTCCGGGTGGTGCAGTCGGGTGCCTGAACGCATGGCTTCTGCCGGCCGCGCCGTCCCCCTGGACAGCCCCGTGCTGGCTGCCGGGATCCGGAACTTTACCTTCCACGATGGGCATGCCCCCGCCCTTCATGACCTGGCTGTTTCCGTTGCGCCGGGCTCCTTCACGGCCATCCTCGGCGCATCCGGGAGTGGCAAGTCCACGCTGGGCCGGTTGCTGTCCGGCTGGCTGGCACCGGGCGGCCACGGCAGGCTGGCGGGATTCCTTGAGCTGGCCGGCACACGGCTGGACTTCGACGGCGGCACCGGGGACCCCCGGATCGATCCCGCCCAGTGGGGCCGGCAGGTGGGTTTCGTGCCCCAGGACCCTGCCGGCGTCCTGTCCACCGTCCGGGCCACGGTGGCCGAGGAACTCGCATTCGGTCTGGAAAACACCGGCATGGACCGTGCCGGGATGAAAGCCGCCGTGGAGCGAACCGCCGCGCTCCTGGGGCTCGCCGGCCAACTGGACCAGGACCCTGCCCGGCTGTCCGGCGGCCAGCTGCGGCGGCTGGCCATCGGCTGCGCGATCATCCCCGGACCTCCGGTGCTGGTCATGGACGAGCCCTTCGCCTCCCTGGACGCGGCAGGGGCCAACGAACTGGCCGTGTTGGTCCGGGACCTCCTCAAACAAGGCACCGCCGTCGTGGTCCTCAGCCAGGCGGTTGACCCGCTGCTGCTGGAGGCCGGCACTTGGCTGGTGCTGGCGGACGGCACGCTCACCTCCGGCGGGCCTCCTGCCGCGCCCAGGTCCGGCTCCGGGCTCCTGCCACCGGCCATCAGGCGCCTCGACCTGGAAACCGCTTCGAGCCCCGCGCCCCGGCCCTCCAGCCGCCGGGCGGTGGAGCTGCCTGCCGGCCCCGCGGCGCTGGAGCTGCGGAGGGTGTCCTTTGGATACCCTGAAGTGCCCGAACGCCGCCGCAGGCGTCGACGGCAGGAGCCGGGGCCGGACCGCCGCGCAATGGTGCTCCAGGACATCAACCTGTCAGTCCATCCGGGGGAAATCGTAGCTGTCACCGGCCCCAACGGTGCAGGGAAATCAACGCTCCTGAGGCACTTCAACGGCCTGCTCCGTCCCACCGCAGGCACTGTCCTGGTCCGCGGCGGCGACATCGCGGGAGCTCCGGTGGGAAAGACAGCGGCGTCCGTCGGCCTGCTCTTCCAGCAGCCCCGTGACCAGCTGTTCGAACGGACGGTGCTGCGGGAAGTCGGGTTCGGGCTGGACCGCCTGTTCAGTCCGGCGATGGCGGCCGATTACGCAGCCGCGGCGCTGGAGGCTGTCGGCCTCGCAGGTACGGCCCAGGAACATCCTGCCGAGCTGCCGGCGTCCGCCCAGCGACTGTTGGCCCTGGCCACCGTCCTGGCCCGCCGGCCTGCCGTCCTGGCGCTGGACGAACCGACGGTGGCGCTGGACGGCGACGGACTCGCGCTGCTCGATACAGCCGTACGGTCGGCAGCGGAGGCGGGCGCCGCCGTCGTGCTGGTCACCCATGAACTGGGCTATGCACGCGCGGCGGCGCACCGCATCCTGGCGCTCGACGGCGGCCGGCTGGTACCGGCCTGACCGCCGGTACGCCTAGTCCCGGGACTTGCTCGACGCGACGCCGGGCGCCAGGAAGCGCTTGCCGTTGACCCGCTCCGATGCGCCCACCCGGTCCAGGTACGGCGTAATGCCGCCCAGGAACATGGGCCAGCCAGCGCCCAGGATCATGCACAGGTCGATGTCCTCGGCGCCGGCCACGACGCCCTCGTCCAGCATGAGGCCGATTTCCTCTGCCAGGGCATCCTGGACGCGGCGCAGCACCTGCTCCGCGGTGGACGGGCTGGAGCCAAAGGACATCAGCTCAAGCGTCGACTGGGGGATGGCCCGGGAACCGTCCGGGGCGGTCTCCCACAGTGCCTTGACGTTGTTGTCGATGAGCTTCTTGAGGTTGTCGGAAACCGGGAAGCGGTCGCCGAAAGCGGCGTTCAGGGACTCCTGGACATGCTGCGCCACGGGCAGGCCCACCATGGCCAGCAGCGTGAACGGTGTCATGGGCAGCCCCATGGGCCGCAGCGCGGCGTCCGCCACTTCCGCGGGGGTGCCCTCGTCGAAGGCAGCCGTTACTTCGCCCATCAGCCGCAGCAGGATGCGGTTGACCACGAACGCGGCCGCATCCTTGACCAGCACGCCGGTCTTCTTCAGGGCCTTGGCCAGTTCGAAGGCGGTGGCGAGCACGGCATCGTCGGTCCGCGGGGCGCGGACGATCTCCAGCAGCGTCATGACGGCCACCGGATTGAAGAAGTGGAAGCCCACCAGCCGCTCCGGGTGCTGCAGGTCCGCGGCCATCTCCGTCACTGAGAGGGAGGACGTGTTGGTGGCCAGGATGCACTCCGGCGACACGATGCCTTCCAGTTCGGCGAAGACCTGCTTCTTGATGTGCAGTTCCTCGAAGACGGCCTCGATCACGAAGTCGGCATCCGCGAAGGCTTCCTTTGACACCGAGCCCGTCACCAGCGCCTTGGTGCGGTTGGCAGCGTCCTGGCTGACGCGCTTCTTCGCCAGCAGTTTGTCCACCTCGCCATGGACATAGGCCACGCCCTTGTCCACCCGGGCCTGGTCGATGTCGGTCAGGACCACCGGCACCTTCAGTTGCCGCGCGAAGAGGAGTGCCAGCTGGCCGGCCATCAGGCCGGCACCCACCACGCCCACCTTGGTGACGGGCCGGGCCAGCTTGCGGTCCGGAGCGCCGGCGGGGCGCTTGCCGCGCTTCTGTACCAGGTCGAGGAAAGCGTAGACGGTGGAGCGGAACTCGTCCGTCTGCATGAGCCCGGCGAGGGTTTCGCACTCCAGAGCGGCTGACTCCGCAGCGGTCATGGTGCGGTTCGCCTCGAGGATGTCCAGGACCTTGGCAGGGGCAGGGGAAGCGTTGGACGTCTTGCCTTCCACGAACTTCCGGCTGGCATCCACGGCAGCGGTCCAGCGGGCCGCAGCGTCAGGGGAGGAGGGATCGACGGCGTTGGGCCGCTCCGGGACCACGTCGCCGGAGATGACGCCCGCGGCCCAGGCCAGCGACTGCTCGAGGAAGTCGGCAGGTTCGAAGAGCGCGTCCGCGATTCCGAGACCGAACGCCTGGGCACCGGAAAGGGTCCGGTTGTTGCTCAGCGGGTTCTCGATCATCACCTTGACGGCGTTTTCGGGGCCCACCAGGCGGGGAAGGATGTACACGCCGCCCCAGCCGGGCACCAGGCCCAGGAAGGCTTCCGGCAGCGCCAGGGCGCCGGCACCTGTTGACACCGTCCGGTAGGTGGACTGCAGGGCGATCTCCAGGCCGCCGCCCAGGGCGGCGCCGTTGATGAAGGCGAAGCTGGGGACGCCCAGGTTGGCCAGGGTGGCATAGACGTCGTGGCCCAGCTGCGCCATCCAGAGTCCGTGCTCGCGCTTTTCCAGGGACTTCACGGCGGAAAGGTCGGCTCCGGCCACCAGGTAGTGCGGCTTGCCGGTGACGCCCACGCCCACGATTTCCCCGCGGGCGGCACGGTCACGCAGGCCTTCCAGCACCGTGCCGAGCTCCACCAAAGTGTTGGGGCCAAGGGTGGTGGGCTTGGTGTGGTCAAAGTCGTTGTCCAGGGTGACCAGGGCAAAGGTGCCCGGGCTGGGCTTCCCTGCAGTTCCCGGCAGGGCGATGTCCTGGACGTAGGAGTGGGTCACGGTTTCGTTGGGGAAGAGGTCCGCCAACGTGCGGAAATCTGCGGCGCTCATGCCATGGCTCCTTCGGAAGCGGTAGCAGCGGTGTCCCCGGCGGGAGTTCCACTGTAGTCGGGGTGGTGCGGGTTCTCCCAGATCACGGTGCCGCCCATGCCCAGGCCCACGCACATGGTGGTCATCCCGTAGCGGACCGACGGATCTTCCTCGAACTGGCGGGCCAGCTGGATCATCAGCCGGACGCCGGAGGACGCCAGGGGGTGGCCCACGGCGATGGCACCGCCGTAGCGGTTGACCCGGGGGTCGTCGTCGGAGATGCCGTAGTGGTCAAGGAAGCTCAAAACCTGGACGGCGAATGCCTCGTTGATTTCGAACAGGCCGATGTCCTCGATGCCCAGGCCGGCGTTCTTCAGCGCCTTCTCGGTGGCCGGGACAGGGCCGATGCCCATGACCTCCGGCTCCACCCCGGCATAGGCGTAGCTGACCAGCCGCATCTTGACGGGCAGGCCCAGTTCGGCGGCGGCTTCCGAGGACGCCAGGACGGCGGCGGTTGCGCCGTCGTTCAGTCCGGCGGCGTTACCGGCGGTGACCCGGCCATGGGCACGGAACGGGGTGCGCAGGCCGGCGAGGTCGTCCAGGGTGGTGCCGGGGCGCGGCGGTTCGTCCTTGCTGTGGACAGTCCAGCCCTCGCCGGGCTTCCGGGCGGCAACGGGAACCAGGTCGGGCTGGATCATGCCGTCCCGGTAGGCGGCTGCCAGCTTGTCCTGGGAGGCCACCGCATAGGCATCGGTGCGCTCCTTGGTGATGGCGGGGAAGCGGTCATGCAGGTTCTCGGCGGTGTTTCCCATGTTCAGGGCTGCCGGGTCCACCAGCCGTTCGGACATGAACCGTGGGTTGGGATCGGCGCCCGAGCCCATCGGGTGGTGGCCCATGTGTTCCACCCCGCCGGCGATGACGACGTCGTAGGCGCCGAAGCCGATGCTGCCGGCCGTGGTGGTAACAGCGGTCATGGCGCCGGCGCACATGCGGTCGATGGCGAAGCCGGGAACCGTGCGCGGCAGGCCGGCCAGCAGCGCGGCGGTCCTGCCGAGGGTGAGGCCCTGGTCGCCGGTCTGGGTGGTCGCGGCGATGGCAACCTCATCGATCCGCTCCGCCGGCAGCGACGGGTTGCGGCGCAGCAGGCCGCGGATGCATTTCACGATCAGGTCGTCGGCCCGGGTCCCGGCGTAGATTCCCTTCTCGCCGGCCCTGCCGAAGGGTGTGCGGATGCCGTCCACAAAGACGACGTCGCGGACAGTGCGCGTGGATGCGCCGCTTCCGTGCTGGCTCACGTGTAACTCCTCATCGAGATGTGGCGCGCCGGGTGCATGCCGGAGGGCGGCAGCAGCCTGGCGTCGGTCACACCGATGTTACTCGTGAGTAACTTAGCCTGCAAGGGGTGGTGCGGGACAGTTACTGGCCGCCGGCCGCGGCGACAGGTTTGGCTTCCTTGGGCGGCAGCGGCTGCGGGTTCAGGAATGCGCCGGCGATCAGCGGTGCACTGAGTTCCACCTGCCACCCGCGGGCCCCGAGCGCCCGCAGCTCAGCGGCAATGGAATCTTCGGTAACGATTGCTGGAGGCCGCCACGCCACGCGCCGCAGGTAGTCGGGCGTCAACAGGTTCTCCAGCGGCAGGTTCAGTTCCTCTGCCTTGGCCTGGAGGAGGGGCCGGGCAGTGGCCAGCCTGGCGGCGGCTTCGGGATCGCGGTCCGCCCAGACCCTCGGCGGTGGCGGGGCGTTAGTGGGCAGGTGCAGGGGCGGCAGTTCCTCCAGGTCCCGTGCTGCGGCGATGCAGCGCAGCCACCGTGGAGCTTCGCGCTGGGCCGCGCGGCCGTGGAACCCCTTGGTGCTGAGCAGTTGCGGGACGGTGGCGGGCATGGCCTTCGCCGCCGCTACCAGGGCGGAGTCCGGGATGAGCCTGCCCGGTGCCACGTCGCGTTTTTGCGCCAGGGAGTCGCGTTCCAGCCACAGCTCGCGGACGGCAGCCAGTTGGCGGCGGTCCCGGATCTGGTGCAGGCCGGAGGTCTTCCGCCAGGGGTCCACCCGGGGCGGAGCGACGCCGGCTTCGAGGATGGCAGCAAATTCCTGCTCGGCGTATTCCAGCTTCCCGTCCGCCTGGAGCAGTTCAATGAGTTCCTCGCGCAGTTCGGTGAGGACCTCCACGTCCAGGGCGGCGTAGCGCAGCCACGGCTCCGGCAGGGGCCGGGTGGACCAGTCGGCGGCGGAGTGTTCCTTGGCGAGCCCGAATCCCAGGAGCTGTTCGATGACAGCTGCCAGGCCCACGCGGGGAAGCCCGGCCAGGCGTGCGGCCAGTTCGGTGTCGAAAAGCTTGTCCGGCCACATCCCGAGTTCGGACAGGCAGGGCAGGTCCTGGCTGGCGGCGTGCAGGATCCATTCGACGCCGCGCAGGGCGTCATTGATGATGTCCAGGTTTCCGAAGGGTTCGGGATCGATCAGCCAGGTCCCGGCACCTTCGCGCCGGATCTGGACCAGGAAGGCCCGCTGGCCGTAGCGGAACCCGGAGGCACGTTCGGCGTCAACGCCTGCAGGGCCGGTGCCGGCGGCAATCGCGGCGGCGCAGCGCTCCAGGCCGGACTGGGTTTCGATGACCAGGGGAACGCCGTCCCGGGGTGCATCAAGATCGATGATTTCGGGGATGGGACTGTCAAAGCCCTCCACCGTGATGTGGGGTGCGGCAGCAGCAGCCGGGACGCCGGCTGTGGTGTTTTCCGGAATGTTTGGGGTCATGATGCCCCCAGTTTACCGGGCTGCCCCATAACCGTTCTGCCGGCCGCGGCGCCGGGGCGGAAGGGCCGTCACACCGTCGGGCAGGGGCGGCAGGCCCGCGAACGTGCAGACCATGTCGGACCAGGCTTCCAGGTGTGCCTGGACATCGGAGGAATCCGGCGTCCAGGAGGCCCGGAGCTCGATGTCGATGGAACCCGGGCGCCCGGCCAGGGTGCCGAAGCTTTCGGACAGGACGCGGGTGGCTGTGCCGCCGGCTGCCCTGTAAGCGGCCTTGTGGTTCTCCAGCGCTTCGACCAGCCACGTCCATGCCACGGTTCCCAGCATCTGGTCGTTGCCCATTTCCGGTTCCAGTTCGGCCCGTATGTAGGTCACGATGCGGAACTCACCGTCCCAGACCGCTGAGCCGTCCGGATCGTGCAGCAGGATGAACCGTCCGGTGGCGAGTTCCGTCTCGTCGTCGTCCGCAGCTCCTGCGGCGGCGGTCCCGGATGCTGCTGCGAAAGCCAGTGCCGCCGGTCCGTGGACGGGCGTGGAAAGGCTGCCTGTGCCGGGGGCCATGACTTCGGCACCGAGTGCGACGGCGAACGGAGCCAGCCGCGCAGGGGCAGGGATTTCGGCCAGGTGCAATTCCTTGCGGCACCGGGCTTTCCTGAGGGTTCCCAAGGCGTGGAGGAAATCCGGGGGAACCTGGTCAAGTGCGTTCACCTTGGCAGATTACGGGGCCGGGCGGGGCCGGGCAGGAAGGCTCGCCGTCAACGGACGGTCACCCTGCCTGGCCATCCCGGTAATCCCGCAGTTCATGGCGGATCGCGGCGGCAAAGGCATCAACATCCTCCTCGGTGGTGTCGAAGGAGCACATCCAGCGGACTTCCCCTGCTGCCTCGTCCCAGTCGTAGAAGCGGAACGAACTGCGCAGCCGGTCCGCCACGCCGGGTGGAAGGATGGCAAAGACGCCGTTGGATTCCGTCTTCTGGGTGGGGCGGACGCCCTCAATGGTGTCAACGGCGTCCCTCAGCCGGGAGGCCATGGCGTTGGCATGCGAGGCGGAGCGAAGCCAGAGGCCGTCTTCGAGCAGGGCGATGAACTGGGCGGACATGAACCTCATCTTGGATGCCAGCTGCATGTTCATCTTGCGCAGGTACACCAGGCCGTGGGCGGCCTCAGGGTTCAGCGCCACCACTACCTCGCCGAAGAGCAGCCCGTTCTTGGTCCCGCCGAAAGAGAGGATATCCACGCCGGCGTCCCTGGTGAAGGCCCGCAGGGGGAGGTCCAGGTGGGCGGCGGCGTTGGCCAGCCGTGCCCCGTCCATGTGCAGCTTCATGCCCTTTGCGTGGACATGGTCGGCGATGGCCCGCACTTCCTCCGGGGTGTAGCAGGTGCCCAGTTCAGTGGTCTGGGTGATGGAGACGGCCAGCGGCTGCGCACGGTGCTCGTCGCCCCAGCCCCAGGCCTCCCTGTCGATCAGCTCCGGGGTCAGCTTGCCGTCCGGGGTGGGGACCTGCAGCAGCTTCATGCCGCCGATGCGCTCGGGTGCCCCGTTCTCATCCATGTTGATGTGGGCGGTGGAAGCGCACACCACGGCGCCCCAGCGGGGGAGCAGGGACTGCAGGGACAGGACATTGGCGCCGGTGCCGTTGAAGACCGGGAAGCATTCGATGCCCGGGCCGAAGTGTTCCACCATCAGTTCCTGCAGCCGTGCGGTGTAGAGGTCCTCGCCGTAGGAAACCTGGTGCCCCTCGTTGGCTGCAGCCAGGGCTGCCAGCACCTCGGGGTGGACGCCGGAGTAGTTGTCGGAGGCAAAGCCGCGCACGCTGGGGTCGTGCAGCCGCAGCGTCGAGCGTGTTTCTGCTGTTGTCGTCATAGGGTTGCTCACGCTTTCAGTGTAGGTACAGTCATGGCGGTATCAGCCCGCCAGCCGGAGGCGGACCCCGTTGAGTTCGGCGGACGGCGTGCCGAAAAGGCGTACGACGGCGGCGGCCAGGTCAGCCACGTCCGTGGCCCCCGGGAATTTCCGCTCGGGGTGCGCGCGGCGCAGTTCGTCGTCAACGAGTGCCTTGACCACCAGGATGGTGGCAGCAGCCAGGTGTCCGCCGTCCCCGGCGGCGCGGCGGAAGCCATCCGCCATGGCCATGGTCCAGGCTTCCGCGGCGGCCTTCGCTGCAACGTAACTGGCCACCGCGGCGGTTGGTTTGTCCAGGGCGGTGGAGGACACCATGGCAAACCTGCCGGCCGGAGATGCGGCGATGTCGTCGAAGAAGACGCGGGAGACGTTGCGCAGTGTGGTGATGGCCCCGCGCTCCAGGAAGTCCCAGTCGTCGTCGGACTGGTCGGCGATGCCCTTGGCCCCGCGCCAGCCACCCACCAGGTGGATCACGGCGTCAAAGGGCCCGACGGCGGCGCTGACCTCTGCCCGAAGCTGCCGGACGGCCTGGAGATCGGCGAGGTCGCATGTGAAGGGGGTGACGCCGTCGCCCGCCTTGTCCGCAGCCTCCGTGATCCTGGCCTGTTCCGATCCCACGGTGGCCACGCGGTGCCCGGCCGCAGCCAGTGCGCGCGCAACAGCGACGCCGGATGCGCCGCTGCCGCCCGCCACCAGGACGGTCAGGGACCCGGTGGTGTGGGCGGCAGCGGCGGTGCCGGAAGGGGTCACAGGGCTGAGTGGCCGGTGATCCCGGCGGTTGACTCAATGACGGGGCGCATCTTCTTCTCCAATGCCTCGTAGAACATGGACAGCGGGAATTCGTCGTCCAGGACCTGGTCCGTGAGGCCGCGGGGTGTTCCCGCCAGTGGCAGCGCGTCCGGCCCCTTGGCCCACACGGAGGCCGGGTTGGGGGTGACGGTTGCGGACACCAGCTGGTAGGCCGCCAGCCAGTGGGCGGTCTTGGGCCGGTCGATGGAGCGCCAGTACAGGTCATCGATGCTGGCTCCGAGCGCGATCACAGCGTCCGCCACCTCATCCCAGTCGATGGTAAGCCGTGTGTCCGTCCAGTGCAGTACGTGCTGCTGGTGCAGCCACGCGAAAAGGAGCTGGCCACCCAGGCCGTCATAGTTGCGGACCCGGCTGCCGGTGATGGCGAAGCGGAAGATGCGGTCGAAGATGATGGCGTACTGCACGAGCCTGGCGTGCCGCCGGGCCTCGGGGTCGGCGGCGTCGTCCTTTTCGATCCGGACGGACTCGCGGAACGCGGTGAGGTCGCAGCGCAGCTCCTCGAGCGAGTACAGGAAGTAGGGCATCCGCTGCTTGATCATGAAGGGATCGAAGGGCAGGTCGCCGCGCATGTGCGTCCGGTCGTGGATCAGGTCCCACATGACGAAGGTGGCCTCGGTGAGGTCCTGGTCAACGAGCAGTTCGGCCGCGCCCTCCGGAAGCTCCAGGGAGGTGATCGCCGCGGCCGCCTTGAGCACGCGGCGGAACCGGGCAGCTTCGCGGTCGGCGAAGATGGCACCCCAGGTGAAGGTGGGGGTCTGGCTGACCGCTACCGTCTCGGGGAAGAGGACGGCCGAGTTGGTGTCGTAGCCGGGCGTGAAATCGACGAAGCGGATGGGGACGAACAGCTTGTTGGAATAGTCGCCGGCTTCCAGTCCCGCGATGAACTCAGGCCAGATCACTTCGACCAGCACGGCCTCAACCAGCCGGTTGCTGCTGCCGTTCTGGGTGTACATGGGGAACACCACCAGGTGCTGCAGGCCGTCAATGCGCTGCTGCTGCGGCTGGAACGCCAGCAGGGACGACAGGAAGTCCGGGACGGCGAACCCGCCCGCGGCCCATGCCCGGAAATCAGCGCAGGCGGCCTCAAGGTACTCCGCATCGTGGGGGAAGGCGGGGGCCAGCGCCGTGAGGGCCTCCACGATGGTTTCCACGGACCGGGCTGCCGCCGTGTGGTCCGCGGGCTCGGGGACGGAACCGTCCTGGACCTGGAGGGCCTGCAGGGCGGTGGCTGCGCCCTTGAGCCGCAGCCAATCCTCGTTCTGCGCGGAAATACCGGTGACGGCGGTGGTCAGGGTCTCTGTCATCGTCGGCTGCCTTTCTGGTTGCTTGCTTCTCTGGTGAGCGTAACAAGCAACCAGCAGGACTTATGCCCGAAGGGTTGTTGAATAAGAAATTCTTACCCTATGGCCCGGCTGGGGAGGAACGAGACCGGCCCCCGGCTGTGGGAACAGTTGGGGGCCGGTCTTTTTGGACGGGTTGCGGGGACTTCCCGTGGTGCTTATCGCTTAGCCCTGGGGTCCGTCGCCGGCTGCCTCTTTGGCCACGAGCCGGAGGGAGACCGAGTTGATGCAGTAGCGCTGGTCGGTGGGCGTTCCGTAGCCCTCACCCTCGAACACATGGCCCAGGTGCGAGTCGCAGGCGGCGCACCGCACTTCGATCCTGTCCATGCCCAGGGTGCGGTCATGGATGTAGCGCACCTTGCCCTCGGTCAAAGGGGCCCAGAAGGAGGGCCACCCGCAGTGGGAATCGAACTTCTCCTTGCTGGTGAACAGTTCAGCGCCGCACGCGCGGCACTGGTACACGCCCTCCGTATGGGTGTCCCAGTATTCGCCGGTGTACGGCCGTTCCGTGCCCGCCTGGCGCAGGACGTGGTATTCCTCCGGAGTCAGTTCCTCCCGCCACTGGGCATCACTTTTCTGGACTGCGGCCTCGCTGTCAGCAGCCTCCTGTGCGCTGCCATGCTGCGTTCCGGCGCCAACGCCCGGTGCCCTGTTGCCGAAGATGCTGTTTCCAAAGATGCTCATAGCTTTCCCAACGCTTAGGAGTCGCCGATAAATCCCGAGCCCGCGTACAGGTGGAGCACGGGGACGCCGAGTTGGTCCTGGGCCTTGTTGGCCCAGTCAGTGTGGAACGTATCGGCCACGGCATGCGGCCGCGTGATCACCACGGCCTGGGAAGCGCCGGTTTCGCGGACCTTGGCCACCAGGCTGTCAACCGCCTTGCCGTCCACCACCTGGCCGGTCACGCCGGAGCCCAGTCCCTCGAGCGCCGCGAGGGAGGCCGCCAGGGTTTCGTCGGCGTGCGCCCGTTCGGTGGCGGCATCAGGGTTGCGGGCGGCGAGTTCGCGGAAAGCCTTGGCAACGTCCAGCATGGACAGGTTCTCAAGGAAGTCCACCAGCAGGTGCCGCTCGGTATTGGCCGGGACCAGGACCAGCAGGCGGCTGTCCGCACCATCCACGAGCCGTTCGATGTTAACGCGGTCGTCCGCGCCCAGGGGTTCTTCAGTCAGGATGACGATGGGATCACTCATGGCCTTAGCCTAGTCCCGCCCGCTGGCCCCCGCACTGCCTGCCTTTGGACTGCGCGGGCCCTTGAACTGCGCGGGCCCTCGAACTGCACCGGCCCCTGAACTGCACCGCGGCCCGCGTCCCTCCCGGGCCGGCCCGGCGTCGCCGTGCCGCCCGGGTGCGGGAATGCGGGTATCTGCGGCAGGGCCGGTAAGAATAGTCCCATGGCACCTTTCCGGCGAGCGCGCCCTGCAATGACTGCATCCACCAGGGAATCCGTTGGGGTGTCGCCGGGGGCCAAATGGGCCGTTGGCGGCGCCATCGCCGGCGGCTCGGTGGCGGGCCTGCTGGGAGCGGGTTCCTCGGCGCTCGCCGTGTATTTCGCGCGGCGGGTCATCACTCCGGCACGGCAACGGGCGGCCGACAAGGAAGTCCTGGCGGTGATCCGGGACGGGCAGAAGCTGCAGGTGATCCTAGCTGCCGATGATGACACCACGGTGGACGGCGTCTACGGGTTCTTCTTCGACGGCGGCAAAGGGCACGCGCGGATCGGCCGCATCGTCTCCTACTCGCCCGCCGAGCGGACTGTGCTGCGCGAGGTCGAAGCCGTGTACAGCGGGGATCTCTTTACGGCACGCTGGGGATGGTGGAGCGGTGCCACCTACCCGGACCCGGCCGCCGTCGGAATCCCTGCCGAGGACGTCCTGATTCCCGTCGAGCGCGGCGAAGCTCCCGCCTGGCTGGTCCGGGCAAAGGGAACTGCCCGGACCTGGGCCATCATGGTGCACGGGCGCGGTGCCACCCGGCAGGAAGCGCTGCGGGCCGTGGGACCCGCGCTGGAACTGGGCCTGACCAGCCTGCTGGTGTCCTACCGGAATGACGGGCTGGCACCGTCAGCCGATGACGGCCGCTACGGCCTGGGGTCGACGGAGTGGCAGGACATCGAGGCTGCCATCGGGTACGCGATGGCCAACGGTGCCGAGGAAGTTGTCCTGTTCGGCTGGTCCATGGGAGGGGCCATTTGCCTGCAGACTGCCGATCTCTCCCGCCACCGCCACCTGATCAGGGCGATGGTGCTGGACGCACCGGTCATCGACTGGGTGACAGTGCTTGCCCACCATGCGCAGCTGAACCGGATTCCGTCGCTGGTGGGCAGGTACGGCCAGCTGATGCTGGGCCACCCCCTGGGACGCAGGCTCACGGGCCTCTCAGCGCCCGTGGACCTGAAAGTCATGGACTGGGTGTCCCGGGCCGTCGAGCTGCGGACGCCAACACTGATCATCCACAGCGTCGACGACGAGTACGTACCGTACGGGCCGTCCGCCCTGCTGGCCGAGCGGAACCCGGAGATGGTGACGTTCGAGACGTTCAACCACGCACGGCATACGAAGGAATGGAATGTGGACCCCGAACGCTGGGAACGGCTGGTGAAGGCCTGGCTGCGCCAGCAGCTCGCTCCGCGCCTCAATCCCGGCTCCGGCTCCGGCCTGACCCCTGGACGCGAGGCGAAATCTTCGGCCCAGCCCACGCAGGCGGGTGCCTGACATGGCGAAAGCACGCCCGGCAGGAACTGTGACCGGCCGCGGCAGGGAGCTGGCGGCGGAGCTTGCCGGGCTCGTGGCGTCGTCGGGCCCCGGACGGCCGGCGCAGGCCTCGCACGCGCCCTTCGACGGCTCAGTGGTGGGTGAAGTACCCGTATGCACCCCGGACGACGTCCATGCCGCCGTCGAAACCGCGAGCATGGCGCAGCGGCAGTGGGCAGCCCAGCCAATCGCCGAACGCCGCGCGGTGATCCGGCGGTTCCTGGCGCTGCTCCTGGACCGCGAGCAGGACGTCCTTGACCTGGTCCAGGCGGAGAGCGGCAAGTCCAGGCTGAGCGCCTTCGAGGAGTTCGCGGACGTGGTCCTGACGGCCGGCTATTACGAGCGGACAGCTGACCGGTACCTCCGCCCGCGCCGCCGGAAGGGCGCGGCCCCGGTCCTCACGCGCACCACGGAATACCGGATACCCAAGGGGGTTGTGGGTGTCATCAGCCCCTGGAACTATCCATTGACCCTTGCGGTTTCGGACGCCATCCCGGCCCTGCTGGCGGGCAACGGCATCGTCCTGAAGCCTGACTCGCAGACGCCCTTCACGGCCCTGCTGATGCTCAGGCTCCTGCGGGAGGCGGGCCTTCCGGAGGACCTGTTCCGGATCGTCACGGGACCGGGCACGGAAATAGGGCCTGCCTTGATCGGGCGGGTGGACTTCCTGATGTTCACGGGATCCTCCAGGACCGGCAAGACCGTCGCCAGGCAGTGCGCTGAGCGGCTGATCGGCTTCTCCGCCGAACTGGGCGGCAAGAACCCGATGCTGGTGCTCGCGGATGCGGACGCGGGCAAAGCGGCTGCCGGCGCGGTGCCCGCCTGCTTCTCCAACTCCGGGCAGCTGTGCGTCAGCATTGAGCGGATCTACGTCCATGCCGACCTTTATGACCGGTTCCTTGCGGCGTTTACAGCCAAGGTGAAGGGCATCCGGATGGGGTCCGGACCGGACTGGGACATTGGCATGGGGTCCCTTATCAGTACGGCACAGGTGGAGCGGGTGGACCGCCACGTCCAGGATGCGCTCGCAAAAGGCGCCCAACTCCTGGCCGGAGGACGGCGCCGTCCGGACCTGGGTCCGCTGTTCTATGAACCCACCGTCCTGGCCGGGGTTACGGATGAGATGCTCGTCGCCCGGGAAGAGACGTTCGGGCCGGTGGTTGCCGTCTACCGCGCGGCCGACGACGACGCCGCCGTCGCCCTGGCCAACGACTCCGACTTCGGGCTCAACGCCAGCGTCTGGTCCGCCCGCCGCGGCGAAGCAGTGGCCCGCAGGCTCCAGACGGGGACCGTCAACGTCAACGAGGGCTATGCGGCCACCTGGGCCTCGCACGATGCACCGATCGGCGGCATGAAGGACTCCGGCGCGGGCCGCCGCCACGGCCGGGAAGGCATCCTCAAGTACACGGAACCGCAGACCATCGCCGTGCAGCGGCTGCTCCGGGTGGCCCCCGCCCCCGGAATGTCCAACCATGCCTACGCACGGATCATGAAAGGGGCCATCACCTTGATGGGCCGCCTTCCCCGAAACCGCTGAGGACACAGCCTGTGCCAACACCCGAGGAGAACTGAGATGGCCAAAGGAACACGACTTTCCGGTGCAACACTGTTGGTCACGGGAGGGGGAAGCGGGCTGGGCCGCCGCCTGGCACTCGGCGCCGCCCGGCGCGGGAGCCGGGTGGTGATCTGGGATGTGGACGCGGCAGCGGGAGCTGCGGTCCGCGACGAAATCCGGGCCGCCGGCGCGCAGGCTGAAGCCCACGCCGTGGATGTCACGGACCGGGAGGCGGTCAAGGCCGCCGCAGCGAGGACCGGGCCGGTGGATGTGCTGGTGAACAACGCCGGGGTGGTCAGCGGGCACCGGCTCCTTGATGCGACGGATGAGGCCATCGAACGCACCATGCACGTCAACGTCATGGCCCTGTACTGGGTGACCCGCGCCTTCCTCGGCGGGATGGCAGAGCGGGGGCACGGCACCGTGGTCACCATTGCCAGTGCTGCGGGGATGGTGGGCGTCGCCCGGCAGACGGACTACTCCGCCAGCAAATTCGCCGCGTTCGGTTTCACCGAGTCACTGCGGGCCGAGCTCCGGGCGGACCAGACCGGGGTCAACACGCTGGTGGTCTGCCCCTACTACATCAACACGGGGATGTTCGACGGCGTCCAGACCCTTTGGCCCCGGCTCCTCCCCATCCTTGAGGAGGAGGACGTGGCCGCTGAAGTCCTTGACGCGATCGAGGCCGGCCGCCGGAAACTGGTCCTGCCGCCCCTGGTGAACCTGCTTCCGGTCCTGCGGATTCTGCCGGTCGGCGTCTTTGACCGGCTCATGGATGTGCTGGGCGTCAACCGCACCATGGACCACTTCACGGGCCGTCCCGGCAGCCGCGCGGGGGAGCCGGTCCGGGAAGGCCCAGGGCACGTCCCGGCCCTTTCACCGGAAGGGGACACTCGGCCCTGGCGCTGACAAAGGGAGCTGCCTACCGTCGGCTGCAAGGGGGGAACCATCAAGGCAATTGAAATGGGGCCCACAATGTATCTGACAAGGCGGCAACTCCTGCAAGCCGGCGCCGCAGCCGGTGCGGCCGTTGCGACGCAGCCGTATGGACCGGGAAGCGGGCGGGCAATTGCCACGCCAGGACAGGCCGGCCAATTCACCGAGCAGCTTCCAACGCTGGCCGAACTCGGCGTCCTGGACATGAGTGCCGGCGGCACTGCGTCTCTCTGGATGCGAAACGCCCAGCACCGCTTCCAGGCCGGCATGGGTGTGGCCGACACCCTGGCGTACCAGGACGGGACCTCCTCCCGTACATATTTGGGCCCGGTCATCGTCGCCCGGAAAGGAACCCCATTCAGCCTCACCGTCCATAACGGGATCGAACGGCATCCCCTTGGCTACGCCGTCGACGCGGAGCTCGTTCCTCCCGGCAGCAACGATGCTGCAGCGCCCAGGACGTCCGTGCACCTCCACGGAGGCAACACCAGGCCAGAGTTCGACGGCGGTCCCGAGCAGGCATTCAGGCCCGGCGCTTCCTACACATACAGGTATGGCAACGACCAGGACGCGGCCGGTCTCTGGTACCACGACCACGCGCTCGGCATTACGCGGTTGAATGTCTATGCGGGGCTGGCCGGCGGCTACCTGTTGCGGGACTCAGGTGGATCAGGAATAGATACCGGCGACGGTACCCACCTGCCCCCGCCGCCCTATGAAGTTCCGCTGATCATCCAGGACAAGATGTTCAACCCCGACGGCACGCTTGCGTACCCGCCGAACCCGGACCTTTCCACTGCCGGCGGAACACCGCGTCCTTGGGCGCCGGAGTTCTTCGGCGACGCGGCAACAGTCAACGGCAAGTGCCGGCCGAATCTCGACGTGGCCCGGGGGAAGTACCGGCTCCGCATGTTCAACGGCTCCAATGCCCGGTTCTACGACCTCAAGTTCACAGTGGATGGCGCGGCGCTCGCCTTCTTCCAAATAGGAACGGACGGCGGCCTGCTCAACGTACCGGTCAGGCTGAACAGGCTGCTCATGGGACCGGGCGAGCGGGCGGATATCGTGATCGATTTCGCCGGACACAAGCCCGGCACACGGGTTGTTCTGGCCAACAGTGCCCGCGTCCCCTACCCGGACGGCCCCGCCACCATCCAGCTCGGGGGACTCCCGCTGCCGCAAATCATGCAGTTCACTGTGACATCCCAGGCCGGATACACAGCGCCGATGCCTGGCAGCCTCCGGGACTGTTCCATCACCGATCTGGTGGCCAGGACCCCGGAGGCCATCAGGCCCATGGCACTGGTGGAAGTGGCCAACGCCGCCGGGGTTCCCCTCATGGCGCTCCTGAACAACCGAAAATTCGAGAGCGAAGACATTCTCCGGGTCCGGAGCGACAGCCTCGAAGAATGGGAACTAATCAATACCACGGGGGATGCCCACCCGATCCATGTGCACTTCACCCAGTTCCAGGTCCGCGACCGGCAAAAATTCGACGTCGACGGGTACCTGGCAGCCACCGGCTATGTAGACCCAGGGACCGGCCTGGTGACGCCAGGCCGCGGCAGCGCCGTTCCGGTCCGGCCCTTCCTGATCGGACGCCCTAAAGGGGCGCCGGCACATGAGCAGGGCTGGAAGGACACGGTCATTGCCATGCCCGGGGAAGTCACCAGGATCCGTGTTCCGTTCGGGGCAGGGGCGGCGGATGGAGCCCCGCTGGCCATCGGCTCATCCTTCAGTGGCGAGTACGTCTGGCACTGCCACATCCTGGAGCACGAGGACAACGAGATGATGCAGCGGTACATCATCGAGTAGCGGAATGAACCACCCCTGCTGCGGCTAAGCCCGGAGGTTGCCTGCGGCCAGGGAGCCGATGGGAGCCGTGACGGCGTCTGTCAGCCGGACCAGGTCAGCCGGCGCCAGCTCAATGTCCAGGCCCCGCCGGCCGCCCGAGACCAGCAGGGTCTCCAGTCCCAGGGCGCTGGAATCCAGCACCGTGGGGGAAGGCTGGCGCTGGCCGAGCGGGGAGATGCCGCCGAGGACATAGCCGGTGCGGCGCTGTGCTGCAGCGGGATCTGCCATGGCGGCCTTCTTGGCCCCCAGCGCCATGGCCATTGCCTTCAGGTCCAGGGTTCCGCTGACGGGAACAATGCCCACCGCGAGCCTGCCCTCCACGTCCACCATCAGGGTCTTGAAGACGCGGGACGGATCGATCCCCAAAGCCTCGGCTGCCTCCACACCGTAACTCGCCGCCGAGGGGTCATGGGTATACGGATGCAGCACAAAGGGAACCCCGGCCGCGGTCAGGGCCGCTGTGGCCGGGGTTCCCTGGGAGTTGTTCCTGCGTGCCATAACGGCGGGGTCAGGCCTGGCTGCGGGATGCTGCGGCAACCTTGCGCTTGATCCTGCCCAGCATGGCGGTCATGCCCCGCATGCGCAGGGGGGTGATGGCGCGGGTGAGTCCCAGCAGCTCCGGCATGTCGTCCGGAACCGACAGGATCTCGTCCGCTGTCAAACCGTCCAGGCCCTCGTGCAGCACCCCGGCGAAACCGCGCGTGGTGGGCGCCTCGGGCGGTGCCTTGAAGAACAGGCGGACGGCGCCGTCGTCGTTGGTTCCCGTCTCAACGGTGAGGAACAGCGGCGACTGGCATTCCACCACCTGCTCCAGGAGTTCGGGGTGGTCCTTGAGCCGGTCCGGGAGTTCCGGCAGTCCTTCCGAGAACTCCAGCAGCAGCTGCAGCCTCTCGGGTTCGGACAGGGCCTGGAAATCGTCCACGATCGCCGCCAGGGCGGAAGGCAAAGCTTGAGTAGTCATCGTTCCAAGTCTACGCGGGGGAGCGGGGTCAGGCTCCGACGGCGACGGGAACGGAACCCCGCTCGGCGCCCTTGACGATCGGGACGCGCACGGCGTTGCCCCACTCGGTCCAGGATCCGTCGTAGTTGCGGACGGTCTCAAAGCCCAGGAGGTACTTCAGGGCGAACCAGGTGTGGCTGGACCGCTCGCCGATGCGGCAGTACGCCACGACGTCGTCGCCTTCGGCCAGGCCGGCCTCGCCGAGGTAGATGGCTTCCAGTTCCTCCCTGCTGCGGAAGGTGCCGTCGGCGGCAGCGGCGCGTGCCCACGGGATGGACGCTGCAGTGGGGATGTGGCCACCGCGGAGGGCACCCTCCTCCGGGTAGGCCGGCATGTGGGTGCGCTGACCGGTGTACTCCTCGGGGGAGCGGACATCGATCAGGGGACCGGTGCCCAGGTGGGCCAGGACGTCATCCTTGAAGGCGCGGATCGGGGCGTCCTCACGCTCCACCACCGGGTAGTTTCCGGGAGCGGGAGCTGGCCGGTCCCTGGTCAATTCGCGGCCTTCGGCAACCCACTTGTCCCGGCCGCCGTCCAGCAGCCGGACGTCCTGGTGGCCGAACAGCGTGAAGACCCAGAGGGCGTAGGCGGCCCACCAGTTGGACTTGTCGCCGTAGATCACCACGGTGCTGTCGCGGGAAATGCCCTTCGACGCCGCGAGTTCAGCGAAGGCGGCACCGTCAACGTAGTCGCGGGCCACGTCGTCGTTCAGGTCCGTGTGCCAGTCGATCTTGACGGCGCCGGGGATATGGCCGGTTTCGTACAGGAGCACGTCCTCGTCGGACTCCACCACGACGAGTTCGCCGCGGGCCACGGCACCGCTTTCAACGGCGGCAGCAAGCCACTCAGTGGAGACCAGCCGCTCCGGGTGGGCATAGGCTGCGAACTTCTCATTCTGTTCAACCGGGTAGGGCATGGCTTGGCCTTTCACTAAGAGCACGGGAAACCGCGGAACATGCATTGGAACCTGTTCCCACACTAACCAGCGCCCGTGGGGTTGTCCGTATTCCGTTAATAGGGCGAAATGTTGCCTTCATCACGCCCTGGGGCGTGAGGCCGCCGTCCCGCCCGGGTAGGGCCCGCATTGCCGGTATCCTTTCTGGGGACCAACCACCAGCAGAACGGACCACCTTGGTACAGATCGAACAGCTTGCCGCCCGCACTCCGGCAGTATCGGTGGACGAACTCCTTAAGGGCTTCTACCCCTCGCCCCGGTTTGGGGAGGTTTCCTTTTCGAGCTACCGCCCCGACCCGAAGCAGCCCAGCCAGGCCGCCGCCGTGCGTGCCCTGGAGGGATTTGCCGACGGCGTGGGGTCGGGCAACGGAGGCGGGCTTTTCAAGAAGCTGTTCGGCAAGAAGGACGAATCCAGGGCGGGAATCTACCTGGACGGCGGCTTCGGCGTGGGCAAGACCCACCTGCTCGCCTCCCTGTGGCACGCGTCGCCAGGCCCCAAGGCCTTCGGTACGTTCGTGGAGTACACCAACCTGGTGGGCGCCCTTTCCTTCCGCAAAACGGTGGACGCGCTGAGCAGCTACCAGCTCGTGTGCATCGACGAATTCGAACTGGACGATCCCGGCGACACCGTCCTGATGTCCCGTCTCATGCGTGAGCTGGCTGACGCCGGGGTCAAACTTGCTGCCACGTCCAACACGCTGCCCGGCTCCCTGGGCGATGGCCGGTTCGCCGCTGTGGACTTCCAGCGCGAAATCCAGGTCCTGGCGGACCAGTTCGACGTGATCCGCATCGACGGCGAGGACTTCCGGCACCGTGGCCTCCCGGCTGCACCGGCGCCGCTGAAGAACAGCGAGCTCAACGCGCACATGAAGGCGGAATTCGACGGGAAGACCGTGGCCCAGGATGAGTTCTCCACCCTCATCCACCACCTGGCCGGCGTGCACCCCAGCCGCTACCGCCAGCTGATCCACGGCATTGACGGCGTGGTGTGGCGCAACGTGGAAACCATCACGGAACAGGCTGTAGCGCTGCGGTTCGTGGTCCTTGCAGACCGGCTCTACGACAAGGACGTGCCGATCCTGGCCAGCGGCGTCCCCTTCGACAAGCTGTTCACCGAAGAGATGATGTCCGGCGGTTACATGAAGAAGTACTTCCGCGCCGTCTCCCGCCTCACTGCGCTTGCCCGTGAAGGCCAGAACCACGAGCCCTCCTAGGCGGACTTCTTCCCGGGCCGGGGCCGCAACGCCAGCCGGACCAGCAGTCCGGCCAGCAGCGCCCAGAAAGCAGAGCCGATCCCGGCGAACGCCAGGCCGGACGCGGCCATCAGGAACGTAACGGCCGGAGCAATCCGGTCGTCCGGGTCCGCCAGGGCTGCCGAGGCCGCCGAGGCGAGGGTGCCGAGCAGTGCCAGCCCGGCAACGGCTTCAAGCATCCCGGCCGGCGCTTTGCTGACCACCGACACCAGGGCGGCCGAGAACGCAGCCAGCACCAGGTAGGCCAGGCCGGACGTGAAGCCCGCGATCCACCTCCTGCTCCGGTCCCCGCCGGCTTCCTCGCCGGCGGCAAGGGCAGCACTGAGCGCCGCGAGATTGATGGCGTGGCCGCCGAACGGGGCCCCAGCAACAGTTCCCGCCCCCGTGACGAGCATCGCCGAGCGCCACGGTGCCTCATATCCAAAAGACCTCAGCACGGCCACCCCGGGAATGTTTTGCGAGGCCATCGTCACCACGAACAACGGGAGCGCAAGGCCCGCCATCGCCTGGAGGCTGAACGCGGGTGTGGTCCAAGCCAGTGCCGGGACCAGGCCTGCCGGTTCAACAGGGGTTCCGGCAGATACCAGGGTTATTCCGATCACGCCCAAGGCGGCCAGCAGGGCTGCCGGCACCGCCCAGCGCGGGGCGAACTTCATCATCAGCAGCCAGCACAAGATCACCGGCGCTGCAAACGCCGGGGCGGAGCCGAGGGCCTTGAAGGGTGCCAGGCAGAGCTGGAGCAGGACACCGGCCAGCATGGCCTGGGCCAGGGAAGTCGGGATACGGGCCATCAGCCTGCCAAGCGCCGGCACCAGGCCGGTCATGGCCAGCAGCAGGCCCGCACCGAGGAAGGCTCCGACGGCGGCCGGCCACCCGCCGTCGGGCACTCCCGATGACGCAAGCAGTGCTGCGCCCGGCGTTGACCAGGCCAGTGTCACCGGGACCCTCGAACGCCAGGCGAGCACCAGCACGCCGAGTCCGACGGTGAGCGTTACGGCCAGGAGGCCGGACGCAGCCTGGGCAGGATCAGCGCCGACTGCCTTGAGTCCGGCCAGGACCACGGCAAAGGATGAGGTGAAGCCCACCAGCGCGGTGACGATCCCTGCGACCACCGGCCGGGAATCGGTCCGGGCCAGTCCGGGCTTGGTTGCCGTGGTGGGTGCGGGGGACTTGGGCATACCGGCAGGTTACCGGCCCGGGTTTGGCAACCGGCAATCCGGGGCGGCGAATGTCGCCGTTAAACGCCAAAGGTGCGGGTGCCGCCTCCCGGCGGGACCCGCACCTCCTTGACGTGCCGGGCAAAGCCCTGGCCAAATCCTCTACGGAGCCCTGTCAACCGGCGGAACCGGATTTCCAGGAGCTGCCGGGGGAACCTGCTCGGCGGCAGGTTCCTGCCCCGGGGTGCCGTTCTTGTCAACGAGCTTGGAAGCGCCATCCTGGATCTTGTCGACGTGGCCTGCGTACTTGCCGCCGGTCCTGGTGTCGACGAAATCGCCGGCCTTGGTGATGCCGTCCTTGATGGCCTGCTCGTTGCCGCGGATGAGACCCTGAGCCTTGCCCTTTAGATCGTCAATCAAACCCACGGGCACCTCCCTTCTATCGCGGAGCCAGGTCGCTCCTCGCGCATTCGATCCTATCCGGGCCCGGGAGGCGTGCCAAGGGAATCACGTTCGCCAGCAGCGGATGCGGCTTAAACGGAAAAAGCAGCTCCGGAGAGCTGCTGTTCGTGTGTGGGCGATACTGGGATCGAACCAGTGACCTCTTCCGTGTCAGGGAAGCGCGCTACCGCTGCGCCAATCGCCCGGAACCGGAAGACCGGCTGATGGGATATAAGAGAGCGGACGACGAGATTCGAACTCGCGACATCCACCTTGGCAAGGTGGTGCTCTACCAGCTGAGCTACGTCCGCATTGTGCAGATTGTTCCGGAAAATCCGGCGGTTCTGCCGGCAAGTTGCCTTGCCGAGTGGGCGATACTGGGATCGAACCAGTGACCTCTTCCGTGTCAGGGAAGCGCGCTACCGCTGCGCCAATCGCCCATTGCATCCGGAAACCCGGAAACCATGGTTTTCACCGAGGTGGGTACGGGATTCGAACCCGTGTATACGGCTTTGCAGGCCGCTGCCTCGCCTCTCGGCCAACCCACCGTGTTAGCGTCAATTCCGAAGAATGTTTGCTGTGACAGTGTCCTGCGAGCGGACGACGAGATTCGAACTCGCGACATCCACCTTGGCAAGGTGGTGCTCTACCAGCTGAGCTACGTCCGCATTTTGGAGGCTTGATTCCTTGCCGTTTCCGGCATTTCCTCGCGTTCCAACGAGTAAAAACAATATAGGAGGTTCCGGGAAACTCCAAATCGCCCCGGCGCGGCCGGCCCGCATGGCCCCTGCAACCGCGGAATTCCGCGGAATTTTCGAGTTACAGGCGTGTAATTCCGGCCGGGGTGAGTACGGCCGCCCCACCTTGTAATGCCTGATGCGCTGCTTTCCTGCAGGTGATGCGCTGCTTTCGTGCAGGCGCGGGCGGGGGTGGACGTGGCTGCAGGACCCCCATGGAGCATGGCTTTGAGTGTGGCGCCGGCCCGATTTTTCAATTGGGGCAGACGTGGGCTAGCATTCAAATGCATCGGGGCGATTGGCGCAGTGGTAGCGCGCTTCGTTCACACCGAAGAGGTCACTGGTTCGAACCCAGTATCGCCCACCGCAGAGGTCCGTTTCCGCTCATCAGCAGCGGAAACGGACCTTTTTTGCGTGCGGCTCCTGCCGCCGGAGATTTTGTCGGCCCCCTGTGAAAGAGTCTTTTGTATGACTGATCCGCTTCTTGCCCACGCCACCGAATACGGCCGGATGTACGCACGGTCAACGTCTGAGCAGTTCTCGGTTCCTTCCATCACCACGGTGATCAGCCAGCAGCCGCACGGCCTCGATGGCTGGTTCGGCTATATGGGTGCGAGCAGCCTGGCCAACGATCCGCTGCTCTCCGACTGCCTGGGGAGCCCGGCCAAAATCAAGCAGGCCATCAACCGTGCGGCAAAGGCGGCCGAAACGTACCGGGATGACGCCGCCAGGCGCGGGGACCGGGTACATAACTACTGCGAGCAGGTGGCCCTGCGGGCGCTCGGACGCCCCCATTCCATGAAGGAAGCCCGCGACGCCCTGGCCGCCAACGGGGAGGAGGCTTTCGCCGTGCGTTTCGACGAATGGTGGGAACTGTTCCGCGTGGAGCCCATCGCCCCGGAAATCACGGTCTGGAACAACTCGGTGGGATACGCCGGAACCCTTGACCTCGTGGCCAGGATCAACGGACGCATCTGCCTGATCGACTACAAGACCAAGGGCACAACCCGGGACGGTCAGGTCAAGCCCCTGGATGACAAGGTGGTGATGCAGCTGGTTGCCGGCATGAAGGCGGAAGAAAGCCTCGTGGATCCGGAGGCGGGGACCTGGGAGCCTTGGAAGTACGGTGAGGACCCGGTCCTGTTGGCGGTTGCCATCGGCGAAACGGAGGTCCGCCCCGTCCGGGCCAACCCTGAGGTCCTCAAGCACCACTGGTGGAAGTTCTGCGCCCTGCGCCGCGTCTGGGAACTTTCCGCGGACACCATCGGCGCGGGCACTGCGCTGCTGCCCATCGCACCCCCGCCCCTGGCCCGTACTGCCTAAGGAGACGGTGCACGTGAAGAGACTGCACCTAAACTGGACAGGTTCACTTTCCCGCCAACCGTGAGGACACCCAGCGCATGGCTATTCTGAATATCCGCATCATCGGCGATCCTGTGCTGCGCACAGTTGCCGATCCCGTGACGGAATTCGGACCCGACCTTGCAAAACTGGTCGCCGACATGACCGAGACCATGGAGGACGTGGAAGGAGCCGGCCTTGCCGCTCCCCAGATCGGCGTCAGCAAGCGCATCTTCACCTACCGGATCGACGGCGTCGAGGGCCACATCATCAATCCTGTCCTGGAGAACAGCGAGGACTACCAGCCGGACCACGTGGAGGGCTGCCTGTCCATCCCGGGCCTGGGCTTCCCGGTCCGCCGTTTCCGCGCCACCCGTGTCACCGGCGTTGACATGCACGGCAACCCGGTCACCATTGACGGCGAGGGGATGCTGGCGCGCTGCTTCCAGCACGAAAACGACCATCTGGACGGCATCCTTTACACGGACCGCCTCGAGGGCGAGGACCGGAAGGCGGCGCTGAGGTCCATCCGCAACGCCAATTACGACGCCGTCGCCGGACGGACCACAGCCAAACGCGCCAAGAGTGTGGGGTCAAGCTTCGGCGGGACCAGCTTTGGCGGAACCAGCACCCCCGGCTCCAGCTTCGGCGCAGCCGGGTGAGGGTCCTCTTCGCGGGGACACCCGCCGTCGCAGTTCCCTCCCTGGAAGCGCTGGTCAACGCCGGCTTCAACGTCGTTGCCGTCCTGACCCGGCCCGACGCGCCGCTGGGCCGGAAACGGGTGCTGACGCCGTCGCCCGTTGCCCAGCGGGCCGCGGAACTGGGCATCGAGGTCATCCGTGCCGCACGCGTCGATGCCGAGGCCATTGCCAGCATCAGCGCGGTGCAGCCGGACGTCGCGGCCATCGTCGCCTATGGCGGACTGGTTCCCCGCGATGCCCTGGGCATTCCGCGGCACGGCTGGGTCAATCTGCACTTCTCCCTGCTGCCCGCCTGGCGCGGGGCGGCGCCCGTCCAGCGGTCCATCATGGCCGGGGACGACGTCACCGGCGCAGTGACGTTCCAGCTTGAGGAAGGCCTGGACACCGGGCCCGTCTTCGGCACCCTGACGGAGGCCGTCAAGCCCCAGGACACGGCGGGTGACCTTTTGGAACGGCTGTCCCACAGCGGCGCGGTCCTGCTGGCCCAGACGCTTTCTGCCATCGATGCCGGTAAAGCAGCGCCGCAGCCACAGGCCGGCGATGTCACGCTGGCGCCGAAGCTGACCCTGGAGGATGGCCACCTGAGCTGGGCGCATCCGGCCCTGGCCATCAGCAGGCAGGCGCGCGGTGTCACCCCCGAGCCCGGTGCGTGGACCGTGCTGGACGGGCAGCGGGTCAAACTTGAGCCGGTGCGGCTGCGGCCGGATGTTTCCGGGCTTGCCCCGGGATCCGTGGCACTGCGGGACAAGGCCGTGCTGGTGGGGACAGGTTCGCACGCGGTGGAACTTACCCGGATCCAGCCCGCCGGGAAAAAGATGATGGCCGCCGCCGACTGGGCGCGCGGTTTGGCTTCACTGGAGAGCGTGGTGTTCGAATGACCGGGTCCGAAGGCAATACGGGCGGACGGGGAAGTGCCGGGGGACGCAGCGGCGCCGGGAAAGGCGGGCAGGGCGGCAGCAGCGGACCTTCCGGCGGCGGCCGTGGCAACGGCGGTCCCCGGGACGCCAGCCGGCGGAACGCCAAGGGGCGGGAACGCAACCGCGGGCCGCAACGGAGCTTCACCGACCAGGCGCCGTCCCAGCGCACCAGGCGCGCAGATCCCGCCCGCCTGGTGGCCTTCGAGGTGCTCCGCGCCGTGGCGGCGGAGGATGCCTACGCCAACCTGGTCCTGCCCGCACGGATCCGGCACCACCACCTGGACAAGCGGGACGCCGGATTCGCCACCGAGCTGAGCTATGGGGCCCTCCGCGGCCAGGGAACCTATGACGCCATCCTGGCGCGGTGCGTGGACCGGCCCCTGGCGCAGCTTGACCCGGCCATCCTCGATGCCCTCCGCATCGGTGCCCACCAACTGCTTGCCATGCGGGTCCCCGCCCACGCTGCACTGGACCAGACCGTGGGGCTGGCCCGCGCCGTGATCGGCGCCGGACCGTCGACGTTGATCAACGCCGTCCTTCGCAAAGTCGCAGCCCGGAGCCTGGAGGAATGGCTGGACCTGCTGGTGGAAGGCGAAACCGACGCTACGAAGGTAGCCGCGGTGAGGTACGCCCACCCCGAGTGGATCGTCCGGGCCATGCGCCAGTCCCTCGTAGCCCACGGCCGTTCCGCAGCAGAGATCGACGAACTGCTGGAAGCGGACAACGACGCACCTGTGGTTAACCTCGTAGCCCTGCCCGGCCTGGGCAGCCTGGACGAAGCGCTGGAAAACGGCGCCACCCCCGGGGAACTGGTCGAAGGCTCGGCCCTCTCCAGCGGCGGGGACCTGGGCCGCCTGGCCTCCGTCCGCGCCGGTACCACCAGGGTGCAGGACGTCGGTTCCCAGCTGGTGGCCAGGGCCCTGGCCGCGGTGGACCTCGGTGCACCCGGGGGAGCGGGCGGCGCGGGAAGTGAACCCACGGCCGGTGACGCTGAAGCATGGCTTGATCTCTGTGCCGGTCCCGGCGGAAAGGCAGCGCTCCTTGGTGCGCTGGCACACCAGCGGGGCGCCAAACTGCTCGCGAACGAGCCCGCGCCGCACCGGGCAAAGCTGGTCAGCCAGGCACTGTCCGCCGTTCCGCACGGCAGCTGGCAGGTCCGCACCGGTGACGGCCGTGAAGTGGGCGGTGAGCAGCCCGCGCGGTATGACCGTGTCCTGGTGGACGTTCCCTGCACGGGCCTGGGAGCATTGCGCCGCAGGCCGGAGTCCCGGTGGCGGCGCTCGCCCAAGGACATTGCGGATCTCGGGCCGCTGCAGCGCGAACTGCTGGCCTCGGCCCTGGCTGCCGTCCGGCCAGGGGGAGTGGTGGCCTACGTGACCTGTTCACCGCATCCCGCCGAGACAACAGCCGTCGTGGAAGACATCCTGCGCAAGCGCCCTGACCTGGAACTACTCAATGCCGGTGCGGCCCTGGACGCGGTCAGCCTGACCGGGAACCTGGGCGCCGGCCACGAGTCGACGGCGCAGCTCTGGCCCCATATCCACCACACCGACGCGATGTTCCTGGCCCTGATAAAGAAGAAGGCCTGACCGGGCAGAACGCCTGGGTTTTCCACCACGCACCTTGAAAGGCACCCCCGTGACGCAATGCTGCATCAATCCGAGCATCCTCTCCGCCGACTTCGTGAACCTTGAGGCCGAACTACAGCGGATCAGCAATGCCGACGCCGTGCACGTTGACGTCATGGACAACCACTTCGTGCCCAACCTGACCATCGGGTTGCCCGTCGTGCAGCGGATCCAGGCCGTCAGCCCCGTACCGCTTGACGCCCACCTGATGATCGCCGACGCGGACCGCTGGGCGCCTGGTTTCGCGGACGCCGGCCTGGCCTCCGTGACGTTCCACGCCGAAGCTTCCATTGCGCCCATCAAGCTGGCACGGGAACTGCGCAGCAGGGGATCCAAAGCGGGCATGGCCCTGCGCCCGGCAACCCCGGTGGAGCCATACCTTGACATGCTGCCGGAACTCGACATGCTGCTCATCATGACGGTGGAGCCGGGCTTCGGCGGCCAGGCGTTCCTGGACATCACCCTGCCCAAGATCCGCAGGGCCCGCGCGGCCGTGGAAGGCTCCGGGCTGGAGGTGGCCATCCAGGTTGACGGTGGCATCACGGAAGAGACCATTGCCCGGGCCGCCGAGGCCGGGGCGAACATCTTTGTGGCCGGTTCCGCCGTCTACGGCGCCGACGATCCCTCAGCTGCCATCGACCTGCTGCGCGCCAAGGGCAGCCGGACATTACGCGCGGCGACGGAATAACCGGGAGCCCATCCCGGTTGTGGCACAATAACAACACACATACGTGCTCCGGGGTCGGTGTAAGTCCGAACCGGCGGTGACAGTCCGCGACCCGCGCGCCGTTGTTCTCCCAGGAGGGCTCCGGCGAACGGTTGAACCGGTGGAATTCCGGTACCGACAGTTAAAGTCTGGATGAGAGAAGCACGTACAGCTGTATCTGCGCAGCCTTTTGGCTCCGCAGCGTTCTGCTGTCGTATCCCCGGAGCCATCGCGGTTCGACAGGGAAGGAACGACACACGAATGAACCCCCAGCGATGGCTCTTAAACGCCGCAAGCCCTGCCGCTTCAAAGGCAGGCCACACCTCCGCAACGGCAGCCGCATGACGGGCGCCGTAAAGCTTCAGCCCGCCGCCGGGGTGGTCACCGCCTTCAGCGCAGCCGAAACCGCCGCCATGGAGCAGGCCCTCCAGGCAGCGCTGAAAGGCCCCCGCGGCGCGAATCCCCTGGTGGGCGCCGTCGTCGTAGGCGCTGACGGCAAGCAGCTCGTTGCCGGCTACCACCGCGGCGCCGGCACCGCACACGCCGAAGCCGACGCGATTGCCCAGGCCGCCGCCGTCGGACTGGACCTTTCCGGCTGCACCATGGTGGTCACGCTGGAACCCTGCAACCACGTGGGCCGCACCGGGCCGTGCACGGAGGCGATCATCGCCGCCGGGATCACCGATGTGGTCTACGCCGTGGACGACCCCCACGATCCCGCTGCCGGGGGCGCGGCAACACTGCGCGCAGCCGGCGTCAGGGTCCGCAGCGGCCTGGGTGCCGACGAGGCCCTGGACCTGAACCGCCAGTGGTTCGAGGCGGTGGCTGCCAAGCGGCCGTTCGTCACCCTGCACATCGCGCAGACCCTGGACGCCCGCATCGCTGCCGAAGACGGCACCAGCCAGTGGATCTCCAGCCCGGAGTCCCTGGCTGACAACCACGGGATCCGCAGCCGCATCGACGCCATCCTGGTGGGCACCCAGACCGTGATGGTGGACAACCCACGGCTGACCGCCCGGGACGCCGCCGGCAACCCCGCGCCCAAGCAGCCGGTCCGTGCCGTCATGGGTCTCCGCGACATTCCGGAGGGCGCTGCAATCCACGGCGACGATGGCCTTGCTGTCCACCTTCCCACCCGCGACCCGCGCGAAGCCCTGTCCATGCTGTACTCGTCCGGCATCCGGCACGTCATGGTGGAGGGCGGGTCCAGCATCCTCAGCTCCTTCCTGGCGGCAGGCCTGGTTGACGAACTGATCGTTTACCTGGCGCCCACCCTGCTGGGGTCGGGCACCCCCGCACTGAACGGGCTGGGCATCACCAGCCTTCCCGACGCCCAGCAGTGGGAATGGGACGCGTCCGACGGCGGCGCGGTCCGGACGCTGGGCCGGGACCTCAGACTCCACCTCAGACCGCAACGGCACGTTGCACTTGACCACTCACCAACCCGCACAGCCGCGGAGCCAGCCCAGGGAGGCTACTGATGTTTACCGGAATTATTGCCGAGCAGGGGCAGGTGCTGTCCGTCGAGCGCGACGGCAACACCAGCGCCACCGTCCGGCTGCATGCGCCCGCCTCCACCGAGGGCCTGGCACTTGGGGGCTCCATCGCCGTCAACGGGGTCTGCCTCACGGCAACAGCGATTGACGGCAAGGACTTCAGCGTCGACGTCATGGGGGAGACCCTGGTCCGGAGCACCATCGGCGAGCTCACTGCAGGGGACTCCGTCAACCTGGAGCGTTGTGTTCCCGCAGGCGGCCGCCTGGACGGCCACGTGGTGCAAGGCCACGTGGACGGCGTGGGCATCCTGCTCGAACGGGAACCGCAGGGCAACTGGGAGCGGCTGCGCTTCGGCGTCCCCGCCAACCTGGCCCGCTACATCGCCGAGAAAGGCTCCATCGCCATCGACGGCGTCTCCCTCACCGTGACGGCGGTCAGCCCGGCCGCAGAGCAGGAACCCTGGTTCGAAGTGGGCCTGATCCCCACCACCCTCGCCGAAACCGGCCTGGGCACCAAGACCACCGGCAGCCGGGTAAACCTTGAAGTCGACGTCCTGGCCAAATACACCGAACGGCTCCTTGCCTTCAGCAGCGCCGCCGCACCGGCCGGCAGCGGCGAAGCTGCCATTGCGGGAGGTGCACTGTGAACGCAGCAGTACGCCTGGAACCCGCCGTGGCCCATGACCCCGTGACCAACGCCGTGACCGGCACCCCGGCATCCGGTGACCCGGTGACCGGCCGGGCATCGTCGGCGCCCGCCCGGGGACTGGACCCCATCGCGGATGCCGTGCGCGCCATGGCCGCCGGGCGTCCGGTGCTGGTGGTCGACAACGAGGACCGCGAAAACGAAGGCGACATCATCTTCGCCGCCCAGCACGCCACGCCCGCGCTGATGGGCTGGACCATCCGGTACAGCTCGGGCGTGATCTGCGTGCCGCTGACCGGGGACCGCGCGGACGCACTGGCACTGCCACCCATGACCGCTGTCAACGAGGACGCGAAGGGCACTGCCTACACCGTCTCCTGCGACGCGGCCGTCGGTGTCAGCACGGGAATCTCCGCAACGGACCGCGCCCTGACCGCGCGCATCCTGGCGGACCCGCAGGCCGGTCCGGCATCCGTGACCCGGCCGGGGCATATTTTCCCGCTCCGTGCAGTTGACGGAGGTGTGCGGGAACGCCAGGGCCACACCGAGGCCGCGGTGGACCTGTGCCGCCTGGCGGGCCTTGAGCCCGTCGGGGTGATCGCGGAAGTGGTGCACGACGACGGCGAAATGATGCGCCTGGACGGGCTCCGTTCGTTCGCAGCTGAACATGGGTGCCCCCTCATCTCCATCGAGGATCTGGTGGCGTATCTTGAAGCCGGGGCCGGGGGCGCCCCGGATGAGGATGCCCGGGCGGTTCCGGGTGAAGAAAAGGAGAAACGATGACGGCAGCGGCAGCCAGCGACGACAGCCAGCACAACGGTCACCGGAAGCCCCACGCGGTGTCCGGTGACGCGCCCCATCCCGTCAGCGGAGGGCCCGTGGTGCAACTGCCCACCGCCTTTGGCGACTTCGTGGCGCAGGCGTGGACGGACCTCGTGACAGGCGTGGAGCATCTGGCTGTCAGTTCCCCCAATGCTCCCACCGACGGAAAAGCTCCCCTTGTCCGGCTGCATTCCGAGTGCCTCACCGGGGATGTTTTTGGTTCCTACCGTTGCGACTGCGGGGAACAGCTCGCCTTCGCGCTGGAGCTGATCCGGGACAACGGCGGAACGCTGCTCTATCTCCGCGGCCAGGAAGGCCGCGGCATCGGCCTGGCCAACAAGATCAAGGCCTACGCGCTGCAGGAAGCCGGCTTTGACACCGTTGAAGCCAACGAGCAGCTGGGTCTTCCCGTTGATGCCCGCTGCTACAAGGCCGCGGCGCAGATCCTCGCGGAAATGGGCCTGCATGAAGTACGGCTGCTGAGCAACAACCCGGACAAGCAGAACAGGCTGGCCAAGGCCGGGGTGACGGTGGTGGAAATGGTTCCCACGGAGGTCCCCTCCCGCGAACAGAACATCCGGTACCTGCGCACCAAGAAGGACCGCATGGAACACCGGCTGCTGCTGGACACCCAGGTGGATCCCGTGCCTGTGACGGCCCCCGAAACCCCCTACGACCACGAACAAGACTGACGTCTTCACGAACGAACGGAACACAAGAAACCCATGAGCGGACACGGCGCCCCCGACATCGACCTCAGCACCCTCAACCCGGCTGAAACCTCGCAGCTGAAGCTGGCCATCATTGCTGCCAGCTGGCACACGCAGATCATGGATGGCCTCCTGGACGGTGCACTCCGCGCCGCCAAGGATGCCGGGATCGCCGAGCCCACCGTGCTCCGGGTTCCGGGCAGCTTCGAACTTCCCGTTGCCGCCGCGCGGCTGGCACCGCACTTTGACGCCGTGGTGGCCCTCGGCGTCGTAATCCGCGGCGGCACGCCGCACTTCGACTACGTCTGCCAGGCCGCGACGTCGGGCCTCACCGACGTCAGCGTCTCCACCGGCGTGCCGGTGGGCTTCGGCGTGCTCACCTGCGACAACGAACAGCAGGGCCTGGACCGCGCCGGCCTGCCCGGCTCCAAGGAAGACAAGGGCCACGAGGCCGTCACCGCGGCACTGGCCACCGCCGTCGTCCTCAAGCAGTACCGGAGCTAAGCGGCACTCCGCTGCACGGGCGCGGTGTGTATTCCCTCACATCGCGCCCGTCATGCAACCGCCCGGGAAGCGCCCTCACGGCCGCAGCAAGTAGGCTGGAGGGCGTGAAGAATTTCGAGACGCTGTTCGCTGAGCTCAGCGAGAAGGCAGCCACCCGCCCGGAAGGCTCCCGCACCGTCGCTGAATTGGAGTCCGGTGTTCACGGCATCGGCAAAAAAGTCGTTGAGGAAGCAGCCGAAGTATGGATGGCTGCCGAATATGAATCCGATGAAGCTGCGGCCGAGGAAATCTCCCAGCTGTTGTACCACCTGCAGGTTCTGATGCTCGCAAAAGGCCTGACCCTGGAAGACGTCTACAAGCATCTGTAGCCACCGGCCGGCGCTTTGCCGCCGGCCTCCTGTGGCCTGCATTGCCTGAAAACCCAGACCTTCCACCCAGAAAGAATTTCCCATGCTGCGAGTAGCCGTCCCCAACAAGGGCTCCCTGTCCGAAGCCGCCTCCGCCATGCTCTCCGAAGCCGGATACCGCCAGCGGCGCGACAGCCGCGAGCTGGTCATGGTTGATCCCGACAACGACATTGAGTTCTTCTTCCTCCGCCCCCGCGACATCGCGGTGTACGTGGGCCGGGGAACGCTCGACGTCGGCATCACCGGCCGCGACCTGCTGCTGGACGCCGAGGTGGAAGCGGAAGAACTGCTTCCGCTGGGCTTCGCCGCCTCCACGTTCCGCTTTGCGGGCCCGGTGGGCGATTTCAGTTCCGCCGCCGAACTCGAAGGCAAGCGCCTTGCCACCAGCTACGACGGACTGCTGCGCAACTACCTGGCAGAACGCGGGATCAATGCCAAGGTGGTGCGGCTCGACGGCGCCGTTGAATCCTCCGTGCGGCTCGGCGTTGCGGACGCCATCGCCGACGTCGTGGAAACCGGCAACACCCTCAAGGCCGCCGGCATGGAAATCTTCGGCGAACCCATCCTCAAATCCGAAGCCGTCCTGATCCGTCGCACCGGCGCCGGCGGAGCCGCCAACGGCACGGCCAAGGAGATCGAGGTCCTCATCCGCCGCCTCCAGGGCGTCCTGGTGGCGCGCCAGTACGTCCTGATGGACTACGACATCCGCAAGGAACTCGTAGAGAAGGCCGCCAGCCTGACTCCCGGCCTCGAATCGCCCACCGTCTCCCCGCTGCGGGACTCCGACTGGGTAGCCGTCCGGTCCATGGTGCCCAAAAAGGAAACCAACCGGATCATGGATGAACTCTACGACCTGGGCGCCCGCGCCATCCTGGTCAGCAGCATCCACGCCTGCCGCATCTGATCACCGGCTTCCCCAGCACCACCGAATACCAGGAGTTCCCATGGCAGTAGCAGTACGGGTCATTCCCTGCCTTGATGTCGACGCCGGGCGCGTCGTCAAGGGCGTCAACTTCGAGGGCCTCCGCGATGCCGGCGACCCCGTGGAACTCGCCCACCGCTACGACAACGCAGGCGCCGACGAACTGACCTTCCTCGACGTCACCGCGTCGTCCGGCAACCGGGAAACCACGTTCGACGTCGTCCGGCGCACCGCCGAGGAAGTCTTCATCCCGCTCACCGTTGGCGGCGGCGTCCGCGGCGTGGCCGAGGTGGACAAGCTCCTGCGCTACGGCGCGGACAAAGCTTCCATCAACACCGCGGCCGTGGCGCGGCCGGACGTCATCGACGAGATCACCCGGCACTTCGGTTCCCAGGTGCTGGTCCTGTCCGTCGACGCCCGCCGGACGCGCCCGGGATCCCAGCCCACGCCGTCGGGCTTCGAGGTGACCACCCACGGCGGCCGCACCGGCACCGGGATCGACGC
Source organism: Arthrobacter sp. 8AJ (assembly GCF_902506025.1). NCBI lineage: Bacteria > Bacillati > Actinomycetota > Actinomycetes > Micrococcales > Micrococcaceae > Arthrobacter > Arthrobacter sp. 8AJ. Next base: position 2,365,292 of record NZ_LR733289.1, on the reverse strand, counting down.
CATCGAATGGGCCCGGGAAGCAGCCGACCGCGGTGTCGGGGAGATCCTGCTGAACTCCATCGATGCCGACGGCACCAAGGACGGGTTCGACCTCGAACTCATCAAGCTGGTCCGGGCCGCCGTCAGGGTCCCCATCATCGCCTCCGGCGGTGCCGGGGAGCCGGCGCACTTCCCGCCCGCCGTCGCGGCCGGCGCAGACGCCGTCCTGGCTGCGTCAATTTTCCACTGGGGCCCGGACAACATGATGTCCCAGGTCAAGGAAGCGATCCGGGCAGCGGGTTTCGAGGTCAGGTAGTCCCCACGGTCAAAAGCAAGGCCAGGTCACTGTCTGTGGCCTGGCGTTTGCTTTTAGAGCCCTACTTCGGCTGACTGGAGGAGGGCGACGGCGTCCGGCTGGCCTTCGAACGTGACCAGGGCATGGCGGGTGCGGCCGTGGGCGTGCATCAGCAGCTCGCCCGGCTCGCCGACGATGGCCACCGAAACAGGCGCACGCTTGGCTACGTGCCGCGGCCCGGACGGGCGGACCAGGACAATGCCCAGGTCCACGCCGCGGTAAAGGATGGCGGCGCGCTTAACCAGTTCGTCCCAGAGCGCGTCCGAGTAAGCCTCGTCCAGTGCCCGGGGGGCCCACCGGTCCACGGCGCGCCGGACGTCCTCCGTGTGCACGAAGTACTCGATCAGGTTGGCGCTTTCGTCCAGCGCCCGGATGCTCATCGGGGAGAGGGCCGGCGGCCCGGCGCGGAAGGTGTTCACCAGCCGGGCGTAGTCCTCGTTGCTGGTGAGCTTGGCGGCCAGCTTTGCGGTGGCCTGGTCCGAGGCCTTGGCCAGGCGCTTGATGATCAAACCGAGCCCGACGGCGGCCTTCCGCTCGCGCAGGTAAAGGTGCGCGGCAAGGTCCCTGGTACGCCAGCCCTTGCACAGCGTGGGCGCATCAGGGCCGGCCGCAAGCAGGGTTTCGGCCAGGACTTCTCGGGACGGTTCGACGAAATGCATCACTTGTGAAACTAGCACGAGTGGTGTGGAGATGGGCAGCACTGCGGCGGCCGGTGGCGTGCCGTTGTTCACAACAGGAGACCGGCCCGGGGAAGGCACTAGACTTGACCCGATGTCTGAGCAGCCAACCCCCGTCCAAACCGCAGGATCCGCCGTGTCCGCGTCCGTGCAGTCCGTGCCGGCGCCTTCCGTTGAATCCGCCCCGCCGGCAAGCCCGCTTCCCGAGGAGGTGGCCGCCGCGCTCAAGCGCGACGGTGCAGGCCTGGTGGCCGCTGTGGTGCAGCAGTACGACACGAACGAAGTGCTCATGCTTGGCTGGATGGACGACGAAGCCCTCCACCGCACCATGACCACCGGCCGCGTGACGTTCTACTCCCGCTCCCGCCAGGAGTACTGGCGCAAGGGGGACACCTCGGGGCACGTCCAGTGGGTCAAATCCGTGGCCATGGACTGCGACGGCGACGCACTGCTGGTGCGCGTCGACCAGGTGGGCGCTGCCTGCCACACCGGCACCCGGACCTGCTTCGACGGCAGGGACCTCGACGTGGTGGCCGGCCAGGCAGGGTAGGCGGCAGCCGCAGCCCGGCCGGCGTTTCCACCCGGCGGCGGCCATCCCAGCAAAGCACAACCAAGGTGCCGGCAACGCCGGCCCTTTTTGAAGAACAGGCGGACAAGCACAGCCATGCAGGACCTCGGAACCATCAGCCCAAGCCTTGAGGAGTTCCGGGAACTCGCCGGCCACAGCCGCGTCATTCCCGTCCGGCTCAAGGTCCTCGCCGACGCCGAAACCCCCATCGGCCTGTACCGGAAGCTGGCCCAGGGGCAGCCCGGCACCTTCCTCATGGAATCGGCTGCCGTGGGCGGAGCCTGGTCACGCTACTCCTTCATCGGTGCCAGGTCCCGCGCCACGCTCACCACCAAGGACGGCCAGGCGCACTGGCTGGGCGAGCCGCCCGCCGGGGTGCCGGTCAGCGGCAGTCCGGTGGACGCCATCCGCGACACCATCGACGCCCTGCGCACGGACCGCTTCGAGGGACTGCCGCCGTTCACCTCCGGCCTGGTGGGCTTCCTCGGCTGGGAAACCGTCCGGCACTGGGAGCGTCTGGTCAGTCCGCCGGAGGACGATCTGCACCTGCCCGAGATGGCCCTGAACCTGGTCACGGACATGGCGGTGCACGACAACGTGGACGGCACGGTCCTGCTGATCGCCAACGCCATCAACTTCGACAACAGCTCCGAGCGCGTCGATGAGGCCTGGCACGACGCCGTGGCCCGGGTCAAGGAACTCCTGGCCAGGATCAGCGCTCCCGTGGTGCAGCCTGTGTCCGTGCTGGCACCCGCTGCCCTGGACTTCGCCTCGAGCGTCCAGGAACGCTGGGATGAAGCCGAATACCTGGCGGCCCTGGACCGAGGCAAGGAAGCCATTGTCGACGGCGAAGTCTTCCAGGTGGTGATCTCGCGCCGCTTCGAGATGGAGTGCAACGCATCCGCCCTGGACGTCTACCGCGTGCTCCGGAACACCAACCCCAGCCCGTACATGTACATCTTCAGCCTCGAAGACGCCGAGGGCCGCGAATACTCCATCGTCGGGTCCTCCCCGGAAGCGCTGGTGACGGTCACGGGCGAGGAAGTCATCACCCACCCCATCGCCGGCTCCCGCCCCCGCGGCAAGACGGTCGAAGCGGACAAGGCCCTGGCCGAGGAACTGCTGGCGGACCAGAAGGAACGCGCCGAGCACCTGATGCTGGTGGACCTGTCCCGCAACGACCTCTCCAAGGTCTGCGTTGCCGGCACGGTGGATGTCACCCAGTTCATGGAGGTGGAGCGCTTCAGCCACATCATGCACCTGGTATCCACCGTGGTGGGGCAGCTCGCCCCGCAGGCCAAGGCTTACGACGTCCTGAAGGCCACGTTCCCGGCCGGCACGCTCTCCGGAGCCCCCAAGCCCAGGGCGCTGCGCCTCCTCGATGAACTGGAACCGCACCGCCGCGGCATCTACGGCGGCGTGGTGGGCTACCTCGACTTCGCCGGGGACATGGACATGGCCATCGCCATCAGGTCCGCGCTGCTCCGGGAAGGGCGCGCCTACGTCCAGGCCGGCGGCGGGATCGTGGCGGACTCGGTGAACCCCACCGAGGCCATGGAAACCGTCAACAAGGCTGCCGCCCCGCTGCGCGCAGTCCACACCGCCGGATCGCTGCACAACATTTCGGCGGAATCCCTGCCCGGCGGGACGGATTCCTGATGCCGGAGTCCGGAGTAACTGAGGGCACGGCCGGCAAGGCAGGGAAGGCGCGGAAGAACCGCAGCACGCCGGTGTGGGCACGCAAGTCGACGCTGGTGCTGCTGATCGCCCTCCTCGCGCTGGCCGCCTTCGGCACCACCACCCAGACCTGGATGACTGCCACCCTGGACCCCAACCAGGTGGGCCAGGCTGCCGCCACCCAAAGTGCCATCCAGGTGCAGGGCAGCAAGGCCGCCACCACCGTCACGGCCCTGGCCCTGGTGGCCCTTGCCGGGGGACTGGCAGCTGCCATCGCCGGCAGGATCGCACGGTGGGTCATCACCGCCATCATCGTCCTGGCCTCAGCCGGCGTGGTCACCGCCGCGGCAACGGTCCTGGCGGACCCGCTCTCGGCCGCGCAGGGAACCATTGCAGGCGCCACCGGGATCTCCGGCAGCCAGGCGCACGTGGAGCTCACTCCCTTTCCGGTCCTCGCCGTCGTCGCCGGCTGCCTCCTGGCGCTGGCAGCGCTCCTGATCCTGCCGGCGTCCCGTTACTGGAAGGCGCGCACCAAATATGACGCGCCCGGCGCCCCGGGAACCGCTCCAGCGGCAGGACCGGTGGACGAGATTGACAGCTGGGACCGGCTTTCCCGCGGCGAGGACCCAACGTAAGGCCTGCGGCCACCACCGCCGGCGCGGGCGTCGGGCCCAGCGGTACGCGGTCGGCGGCCAAAAAATGGCAGAATGTAAGCAGTATCCACCCTGAGGAGATTTTCCATGAGCAAAGCACCTGCGTCCGTTTCCAAGCCCGGCACCCGCCAGGTTGCCCCGGGCGCCATTGACCACAGCCAGGAACTGGGCCACGGCAACAGCCCGGCAGCATGGACCTGCGTCATCGTCATGCTCGTCGGCGCCCTCATCGCAGCCATCGCCTTCGTCATCGCCAGCACCCCCATCTTCATCGGCGGCGCCGTCGTCATGGTCATCGGCCTGATCCTCGGTTACGTCATGCGCAAGGCAGGCTACGGCGTCGAAGGCAGCAAGCTGAAGAACTCCGGCCACTGATGGCGACTGTTCTCGACGACATCAACGCCGGTGTCAGGGAGGATATGGAGGCCAGGAAGCGGCTCGTTTCCCTGGCTGAGCTGAAGGACCTGGCCCAGGCAGCGGCACCCGCCCGCGATGCCTGGGCGGCCCTCGGCGGAACCTCCCCAACCCGGGAACAGCTGAAAGTCATCGCCGAAATCAAGCGCCGGAGCCCCTCCAAGGGCGATCTCGCCAGCATCGGGGATCCGGCGTCGCTCGCCCGGCAGTACGCCGACGGCGGTGCCTCCGTCATCAGCGTCCTCACCGAACAGCGCCGCTTCAACGGGTCCCTGGCCGACCTCGACGCCGTGCGCGCCGCCGTCGACATCCCGCTGCTGCGCAAGGACTTCACGCTCGACGAGTACCAGATCTGGGAGGCCCGTGCCCACGGTGCCGACCTCATCCTGCTCATCGTGGCCGCGCTTTCCGACGCCCAGCTCACGGAGTTCAGCGCCCTCAGCCGCGAGCTCGGCATGAACGTGCTGGTGGAGACGCACACGGAGGAAGAAATCGAGCGGGCCGTCGCGGCCAACGCCCGGATCATCGGCGTCAATGTGCGCAACCTGAAAACGCTCGACGTCGACCGTTCCGTTTTTGCCTCCCTGGCAGGAATGATCCCCGCCGAGGCCGTCGTGGTTGCCGAATCAGGCGTCCGCGACGCGGACGACGTCACGCATTACGCCGCCAGCGGCGCCAACGCCATACTGGTGGGCGAGGCCCTGGTAAGCCACGCCACGCCGCGGGAACGCATCGCCGAGTTCACTGCCGCCGGCGCCGCCGCCATCGCTGCCCGCAGCTAAGGCACGCACCATCGAGCCTCCTGCGGGGCAGCAGCACGCTGGCCCGCGGGACAGGCACCCGTTCCGGCCCGGTACCGGAACTGCTCACTTTTTGACCACCAACTTCGAACAGGACAGGACTGATGGCTGAAGCACCCTCAGGAAACGCTGACAACACCACCGCGGAAGCATTCCTGCAGGGGGGATCCCTCCGCCACGCCCCGGGGCCGTACTTCGGCAACTACGGCGGCCGATGGATGCCCGAGTCCCTCATCGCCGCCCTGGACGAACTTGAAGAGACCTTCAACAAGGCCAAGGACGACCCCGAGTTCCGGGCCCAGATCGCGGACCTGAACAAGAACTACTCCGGCCGCCCGTCCCTGCTCACGGAAGCCAAGCGGTTCTCCCAGCACGCCGGGGGAGTGCGGGTGTTCCTCAAGCGCGAGGACCTCAACCACACGGGCTCGCACAAGATCAACAACGTCCTGGGCCAGGCCCTGCTCGCCAAGCGCATGGGCAAGACCCGCATCATCGCCGAGACCGGCGCCGGCCAGCACGGCGTGGCCAGTGCCACCGCCGCCGCCCTCATGGGCCTGGAGTGCGTGGTGTACATGGGTGCCGAGGACTGCCGCCGCCAGGCGCTGAACGTTGCCCGCATGGAGCTGCTGGGGGCCAAGGTCATTCCCGTGACCAGCGGGTCCCAGACCCTCAAGGACGCCATCAACGATGCCCTCCGGGACTGGGTAGCCAACGTTTCCACCACCCACTACCTGCTGGGCACCGCCGCCGGAGCCCACCCGTTCCCCGCCATGGTCCGCTACTTCCACGAGGTCATCGGCGAGGAAGCCCGCGCCCAGATCCTCGAGCAGGAGGGCCGGCTCCCGGACGCTGTCTGCGCCTGCATTGGCGGCGGCTCCAACGCCATCGGCATCTTCCACGGGTTCCTGGATGATCCCAGCGTGAAGATCTACGGGTTCGAGGCCGGCGGCGAAGGCGTGGAGACCGGCCGGCACGCCGCCACCATTACCCTGGGCAAGCCCGGGGTGCTCCATGGTGCACGCTCCTACCTGATGCAGGACGACGACGGGCAGACCATCGAGTCGCACTCGATCTCCGCCGGACTGGACTACCCCGGGGTCGGCCCGGAGCACTCCTACCTGGCCGATATCGGGCGGGTCAGCTACGAGCCCATCACCGACGGCGAAGCGATGGACGCCTTCCGGCTCCTGTGCCGCACCGAGGGCATCATCCCCGCCATCGAGTCCTCGCATGCGCTGGCCGGAGCCATCAAGGTGGGCCAGCGGCTTGCCGCCGAGGACGCCGCTTCCGCCGGCGAAAAGATCATCATCGTCAACCTGTCCGGACGCGGTGACAAGGACGTGGCCACCGCCGCCGAATGGTTTGACCTGTTGGACAAAAATTCCGCCGAATCGGAAATCGGCAAAGAGGGGGAGCAGCTGTGAGCAGCGCAGACATGGCCAACCAGGCTGAGACGGCCAGTAAGTCGGCAGCAGCGATCGACAGGGCCCGTTCCCAGGGGCGCTCGGCGCTCATCGGCTACCTTCCCGCCGGCTACCCCAGCGTGGAGGAAACCATCGCCGCAGGCATCGCCCTGGCGGAGAACGGAGCCGACCTGATCGAAATCGGCATCCCCTACTCGGATCCGGTCATGGACGGACAGGTCATCCAGGCCGCCACCACAGAGGCCCTGGCCAAGGGCTTCCACGTCAGCCAGGTGTTCGACGTCGTCGCCGGCATCACCAGCAGGACCGATGCTGCCGTCCTGGTCATGACCTACTGGAACCCCGTGGTCCGCATGGGCGTGGATGAGTTCTCGCGCCGGCTCGCCGAAGCCGGCGGCGCAGGGCTCATCACCCCGGACCTCATTCCGGACGAAGCCGCCGAATGGATGGCAGCCTCTGACAAGTACGGCCTGGACCGGGTGTTCCTGGTGGCACCGTCCTCGACGCCGGAGCGCATGCAGCGCACCGTGGACGCGAGCCGCGGGTTCGTCTACGCCGTATCCATCATGGGGGTGACGGGCGCACGGACATCCGTCAGTACGGCCGCCAAGGATGTTGTGGCGGCAGCGCACGGTGCAGGCGCCGAACGCGTCTGCGTGGGGCTTGGCGTCTCCACCGCTGACCAGGTCCGCGAAATCGCAGCCTACGCGGAAGGCGTCATCGTGGGCACGGCCCTGGTGGCCGCCCTCCGCGACGGGGGAGTGGACGCCGTCGGCGCCCTCACCAAGGACCTCGCCACCGGGCTGACCCGGGAATCCGGCCTCACGCAGGAAACCGGGGCGTAGCCAATGCAGCCGCTCCTTCAGGCAACCGCCCTGGCACCCACGTTGGTGTCCGCCAGCATCCCCAGCCCGGACTGGTCCGGCTTCGACATCCCCCTCCCGTGGGGCAGCCTGCGGATCCACGCCTACGCGCTGTGCATCCTGGCTGGCATCGTCGTAGGCCTGTGGCTGACGTCCGTCCGCTGGGCCAAGCGTGGTGCCCCTGAAGGCAGCGTCTGGGACATCGTCATCTGGGCCATCCCCTTTGGCATCATCGGCGGCCGGCTTTACCACGTGGTCTCATCCCCGGACGCCTACTTCGGCCCCGGCTTCGACGGCACCGGAGACCTCTCCCTGATCCCGCAGATCCAGCGGGGTGGCCTGGGAATCTGGGGCGCCGTCGTGCTCGGTGCGGTGGGTGCCTGGATCGGGTGCCGCCGCAGCGGCGTCAAGCTGAGCGCCTTCGTCGATGCCGCAGCGCCGGGACTGCTCCTGGCACAGGCCATTGGCCGGTGGGGCAACTACTTCAACCAGGAACTATTCGGCGGCCCCACCACCCTGCCGTGGGGCCTGCAGATTGACGCGAACAACCCCAACTTTCCGGCCGGCATGCCCGCCGACACCCTCTTCCACCCCACGTTCCTTTACGAGTCGCTGTGGAACCTGGCCGGCGTCCTGATACTGCTGGCCCTGGACCGGCGCTTCACCTTCCGCCGGAGCAGGCTCTTCTGGCTGTACGCCATGTACTACACGCTGGGCCGCGTCTGGATTGAAGCGATGCGCATCGACGATGCCGAACAGATCAGCATCCTTGGCATCACCACCAGGCTCAACGTCTGGACCAGCATCTTTGTGTTCCTGGCAGCCCTAACCGCCTTCATTCTGCTGGGCCTCAAGGGCCGGCCGGATCCTGACACCGTGTACCTTGCGGGCCGCGAACCGGACAAGGCCGTGACAACGGGACCACATGCCGGGACAGTCACAGAGGTCCGTGATCCGGACAATGTTGTCTCAGATAGTGATTCGCGTGGTAATCTCCCTGATAACCACAGCGGTTCCAGGCATGCTTCCGACCCCACGGAAGAAGCCGAGGCGGCACCGGCCGGCCGAAAGCCCGGAGCGGATGCGACGGCTGCCGGACACTCCGGCAGCACAGCCACGGAACCCGCACCGGAGGCCGGCACCGGCAAGTAGGGCGCCGGCCAGGCAGGGCAGTAGAGCCACCGCTCGAAGAGCCCGAAACCACAACGTCGTGGCATGGGGCACCGTCCGTACAGCGTGAAGCTGCTGTCCGGTGTTGCCCCGGGCAGGGGCCTGCGTAACCGTTAGTTCAGCAGGCTGCGCTGACCTACAATTTCCAGTAATCAACACTTTGTTGTGCCCTTGCAACGGCGCCGACGAGTGGGGCCAACGGTGTCCCTTCCATACGCACGATCAGGAGGAAGGACGTCTCCCATGACCCAAACTCTTAACACTCCCAGCTGGTCCGAACCGGATCAGCCCGGGGCTGCACTGTCGCCGTTCAAGCGCTTCGCCGCCATGCCGGAGGCCGCCGGGCTGTACAACCCGGAACAGGAAAAGGACGCGTGCGGCCTCGCCATCATCGCCACCCTTCGCGGCGAACCCGGGTACGACATCGTCGATGCCGCCCTCACCGCGCTGCGCAACCTTGAGCACCGCGGTGCCGTGGGCGCCGACGAGGGAACCGGCGACGGCGCGGGCCTGCTCATGCAGATCCCCGACGAGTTCTTCCGGGCCGTCACCGAATTCGAGCTGCCGGCCCCAGGCCAGTACGTTGCCGGCACCGCGTTCCTTCCTGCCGAGCAGCGGGAGGCCGACGCCGCCAAGGCAGGCATCGAGGGACTGGCCGCCGACGAGGGCCTGAAGGTCCTCGGCTGGCGCGAAGTGCCGGTAGTCGCCGACCTCGTGGGCGCCATGGCCCGTGCCTGCATGCCTTACTTCTCCCAGCCGTTCCTGGCATCCGCCACCGGTGAGGAACTGGACCGCAACGAACTGGACTCCCGCGCCTGGCGCATCCGCAAGCGCGCCCAGAACAAGTTCGGCGTGTACTTCCCGTCGCTGTCCTCGCGCACCATCGTCTACAAGGGCATGCTCACCACCGCCCAGCTGGAGCCGTTCTACCCGGACCTGTCGGACAAGCGCTTCAAGACCAAGCTCGCGATCGTCCACTCACGCTTCTCCACCAACACCTTCCCGTCCTGGCCGCTCGCGCAGCCGTTCCGGACCATCGCCCACAACGGTGAAATCAACACCGTCAAGGGCAACCGGAACTGGATGCGCGCCCGGCAGTCCCAGCTTGCCAACCCGCTGCTGGGTGACTCGCCGGAAGAGCTGTACCCCATCTGCACCCCCGGCGCCTCCGACTCCGCCTCCTTTGACGAGGTAGCGGAACTGCTGTGGCTGTCCGGCCGCCCCATCACGCACTCGATCATGATGATGATCCCTGAGGCCTGGGAAAACCACGCCACCATGGATCCGGCCCGCCGCGCCTTCTACGAGTACCACTCGCTGCTGATGGAACCCTGGGACGGCCCCGCCGCTGTTTCCTTCACCGACGGCAACCTGGTGGGCGCCACCCTGGACCGCAACGGACTGCGTCCCGGCCGCTTCTGGATCACTGAGGACGGTCTGATCGTCTTCGCCTCCGAGGTGGGCGTGATCGACGTCGAACCCTCCAAGGTGGTCAAGAAGGGCCGTGTGTCCCCGGGCAAGATGTTCCTGGTGGACACCGAGGCCGGCCGCATCATCGACGACGAAGAAGTCAAGGCCGAAGTGGCCGCGGCCAACCCGTGGGCCGAGTGGGTCAAAGACAACCTGATCGACCTCAACGACCTGCCCGAGCGCGAACACGTGGTGCACACCGCCGCTTCCGTCAACATCCGCCAGCGCACCTTCGGCTACACCACCGAGGAACTGAAGATCCTGCTGGGCCCCATGGCCCGCACCGGCGCCGAGCCCCTGGGCGCCATGGGTTCCGATACCCCGGTGGCCGTGCTGTCCAAGCGCCCCCGCCTGCTCTTCGACTACTTCGTGCAGTCCTTCGCGCAGGTCACCAACCCGCCGCTGGATGCCATCCGTGAAGAACTGGTCACGTCGCTGACCTGCGCCATCGGACCCAACGGCAACCTCCTGGACACCAAGCAGGTCCGCCAGCCGCAGGTCCAGCTGCCCTTCCCGGTGATCAACAACGACCAGCTCGCCAAGATCGCCAACATCGAGGACGCCGACGGCAACCGCGTGGCCATGAAGGTCCGCGGCCTGTACCGCCCCGAAGGCGGCGAGAATGCGCTCCGCGCCCGGCTCACCGAAATCTGCGAGCAGGTCTCCGGTGCGATCAACCGCGGTGTCCAGTACATCGTGCTGTCCGACCGTGACTCCAACGCCCAGTGGGCGCCCATCCCGTCGCTGCTGCTGGTCAGCGCCGTGCACCACCACCTGCTGCGCAGCGCCAACCGCACCAAGACCGCCCTGGTGGTCGAGGCCGGCGACGTCCGCGAGACGCACCACGTGGCCGTCCTGATCGGCTACGGCGCCTCCGCCGTCAACCCGTACCTGGCCATGGAATCCGTGGAGCAGCTCATCGCGGCCGGCGACGTCACCGGGGTGACCCCGCAGGACGGCGTCTACAACCTCATCAAGGGCCTGGGCAAAGGCGTCCTGAAGATCATGTCCAAGATGGGCATCTCCACGGTGGCCTCCTACACCGGCGCCCAGACCTTCGAGGCCCTGGGCCTGGGCCAGGAACTGGTGGACGAATTCTTCGCCGGCACGCACTCCCAGCTGGGCGGCGTGGGCCTGGACGTCATCGCTGCCGAGGTCTCCGCTCGCCACCAGATGGCCTACCCGGAGGGCGGCATCGAACAGCCGCACCGTCCGCTCCTGGGCGGCGGCGAGTACCAGTGGCGCCGCGACGGCGAGCCGCACCTGTTCAACCCGGAGACCGTCTTCCGGTTGCAGCACGCCACGCGTGAGCGCCGCTACGACATCTTCAAGGCGTACACCAGGGGAGTGGACGACCAGTCCACCAACCTCATGACCCTCCGAGGCCTGCTCAAGTTCAAGAATGAGCGCCCGTCCGTTCCCCTTGAGGAAGTGGAGCCCGTCTCCAGCATCGTCAAGCGGTTCTCCACCGGTGCGATGAGCTACGGCTCCATCTCCCAGGAGGCCCACGAGACGCTGGCCATCGCCATGAACCAGCTGGGCGGCAAGTCCAACACCGGTGAGGGCGGCGAGGACGTGGACCGCCTGCTCGACCCGAAGCGGCGCTCTGCCGTCAAGCAGATCGCGTCCGGCCGTTTCGGCGTGACCAGCCTCTACCTGACCAACGCCGACGACATCCAGATCAAGATGGCGCAGGGTGCCAAGCCCGGCGAAGGCGGCCAGCTGATGGCGCAGAAGGTCTACCCGTGGGTTGCCCGCACGCGGCACTCAACCCCCGGCGTCGGGCTGATCTCCCCGCCCCCGCACCACGACATCTACTCGATCGAGGACCTGGCGCAGCTCATCTACGATGCCAAGCGTGCCAACCCCTCGGCCCGTGTCCACGTAAAGCTCGTCTCCGAAGTGGGGATCGGCACCGTGGCGTCCGGCGTGACCAAGGCGAAGGCCGACGTCGTCCTTGTCTCCGGACATGACGGCGGCACCGGCGCCTCGCCGCTGAACTCGCTCAAGCACGCCGGTGTTCCCTGGGAACTTGGCCTGGCCGAGACCCAGCAGACGCTCATGCTCAACGGCCTGCGCGACCGCGTGGTGGTGCAGGTGGACGGCCAGCTCAAGACCGGCCGCGACGTTGTCATCGCTGCCCTGCTGGGCGGCGAGGAGTTCGGTTTCGCCACCGCCCCGCTCGTGGTGGAAGGATGCATCATGATGCGCGTCTGCCACCTGGACACCTGCCCCGTGGGCGTCGCCACGCAGAACCCCGAGCTGCGGGCCCGCTTCAGCGGCAAGCCGGAATTCGTGGTCAACTTCTTCGAGTTCCTCGCCGAGGAAGTCCGCGAAATCCTCGCCGAGCTTGGATTCCGGAGCCTCGAGGAGGCCATCGGCCACGCCGAGGTCCTGGACACCCGCGACGCGGTGGACCACTGGAAGGCCGACGGCCTGGACCTGGACCCGATCCTGCACGGCCTGGAGTTCGACGACGACGCGCCGCTGCGGAACATGACCGGCCAGAACCACGAGCTGGACAAGCACTTCGACCAGCGCCTGATCACCATGGCCACCGAGGCCCTGACCGACCGCAGCCCGGTGAAGATCACCGTGGACGTCATCAACACCGACCGTTCGGTGGGCACCATGCTGGGCCACGTCGTCACCAAGACCTTCGGTACCGATGTCCTGGCCACGGACACCATCGACGTCACGCTGAACGGCACCGCGGGCCAGTCCCTGGGCGCCTTCCTGCCCGCGGGCATCACGCTGCGGCTGTACGGCGACTCGAACGACTACGTGGGCAAGGGCCTGTCCGGCGGCCGGATCATCGTCCGTCCGGACCGTACCAACGTGTTCAAGGCGGAGACCAACGTCATTGCCGGCAACGTGATCGGCTACGGCGCCACCAGCGGTGAGATGTTCCTGCGCGGCCAGGTGGGCGAACGCTTCCTGGTGCGCAACTCCGGTGCCACCGCCGTCGTCGAAGGCATTGGCGACCATGGCTGCGAGTACATGACCGGCGGCCAGACGCTGATCATCGGGCGCACCGGCCGCAACTTCGGCGCGGGCATGTCCGGCGGTACCGCCTACGTCCTGGACCTGCGGACCACCCGCGTCAACAAGCAGGCGCTGGAGTCCGGCGAACTGCAGCTGCGCGAGCTGGACTCCGAGGACCGCGACATCGTCCACGGCCTGCTGGTCAAGCACGTGGAAGAAACTGACTCCCAGCTGGCGGCACGCCTCCTCGAGAACTTCGATGACACCGCCGCCCGCATCACCAAGGTGCTGCCGCGCGACTACGCGGCCGTGCTGCAAACCCGTCTCGACGCCATCGAAGAGGGCCTTGACCCCGACGGCGAAGAAGTATGGTCTCGAATCCTGGAGGTTACCGGTGGCTGATCCACGCGGATTTCTGAAAGTACGCCAGCGTGAAACCCAGCCACGCCGCCCCGTTCCTGTCCGCATCATGGACTGGAAAGAGGTCTACGAGGCGCAGGAAAAGGGCACGCTGAAAGCCCAGGCCGGACGCTGCATGGACTGTGGTGTTCCCTTCTGCCACCAGGGCTGCCCGCTGGGCAACCTCATCCCCGAGTGGAACGACCTCATGTGGCGGGACAAGGGCGATGAGGCAATCGAGCGCCTGCACGCCACGAACAACTTCCCCGAGTTCACCGGCCGGCTCTGCCCGGCGCCCTGCGAGGCGTCCTGCGTGCTGGGGATCAACCAGCCCGCCGTGACCATCAAGCAGGTGGAAGTTTCGATCATCGACGAGGCCTGGGACAACGGGTGGGTCAACCCGCTGCCGCCGGCCCGCCTCACCGGCAAGACTGTTGCGGTGGTCGGCTCCGGCCCCGCCGGCCTGGCCGTCGCCCAGCAGCTCACCCGGGTGGGCCACACCGTTGCCGTCTACGAGCGGGACGACAAGATCGGCGGCCTCCTGCGGTACGGCATCCCCGACTTCAAGATGGAAAAAGAGCAGGTGGACCGCCGCGTCGAGCAGATGAAGGCGGAAGGCACCCGGTTCCGGACCGGCGTGTCCGTGGGCACCGACGTCACCTGGGAGCAGCTGCGCAGGCGCTACGACGCCGTCGTGGTGTGCACGGGTGCCACCGTTCCGCGTGACCTGCCCATCCCGGGCCGCGACCTGGACGGCGTCCACTTCGCCATGGACTACCTGGTGCCCGCCAACCGCGCGGTGGCCGGGGAAACCATCGAGAACCAGATCAACGCCCACGGCAAGCACGTGGTGATCCTGGGCGGCGGCGATACCGGTGCCGACTGCCTGGGCACCGCCCATCGCCACGGCGCCGCCTCCGTCACCACCCTGGCCATCGGCAAGCAGCCGCCGGCCGAGCGGGCCAGCCACCAGCCGTGGCCGACGTTCCCCACCCTCTTCGAGATGGCCAGCGCACACGAGGAAGGCGGCGAACGCACCTACCTCGCCTCCACCGTCGAGTTCGTGGGCGAAAACGGCAAGCTCACCGGGGTCAAGGTGGCCGAGACCGAGTTCGTGGACGGCAAGCGGCTCCCCAAGGCCGGCACCGAGCGGATCATCCCCGCCGACCTGGTGTTCCTGTCCCTGGGCTTCACCGGCGCCGAACCTGCCGGCATCACCGAACAGGTGCACGCTGAATTCGACGGCCGCGGCAACGTGGCACGCGACGGCTACTACATGACCAACACCGAGGGTGTGTTCGTTGCCGGTGACGCCGGCCGCGGGCAGTCCCTGATCGTGTGGGCCATCGCCGAAGGCCGCGCCGCCGCCGCCGCGGTGGACAAGTACCTGATGGGAAGCACCATCCTTCCTGCACCCGTCGCGCCAACGGACCGCGCCATCGCTGTCCTCTGACCGCTGTCCCGGGGGATGCATCGAGGGTTCACCTCGCAGACAACTTAACCAATGCAAGAGACCAATAGGGTAGGTATATGAGACGCGCAAAAATTGTGGCTACGTTCGGCCCGGCAATTGCCAGCTACGAAAACACCCTCGCGGTGCTGGAGGCCGGCGTTGACGTCGCCCGCATGAACATGAGCCACGGTGACTACACCGTGCATGACAACACCTACGAGAACGTCCGCAAGGCCGCGTCCGACCTGAGCAAGGCAGTGGCCATCATGGCCGACCTGCAGGGTCCCAAGATCCGCCTGGGCCGCTTCGTTGACGGCCCGCACGCCCTCGCTGTTGGCGACATCTTCACCATCACCACTGAGGATGTTCCCGGCACCAAGGACATTTGCTCCACCACGCTGAAGAGCCTCACCGAGGACGTCAACGTGGGCGACGCCCTGCTGATCGACGACGGCAAGGTGGCGCTGCGCGCCATCGAGGTCGACGACGTCAAGGTGGTCGCCGAGGTGACCGTCGGCGGCATGGTGTCCAACAACAAGGGCATCAACCTCCCCGGCGTGGCAGTCAACGTCCCCGCACTGAGCGAAAAAGACGAGGAAGACCTCCGCTGGGCCATCCGCCGCGGGGTTGACCTGGTGGCGCTCTCGTTCGTCCGGGATGCCTCGGACATCACCCGCGTGCACGAGATCATGGACGAGGAAGGCCGCCGCGTGCCGGTCATCGCCAAGATCGAAAAGCCGCAGGCCGTGGAGCAGCTGCCCGAGATCATCGACGCGTTCGACGCCATCATGGTGGCTCGTGGCGACCTTGGCGTGGAACTGCCGCTGGAGGAAGTGCCGATCGTCCAGAAGCGCGCCGTTGAGCTGGCACGCCGCTGGGCCAAGCCGGTCATCGTGGCCACCCAGGTCCTGGAATCCATGATCGACAACCCGCGCCCCACCCGTGCAGAGGCGTCCGACTGCGCCAACGCCGTGCTGGACGGTGCTGACGCCGTCATGCTGTCCGGTGAGACCAGCGTGGGCAAGTACCCGATCGAGACGGTCAAGACCATGGCCCGGATCATCGAGTCCACCGAAGTGCATGGCCTGGAGCGCGTTCCCCCGCTGGGGACCAAGCCCAAGACCCGTGGTGGCGCCATCACGCGTGCCGCCGTCGAAATCGCCGACCAGCTGGATGCGAAGTACATCTGTACCTTCACCCAGTCCGGCGACTCCGCCCGGCGCCTCTCCCGCCTGCGGCCCATCAAGGCCGTGTTCGCCTTCACCCCGGTGGAGCACGTGTGGAACCAGCTCGCACTGACCTGGGGCATCCAGCCGGTGCTGGTCCCCATGGTGGGGCACACCGATGAGATGACGTCCCAGGTTGACCGCAGCCTGCTGGAAATGGACCTGGTGGACGACGGCGACCTGGTGGTCATTGCCGCCGGTTCACCTCCCGGAAAAGCCGGCTCCACGAACATGCTGAAGGTCCACAAGGTGGGCGACCTCGCCGATGCCGGCAGCCAGGGCGGCGAGCCCGGCAGCAACCGTGAAAAGCTCGGCCCCTGGCCGGAAAAGAAGAAGAAGAACCAGGCCGCCCAGGCCTAGGCTTCACCGAAAAGGACCCCTGCCGGTTGGCAGGGGTCCTTTTTCGTTGTGGTGGTTGGCTGGTTCGGTGACCTGCCTGTGCGAGGCTGGCCCGCCGTCGTGCGTTTCCGCGGGCCAGCCGAAGCGCTAGTTGACCTGGTTGATGATGGTTTCGGCGACCTCGCGCATGCTGAGGCGGCGGTCCATGGAGGTCTTCTGGATCCAGCGGAAGGCTTCCGGTTCCGTCAGGCCCATCTTGGTGGTCAGCAGGCTCTTGGCGCGCTCGACGAGCTTGCGGGTGGCGAACTGCTCCTGGAGGTCCGACACTTCACTTTCGAGGGCCTTG
Organism: Arthrobacter sp. 8AJ; assembly: GCF_902506025.1. Lineage (NCBI taxonomy): Bacteria > Bacillati > Actinomycetota > Actinomycetes > Micrococcales > Micrococcaceae > Arthrobacter > Arthrobacter sp. 8AJ. The sequence goes on along the minus strand of NZ_LR733289.1, from coordinate 2,348,494 downwards.
ATTTCCTCGTGGCGGGAGAGTGCAATCTCCAGGGCCGGGATGAGGTCAGCAGGCGTGAACGGCTTGACCACATAGGCCATGGCGCCGGCGTCGCGGGCACGCTCCACCAGTTCCTTCTGGCTGAAGGCGGTCAGCAGCACCACGGGGGCGATGCGGGCCTTGACGATTTTCTCGGCCGCGGAGATGCCGTCCATGACGGGCATCTTCACGTCCATGAGGACCAGGTCAGGCTTCAGTTCCTCGGCGAGCTGGACGGCCTTCTCGCCGTTGTCCGCCTCACCCACAACGTCGTAGCCTTCACCGCGCAGGATCTCGATGATGTCGAGGCGGATGAGGGTTTCATCCTCTGCCACAATGACGCGGCGCGCCGGCTGGGACGTGGGCTTGGACTCCGTCTGTTCAGTCACGGGATCTCCTTGAAAAGGTACGGCGGGACATCACTATCTTAGGTGCCACCGCGGCTGTACTTGGCTTGCAGGGGTTCGTTTGCGGCGACGGCGGCGCGATTCTGGAATTCAGCCTATCTGCATGTAGAGTAATTCCGCGTACGTGAAGCGATCGCGTTGCTCACAGTCAGCTGTGGGCGTACTTCGGCTCCACGTAATCCGCGCCCGAGTGGCGGAATTGGCAGACGCGCCGCACTCAAAATGCGGTATCGAAAGGTGTGTGGGTTCGAGTCCCACCTCGGGCACGACAGATCGCCTCGTCAGGGGCGATTTTGCTTTGGCGTGTGTACAAAGCTTGCGGTCGCGTCGCCTGACGGGTTGGGTCGCGGGCTGTAGCCTGGCCGCCGCGGGCGGTATGCAGGTGTGTGGGTGGCGGGTCCAGGACCCTGGCTGGTGGGCCCTCCGCGTGCTGTTTGATGGGGTCGTACGGTTCCTCGCTTCCGGTCTTGTCGGGTGGGCCCCGGGGTGGCTTACACCTATTCATGGGCCGGGGGAGAGACGACGACATGACCGCAGCGCGTTTGATTCGCGGCCTCCGATGCGAGGTTTCGACGACCCAAAAAGCACCTTGCGTTCATCGCTTTGTCCAGCCAAAGTAAGTGTGGACACTGTCCACACTAACGTCTGATTTGATGCTCTGCCCGGCGCCGGCCGGGAGTTCGAGTTCTCGCATTCCCGCTTGCCGTGACTTAGCACAGGGCCGTCAGATGAAAGACTGTTGGACTCGGCGGTGTGCCGCTCTTCCCCGAGGCAGGTGGGAGGGTCAGCTTGAGATATATCGCTGCTGGGAGTCGGTGTCCAAGGGGCCGTAATCCGACTCTAACCTGACGCCGTCGGACGGTCAGACTGATGTCCGATTAGGGTGTAGTGCCCTCGGATTCGCGCCCTTATCGGATTTGCTTCTGGTTGAGCCAAGGTTGGCCTCCCGGAGGCTTGTCGGCTGCGCAGGCACAGCCGATGGAATGTACCGCATCAATGCCAGCGTCTCCCCAGGACCGTCACAGCGGCGGTGATGGCGATGCCGAGGCCGATCGGGACGCTGAGATGGATCTGGAGCAGGAGTACTCCGATGGCGGCCCCGGCGAACATAGCGAGGACAGCGCCCAGCCGTCGGTTGAGTAACCGGGGCCGTTGCTTGCCCACAAGTGACTCTCCGGCGAGGGAGGTCATGGTGGACGTAATGACCACTGTGGTCATGTCTCGTACGCCCAAATGCCGCGCAATCAGGGCCTGGGAGCCCATGTGCATGGCGATAAGGGCGGCAACAATGACACGACTGGACTGGTGGCCGACGTCTTCCACGATGAGAGAGATGGCAGCGGTTCCCGTCAACGCGATACAACCCGCTGTGAGAAGGAGCGTTACCCTGCGGTTCCAGCCTTTCGGGCTTGACTGGAGCGTAAATCCGGCGACCGCAGCGCCGAGGAGAAAGGCGCCAAGTGCTACCAGTGGGCCCAAAGTTGGCAGGTTCGCGGCCCCGGCCAACGCCATCGCAAGAATTACCACGTTGCCGGTCATGTTTCCGGTGAAGACGCGATCAAGTCCAAGGTAGCCGACGGCGTCGACCACACCTGTAACGAGCGTGAGGGCCATCATGAGCATCAGTCGGAACTTTTCCGGAGACGCATTTTCTTGCCGAGTAGAGGTGGTTTTAGTACCTGAGCTGGCTATGGCTGATGTCATGGTTTATGGAATCCTTCATCGTGAGGGGTGGTCTCTATGACCACCCCTCGGACATGCTTATTGGTCATCGTCAATCAGGCCCTCGTCAAGGACGTGGTCGTTGGCCGTCTGTGCGTCCATGCCGCCAACCACGAAGCGCGAATGGCGGCAGTTATACTTCCGCCGTCGTGAGCCGTTCTGCTTCCTGCCTCGCATTGTTGGCGCGGCGCTCAGCCTTCAAGCTTGGAATGCTCGCCCAGGCGGTGCCATGAACGGTTGTGGTAAACCAGAGCGTCGCCGGGTTCGCCCGCTTGGACGTCACGCATCACACGGGACTCCAGGGCGTGAACGGCGATGATGGTGGAAGTCCCCACCTCCATGCGATCGATGACGGCGCAGCGCACCCAAGCGCGGACATCGTCATACACCGCTTCGCCGGTTGCAAGGGCCGACCAGCGGTGCGTCTGGTCAAAACGGTCGGCACCGGGGGTCGCTCCCAACTTGGCCAGGTCGACGTCGTGCGCGTCCAGCAGGTGCACGACGACGGTCTCGGCGCGCGACAGCACCTCGGACGAAGAAGACAGTGCCGAGACCGAGAAGATCAGCAACGGAGGGTCCGCACTCACCGACACGACCGAGGACACCGTCAGCGCCACAGGCCCTTCGCCGGCATCGGCCGTGACGACGGCGACACCTCCCGGGTGCCCACGGAACAGTGCTTTGAACTCATCGGCCGAGAGGGAAGACGGGAAGCTTTGCTGCGGAGCCTCGAGCCAAGTGTCTGCGGGGTAGGCGTGAAACACCGTTATGACACCTTGGGGGTGGAGCGGGCCAGTTCTTCGCGAACGATGGTCGTCCCTGCGCTGAGAGCACTCAGCTTGGCCAGTGCGACATCCCGGGGGAACGGTGCCATGCCGCAGTTCGAGCTGGGCAGGAGCTTGTCCGCATCAACGAACTGCAGGGCCTTGCAGAGGGTGTCTGCGACCTCCTCCGGGGTCTCGATGGTCTCGCTTGCGACGTCGATTGCCCCGAGCATGACTTTCTTGCCGCGGAGGAGCTCGATGAGGTCCATGGGCACGTGGGAGTTCTGCGATTCCAGCGAGATGATGTCGATGCTGGAGCTCTGGAGCAGCGGGAACGTTTCCTCGTACTGCCGCCACTGTGAGCCGAGCGTCGCCTTCCAATCATTATTCGCCTTGATCCCGTAGCCGTAGCAGATGTGCACGGCGGTCTCCGCACGCAGTCCTTCTGCCGCTCTCTCAAGCGCAGCCACGCCCCAGTCCTTGACCTCATCGAGGAAGACATTGAACGCGGGCTCGTCGAACTGGATGATGTCCACGCCGGCCGCCTCGAGTTCTTTCGCTTCCTGGTTAAGGATCGCGGCGAACTCCCAGGCCAGCTTCTCGCGGCTCTTGTAGTGGTCATCGTAAAGCGTATCCACCATCGTCATCGGACCGGGAAGAGTCCATTTGATCGGCTTGTCGGTAGTTGAGCGGAGGAATTTTGCGTCTTCGACGAATACCGGCCGTTCGCGGCGCACCGGCCCGACGACGGTTGGCACGCTCGCGTCGTAACGGTCACGGATGCGCACGGTCTTGCGCTGTTCAAAGTCCACCCCGACGAGATGCTCGATGAACGTCGTGACGAAGTGCTGGCGGGTTTGCTCGCCGTCGCTGACGATGTCAATGCCGCGCCGGGTCTGCTCGTGGATGGCGATGCGCAGCGCGTCCTGCTTGCCCTCGAGCAGCGCATCCCCCTCCAGCTTCCACGGGGACCAAAGAGTCTCCGGCTGTGCGAGCCACGATGGTTTCGGCAGGCTTCCGACAAGGGTGGTGGGCAAAAGTGTGTTCATGATTGGCGATTCTCCGAGGGTCAGTTGACGAGAGCGGGGTAGTTGGCGGTCCACTGGTCCAACAGATCCTTGTGGGGCGTGATGAAGTGTTCCTCCGTGTACTTCGCCTGCGTGACCGCGAGCTGACCGCGCTCGACGCGGTCGTAAGCGATCTGGGTCCGCGAGAAATCCTGCTCGCCCAGGCTCGGCTGGTAGACGACGGCGGCGGCGGAGTTCGCGTTGTAGACCTCCGGGCGGTAGATCTTCTGGAACGTCTCCATGGTGCTGATCGTGCCGATGAGCTGCAGGTTGGAGTAGTCGTTGAGCAGGTCGCCCCGGAAATAGAAGGCGAGGGGAGCCACGCTGCCGCGGGGCATGAAGTAGCGGACCCGCAGCCCCATCTTTGCGAAGTACGCGTCCGTCAGCGAGAACTCGTCCTGCTGGTACTCGACGCCCAGGACCGGGTGATGGTTTCCGGTTCGCCGGTACGTCTTGCTCGTGGAGACGCTGATGCAGACCACTGGCGGTTGCGGGAAGCGTTCCCGGCATACCGGGGAATCGAGGAAGTGCTGGAACAGCTTGCCGTGAAGGTCTCCGAAGTCCTCGGGTACGGTGGGCTTGCCCGAGTCAGCTGCTGCCGCTGGCAGTACGACGCTGAAGTCGAAGTCGCGGACGTAGGAGGAGAAGTTGTTGCCGACGATCCCTTGGTGGCGGACCCCGTTCAGCAGGTCGACGATCTGGATATCGAGAACCTCGAACAGCGGGAACTGCTGATCCGTACCGTCCGCGGTGAACTGTATCTGCACGGAAACGATCTCAAGCTCGAGCGTGTAGCGGTCCCGGTCCGGGTTGTCCCAGTCTGCGAGATCGTTGAAACGACGCCGAATCATGGTCAAGGCGTTGCGGAGGTTCTCCTGGCGGTGCTCGCCACGTGCCAGGTTGGCGAAGTTCGTCGTGATCCGGGAGCCTTCCGACGGGGAGTAGTCCTCGTCGAAGCGGGTGGTGGTAATGCTGAAGGTGAAATCGTCGGCCATGCGCTGCCAATCGTTGATGGGCCGGAGACGGCCTTTCCGAAGGGGATGTATCCATGGTGCAGCCTTTCAAGGGGTATCAAGTAACTAGGCGTTACTATGCATTCATATAGAATCTTCCTATGGCCCAGATTTCGACCGGACTGACCCTGCAGCAGCTCCGCTACTTCATAGAAGTTGCCGCTGAGGGGTCGATCTCCGCCGCGGCCGATCTTCTCTACGTCGCGCAGCCGACCATGTCCGCTGCCATGAAGGACCTTGAGGCACGGGTGGGCCGTGCACTCCTGGTTCGCTCCGCCCGCGGGGTCACCCTCACCGCCGACGGGGTAGAGTTCCTCGGCTACGCGAGACAGGTGGTCGAGCAGTTCGCCCTCCTCGAGCAGCGCTATCTTGGCAGGCCACCGACACGACGTCTGCTTGGGGTGTCCACGCAGCACTACTCGTTCGCGGTGGACGCCTTCGTCCGGATGGTCAAGGCCACTGAGGTGGCCGAATACGAGTTCTCGCTCCGCGAGTCCCGCACCTGGGACATCATCGAGGATGTCCGGACACTCCGCAGCGAGATAGGCATCCTCTACCGGAACGATTTCAACCGGAAGGTCATCGACAAGCTGCTCCGCGAATCCGGGCTCGCGTTCTCTCCGCTGTTCCTCGCCGATCCACACATTTTCATTTCACGGAAGAACCCGCTCGCGTCAAAAGAGCGGGCGACTCTGGACGATCTTGCCGCCTTGCCGCGGCTGACCTTCGATCAAGGTGCGAACAACTCTTTTTACTTTGCCGAGGAGATTCTCTCCACCTTGTCCAGTAAGCAGGAGATCCGGGTCTCCGACCGCGCAACGATCTTCAACCTCATGATCGGGCTCCACGGTTACACGATCTCGACGGGCATCATCAGCGGGCAGCTCGACCCGGAGATCGTCGCCATCCCGCTCGAGGTTGACGAACGCATCGAGATCGGCTGGATCGGCCACGCCGCGATTCCGCTTACCGACCAAGCGCAGCGCTACCTCAGGGAACTGCGCGCCGTCGTCGCGGAGTTCGGCGTAGCGCTACTCGACTGACCGCAGTTGAGTGGACGGGTCTGATCTGCTCAGGCGCCATGAGGACGCGTGACGGCATGCCGGGACCTCGAGCATGCCCTTCAAGTAGTCGATCGGTACGACTTCCATGAGGATGATGTCCGTTTGTTGGCCGAGCGTTGGCCAGGCCGGCGACGACTGTCAAGGAGGATGCCGAGGCTTACCCGGAACTGGTGTCGTCGGAGTCGCCGCGGGAACTATTGACTTGCTGGACTCTGCCGCCCAAGTTCACGGCATCTGCTGCCCCGGCAATACTTTGCCATCTCCGAAAACGGGTGTGGACAATGTCCGCACTTTTGGTCTCGTACTGCCGCGTAGAGCCTTCGGACGGGTCGGATTCCGCATGTTTCGCGGGTTCGCAGTGTTTGCAAGGCCGCGAATGTAGTTCGAGTCCCACCTCGGGCACAGTGTCTTCTCAGGTCAGAGGCGTCTTGGCGCGCGTAGCGCTGACAAATCTTGACCGCGGCTGCGATAACAGCGATCAGGATGACAAAGGACGACGGCGGGAATCCCGCCGTCGTCCTTTGTTGGTTTTCAGGCTCTATAAGCCCATTGTGCGAGCAGCCGCCCGTCGTCGTCGTACTTTTGGACGGCCAGTCCTGGGCCGTGGTAGCTCATTCCGGCAAGAGGGTTGTGGTGGTCGTAGGTGAAGGCGACCAATTGCCCCTGCGATGTGACATCCTGCAGGTGAAACCGGGTTTGTCCGGCCCCCTCGCGGGCCAGGGCGCTGACTGCCTTTCGGCCCCGGTATGTCCTGTCGACTTCGACGATGGTGTATTGAATGTCGTCGTGAAAAGTGGCGATCAGGGGTTCCGGGTTCCCGTTGTTGTAGGCCGCCATCACGGTCCGGACTGTCTCGGAAAGGGTGCTCACTACTGGACACCTGCTTTCCCTTGATTTGCCGGTTTCAGGGCGGTCTCACACCCTTCGTCGACATGTTCCGGGTTCGTCCGGGTGCGGGGGATGGCAAGGGCTGCCAGTGCCCCGGCTACCGCGACGCCTGCGATGAACAGGAGGGGAACGATGACGTTGCCGGTCCAGTCCTGGCCGAGCCCCATGACGTAAGGGCCAAGGAAGGACCCTATGGAGCCGATGGTGTTGATCAGCGCGATGCCTGCGGCGGCCGCCGTCATGCCCTTGAGCTGAGGCGGCGTACCTTCACTGAACACTGTCAAGCAGCGGCCTCTCGGACTGCCGCCGAACACCTCAGATCCCAAGAGTTTTAGACAATCCGCTTGTGTAGCTTTCAAGCCCCCTTCGCGGGACAGCCTTGCGGGCGGTTCATGCGGGAATTAGCCGCCATCCCTCCGGTGCGTCCCTGACGGCCGCATGCGGCGCGGCCGGTTGAGGACCGGCTGGTGGCACGATTGAGGGCCGTATGCGGGACGGGACGTAAGAACCGAAGGGGTACATTGATGGCAGTCTGTGAAAGACCGGGCTCAGCCATAACTTCAAGGGGGAACTGATGTCGCCGTTGTTGATCGCTGGCCTGGCCGTCGCCGCACTTGGTGCCCTCGGTTGGCTCATTGCGCCCCGCTTGGCAAAGTTCGGCGCTCAGAGCAAGGCTTACTTGAAACCGGACCTCGACCAAGAGTGGGAACGGCGAAGACAAATTCCATTGATCCGGATGGTTGGTACAGCCCAAATCCTTTTTGGATTGGGAATCGTCCTCCTTTGGGCTCTCAACAACGGACGCGCATGATGACTGCGTACAGCACAACGGTGCTGATAGTCCTTGGAGTGGTCATCATTCTCATACGCGGCTTTTATGCGCGCTTCCTGTTCTCCTGCGTACACACCCTGGCGCCTTTCAAAGCACACGAACAGTTGGTCCTGAAGTGGCTTCGCATAGCGATAGTATTTTTTGGCAGTGCTTTGATCAGTCTTGGCATCTTGGTGGGAATCGGCGTCGTCGACTTCGCCAGTCGACGCTGAACTGGTCGCATCAGCGGGGACTCGCTTCACACCGATGGATTCGGATGTCCATCGTGACCTTGGAATTTGCACCTCGGCTCGCGTGCCCCGCGGAAGGATCCGTCAACGGGGCCGCCTGCCCTTTGCCCCTGGTCGCTGCCCTTCCGATTTACTTCGCACCGGTCTCATTGCCTCTTCCGCGCATTCTGGGTCAGAACCACTACGATCGCCACAACTGTGATGCTGGCGACCAACGTCGGCCAGAACATGCTGCTTGCCGTCCCCAGGGTCAGTGCAAGAATGCCGGCACAGACAAACGAGCCAAGTATCAGGCTGCAGACGATGGCTAGAACTTGCGTTTTGTCCATATAGCCTCCGGTGGGATTGCTAAGACTCTAGACCCAGGCATATAAGGATGGACAGCCGTATTGATCCCTTTCCCGGCAACCAGTAAGGGATCCGTCACCGAGATAGGTGATCACAGGGCGGACCTATGAGTGCGTAGTCTGCTTGCATGGGTGAGTTCATTCGTTATCAAAGCGCCGTCCCTAACCGCCGAGGACGATTTCCAGGAGTTTTCGCGATGGCCAACGGACTTAGAAACGAAGGGCTCTTCCACGACACTTCTCGATATGACGGCTGCATACCTAGACCTACTCGACCGGAACAACATCCCCTGGATGGTGCTTCGCACCCGGAACCCCGGCCGACTTGTCTACGAGGACGAAGTCCAAGTCGTCGCAGTTCCTTACACCTATCCAGACCATTGGCCGTTCCAACCAGCCCGGTAGGGGATCGGCTTATGGGCGGCGCACTTTTTCGCACGCGCAAGCTGGCCTTCGATGCGATGACCGCCTGACAGGGCAAGATGCTTGCATGAGCAAGTTGAACCATGAATGGGCAATCAAGGAAATCGACCAGTTCCTACGCGTGACTGACCAGGTCGGCTACGACAACAGCGGCGGAGGAGTCGTAGTGCTTGGAACACGCATGCGGGGATCGCAGACTGAAGCGTCCCAGCGTGCGCATGTTGTGGAACAAATACTTGATCGTGTTCTGCCCGGTTGGGGACAGGATCGGCCAGAGAAGGACGCGAAACTTGCTTGGCTCCGGGACCAAGCCTCAAGAGCCAAAGCCGCAATGCAAAGGGCAGCAGAGCTCGCTGAAAACCTAGGGGATAACGCTCCGGACATGGACGCGGCCAATCTTCACCCCTGGGCTTGGGAAAACGGGCGATCCTACTGGAACACAGGGCATTATCATCAGGCCGTGATGCAGGCCGCTATCCGTGTCAATGCCGAGACGCAAGCGAAGATTAGGCGCATGGATGTCTCTGAGACAGCGCTGTTCAATGAGGCGTTTTCAATGGATGCGCCAAAGGAAGGCGCGCCGCGACTCAGGCTGACAGAAGATGATGGGGGTAAGACGTATCAGAACCTTCACCGGGGCGCTCGATCTTTCGCGGATGGGCTTTATACAGCTATCCGTAATCCTGGCATGCATAAGCCACAGGAAAGTCACGGCGGCGAGGAGCAGCTTGCCCTAGAACAACTAGCAGCCTTCAGCTTGCTGGCTCGTTGGATCGACCAAGCACAAGTCCACCGGATATAAGCTTCGGATCGCGATCCTTTATAGGGTGCTGCTCTCGGTTCCACGGCTGGACAAGGAGACAGAGACGACTTTCACCGAGGACAGAGGCCTAGTGTTGGGTCATGGATCGCTCTGGTGAGGCCCTCCCGTCGACGCTTCGCCCGCCACTGGAGGTGGTGTTGGCGAAGGCCGTGAAGGGCATTCCGGCGCCTGCTGCTCTACCCGGTCAGATGCTCTTCGAACCGAAGTTCGACGGCTACCGGGTCTTGATCTTCCGCGATCGTGACCGCGTGAGCTTATGGTCACGCCAGGGCAAAAATCTGACCCGGTACTTTCCGGATTTAGCGGAGGCGGCAGGTCGCATGCTTCCCCCCGGCTTCGTGGTTGATGGGGAAGCCGTGGTGTGGTCGGAGGGGAGGTTGAATTTTGAGGCCCTCCAACGCAGGTTGTCTGCAGGTGGGGCGGCACTGCGGTCCGCGGCCGCCGAACGGCCAGCCAATTTCGTGGGCTTTGACATTCTCGGCGTGGCTGGGCAGGATGCCAGGGCCCTGCCACTGGCGGATCGTCGGGTCCTTTTGGAAGAGCTGGCAACGCTGTGGGCTCCCCCGTTTTCGTTATCGCCTCAGACCACCGACCGGGAGCTCGCCCGGCAGTGGTTTGAGGGCCTCGCCGGGGCCGGGATGGAAGGGCTTGTGGCCAAGAGCAGCATCCAGACCTACACCGGCGGGAAACGGATTTGGCTTAAGGCCAAGCACGTCTCAGAGCTGGACGTGCTTTGCGCTGCCGTTGTAGGCCCGATGGAGAGGCCGACCGAAATGGTGGCCGGCCTGCCTATTGACGGCGAGCTGCGTATTGTCGGCCGCAGCTCCACCCTGAAAGCCGCTGACAGCAGGGCGCTTTCCCGCTGGCTACGGACACCTGAAGGGCCTCACCCTTGGCCGCCAGTGGTGAAAGGAACAACGCTGGACAGGTTCAACCGTGATGCCTCCCCTACTGAGCTGACTCTCGTTGAGCCCGTCGTGGTCGAGGTGCTAGCCGATGCTGCCTGGTCCGGTCAATCGTTTCGGCATTCACTGAAGTTCCGGAGAGTTCGTCCCGAGCTGAACCCCGTTGAGGTCGGGCTCCCCTCAAGCCTGACCGTCAGTGACACGGACAGGCCTGGGTGATCCAGTCATTTCGTTGCGTCGGCGACGAAGGTGGACCAGGTTCTCCTCGAGGGCTTTGACCTCGCCCAGCCACTGGTGCTTCCGGGCTTCGTCCAGGCGGGCTTCGGCGTTCGCGGTCATGTCCTCTACACGTCCTGCTTGTGCGGGGTCGACCTGCAGGAAGCGGCACTTGATGCAGGCGTGCTCGTGCACGCAAGGGGTGGCGTAGGGCCGGTGACAGGTCCCCAGAGCGACCCGGCGCAGGAGGAAGTGTTGTTCGAACTCCTGCCATTCCTCCGATGACGCCGTGCGCAGTTCATGGCCGGGACGGGTTTGTCTGCGGCGTTCAATAAAGGCGTGGTGGGCCTGGATGACGTGCTCGGGGAACACTGCCGTGTAGCCGCGGGTGGTTTCCAGGTTCAGGTGTCCAAGGAGGGTGGAGACGATGTGCAGGGGTAGGCCCGAGCCTACGAGCTCGGTCGCGAAGAGCCGTCGAAAATCGTGCGGTGTGAAAGTCACGGGCATCCCGCCATCGCTGAGGCCTGCGTGGGAGGCGATGCCGATGAGTAGCTTCCGAACGTAGTGGTTGGACAGAACGTTTTGGGTGGGCCCGACCAGCCGGGCGAACAGGTGAGGCAGGCGTTCGCTGAAGGTTTTGTCGTTGGGATCGTATCGGGTGGAAAGTGGCACGGCTTGGCCGGTGCCGCGGGCCCGTCGTTGCACCTCGACGAGGATTTTGACCAGTTCAGGGGACATTGGAATCAGTCGCTCCTGGTCAGTCTTGGACGGCACGATGTGCAGGAGCGGCACGATGGTGTTGGTTGTGGGAGCCACATAGTGGCGCAGCGACAGCTGAGTCAGCTCCAGTAGTTCTTCGATCCGAACTCCGGTTTCCTTGAGGGTGGACGCCACCGCCCAGCCCCAGAAGTTGTCGGCCTCGACAGAGGTGATGTCGGCCCGTTTTCCCACCGGAACAGGTGGGCTGGAACCCGCCTCGGCGCTTATCACTTCTGCCCAAATCCTGGCGCGAGTGTTCGCCTTGGTCCGTACGGGCGGGTCGTGGCGCCGATAGGTCACCCCGTCGACGGTGTAGGTCTGCAGGTGGGTGGCGGCCACGGTGCGTTCGAGTAGCCGGTGGCCTTTTTCCTTCAGGTCCTCTGCGGAGCGCATGAATGCCGGCAAGAGAGGTGTGAGGGATCGGGTGCGTTGCTGCATGCGTGCCTCGACTTGGCGTCGGTGCCTGGAGGAGGCCTTGGATTCGGCGCGTGGAAGTGGAATTGGTGCAACCCAAACGGCCCAGCGTTCGGGTTGCTCGTGCGACCACTCGGCGATGTCCCGGTAGAGGGCCCGCACGGCGAAGAACGTTGAGGCTGTCTCGTTGCGTGGTGTTCCCTCCAACGTGGTCTTGACACGCTCGCGCCACTGAACAGCGACGTCAGGGGCAAGATGCAGGTTCTGCTGGGCGGGGTTGATGTCGAGTACCTCTGCCCAAAACAGCCGGATCAGCCTGTAGGAAAGGCTTTCGAGCGAGCCGTAATCCATGCTGGGTTTAAGCTCTTCGAGGTAATCGATGAGCAGATTCCTGACGCCTGATTCCGGAATGCCGTACCGTCGAACCAGGGTTTCAACGGTGTGTCTGCGGTTGACCACGTTTGCGTGCCAGGCTGCCCGCAGCGTCGCGGGCTCTCCGGCGAGGGGCCCGAGGGTGACCAGCAGTTCCCATGCCAAGTGTTCCTTGGCGTGCCGCGTGCTCGTACGAGCAGTGTGTGAATAGGCCAGGATGTCTTCTCCGGTCAGCTGGCCCAAGCGTTTGCCCGTTCTCACCATCACCCTTGCAATGGCGTTCTCAGCGTTCCGGCGCACGAGTTGGTGCGCTGCCAGGTATTGGGGAAGGCCACGCATGCGCGGCGTCTCCACCGGTTCGGCCGCGTCCAGGAAGCTGACAGCTCCCTGACTGAGGTTCCATTGCTTCGAAGAGAACATCCACTCGTAGGACGGGCGGACGAGCCGGGCCCGAACGATGCTCGTGATACCCAGGCTGATCTGCTGCCTCGGTCGTGCCAGGCGTTCACTGAGTTCACCGAGGCCAGTTCTCGGCGCCTGGTCCAGCCCGGACGCGAACCAGCGTTCTTCCCATGTCTCCCCCGGAAAGCGCAGCAGCCATTCCAGCACGTCGCGTGTAGCACGGCTGGTGGATCTTTCCCGCTTTGGGCTCCTCCCGTAGGCGCCGTTACTGCGATCCACCCATGCGAGGGCTTCCTCAGTTCCCAGCGACTGTAGATGCCGGAACTCCCAATGTTCGTCCTGCGGACCCAGAATGCCGGCGTCGTACGCTGGACGGGGCATGGCCTTATTCCGTGCCGTAAAAGTACTGTCCGCCTGCAGCCGCAACTCCTTGACCCGGGCAGAGGTCTGGGCTGCGGCGATCTGGGCCGCCGACCGGAGGTCCTGCGTGACGGTTTCGCCCGTCATTCCGGCAATCCCAGCAGTTCGCGCAACGCCGCGCCGTCGTACTCCGGTTCGATGCCCGGCGCCTCTTGCGGAGGTCTGGCGTAGTGCTCCAGGACTTTCTGCAACACGTCCTCCATTCGGGGCTGGGTGTAGATGGTTGTGGTCGTGACGTTTACGTGGCGAAGCACGGTTTGCACGTCGACGAGAGTGAAGGCGGGATCGGCGATCATCCGCTCCGCGGCCGTGTGCCGCAGATCGTGGAGGGTCCAGTTCGACCCCAACTTTTTCTGCGCTCTGGCAAACATCTGCCGCGCGGCCGCGTACTCAAGCGGCCGCCGGTTCTTGGGGTGCAGCGTCCACCAGACGCGGTCCCCGGGAGAGGCCGGCTGACCTTCGCGCATGTACAGCGCTAACCACACGAAAGCATCAGCGCTGGCAGGAATAAGATCGCGATTGCGGGTTCCCTTGCTCGTCACCACCAGCGTGTGTTCCCCGAAATCGTAATCCCCGTGGCACAAGCCCAGCAGCTCCTCCGCGCGGGCACCGCTGCTAAGCCAAAAGGACAACATGGCCCTGTCCCGATGACTTGTCAGCCCATTGAAGATAGACGCCATAGCCGCGTCCGGGATCCCCCGCCAGGCTGGTTTTGGAACACGTTGCCGGTAAGTCCCCCGCCGGCTCGGCCGAAACTGCTCCATGGGATTGTGGTGCGAGTAAGCCCTTACCCCCGAGCCCCGCTGCCGGGGCACCGGATTAGCCAGTGGACCCAAATTCATCTCGAGGGCGAAGTCGTAAAAGCTGGATAAAACCGTGAGCTGATGATTGATGGAATTGGCTGAGAACGTGGTCCCTGGTCCTCGTTTTCGCGTCACTGTGTTGGTAGTGACGGTCTGATCGCTCCCCCTTCGCAAAGTGTTAGCTGTGGGGGAAGCCCGCATGTGTTCCACCAACGCCCTGACATCGAGTCGTTCAGCACGTTCCCAAGGTACGAACCGGTCATGAAGAAATCGGAACCAGCGCAACAAGTCATAGGCGTAACTGCGCAATGTGGCAGGAGAACAGTCGGAAGCCGAAAGGTCACGCAGGAACGACGAAACAGCCAGGTGTTCCGTGTCCGGGAAAATCAGCCGGTACGGAAGACCAACATCTGACTTCAGCACCCTGCCCATATTGCCTGTCACAGGTTCCAGCCTTCCTGACGCGGGTTTCCAAGAGACCAACATAAGGTGCAGTTAACATGCCCATCCCAAGCAGGCCCGACTCTCACTTCTGTGTGCGTTGGCGGTAGTGCCGCGGGGTTTCTCCCGTGTCGTTGAGGAAGTGTCGGTTGAAATTGGAGAGGTTGGTAAAGCCGACTTCGTAGCAAATGTCTGACACCGCCTTATCGCTGCGCTCAAGCAGGCGCCGGGCATGTGCCAGCCGCAGTTTCCGGACCAGGTCACTGAAGTTCTGTCCGGTGGCGCGCTTGAAGTACTTGGAAAAGGTGGGCTCCGGCATCCCCACTAGGGCAGCAGCCTCAGACATCCGGACGCTGCCGGAGTGATTGCTGAACACGTACTCCAGGACAAGGTCGACGACGGCGGCGGCCTGTCCGTCCAGCTGCGGCCTGAACCATTCTTCCGCGAGATACCGGCGGTCACCTTCCGGCGCCGCGGCAAGGAGTGCGAACAATTCAAACAGGTGCTGGAGGCGCTCCAGGCCGGTGGTCTGGCCCATGGCCTCAATGGCCGCCGCCGCTGCCACTGCGGTTTGTCCCAGGAATTCGATGCCACGCGCTGACTGTTCGAGCAACGGACGGACCTCGGCCAGCTCGGGGACCACGCCGGACGCCTGCTCCACCCACTTCCCGTCGAACTGGATGACAGCGTCCCGGTTCTCCAGTACTTCGCCCGGCTCCAGGTCGCTGACCCAGTCGTGCGGCAGGCCAGAACCCACGATCGACACGTGGCCGGCCTCAAAGGTGCCGATGTGGTCGCCGACGATGAATTTTCCGGTGCCCTTGCGGATGAGGTGGATCTCGTACTCAGGATGGTAGTTCCACCGCGCCAGTGGGCTTGGGTAGCTGTGCTGGTGCCACCGAACCGAGTGGTTGGGATCCGGGGGAATCACCTCACGGTTGGCCCGCATGCCCAGAAGTCTTTCGGCCAGCCGGGCAGTCGCTTCCTCGGCATCATCCACTGTGGCCATGGCAGTCTCCGTGTATTCGGTGGTTATGAATTTTGGACAGCATCCCCTGCGCCCTGACCAGCGTACCGGCTGATGAGGCTTATCAGATCGGAAAATAAGTATCAGAAACGGGCAACGGTGACGCTAGTTGTGGCACATCCCGCACACCTATTGTTGAGGAACAAGAGCACGGCACCGGGATCCTGGAGGCCGGCCGCACACCAGACCGGCACCCTGACGCAGCAGTCGGGTGCATCTGCCCTGAATCTTCCTGAAGAACAAAGGAGTCCTTAATGCGCCCGAAAACGCGCGCTGCCGCCCTGTCCGCCGGAGCCCTCTGCATCGCTCTGGGCGCCACCGCCTGCACAGGTGCCGGCGGAGGCAATTCCGCCGGCAACCCCAACAGCATCAACGTCCTGATGGTCAACAACCCCCAAATGGAGGACCTGCAGAAGCTCACCGCAGACAACTTCACCAAAGAAACCGGCATCAACGTCAACTTCACGATCCTGCCGGAGAACGACGTCCGGGCCAAGATCAGCCAGGAGTTCTCCAGCCAGGCCGGTCAATACGATGTCGCATCGCTGTCCAACTACGAAATCCCGTTCTATTCCGCCAACGGCTGGCTGGCACCGCTGGACAGCGTGGCCAAGGACCCCGGCTTCGACCAGGCGGATATCCTCCCCGCCTACACTGCTTCCCTCACCGGTACGGACGGCAGGCTCTACGGCGAACCGTTCTATGGTGAATCGTCCTTCCTGATGTACCGGAAGGACATCCTCGAGGCCAAAGGTCTCTCCATGCCGGACAAACCCACCTGGGACCAAGTGGCCGACATCGCGGCGAAAGTAGACGGCGCAGCACCCGGCATGAAAGGCATCTGCCTGCGCGGCCAGCCCGGCTGGGGCCAGGTCTTCGCGCCCCTGACCACAGTGGTGAACACCTTTGGCGGCACCTGGTTCGACAAGGACTGGAATGCCCAGGTCAACAGCCCGGAGTTCACCGCCGCCACCGAGTTCTACACCAACC
>NZ_LR733289.1:2305681-2332047 GCF_902506025.1 Arthrobacter sp. 8AJ | reverse complement strand
GTCCGGAACCGCCACCGGCACCGGCGCAACCGCCCCTGGATCCAGCGGAACAGCGCCGGGCTCCAGCGCGACCGCCCCCGGCGCGAGCGGCTCGGCGCCGGGCCAGACCACACGGCCCACCGCCCCCGCGCACCAGTAACATGACCCGCCGGAATAAGGGTTCCCGACCCGCCACAAGCAACGTCCCCGCCACTGTCAGGGCGCATTGGTTTGTCCTTCTCGCCACCCTGATGGCCCTGGGGCTCGCCCTGGCCGTGCAGGGATACATCCACCATCTGGGTGGAGCGCCCGGGGACTCCCTGCCGGCGGACAAAGCCGCAGGCGCCGTCCCCACAACGCTCTCGCACGGCGGCCCCGTGGTGGATTCGCGCGGCGGCTCCGTAACAACCGTCAGTCCGCCGGACCGGACCATCGCCCTGACCTTCGACGACGGTCCGGACCCCGTGTGGACGCCCCGCATCCTGGACGTACTTCGGGAACACCACGTCCACGCCACCTTCTTCGTCGTTGGTTCCGCGGCGGTGGACCACCCCGACCTGGTGCGCCGCATCGTGGCGGAAGGCCACGAAGTGGGCGTCCACACGCTGACCCACACCGACCTTGGCACAGCCCCGGACTGGCGCCGCGAACTTGAGGTGCAGGGCGGCCAGGATGCGATTGTGGGAGTGACGGGCCAGGCGGCTTCCCTGCTGCGCCCGCCTTACACCGCCGGCAACAGCGCCATTACGAACGGCATGTGGTCCGCGCTCCACGGAATGGCCGACGAGGGCTACCTCACCGTGCTCAGCAGCCTGGACAGCGAGGACTGGCAGACCCCGGGCACCAAAGCGATCGAAGCCAACCTGACCCCGTCGGGGCCGCAGGGGCAAGTGGTCCTGATGCACGACGGCGGCGGAGACAGGGAACAGACCGTCGCCGCGCTGGACTCCGCCCTGTCGCGCTTCTCCGCGCAGGGGTACAAGGTCACCACGGTCGGGGACGCCGTCGGCGTAGACAGCATGCGCCCCGCATCCAGCGTTGAACAGCTGCGCGGCTCTGCCCTGGTCTGGGGCATCCGCCTCAGCGATTTCGTCGTCTGGGCGATCTCCCTGGGGCTCGTCGCCGCCGGCGTCGTGACCTTCCTCCGTGCCGTTCTGGTCATGTTCTTCGCAGCACGCCACAGCCGTGCTGCACGCCGCCTTCCCGGATCAGGACGTGGCCGGCGCCGCGTCGACGTGATGGTAGGGCCCGTGGTGACTGAACCGGCGACCGTGATTGTCCCGGCCTATAACGAATCCGTCGGGATCGAAGCCGCCGTCCTGTCGATCCTTGCCTCCACGCACCCGGTAGAGGTCATCGTGGTGGACGACGGGTCCACCGACGGGACGGCGGACATCGTGGAGGCCCTCGACCTGCCCGGCGTCACCGTCATCCGCAAGGAGAACGGCGGCAAACCGTCCGCACTGAACGCAGGGATCCAGGCGGCCAGCCACGACCTGGTGGTCATGGTGGACGGTGACACGGTCTTCGAGCCCGATACGGTACGTGCCCTCATCCAGCCGTTTGCGGATCCCCGGGTGGGGGCGATTTCCGGCAACACCAAGGTGGCCAACCGGGGAGGCATCCTCGGCGCATGGCAGCACATCGAGTACGTCGTGGGGTTCAACCTCGACCGGAGGCTATTCGACGTCGCCGAATGCATGCCCACCGTCCCCGGGGCCATTGGCGCCTTCCGGATCGAGGCCCTCCGCAACGTCGGGGGCGTCAGCGACGACACGCTCGCCGAGGACACCGACCTGACCATGGCACTGTGCCGGGACGGCTGGCGGGTGGTGTACCAGGAGGACGCACGGGCCTGGACGGAGGCGCCCGCAACCCTTGGCGCCCTGTGGCGACAGCGGTACCGCTGGTGCTACGGCACCCTCCAGGCCATGTGGAAGCACCGGGGTGCCGTGGTGCAGGGAGGTGCTGCGGGCAAGCTTGGCCGGCGTGGACTGGGCTACCTGCTGGTACTGCAGGTGCTGCTTCCCCTGTTCGCGCCCATCGTCGATGTCTTCGCCCTTTACGGCCTGATCTTCCTGGACCCGCTGCGGATCGGGGCGCTGTGGCTGGTCTTCCTGGCGGTCCAATTGCTCATGGCCGCCTACGCGTTCCGGCTCGACAGGGAACGGCTGGGACCGCTCTGGACACTCCCGCTGCAGCAGTTCGTCTACCGGCAGCTCATGTACCTGGTGGTCATCCAGGCCGTTGTCACGGCAGTTGCCGGCGTCCACCTGCGCTGGCACCGGATGGAAAGGTACGGCAGCCTGCGCGTCCCGCAGACCCAAGGCCAGGGCTAGGGTAAGTTCAGGCCCATGGAATGTGTCGTGATCTACAGCTTGCGCGAGGGTGTGCACAGATCCACCGTCATGGACGTCTATCCCCGCCACAAGGCGTACTACGAGGCTTTCCGGGCCGCCGGGGGAGGACTGCTCGCCCTTGGCCCCTTCCAGTCTCCGGAGCCCGGTCTGAGCTCGATGGGCATCTTCACGTCGTACGGGGAGGCCGAACGTTTCATTGCCGGTGACCCCTTCGTGACCGAAGGTCTCGCGGACCCTAAGCTGCTCGAATGGAACGCCGTGCACCTGGCGTAGGCGGGCACGGCAACAACCTGGACGGCGAAGGGGCTTTCTCATGGGTAACGGACTGACGGCCGGCGTGCTGGAGCGCCTGTACACCGGTACGGTGTGGGCGGAGGGGCCATTGTGGGTGCCGTCGTCGCAGACGGTGCGGTGGAGCGATATCCCCAACGACCGCATTCTCGAGTTCCACCCGGACACCGGGGTGACACAGGAATACGCGACCGGCGTTGAGTTCACCAATGGGCGTACCCTCGACGCCGACGGCAGCGTTGTGCAGTGCAGCCACGGCCGGCGCCGGGTGGAGCGCGACCGGGACGGGACCGTCACCGGCCTCGTTGACTCCTTCCAGGGCCGCCGGCTGAATTCGCCCAACGACGTGGTGATTGCCCGCGACGCCGGCATCTGGTTCACGGACCCGCCCTACGGCATCCTTCCGGGAACAAAAGAAGGCCATGAGGGAGAGCAGGAATATGGGGGCTGCCATGTGTTCCGCTTCGACCCGGCCTCCGGAACGCTGACCCCCGTGGTGACCGACCTCGTGCATCCCAACGGACTGGCCTTCTCGCCGGACGAATCTGTCCTCTACGTCGCGGACACCGCCGGCAGCGCCTACGGGGTTCCGCTGCGGATCGCCACCTACGCCGTGCGTGACGGCCACTGCAGCGCCTACGGGGTTCCGCTGCGGATCGCCACCTACGCCGTGCGTGACGGCCACTGCAGCGCCAGGACCGGCACGCTCGAGTTGGAGGACGGCCACCCGGCCGACGGGCTGCGGGTGGACGTCGAGGGACGGATCTGGACCTCGGCCGGCCCCTCCGTGCGGATCTACTCACCGTCCTTCAAACTCCTGGGCACCATCACCGTGCCGGAGACCGTCTCCAACCTGTGTTTTGGCGGACCCGACGGGCAGGACCTCTACCTGACCGCGACCACCAGCCTGTACCGGATCCGCACCACCACCACGGACGCGGCCGCACGCAACCATCCCACCGACCGCAACTGAACGCGAGGACACACCATGCAGCACCGGACCCTGGGCCACAGCGGCGCCGTCGTCACCAGCTTCGCGCTGGGCACCATGACTTTCGGCGCGGAAGCGACCGAGGAAACATCCCATGACATCCTGGACAGCTACTTCGAAGCGGGCGGCAACTTCATCGATACCGCCGACGTCTACAGCTCGGGCGTGTCCGAAGAAATCATCGGCCGCTGGCTGGCCCGGCGTCCCGGCCTGCGGGACACAGCGGTAGTTGCCACTAAGGGGCGTTTTCCCATGGGGACGGCACCGAACGACGTCGGAACATCCCGGCGGCACCTGACGCGCGCACTGGACGATTCCCTCCGCCGCCTGGGGGTGGAGCAGATCGACCTCTACCAGATGCACGCGTGGGATCCCATCACCCCCGTGGAGGAAACCCTCCGGTTCCTGGAAGATGCCGTGACCCGCGGCAAGATCGGCTACTACGGCTTCTCGAACTTTCTGGGCTGGCAGCTCACCAAGGCTGTCCACGTGGCCCGCAGCCAGGGATGGCACGCGCCCGTCAGCCTGCAGCCGCAATACAGCCTCCTGGTCAGGGACATCGAGTTCGAGATCGTGCCGGCCGCGCTTGACGCCGGGATCGGCCTGCTGCCGTGGTCGCCCCTGGGCGGCGGATGGTTGTCGGGGAAGTACAGGCGTGATCAGAGTCCCTCCGGGGCAACCCGCCTGGGGGAGAATCCCGAACGCGGCATGGAAGCCTGGAAGGCGCGCAACGACAATCCGCGCACATGGACGGTGATCGAAGCTGTGGAAGGCATCGCGGCCTCCCATGGCGTCAGCCCCTCCCAGGTTGCCCTGGCCTGGCTGGCGGACCGGCCTGCCGTAACGTCGGTGATCCTGGGTGCCCGGTCCACGGAACAGCTCGCTGACAACCTGGCGGCCGGCAACCTGAGCCTCAGCGCGGACGAGGTCAGCCGGCTCACCGAGGCCAGCCGGCCCGAGACAGGGGTGTATCCCTACGGCCCCATGGCCCAGGAGCAGCGCAGCCGCAAAATGGAGGGCGGCAGGTAGCCCATCCGGGAGAGGAAGCCGCCGGGCTTCACCGGGCGTGCTTCAACACGTCCGGCAGCTCCTCCACGTACACCGTTTGCGGCGGGTCGAAATAGATCACCAACACTTCAGCGCCCACCGGATAATCGCTTTTCTTGTCAAAAGGGTGGGCGTGGAAGGCCATGGTGCCGCCAAGGTAGGGCAGCATGACTTCGCCGATGGTGCCCGGGCCGATGCGCCCGGTTACCCGGCCGATTTTCCCGGTCAGGCTCCGGTCGATGTCCCTGCGCACCATGGCGTGCCCAGAATCCCTACGCGCCCGGCGCCTTGGCCTGGCGCTTGGTGTCTTCACCCTTCCGAAGCGCCGATGCGAGGGCCGGGAGGTAGTCGCCAGCCTGCGCCAGGATTCCGCCCAGCATCTTGTTGACGCCCTCGCCGCCGTTCAGGACGGTCATTTGGCCAACATGCGAGAACGGCTCGGCCGCTGCGGCAATGATGGCCGGCATGTTCTCGGCAAGCTGCTGGGAGATGACCGCGTCCTGGTTGGTACCCAGCGCTTCCGCGCGGGCCTTGATGCCGTCTGCCTCCGCGAGCGCCTTGGCCTTGATCGCTGACGCTGCGGCGTCGCCTTTCGCCCTGGTCGCTGCGGCTTCGGCCTCGCCGGTGACCTTGGTGGCTCCAGCCGCGGCGGCCGCCGCGGTGGCGTTGGCCTGCGCCTGGAGTTCGGTGCGGCGGGCGTTGGCCTGGGCCTCAAGCTCGGTGCGGCGTGCCAGGGCCTCGGCTGCGCTGATGTCCGCCGCCTTCTGGCCCTCTGCGTCGGTGCGTTTGGCGTAGGCTTTCGCGTCCGCAGGTTTCCGGATGCTGGTCTGCAGCTTCTGCTCTTCCCGGTCCGCCTCAAGCTTGGCAACCTCCGTTTCCTGCACCACCACCTGCTGCCGGGCCGTGGCTTCGGCCAGCGGGCCGGCCTGGGCAGCATTCGCCCGGGCACGCTCGGCGTTGGCCTGGGCCACCGACTGCCGGATGGCTGAGACGCTTTGCGCATCCGCGATCAGGGCCGCCGCCTCCGCCTCCTTTTCCGCCGCTTCCCGGTTACGGGTGGCCTCGGCGATCCGGGCTTCCATCTTCACCTGCGCGATATGCGGCTTGGCGATGTTCTGGATATAGCCGGTGGGGTCCTGCAGGTCCTTGATCTGCAGCGAGTCCACCACAAGGCCCAGTTTCTCCATTTCCACGCCGCTGGCGCTGCGGACCTGCGAGGCGAGTTTGTCCCGCTCGCGGATGATCTCCTCGACGGTCATGCTGCCGATGATGGAACGCAGGTGGCCTTCGAAGACGTTATACACCTGGCTTTCCATCTTTGGTTGCTGGCCCAGGAAGCGGCGGGCGGCATTGGCGATAAAGGGCGGTGCGTCCCCAATCTTGTAAATGACGACGCCCTCCACGATGACCTGGATGCCCTGTGAGGTAACGCAGGAAACCTTGAGTTCAGTTTCATTCAGGGTCAGCGATAGGGGCCGCACGGTCTGGAGGCCGGGAAGGACCAGGGCGCCCTTGCCCGTGACGATTTTGAAATCCATTCCTTCCCTGGTTTCCAGGGTTCCCCGGGTCAGCCCGGAAATGATCAGGGCCTCGTTTGGCTCAGCCACCTTCCACATCAGCTTCGTGGCCACCCAAATGAAACCAACGGCAAACAGCACTCCGAGACTAATGGCGATAAGTGGAAAGAACGGTGCAAAGTCCGGCATGGCCAGGTCCTTTCGACGCCGCAAAACGGCATCACGGTGAAAACCCCAATAAATGCAGCCGTCCAATGACCCGACCAATGAAAGTGCCGTCAATTCCGGTGCACCTGGCCGGCTGTTGTAGACAGTCTGATTGGGCCCCGCCCAAGAGTCCAGAGCCGTGACGACATTTGCCTGCGGCAACGGAATAAGGCGTACGACGGCGGCACCTGGCATCCGCCGCCGGCGGCCGGGAAGCCGTTGACATGGGCAACTACTGCTCGCACGATGGGAAGACGAACCGCAATGCGGGTCCAGCGCCTGGTTTCACTATTCCTTTCCTTGTTGTGCATTCAAGCCGGGCGTTCTACTACATCTGACCAATGGAGTGATGATGAGTATTCAAGGAGTGACCCGGGAGCAGGCCGTCAGGCGCGCCACCGTGGCAAGCGTGGTGGGTACCACCATCGAGTGGTACGACTTCTTCCTCTACGGGACTGCCGCCGCACTGGTGTTTCCCCAGCTGTTCTTCCCGGGCCAGGTGGCCTTTGCCGGTGTGCTGGCCGCCTTCGGCACCCAGTTCGTCGGCTTTGTGGCCAGGCCAATCGGCGCCGCCATATTCGGCCATTTCGGTGACCGGATCGGCCGCAAGACAACACTCATGGCCACGCTGTTCCTGATGGCGTTCGGAACGGTGCTGATCGGCTGCCTTCCGACCTACCAAAGCATCGGAGTGGCCGCGCCGGTCCTGCTGGTAGTCCTCCGCATCATCCAGGGCATCGGCGTGGGCGGTGAGTGGGGCGGTTCTGTCCTGTTGAGCATGGAATGGGGCGACCAGAACCGCCGCGGCCTGTCCGCTTCCTGGCCGCAGATCGGGGTGCCGCTGGGCCTGGTCCTGTCCACCGGCGTCGTCAGGATCACCACCGCCGCCACCGGCACTGACGGATTCGCTGCCTACGGCTGGCGGATCCCGTTCATCCTCAGCATCATCCTGATCGGCGTGGGCCTGTTCGTCCGGCTCCGCGTCATCGAGAGCCCGGAGTTCGACGCAGTCCGGAAGTCGAACAAGGTGGTGCGTGCCCCGATCATCGAGGTGATCCGGCGGCAGCCCAGGGAAATCCTCCTCTCCGCCCTGGTGCGCACGTCGGAGCAGGCCCCGTTCTACCTGTTCATTACGTTCGTGATCACCTACGCCACCAAGCAGCTGAAGCTGGACAGCAATTCCATCCTTGATGACACACTGATCGCGGCCGCACTCGGGCTGATCAGTGTTCCCCTCTTCGGGCGCCTGTCAGACCGTTTCGGCCGGCGCCGCGTGTACGGAACCGGCATCGTGCTGACAGCGCTGTTCGCTTTCCCCTATTTTGGGTTGCTCAACACCAGGGACGCCCTGTGGGTTGGTGTTGCCGTCGTGGTCAGCCTGATCCTGCATGACATCCAGTACGGGCCGCAGGCTGCCTTGATCGCCGAAAGTTTTGACACCGACATCCGCTACACGGGCGCCGGCCTGGGGTACCAGCTCGCCAGCGTCGTCGCCGGTGGTCCCGCGCCCCTCATTGCCGCCGCCCTGCTGGCGACCTATGGGAACTCGACGTCGATCTCGCTGTACATCATCCTCTGCTGCGTGATCGCCATGGCCGCCCTCATCTTCCTTCCCAGGGCCAAGGGAGCCCTGGCCAAGGATGCCGCGGCCGCCGCCACGCCAGGAAGCCCGTAGGACCGGATGCGAACAGACTTCGATCCGAAACAACTGGGTCCGCGGGACTTCTACAAATTCCTTACGTCAGTAGTGGTTCCGCGGCCCATCGCCTGGGTTTCGAGCACCTCCCCGGCAGGGGTGGACAACCTGGCGCCCCATTCGTTCTTCACGGTTGCCTCAGTGGACCCCCCGATCATTCAGTTCACCTCGGTGGGCGAGAAGGATTCGCTGCGGAACATCGAGGCAACCGGGGAGTTCGTGGTGAACCTCGCCCCGGCAGCGCTGATCCAGGAGGTCAACGCCACCGGGACCAACTTCAGCGCAGATGTGAGCGAATTCGACGCCGCCGGCCTGGCCCGTGAGCCCAGCGCGGCGGTCCGGCCGCCCAGGGTCAAGGAGTCTCCGGCCGTTCTGGAATGCTCGCTTCACCAGACCCTGCGCATGGGTGACTGCGTCCTGGTGTTCGGCCTGGTGGTGCACGCGTCCGTCTCATCCCAGGTGCTCAGCGGTGACCATCCGGACGTGGCCGGGCTTGATCCGCTGTCACGGCTGGGCGGGGACGAATGGGGCATGCTTGGCCCCGTCCGTCACTTGCCGCGGATCCGCGCGTCGCAGTGGCCTGGTTCTTTCACCCCGCGGGAGGGGCACATGACTGAGCCTGGCACAGGAGGCATACAAACCCCGGGGGAGGCAGGCTCCTGATGGCCACGGTCAGTGTTGACGGGGCGGAGTCCATTGCCACGATCTCCTTCGGCAGCGGCGGGAGGCTCAATGCCCTGGGGGAGCGGGACTGGGAGGATTTGCGGTGCGCAGTGCACGGCCTGGCCTCCGACCCGACCCTGCGCGCCGTCGTGGTGCGCGGCCGCGGTGGGGTGTTTTGCGCCGGCTCCGACATCCGCGAATGGGACGGGACGTCGCGCACGGACGTTGGCCGGACCTTTGACGTGCTGGAAGCCGCCCTGCAGGCGCTCGAGGACTTGCCCGTCCCAACCCTGGCGGTGGTCGAAGGGGTTGCGGCCGGCGGGGGCTGCCAGCTTGCCCTTGCCTGCGACCTGCAGCTCCTGACCCCCACAGCACGGATGGGGATGCCTGTGGCACGCCTGGGCTTGCTGGTTCCGCCCACCTTCGCCGCCCGTTTGGCACTACGGGTAGGTCCGTCCCGGGCCAAGGACCTTCTCTACACGGGCCGCATGCTGACGGCGCGCCAGGCGTGGGACATGGGGCTGGTCACCACCCTGGCCCCGGACGACAACGCAGACGCTGCGCTCGCTGCGGTCCTCGACCCGTGGAAGGGAGCCTCAGCGGCTTCCTTGAGGGCATCGAAAGCGGCGGTGGATGAGGGCCTGCGCCTCCTGACGGAGGCCGGCCGCCGCGCGCCAAAGGGCCCTGCGGTGGATCCCGTCGAGTTCCCGGACCGGGTCACGGGCTTTCTCCACCGCCGGACCGGGGCGGGTCCGCCGGCTCCACCACCGTGATGTCCAACGGCATCCTGTTTGCCCGCCGCAGGCGGCCGCCCAGCACGTTGCGCAGGCTGTGCGTGACCATCCGCCGCCGGGTCAGGAACCGGAATTCCGCGGCGTCTGAGGTCACGAGGTCCAGGATGGGCCGCGCCGCCTCACGCGGGGCCTGCCCCCACAGGCCGACCACCACCTGCAGGCCGGTGAGGCGCTGCCCGTACCCTGCCTGCGCCGTCACACGCCGCAGGAGGTCGGTCTCCACCAGTCCGGGGTTCATGCCGTGCACCCGGACACCGGTGCCTTTGGTTTCCAGCCGCAGGGTCTCCGTGAACTGGCGGACCCACCGCTTGCTTGACGCGTAGGCGTTCTGCAGCGCCACCGGACCCCGGTCGCCCTGGCCGTACAGGTTGACCAGGTCGCCATGGCCCTGGCCCAGGAACACAGGCAAAGCAACCCTGGAGCCGTGGAACGTACCCAGGATGTTGGTGCGCACCACCCGCGTGAAGTCATCGATGGGCGTCGACGCCGTGGGTCCGAAAACCCCCGAGGTGCCGGCGTTGTTGACCCAGATATCCAACGTCCCCCGGGCCAGGGCCTCGTCCCGGAGCGCCGCAACGTCTCCCGGCTCGGCGGTGTCGCAGCGCCTGCCGGACGCCGCGATCCCTTCAGCGCGCAGGCGCTGGACGGCGGCAGCAAAGCCGTCGTCCGACCTGGCTGCCAGCACCACCGCCGCGCCGTGCAGGCCCAGGACCCGGGCCATTTCAAACCCCAGCCCGCGCGACGAACCAGTCACCACCGCCACGCGGCCGCGAAGGACGTCGTGGGCGGGCACCGCCCGTCGGGTACGCATTCCTCTGTCCTACGCCCCCGGGCGCCCGGGGGCAAGGTGCGCCCGCCCCGGGCGGCCTTTGCCGGCGGATGCCGCCTGCAGTGCCGCCGCGAGGTAAGGGGCCGTGCGGCTGCTGCGGGAACGGGCGACGGCGGCCGGGTCACCGGCGGCGACGATCGTACCGCCGGCGTCGCCACCAGCGGGTCCCAGGTCCATGACCCAGTCTGCGTCGGCCACCACGTCCATGGCGTGTTCCACAACGATGACCGTGTTCCCGGCATCGACCAGGCGGTTCAACTGCGCCATCAGGAGCTGGACGTCGGCAGGGTGCAGCCCCGTGGTGGGTTCGTCCAGGAGGTACAGGGTGTGCCCGCGCCGGGCCCGCTGCAGTTCGGTGGCCAGCTTGATCCGCTGCGCCTCGCCGCCGGAAAGTTCGGTGGCGGGCTGGCCCAGCCGGAGGTAGCCCAGGCCCACTTCCTGCAGGGTCTGCAGGGACCGTGCGGCCGCGGGAACCGCGGCCAGGAAACCGGCCGCGGCGTTGACCGTCATGCCCAGTACTTCCGCGATGTTCCTGCCCTGGTAGGTGACCTCGAGGGTCTCGGGGTTGTATCGGGTGCCCGCGCATTCAGGGCACGGGCCGTAACTGCCGGGAAGGAACAGCAGCTCCACGGCCACGAAGCCTTCGCCCTGGCAGGTCTCGCACCGTCCACCGGCCACATTGAAGGAAAAGCGTCCCGGGCCGAACCCCCGGCTCCTGGCGGCATCGGTGGCGGCGAATTCCTTGCGGACGGCATCGAACAGCCCCGTGTAGGTGGCCAGGTTGGACCGCGGCGTGCGCCGGATCGGTTTCTGGTCCACCTTCACCAGGCGGTCGATCCGTTCCAGCCCGGAGACGTGCCCCACGGTCAACGGTCCGCCCTGTTCCTCGACGTCGTCCTCCGGCTCCCCGGCGGGTGCCGCGGTACCGGCTTCACCGGTGCCGCGAAGTGCTGCGCCGGCAACGTCGGCGAGGACCCGGCTGACCAGCGTGGATTTCCCGGAGCCCGAGACGCCCGTGACCGCTGTCAGGACGCCGAGCGGAAAGGCGGCGTCCAGGTCCCGCAGGTTGTGGCGGCTGACGCCCCGCAGTTCCAGCCAGCCGGAGGGTTCCCGCAGGGCATCCCTGCCCGCGCCGTCAGCGGCCGCCCCTGGTTCTTTCGCACCTGTCCCGCCCGGGAAAAGGAACGGACGCGTCACCGACTCCGGCACCTCATCGAGGCCCTGCACGGGCCCGCTGTACAGTACCTCTCCGCCGTCCTCCCCGGCCCGGGGCCCAACATCCACAAGCCAGTCAGCCCGGCGGACCATGTCCATGTTGTGTTCCACCACGAACACGGAGTTTCCCGACGACTTGAGCTGGTCCAGGACCGCCAGGAGGGGTTCGGCGTCCGCCGGGTGCAGACCCGCCGACGGCTCATCCAGCACGTAGATCACGCCGAACAGCCCCGACCTGAGCTGGGTGGCGATCCTGAGGCGCTGCATTTCCCCCGGCGAGAGCGTGGGGGTGGCCCGCCCCAGCGCCAGATACCCCAGGCCCAGTTCCAGCAGCACATTGATGCGCTGGAGGAGGTCGCGGGTGATGGCCACAGCCACCGCATTGGACTCGGAGGACTGCTTGCGGGACGCAGTTCCCGCTGTGGCCAGCCTGGTGGTGGGGCGGATGATGTCCGCGAGTTCGGTCATGGGCACGGCGCTGAGCCCGGCGATGGTCTGCCCTGCGAAGGTCACTGCGAGGGCCTCGGGCCTGAGCCCGGTTCCACTGCATTGCGGGCAGGGCCCGGTTTCCATGAAGCGCAGCACCTTTTCCCGCATGGCGGGGCTTTTGGAGTCGAACAGGGTGTGCATGACGTAGCTCCTGGCGCTCCAGAAGCGGCCCTTGTACGGTTTGGCCACGCGGTCGCGCTGCGGCGTTACCTCCACCACGGGCTGTTCCTCGGTGAAGAGGATCCAGTCGCGGTCTTTTTTGGGCAGTTGCCGCCAGGGGATGTCCACGTCGTAGCCCAAGTGGGTGAGGATGTCGCGGAGGTTCTTGCCCTGCCACGCGCCGGGCCAGGCCGCAATGGCGCCGTCGCGGATGCTCAGGGACGTGTCCGGAACCAAGGATGCCTCGCTGACGGTGTGGGCGGTGCCCAGGCCGTGGCACTGCGGGCAGGCGCCTGCTGCGGTGTTGGGGGAGAAGGCGTCCGAGTCCAGCGGCGCTGCGCCCTCCGGGTAGCTGCCTGCACGGGAGAACAGCATGCGCAGCGAATTGGACAGCGTGGTGACGGTCCCCACGGTGGACCGGGACGTCGCCGTTCCCCGGCGCTGTTGGAGTGCGACGGCGGGCGGCAGCCCGGTGATCAGGTCCACCTTGGGGTTGTGGCCCTGCTGGATGAGGCGGCGGGCGTAGGGCGCCACCGATTCGAAGAACCGGCGCTGCGCCTCCGCGTAGATGGTGCCGAAGGCCAGGGACGATTTGCCGGAACCGGAAACCCCGGTGAACGCCACGATCGCATCCCGCGGCACATCGACGCTGACGTTTCGCAGGTTGTTTTCGCGGGCGCCGCGCACGCGGACGAAGCCGTTTTCGGCGTGATCCGCGGTGGGGCCGGGGATGTTCAGCTCGGTCAGTCCATCGGCGTTCTGTTTGGCATGCACCGCTTCGACTGTAGTAGCCAACGGTGCGTGGCCGGAACTTTCGGGGATCTGTCGGGACGGCGCGGACGGATTTACACTGAAGCATTCCGCGGCGCGGGCAAGGAAAGCCGGCCGCGGAGCAGGAGATCAACTACATATCTGGAAGGGCCGGCCATGGGCAACGCGTCGCAGGGAGCTAACAGGGCAGTATCCGGGGCGGCCTCGGCGGGCCGCAGCCCGGCGGTACGCGTTCTGGCCCGTACCGGATATGTCTTCATCGGCCTGCTTCATATCCTGATCGGTGCCATTGCCTTGCAGTTGACCAGGGGCCAGGGTGGAGAAGCTGACCAGTCCGGGGCGCTGGGAAGCCTGGCATCCAAGCCGGGGGGCGGGATCCTGCTCTGGGCCGGCACTGTTGCCTGTGCGGCGCTTGCCCTCTGGATGCTCAGCGAGGCTGCTTTTGGGGCGCGCACGGAGACCGACTCCAAGAAGAAACTGAAGAAAGCTGCCGGTGCTGCGGGGAAAGCTGTGATTTTCGCTTTCCTTGCCTTTACCTTCGGCGTCTTTGCCGCAGGGGGCAGCAAGAACTCCAGCCAGTCGGCCAGCGATTTCACCGCAAAGCTGATGGGAGCGCCCGCCGGGGTGGTGCTTCTGGTGGTGCTGGGGCTGGCGGTCATTGCAGGCGGCGTCCTTTACGCCTACCGGGGCGTTTCCAGGAAGTTCATGGAGGACCTGCAGGACCCGGGCAACGCGCGGACCGCCGTGGAATGGCTTGGCATCATCGGTTATGCAGCCAAGGGTGTGGTGCTCGCCGTCGTGGGTGTCCTGGTCATCGTGGCGGCAGTAACCGCCGATCCGTCCAAATCCTCCGGCCTCGACGGCGGCTTGAAGACCCTGGGCGCGCAGCCCTACGGCGGGATCCTCCTCGCCGCCATCGCCGCGGGCCTCATCTGCTACGGCGTGTACTCGATGGCGAGGGCGCGGTACGGGAAGTTCTAGCCGCGGTACCCGAGAACCGCCAGCGCTTCCGCCAGCGGGGCGCGCAGGGCAGGTCCGTGGCCCGGAAGGACAACCGGGGATTCCAACCCGGCCAGGTTCTGCAGGGCGGCTTCGGCTGCGGCCGGATCTGCGTGGTACATCGGGTGCAGCATCTGCGGTCCGGAAGTCCGGCTGATCGGGTGGCCGCTGACGAAGCAGTCGCCCACGGCGATGGCACCCGCCCCCGGCAGGTGGATGGCTGCATTGCCTGGCGTATGGCCGGGCACTGGTACGGCAACGGGCCGGCCAGGCAGGGCCCGGAGCCTGTCAGCGTCCCACGCTTCGGCCGCCGGCACTGGCTTGGCACCCAGGGCACCCGCCCTGATGACGTGCACCATCCAGCGGAAGATGCGCGGCTTCCAGGCCCGGCGGATGACCTGGCCGAAGGTGACCTGGTGCTTCTCCTTACCCTGGACGTGGGCCAGCTCCCCGGGGGCGCACAGGACCGGGGTTCCGAATGTTTCGGAAAAGAAGGCGGCAGTGCCCGTGTGGTCCACATGTCCATGCGTGACCAGCAGGGCAAGGGCGTTGGCCGGTTCCAGGCCCAGATGGCGGATCGAGGCAAGGACGTTGCTGCGGTCACCGGGGTAGCCGCTGTCGATAAGGATGAACCCGGAAGGGTCCCGCACCACGATCCAGTTGGAGGCCGGCCCTTCGGCGAAGTAGACGCCGGGCGCCTGCTCGGAAACTTTGGTTGCGGGATTCCACCCGGTTGCCTGCCGCTGCACGAATACAGCGTAGCCCGCGGCTGCAGTGCAGCCTGGTCGGCGCCGGATGGCCTGACCCCGGACGGCAGCCACCAGGGTACCTAATGCCCTAAAAGTTCCTGTGCAGTCGCTGTGCATCCTGTTGATCCTGGTCACCTTGGCCCTAAAGTATTCCCACAATTGCCTACGATGGGACACGGACAAGAAGATCAACGGCCGGCGGACGTTCCCCGGCCACCCGGAAATTCCAGGCAGGAGGAGGTGCCATGCAGGACAGTGCGCTGTTGCACGGGCATCCCGGCCGGCTGGTGACGGCCGGTGTGGCTGCCCTCCTCCTGGCCGTGACGTCGGGAAGTGCAGCCCGGACCCAGCCCCCGGCCACGGCGGCGCCCCCCGTCCGCGTTGTGGTGGTGGGGGACTCGCTGAGCACCGGTCACGGCACGTCGCCGCAGCAGGCGTGGCCGGCGTTGATGCGGACGGACCCGGAGGTGGCGGGCCTTGAGGTGGTCAACGCAGCCGAGGATGGAAGCGGCTACCTCAGCCTGGGCGACTACAACGGAACCTTCGGCACGCAGGTGGATGATTACGTCACCCCTGACACCGGGATCGTGGTTTTCTTCGGCTCGGAAAACGATCTCGGCTACGCCTCTGCCGACGTCGGCGACGCGGCCCTCGCCGCCATGGACAGGGCAGAAGCCCTTGCCCCGGACGCCAGGATCATTGTGGTGGGGCCGCCGTCGTACACCACGGACCCTGACCCCGGGCTCCTGGATATCAGCGACCAACTCAGGACTGCCACTGCGCGGGCGGGCGGTGAGTACGTGGACCCGATCGCCGAGGGGTGGATCAGCGATGACTTTGATGACCTGATTGGCCCGGACGGCGACCATCCCACAGTGCTTGGGCAGCACTACCTGCTGGACCACATCGGCGCGTATCTTGAGCAGGCGGCGCCGGCGGCCGCGGCCGCGCTGGAAGGGCGCCAGGACCCGCGCAGGCCCGCCGCCTGAACCTAAAACACCCGGACCTGGGGCGACTGAATCCAAGACACCCGGACCTGGGGCGCCTAGATCAGCGGCCAGGGATAGCGCCGGCCGGTGTGGTCAACGGGCAGCACCATCTCCTGCAGCATCCGCTGGACCCTGCGTTGCAGGGCAACCACCTCGGCGGGATGGAGCAGCGCTGCCACGTCAGCCGGAACAGTGTCCGCCAGGGGACTGATGTCCGCCAGCAGGTTGTCCGGGATCGGCTCGCCGGCAAAGTCCCAGATCACCGTGCGCAGCTTGAAGGCAGCGGAAAAGCACAGACCGTGGTCAATGCCCCAGATGCGGCCGTCCGCTCCGCGCAGGACATGCCCGCTTTTGCGGTCCGTGTTGTTGGCCACGTAGTCGAACAGGGCCATCCGGGCCAGTTCGTCGTGGGTTTCCGGGGAGTCCGCGTACAGGGTGAAGTAGTGTTCCTCGTGGTCGCCCTCGATGAACCACTGCAGCGACCCCACTCCAAGCGGGGCATCCGTGCGGACCACCGTGGGCGGCACCATTCCCCAGCCCAGCGCTTCGCTCAGCAGGTACGCGGCGCGCTCCCGGCGGTACAGGCCGGCGTCGAAATCCGCCAGCGGCCGCTCTCCAGCCTCCGGCTTGTAGACGGCCCAGGCGGAATCGTCACCGCAGGAAAGCTCCGCGAGGAACGTGGCATTGCTGCCGCTCATGATGCGGCCCAGCAGTTCCACGCGGCCCTCAGTGAGGAGGGTCAGCTCCCGCCCGGACACCGCATGCCCCGTGCCGCCGCGTCCCGCGGCCAGTCGTTCCCTGCCGGACCGGATGGCATCACGGCGCCCTCAGCCCGCTCAGGGGCTCCGACATCGAATTCACCGTGAGCACCGCCGGCGCCTGGCCGTCCGCATAGGAGATCACCGAGACCGACGCCGGGCTGATCACGATCCGCTGGAAAAGGTCCAGGTGGGTGCCCAGCGCGTGTGCCACGGCCGCCTTAATGGGATCGGCATGGGAGAAACAGACCACGACGCCACCACGGTGGGCGGTCCGAAGATCCTCCAGCGTCCCAACCATCCGCGCCTGCATTCCGGAAAAGCCCTCGCCGTTGGGGAAGCGGAACGCCGACGGGTTGTGCTGGACAGTCTGCCACTCCGGCAGGCCCGCAAGCCCGGCGAGCGCGGCACCGGTCCAGTCACCGAAATCGCATTCCAAAAGCCCGGCTTCTTCCATGACGGTCCGGCCGGTGCGGGCGGCCGTGGGCTCCGCTGTCTCCCGTGCCCGCTCCAGGGGTGACGAATAGAGCGCGTCGACAGGCAGGCCCGCAAGGCGTTCGGCAACAGCTTCAGCCTGCGTGCGGCCGCGCCCGGAAAGATGCAGGCCCGGGGCCCGCCCCGGCAGGACGGTGCCGGTGGTGGGGGTCTCGCCGTGCCGCACCAGGAGGATTAATGTGCTCTGTGTCATTGGGTCTAAGCGTAGCCGCGAGGGGGCCCCGTGCCGAGCCTGCGAGGCGCGGGGAGCGGCAAGCGGTAGCCGCGAGGGGGCCCCGTGCCGAGCCTGCGAGGCGCGGGGAGCGGCAAGCGGTAGCCGCGAGGGGGCCCCGTGCCGAGCCTGCGAGGCCCGGGGTCCCACAGGAATCTGGAGGAATCTATCGATTAGCCGCAAGGCGGGGCTTACCGTAGAGGAGTGACTGATCGCCCCGATATCTACACCGTTGGTGAACTGCGTGCGGCAGGATACGTCCACAAGGACCTAAGGCACGAAATCCGCGACAACCTCCTCGCCGCCCTTGCTGCCGGACGTGACCCCTGGCCGGGCCTGTACGGCTTCAGCCGGACGGTGATTCCGCAGCTCGAGCGGGCCCTGCTCGCCGGCCATGACGTTGTCCTGCTGGGTGAGCGCGGGCAAGGCAAGACCCGTCTGCTCCGCACCCTGGCCGGACTGCTGGACGAGTGGTCGCCGGTGATCGAGGATTCGGAGCTGAACGAGCATCCCTTTGACCCGATCACCGAACAGTCCCGTGCCCGGGCACTGACGGAGGGGGACCGGCTGCGGGTGGCCTGGCGGCACCGTTCGGAGCGCTACGTGGAGAAGCTCGCCACCCCGGACACGTCGGTCGCTGACCTGATTGGTGACGTGGATCCGATGCGGGTGGCCGAGGGACGCCGCCTGGGGGACCCGGAAACCATCCACTACGGGCTGATCCCACGCTCCAACCGCGGCATCATCGCCATCAACGAGCTCCCGGACCTGGCTGAACGCATCCAGGTGGCCATGCTCAACGTCATGGAGGAACGGGACATCCAGATCCGCGGCTACGTGCTGCGGCTCCCGCTCGACGTGCTGGTGGTGGCATCAGCAAACCCGGAGGACTACACCAACCGCGGGCGCATCATCACCCCGCTGAAGGACCGCTTCGGTGCGGAGATCCGGACCCACTACCCCATCGAACTGGAAGACGAAGTAGCGGTCATCCGGCAGGAGGGCCGGCTCGTTGCGGACGTCCCCCCGTTCATCCTGGAGATCCTGGCAAGGTATACCCGGGCGCTGCGGGAGTCGCCCGCCATCAACCAGACGTCCGGCGTTTCGGCCCGGTTCGCCATCGCCGGGGCGGAGACGGTGGCCGCGGCGGCACTGCGGCGGGCCAGCCTGCGGGGGGAGGAGCAGGCGGTGGCCCGCATCATCGACCTGGAGCCAGCAGTGGAGGTGCTGACGGGCAAGATCGAGTTCGAATCCGGCGAGGAAGGGCGGGAGCAGGGTGTCCTTGACCACCTCCTGCGCACCGCCACTGCGGAAGCTGTCCGCGCGCACTTCCAGGGTCTGGACATGGGTCCGCTCGTGGCTGCCCTGGATGGGCACCGGACCGTCACCACGGGTGAACAGGTCACGGCGCAGGAGTTCCTGGGCAACCTCCCGTCGCTGAACGGCTCGGGGCTGTACGACGAAATCGGGCGGCGCCTGGGCGCGGCGAATGACGGACAGCTCGCCGCCGCCGTCGAACTGGCCCTTGAAGGGCTGTACCTGGGCCGCCGGATCTCCAAGGAATCCGACGACGAGGAAACCATCTACGGCTAGGCTCAGGAGGCACCATGGCCATCCACAAGCGGTCCGCCAAGTACGGCCGGTATACCGGCGGCCCGGACCCGCTCGCCCCGCCGGTCGACCTGGCCGAGGCGCTTGACGCCGTCGCCGAAGACGTCATGGCCGGCTACTCGCCCCGCCACGCCCTGCAGGAATTCCTGCGGCGCGGCGGCCGGAACCGGGACGGCCTGGATGACCTTGCCCGGCGCGTCCAGCATCGGCGCCGCGACCTGCTCAGCCGGCACCGGCTGGACGGCACCCTGGACGAAGTAAAGAAGCTCCTGGACACCGCGGTGCTGGAGGAGCGCAAGCAACTGGCGCGGGACGCCATGATGGACAACACCGACCGTGCCTTCCGGGAGATGCAGCTGCAGAACCTCCCACCCTCCACGGCTGCGGCGGTCAATGAGCTGGCGTCCTACGATTGGCAATCCAGCGCAGCACGTGAGGCCTACGAACACATCAAGGACCTGCTGGGCCGGGAAGTCCTTGAGCAGCGCTTCGCCGGCATGAAGCAGGCGCTGGAGAGCGCCACCGATGAGGACCGGCAGGCAGTGAATGACATGCTCCGGGACCTGAACGAACTACTGGGCAAGCACCGGCGCGGGGAGGACACCGACGCCGACTTCCAGGACTTCATGGCCAAACACGGCCAGTTCTTTCCGGAGAACCCGGAGTCGGTGGAGGAGCTGGTGGACGCCCTCGCCCAGCGCGCCGCCGCCGCCCAGCGGCTCCTGCAGTCGATGTCCCCGGAGCAGCGCGGTGAGCTGATGCGGCTCTCCGCCCAGGCCTTCGGCTCGCCCGAACTGATGGCCCAGCTCAGCGAACTCGACGCCACCCTCCAGGCCCTCCGCCCGGGGGAGGACTGGACAGGCTCGGAACGGTTTGAAGGGCAGGAAGGCCTGGGACTGGGGGACGGCACCGGGGTGTTGCAGGACATCGCCGAACTCGACGAACTGTCCGAACAGCTCTCCCAGTCCTACAACGGCTCCCGCCTTGATGACCTGGACCTGGACGCGCTCACCCGCCAGCTTGGCGAAAACGCGGCCGTAAGTGCGCGTACCCTCGCGGAGATCGAGCGGGCCATGCAGGACGGCGGCTACCTGCGGCGTGGCGCCGACGGCGACCTCAGGCTGTCCCCGCAGGCCATGCGGCGGCTTGGGAAGTCCCTGCTCCGTGATGCTGCCAGGCAGTTGTCCGGCCGGCAGGGAAGCAGGGACACCAGGATGGCCGGGGCCGCAGGAGAACAGACGGGCTCGAGCCGGCAGTGGGAGTTCGGGGACGCCGAGCCGTGGGACGTCACCCGCACCATGACCAACGCCATCCGGCGCACCATGGCCGACGGCGGTGACCCGGCCCGGGGACTGCGCCTCGCCGTCGGCGACATCGAAGTATCGGAAACGGAGGCCCGCACGCAGGCCGCCGTGGCCCTTTTGGTGGACGTGTCCTTCTCCATGGCTGCAGAAGGACGATGGGTTCCCATGAAGCGGACCGCGCTCGCACTGCACCACCTGGTGTCCACCCGCTTCCGCGGTGACCGGCTGGAGCTGATCACCTTCGGCCGCTATGCGCAGGCCATGGACATCGGAGAACTCACGGCGCTGCCCGCCCTCCGCGAACAGGGAACCAACCTGCACCACGGCCTGCTGCTGGCCGGCCGCTTCTTCCGCCGGCACCCGTCCATGCAGCCCGTCCTGCTGGTGGTCACGGACGGCGAACCCACGGCGCACCTCCTGCCCGACGGGGACTCCTGGTTCAACTGGCCGCCGGACGCGGAGACCATCCGCGCCACGGTTGCCGAACTGGACCGCCTTGGCCGCGCCGGCGTCCAGGCCACCTTTTTCCGCCTGGGCAACGACCCCGGCCTGGAGCGGTTTATCCAGCGGATGGCCCAGCGCGTGGACGGCCGGGTTGTGGCGCCCGAAGTGGGCGGCCTTGGAGCTGCCGTGGTGGGGGAGTACCTGCGCGCCCACGTCCGCAGCGCCTACGCCGACGGCGACTGGGATGTTTAGCTTTTGGCGTCCAGTCCGGCCTGCGAGATGAGCTCGGTCAGCCAGGGCCGGTGTTCGCGGTGGAACGTCAGGCCCTCCGGCAAGCCCTGCACCGCAGGTTCGCCGTCTCTGATGTCGATGGTGATCCGGCCGCCGGCCAGTGGAGCGTTGGTGATGTGCAGGTTCCCGTAGGACTGGGGCAGCGCCGGATCCATCCAAAAACCACCACGGGAGACGTGGGCGTCGTACCGCATCAGGCAGGTGATCAGCATGATCGGCGCGGTGGCCGCCCAGGCTTGAGGGGAGCAGGCCGTGGGGTAGGGCACCGGCTCGGCCACCTGCTCGCGGCTGAAGCCACAGAACAACTCCGGCAGCCGGCCGCCGGAAAAATCCGCGGCTTCGAGCAGGGCGGTGGCGATTCTCTGCGCCTCCTCGACGAATCCGTACCGCATCAGTCCGGCCGCAATAATGGCATTGTCATGCGGCCAGACTGAACCGTTGTGGTAGCTGGCCGGGTTGTAGGCCCCCATATTTGAGGCCAGGGTCCGGACACCCCAGCCACTGAACATCTCCGGCGACATCAGCCGTTCAGCCACCAGCGGCACCTTGTCATCGTCAACGATGCCGTGCCAGAGGCACTGCCCCATATTCGAGGCGCAGGCATCAACCGGCCGCTTGCGGCCGTCCAGGGCAACGGCGAAGTAGCCACGTTCCGGCAGCCAGAATTCCTCATTGAACCTTTTCTTCAACTGCGCCGCCTCGGCGGTGAGCCGGGCAGCCAACGGCGCGTCCCCGGCGTCGTACGCCATCCATGCCCGGGACAGCAACGCTGAGTAGACCAGAGCCTGCACCTCGCAAAGCGCGATGGGCGGCTCGGCAATGGTTCCGTCCGCGAAATTGATCCCGTCCCAGGAGTCCTTCCACCCCTGGTTGATAAGGCCCTGGTCGTTGAGGCGCTGGTACTCAACGAACCCGTCGCCGTCCTTGTCGCCGTAGGTCCTGACCCAGTCCAGGGCCCGGTCGGCGTTGGGCAGGAGGGCGGCTATGGCGTCCTTTCCGAACCCCCAGCGGCTGACCGATGCCAGGGTCATCACAAACTGCGGGGTGGCGTCCACGCTGCCGTAGTAGATGGATTTGCCGCCAAGCGCCAGCCCGGAGGACACGCCCAACCGGACTTCGTGCAGGATCTTCCCGGGTTCCTCCTCGCTCATCGGGTCCACTACCTTGCCCTGCCGGTCCGCCAGCGTCTGCAGGGTGCCCAAGGCCAGGGACGGGTCCACGGGCAGGGCCATCTCCGAAGCCCACAGCGAATCACGCCCGAACAGGGTCATGAACCATGGGGCCCCGGCCGCCACCACTATCCGTTCCGGATGCTCAGGGTCCTCGATCCGGAGCGCGCCGAGGTCGTCATAGCTGCGCCGCAGCGTGCGTTCAATGGACCGGTTCGCCATCTGCAGCCTGGGGATTTTGGCAACCCATTCCTGGTGCCTCCGGTCACTCGGTGACACCCCGTGCCCGGCGGGGCGCGTAACGTTGTGCTGCCCTGCCGGTGCCACGCTCAACCGCGTGCTCCACTGGCCGTATCCGGGAACCACGGCGCGGTATGTGAGTGCGCCGGCGGAGGCGACGGCGCCGCGTCCCCTGACCAGGACAGCTTTCCGCAGGTCTTGCCAGGCCGCGCTGATAATCAGGGAATCGCCGTCGGCTCCGCGGGTGACGTCCCACCGCCGCTGGACCCTCGCCTCCTTCACCTCGAACAGATCGGCGAAGTCCGAATCGACGCCGACGGAGATGCTGCATTCAACGGGGTTGCCGGAATAGTTGCGGATCGTAATCTCCTCAACCACTCCGGCCGCCACTTCCCGCAGCCGCTCCACGATCAAGGGGCTGTCCGCATACCCGTCGGCACGGGGAACGCGGCCGATGAACAGTGCCCGGTAGGGTTCCTTCGTCTCCGCCGTCAACGGCTCAAGGGGCTGGCCGTTCACCGTCATGCTCCACCCCGACAGGATGCGGGTGTCCTCATGGAAGACGCCGTGGGGCAGGTCCGGGTGGATATCACCATTGGCTGCGGAGATACAAAAACATGAGCCCTCGACCAGGGTCACGGTCCCTGCCCCCACAGGCCCTGCCGCTGTGTCTGCATTCCATCCAGCCATGTCCGCTCCTTAGACGGCTACGACGGTTCCGGCGCAATAGACGCTACGCCTGCGGCAGGGCTGATGAAAGGGCCGGACCCTTGTACCTCCGCCCTGGCGGGCATAGCATTGCCGCCAAATCAACGCCGATCAGTCCAAGGAGCCGGCCATGGGCGCCACACCTGCCGAACCGTCCCAGGCACCCCTGATGGTGGACCTGATCATTTCGCTGGACGGTTACGCCTCCGCAGAGGGCTGGCCCGGGTGGTGGGGACTGGAGGGGCCCGAATACCTTGCCTGGCTGGACCAGGAATCGGCGAACAACTACACCTTCCTCCTGGGCGCGAATACGTACCGGCTGATGTACGGCATGTCTGCGCAGGCCGCGGCGAACCGGTCTGGTTTTTCCGAGGAGGAGGGCGCCAGCCTCACGGGGCTGTCCGCAGTACCGAAAATCGTGTTCTCTTCCTCGCTGCAGTCTCCCCTGGACTGGCCGAACTCGACCCTGGTAACCGGGGACGCGGTTGATGCGGTCCGCGAGCTGAAGCGCAGGGGAACGGGACCCCTGAGTACCTTGGGCAGCATCAGCCTGGCACGGTCGTTGCTGGTGGCGGGCCTCGTGGACCGGTTCCGGCTGGTGGTCTTCCCCGTCATTACCGGCGCCACCGGGCGGGAGCGGATCTTCGACGGATATCCCGACGTCCGGCTGGACATGGTGCAGAGCAGGACGTTCGACGGCAGGCTCCAGCTGCTGGAGTACGTTCCCACGGTACTCACCGGCCCGCCCGGCACCGGGCAACCGTGACCGGCGCCCTTGGCACCCCGACGTCCGGCTGAACCGTACGCAGCATGTCCGGTTCGAGCAGGCAGGCCGGGGCCTCCCGGGACTGGGAATCCCTGCCCAGTCCTTCCAGGCGCCACGGCGGAGATCGCGGCTACTGCCCGGGTGGCCATTTCCGTGTGAGGATCGAGGTATGCCCCAGCGCCTCATGCTGCTCGACACTGCCTCCTTGTACTTCCGCGCCTTCTACGGCCTGCCGGACACTATCCGCCGCCCGGACGGCACGCCGGTCAATGCCGTCCGCGGACTGCTGGACATGATTGCCCGGCTCAGTACCGACTACGGGGCCACCCACCTGGTGGCCTGCTGGGACGATGACTGGCGGCCGCAGTGGCGGGTGGACCTGATCCCCACCTACAAAGCCCACCGGGTGGCGCAGGCGGTCCCCGGCGGCACCGACGTCGAAGTGGTGCCTGAGGGCCTGGAAGCGCAGCTGCCTATGATCCGCCGCGTGCTGGAGCTGGCCGGCATCGCCATTGTGGGAAGAGCGGAACATGAGGCCGACGACGTCGTGGGCACCTACGCCAGCCAGGCAGGCCTTCCCGTGGACGTCGTTACGGGCGACCGGGATCTGTTCCAGGTCTGCGACGACGACCGGAAGGTCCGGGTGATCTACACAGCCCGCGGCATGAAGAACCTCGAAGTCATCACCGAAGAAACCGTCGTGGCCAAGTACAAGGTCCTCCCGCAGCAGTACGCCGATTACGCCACGCTGCGCGGCGACGCCTCCGACGGCTTGCCCGGCGTCGCCGGGATCGGCGAGAAGACGGCGGCATCCCTGCTGCTCAAGTACGGCACCCTGGAACGGCTGCTGGCTGCTGCGGAAGACGACGACGGCGGCGTGTCCGGTCCCGTCCGGGCCAAACTCTCCGCCGCTGCCGCGTACCTCGAAGCAGCTCCCGCCGTCGTCCGCCTGGTGCGCGACCTCGAGCTGCCCACCCTTGAGCAGGCGGGCGCCCTGCTGCAGCCGGTGACGGGTGACCGGCGCGCCGAACTTGAGCGGCTGGCCATCGACTGGAACCTCGGCGGCTCCGTCCGCCGGCTGCTCGCCGCGCTGGACCAGCGGGCGCAGCCGGCATAACGGCCCGGAACCGATGACGCCGGATGTACGGCCGTGACCTTTCGTGTCGGTACGCGTCTGCGTGTTTCGGGCGGCTTGAGCGGCCCGGCCGGCTGGTGGTTTGGTGAGGTAACGATCCAGACGAGAGGGCCACTCCATGACAGTCACTTCAGATCTCGCTCCCCGCCGGCTTCGGGATATCTTCGGAACATTCGCCAGCGGCCTGACCGTGGTCACCGGTTCCACCCCCGGAGGGCCCGTGGGTTTCACCTGCCAGTCCTTTGCCTCCCTGTCGCTGGAACCGGCGCTCGTGACCTTCAGCCCGGCACGCACATCGAGCACGTGGCCGGTGCTGCG
The DNA here is from genome assembly GCF_902506025.1 of Arthrobacter sp. 8AJ. Classification (NCBI taxonomy): domain Bacteria; kingdom Bacillati; phylum Actinomycetota; class Actinomycetes; order Micrococcales; family Micrococcaceae; genus Arthrobacter; species Arthrobacter sp. 8AJ. The sequence continues at coordinate 2,306,852 of NZ_LR733289.1, read as the reverse complement.
GAGGGCCGGTTCCTTCACCGTCAACATCCTCCCCGCGGAACACCAGCACCTCGCCGGACAGTTTGCCCGCCCGGGAACGGACAGGTTCGCGGGAGTCGCCCACACCCCCTCGCCGCTGGGGAATCCGGTCCTGGAGAACGCGCTCGCCTGGATCGACTGCGCCCTCCATGCAGAGTACGACGGCGGTGACCACACCATTGTGGTGGCTGCCGTGCGGCACCTCCACGCGCGGGGCGACGCCGAGCCCCTGCTGTTCTTCAAGGGCCGGTACGCCGGACTCGCGCCGGCCGGGCACCTGCTCGAAGCGGCAGGCTGACTGCTGCTCCGCCTCCCCGGCCCCTCCCACTCTTGCTTCCGGCCCATGTGGTAGTAAGCTTACTGAGCATTACTAGTAAGCTTGCTGATTAAATGGGATGGGAGCAGGAGCCATGGGCGCAATATTCGGTACGGCCCTGTCACTGGCGCTGACCTTGGGCGGTGCTGCGGTGGCGGCGGCAGGTGGCCCCGGAGCGGCCCAGCACTACCTGGCCGGCCACGTCCTCCTCGGAATTGGCATTGGCCTGTTGATCGCCACCGCCCTCCGAACCGCAGCCCGCGTCCTCATGGCGCGGCCGGCCTCTCCGGTGCGCGTGGCTGCGGTGCCGGCGCCCGCAGTTGATACCGCCACTGTGACGGTACTGCCCGTGCGTTCCGCGTCCACCCTTCCGATGCGGGGCAGGCATGCGGCCTGAGCCGGAGAAACCGGCGGGACCCGCTCCGGCGGAGGCGTCCACTCCCGCACCCCGCCGCCGGGTCCGCGCCCTGATCATCCTGTGCTGCGCCGTGGTTGCATGCCTCGTCGCTGGCGCGGCAGCCGTCCGCCCGGGCGGCACGGACGACGACGTACTGCGAGGTTTCCAGATCCGCGTGCTGAGCATCAGCCAAGCTGCCTCCGAGAACAGGATGGACGGGGCGCTGGCCGCCCTGCAGGCGCTCGAAAAGGACCTTGGCGAAGCAGCGGCAGCAGGCCGTGTTTCGGCTGCCCGCTACCGCGGCATCGAGGACGCGCTGTCGGCCGTCCGGGCGGATATCGCCACGCAGGTGGCAGCTGCGGCCGCCACGGCATCGCCGGCCGCGGAGCCGGCCGCCGGCGCCCCGGCACCTGCCCTGGCAGACACCACCGGGACCGGGC
>NZ_LR733289.1:2270991-2305581 GCF_902506025.1 Arthrobacter sp. 8AJ | reverse complement strand
CTTCGACCTTGCTGCCATCGGTGCCGGTCTGGCCTTCCAAGGCTCCCTGCCCGCACTGCAGCAGGCAATGAAAAGCGGCGCCGCCGTTGTCCAGGCTCCGCCGGGCACCGGCAAAACCACGCTCGTTCCGCCGCTGCTCGCCAATCTGTATGGCCGGTCCGGCCGCGTCATCGTCACCCAGCCCCGAAGGGTTGCCGCCCGGGCCGCCGCCCGCCGCCTCTCCGCCCTGGACGGCAGTGGCCTTGGCGGCCGCGTGGGCTACACGGTGCGCGGGGAACGCCAGGCGGGCCCGGCCACCCGGGTTGAGTTTGTCACCCCGGGCATCCTGTTGCGCCGGCTGCTGGCAGATCCCGCGCTCGAGGGGACGGCCGCCGTCGTCCTGGACGAAGTGCACGAGCGCGGCCTGGAAACGGACCTCCTTGTCGGTATGGTCGCGGAGGTCCGGGCGCTGCGCGGTGACCTCGCCGTCGTCGCCATGTCCGCAACGCTGGACGCAACCCGCTTCGCGGCGCTGCTGGCCGATTCCGACGGCGGCGGCCCGGCACCCGTGGTCGGCTGCGCTTCAGAGAATTATCCGCTGGAAGTGCAGTGGCTCCCGGCACCGGCGCCGCGGCTGGACGCCAGGGGAGTGGCGCCTGCCTTCCTGGACCACGTTGCAGCGGCAGCGGCGGACGCCCATGCCCGTGCACTCACCGCGGACAACGCCGTGGATGCCCTCGTGTTCCTTCCGGGCGCCAGGGAAGTCTCGCACGTGGCCGCGGCGCTCCGCGGCCGGCTGGGCCGCAGCGTAGAAGTGCTGGAACTTCACGGTCAGGTGGGGGCATCGGAGCAGGACCGGGCCGTGTCCGGGCGGAACCCCGGAGATCCCCCGAGGATCATAGCCTCCACCGATCTTGCCGAGTCCTCCCTGACGGTGCCCGGCGTCCGGCTGGTGGTCGACTCCGGCCTGACCCGGGAACCGCGGCGCGACTCAGGCCGCGGCATGAGCGGGCTGGTCACGGTCTCCTGCTCCCGGGCGTCGGCAGACCAGCGCGCCGGCCGCGCCGCACGGCAGGGTCCGGGGCAGGTGGTCCGCTGCTACACCCAGCAGGCCTACGGTGCGGCTCCGGCCCACGTCACCCCGGAAATCAACGTGGCAGACCTGACCGGCGCCGCCCTCACCCTGGCATGCTGGGGAGCGCCCGGCGGGAAGGGCCTCGCGCTCCCGGACGCGCCGCCCCGCCTGGCCATGGACGACGCCGTCGAGGTACTCCGCGAACTGGGCGCGGTATCGGACGACGGGCAGGTGACGGCCGCGGGCAGGGCCCTCGCTGCCATCCCCGCCGATCCCCGGCTGGCCCGGGCACTGCTCGACGGCGGCGCCTCCACCGGCCGCCGGCTCGCCGCCGAAGTGGTGGCCGCGGTCTCCGGAGACCACCGCGCACCTGGCGGCGACCTGCCCAGGCTGCTGGCGCAGCTCCGCGCGGACAAAGGCTCGGCGGGGAAGCGCTGGGCGGAGGAGTCCAGGCGGCTGGCTGCCATGGCGCAGCGGAAAGGCGAGGTCGCCCTGCCGGATTCCCCCGGCGCCGCGGGAGGCTCCGACGCGGTGGGCGCCGTCGTCGCCCTCGCGTTTCCCGACCGCATAGGCCGCCGCGTGCCGGGCAGCGAGGGGGCAGGACAGTACCTGCTGACATCCGGCACCCGGGCAGGCCTGCCCGCGGGCAGCACGTTGTCAGGCCACGAGTGGCTGGCCGTGGCCGAAGTGTCCCGGGCCTCGGGCCGGGACGCGGGGGGCACCGGCGCCGTAATCCGGGCCGCCGCACCCCTGGCCGCCACCATGGCCGAAACGGCGGCGTCGCACCTGCTGGCAGACACGGTGGAAGCGGACTTCAGCGGAGGCCGGCTGAGCGCGCGCAGGACACGGCGGCTGGGTGCCATCATGCTCTCGGCCACGCCGGTACGCCCCAGCGCCGAACAGGGACGGAGGGCCGTGGCGGTCGCATTGCAGTCCCAGGGGCTGGCGGCCCTGCCCTGGTCGACGGCGGCGGCTTCCTTCCGGCGCAGGCTCGCGTTCCTGCACCGCCAGCTGGGAGGGCCCTGGCCGGATATGTCGGACACCGCGCTGCTGGAGCGGCTGGAAGAGTGGCTGGGGCCCGAACTGGAGGACCTTGCGGCCGGGAAACCGTTGGCCTCCCTGGACCTGGCGGACCCCCTGCGCCGCCTCCTGCCCTGGCCGGAAGCGGCCCGGCTAAGTGAGCTGGCCCCCGAAAGCCTTGAGGTCCCCAGCGGCTCCCGCATCCGGATCGATTATCCGGAACCGGGCGATGATGGTGCGGCGCCTGTCGTCGCTGTGAAACTGCAGGAGTGTTTCGGACTCGCCGAGTCCCCGCGGCTTGTGGACGGGCGCGTACCGGTCCTGTTCCACCTGCTCTCCCCGGCCGGGCGGCCCCTCGCCGTGACGGATGACCTGACCTCTTTCTGGTCCGGCCCGTACGCCCAGGTCCGGGGCGAAATGCGCGGCCGCTACCCCAAACACCCCTGGCCCGAGGACCCCTGGACGGCCCCCGCCACCGCACGCACCAAGCAACGCCGGTAGCCGCGCCCCGGCGCCCCTGTCATGAGGCCTACAGGCATGGGCAGGGAGGGCCGGCTCTTCAGCTGTGCGCTGCGATGAATGCGGCCACAGGGGCTGCCAGGGATGCGCCCACTTCCCCGGCCGGCCGCTTCTTTCCCGCCACCGCGAAGGAGTGGTCACCGCCCTCCGCCCACTGGAGCACGGCGTTGGGCCCGATCCGGGAGACTACATCCTCGAGGATCCCCGGGGTGGCAAACGTGTCCCGGGTTCCCTGCAGGAACAGCATCGGGACGCCCAGCCCGTACAGGTGTTCATCCCGGAGCTTCTCCGGCTTCCCGGGAGCGTGCAGGGGATAGCCCAAGTAGACCAGCCCCGCCACGTCCATGCCTTCGGCTGCAGCCATGGACGCCATCCTCCCCCCGAACGACTTGCCCGCCGCCCACACGGGGCCGCGGTCACCGTGGGCGTCTGCCTGCGCCCGCGCGGCGGCCATGGCGGCCCGCCAGGCGGCGATGGCCATGGGAGGACGGTCAGGGAACTTCCGCCCCGCCTCGCGGTAGGGGAAATTGAAGCGCAGGGTGGCCAGGCCCAGGCTGTTCAGGGCATCGGTGAAGCCGTGAAGGAAAGGGTGCTCCATGCCGGCGCCGGCGCCGTGTGCCACCACCACGGTGGCAGTGGGCTCTTCAGGGCGGGCGTAAACGGCGGAAAACGAGGCGTCCCCCACGGCGACGGTGAGCTGCTCATCGGATGCTGGCATGGGTCCATCATGCCGGAGGGTGGCGGATGTACCCATCCCTGCCGGTGGCGGGGTGTACGTTGTCCCCATGGCGAGTGAACAGACCACCATCACCGTGCAAGGCCCCAACGGACCGCGCGACATGCGCATTTCCAGTCCCAGCCGCGTTCTCTGGCCGGACCTGGGCCTCACCAAACTGGATCTGGTGAACTACATCTGCGATGTGGGGGAGGCGTTCATCGCCGCCAACGGGGACCGGCCCGTCTCACTTCAGCGGTATTCGGGCAACATCGACGGCGAGATGTTCTTCTCCAAGAACCCGCCCAAGGGCACGCCGGACTTCATCCGCTCCGTCAAAGTTGTCTACCCCAGTGCCCGGTCCCACCCTCAGCTGGTGTTCGACGAGCCTGCGGCCGCCGTCTGGGCCGTCCAGATGAACACGGTGGTGTTCCACCCCTGGCCTTCGCGCGCCGAAAACACTGACAACCCCGACCAGCTGCGCATCGACCTCGACCCGCAGCCCGGCACCGACTTCGATGACGCAGTCCCCGCGGCCCTGGTGCTGAAGGAAGTCCTTGCCGAGGCGGGGCTTACCTGCTTCATCAAGACCTCCGGGAACCGCGGACTCCATGTCTACGCGCCCATCGAACCCACCCGCGAGTTCCTGGACGTCCGGCACGCGGTCATCGCCGCTGCCCGGGAAGTGGAGCGGCGCATCCCGGACAAAGTGACCACCGCCTGGTGGAAGGAAGAACGGGGCCGGCGCGTCTTCCTGGACTTCAACCAGGCCAACCGGGACCGCACCATCGCCGGCGCCTACAGCCCGCGTGCCCTCCCGCACGCCCCGGTGTCCTGCCCCATTACCTGGGACGAACTGGAGCAGGCGGATCCGAAGAACTTCACCATCCTTACCGTGCCGGAGCGGCTGAAGACGGTGGGTGACCCGTGGGCGGACTTCAGTGCCGCTCCCGGCACCGTCGACACCCTGCTGCAGTGGTGGGACCGTGACTGCAAGGCCGGCCTGGGAGAACTGCCCTTCCCGCCCGATTACCCCAAGATGCCGGGCGAACCGCCGCGGGTGCAGCCCAGCAGGGCGCGCAAGCAGGACTGACCCACCGCCGCGGCCGGCCGGTGGTCACTCGAAGCGGGACGGATCGCCCATGCCTCGGCGCACAACCTCGGCCACACCGCTGGAGAAGTCGACAACGGTGGTGGGCTCGGCGCCGCAGTCGCCGGCGTCAATCACGGCATCCACCTGGTGGTCCAGGCGTTCCTTGATCTCCCAGCCCACGGTCAGCGGTTCCTCCTCGTCCGGCAGCAGCAGGGTGCTGGACAGCAGCGGCTCGCCCAGTTCGGCGAGCAGCGCCTGGACCACACGGTTGTCCGGGATGCGCACCCCCACCGTCTTCTTCTTGGGGTGGAGCAGTCGCTTGGGAACCTCCTTGGTGGCGGGCAGGATGAACGTGTAGCTGCCGGGGGTGACGGCCTTGATGCTCCGGAAGACGTCGTTGCCGATGTTCACGAACTGTCCCAGCTGCGCGAAATCCCGGCACACCAGTGTGAAGTGGTGCTTGTCATCCAGGTGCCGGATGCTCCTGATCCGGTCCAGGGCCTCCCGGTTTCCCATCTGTGCCCCCAGCGCGTAGCAGGAGTCCGTGGGGTACGCGATCAGGCCGCCGTCGCGGATAATCTTCACTGCCTGCGCGATGGCGCGGGGCTGGGGGTCGTGGGGATGAACGTCAAAGAATCTGGCCATCCCCCGAGCCTACGTTCCCGGGGGCCCCACCGCACCATGTTCCGGCGCCCCCTGGCGTGCGGGGATGGGCGTTGGTGGGAGAATATGCGTCATGGCTAGGGAACGCATCGTCATCGGCCTCAACGGCAGCGACGACGGAGACCTCCTGGTGCACCGGGCCGCCAAGCTCCTTGAGCGGGCCGGCGGGGGCGAGATCCTGGCCATCCATGTCCGGACCCCCTCCGGTGCCGGGAGCGAATCGCCCCACGCACTCGAGTCCCAGCGGCGGCAGGTGGCGGAGCTGGGCGGGAGCTACCACGCGCTGACCGCCGGCGACGTGTCCGCGGCCCTCCTGGACTACGCCCGGGCTTCGCGCGCCACGCACATCCTTGTCGGGCAGAGCCGTCGCAGGTTCACCGTCCTGTCCGGTGGAAGCGTGGAAGCCAAGGTTGTGCGCGGGGCAGGGGACATCGACGTCCAGGTGGTGCCCCGGCCCGTGGCGGCCAGGAGCCGCAAGCGCCGCACCGGGCTGGGACGGCGCAGGGTCATTGCCGGTTTCGCGCTCGCCGCCGTCCTGCCCGCAGGCCTGCAGTTGCTGCTCGCAGTCTTTGACCACAGCGTTGCCACGGCGGCACTGCTCCAACTGGCCGGCGCGGTGGCCGTAGCCCTGGTTGGCGGCTTGTGGCCGGCGGTTGCCGGTGCGCTGTGGAGCAGCCTGCTGGTGAACTATTTCTCCACCCCGCCGCTGTATGACCTTGCCATCCGTGACCCGCAGGATGTCCTGTCCCTGGCTGTATTCGCCGGCGTGGCCGTAGCGGTGGCAGGGGTGGTGGACCGCTCCGCCCGGCGGTCCAAGGAGGCGTCAACGGCGCGGGCCGAGGCAGCCACGCTGGCCGACCTGGCCCTGGCCGCATCCCGCGAGGAGGACAACCTCAAAGGGCTGCTCGCGGAAGCAGTCAGCGTCTTCGGTGCCGACGGTGCCGCCGTCGTCACCCGGGCCCCGTCCGGGGCAGACGCGGAGGGCGTGATGGTGGACGGTGTGATGGTCGACGACGGCGGGTTGGCTGATGGCGGGTTGGGCGACGGTGGCGGGGCGGGCCCTGGGCGCGGTGCATGGCAGGTGATCGCCGCCGCGGGGGATGCGACCGGCCGGCCGGTGATGCCGGGTGGGCCAGGAACCACGGTTGAACCGGTGGACGGGGAAACGTTCCTGGTGCTGGCGGGCCGTGCGGTTCCGCCGTCCGGGCGGCGGCTCCTGGCAGCCTTCGCCGTGCACGTCAAAGCGCAGCTCGAACGCCGGCAGCTGGCCGCAACCAGGAATGAGATCCTCCGACTCGCCGAGGGCAATATCATGCGGACCGCGATTCTCCGGGCCGTCTCCCACGACCTTCGGACACCCCTGGCCGGCATCAAGCTGGCCGCCGGGGGACTGCTGCAGAACGGCGTCTCCTACACCCGCGCAGAGCAGCAGGACCTGCTGGAAACCATTGACGCCTGCACCGACCGGCTGGACCTGCTGGTGGGCAACCTCCTGGACATGTCACGCATCACCGCCCAGTCGGTGGAACCATTGCTGGGTCCGGTCCGCTGGACCGAGGTGGTGGATGCGGCCCTGCGCGGGCTGCCGGCAGGGGCGGTGACGGTGGCGCTGCCTGCGAACATGCCGCCCGTGGACGCCGATCCCGGCCTGCTGGAGCGGGTGGTCGCCAACATCCTGGAGAATGCGCTGAAATACGCGGCCGGAAGCCGTGTGGTGGTGGCGGGCGGGCCGGACGGCAGCGTCCTTGACGGCCATCCCTGCGGCGAACTGCAGATCATCGACCACGGCCCCGGGGTCCCTGCCCGCAAGGTGGTGGACATGTTCCGGCCTTTCCAGCGGCTCGACGACCGGTCGCAGTCCAGCGGGATAGGGCTGGGCCTGTCAGTGGCACAGGGCTTCATCCAGTCCATGCGGGGCACGCTTACAGCTGCCGAAACCCCAGGTGGCGGCCTGACCATGGTGATCCGGCTGCCCCTCTCCACCGGCATCCCGGCCGGTATCCCGGCGGCCGGGTACCCCGGCGGCGGCGAGCCCACCACCGCGGCGGGCCAGCCATGACCGCCAACCACGCCGGCACCAAAACCGGAAACCTGCCCCCGGCAGCGCGGGTACTGGTCATCGACGACGATCCGCACCTCCTCAAGGCCCTTCGGATCACGCTCGCAGCGCACGGCTACGCCGTGGACACGGCCGTGGACGGCGCCTCCGCCCTCGCCGCGGCCTCGCGCCAGGCACCGGATCTGCTGGTCCTCGACCTCGGGTTGCCGGACATGGACGGGACCGAAGTCCTGCGGAACCTCCGCCGCTGGAGCGCGGCGCCGGTGCTGGTCCTGTCCGCCCGCCACGGGTCCCCGGACAAGGTGGGCGCGCTGGACGCCGGCGCCGACGACTACATCACCAAACCGTTCGGGCTTGATGAACTGCTGGCACGGCTGCGTGCCCTGCTGCGCAGGGTGCCAGAGCCCGAATCCCGCCCCGTGGTCAGCTCTGCCGGTTTCACCGTTGACCTTGTGGCCCGGCAGGTCCTGCGTGCCGGGCAGCCGGTAAGGCTCACCCCCACGGAGTGGAACATCCTCGAAATCCTGGTCCGGAACCCGTCGCGTCTGATTTCGCAGCAGCAGTTGCTGTCCGAGGTCTGGGGGCCGTCCTACCGGAAGGAGGTCAACTACCTCCGCGTCTACATGGCCCAGTTGAGAAGGAAGCTGGAAGAGGACCCCGGCAACCCGCGGCACCTGCTGACCGAAGCCGGGGCAGGCTACCGTTTCGTACCCTGAAACGAGGGGTGAACAGGGTAGTCTTCCCCTACCCGCCCGCCTCCGGATGGGGCAGGATGTTGAGTGGCCGAGTCCCGGCCGAAGCAGTCCCGGCCCCTGTGAAGGAGATCCTGCCATGCCCACAATCCTCAATCCCTACATCAGCTTCCGTGACAACGCCCGCGATGCCATGAACTTCTACCAGTCCGTCTTCGGCGGCGAACTCACGCTCAGCACGTTCGCCGACTTCCAGGCCAGCGAGGACCCCACGGAAGCGCAAAAGATCATGCACGGCATGCTGACCACCACCCAGGGCCTGGTGCTCATGGGCGCTGACACCCCGAACAGCATGGAGTACCACCCGGGGTCCTCCATTTCCATCTCGCTCAGCGGCGATAACGAGGTGGAGCTCCGCGGCTACTACGAGAAGCTGAGCGGCGACGGGGGAGCGGTGACCGTCCCCATGGAGAAGGCGCCGTGGGGTGACGTTTTTGGCATGTGCACGGACCGGTTCGGCGTCGCCTGGCTGGTCAACGTCAACGCAGCGCAGCCGACGGCGGCACCCTGACCGCCCGCCGGGCCGTCACTTGCTTTCCCGCGCCGGTCCCCGTCCGTCAAGGCCGGGCCTACTCCTTGAGGGAGGGGCCCGCGACTGCGAGGATTAACGGGTGAGGTCCTTCATGGAGTTCCTGTCCGACAAATGGTGGATGTTTCCGCTGATGGCGTTCGCCGGCCAGTGGGCAGGCGGCTGGCGGCGCGCGGGAGAACGAACAGCCTACAAACGGGCCCGGCGTGAGCTGGACGGCCTCATCGTCCTCCCTGACGTCACCCCGGCGGCCCTTGAGGGGAAGATCGCCCCGGAACTGGATGCGGGCCCCCGCCCGGCACAGTTCCACCAGGGCTGAAGCTGCCGCAGGGTTGCGGCGTGGGCTGCACGCTTTACCTGGACGTCGACGGCGTGGTCTGCCCCTTCGGCCCCCAGGGAACCACCGACTGGGGTTCCCCCTGGCAGCAGGCCGACGCCGGGCTGTTGCCCGTCACGTTCGCCGCCGAACTCGTGGCGGGGCTGAACACCCTGGCCCGGACGCCCGGGCTGCGTTGTGTCTGGCTGACCAGCTGGGAGGAACTGGCGCCCCAATATCTGTGTCCCGCCGTCGGACTGAAGGGCAGCCGCTGGCCGTACCTGAGCGCGGACGGGGCAGCCGGAGGGACCGGCTGGTGGAAACTCCGGGCCATCCAGGACGACGTCGAAAGCACCGGGCCCGAAGCCGTCGCCTGGGTGGATGACCAGTTGGCGTTCGAGGCGGAAGCGCAGCGCTGGGCACGGTTCCTGGGCCGGCGGATCCTTACCGTCTCGCCCCATCCCCGGCGCGGAATCACGCCCGCCGAACTGGAGAGGATCCGTTCTTTCCTGGCGCAGCCCGTGTTTTGACCTCATGCCGGGGACGCGTACGATCGATAAGGTTTCCCGCCGGTTGTGCCAACACCGCAAGTCATTCCACGCAAACAGCTGGTGAACTATGCTGTCCAAGGCAGCCTGGTACGAGAAACTGCTGAACGTCGACTCTGCAGATTGGGCAACAGGTGGATATCACCTTCATGGTGGCGCTGGTCATCGGACTGGCACTATTTTTCGACTTCACGAACGGCTTCCACGACACCGCGAACGCCATGGCAACGCCCATTGCAACGGGTGCCATCAAGCCCCGCACAGCGGTGGCCCTGGCCGCCGTCCTGAACCTGGTGGGTGCCTTCCTGTCCACCGAAGTGGCCAAGACAGTGTCCGGCGGCATCATCCGCGAGGGCTCCGGGGGAGTGCAGATCACGCCGCAGATCATCTTTGCCGGCTTGATGGGCGCTGTTCTGTGGAACATGATCACCTGGTTGAAGGGCCTGCCGTCCAGTTCATCGCACGCCCTCTTCGGCGGCTTGATCGGCGCGGCGGTTGTCGGGGCAGGATTCAGCTCGGTCAATTTCGAGAGCCTGCTGCAGAAGGTCATCCTTCCGGCGGTCTTCGCCCCCCTGATTGCAGGCCTCGCCGCCTATGTCTGCACCCGCCTGGCCTACGCCCTCACGGCACGCCACGATCCCGAGACGGGTACCAAGCTCACGCAGAAGCGCGGTGGCTTCCGCACCGGCCAGATCTTCACCTCCAGCCTGGTGGCCCTGGCCCACGGAACCAACGACGCCCAAAAGACCATGGGCATCATTACCCTGGTCCTGATCGCTGCCGGCAGCCAGGCGCCCGGCTCCGGTCCCCAGCTTTGGGTGATTACCGCCTGCGCCCTGGCCATCGCCATCGGAACCTACGCCGGCGGCTGGCGCATCATCCGCACCATGGGTTCCGGCCTGACCGAAGTTAAGCCGGCCCAGGGCTTCGCCGCGGAGACCAGCACCGCGTCCGCCATCCTCGCCTCCTCCCACCTTGGCTTTGCGCTCTCCACCACGCAGGTGGCTTCCGGCTCCGTCATTGGCTCCGGCATGGGACGCCGCGGCACCACCGTCCGCTGGAACATGGTGGGGAAGATCGCGCTGGGATGGCTGTTCACCCTTCCGGCCGCCGGCATCGTCGGCGCCCTGACCGCCCTGGTGGTGCAGACCGGCGTCGTGGGTGTCCTTATCGCCGCCATCGCCGGCACCGGGGCGGTGCTGTTCATGTTCTTCTACTCACGCAAGTCCTCCGTCAGCCACCAGAACGCCGTGGAGGTCGAGGAGGCCGGCCAGGCTGTCCGGTTCGCCAAGAAGAAGGCCTTGGCGCGCGCCCGGGCTGAAGCAAAAGCCAAAGCGCAGGCCGACGCCAAGGCCAACAACCCCAAGGAGAATCAGCGATGAAGTGGTTGGAACTCCTGACCGTTGCAGGCGCCACCCTCGTATCCGCGGCGATTGTGGTGACGCTCTATTCGCTGGGGGTCCGGTTCACCGCCATCGCCGCTGACGCCCAGCAGGCGTCCCCCGGAGTAAAGCGCTCTGTTGCGTACGTATGCTTTGGGCTGTGCGGCGTGGCCGTCCTCGTCGGGCTGTACCTGATCATCCCGTACTTCTCCAAGTAGCCGCGCCCACCGGCTAGGCTGGGGCCATGCAGCGCATCCAGTACTTTGTGGCCGCATCCCTTGACGGCTTCATCGCCACGCCCACGGACGACCTCGGCTGGCTGCTGCAGTTCGACGGCTTCGAGGGCGGAGCTGACAGCTACAACGACTTCATGGCCGCGGTGGGCTGCATCGTCATGGGCGGGGAAACCTACGCCTGGCTGATGGAGCACGAGACCGGCGCGTGGCCGTATTCCGGCACGGCCTGTTACGTCTTCACGCACCACGAGCACCGTGCGCCGGACGGCGCTGACATCACTTTTGTCCGCGGCGACGTGCGGGAGTTCATCGCAGACTTCCGCCAGGCCGCGGGAGACCTGAACATCTGGGTGGTGGGCGGCGGCAACCTTGCGGCCCAGTTCGCCGATGCAGGCCTTTTGGACGAGATCATCCTCTCGGTCATCCCCGTGGTGCTGGGTGAGGGGAAACGGCTGCTGCCGATGAAGGGCCCCACCCCGCCACTGGAGCTGGCTGCTTCCCGCACGCTGGGCCGGGGCATCGTCGAACTGCGCTACCTGCTGCGACCCGGGGCGGATCCGCAGTCCTGACGCGCCCGCCTCAGCCGGCGTTGTCGCGGAGCATGTTGGTGATCCGGGCGGTCGAAAGGCGCCGCCCCAGGGCATCCGTCATGACGATCTCGTGGGTGGCCAGGGTCCTGCCCAGGTGGATCGCCGTGCAGGTCCCCGTCACCAGGCCCTCGGCGATGGACCGGTGATGTGTGGCGTTGACCTCAATGCCGACGGCGTGGCGTCCCGGTCCTGCATGCATGCCTGCGGCGAACGAGCCAAGGGTTTCCGCCAGCACCACGTGCGCGCCGCCATGGAGGATCCCCGCCACCTGCGTATTGCCCTCAACCGGCATGGTGGCGACGGTGCGTTCCGGGCTCATTTCCAGGAAATGGATTCCCATCTTGACCACCAGTGCGCCGACACCGAACGCGCCCAGCCAGTCATGCATATGGCCGGGAATCCCGGCGGCTGCCAGCTCTTCGGCGAAAGCGCCCGGCGTGAAATTGTCTGTCATGGCAACTAGGCTGGCACCTGTGAGTGAAACAACCAAACCGGCCCCTTTCCCGTCCCAGGCCATCGACGAGGGTGCTGCCGCGCAGCCTTCGTCCCCCGCCCGCAGGCCTGCCGCAAAGGCCGCCGCCCCCGCCGCCGGTGGGTCTGTTTCAGCTACTGAAGCACCGGTCATTCCCATCACCGACCAGCCCCGGCTGCTGGTCCTGGACGGCCACTCGATGGCCTTCCGGGCGTTCTTCGCCCTGCCGGCGGACAAGTTCTCCACCTCCAACGGCCAGCACACCAACGCCATCCATGGCTTCACCTCCATGCTGATCAACCTCATCAAGGAACAGCAGCCCACCCACATCGCTGTGGCGTTCGACGTCTCTGACGAATCCACCCACCGCAAGACCGAGTACAGCGAGTACAAGGGCGGCCGGAACGAAACCCCCCGCGAAATGAGCGGCCAGATCGACCTTATCGGCAAGGTTATGGAGGCCTGGGGCATCAAGACCATCAAGATGCCCGGCTACGAGGCCGATGACATCCTTGCCACCCTCGCCGCGATGGGCGAGAAGGCCGGCTTCGAGGTTTTGCTTGTCTCCGGAGACCGGGACGCCTTCCAGCTGATCACGGACAACGTCTTCGTGCTGTATCCGCGCAAGGGTGTCAGCGACATCCCGCGGATGGATGCCGCCGCCATCGAGGCAAAGTACTTCGTCAGCCCGTCCCGCTACTCCGACCTCGCCGCACTGGTGGGGGAGACGGCGGACAACCTTCCCGGCGTACCCGGCGTCGGACCCAAGACGGCGGCCAAATGGATCAACCTTTACGGCGGCCTCGAGGGCGTCCTGGAGCACCTCGATTCCATCGGCGGCAAGGTGGGCGACGCCCTGCGGGAGAACGTGGACGCCGTCAAGCGCAACCGCCGGCTGAACCAGCTCCACACCGACCTCGACCTCCCCGTCACGCTGGATGACCTCTACCAGCCGCGCCCGGACCAGGCCGCCATCGAGGACCTCTTCGACGAGCTTGAGTTCAAGGCCATCCGGGGCCGGCTGTTCGCCCTGTATGGTGACGCCGACACCCCGGCCGCTGAACGGGAAAGCATCGAAACCCCGGAGTACAGCACCCCCGCCAACGCCGCCGGGCTGGCCGCCTTCCTGGCTGCCGGCGCCGGGCAGCGGTCCGCCCTCGCCGTCGACCTCGTCCCCGGCCGGATCGGTGAGGACGCCGCCGCACTGGCCATCGTCCGCGGCGACGCCGCAGTCTACGTGGAGCTCTCCGGCCAGGACGCGGAGACCGAGAACGTGCTGGCCGCGTGGCTGCGCGATCCTGAAGCACCGAAGGTGATGCACGGCTTCAAGGCCGCGCTCAAGGCGCTCACGGCCCGCGGCCTGGAACTGGAGGGCGTGGTGGATGACACCTCCATCTCCGGCTACCTCATCCAGCCGGACCGGCGCACCTACGAACTCGCCGAACTCGCCCAGCACCACCTCAACGTGGGTATCCCCGCAGCCACGGCCAAGGCGGGGCAGCTGGAGCTGTCCTTCGACGGCGATGACACCGCCGCCGCCGACGCCCTGGTCCAGGCCGGCGCCGTGGTGCTGGCCCTGAGCCGCTACTTCGAGGACGAACTCAAGGACCGCCGGGCTGAGGAACTGCTGTCCACCCTCGAGCTGCCTGTCAGCCGCGTGCTGGCGGACATGGAACTCGCCGGCATTGCGATTGACATGGACAAGATGGACGACCAGCTTGCCGATCTTGCGCGGGTCATCGACCAGGCCCAGGAACAGGCATTCGCCGCAATCGGCCACGAGGTCAACCTGGGCTCGCCCAAGCAGCTGCAGACCGTCCTGTTCGAGGAACTGCAGCTCCCCAAGACCAAGAAGATCAAGTCCGGCTACACCACCGACGCCGCGTCCCTGAAGAACCTGCTGGAGAAGACCGGGCACGAGTTCCTGGTGCAGCTCATGGCGCACCGGGAGGCCGCCAAGCTGCGGCAAATGATCGAGTCGCTGAAGAAGTCCGTGGCGGAAGACGGCCGGATCCACACCACCTACGCCCAGAACGTAGCGGCAACCGGCCGGATCTCGTCCAACAACCCCAACCTGCAGAACATCCCCATCCGCAGCGAGGAGGGCCGGCGCGTTCGCGGCATCTTCGTGGTCAGCGACGGGTACGAGTGCCTGCTCTCCGCGGACTACTCGCAAATCGAGATGCGCATCATGGCACACCTCTCCGGCGACGAGGGCCTGATCCAGGCGTACAGGGACGGCGAGGACCTGCACCGGTTCGTCGGCTCCAACATCTTCCACGTCCCCACGGACCAGGTCACCAGCGCCATGCGCTCCAAGGTCAAGGCCATGTCCTACGGCCTTGCCTACGGCCTGACGTCCTTCGGCCTGTCCAAGCAGCTCGAGATTTCCGTCGATGAAGCCCGCACCCTCATGAAGGACTACTTCGACCGCTTCGGCGCTGTCCGAGACTACCTCCGGGGCGTGGTGGACCAGGCCCGGGTGGATGGCTACACGGCCACCATCGAGGGCCGCCGCCGCTACCTGCCGGACCTCACCAGCACGGACCGCCAGTTGCGCGAGAATGCCGAGCGCATCGCACTCAACAGCCCCATCCAGGGCTCCGCAGCGGACATCATCAAGCGCGCCATGCTGGGTGTCCACGCTGAACTCCAGGCCCAGGGCCTGAAATCCCGGATGCTGCTCCAGGTCCATGACGAACTGGTCCTCGAAGTCGCCGCGGGCGAACGCGCTGCCGTTGAGAAGCTGGTCACCGAGCAGATGGGTGCCGCCGCAGACCTCAGCGTGCCGCTGGAAGTCCAGATCGGCGTCGGGCCCAGCTGGTACGACGCCGGACACTAGGCGTCCAGGGCACGCCACCAGCAGGAATGTTTGTGCTGGTCAGGCGCCGGATTCATAACTAGGCTCGGGTAAATGGGTGATCTGAGCGGAAACTATGAAATCCGGCGCTTCAAGCCGGCTGCCAAGGAAGATCCTGCCTACCCGCAGACCGTCGACTGGATGCGGGCCGTTGCCTTCGGGTTCCATGACGCCCGCCGCAGCGACGAACGGGTGGACCGGGGCATCGGGATGCAGCGCGCCGACGGGCGGGTGATGACCGGCGCCTACCAGGCAGGGCCGGTGGCCGACCACGCCCTGGGAGCCAACGTCCCGGTGGCAACCTTCGGTACCTTCACCAAGACACTGAACATCGGCTTCGGCCGGATGCTCGACACCCGCCTGGTCACCGCCGTGACGGTCCGGACGTCACACCGGCGGAGGGGACTGCTGCGCCGGATGATGGCAGAGGAGCTGGACCTGGCCCGCCGGGAGGGGCTGGCGATGGCGGCATTAACCGCGTCGGAGGCCTCGATTTACAGCAGGTTCGGGTTCGGGGTGGCCACCCGGGAACAGTCCATCAAGGTCGACACCAGCCGCCGCTTTGTCCTCAACCACCATGCCACGGGCCGGGTGGAGGTGGCCGATCCCAAGGTCCTCCTCGACCTGGCGCCGAAGGTCTTCGAGCAGCTGCACCACCTCACTCCCGGTTCGATCGGGCGGCACGAGTTCTACCGCCAGCTCGCGTCCGGATCCATCAGCCGGGCCGAGGACGAGGACCCCAAGGTCAAAGTTGCGCTGCACTACGGACCCGACGGCGCGGTCGATGGCTACGTCTCCTACAAGTTCGCCGGGTGGGACGCCCGGCCGTACACCATGGAAGTGGTGGACCTGGTGGCAGCAACCGACCACGCCTACCTGGAGCTCTGGCAGTACCTTGGCGCCATCGACCTGGTCGAGAACGTCACATGGGAAGAAGCAATGGTCGATGATCCGCTGCCATGGGCGCTCGAGGACTCCCGCTGCGTTGAAGCGTCCGAGCCCCGGGACATGCTCTGGCTCCGGATCCTGGACGTCCGCGGGGCCCTGGCGGCCCGGCACTACCCCTCAGATGGAAGGCTCGTCCTGGAGGTGGGGGACCCGTTGGGCTTCACGGCAGGAACGTTCGCGCTGGAAGTCGACGGCGGCCAGGCCGCAGTCGAACGTGTCGACGCAGGGGAGCAGCCGGACCTGGCCATGGATGTCTCCGCGCTGTCCTCGATCTACCTCGGCGGCGTCTGCCCGGTGACGCTGGCGGCTGCGGGGAAGATTTCCGAACACGCCAAAGGCGCCGCCTTCAGGGCACGGCAGATGTTCGCTGTGGAACGGGCCACGCACTGCCTGACCCACTTCTGATACCGCGTGCCGGCTGCACGTTCCCTCTCCGCCACGCTTTGACCCCAATTGCCGGCAGCGACTAGAATAAACGGGCGTGTACCACGTGCACGCGCTTGCGGTCCTCTGAGGACTGCATTGAAAAGCAATCCATAAATCCGGATGACCCGGGGAATCCATCGGATTCACCGAGAATCGCGCCTGCGTTCCATAACGCGGGCGCGCCGGTTTGCCTGACCGACTAACTATCCACAACGGAGCCCCTACTACATGACCATCACCTCCACCGAGAAGCCCGGTACCCCCGTAGTCGCGATTAACGACATCGGTACCGCTGAGGACTTCCTCGCAGCTGTCGACGCCACCATCAAGTACTTCAACGACGGAGATCTCGTCGAAGGTACCGTCGTCAAGGTCGACCGCGATGAAGTCCTGCTCGACATCGGTTACAAGACCGAAGGTGTCATCCCCTCCCGCGAGCTGTCCATCAAGCACGACGTTGATCCCGGGGACGTTGTCTCCGTTGGCGATCAGGTCGAAGCCCTGGTGCTCACCAAGGAAGACAAAGAAGGCCGTCTGATCCTCTCCAAGAAGCGTGCTCAGTACGAGCGTGCCTGGGGCGACATCGAGAAGGTCAAGGAAGAAGACGGTGTCGTCACCGGTACCGTCATCGAGGTTGTCAAGGGTGGTCTTATCCTCGACATCGGCCTGCGCGGCTTCCTGCCCGCATCCCTCGTCGAGATGCGCCGTGTGCGCGACCTTGCTCCGTACATCGGCCAGCAGATCGAAGCCAAGATCATCGAGCTGGACAAGAACCGCAACAACGTTGTGCTGTCCCGCCGTGCATGGCTGGAGCAGACCCAGTCCGAGGTCCGCTCCACGTTCCTCAACAAGCTGGAAAAGGGCCAGGTCCGTCCCGGCGTCGTTTCCTCCATCGTCAACTTCGGTGCATTCGTGGACCTGGGCGGCGTAGACGGCCTCGTCCACGTTTCCGAGCTCTCCTGGAAGCACATTGACCACCCGTCCGAGGTTGTCGAAGTTGGCCAGGAAGTCACCGTCGAGGTTCTCGAGGTCGACCTGGACCGCGAGCGCGTCTCCCTGTCGCTCAAGGCTACGCAGGAAGATCCATGGCAGACCTTCGCCCGCACCCACGCCCTGGGCCAGGTTGTTCCGGGTAAGGTCACCAAGCTGGTTCCGTTCGGTGCGTTCGTCCGCGTCGAAGACGGCATCGAAGGCCTGGTCCACATCTCCGAGCTCGCCGTGCGCCACGTTGAGCTGGCCGAGCAGGTTGTCTCCGTTGGCGACGAACTGTTCGTCAAGGTCATCGACATCGACCTCGAGCGCCGCCGCATCTCGCTGTCCCTCAAGCAGGCCAACGAGGGCGTCGACGCCGACAGCACCGAATTCGATCCCGCTCTGTACGGCATGGCCGCAGAGTACGACGAAGAGGGCAACTACAAGTACCCCGAAGGCTTCGACCCCGAGTCCAACGAATGGCTCGAGGGCTACGAGAACCAGCGCGCAGCCTGGGAGCAGCAGTACGCTGACGCCCAGACCCGTTGGGAAGCCCACAAGAAGCAGGTTGCCCAGCACGCTGCCGACGACGCTGCAGCTGCAACGTCCGGCGACAGCGACTCCGGCACCACCAGCTACTCCTCCGAGCCTGCTGCCACCGATTCCGGTGCCGGCACCCTGGCTTCGGACGAGGCACTTGCTGCCCTGCGCGAGAAGCTGACCGGCAACTAATTGCCGCCGGCCCGGACTTCCGGGCTGACACAGTGGGCCCCCGGCGAAAGCGGGGGCCCACTGTGCTTTAAAGCGCCCGCTGTACTTTAGGAGCAACAGGCGCCTAACGCCCTGGCCCCCGTCTGGACGGGTCCCGCCGCCGCACTAAAGGTCGACGACGGCGAGGACCGTCCCGTCGTCGTCGTGCGTCAGTGCCGCGCCTGCCGCCGTGAGCAGCCGCTGGGCGCTGAGGTTCCCGGACAGGGTCCGCGCGGTGACGCGTTTCAGGCCCGCCCGGCGGGCCTCCGCCAGGACGAGGTCCAGGGCGGCACCGCCGATTCCCCGGGATCGGAAGCTCCGGCCAAGCCAGATGCCGGTTTCCGCAGAGGGGACTCCAGCCGCGGGGTCGCGCTTAAGCCGCACGGAGCCGGCAATGTGGGTGCCCTTGAAGACAGCCCAGGACTTTTCCGCCGCAGGGCCGTCCAGCCCTGCGGCCGCAGCGCGGTGGTAGCTGTAGAACCAGGCGGTGCGCTCGAGGTTCCAGCCCGGTCCACCCAGCGGGGGCGCCACTTCATCGGGGGAGGCGTCGCGCTTGGCCAATTGGAGCAGCCGGTCCGCCACGGCCTCGTCCACGTCCGCCAGGGTCACATCAGTCGAGCCGCTCATCAATCCATTCCGTTCCGTCGGGATTGAGCTCGGCGGACCCTGCCGTCAGCTGCAGCAGGCGATCGGACGCAGCGGCGATGGCGGCAGCGTTGTCAGCCACCGCAATCCGGAGCACCGTGTGCCGGTCCTGGTAGCTGGTGTCCGCCATGACCATGCCTGCGGCGCGCAGATCGTTCTCCAGCCGTCCAGCTGCCGCGTGCGGCACCGCCGTGGAACAGATCCGCCGCCTGCTGCGCCGGACAAGGGGTGCCCGGTCAAGGGCGGCCGAGACTGATTCGGAATAGGCACGGACCAGGCCACCCGCGCCGAGCAGGACGCCGCCGAAATAGCGGACGACGACGGCGCTGACGTCGCTGAGGTCGGTCACCCCCGGCGCGGTTTCCCTTTTCAGCAGGGCTTCGAGCATGGGGATGCCGGCGGTCCCGGCGGGTTCGCCGTCGTCGCTGGAGCGCTGGACGGTCCGGTCCGGCCCGATGACGAACGCGGAGCAGTGGTGGCGGGCGTCGTGGAATTCGCGGCGGAGGCCGGCCACCAGGTCGCGGGCAGCGTCTTCCGTGCCCGCCCTCCGGAGAACCGTGATGAACCTGGAGCGCTTGACCTCAAGTTCATGCCGGAAGTCCCCGCCCGCTGCCAGCGTGGTGTAGGTGGTGGCCCGGCTTTCATGCTCTTGCATCCGGCCCAGTCTAGTGCCGCCATGGGGGCGTGGCCCGGCTGGTTCAGCTGGCCAGGCCGGTTCAGTAGGGTGGGGGTGTGCTGAAGATCGGGTTGACGGGCGGGATCGCCTCAGGGAAGTCGGTGGTTGCCGCGCGGCTGCAGGAACGCGGCGCCGTGCTGGTGGATGCGGATGCGTTGGCCAGGGAGGTGGTGGAGCCCGGGACCGAAGGCCTGGAACGCATCGTGGGGGAGTTTGGCGAAGGAATGCTCGACGACGGCGGACGGCTTGACCGCGCGCGTCTCGGGGCGGCGGTGTTCGGCAATCCTGAGCGCCTCGCCGCTTTGAACGCCATCGTCCATCCCCTGGTGCGCGCCCGCGCCGCCGCCATCACGGCAGCAGCCCCGGCTGACGCCGTGGTGGTCCAGGACATTCCCCTCCTGGTGGAGACCGGCCAGGGGTCCGCTTTCCACTTGGTGGTGGTGGTGGATGCGCCGGACGACGTGCGGCTGCAGCGCATGCTCGAGCACCGGGGAATGACCGCGGAAGCGGCGCGTGCCCGGATGGACGCCCAGGCCTCGCGACAGGAGCGGCTGGCCGGGGCCGACGCAGTCCTGGACAACTCCGGTACCGTGCAGCACCTGCTGGGCCAGGTGGACCGGCTGTGGGATGAGCGCCTGGTTCCTTTCGCCCGCAACCTGGTGGCGGGGAAACGCGCACCGCGGAACGGCGGTCCGGTCCTGGAACCGCACCGGACGGAGTGGGCGCAGGAGGCGGCCAGGATAGCGGCCCGGCTGGTGGCGGCAGCACCCGACCTCATCCTGGCCGTGGACCACATTGGCTCCACAGCTGTTCCCGGCCTGCCCGCGAAGGACGTGATCGATCTGCAGGTGGCGGTGCCTGACCTCGCGGTTGCGGCCACCATCGCACCTCTCCTGGCCGCAGCAGGCTTTCCGGCGGTACGGGACGTCGAATCCGACACTCCAAAGCCCAATGCTCCGAACCCGGCAGCATGGTTGAAGCGGTTCCACGCCAACGCGGACCCGTGCCGTGCCGTCAACGTCCATGTCCGGGCGGCCGGTTCGGCCGGATGGCGCTTCGCGTTGATGTTCCGCGATTGGCTGCGGAACGATCCCTCCGCGCTCCGGCTGTACGCGGCGCACAAGGCTGACCTCGCCGCCCGGCACGCCGATTCGGGCACCACCAGCTCCTACGCGGAGGCGAAGGAACCGTGGTTCACGGACGTCGCGTGGCCCCTCATGGCCGCGTGGGCGGACGCAACCGGGTGGGAACCGCCGTCGTGCGCTTCCTGACACCGGCCCGTGCCGTGCTGGATGTTCGCCGGTAACGGACGGGGCCGTCCAGTGTCGGTGCCCGGCTGTAAATTAGATTCATGAGCCTTGCGCAGGAAATCAACCGTGTTGTAGCGCCCTTCGAAGTCATCAGCGAGTTCAAACCTGCCGGAGACCAGCCGGCCGCCATCGCTGAGCTGACGGAGCGCATCAACAACGGCGAGAAGGATGTGGTGCTGCTTGGCGCCACCGGTACCGGTAAAAGTGCCACCACCGCCTGGCTTATTGAACAGGTGCAGCGCCCCACGCTGGTGATGGTGCAGAACAAGACCCTTGCCGCCCAGCTGGCCAACGAGTTCCGCGAACTGCTGCCCAACAACGCGGTGGAATACTTCGTTTCCTACTACGACTACTACCAGCCCGAAGCGTACGTGGCCCAGACGGACACCTTCATCGAGAAGGATTCCTCCATCAACGAGGAAGTGGAACGGCTCCGCCACTCCGCCACCAACGCGCTGCTGACCCGCCGCGATGTGATCGTGGTGGCCACGGTGTCCTGCATCTACGGCCTGGGAACCCCTGAGGAATACATTTCCGGCATGGTGACCCTCCGCCGCGGCGCCGAGATGAACCGGGACGACCTCCTCCGCAAGTTCGTCTTCATGCAGTACGCCCGCAACGACATGGACTTTCACCGCGGCACCTTCCGGGTGCGCGGCGACACCGTGGAAATCATTCCCATGTACGAGGAACTGGCCATCAGGATCGAGTTCTTCGGTGATGAGATTGAGAGCATCCAAACCCTCCACCCGCTTACCGGCGAAGTCATCCGCGACGAGGAAGAGATGTACGTCTTCCCGGCCTCGCACTACGTGGCCGGTCCGGAACGGATGGCGCGGGCCATCAAACGGATCGAGGATGAGCTGGCGGACCGGCTGAAGGTGCTGGAGGGCCAGAACAAGCTCGTCGAAGCCCAACGGCTGCGGATGCGCACCACCTACGACCTCGAGATGATGCAGCAGATGGGTTTCTGCAACGGCATCGAGAACTACTCGGCGCACATTGACGGGCGGGAGCCGGGTACTGCACCCCACTGCCTCCTGGACTACTTCCCGGACGACTTCCTGCTGGTGGTGGACGAGTCCCACGTGACCATTCCCCAGATCGGGGCCATGTACGAAGGTGACATGTCCCGCAAACGGAACCTGGTGGACTTCGGCTTCCGGCTGCCGTCCGCCATGGACAACCGGCCGCTGAAGTGGGACGAGTTCCTCGAACGCGTGGGCCAGACCGTCTACCTCTCGGCTACCCCCGGCAAGTATGAGCTGGGCAAGGCAGACGGCTACGTCCAGCAGATCATCCGTCCCACCGGCCTGGTGGATCCCGAGGTGGTGGTCAAGCCCACCAAGGGACAGATCGACGACCTCCTCGGCGAGATCAAGACCCGGGTGGAAAAGAACGAGCGCGTCCTGGTGACCACGCTGACCAAGCGGATGGCAGAGGACCTCACC
This sequence comes from Arthrobacter sp. 8AJ, assembly GCF_902506025.1. Taxonomy (NCBI): domain Bacteria; kingdom Bacillati; phylum Actinomycetota; class Actinomycetes; order Micrococcales; family Micrococcaceae; genus Arthrobacter; species Arthrobacter sp. 8AJ. The sequence continues at coordinate 2,283,595 of NZ_LR733289.1, read as the reverse complement.
GACTACCTGCTGGGCCACGGCGTCAAGGTGGAATACCTGCACTCGGACGTGGACACGCTGCGCCGGGTGGAGCTCCTGCGTGAACTGCGGTTGGGATCCTTTGACGTCCTGGTGGGCATCAACCTTCTCCGTGAGGGCCTGGACCTCCCGGAGGTGTCCCTGGTCAGCATCCTGGACGCGGACAAGGAGGGGTTCCTGCGCTCGTCCACCTCGCTGATCCAGACCATCGGACGTGCCGCCCGCAACGTCTCCGGCCAGGTGCACATGTACGCGGACCGGATCACCGACTCCATGGCCAACGCCATTGACGAAACCAACCGTCGCCGCGCCATCCAGGTGGCGTACAACAAGGAACACGGCGTCGATCCGCAGCCGCTGCGGAAGAAGATCGCCGACATCACGGACCAGTTGGCCAAGGAAGATGCCGATACCGATGCGCTGCTGGGCAGCTTCGACTACGGCAAGGGCAAGCGCGGCATCACCGGATCCAACAAGGCCGGCGCCAAGAAGGGCGCGGCCCAGGTCCGTTCGGACGGCCTGGCGGCGGCTCCGGCCGAGGACCTGGTGGGCCTGATCGCACAGCTCACGGAACAGATGCATGGCGCGGCGGCAGACCTCCAGTTCGAGGTGGCGGCGCGGATCCGCGACGAGGTCAGCGAGCTGAAGAAGGAGCTGAGGCAGATGCAGGCGGCAGGCCACGCCTGACGTCCGCGGCCGGGCATCCGGCTGGGGTACAGTTAAAGCACGTAGGGGAGTATCCCAAGCGCTACGATCGTCAACACGCAGGGCACAGCTGCCCCGCCGGGCGTAGCGGGCCGCCACATCAGCACCAAGTGCACAGGCAGGCCGGAGAGACTTACACCATTTTGTGTACCCTGCGAAAGGCTGCCCTGTGCTCGACTTGCCCGTATGGTTCGAGGTTGGCTCATTTGCCGTCCTCGGCCTAATTCTCCTGATCGATCTCCTTCTGGTGGTGCGGCGCCCGCACGAGCCGTCCATGAAGGAGGCCGGTCTGTGGGTGGCCTTCTACGTCACCCTTGCCCTGGCCTTCGCCGGCGCAATGTTCGCTTTTACCGGGCCCGAATTCGGCAGCCAGTTCGTCGCCGGCTGGGTGACCGAGTACAGCCTCAGCATCGACAACCTGTTCGTCTTCATCATCATCATGGCCAGGTTCTCCGTGCCACGGAAGTACCAGCAGGAAGTGTTGATGGTGGGCATCATCATCGCGCTCATCCTGCGCGGCATCTTCATCCTGCTGGGCGCCATCGTCATCGAACAGTTCAGCTGGGTGTTCTACATCTTCGGCGCGTTCCTGCTGTGGACGGCCTGGAAGCAGGCCCAGGACGAGGGTGAAGAGGAAGAGGACCGGGAGAACCCGCTGATTGCGAAGATCCGCAAGGTCATCCCGATGTCGGAGAAGTTCGACGGCGGCAAGCTCCGTACCGTGGTCAACGGCAAGAAGGTCTTCACCCCCATGGTGATCGTCTTCGTCACCATCGGCCTCACGGACCTGCTGTTCGCAGTTGACTCCATCCCCGCGATCTTCGGCCTGACCCAAAGCCCCTTCATTGTCTTCACCGCCAACCTGTTCGCGCTGATGGGCCTGCGGCAGCTGTACTTCCTGCTGGGTGGCCTGATGAACCGGCTTATCTACCTCAAGCACGCCCTGTCCTTCATCCTTGCGTTCATCGGCGTCAAGCTTGTCCTGCACGCCATGCACGTCAACGAGCTTCCCTTCATCAACGGCGGACAGCACATCGAGTGGGCACCTGAGATCCCCACCTTCGTCTCCCTCGCCGTGATTGTGGGCACCATCATCGTGGCCGTCGTCGCCAGCCTGCTCAGCTCCAAGGCCCAGGCTGCCACGGTGGATCCGCGGCTTGAAGAGGATGCCCGGAAGAGCCACAGCGACGCCGAGTAGGCGCGCCCCGGCGCATTCCCCTCCGGTAATCCCGGCCGCCTGAGCGGCCGGGATTACCTCTGTAAGCCTCCGCAGCACGGACGGGTTCCGCACCCCTGTGGGTCCCGCCGGCGCAGGACTATGCTCAGATCATGGCCCGCACGCTTGTGATGGATCAGGGCGCGCGCCAGGTGCAGCGACGTACCGTTTTGCTCTTGAGCGTGGCCCAGGTGTTCGGTGGACTCGGGACGGGACCGACCGTGTCCATTGGTTCCATCCTGGCCGTCGAGCTGTCCGGCTCCAGTGCCTGGGCCGGCTCCGTGGCCACGGTGATGACCCTCGGGGCGGCGGCCGCAGCCCTGCCGTTGGCATCGCTGGCGGAACGGCGTGGGCCTCCGGGGCCGGGCTCCTCATCGCCGCCGTGCTGCTGTTCGCCGGCCTTCGCCCGGACCCGCTGCTGCTGGCACGCCGCCTTGCCGCGGCCAACAATGCCGCCACCGCGGAACGGGGAAGTGGCGCGCCTTCCACCACCCCTGCCGCCGGCACCACCCCGGAAGGTGCCGAAATGGAAGGTGCCCCACCGGAAGGCGTCCCACAGGCAAGGACCCAGCCCGCCGCAGCGGCCGCGCGGGGCTCGCTGGACCGTGGACTGCGGGCTATCCGCAGCTCCCGGATGGCACTGCTGGCCGTCGCCGGCGTTGTGGCAGCGCACGCAGTCATGGTGGGTGTCATGTCCATGACCCCGCTGCACCTGCAGCACCTGGTGGAAGGACCGGGCCCGCATGCCGGCCACATCGCCGAGGGGGACGTGCTGGTCATCATCGGCTTCACCATCTCGCTGCACATCGCAGGCATGTTCGCGCTCTCCCCGGTCATGGGGTGGCTGACCGACAGGGCGGGCCGGATAGAGACCATCATGATCGGCTTCGCGCTGCTGATCGCCGCCGTCGCCGTTGCCGGGTTCGGCCAGGCCTCGACCGGCGCAGTGGCCGCAGGACTGGTCCTGCTGGGCATGGGCTGGTCCGCGGCCACGATCTCCGGCTCCACCCTGCTCGCCGAGAGCGTTGGCCAGGACGCCCGGGTGGCTGTCCAAGGCGTCTCCGACATGCTGATGGGCGCCGCAGGTGCCCTGGGAGGCGCCGTGTCCGGACTGGTCCTGGGCTTTGCCGGCTACCTCGGCCTCAACCTGCTGGGCGGTACCATCGGGGCGGCCGTCCTGGCCGCCGCCGTCGTCACCCGCACGTCACACCGACGGTCAGCGGCCGCCTGAGCGGGCCATGTCCAGGAGGCGGGCGAAGATCCTCTCGCCGTCGTCAGCGATCCCGTCATGGTGGAAGTCGGCCGTCTCCCAGACCTGCAGCCCGCGCACCGCAGCTGCCGTGCGCAGGGAAAGGTCCTGGTCAACGTAGATGTCGTCCGAGTAGACCGCCGCTGCCACGGGAACGGTGTTGGCGGCCAGGACCTCCGGGTCGTACAGCGGCTTCCAATCCTGCTTTGCGGCCAACAGGTCAGCCACCTCCCGCAGCGGCTGGAGGGCGGGGTCCTGCTCGAAGTACCACGGGTACACCATTTCGCCGGTCAGCAGCAGTGGTTCGGCGTCGGGCCTGAACCAGGGATGCTCGCCGAGCATCCGCCAAGCTGACCAGTTGGTGGCCTGCTCCTGGCCGTAGATGGATTCATGCATCAGGGCGTACAGCGGGTTGGAGCGGCGGGACACCACACCGGTGAGCTGCTCCAGGAAAGTGTCGGACAGCCTGGGACCACCGGGGGTTTCCACGAACGCGTCCTCCAGCAGGTAATGCAGACTGTCCACCCGGGTGTTGCCGCCCAGGAATGCGCCGGCCATCTGGAACCGCTCCACGGTGAGGGGACTGCCGTCGGGCAGGAGTTCCGGTGTGCAGCGCAGGTGGCGCGCTATCCGCTCCACCGCCTCCCGGTCCTCCGGATACCAGCCGAAGTATTCGTCGTTCCGTGCCGCTACGCGCTGGAAGGTGGCCCGGTAGACGTCGTCCGCGCTGCCCGTGAGAGGTGCCAGGCCGCCGGTGATGAGGGCTTCGCGCAGTCCTTCGGGGGCGAAGGACAGGTACGTCAGGGCGCAGAAGCCGCCATAGCTTTGGCCGTAGATGGTCCAGGCAGGTGATTCCAGGGCACGGCGGATCAGCTCCGCGTCCGCCACGATCGAATCGGCCCTGAAGTGCTCCAGGTAGGCCGCCTGTTCGGCAGCGGACCCGCGGGCGGGCAAGGTCCTGCGGTCGATGGGCGTTGAGAGCCCCGTGCCGCGCTGGTCCAGCATCAGGATGCGGAAGTCCTGGGCGGCGGCTTTGCTCCAGCCGCCCAGGGAGCCCCACCTGTTGCCGCGGCCGCCCGGGCCGCCCTGCAGGAAGAGGAGCCAGGGCAGCTGTGCGGCCGCTTCCGCGCTGTGCGCCGCCGAGACATACTCGCGGGCGAATACCGTGATGGTCTCTGCGGAGCCGTCGGACGGTGCGGAATGGTCCAGGGGGACCGTGAAGTAGTGCTCCACGGTGCGCATGCCACGGAATTCGTGCGTCGCCCTGACCTCATGGCCGGCAGCGGGGACTGCTGCCCGGCGCGCGTCAGCCCTGGGCATGGGCGGAAAGGGAGCCGCGGGAGGCTGCACTTCCAAACTGGTCCAGCGCCTCGCCGGTGAGCCGGAAGGTGGACCACCCGTCCATGGGGCGGGCACCAAGGCGGCGGTAGAAATTGATGGAGGGCTCGTTCCAGTCCAGCACGCTCCATTCCACGCGCGCGTAGCCGTTCTCCACGGCGATGGCGGCAAGGTGCTGCAGCAGGGCCTTGCCATGCCCCTCGCCCCGTGCTTCCGGGCTGACGTAAAGGTCTTCCAGGTAGATCCCGTGGACGCCTTCCCAGGTGGAGTAGTTCAGGAACCACAGCGCAAAGCCCTGCACGCTGCCCGCCGCGTCCTCAGCCATGGCAGCGAAGATCCGCGGGTTGTCGCCGAAGAGGGCCTGCTCCAGCAATTCCGGTGTGTTCCGGACGGCGTCGGGTTCCTTCTCGTAATGCGCCAGCTCGTGGATCATGCGGAGGATGGCGGGAACGTCGTGCCGGGTTGCGGGGCGGATTACACTCATTGTTCGAGCTTACCGCCGGGTCCGGCGGTACCGCCGCAGGGCAAGCGAAGGGCCGGTCCGGGGCTAGAGCCGGTTCACATCCGTCACCCTCACCACGGCCGTTCCGGTCGCGTCGGAGTCCGCCAGGTCCACCTCCGCCGAGATGCCCCAGTCGTGGTTGCCCGCCGGGTCGTCGAAGATCTGGCGGACCTTCCAGGTCCCCGGTTCTTCGGTGAGGATGAGCAGGCCCGGACCCCGCGCATCCGGTCCCGTCCCGATGTCGTCGTGTTCGTCGAAGTAGTCGTCCAGCGCATCTTCCCAGCGCTCGGCACCCCAGCCGGAGCCGGCGTCGAGCTCTCCCAGCGCGGTGGCGTCCTCGTCGGCGAAAAGTTCCACGCGGCGGAACATCTCGTTGCGCACCATCACCCGGAACGCGCGGATGTTCGAGGTGAGCGACGGCGGCGGGGGCGGCGGCGCGTCGTGGGGGGTCGGCGCCGCACCGGACGTCAGCTCCTCCCACTCGTCCAGCAGGCTGGAGTCCACCTGCCGGACCAGCTCACCCAGCCATGCAACAAGGTCTTCGAGGTCCTCACGGAGCATGTCCTGGGGAACGGTTTGGCGCAGCGCTTTGAAGGCATCCGCGAGGTACCGCAGCACAATGCCTTCGGACCTGGCCAGGCCGTAGAACTGGACGAATTCGCCAAAGTTCATGGCGCGCTCGTACATGTCGCGGACCACGGACTTGGGCGCGAGCTCAAAGTCGCCCACCCACGGTGCGGCCTTGCGGTACACCTCGAACGCTTCGCCCAGGATGTCGGCGAGCGGCTGGGGGTAGGTGACCTCGTCCAGCAGGGCCATCCGCTGGTCATACTCGATGCCGTCGGCCTTCATGGCCGCCACTGCCTCGCCGCGGGCCTTCTTTTGCTGCGCCGACAGGATCTGCCGCGGTTTCTCCAGGGTCGCCTCGATGACGGACACCACGTCCAGGGCGTACGACGGCGACTCCGGGTCAAGGAGGGCCAGTGCGGCAAGTGCGAAGGGGGAGAGCGGCTGGTTCAGCGCGAAGTTGGCCTGCAGGTGCACGGTCAGGCGGACCGTGCGGCCATCCGGCCCCTGCTCCTCCGGCGGGATCCTCTCGATGACTTCGGCGGCGAGGAGTTCGCGGTAGATGCCCAGCGCCTTCTTCATGAGCCGCAGCTGGGAGGAGCGCGGCTCGTGGTTTTCGGTGAGCAGCCGCCTGGCCGCGGCGAAAGGGTCGCCGGGCCGTTCCATCAGGTTCATCAGCATGGCGTGCGTCACCGTGAAGCTTGACGTCAGGGGGTCGGGGACAGATTCCACCAGCCGCTTGAACGTGGGCTCACCCCAGGAAACAAAACCCTCGGGCGGCTTCTTCTTGACCACCTGGCGGAGTTTCTTCTGGTCGTCGCCGAACTTGGCCGTGGCCTTCGCCATGGCCTTGACGTTCTCGACCACGTGCTCGGGCGCCTGCACCACCACCGTCCCGGCGGTGTCATAGCCCGCCCTGCCGGCCCTGCCCGCAATCTGGTGGAACTCACGTGGGTTAAGCAGGCGGGTGCGGACGCCGTCGTATTTGCTCAGGGCGGTGAGCAGCACGGTGCGGATGGGGACGTTGATACCGACGCCCAGCGTGTCCGTCCCGCAGATCACCTTCAAAAGTCCCGCCTGGGCCAGCTGCTCCACCAGCCGGCGGTACTTGGGCAGCATGCCGGCGTGGTGTACCCCGATGCCGTGGCGCACCAGCCGGTTCAGCGTCTTGCCGAACCCGGCGGCGAACCGGAAATTGGCAATGAGCTCTGCGATCCTGTCCTTTTCCTCCCGGGTGCACATGTTGATGCTCATCAGGTTCTGGGCTCGGTCGATCGCCTCAAGCTGGCTGAAATGCACTACGTAGACCGGCACCTGCCTGGTGGAGAGCAGTTCCTCCAGCGTCTCGTGGACCGGGGTCTGGTGGTAGTAGTAGTGCAGCGGAATGGGCCGCTCGGCAGAACTCACCGTGGTGGTGGGCCGGCCCGTCAGCGCCGTCAGCCCCTCCTCGAACCGGGTGACGTCGCCCAGGGTGGCGGACATCAGCAGGAACTGTGCCTGCGGAAGCTCCAGGAGCGGGACCTGCCATGCCCAGCCGCGCTGCGGGTCGGAGTAGAAATGGAACTCGTCCATGATCACTGCGCCGAGTTCGGCTGCAGCGCCCTCCCGCAATGCGATGTTGGCCAGGATCTCCGCGGTGCAGCAGATGATGGGCGCATCCTGGTTGACCCCGGAGTCACCGGTGATCATGCCCACGTTCTCGGCGCCGAAGATGTCGCAGAGCGCAAAGAACTTTTCGGACACCAGCGCCTTGATCGGGGCGGTGTAGTAGCTCCGCCGTCCCTGGGCCATGGCCTGGAAGTGCGCGGCGATCGCCACCAGCGACTTCCCGGACCCCGTTGGCGTGGCCAGGATGACGTTCGCGCCCGTTGCCAGCTCCATGATGGCCTCGTCCTGGGCCGGGTACAGCGACAGGCCACGGGTTTCTGTCCACTCCACGAACCGGGTGTAAAGGGCGTCGGGGTCGACGGCGGCGGCGTTGGGGACGGACAGATCGTTCAGCTGGTCAACGAGTTTCATTGACTTAAACCTTAGTGCCACGTTGCGGGCGGATCAGGCGGTCGGGCCGGGTTAGGCTACGCCTGGCCGCCGTGCATGCCAGAACCTGGAGAAGATCATGAAATGGGACCCCGCAAAGTACGTCAAATTCGATGACCACCGGAACAGGCCGTTCTTCGACCTGACTGGCCGGATCCATGCTGACCGCCCCGCGCGGGTGGTCGACCTTGGCTGCGGGCCGGGGAACCTGACAGCTGCCCTGGCCGAACGCTGGCCCGGCGCCCAGGTGGTTGGCCTGGATTCCTCCGCGGAGATGTTGGCAAAGGCCGCGCCGCTGGCGCAGGCTGTCCCCGCCCTGAGGTTCGAACATGCCGACATAGCCGAATGGATGCCCACTGGGGAGACGGACGTCGTGGTGAGCAACGCAGCCCTGCAGTGGGTCCCCGGCCACCAGGACCTGATGCGCAGGTGGCTGAAGGCCCTCCGGCCGGGATCCTGGTTCGCCATGCAGGTGCCGGGCAACTTCAACGCCCCCTCGCATTCCCTGATGCGGGAACTCGCGGCGTCCGGCCGTTGGGCGGCCAGGCTGGGCGGCGTGCTCCGCGGCGGGGAGTCGGTGGGGGAGCCCGCGGACTACCTGGGCATCCTGCTCGACGCCGGCTGCGCGGCGGATGCCTGGGAAACGAGCTACCAGCAGGTCCTGCAGGGGCCGGACCCCGTCCTGGAGTGGGTCCGCGGCACGGCACTGCGTCCGGTTATGGCGGTCCTCGGCGAGGACGACGCCAGGCATTTCGAGGAGGAGTACGTAGCCGCCCTGCGGGCGGCCTACCCCCAGGGCGCGCACGGCACGGTCTATCCATTCCGGCGGATCTTTGCCGTCGGCCGCAAGGAGGAATAGGGGCCCGGACGCCATGTTTTCCAGCGCGTCACACGGCGTGACAGCGCCCGAAAGTGATCTGGCTTACAATGGCCACTGTGCTTCAGGGGTCAAGCCGCTGGCCCCCTCTTCGGCCGTAGGCATCTGCAGGGGGTATTTTGCTGGTCGGACTCTTAAAGCGGCAGCTTGCCGGCAAACACGCGCAGTTGTGGGCGATCGTTGTGCTCCAGCTGGTCCAGGCGGGGGCGAACCTGTTGCTGCCCACCGTGAACGCGGCCATTATCGATGACGGGATCGTGGCGGGCGAGCCCGGCGTGATCTCACGGCTCGGCATGCTCATGGCCGCCATTGCCGTGGTCCAGGCAGCGTCCGCCATCGCGGCGGGCTACCTCGGCGCCGTCGTTGCCATGAGTATCGGGCACCGCCTGCGGGCGGAGGTGTTCAGCCGGATCCAGACGCTGTCCTCCCAGGACGTGGCCCTGTTCGGAACCCAAAGCCTGACCACCCGCGCCACGAACGATGTCCAGCAGATCCAGGCGTTCGCCCTGCTGGTTTTCACCATGCTCTTCGCAGGCCCGGCCATGGGCATTGGCGGGATAGTGCTGGCTGTCCAGCAGGACGTGGTGCTGTCCGTCGTCGTCATCGTCATCGTGCCCCTGCTGCTGCTGATCATGTACCTGATCGTCCGCCGGCTCATTCCGCTCTACCGGGAGGGCCAGGAACTGCTGGACCGGTCCGGGGGAATCCTGCGCGAACAGATCATCGGTGTGGATGTGATCCGTGCCTTTGTCCGCCAGGGCCATGAAGGGCGGCGTTTCGCGGCGGTCAACGCCCGGCTGACCGCCAACAATCTCCGGTCGGCGCTCCTGGTCGCCGGGATGCTGCCAATGATCATGCTGGTGGTCAACACCAGTTCGGTTGCCGTGGTGTGGTTCGGCGGCCACCGCATCCAGTCGGGACTCATGAACCTTGGAGCGCTCACGGCCTTCATCGCCTACATCATGCAGATCCTGCTGGCAATCATGATGTCCATGTATGTGCTGATGACGGCGCCGCGGGCCGCCGTCTGCGCCGAACGTATCCAGGCGGTGCTGGACACCGAGCCCTCCGTCAGCAGCCCGGCCGGCCCGCAGCAGTTCCGGCCGGACCTTTCGCAGCCGGCGACCCTGGCCTTCCAGGGCGTTGGCTTCTCCTACCCGGGAGCAGAGGCTCCCGTGCTTGCGGACATCAGCTTTACCGCCGCTCCCGGTACCACCACCGCAATCGTGGGCGCGACCGGGAGCGGCAAGACCACGCTGCTGAACCTGATTCCACGGTTCCTCGACCCCACAAAAGGCCGCATCTCCCTGGGCGGCCACGACATCAGGGACGTGCCCCTGGACCAGCTGCGCGCAGCGATGGCCATCGTGCCCCAGCATTCCCACCTGTTCACCGGCACCATCGCCGACAACCTGCGGATGGCCGCGCCCGGTGCCACGGACGGGGAACTTTGGGCGGCCCTGGAAACGGCGCAGACCATGCGGTTCATGGGTGACCTCCCGCTGGGGCTTGCCACCCCCGTAGGCCAGGGAGGCGCCAGCCTTTCAGGCGGGCAGCGGCAAAGGCTGTGCATCGCCAGGGCGCTGTTGCGCAAGGCACCCCTCTACCTTTTTGACGACAGCTTCTCCGCCCTCGACTACGACACGGACACCAGGCTGCGGCAGGCCCTGGGGCAGGCGCTCGCCGCCGCGACGGTGGTCATCGTGGCCGAGCGCATTTCAGCCGTGGAGGACGCGGACCTGATCCTGGTGCTCGACGACGGCCGCCTCGTTGCGCAGGGAACGCACCGGGAGTTGCTGGAAACGTCCGCCACCTACCGCGAGATTGCCGAATCCCAGCTGGCGCTGGACGGCACGCTGTGACCGCAGGGAAAGAAGCCGGGGAAACGGCGTACAGGTTCTGGCCGACGGCCGGCAGGCTCCTGGGCCTCCTGCGCCCCTTCCGGCTCCAGATGCTCGGAGCCGTGGGATCCACCTGTGCCTTTGCCGTCCTCAACGTCGCGGCACCCAAGTACCTCGGTGATGCCACCGACGAGGTGGTGGAGGGCGTCCTCCAGGGCAGCCTGGACCAACGCCTCGGAATCCTCCTGGCAGCGGTGGCCATGATGTACGTCTTCGCTTCCCTGTTCAACTGGGTCCAGGGCGCATTGACCGCCCGGGCCGTGCAGGGACTCATGTACGGCCTGCGCGCATCCGTGGAGGACAAGCTGCACCGGCTGCCCTCCACCTACTTCCGCGAACGCTCCCGCGGTGACGTGCTGAGCCGTGCCACCAACGACATCGACAACATCGCCCAGGCCCTGAACCAGGTCCTGACCCAGCTCATCGTGTCGGTCCTGATGCTGTGCGGCTCGCTGGCCATGATGCTGTGGATCTCACCGCTGCTCGCGGCCATCGCCATTGCCACCGTCCCCGTCTCCACATTGATCACCGTCCTGGTGGCCCGGCGGTCCCAGGAGCATTTCGCCCGGCAGTGGAAGGAGACCGGGGAACTGAACAGCCACGTGGAGGAATTCATCAGTGGCCACGAAGTCATCAAGGCTTTCGGCCGGCAGGAACAGGCGGCGGACGTCTTCACCCGCAGCAACGGACGCCTGGCGCGGGCGGCAGCCAAAGCCCAGTACTCAGCCGGGGTGGTCCAGCCACTGATGGTGCTGATGTCCAACCTCAACTACATCGCGGTTGCCGTGGTGGGGGCCCTGCAGGTCATCGCGGGCGCCATGACCATCGGGGGAGTCCAGGCCTTCATCCAGTTCAGCCGGCTGTTCACCCAGCCGGTGGGCCAAGTCGGCGGCCTGTTGAACGTCATGCAGTCCTGCGCGGCGTCGGCCGCCAGGGTATTCGTGCTCCTGGACGCCGGCGAAGACCCACCGGAGCCGGGCGGGCAGGGCGCCGCCACGCCGGCAGGCGGCCGCATCACCTTCCATGACGTCACCTTCGGCTACCCCGGATCCGTGCCCGCCGTCCGCAACCTCACCTTCACCGTGGAGCCGGGGCAGGCTGTCGCCATCGTGGGGCACACGGGCGCAGGCAAGAGCACCGTGGTGAATCTCCTCATGCGGTTCCTGGAACCCTCATCCGGCGTGATCACCATGGGCGGGCAGGACATTGCGGCAATTCCCCGGGACCAGTTGCGGGCGCAGTTCGGTGTGGTCCTCCAGGATTCCTGGCTCTTCGACGGCAGCATCCGCGAAAACATCGCCTACGGCCTGCCGGGCGCGCCGGATGCTGCCATCGTCGCCGCCGCGGAGGCCACCCACGCGGACCGCTTCATCAGGTCGCTGCCGCACGGATACGGCACGGTGCTGGAAAACGGCGGGGAACCGCTCAGCCAGGGCCAGCGGCAACTGCTCACCATCGCCAGGGCCCAGCTTGCCGGGCGGGCCGTCCTGGTCCTGGATGAAGCAACCAGTTCCGTGGACTCCAGGACAGAACTGCTCATCCGCCAGGCGATGCAGAGGCTCCGCCACGGACGGACGAGCTTCATGATCGCCCACCGTTTGTCCACTATCCGCAACGCTGATCTAATTCTCGTCATGGACCACGGACGCATCGTCGAGCAGGGTACGCACGCAAGCCTGCTGGCCGCCAACAGTTACTACGCCAAGCTGTACAACGCCCAGTTCGCCGAACGGGACGGCAGGGCAGAGGTCCTGGAGGGCGGCCTGTGAGCGCCGCAGGAGAGTTTCCCGGTTCCTGGCGGCCCAATCCGGCCAGCAGTGTGGCGCTGTTCGAACAGCTGCGGCTCCAGGTCATACATCTGGCGGACAACGGCGCACTGGCGCCAGGCACCCGGCTCCCTGCCGTGCGGGCACTTGCAGAGAAACTCGACGTCGCCCCGCACACCGTGGCAAGGGCGTACAAGGAACTGGAGGCGGCGGGCATCGTTGCCACCCGGGGACGCAACGGGACCGTGGTCTCGGCACGCGACGAAAGGCTGGGAGGCCTGTCCGAGGCCGCTGCCGCATATGCCGCGGTCGCCAAATCCCAGGGCGCCAGCTTCGCCGAGGCCGTGAAGATCCTCGCTGCCGCCTACGATGTTCCCTGAGGGCGGAACCGTCGGTGTTCGAAAAAGTTTTCGATTAGCATTATGGGG
>NZ_LR733289.1:2246651-2270891 GCF_902506025.1 Arthrobacter sp. 8AJ | reverse complement strand
GCCACTTCCCTCGCAGTCCCCCCTGCTGCTTCCCCGCAGCGTCCGGACCTCTCCCGCCTCGTGGTGAAGGGCGCGCGGGAGCACAACCTGCGCAACGTGGACCTCGACCTGCCGCGTGATGCCATGATCGTCTTCACCGGCCTCTCGGGCTCCGGGAAGTCCTCGCTGGCATTCGATACCATCTTCGCCGAAGGCCAGCGGCGCTACGTTGAATCCCTCTCCGCTTACGCACGCCAGTTCCTGGGCCAGGTGGATAAGCCCGACGTCGATTTCATCGAAGGCCTCTCCCCGGCGGTCTCCATCGACCAGAAATCCACCAGCAAGAACCCGCGGTCAACGGTGGGCACCATCACCGAAATCTACGACTACATGCGCCTGTTGTGGGCCCGTGTCGGCAGGCCGCACTGCCCGGTGTGCGGCGAGCCGGTGTCCAAGCAGACCCCGCAGCAGATCGTGGACCAGCTCCTTGAACTCGACGAGGGCACGCGCTTCCAGGTCCTCGCGCCGGTGGTGCGCGGACGCAAGGGCGAGTTCGTGGACCTCTTCAAGGAACTGACGGCCAAGGGATACTCGCGGGCACGGGTGGACGGCAACCTGGTCCAGCTGAGCGATCCTCCCAAGCTGGGCAAACAGTTCAAGCACACCATCGAAGTAGTGGTGGACCGCCTGGTGGTCAAGGAAGGCATCAGCCAGCGGCTCACGGACTCCATCGAAACGGCCCTTGGGCTGTCCGAGGGCCGGGTCCTGGCTGAATTCGTGGACCTCGAAGCCGATGCGCCCGGACGGATCCGGGCGTTCTCCGAAAACCTTGCATGCCCCAACGAGCACCCGCTTGCCATCGATGAGATCGAGCCCCGCTCGTTCTCGTTCAACAACCCGTTCGGCGCCTGCGCCGCCTGCAGCGGAATCGGCACCCGGCTTGAGGTTGATGAGGAACTCATCGTGCCCAACCCGGAGCTGTCCCTGTCGGAGGGCGCCATCGCACCATGGTCGCTGGGCACCGCCACCACCGAGTACTGGAACCGGCTCCTGGAAGGCCTGGCCAAGGAAGTGGGCTTCTCCATGGCCACGCCGTGGGAGAAGCTGGGCAAGGATGTACGCCAGACCATCCTGCACGGCAAGGACCACAAGGTAGTGGTGCAGTACCGCAACCGCTTTGGCCGGGAACGCAAGTACAGCACCGGGTTCGAAGGCGCCATCCAGTACGTCCACCGCAAGCATGGCGAAACCGATTCGGACTGGGCCCGCGACCGCTACGAGGAATACATGCGGCAGGTTCCGTGCCCCGCCTGCAACGGCGCACGCCTCAACCCCGCATCCTTGTCGGTGCTGATCAACGGCAAGTCCATCGCCGAGGTAGCCGCGTTGCCCATGCGGGACTGCGCGGAGTTCCTGAACAACCTGGTGTTGACCGGGCGCGAAGCCCAGATCGCCCACCAGGTCCTCAAGGAGATCCAGGCCCGGCTGACGTTCCTCCTGGACGTTGGCCTGGAGTACCTCAACCTCGAGCGTCCGTCCGCCACCCTCTCCGGCGGCGAAGCGCAGCGCATCAGGCTCGCCACCCAGATCGGCTCCGGCCTGGTGGGTGTCCTCTACGTCCTGGACGAACCCTCCATCGGCCTGCACCAGCGGGACAACCGCCGGCTGATCGAAACCCTCACCCGGCTCCGCGACATGGGGAACACCCTCATCGTCGTTGAGCATGACGAAGACACCATCCACGTTGCCGACTGGATCGTTGACATCGGACCGGGCGCCGGCGAGCACGGCGGCCAGGTTGTCCACTCCGGGACCTACAAGGAGCTGCTGGACAACAAGGAATCGCTGACCGGCGACTACCTGTCCGGCCGCAAGGCCATCGAGGTACCGAAGAAGCGCCGTAAATACGACAAAAAGCGTGAGATCAAAGTGGTGGGCGCGCGGGAGAACAACCTCGTGAACGTCGACGCCGCCTTCCCGCTGGGACTCTTCACCGCGGTCACCGGCGTCAGTGGTTCGGGCAAGTCCACGCTCGTCAACGAGATCCTCTACAAGGTGCTGGCGAACAAACTCAACGGGGCCAAGCAGGTGGCGGGCCGGCACAAGACCGTGCAGGGCCTGGAGCACCTGGACAAGGTGGTCCACGTGGACCAAAGCCCCATCGGCCGTACCCCGCGGTCCAACCCGGCCACGTACACGGGCGTGTTCGACAACATCCGCAAGCTCTTCGCCGAGACCACCGAGGCCAAGGTGCGCGGCTACCTTCCCGGGCGGTTCTCCTTCAACGTTAAGGGCGGCCGCTGCGAGGCATGCTCCGGTGACGGCACGCTGAAGATCGAGATGAACTTCCTGCCGGACGTCTACGTGCCGTGCGAGGTGTGCCACGGTGCCCGCTACAACCGGGAAACCCTGGAGGTGCATTACAAGGGCAAGACCATCGCCGACGTCCTCAACATGCCCATCGAGGAGGGCGCGGAGTTCTTTGCGGCGTTCTCACCCATCGCACGCCACCTGAACACCCTGGTGGACGTGGGACTGGGCTACGTCCGCCTGGGCCAGCCTGCCACCACCCTCTCCGGCGGTGAGGCGCAACGGGTCAAGCTTGCCGCAGAACTGCAGAAGCGGTCCAACGGCCGCAGCATCTACGTCCTGGACGAGCCAACCACAGGTCTGCACTTCGAGGACATCCGGAAGCTGCTCATGGTCCTGCAGGGGCTGGTGGACAAGGGCAACACGGTGATCACCATCGAACACAACCTGGACGTCATCAAGAGCGCCGACTGGCTGGTGGACCTCGGGCCGGACGGCGGCTCCGGCGGCGGCCAGATCGTCGCGGCGGGAACGCCGGAGCAGGTGGCCAAGTCCTCCACCAGCCACACCGGAAAGTTCCTGGCCGAAATACTCGGCTGACCGACGGAAACCGCACGGAAGTATTCCTGGACGGGAATGCGAGTTTCAGGCATTCCTGCTGTCGTGAGAAACTAACCCGGTGACTTCAACAACAGTGCCCGTGATCTTTGACCTGGACGGCACTCTTGTCGATCCGGCCGGTGGAATAACTGAAGGGATTGCCTCAGCCCTCCGCGGGCTGGGGCTCCCGGTTCCCGGCCAGGACCTGCTCGATTCGATGATTGGCCCCAAGCTGAGCGATTCCCTGCTCAACGTGGCAAATGTGCCCGCGGAACGCCTGGAAGAGGTGGTCCACCGGTACCGCGAACACTACGTCGCCAGGGGAATTGCCCAGAGCCGGCTCTACCCCGGTATCCGGGAAATCCTGGAATCCTTCGCGGCGGCGGGACGCCCCGTTGCTGTGGCAACGCAAAAACCCCAGCGGCTGGCGCATAAAGTCCTGGCACACCACGGCATCGACGGCCTCTTCCACGGCATCCACGGCTCTGCCGACGACGAAACGCTGGTGCAAGGCGTCCCCCTGGGCAAGACCCAGATCATCGCCGCCGCCCTGAGGGACCTGGACACCCAGCACGCCATTATGGTGGGCGACCGCGCCCAGGACGTGTCCGGTGCCATCGCCAACGGGCTGGACTGCATTGGAGTTGTCTGGGGATTCGCGCCCGACGGGGAGCTGGAGGAAGCCGGATCCGTGGCGGTCGTCAGCACGGGCGAGGAACTGGTAGCGGTCATCGAGCGGCTGCAGGCGGTCCACACCGCGGCCATGAGCGGGGTGGTCAACGATGGAAATGTTTGATGCCGTCCGCTGGACCACGCGCAACCTGATCGCCGGCACCTGCCGGCCCACCGTCGTCGGACTCGAAAACGTCCCTTCCGATGGCCCCTTTATCGTGGCACCCAACCACCTGTCCTTCTTCGACAGCGTGATCGTCCAGGCCCTGATGCCGCGGCCGGTTGCCTTCTTTGCCAAGGCCGAGTACTTCACCACGGGCGGCGTCAAGGGCAAGGTCATGAAAGCCTTTTTCGAATCCGTCGGCTCCATCCCCGTGGAGCGGGGTGAGCAGGCAGCCAGCGTCCAGGCACTGAAAACCCTGCTGGACATCCTGGAGTCCGGCCGCGGCATCGGCATCTACCCCGAGGGCACGCGCTCCCGCGACGGCATCCTCTACCGGGGACGCACCGGCGTCGGCTGGCTGGCCCTCACCACCGGGGCGCCCGTGATCCCCGTCGGGCTGATCGGGACCGAAAAGCTTCAGCGTGCCGGCGAAAAAGGGGTCAAGCCGCAGCACTTCACCATGAAGGTGGGGGAGCCGCTGTACTTCGACAAGACGGGACCGGACCACTCACTGCCGGCCCGCCGCGAGGTCACGGACAGGATCATGGACGCAATCGCCGGCCTCAGCGGCCAGGAGCGCTCCGCCAGTTACAACCAGAGCAAGTCCGCCGAGTAACCGGAAACCGCCGCACGCAGGCCCGGACCGGGTCCGGATGCTCCGGTTGGCATGGAGAGCCGGCGCGACTCAGTAGACTTGATAGGTGGCAAATCCAGCAAGTTACCGGCCCAAAACCGGTGAAATCCCCACCAACCCGGGCGTCTACCGGTTCCGTGATCCGCACGGCCGGGTCATCTACGTGGGCAAAGCCAAAAGCCTCCGGTCCCGGCTGAACTCCTACTTCGCCAACCCGGCGGGGCTGCTGCCCAAGACCTATGCGATGGTCCACGCGGCCAGCAGCGTCGAGTGGACCGTGGTGGGCAGCGAACTCGAATCGCTGCAGTTGGAATACACCTGGATCAAGGAATTCAAGCCGCGCTTCAACGTGGTGTTCCGGGATGACAAGACGTATCCCTACCTGGCCGTGACCATGGGCGAAAAGTACCCGCGGGTGCAGGTCATGCGGGGCGACAAACGGAAGGGGACCCGCTATTTCGGCCCATACACCGCCGGCGCCATCCGGGAGACCATGGACACCCTGCTCCGGGTCTTCCCCGTCCGGAGCTGCAGCGCCGGCGTCTTCAAGCGGGCCGAGGCAAGCGGCCGGCCCTGCCTGCTGGGCTACATCGACAAGTGCTCCGCGCCGTGCGTCGGACGGATTTCGCCGGAGGACCACCGGGCACTGGCCAACGATTTCTGTGCCTTCATGGGCGGCGAAGCCAAACGCTTCATCAATAAGCTGGAAAAGCAGATGGGCGACGCCGTGGCGAAGCTCGACTACGAGCACGCAGCCCGGCTGCGTGACGACATCACCGCGCTGCGGAAGGTATTCGAACGCAACGCCGTGGTGCTCTCCGAGGACACCGATGCCGACGTCTTCGCCCTGCACGAAGACGAGCTCGAAGCCGCCGTCCAGGTGTTCCACGTCCGCGGCGGCAGGATCCGAGGCCAGCGCGGCTGGGTAGTCGAAAAAGTGGAGGACTTCACCACCCCGGACCTGGTGGAGCACCTGCTGCAGCAGGTCTACGGGGAGGACGGCGACACGCACGGCCGGCTGCCCCGCGAAGTCCTGGTGCCGGTGGCCCCCAGCAACCAGGAAGACCTGGCCAATTGGCTGGGCGGGATCCGCGGCGCCAAAGTGGACATCCGGGTGCCGCAACGCGGTGACAAGGCGGCACTGATGTCCACTGTGCGCGAGAATGCCGAACACGCTCTGAAGCTTCACAAGACACGGCGGGCAGGTGACATCACTGTCAGGTCGCAGGCCCTCCAGGAGCTGCAGGAAGCCCTGGACCTTCCGGTTCCCCTGCTCCGGATCGAATGCTTCGACGTCTCCCACGTCCAGGGCACCAACGTCGTGGCTTCCATGGTGGTGGTGGAGGACGGGCTGCCCAAGAAGTCCGACTACCGCAAGTTCTCCATCACCGGCCCCGCGGCCGCTGATGACACCGCCGCCATGCACGACGTCCTGACGCGCAGGTTCCGCCACTACCTCCAGGACAAGTCGGCGCAGGTGGACGAATCCGTGCTGGAAGCTGACGGCCCGGAGGCGGCACCGGGCGCGGAGGTGCTGGACAGCACCACGCCGGCGCCAAAGGCCAAGTTCGCCTACCCGCCCAACCTGGTGGTGGTGGACGGCGGCCAACCGCAGGTGAACGCGGCCGCCCGTGCACTCAAGGACCTCGGGATCGACGACGTCTACGTCGTGGGGCTCGCCAAACGCCTGGAGGAAGTCTGGCTTCCGGACAGCGACTTCCCGGTGATCCTTCCCCGGACCTCGCAGGGTCTCTACCTGCTCCAGCGGATCCGCGACGAGGCCCACCGCTTTGCCATCACCTTCCACCGGCAGAAGCGCGGCAAGGCAATGACGGTGTCGGCACTGGACGCCGTCCCGGGCCTGGGCGCCTCCAAGCGGAAAGCCCTGCTGGCGCACTTTGGATCGGTCAAGGGCGTGAAGGCCGCCACGGTGGAGGAGCTCGCAGAGGCGAAGGGCATTGGCCCTGCCCTGGCCGGGGCCATCGTCAACCACTTCGCGGCGGAGGGGACCGAGGCCGTGACCGTGCCCGCGATCAACATGACCACCGGCGAAATCATTGAAACTTAGCTAGGGTAAAGGACGGGGCAGTGCCACAGCGGCGGCCCCGGGAACAACGAGGAAACGGGGCAGGCTTCATGGCAGACACGACCGCGGGATCCGGAGCGGGCCACGACGGGCTGGAGCCCGTCAAGCCGCTCGAAGCGGAACTGCTGGTGGTCACCGGGATGTCCGGCGCCGGACGGAGCACCGCCGCGGACGCGCTGGAGGACCACGGCTGGTACGTCGTGGAGAACCTGCCGCCGCAGATGCTGGGCACGCTCGCGGAGCTGGTCTCCCACGCCCCGCAGTCGATTCCACGGCTGGCCGTGGTGATCGATGTCCGCAGCAAGGGACTCTTCGCGGATATCCGTGCAGCCCTGGGGGCCTTGGCGGCCAGCGGTGTGACCTTCCGCGTCCTGTTCCTCGACGCCAGCGACAACGTCCTGGTCCGGAGGTTCGAACAGGGCCGGCGCCCGCACCCGCTGCAGGGAGGCGGACGCATCCTTGACGGCATCGCCGCCGAACGTGAGCTGCTGCAGGAACTGCGCGACAGCTCCGACGTCGTCCTCGACACCTCCAACTACAACGTCCACGGGCTGGCCACGGCCATCACCGAACTGTTCAGTGAAACCGGCCCGGTGGCCCTGCGGCTCAACGTCATGAGCTTCGGCTTCAAGTACGGCCTCCCGGTCGATGCCAACTATGTGGCCGACGTCAGGTTCATCCCCAACCCCCACTGGGTGCCCCAGCTGCGCCCGCAGACCGGCCTGGACAAGGACGTCAGCGACTACGTCCTGGAGGCCGAGGGCGTGAAGAACTTCGTGGACCGCTACGTCCTGGCCCTGGAACCGGTCCTGGAGGGATACCGCAGGGAGAACAAGCACTACGCCACCATCGCCGTCGGCTGCACGGGCGGCAAGCACCGCTCCGTCGCCGTCGCGGTTGAACTCTCGAAGAAACTCGCGCAGTATCCGCGGGTCACGGTGACCACCGCGCACCGGGATCTGGGCCGCGAGTAATGGCGCTGTTCACCGGAGCCCTGCCCCTGGTGCCGCCGGCCGCTGGTAAGGGCTCGGGCCAGCAGGACAAGGGCCCCAACGTCGTGGCCCTGGGTGGCGGGCACGGCCTGGCGGCCTCGCTGTCGGCTTTGCGCCTGCTCACCTCCGAGCTCACCGCAGTGGTGACGGTGGCGGACGACGGCGGCTCGTCCGGGCGCCTGCGCGAAGAGTACGGCGTCCTCCCGCCGGGAGACCTCCGCATGGCACTGTCCGCGCTGTGCGACGACACCGACTGGGGACGCACCTGGCGGGACGTCATGCAGCACCGGTTCCGCGCCGGGAAAGGCCCCGGGGGATCCCTGGACGAGCACGCGATGGGCAACCTCCTGATCGTCACCCTGTGGGAGCTGCTGGGCGACGCCGTCGCGGGACTCAAGTGGGCGGGTGCGCTGCTGGGCGCCCGCGGCCAGGTGCTGCCCATGTCCACGGTCCCGCTCACCATCGAAGGCGACGTCCGCGTCACCGCACCCGACGGCGGAACCGCCCTCCACACCATCCACGGCCAGGCACGCTGTGCCGTGGCCGGCTCGCTGGAGGAGGTCCGGCTCCTGCCCGAGGCCGCGCCTGCCTGCACCGACGCGCTGACGGCCATCGAACTGGCGGACTGGGTGGTCCTGGGCCCCGGCTCCTGGTACACGTCAGTCCTTCCGCACCTGCTCCTGCCGGAGATGCGGCAGGCACTGTGCAGCACCCCTGCCAAACGCTGCCTCACCATGAACCTCGCCACGGACACCAAGGAAACCAGCGGCATGTCGGCGGCCGACCACCTCCACGTCCTCCGGCGCTACGCCCCCGAGTTCAGTGTGGACGTGGTCCTGGCCGATCCCGCGTCGGTACCGGACCGGCAGGAGTTCGAGAAGGCCGCGGGCATGATCGGCGCGGAGGTGGTCTTGGGTAAAGTAGGGGCGTCGGGACGCCGCCCCGTCCATGAGCCGCTCCGGCTGGCCACGGCGTACCAGGACATTTTTGGGAACAGTTAGGAAGGTGCCATGGCACTGACAGCATCGGTCAAGGAAGAACTGTCCCGTCTGGACATCAAGAAGTCATCAGTGCGCAAGGCTGAAGTCTCCGCAATGCTCCGGTTCGCCGGGGGACTGCACATCATTTCGGGCAGGATCGTCATCGAGGCGGAAGTTGACCTCGCGTCCACTGCACGCCGGCTCCGCGCCGCCATCGCCGAGGTCTACGGACACCAGAGCGAAATCATCGTGGTCTCCGCCGGCGGGCTCCGCCGCGCCAGCCGCTACGTGGTCCGCGTTGTCCGCGACGGCGAGGCGCTGGCCCGCCAGACCGGCCTGCTGGATGGCCGCGGCCGCCCCGTGCGCGGGCTGCCGTCCGCCGTCGTCAACGGCTCGGCCGCAGACGCCGAAGCCGTGTGGCGCGGGGCGTTCCTGGCGCACGGTTCGCTCACCGAACCCGGCCGGTCGTCATCGCTGGAAGTCACCTGCCCCGGTCCGGAATCGGCCCTGGCCCTGGTGGGCGCCGCCCGCCGCCTGGACATCCAGGCCAAGGCCCGTGAGGTCAGGGGAGTGGACCGCGTCGTCATCCGCGACGGCGACACCATCGCCGCGCTCCTGACCCGCATGGGCGCCCACGACGCACTGATGGTGTGGGAGGAACGCCGGATGCGCAAGGAAGTCAGGGCCACAGCCAACCGGCTCGCGAACTTCGATGACGCCAACCTGCGCCGCTCCGCCCAGGCAGCCGTGGCTGCCGGCGCACGCGTGGACCGGGCCCTGGAAATCCTGGGCGACGACGTCCCGGACCACCTGAAGTACGCCGGCGAGCTGCGGGTGGCGCACAAACAGGCCAGTCTTGACGAGCTGGGCCGGCTGGCCGACCCCGTGATGACCAAGGACGCGATCGCCGGCCGCATCCGCCGCCTGCTGGCCATGGCGGACAAGCGTGCGCTTGACCTGGGCATTCCCGGAACGGACGCCAATGTGACGCCTGAAATGCTGGACGAGTAGGCGCCCCATAGAATCAGAAATAATTCCGGGCACCAGATGCCCGGATGCACAATCCAAGAGTTACCAACCGGGCCTTCCTGGTCCACGATATTGGAGGATTTTGTGACCGAGTACGTATTGCCGGAACTCAGCTACGATTACGCCGCCCTCGAACCGCACATCTCTGCGCGGATCATGGAGCTGCACCACAGCAAGCACCACGCCACCTACGTGGCAGGCGCCAACAACGCCCTGGCCCAGCTGGCCGAGGCCCGCGAAAAGGGCGACTTCGCCAACATCAACCGGCTCTCCAAGGACCTCGCGTTCCACACCGGCGGCCACATCAACCACTCCGTGTTCTGGAAGAACCTCTCCCCGGACGGCGGCGACAAGCCCGAGGGCGAACTGGCTGCAGCGATCGATGACGCCTTCGGCTCCTTCGACGCGTTCCGTGCCCAGTTCTCCGCCGCGGCCCTGGGCCTGCAGGGTTCGGGCTGGGGCTTCCTGGCCTACGAGCCCATCGGCGGGAACCTGGTCATCGAGCAGCTCTACGACCAGCAGGGCAACGTTGCGCTGGGCACCACCCCGCTGCTGATGCTGGACATGTGGGAGCACGCCTTCTACCTGGACTACGTCAACGTCAAGGCCGACTACGTTAAGGCGTTCTGGAACATCGTCAACTGGGCCGACGTCGCCCAGCGCTTCGAGGCAGCACGCACCAACGCCACGGGACTCATCACCCTTCCGTAGTGACGTGCGATATACATCGCTGTAACAAACTTCACATTCTGACTTAAACAGGCCGGGATGTGGACCGTCCGCCCCCGCACTTGCGGGGGCGGACCCAGTTAAACGTAAGATAGGTCACGGAAGGCGGTTAGCCTTCAGCAATGAGGCTGGTCGCCCTCCGTGTAAATCATCTCTGCCCAATGGCGTGCGGGATCTGTTAGTTGGCTTCAACGCCCGCTCAACTAGTAGTGCTTTTCAAAGCACCAAGGAGACTGTAAAAGTGACGACCCGTATTGGTATCAACGGCTTTGGCCGCATTGGCCGCAACTACTTCCGCGCAGCGCTTGCCCAAGGCGCAGACCTCGAGATCGTTGCCGTCAACGACCTCACCAGCCCCGAAGCCCTGGCCCACCTGTTCAAGTACGACTCTGTCGGCGGCCGGCTGAAGGAAACCATCGAGGTCAAGGACGGCAACATCGTCGTCAACGGCAACGTGGTCAAGGTCCTGGCCGAGCGCGATCCCGCCAACCTCCCCTGGGGTGAGCTGGGCGTTGACATCGTGATCGAATCCACCGGGTTCTTCACCAAGGCTGCCGACGCCAGGAAGCACATCGATGCCGGCGCCAAGAAGGTCCTGATCTCCGCTCCGGCTTCGGACGAGGACATCACCATCGTCATGGGTGTTAACCACAACCTCTACGACAACGCCAAGCACAACATCATTTCCAACGCGTCCTGCACCACCAACTGCCTCGGCCCGCTGGCAAAGGTCGTCAACGACGAGTTCGGCATCGAGCGCGGGCTCATGACCACCGTGCACGCCTACACCGCCGACCAGAACCTCCAGGACGGCCCGCACAAGGACCTGCGCCGTGCACGTGCCGCAGCCATCAACATGGTTCCCACCTCCACCGGTGCCGCCAAGGCCATTGGCCTGGTCCTGCCTGAGCTCAAGGGCAAGCTGGACGGCTACGCCATCCGCGTTCCCGTGCCCACCGGCTCCGCCACCGACCTCACCGTCACCGTCTCCCGCGAAACCACCGTCGAGGAAGTCAACGCAGCCCTCAAGCGTGCTTCCGAGTCCGACGAGCTGCAGGGCTTCCTGACCTATACGGAAGAGCCGATCGTGTCCTCCGACATCGTTGGTGACCCCGCGTCGTCGATCTTCGACGCCGGCCTGACGAAGGTCATTGGCAACCAGGTCAAGGTTGTTTCCTGGTATGACAACGAATGGGGCTACTCCAACCGCCTCGTCGACCTCACGGAGCTTGTAGCAGCCAAGCTGGGCTAGGGTTAGACACATGACATCACACACCCTCAACGAACTGATCGCTGAAGGTGTCCGCGGGCGGTACATTCTGGTTCGAAGTGACCTGAATGTGCCGCTCGACGGCTCTACAGTCACTGACGACGGCCGCATCAAGGCCTCACTCCCAGTGCTGGCAAAGCTCACGGACGCCGGTGCCCGCGTGCTGGTAACAGCCCACCTCGGACGCCCCAAGGGCGCCCCGGAGGACAAATACTCCCTTCGCCCCGCAGTGGACCGCCTCGCCGAGCTGGCGGGCTTCAAGGTAACCCTGGCGGCCGATACCGTCGGCGACGCCGCCAAGGCTGCCGCCGCATCCCTGCAGGACGGTGAAGCACTCGTTCTGGAGAACGTCCGCTTCGACGCCCGGGAGACCAGCAAGGACGACGCCGAACGCGGCGCCTTCGCCGACGAGCTGGTGGCACTCACCGGCAGCAACGGCGCCTACGTGGACGATGCCTTCGGTGCCGTCCACCGCAAGCACGCCAGCGTCTACGACGTCGCCACCCGGCTGCCGTCGTACCAGGGCGACCTGGTGCACACCGAGGTTGAGGTCCTGCGGAAGCTGACCGCCGACACCCAGCGCCCCTACGTGGTGGTTCTGGGCGGTTCCAAGGTCTCGGACAAGCTCGCGGTGATCAACAACCTGATCGGCAAGGCTGACACCATCCTGGTGGGCGGCGGCATGCTCTTCACCTTCCTGGCGGCACAGGGCCACAAGGTTGCCTCAAGCCTCCTTGAAGAGGACCAGATCCCGGTGGTCCAGGACTACCTGAAGCGCGCCGCGGACGCCGGCACTGAGTTCGTGGTTCCCACGGACGTGGTGGTGGCAGAGAAGTTCGCTGCCGACGCTGCGCACGAAACGGTTGCAGCCGACGCGATTGAGGGCAGCAGCTTTGGTGCCCAGGGCATCGGCCTGGACATTGGTCCTGATACCGCTGCCGCCTTCGCTGAGCGGATCAAGGGAGCCCGTACGGTCTTCTGGAACGGCCCCATGGGCGTCTTCGAATTCGAAGCCTTCTCTGCAGGCACCCGCGCCATCGCCCAGGCCCTGACCGGCACCGATGGGTTCACAGTGGTGGGCGGCGGAGATTCGGCCGCGGCAGTACGCACCCTGGGATTCAGCGATGACCAGTTCGGCCACATTTCCACCGGCGGCGGCGCCAGCCTGGAGTACCTCGAAGGCAAGGAACTCCCCGGCCTCAGCGTCCTGGACCGCTAGAACCGGACCGGTAAAGCGGGACGGCAGAATCACCGCTGCTGTCCGCCAGTAATGGACCTCGCAGTCCTCCGGCCGGCAGGTTGCCCATGGCAGCCTGCCGGCCGATTACATATCAAGAACTTTTTGGAGATTACGTGACTACGTCAACGAACGGCGCTTTCGACCGCAAGCCCTTCATCGCGGGCAACTGGAAAATGAACATGGACCACGTGCAGGGCATCACCCTCCTGCAGAAACTCGCCTGGACGCTGTCCGACGCAAAGCATGACTACAGCCGCGTCGAGGTTGCCGTCTTCCCGCCGTTCACCGACCTCCGCGGGGTCCAGACCCTGGTGCAGGGCGACGACCTGCAGGTCGCGTATGGTGGCCAGGACCTGTCGCAGTTCGACTCAGGCGCCTACACCGGCGACATCTCCGGGCAGTTCCTGAACAAGCTCGGCTGCAAGTACGTGCTGGTGGGCCACAGCGAACGCCGGACCATCCACAACGAGTCCGACGACGTCCTCAACGCCAAGGTCAAGGCAGCGTTCAAGCACGGCGTCACCCCCGTCCTTTGCGTGGGGGAAGGACTGGAAATCCGCCAGGCCGGGACCCACGTCGAGCACACGCTCCAGCAGCTCCGTGCCGGAGTGGCGGGCCTGACCCACGAGCAGGCAGCCGAACTGGTGGTTGCGTATGAGCCCGTCTGGGCCATCGGCACCGGTGAAGTGGCCGGACCGGAGGACGCACAGGAAATGTGTGCCGCCATCCGTGCAGAACTCGAGAGCCTTTTCGGCGCCGACGTGGCAGCCAAGACCCGGCTGCTGTACGGCGGCTCAGTCAAGGCCAACAACGCTGCCGCCATCCTGCAGGAGCGCGATGTGGATGGCGTCCTGGTGGGTGGCGCCAGCCTTGACCCGGCTGAGTTTGCTAATATTGTCAGGTTCGAGAGCCACCTGGTCACGGACTAGTCCGTAGCCAGCGCATACTCCCGCAATTCCAACTTCCGAAAGGCCGTCGTGGACGTTCTTCATGTCATTCTGCAGATCCTCCTGGGTATCACCAGCCTCCTGCTGACGCTGCTGATCCTCCTGCACAAAGGACGCGGCGGCGGACTGTCAGATATGTTCGGCGGCGGCATGAGCTCAGGCCTCAGCTCCTCGGGCGTGGCAGAACGCAACCTCAACCGCTTCACCATCATCCTGGGCGTCACCTGGGGTGTGGTGATCATCGGGCTTGGCCTGATCATGCGCTTCAGCGGCGCCGGCGACTCCTAAAGGGTCCGCTGGATAGGGTCCTGCGGCACTCCCGCCGCTCCGCCCTGGCATCTAAACTGTGGCTGTCGGTTTACCCGGCAGCCACAGTTTTTGTTTAAGCTGCAGGGCTCCGGCGTCCGCTTCCAGGCAGGAGTTTCCATGGTCCATCCAGCATCAGGCTTCCGAGGCACCCGTGCCGGTGTTGTCGCAGGCTCCGGATCGAGCCTGCAGAACAATGACTCGTCCTCCCGGCCCCTCCCGCGCATCCGGGTGTCCTACTGGTGCGCGAAGGGCCATGAGACCCAGCCGGTGTTCCTGAAAATGCCTGACGACCAGATTCCGCAGACGTGGGACTGCCGGCGGTGCGGCGCGACCGCTTCCCGGGACGGCCAGGCGGCAGCGCCGGATGACCCGTTCGACGACGGCTACAAGAGCCACCTGGAATACGTTAAAGAACGGCGCTCCGGCCAGGACGCCGAGGACGTCCTGGCCGGAGCGCTGGAAAAGCTACGCTCCCGCGGCGTCCTTCCGGACCAGCTGCTCGGGGACACGTGAGGCTGCGTTCTCGTCGATAAGCCACAGGGTCCGGGACGTTCCCCGTGGGCCCGACGCAGGCACCTGCACCGGGTTGGCCCCGGCCAGGGCGAGTCCGACGGCTCCGGCCTTGTCCTCGCCTGCCACAACCATCCAGACCTCCGCCGCCGTATTGATGGCAGGCAGGGTCAGGGAAATCCGCAGCGGTGGCGGCTTGGGGGAGTTCCGCACCCCAACCACTGTTAGCTCCTTCTCGCGGACTCCGGCCTGCTCCGGGAACAGCGATGCAATGTGGGCGTCCGGACCAACCCCCAGCAGCACCACGTCCAGGCGGGGGAGTGCGGACGGTTCCTCAGGCCTGTCGTCGGACATGTCCGCCGCGTGCTCGGCTGCCGCGGCATCCCGCAACTGGCGTGCATAGTCCTCAGCCGCTTCTTCGGGTGTGCCGAACTCATCGGCAGAACCCGGAGAGTGGATCCGTTCCGGGTCCACCGGAATGTGGGACAGCAGCGCGTCAAACGCCTGCTTGGTATTCCGGTCCGGATCTGCAGCACCGACGAAGCGTTCGTCACCCCACCAGAAGTTGACCTTGGACCAGTCGACGGCGGGCGCCGCCGGGGAGTCCGCAACAGCCTTCAGCGTGCCGATCCCGACGGTTCCCCCGGTGAGCACCACCGTGGCTTCGCCGTACTTGTCCTGGACATCAACGAGCTTGGTGATCAGGCGTGCCGCTATGGCGGCCATGAGGACGGACGAATCAGGATGGATGCTTACTCGTGGGTCAACGCTCACTGGGTCGGACGCTCCTTAGATTGGTACGTGGCAGTCCAATAGTAATCACTTCGCCAAATACTTCGTCGGGGTCCAGGCGGCGCAGTTCTTCGGCGAGGCAGTCGCGGAGGCTGCGGCGCGGGAGGGAGATCCGCTGGGCGGGCTGGCCCGGCTGGGTGAGCTCGGCGATGGACAGTCCCGGCCGGAAGAGCTGGACGTCACCGCCGGGGCGGGTCAGCCGTACGCGGCGGATGCCGGTCCCGGCGGGGTCCGCGACGATGGTCACCGGGGCGTCCAGCGTCAGGGTCAGCCAGGCTGCCAGCAGGATGGTGGAGGGTGAGTCCGAGGCACCTTCAACCGCCACCGCCGTCACGGGCGAGGAGTCCACCTCGTCCAGGGCGGCCGCGAGCTGGATGCGCCAGTTGGTCAGGCGCGTCCAGGCGAGGTCGGTATCACCGGCCTTGTAGGTCCGGTGGATGCGTTCCAGGGCGGCCTGGGGGTCGGGTTCGTTCGCGGAGTCGGTGATCCTGCGGTGGGCGATCGCACCGATGGACGTTTCGCAGGCGTTCTCGGGGGCGCCGTGCGGCCACCAGGCCACGATCGGCGCGTCCGGGAGCAGCAGCGCGGCGACCAGGGACTCACTTTCGCGGGCGAGCTGGCCGTAGCCGCGCAGCACGATGACCTCGGAGGCGCCGGCGTCCCCGCCGACCCGGATCTGCGCGTCGAGCCGGTCCTCGTTGTCCTTCCCGGCATCGGCGAGCACAATGATCCGGCAGGGGTGTTCCCGGGAGGCGTCGTTGGCGGCCTCAATCGCTTCTTCCTCAAGCCCGGACTTGGTCACGACCACGAGGGTCAGGACCCGGCCCAGGGCGATCACGCCGCCCTGCTCGCGCAGGGCCATGAGTTTCTTGGACACCTTCGAGGTGGTGGTGTCCGGCAGGTTAACGATCATGGCCTTCTCCAGGTTCGTCCGTCGCGGGCCAGCAGCTCGTCAGCGCTGGCCGGGCCCCAGGAGCCGGGGGCGTAGGGTTCGGGCTGTTCGGACAGTGATGCCCAGTATTCCTCGAACGGGTCTAGGATCTTCCAGGAGAGCTCCACTTCCTCATGACGGGGGAACAGCGGTGGCTCACCGAGCAGCACGTCCAGGATCAAACGCTCGTAGGCTTCGGGCGAGGACTCGGTGAACGAGTGCCCGTAGCCGAAGTCCATGGTCACATCCCGGACTTCCATCTGCGTGCCGGGGACCTTGGACCCGAACCGGATGGTGACGCCTTCGTCGGGCTGGACACGGATCACCACAGCGTTCTGGCCGAAGTCGTCCTCGCCGTGGTCCCGGAAGAGCAGGTTCGGGGCGCGTTTGAACACCACCGCGATTTCCGTCACCCGCCGCCCCAGTCGCTTGCCCGCGCGCAGGTAGAACGGCACCCCGGACCAGCGGCGGGTGTGGATGTCCACGCGCACCGCAGCGTAGGTTTCCGTGGTGGAATCGGCGGGGATGCCTTCTTCCTCCAGGTAGCCCAGGACCTGCTCGCCGCCCTGCCAGCCGCCGGTGAACTGCCCCCGCGCCGAATGCGTCGACAAATCCTCCGGGAGCTTCACCGCTGCCAGGACCTTTTCCTTCTCCGCCCGCAGGTCATCGGCGTTGAACGAGATGGGTTCCTCCATCGCGGTGAGCGCGAGCAACTGCAACAGGTGGTTCTGGATCACGTCGCGGGCGGCGCCGACACCGTCGTAATACCCCGCCCGGCCACCGGTCCCGATGTCCTCGGCCATGGTGATCTGGACGTGGTCCACGTAGTTCGCGTTCCACAGTGGCTCGAACAGCTGGTTCGCAAAGCGCAGCGCCAGGATGTTCTGCACCGTTTCCTTGCCCAGGTAGTGGTCAATCCGGAACACCGCGTCCGGCGGGAACACCGACTCCACAATGTCATTGAGCTGCCGGGCCGATTCCAGGTCATGACCGAACGGCTTCTCGATGACCACGCGGCGCCACTTGTCCCCGTCGGCCTGCGCCAGGCCGTGCTTGGAGAGCTGACGGCAGACCTGCTCGAACGCTTTCGGCGGGATCGACAGGTAGAACGCGTGGTTGCCCCGGGTGCCCCGGACGTCGTCGAGTTCCTTGATCGTCTCGCCCAGACGCTCAAACGCCGCGTCGTCGTCGAACTCGCCCTGCACAAACCTGATGCCCTCAGAGAGCTGGTTCCACACAGCCTCATCAAACGGTGTGCGGGCATGGGCCTGGACCGAGGCCTTCACCTCGGCGGCGAAATCCTCCTTGTCCCACTCCCGGCGGGCGAAGCCCACCAACGCGAAGCTCGGCGGCAACAACCCACGGTTGGCCAGGTCATACACCGCCGGCATCAGCTTCTTCCGGGCAAGATCCCCCGTGACCCCGAAAAGGACCAACGACGACGGACCGGCGATCCGGTTCAAACGGCGGTCACGCGGATCACGCAACGGATTACGCCCGCGGCCCGCGCCCTTCCTGCCGTATTCAGTTTCTGGCATGGTTACTTTTGCGCCTTAGCTTTCGGTTGCGGATGCGCGGGTGGACAGTGCAGCGACGACGTCCTGCAGCTGGGCCACGCCGGCGGCACGGTCGGTGAGGTGGAGGCGCAGCACGGGACGGCCATGTTCACCCAGGACCTGGGCGTCGCCTGCAGCCTGGGCAGCGATGAGCTCACCAAAGGTGAACGGCCGGTCCGGGATGCCCAGGTCCTCCGCAGGGGCGGCAGTGACTTGGAGGAACACGCCGATGGCAGGGCCGCCCTTGTGGAACTGGCCGGTGGAGTGCAGGAAGCGCGGGCCCCAACCGAACGTCACGGGACGGCCGGTGGCAGCAGCCAGTTCGTCACGGATACCTTCGAGCCCGGCGAAGGCCAACCGGTCGAAGTACGCCTGGACGCTCAGGTAGCTGTCGGCGGACAAGGTGCCCAGCAGCGCCTTGACGGCACCCTCTGCGGTAACGGCCTCGCCAAGCCAGTCGCCGCCGCGCACCTCGATGGCGCCGTCAACGAATGCCGCCGGCGTAGGCTCCGGCTGGGCGTCCAGCAGTCCGCGTGCCGCTACCTTGGCGGCCTCGACGTCGGGCTGGTCGAAGGGGTTGATCCCCAGCAGGCGGCCGGCGACGGCGGTGGCGAACTCCCACACCATCATTTGGGTGGCAAGGCCGCCGGCGATGGCCACCTGGTTGTCGCCGAGTTCGATGTCGGCATCCGCGGCCACAAGCCGCACCACCAGCACGTCAGCCGCGCCGGAAGTGACCTCCGGGGACTGCGGGCCTGCGACGACCGGCAGGATGCCCGTGCCCAGCTTGCCGGTGGATTCGGCGATGAGCTGCTCAGCCCAGTCAGCAAATCCAACAATGCCGGAGCCGTCCTCGGCGATGACAATCTTGTTCCGCAGCGGGTTGGTCCCGCCCAGTGCCGTACCCAGGGCGAGCCCGATGTTTTCAGGTGCATCATCGTTGAGGATTTCGGCAGCTTCTTCTGCCTCGTCCAGGAACGCCTGGATGTCCACCCCGGCCAGGCCGGAGGGTACAAGGCCGAACGCGGTCAGCGCCGAGTAGCGGCCGCCGACGTTGGGATCGGCATTGAAGACAGCCCGGTAGCCGGCTTCGCGTGAGGCCTTGTCCAGCGGTGAGCCGGGGTCGGTCACGATGATGATCCGGCTCTTGGCGTCCACGCCGGCGTCGGTGAAGGCCTGCTCGAAGATCCGCCGCTGGGAATCCGTTTCCAGGGTGGAACCGGACTTGGATGAGACCACGATGGCGGTGGCGGCCAGCCGGTCCGCGAGGGCAGCACGGACCTGGTCCGGGTCCGTGCTGTCCAGCACTGTCAGCTCGACGCCGGCCGTGCCGGCGATGACCTCGGGAGCCAGCGATGATCCGCCCATGCCGCAAAGCACGATCCGGCTGACGCCGTCGGCGCGCAGGGCGTCACGGAGTTCCAGGATGTCCTTGACCAGGGGCTGTGAAACGGTGGCGGCCTCCACCCAGCCCAGGCGGACTGCGGACTCGGATTCGGCGTCCGGACCCCACAACGTGTGGTCCTTGGCGAAGATCCGGGTAGCGATCCGGTCCTCGACGAGGGCGGGAAGGTGCTGTTCAAGCGCCTGCTGGGCAGCGCCGGTGGCGTCGTAGCTGAGAGTGCTCATAGGTGTTAGGAAGCCTTTCGTGCAGAGGCGAGGGCGCCTTCGACGTCGGCCAGCAGTTCCTTCCAGCTGGCCACGAACTTGTCCAGGCCTTCGGTTTCAAGGAGCGCGACGACCTCGTTGTAGGAGACGCCGAGCTTTTCCAGGGCGTCGAGGGTTGCGTTCGCCTCATCATAGGTGCCGGTGACGGTGTCACCGGTGACCACGCCGTGGTCGAAGGTGGCGTCCAGGGTCTTTTCCGGCATGGTGTTCACGACGCCGGGGGCCACGAGTTCGGTGACGTACAGGGTGTCCGGGTACGCCGGGTCCTTCACGCCGGTGGAGGCCCACAGGGGGCGCTGGGGGAGTGCGCCGGCGTCGGCCAGCAGGGCCCAGCGTTCGGTGGCGAACAGTTCCTCGTAGACCTGGTAGGCCAGGCGGGCGTTGGCCACACCGGCCTTGCCCTTGAGGGCCTTGGCCTCGTCGGTGCCGATCTTGTCGAGGCGCTTGTCGATCTCGGTGTCCACGCGGGAAACGAAGAAGGACGCAACGGAATGGATCTTCGACAGGTCGTGGCCGTTTTCCTTGGCCCGCTCCAGGCCGGACTGGAAGGCGTTGATGACGGCGCGGTAGCGCTCCAGGGAGAAGATCAGGGTCACGTTGACGCTGATGCCCTCGGCCAGGGTTGCCGTGATGGCTTCGAGGCCTTCGAGGGTGGCAGGGATCTTGATGTGGACGTTGTCCTTGTTGACGCGCTGGTAGAGGTGCTTGGCCTCGGCGATGGTTCCTGCGGTGTCCCAGGCAAGGCGCGGGTCGACCTCGATGGAGACCCGGCCGTCGACGCCCTTCGTTGCCGCAGCGACCGGGGCGAACAGGTCGCAGGCATCGGCGACGTCGGTGGTGGTGATCTCGAAGATCGTGTCCTCCACGCTGGCGCCTTCTGCTGCCTTGCCGGCGATGATGTGGTCGTAGTCGGTGCCGGAGGTGATGGCGGCGTGGAAGATGGACGGGTTGGTGGTCACACCAACCACGTTCTTTTCTTCGATGAGCTTGCGGAGGGTGCCGGTTTCCAGGCGTCCGCGGGAAAGGTCGTCGAGCCAGATGGAGACACCGGCGTCGGAAAGCTGCTGGGTGGGAGTAGTCATTGTTATATCTCCTAAAAGTTTAGGTTTCAGGCCTGGAGGCTGGAGAGGGAGTCCTTGGCGGCGGCGGCGACAGCTTCTGCCGTGATGCCGAACTCCTGGAAGAGGCGCTTGTAGTCAGCGGAAGCGCCGTAGTGTTCGAGGCTGACGGAGCGTCCGGCGTCGCCGACGAATTCGCGCCAGCCCAGGGCCAGTCCGGCCTCGACCGAGACGCGTGCCCTGACGGCGGCCGGCAGCACGGATTCGCGGTAGGCGGCGTCCTGCTTCTTGAACCACTCAACGCAGGGCATGGACACCACGCGGGCGGCGATGCCGTCGGCCTGGAGGGCTTCGCGGGCCTGGACGGCCAGCTGGACCTCGGAGCCGGTGGCAATCAGGATCACATCAGCCGGAACGGTGGCGCCGTCTTTCGATGCCTCGGCCAGCACGTAGCCGCCCTTCGCCACGCCTGCCGTGGATGCGAAAGTGTCGCCGTCGGCGTCGCCCGTACCGCGTTCCCACGTGGGAATGTTCTGGCGGGTCAGCACGATGCCTGCCGGGTTGGAGTGGTTCTCCAGCATGGTCTTCCAGGCTGCTGCCACTTCGTTCGCGTCACCGGGGCGGACCACGTCCAGGCCCACGATGGCGCGCAGCGATGCGAGCTGTTCCACGGGCTGGTGGGTGGGGCCGTCCTCACCCAGGCCGATGGAGTCGTGCGTCCAGACGTACAGGGACGGGACACCCATCAGGGCGCCGAGGCGGATGGCGGGGCGCTGGTAGTCGCTGAAGATCAGGAAGGTTCCGGAGAATGCACGGGTGTTGCCCGCCAGGCTGATGCCGTTCACGATCGACGCTGCGGCGTGCTCGCGGATACCAAAGTGCAGCACCCGGCCATACGGGTTGCCGGACCAGGCACCGGTCTGCTTGGAGGCAGGCACGAAGGACGGGGAACCCTCGATGGTGGTGTTGTTGGACTCAGCGAGGTCGGCGGAGCCGCCCCACAGCTCGGGCAGGACCGGGCCGAGGGCGTTCAGGACCTTGCCGGAGGCTGCGCGGGTGGAGACATCCTTGCCGGCCGGGAAGACCGGAAGCGCGGCGTCGACGTCGGCAGGGAGTTCCTGCGCCTCGATGCGCTGGAGGAGGGCGGCGCCCTCCGGGTTGGCTTCACGCCAGGCGTTGAAGGATTCTTCCCAGGCCTTGTGTTCTGCGGCGCCGCGTTCCACCACTGCGCGGGCGTGGTCCAGGACTTCCTGGTCCACCTCGAAGGACTTGGCGGGGTCGAAGCCCAGCACCTCCTTCAGTGCGGCCACCTCTTCGGCGCCAAGGGCGGAACCGTGGATCTTGCCGGTGTTCTGCTTCTTGGGGGCCGGGTAGCCGATGATGGTGCGCAGCGAGATGATGGACGGCTTGGAGGTTTCGGCCTTGGCGGCGAGCAGGGCGCTGTAGAGCTCCTGGACGTCTTCCTTGTATTCGCCGGTCCGGGTCCAGTCCACGCGCTGGGTGTGCCAGCCGTAGGCCTCGTAACGCTTCAGGACATCCTCGGTGAACGCGATGTCGGTGTCGTCTTCGATGGAGATGTGGTTCTCGTCGTAGATCACCACGAGGTTGCCCAGTTCCTGGTGTCCTGCCAGTGAGGACGCCTCGGACGTGACACCTTCCTGGAGGTCGCCGTCGGAGGCGATGACCCAGATGGTGTGGTCAAACGGCGACTCGCCGGCGGGAGCATCGGCGTCGAACAGGCCACGCTGCCGGCGCTGGGAGTAGGCGAATCCCACCGAGGACGCCAGGCCCTGGCCCAGCGGGCCCGTGGTGATCTCCACGCCGGCGGTGTGCTTGTACTCGGGGTGGCCGGGAGTCAGCGAGCCCCAGGTGCGCAGGGCCTCAAGGTCCTTGAGTTCCAGGCCATAGCCGGAAAGGAAAAGCTGGATGTAGAGCGTCAGGGACGTGTGGCCGGGGGACAGGATGAACCGGTCACGGCCAAGCCACTGCGGATCGCGCGGGTCATGGCGCATCAGCTTCTGGAAGAGAAGGTATGCGGCGGGGGCCAGGCTCATGGCAGTGCCGGGGTGGCCGTTGCCCACCTTCTCCACCGCGTCCGCGGCGAGGACACGGATGGTGTCCACGGCGCGCTGGTCCAAGCTGGTCCATGACAGTTCTTGCTCTTCCAAATGTGGCACGAAAACCGGGCCCCTCTCTGTGCTGATGGCGGCGGTACACCGGATCCGTCCAAGGGCGCGCTGTTTGGCGCCCGCTGCGGTGTGTACCAGCCGTTCACCATCGAAACGTTGATCCTTGCATTCAGTCACGGACAGCAAGCGGGAATGCGTTTTCCACCGCTTTCTTGCTGCGTGCTGATCTGGTGACAGCTTAGCTCTTATCCATACTGCGGGCGGCGCAAATCTCACGTTTTGGACGCAATTTCCCCTTTTGTGAATGACCTTCACGGAGGGTTGAGTTAATCTGCTCGAATGGGCCTGCGAGCGATCAACTGCGCATAGTGCGGGGCGGGGGCAGGCCGTTGGCGCGGTATGATAATCGGAGGCCAAAGCCGGGCGCGCATCCCTATCGCCGCCCGGGGTGTCCCGGCTGTTGCACGCACGTGAAGCGTTTCCTTCCTTAAGTGCCGTGCCCGGGTCCGGGCCGCACGACCGGAGCTGCCTGCCAGCCTCAACTGCCACACAGAACGGGTGACTGCCACCGTGAGCACAACAGATACGCCGCTGAACGCATCCCGGGCCTCCGGCATCGGGTTTGCCCGTAAGGCCAAGGCGTATCTCGCCCTCACCAAGCCGCGCGTGATCGAGCTGCTTCTGGTGAGCACCCTGCCCACCATGATCTACGCCGAGCGGGGCTTCCCGTCCATCGGGCTGATCCTTGCCACACTGGTGGGCGGCGCCTTTGCTGCCGGCAGCGCCGGAGCCTTCAACTGCTACATCGACCGGGACATCGACAAGCTGATGCACCGGACGGAGAACAGGCCGCTGGTTACCGGCGAAGTCACCCCGCGGGAAGCCCTGGTCTTTTCCTGGCTGCTGGGAGCAGCCGCCATCGTGATCCTGTGGTTCGGCGCCAATCCGCTCTCTGCCTGGCTGGGCCTGGGTGCCATCTTCTTCTACGTGGTCATCTACACCATGATCCTCAAGCGCCGCACGGCGCAGAACATCGTATGGGGCGGTGCCGCAGGCTGCTTCCCGGTGCTGATCGCGTGGGCTGCCGTGACCAACTCGGTGGAGTGGCCCGCCGTCATCCTGTTCATGGTGATCTTCCTTTGGACGCCGCCGCACTACTGGCCCCTGTCCATGCGCTATGGCGAGGACTACCGGAACGCCAACGTCCCCATGCTTGGAGCCATCGCCGGGGCCAAGGTCGTCTCTGTCCAGGTGGTGCTGTACGCCTGGGCCATGGTGGCCTCCTCCTTGCTGATGATCCCGGCCGGCGGGGCGGGCTGGGTGTACACGGTGACGGCCGTCGTCGCGGGCGCCTGGTTCCTCTATGAGTCCCATGCGCTGTACTCCCGCGCCCACCGCGAGGATATTTCCGACAAGCGCGCCATGAAGGTGTTCCACGGTTCCATCAGCTACCTGACGCTGCTGTTTATCGCCCTCGCGGTGGACCCCTTCGTTGGAAGTGCTGTCATGCCCGGCTAGCCACTGCGGCCTGGCACCACGGCGGCTCCTGCTCAGGCAGGAGCCGCCGTTGTGCTTTAATCGTCGACAGGACAAATGTGACAAGTTTGTCATATCTATCACATTAACTGTCATTGCCGGTGACCGGATGCTTACGGT
>NZ_LR733289.1:2222886-2246551 GCF_902506025.1 Arthrobacter sp. 8AJ | reverse complement strand
CTCCCGCTCTCGCTGGGGATTGCAGCGGCCTCCGGGGCGCCCATCATGGCGGGACTTATCGCCGCCACCATCGGGGGGATCGTGGCCGGAAGCCTCGGCGGCTCACCCCTCCAGGTGAGTGGACCGGCGGCCGGACTGACCGTCGTCGTGGCCGGCCTCGTCCAGGAATTCGGCTGGCAGGTGACCTGCGCCATCACCGCGGCCGCCGGCGTCGTCCAGCTTTTGCTGGGTTTCAGCCGGGTGGGAAGGGCCGCCCTGGCGGTGTCGCCGGTAGTGGTCAAGGCCATGCTCGCCGGCATCGGCGTCACCATCATCCTGCAACAACTGCACGTGATTCTCGGGTCCCGGCCCGCCGGATCCGCCCTGGAGAACCTCGCCGGACTCCCGGCGGCCATTACCAACCTCGAGCTGCACGCGGCCCTGCTGGGGCTGGCCGTCGTGGCGATCCTGCTGTGCTGGAAGTTCCTGCCCGCCGCTGTCCGGCGGATTCCCGGGCCCTTGGCCGCCGTCGCGGCAGGAACCGCACTGTCCGTGGCTTTTGCGCCCGGCGTTGAACGCATATCCCTGGACGGGTCCATCGTCGACGCCATCGCCCTGCCGCAGCTCCCTGACGGAAACTGGCGCGCCTTCGCGTTCGCCGTCATGACCATGGCGCTGATCGCCAGTATCGAGTCCCTTCTGTCCGCTGTGGCCGTGGACAAGATGCAAACCGGTCCGCGGACAAACCTCAACCGGGAGCTTATTGGGCAGGGTACGGCAAACATCCTCTCCGGGTCGCTGGGCGGCCTACCGGTGACGGGTGTGATCGTGCGCAGCGCCACCAATGTGGAAGCGGGCGCGGCCACGCGCACGTCCGCGGTGCTGCATGGGGTGTGGATCCTTGCGTTCTCGGCCCTCTTCTCCGGTCTGATCCAGCTGATTCCGTTGGCTGTCCTGGCCGGCCTGCTGGTGGTGATCGGTGCCCGCCTGATCAAAGTGGCGGACATCCGCACCAGCCTGCGGACCGGGGATCTCCCGATCTATGCGGTGACCCTGGTCTGCGTGGTGTTCCTGAACCTGCTTGAGGGCGTCATGATCGGCCTTGCGCTTGCCGCCGCCAACGTCCTCTGGCGTGTCCTGCGGGCCCAGATCCATGCCCACCCGCCGGCCGCCCCGTCGTCGCCCTGGCGCGTGACGATCGCCGGTTCGTGCAGCTTCTTCGCGCTGCCAAAGCTCAACCCCGTTCTCCAGGTTGTACCGGCCGGCAGGAACGTGGTGGTGGAGCTGAACGCGGACTACGTCGACCACTCTTTCCGTGAAGCCCTGCTCGCCTGGCAGCTGCAGCACCAGGCCACCGGTGGAACCGTGCGCCTTGAGGAACACGGCAACACCGTTTTCCAGGATGCCGGTCACCAGGCACCCAGGCGCGAGGAAGCCACCGAACTGCCGCTCCCGCCGCGGAAGGAACCCCTGCTGGTGGGGGTCAACAAGTACCACCGCCGGTTTGCCCACCAGGTCCGTCCGCTGGTCCATGACCTGACGGAAGGCCAGAACCCTGACAGCCTGTTCGTGGCCTGCGTCGATTCCCGCGTCAACCCGAACCTGATCACCAGCAGCGGCCCCGGAGATCTGCTCACGCTGCGGAACATCGGCAACGTGGTGTGCAGCCACGGGCGGGACGCCTCGATTGATTCGGCCCTGTCCTTTGCCGTCAACCGCCTGCGGGTGCAGTCCCTGGTCATTTGCGGGCACTCCAACTGCGGTGCCATGAACGCGCTCCTTGCGGAAGCCGACAGCGGAGACAACAGTTCCCTGGGCCCGGCGTTCACCCAGTGGCTGGACCACGCCCGGCCCAGCTATGCGGCACTGCTGGCTGGGCACCCGGTGGGCAAGCAGGCCGCCGCAGCGGGCTACGGGACCGTTGACCAGCTCTCGATGGTCAACGTGGCCGTGCAGCTGGCAAAGCTCCAGGACCATCCGGTGGCCGGCCCCGCACTGGCCGATGGGACGGTCCAGGCCACGGGACTTTTCTATGACATTGCCACGGCCCGGGTCCTTCAGGTTTCCGCCGACGGCATCGAGAACCTGGAACCTGCCTTCGGCGCCGGCCGCCAGGGCAGCGTCGCCGCAGCCGGCCGCTAGCCAGCGGACTTAAAAGGGAGGCGCCCCGGTCCTGACGTGGACCGGGGCGCCTGGCGCCAGATGCGCTGGAGGCTATTTCACCTTGCTGGACCGCGCGATGTCCCAGGTATTGGTCGAGGCTGCCATGAGCAGCGCCGCGCCGAGCATGTGCGCTGCCACCAGCAACGCCGGAATGCCGTTGTAGTACTGCGTGAACCCGATGATGGCCTGCAGCACGGTAACGCCCAGGAGCATCAGGACTGCCGTCCGGAACGGTCCCGAAATGCGGCGGCGAATGACCAGCACCAAGGCCACCACGGTGCCCGCCGTCACCAGGTAGGCCGGTACGGCGTGGATGTGGGAGAACAGGTCCCAGTCGAGGTCGTTGCGGGGGGCGTCAGCGTCACCGGCGTGCGGACCGGCGCCGGTGACGACGACGCCAAGCATGACGGCCACGGCGGAGAAGAGTGCGACGGCGGCCGTCACCGGACGCAGCACGGCCGGCAGTTCCGCGGGGCGGCCTGCGGGGAAGCGGCCGGTCCGGCCGAAGGCGCGGTTCACCAGCAGGGTGGAGAACACCACCAGGGCCATCGACACCAGGAAGTGCAGGCCCACCACCCACGGGTTGAGGTTGGTGAGCACGGTAACGCCGCCGATGACGGCCTGTGCTGGGATGCTGGCGAGCAGTCCGAGGGCCAGCAGGAAGAGGTCCTTGCGTTCCTTCCGCAGGTTCCACAAGTAGACCAGCATGAGCGCGGCCACAGCGGCCAGCGCGAAGGTCAGGAGCCGGTTGCCGAACTCGATGAAGCCGTGGATGCCCATCTCGGGAGTGTTCACAATCGAGTCCGAGGTGCAGCGGGGCCAGGTGGGGCAGCCAAGGCCTGAGGCCGTGAGGCGGACAGCGCCGCCC
Organism: Arthrobacter sp. 8AJ; assembly: GCF_902506025.1. Classification (NCBI taxonomy): domain Bacteria; kingdom Bacillati; phylum Actinomycetota; class Actinomycetes; order Micrococcales; family Micrococcaceae; genus Arthrobacter; species Arthrobacter sp. 8AJ. Next base: position 2,243,541 of record NZ_LR733289.1, on the reverse strand, counting down.
GTGACCACCAGAAGCGTCTGGCCGATCAGGGATGCGACGGCGAGGCGGCGAATGCGTACGTCCACCGTGCGGGGGAGCCGCGACGCCAGGCGGCCGGCAAGCTGGGGAAGGCGTGAAGCCGTGGTCACGATTATCTCAATTCCACTTGAACCAACGGATGGCTGCGGCTCCGGCAATGACTGTCCAGAGCAGCAGGATCAGGGCGGCGCCGCCGTTCACGGCCCCGCCCAGGAAAGCGGCGCGCATCGATTCACCGAGGGCGCCGGAAGGCAGGAAATGGACTACGGCCTGCGCCGCGGCGGGCAGCCGTTCGGCCGGGAGGACGATCCCGCCCATGGCACCGAGGAGGATCCACAGCAGGTTAGTGATCGCCAGCGTCGCTTCCGGCCGGACGGTTCCGGCCACCAGCAGCCCCAGGGCAGTGAAAGCCGCTGCGCCCAGTGCCAGCAGCGCCAGCGCGGGGAGCCAGCCGGCCGCCGTCGGCTGCCACCCCAGCGCCAGGGCAACAAGGCCCACCACCACTACCTGGAGGCAGAGGACGGCCAGCACCGAGAGAACTTTGCCGGCGATCAGGCCGCCGCGCCCAAGGGGCGTCGTGGACAGGAACCGGAGCACCCCGTAGCGGCGGTCGAAGCCGGTGGCGATGCCCTGGCCGGTGAAAGCCGTGGACATGGCGCACAGGGCCAGGATGCCCGGAACGGCCACGTTGATGCGGCTGGAGCCCATTCCGTCCAGGAAGGGCGTCACCGTCAGGCCGACCAGTGCCAGCAGGGGCAGCACCACGGCCAGGATCAGCTGTTCGCCGTTGCGCAGCATGGTCAGTGCCTCGTATTTGCCCTGCAGGAGGACGCGGCGCAGCAGGGACGCGGGCTGCTGCGTCTCCCGGATCGCTGCGGTACTCATCGGATGTCCTTTCCCGAGATATCCAAAAAGACGTCTTCAAGGCTACGCGCCTGGAGGCTCATCGACGCCGGCATGATGTCCTTTGCTTCCCACCACTGGGCAAGCGCAGAGAGGTGGCGGGGCGTGAGGGCACCGGTGACGGCGTAGCTGCCCGCGCGGGTTTCGGAGACGTCGACGCCGTCCGGCAGCACGGCAGCCAGGTCCAGCCCGGCGGGTGCTTCGAACACCAGGGTCCGGACGTGCTCGCCGGCGTGGTCCGCCACGGGGCTGCGCTGCAGCAACTCATGGACGGTTCCTTCGGCGACGTTGCGGCCGCCGTCGATGATGTACACATAGTCCGCAAGGCGCTGGGCGTCGTCCATGAGGTGGGTGGTCAGGATGATTCCCATGCCGCCGTCGCGCAGTTCGGCAATCAGGTCGAACACCAGCTGGCGGGACTGCGGGTCCAGGCCGGCGCTGGGCTCGTCCAGGAACAGGACTTCGGGCCTGCCGATCAGGGCTGCCGCAAGTGCCAGGCGCTGCTTCTGGCCGCCGGACAGCCGGCGGACGCTGGTGCGGCTGAAAGTATCGATGCCGAGCCGGCCCACCAGGTCCTGCAACGGCCAGGGGCGGGCGTACAGCCCGGCGATATGCCGCAACAGTGGCAGTGGCCTGGCCGAGGGCGGAAGCCCGCCGTCCTGCAGCATCACACCGACGCGGGAGCGCAGGTCGGCGCCTGCCATGGCGGGGTCCTGGCCCAGCAGCGAGATGCTGCCGCCGCTGCGCTTCTGGAGGCCCTGGGCGCACTCAAGGGTCGTCGTCTTTCCGGCGCCGTTCGCGCCCAGCAGGGCGGTGACCTGCCCGCGCTCCGCGGTGAGGGAGACGCCGCTGACAACCCTGAGCATCTTTCCGTCCAGGCTGGAAAGGGGGCCTACGTCCTTGATGAGCCCATGGATGGACAGGACGGGGGACTGGGGGGATCGCACCACAGTATTCTACGGGATGTAGTATATGGAGCCGTCCGTCAGGAAGGTCCCCTATCCTTGGAGTTTTGCGTGCAGCCGGCCAAGGTCAGCCTGCCCTTACTGGAGCACGAGACTAAATTACGACATGATTGTGTTGTGTATTCCATGACCAACGCTACCGCTGTGCCTGTTGCCGGGCCGGGTCCCGCCGCGTCCGGTCCTGTGGCGGACGCCGACGAGCGCACCCGGGACCGGGTCCTTGCTGCCGTCCTGGAACACGGTCCCGTCAGTGCGGCCGAGTTGGGGGACATGCTGGGGTTCACCCCGGCCGCTGTCCGGCGCCACCTCGACCACCTGTCCCGGGCCGGCATTATCGAGGTCAAGCGGGTTGCCAAGCCGGGAGCAGGTGCCGGCCGGCCCGCACGCCGCTACGTCCTCAGCTCGCAGGGCCAGTCCAGCCTGGGCAATGACTACCTGGACATTGCAGCCCTTGCCCTCCAGCAGCTGCAGAAGGTGGCCGGCCCCGACGCCGTACGGGCGTTCGCCGAGGAGCGGTTCGCGGACATGGAACGGCGCTACGCGCCCGAAATGGAAAAAGCCGGTCCGGACATCAGGGACCGCGCCACCGCCCTGTCGGCCGCCCTCAGCCGCGACAACTTCGTGGCATCCGCCGCCTCCATCGAGGCCAAGGCACCCCTGCCCGCGGCGCTTTCCAGCGTGCAGCTCTGCCAGGGCCACTGCCCCATCCAGCAGCTCGCCGCCCGCTTCCCGGTGTTCTGCGACGTCGAAACGGAAGTCTTCTCGAGGCTGGTGGGAGTGGACGTACGCCGGCTTTCCACCCTGGCCCGTGGTGGCCACGTCTGCACCACCCACATTCCCACAGGCAGGCTGTCTGCCAGACCGGCCACCGCGCCGGCGGCAGCCCCCGCCCGCCTGGACGAAGTAACCAACCATCAGCAAGAAAGGCCGTGATGACGGACCAACTATCAGAGAAAGCAGTAGCCGAAAACACTGTGATCTCGGAGATTCTGGAGAAGAATCCCGAGCTCCACGGCATCGGCAACTACGAGTACGGCTGGGCTGACAAGAACGACGTCGGCGCCAATGCACGGCGTGGTCTCGATGAAGAGGTAGTCCGGGACATCTCGGCCAAGAAGAGCGAGCCGGAATGGATGCTCGACCTCCGCCTCAAGGGCCTGAAGTACTTCGACCGCAAGCCCATGCCCACCTGGGGTGCAGACCTCTCCGGCATCGACTTCGACAACATCAAGTACTTTGTCCGCTCCACCGAAAAGCAGGCTGCCACCTGGGAAGACCTCCCGGAGGACATCCGCAACACGTACGAGAAGCTGGGCATCCCGGAAGCCGAGCGCAGCCGCCTCGTTTCCGGCGTTGCCGCCCAGTACGAGTCCGAGGTGGTGTACCACCAGATCCGTGAGGACCTCGAGGCCCAGGGCGTCATCTTCCTGGACACCGACACCGCTTTGAAGGAACACCCGGAGATCTTCCAGGAGTACTTCGGCACCGTGATCCCGGTGGGCGACAACAAGTTCGCGTCGCTGAACACCTCAGTGTGGTCCGGCGGTTCCTTCGTATACGTACCCAAGGGCGTCCACGTCGACATCCCGCTGCAGGCGTACTTCCGCATCAACACCGAGAACATGGGCCAGTTCGAGCGGACCCTGATCATCGCCGACGAGGACTCCTACGTCCACTACATCGAAGGCTGCACGGCGCCGATCTACACCTCGGACTCGCTGCACTCCGCCGTGGTGGAAATCATCGTGAAGAAGGGCGCCCGCGTCCGCTACACCACCATCCAGAACTGGTCCAACAACGTGTACAACCTGGTGACCAAGCGCGCGGTCTGCGAAGCCGGCGCCACCATGGAATGGGTGGACGGCAACATCGGCTCCAAGGTCACCATGAAGTACCCGGCCGTGTACCTCGTAGGCGAAGGGGCCAAGGGCGAGACCCTGTCCATCGCGTTCGCCGGCGAGGGCCAGCACCAGGACACCGGCTCCAAGATGGTGCACATTGCGCCGAACACCAAGAGCTCCATCGTCTCCAAGTCGGTGGCCCGCGGCGGCGGCCGTGCAGCCTACCGCGGCCTCGTGCAGGTCCGGGAAGGAGCCAAGCACTCCGCCAACACCGTGCGCTGCGACGCGCTCCTGGTGGACACCATTTCCCGCTCGGACACCTACCCGTACATCGACATCCGCGAGGACGATGTGCAGCTGGGACACGAGGCCACCGTTTCCCGCGTCAGCGAGGAGCAGCTCTTCTACCTCATGTCCCGCGGCATGCCCGAGGACGAGGCCATGGCCATGATCGTGCGCGGCTTCATTGAGCCGATCGCCCGCGAGCTGCCCATGGAATACGCCCTTGAGCTGAACCGCCTCATCGAACTCCAGATGGAAGGATCCGTCGGTTAATGACTGCCGAAGCAACTACCGAGAAGGCGCGCATCGGCGCACCGTCGATCGCCGGTTTCACCGAGGAAGGCGAGCACCTGGTCGCCTCCAAGGTTGACCGCCACCACAGCCACGGCACCCAGGTCATGGCCTCCCGCGCCGAGCGGCTCACCAGCCATGACGTGGCCGACTTCGCCCTGCCCAACGGCCGGGAAGAGGAATGGCGCTTCACCCCGGTGCGCGAACTGGCCAACCTGCTGTCCGATACCCCGTCGGAGGCCGGCGCCCTGAGCCTTTCGGTCGAGGCGCCCGCATCCGTGGTCCAGCGGACCCTTCGCGAAGGTGAGGCCCCCCGTGGCTCCACCCTCGTCCCCGCCGATCGGGCCGCCGTCGTGGCTTCCGCGAACGCCGGCGACGCCCAGCTCATCTCCATCCCTGCGAACGCCGAGTTGGACGAGCCTGTGCGACTGGTCCTGACAGGCAACGCTGCAGGACGCCGTACCAACTCCCACGTGGTGATCCAAGCCGGAGTCAACAGCCGCTCCGTCGTGATCATTGAGCACGACGGCACCGCAGACCACAACGGCAACGTTGAGGTCCTGGTCGGCGAAGGCGCCCACCTCACGGTGGTTTCCCTGCAGCTGTGGGGGGACGACGCCAAGCACCTGGCACAACACGATGCCGAGGTTGCCAAGGACGCCGTATACAAGCACATTGCCGTAACGCTTGGCGGCAAGATTGTGCGCCTGAACTCCAACGTCCGCTTCGCCGGGGAAGGTGCCGAGACGCAGCTCCTGGGCCTGTACTACGCCGATGCGGGCCAGCACCTCGAGCACCGCTCCTTCGTGGACCACAACGTGGCCAACTGCAAGTCCAACGTCCTGTACAAGGGCGCGCTGCAGGGCAAGGGTGCGCACACGGTGTGGGTTGGCGACGTGCTGATCCAGAAGCAGGCTGAGGGAACCGACTCCTACGAGAAGAACCAGAACCTGGTACTCACCGACGGTTGCCGCGCGGACTCCGTGCCCAACCTCGAGATCGAGACGGGCCTGATCGAGGGCGCCGGCCACGCAAGTGCCACCGGCCGGTTCGACGACGAGCACCTGTTCTACCTGATGGCCCGCGGCATCCCCGAGGATGTTGCCCGCCGCCTGGTGGTCCGCGGCTTCCTGAACGAGATCATCCAGCAGATCAAGGTCCCGGCCCTCGAAGAGCGCCTGACCGAGGCTGTGGAACGCGAACTCGCGGCAATCGACTACTAGGGACAGGCAGGCAGGAACGTATGAGCGGCACACCCAAGGGCGAGCTGGTTTGCAGCGCCAATGACATCCAGGTCAAGCAGGCGCTGCGGATCCTGATCGACGGCTACCCCGTAGCCGTCGTGCGGGATTCTATGGGGGACATCCACGCCATTGGAGACACCTGCTCGCACGCGGACATTTCCCTGTCCGAGGGCGACGTGGAAGGCTGCGCCATCGAGTGCTGGGGCCACGGCTCCCAGTTCGACCTGCGCAGCGGCCAGCCACTGCAGCTTCCCGCCTACGATCCTGTTCCGGTGTTCGCCGTCGAACTCGACGGAGACGACGTCTACGTGGACGTCACCAACGTTTTGAACGGTGCAGCAGTAGACAACTACTGAGCGCCCGCAGCATCAGACTTACGAGCGAAAAGAAAGAAGAGCATGTCAACTCTTGAGATCAAGGACCTGCACGTCAGCATTGAGACGGAGCAGGGCACCAAGGAGATCCTGAAGGGCGTCAGCCTGACCATCAAGACCGGCGAGACGCACGCCATCATGGGCCCCAACGGCTCCGGCAAGTCCACCCTGGCCTCCACCATCGCCGGCCACCCGCGCTACACCGTCACCAGCGGCACCATCACGCTGGATGGCGAGGACGTGCTGGCCATGAGCGTTGACGAGCGCGCCCGTGCAGGCGTCTTCCTGGCCATGCAGTACCCGGTAGAGGTTCCGGGTGTCACCATGACCAACTTCCTGCGCACCGCCAAGACCGCAATTGACGGCGAAGCACCCAAGCTTCGTACCTGGACCAAGGACGTCAAGGATGCCATGGAGAAGCTGCGCATCGATGCCGACTTCGCCCAGCGCAACGTCAACGAAGGCTTCTCCGGCGGCGAGAAGAAGCGCGTAGAGATCCTCCAGCTGGAACTCTTCAAGCCCAAGTTCGCCGTCCTGGACGAGACCGACTCCGGCCTGGATGTCGACGCGCTGAAGATCGTCTCCGAGGGCGTCAACCGCGCACACTCTGAGGGCAACATGGGCACGCTGCTCATCACGCACTACACGCGTATCCTGCGCTACATCAAGCCTGAATTCGTCCACGTGTTCGTTGATGGCCAGGTTGTCGAGGAGGGCGGCCCCGAGCTGGCCGACCGTCTCGAGGAAGAAGGCTACGACCGTTACGCAAAGGGCGCCGGCGCAGCTACCATCGCGGCCGAGGCCGCAGTACAGGCCTAGTTAGGACTTGTCATGACCGAAATCAAGCCGGGCCGTACGGCCCTGGAGGACGTCGAAGAGGCGCTCAAGGACGTCATCGATCCTGAGCTTGGCGTTAACGTGGTGGACCTCGGCCTGCTGTACGGCCTGAAGTACTCCGACGAGGACGGCGCGCTCCTGATCGACATGACGCTCACCACCGCCGCCTGCCCGCTCACCGATGTGCTCGAGGAGCAGGTGGGCCAGGCCCTGGACGGCGTTGTGGACGACTGGCGCCTGAACTGGGTATGGATGCCGCCATGGGGTCCTGAGCGGATCACCGATGACGGCAAGGACCAGATGCGGGCCCTCGGCTTCAACATTTGACAAACCTGAAGTACGACGACGGCCGGTCACCTTCTCCACGAAGGTGACCGGCCGTCGTCGTCGGTCCGTCGATTGCTCCGTAAATGTCGTTATGACCTCTCAAAACGGCAATTACTCAGCAATCGATGGGGGTGAGCCGGGTTAGAGGGTTGCGGCGCTGAACGTGTCGCACTGGTTGATGTCGCCGGACTGGTAGCCCCGCGAGAACCAGCGCTGGCGTTCCTCGCTGGAGCCGTGCGTCCAGCCTTCGGGGGAGACGCGGCCGGTGGCGGCCTTCTGGATGCGGTCGTCACCCACGGACGCGGCGGCGGACAATGCGTCGTTCACATCCTGCGGGGTGAGGGGCTCCAGGTACGGCTGTCCCGTGGCCGGGTCCGGCGTGGTGGAGGCGTACTTGGCCCACAGTCCCGCGTAGCAGTCAGCCTGCAGTTCGGTGCGGACGGAACCGGACTCGGGTCCCTGCGGATCCTGCTGCGCCCGCTTCAGGTCACCGAGCAGGTTCTGGACGTGGTGGCCGAACTCGTGCGCCACCACATACTCCTGCGCCAGGGGGCCGCCGGAGGACCCGAAGCGGTCCACGAGTTCCTGGAAGAACCCGGGGTCGAAGTACGCCGTGGTGTCCGTGGGGCAGTAGAAGGGGCCCACCTCGGAGGTCGCGGAACCGCATGCGGTGTTGGTGCCGCCGCTGAAGATGACCGCTTCAGGCCGGGGGTACTGCACGTTGTACTGCTTCAGGTAGCCGGGCCAGAAGGCGTTAAGGCTGTTGACGGTGCCCGTGATCCGGCAGTCCAGCCTCGCGTCGGCGTCAGCGCCGGTGCTGCAGGCCGGCGCCGTACCCTGTGACTGCCCGGCGTTGCCGCCGTCGGTCAGGCCCCCGAGCAGGTTGGGGTTGATGCCCAGGAGGAGGGCAACCAGCAGGACCAGGCCGCCGCCGATGCCGCCGCCCACTTTCACCCCGGTGCCCATGCCCCGGCGGTCCTGGACCTGCGAGGGATCCAGCTGAACGTTGTCATTGAAACTCATAACATCACATTACCCGCGGGCCGGGCCCTCAATCCGCCCGGCCGGTAGAGTTGATCCGTGCCTTTCCTCGACAAGCTCCAGCGCTGGGCCGGGCAGCGGCCGCACGACACCGCCGTCGTGATCGCCGGACGCCGCCTGGACTGGGAGCAGCTGCGGGACGCCGCCGCTGAACTGGTGGCCGGGACCAAGTCCGTCACGGCGCTGTGCGAGGCCAATTCCGTGGACTTTGCCGTGAAATTCGCGGCCGCCGTGGCGGGCGGCCGGCAATGCGCCGTCCTGGATCCGGCGTGGTCCGCCCCGCTGCAGGAAGACATCATCCGGCGGGTGGAAGCATGCGCCGGTCCGGCCCCGGTGTCCCCGGATGACCAGTTGGCGGACGGGCCGCCGGACTCCAGCTTCCTGATCGGCCTCACCTCCGGGACCACGGCCGTACCCAAAGCGTTCACCCGCTCCCGGCAGTCCTGGCAGCAATCCTTCGACGCCTCGATCGAGTTCTTCGGGCTTCGGCAGGATGACGTCACCCTGGCACCCGGTCCGCTGGCCGCCAGCCTGAACCTCTACGCCCTGGCTGAGTGCCTGTACGCCGGTTCGGAGTTCCAGACGCTGGAGACGTTCGACGTCGGCGACGTCCATGCGGCCATCACCCACGACCGGGTCACCCGGCTGGTCCTGGTGCCCACCATTCTGCGGATGCTCAGCGAACGCGGAATGACCGGATGCGTCGATGCCTCCGGCGTGCGGACCATCATCTGCGCCGGTTCCAAGCTTGATGCCCGCACCCTCGAAGCGGCCAGGCGCTGGGCTCCCAATGCCACCATCTACGAGTACTACGGCGCCTCCGAACTGAGTTTCGTCTCCGGCCTGGGCCTGGCCCCCGGCCAGGCTGCGACCGCCGGCGGCACCGGTATCGGCCGGCCGTTTCCAAGGGTCGACGTCCGGATCCTCGATGACGACGGCGCACCCGTCCCCGACGGCGGCTACGGCAACATCTGCGTCCGCAGCGGCATGGTGAGCAACGGCTACCTGTGGGGTGACGACGGCGAAGCGCTGCGGTCCTTCGGCGACTGGTACACGGTGGGGGACCAGGGCTACCTGGCGGACGGTGAGCTGCACATCCTTGGCCGGCGTGCCGACATGATCCTTACAGCGGGGAGGAACGTCTACCCGCACGAGGTGGAACTGGCGCTGGCCGCCGTTCCCGGGGTTGCGGCAGCTGTCGCCGCCGGGATGGCCGATGACTTGCGCGGCCAGCGTGTGGTGGCTGGTGTGGTGCCGTCCCACGGCGGAATTTCTGCCACCCAGCTGCGGGCCGGACTGGAGGACATCCTGTCCCGGCACAAGCGGCCCTTGCAGTACTACCTGCTCCAGGAGCTTCCCACCACGGACCGCGGAAAGGTCAGCCGGAACCTCCTGCTGGAGTGGATCAACGCCCGCGACCCCAGGGTGCGTGCCCTTGGCGCCTGACCTGCTGCCGCCTGACCTCCTGCCGCCCGAACGCCAGCCGGTCATCATCGCCGCGCGCCGGACCCCCGTGTGCCCCGTCAACGGCGCCCTGCGGAACCTGCGCGCCCACGAACTCCTGGCTCCGGTCCTCCGGAAGCTGGTGGCCGAAGTGCCGCTGGATCCCACGTCCGTCACCGACGTCGTTATCGGCAACGCCGTGGGCGGGGGCGGGAACGTCGCGCGGCTTGCCCTGCTGGAGGCGGGACTGCCGGCCGGCGTGCCTGGGATCACCGTTGACCGGCAGTGCGGTTCAGGCCTGGATGCAATCGTCCTTGCCGCCCGACTGGTGGCGGCCGGCGGCGGACCACTGTATTTAGCCGGTGGAGTGGAGAGCACCAGTACCGCGCCACTGCGGGCGCACAGGAAGGACGACGGCGGCCCGGAGTTTTACCGCCGCGCCCAGTTCGTGCCGGACAGCTTCGGGGACCCTGACATGGGCGTGGCCGCGGAAACGGTGGCCGAAGAGTACGGTGTTGCCCGCGAACGCCAGGATGACTTCGCGCTGGCCAGCCACCGGAAAGCCCTCGCTGCCATCCGGGACGGACGCTTCATGGATGAACTCGTGCCGCTGGAGACCCCCGCGGGGACCGTCTCGTCGGACGGCGGCCCGCGGGCCGGCCTGACCCCTGCAGTCATGGCACGGTTCCCTGCCGCCTTTGTGCCAGGAGGAACTGTCACCGCCGGAAACTCCTGCTTTGACGCAGACGCTGCCTCCGCCGTCGTCGTAACGTCCCTTGCGCGGGCGCGCCGACTGGGGGTGCGTGATGCCCTGCTGGTGCGCGGCACGGGTACCGCCGGGGTGGCTCCGCAGGTGCTGGGGATGGGCGCTGTTCCGGCTGCGCGGGGTGTGTTGGCTGCTGCAGGCGTGAAAGCGGACGAGGTGGACCTGGTGGAATTCAACGAGGCGTTCGCTTCGCAGACGCTCGCGTGCCTCGACCAGCTGGGCATCGCTCCCGGCCGGGCAAACCTCGACGGCGGGGCGCTGGCGCTGGGGCACGCCTACGGTGCGTCAGGTGCCGTACTGGTGACCCGGCTGCTGGCCCAGGCGCGGCGGGCGGACACCGAGGGTGCCCTGGGTCTGGCGATGATCAGCATGGCCGGTGGCATGGGCACGGCGGCGCTCCTGGAATACCGGCGGATGTAACGCCGCCTGGCGTCCCCGCCGGTCAGTCTTCCGCTTCGCCCAGGCCGCGGGCGGCCAGTGCCTCACCTGTTTGGCGGGCGTAGGCCACGGACGTGATGAAGACCGGCAGGACCAGCGCGCGCGGGTTGCGCTCCAGTCCCCGGGCCTTGGCGGAGTCGCGGACGTCGGCGAAGGTGCCGGCGATGAAGGGAATGCTGCGGAGCATTATGCCGATGGTCAGCGCGAAGCGTTCGGGATCGGCGCCGAACCTTTTGAAGGGCCGCGCCAGGTGGACCACACCGTCCAGGAGCCGCTGGATCGGCGTGGTGGCTGTGAGCAGGGACGCTGCCACGACGCAGACCAGGATGTTCAGCACGATCCGGCCCGCTGTTGGTCCGCCAAGCTGCCACCACTGGAAGAGTCCGATGACCAGGAGCACGGGGGCCAGCGGGCGGACGGCGTGCCACAGCCGCTTCAACCCCGCGCCTGTTGCGAGGAACAGGCCGCAAAGGACGGCCAGGATCGCCGCGGAGATGCGCCAGTCCACGATGAGGAAGGAAAGCAGGCCCGAACCGATAACCAGGAGGAACTTCAGGGCCAGCGGCGCCCGGTGTACCAGTGAGGTGCCGGGCACGTAGTTTGCCAGGAGGAAGCCGTGGCCCCTCATGTGGAATCCCGCCCTGTGGCGTCGAGTCCCTGCAGGCACCATGAGCGGTAGGCCGCCACCGCATCCGCCGGGGCGCCGTCGAAGGCGACGCGGCCCTGGTCGATGACCAGGACCCGGTCCATGTCCAGGGCCAGGTCAAGGTCGTGGGTGGACATGATGATCTGCTGGTCCAGGTCCGCGAGGGTCCTGCGGAGCAGCTCGCGGTTGCGCAGGTCAAGGAGGGTTGAGGGCTCGTCCAGCACCAGCACCCGGGGTTGAAGGGCAAGCACGGCGGCCAGCGCCATCAGCTGCCGTTCGCCGCCGGACAGCTCGTAGATGCTTTGGTCCGCCAGGTGAAGCAGGCCCAGGCGTTCGAGGGCTTTGTTTGCCAGCCGCCGCCGCTCCGCACCGTTCTTGGTTGAGCGGCGGAGGGACAGTTCCACGTCTTCCCGTCCGGTGGGCATCACCAGCTGGGAGAGGGGATCGGTGAAGACGAACCCCACGTTGCGCCTGACCTTCCGGACGGCACCTACTGTGTCGTCGCCGTCGACCGTTACGGTGCCGCTGGTGGGCTGGACGAGTCCGTTGATGAGGCGCAGCAGCGTGGATTTGCCGGATCCGTTGGCGCCGATGACGCCCACCCGGGCTTCGTCCAGCCTGAGGCTGACTGCGTCCAGGAGGACCTTGGGCTGCGGGGAGTCTTCGCTGTCGACGGCGACACCCACCTGTTCAAACGTTACTGCCGGCATGCGTTGTCCCTAGGCGCTTTGGGTGGGCTGGGTGCGTCGGCGCACGCGGCGGACCAGCACGTCGGGGAAGGCCCGGTGCAGGGCGACGGCGACGGCGGCGGCGAGGAGATTCTTGATGATGTCTCCCGGGTAGAAGACCAGGTCGCTGAGGAAGGCCTGCTCCAGGGTGGCCTTGGAGTTGAGGGCAATTCCCAGGACGCCCAGCGTGTGCACGAAGACAACGCTCGTGACCGTGGCGGCCAGGAAGAACCACAGGGCGCGTGCCTTCGTGGTCCGCCGGATGACCACAGTGGCCAGCCAACCCACCACGGCGGCGGCGATGGGGAAGGCGATGATGTAGCCGGCCGAGGGCCCGGCAAGGATGGCCAGGCCACTGCGGCCCTGGCTGAAGATGGGCAGGCCGGCCAGGCCCAGGAGGGTGTAAAGTCCGACGGCGGCGAATCCGCGGGCGGGGCCCAGCACCAGGCCGGTGAGCATCACGGCAAGGGTCTGGAAGGTGATGGGGACGCCGAAGCCGTTCAGGGCCAGTCCCGGCACCAGGGCTGCGCCGGCAACGAGGGCGGCGAAGACGGCGATCAGTCCCAGATCGGTGCCGTTCCAGCGGCGGCGCTCCGTCCGTTTGCTGGTTTCTGTGGTGGTCTCGGTGTTGCCCATGATGGTCCTGTCGGGGTTGTACAAGCGGAATCTAATGTACAGCCGACGCTACCGGGGCGGAACAGGGACCATTTTGTAGGGGTCCTACTAAGGGAGCGTGTGGGTGCTTTCGGGTGGGCACAAGCGGGCCGCGCCGCGCTATCCGTCCCTTGTCATGGAGCGGAGCACGGCCTGGAAGCCTGGACTGACGTGGATGGTGAGCGTGCCGTCGTCCTGCACCTGGGTAAGTTGCTCGTAACCCGTGCCGTTCCACCAGTAGACGTGCGGGCTCACCGACCCGGCCGCGTCGGCGTAGCCCATGGCGGTGAACCGTGCCATTCCGTTGAGCACTGGGACGACGGTGGCGTCCTCGACGATGTGCCAGACAACCTGGTGCCGGTTCGGGATGCTCATCAGCCACCCAAAATCTTCTACAGCGCGCCGGCCAGTGAGTTCTGTGGCCAGACCCGGCAGAAGCAGGGCGCGGCTTGCGGTGTAAACAGATTCACCCAGGAGGGCATTGAAGGTGCCCCCTCCAGGCGCGGGGAGGGTTTCGAGTTGTTCGATCTCCAGACGGCGGAGGTTTTCGATGCCCTGTCCCTGGAGGGCTTCCCAGCCGCCAAATCTGTTCGCGTTGTCATGGTTGAAGACTGCAACGGTGTCTGGAAGGTCGAGGGCGAGCATCTCGACAATGCCCGGTGCGAACTCCCTGTGTGGGTAGCTCTGTATCCCCGGGATGCTTGCCTCGTCGTGGAGGCGGCCGAAGGTCCGGCTCTGCACGTCCTGAGGGGCCAGGACGCCGAACGGATCGGGTGCCTCAAAGCTCGCCAGTACGCGTTCAAGATGGTCGGCGATCAAGCCGCGCCACATGGACTGGGGCTGCTCATAGCAAATGGCCCCGATGTTCCAGAAGCCGAATTCGCGTCCGGAACCGTCGACGGCATGGCCCGGGTGGACCTCCACTTCGAGTCCCGCCTCGGCGAAGACTTCGCGCGCGGTGGCCCGGAACTCGCCGGCCTTGGAATGGGTGAAGAACGTCAGGGCGGAGTCAGGTGTCTCCGCTTCCGGAGATTTCCTCTTGAAGATACCCACAGTTGCTCGCTCTCGGGGGCCGGGACAGCTGGAAAGGGTCAGTCTACGGAATTTCCGCATTTCCACCGGGCTCCGGCTGGGAATCTTGAGGAGAAACGCGCTTTTCGGATCATAGGCAGCGTTGACGGGTGAAGTTTGTGCTCTGGCTGGGAAGATCGGGTCATGGATTCGATCTTCGTGAATGGAACCGTCGGCGTTGGAAGGCTCGTCCAGAGGTGCTGGAGTCACGCCTGCGCTTCCGCCATCGGGACGATCCTGAACGCCTCACGTGGCATCTGGACCACGTCAACGAGTTGTCAAAAGTTCTTGAAGCTGCAGAGATCGATGACCTGGTTCTGGACTCCTCCGACATTCCTGCCGTAGAGCTCGCAGTGGCTGTTCGGCGGGCCGCTGGCTGGGACTGATCCCGGGAGCGCCTGCCCAACCGAACACGAACTCTGCTGGTCTGTACAGAGGCTGTCGGCGCACGGGAGACTGACGCCATGCGGAAACTGACCTACGCCATGAATGTGAGCGTTGACGGGTACATCGCAGCGCCCGGCGACGACCTCGGTTGGAGCGTACCGAGCGATGAGCTGTTCCAATGGTGGTCCGACCGGGTCGCAGCGACGGGCCTGGCACTGTACGGCCGCAAACTCTGGGAGACCATGAGCTCGCACTGGCCGACCGCCGACCAGCATCCTGGCGCCACACCGGCGCAGATCGAGTTCGCCCACCGCTGGCGCGACATGCCAAAGGTGGTGTTCTCCTCGACGATCAGCACCGTCGACTGGAATGCACGCCTGGTCACCGGCGATCCGGTCGCCGAAATCATCCGCCTCAAGGCCGGCGAGGGCGGTCCCATGGACATCGTCGGTGCCACACTCGCCGCGGCGGCCATCCGGGCCGGGCTGATCGACGAGTACGTGACCGTCACGCATCCGGTCCTGCTGGGAGGCGGCACACCGTACTTCACGGCCCTGGAAGGAAGGATGAACCTGGGCTTGGTAGAGACCCGGACATTTCCTGGTGGCGTGGTCCTGACCAGGTACCAGGCCACGCGCTGAGTTCCCCGGATGGATTGGGACGTCCCGAAATCACCTTTACAGCCGTCCGCCTTCCAGACGCTTGGTGGCAGCGCGTTCCACAAGCTTGGGTACCAAGCTCCGCACGGGGCCGGCGTTGAAGGCGGAGTATTCCTCGCAGACGGCGTCTTCGACGTCCGTCCGGGAACGTCCGGGAAACCTGCCCGCAAGCGTGTTGATGACGGATATCAGTGCTTGTTGTTCCTCACCGCGCTCCATGCCCACCTCTTCGTCGAAGTCCAGCTTAACTAGCCTGCCTAGTATTTAGGGTGGCAAGCAAAAAGTCCAACGCCAGGGTGCCGCAGAGCGCCCGCGTCCGGTGGTGGGCGGGCCTCGACCCGGACAATGCGGGCTTGGTACCGTGTGGCCCATGCCCATCAAACTCGAGAATGTAGGCATCGCGGTCCGCGATTTGGAAGAGGCGATCGCTTTCTTTACCGACCTGGGGCTCATTGTCCTGGGCCGCCAGACTGTGAGCGGGGAATGGGCCGATACCGCCGTCGGTCTCGACGGCAACCACGCCCGGATAGCCATGCTCCAAACACCGGATGGCAAGGGCCGCCTCGAGCTCTTCGAATACATCCACCCCGACGCGATCGAGACTGAGCCCACCCTGCCCAACGAGATCGGCATGCACCGCGTTGCCTTCTCCGTTGACGACATTGGCAACGCACTTGAGATCGCCGCAAGGCACGGCTGCCATCCCCTGCGTGGCGTGGCAACGTACGAAAACGCCTACAAGCTCAGCTATGTCCGGGGCCCCAGCGGCATCATTGTGATGTTCGCGGAGGACCTGACGAAGGGCTGAGCCTGCAGGCGGGCTGCAATATACTCCGAATATGCCCATCACGCACCCAGCCCCCAATGCTCAACGCCCTGACCACAAGATTCGCGGGGGCCAGCTGTGAGCGGCGGCCTCGTAGCCCTGCTGGATGACGTCGCAGCCCTGGCCCGCATCGCGGCAGCATCAGTGGATGACGTCGCCGCCGGTGCAGCCAAGGCAGGGGCCAAGGCCGCCGGGGTAGTCATCGACGACGCCGCGGTCACACCGCAGTACGTCTCAGGTGCGGACCCGTCACGCGAACTGCCGATGATCAAGAAGATCTTCTGGGGCTCCATCCGGAACAAGCTCCTGATCATCCTGCCCGCCCTGCTGCTCATCAGCGCCTTCATCCCCTGGATCATCCCGTTCATCCTCATGCTCGGCGGCACTTACCTCTGCTACGAGGGCGCCGAGAAGGTCTGGCACAAGCTCCGCGGCGGCCACCACGAGGAGGACGAAGCGCCGGCGGTGGAACGCGGGCACGACGCCGAGGCCAAGGTCGTCAAGGGCGCCATCACGACCGACTTCATCCTGTCCTGCGAGATCATGGTCATCTCCATGAACGAGGTGGCCACAGAATCCATCTGGGTCCGTGCGTTCATCCTGGTCCTGGTGGCGTTCGCCATCACCGTGCTCGTGTACGGCGCCGTCGCGCTCATCGTCAAGATGGACGACATCGGTGTGCACCTGGCTGCCAAGGACTCTCCCCGCTCCAAGCGCTTCGGGAGGTTGCTGGTCACGGGCATGCCCGCCGTGCTGGCCACCATCACCTTCGTCGGAACGATCGCCATGCTGTGGGTTGGCGGCCACATCATGCTGCAGGGCGCGCATGACCTCGGCTGGCACGCACCCTACGACCTGGTCCACGCGCTGGAGCACCCGGTGGCAGGGGTCGCGGTTGTCGGCGGTCTTTTGGCTTGGCTCGTCAACACCCTGTGCTCAACGGTCGTCGGGCTCGTCTGGGGCCTCATCGTCCTGGCGGTGGTGGGCCCGCTTCTGAAAGTGCTGCCGTTCGGCAAGGCCAAGGGCGGCCACAATGAGGCGGCCGCGTCTGCCGGGAATGGCGGCCACGGGCCCGCCGAGCCAAGAGACTGACAGGTGCCGCACCGGCCGCGCGTTTCAGAACGCGTAGCGGATGCGGCAGTACGGTGCGATGTCCTGGATCAGCCCGGTCAGCTGCCGCACGTAACCGGCCTTGGCCCGTGACCGGTAGCGGACGTTGTTGAAACCGTTGGACGAGGTTTTTAATTCCTGGAGGTCTGGGCGCCACAGGACGTTCTCAGCCTGCGGATGCCAGCCCAGGTTGACCTCGTGCAGCTGCTCGTTGTGGGTCAGGAAGATGACCTCCGCCGCGAGCTGGGCCTTGGCTGCCTCCGTCAACGTCGCATCGAGTTGGCGGAGCAGCGCTTCCCAGTCGGCCAGCCAGGTGTCGGTGATGACGACGGGGGAGAAGTTCACGTGCACTTCGTAGCCTGCGTCGACAAAGTCATTGATCGCGGCCAGCCGTTCCACGACCGGCGACGTCCGGACATCAATGGACTTGGCCAGGTCCGCCGGCATCAGGGAGAAGCGGATCCGGGTGTGGCCGCCATGGTCCCACGCCAGCATTTCCTGGTTGACGAATTTGGTGGCGAAGGACAGCTTGGCGTTGGGCAGTTCGCGGAAAAGCCCCACAAGTTCCTCAACGTTGGGGCTGAGCAGCGCATCCACCGAACAGTCGCTGTTTTCGCCGACGTCATAGACCCACAGTTCCGGGTCGCACTGGTTGGGCTCCAGCTTGAGCCCCTGGCGGGTGGCGTGCCGCTCCAGCGTCGCCGCGATCTGGTCGATGTTGGCGAACACCGTTATTGGATTGCTGTAGCCCTTGTGCCGCGGAACGTAGCAGTAGGCGCACGCCATGGCGCAGCCGTTCGCAGTGGAAGGTGCAATGAAGTCCGCCGAGCGCCCATTGGGTTTGACGGTCAGCGACTTTTTGATCCCCAGGACCAGTGCCTCCGTCTTGATCCGGGACCAGCGCGGCACGTTGGTTTCGTCACCGTGCAGGTCCGGGATGTTCCAATGGCTGTCCACCAGTACGACGTCGGCGTCAGGCCAGCGCGCGACAATCTCCCGGCCACGGGGCAGCTCCAGGGCGGCTGGCTGTGCGTAAATACGCCGGATCTGGAGCAGCCGATCGAATTCCATGACCCCATTCTGCTTGAACCTCCGGGGCGCAGCCGGCAGTTAAGCCCACGGCGCCATCACCGGACGGCCGGAAGTTTCTGCTGCTGAAACTGGCGTGGCCCGCCGGACGGTAGACTGGATTGTGCCGTTCTCCGGCCACTCTGCCCCAGCGTCCCTTCGCACACAGTGCGCGGACCGTGGCGTTCCCTGTTGTGAAAGGCCTTACCTGCTGTGATTACTGTCCAGGATCTTGAACTGCGCGCCGGTGCCCGGCTCCTCATGGACCAGGTGAGCTTCCGCATCGACAAAGGGGACAAGATCGGCCTGGTGGGCCGGAACGGTGCGGGCAAGACCACGCTGACCCGTGTCCTCGCGGGCGAAGGCCTGCCCGCCGCCGGCAAGGTGACCCGCAGCGGAGAAATCGGGTACCTGCCCCAGGACCCGCGGACCCCCGACATGGAACAGTTGGCGCGGGACCGGATCCTTTCCGCCCGCGGCCTGGACATCGTCGTCGGCAAACTGCGCAAGGCGCACGACGAAATGGCGAGCGAGGACGCCGACGTCCAGCGCAAAGCCATGAACCGGTACGACCGGCTGGAATCCGAGTTCCTGGCCGCGGGCGGCTACGCGGCCGAGGCCGAAGCAGCCTCGATCTGTTCCAACCTTGCCCTCCCTGACCGGCTGCTGAACCAGCCGCTCAAGACGCTCTCCGGCGGCCAGCGGCGCCGCGTGGAGCTGGCCCGCATTCTGTACTCGGATGCCGAGACCATGCTCCTGGACGAACCGACGAACCACCTCGACGCCGACTCCATCGCCTGGCTGCGGGACTTCCTGAAGAACCACCAGGGCGGCCTGATCGTTATCAGCCACGACACCGACCTGCTTGAAGCCACCGTCAACAAGGTGTTCCTGCTGGACGCGAACCGCGCCCAGATCGACTTCTACAACATGGACTGGAAGCGCTACCTCCTGCAGCGCGAGACTGACGAGCGGGCCCGGAAGCGTGAACGGGCCAACGCCGAAAAGAAGGCGCAGGTCCTCATGGACCAGGCCAACAAGATGCGGGCCAAGGCCACCAAGGCTGTTGCCGCGCAGAACATGGCAAAGCGTGCCGAACGGCTGCTCAGCGGACTGGAAGCTGTCCGTGAGCAGGACCGCGTGGCAGCCCTGCGGTTCCCGGACCCCTCACCCTGCGGCAAGACCCCGCTCACCGCGGACGGGCTCAGCAAGTCCTATGGGTCGCTGGAGATCTTCACCGACGTGGACCTGGCCATCGACCGTGGGTCCAAGGTGGTCATCCTGGGCCTCAACGGTGCCGGCAAGACCACCCTGCTGCGCATGCTTGCGGGTGTGGATACCCCGGACACCGGCGAGGTCATCCCGGGCCACGGCCTCAAGGTGGGCTACTACGCCCAAGAGCACGAAACCCTGGACCACAACCGCACCGTGCTGGAGAACATGCGCTCGTCCGCGCCGGACATGAAGGACGCCGAGGTCCGCGGCATCCTGGGCTCATTCCTGTTCTCCGGCGACGATGTAGACAAGCCCGCAGGCGTGCTCTCCGGTGGTGAGAAGACACGCCTGGCCCTGGCCACCATCGTGGCCTCAAGCGCCAATGTGCTCCTTCTCGACGAGCCCACCAACAACCTGGACCCCGCCAGCCGCGCGGAAATCCTCGGCGCGCTCCGGAACTACACCGGCGCCGTCGTGCTGGTCAGCCACGACGAAGGTGCTGTCGAGGCCCTGAACCCCGAACGGGTCGTCATGCTTCCGGACGGCGTGGAAGACCTCTGGAACGAGGACTACCTGGACCTGATCACCCTGGCCTAGTTGTCCTGAGAGTGAGGGCTGCGTTCGCACCCCCGGCCGGGTGATTTGCCGCTTGCTGGCTCGTTCCTCGCCTCTGACGCAAGCTACGCAAATCACCCGGCCGCTGGCGCTTGAGCCTCCGGAGGAGTTCAAGACACCTCACTTCCTGCCCCACGCAGTCGTGGCAGCTGAAGAGGCTGTTACTCAGCACGCAAAGCCTTGACCACTCGCAGGCCGCGTGGTTCCACTATCGTTGCCGGGTTCGGCTGGTCAGGTCGGGGTGACCCGTTTGGCGTTCGCGCTGGCTTGCCTGGCACGAGCGCAGCAGCGTGGGTGATTTACGTAGCGTGCGTCAAAGGCGAGGAACGAGCCAGCACGCGGGAAATCACGCACGTTGCGAAGCGGACGGAAGAACCGCAACTGGCTAAGGGACCGCCGTCGTGCTTCTCCACGTCCTAGTACCCCTGCGCGTCCAGGAGGGCGTCTTCTTCCTCCTCGGCCGTCGCCTTCTTACGCTTGCGCGGCGGTGCGGGCTGGCGCCGGGCGGCCTGGACGGCGGAGTGGACCGCTCCGTCCAGTTCCGGCTCGTCCTGGTCCTCGGCGTCGATCGCTGCGTTACGCGCCTGCTGCCGGGCCGCGTAGCCGAAGCCCACGAACATCAGGACCCCGAAAGCGAACCACTGCAGCGAGTAGGACAAGTGCGTCCCCTCGTCAGTGGACGGTTTGGGGAAGGCAACCGGCATCTCCGCCGGCGCCGGCGTTTCCGAGGCCAGCTGGCCGTACGCACCCGTCATCAGGGGATAACCCAGCTGCGCTGAGTAGGTGGGAAGGTCAATGGATGCCAGCTGCCCCTCGGGTGCCCCGCGCTGCAGCTCCGGCTCACCATGCTTCAAACGGACGACGGCGGTCACGTCACCGGAGGGCGGGGCGGGCACGGAGTCAGGG
>NZ_LR733289.1:2164195-2222788 GCF_902506025.1 Arthrobacter sp. 8AJ | reverse complement strand
CAACGTGCTTCAAACGGACGACGGCGGTCAAGTCACCGGGGGGCGGGGCGGGCACGGAGTAAGGGCTGCCTGGATTCTTGTTGCCGATGGGCAGCCAGCCGCGGTCGATGACAACGGTTTCGCCCGTGGTGAGGCGGAACGGGACCACCACCTCGTACCCGGGCTGCCCATTGAGCGGCCGGTTGCGCACAACCCGCTGCCCGGCGGCATCGTAGGAGCCTTTCAGCTCGACCTGGGTCCATTCCTTGGCCGGGTCCAGCTGGGTGAACTGGTCCCGTGCCTGGGCGAAGGGAATGGGAGCCGCCGAGTAATTACTGACGACGCGGTTGATTTCGGCCAAGGTCTCGGCGCGCCGGTCCATCTGCCAGCGGCCCAGGAAAACGCACGCGGTGGCAAAGATGGCGGCCAGCAGGAGATAGCCCAGCCACTTGCTGGAAAAGAGGAAACGGTACATTCAGATGTCCTGCTCCAGCGGGGCGTCCCCGGCGGCTTCCAGCGGAAGCGTTTCCTTCCAGAGGCCACGCGTCTGCAGGTAGTCCTCCAGCCAGTCCCGGTGGTCGGCGCAGGCCAGCCAGGTTTTGCGCCGCTCAGGAGCATGGATTTTCGGGTTGTTCCAGAGAAGCTGCCAGGACGCCTGGGCCCTGCACGCCTTCCGGGAGCAGACGGCGGCAGCCTCCGATGCCACGTCCGTTCCCGCTGCGAAATCGAAAATGCTCATGATGCCTGCCGCTCCTCCCCGTCCTCCGGGTCCTCGTCCTTCACCAGTTCGCCCTGCAGCACGGCGCTTCCCGGTTCCTCATCCGGCACCGGAGGGGCAGGGCTTTCCAGCTCGGCCAGCGGCGCGGAATCCAGCAGCAGGTCACTGGGCGTTTCTGCCTTGTCGCTGCCGTTGGCAATCACCACGGCGAACCACGGCAGGAAGACCGCGCCCGCCACCGCAATGATCTTGAACCAGCCGTCCACCACGAAAATGAGGATCAGGCAGACCATGCGGATGCCCATCGCCAGGGCGTACTTAATCATCCGCTGGCGCATATCCTCCGAATGCGCGGCGGCGGCATCCGTAATGCTGTGGACCTCGGTGTCGCCGGAGAACCGGCCCGGTTCTTCGGGCGCCGGACGTCCCGCATGGTTTTCAAGGGTCACGGTGAATGATCACGCTCCAAAGGCTTCCCTTAATTCTCGCACCATCGGCAGTGCTGCCCAAACCCGCGGCAGGGCTGCCGCTAAGATCGGTTCCAGCCAAACCACACCCTCTACCGCGGCGCAGCCTGCCGCAGAATTCCGGAGCACCTCCATGACTGAAGCAGTTACCGCACCGCGCAGCGTCCTCATCACCGGCGGCAACCGCGGTATCGGGCTGGCCATCGCGCAGGCGTTCCTCGCCAACGGCGACAAGGTGGCTGTGACCTACCGCAGCGAAACCCAGCTGCCGGAGGGCATCCTCGGCGTCAAGGCGGACGTCACCGACGAGGCTTCCGTGGATGCCGCCTTCAAGGAAGTGGAAGCTGCCCACGGTCCGGTGGAAGTCCTCGTGGCCAACGCCGGCATCACCAAGGACACGCTGCTGCTGCGCATGAGCGAGGATGACTTCACCTCAGTGATCGACACCAACCTGACCGGCGCCTTCCGCGTGATCAAGCGTGCGTCAAAAGGCATGATCCGGCTGCGCAAGGGCCGCGTGGTCCTCATTTCCTCGGTCTCGGGCCTGTACGGGGCGCCGGGACAGATCAACTACTCCGCCTCAAAGGCCGGCCTGGTGGGCATCGCCCGCTCCCTTACGCGCGAACTGGGCTCACGCGGCATTACCGCCAACGTGGTGGCACCCGGATTCATCAACACGGACATGACCGCCGAACTCCCCGAGGCCACCCAAAAGGATTACCTCGCCAGCATCCCCGCCGGCCGTTTCGCTGAAGCTGCAGAGGTAGCCAACGTGGTCCGCTGGATCGCCAGTGACGAAGCCGCATACATCTCCGGTGCCGTCATCCCCGTGGACGGCGGCCTGGGCATGGGCCACTGACCCTTCAGCCTCCGCCCCTGCAGGAAACTAGCCCCGCGGTCCTTATTTGTCGAAGTCAGACAACGGATATTGGCCATGGCCGCTGGCATGATGGACTGCAGGCCACAACGATTTAGATGTTTCGAACAAAGGAAGCTCGTATGGGACTGCTGGACAACAAGACGGCGATCGTCACCGGATCATCGCGGGGCATTGGCGCCGACGTAGCCAAGATCCTCGCCTCGGAGGGCGCCGCCGTCGTGGTCAACTACCGCCAGAAGGCGCCCCGCGCCAACAAAGTGGTGCAGGGCATCGAAGCCGACGGCGGCCGGGCCGTCGCGGTCGGCGCGGACCTCACCACCCAGGAGGGTGTGCAGGCCCTGGCCAGCGCCGCCATGGAGAACTTCGGGTCCCTGGACATCCTGGTCCTGAACGCCTCCGGCGGCATGGAGACCGGGATGGGGGAGGACTATGCGCTCAAGCTGAACCGCGACGCCCAGGTGAACATGCTCAACGCGGCGGTGCCCCTGATGAAGGAAGGCTCGCGCGTGGTCTTCGTGACCAGCCACCAGGCCCACTTCATCAACACCGTCCCCACCATGCCGGCCTACGAGCCGGTGGCCCGCAGCAAGCGCGCCGGCGAGGACGCACTCCGGGACCTGATCCCCAACCTGGCGGAGAAGGGCATCAGCCTGGTGGTGGTGTCCGGCGACATGATCGAGGGCACGGTCACCGCCACGCTCCTGGACCGCTCCACCCCGGGCGCCATCGAAGCGCGCCGCGCGGAGGCCGGGAAGCTTTACTCGGTGGAGGAGTTCGCGCAGGTTGTTGCCGGAATGGCAACGGCCGACGTCGAGTCCGGCCACACGGAGTACGCCGGCGGTGCCGACTACTTCGGCAAGAGCGCCGGGCAGGCTTCCAGCTAAGCAGCAGCGGGCAGATGGCCCCCGCCGCCGGGTAATCCGGCGGCGGGGGCCGCTTTGTTATGGGGCGTTGCGGGGGCTCAGACCCGGGCGATGTGGCGGACGGCGTCCAGGTACGGCATGTTCAGGGCGGCGTCGGCCACGGCGCGGACAGCGGGTTTGGCGTTGAAGGCCACCCCGATCCCGGCGGCGCCCAGCATGTCCAGGTCGTTGGCGCCGTCGCCCACGGCGATGGTGTGCTCCAGTGCGATGCCCTCGGCGGCAGCCCACTCCCGCAAGTACTTTTCCTTCGCTGCCCTGTCTACGACCGCGCCCAGCACCTTGCCGGTCAGCGCGCCGTCGACGATTTCCAGCTCGTTGGCCTGCCAGTAGTCCAGGCCCAGGTCCCCGGCAATAGGCTCCAGGATCTGGTTGAAGCCGCCGGACACCACAGCCACCGTGTGGCCGGCGGCTTTGAAAGCGGCCACGAGCTGATCGGCACCTTCGCTGAGCTTCACTTCTTTGCGGACGGAATGGACGACGTCGGCGGGCAGCCCCGCGAGCACCGCCACCCGGGCGTGGAGGCTTTGGGCAAAATCGAGTTCGCCGCGCATGGCAGCTTCCGTTACGGCCGCCACTTCCTCGCGCTTGCCGGCGTACGCGGCCAGGAGTTCGATGACCTCCTGCTGGATCAGGGTGGAGTCCACATCCATGATCAGCAGCTTGCGGGCCGCAGAGCGGAGCCCGGAGGGCACCAGGGCCGTGTCAAAACCATCGGTTGCGGCATCCGCCACAGCCCGGCGGAGGGCGGCCAGGCCGGCCGCGTCGGGAAGGGCCAGGTCAAGAACCTGGACCCCATACCGGCTGTCACCGGCGGAGGATTCAGACTGCAGCTCTGCGCCGTGTGAGGCAAGGACGGAACGCAGCTGCTCCAGCCCGGCGGGGGTCATATTCAGGCCATAGCTGACCGCAGTCACGTTCGAAGTCATGCCTGCAATCTTAGTCAGCGCGGGTGGGGTGTCCTGAATTCGTTGCGGGCGGCCGCGGCGAAACCCTTAGGGAGCCTTCACACCGGTTATCAGTCATCTTCTTTTTTGTCCTAGTGTCTACTCCTATGAGTGATGTTCTGGAACTGGACTCCGTCAGCGTTGTCCGTGGTAAGAAGACCCTGCTGGACAAGGTTGACTGGCAGGTCAACGAGGGCGAACGCTGGGTCATCCTGGGACCCAACGGGGCCGGCAAGACCACCCTTCTCCAGATCGCGGCGGCCCGCCTCCACCCCAGCAGCGGCACCGCCGGCATCCTCGACGAAGTCCTGGGCCGTGTTGACGTCTTCGAACTCCGGCCCCGCATCGGCCTTTCCTCGGCAGCCCTTGCCACCCAGATTCCGGAGCACGAGAACGTCCTCAACGTGGTGGTCACGGCCGCCTATGGCGTCACGGGCCGTTGGCGGGAGGGCTACGAGCGCGACGACGAACGGCGCGCCTTCCGGCTCCTGAACGACTGGGGCATGGGTCCGCTGCTGAACAGGACGTTCGCCACCCTCTCCGAGGGGGAGCGCAAACGGGTCCAGATCGCCCGCGCGCTCATGACGGACCCCGAACTGCTGCTCCTGGATGAGCCCGGTGCCGGGCTGGACCTGGGCGGCCGCGAGGAACTGGTCCACAAGCTGGGCGAGCTGGCCCGGGACGAATCGGCCCCGGCCATGGTCCTGGTCACGCACCACCTTGAAGAAGTCCCGCCGGGCTTCACCCATGCCATGCTGCTGCGCGACGGCGGCGTGGTGGCCGCCGGCCCCATCACCGAGGTCCTGACCGAAGAGCACCTGAGCACCACCTTCGGGCTTCCTCTGGATGTCTCCGAGAACGCGGGACGCTACACCGCCACAGCACGCCGCTAGACGGGGCCTGCGCTACTACCTTGGAACTCTTCAGCAGCATCATTGTGTTCATCGCCGGCCTGTGGGCCGGCACCATCAACGCGGTGGTGGGCTCCGGCACGCTTGTGACCTTTCCGGTGCTCATCGCCCTGGGCGTGGGACCCGTCACCGCCTCCATGAGCAATGCCATGGGCCTGGTCTTCGGAACGGGCGCCGGGGCCTTCGGCTACCGCCGAGAGCTGGCCGGCCGGGGACGGCAGGTGCTCCGCCTCCTTCCGGCCTCGGTCCTGGGCGGCGTCACCGGCGCCTGGCTCCTGCTGCACCTGCCGGAGAAGGTCTTCCACTACGTCGCCCCGGTCCTCCTGGTCCTTGCACTGCTGATGGTGGTGTTCCAGCCGCGGCTCCAGGACTGGGTGCGCAACCGCGAGGCCAACCCCGAACACGCCGTCCGGGACAAACGCCACGGCGTCCTCCTGGTGGTCCTGGTCTACCTGGCCGGTGTCTACGGGGGTTACTTCGTCGCGGCACAGGGAATCCTGCTGGTCGGCATCCTGGGCGTGTTCCTTACCGGCACCATCCAGAACGCCAACGCCATGAAGAACATCCTGGTCCTCGGCGTGAACATGGTGGCCGCCATCTCCTACCTCCTGTTCGCCTTCGACCGGATCAACTGGCTGGTGGTGCTGCTGATCGCCATCAGCTCCACCATCGGCGGCCTCCTGGGCTCGAAGGTAGGCCGCAAGCTCTCGCCTCGCGTGCTGCGCGCCGTGATCTTCAGCCTGGGCATCGTGGCCCTCGGCGTGATGATCGCCAACCTGCTGAAATAATCACCCGGTGACTTTCCACTACCTCGAATCCGCCGATGACCCGCGCGTCAGCGATTACACCACCCTGACCGACGTGCACCTGCGCAAGCTCCGTGAGCCCGCCGAGGGCATGTACATCGCCGAGTCCTCGCGGGTCCTGCGCCGGGCCCTTGCAGCCGGGCACCGGCCCCGGTCATTCTTCCTCGCCGAGAAGTGGATGGCGGACCTCGACGACGTCTTCCAGACGTACCCGGACGTTCCGGCGTTCATCGGTTCGGCTGCCCTGCTGGAGGAAATCACCGGGTTCCACCTGCACCGCGGCGCCATGGCAGCCATGCAGCGCCCGGCGCCGGTGCCGCTGCCCGAACTCCTCGCCGGGGCGCGCCGCGTGGCCGTGCTGGAAGACATCGTGGACCACACCAACGTGGGCGCGATTTTCCGCTCCGCGGCGGCGCTGGACATCGACGCCGTGCTGGTCTCGCCACGCTGTGGCGACCCGCTGTACCGGCGCAGCGTCCGGGTGAGCATGGGCACCGTGTTCCAGGTTCCCTGGGCACGCCTGCAGGACTGGCCCGGGGACCTGCGGGTGCTCAAGGACCACGGCTTCACCGTCGCGGCCCTGGAACTGACACCGGAGGCAGAGGATGTCGACGCCGTCGCCTCCCGCAACGTGGACAAACTCGCCCTGGTGCTTGGAACCGAAGGTGCCGGCATGAGCCCGGAGACGCTCGCCGCCGTCGACCTTGCCGTCAAAATCCCCATGCGCAACGGGGTGGATTCACTGAACGTGGCCGCTGCTTCAGCCGTGGCCTTCTGGGAGTTGCGCGTCCGGGACTGACCTGCGGCGCCACCACCTGCTGCCAAGGGTACTGGTTCGTCAGCCCCTGACGGATCGGTTATGATTGATAGCTGGTTGTCCTGCTTTTTCAGCTTCGGCTGATGCGACAGACCGCAGCCATCCCATTCATACCTGGCAGCTGGCAAAATCCAGCTGCGCGAACAAAGGTCCCATTATGAAGTCTGATACCCACCCGAAGTACGAAGCTGTTGTCTTCAACGACCTGGCCTCCGGCACCAAGTTCCTGACCCGCTCCACCGTGTCTTCCTCGAAGACCATCGAGTGGGAAGACGGCAACACCTACCCGGTCATCGACGTCGAAATCTCTTCCGAGTCCCACCCGTTCTACACGGGCAAGCAGCGCATCATGGACTCTGCAGGCCGCGTCGAGCGCTTCAACGCTCGCTTCAAGGGCTTCGGCGGCAAGAAGTAATTCCTTCGCCAAGCTTGTTTGCGGAAGGCCCGCACCGGAAACGGTGCGGGCCTTCTGCGTTAACCGCGCGCCGGTTTTCTGGGGCAGGATGGGAAGCATGACCGAGTCCGGATTTCCTGCCAACAATGCCGACAGCAACCAGCGCCTGCACGGGGAGTACAAGGTTCCCGGCGGCAAGCTGGTGGTGGTGGACCTGGCCGTCGTGGACGGCGCACTGGCGGACGTCTCCGTCAGCGGCGACTTCTTCCTGGAGCCGGACGAGGCCCTCGAGGACATCAACCGCGCCCTGACCGGGCTTCCGGACACCACACCTGCCGCAGACCTCGCAGCCGCCGTCACAGCCGCCCTGCCAGCCGGAGCCGTGCTGTTCGGCTTCTCCGCGGACGCCGTGGCCGTGACCGTCCGGCGTGCCCTGGCCAAGGCCACCTCCTGGGGAGACCACGAGTGGAACGTCATCGCACCCACCGTGCTTCCCACGGAAATCAACGTTGCCCTTGACGAGGTGCTCACCGAGGCAGTGGGTGCGGGGGCGCGGACGCCCACCCTGCGGTTCTGGGACTGGCAGGAACCGTCGGTCGTCATTGGCAGCTTCCAGTCGGTGCAGAACGAGGTGGATCCCGAGGGCGTGGCCAGGCACGGCATCAATGTGGTCCGCCGGATCAGCGGCGGGGGAGCGATGTTCATGGAGGCCGGCAACTGCATCACCTACTCGCTCTACCTGCCCCAGACCCTGGTGGACGGACTGAGCTTCGCCGACTCTTACCCGTTCCTTGACGCCTGGGTCATGGCCGCGCTCGAAAAGATCGGCATCAACGCCTTCTACATCCCGCTGAACGACATCGCCACGGACCAGGGAAAGATCGGCGGCGCCGCGCAGAAGCGCCTCGCCAACGGCGGCATGCTGCACCACGTCACCATGAGCTACGACATCGACGCCGACAAGATGGTCGAGGTCCTCCGGATCGGCAAGGAGAAACTGTCCGACAAGGGCACCCGCAGCGCCAAGAAGCGGGTGGATCCGCTCCGCCGCCAGACCGGCCTGGCCCGCACGGCCATCATCGAGGCGATGATCGAAGTTTTCAGCGAGCGTTACGGGGCCACACCATCAACGCTCGCGGGACACGAGCTCGCAGCTGCCGAGGACAAGGTGGCGGCCAAGTTCGGCACCCCCGAATGGCTCCACCGCGTCCCCTAGCTCCATCCACTGCTGAGTAACTGCCGTTTTGGCGCCTCAAAACGGCAGTTACTCAGCAACCGATGAGTGGGCCCACGCCGGCAGGGTACCCTAGCCGAGCGCAGCGAGGTTAGGGGGCCGGTGGGGGACCGACGGCGGCCTGCGCCGTGAGCGCGCGCAGCAGGTGGCTGCGCTGCTCCACGATGATCCGGCGCAGTGCGTGCGGGGCGTCCGGGTTGGCGTCCAGCCAGGCATCGGTCCGCCGGACGACGGGGTGGCCTTTGGGCTCCCCGCCATCCGCGAGGTCCTGGGCTGCGGGGTAGAGGCCCCGGACAATCCGGCTGGCGATCTCGATGCTCCGCGCGTCCCACACAGCGCGCAGGCAGTCGAAGTAGGGCTCCACGTAGGGTTCCAGCAGCGCCGGCGGCGCGGTAGTGAAGCCGCTGATGGTGGCGGTCAGAAGCTGGTTGGACAGACCGGTCCCGTGGACGGCCGCAGCCCAGGCGGCAGCCTTGACCTCGCGGTCGGGACGGGACGCCATGGCTGTTGCATGCCCTGCCCGGCCGGAGGCGGTGGTGTCCCGGGCAAGCTCGGCGTCGAACTCGGCTGCGGACGCGTGGCCATTGGCTGCCAAGGCATGCCAGAGGTGCCAGCGGAGCTCGGCGTCCACCGCCAGCCCCTCGACGGCGGACGTGCCGTCCAGCAGGCCACGGAGCCGGGGGAGCAGGGCACCGTCCTGCCTGCTGAGCGTGCCGAGGGTGCGGGCCCAGGCGAGCTGCTGGTCCGAACCCGGGGCGGCCCGGTCCAGTTCGGCGGCGGCAGCTGCCAGGAAGGATGCGCGCACCCTGCCCCGGGTGGCGGCGGGTGTGTAGCGTTCGACGGCGGTGGTGGCGTTGTCGAGGACGTTCAGGAGTACGCCGATGCCCGTCTCAGCCGCGGCAAAGGCCGTCACGGCGTCCACGTACCTGGACGCGGGGCTTTCGCCGTCCCGCGCCGAGTTCCACAGCGCCGTCCAGCACAGGGCCCGGGCCATGGGATCGGTGATGCGGTCCAGCGATGCACGGACGGCAGCTTCGGACACCGGATCCAGCCGCACCTTCGCGTAGGTCAGGTCGTCATCGTTGACCAGCAGGAGCGCGGGCCGCGGCTGGCCGGCAAGCTGGGGGAGTTCAGTCCGGGCACCGGCCACGTCGGTTTCGATGGTTCCGGTCCGCACCAGGGCGCCGTCGGCGTCGAAGTCGTAGGAACCGACGCGGAGGCGGTGCGGACGCAGCTCTTCCCGTCCGGTGACCGGGTCCACCGCCTCCTGGACGATCGCCACCTGTCCCAGCACGCCGGCGTCGCCCGTTACTGCTCCCGCCACGGCCGGGTCCTTGGACGAACCGTCCACGGCAGAAATATCCAGGGACAGCATCGAGATGCCGGACGTCTGCAGCCACTGCCGGGCCCAGCCGGACAAATCCCGGCCGGAGGCGGCATCCAGGGCCGCCAGGAGGTCGGCCAGCGACGTGTTCCCATAGGCGTGCTTGCGGAAGTACTCCCGGGAACCGGCGATGAACGCGTCGAACCCCACGTAGGCCACCAGCTGCTTGAGGACCGAGGCGCCCTTGGCGTAGGTGATGCCGTCGAAGTTCTGCTTGGCCGCTTCAAGGTCGGGGATGTCAGCCACGATGGGATGGGTGGTGGGGAGCTGGTCCTGCACGTAGGCCCAGGCCTTGCGTTTGTTGGCGAAGTTGACCCAGGCGGTATCCCAGTCCGTTGCCCGGTCCACGCCGAGGGTTCCCATGTAATCGGCGAAGGACTCCTTGAGCCAGAGGTCGTCCCACCACTGCATGGTCACCAGGTCGCCGAACCACATGTGCGCCATCTCGTGCATCAGGGTGTTGGCGCGCGCCTGGTACTGCGCGTCCGTGGCGCGGGAGGTGAACACGTAGCTCTCGGTGAACGTCACCAGCCCCGGGTTCTCCATGGCGCCCAGGTTGTACTCGGGCACGAACGCCTGGTCGTACTTGCCCCACGGGTAGGGGTAGTCGAAGAGGCGGTTGAAGAAGTCCAGGCCCTTCTTGGTGAGGGCAAAGAGCTCTTCCGTGTCGAAGGAGCCTGCCATGGATGCCCGGCAGTAGAGGGCGAGCGGGACGTCCAGGCGCGTGCCGTCGTCGAGCGTTGCCTGCCAGCGGTCCTCAGCCCTGAAGTAGGGCCCTGCCAGGATGCTGGTGATGTAGGTGGACATCGGCAGGGTGGTGGCGAAGTCCCAGCAGGCGGTGGCAGGATCGCTGGTCAGCAGGGTGCGGTTCACCTCTGCGCCGTTCGAGGCCACCTTCCATTCCGCCGGAGCCATCACGTGGAAGGTGTAGGTTGCCTTCAGGTCGGGCTGTTCGAAGTTGGCGAAGACCCGGCGCGCGTCAGCCGGCTCGTACTGGGTGTACAGGTAGGTCTGGCCGTCGGCGGGGTCAACGAACCGGTGCATGCCCTCGCCGGAGCGGCTGTAGAGGGCGGTACCGGTGACGGCCACCTGGTTTTCGGCCCCGAGGTTGTCCAGCCTGATCCGCGCGCCGTCCACCACGTCCCCCACGGGCAGGCTCTTGCCGTTGAGGATCACGCTGTGGACGCTGCCGCCGATGAAGTCCAGGAAGGTGCTGGAGCCGGGTTCTGCGGTGAAGGTGATGACACTGCGGCTGGTGTAGCCGGGAACCGCCGGATCTGCTGCCTGCCGCACATCGAGCGAGACGTCGTAGCTGGTGGTGCTGATCAGGGCTGAACGTTCGGAGGCTTCGCTGCGCTGCAGATTCTCATGTGACACCCGGCTATCTAATCACGCGGCCGGTGCGTCCGCTCAGCCCGCGATCAGGAAGGCGGCCGCCAGACCCAGCACGGCAATCAGGAGCCAGGATGCCAGCGCCGCCAGGAGCGCCTGCCCACCTGTATGGAGCAGTGTTCTGATCCTGACGGCCGAGCCCAGCCCGAACAGGGCAGCCCCCAGGAGGATGTCCTGCAGGGTGGCGCCGGTATCCAGCCAGGCCGGGGCCAGCCAGCCGGTGGAGCGCAGGGCCACCATGGCCACGAAGCCCAGCACGAACAGGGGCACCACGGGCGGCATTTTGGACGTGGTGCCGTCGGCGGCGCCCAGGGCGCGCGCTCCGTTCCTGTGGTGCGCGCCGGCTGCGGCAACAACTGGCGCCAGCAGCAGCACCCGGGTGAGCTTGACGACGACGGCGATCGCCAGGGCAGCGGTCCCGGCGGTTTGCGCCGTGGCCACCACCTGGCCCACGTCGTGCACGGACGCGCCGGTCCAGGCACCGAACACCGTGGCCGTGAGGCCCAGGGGGTGCGCGAGGAGGGGCAGGACGCCGATGGCGAGCGTTCCGCAGAGCGTTACCAAGGCCACCGGCAGGACAGTTTCGGCGTGCCGGATGCGGCGGACGGCGGCCATGGCGCCGATGGCCGACGCGCCGCAGATGGAAAACCCGGTGGCCACCAGGAGCGAGGTCACCGGCGGCAGGCGGAACAGCCGCGAGATTGCATAGGTGCCGCCGAAGCTGGCCGCGACGACGCCCACGATCAGGACCAGGGCCGGCCACCCGAGGTTGAGGACATCCATGACGCTGACCTTCAGGCCCAGCAGCACGATCCCGCCGCGCATCAGATGCTTGCCCGCGAAGTCGAGCCCTGCACGGGCCCGGCCGCCGGTCCAGCTGCCGGCGCCGGGCAGGTTGGCGGCCAGGACACCCAGCACCACAGCCATGGTCATCGCAGGCAATGCCGGCAGGAGCCCGTGCACCAGGAAGGCCCCTGCCACGGCGGCCGCCGCCGTCAAGAGGCCCGGAACCAACCGCGCCACATGGGCCCGGAAACTGCCGCGGCCCGGCACGGGGAGGCTTCTGCTGCTTGGCACTCACCTACTGTGCCCGAAGAGGCCAGTAAAGTACGAACCGGGCTGCCGGCGACAACACGCCAGAATGGATGGCAGTAATGAACTCGAAACAAAAAGATGGTTGGCTATTGGACATGTCAGACCTATTCCAGGATTACTCCGAGGCCGCGGGCCGCACCGGAGCCTACGACGAGATGTTTGCCCCCGGGCAACAGGCCAGGGACTCGTACGGGCAGGTGGCGGAGGCGCTCCGGAAGCTCTCCCTGGCGGATGTGAGCGCACGCGCCGACTCCATGGCCCGCACCTTCCTGGACCGCGGGGTGACGTTCGACTACGCGGGCGAGGAACGGCCCTTCCCCCTCGACATCGTGCCCCGTGTCATCCCCGCAGCTGAGTGGGATGTCCTGGAACGCGGCGTGGCGCAGCGCGTCCGCGCCCTGGAAGCGTTCCTGAACGACGTCTACGACAAGATGACCGTGGTCTCCGACGGCGTGATTCCCCGCCAGCTCGTGACCACCAGCGCCCACTTCCACCGGCAGGTCCACGGCTTTGAACCCGCGGGCGGGGTGCGGGTCCACATCTCCGGCATCGACGTCGTCCGCGACGCCGCCGGCACCTTCCGGGTCCTGGAGGACAACGTCCGCGTCCCCTCCGGCGTCAGCTACGTGCTGGAAAACCGGCGCGCCATGGCGAAGGGCCTGCCTGAGGCATTCGGCCAGCAGCTCATCCGGCCCGTGGAAGAGTACCCGCGGCGGCTGCTCTCGGCCCTGCGCAAAACCGCGCCCGCCGGCGTGGACGATCCCACCGTCGTCGTCCTGACCCCCGGCGTGTTCAACAGCGCCTACTTCGAGCACACCCTGCTGGCCGGCCTCATGGGCGTGGAACTGGTGGAGGGCCGCGACCTCATCTGCCGTGGAAACCGCGTGTACATGCGCACCACGGCCGGCGAGCAGCGCGTGGACGTCATCTACAAGCGGATCGACGACGACTTCCTGGACCCGCTGCAGTTCCGGTCCGACTCGATGCTTGGCTGCCCCGGGCTGGTCAACGCCGCCCGTGCCGGCGGTGTCACCATCGCCAACGCGGTGGGCAATGGCGTGGCAGACGACAAACTGGTTTACAGTTACGTGCCTGACCTGATCCGCTACTACCTCAGCGAGGAGCCCATTATCGCCAACGTGGACACCTTCCGCCTTGAGGAGAAGGAGGCCCGGGAGTACACCCTGGACAACCTGGCGGAACTGGTGGTCAAGCCGGTGGACGGCTCCGGCGGCAAGGGCCTGGTCATTGGCCCGGATGCCTCCAGGGACGAACTGGACGCCCTCCGCCAGCGGATCATCTCCGATCCGCGCGGCTGGATCGCCCAGCCGGTGCTGCAGCTTTCCACGGTTCCCACCCTGGGTGGTGACAAGTTCGGTCCGCGCCACGTGGACCTGCGGCCCTTCGCCGTGAACGACGGCGACGACGTCTGGGTGCTTCCGGGCGGCCTGACCCGCGTTGCGCTGAAGGAAGGGTCCCTGATTGTGAACTCCAGCCAGGGCGGCGGATCCAAGGACACCTGGGTCCTTGCCGACTCACCCCAGATGCCGGTGGAGACCGTTCCGCGCCAGTCCGTCACGGTCCGGGAACGCGTCTCGGTGTGGCCGGTGGAAAGCAACTGGCGCGACCGCCAGTCGGAGCAGCAGCAGTGAGCCCGGCACGTGAAGACGTCGCCGCCGTCGCACCTTTCTTTGACAACGTTCCGGGCGCGCAGGAGGTAGCCGCGAATGCTTAGCCGTATTGCCGAGTCCCTTTTTTGGATCGGCCGCTATGTGGAGCGGGCGGACGGTACCGCCCGCATTTTGGATGTCCACCTGGAACGCCTCAACCACCTCCCCATGGAGGAGCGGAAGAGCGTGGCGCAGGAACTCCTGGCGGTTATGGGCGCCAAGCCGCAGAGCGAGGATTTCGGGCTTCCGGAACTGCTTCACGCCCTGGCCTATGACAAGACCAGCGCCACGTCCATCGCCGGTTCCCTGGGTGCCGCCCGTGAGAACGCCCGCCGTGCCCGCGAGACTGTGTCCTCCGGGCTGTGGGAAAGCCTGAACACCACCTACTACGGGCTGAGCCAGCACCGCAAGGACGTGGTGGGCACCTACCGG
Source organism: Arthrobacter sp. 8AJ (assembly GCF_902506025.1). NCBI lineage: Bacteria > Bacillati > Actinomycetota > Actinomycetes > Micrococcales > Micrococcaceae > Arthrobacter > Arthrobacter sp. 8AJ. The sequence continues at coordinate 2,208,742 of NZ_LR733289.1, read as the reverse complement.
TTCTGCAACTGGACCCTGGAGCGCACCGCCATGGTCAGCGGCCTTGCCGACACCACCGTGAGCCATGACGAGAGCTGGCTCTTCCTGGTCCTGGGCCGCTCGCTGGAACGTGCCGACATGACGGCCCGGATGCTCTCCACCAGGGACGTCCTCTCCGCAGGCATGTCCTGGGTGAACATGCTCCGGTGCGCCGGCGCGTATGAATCCTTCCTCCGCACCCGCCGCGCTGCGTTCGGAGACCAGCACGCTGCAGAGTTCCTGCTCCTGGACCGGCTGTTCCCGCGGTCCATCGTCTATGCCCTGCGGGACGCGGATGAGTGCCTGGCAAAACTCGACCCGTCCGCCCAGCGCGTGGGTTTCATCAACGATGCCCGCCGCATCGTGGGCCAGGCCCGGACCTTCCTCGAGTTCCACCGCACGGACGACCTCATGTCCGAACTGCCGGAGCACATGGAGCGGGTGCAGAAGGCGGTGTCCCAGGCCTCGGACGCCATTTCCCGTAAGTACTTCAATCAGGCGGACGAACTTGCCTGGGTGGGAGAAGTGTCATGACCCGGTTGAGCATCGTCCACAGGACGGCCTACAAGTACAACAAGCGGGTAACGCTGTCCTACAACGAGGCACGGATGACCCCGCTGACGGATTCACAGCAGGTGGTCCTGGAGTCCGTGGTGAAGGTCTCCCCGTCGCAGGCGGCAGTGAGCACCTACCGCGACTACTGGGGGACCAGGGTCACGGCCTTTGACATGCAGATGCCGCACGAAAACCTTGAGGTGGTCTCCAACATCACCGTCGAGGTGCACCGGGCGGAGAAGATCCCCGCGGAGGCAGACATCGTGGGCTGGGATGAACTGGCATCGCCGGAGACGCTTGATGCGTTCAGCGACTGGCTGCCGCAGTCCCGGCTGAGCGGTCCGGGCGACGAGGTCCTGGGCATCATCCCCGGCGTCGTGGCAGGGAAGAATCCGCACGAGGCTGCCATGGCGGTCTTCGCCTGGATGCGCGGGGAGATGACCTACATGTCCGGGTCCACTGCCGTCACCACCAACGCGGAGGAAGCCTGGGGCCAGCGCAAGGGGGTGTGCCAGGACCTGGCGCACCTGGCCATCGGTGCACTGCGCAGCTGCGGCATTCCGGCGCGCTATGTCTCCGGCTACCTGCACCCGCGCTCCAGCGCCGGAATCGGGGAGACCGTGGCCGGGCAGTCGCACGCGTGGCTTGAATGGTGGGACGGGGACTGGCGCAGCTGGGACCCCACCAACCACAAACCCGCCGGTGACTTCCATGTCACGGTGGCCAGGGGCCGCGACTACCGGGATGTGCCCCCGCTGAAGGGCATCCTGTCCGGCGGCGGCGGCTCCGCCCTGAAAGTCAGCGTGGAGATCACCCAGCTCGCCTGACGCGCCAGGTTCCCCGGCCTCCGTGGCCGGGGAACCCGCCGTCGGCCTATTCCTGGGACGCTTTGGCGGAGCCGCTGATCTGCGTCCACCACGTCATCGGATCGGTGACCTTGAAGCGGCGGCCCGTGACGCTGTCCGGGGTGATGCGCACGAACGCGTCCTTCCGTCCCGCCTGCCAGGGGAAGAGGTACAGCCGGGAAGTCTCCAGCACTTCCTCAGTGCTCTTGACCAGGGCAGCGGTGCCCTTGATGACCACGCTCCACGCCAGGCCCGTGTCAGGGTCCACGCCGTCGGCCTCCACCGCCACGGGGGCGTCGCCGGAGGCCGCCGACAGCTTGGTGCCCTGGCTGGTGCGGAAGACCAGCGTGCCGCCGTCCACGGTGAAGTTGACCGGGAAGATGTCCGGCCGGCCCTCTACGAGGACCGCCAGCCTGCCCACGGACACCGTCCGCAGCAACGCCCAGCATTCGTGGTGTTCGAGATTCTGCACTTGGGTGGATGACTCGTTGCTCATGCCGTGAGCATACCCGCATCACCAGGGGCTGGGCTTGTAATCCTTCAGGAAGACGCCGTACTGGTCCTCGCCCTTTTCACCCATGACGATCGGATCGTAGACCCGCGCCGCACCGTCCACCAGGTCGAGGGGCGCGTGGAAGCCTTCCTCCATGAGCCGGACCTTGGTGAAGTGCGGGCGCTCGTCCGTGATCCAGCCGGTATCCACCGCCGTCATCAGGATGCCGTCGGTATCCAGCATCTCCTGGGCGCTGGTGCGGGTCATCATGTTCAGCGCCGCCTTGGCCATATTGGTGTGCGGGTGGCCGGGGCCCTTGTAGGCGCGGGAGAACTGCCCCTCCATGGCGGAGACGTTCACGATGTACTTGCGCCGCGCCGTGGACCGCTTCATGGCGCCCCGGAGCCGGCTGACCAGCAGGAAGGGGGCGGTGACGTTGCAGAGCTGCACCTCGAGCATCTCCAGGGGATCCACTTCGTCCAGGACCTGCGTCCAGCTGTTGATCGTGGCAAGGTCCGGGACCAGGCCACCCGCGTCAATCGCGGTTCCGGAGGCGATGCGCTCCAGCGACGCAGACCCTGTGGACAGCGCCAGAGAGGTGATCGCGTCGCCGGCCAGGACCGGGTGTTCGGTGACGCTGCCGGCAAGGGCCAAGGGGTGCTTGTCATGGGCATGGCCAAACGTCAGGAGCTCAGGGCCGCCGTTGGCCTGCTCCAGGGCCGCCGGAAGCGGCTCGTCCTCTGCGTCCACCAGCGGCTTGTAGGCGTTGCCGGACCGGCGCACGGTCTGGGCCGCGTTGTTGATGATGATGTCCAGCGGACCGGCCTGGTCGAGTGAGTCGGTCAGGGCCATGACCTGGGCGGGATCACGCAGGTCGATCCCCACGATGCGGAGCCGGTGCAGCCAGTCCCCGCTGTCTTCCATCGCCGCGAAGCGCCGGGCAGCGTCCTTGGGGAAGCGGGTGGTGATGGTGGTGTGGGCTCCGTCGCGCAGCAGCCGGAGTGCGATGTACATCCCGATCTTGGCCCGCCCTCCGGTCAGCAGGGCCCGGCGGCCGGTGAGGTCGGTCCGGGCGTCACGTTTGCTGTGGCTGAAGGCCGCGCATTCCGGGCACAGCTGGTGATAGAAGGCATCCACCTGGGTGTAGTGCTGCTTGCAGATGTAGCAGGGGCGGGACCGGAGGAGGTGTCCGGCGATCTTTCCGGTGGCGGACGGTGCCAGCTTGTTGCCGCGGGTCTCGTCATCGATCCGGTCAGGGGCGGCGGTGGCGGTCTGGGCAATCACTGCGCGGTCAGCCTCGGCGATGGAATCACGCTTCGTGACCCTGCGGTGGCGCTTGACGGCCTTGAACATCTTCCCCGTGGCGCGGCGCACCGCGACATAGTCCGGGTGCTCCTCGTCGTAGGCATGGATGGTGTTCAGGACCTTGAGGCAGGCCTGGATGTCCTCAGGGGTCAGATCGGGGGAGCTCATTGGGAAAATTTTACAGCGTACGCCGCAGGCCGGGGCACCATGGGTGGCGCCCCGGCCTGCGGGTGGTGTGGGGTATGGCTACCTGCGGATCACCGCAGCCGGGCGGCCGGTGCGGCCTCAGCCGCGGCGGCGGCATGCGTGCCGGCCACCTTGTCCGCAGCCTCGCGGACGCCGGCGTACTGCTCCGCAGCAGCCTTGATGGCGTTCGGCAGGACGCTCAGGTGGCTGGCGGCGAGCTTGCGTTCCTCCTCGCCCGGTTCCGGGACTTCCTGGCCCTTGGCCAGGACGGTGATGCCGGACTCGGTGACCTTGAACCCGCGCGCCCTGTCCAGGTCAGGGTCCAGGCCGATGGCCGCACCGGCAGGGACCTTGACGTTCTTGTCCAGGATGGCGCGGTTGATGACTGCCCCTTCACCCACCTGCACCTTGTCCATCAGGACAGAATCGATGACCCGGCCGCTGGTGGCGACGTAGACGTCGTTGGACAGGACCGAGCCCTCCACCACGCCGCCGGAGATCACCACGCCGTTGGCCACGATGGAGTCCAGCGCCGTGCCGACGGTGTTGTTCTTGCCGCGGACGAACTTGGCCGGCGGGGAAATGCTCTGCCGGGTGTAGATGGGCCACTCGGAGTTGTAGAGGTTGAAGACCGGCAGCGGGGAGATGAGGTCCATGTGGGCGTCATAGAAGGAGTCGATGGTGCCCACGTCGCGCCAGTAGGTGCGGTCCCGCTCGGTGGAGCCCGGGATGTCGTTGAGCGTGAAGTCGTAGACGCCGGCCTCGCCCCTGTTGACGAAGTAGGGGATGATGTCCCCGCCCATGTCGTGCTTGGTGTCCAGGCGTTCGGCGTCCACGTGCAGCGCGGCCACCAGGGCGTCGGCGTCGAACACGTAGTTGCCCATGGAAGCCAGGAACTGGGAGGGGTCGGCGGCGAGCCCGGGCGTGCTGGAGGGCTTCTCCACGAACGCGGCGATCTTCTGGGAGTCGTTCTGGTCCACTTCGATCACGCCGAACTGGTCGGCCATGTGCAGCGGCTGCCGGACGGCCGCCACGGTGGCCTTGGCGCCGCTGCGGACGTGCTGGTCCACCATCTGGGCGAAGTCCATGCGGTACACGTGGTCCGCACCCACCACGACGACGATGTCGGGGTTGGCGTCATGGATCAGGTTCAGGGACTGGTAGATGGCGTTGGCGCTGCCCAGGAACCAGCTCTTGCCGACGCGCTGCTGTGCGGGGACGGAGGCGACGTAGTTGCCGAGCTGGGTGGACATCCGCCATGCTTCGGAAATATGCCGGTCGAGGCTATGGGATTTGTATTGGGTGAGGACCACAATCTGCAGGTAACGCGAATTCACCAGGTTGGAAATCGCAAAATCGATCAGGCGGTAACTGCCGGCGAAGGGCACGGCGGGCTTGGCCCGGTCTGCCGTCAGTGGCATCAGTCTGTTTCCCTCGCCACCTGCGAGGACAATGGCCAGGACTTTTTTGGTCAACGGCATAATGGTCGCTCCTGTACGCCTTCGTAACTCCCCAAGACAGTCCGGTAGGCCCGGACTCCTTCACACTAGAACAGTTATCCGTGAACGACTACCTTGGGTCTTGTGCGAATAGACATTGTGACTAAAGAGTTCCCGCCGGAGATCTACGGTGGCGCCGGGGTGCATGTGGCCGAATTGAGCAGGGTGCTTAGTAAGCACGTTGACCTGCAGGTTCGCGCTTTCGGTGCTCCCCGCGATGCTGACTACCACGGAGCAACCGTGACCTCCTACCAGGTTCCCGAGGATCTGGGCGGGGCCAATGCCGCGGTGCAGACCCTGGGTGTGGACCTGCGCATTGTGCCGGATGTCCAGGGCGCCGACCTGGTCCATTCGCATACCTGGTACGCCAATATGGCCGGCCACCTGGCCTCCCTGCTGCACGGAATTCCGCACGTTCTCAGTGCCCACAGCCTCGAGCCGCTGCGGCCCTGGAAGGCCGAGCAGCTGGGCGGCGGCTACGCGCTCTCCTCCTGGGTGGAGAAGACGGCCTATGAAGCCGCGGCGGCGATCATCGCCGTGTCCGAGGGCATGCGCCAGGACATCCTGCGCAGCTACCCCAACGTTGACCCGGACAAGGTCCGCGTGGTCCACAACGGCATCGACGTGGAGCTGTGGCAGCGTGATGAAAACGACGACGCCGTCCGCGCCCTGGGCATCGACCCCGCCAAACCGAGCGTCGTCTTTGTGGGAAGAAACACACGCCAAAAGGGCGTTCCCTACCTCCTGCGGGCGGCAGCGAAACTTCCTGCTGACGTCCAGCTGGTCCTGTGCCTGGGCGCCGCGGACACCCCGGAACTGGCGGCCGAAACCGCCGCGCTCATTGAGGAACTGCAGAAGCAGCGCACGGGCGTGGTGCTGATTGAACGGATGCTGCCGCGCCACGAACTGATCCAGGTCCTCAGCCACGCCACGGCCTTCGCCTGCCCCTCCATCTACGAGCCGCTCGGCATCGTCAACCTCGAAGCCATGGCCTGCGGCGCCGCGGTGGTGGCCAGTGCCACCGGCGGCATCCCCGAGGTGGTCCAGCACGGTGAAACCGGCCTTCTGGTGGATCTGGAACAGGTCACCGATGGTACGGGTACGCCCCTGGACCCGGAGAAGTTCGTCGCGGAGTTCGCAGCCGCCCTCACCGAAGTGGTGTCCGATCCCGCACGCGCCCGGGCGATGGGGAAGGCAGGCCGCGAGCGCGCCGAAAAGCACTTCTCGTGGGAATCGATCACCGAAACCACCCTCGAGGTGTACCGATCGGTGCTGCCTGCCGGAGCCTGAGCGTCCCGGCAGTAGAAACAACGACGGCGGCGCTCCCCCTGGTGGGGGAGCGCCGCCGTCGTTGTTTACCCGGTTGGTGGTTTCAGCCGGGTTAGGCCTTGCGGCCCGCCGTCCTGGCGATCAGGACTTTCTCGTCCACCGGCGCCTGCCCGCTGGCCCGCTGGCTGCGGAAGTGCGCACGCGCCTCGTCCTGGCGGCTCTTTTCGGCGCCCGTGGCGATGGCCGCCCGGACGTGCTCGTCGCCGTACCCGAAGGCCTCCACGAGGTCCAGGGCGTGCGGGCGGATCTTCTCCAGCAACCTGTTGATGTAGCCGCCCACCGTGCGGGCCCGCTGCATGGAGAGGCGGCCGTTCATGAGGTACCAGGACAGGTTCTTCTCAATCAGGGACAGGCCGAAGAGGTCACGCAGCCAGGTAAGGACTGTCCTGGTGCCCGCATCTTCCACCTCGCGGAGGGCGTCCGTGAACGCCTCCCACTGCAGCAGTTCAGCGTGCGCCTGGGCGGCGTCGATGAGTTCATTCTGGTGTCGGTTGAACAGGGCCGCGCCCTTGTCCTGCGACAGGCGCTTGCTGCCCTTCAAAGCAGCACCGGCCTCAGCCACCATGGCCTGGACCCGGTCCGTGAGCAGGGCGCGCTGGCCTTCCTCGTCGCGGAGGGCGATTGCAGCCTTCTGGACCGACCCCGTGTCCGCCATGAACTGGGCCACCTGGCGCAGGCCGGTGCGGTGCACAGCGGCGCCCGCGGCCTGGTTCACCACATAACGGGCGAGCACTCCGAAGTCCACGTTCCTGAACTCCTTGGCGTAGTCGGCCAGCAGGCGCTTGGCCACCAACTGGAGCAGCACGGTGTTGTCTCCCTCGAAGGTGACGTACACGTCGAGGTCGGCGCGCAACGAGGCGAACCGGTTTTCGATCAGGAATCCGGCACCGCCGCAGGCTTCACGGCACTCCTGCAGGGTGTCCAGGGCGTGCCAGGTACTGAGGGGCTTCAGCGCCGCGGCGAGCGTTTCCAGGTCCTGGCGGTCCGCGTCGGTGTCGTGGGCGCCGGAGAAGACGTCGTCGAACTTCTGCAGCAGCTGCTCATGCGCAAAGCTGGCCGCGTAGGTGCTGGCCAGGCGGGTGAACAGGCGCCGCTGGTGCCGCTGGTAGTCGAGCAGGACTTCTTCCTCGGTGTGCGAGGACGCGTTGAACTGGCGGCGTTCGGTGGCATACTGGATGGCGGCTTTCAAAGCCACCTTGGAGGCGGCCACGGCGGCGCCGTCCAGTGACACGCGGCCCTGGACCAGGGTGCCGAGCATGGTGAAAAAGCGCCGGCCGGGGCTGGCGATGGGCGACGTGTAGGTTCCGTCTGCGTCGACGTTGCCGTACCGGTTCAGGAGGTTGGTGCGGGGGACGCGGACGTTGTCGAAGTGCAGCCGGCCGTTGTCGATGCCGTTCAGGCCGCCCTTGACGCCGTCGTCCTCCCCGCCGATTCCGGGCAGGAATTCCTTGGTCTTCGGATCCCGGAGGTCCACGTAGAACGCGTGGACGCCGTGGTTCACGCCGCGGGTGACCAGCTGGGCGAACACGACGGCGCCGAGGCCGTCATTGGCCGCGTTGCCGATGTAGTCCTTCCAGGCGGCACGGAACGGGGTGTGGATGATGAACTCTTCGGAGGCGGGCTCGTAGGTTGCAGTGGTGGCAATGCTTGCCACATCCGAGCCGTGGCCGGTCTCGGTCATGGCGAAGCAGCCGGGGATTTCCAGGCTCATGATTCCGGGCAGCCACTTGGTGTGGTGTTCCGCGGTCCCCAGGTGCATCACGGCGGATCCGAAAAGACCCCACTGGACCCCCGCCTTGATCTGCAGGGACGGGTCTGCCACCACCAGCTCCTCGAAGCCGGCGATGTTGCCGCCATGGTCGTCAGAGCCGCCCAGCTCCGAGGGGAAGGCGCGGTGCACGGCTTCATTGTCCACGAGGTACTTGAGTTGGCCGAACACGCGGGCACGGTGGTCGGTGTGCGTCAGGCCTTCGATCTTGTGCAGTTCAGGCCTGGCGGCCAGATCCCGTGCCTGGAGCCGGACATCGACCCACTTGCCCAGGAGTTGCCTGCCCAATGCCTCGACGTCGACGGCGGGCGCGGGGTTTTCGTCCAGGGGCTTGGCTGCAGGGGTTGCGGCGGGCCGGAGCCCCTTGCGCGCGGGGCGGTCCACTACGTCAGTCATGTCACAGTCCTTCTTTGGCGGATAACTTGGTGGTCGGTGAAGCGGGGGTGAGTTCGGGGACGATGCCCACGCACAGCCACGCCGTGATCTGGCGGGCCATCGTCTCCTGGTCTGGTTTGGCAGGGGAGTCCGGGGTGCTCAGCCATTGTTCGCCGGCGTTCCGTACCAGGCCGATTGCCGCCTTTGGCCAATAGCCGATGACGGTTTCCCTGACATCGCCGAGGTGTGACCGCATGGGGGTGGCGATCATGTCCGCGATGGCGTCGAAAAAGGGGCCCAGCGGTCCGCCGGGCGCAGCAGGGTGAGCTGGGCCGGCGGTATCACCTGGCGCGTAGCTGGTGACGAAGGTGTAGACGTTGGGGCTGGTATCGGCCATCTGGAGGTAGGCCGAAACCATGGCGAGCAAGCCCTCCCGGGGCGTGAGGGCGCTTTGGGCGGCCTCCTGGATGCGGTGCTGCATCTGGCTGAGCACCACCTCACCCACCGCCTGCTGCAGCCCTGCCTTGTCCCCGAAGTAACGGTAGAAGACCGACTTCGACGTTCCGGCCGCTGTGGCGATGTCCTCCATCGAAGCGTCGCTGCCCAGGACGTGCACCGCGCGGCGGGCCTGCTTAATAAGTTCCCTGCGCCGTTCTTCCCGGTGGCTCTGCCAGCGGGAAGAACGCCCGTCGGAGCTCGCCGGCGTGGGCAGTTCGATGGTCAGGGGGGAGTGCGTGTCCTGAAGGTTCACGATACCCAGCGTATCAGGTACGCTGGGTATCGGTAACCACTTGTGACCAGAGGAGCCCTCCATGTCCACAGAAGGACAGTCCATCCCCGCAGGCGGATCAGCCACGCCTGCCGTCCCGGCGACCCGCAGGGCGGTGATCGTCGGCGGCAACAGGATCCCGTTCGCCCGGGCCGGGGGAGCGTACGCCAAATCCTCCAACCAGGACATGCTGACGGCGGCCCTCGATGGCCTGATCGCCCGCTTCGGCCTCCAGGACGAACGCATTGGCCAGGTGGCGGCGGGCGCGGTGCTCAAGCACTCGCGCGACTTCAACCTCACCCGGGAAGCCGTTTTGGGATCGGCGCTCTCTGCCGAAACTCCCGTGTACGACCTCCAGCAGGCGTGCGCCACAGGCCTTGAAACCGTGGTTGGCCTGGCCAACAAGATCAAGCTTGGACAGATTGATTCCGCCATTGCCGGCGGCGTGGACTCCGCGTCCGATGCTCCCGTGGTGGTCAGCGAGGGGCTCCGCGAGGTCGTCCTGGACCTTCACCGGGCCAAAACCCTTCCCCAGCGGCTCCAGATCCTCAGCCGGCTCCGGCCCAAGGACCTGGCCCCTTTGGCCCCGGGCACAGGGGAGCCGCGGACCGGCCTGTCCATGGGCGAGCACCAGGCCCTGACCACTGCACAGTGGAAGATCTCCCGGGAAGCGCAGGACGAGCTGGCGTTGAACAGCCACCACAACCTTGCTGCCGCCTACGACTCCGGGTTCTTCGACGACCTGATGACCCCCTACCGGGGACTGACGCGCGACGGGAACCTGCGGGCCGACACTTCACTGGAAAAACTCGCCTCGCTGAAGCCGGTCTTCGGCCGCAACCTTGGCGCAGACGCCACCATGACAGCAGGTAACTCCACTCCTCTGACCGACGGTGCTTCCACGGTGCTGCTGGCCTCCGACGAATGGGCTGATGCCCGCGACCTGCCCAAGCTGGCAGCCGTGGTGGACGCCGAAGCTGCCGCCGTTGATTTTGTCCACGGCAAGGACGGGCTGCTGATGGCCCCCGTGTTCGCCGTGCCCAGGCTCCTGGCCCGGCAAAACCTGACGCTGGCCGACTTCGATTACTTCGAGATCCATGAAGCCTTCGCCGCCACCGTCCTCAGTACCCTCGCAGCATGGGAGGACGACGAGTTCGGACGTACCCGCCTCGGCCTCGAGGGTGCGTTCGGCAGCATCGACCGTTCCCGCCTCAACGTCAACGGGTCTTCGCTCGCAGCAGGCCACCCCTTTGCTGCCACCGGCGGCCGCATCGTAGGCACCCTGGCCAAGATGCTCCACGCCAAGGCTGCCTCCACCGGGCGGCCGGCGCGGGGCCTGGTGTCCGTATGCGCGGCCGGCGGCCAGGGCGTCGTCGCGATCCTGGAATCCCTGTAGGAGGCGGCTATGGCGGACACATACACACAACTGGTCAACAGCGGCCTGGGCCGCAACGTGGCAAAGAAGCTGGGCCTCCCGCAACCTGCGGTCCTTCGCCGTTACCAGCCCGGGCAGCCACTGGTGACCGGACCCGTCGTCGTCCTCGGTGATACTTCGGGGGCGGACAAGCTCGCTGCAGAACTGCTGTCCTGGGACCTCGACGTCCGGCGGCACGCCGTGCCGGCCGAAAAGCTGGGTGCCATCATCCTGGTCCTTGATGAGCTCGCTCATCCGGCAGACCTGGAGAAGCCCGTCCTGGCGACGGCAGGGTCCCTCCGGGACCTGCGGGCCGGCGGCCGGGTCATCACCCTGTCCCGCCCGGCGTCGGAAGCCTCCTCGCCCGAAACCGCGGCAGCGCGGCAGGGGGTGGATGGCTTTCTGAGGTCCCTGGCCAAGGAACTGCGGGCAGGTGCAACAGGCAACGGCGTCGTCCTTTCAGGCGGCACCACCGCCACCAGCCCCAGTGCCCTGGGCGCCTTAAGGTTCTTCCTCTCCGGCCGGTCAGCGTTCGTTGACGGACAGTTCCTCACCGTGTCAACGGAGGACGGCAGCCTTCCCACAGACCCGGAGCAGCCGCTGGCAGGCAAAGTGGCAGTTGTCACCGGCGCGGCCCGCGGCATCGGTGCCCAGATCGCCAGGACGCTGCACCGCGACGGTGCCACCTTGATCCTGGTGGACATTCCTGCGGCGGGGGACCAGCTGGCCGCGGTGGCGAACGCGGTGCGCGGCACCGCGCTGCAGCTCGACATCACCGGCGCGGGTGCGGGCCAGCGGATCATCGACCATGCCGTGCAGCGGCACGGGCGGCTGGACATCGTGGTGCATAACGCCGGCGTCACGCGGGACAAACTCCTGGCCAACATGGACCAGGCACGGTGGAACGCGGTGATCAACATCAACATTGCCGCCCAGCTCCGCATCAATGAAGCCCTGCTGGCATCCGCACACTTCCGGTCGGCACCGCGTATTGTTTCGGTTGCTTCCACCAGCGGCATCGCCGGAAACAGGGGACAAACCAATTACGCGGCGTCCAAGGCAGGAGTGATGGGAATGGTGCGTGCCACCGCCCCCCTGCTCGCGTCCCACGGCGGCACCATCAATGCCGTGGCTCCCGGATTCATCGAAACCGAGATGACGGCGCGCATCCCCTTTGCCGTCCGCGAGGTGGCACGGCGGCTGAACTCGCTGCAGCAGGGGGGCCTGCCGTCCGATGTCGCGGAGACCATCGCGTTCCTGGCCAGCGAAGCCGCCGGTGGGATCAACGGGGAGGTGCTGCGGGTGTGCGGGCAGAACCTGGTGGGGGCATGACGGTCCAGCAACCGGTGGTCCTGGCCGAGATGCCGTCATTGTCCAAGCTTTACGTCAATGCCGCCGCGCAGGCGGCACGGCGCAGGCTCCTGGGCACGCACGACTCGTCAGTCCTTCCGGCGGAGAGCCATGAAGTCAGGGGCGTCACGGTGGGGGTCGAGAACCTTACCGCGTATCAGCACCTGATCGGCGAAACGGCCAGTGACGTCCTGCCTGCCGGCTTCATCCACGCGATCGCGTTCCCGTTGGCCATGAGCGTCATGAACAGGGACGACTTCCCGCTGCCCCTGCTGGGGATGATCCACCTGCGCAACAGTGTTGAGCAAAGATCACCGCTGGTGTTCACCGATGTCCTTGACATGACCGCCCGGGTGGAAAACCTCCGCGGCCACCGTGCTGGGACACAGGTGGACGTCGTGGCGGAAGTGCGGCGTGCCGGCTCCAGCGATGTGCATTGGTGCGGGGTTTCCACGTACCTGGCCAAGGGAGTGTTCCTGCCGGGGATCGACAAGCCCACCGCCACCGCGCCCAAGGCGGATTTCACGGCACCTGACCCAACGGCCCTGTGGCACCTGGGCGTGGACACCGGCCGTGCGTATGCAGCGGTCTCGGGGGACTTCAACCCCATCCACCTGAGTGTGCTCTCGGCCAAAGCCCTGGGCATGCGGCGGTCGATAGCGCACGGCATGTACCTGGCGTCCCGGGCGCTCGCGGACGCTGGCCCCGCCCGGGGCGACTCGTTCAGGTGGGACGTGGAGTTCGAGGCCCCGGTCTTCCTGCCCTCCCGGGTCGCCCTGGAGATCGCGACGGAACAGGGCGGGGCCGGAGCATGGAAGCGATCCAGCTTTGTCGCCTGGAGTCCGCGGTCGGGGCGGCGCCACTTCAGCGGGACAGTTTCGGCCCTGTAATCACGGCCGGGGAGCTTGGGCTTCGTCTCCGGGACGCGGGCGGCCGGCCTGGTCCTGGGGACGGACCGCCCGGAGGATCCGGTGGAGGCTGAGGAGGACCGATTCTGACGCAGGGACCGTTCCCTGGTCTGCCGGCCTGCGGGCGGTGGCAGCCATACAGGCTTCCACCGCCGCCTTGGCGGCGTCATAGCGGTCCCTCCGGCCCTGCTCGTTGCCGTCGGTATCCGTGGACACCAGTTGTCCGGTTGCGGTGATGGCGTCGGCCAGGGGCTCGTTGTCCTGCAACGGGATGGCATACGGCACGTCGTCTTCCCAGATCACGTCAGACAGCACATCCGTCATGTCCTGGATATGGAACGTGACCCGCTCCAGGTCCTGCAGGTCGCGAAAGTCCTGGTCCATGTCACGCGGGTGCAGCTTCCGGCGGGGGTTGGCCCTGCGGCTGGCATCGGCTTCCTTGACCAGGTGGCGCACGGATCTTGCGGCCTCTGCCAGTTCGTCCGACCTGCGCGACCAGTCTTCGTGCTCTGGGGGCCACTTTTCCTTCAGGGCGGCGCCCATATCCAGCAACTGCTTGCCCAGGGCGACCCTGAGGTCGGCCAGGCTCGACGCCGCTGCGTTGAGGTGCAGGGGTGGGAAAATCAGGAAGTTCACCGCAATGCCCACCGCCACTCCGGCTGCCATCTGCACGAGGTATCCGTAGGAGAAATCTTCGGCGTTACTGCCGCCGACCAGCAGAACCAGCAGGGCCGCCGTCGGAATCCAGTCACTGCCTGAACCGATGCCCGGCAAGCCGCCCAGCAGGACTCCCACCCCCATGAACACGGCGACCGTCAGGGGCGAGGGCGCACCGATGCTCACCAGGACGAAGGCAAGGCCGATTCCCATCGCCAGCCCCGCCAGGGCCTGCGCCCCCTGCTTCACGGACCCGGCGACATTGTGATACATCGCCACCAGGGCGCCCAGCGGCGCGTAGTACGCGTAGTGCGAGGCGGCGCCCGGCATAAGGGGTGCGATGGCGAACGCCAGCCCTGCGGCTATGGCCGCTTTCCCGGCCAGTTGCAGCCGCTGCGCCGCGAAGGCAGCAGAAAGCCCCGCCACTGATTGTCTAAGAAGTTGGGTCCCCCGAGCCCACCGTGCAGCCGGCCGTGCCTGAGTATTGCCCATCCGGACAACAGTAGGGCCGGGGGTGCGTCAGGACAAACCGGCTGCTGAACGCCGTACCGCAGCGGCCAGGCGGTGGGCACGGCCCGGAGTGCGCCCCTCTTCCGCGCGCCGGGGGATGTAACCGAAGCCCAGGCCATAGGACGGATCCGCAAAACCAAGGGCCGCGTTGGCCCCCTCGTGGCCGAAGGCACGGTGGCTGCCGAAGTTCCGCGAGGGGTGGGGCTTCATGAAGACGACCGCGAAGGCATTGTCCAGGCCGGAGGACCGGTCCAGGCCCCACACCTGCTCCCGGGTCATTGCCGCGACGGTCCCCGCTGTGAGGAACGGCTCACTGCCCTCCACGCCGGTGGTCGCTGCCGCATACAACCGCGCCAGCCCGTCGGCGGACCCTACCCCGCCCGCCGCGGACATGCCCGCGGCGCGCACCGAGCGGATGTTGGGCAGCTCCATGATGGTGCTGACCGGGGCGTTGCCGTTCATGCCATCGAGGCTGAGCGGGTCGACCCACGCCTCCGACGGGTCTGCTTCATAGAGGACATCCCGGTATCTGGCGTCCTGGTCCTCCGGCAGCCCCAGGAAGAAATCCACGTCCTGCGGCTTCCGGATTCTTTGGTCATAGATGTCCTGCAGGGCCTCACCCGTAGTCCGCCGGCACAGTTCCTCCATGAGGATGCCGATGGTGAGCGCGTGGTAGCCGAACTGGCGGCCGGGCTCCCAGGAGGGAGCGGCATCCGCGAGTCGGGCGGCAGCCCTGGACGTGGTGAACTCGTCCAAGCCAAAGCCGCCCTCGACACCCAGCAGCCCCGCTTGGTGCGACAGCGCCTCCCTGACCAGGAGCCTGTCCTTTCCGTGCGCGGCAAACTCGGGCCAGTAATGCGCCACGGTCTGGTCCAGGTCAAGGGCGCCGTCCTGGACCAGCAGGGCGATGACCAGTGCGGCGACGCCCTTGGAGCAGGAGTAGGCGCCGGTCAACGTATCCGGTGCCATGTCCGGGCCCCCGGTCAGGCGTACCACCGGCACCCCGTTCCGGTAGGCGGCCAGCTGCGCGCTGTAGCGGGAGTCCTCCGCGAGAAAGGACTCAAACAGTGCCAGGACGCCCTCGTACCCCGGCACCACGAAACCCAGAGAAGTCTGCATGCCTTCCAGTGTAGGAGGAAAGCGGTTTCCTTCAGGGTTTTGCTCAGGCGGCCGCGCCGTGTCCCGCAGCGACTTCCTCGCCGCCCAGCGACTCCCGCCCGTGGTCCGTCAACCATCCGGACAGGTCCGGGCCGGCCGGGACGATCCCCGTAGGGTTGATGTCCTCATGCACGACGTAGTAGTGCCGCTTGATCTGCACGAAGTCGATGGTGTCTCCGAAGCCGGGTGTCTGGAACAGGTCCCGTGCATATCCCCACAGGTTGGGCATCTCGCTCAGCTTCTGGCGGTTGCACTTGAAATGACCGTGGTACACGGGATCAAACCGTGCCAGCGTGGTGAACAGCCGCACGTCCGCTTCGGTGATGGTGTCGCCCACCAGGTACCGCTGCTGCGAGAGGCGCTCCTCAAGCCAGTCCAAAGCGGTCCACAGCCGCTGGTACGCCGAATCGTAAGCCTCCTGCGATCCGGCGAAGCCGCAGCGATAGACGCCGTTATTGACCTCGGTGAACACCCGCTTGTTCACTTGGTCGATTTCTTCGCGGAGATGCACCGGGTAGAGCTCCGGGGCACCCGGCCGGTGGAACTCTGTCCACTCGGTCGAGAAATCGAGGGTGATCTGCGGGAAATTGTTGGTCACCACTTCACCACTGTGCACGTCGACGATGGCGGGCACAGTGATTCCCCTCGGGTACCCCGGGAAGCGCTTAAAGTAGGCTTCCTGCAGGCGCTCTATGCCCAGGACCGGATCCACTCCGCCCGTATCCAGGTCGAAGGTCCAGGAACGCGCGTCGTGGGTTGGCCCGGGCTGGCCCAGCGAAATGGCTTCTTCGAGCCCCAGCAGCCTGCGGACAATGACCGTCCGGTTCGCCCACGGGCAGGCCCTGGCGGCAATCAGGCGGTAGCGCCCTGCTTCCACTGGCCACCCCGGCTCGCCGTTGCTGCCGGGAGAAGCATCCCTGGTGATGCGGTCCTCTATGTAGTTGGTGTCCCGGGTGAATTCGGCTCCGCCTGTCACATAGGCGCCGCGGGTGCTGTGCCCGTTGGTGTGGTCGGTCGCTGCGGTGGTGCTTTCCGTTTCCTGGCTCATGCCACAAGCCTATGCGCCACCCCTGCGCCCTAGGCGCCTTGCAGCAGGATTACCGAGATGGGCTGCCAGGCCACCAGCCATGCGCCGGCGACCAGGAGCGTGAACAGGCCAATCCAGATTCCGGACGGAACAGACGTGGCACGGTACAGGAGATACGCGTCCGAACTGCTGAGACGGTCCCGGCGGCGGAGGTGCACATGGGTGAGTTTGAGCAGGTCCCGCACCGCGGCGACGAGCAGCGCAAGGCCGAAAATGACGGCCACATGCCCCACGGCGGGAGGCGGCGCAAGGAAGGTGAGCGAGCCTGCTGCGCCGATGGCAGCGCCGGTAATGACGAATCCGGCAAGGTTGCGGAGGAACAGGAGCGAAGCAGCCAGCACCAGCGCACTGACGGCCATGGCGGCGGGTCCCCACCCGTTCAGCCCGCACCAAACAAAGGCGGCGCCCGCCAAGGCAGGCACGGGGTACCCCCAGAAGCAGGACCAGGCGGCGGCCAGCCTGCTTCTGCTGTAGGTGGTGGTGGTTCCGGAGTGGTCAAGCCGGAGGCGGATACCGGACAACCGCTGCCCGGAGGTCAGGGCAGCAAAAGCATGGCCAAGCTCGTGCGTCACCGTGGCGAGGAGGCCGAAGTAGCGCCAACTGCGCCGGGGGATGGACAACCCGACGGCGGCCGCCACCGACAGCAGCATCTCCACCCAAGTGACGGTGGGAACGTTCGCCTGGGTGAATGCCGTGGCGAACGTCTCCCATAAGCTGGCGGGGCTGGCCACCGTTGCCTCCTGGCTGCCGGGTAGGCATGGTAGGTGTCGACGTCGTCTGTACTGTCCCCAACGCTACCCAGCTGAGCTGGGTGAAGGCTTAATGGGCACGGGGACCGGCGGCCGGGCCAGCGCTTAAAGCCGAAAGGCACGCCTGATGCGGCGTGCCTTTCGGGCGGGACCGGGCGAACCTGCCCCTCGGAAAGCTTCTGGACTAGCCTTCGCACTCGGTGCAGTAGCTGTGGCCGTCTTTTTGCCGGGCAATCTGGGACCGGTGGCGGACCAGGAAGCAGGAGTAGCAGGTGAATTCATCCTCAGCCTGGGGGATGACCTGGACTACGAGCTCCTCAGCGACGAATTCGCCGCCAGGGACCCCGGCGCCGTCCAGCCCGTCAGCCTCGTCCAACTCCTGCACAACACTGCGGGCGTCGGGAGCATTCGCTGACTGGAGCTGCTCGAGTGAGTTGTCCTGCGATTCCTTGACGTCGGAACGCAGTTCATCGTAATCGGTTGCCACTTTGGGTGCTTCTCTTTTCTTTGATTGGCTGTCGGGTATGAAACGTACAGCATCAAGCCGGTATTCCCCAACAGGGAGCGTAGATCCACTGCCGATTGGGTAAAGGTTCAAAGGAGCGGCCGCGGGTTTAGAACCGCTGAGCGGCTGCATGGGCAGTGGAGGGGCGGCCGGGCTGTTCCCTCCCGGTGACGGAAGGGGCGGTTTGTGGAGCAACTCACTGCAGAGTTTGGCGGTGCGGAACAAATTGGTGTGGGCGTCGGTCCCGTGCTGGAGAAGTTTGATGATGTGTCCAGGATCGTTGTCCTGCGCGGAGGCGGCCTGGGGGACCTGATCTTCGCTGTTCCGGCAATGGCTGCGTTGAAGGCGGCCTATCCTGCATCGAGGATCACCTTGCTGGGCACGCCGATCCACAAGGCGCTGCTCGGAGCGGTGGAAAGCCCGGTGGACGAGGTCGTTGTCCTGCCGTTCGCGGAAGGCGTACGGCCCGGGGAAGAGGACGCCGGAGAACTGGACCGTTTCTTTGCCGATATGCGCGCGCGCCACTTTGATGTGGCCGTCCAGCTCCACGGCGGGGGACGGTACTCGAACCCCTTCCTGCTGCGGCTGGGGGCACGCCATACGGTGGGGACCCGGACGGCCGACGCCGCAAGCCTTGAGCGCACCGTCCCGTACCTCTATTACCAGCACGAACCCCTCAGGGCCTTGGAGGTGGCCGGGTTCGCCGGCGCGTTCCCCGTGGACCTTGAGGCGCGGCTTGAACCCTCCCCGCCGGCAGCACCCTCCCAAGTCGACGGCGGCGACGGCGACCAGCCGCTCGTGGTGATCCACCCCGGCGCCACCGACCCCCGCCGTCGTTGGCCCGCAGCCAAGTTCGCGGAACTTGCCGCTGCCTGCGCGGCTGATGGTTCGCGGGTGGTCATTATCGGCGATTCCAGTGAACAGGAGCTGGCAGCGGAAGTTGCCTCCCGGGCGGCCTCCGCGGCAGTTCATTCCGCGGCAGGCGAACTGGATATGGCAGGCCTGGTGGCGCTGCTGGCGGAAGCCGGCGTTGTGGTGGCCAATGACAGCGGACCGAGGCATCTGGCGCAGGCCCTCGGCGTGCCGACGGTCGGCATCTTCTGGGCGGGCAACGTGATTAATGCCGGGGCGCTGGGGCGGAGCCTTCACCGCGTCCACGCCTCATGGGTCACGGCCTGCCCCACCTGCGGCATCGACGTCACCCAAGTGGGCTGGACAGCACCGCGCTGCGTCCACGACGACTCGGCGGTGGCCGGTATAGGCGTCACGGAAGTCTATGAGGACGTCCGCAGCCTCACCGCCACCACGTTCGCGAAGCAGGACGCATGAGCGGCGCGGTTATGGCGGAGGAGGCCGGTGCTCCGATACCCGCAGACGGCAAACCGGAGCTTTTGGTCCTGCGTGCCTTGAAGCTGGGCGACCTGTTGGTGGCCGTACCGGCGCTGAAGGGCATCCAACGCGCTTTTCCCGGGCACCGGCTCCGCTACGCCGCGCAGGGGTGGCTGTCGGAGGCCCTGGGACTGGTGGGTGGCTATGAGCTGCTGCCTACGCACGGTCTCGACGAGCCGCTGGCGATGGATCCCGGCGTGGTGGACGTGGCCATCAACCTGCACGGCAGCGGCCCGGAGAGCCAGGGGAGGATCGAGGCGTTGAGGGCCCGCCAGACCTTGGGCCATAGAAGCGCCTACCGGGACGGGCCGCCCTGGCGGCCGGAGCTGCATGAGCGCGAGCGCTGGGTCCGGCTCCTCGAATGGCATGGAGTGGAAGCCGATCCGCTGGATGTGCAGTTGAACACACCGCACGTTCCCAGTCCCGTCCCCGGCGCAACAGTCCTGCATGTGGGAGCCGCCTACGGCAGCAGGCTGTGGCCGGCGGAGCGCTTTGCCGCGGTGGCGACGGCACTGACCGAAACCGGACACCAGGTGGTCTTCACCGGAGGTACGTCCGAAAGGGAGCGCGCCGGGGAAGTGTGCCGCCTTGCAGGACTGCCCGGCACGGCCGTACTGGCAGGGGTGCTGGGCCTGGGGGAGTTCGCTGCCACGATTGCCGCCGCGCGCCTGGTGGTCTCGGCCGATACCGGGGCTGCGCACCTGGCATCTGCGTACGGCACCCCATCCGTGGTGCTCTTTGGTCCGGCCCCGCCTGAGATCTGGGGTCCGCCGCCGGGACCCCATGTTGTCCTGACCCGGGCCGAACTGCGGCGCGGGGACACCTTCGCGGCACAGCCGGACCCTGCCTTGCTTGCTGTCCAGGTCTCCGATGTCATGGCTGCTGTCAAAGGACTGGGGTTGCTCTGAACCCTGTGGGTTTACGCGTCGATGCTGTGGGTCTGCAGGGGTTGGATCCTGCGCCGCGGGCCTAAAATTGATGCATGAGCACTGAGCTGGAAATCGCTTTGGTGTTGGGGACGGCGTTCCTGTGGGTCACCGTGACGCTGACCATCCTGTCCGCCATCGACCGGCCCGAAAGGAAGGCGCGGCGGCAGGAACGGCGCGACATCCGGACGGAAAAGCGGCGGATTGAGTACCGTCCAGTGGCGGCGGGGCCGCATGCCCAGGGACGGAACCGGCACCCGCGGTCCCGGAGGCTCCACCCGCACTGACCGACGACGTGACTGTCGCGGGTGGGCCGGCGTGGAGCGCGGGCCCGGACCTCCGCGCGCGGCCGCCCGGCCGTCGTCGTACTCTGCCCTGTGGTGGGCGCGCTCGACGTCCCTTCCCCCTTTAGTCAAGTCTTGACGGGGTTGGCCGGATCCCTGACACTTCCCCAATGGGAGTAAGCGAAGAGTTGCGGGCTCTGGGCGATGTGGTGGACAGGCTCGCGGCGAAGTTTCCCGCCCTGTCCAGGGAGCACATTGAGGATGTAGTGCAGCAGGAACACAGCCTCCTGGACACGGGCAGGGTCCGGGCGTTCATACCGGTCCTGGTTGAGCACGCAGCCAGGGACCGCCTCTCGCGTTGATTCGCGGTAAGGCCTCAGGTGGCCGGCATGACGTCGATAAGCACCTTTCCGATGGTCTCCTGTTCCACCGCATCATGGGCTGCGGAAGTCTGCTCCAGCGGGAACCGCGTCAGTGGCAGCCCGTGTTCTTCACCCACCCGGAGCGCACCGGCGGCGAGCGCTTCGGCGACGGCGGCCACGGCGTGCCGTTTCTGGTCGTCGGTGACTGTGTACGTGAGGATGAACTGGTACCGGACGTTCTTGGTCATGCTTTCGCGGATGGGGACCGTGAGTGATTCTCCGGGGTTCGCGGCGTAGATGGAGATGGTTCCGCCCGGTTTGAGGATCTGCAGGTCCGTTTCTATGTTGGCGGGCGCGTTGACGTCCACAATGATGTCGACGCCGTCCGCGGCCAGCTGGTGGACGGCGTCGACAACGTCGTCCGTCCGGTAGTTGATGACCGTTCCGGCTCCGGCACGGCGGGCAAGCTCAGCCTTGCGGTCCCCGCTGACGGTCGTGATGACGGCGGCACCGGCCCATCGGGCAAGCTGGATGGCCGCATGGCCTACGGCTCCGGCGCCTCCCGTGACCAGGACGGTGCGCCCCGCCAGGGCACCGGGGGAGAGCCGGGCCGGGCCGGCCCGTCCTCGTTCGAGGTCAGGGCCCGGTGCGCCGTCAGGGCCGGGATCCCCAACGAGGCGCCGGTATCGAAGGACTCGGCGTCGGGAAGGGCCACTGCTTTGTGGCTCGGCACCACCACGTATTCCTGGGCGGTACCTTCGTTGCCGCCCCAGGCGACGTCCCACAGCCAGACGCGATCGCCCACGGTGAAGCCGGCCACTCCGGCACCCAGCTGGTCGATGACTCCGGCTCCGTCCTGGTTTGGAACCTTCGGGGCATCCAGCTTCCTGCTTCCGCTTCCGGACCGCGACTTCCAGTCGGTGGGGTTCACTCCGGACACCACCACCCGGACGCGGACTTCTCCCGCTCCTGGCTCCGCTAATGGCCTGTCCCGGAGCTTCAGCACGGATGCGGGCCCTGTCTCCTCGTACATAACTGCCTTCATGTTGTCTCCCATGCCCGGTTGCGGATGCCCTACCGCTCCAACCTACCGAAAGCGCAGCACGGGAGCAGCGCCCCAGTCCATGGGCGTTCAGTCTTCCTGCAGGTTGGCGGTGCCCAGGGCGGTCTTCCCGGCGTAGTCATAGATCACTACGCTGCGGATGGGTTCCCGCAGGGCGGCCCACCTGGCGGCGTCCATTTCCACCCGCTGGCCCGCGCCCGTGAGCGGCCCCAGTTCGATCAGCTTGGTGGAGGACAGTCCAGCGCTGCCGCCCGTCCCTGGGACCAGCGTGCCCGGGCTCAACATCAGGCGAAGATCGTCGCCGGTGCCGGTTGCAAGGTTCTCCAGCTGCAGGACAGCACCGGCTTTGGTGACGTGGATCGTCACCGTTCCCGTCGTGAGTGCTCCCTGGGACTGGAACTGTCCCCTCAGAGTCACAGGCCCCGCAGAGGAGGGAACACCGGGAGCAGGTTCCACCGTGGGGCTTTGCTGCTGCGGCCCGGGCGCGGACCCGGAATCAGTGCAGCCGGCCAGGCCGGCCGCCAGCACCACCGAGAGCGCCGCGGACTGTATCACCCTCATTTTTCCCCCATTGATTTATTCCCGCCTTCCTAGAACCGGCTCGTGCCACGCAGCGGGCGCGGCCGGCCATCCGGGTCCACAATGAACCGGTAGATGGGCTCGGCCCACAGTTGGTGGAACGGCGGGACGGGCTGGGGTGTGTGGTGACGCACCTGCCCGGCCGGGCGGGGTGTGGAACGGCCGGTGCGGTGCCACTGGTCCAGGCCATCGGCCGCGCTGTTCCACAGCTCCAGTTCGCCCCCGTCCGCCAGGAGACGGGGGTCGTCCTGGTCAAGGCCCAGATGCTCGGCCCAGAGCTGGAGCCGCAGCTTCCCCGCGAGCGGGTGGGTCCCCATCCCGCCCTTGTTGTCACCGGGCGTCCGGCCGGCCGATGTGTCGATTACCGCACAGGTGAGCTCGCTGTCGGTTGTCCAGGACCGGCGGTTGAAGTTGTCCGACCCGCAGGTGAACCAGGTGTCGTCGATGATGCAGATCTTGGCGTGGACGTAGATCGGTGTCCCGTCGCTGTTCTCCAGGTCGAACACCCCCACCCGGTCCGGAGCGGCCCGGCGGAGCATGCCGATGGCACGCAGTTGCCCCAGGCGCCTGGGCGGTCCGCCAAGGAAACCGTCAGAGTCCGGGTACCGGGGCACCACGATGATGACCTTGAGGCTGTGGTTGCGCTTGAGGGCGTCTGCAATGCCGGCGGCGACTTCCGTTGACCACAGGTACTGGTCCTCGATGTAGATGAGTGAGCGGGCCTGAGCGAAGGCCTTTGCGTACGCCCTGGCTATGCTTCGTTCTCCATTGGGGGCGAACGGGAAGGGCGGGTGCTTTACACCGTAGGTGCGCAGCAGTTGGACGGCGTGAGGGCCGGCCGGTGGCGGGGGCGGAGCGGCCTCCGGCAACGGCTTGGGGTGCCTCGGCATGCGGGCCAGGCGCTGCAACAGCATCCGGTAAGGAGTTTTGCGGTCCAGCGGGTGGGGGTCGTTCCACCGTTCTGCGAACACTGCGAGCACATCGGCAACGATGGGGCCGCGCAGTTCAAGGGCGGCATCGTGCCAAGGAGGCCGCTGCCCGTAGCGGGAATCCATCTTCACTGCCTGCGGGTCTCCGGCATGGCCGGCATCATCGCGGCGGCTGTGTGAAAGGTCGATTCCCCCGACGAAGGCTACGTCGTGGGAGGGGTCGTCACGACGGCGGATGACCACCAGTTTCTGATGGTGGGAACCGAAGATCCGGACGCGCTGATCCAACAGCGCCTCCCCGCCGGCGTCGTTGATCTGGCGGCTGAGGAGCTCGTTTGAGCGTCCACTGATGGGGGCTGACACCCGTTCGCCGTGTGACCTCCAGACAA
This sequence comes from Arthrobacter sp. 8AJ, assembly GCF_902506025.1. Classification (NCBI taxonomy): domain Bacteria; kingdom Bacillati; phylum Actinomycetota; class Actinomycetes; order Micrococcales; family Micrococcaceae; genus Arthrobacter; species Arthrobacter sp. 8AJ. The sequence goes on along the minus strand of NZ_LR733289.1, from coordinate 2,185,341 downwards.
GGCCGCGTACTTCGACGCCGGACCGGGCCAGTTCCGCGAGCAACCCGCCAATCGTCGTACCACCCGGTTCCAACTGCTCATCACCGTCGCCGCGCCAGTCAGTGAACCATACCCGGTCTCCGGCCTTCAGGCCGGACAGTTCCGCGTGCAGCCTGGAGAAATAGGCAGCTCCATGCACCAGGGGCCTGACCAGGTTGCCTTCCGACCAGGGTGGAGATTCTGCACCGCCGGCATGGATCAAGGAGGCCGGGTTTCCGCGCTCGGCCCGGTTCAGGAACCACTTGCCAACCGTGCTGTCCACTCGGTGCTCCTTTCGGGGCCCGGGGGACCAGGCCGCTGCGGATTCCAAACTAGCCTATGGCCGCGCGCAAACTGTCTGTTCCCCGGGCGGGCCGAACAAGCCACGATGCGGCAGCAGTCCGGCCAGGTGGGAATAGGCTTGTCCCAGGCCGCTTCCACACCCCTGAAGAATGAGGCAGAACATGTCATTGAAGGAAAAGCTGAAGGGCGACGTCGTCGCCCACATGAAAGCCGGCAACAAGGTCGCCCTCACCACGGTGCGCAACGTCCTCGGTGAGATCGAAACGCGGGAGAAGTCAGGAAAGACTCCGGTTGAGCTCGATGACCTCCAGGTCACGGCGTTGCTGCAGAAAGAGGCCGCCAAGCGCCGTGACACGGCCGCCACCTATTCCGCCGCCGGGCACGACGACCGGGCACAGGCCGAGATCGCCGAGGCTGAGGTCATCGAGGCCTACCTGCCCAAGGCCTTGACCCGCGAGGAAGCTGAAGCCATCATCGACGGGGTCATCGCGGAATTGGGGGCCGGGGGCACCGCCCTGACAATGCGTTCCATGGGTACGGTCATGAAGTCCGTAACCCCCAAAATCGGCGGACGCTTCGACGGCAAAGCCGTCAGCGAGATCGTCAAGGAACGCCTGGCCTGACGACAGGGCGACGACGCAGTGCGGACCTGACGGATTTCCCGCGACCTGCATAATGAGGCCATGGGGTTCCGGGCTCACCGAGCCGATCAGTCGCGGAAAAGCGTGGCAGTGATGGCCACGGCGGGTGTGCTTGTGTCGTGTCTGTCGTCCGCCTGCGGCGGGTCGTGGCAAGGGGAGCCGCCCTGTTTGCCCCCAAGCTATGCCGTGACCCCGGCCGTCGCGAAACCGGGTGACGCCGTCACAGTCCACGCGGCCGACGTTGACTGCAATCCCCGGTACGGCCAGGACGCCCGGATTTACGTCTCGGTCACCGACTCCGCCGGCCACACCGTCGTCAGCACGACTGCCGCGATGAACGATGCCGGCGGGTTTTCTTACCAGTTCGACGTGCCGCTGGCGGCAGCGCCGGGGGAGGCCAGTGTTGAGGCCTACCCTTTCGGCGTGGATTGGTGTGACGATACCGGGACGAACAACCGTGTTCGCCATGCGGAAGGTTTCAGCCGGGCCTCGTGCGCTGCAAGGACGAGGCCGCTGACAATTACCCCCTAGCCGCCCAGTCCGCGCAGGGATCGCATCCCCGTGACGGGGTTCAGGAGGTGCCGTAATCGATCCTGGCCGTGCCGTCCTTGGGAACGGTGATCCGTCCGCCCTGGAAATCCTGGACGGTGCTGCCGTCTGCCGTCACGTAGTTATCCGTGGTCGGGTAACCAAGCCTGCCCCACTCGAAACCGGTCCCTGCCCAGGCGTCGCGGGTCTTGCCGACGGAGAGGCGAACTCCGGTGGCCGGGCTGGAGATCAGGGCGCTCTTCTGGAAGTTGATGAAGGAGCCACCGTCCTTCAGCCCGGTCACCCGGTTGGTTCCGGGAAACCCCAGGGTGGCTGGACCGTTCACAGCATCGAATGCGGCGCTGAACTCTGACGGCATGGAGAAGGCTCCGAGGGCTGCGGTCCAGTAGATGGATCCGCCCTGGTAGGTCTGTTTGACGCCACCGCTGACCGGTATTTCGTCACTCGTTGGGTAGCCGAGGAACCCGTTCTCGTAGCCGGCCTGGGCCCAGGCTCCGCGGGTGGCACCAATGGACTCGTGGGCGCCGGTGGCAGGGGACCAGAGGATGGAGCCGCTCTGGAAGTTCTGGTACAGCCCGCCGTTCTTGATGGCCACCTGGGGACTGACGGCAGCGCCGAGTGAGCGGCCCATTGCCTCATGCTTTGTGAAGATGGCCCCGGATACCGCGTAGGTTCCGACGTTGGGCACGAAGTAGATGACGCCGCCCTGGTAGTTCTGGGCAACAGCGCCTCCTGGCGTGCCGTACTCATCCGTGGTGGGGTAGCCGAGGACACCGTGCTCGAAGTTCTGTCCGGCCCAGACGTTGCGGATGGCTCCCACGGAGATGATGGCGCCGTTTGCCGGGGTCCACAGGATGGAGCCTCCCTGGTAGTTCTGGAAGGCACCTCCTTCCTTTAGGCCGGTGATCACATCGGTGGCCGGGTAGCCCAGGCTGCCCCACTCAAAACCCGTGGAGGCCCATTTGTCACGGATCGGGCCGGCGCTGACTGCGGCTCCGGACGCTGGGGAAAACATGATCGCCCCGCCCTGGAACCCCTGCCAGGAGCCGCCATTGCGGAGCCCGCGGAACTCATCGGTTGTTGGGTATCCCAAGAGGCCACCTTCAGCTCCCTGGGAGCGCCACTTGCCGTAGATGCCCGCTGTGACGGCGTGCGTTCCCGCAGCGGGTGAGGAGAAGATCGCGCCATTCTGGTACGCCTGGTAGGAGCCGCCGTCCTTCAGGCCGGTGATGACGTCACTGACGGGGTATCCCAAGGCGCCGTTTTCGAATCCGGTTTCTGCCCACTTGTCCCGGATTGGCCCGAAAGACGAAAGGTACGCGCCGCTGGCGGGGGAAAACATGATGACGCCGCCCTGGTACACCTGGTAGAGGCCACCGCCACGCAGGCCTCCAACTTCGTCGGTGACCGGGTAGCCGAGGGGGCCGTTTTCATAATCGAGGGAGGCCCACTTGCCGCGGGTGGCTCCCCACGAGAAATGGGCTCCGGAGAGGGGAGACCAGATGATGGCTCCTCCCTGGTAGTTCTGGAAGGCGCCACCGTCCCTCAGTCCACCCACCTCGTTGGAGACCGGGCTGCCAAGCTGGCCGGCCGGCCCTCCGCCCAGGCTGTATTTCTGTGTGATGGCGCCAAAGGGATCCGCTGAATACGGGGTGAAGATGTCATCGACTGCGCCCATGATGATTCGATCGCCGGGGCGGCTGCTGCGCAGGAACCTGTTGACCGTCTCAAGGCTGGTGGACAGGCAGCCGGCGGACGTGGTGCGGCCGGCGTGCAGGAAGATTGCGTAGGAGGCCCCCTGTACGGTATTCATGTCCGGCTGGCGGTTGTAGTTGATGACCGCCGCCTGTTCGTAATACCCCTGGTTCATGTAGGTGTAGAGGTTCTCGTCAGAGGGACCGCCGCTGCCTTCGAAGTACTGGTTGTAGGTAGGTCCGTACTCACCGCCCCAGCGGGAGTTTGTGTTGACCGTATGGTAGGCAAGGGCCGTGCCCGGGTTGGAGCGGCCCAATGCCTCGGTGACGCTGTACGAGCCGGTCGGTGACTTGAATGTGTCCTCCCAGGTCAGTCCCGGCGGAGCGAAGCCTTTTAGCCCCGCGTAGCCCCAGTCCTGCCATTCCTGGACATAGCCATTGCCGGAACGAACGCACCCGGTGATGGTGACGACGTTGGATTCACGGCCGGTGGCGGTAGCGAACGTTACCCGGTTAGCACCGAAGCTGTTGTACTTCACCTGTCCCGCAGACAGCCGCTGGCAGGGGTTGTTCTCCTGGGGTCCAGCCTGGGCACTGCCGGTGCCAAGGAAGGCACTGCCCGCGACTGCGATCACCGCCAAGGCGAGTGATAGTGGCCTGGTCCTCTTCACGGGTCCTTCTTCCTGGAAGGCGCAGCATGGCGCCTTGGTGACAAATAGTCCATGCCAGGACATAAAACCCGAGTTGACGTGGGACGATGCCGGATCTGGCGCGGCTGCCCCTAGGCTACCCGGCTAATTGCGCAACCCACGGCACCACGTGTGGACAAGCGCACGAGCGAGTCGGCCCGCGCTGTCCACCGTTGTGCTGATGAGGCAGGACATCAGGCTCGCTTTAGGCCATCTGCCTGGCGCTTGCGGCGCTCGCCGAATTGGCCCCGGGTGTGGACTACGGATGGCGACGAGCCTGTCGCTACCGGCGCCTAGGGCCAACCGCTGTAGGGATCGGCGTTGTAGTTCGTGGGCGGCGGGTCCTTGTACACCCGGCCTCGTTGGGACTGCGCATTGCCCCGGTGCCTGGGCGGCCGGGTACGCCAATGCTTGCGCTGCCAGTGGGCGTTCAGCAGCCGCAGCACCACCACGGCAAGAATGACGGCAAGGAAGCCGTAGAGGTACTCCATCAGTTCCCCTGTCCGTTCGTTTTTTCCCGTTCGCGCAGCCAGCGGCGGCGCTTCACGGCGGTCCTGAACGCGAATGCGGACATCACCAAGCCACCGGTCCCCACGCCAAGCCCCAGGAGGGCGGTGCTCAGTTCGCCGCCCTGCGCGACGACGAGAATCCCGACCGCCAGCATTCCCCCGCTGAGGAGGGCGGTGAAGACAGCAATGCCCGTGATCAGGGCTGGGCTCTGGACGGGTGTGGTGGCTGCCATTGACCATCCCTCGGGGACACCGCCGGGACCGTACTGTTCCTCGTACTGGCGCACGTTGAAGCTGCTCGGGTCGTAGGGCGTTCCGTCGGGCTTGCGGAATTGCTTGTCCTGGTTGAACACGGGTCGAATCCTACCGGGACGCGCCGGGCTGGTCGCCGCGGTTCTGGCCCAGCTCAAGGAGGTTGATGTCGACGCTGCCGCTCGAGCTTGGCTTCGGGGAACCTCGTAGCTTGCGCAACTGGGTGGCCAAGTACTCGTCCCTGGAAAGTCGGAACGTGTAAACGACTCCGAACGCGCCCATGAGGAGCGGCAACAGAATGCCCCATTCCCCGTGCCCCTGCAGCAAGGTCACGATGAGCATGACCAACGATCCGAGAAACAGCAGCCCCAGGACGGAGCAGACAATGGCCATGCCCCACCAGGTGCTGACCTGGGCCTGTCCGCCACCGGGCGTGAACCCGATCTCATCGGCCGGGTAGCTGTGCAGCTCGCCCGTGCTGGTCTTGCGGAGCACGCGCTTCTCACCGGCGGCGACCGCCCTCTTATGCTCGGCGTAGACGGCGTCCTCGCGCGCAAACCGTTCCCGGTCGTAAACCATTGTCAGGCTCGTTTCTCGTGGCTGGGCAGGTAGTCGGGTTCGCCCGGGAACGGGCGGGTGCTGAGCGGGAAGTTTTCCCGGCTGATCTCCAGGGTTCCTGGGTGCTCCTCGAACCAGCGCCGGGCCTGGTCGTCGGTGACACCGTGCGTTGGCTTGGGCAGGCCCCTGTCCTTGCGGCGCTTTCGGGCCTTGAGCTCACCCCGGAGGGTGTGGAGACTCAGCAGCCAGCCACCTGTGAACAGGGCCGTGCAGACGATGGACATGAGGAACCAGATCAGACCCATGCCCATGTGGCCCAGGTCAGGGACTCCTCATGCGTGTAGGCGTAGATGACCGTTTCCCTGCCCCACCCACCTGTGGCGTAGAAGTACTTGGGGACCTGACCATCCCTGGTGTTCCGGGTGCCGGCCATCATTCCCCCTGCTTCCGTCCCGAGGGCCCGCGTTAAGTGCGGGCTGCGAACTCTGACGCGTGCGGCCCACAGGGGCCGTCACCCCTGGCTTCCGGTGAGAAAGCATTTTGCTGCCGCCCACGTAGCTCCCACCCTAACGAAAACCAAGGCAAAACCATGGTGCTGGAGCCCTCCAGGTCGATGCTCCGCTCGTGTAGAGAATCAGGAACGGGGCCACGGTTGGATTCCGGTTGCGACGTGGTTGGAGACACAAAAAAGCCCCGGAACATCATTGATGTTCCGGGGCTTCCCATCGTGCGCGGAGGGGGACTTGAACCCCCACCCCCTTTCGAGGACTAGCACCTCAAGCTAGCGCGTCTGCCATTCCGCCACCCGCGCAGGTGGTATTTCGGGAAGCGTCTCCGCCTTTCAGCGTTTCGCGCCTCTCCGAAGCAGCGAGAAAAACTCTAACACGAACTTTCCGGGAACAACGAATCGGGCCAAGTAGGTAGGCTGAGGGCAGCGATTCAGCTCGTGCCAACCAGTCATTCCCTACCAAGGAGCCATCCATGCCTGACGTCCTGCCCGAGGATGAAGTTGTCCGGATCTGCCAGGAACTCATCCGGATCGACACTTCCAACTATGGCGACGGATCGGGGCCGGGGGAGCGGGCTGCGGCAGAGTATGCCGCCGGGCTCATCGAGGAAGTGGGGCTGGACGCCGAGATCTTCGAGTCGGCTCCCGGCCGTGCGAACGTTGTCACCAGGATGGCGGGGGAGGACCCCTCGGCCAGTGCCCTGGTGGTCCACGGCCACTTGGACGTCGTTCCAGCGCTCCGGGACCAGTGGTCCGTTGACCCGTTCGGGGCAGAACTGAAAGATGGCCTCATTTGGGGACGCGGCGCCGTCGACATGAAGGACATGGACGCAATGATCCTTTCGGTGCTGAGGAGTTTTGCCAGGGAGGGCCGGAAGCCCAAGCGGGACATCATCTTCGCTTTCTTCGCGGATGAGGAGGCCGGTGGCGTGTATGGCGCCCGCTACGCCGTCGACAACCGGCCCGAACTTTTCGAAGGCGCCACCGAAGCCATCTCCGAGGTGGGCGGCTTCTCGGCCACTATCGGCGGCCAGCGGACCTACCTGCTGCAGACCGCGGAAAAGGGCATCTCCTGGCTCCGCCTCGTTGCGCACGGACGTGCCGGCCACGGTTCGCAGATCAACACCGACAATGCCGTGACCCGCCTGGCCGCTGCCGTGACCAGGATTGGCGAATACAAGTGGCCCATCGAGCTCACTCCCACCACCCGGCAATTCCTTGACGGGGTGACTGAACTCACCGGAGTTGAGTTCGACGCCGACAACCCCGACCTGCTGCTCAACCAGTTGGGTACGGTGGCGCGGTTCGTCGGCGCGACCCTGCAGAACACCACGAATCCCACCCTCCTCAAAGGCGGCTACAAGCACAACGTCATTCCCGAGTCCGCCGAAGCACTGGTTGACTGCCGGACCCTCCCGGGCCAGGAACAGCAGGTCCTCGAAATCGTGCGCGACCTCGCCGGCAACGGCGTGGACGTCAGCTACGTCCACAACGACGTCTCGCTGGAGGTCCCGTTCGCCGGCAACCTGGTGGACTCGATGATCGACGCTCTCCACAAGGAGGACCCCGGCGCCAAGGTGCTGCCCTACACGCTCTCCGGCGGTACGGACAACAAGTCGCTCAGCCGCCTGGGCATCACCGGCTATGGATTTGCGCCCCTCATGCTGCCGGATGAGCTGGACTTCACCGGCATGTTCCACGGGGTGGACGAGCGCGTCCCGGCGGATTCCCTGAAGTTCGGTGCCCGGGTCCTGGACACCCTGCTCACCAACTACTAAGAGGAGTCCGCCGTGAGCCCAGAGGAACTGCTGCCGGATGAGCTCCTGGAGCGCATCCGCAGCCGCGCCGCCGGATATGACCGTAACAACGCCTTCTTCCACGAGGACCTGGAGGAGTTGGCAGCGGCAGGCTACTTGAAGCTTTTCGTACCAGCGTCCGACGGCGGCGCAGGGCTTGGGCTCGAAGCGGCGGCGCAGTGCCAGCGCAGGCTGGCAACGGCTGCCCCGGCCACCGCTTTGGCCGTCAACATGCACCTGGTCTGGACCGGCGTCGCGCACGTCCTGGCGGCGCGGGGCGACAACTCGCTCGATTTCGTCCTCAAGGAAGCTGCCCAGGGCGAGGTCTTCGCCTTTGGCAACTCGGAAGCCGGGAACGACTCGGTCCTCTTCGATTCACGGACCACCGCCACACCGGAACAGGATGGCGGCTATTCCTTCACCGGTACCAAGATTTTCACCAGCCTGTCGCCGGCCTGGACCCGTCTGGGCATCTTCGGGAAAGATGCTGCAGCCCGGGACGGCGCCGGGGAACTGGTCCACGGATTCATCACGCGGGAAACTTCCGGCTACCGGATCCTGGACGACTGGGACACCTTGGGCATGCGGGCCAGCCAGTCCGCCACCACGGTCCTGGAAGCCGTCAAAGCTCCAGCCGACCGCATCTTCCGCAAGCTGCCCGTCGGCCCCAACGCCGACCCCCTGATCTTCGCGATCTTCGCCTGCTTCGAGAGCCTCCTGGCCGCCGTCTACACAGGTCTCGGCGAACGCGCCCTGGCCGTGGGCGTGGAGAACGTGAAGCGGCGCACATCCTTCAAGAACGGCGGGCGAAGCTACGCCCAGGACCCCGACATCCGCTGGAAGGTGGCAGACGCCGCCATGGCCATGGACGTCCTATACCCGCAGCTCAGGACCGTCACCGCCGACGTCGACGCCCTGGCTGACCACGGAAGCCAGTGGTTTCCCAAACTGGTGGGACTGAAAGTGAACGCCACCGAAACCGCCCGTCGCGTGGTGGACCTGGCCATCCGGGTCAGCGGGGGATCAAGCTATTTCCGGGGCTCAGAACTGGAACGGCTTTACCGGGACGTGCTGGCCGGGATGTTCCACCCCTCCGACGACGAATCAGCCCACACCACCGTAGCCAACGCGTGGCTGGGACCGTTGGAAGACTAAACGGTCCGCTGGACCACACATTTCTAGACGGTCCGCTGGACCTGCATCACCCGGCGCCGCAGCCAAAAGCGCCTGCCGCCACCCACGTACAGCTTGCTGCGCTCCAGCTCCCACTTGCCGTATTCGGAGTGTTCAACGAGCCGGCGCCGAGCCTCCGGCAAGGAATCATCAGGGCTGACGGTCAGTACGAGGTACTCGTACTGCCGCAAATAATCCCGCTCCCGCTGGACCGAGCTGGTGAGAAATTGTTCCTTCATTTGCTCTCCATTTTCGTCCTTTTCCGGCTAACGTGAAGTCATGAGCATCGATCCGCGTGTCGCGCTTTCGTCCCTGACCACCGCTTTGGAAGAACACCTTATAGCAGCATCGAACCGCCGCGGGGACGGTGATCCCTCCGTTGAGGCAGCGTTTTTCGCAGTTGCCGATGCTTTCGAAGTTTACGAGGACGCTCTCTACGAGGCCTACAACGAAGTAACGCCCCTGCAGGTCTTTGACGACGAGGATGAAGAGGACGAAGAAACCGACGTGGACGAGGACGAAGACCTGGAAATCGTCGACGAATAGCAGGGCCGCCCGAACCGCCCCAGGTACAGGGAAGTTCCAGCGCGGAAGCTAGGACACTGCGGAAACATCCTCCAGCGCGCGTGCAATCTGCGGCGGCAGGGGCGCCAGCTGGGAATCGAGGATCTCCTTCAACTGCACCGGTGTCCGGGCGCCAACGATCGCCGTGGCAACTCCGTGCTGTGACAGCAGCCAGGCGAGCGAAACATCCTGCGGAGTCCGGCCCAGCCCGTTGGCAGCCATGCACACCGCATCCACGATCCGCGACGGCTTCTCCTCCAGATACGGCTCCACGTAGGCGGCTTCGCTGACCGAGGCGCCCCGGGAACCGGCGGGGATGCTGCCACGGTACTTCCCTGTGAGCACCCCCCGGCCCAGCGGAGCCCACGCCATCAGCCCCAGGCCGGCATCCTCAACGGCGGGGATCAGTTCCGCTTCCGCCCGCCGGTTAAGGAACGAGTATTCGGCCTGGATGGCCACCAGTGGCACACTGCTCGTGGCGGCGGCCTTGGCGGCCTGCCAGCCCCTGTAGTTTGAGATGCCCGCGTATCTGGCCCGGCCGGTGCGGACCGCAAATTCCAGTGCCGCCAGGGTTTCATCGAGGGGAACGTTGCCATCCCACGCTTCGGCGAACCACAGGTCCACATAGTCGGTGCCCAGCCTGGCCAGGCTTGCATCCAGCCCGGTGAGCATCGCATTGCGTGAGGCGTCCACCGCACGCCGGCCATCCGGCGTCGTCATCCCCGCTTTCGTGGAGATGGAAATCTCCGTGCGGGACACCACATCGCCCAGGAGTGAGCCAAGGATCGCCTCCGAGCCGCCGCCCGCGTAGGACGCCGACGTGTCCACGTGCCGGCCGCCGGCATCAAGGAAAGTGCGCAGCAGTTCCGAGGCGTCCTGTTCGTCGGTGTCGCCACCCCAGGACCGGGTGCCAAGGGAGAGGGCTGAAACTCGCAATCCACTGTTGCCGACGTAACGCTGCTGCATAGCAGCAAGCTTACGGCCAGGAGCGGCGCTGCCATGCCGTAGGGTCTTAGCGTGAACTGGTTTGAAGCGGCCCTGCTGGGCCTAGTGCAGGGACTGACCGAATTTCTACCGATTTCATCAAGCGCACACCTGCGGATCGTGGGCGAATTCCTCCCCAACGCAGAGGACCCGGGGGCAGCCTTCACGGCCATCACCCAGCTCGGCACGGAGACCGCCGTACTGATCTTCTTTTGGCGTGACATCGTCCGCATCGTCAAGGCCTGGGCCGGCTCCCTTACGGGCAAGGTGTCTCGACAGGACCCTGACGCCCGGATGGGCTGGCTGGTAATTCTGGGCAGCCTGCCCATCATCGTCCTGGGGCTCCTCTTCCAGGACCAGATCGAGTCCGTACTCCGCAGCATGTGGATCGTGGCCACCATGCTCATTGTCTTCGGCCTCATCCTTGCCGTGGCAGACGCAATCGGCGCCCAAAAGCGGGACCTTGCCCACCTGACCTACAAGCACGGCATGCTGTACGGCCTGGCGCAGGCCCTGGCCCTTATTCCCGGCGTCTCCCGCTCCGGCGGCACCATCACCGCGGGCCTGCTGATGGGCTACACCCGTGAGGCAGCGGCCCGGTACTCGTTCCTGCTCGCCATCCCCGCGGTCTTCGGCAGCGGGCTGTACCAGCTGTACAAGGTGGTTACCAAGGAAGGGATCTCCGGGCCCTTCGGCCTGCCGGAGACCGCGCTTGCCACCGTGATCGCCCTGCTAGTGGGTTACGTCATCATCGGCTGGTTCCTGAAGTTCGTGTCCACCCGCAGCTACCGGCTCTTTGTCTGGTACCGGATCTTCCTTGGACTCGCGCTGTACCTGCTCCTCGGTTTCGGCGTCATCAGCGCCTAGGACTAGGCTTGGCATGTGAAATCCTGGACTTCCCGCCCTGTGCCTGCCCTGCCCGGAAACATCCCCGCCATCCGGTTGTTCGATACCGCGGCGGGCCGAGAGGTGGCCCTGGAACGGGAGGCCAGGCCTTCCATGTATGTCTGCGGCATCACGCCCTATGACGCAACCCACATGGGGCACGCGGCCAGCTATGTCGCCTTTGACCTCCTGAACCGCGCCTGGCGCGATGCCGGCAGCGAGGTCTCCTACGTACAGAACGTCACTGACGTGGATGACCCCCTGCTGGAACGTGCCACCGCCACCGGCGTCGACTGGCGCGACCTCGCCGCGGAACAGGTGGAACTCTTCCAGACCGATATGGAGGCGCTGAACGTCCTGGCGCCGGACAACTACGTCGGCGCCGTCGAATCCATTGGCCTGATCGTCCCCGAAGTGGAACGCCTGGTCAGCATGGGGCTGGCATACAGGGTGGCCGGCACCAACGGCGAACCTGACGGGGATGTCTATTACGACGTCGAAGCCGCCGGCAAGCAGTCAACGGCACCTGATGCCTGGGCCCTGGGATCCATTTCCCACCTTGGCGAAAGCGCCATGCTGGAGCTCTTCGCCGAGCGCGGCGGGGATCCGGGCCGCGCCGGAAAGCGGCAGGCTCTTGACCCGTTGCTGTGGCGGGTGGAACGCGAGGGTGAGCCGAGCTGGCCCGGTGGAAGCCTGGGACCGGGACGGCCCGGCTGGCACATCGAGTGCACCGTGATCGCGCAGAAGTACCTGCCCGCACCCTTCACCGTGCAGGGCGGCGGATCGGACCTGATCTTCCCGCACCACGAAATGGGCGCCGGCCACGCTTACTCCCTGGCTGGGGTCCCCCTGGCCAAGCACTACGCCCACGCGGGCATGGTGGGCCTCGACGGCGAAAAGATGAGCAAGTCCAAGGGCAACCTGGTGCTGGTCTCCGGGCTCCGCGCAGCCGGCGAGGACCCGGCAGCAATACGGCTGGCGATCCTGGCCCACCACTACCGCTCCGATTGGTCCTGGACCGACGAAGGCTTCCAGGCCGCCAAGGCCGACCTTGCAGCGTGGCGGAAAGCCCTTGACCACGCTCCCGAGGGCTCGGGCCAGCAGCTGCTGGCCGAGATGCGGGAGGCGCTGGCAGCCGACCTGAATGCGCCGGCAGCGGTTGCCGCGGTCTCGCGTTGGGCACGGAACGCGAACGACGCCGGTGCTGCCGCCAGCCCCGCTGACGCGGCCCTGGTAAAGGACGCGGTGGACGCCCTCCTGGGCATCCGGCTCTAACGCGTCCGCACATTACGGCAGACGGGAAGGGCCCGGCCGCGATTGCTCCCGGCCGGGCCCTTCCCGTTAGGCAAGTCAGTGCGTCAACGTCAGGGGCGGTCCTGGCCCCGCCGCTTCAGGTACCGCTCAAATTCACGGGCAATGGACTCGCCACTCGCTTCAGGGAGGTCGGCAGTGTCCTTCGCTTCCTCCAACTGCCGCACGTAGGCAGCAATCTCCGGGTCCTCGGTAGCGAGTTCGTCCACGCCGCGCTCCCAGGCATCCGCTTCCTCGGCCAGCTCGTGGGTGTCCAGCGGCACCTGCAGCAACTCCTCGATGCGGTGCAGGAGGGCAAGCTGCGCCTTGGGGGAGGGCGCCTGGGCCACATAGTGCGGTACGGCCGCCCACAACGACACAGTAGGGAGTCCCGCCAGGAGTGCCACCTCGGACAGGACACCCACAATCCCCACCGGGCCCTCATACTGCGACGCTTCGAGGTTCATGCGCTCCCGGAGCGGAGCGTCATCCGAGGACGTGCTCACCGGAATCGGGCGGCTGTGCGGAACATCCGCCAGCAGCGCGCCCACCAGCACCACATAGTCGACATTCAGCGCCTCGGCATGGACCAGCAGCTCCGCCGTATAGGCCCGCCATTTATAGGACGGCTCCGTCCCCTGCACAAAGATGACGTCCACATTGGAGTTCGGTGCACTGGCCTTGTAGATCCGGGTGGAAGGCCATTTGATCTTCCGCTCACCGGCAGCATTCCTGCGCACCGTGGGCCGCGTGAACTGAAAGTCGTAGTACTCGTCTGCATCAATGGAAGCGACCTTCTTGCCGCCCCACAGTTTGTTCAGGTAGCGCAGCGAATCGCTGGCTGCTTCTCCGGCATCGTTCCACCCCTCAAAGGCGGCAAGCATCACAGTTACGCGCTGTCCGTCAGCCACTGGCTGCAGGAACCGTTCCCGCTCGGGTCCGGCACCCTGTTCGGCGGTGTCTCCCTCGAAGCTATTCATTTCTTCACCCTACGTCCAAGGTGCTTGCCCGCGCATGGAATGAAGCGCCGCAAATCCCCTGAAACCCGTCCACAGCAGGCCCGGTCCATGGCATATTCGCCAAGGGCGTAGCCCACAGCCTCCGCCCAGCCACGCACCGTAGACTGGCGTTATGCCATTTCCTGCCGCCAGTTCCCCGCTCAAAGCCGTCCTGTGGGACATGGACGGGACCATCGTGGACACCGAGCCATACTGGATTGCCGCGGAGCACGCGCTGGTGGAGGCGCACGGGGGAACATGGAGCCATGACCAGGCAATGCAGCTGGTTGGCCAGTCACTGACATTCTCCGCGGGCCTGCTCCAGCGGGCCGGCGTCGAACTGGAAATCCGCGAAATCATCGACACCCTGACTGCGCAGGTCATCAGCAGCGTCCAGCAGGAAGTGCCGTGGCGTCCTGGCGCCCGCGAACTCCTTGAGGAACTGCACGTTGCCGGCGTGCGCTGCGCCCTGGTCACCATGTCCGAGGGCCCACTGGCCCGCGAAGTGGTGGCGAACCTTCCCCGGCCGTACTTCGACGTCGTAGTCACCGGTGACACCGTGAGCCAGGGCAAGCCGCACCCGGAGGCGTACCTGACCGCCGTCGAGCTCCTGCAGGAGAACGATCCCGACCTCGGAATCCACCACTGCGTAGCCCTCGAAGACTCCGTACCCGGCGTGGCTGCGGCCGTAGCCTCCGGCGTCGCCACGGTTGCCGTGCCTCATATTGTCCCGCTGCCTGAGCACCACAGCTACGAGCTCTGGGACACCCTTTCGGGCCGCAGCCTCACCGAACTGGAGGCCTTGCTTCCGCGGGCCGGCGCCGCGGGCGCTCCCGCGGCTTCCACCGGTGACGCCCGTGGCTGAACCGGATGCCCGGCAAAGCGCCAAATCCGACAGCCCGGCGCGGCGTGAAGGCATTCCGCTGGGCCGCATCGCCGGCGTGCCTATTGTCCTCGCGTACTCGTGGTTCGTGATCGCGGCCTTCACGGTAATCGTCTATGGGCCGGTTCTGGCGCGGAACAACCCCATGCTGGGCGTGAGCGCCTACCTCGTGGCCTTTGCCTACGCCGTCCTGCTCCTCATCTCTGTCCTCGTCCACGAGCTCGCCCACGCCCTGACGGCGAAAATCTACGGCTGGCCGACCCAAAAGATCGTCCTGAACCTTTGGGGCGGCCACACCCAGTTCGAAAGCTTCACCTCTTCACCGGGACGGTCTGTGCTGGTTGCGCTGGCCGGGCCGGCCGCCAACTTCGTCCTGGCCGGCGGAGCCTGGCTGCTGCTCGGCACGAACAGCCTGGGAAGCGTCGCCGAAATCCTCACGAACATCTTCATGTGGGCCAACTTCCTCATCGGTGTCTTCAACGTTCTGCCCGGCCTGCCGCTGGATGGCGGCCGGCTGGTCGAATCCATCGTCTGGAAGGCCACCGGCAGCCAGGCAAAGGGAACCGTCGCGGCCGGCTGGGGCGGCCGGATCATCGTCCTCGCCATTGCCTACTGGTTCCTCCTGCGTCCGTTCCTCGCCGGTGACCAGCCGGACTTCAGCCTCCTCATGATCACCATCCTGGTGGGCGGGTTCCTGTGGATGGGCGCGTCGGCGTCCATCCAGCAGGGCACGCTGCGCGGCCGGCTGCCGCTGGTCAGCGCCGCAGCCCTGGCGACGCCGGCTGCCGGCGTTCCTTCCACCGGCACGGTCCGGGACGCCCTCCGCCTGGGCGCAGCGGGAACAAAGTCCGTGGTGGTCTGCGGACCGGACGGACGGCCGCAGGGCGTGGTGGACCCGGGAGCCCTCGCATCCGTACCCGGCGCTGCGGCGGATACCACGCCCGTCACCGCCATTTCGTTCCCCCTGGCTGCCGGAGCCTACATTCCGGAATGGTCCAAAGGGCAGGAGCTGATCCAGTTCCTTTCCCAGCTTGAGGGACGCCATTACGCTGTTGTGGACCACAACGGAACGGTCACCGGGCTGCTGACGCAGGAGGCTGTCCTCGCAGCCATCACCGGAAAGCGCCCCCGCAACGATAGGCACCCGCAGGGCCAGACCCGGTAGAGTTACCTGCCGGTCGTGCATTGCCGCGGAAGCCCAGCGTCCCCAGGGACCATCAGGGCCGCGGCACAACAGGTTTACAGGAGCGAGGAAGAATCATGAGCAGCGAAACTGCCGTCAACGACGCCAAGGGAGCAGCGCAAGCCGGTGCTGCCGCCAGCGGCTCGCAGCCGGTGGGCGCTGCCCGTCGCCGGGGCCCTTTCCGGGAGGGCGAACGCGTCCAGCTGACGGACGAACGCGGCCGCATGAACACCATCACGCTGGAACGCGGGGGTGCCTTCCACACCCACCGCGGTTTCCTGAACCACGACGAAATCATCGGCAAGGTTGACGGCTCGGTCGTGGTGAACAACGTGGGCCAGCAGTACCAGACCCTCCGGCCCCTGCTGTCTGATTTCGTGCTCTCCATGCCGCGCGGTGCCGCCGTCGTCTATCCCAAGGACGCCGGCCAGATTGTCACCATGGCGGACATCTTCCCCGGCGCACGCGTAGTTGAAGCAGGCGTGGGCTCCGGCGCCCTGTCCATTTCGCTGCTCCGCGCGGTGGGGGACAACGGCTACCTGCACTCCTTTGAGCGGCGTGAAGAGTTCGCTGACATCGCCCGCGGCAACGTTGAAACCATCTTCGGCGGCCCGCACCCCGCCTGGCAGATTTCCCTCGGCGACTTCCAGGAGGAAGTGGTCAAGGCCGAGGAACCGGGCTCCGTGGACCGCGTCGTCCTGGACATGCTGGCACCCTGGGAGTGCCTCGACGCCGTCGCCACGGTGCTTGCCCCCGGCGGCGTGTGGATCAACTACGTCGCCACGGTCACCCAGCTCTCACGTACCGCGGAAGCCATCCGGGCCGACGGCCGTTTCACCGAGCCCGACGCCTGGGAGTCGATGGTCCGCGGCTGGCACCTTGAAGGACTCGCCGTGCGCCCGGACCACCGCATGGTGGCCCACACGGGATTCCTGCTGGTCACCCGGCGGCTCGCAGACGGCGTCACCGGCATCTCGGTCAAGCGCCGCCCGTCAAAGACCGAGTTCAACGAAGAGGACGTCAACGCCTGGACTCCCGGTGCGGTAGGGGAGCGGGCTGTGTCGGACAAGAAACTCCGGCGCGCCGCCCGGGACGCCATCGCCGGGACCAACGTGGTGGACAACCCCGAGGTTACGAACTAGTCCACATTTCGGGAGTCTCCATCCCTACCCGCCCTCTTGGGACTAATGTCTTAAGAGAAGCGCAGGAAGGGGCTGATACATCATGGAGACACCAAACCAGGACTCCGGACGTACACCGGCAGAGCAGTCTGCCGCCAACGACCTCTCGGTTGCTGACCGCCAGGTCAACATACTTCGGGACAAGCTCAGGCACATCGACCGCCAGTTGGCAGCGGCAACGCAGAACAACTCCAAGCTGGTCAGCATGCTCGAAACTGCGAAGGCAGAGATCCTCCGGCTGAAAAATGCCCTGGACCAGGAAGGGCAGCCGCCCTACAGCTTCGGCACCATCCTCCAGATCAACCCGAAACGGCAGCCGGCTCCGGGCAACAGCGGCCAGGCCGCCACGGAGGAGTCGGTGGACATCTTCAACGCGGGCCGGAAGATGCGCGTGGGCATCAGCCCGCTGGTGAACATCAACCAGCTTTCCGTGGGCCAGGAAGTGCTGCTGAACGAAGCCCTCCTGATCGTCGCGGGCCTGGGCTACGAACGCGCCGGTGAACTGGCCACCCTGAAGGAAATGCTGGGGCGTGACCGCGCCCTGGTGGTGGGCCGCGCGGACGAAGAACGCGTGGTGCGGCTTTCCGGTGCACTCCTGTCCGAGAAGCTCCGGGTTGGCGATGCCCTGTCCGTGGATTCACGGACCGGATACGCGCTGGAGAAGGTGCCCCGCTCAGAGGTGGAAAACCTGGTCCTTGAGGAAGTTCCGGACATTACCTACGAGGACATCGGTGGCCTCGGCCCCCAGATCGAGCAGATCCGCGACGCCGTGGAACTTCCGTTCCTGCACCCGGACCTTTACCGGGAGCATGGCCTCAAAGCCCCCAAGGGCATCCTCCTGTACGGCCCTCCGGGCTGCGGCAAGACGCTCATTGCCAAGGCCGTTGCCAACTCCCTCGCTGCCCGCGCCGCCGAGCGCTCCGGGAACGTGGACCTCAAGAGCTACTTCCTGAACATCAAAGGGCCCGAACTCCTGGACAAGTACGTTGGTGAAACCGAGCGTCACATCCGCCTGATCTTCTCCCGCGCCCGGGAAAAGGCCTCCGACGGCAGCCCCGTGGTGGTCTTCTTCGATGAAATGGACTCGCTGTTCCGCACCCGCGGCACCGGCATCTCGTCCGACGTCGAAACCACCATCGTGCCCCAGCTCCTCAGTGAGATTGACGGTGTGGAACGCCTGGACAACGTGATCGTCATCGGCGCGTCCAACCGCGAGGACATGATCGACCCCGCAATCCTCCGTCCGGGACGGCTGGACGTGAAGGTCAAGATCCAGCGGCCTGACGCGGAGGCAGCGGCCGATATTTTCAACAAATACATCACGCCGGACCTGCCGTTCCACGAATCGGACCTCGCCGAACACAACGGTGACGTCCAGGCCACCGTTGACGCCATGGTCCAGCGCACCGTGGAAGCCATGTACTCCACGGACAAGTCCAATGAGTTCCTGGAGGTCACCTACGCCAACGGTGACACCGAGATGCTGTACTTCAAGGACTTCAACTCCGGCGCCGTGGTGCAGAACGTGGTGGACCGGGCCAAGAAGTACGCCATCAAGGACCTGCTGACCTCGCACCAGAAGGGGCTCCGGATCGAGCACCTGCTGCGGGCGGTGGTGGACGAGTTCCGTGAGCATGAAGACATGCCCAACACCACCAACCCTGACGACTGGGCACGCATCTCCGGTAAGAAGGGTGAACGGATCACCTATATCCGGACCATTGTGCAGGGCAAAGCCGGCCAGGAGCCCGGCAAGTCCATCGAAACCATGCCCACCACAGGACAGTATCTGTGACGGTTTCACACGGATCCGCCGGCGGGGAAGCCCTCCCCGCCGGCGGGGCCATGCGGGTCATGGGAGCCGAAACCGAATACGGTATCCACGCTCCGTCCGCCCCTTCCGCCAACGCCACGATGATGAGCGCCCGCGTGGTCCAGGCCTACGCCCAGGTCACCCGCCAGCGGGCGGCCGGCGGAGCGGAGACCCGGTGGGACTACACGGATGAAGAGCCGCTGCACGATGCCCGGGGGTGGACCGTGGACCGTGGTGCCGCCCATCCCAGCCAACTGACCGACCAGCCGCCGGTGCTCGACGCTGAGGCGGTGGCCCTGGCATACGGCCGCGAGGAGTTGGAGCTCGACGGGCAGGATGAATCGGGGACCCTCCTGATGAACATGGTCCTCGGCAATGGGGCCCGGCTGTATGTCGACCACGCCCATCCCGAGTACTCCAGCCCGGAGGTCACCAATCCCCGTGACGCCGTGGCCTGGGACGCTGCCGGCGATCTGGTGGGTCTCGCCGCCGTTCGCCGGCTGGCCGCGGATCCGGCGCTGCCGCCGGTCAACCTTTACAAAAACAACACGGACAACAAGTCCGTGTCGTACGGTTCGCACGAGAACTACCTGATGCCCAGGTCAGTACCGTTCGGAGACATCGTGCGGGGGCTGACACCGTTCTTCGTCAGCCGGCAGGTGGTGTGCGGGGCCGGCCGGTTGGGAATAGGCCAGGACAGCTCCACCCCGGGCTTCCAGATCAGTCAGCGGGCCGACTTCTTTGAGGCCGAGGTGGGCCTGGAAACCACCATCCGCAGGCCCATCATCAACACCAGGGACGAGCCCCACGCCACAGCCGACAAATACCGGCGCCTGCACGTGATCATCGGGGACGCCAACCTCAGCCAGGTGTCCAATTACCTCAAATTCGGCACTACCGCCCTGGTCCTCAGCCTCATCGAGGCCGGCCTCGCTCCCAAGATCGAGGTCTACGAGCCCGTCGCAGCACTCAAGACGGTAAGCCACGACACCTCATTGACCGCCAGGCTTCGCCTGCTGGACGGCAGGCGCGTGACGGCCCTGGACCTTCAGTGGATGTACCACGAGGCCGCAGCGAAGCTCGCCCAGGACACCGGAGTGGGTGACGCCGTGGACGGCGACGGCCATACCCATGAGGTCCTGGAACGGTGGGCGTCGGTTCTGACCCAGCTCGACAGTGACAGGGCTGCCGCCGCCACCTCCGTGGAGTGGCTGGCCAAACTTTCCCTGCTGGACGGCTACCGCCAGCGCGACGGACTGGAGTGGAGCGACGCCCGGCTGGGCCTGGTTGACCTCCAGTGGGCCGACATCAGGCCCGAGAAGGGCCTCTACTACCGGCTCCTGTCCCGGAACCGGATGCAGCGCGTCGTTGATGATTCCGCCATTGCCGCTGCCGTCGCGGAGCCTCCGGCCGATACCCGGGCGTTCTTCCGGGGAAAGTGCATCAGCAGCTTTGGCAAGGACGTTGTAGGCGCCAGCTGGGACTCGGTGATCTTCGACGTGCCCGGCTACGGGAGGCTCCAGCGCGTGCCCACCAGGGAGCCACTGAGGGGAACCAAAGCACTGACCGGAGCGTTGTTCGAACGCTACCGGGAAGCGGGACCGTTCCTCGGCGAACTGCTGGGACACAACAGCACTCCGCCTGCGGCGTAAACCGCGCCGGAACGCCCGTCCCGTGGCAGGATGGGCATATCGGAGGATCCGCCGGATCCACCGACGGAAGAAGGAGGGAAACCAATGGCAGGCCAGGAGCAGCAGCAGCCGCAGTCACGGGACAGCCAGGTCGACGAAGACATCCCCGAGGCACCCCCGGCACCGCCCGAGGCACAGGCATCGGCATCGACCGAAGGCGTGGACGACCTTCTCGACGAGATCGACGGCGTCCTGGAATCCAACGCCGAGGAGTTCGTCCGGGCATTCGTCCAAAAGGGCGGCCAATAACCCGGACGGCTGGGTGGCGGAAGCCGCGGACGGCCGGGATCTGTACCGACGTTGAAGTACCACGTTCAAGGAGTGATGAGTGCAGGAATCAACCGCCAACCAGGTAGCCGCCAACGCCACCTCGTCCTTTACCGAGCACCTGCAGCGGGACCGGCCTGAGCTACTGCCTTTCAGCCGGTCCCTCCAGGGTGGTGCGTCGGTGGCTGCCCCGGTTCAGGTTCCCCATGCCACCACCATCGTTGCCATGAGCTACGGCGGCGGCGTCCTGATGGCGGGCGACCGGCGGGCAACCATGGGGAACGTCATTGCGAGCAGGCACATCGAGAAGGTCTTCCCGGCTGACCACTTCTCCGTCCTCGGCATTGCCGGAACAGCCGGCATAGCAATTGACCTGACCCGGCTTTTCCAGGTTGAACTTGAGCACTACGAAAAGATAGAAGGAACCCAGCTCAGCCTTGAAGGCAAGGCAAACCGGCTGGGTGCCATGATCAGGGGCAACCTTCCCTTGGCCCTGCAGGGCCTGGCAGTGGTGCCCCTGTTCGCCGGTTTCGACACCAGCGCAGGCGTCGGCCGGCTGTTTTCCTATGACGTCACCGGCGGCAGGTACGAGGAACACGAACACCACACCGTCGGCTCCGGCTCCGTCTTCGCGCGCGGTGCGCTGAAGAAGCTTTGGCGGCCCAATCTCACGGCCGAGCAGGCCCTTTCCGTTGCGGTCGAATCGCTGTATGACGC